>JBBCGE010000001.1:0-754891 GCA_037200545.1 Limisphaerales bacterium
GTGATTTACGATGCGTCATTGGATGAACTGCTGCAAAAAGTCTGGGACGGCCAGCGCATTTCCCAAGGCGAAGCGTTGCGGCTTTACCGTCTGCCATTGGAGGAACTGGGCGCGCTCGCCGACCGCCGCCGCCAGCTGGCGAAGGCGAAGGATTTCGAAGGACGTGGCAACGAGATTGTCACCTACATTGTTGACCGCAATGTCAATTACACCAATGTCTGCAATGTCTATTGCAAGTTCTGCGCATTCTATCGCGTGGAGAAGGACGATGATTCCTACGTCATCACACTGCCCGAACTCGACAAAAAAATCGAGGAAACGATCGCGCTCGGTGGCACGCAGATGTTGATGCAAGGCGGACATCATCCGAAACTCACGAAGCAGTGGTATCTCGACCTGCTGTCGCACGTCAAAAATAAGTTTCCAACCTTTAACATCCACGGCTTCAGCCCGAGCGAGTTCATCCATTTCCGCGATGTGTTCAACGAACCGCTGGAAACCATCATCGGTGATTTCGTGAAGGCCGGGCTTGGTTCGATTCCCGGCGGCGGCGGGGAAATTCTCGTGGACCGCGTGCGACAGCGCATTGCGCCGCTCAAGGCGATGAGCGATGACTGGCTCGAAGTGATGGATGTGGCGCATCGGCTCGGCCTCGCTTCCAGTGCGACGATGATGTTCGGCCACGTTGAGACCGTGGAGGAGCGCATCGAACATCTGGAACGGTTGCGGGCGCAGCAGGACAAGTCCAAGGGCTTTACGGCGTTCATCGCGTGGACGTTTCAAGCGGAACACACGAAGTTGCGGGCACCGACAGTTGGCGCGACTGAATACCTGCGGATGCAGGCGTTGAGCCGGATTTATTTGGACAATTTCAAGAACATCCAAAGCTCTTGGGTCACGCAAGGTTTGGAGATCGGACAGGTCGCATTGAAATATGGCGCGAATGATCTCGGCAGCATCATGATTGAGGAGAACGTCGTTTCGCAGGCAGGCACGACGTTTCGCATGACGGTCGGCGACATGCAACGGCTCATCAAGGATCTGGGCCTGGAACCGCATCAGCGTGATAACTGGTATCGCTTGCTGAATTAACATCGAACAGACATTCTATTTTCATGGCAACGGCGTCATCACTGCGGAAAGCCCGCAACCCGAAAACGCGCTTCAACTGGCGCGTAAGCGATTTGATTCGCAAGACGACCTCATGGTGGCTTGAATTGCGCGCCAGCATTACGGGCGAGAAATATTATTGCAACGCACTGGCTGGCGAAGCGGATTACGACATTACCATCAATTCCGACCTGACCGTTTCTTGCAACTGTCAGGATTACGAGGGAACCGGCCACTTTGGCGATTTACGGAAACAGTCATTTGAAGAAGCTTTCTTTGGTCCAGTCGCCCAGAAATTCCGCGATGATCTGGCAAAAGGGAAAATCCCGATTCCCACCTGCGTACGCTGTGGTTCTTTCCGCAAATTGAAAAAAAATGAAACGCCGCCCAAGCCGCGTTTGCCCTATCGCGGCATGCTGCTGGAGAACACAGTGCGTTGCAATGTGGATTGTGTCGGTTGCGCCCGCGAGGAAGCGGCCAAGATTCGCGTCAATAAACAATTGCAGATGCCGCTGAACGAATTGAGCCAGATGGCAGATGTCACGGCACGCCTCAAGATGGAGCGGATTTATTATCTGAACCTGGGCGAACCGTTCTTGTCGCCGGCCATCGGACAGGAATTGCCGATGTTACGCGCAAAAAATCCAGACGCCTACATCCGCGTTTCTACGAACGGCGTTTTGCTGAACACAGATGCCAAGCGCGAGGCGGCGTTGAATTTGAGCGACATCCAGTTTTCCGTCCACGGCATCAGCGATGAAATGTGCGAGAAATACATGCACCGCAGCAGTTTTCAAAAAGCCTACGCCGCGATGCGTGACATGGTGGCGTATCGCAATGCGCGTGGCTTGAAGGAGCCGACGCTGGAATGGAAGTATCTTTTGTTCAACTGGAATGACCATCCCAAGCATATCGCGAAAGCCATTGAAATGGCCAGGGCGATTGGCGTGGACATCATTTCCTTCTGGCCGACGAACAATCCGTTTTATGGAATTTCGTGGCGTTACCGGTTGGGCGGATTTAAAAACGTCGGGATGGCATCTTGGAAAGGCCGGGAAGTGGATTTCCGCCAAAAGTCTGCTGAAGTCGTCAAATAAGAGAAGCATTTTGCGGCTAGATTTCTTTCGGGAGCATTTTTGACGCGACGCCGTCCAATCAATTGGCTATCAATCGCCAACATAAAACTATGAAAAAACTCACTTCCGCTCTTTTCCTTGGCGCTGCCGCCACGCTGGCAGCCACGGCACAACCCGCGCTCACCATCTACAATCAAAACTTCGCCGTCGTGCGCGATACCGTGCCGCTCGACCTTAAATCTGGTGCAAACCCGGTGGTTTATTCTGGTGCAACGGCGCAGGTCGAACCGGACTCCGTTATCCTGCGCGATGCCGCAGGCAAACATTCGTTGCAAATCCTCGAGCAAAATTATCGCAATGACCCGGTGTCGCAGGAACTGCTTCTCTCGCTGTTTGAGGGCAAGACGATTGATTTTCAAAATGAACGGATGAAGGACAATACGACCGTGCGTGAATTGATTCGCGGGAAAATTGTCCGCAGCGGCTTTGTTCCCGGCGGCGCGTTCACGCAGCCCATCATCGAGGTGAACGGTAAGTTGCAATTCTCCCTGCCCGGCCAGCCGTTGTTTCCTGACCTCGGTAACGACACGATTCTCAAACCTGCGTTTAACTGGCTGCTGCAGACCGACAAGCCCGGCAAATTTGACGCCGAAGTGGGTTACATCACTGGCGGCTTTGACTGGAGCGCGAGCTATAATCTCGTCTCACCAGAAAAGGGTGACATCGTGGATTTGGTTGGCTGGATCACGATGAATAATCAGAGCGGCAAGACATTTGAAGATGCCAAAATCAAATTGATGGCGGGCGATGTAAATAAAATCCAGCAGAATGTTGCCGCGCTCGGAGGGATGCGAAATCGCATGGTGCCCATGGCCACCAAGGCGTTTATGCCTGATGCCGTCACCGAAAAGGCCTTTGACGAATTTCATCTCTATTCCATCGCGCGTCCGACGACGCTACACGATCATGAAACCAAACAGGTGGAGTTTGTTCACGCGGAAAAAATGTATGCGCCGACAATCTACGTTTATGATGGTGCGGAAGGTTACCGTTTCTACGGTTTGAATTACGACCAAGGGTGGGGCCAGACCGATAATAAGAAAGTCATCGTCCAGCGTGAGTTCAAGAATGCCGAGACAAACCAGCTTGGCATCGCGCTGCCAGCAGGCAAGTTGCGCTTCTATCGCCGCGACGATAGCGGACAGTTGCAGTTTGTCGGCGAGAACACCATTGACCACACGCCGCGCAACGAGACCGTCCGGGTGACGACTGGCAACGCCTTTGACCTGGTTGGTGAACGCAAACAGACGAGTTTTCGCGTGGATACCAGCGAGAAATGGGTTGATGAGACTTTTGAGATCAAGCTGCGCAACCGCAAAAAAGAGCCGGTGGAAATCCGCGTGGTCGAGCATCTTTACCGCTGGAGCAACTGGAACATCACGGCCAAGTCCGACGATTTCGTAAAGAAAGATGCACAGACAATTGAATTCCGCGTCTTGGTCAAACCTGATGAGGAAAAGACCATTACCTATACGGTTCATTATTCATGGTAAGCCTTTTGGCTTGCTGCCGCGCGCTGATTGCTAAAAATTAGCGCCACCTTGAACGCTGAAACAACTTCGGTCGAAGTGAGCTTTGTCATTCCCTGCCACAATGAACAGGACAACCTGCGGGCGCTGGTCGCAGCCATTCGTGAGGCAACCGATCCGTTGAAACGGACTTATGAAATCGTGATCGCCGATGATTTCAGCTCGGACAATTCCTGGACGGTGTTGAAGGAACTGGCGGCGGTTGATGCGCGCATTCGCGGGCTGCGGTTTGCATTCAATTGCGGTCAATCGGCGGCATTATGGGCGGGCATGAACGCGGCGCGCGGCAGATACATCGTAACCCTTGACGCCGACCTCCAAAATGATCCACAGGATGTGCCTCAATTTTTGCGGGCATTGGAAAAATTCGACTGCGTCTGCGGTTCTCGCGTCCAAGCGCGCGGCCAGGGCGACGGATTTGTCCGTATCGCATCGTCGCGCATCGCGAACTGGGTGCGGAATAAAATGTCCGGAGAGAATGTCACGGATGCCGGGTGTTGTTATCGCGCCTTCAAACGCGAGTGCATCGAGGATCTTAAATTTTTCAAGGGAATGCACCGTTTTCTGCCGACATTGTTTAAAATCGAGGGCTTTACTGTCACGGAAATTCCCATCCGGCACAACGCGCGCGCCGCTGGCCAAAGTCATTACGGCGTATGGAACCGGCTATTCGCATCCTTCTATGATCTTCTCGCGGTGCGTTGGATGAAAAAAAGGATGTTCCAGTATAAAATCGCGGAAAAAATTCATTAACCCCCCCCTCCTAAGCCCTCCTTCATCGTAACTTTTTACACGCCCAGTTAGATTATTCGGTTGGCTGTAGAAATTGTGTCCCGATCATGTGCATTAAAGTCCTAAAACAGGACAGACTAAAGTGTCCCATTTTGAGATAACAAGCCTGACGGTAGCAACAAAAGACACAAACTCATGAAAACACGGAATTCAAAAATCGGCGGACAGGCATTAAAAGTGAGCCTTGCATTGGTCGCTTTGATTGGGGCAACTCAAATGATCAAGGCCGATTTCATCACCTATTCAAACAAGGGAACTGCGAATACAGACCCCGGAACTTTTACCGCCTCCACGGACGGAGATGTTTGGGCATACTTTACTGGAGCTGATGCTGGCTATTATGACAGGTTGGGAATGATGATTGGCGGCGTGCTCAGTTCTGGGAGCTACGGATTGGTCAATAATCCTGTTGGGGCAACCCCTTTTGGATTTGCGTTGAACTTGGGCCATGTTTCTGTCGGTGACCTCATAACCTTTGTCCTTCAGGTTTCGCCCAATAACAATCCCGCGCAAACGTATTTTGTTAATTCCAATGCGGGAAACTCCATCTTTTCAACCGCTTTTGCGGGCAATGCCACCATTCCGGCAGGTACTTACGTCGGCTTTGAAGATTTAATAACCGGAAATGACTACGATTATAATGACGAGACGTTTGTCTTTCAAGTGCACCCGACGGCAGCTCCCCACGCCGCCGCCATTGTTCCAGAGACGACGACGATTCTTGCCGGAGCCCTGTTGTTATTGCCATTAGGTGTGAGCACGGTGCGGATTTTGCGTAATCGCAAAATGTAACAGCCTTTTTTTCAGGTTTGCCAACCCTAATTCATGAATCAGGCCGGTCTGCAAAGACCGGCCTGATTTTTTCAAAGCAGCAGATAGAATCCGCTCAAACCTGTTCCACATCCACAGCCACCTTGACAATGTGCCTGCCACCGCCGGTGAGAATTCCTGCTACCGGGCTGACATCACCAAAGTCGCGGCCATAGGCGACCGTGATATGTTCTTCACCGGGCTGGACATTATTGGTCGGATCAAAGTCCCCCCAGCCCATACCGGGACAAAAAATTGAAAACCACGCATGGCTGGCATCCGCTCCGATGAGGCGCGGTTTTCCTTCTGGCGAATGTGTGCGCAAGTAGCCGCTGACGTACCGTGCCGGCAGGCCAAGCGAACGCAAGCACGCAATGCCCAGGTGCGCAAAATCCTGGCAGACACCGCGCCGCTTTTCCAAGACTTCTTCCAGCGGCGTGGCGACCGTCGTGGCGCGGGTGTCGAATTTGAAATCCTTGAAAATCCGCCGCGTCAGATCACGCGCCCCGGCCAGCAGCGGAGTTTCCCCGGCAAAGCTTTCCCGTGCATAGGAGGCCAGATCTTGGGACGCCCGGATCTGCGGCGAATCAAAAACAAACTGATACGGCTCCACGACTTCGGGCGACACCGGGTCGCGGAACATTTCCGCGACCGATTCCCACGGCGCAGCAGACTCGTTTTGCGCGGGCTTTCCAGCACCGACGGTCACGCGGCTGTGTGTGATGATCTCCAGCTTGCTGTGGATTTCCTGGATGGCAAAAAAGCAAAGCTTGTTGCCGAAATAATCCGCCCGTTCCTTGCGCAAGGCCGGCGCCGGAAAAATCTGCAGCGAAAAACTTTCGCGCGATTGCACGGCGGTGACCAGCGGTTCCAGACGCGCAACGTGGTGCGACACCGACACCGGTGCGGAATATTCGTAGAGTGTGCGATGGGTGATGTGGTAGTTCATTCAATCTCTCCCCGACCAGTGCGGGAAATCGCCGAATGCGCAAAATAGCTCGCCGCGATAGCGTCCGACAACTGTGGCAGCGCCAGCAGCGTTTCTTGAATGGTCAAAGCCAGGTCGGAATCCGCCCATTTTTCGGGTGGTCCGGCTAGCTCGCGCGCATCGGACCGTTCCAAACGCGCCAGGCAATTATCCAAGATCGTTTTGCCCGGGCTCGTTGTATCGCCGCGCTCCTTGGGCAGCCGCTCAAAATGCTTCGTGAGCTGTTTGATCTGAAACAAAATCGAGCGCGGATTTTTATCGTCGAGCAACACCAGATCGAATACCGCCGGCACGGTCGGTAGCAAGTTGTAACGCGAGCGGAACGTGATGCTGCTGTCCACCACTTCCAGCACGGCTTCGAGCAGGCTGGGATTTTCCGCGTCCGGGGAACGCAGCGTGGCGTCCAGCAGGCGGCAGATGTAAACCGCGCGTTCAAGGCGCAATCCCATGTCGAGAAAGCGCCACGCCTGGGCGCGGGTCATGTTCTCTCTCGCCAGACCCTGGAACGCCGCCAGTCCGATCAATGTCTGGTTTAGCACGCCCACCGCATCGCCCGTAAGCATCACGAGGCTGGTGGCCGGTGTTGCAAGACGGTCATCAATCTGACTCAGTACACGCCACATGTCGTTCGACGTGCGGTCGCGTACGAGCATCGCGAGCCGTTGCAATTGTTCCGCCGTCTGCCGCAAACTTCCGCCCCGCGCCGGATCAAAAATCGCCGCCAGCAGTTCCGCTTCAAACGCCTCGGCATTGGCCCACAACTCCGGTTTGGCCGAAATGCCCGGCAACTGTCCCTGCCTTTCCAGTGTTTGCAACAAGGGTGCGAGCAGCGGCATCGCGCCGCCCGTGCGTTCGGGATTGAACCGCAGCAACGCACTCCGGAGCAATCGCGCCGTGGCGTCGGCGCGCTCTGAATAACGGCCCAGCCAGAAAAAATTGTCCGCGAGGCGCGAGGGCAAATTATTTCCCGTGCGCCGCAATTCGATGTTTTGACTCGCGCCTTGAAGCAAAGTCACTTCGTCAACGGGCGTGGTGGAAGGAATCCAAGCATCCTTGCTGCTGCCGCCATGTTGCATCGAAATGAAACTGCCGCTGCTGTCCGGCGCCACCCGTACCAGTCCGCCGGGCATGATGCTGTAACCGCCCTTGCCATCCGCCACCAGAAAAACACGGAGGCTGACCGGTTGCGCCGCCAGCGAATTTTTCCCCCAAGCCGGAGCCGTGGCCAGTTCCACGCGTTCCTGCGCGACAAAGAGGTCCGGATCAAATTCAATACGCCGCTTCAATTCATCAGTCTCTGACTTGCCAATTTCCACGTGTGTCCGGAACGCCGGCTTGATGATCAGCCGGTCGAGATTTTTGAGGACATGATCGCGGGCCGCTTTCTGGCCGCACCACCAGGTTGCGACCGACGGCAGCTTCAGCGGTTCGCCAAGCAGATGTCGGCACAGGCCGGGCAGAAATGACATGAAAGCCGGGCTTTGCACGAGTCCGCTGCCAAGCGCATTCGTGATGACAACGTTTCCAGCGCGCACGGCTTCGACCAGGCCCGGCACGCCAAGGATCGAGTCATTGCGCAGTTCCAGCGGATCGCAAAAATCGTCATCTACGCGGCGCAGAATCACATCCACGCGTTCAAGCCCGCTCAAAGTCTTGAGAAAAACGTGATTATCACGCACGGTCAAATCCTGGCCCTCGACCAGCATGTACCCGAGATAGCGCGCCAGATACGCCTGTTCAAAATAGGTTTCGTTATGCGGCCCGGGCGTGAGCATGACGACACGCGCTTTCTCAGCCTGACGCGGCGCCAGTTGCGCGAGTGAATTTTGCATGGCGAGAAAGAATCCGGCCAGGCGATGAACCTGGTTGTCTCGAAACGGTTCCGGCAGAATGCGCGACGTAACCAGCCGGTTCGCCAGTGCATAGCCTGCCCCGGTCGGAATTTGTGTACGATCAGACACCACCCACCAGCGTCCGTCGGGCGAGCGGGCAAGATCGGCCGCGTAAAAATGCAGAAGGTTGTCACCCGGCACGCGAATGCCATGACAGGGACGCAAAAAATCCGGCTGGCCGAACACCAGCGCCGGTGAAAGCCAGCGCGAGCGGATGAGTTCCTGCGCGCCATAGCAATCGGCGAGAATTTTGTTCAGCAGTGTTGCCCGCTGAATGAGTCCGTTTTCAAGCGTGCGCCATTCTTCCGGTGCGATGACAAACGGGATCGGGTCAAGCTGCCAGGGACGTTCCATTCCACGCGGATCCCCATAGACGTTGTAGGTGATGCCGTGTTCATGAACGAATCGCTGGCAGGCATCGGCCCGGCGCGACAATTCCGGTGCACCGAACGCTTCCAGTTCGCCAAGCAGTTTTGTGTAATGCGGGAAAATTTCTCCGTCTGCCGCAAGCAATTCATCGAATGCGCCCGGACTGCGCTTGTAACCGGACAATAGGCTGGCCGCCGGCGTCTTTTTGGCGGCACCGCTTGTCATGGATTGGGATTGAGACTGGAACATTCTCGGCTCGTCGCGACCTTTATCTTTCGCATCAGACATTGCGCAAATCCAGCGTGAAAGGAAAGTCGCTGTTCAAGGTTTCCCCCGGCGGCGTGAACTTGCCCTGCTGATGGCCGTGACGAAAAAAGCGCGCGAGGCGACGCGATTCCGCTTCATAAGAATTCACCGGGAACGTGTCGTAACTGCGGCCGCCGGGATGCGCGACATTGTAAGTGCAGCCGCCCAGCGAACGCTGGTTCCATGTGTCGTATAAATCAAAGCGCAGCGGCGCGTGCGATTTGATCGTGGGTTGCAGACAGACCGGCGGCTGCCACGCACGATAACGCACGCCCGCAACACCTTCGCCGTTTGTTCCGGTTGGATGCAGCGACACGCGATGACCATTGCAGGTGATGGCGAAGCGGTCGCCCGCGAGGCCGCTCGCCTTGACTTGCAGGCGTTCCACCGAGCTGTCCACATAGCGCACCGTGCCACCGCCGCCGGGTTCTTCGCCAAGGACATGCCACGGCTCCAGCGCGGTGCGGAGTTCGATCTTCAAATCGCGTTGTTCCAGATCACCGATGCGCGGGAAGCGAAATTCAAAATGCGGCGCGAACCATTCCGCCTCGAAGGGATAACCGGATTCGCGCAGATCATTGATGACATCCTTGAAATCGGTTTCGCAAAAATGCGGCAACATCCAGCGGTCATGAATATCCGTGCCCCAGCGCACGAGTTCATTTTTATACGGCTCCTTCCAGAATTTTGAGACGAGGCCGCGCAGCAACAGATGTTGCGCTAGGCTCATGCGCGCATCTGGAGGCATTTCAAACGCGCGCATCTCGACAAGGCCGAGGCGCCCCGTGCTGCTTTCGGGCGCGTAAAGTTTATCAATCGAAAATTCCGCACGATGGGTATTGCCGCTGGAATCAATCAGCAGGTTGCGGAACAAACGGTCCACCATCCACGGCGGCGTCTTGCCAAACAGGTTGATCTGCTTGTCCATTTCCTTGAACGCCACATCGAGTTCGTAAAGGGCGTCATTTCGCGCCTCGTCAATGCGCGGTGCCTGCGAGGTTGGGCCGATGAACAGGCCGCTGAACAACCAGCTCAACGACGGATGATTCTGCCAATACGTCAGCAGCGAGCGCAACAAGTCAGGACGGCGCAGCACCGGCGAATCCTGCGGGGTCTCGCCACCGATGATGATGTGGTTGCCACCGCCGGTGCCGGTATGACGTCCGTCCACCATGAACTTCTCCGTGCCCAGCCGGGTCTGGCGCGCCTCCTCGTAAAGCACCGTCGTGCGTTCGACGAGTTCCTCCCAGGTCTTGCTCGGGTGCATGTTCACCTCGATCACGCCGGGGTCGGGCGTGACGGCAAGCTTGTTTAGGCGCGGGTCTTTCGGCGGCGTTTCACCTTCAATGACAACCGGCGTGCCCACTTCGGCGGCGGTCGTTTCGATTCCAGCGATGAGGTCGAGATAATCTTCCGTCTTCTCGACGGGCGGCATGAAGACGTGCAGTCGTCCGTCGCGCGGTTCTATGCACAATGCGGTGCGGATGATCCACGGTGCGGATTCACCCTGAACCGGCCGGCGATTAGGATCTTCGTCTGGCTTGGACGGTTCAGGTTTTTGTTCAAGCTTGCCGAGTTTTTGCGCGCGTTGGCCCGGACCATAACCCGGCGGCAACGGTGCATTGCGACGGCTTGCAACCTGTTGCCGATACGGAAATTCCTTGGGCAGTTCCGGCAAATCCGGTTCCGAGGGATCCTGCGTGCGCAGCCACGGATAATCTTTTTCGGCGACCCACGGCACGGAATCCAGTGGCAAGCGCAGGCCCATCGCGGAATCACCGGGGATCAACCAGAGCGTGTCGTCATCGCGCAGGAACCATGAGCCGGACATCCAGCCCTGCTGATCGCCAATCCACGCACGCTTGATCGGAAGGGTGTAACCAACGACCGAGCCGAGGCCCTGCTGAAAAATTCGCGCAATGCGTTCGCGCTCCTGCTTGTCTTTGAGATTGGATTTTTCCGGCGTGATGTTGGACGGGAAACGGCGTTCCTTCCACGAATAATAAAACGCGTCCTCGTAAGCGGGAATCAGATGTTCCGGCTTCACCCCGATGGTTTTGGCAAGGCGCGTGGCGAGTTCCTTCGCCTCCTTCGGGCCGTGGCCGTAGTTTTTCGATTCGTCGGCGATGAGTGAGTCGTCCTTCCAGATGGGCACGCCATCCTTACGCCAGTAACAGCCGAGGGCGTAACGCGGCAGCGGTTCACCGGGATACCATTTGCCCTGGCCGTAATGCAGCAACGCGCCGGGCGCAAATTTTCCGCGCAGACGCTTGATCAAGTCACCGGAAAGCGTACGCTTCTTGTGCGACATCGCGGTGAAATTCCATTCGGGTCCGTCGGGATCTTCCACGGAGACAAACGTCGGCTCGCCGCCCATCGTCAGGCGCACATCGCCTTTTTTCAGGTCCACGTCAATCGCGTGCCCGAGCTTCTCAATGTCCGCCCATTGCTTCTCGGTGTAAGGCTTGGTGACGCGCGGGGATTCGTAAATGCGCTTCACCGTCATGTCGAACTCGAATTCGGTTTCGCATTCATCCACGCCGCCGGAAATCGGCGCAGCGCTGGAAGGATCAGGTGTGCAGGCGAGTGGAATGTGACCTTCACCCGCGAGCAGGCCGGAAGTCGGATCCAGCCCAATCCAGCCCGCGCCCGGCAGATACACTTCCGTCCACGCGTGCAGGTCGGTGAAATCTTTTTCTGCACCGCTGGGCCCGTCGAGCGCCTTCACGTCGGCCTTGAGCTGGATCAAGTAACCGCTGACGAAACGCGCCGCGAGGCCGAAGTGACGGAACAGTTGCACGAGCAGCCAGGCGGAATCGCGGCACGAACCACTCATTTTCGTGAGCGTATCTTCGGGTGTTTGGACACCGGGCTCCATGCGGATGGTGTAGCTGATGTCCTTCCAGAGCCGCTGGTTGATCGCGACGATGAAATCATTCGTGGGCTGCTTTTCGTTTTCCGGCAAGTCCAGCCGCTCCTTCTTCGTGCGCCGTTTGACTTCGCCAATCAGATCGCGCCGCAGCATCGTCAGATACCGCATGAAGTTCGGCGTGAGCCAGCATTTACGTTGGAATGGCGCGAGTTCATGATCCAGCGCCGGATCGTAGGGGAAAGGAAATTTCTGCGCGCCCGGCTCAAGAAAAAAATCGAACGGATTGAGCACCGCCATCTCGGCGACCAAATCCACCTCGACGAGAAACTCGCGGGTCGGCTGTTCAAAGACCAGGCGCGCGGCGTAGTTGGATTGCGGATCCTGCTGCCAGTTGATGAAATGTTTCTCCGGCCTGACCTTCAGCGAGTAACTTAAAATCCGCGTGCGGGCGTGCGGCGCCGGGCGCAACCGGATGGTTTGCGGCCCAAGATTGACCAGCCGGTCATACTTGTAATGCGTCTTGTGATGCAGCGCGACATGGATGGACATAATTACAGATACGATTCCACCGGCTCCGCGCCAAGCGTGCCGGACAGTTTTTTCAGATAATCCGGCGATTCAACTTCTTCCAGGGTTTTGCGCGCGCGCGCGAGCCGTTCGGCGATGCCGAGATTGGCGGCGATGTCCTCGTGGTTTGGCTTGCGCAGAAAACTGTTGAGATATTCGACGTGGCGCTTCCACAGCTTGCGGTCAACTTTCTGTTTGGCCGCGCGCCGCGCCGCATACCAGTCGCTGGCCATGAGGTATTCGCGCGTGAACATTTTCCGCAGTTCCGGATTATCCAGACCTTTGCCCTCCCATTCGTCGTTGAGCATGATATGCAGCAAGGCCTTCAATGGCGGGCACGCCTGCTGGATGCTGCCGTCGTCAAAATACATCCGGGCCACGCGCTTCTGGGTGGCGACGATGTTGTCCATGCCGTCCGCGAAAATCTCCGCGTCCTGCAATTCCGGGCGCAGCATCGCCTCGGTGAACACGGCGTGGGGATGATTGAACACGCGGCCAAAGAAATAATGAACGAAACGCGCATTGATGCGATAGCCAAGACGGCTGGCGAGAACTTTTCTCCCGTTGTGCCCGAAGTCCTCAAGCTTGTCGAGATAGTGGTTGGCGATGAGGAATTTGGGATCGCGTTCCTCCGGCACCATGCGGCAGAACACTTCCGGCACGATCAAACTCACATCATGATCCATGCGGGCTTTCGGGCCGACGCAACCGGCGGCTGTGACGAAGCCGTGATAATTCGTCAGCACCCACGAGACGAGGGCGTTGTTCAGATCCATGATCGGCGGCAACGCATTGAACGGGCCTTTCGTGAGTGCGCCTTCGGAACCCGCGCCGGTCGTCGAAGGCGATTTGCCGGTCATGCTGCAAATGAACTCCATGAACAATTCCGGCAGCTCGAAAAAATGGATCGGATTGTAGCAGGCCAGCGCGCGGATGCCGGGCTCGGGCGGATTATTGCGGCGACCCGGCAGCACGGCGTTCACCGGCGTGGGCACAAACTGGTCCAGCGGGACGCGACGACGCAACCGCGCGCCGACTTCCGCCAGATAACTTTCCTTTGGATGCACGAGGTCGGGACGTTTCTGCAGGTAACGCGGATTTTTGCTCGGCTTGCCATCCACAAGGCGCGGGTTGGCCGAGGACACAAAGAAATCCGGCTTGCCGGTTTGGGCCACGTCGCGGATAAGCGCCCGCATGGGATCGGAGAATTGATAAAACTGGATGGCGCTTTCGATGAATGACACCGCCGTTTTTACGGGCAACGGTTCATAGTTGGAAAAGAAATTGTCCAGCCGCGCAAAGTCGGATTCCGTCTGCTTGTCATAGCCGCGATGGATCGCGTCATCGGGCCGCTGGAACAGGCGCTGTTCGCAGTTCTTCACAAACTTGAGCGTCGGCACCTTGTCCATGTCGGACAAGTTTTGCACCCGTTCACGCGGCACCAGCACTGAGGCGGTGATGTCATCCTCTTCCTGCACCTTGGCGCCGGGATAAAAATCTTTGCGCAATCCAAACGTGCGCCACAAGCCGTCGGTTTCAAAGCCGACGCGCAATCGCGTGGTGACGAGCGTGCGGCTGTCGCACTTCAATTCATTGCCGGGCACGCCGTTGATGATGTCCACGGTGAAGTGGCTGCGCCAGTCATTGCCCCACGCCGGCTTGTAGTAGCGCTTCACGACGAAGACGAGTTCCTTGATGTATTGCGGAATGGTTTCAACCCACGTGTTATGGGCCGGGGTGAACTCGCGCAAATCTGGCGTGAGTAGCTTGATGACGGAGCCCAGCGAACGCTCCGCCGCCAGCACGGCGCGCGAATCCGTTTTGGCCGGATCCTGGAAACGGCCGGAATAATCCCGGCCGATCAGTTCTTCGATGACATCAAAATCTTTTTTCAGGTCGGCCACAAACACCGGCCCCGTCAGGATCGCATCCGTGATCGGCTTGGAGATTTCCGATTTGCCGCCGCCGGAAACCGTGCAGGGTTTGTGGCACATCAAGCCTTCGGCGGCGATGCCCACGAGCCGCCACGCGCGGTTTTCGCCGGGCTTTTCCATGCGCACCTTGTAGCCGGACGGGCGGATGTAGGTTTTGTCCGGTTGCAGCTTGATCGCGCTTTCGCCGTTGCCCTGCGGCCATGAAACGAGCTGGGTGTGCAGGTCGAAATTGGCGTCATGCGGGACATAAAGGATTTCCGGAAATTTTTTGTCCACGCCATAACCTTCCGGCTGCACGTCCATCATCGCGCCGTAACGCTCGGCGACTTCCGCAAACGTATGGCCCAGTTGCTTGACATGAACGTCGCCGCTGAATTCCTCGCCGAGGTCGTAACTCGGAAATACCAGCGCGCCGCCGGCGTGTTCCTCTTCACACAGGCCAAACAGGTTCGCCGCGTAGCTGATCTGCGTCTTGACCTCTTTCTTGCAGTAACCGAAATAATTGTCGGCGATGATCGTGACGATGACGCCGGATTCATCGCGGCAGGTCAGCTTGAACGCGCCGCCGTTGTTATAAAGCTCTTCCTCTTTTTTCCAGCACATCCCATCACGGCGCTGACGTTCCGTGGCTTGATCATAGTGCGGCAGGCCGACGGATTTTTTCGTGGCCTTGACGAGATGCGGCGCGAGGATGACGCAGCCGGTGTGGCCCGTCCAATGTTCGGTGTCGAGCGCGGAATCATTTTCCGGCAGCAACGGATCGCCGCCATTGCCAAAAATGCTTTCCACGAAATCCAGATTACTCACTAAGTTTCCCGGCACGAAGAACCGGATCTCCATCGTCTTTTCATCAGTGAAGCCGGGAACTTCCGGGCAGACCAGCGGGCGCAGGAGCAAGGAGGCCATGCATTCCGCCGGTTTTGGCTGCGTGGCGGTGAACGGCAATTGCATCAATTCGCGTGGCGGATTCAGCGCGAGCGCGAGAATTTTTGAAAATGTCAGCTTCGGCACGCCGAGCTTGTCGTCGGGAATCGGCAGGCCGCCTTCGGTGACATGGAAAATTCCCTGGGTCGTGCGGCGGTCGCTGCGCGGATTGTGCAGCACGCCTTGCTTGACACGATAGGAACTGATGATGTCCGAATGAAATTCATCACGATCCAGCGGCAGCGACAGGATGCGCGCCAGTCCCGGACGGTCGAGCACCAGCGTGCGCGTCGGCAGTTTCGTCACCGGCACGTCCTGCAGATAATCGTAGAGAAACGTCTGAATGCGCTGGTCAACCGGGCAAAGATAATGACCGAGCAGCCGGTCTTTTTCGCGCGACTGGCCGGCCATCGCCGACACGATCTCGGTGAATTCCTTGTCGCCCTCGACCGGCACCGGCGGGCTGCCGATGAGCGCGAGTTTGACGTTGATGTGCGCGATGAGTTGCGCCGACAGTTGTTTATCAGTCACGTTCAATTGGCCTCCGCTTGCAGATAACGGATGCGCTTGTGCACGTCCGTGTTGATCGAATGATACGGCTGCGAAAGGTTCCCCGCCGCAAACAGCGTCCGCCGCATGTGCTCCATGTCGTCCTCACCAATCGCGTCGGTGAAGATCGGCATCAGGTAATCCATGCCCAGCTTGGACGGCTTCATCAGCTTGGGATCATAAAGCGACGGATGCATCTTGCGCGCGTGGATCAATCCCCAGCGGTCGCGGAAACGGTTTGCATCATAACCTTCCACGTAAAAACCTTTCGTTTCATTGTATTGCAGCACGGAAACGGCGTTGTTGCGGCCTTCCACCAGAAGTTCCACGGCCTTTGCCCCCTGCTGCGCCGCATAGAAACGGTCAAATAAAATCGGACGTCCGCCACGCTGCGTGTGGCCGACTTTGCGCGTGAAGATGGCTTCCTTGGCCGAATCTCCGCGCCGGTAGAGCTGAAAATATTTATCGCCGATCATCTGGATCAATCTTGTCCGCAATGCTTCCGATGCGCCGCTCAAAACCACGTTGCCCGCCGGGTCGGTGGATTTCGTCTCCGCGCCGAGTTCCCGGCCCTGTTCGTCCACGATGCCTTCACCGCAGACGATGACCACGTTCTTCTGCAAATCATACAGATGCTTCACGCGTTCGACCAGCAATTCCAAATCCGGCGCGATCTCGGGCACCAGCACAATGTCCGGCTGGCCATAAGCCGAGCCGAGCGCGATGTAACCGGAATGCCGCCCCATGACCTCGATGATGGCGATGCGCCGGTGGCTTTCCGCCGTGGTGCGAATGCGCTCCACGCCGCTGGCCGACACAAAAACAGCCGTCGCATAACCCGGCGTGGCGTAGTTGATGATGTGGTTCAGGTCGAATTGAGTGTGCGATTCCGTGCGCTTGTAACGGAAGCCACCTTTGGCCGCCGCGTCGTTCACACGGACGTATTCGTCCGGCTCGCTCGGATAATTCAGGCCGAGATCATTATCAATCGTCTTGGGTGCCAGTACCGTGGGCAGTCGTTCCGCGAATGGCTGCAATCCGTTCAACGTGCCGTCGCCGCCGATGCAGATCAGTCCTTCGATGCCGAGCTTGTGCAGGCGCGAGGCGACCATGTCCAGATCGTCCTTCTTGTTCGGATCCACGAAATCGCGCGAGGAACCGATGAGCGTCCCGCCCTTGGTCGGGTCCAGTTCAGGCACTTCCTGATACAATGGGTTCAAATGGACATGCGGCACACGCGGATTGAACAGGCAGTTAAATCCCTTGATGAGGCCGATGACCTCGACCTTGAGCTGGTTTGCGCGCGTCACGGCGCCATGGATGGTGGCATTAAGCGCGGGCGTGTCGCCGCCGGCGGTGAGGATTCCGATGCGTTTCATGGTTCAAGCCTTTTGGGGTTGAGAAAGCCGGATGAATGGTGGTTCGGAGCAAAAGCCGTCGCCGACGACAGAACCGTCGTCCAAATATTTCCCACCGGTCGAAATTTTGGAAAGCACGCGATTAAATTTTCACTGGCTGACGCAACGGCTGTGCCAGCCGCTAAAACGTGAAAACCCCCTTTGATTTGAAGCCTCCCGCCCGTTAATCACGCCTTTTTTTGAACAGCTTGGACAGAACCGCACACTATCCCGCGCCTTCGCCCTGCCGGAGAGGCGGAGGGGTCAAAGCCAATTAGCTAACCGCAGGCGACGCGGCCCGTCGTGTCGAAACAATGTGAGGGCGGAATTGACGCTGTAAATTTTCCTGCCCACACTCACGCGCGATGACTTCGCAGGAAAAAGCCTTTCAGGATTTTGCTGACCATGCCGCCAAGCTCAAAGGCGACGAAAAGAGCGAAGCCCAGACGTTTCTTTTTCATCTGCTCGAAGCCTTCAACCATGACGCCAACACGCTGCCGGACGGGGCGAGCTTTGAATATCGCGTCCTCTTTCCCGAAAAGAAAACTAAGTTCGCTGATTTCCACTGGCCGGGACGCGCGCTGATTGAGATGAAGTCGCGCGGCGAGAAACTGTCCAGGCATTACCAGCAGATTTACGATTACTGGCTCAACCTCGTTCCCAACCGCCCGCCTTACGTCGTGCTGTGTGACTTCGATGAATTTTGGATTTACGATTTCAACACGCAGTTGCAGGAACCGCTGGAAAAAGTCAAAGTGAGCGAACTGCGCGAACGCCACTCCGCGCTCAATTTTCTCTATCCGAAAAAGTCGCAACCGATTTTCGGCAACAACTGGATCAATGTCACCCGCGATGCGGCGAAGGATGTGGCGAATGTCTTCAACTCCCTCGTCACGCGCGGCGAATCCCGCGAAAACGCCCGCCGGTTCGTCCTGCAAAGCGTGGTTGCCATGTTCGCCGAGGACATCGGGCTGCTGCCGGAAGATTTATTCACCAGGGTGCTGGACGAAGCCCGCAAATCGGAGAACCCCACCGCTGCCAGCTACGATTTGATCGGCGGCCTGTTCCGCCAGATGAACGACAAAAATCCCCGCGCGCGGCGGCAAATATGTCGGCGTGGATTATTTCAACGGCGGTCTTTTTTCCAAGGTCGAGCCGGTCGAACTTCAGCCCGGCGACATCGGCCTGCTGTTTGAAGCCGCCAAGCAGAAATGGCAATACGTCCAGCCCGTCATCTTCGGCACATTGTTTGAAGGCAGCCTTGGCAAGGAACAACGCCACGCGCTCGGCGCGCATTTCACCTATGAGGCCGACATCCAGAAAATTGTCCGCCCGACGATTGTGCGACCATGGGAAGAACGCATCGCCGCCGCCAGGAATGTTTCCGAAAACGCTGGAACTGCTCCGCCAGTTGCGCGCCTTCCGCGTGCTTGATCCTGCGTGCGGCAGCGGGAATTTCCTTTTCGTCGCCTACCGCGCGTTGCGTGAACTGGAGCAGAATCTTTTGGTGAAGCTGTTCACGCAGGACAAGCGGCAGTTTGAAAAGGCCGGCACGGCCAGCGGCATTTCGCCCAAGCAATTCTTCGGCCTCGATGTGAATGACAACGCCGTGGAGACCGCGAAGGTCACGCTCATGCTTGCGCGCCGCCTGGCCGCGCGCTCGGCGCATGAATTTTGGGACGCACATGCGGACGTGCTCCCCGGCGGCGACACCCACGCGCTGCAATTCGAACGCCGACCTGCCGCTGGACAATCTCGACGCCAACATTGTCTGCGCCGACGCCCCTGTTCACGCCGTGGCCGGAAGTGGACGCCATCATCGGCAATCCGCCGTTTCTTGATGCGCGCCGCGTGACGATGATTCACGGCGCGGATTATTCAAAACGAATAAAAGCCGCGTTTCCCGATGTTCCAGGACGCGCGGATTTCTGCGTGCATTGGTTTCGTAAGGCGCATGAAGTTTTGAAGCCCGGCTGTCGCGCTGGCTTGGTTGGAACAAATACGATTCGGCAAAATTATTCGCGCGAAGGTGGACTTGATTACATCGTAAAACATGGCGGAACAATCGTTGAAGCCGTTTCATCACAACCGTGGTCAGGCGAAGCAGCGGTTCACGTTTCAATTGTAAATTGGATCAAAGGAAAACAGGCTGGGCCAAAAAATGCTTTTCAAATTGACGGGACAAGATCGTGAAGGTCCATGGCAAAAAGAACCCGTTACACATATCAACTCGTCACTTTCATTTGTAACAGATGTTGCTGCCGCAGTTCCGCTGAGGAACAATCAGAATCCAAAGCCATGTTTTGAGGGCCAACAGCCAGGACATGATGGTTTCCGGCTTACCGAAATTGAACGCGACCAGATTCTCGCCAAAGAGCCGGAAGCTTCCGCAGTGATTTTGCCTTACCTCAACGGTGACGAATTACTTGGATGCGAACACGAACATGCTCCCCGTTTCATCATTGATTTCGGTAATCGTTCAATGGACGAAGCGATGCGATACAAACACACATTCGCCCATATCAAAAAACTCGTGCTGCCCAAGTGGCAAGCCAATGCCGAAGAAGAACGAAAGAGAACCGGGAAGGAAAAAGGCGAGCATCAAAACAGGTTGCAAACTTGGTGGCTTCTCAAGCGCCCACGCGAACAAATGCTTGAAGCCATTGCGCCGTTGGCTCGTTACATTGCTTGTGCTCGTGTCACGAAGCGGCCTGTTTTTGAGTTTCTTTCATCGAATATCCGCCCAGATTCTTCATTGACCATTTTTTCATTTGCCGATGATTATTCCTTCGGTATTTTGCAATCGGGAATTCATTGGCTGTGGTTCACGACCAAATGTTCCACGCTCACCGAGCGTTTCCGCTACACCTCGGACACGGTGTTCGACACGTTCCCGTGGCCACAGTTTGAAATGGGGAGCGCGCCCGCCCCGGGCGCAGCCGGCGACGCCCTCGTCGTCGGCCCGGACGTACCACAACGCGCGAACGCCAAAGTTCGCCGCGAGGGCGCGGCGAACCACACGCGAGGCGCGTGTGCTCCCCAGATTGAAAAAATTCGCGCCGTGGCTGAAGCCGCCCGGGCCTTGCGCACGTTGCGCCATGAAATCATGCAGGCCAACGACTGGTCGCTGCGCGAACTTTATAAATCGCTTGAAACGCCCGGCGAAAACCGTCTGCGCGACGCCCACGCCGCGCTTGATGCCGCCGTCCGCGCCGCCTACGGCATGAAGCCCGCCGAAGATATTTTAGCCTTTCTTCTGAAATTAAACCTGGAACTCGCGGATAAGGAAACTAAGGGCAAAACCATCACGCCGCCCGGTTTGCCTGCATTTGTCAAAGAACCGCAAAGTTTCGTGAGCCGCGATTGCGTGCGTTCCCCGGATGACCCGGAGGCGGACGGTTCCACCGCCAAGTCCGCCGCCGAGGCCGCGCATTTTTACGGCAAAGAAGAAGGTCCGCCGTATCGGACAAAATAATTTCGGCGGACAGCCTTTGTCCCTGCCAGGCTGGTAAGCTGTCCGGAAAAATATGGGATTGACGATCCATTACAAAATCTCAACGCGCCGCCGGCTGACGCTGGCGGCGGTGCGGGAGCTGATTGCGCCGCTGCACGCCAGGGCGGTCAAGCTTGGCTTCGCGGAAGTGGGCGAATTGATGGAGGCCGGCCCGGATTTCCCCGGCGCCTGGCATTTTCCGCGCGAGGCGAAAACCGCCGCCGACGTGCTGCCGCCTTCTGCGGGCTGGCTGTTTCATGCCAGCCCCCGGCGAGGGTTCGGAAGGCGTGTTGCTGGGCTTGTGCCGTTACGAAAATGTTTCCGGCTGGCGGCTGCAAGGCTTCTGCAAAACCCAGTATGCTTCGTGCCACGGCTGGGAGCATTTTCTCAAATGCCATCGCAGCGTGATTGAACTGCTGTGGGCGGCGGAAGATTTGGGCCTGCGGGTCAAAGTCCGGGATGAAGGCGAACTTTGGGAAACTGGTTCTCATGCGCGGTTGCGGCGCAATCTCGAAAAATACAACCACTGCGTCGCGGCGTTCAGCGGGGCTTCAAAAGATGCCGCCGCTGCGGATGGGCTGGCGGTGCAAAGCGAAATTCATCATCACCCGGATTTTGAACGGCTGGAAGCGGCTGGCATGGCCGTCCTTGGCGGACAGGTTCATTCCGCAGTGCAGGCGGTGAAGCGGCTGGTTTCAGATTCTGTTCCTTGACCTCAAATATCTTCAGAAAGTGTAAGTGGCCATGACCCGAAGATACCGTCAACCTCAAAGGATCAGTGGTTTGAGGCGCTTCACCTGATTGAAGCCACAACCGGCGTTACGCAGCGGAGAATTTTGCCCGTGCGTTGCCGCTGGGTTCGCGGAAGTCGCTGAGGCGGCCTTTCTTCACGGAACCGTCCGGCAGCTTCAACGTGATCTGCGGAGGCCAGCCGGCTTGGGCCAGGGTCACGTTCTCCACGACGCCCACGGTGCGGGAAAGTTTATGCACCATGATTTCGCCGAGAAAGCCTTCGCCGGTGGCGGGAATTTTAGTTTTGGCCATGTCGTCAGTGTGGGAGCAAGGCGCGGCGTGTTCAATCTCCGAATGTGGGCGGTGCCAGCCGCGCGCGAACCGCGAAATAAACGTCCCGCAGGATAACCGAAAATAGCCTGGCGTTTCATCGCCGGGTCATCGTATCAAACCGCATCGAGTTGCGCAGGGGCGGCTGAAAAACCATCTTCCCATCGCGCGATGTTCGGTCGCCACTCCGGGCTTCAAACTTCACGTTAGTTCGCGCAATTGATGTCAAAGTTTTTCAGAATTCGATTCCGCCCGTTGACACCGCCAGCACTTCTGCGATGCTCCCGGACATGACCCCTTTCGCGCTCCTGAACTTCGCTGTCGCGCTTTTATCTCTTCGCCGGCTGGTCGCCGGTCTTGGATTGCTTTGGCTGGGTTGCACGCTGACATCCCTTCCCGCTTATGCAGTTGAAACCAAATCCGCCAGGCCCTCGCCCATCCCCGTCATTCTCGACACGGACATCGGCGATGACATCGATGACATCTGGGCGCTGGCCTTGCTGCTCAAATCGCCAGAGCTGGATTTGAAGCTGGTGGTGGGCGATTACGGCGAAGCGCAATACCGCGCACGGCTGCTCGCCAAGTTTTTAGAACGCGCCGGGCGGACTAACGTGCCCGTGGGCATCGGCCTCGACATCGCCCCGCATGGTGAAGGCCGGCAGGCCGCGTGGATCAAAGATTATGATCTCAAATCTTATCCAGGCCGAGTATTCACCAATGGCGTGCAGGCTATCATTGACACGGTGATGAATTCGCCCGAGCCCGTCACGTTGATCTGCATCGGCCCCGTGCCGAACATCGCCGAGGCACTGAAACGCGAGCCGCGCATTGCGCAACGCGCCCGGTTCGTGGGCATGCAAGGCAGCGTGCATCAGGGCTATGGCACGAAGGAACCTTGCGCAGAATGGAATGTGAAGGCCGATCCCAAGGCCTTGCAGACGGTGTTTGCCGCGCCATGGGAGATTACTATTACACCGCTCGATACCTGCGGCCTCGTCACTCTCAGCGGCGACAAATATCGGCGCGTCCTGGATACGAAAGACCGCATCGTTGCCGACCTCATCGCCAACTACAAACTTTGGGTGGTCAACCAACCCACGTTAGCGGCGGATATGGCCGACCATCATAGCACAACGCTTTTCGATACTGTCGCTGTCTATCTTGCTCTCCAACCGGACTTGTGCAAAATGGAGAAACTCAATCTCAGTGTGACTGACGATGGCTTCACAGTCATAGACACGCTCGGTCGGCCGGTCAACGTGGCAACAGAATGGAAAGACCTCGGTGCCTACGAGAATTTTCTGGTGGAACGGTTAACTGGTAAACCTTAGAGACAGACAAAGCAGCCTCCTAAATTTTTTCGGAAAATGCGGTTGCGGTTGCGCGTAGTCTCGGTCATAAGATTTCATGCTCGCAAGAGTCTGTTCCGCCGCCGTCAATGGCATCGAGGCGTATCCCGTCGAAGTCGAGGTCAACGTCGGCTACGGTGACACCCTCGTCGTCATTGTTGGCCTGCCGGACGCCGCCGTGAAGGAGTCGCGCGACCGTGTCTCCACCGCCCTCACCAATTCCGGCTACAAATTTCCGATGGGCAGGACGACCATCAACCTCGCGCCCGCCGATGTGAAAAAAGAAGGGCCGAGCTTCGACCTGCCGATTGCGATTGGAATGCTCGCCGCGAGCGAACAGATCGAAACCGACCAACTCGATCATTTTGTCATCGCCGGCGAACTTGCGCTCACCGGCGGCGTGCGTTCGTGCAAAGGGGTTTTGCCCATCGCCATCCGCGCCAAGGCTGATGGAAAAACCGGTTTGCTCGTGCCGGCGGAAAATGCGGCGGAAGCGGCGGTGGTTGCAGGCTTGCAGGTCATCCCCGTGCAGAATCTCCGCGAGGCGGCGCAATTTCTAGAGGGCGAAATCAAGATTGCGCCGGCCAAGGTGGACATCGCCAGACTTTTCCAGCACGAACCCGACGACGATTGCGATTTCGCCGAAGTGAAAGGCCAGGAATCCGTGAAGCGTGCGTTGGAGATAGCGGCGGCAGGCGGACACAATGTTCTGCTCATTGGACCGCCGGGCACGGGCAAATCCATGCTGGCCAAACGGCTCGCCACCATTCTGCCGCCGCTGTCGCTGAACGAAGCGCTGGAGACGACGAAGATTCATAGCATCGTTGGTTTGCTGAAACCGGGTCAGGCGCTGGTAACGCAGCGACCGTTCCGCGCGCCGCATCACACCGCGAGTGACGCCGGACTTTTGGGCGGCAACATCAATCCTACGCCCGGCGAAATTTCCATCGCGCACCACGGAGTTTTGTTTCTGGATGAACTACCAGAGTTCAAGCGCAGCGTATTGGAGACGATGCGCCAGCCGCTTGAAGAAGGAATCGTGACGATTTCGCGTGCGGCGGGCACGATGACTTTTCCCTCGCAATTCATGCTGGTGGCGGCGATGAATCCGACGCCCGACGGCAAGATGCCCGGCGAATCAAAAAGTTCGCCGCGTGAGATTCAGAATTATCTCGGCCGCATTTCCGGTCCGTTGCTGGACCGGATTGACCTGCACGTTGAAGTACCGCAGGTGAAATTCCGCGAAATCGCCGGCGACAAAACTGGTGAGACTTCCGCTGAAATCCGGGCACGCGTCATCATCGCGCGCCAGCGCCAGCAAGCGCGCTTCGCCCACAAACCCAGGATCACCTGCAACGCGCGCATCGGTCCAAAGGAACTGAAGGAATTTTGCGCCCTCGATGACGCGACGAAGGAGATGTTGAAGATGGCAATGACCGAATTGAATTTCAGCGCCCGCGCCTACGACCGCATCGTGAAAGTGGCGCGGACGATTGCCGACCTGGCCGGCGCGGAAAACATTTCCAGCGAACACATCTCCGAGGCGATTCAATATCGTTCGCTCGACCGGCAACTGTGGACGTGAAATACATCATCAGATCAGCCGGACCAAGCGCGGAATAGTTTCTCCCGATCATTATAAATCCAGCGAAATATCCTAGTCCGCTGTCAGGTTTTCGCCATGGGGTAAAGACCCTATAGTGCCCATCGTTGACGAGGCGTATGGTCAATTATAAATATGACTACAACCCTCGCCCCACCAGCGGCTTCGGAAAGAACATCCCTCAAACCCGCCACCAAACAGAAGCCCAAAGCCTATCAAAGCGTCAATCCCTACGATGGCAAGACCTTCAAGACGTTCGAGCAATTGAGCGATGCGCAGCTCGAAAAAGCGATCAAGACTGCCGCTAAATGTTTCGAAATCTGGCGGAATAAATCGTTTGCCGAACGCGCGACCGTCGTGGCCAAAGCCGCCGCGTTCATGCGGGCGCAAGCAGATGAATTTGCCAAACCGGTGACACTTGAAATGGGGAAACTCATCGGCGAGTCGCTCGGTGAGGTTGCGTTGAGCGCGGACATACTTGATTACTACGCCAGGAACGCGGAACGCTTTCTCGCCCCGGAAAAACTCCAGCCCGGTTCGGGCGAAGCGGAAATCGTCAGCAGTCCGTTCGGGGTGCTCTTTGGCGTGCAACCGTGGAACTATCCCTACTACCAGCTTGCGCGATTTGCCGCGCCCAATCTGATGGCGGGCAACGTCGTGATGGTGAAGCACGCGGGCTGCGTGCCGCAATGTGCCATCGCGTTTGAAAAGCTGTGGCGCGACGCGGGTGCGCCGTCCGGGGCTTACACCAACTTGTTGATCTCGCATGAGCAGGTGAATCGCGTGATTGATGATCCGCGCATCAGGGGCGTCGCGTTGACCGGCAGCGTGGAGGCTGGAAAAAGCGTCGCCGCCCGCGCGGGCCAGAATCTCAAAAAGTCCACGATGGAACTGGGCGGCAGTGACGCCTTCATCGTGCTCGACGATGCCGATCTCGACAAGACGGTCAAGTGGGCGGTCTGGGCCAAGATGAACAACACGGGGCAGTGCTGTGTCGCGGGCAAGCGATTCATCGTGGTCGAATCATTGGCCGACAAATTTTTGGAAAAATTCCAAGCCGCACTCGCAACCCTCAAACCGGGTAATCCGATGGACAAGGCAACCACCCTCGGTCCGCTTTCCACCGAAGCGGCCTTGGTGCAACTGCTCGACCAGGTCAAAGGAGCCGTGGCCAAGGGCGCAAAATTGGTGATGGGCGGCAACCGGATTGACCGCCCGGGTTCATTCATGGAACCGACGATTCTCACGGACATCAAATCCGCCAATCCCGCGTTCCGCGAAGAATTTTTCGGTCCCGTCGCGCTGTTCTTCCGCGTGAAAAATGAAGACGAAGCCGTCGCGCTCGCGAACGATTCGGACTTCGGCCTGGGCGGCGCGGTCTTCACCAAGGACGTCGCGCGCGGCAAACGCGTGGCCAACCGCATTGATACCGGCATGGTATTCATCAATCACCCGACGTGGACGACGGCGGATCTGCCGTTCGGCGGCATCAAGAACTCCGGCTATGGACGGGAACTTTCCAGCCTCGGCATCCAGGAATTTGTGAATAAAAAATTGGTGCGCGTAGAGTCGATTGACGCCGCCGCTTGAAGGAATTCTATGAAACAAAAAATGCAAGCGGCCGTGGTGGTGCAGTTCGGAAAACCCTTGGAACTTCAGGAGTGGGACATCCCGACTCCCGGACCGGGCCAGATTCTGGTCAAGACCGAGGCGTGCGGTGTTTGTCATACGGATGTCCATGCCTGGCATGGCGACTGGCCGGTGAAGCCGAATCCTCCATTCATTCCCGGCCATGAAGGTATCGGACCGGTCGTCGCGGTGGGCGCGGGTGTGACGATTGTGAAGGAAGGCGACCGCGTTGGCGTGCCCTGGCTTTATTCGGCTTGCGGACATTGCGAGCATTGTTTGTCCGCGTGGGAGACGGTGTGCGGCGAGGCGCAGTTCGGCGGCTATACGAAGAACGGCGGATTTGCCGAATATATTTTGGCTGACCCCAACTACGTTGCCCACATTCCCGCCGGGCTGAAATCCACGGAAGCGGCCCCGATTATTTGCGCCGGCATCACCACTTATAAAGGCATCAAGGAAACGGGCGCGAAACCCGGTCAATGGATCGCTATTTCCGGCATCGGCGGTCTCGGTCATCTGGCGGTTCAATATGCCAAGGTCATGGGACTTAACGTTTGCGCGATTGACGTGGATGACGGCAAACTCGCCCATGCCAAACATCTCGGTGCCGATCTTATCGTCAATGCCAAGGCGGGTGACCCTGTCGTGGCGGTGAAAAAAGGAACTGGCGGCGGCGCCCACGGCGTTTTGATCACGGCGCCTTCGCTGGGAGCGTTCAAACAAGGCGTGGGCATGACGCGCAAGCGCGGCACGTGCGTCCTGAACGGCCTGCCGCCGGGCGAATTTCCCACCCCGCTCTTCGATGTGGTGGCGAACTGCATCACCATCCGCGGTTCGTTTGTCGGCACGCGCGAAGACATGGCTGAAGCGCTCGCCTTCGCGGCTGAAGGCAAGGTCAAGGCGGACATCGAGCTGCAACCGTTGTCGGCGATCAACGAGGTGTTGGCGCGGCTTGAAACGGGCAAGGTGGCGTCCCGCGTGGTCATTGATTTCGCGAAGAGTTGAAACGACCGGTAACTAGGGACGCGACCGGATTATTTTTCCGCGTTGGACGGACCGGGAATTTCCAGTTTGCCAGATGCGCGGATGACCAGCGTCTGCATGGTGATGGCCGAGGCGGCGGCGCGTTCGGCTTCTTCGATCCGGGCGAATTCACCCAATACTTCAGCGCGCACCGGCCCGTCGCGCATGGGCAGCTCCTGTCCGCCCCCGGTCCGCATTGCGTGAAGAATATGGTGCGCGGTGATCGTCTCGAGCGGCCGGGCGGGGGTGTAGGCCGTTTCGTTGCTGCGCGTTTCCACGACAAGCCGCGCGCCAAGCAGCGGCCGCAAGACTTGTTGCGCCAGTCGCGTGGGAATGCCGAGTTCAGTGGAAATTTTCGGCAGGGTGACGGGTGGCAGATGATTTTGGAAACGCTGGCAGATGCACGTCATCAACCGCAGCGCAATGAATTCACGCCCGCGCTGGTTCACATTTTCCACCAACTTGTCCTGCAAGTAGGCCTTGCGATTCTGGAACGCATAGGCGACCTGCGCGCCGAACAGCAGGATCAGCCAGGAAAAATAAATTCCCGCCATGAACACCGGCAGCAGGAAAAGGCTGCCGTAAATCTTGCTGTTGCTCATCAAGCGCGAGACAAAAAGAAAGCCAAAGATGTTGTTCAACTGCCACAATGTTCCGCCGACCATGCCGCCCACCAACGCAGCCCGGAAATGAATTTTCGTGTGCGGCACGAGCTGGTAGATCAGGGCGAACACCAGCCACGAGACGAAGAGCGGCAGCGACAGCAAAATCAAATTACCAATGACCGGCATCCCGCCGACGGCACCCTTGGTGGCTTGAAAATGCGGACTGCCTGCCAGCGCCAGCGCGCCTGCCAGCAGCAACGGCCCCAGCGTGATCGTGGCCCAGTAAAGAACGATGCGCGACGGCCAGCTTCGTCCCTGCGTGACGCCCCAGATGTCATTGAACGTTTCCTCGATGTTCGCCAGCATCCGGATGGCGACAAACACCAGCACCAGCATGCCGACCACGCCCAACGTGCCGCTCTGAGTTTTCTGAATGAATTCATGGATGCGCTTGGCGGCCTCCTTTTGCGCGCCCGCCACCCGGCCGTTGTCATCGGTGGCTGTTTCCGCCAAACCGTTGGTTATTGCCAAAGAGTGGATGGTAAGTTCATTTGTGGCGGGCGCATGTGCGGGTGCCGCTGTGAGAGTGGTCCTGCCCGGGGAATTGGTTGTTGCGTTGCGTGCGGCAGGCGGCACCAGGCTGTAAACGACATGGTCAATGAACCCGTAGATTTTATCTTCACCCTCCTTCTTGAGCAGGCTGCTGGTGACGCTGATGGCCACGGCCAGCATCGGGATGAGCGCGAGCAGCGTGGCAAAGGAAAGCGCCGACGCGCGCACCGGACAACGGTTGCGCACAAAACTTTTGCCGACGAGCACGCAAAAATGCGCGAAATGCTCCAGCCGGTTGGGTTCCTGCTCCGTGCCGGTGTCGCCGCCGGTCAAAATTTTTATGAATCGGAGCCAGCCTTTCGCCATGATGATTTCACGCTAACAAACCCGCCCGCCAAGTCAACGCGGCGCGCAAATCCATATTGTCGTAATTCGAGGAGCGCGGTCATGTCGCAGACCAGCCGCAGCCATGTGAATATTGCCGAGGCTGATGCTTCGCGCACAGTTGCGCTCTGCGAAATGCCAAACTAGGTGCTAATCATAAATCCAGTTTGTGAATGTCCGCTGCTCTGGCATTCTGGGCCGGCGCATCCGTAGCTCAATTGGATAGAGCTTCTGACTTCGAATCAGAAGGTTGGGGGTTCGAGTCCCTCCGGATGCACCATCGAAATTGTAATCCCTTCCATTTGCCGCACCATATTTGCCGGTTTCTGGACATTGGCTTTTAAAAATCAGGACAAGTTGAGCCAGCTTTAAGCTAATCCCGACCGCTTTCTTCGCGCGCTTCCAATGGGAACCAAAAATGCTGGGAGAGCCTCATAAAATTGCGGCAATAAACCAGTGAATTAGAACAAAAATTATGATGCGCATGGCTTCTGCCATATGGAAGACCGGGTTGAAAGAGGGCACGGGAATAATTTCCACGGAAAGCGGCGTCCTGAAAGATGCGCCGTATTCCGTCAATCTGGGTGTGAACGGTCAGCCCGCCACCAACCCGGAGGAACTGCTGGCCGCCGCCGTTGCCAGCTCTTTTGCCATCGCCCTCTCCGTCGAACTGGAGAAGGCCTGCCTGATCCCCGAGAACATCCGCATGGCCGCCGGTTTGATGATGGAGCAATCGGAAAAGGGGTGGGTGATCAACCAGATCCACATTGAGGTGACCGTAAAGCTGGTGAAGGACGATTTGGAAAAATTCGAGGCCGCCGCCAAGGCCGCCAAGGTCAACTGCGCCATTTCCCGCGTGCTCAACACCAAGATCACGATGGATGCAAAACTTGAAAGCTGGAGAAGTTTCGGGGAAATTGAACGCCACTCCGGTTCCATTCCGCTGGGCAAACGGCTGGTAACGATTTCATTGGAAAAGAAAAACGGGCATGTTCAGTGAAATTTCCGGCGGTTGATCCTTTCTCCTCAAAGAACAAGCCGGTCGGTCCACGTCGAAGCTCATGACCCCGGAGGCGCTACATTGCCGGGTTCCTTGGAAATTTTGCAAAAGGCAGACGGGCGCCACGATATTGCGTCTGGTCGGCGCGGATCGGCACCGGCGCGAGGAACAGCGCCGCCCCGCTCGCGGCAATCAAATCATCCTGGTCAATCCCGTCGCCGCTCACGCCCACGGCCCCGATGAGTACGCCGTTGCGGTAAAGCGGAAATCCCCCCGGAAAAATCGTGATGCCGTTCGGCAGGTTGGGGTTCACGGTCGTGGACGTGGTGATGACCGCGCCGTTCACGGGATTTCTGGCCGTGATGGAGGTCGGCGTGATGATGGAAAATCTTTCCTGCAACCCGAAAAAGATTCCCGGCTGCGTGCTGTTGATGCCGGGCGGATATAAACTTTGTGAGAGAAAACCAACGGTGCGCGCGGAATAGGCGCGGTCCACCGCCGAGAAGAAAACCACCGTGCGCGCCTTCTGCACGGCCACATCCCAACTGAACCGCGTTGTGTCCGGCGAGGTGCAAAAAGTTCCCAGCACCGTCGGCGCAACGCCGTCCGCCTTCGGATTATTGACCACGGTGATGAACACCTGCGCGCGGACGCCGCGCGGCAGGCGAATGCCCGCGCGCGTGGTGCGACAGCGATTCGCCGCAGCGATGAGAATATTCGTCACCTCCTGCGCGGTGAGCCGGGCGGCCCCGAGCGGCACGGCCGACGGATCGGCGATGATGGGCTGACGCAACTCGCCGGTTTCACCGCCGAAATTCACCACCGGGTAAGGATACGCCGGGGGCGAAGCGATGAGCGCGTAAGGGGCGACATTTATCCCCGGCAAACTTCCGAATGGAATCACCGCACCAAGGAGGGTGGAGCTTTCAATGTATTCCAGCCGGATGCCATCAATCAAAACCTGCGAACCAAAAATTGTTTTGACGGGTGCGAAGCCAAGTTGACCTGCGAGCGCGACATCTTCACTGGCGTTCGCGCCGGCAATGACGGCGGGCGTGATGTCGGTGGGTTGCAAACCGTCGCCCGCCACGCCGATGCCGCCGACCAATTTTCCGTTTTTGTAGAGCGGCAAACCACCGGGCGTTCCCGCCAGCCCGCCGGTGATGGGCAGCGGCGGCGCAACAAGCGTCAGCCCGGGTGAACTGCCATAGCTGATGACGCTGCCGGGCGCCTTGAATTTATTGATGTCGGAAAAACCAAGCTGTGAAAAATTCACACCCACGAGCGGGCCGGGCGGTTTGTTGTCAATGCCCGGCGGAAAATGCTGCTGCACGATGAATCCGGCGGTGCGCGTGCTGAAGGCGTTCTGGCCGCTGCTCAAAAATGCCGCAGTGCCGGCCTTGGCGATGGCGTCGGCCATGAGCGGGCTGGCGGACGTGGTGTTGGTGTTGAGCGCCCAGACGCCGAGCACCCAGCCTTCGCGGTCCGTGATGGCGATGACGGCGTTGGTCTTGAGCGACGAACCGGTGAGTGCCGTGGCGCGGGTGACTGCCTGCGCGACGACTTGCTGCACATCGGTCAGCGTCAGTTGGGCGCGTGCCGGAAGGGCGGCAAACGAGGCGAACAGCAAAAAATGAAGGAACCGTTTCACCACCGCGCGAAGATAAGCGCTTGCTTTCCGAAAATAAACAATTTCTTATGGCGGGGATGTCACCGCCGCTGCGTCAGGTGAAAAAGATTTTAGGCTGGCTGCTGCTTGGCTTGATCGTCGCGCGGTCGTTGCCTTTGGAAACTTTCAGCGCAGACTCGGTGGAGACCAACGCGGCCAGCCGTCTGAAGCCGCATCAGGCGGTCAGCACCAATGCGCCGCCGGCGTCACCTGAAATTTTCAATCCCGACCCGAACAAATTAAAGCTGCCGGAACCGCCGCCCACGGATTTCCGCTGGACGCGGCGCGTGAGCGTCAGCACCAATGTGCCGCCGGCCGCCTCTTTCAATCCCGATCCCGGTGCGAGTCTGCGCCCGGCGACGAATGCGCCCGCCGCGCTGTTCAACGAACCCAGCGCCCCGCCGTTGTTCACGCCGCCACTGGTTCCGGCGGGGCTGGCCTTGCCGCGCGCGAATCTGCCGTTGGACGAAATGGTTCCGCCCACGAACGCGCCCGCGAGCGGCTACGGTTCGGAACCGCTGACGAACGGGCTGGCGTTGCCGCGCGAAAATACGCGGCGCGAGCTGAAGATTGATCAGGACTTCGGCCAGCCAAAATATGCGCTGCGCAAGTTTGATTACCCGTCCAACTCCGTGCCGGTGCCGGACCGCTGGCGGGTCGGTTTCGTGCCGTGGAACCGCTACACGAGCGTCGTGAGCGAGCAGCCTTACGAGACGCCGACGCCCAACCTCTGGAGCCCCTATGGCCAGAGCGTGCTCAGGGGCGACCTGCCCATCCTCGGCCAGGATATTTTCCTCGACCTCACGCCGTCGTCGGAGACGGAGACGGAATTCAAGCGCGTGCCGACGGCCAGCGGCGTGAGCGGCGCGGTGCCGGGTGAGTATGAATTTTACGGTCAGGGCAACCAGATCAGCGTCCAGAACAACCTCGCGTTCATGATCAACCTGTTCAAAGGCGAGACTGCCTTCCGTCCGGTGGACTGGGCGGTGGTCTTGCAACCGATCTTCAACGTGAATTATCTGCAAACGCAGGAGACTGGCATCGTATCGCCCGACCCGCGCGGCTCGCTCAGTGGCAACAACAATACGCCGCCGCCCAGCAACGGCGGCGTGCAAAATCCCGGCGACATCGGTGATCTCCTGAACGGCCAGACCGGCACCGCGAACAGTTATCGCAACACAAAGAGCACGGAGCGGACGAAAACCTTTTTCGCGCTGCAGCAGGCGTTCGTGGAAGCGCATCTCGCCGACCTGTCTGACAACTATGATTTTATTTCCCTGCGCGCCGGCACCCAGCCGTTCAACGCGGATTTTCGCGGCTTTGTCTTCAACGACGTGAACCTGGGCGCGCGGCTGTTCGGAAATTTTGTAAATAATCTTTTTCAATACAACCTCGCGTTTTTCGACATGCTGGAGAAGAACACGGACTCCGGCTTGAACTCGTTCAACAGCCGCGACGAGCAGGTGGTCGTCGCGAACCTCTACCGGCAGGATTTCATCTGGCGCGGCTACACGGCGGAATGGAGCTTTCTGGCGAACTTCGACCAGGATGACACGCACTACGACCAGAACCAAAATCTCGTGCGGCCCGAACCCATCGGCACGGTCAAGCCGCACGCGGTGAACGCCTACTATATCGGCTGGGGTGGCGACGGACACATCGGGCCGCTCAACATCACTCACCAGTTTTACGAGGTGCTGGGCCGCGATGATTTCAACGGCCTCGCGGGCCGGCCCGTGGACATCAACGCGCAGATGGGCGCGCTGGAAATTTCCTATGACCACGACTGGGCGCGCTACAAGGCGTCGTTCTTTTATGCCTCGGGCGATGCCAACGCGTCGGACGGAAAAGCCACCGGTTTCGACACGATCCTGGACAACCCGAACTTCACCGGCGGGCCGTTCAGCTTCTGGACGCGGCAGGGTTTCAACCTCGGCGGCACGGCGGTCAACCTGAAGAACGCCAGCAGCCTCGTCCCGGATTTGCGCAGCAGCAAGACCGAGGGCCAGGCGAATTTCGTGAATCCCGGCGTTTATATTTTCGGCCTCGGCGCGGAATTTGAACTGACACCAAAAATCCGGACGTTTCTCAACGCGAACTACATTCTCTTTGCGCAGACTGATCCCATTAATACGGCGCTGATGACCTCGGGCGTCAGCAATGAAGTCGGCTGGGACTTGAGCCTTGGCTGCCAATACCGTCCGCTGCATACTGACAACATCATCATCTCCGCCGGATTTGGGGTCTTGATTCCGGGCAGCGGTTACAATGATATTTACAAGACCAGCACCGAACCCGTGCCGGGCTTTGACCGCACGGATAACACCGGCTCGGTGAATGGGTTTCCTTACAGCGGGCTGATCGCGGTGACCCTGACGTATTGAACATGAAATTGCCAAAGCTCCAAACACCAAGCTCCAAACACCAGAGAAGCATCAAGCTCCAAGCTTCAAAACGGCAGTGCGTAATTCACCTCTGGGCGTTGGTGATTGGTGTTTGGTACTTCTCTGATGCTTGGATGTTGAATGTTGGTGCTTCTGAAGCGGACGGTTCCGGCCCGCCGATTTCCGTGCCGAAAAGTCTGCCTGCTGATTCTACTCATATGCTGCCCAAACCGAACTGGATTGACCAGTCGCAGGCCGACGCCGATAAAAAATCTCGCGGCTGTCTCGAATGTCATGCGGGCGTCGAACCGATGCACACTTCGAAAAATGTGGTGCTCGGCTGCACGGATTGCCACGGCGGCAACGCCACGCCCGGACTGATGCAGAAGCAGGCGCATGTTGCACCGCGCAACCCGGCTTTCTGGGAAAGCTCCGCGAACCCAAATGATTCTTCCGTGCTGCTCAATCACGAATCCGCCGAGTTCATCCAGTTTGTGAACCCAGGTGATCTGCGTGTCGCGGAAAAAACCTGTGCGCCATGCCATGCGGAGATTGTCCACAACGTTGGCCATAGCATGATGCGCCACGGCGCGATGCTTTGGGGCGCGGCGCTCTACAATAACGGTTCCTACCCGGCGAAAAATTACCGCTTCGGCCAGGCTTATGGTGCGGACGGTGTGCCATTGCGTTTGGAAAGCCCGGTTCCCGTCACGCCGGAGATGACACAAGCGCACGGCATCTTGCCGTTTCTCGATCCATTACCGCGCTTTGACATCAGCCAGCCGGGGAATATCCTGCGCATCTTTGAACGTGGCGGCGAAAAGCAATTGTCGCTCGGCAGTCCCGACCCGTTCGAGCCACCGGGCAAACCGGCGCGGCGGTTAAGCCCGCGCGGCCTCGGCACATTGAACCGAATTGATCCGGTGTTCCTGAATTTGCAGAAAACACGGCTCAACGATCCGCTGCTGGATTTCATGGGCTCAAACAATCATCCGGGCGATTACCGCAGCAGCGGCTGCACGGCGTGCCACGTCGTCTATGCGAACGACCGGTCGCCGTCGCACTCCGGTTGGTATGCGAAGTATGGCAACCAAGGTTTGAGCTTCAGCGCGGACAAAGCCATCCGCAAAGACGAGCGCGGCCACCCGATCACGCATCAATTCACCCGCGCCATTCCGACCGCGCAGTGCATGACCTGCCACATGCATCAGGGAAATTTGTTTGTGAATCCGTATCTCGGCTACACGTGGTGGGATCAGGAAAGCGACGGTGAATTCATGTATCCGGCCAAACAAAAAAATCCGACGCCGGCGGAACTCGTGACAGCCATCCGCGACAATCCGGAGGCCGCCGCCGCGCGCGGTCTTTGGGGCGACTTGGATTTTCTCGAAAAAGTAGCGGAGCTGAATCCAAGATTGACCAACACACAGTTCGCCGATTATCACGGGCACGGCTGGATTTTCCGCGCCGTGTTCAAGCATGACCGCGAAGGCAATCTGCGCGACCGCGACGAGAATCTCATTGCGGCAAACGACCCGCAGAAATTTGCCAAGGCCGTTCATCTCAAGGACGAACACCTCGCGCACGGGATGCAATGCGTTGACTGCCATTTCGATGCTGACGCCCACGGAACCGGTTTGCTCTATGGCGAACCGCGCGCGGCGACGACCATCGAGTGCATTGATTGCCATGGCACGATCAACGCGCGGCCGACGCTCATGACGACCGGCAACGGCGGAAAAATTGATCTGCGTGCAGGCAACACCCCATCTGGCCCACGCTTTTACTGGCAGGGAAATAAACTGTTTCAACGCTCAATGATGTCGCCGGACATGGTCTGGGAAGTGCCGCAAACCATTGACACCATTGATCCAAATTCATCGCACTACAACGCCAAGTCCGCCTACGCAAAAACTTTGCGCCGGGACGGGAAGGTTTGGGGCAACGTGCCGCCGAAGGATGATTGCCCGCGCGACCTTGCCCATGACAACGGAAACATCTCCTGCCAGATCTGCCACTCGTCGTGGGCAACGGCCTGTTACGGCTGCCATTTGCCGATGAAGGCGAACCAGCGCGTGCCGCTGAACAAATTCGAGGGCGCGATCTCGCGTAATTTCACCAGCTACAACCCGCAGGTCATCCGCGACGATGCGTTCCAGCTTGGCGTGGACGCGACTTATAAAAGCAACCGTCTCGCCGTGCTGCGGTCGTCCAGCGCGGTGGTCGTGAGTTCGCAGAACGCAAACCGTGAATGGGTTTACTCGCAGCAGCAGACCATCAGCGCCGACGGTTACAGCGGCCAGGCCTATAATCCACATTTCCCGCACACGACCAGCGGCAAAGGCACGACGAAGAATTGCGAGGACTGCCATGTAGCCAGATCGAATGACAACAATGCCTGGCTCGCGTCGCTGCTCGGTTTCGGCACTGGCGCGGTGAATTTCTTTGGGCGTTATGCCTATGTCGGCGAAGGCAGAAGTGGATTCGATGCCGTGATCTGGACGGGGCAGGACGAACCGCAGGCCGCCATCGGCAGCCATCTGCAAAAAATCGCGTATCCCGAAAATTATCGGAAGCACGTCGAGGATGATCACGGCATCCTGCTGGAGGCCGAACACAAGGACGCGAAGGAGATTCTCGACCTGCAATTGCGCGGTGAATATCTCTATACGGCAAACGGCGAGGACGGCTTTGAAGTCTTTGACGTGGCGAACATCGATCAAAAAGGATTTTCCGAACGCATCGTCACCGCGCCGGTTTCGCCGCTCGGCCAGCGCACTTATGTCCGCACCAAATACGCCACAAGTGTCACGCTACCAAGCACGCTGGGCGTGGATCCGCTGCGTGCGCATCAGCCTGAAAATGAGGAGCAACCCGTTAGCCCGATTTACGCATGGGTGTTCGTCACCGACCGCGAAGAAGGGTTGGTGATGGTCACGGTTGGCACGCTGCTCGATGGTAATCCCGAGAACAACTTTTTCGACAAGGAAAAAATCATCCGCTTCAACCCGGACGGTAAGCTCACCGGGGCAATGCACTCATTCATGGCGGGGACGAATCTTTATGTCGTTGGCAAAAACGGATTGTTCGTTGTCGGCTTGAGCAATAAGGAACTGGTTGAGCCGACGCTGGCTGGTGAATTGACGGATGGCCTGAAAAGTCCGCGCGCCGTTGGCGTGCAGTTCCGTTACGGTTTCGTGACCGATGACGAGGGCTTCAAGGTTTTGGATTTAAGTGAACCGACGAAACCGAAATTGATTTCTGGCGCATTCGTGCCGCTGAAAAACGCGCAGCGGTTCTATCTCGCGCGGACTTACGCCTACGTCGCCGATGGCACGGACGGGCTGGCGTTCATTGACATTTCCAATCCGGAAAAACCGAAACTGGAGCGGCTTTACAATGCTGATGGAAAATTGAACGACACGCGCGCCGTGCAGATCGGCTCGGTGAATGCGTCGGAATTCGCCCTTGTCGCCGATGGAAAAAACGGTTTGCAGATTTTGCAGCTCATCTCGCCGGAAAATGTTCCCGAACACATGGGCTTCAGTCCGAAGCCCAATCCGAAATGGATCGCGCAGTTCCCGACCAAAACTCCGGCGGTGGCCGTCTCGCGTGGCCTTGACCGCGACCGTGTCGTGGATGAAAGCGGGAACCAGACCGTGGTGTTTGGAAGACGCGGCTCGCGACCGTTCAACCTCGCAGAGATGAAAAAATTCTACGAACATGATGGTGAACCTTACACCGTTGAGAATGTTTTCCTGCGCGACGGCCAGCTTGGCACGCGCGACGGTGAAGAACTGAAACCCACCACTGAATTTAAGCCGGTGGAAACGGAAACCATTTTGCCGCCATCTGACAACGAACGATTGATGCGCCGAGGCCAATGAAGCTATTAAATTTCATCTCAGTCCGATGGGTATGTTTCCCCGCACCCCGGTCCTCTCCCGCGGGGAGAGGGAGAAACGTTCCCTGTCACCCGGCAAAATCACGTGCGGCTTCTGTTGAACAACCATCAGAGTTTCTGAAAATTTCCGACGGCTGTTCCCTTGGATCGAATGAGCCGCCCCCTCAACCGCCCTGCGGGCACCTTCTCCCTCACGGGGGAGAAGGCCGGGATGAGGGGGCGCGGGTCAGGGTGCGGGGAAGACATGCGCATAAATTACTGTGTTCATTTTTCTTCTACGTGCTGTTCTTTTCATTACACGCTCAGGACGCAGTTATGACGCTGGCTGGGCAGGCGCTTGTGAGCGGCGCGGCGAACGGCACCGGCACGAACGCAGCGTTCAGCGATTCCGGCGGCGATGGCCGCAGATGCGAAGGGCAATCTGTTCGTGGCGGATTCACAGAATCACGCCATCCGCAAAATCACCACCAACGGCGTGGTGACGACGTTCGCCGGGCAGTTGGGTGTGGCCGGCAGCGCGAACGGAACCGGCACCGCTGCCCGCTTTGATTCACCATGCGGACTGGCTTTTGACAAGGCAGGAAATCTTTATGTCAGCGACACGGGCAACGGGCTGATTCGCAAGATTACATCCGCCGGTGCGGTGACAACGATTGCGGGCGTGGCCGGTGCCAGTGGATTTCTCAACGGCGCGGTCGCCAGCGCGCAGTTCAATGCGCCGCTCGGAATAGCCGTGGCGCCGAACGGGGCGGTGTTCGTTGCCGACAGCGGGAATCATTGCATCCGTAAAATTTCCGGCGGCGCGGTCTCCACGTTCGCAGGCAGCCCGCAAGTCTGGGGCAGCGCCGATGGCAAAGGCGTGTCGGCGCAGTTCAACGGGCCGGTCGGGCTGGCGTTTGAAGCCGCACGAACCTGTTTGTGAGCGATGCAAACAATGACACGATCCGCAAAATCGCACCGGACGGAACCGTGACGACCTTTGCTGGCGCGGCGGGCGTGGATGGTGCGGCGGATGGCGACGCCAGCTCCGCGCGCTTCCGCAACCCGGCCGAACTGGCGTTCGACCGGAAGGGAAATTTGTTCGTGGCTGATTCGCTTAATCACGTCATCCGTAAAATTTTGACGAATGGGATCGTCAGCACGGTGAGCGGCGCGGTGGGAATTTATGGCACTGATGACGGGGTGAACGGCGCTGGCAAATTTTTCAATCCCTACGGCCTCGTCGTTGCCACCAATGGTTTGTTGCTGGTGGCGGACACTTACAACGAACTGGTGCGCACGGTGCTGGTGCCGTTCCAGTTGTCATTGCAAATGTCCGGCGCGGGGACGACAGCGATGATTTCCTGGGACGCCGTCATCGGGAAAAACTATCAGGTGCAATTCAAAAACGGTCTGGCAGCGGTGTGGGCAAACCTTGGCGCGTCCATGACGGCGACGAATTTAATTTTGAGCGTCACGGATATTGCCACGGTAGAGCAGCGCGTTTACCGGGTGCTGGTCACACCGTGAAGGCATTGTGAAAATAAAAGGAAAGTTGGAAGCCAGGAACATTAGGCAGCATCTGACAGCTTCTTGATTTTTTCCGCCAGTAATTCCGCCTGCTTTTCGAGTTCGGCGTTTTCAACCTCAAGCTGCTTCACCCGTTCCGCCGCCAGTTCGTCCAACACGCCCGGCTTTTGCTCGGCAAGCTGGCACAGTTCGTAATCAGGACTGGCGCGCAAGGTTTTCAGCGATTCCGTGACCGCCGCGATCTCCTTTTGCAAAGTCTCATGCAGCCGCTGCAATTGCGCCAGCTCCTCCACGTCCTTGAAATCCAGGTTCGCCCAGCCTTGCCGGAGGATGAAGCCGTGCGGGTCTTCCGCGATTTCGCGCAGCAATTCGATGTCGCCGGCGTCCTTCGCCTGATTGATGGCGGCGGTCAGCTTGTGATACGTCTCCAGCTTGTCCGGCTCATTGGCAAAACGGTCGGGATGATACAGTTTCACCAGCTTCTTCCAAAGTTGCGTCAACTCTGTTTCCTGCTCGGCGGTCAACTGCTTCTTCTTGTCCGCCGCCGCCGACAATTCTTCGTAATCCTGATCCGATTGCGTTTTGGCCTGCTCGTAATCTTCCGCCGCCTTCATCCCTTCCTGCCGGTCGCCGCGCGTGAGCGAATCCAGAAACTTCCGCCGGTAATCCACCGTGAGCCGCAGCCGGTCCCGCTTTTGATAATGCTCACGCAAAAGTCGGAATAACACGGCTTGCACGGCGTCCACGCGCGATTTCTCCTTGGTGTAATCCGTTTCCAATTCCGCCAGTTGCGCCCCGCGCGCCCGCCACAAGCTGACGTAGTTGTTCCAACTCCGGGCTGGTGTAAATGATTGGCTTGCCGGTTTTCATTTAATTGCAGAAACAGCTATTATTGGTTGAGTATCGCGCGGGGTTTTCAAAGCTGTTTCCAAAGCCTTCACTAAACTTTCAATATCGAAAGGCAATTCTAGGTGTGTAACAACATTCAGCCCTCTGCTCGCGCTCTCTCGAACCAACGTCAACCATTCAGGCGTTATAAATGTTGATGTCCAGATAACAGGGTATTTAGCTTTCCGATCCAGCAAACGTTGGAATATTACTCCACCAGCGTAGGAATCCGTAATGAACAGGTCTGGATCTGTTTCTGATAACTCTAGCCAAGCTTTTTCAGAATCGTTGAACGTCAAAACTATGGCGTCCTCAAACGCATGATATTTGATAATAGCCGCAATGGATTTCAATACGTCAGTGTTTTGATGTCGCACAACAATTCTTGGTGGCGATTTTTTCTTTGTCAGCGCGAGTGTGTCCGCAACGGTGCCGGACAAAATGTGCTTCGCGCCGGGTGCGTTTTTTTCAACCGCACTCAACGGCTTTCGCACCAGCGCAAAATCATTCTTTTCATTCATCGAAGTAGTGATTCGAGATGCTGCAAAAACAATTCCGGGCATTTGGCGGAAATTACAATCGTTGGCTTTGTCCGAAGTTTACTTATTTTAGCTCTATTACATATTTCAGCCATTTCAGCATCACAAACATAAATTTGCGCTCCCCATAAGGCTGTCGCGGCGCGGGGCAGATCATACATATCGCCCGCCTCTTCTCTGCGACCACCATGCAGTAAATCGAATTCAAATTGAGCAACCAGTCGGTTGTAAAAGAAATGAATCGGGATTGCTTTGTATTTGTGCTGCAACACAAGTTGTTTAAGCCGTTCGATCTCGTCATGTGAGATGTGGTTGTGTCGTAGGAAATCACAAATGTCCGCAGTTTCAAGGCGAATTGGTTGGAGCGCTTGGCTTTTTTTCAAGCGTTCCAGATTTTTATACAAATCAAACGAGTCTTGCTTGTGAACAAGGTTTTCAAGTTCTGCCAACGTCAACTCTCGATTAGCATAATTAGTTGGAACTGCGCTCATCTGTTTTAGGACTTTTTTTCTTACACTAATAAATTCATCTTTTGCTGATCTCAAATGCTCACAAAGGCCATGCCAATTGCCTGTTTCAAATGAACTGAGATTAACATTGGGGCGAACTAACGCCAAAAGTTCCTCTCCTAGCAGGCGAACATAGGATTTGAATGAAAATCCGAGAGATAAATCTGTCTGGAGTTTCTTTGTTTGTTGATAACGATAATCCGATTGAGGCATTGATTCCCACGCCGTTTCATAAGGTATTGGACAGACGATTTTACCAGTGCTGCTTCCAGCAATGAGCGATGATTTTATTTTCGCCCAAGTCGGATTGACTTGTGGAGAATTTTCCAAGAGAAGAGAGATTACATTTTGGTCGAGGCTGATAATCATGATTTCCTTATCTCCGCACCTTTCCCCTGCGCGCCAAGGGAGATTGACCGGGAACCACGCGAAATACCCGAATGGATTTACGAAATTTTTTCCACATATCCGGCGGGCGGCTCATTTTAAAGTTCACGCTGATGTTTCCGTTTCGCATGGAGAATGCGAAAGACAATCACGCGGTCGCCTTCGATGCGATAGAAAAGTTTGTAGGGAAAACGGCGCGTGAGCAGTCGTCGAAAATCACGGTAATAAAACGGGCGGCGTTCGGGGTCGTCTGCCAGCAAGGCCACCGCGTGGCGAACCTCGTCCAGTAATTCATCACCAAGACCTGCGCGCTGGGCTTCATACCATGACCGCGCCTCCGATAAATCCGCCTCCGCGTTGGGCCGGATGATGACGCGCCAATTCACGCACGGGACGGTTTGCGAAGCCGGGCTTCCACTTCACTCCAACTCGAACCAGCTTCGGGGTTCTGCCGGTATTCCTCCAGTTCGCGGTCGAGCAGGGATTTTTCCTCATCCGTCGCGCCACCGGTGAGCAGGTCGCGTTCTTCCATTTCGCAAAGACGGTCGAAGATTTCACGGCGCTCGGCCAATTCGAGTTTGGGCAATTCTGCCAGAATTTCCATTTTACTCATGTTTGGAATTTAGGTTTGCCGTTGCCGATTTGCAAGAGCCAAGAGCTTTGTCACTTCGCGTCCATCTTCCAGATGCCGTGCCAGTTCGTGGGCGGATGGGCGAGGAGTTCGGCGCAGCGCATGGACAGGGTTTTACTGGGACCGTCAGAGAATTCTTGCGCCAGCATTTCAAATTGCAGCTGCGCGGCCTCGAACTTTCCAAAAAAATATTCGTCGTAAGCATTTTTGTAACGGAGGCAGATTTCCTTGTAGTTCGGCGGCGTGCAGGGGGTTGGCGCATTCGTATAATTCCACCGGCTCGCTCTTGCCCTTCACGATGACGCGGTCCAGCAGGCGCCGGACGCCCTGTGTGCTGAACTGCGCGAAGGTGTCGCGCGTTACGATCATTTTCACGCCGAAATATTTTGTGAGCGCCTCGACGCGTGCGGCTTCGTTCACCGTGTCACCGACGAGACCGTAATCGAGCCGCAGCGCGGAACCTTTGTTGCCCACCAGCACGCTGCCGCTATGGAGCGCCACGCCGTAGCCAAATAATTTCTGCACCTCCGGCGTCAGCGTGGCACGGAGTTTTTCCATGGCGGTGATGAGTTTCATCGCGGCGCGTTCGGCCAGATCGGCGGCATCCGGCTGTGGTTGCGGTGCGCCCCAGTAGCTTAAAAACTGGTCGCCGAGAAAATGCTCGAGGTTACCCTCCTCGCCCATGATGGCGGTGGTCTGCGCCTCGAAAACACGGTTGAGCAGCGCGAACATCCCTTTCGGGCCGAGCACCTCGGCGAGTGGCGTGGAATTGCGGAGGTCGGTCAGCAGCAAAACAACATTCGCGCGGCGCGGTTTCATGGAGCCGGGATCGGCCAGCACGGCTTCGAGCACTCGCGGCGAAAAATAAAGTCCCATCGTATGCTTGAGCTTCACGCGCTCCACCCGTTCCAGGACAAAATCGTAGGCCAGCACGACGAGGCTGCTCACCACCAGCACGATCAACGGGACGGCCGCCGGAATGACCAGTCCGACGCGGTCAAACAGGACTTGCACCAAAACGGCATAGCCAACGCTCAAGCCCGCGACGCTCAGCAAGCGCCGGCCCGGCTGGCGCACGAGAAAGCACAGCGCCCCGGCGATGACGGCCGACAACGCGATGATGCATTGGCTGGCGACGAGGGATTGTTCACGCGGAAATTCGCCGTGCAGCGCGGCGTTCATGATCTGCAGATGGATTTCCGGGCCGCCCATCGGCTTCGGATCGGTGAAGGGCGTGTTGTGAACGTCGTGAAAAATTTCGGCGGTCGGGCCGACGAGGACGATCTTGTCCTTAAAATCTTTTCCATTGTGATAGGTCTTTTCCCATGCGTTTGGCGACAGCACATCGCCAATCGGACAAGGCTTGTAGGCGTAGCCGGGTGGTGCGGTATAGCGAAAGAGCCGGGAATCAAAACCATTCGGGATGAGGTCGGGCTGGCCAAATTTTCGCAACGCCCGTGCATCCAGCGATTCCAGCACAACTTCCTTTGGAACGAGGTCGCCGATTTGCGCACCGGTCTGGCGGTAATTCACGCGGCGCAAGGTGTCGTCGAAATCCGGCCAGAGGTTGACGTAGCCGAGGCGGTCGTCTTCCACCGGTGAATTTGTCGCATCGGTTGTCAGCACCGAGGAATTAGGCAGCAGCAATTCCCGAAATTCTCCACGCTCGGTTTTCCCGACGTTGATGTTGTAGCCGATGACAACGCGATCCTTGTATTTTTCGAGTGCCTGATTGAGCGCGTCGTCGCCTTCGCCCGGCGCGGCGAAAACGAGGTCGAACACGATGACTTTCGCCCCGGCCTCGGCCAGCTTTTCAATGAGCCGCGCCCAGACCGCGCGCGACCATGGGAAATTACTTTGCAGATCCCGAAGCACCGGTTCGCGTTGCAATTCGGCGTCGCTGAAATCCGAGGAATAAACCGGCTTGTCGATGCCGATGAGCACGAGCCGGTCGTCCACCGGCGTCTTGCGACCGAGCCGTGTCTGCCAGTCCTGCGCGAAGAACTCCATCTGTTGCAACGGCACAAACCCGCGCGTCCACAGGATGAGCAACGCCAGCGTGCAGACCGCGCAGATGGCGAGGACGATGAGCGGGCGTTGGCTGGCTGGTTTCATCGTTTGATGGCCGGGGAAAAAAGGCGCTGGCGGCGGCAGTTTATTCGTTGCCCGCAGCATTGACAAATCAATACGGGTGCTATGATTTGACCGTAGCCAACTTACGGAGCGCCTATGAAAAAAACATTTCAAATTGCCGCCTTCTTTGCTTGCACCGTCCTGCCGTCTCTGGCGGCATTGCCACTCACGGAAAGCACCTTCACCGAAATCATCCGGGAAGCGAATGTGGTGGCCGCCGCCGGCAAATCCGTGGTGCCCGCCAAAACGAACGAGGTTTTCAAAGTGCCTGACCTGGTGCGAACCGGTTTGGGTTCGCGGGTCGAAATGACCGCGCCGGATCAAACCATCACGCGGGTCGGGGCGAACACGGTGTTCACTTTTGCGCCGGGCGGGCGGGACATCCTGCTGGAGCACGGCAGCGTGTTGTTTCATTCGCCGGCCGGGTCGGGCGGCGGATCCATCAAATATCACGGCACGGCGGCGGCGGTGCTGGGCACCACGGAGCTGGCCGCCGTCCTGCCGGACGGCAGTTATAAAATCCTCGACCTCGAAGGCAACGTGAAGGTGATTTTGAAGAACCTGCTGTCAATCGAATTGAAGCCCGGTCAGATGGTCATCATTCCGCCGGACGGAGAATCGTTCGGCCCGATTGAGAATTTCAACCTCGGGAGGCTGGTGCCGCAACTGCTGCTAGTTGTGGATTTTCCGACCCGTTGTCCTCCCTGCCGCTGATCGAAGCGGCGATCCAACAGCAGAACAAGGAATTCACCGGCAATTTTGCGCCCCTGCTCCAGGTCGAATACGGGCTGGACCTGACCCCGAACCCCGACGGTTTAACCAGCCTAAAACGCCGCAGAGTTCATTTCGCCGACCGCCGGCGCCATTCATTGAATGTTTAAACCCTGAACCTTGTGCAAGAATGAAAATAAATTTTTTGCAGATGGCCGCCCTCGCCAGTGTCGCCCTGCCCCTCGCCGCCGCGCCATTGAACGAAAGCACATTCACCGAGGTGATCAACAGTGTGGAGGTCAATCGCCGGTGTTGGCAAGACGGCGACGCCGGCACGTCCCAACGAACTTTTCAAGGCGCCCGACCGCGTGCGCACGGCGCCAGTTCGCGCGCCGAGCTGACGGCGCCCGACCAGACCATCACGCGCGTCGGCGCGAACACGGTTTTTTCCTTGAACCCGCCGGACGTAACCTGAACCTGGAACAGGGCAGCGTGTTGTTTCATTCGCCCAAGGGCAAGGGCGGCGGGCACCATCAAATCCGGCGGCGTGGCGGCGGCGGTTTTGGGGACAACCTGATCGTGTCGGCCACGGCGGACGGCGGCATCAAGGTGGCTTTGCTCGAAGGCAAGGGGTCGGGTGACATTGCCCAACGGAAAATCTATCACACTCAAGGCCGGACAGATGGTGTATGTGTTGCCGGCCGGAAAAACTTTCGGGCCGCTGCTGGATATCAACCTCGATAAGCTGTAGCCGGTTCGCTGCTGGTGAATGGTTTCCCTGACGAGCTGCCGTCGCTGCCACTGATTCAGAAGGCCATCGCCAGGCAAAATTCCCAGATCGCAATGAGGCGTGCCGTGGATACGGGCATTCCTGCGGACACCTTCGTCAATCCGCCTGATCGTGGCAACGGATTGGACACGATGGATCCGGGCATCTATCAGGTGGCCACGCATCCGCCGCTCACCGCAGCCCAAGTGGCCCGGGTGACCACGATCATACCGCTTCCGGGTCAGAAACCCCCACAACTGCTGTTGTTCGGCAACCCCGGCGGACGTGGTTTTGCGCCGATCAATTTCAATCCTGCCCAGCCGTGAATTTATCCGCGAAACCATCATGATGCGTATAAAACTAATTGTTGTTTCCGGCGCGTTTATGGCGCTGGCCCTCGGCGTTGCCGGTGCGCAAACGCCCAACGCCAGCCAGCAGGTGGACAACGCCCAGCATCTGCGACAGTTTGCATATCGTTCACCGGGCTTCCCAGCGGCACGAATGCGGTGCCAGAATTTTACGAGGGCGAAACCAGCGATTTTGGTCCGCAGTCCGTCTTGCTCGTAAAGCGTCCGCGAACCTATTTTCAGCGTTTGCCGACGAGCAGTAGTTTTTTTACACGGACAATGCGTTTCTGGCCAACCACGACAAGCAAAACGCCAGCGTGCTCATCAGCACCGTGCAGGCCGCCCTTGCGCCCTCGCCGTATGATTTTGCCGGTGGCCTGCTTTCACTGCGCCTTGGCTATCAGCAACAATGGTTCAGTTACGGACTCGCCGATTCCGATACGGTGCTGGTTTATCCTTCCTTCCAACGCGTGGACATCAGCCAGTTTGATTTCAACGCCGGGACGGTTTTCAGTGACCTTTCCTGGAGCCGGCACAATTGGACCTTTACCATCGGCGGTGATTATCGGCGGCTCTTGAGTTCGCAAAACTACGATGAATTTTACCATGAGTTCGTCCCGCGCTGGAGCATCCGCCACGATTTTCAATTGTGCGATTCCGTCATCGTTTCCATCGGCTACGAGGGCGATTACCGTTTCACCGATTCCACCGCGCCTGCCGCGCCCTTGACTTCGGCGATATACCCTGACACCTATAATGACCGCACCGATCAGAGCCTGGTGCTGGCTGCCAACTGGCAGTTGTGCCGTCACGCCATCCTGCAGCCGTATTACCGCCTCCAGTATTCCCATTACACGCAGATTGACCGCGATGACTGGTTGAATTCCTTTGGCCTCACGCTCTACTGCCCGGTCACGCAAAATGTCTCCCTTCGCACGTTCGTTACCTATGACATCATGAACACCGACGGGTTTTACGCGCAGGACTACAACAAATTTGACGGTGGTGCCGGGCTGAATCTTATCGTGAGTTTTTGAAATTCTTCTTCTTCTTGTAGCGTCGTCTCCAGCAATCACAGACTGCCGCTGCGATTTCACCGCGTGACAACTGCCGCGTTATGGAAAGTGTGGCACGTCGCGCAAGTGTCCACCACACCGCCACGCGGACTGTGGCACGCCGCGCAGGTCTCCTTGGCCGGCAGTAAAATATCCGCCGTGTCCTTGCTGTGAACGGCGTCATGGCACGCCGCGCAGGCAAGATTTGCGTGCTTTGCGTGATTGAATTTCGCTTGGGCCAGCCAGTGTTCTGTAAGAATTGGCTTGGTGATTTGCGGCAAACCGGCGTTGGAATTTTTAACCTCATGGCACAACGCGCAGCCGGGAAACAAGGCGCGTGTGCTGCCGCTCAAATTCCCGATCTGTGTTTCCGGTCCGGACGTCGCCGTGCTGAAGAAGACCCGGTTTTCCAATCCTTCACCGCTGCCGAACAGTGTCCGCAAATTCGCCAGTTTTTTTTGCGCAAAGGCGTTCACGTCCACCGCCTTTTCCTTCGCCGCCAGGTCTGCGTATTGTTTCGGCAGGCTCCGCAGAAACGCCGACACAAATTCCACGCTGCCGTGCGGCAAGGTCAGTTGCGGCGTCTCCGGATCAAATTGCAGCGAGTGGCAGACTCGGCAATTCTTCTCAAACGCCACTGGCTTCATAAACGCGCCCGCCGCGTCCGGTTGATGACAGAACGCGCAGTCCAGCTTTGCGCCACCGGGCAGGCTGGGAATTGTCGATCCAGTCAGGTGCAAGGCATGATTGAATTTCAACGCGTCCGGGTCGGACAACTTTTCCGTGAGGAAACGGAACTGCGAATGATCCTCCGCGAAATGGTGGATTACTGGCGTTAAATTATTTCCGGTATGCGCGGCAGCCATCTTCGCCGCGTCGCCGTGACAGAAGGTGCAATTCGCATCCGTGGTCGCCGCCATCATTTTGCCCTGATGTTCCGCATGGCAGAAGGAACAGGAAATCACCGGCGCGTTCGGCTGGTGGAAAAATTTGGTCGCGTGACATTTGATGCAGGACTCATCAATCGCCATCACCGCCGCCGCCGGGGCGCGCGCGAGTTTTTTGAGGTCCAACATTCCCGGCTGCGCGTGGAACGCGGCGCGAACCATTCCGTTTGGCCCGGAATTTCCCGCGACATGGCACGCGCCGCAGTTTTGGTTGAGCTGATTGGTGGTGACCAGCGCGGCAAACGCTTCGCCGGAATGCGCGCGGGAAATTTCGCCGGGGTTGATGAAATTATTTCGCCATGAGGCCTTGCCCAGCAGCACCAGCAGCATCGCGCACGAAGTGGCGATGACTGCAATCGTCGTTCGGCCGCGCCAGACCCGCAGCGTCGGCACGGGTGAACATTTGGCGATCGGACGGCAGCAGTTTCCATCCGGCAGCGGGCCGGCTTCGCATTCGCCGCCGGGACGCGTGCAATGCCAGCGGCCTTTTGTTTCACCCGCCAGGGTTTTCAAAACCGGTTTGCACTCGGCGGTCGCGCAGCAATTGCCTTTTTTGTCAGGACCGATTCGACACGCATTGCCTTCACAGGCACGGCCACAGATCCAGTTCTGGTTTGGCCGTGCGTAATTCTGCGCATCAAAATCTGGTGCGGGCAGTTGTTCGCTCATCGCGCACCTCCGGAAAATCCAAAGACCAGAACGATGTGCAACGCGGTGAAAATCAGCAGCCCGTAAGTCAGCGGAATGTGAACGAACAGCCACAGCTTCAGCGCGAGTTGCAACGCGCGGTGATAATCCAGTCCATCTTTCTGGCGGACAAGCGCCGACAGCTTCCCGATTTTTTCACGTTCGGCTTCGTTGGCGAAACGTTGCAGGTCATCAAGCTCGGCGATCAACGCATTGAGCGGACGGCGCGATTCCACCACGTGGAGCCAGAGATTTTTTGGCCCGGCAAAAAACGGCGCGAGCTCCTTCGCATAAAATTCAGCGATGACCGGCGATTTCGCGTCCGCGCCGAGCGCGAGGGATTCGGCTTCGGTTTTCAACGCGTGGCGCAGCGCGGAAATTTTTTCAAAGATGACCTCGCCGCCGCGCGTTGCGAGCCGGCGCGGCAGCGTGCGGCTAAAAAACAATCCGACCACGCCGCTGGCGCTGACGAGCGCGAACAACCACGCCAGCGTGATCTCAAACCAGCCGTGCGGCGCGCGAAAATTCAGATGGATGAGAAACAGCACGACGGTGAAGAAGCCGAGGTAGATGTGGATCTGCAACCACGTCTCGGCCTTGCCCAGCGACAGGAACGGGAGTTTTTTTCGGGCATTGAAAAAAGTCAACACCATCATCGCTGCGAACAAAACCCAGCCGGTGAGAAACGCGTAGTTCGGCAGCGCATGGTGAAAGTGCCGATGCGCCCAGAGTGCCGCCACCGTCGCGACGAGCAATGTGAACACGCCGAGGAAAAATTGGCGGCGAAAGCGTTTCATAACTTCAGCCACTTCGACAGCGCGTCGAGATTATTTAGATTTAGCCGCGAAAGCGCGCCGTGCGGACAGGCTCGTTCGCAGGCCGGGCCGCCGTAGCTTTCAACGCACAGGTCGCATTTGGTCGCCTTGGCGATGGGCTTCATTTCCTGATCCACCATGAATTCGCCGTTGGCATCGCGGACTTCGACCATGCGGATGGCATCGTAGGGGCAATTGTTGAAGCACGCCTTGCAGCCAATACAGGTGTCGGGATTGATGACAACCTGGCCGGCAAATGATTCGCGATGGATCGCGCCGGTCGGGCAGCCGATCATGCAGACCGGATCAGCGCAGTGCATACAGGCGTTGGCGACCATGAGGCTGCCGGCGGTCGGGCCGTGGCGGAGAAAACGCGGATTGTTATCGTGCGTCGAGGCGCAGGCGCGGACGCAATCGTCGCAGCGCGTGCAGCGATCAAGGTCAATGACCATCGAGGCCGTGCCGTTAAAAAAACGATTCTCGGTGAGAAACTCTAGAACTTCCGCGCCTACTTTTTCGCGGGCGACGTTTTTGGCGGCGGGCGGCGAATCCAACTCGTCTGTCACGACTTCAATCGGCTTGGGCAGTTCGTTCTTGGGCAACGACGGCAAAACGATTTCCTCCATTGCGCGTGTCGGGACGATGAGCAGATGCGCGTAGCCGATGGCGCGTAGCGAGAATTGAAAATTCACCGGCGCGTCTTTGTTGCGCCAGTTGTGGGCGATCTCGCGGAGACCGTAAAAATGTCCCGCGCCGATGTAGTTTAACGTACGTTCGCCGCCGCCGAATTTCTGACTCAAGCGTGCGAAACCGGCGCGTAACAGCACGACGCCGTTCGGATAATCGCCTTCCTGCACGATGACGGGTTCTTTTTCTGGACGCACGGTGCCGGCCTGCGCGAGCCGCTTGTATTCGCCGGACCAGTCATAATCGCCGTAGGTCGCGAACTCGACCTGCGCGGCGACGCGGTCGAGCTGTTCCTTGGCCAGATGCTGGAACATCGGCGTGGCGCGGAGATACGAGGCGAGCGCGCGTTCGCGGTAGATTTTATTGATGTGCGTGCGCAGGGCGTCGCCGTATTTCATCAAGTCGCGCAAACCCTGCCAGCGGATCTCGAGCAGCTCGGCGTCGTCGCTGTCGGCAAAAATCGTGGCGGCGCGCGGCATCCGGCTCAACGCGCCGATCTCGCCGAACAGGTCGCCCGCCGTCATCTGCTCGGTGCGATGCTCGTTCAACACGCGCGGCAAATCCTGGAGAAAGACGCGCGTTTCGTTTTTCGTGTGGCGCGCGCCGAGGCCGGCGGCCTGGCGGAGCTGCGAACGCGAAAATGTTTCCGGCGGCAGCGCGCCGTTCCAAAGCTGGGCGAGCGTGCGGAAAATTCCTTTTTTGCCCGGTGCCTGACGACCGAGCAATGATGGCGCGAGATCCGGTTTCAACACGACGCGCGAGGCGCCTTTTAAGATCAAAAAGGCCGACGTGCCGTAATCACCCTGCCGCACGATGATCTCGCCTTTGCGGAATTTAAGGATGCGCGTGTCGTTGCGGAGGATTTCGTGAAGCGGCGTGCGCTTGGGAAACTGGGTGGCATCCATTTCCGAAAATGGCGCGGTGGCCAGCAGCCGTCCGACATCAGCCTCCGTCATGTCCGCGTCGAACGCGGCGTCCCAGCGTTGCGGGCGTTCGAGGATGGTGGGCGCGGCGGGCATTTAGCGGAAAGGAAGAAACACTAAACAATCAACATTCAACGCCCAACTACTGAAACACAGCAACGGCGGCCAAGAAATGCGCCGATTGCAATTGTGACGGCCTTCTGCAGTTAGCTGTGATGAATGGTTATGTGTCATTTGGAGTCAGTTCTAAAAGTCTGAATCGCAGGCTCGACTGAATCAAGAACTCGCTGCGCCAGTGGGTCAGTTGTGCGCGCTGCATCTATAAAACACGAAACCACCAATGCGTGCCCACCGAGACCAACATACCAGTAGTGCATTAGGCTGCCAGTAGAACCCTCAGAAGTTGGCCCTGTGGTCTGATACCAAACTCTGCCATTCTCTTCGTGCAACTCCTCCTTGCTCTCTGCTGCCTTATCACGAATCAATCGCGCGCCTGCACTCGCAACCTCCTGCCCATCCTTCGTGATACTGATGACGGTGAATCTGAGGTTGGCAAAGTCTGTGCGCGGCGGAAATGCAACCAACGTGTCATCCTCGACGCTCGTCTCCAAAATGTCTGGCAAATCAATCTTCGTGCTACTGATGGAATATGTCTTCATGTGTGAATCTCTGCTGCAAGACACGCCAATAGCAACCATCGCCAATAAAATGTAGAGCGTATATCGCATGACATCCAAAATTTAATTACTCGCGGCATTGCATCAACTTCGGCGTTGAATATTTTCATATTCACGCATCCAAAACCAAATCATTCTTCGGACGGCAAACGCAGGTGAAGCAGGTGCCGGCATCCGGCGTAGCATCCGGCTTCTTGAGATAATCCACCTCGCCGGTTTTGATGGCAACAACGCACGAGCCGCAACTGCCCGCGCAGCAACCGGAATCAATCTTCACGCCCTGCGACTGCGCAAATTCCAGGATGTTTCCGGCGGACGGTTCCCAGCGGATGGTTTTTCCCGAGCGGCCGAACGTGACATTTATTTTCGTAAGGTGCGTCGTCTCGGCGGGCGTTAGCACGGCGGTTTTTTTCTTCACGCTCGCCGGGCCGAACGCCTCGAAGTGGACGACGCTGTCCGGCACGCCCCACGCTTCGAGGCCGTCGGTCAGGCTTTTCATGAACGCGCCGCTGCCGCAGAGGTAGTATTCAAAATTGTTCGACGGCAAGATCTCCTTCAAAAGTTCAATGCCCACGCGGCCTTCGTGATGATAATCTTTTCCCTTCACGTCGCGCTCGCCGGGCTTGCTGTAGGCGATGTGCATGTGAATGTTATCATTTTCTGCCGCGAGCTTTTCCAGTTCCGCCTTATGGATGTGTTCGCGGACATTGCGCACGCCGAAGAAAAAATACACCTCACGCTTCGAGCCACTCGCGGCGATGGCGTTGGCCATGCTCAACATCGGTGTGATGCCGACGCCACCGGCGAGCAGCACGACGGGATTCGTCTTCGTCATGTCCAAAAAGAAATGCCCGGTCGGCGCCTTGACGTTGAGGAGGTCGCCTTCCTTCACCACATCGGCGAAATAACTAGAACCTGCGCCGTGCGGAACCCCGGGTTTGTCCGGCGGTGCCTTTTCCTTTTTGATCGTGACGCGATAATAATCCTTCTGGTGCGGGCTGTCGGAAAGCGAGTAGCAGCGGATCAACGGTTTGTCGCGACTGGGCAGATCGAGTTGGAACGTGAGGTATTGGCCGGGCTTGAATACGGGCAGCGGACGGCCATCATGCGGCTTCAGATAAAATGCGTTCACGTCCTCGCACTCGGAATTTTTTTTGGCGACGGAAAATTTCCGCAATCCGTTCCACCCGGTCTGCGCCTGCTCGGCCTCGCGGCAGCGGAGCCTGGTTTCGTGCAGCTGGGCATGAAGTTTTTGCAAAGTGACGCATTGCTGGCGGCGTTCGGCGGCCACCCGGAGGAGCGAGCGGAAAATTTCCAGCGCCAGCCACACGAACAACCCGGCCAGCAGCGCCAACCCCAGGGCGAAGCTCAAACTGCCTCCGCTGGCATAGCGCAGGGAATCAATTAGGGTTGCAATCACGCGTCCACTCCATTAACCAATTTGCCGCCGTGAGTAAAACAATTTGTCGCCCTGCCGCCGGCCTGGTCGCCCTGCTTTTTCTGGCGGCCGACCCGGTCCGTGGCGCGGACGCGGCGGCGAAATTTCTCGGCGCAAATTCCTGCGCCAGCTGCCACGGCGGCGGGCAAACGCAAAACCAATTTCTCATCTGGTCGCTGAAAGATTTTCACTCACACCGCCCGGCGGCCACGCTCACCACCGCGCGGTCGAAGCAGATCGCCGACGCGCTTGCCATCAAGGATGCGACCGCCGACACGCGCTGCACTTCCTGCCATGCACCGTTGCACGAAGTCCCGGAAAACCTGCGCGGTGAAAATTTCAAGGTCAGCGAAGGCGTCTCGTGCGAAAGCTGCCACGGCCCGGCGGAAAACTGGCTGCGTTCGCACACGCGCAAGGATTACACCCGCGCCGACCGCACCGCCTCGGGGATGCGCGACCTGCAAAATCTTTACGTCCGCGCGAACACCTGCGTCGCGTGCCACCAGAATGTTGACAGCGACATTCTCAGGGCCGGCCATCCTGAACTGATTTTTGAACTCGACGGCCAGACCGTCGCCGAGCCGAAACATTGGATCGAAACGACGAATTGGAACGGTGCGCAGGCATGGCTGGTCGGGCAGGCTGTGGCGTTGCGGGAATTGAGTTGGCAGCTGACCAAACAACATCCATTCATGGAATTATCGCAGCGGATGACGGAGACAAATCTGTTGGAACACATCTACGCGCTTTCTTGGCTGTTGAGCAAGGCGACCGGCGAACAATTGTCACCGACGACCATGATGGAGGATTTTGAATCTTACCAGCGCACCGCCGACAAGCTCGCGCAGGAAAAATCAGCTGTCATCTGGTCAGAGCAAACGACCCGCGAGTGTCTGACGCGGCTGGCAAATCTTACTCCAAGCTTTTCGGACAGCCACATTCGCCAGTCGCTGCAAGCCCGACGTGCCGAACGTCTGGTGCTCGCCCTGGACCGCTTGGTCACCGCGCTACCTGAATTTAAAAATAATGAGCCGGTGCAATCCTCGCTCAATCAATTATTCAAGCTCGCGCAATCCATCCCGGATTTTGATCCAAAACAATTCGCCGAAGCACTTGAGAAATTCTCCGTCGCCATCAATCCAAAATAAAAAGAAGCCGTTGCGCTTCGACCCCGCTTTGGTCAACAATGGTAGAAATACCCTATGAAGATACTGGTCATTGATGTCGGCGGCACGCACGTCAAAGCAACCGCCACCGGTCGTCGCGCCCACATAAAATTTGTATCCGGTCCCCAAATGACCCCGCGCCAGATGGTTGCGGGGGTGCTCAAGGCGACCGCCGGCTGGCAATACGACGCAATCTCCATCGGCTATCCCGGACCGGTGTTGCATGACCAGCCGATGCGCGAACCGCACAATCTCGGCGGCGGCTGGGTGGGTTTCAATTTCCAAAAGGCGTTCGGCTGCCCGGTGAAAATCATCAACGACGCCGCGATGCAGGCGCTCGGCAGTTACGAGGGCGGGCAGATGCTCTTTCTCGGCCTCGGCACCGGGCTGGGTTCGGCGCTGGTGTCACATAGCGGCGAGGTGATTCCGCTGGAGCTCGCGCATCTGCCCTACAAGAACGACCACAGCTACGAAGAATATGTCGGGCTGGCGGGACTGAAACGGCTGGGGAAAAAAAAGTGGCGCAAAAATGTCGAAGAAGTGGTAGCGCTGCTGATGGCGGCCTTGCAGGCGGAATATACCGTGCTCGGCGGCGGCAATGCGCGGCTGATTGAAAAGCTGCCCCCGCACACTCATCTCGGTGATAACGCGAACGCCTTTCGCGGCGGCTTCCGCCTCTGGAAAAAACCATGAGTGTCGAAAAACAGCGGTTGCTGGAAAACGACGCTGATAAAAAAAATTGGCGTCGTTGGGGCCCATATCTTTCCGAACGGCAATGGGGCACGGTGCGCGAGGATTATTCGCCCGGCGGCACGGCCTGGGAATATTTTCCACACGACCACGCCCGCAGCCGCGCCTATCGCTGGGGCGAAGACGGCATTGCCGGCATCAGCGACAGCGAACAAAGCCTCTGTCTCTCGCTCGCGTTGTGGAACGGCAAGGATCCAATTCTCAAGGAGCGACTTTTTGGCCTGACGAATGCCGAGGGCAATCACGGCGAGGACGTGAAGGAGCTGTATTATTACCTCGATGCCACCCCCACGCATTCGTATCTGAAGATGCTCTACAAGTATCCGCAGCGCGCCTTCCCTTACGATCAACTGGTCGCGGAAAATGCGCGGCGAAAAGGCCAGCCGGAACTGGATGAATTTGAACTGCTCGACACGGGAATTTTTGACGATGACCGCTACTTCGATGTGTTCGTGGAATACGCCAAGGCCGGCCCGGATGATATTTTGATGCGGGTGACGGTGCACAATCGCGGGCCGGAGGAGGCGACGATTCATCTATTGCCCACGCTTTGGTTTCGCAACACCTGGTCGTGGAAACCGGATTCCGCCCGGCCCGACATTTCGCGGACGAATCACGGCGTGTTGACCGCCAAACACGCGGAATGCAGCGATTATCATTTTTATTCCGACCGCACCACTGCGGAGCCGCAAATTTTATTTTGCGACAATGACACCAACATCCACCGCCATCCCGGCCTGAACGATGAACCCGGTTTTTTCAAGGACGCCTTCAACGAGTACATCGTCCACGACAACACCGCCGCAGTGAATCCGCAATGCTTCGGCACAAAGATCGGGGTGCTCCACAAGCTGGCCATTCCCGCCGGCGGCTCAAAACAAATCCGTTCGCGGCTTTCGAAACCGGACAACACGAAACCATTTTTGGATTTCGATGCGGTCTTCAAGCAACGCCTCGCAGACGCCGACGAATTTTACGCCGAACTGCAGAAGGGGATCGTCAGCGCGGATGAACGCAACGTCCAGCGCCAGGCGTTTGCCGGCATGATCTGGAGCAAGCAATATTACTTCTATGAAATCCGCGAATGGCTGCACGGCGATCCCGCCCAGCCGCCACCGCCCGCCGGGCGCAAGCAGGGCCGCAATTGCGACTGGCAGCATCTCCATAACACCAGCGTCCTGTCCATGCCAGACAAGTGGGAATATCCGTGGTACGCCGCGTGGGACCTGGCGTTCCATTGCATTCCCCTTGCGATGGTGGACGCCGAATTTGCCAAGCACCAGCTCACGCAGCTCACGCGCGAATGGTATATGCACCCCAACGGCCAGCTGCCGGCCTACGAATGGGCGTTCGGCGACGTGAATCCGCCGGTTCACGCCTGGGCGACGCATCGCGTCTTCCAGATGGACCGCAAGCAGCGGCGCGAAACCAATCCGCAGGACAAGGGCGACCTGGAATTTCTGGAGCGCGTCTTTCACAAGCTGCTGCTCAATTTCACCTGGTGGGTGAACCGCAAGGACGCGCAGGGCAAAAATATTTTCCAGGGCGGCTTCCTCGGTCTCGACAACATTGGCGTGTTCGACCGCAGCATGCCGTTGCCCACCGGCGGTCATATCAACCAGGCCGACGGTACGAGCTGGATGGCGATGTACTGTCTGAACCTGGGCGGCATCGCTCTAGAACTGGCGCTGCACAACAAGGTTTACGAGGACATCGCGACGAAGTTTCTGGAGCACTTTCTCGGGATCGCCGCCGCGATCAACGGCGCCGAAGAGGGCGCGCACGGCCTGTGGGACAACGAAGATGAGTTTTATTATGACCATCTGTGCCTGCCTGGCGGCAGGCCTACGCCGATGAAAATCCGTTCCATGGTCGGACTGATTCCGTTCTTCGCCGTGGCGGTTCTCGACCCGGCCTTGTTGGAAAAACTTCCCACTTTCGCCGCGCGGCTGGAATGGTATCTCAACCACCGTCCCGACCTCGCCAAACTGGTTTCGCGCTGGCAGGAACCCGGCATCGGCGAGCGCCATCTGCTCTCGCTCCTGCGCGGCCACCGCATGAAGTGCCTGCTTCGCCGGATGCTGGACCAGACGGAATTCCTGAGCGACCACGGAATCCGTGCCCTTTCAAAGATCCACGAACAGCAGCCATTTCGCATCGAGGTCGAAGGCACGATGCATGAAGTCAAATACTGGCCGGCCGAATCGCGCTCGGGGCTTTTCGGCGGCAACTCCAACTGGCGCGGCCCGGTCTGGATGCCGATGAACTTCCTGCTCATCGAATCGCTGCAAAGATTCCATCATTACTACGGCGACGACTTCAAGGTGGAATGCCCGACCGGCTCGGGAAAATTCGTGACACTCAACGCCGTCGCCTGCGAACTGTCGCGCCGCCTGTCAAAATTATTTCTCAAGGGTGAAGACGGCCAGCGTCCCGTGCTGAAATACCATCCCAAGCTGGCGACGGACCCGCACTTCAAGGATTACATCCTGTTCCATGAATATTTTCACGGTGACACCGGGCGCGGCGTCGGGGCCTCGCACCAGACCGGCTGGACTGGGCTCATTGCGAAATTGTTGCAGCCGCGCACGCCCTGATCCAGCCGGGTGCGCCCGCCAGTTTTAGAATAGCATTCTTTAACTCTTGGAAAACAGCGCTGGAATCGTCGGATTGCGAGCGGCGTCTTGGACTGCGGCGGGAAGCGCAGCGCCACGCCGCTTTTGCATGTTGAAATGTTTTGCCAGTCAGGAAGGGTTCCGCCCGCACGAAAGCGGTGTCGCGGCTACCGCCTTGCCACTGCAGTCCAAGACCGCTTGCCACCAGTCAGCCGTCTCCGTAAATCACAGCCACACTATTTATTAAAACGCTTTACATCTGGTGCATCAGGAAACGCCACACTGCCCAGACCGCGACAATATGCCAGACATTGTCCACCACGATCAGGCTCCATGGGGCAAATGGCGGTTTCACAAAATCAAGCTGGCGGTTCATTTTTGTCATCCAGAACTCGATGATATGGGTGCGATCCTGGATGAAGTGCGTGATCCATAAGACTGCGATGGCCGGCCAGTAAAACCATCCGGCGAAAAGGCAGACGGCAAGTGTCCAGAGCGTGCAGTGGACGGCGCAGGGCAGGCTGCGCTGCTTTTTGTTGAGCGCCATCCAGTCGTTTTGCAGCAGGTAGTCGCCCACGAGATGTCCGATGATCGCCAGCGTCAATGTCATAAAGTGCGGCGCACAGACGGTGGATTTTCAGAAATGATCGCCGCGTGAAACGGCAATCCGATTTTTGCCGGGCATGTGGATGACATTTCTTTTACTCTGCCCGAACTGCCTTGAAAAACCAGTGGAAATTTTCAGCCGCAAATATGCGGCCACCCGGGCGCAGATTATTTTTGTGCTTCCGCGTGCAGCCGCTACGATGACGTCATGGCTGCGGCTTACAACGAACTGCTCGACGCGACGATTCAACACTTGGAAGGGTTAAAAACGCGCGGCGTCCGCCACGTCGCCGTCACGCTGGATACCCTGCGAGCCTTGACGCAGCCGGTAAAGATAGAGAATTCAGGAGCCAGAATACAGAAACCAGAAATGAAGATCGAAAGTTCTGCGCCGGCTGTTTCAAACTCTCCTGAACTCAAAACTCAAAGTTCAAAACTTGCGATTTTCAACGCCTTGCGCGAGCGCGCACTTGTCTGCGTCAAATGTCCGCACCTGGCCGCGTCACGAAAAAATGTCGTGTTCGGCGTCGGCAACATTGACGCGCAGCTGATGTTCGTCGGCGAGGCGCCGGGCGCGGATGAAGATGCCCAAGGCGAACCGTTCGTCGGCGAGGCGGGACAACTGCTCACGAAAATCATCCAGGCCACCGGGCTTTCACGCGCGGAGGTTTATATCGCCAACATCTTGAAATGCCGGCCCGATACGCCCGGCCAGAATTCCGGCAACCGCAAACCGACGCCGGAAGAAATGACGACGTGCATCCCGTATCTGCACGAGCAGATTGACCTGATTCGTCCGAAAGTGCTTGTCGCCCTCGGCGCGACGGCGGTGGAAGGATTGCTGGGTAAGACCGTCGGCATCACCAAGCTGCGCGGCAACTGGCAGACCTATCGCGATACGCCGCTCATGCCGACGTTTCATCCTTCGTATTTACTCCGCAACCAGGCGATGACCGAGAAGCGCAAAGTCTGGGAAGACATGCTGGCCGTAATGGAAAAACTCGGAATGCCCGTCAGCGACAAGCAGCGGAATTTCTTTTTGAAGGGATGACAACCGTAGCGGCTTTCGGCAGAAAGCCGCCATGCTTTTTAAATTGCGGCGCTCTGTCGGGCCGTTGCTATGACGAAACATGAAAACCGGATGGAAAATCTTAATCGCCCTGGCGGTATTTCTGACGGTGTTCAACGGCATCTGGCTGGTGACGATGCATATCCAGCCTGAGAATGAGGTTGAAGCCTATAAAAAATCCCTGCGCGAACGGGGCGAGAAGCTGGAAATCAGTGAAGTATTACCGCCACCAATTCCCGCAGAAAGCAACGGTGTGGCATTGATGCGTTCGGCATTTGCGTTGTTCAACTCATCGCCAGACGGCTGGACGAATTGGCCGCCCGCGATGCGCATGATTGCTCCCGGTAAAGCGATGACCGGCTGGATGCAACCTGACTTGCGTGACGACTTATTTACCAACTCATGGGAAAATGCTGTGACAACAGCGGAGGCCAGTCGTCCCGCGATGGAATTGTTGCGAGAGGCAACGGCTTATCCCGCGATTGATTTTCAACTTGAATATCTTAAGGGGGATGAAATGTTGCTGACACATCTTTCGTCTTTGCGGCAAAGCGCGCACATATTGAGTGCGGCGGCGATGTGTGATTTACATAATGGCAATATCGCTTCCGCAATGACAAACCTCTGCACCTTGCTCGCACTGATACAACGGATCCACGAAGAACGAAACGTTATTTCCCAATCAGTACGCATAGCTATGGTACAAATCGCAATCACTGCGAATTGGGAATTATTGCAGACCCCTAGTGCGACTGATTCAGAACTGGCTTCGCTTCAAACAAGCTGGGAGCGGCTGGACTTTATCAAGTCTCTGGAGAATTCCTTTTTAATGCAACGGGCTTCAACCGAGAACACCATCGCCAAAATGCGGAGTTCGCGCACAGAATTTGATCGTATAATGAAAATCTATTCAGGCTTCGGAGCATCGTCCGGTTCCGGCGGCTCCAGCAGTCCCGTTAGTTCTGGTAATTGGCTGGATGATTTTAATAATTATGCCAAAGACGGAGTTCAAAAAGCTAAGTTCGCCACAACCGCTTCCATGTGGCGGAATTCATGGACTTATTCTGACGAACTCAATGCGCTTAGAAATTATCAGGATACTTTAGAAGCGCTGCGATTGATTGAAACGAATCAAGTTTTCCAGCCAGCCTACAGCAATCTAATGAATCAGCTATATCCCGGGGGCTACAGCCGTCTTTATCATTCAAACGGGGTGGCAGGTTTTTATGATGAAATTTGGCATGGCTTGGATGATATGAATTTACGGGAGTTTTTCTCTGGATATGCCGGGTATTCACTCTCGTCCATTCGCAAGGCGATGACTGCGGAAGCTGCCAAACGCATTGTCATAACCGCCATCGCTTTGAAACGGTTTCAGCTTAAGCACGGACATTTTCCAGAAAGACTTTCGGAACTGACACCGGAATTTCTTTCATCACCGATTGATCCAGTGGATGGAAGCCCGCTTCGTTATCGTCGCAATGGTGATGGAACATTCCTGCTTTATTCTATCGGGGAGAATGGAGTCGATGATGGTGGAGATCCAAATTCAATGCCGGCGGCGGGCAGCTATTTTAACTGGCAGGGCAACAAGGTTCGCGACTGGGTCTGGCCGCAGCCGGCGACGGCGGAAGAGGTCCAAGTGTATTACGAGGAGCAGGCCAGGAAGTCCAAACGTTAGAAACCACTGACGAAACTGCGAATGAAAGACCGCTGGAAAATCCTGACTGCCGTGGCGATTATCCTGAGTGTGTTTACGGGCATCTGGCTGGTGACAATGCACGTCCAGCCGCAGAACGAGGTCGGGGCTTACAAAAAAATTTTGCGCGATCAAGGCGAGAAACTGGAGGTCAATGAAATCCTGCCACCGCCGGTCCCGCCGGAAAGCAACAGCGTCATAATGGTGCAGGAGGCCTTTCGAATGCTCGGTTCCAGCATCGGATCGATTCCTTATGGTATGACGATAGTAGCGCCCGGCAAGGCGATGGTCGCCCACATGCAGCCGGAAGTTTGCGGTTTTGATTTCACAAATTCATGGGAAAATTTCACTGCGGAAGTTGCCGGCAACCGTTCCGCAATCGAATTATTGCATCAGGTCTTGGAGCGGCCCAAGCTGGATTTTCAACTGGAATACAAAAAAGGCTTTTCGCTGTTGCTGCCGCATCTGTCACCCCTGAAGCGGGCCGAGCAAAAATTGCAGGCCGCAGTCGTCTGCGATTTGCATAACGGTGACACGGGCGCGGCGATGACCAACATTCTTACGATGTTGGGACTGGTGCAAAGAAATGAAGGAGAAGGATTGCTGATTTCACATCTGGTACGGATTGCCATGACGGCCATCACTATTTCCCCCAGTTGGGAATTATTGCAATCTACCAATGTCACGGATGGCCAGCTCGCCGCCCTGCAACAAGGCTGGGAAGCAATGAATTTTTTGAGCGATGCCACAAATGTTTTTGTCATGGAGCGGGCTTGTAGCATCAAAGAAATTCAAAAAGCGCGTGCGTCTTATGATGAAGTAAAAAAGACATTTGGCCTTACAACTTCCATGAGCCCTCCAGCCAGTTCATCGGGAAGTATTTGGGACTGGCCGCCTGACTGGGAAGCCATCACTACAAAACCTCGCTATGCAATCGGGGCCGCCATGTGGCGCTCCTCGTGGAGCTATTCGGACGAATTGCGCACGCTTCAAGGCGAATCAACCATGCTGGAGACATTGCGAACCATGCAGACCAACCAGAGCCAGTTTTACAAGGCGGATTACGATGCGATGACAGTGCGCTTGTCATCACTCGGAATCACAAATGCCGGGGCATCTTTTTTCCGCGCATTAAAAATACCCGATTTCAGCGAATATTTTGGTGGTTTGAGCATCGTCCACGTCGTCCGAAAAATAATTTCAATAGAAACCGCGAGACGCATTGTCATAACTGCGATCGCGCTAAAACGTTTTCAACTGGAATACGGCAAACTGCCTGAAACGCTGAACGGCCTTGTACCGCAATTTCTCTCCGCTGTCCTCATTGATCCATATGACGGCAAATTATTGCGGTATCGTGCCGACGCGGACGGAACTTATCTGCTTTATTCCATTGGCGAAGATGGTGTTGATGATGGAGGCAGCACTTCCAAGTTTTACTGGCAGGGCAACAAAAATCGCGACTGGGTCTGGCCACAGCCGGCGGCAGCGAAAGAGATTCAGACATACTATGAGGAGCAGGCCAGGAAATCCAAATGATGGCTGGCGGAAAATTTAATCCTGAAAATCCTGTCCATCCTGTCAGGTTTTCCGTTATAAACACCGCCTCATGCATGAAATGATCCAGAGGTTGCACGATTGGTATTCGCACGCGCTGCAAACGGGCGGTTATCCGCTCATCGCGTTCATGATGGCGGTGGAGAGCTCCATCTTCCCGTTGCCGAGCGAAATCGTGATCCCACCGGCGGCACACCTGGCTTACACCGGTCAGATTCCGCTGTCGCTGTGGGGCATTGTGCTGGCGGGCACCATCGGTTCCTGGATCGGCGCGTCGTTGATGTATTGGGCGTCGCGCTTGGCTGGACGGCCGTTGCTGATACGTTACGGCAAATACGTCTTCATCTCTGCCGAAAAAATTGAGGGCGCGGAACGCTGGGCGGCGCATTACGGCGCGATGGGGATTTTTATTTCGCGGCTGCTGCCGGTGGTGCGGCATCTTATCGGCATTCCAGCGGGCATCGTGCGGATGAGTTTTTTAAAATACTCCATTTTTACCATCATCGGCTCGGCGATCTGGTGCGCGGTGTTGTGCTGGCTGGGTGTGAAGATGGGACAGGACGAGCAATTGATGAAGGGCGAATATCATCGCATCACAATCTGGCTAGCGGGTGGGATGCTCGTGCTGGGCGGACTTTATTATTTCTTTGTCCACCGACAGATGAAGAGAAAATCGTGATGCGTTGAAGCGTTGAATGGTTGAATCGTAAATTTCCAACGCGCCACCGATTTAACAATTTAACAAGGCAACGAATAAAATTTCTTTGCGCCTTCGCGTTTTTGCGTGGAAATTCTCTCCGTGCCTGTCAGTGATTCCATCCGCAAGAAGTTGAGCGCCGTGCCGCACAAGCCCGGCGTGTATCTGCACAAGGACCGCTTTGGCACCGTCATCTACGTCGGCAAGGCACTGAACCTGCGCAAACGCGTCAGCCAGTATTTTCAATCCAGCCGGCGCAACGGCTGGGACTTGAAATTCAACGCGTTGGTAGAGGCCATTTACGATTTCGATGTCCACACCGTCCGCAGCGAACCAGAAGCGCTATTGCTCGAAAGCAAGCTCATCAAGGAATTTAAGCCGCGTTTCAACATCAGCCTGCGCGACGACAAGCGTTACCTGATGCTCAAGGTGAATTTGAACGACCCGATTCCGAATTTTACCTTCACACGGTTGAAGAAAGACGACGGCGCGCGCTACTTCGGACCATTCGTGAATTCCTTCGGACTGCGCAACGCCGTCGCCCATGCTCGAAAACAGTTCAACCTGCGCGGCTGCCGCGTCTTCACGCCGGGCGCGGCGGATTACAAGCATTGCCTCTACGCGAACCTGAAATACTGCACCGCGCCCTGCGTCGGGAACGTTACGCGTGAGCAGTATCTCGAACAGGTCAGCGCCGCCTGCGATTTTCTTGAGGGGCAGAGTCGCGAGATGCAGGGCGAACTTGAAGAGGAAATGAAAAAGGCCGCCGCCGCGCATGATTTCGAGAAAGCCGCCGACCTGCGTGATCTCATCCGTGATCTGAAAGACACTTGGAAGAAAACGGAAAAGTTCACGCGTGTGCCTTACACCCTGCCGTTGTCCATCAATCCCGAGAATGACCTGGTGGAGCTGGCGAAGATTCTCGATCTGCCCGCGCCACCAATGCGGATTGAGGGCTTTGATATTTCAAACATCAGCGGCACGTTTGCCGTCGCCTCGCTCGTGAGTTTCAAGAACGGCCGGCCCGACCGCGCGAATTATCGCCGCTTCAAAATCAAAACGGTCGTGGGCCAGGATGACTTCGCCAGCATGGCGGAAGTGGTGCGGCGGCGGTATGCGCGGTTGCTCAAGGAAAGCACTGAGTCCGTCCCAAGAGCCAAGAACGATGACGGTGGTCAAACTATAAATCTCAAATCACCAGAGTGCCCCCTCACCCTGCCCTCTCCCGCGCTGGGGGAGAGGGTGGCCGAAGGCCGGGCGAGGGGGACCGCAGACATCGAGCGCGGCCAGTTTTCGAGTTTTCCAGACTTGATTCTGATAGACGGCGGCAAAGGTCAACTGGGCATGGCTTGCGCGGAATTGGAGAAGCTCGGCCTTGAGAAAATTCCGGTCATCGGTCTGGCCAAGGAGTTCGAGGAAATTTATCTGCCGGATAAAAGTGAACCGTTGCGGCTCGGCCTCGACCATCCGGCGGTGAAACTCCTCCAACGGTTGCGCGACGAGTGCCATCGCGTGGCGAATTCCTACAATGCGCAGCTTCGTCTCAAACGCATTTCCGAAAGCGTGCTGGACGAATTTCCCGGTATCGGCGACCGGCGCAAACGGGCATTGTTGAAGAAATTTGGTTCCGTGCAGCGCTTGAAAATGGCGACGCTGGAACAGATCGCCGCCATTCCGGGCTTCGGCGGCAAGGCGGCGGAAGAACTGAAAAATTTTCTGGCGGCGCGCACAGCCGCCGGAGTTCAACCAGCGCCCGCCCCAGATGCCCGCCGTGGGGACGCTGTTAATAAATAAGAGAAATTGTTAATAATTAAATTGCAACAATCATTGACCGTCCTTCAATTCCCGCTAGGATTTTTTCCAAGGAGAAATTCCGGTTGTCCTTAAAGAAAAGAAGGTCTTTAAGGCGGCAGTCATAAAAACAATCAGACAAGCGTTACCTTAAAATGAAGACATACCTAAACAGCAATACCCTATCATCAAACCGCAAAAGTTATTCCCTTTGCATCGCCATTGTGGCGGCGGGGATGCTTTCAGCGGCCAACTCCAAGGCGGATGTGGTCTTTGATAATTTTTCAAGCGGTCAGTCCGCGAACAGCACCAGTTCGACGCCGAACACATTTATGGGCGATGGTTATACGCTTGCTACGGGCACAACCGCCATCACCGGTTTCGATCTTTATCCGGTCAATGTTACCGGCACCAGCTATACCGGCCTCAGGGCCACTATTTACCTGTGGGGCACGGTCAATACGGGTGCCGTCAGTGCCGCCACCCCCGCGTTCAGCAATCTGCTGGGTACTTATACCTTCAATTTCACCGACGCATACACCACCGGTTTCTACTTTCCCCTCGTAGGCGCCACTCCTGGCACGCCGGGAGCTGCCTTGGCTTCGCCGGTGGCTATCTCTAGTCCGACTGTTGGCATAACTTTGAATTATCAAGGCACAACCGACGGCGTCAACTACAGCACCGTCAACAACCTGACGTCGATTATTTCCACCGGTGCCACCGCACCGTCGGTCGGCTCGGCAGTGTTCAACGGCTATTACCGCAACGGCAATGGGGAAGTCAACGGCAACTTCACCTCCGGAGTTCGGTCGTTAGGTCTCCAAAACCAAAGTTTGGCCCTGCGCATCTACGGCAACGTGACGCCCGTGCCCGAGCCGACCTCGCTAGCCTTGATTGGTGCCGGTGGACTGGCCCTGCTCGCCCTTCGTCGTCGCGCCTGATCCCGTCGCATAAGGGGGGATAATCACTAAACAGAAAGCGGCGCCTTGGATTAAGGCGCCGCTTGTTTTTTAGGAGGGCGAAACTAAAAACTTAAGGAAGCGCAATTGTGTTGCACTGTGAAAGCCGGAGTTAAGCCTTGCGTCCTGTGACCCCGATGATGGCGGCACCGCCGCCGCCCAATGTTAGAAGACATCCGAGGCACAACAGCACGACTTCTCCACCCACCATCGCCCCTTCGTGACGATATTGAGCCACTGCCGGCATGACAAAAGCCATGCCGATAAAGATGGCGACAACGCCAGCGGCAAGGATCAAGATACGTTTCATGATAATTTTCCTTTGGTTGTTTTTATCGAACTCGGTTGTTAAAGATCGAACAGTTCCCATTTGCCGGGAAGCCGTTTCAAAAGCTGGCGCCGGTTTGATTCCTGACGCCATTTGCCTGTCAATCGCCTCGCGCAAATGACATTCCAATTCCTCCAAGGGCACCGGGGTTTCGACGCCACCGGCCAGCATCCGTTTCCGCCAATCCGTGATAGATCGTTCAAGGTTGAACATGATTTTAATCGGCGATGACAACATCTTTTCGCGCGGCAATCTCGATTCCCCAAATCAAACCGAGAAAAGCCCCCAAGGGAGGGGCGACAACCCAAAGCACCGTCGCCAGCCATTGACCAAAGGGGAATTCATGGCCTGGTAAAACAAAACCCGCAACCACCCCGCACCACATAAACGCTGGTACGCCGCCAAAGATCAAAACGGCAGCAGTCCGTTTTCGTTTGGTAGGAATGACCGGTAAAATTTTATAGAATGATCGCATAACGGCCATGAATAGAAACGATGTGGCGATCGCTGCCAGGCTGGACATGCGGTCGCCAAAAATCATTTCGGAATTGAAGAGAACGGCGCCAATCAGGATCGACTGAAGCAATCCCACGATGGCTCCCGCCCAGATTTGCCCCATGTGCCACCCGGCCGCTTCGGTTTTCTTGAATTCTTTTTGAATCATGTGCGCGTGGCCGATTCTTTGAGCGGCAGTTTTGAATGCTTGAACTTCGCGTTCCCCTAATTTCATCTGCAGCTCGATTTCCTCGCGCAGGTGGATTTCCAATTCTTCCAGCGGCACGGGGGATTTGATTCCGGCGGCGAGCATTTGTTGCCGCCAATCGGTGATGGATTTTTCGAGGTTGAACATATTTTATCTCACGAACTCGCCATTGTGGAATTTTTTCGCCAGGCTTTTCCCAATCCTGCGACGAAACCGGCAAAAGCACCGAACGGCGCGGCGAAGCCCCAAAGAAGCGTCGCGCCCAACTGGCTCGTCGTGAAAGCAAAGCGCGGCAGGATGATGTTGAAAAAAACCGCCCACCAAATCACCATCAACACACCGCTGGAAAGGCAAATGACATCCCGCATCCGCTTGTTGAGGATGATCGGGAAAAATCCGTGGCCCAAATAACCGCCGCCAGCGAGCAAAATCATCACGGCAACGGCGGTCAGCCCGGACATCTGTTGGGACGAAGAAATTTCTGAAAAACTTCCGAGCTTGAAAATGACACAGGCAGTTATGAACAATGAAATGACGCCTAGGCCGGCAAAAAGTATGATTTGTATCAGTCTCCAGGCACCAAATTCTTTTATTCCATCAACTTTCTCGAATTCGTTATTCAGCATATTCGCCTTTCCGATTTGTTGAACCGCAGCTTGAAAAGCTGTCGGCTCGTCCAATCCCGATTTTTTCTCCCGCTCGATTTCGTCACGCAGGTGAATTTCCAATTCCTCCAACGGCACCGGCGATTTGATTCCGGCGGCGAGCATCTGCCGCCGCCAGTCCGCGATGGATTGTTCGAGGTCAGACATAATGCTCCTTTTTCAGGCCGGATAGAACACCGTGAACCAGCGTCCAATGTTCGTGATGCTTTTCCATCGCCAGCTTGCCGTCTTTTTTAAGGGAATAATATTTCCGCTTCCGGCCGGTTTCGCTTTCACCCCAGCGCGATTTGATCAAGCCCCGGTGCTCCATCCGGTGCAGCACCGGGTAAAGCATGCCGTCCGTCCAGTTGAGACGCCCCTCGGAGCGGGCCTTCACTTCCTGGATGATGGCGTAACCATAGCTCTCGCCTTTTGAAAGCAGCGACAACACGAGCGGTTCAGCCGAGGCGGCGACCAGTTCTTTGCGAATCATGGCCACACTATGCATAGTTTCTATATGTATGTCAAGTCCCAAGGTGGCTCAAAAAGAAAATCGTGCCTATTTGCCGGATTCATGGCTTCATTGGCCCATGAACATTCAAGTGGCAGTCCTTTGCGACGCGGCGAATGAGGACAACGGCAAGCTGAACCTGCTCGGCGCGTTCGACACGATTTACGCGCCGCAACTGCCCGCCGCCCATCCCCAGTGCGCCGTCGCGCTGCGCGTCACCTTCCTGTCCGGCGACGAGGGCGAGCGCAAATTGAAATTGAATTTTGTCAACGGAGACGGCCGCGCCATCATGCCGGCCATCGAAATCCCCGTGACGGTCGCGCTGCCGGAGGACGTTCATTTCGTCACGCGCAATTTCATCGTGAACTTCCAGAACCTGCAGTTCGCCGAGGCCGGCCTGTATTCCGTGGATATCCGCATGGATGACCGGTCGCAGGGCAACATCCCGCTTTCCGTCAAGCTGGTGGAACGCCCGGCGGCGTGAAGCGACGCGTCCCACCCATACCGCTTAACATTTGGAGCTTTTACCACTTTCGACTTTGAACTTTGGCTCGTTGACTTTATTTTCCGCGCCATGAACGAACCGATTCTCCAGTTCAACCTGCCCGGCATCAAACACGTCCGCTCCGGCAAAGTCCGTGAAGTCTATGACCTTGGCGACAGCTTTCTGCTCGTCGCCAGCGACCGCCTTTCCGCCTTCGACGTCGTTTTGCCCAACGGCATTCCGCGCAAGGGCGAAGTGCTCACGCAGGTCTCGCATTTCTGGTTCGAGAAATTTTCAGCGCTCGTGCCGAACCATCTGCTCGCCAAGTCGGACGATCCGTTGCCGAAAAATTTGCAGCCGTTCGCCGCCCAGCTCGCGCGCCGCTCGATGATCGTGAAGAAGGCCAGACCGCTCGCCATCGAGTGCATCGTGCGCGGTTATCTTTCTGGCAGCGGATTGAAGGAATACAAAAAATCTCAGACCGTTTGTGGCATCCAGTTGCCCGCCGGCCTGACCGAATCCGCCGAACTGCCCGAACCCATCTTCACGCCGTCCACCAAGGCCGAGGCCGGCCACGACGAAAATATATCCTTCGACGAAGCGTGCAAGATTGTCGGCACCGACCTCGCCACGCAGGCGCGCGATTTGAGCTTGAAGATCTACAAAGCCGGACGCGATTATGCGAAGCAGCGCGGCATCATCATCGCCGACACGAAATTCGAGTTCGGTTTGGAAAGTGGCAGCGGTGCCTCACCGCAGGGCAGGCTCATCCTGATTGACGAAGTGCTCACGCCCGATTCCTCGCGCTTCTGGCCTGCTGACCGATACGCGCCCGGCCGCGGCCAGCCGAGCTTCGACAAACAAATCGTCCGCGACTACCTCGAAACGCTGACGTGGGACAAAACCCCGCCCGGCCCGAAACTGCCGGACGACGTCGTCGCCAAGACCAGCGCGAAGTATCTGGAAGCATATGAAAAGTTGACCGGGAAGAAGTTGTGACATGGCGGCCTCTTGGTAGAACGGCACCATCGAAAAAAGCGGTGGAGGGCCACCGCACTCCCTGACGCTTTGCGTATCATCGGATCGTAGGTATTCGCGCCAGCGTCCCGGAGTGCGCCCGTCCTCTGGCGCTCTTGCTTACGCGCGCCAGTCTTCATCCGGCTCAAATTCATCTTCCACTGCGAGGCGGTCGGTCTTGAAACGGTAGATGGATTTCACCATCGCCGGCGAGGCGGTCCGCTCGAACCACGCCGCCGAGCACCACGGGTACTGGCAGGCCACGGGCACCAACCCGTGCTTCACCGCGTTCTGATGCACATAATTCAACCGCGCCAGATAGGAACGTTGCTGGCGAAGTTTCGTATCCCGGAAATTGAACCACACCTGCTGCTGCGGCGTGCCATCGAGCTTGTTGACCCAGCCGGAAGTTTTCACATGCAATAACTTCAACATGGGTGTGAGGCTGGCCGCATCCGGTTCGTTGCCGGGCGAGTGGGCGACGAAATGATAATGGTTGGAGAACACGGCCCAGGCTTCGAGTTGCCAGCCAAATTGTCCGGCAACGGTGAGCAGGCCGCGATGCAGCACGCGCAACCTTGCCGCGCCGCGAAAGTGACGGGCTTTCCCGTAGGTGGCGGCGGTGACAAAATAAGTGCCCCGTTCCGAAAGCTGATGAGTTGGCGCATGGGGCCAGGGCGTCCTGGGTTCCGGCATGAAAAAATGATGCCGGGCGAAGGCGGATGAGGAAAGTGCAAATGGTGTGTTTGCCGTAAGAGCGCCAGAGGGCTGGCGCACTCCGAGACGCTTCGCGTTTCAATAGCCATCAAACCGCGCGCCAGCGTCCCGGAGTGCGGTGGCCCTCCACCGCTTTGGGCAACCAGAAGTTGTAATGCTTCGGCAGGACGATGGTGCTCCGCGCCCATAACTTTGGCTCCGCCCTACAAAATCTAATCGCATCAAAGGGAATGCCGATTCGCGTGGTTGGATTACTTTGGCGGCAAAATGGTGAGGCCATAGTTGGGGGCGATGGCCCGCATGTGCTTGATGTCTTCCGCCGTGGGCGGTTGCGGCCTGTCCTGACGACCGGCCAGCGGCTTTCCAGCCTCAACAAAGAAGTCTTCAATGCCGGCCGGAGAAGCGGTCTCCAGCAGGACGGCGTCTTCGGTGCCGGTGTTCTTGAAATGATGGGGAATGTTGCGCGGGGCATAGAGGGATTCACCTTTTTTGAGCACGATGGTTTTGTCGCCCAGGTAAAAGGTGACTTCGCCGGTCAGAACCAGAAAGGCCTCGTCCTCGCGCGTATGCACATGCGACGGCGGGCCGGACTTGGGCGGCAACGTGGCCTCCATCACGGTGTATTGTCCGTTGGTATCCTTGGCCTCCAGCAGGATGGCCACCCGGTCGCCGGCGACTGAAATGATTTTCATAGAGTTCAATTCCTTTCAAAAACCGCTGGCCAGAATTTTCCAGAGCTTTCAGGCAAAATCAAGACTGCTGAAATGTTTGTCTGTTTCTGATTCGACCAATAAAGCACTGCCAATTCCTCACGCCGATGCGGACAATTATACTTCAGGCATCTTCAACTAGCCTTGAAAGCCTGACCTTCAGCGCTAAAGCCAATTGAGCGAGCTTATCGAGCGAAATATTCTCACGTCCCCGCTCTATTTCAGAGAGATAGGGCCAACTCATGTCTGCCTTTTCAGCTAATTGCTCCAAGGTCAGTCCGGCAACGGTTCGGCAGGCGCGGATGTTCTTTCCGACGATCTCCCGATGTTTGACGGCATGAGCCATTCAACCAGCAAACTCTAATTTGGGCGTTTCAAACATTCGACATATCTAATGTTTTAACTTGATCAGTTGCCGGAGATCGGGATCGATCCACCTGATGGCAGACAAATCCCGGCGGAATCGGCCAGCGGCGAAGGTAATCAACCAAGCACGCTCTGATCAGAGGTCTGATCTAAAGCCAAACCAATACAAAATCCGCCGGAAGATTCCCGACCCGAAATATTCGCTGGATGAAATCATCCGCCCACAAGCTCCTAAAACCCCACATCGTCGTTCAGTCAAAGACGAACAGCTTGCCATCGCCGCCGTTGAAGCGGTGGCTCCAACGGAAGCGCAGCCGTTTTTGAAATGGGTTGGTGGCAAGGCACAATTGCTGGACAAGTTCGATGAATTCTTCCCTGCGCAGGTTGGGCGCTACTTTGAGCCCTTCGTTGGCGGCGGCGCGGTGTTCTTTCACCTCAAGCACCGGTTTCCTCGGATGCGTGCCTTCCTACGTGACATCAATCCCGAACTTATCAACACTTATCTGGCGGTTCGCGATTTTCCGCAGGAGCTTATGCGGCGGCTGGATGACCACGCCGCGCGCTTCCGTGTCAACCGCGAGATTTATTATTACGAAGTCCGCGCCCGTCATGCCCTGCCCGAACGCGAAGTGGTAGAACGCGCCGCACGGATGATTTTCCTAAACAAGACCTGTTTCAACGGCCTCTGGCGCGTTAACGCACGCGGCGAATTTAATGTCCCAATCGGCTCGCACAAAAAACCAAATCTCTACGACCGAGATAATATAGTGGCCGCCAGTCGCGCACTAGAAGGCGTGCATTTGGCAGTGCAAGATTTTCGGGTAACGATTGGCGAAACGCGGCATGGAGATTTTGCCTATATTGACCCGCCGTATTACCCGGTCTCGCTCACTGCAAATTTCACGTCTTATGCGAAAGAAGATTTTGGCATCGAAGAGCAAAACGAATTGCACGCTGTCTGTGCAAGTTCCGCCGCACGCGGTGTTCGCCTTATGCTTTCAAACTCTGACGCGCCATTTATTCGGCGGCTGTATCGAGATTTTACAATTCACACTGTGCAAGCGCGTCGCGCCATCAATTGCGATGGCACAAAACGTGGCGAGGTAAACGAAGTTGTTGTTCTCGCAGGAGATTAAATTATGCCAATGCCAATGGAGTTTGAAGCGGCTTGGGCGAAGCTGCTCCAAGAAAAAGTGGATGTAAAATCTGATTTGGTCGTGCTCACAAAAAGCGACATCGAATCAGTAACAGGCAACGAACTCCGCTTGATGGCAAAAGTAGATTTCTCGGCAGATTTGCCCGCTGCCCTTAGCAAACATGGGTATTTTATTCTTCCTGTGAAAAACGGGGAATATGTTCTTGTCAGGGGAAATGGTTACCATGTCCTCGAAACACTTCTAGAACCACCAACGATTTTTCGTCCACAATTAGATTTTGAACTTGAAACCCTTGGCATTGGAGATAGTGAGTCGCAGCATCTTGACTATTCTTTCAATGTCGGCTTGATTGAACATTTCGCCTCAACGCCGGGGTTGCGTCAGACAATTCGGAATCGCAAGCGGATGCCGGCAATTGATTTTTCAGTTGGGCCGGTTGGACCAATTCACGTTAGTGCTGGAGTTCAAGTAGAAGTTGATTTGGGCTGTGAAGGACGAAACGAAGTTGTCTTAATTGAAGCTAAATCAGGTGAGCCAAAAGATTTTATCATACGGCAATTGTATTATCCCTATCGCAAATGGCGCTTGGAAATCCCAAAAAAGAAAACTCGTCCGTGGTTCTTTTGTTCGCAGGAGGTTTCTGGAAAACGGCTTTACAAGTTTTGGGAATATGAATTTGAAGACGAGCAACAGTACCAATCGCTCCGCCTTAAGCACGGCGAATGTTTCCTTGTCCAGCCGGACAAGAAGCATTTAACGGTGGATGAACTGCTGCGCGCCCATGTTCAGGCCCGCGTTCGCTCACAGAGTTGGGACGTGCCACAAGCAGATACTTTTGAGCGGGTGGCAGAAATTCCACTGCTCGTCGCACAAGGAATCAATAACGCCAGCAAGGTGGCGGAATATTATAAGTTTAATCCACGACAAAGTAGTTATTACCGACAGGCAGCGGAATATCTGGGCTTGGTTCGGCAGGAAAAGAATTTCAGCTACGCTCTCACTGATTTGGGCAGCGAATATGTGAAGCTGCCGGCAGATGAACGGCGGCAATTGCTCGCCGGGTTGCTGGCGCATTTTCCACCGATGCGTGCAATCTTGGAATCCTCAGCTAGGACGGGCGGCATCGGCAGAAAGGAAGTGGCCGTATTACTCGCCAAAAACGCTAACATTTCCAGCACAACGCCCAGACGCCGCGCCTCAACGATTCTGGCATGGCTGCATTGGCTGCAAAAATTCACCGGTGCCTTGAAAACCACAGAACTCGGCTTTACCATTCGTTAGTTCCGTCGGAGCGGAATCTTTGTAAAACCAATCTGGTTAAAATCCCCAGCCCCTTCGGGGCGGCATCAGTATTTGTAGCGGCGCGTTGTGAATGCCGTCGCCAGCCATAGACCGCTACCAGATGTCGCTCCTGATGGATCTCGGAACATTTATTGATTAGTGATCCCAAATCCTTCCGTAAAACTCCCGGCCAAATCACACCTGCCTTGTCAGTCAACGTTTCGCCGCGCGGTATAGCCCGGCGGCAGGTCTTCTGGGGCGCAGGCGATGACTGTCTCGTCGTCGAGGCCGCAATCTTCGACGAAAGTGATCTTGGCAAATTCGTCAATGACAAGAATCGGATAGGTCGGGCCCGCATCCCGGTATTTCTGCATCAACTCAATTTTTTCATTCTGGAACCCGATGATCTTCTTCGGTTCGAGTTCGATCCAACGGGGGAAGAAGGTCGCGCCATGCGCAACATGCTCGATGAAATTGTAGGCCACGCTCACACAGGTGCCGGTGGGCTCGGTCCAAGAGACCTTCAAGACGCCTTCGGCGAGACGGATAAAATGAACCTCCTGGTCTTTGACCCACCGACCGCCAACTATGCCGCCATGGACCCGATAATCGAGTTTGCGATTATTCTTGAAGTAGATTTCATACTGCCAGCCGTTGGCGTAGGTATAGATGATGTGCTTGCCGATGAAGGGTGCAATCTCGGCCGGGCGAGTTGATTCAAATGGATCGGACATGACTTTCCTTTCTCAAATAATGCCGCGCGGAATATTTCTACAATGGACGGTTGTTCACAAGCACAAACATGCCGCGCCTGACGGTGCTGCCGGTAAATCTGCCAACTATTTTAAATCGTGGCAGCAGCAGCATCTGGCATCTGCCGTAAACTCCGCAGGAAAGAAACCTAAAATCAGCTTGGCGAAGTTCGTGAATGATGATTTATTGACGGAGATTCAAAATGAAACCCCTGCTGCCAGCGGCGTTGGCTTTTTGCGGATGGCTCGCCACGGTCCATCCGGCGTCCGCCCAAAGCTGGCAGTCAACCGGCGCGCCGAATAATCCATGGCTTTCCCCGGCCTGTTCCGCCGATGGAACGAAGCTGGTGGCGAAGGTGGGGAATTATCTGCTCAGTTCGACCAATACGGGCGCGACTTGGTTCACCAGCGGCGCGCCTTTCAATCCTTGGACATGCGTGGCGATGTCGGCAGACGGCGTCAAGCTGGTAGCCAGCGCCGCCCGGATTTTCAATCCTGCCGGTGGTAACGCGAATGGCGGCCCCATCTACACCTCGACGGATTCCGGCGCAACGTGGTCGCAGGCGAACGTGCCGAGCAATCAATGGGCATCGGTTGCCTCGTCCGCCGATGGTGTCAAGCTCGTGGCCGTCGCCGCCTACAATTATTCGAATACGGCTTATGGTTCGATCTATGTCTCGACGAATTCCGGCGCGGACTGGACGGTAACCAGTGCACCGACGAACAACTGGAAATGTGTCGCCTCCTCGGCGGACGGAACGAGATTGATCGCGGGTTGCGGCGATTATTTCAGGGCGAGTTCCAGCGGAATTTTCATCTCGACGGATTCGGGGGCGTCGTGGACATCCAACAGCGTCTCGACGAATTTTTCGGCCGGGTTTCTGCCGGTTTGGACTTCCGTGGCCTCTTCGGCCGACGGCTCCTGCCTGATGGGAATGCGGGTGTTTGGCTCCTATAACGGAGCCAACAGGCCGCTGGTTTACACCTCCACAAATTACGGCGTCACGTGGATTTCGAAAGAGTTGCCAACGGTCGGCTCGGGTTTTGTCGCCATGTCGGCGGATGGAGGCGTGCTGATGGCTTCCAAGGGGCGTCTTTACATTTCGACGGATGCGGGCGTGACGTGGCTGCAACAGAACATTCCGGGACTGCTGTATGGATGGGGTTCCGGCTGCGTCGCTTCGTCGGCGGATGGAAATAAATTATATCTGGTGCTGGGTGCGGATGACTTCAGCCAGCCTAACTCCATTTTTACTTCTTACACAGCACCGAAACCGCAATTAAAGCTCAAATCTTCGTCCACGAACCTGGCTCTTTGCTGGATGATTTCCGCCACCAACTTTATCGTGCAGCAAAACCCGGATTTAAGCGCGACAAACTGGGTGACGCTGACCAATGCGCCTACATTCAATCCCGCCACCCTGCAAAACCAGATCAACCTTTCGCCTTCCAACGGCAGCGGGTTTTTCCGGCTCAGGGCTAAGTAAGCGGCTTTGCGCTAAGATCCGTTTGTGCAAGCGGAGAAACTGATTTCAGCGCATCGTGGCGCGGCGGAGAATCCACCAGCAGTTACAAGTTTTGCGCGATGCGAGGTTGTTAACTCATATTGGCAGCAGTCGTGGGCGATTACCTTGAAACGTGAGAATTTCCTTTTTCATCATCGCGGCAGCCTGCCTTGCCTTGGGCGGTTGCAATGAGCTGTCGGATGACGGCGTGCATCTGGCGGAAAGCCTGAAGGCCGGAGCCGACGCGTTGCAACGCAGTCCGGACAGGGAGTTGACGGTGGCGTTTGAGCCGCTGGACGGAACGAACCAGATTTACACGGTACAATTCTGCAAGAACAGCGCGGTGGTGGTGTGGAGCAAACACGGCGGGTCGAGCACATATCAACTGCATTACGTGGCGTTGCCGCAGGATTTCTATCTGCACAAGACGAACGAGGCGACGTGGGTCACATTGCGAAAAAACGGTCCGAGCCGGACTGGCGAGGAGCGGATTGAGGTGGTGAACGTGCATTGATTTTTATTTCACGGCCGCTCTGGTGTCTGGCATTTACCGTGAACACCAATGATTTAATTCCTTTGGGATTATTTGGTGTCCGCCGCAGCTCCGCAGGAGCAAAAGGTTCGGTTCAACCCTGTTCGGATTGGCCAGTGTGAACAGAATAATTCAGCGGCGCGTTGAATCAGGACTGAATTCTCACAGATAAAAATGATTATCTGCTGCCGCGTCGGCATGGAATAGGTTTTGCTAATGAAACCGGTTAAGCGGCGGAAACGCCGTCAATGTGCGACGATGAAAGTCATCAAACCAAACTGCCGCGTGCAATTTGCAGCTCGGGATGTGGAATTCATCCTGTCGGTGCTGGGCGGCAAACTTGAAGGAACTGATTGCCTGGTCAAACTGCTGGCCGACGAGGACAGCCGCGACCTGATCCTGGACGACGAGGCGCTGTTCCGGGCGTTGCTGGAACGCGGCGGCTGTCTGCGGGTGACGAGTCATTTCTATTTTTACATCCTGGTGCGGCAGGTGTTCAAGCGGGCGGGCATCGCGGACCGGGGCGTGGCGGATTATGTGGCGGAAGTGCTGACGGAATTCGCACGGGCGGACCGGGCCAGTTGCGTGCTGCCAGGCCAGACGGCAACGCTGGATTACTTTTTTGAGATGCTGGCCGCGCTGCAAAAGGTGGATGACCACACGCGATTTCAGATCCGCGCGCACATTGGGAATTATTCGCTGTTCTTTTCAGGCGTGTTTCCAGACCGCATCCGCGAACGGGCGGAGCGCCGGGGTTTTCCAAACTTGAGTTATTACGTGGCATTGGGGCAGACGCATTTCCGCGTGGCCAGCGATCATCGTCTGGCGCAACGCTACGAATTGGCGGACATTTTTGGCACCTTGTCCGAGCGGTTTGAGACGACGCGCCTGGCGTTGAACGATATCGCCGACCGGTTGTTTTCGATGAGCGGCCCGGATTATTCGCTGGACCGACTGCTGAATGCGGCCGGCGATAAACCCAATTCTGATTGAGAGGCTTTGTTTCATTTCGCACCTTTATTTTCCCTGTGCTAAAATCATTCCGTGCAAGCGGAAAAATTGATTTCAGCGCATCGCGGCGCGGCGGACAATCCGCCGAACCGGTTTGAGAAAATCATTCTTGAACCGGACGCGGACTGGAATCCCGACGAAGACACGCTGCCACGCACACAGTTTTTCAAAGACCACAGCCAGACGATCATCTCGCGCACTGACAGCCCGGATGTCGGATTTATGACGAGCGTCAATCCGTATCGCGGCTGCGAGCATGGCTGCATCTATTGCTACGCGCGGCCGATGCATGAATATCTCGGCTTTTCCGCCGGCCTCGATTTCGAGAGCAAAATCATGGTGAAGGAGGATGCGCCGGAATTATTGCGGAAAGAGCTTTCGTCACCCAAGTGGCAGCCGCAGGCCATTTTCATGAGCGGCGCGACGGATTGCTATCAACCCATCGAACGGAAGCTGAAGCTGACGCGACGTTGCCTGGAAGTGCTGGCGGAATTCCGCAACCCGGTTTTCATCGTCACCAAAAATCAACTGGTGACGCGGGATATTGATGTGCTTTCCGAACTGGCGCGGTATCAGGCGGTGTCGGTCTGGATGTCCATCACCACGCTGGATCCGGAGATTCGCCGGGTAATGGAACCGCGCACGTCGCCACCGGCGGCGCGGCTGGCGGCTTTGCGGGAATTGTCCAAAGCCGGAATTCCCGTCGGCGTGAATGCCGCACCGATGGTTCCCGGCCTGACCGACCACGAAATACCGGCGATCCTCAAGGCTGCGGCGGAAGCGGGTGCAACGACGGCGGGTTACACGGTGGTGCGTCTGCCCTACGCCGTAGCCCCGATGTTCGAGAGATGGCTGGAGACGCACTTTCCTGACCGGAAGGAGAAGGTGTTGAACCGTTTGCGCGCGATGCGTGGCGGGAAATTATACGACGCGACGTGGGGCAAGCGTTTCGGCGGGGAGGGAATTTTTGCGGAGCAAATCGCACAAATGTTCGAGATCGCACGGCGCAAGGCCGGGATTAAGAACGAAGGTGGTGAACTTTCCACGGCGGCGTTTCGTCGTCCAAGCGGCGCGCAGATGTCATTGTTCTCCTGATTTCAAAAATTCATCAAAGTTTTGCCGGAATAATCTGCTCAATTTTCTCGGCATTGACCCAGCCCTCATGTCCGGCTTGATTTCGAATCAGCGCAAAGTTTCCATGGATCTTTTGCCATCGCACGATTTCCCCGGCTCGCAATTTGAAAACCGGCGCGGCCATGGTCACGGGCGAAACGCCCGCGACCGCTTCCGGTGCTACAACCACGGCCCGGTTCAATTCAGAACTGCGTAATCCCAGCGCGCCAATCGCAACGGCCAGCACCAACGCCGCAGCTACACTGCCGATGTTCAGTGCGCGGCGTGTGTGTGGTCGTAGCAATTTTAGCGGCCATGACACAGCGAACAGGAACAACGTGACTGCCGCCAGGGCAAACCACGTATTTATCGTCAACGTCTGCGCGACGACTTGTAAGGGCGATGAATGTTCAAGTTCGAGACCCGCTTTTTTCCGGGCGGCTCCTAGATTTGCGGCGATGTCGGAATCATTAGGAGCGAGCAGCGCGGCGCGTTCGTAATTAAGAATGGCCTGACCAAGCTGGCCATCACGTTGCTGGGCATTGGCTAGGTTGAACAGTGCGGACGCGGAATACCCTTGCCGCGCATCGTTCGCGGCATCCATGGTGCTGGAACCCGATGCGGCATGGACCAGGCCAGCGGTCAGAAGTAAAGCCAGGACGATGAGGCATCCCGTCTGGCGAATCCACCGGCCCGGCAGCGGACTCACAAAGATAAGTCGTTGCTTTTCCACGGATGCCGTGGCCGGGATATTTACGTTTTGGCGCTGGCCATCATGCAGCTTGACGTTCTGTAAAGGAACTAGGCGCAAAAATAAGCAATTGTTTATCTTCACAAAGCCTTCAGTTTTTGGAGTTCATTGTTGATGAGCGCCTGCAAGCGGCGGAGTTCATCGGGGGCAAAGGCGCGGCCGGTATAAATCACTTCGTCAGCCATGCCGAAAATCGTGCGCAAGCCGTCAGCTTCGCCGTTTAGTCGGGCGTTGATCTCGGCTAGCGTGATGGTCCGGGGTGGCAGGCTCCAGCGCAGGCCGAGCAGGTTTTGAAACGCCGAGCAGGCGGCGGCAAAAAAACTTCCAGTATCGCCCACAGCGGCGGCGCGTTCCATATTTTCCAATTGGGTTCGCAGCGCGCTCTGGGAATTGGCCAGGTGGATCTGTTTTGGGTCATGCGCCAGTTGCTGCCGGCGGCGGAGCACGAAATACGCGCCCAAGGCCGCGACCGAAGGCAGCAGCGCGACCACGACGATCCACGGATTCAAAATCCACGGGCGCAAGGTTGCGGTGAAATGGCCGGTAGCCAGTTTGTCGGGCGCAAGGTCACTTGCGGCAGACGCGGCGGATGGAGTCACCGTTGGCGTGGCGTTGTTGGGTGTTACGGTCAAACTGGCCAATTGGCCCGGCGCAACTTCAACATTTATCGGCGATGTGGTCTTCGTGACATACTGCTTTTGCTCCGGATCAAAATAGCTGAACGCGAGCGCGGGGATTTCCAACTTGCCGGACTGTGTCGAAACAAGTGCCTGTTCACTGATTTTGGTTCCGGCAAAACCGGCGCTGTCCGCCGCCTCGAATTTCGCGTTGGGTTTGTAAGTTTTCCATGCGCTGTTGTTTTCGACAGTCGGTGCGGTCACGCGATCAAAATTGCCTGCACCGCTGATTTTGAGCGTGAGCGTCACCGGATCACCGGTGGAAATTTGTGCGGGCGATGTTGCGGCGGAAATATCGAACTGGCCCACGGCACCGGAAAAACTGGCGGGCCGGCTTTCTGTCGGCAGCGAAAGGATCTTCACACTGACAGGTGCGCTGCTCAGAGCGATCTGTCTTTGCGTCGCCGAACCGAAAAATCCGCTAAACGCCCGGTCGAAAAGATCGTCATCGAACGGACCGCCCATGGCGGGGCGTCGTGCCCGCTGACGCACGGTGACGGTGATTGGAATCTCGACACTCATCGCGAAATCGCCGGCTTTCACCGCCGTGATGACGGTGGACCAGGTGAAGACGGTGTAGGGCACGCCATTGATCAACTGCTGGCTGCGAACCGGTTCGTTGCCGAGCTTGTTCATTGTGAAGGCATCGCTGTTGAGCCGTGGCAGGCCGTCCACTCGCAGCTCCACGCCGGCGCGGAAACAAGCCTTCAATTCCACCGGCACCATTTCACCGACATAAAATTCCTTCTTGGGCGTGACCAGCCGGAGAAATCCAAAGCTCTGTTGTTCGTCCGCGCTCAACTGTTCCTTGTCGCCGTTGACGGCGGGTGCGGGCAACGCGTTTTGAGTCGGATAATTCATCGCGGGCGTGCTGCCAGCGGAGCTTTTTCTCACTTTCAACATGACGGGCTGCGATTTGGCTGAGTCCGCACCACGGCCAGCCTGGATGGCGGGAATGGTGAAACTGCCGGGCTGGACCGCTGTGACGGCATAAGTATAGCTGACGTTGGCGGACATCGCGCCATTGATGACCTGAATCTGACTCGATTGCCCGACTTGCAGGAAATCCAGTCCGTTCACTGACGGGATCTGCGGCTCTTCTGCGCTGCGGCCTTGCACGGTCACGGTCAGTTGTGCGGCCTCGCCCAAGGAAATGTCCGCTCGTTCCAACGTGGCAATCACGCTCGCGGCCCGGGCCAAGCCGAACGTGCTCACAACCCAAATCACCACGGTGAGAACCGCCACGTGTTTCAAGGTTTGGTTCGTACGAACAGTAAAGTTTGGGGAGCACGCCCGCCCCGGGCGTTGCGGAACGAGCCCTCGCGTTCCGCGCTTTGTGCGGCAGTGTGGAAATTTCAAATCGCGCGCGTGTTCGTGCCTTCCACGGTTTTCCGCGTTGGCGCGGAAAACTGCGCCCGGGGCGGGCGCGCTCCCCCTGTTGGTTTGAAGTTTGAATTTCATACGCTTGTCCTTCATTTTCTGTTTCACCAATCTTTGACCGGTTCATCATTCTGCATGCTTTCTGCCCCACGGCTGGCCGGGGCCAGCGGCATCTTGCGGTCATCGCTCTTGAGTGAATCGAGCAACTGTTTCGCTTCTTCGCGGGACATCTTGCCCGGTTCGGGACGCGCGTCCGCCGTTTCCTGGCCGCCATCTTTTGGCTGCCCATTGCGCAATCGCGGCTGGCCGTCCTGTTTCTTGTCTTCCGGCTTCTGACCAGCCTGGGCAGTTTGATTCTTTGACTCAGGCTTTTGGCTCGCCTGATCTTGTTTCTGCTGCTGGTCAGCACCGCCATTTTTTTGGTCCTGCTGTTTCTCATCCTGCTTGGCTTGCTGGCCTGAATTATCTTTTGGTTTATCCGGCGAATCTTTTTTGTCGTCCGGTTTGTTTTGGGCTTTGCCTGCATCAAAATTTTCCTTCTGATTTTGATCCTTACCGGATTTCTGATCCGGCTTATCAGGCTGGCCAGACTTTTCATCCTGCTTGTCCGACTGGTCCTTTTTATCGTTCTCCTGGCCTTGGTTTTGTTCCTGGTTCTGTTGATTGTTCTTTTTATCCTGATCTTTCAGCTGTTGCTCCTGTTTCTTCAATTCCTCCAGCTTGCGTTTAACCAGGTCGCGATTGTATTTCGCATCGGCATCATCGGACTTGAGCTGCAACGCGGCGTCATAGGACTGGACCGACTGTTCCCACGTCTTGATGGTTTCTTGGGCGTTGGCTTTTTCGGTTTTCTGGCCAAGACGATACTGCGTGTTGCCGAGGTTGTAGTAATCGTCCTGTTGCAATGCCAAATCATCAGTCTTCATCGCCTTGCCGAAAGATTCAGCAGCCTGGTCAAAAGCACCCGACTTGTAAGCGGCGGTTCCGTGGTTAAATTGCAAGACAGGCTGGTCCGGGTTTTTCGCGGCGGCCTGCTTGTATTGTTGCTCCGCCTTGGTGTAATCACCTTTTTGAAATGCCTTCTCTGCCGTGGACACGGAAGCTTGTGCCGAACCGGTGGCGACCAACAATACGAGCGCACCCGCCGGACGAGCCATCCGATTCCAGGCTGATGCCATCACGGGACGCGTAGCGGATGCGGACTTCATCACTCGTTTATTTCGCCGGATGCCAATGAGCGGCTCAATGACAAGGCAAAACAGACCCAGGGCCAGCGGCCATTGGAAGCGTTCGATGAACACTTTCTGCATCCGCGAAGCGACTTCGTGCCGGGTGTATTTCGCCAGGCCTTGCGCATAGATCGTGTCCAATCCATTGCCCTGCTGGCCGAGCGGTTGATACATTGCACCCGTCGTCTCGGCGATCTGCTTAAGCATCGTCTCGTCGAGATGCGATTTCACGAACTGGCCAGAGGCATCTTTCAGAAACTGGGTTCCACCGGTTGTATCTTCCATGGGAATCAATTCACCGGTCGCACTGCCCACGCCGACTGTGAAAATTTTCAAGCCATTCTTCGCCGCCGCGCGCGCTGCATCAAGCGCGCTGCCTTCCAGATCCTCGCCGTCAGTGAGCAAAACCAAAATACGTTCGTTGTTGCCATTGCCTTCGAGCGCGGCCTCGGTTTCATGGATTGCCGCAGCGATGTCCGTGCCGCCGCGCGGAATAATTTTCGTGTCCAATGCGTCAAGCGACTGGCGGAAGGCGTCGTAATCGAGCGTAAGCGGGCATTGCAGAAATGAACTGCCAGCGAATGCCACGAGGCCCACGCGATCACCGTCCATCTTAGCCAGCAAATCTTCCACGGCCATCTTGGCGCGCGTCAACCGGTCGGGTTTCACGTCCTGCGCCAGCATGCTTTTCGAGGTGTCCACCGCGATCATCACGTCGAGACCTTTGCGCTTGGCTTCCACCCAGTGGAATCCTGCGAGCGGGCGTGCCAGCGCGATCGCGACCATCGCCACGCTGGCGATGACCAGTGCGCGTTTGAGATGGCGGCGTGCCGGGCTGACCGACGCGGTAAGCTGTGCGACGAGGCCGGCCGAGGCGAACTTCGCAAGCTCCTTGCGCTGCCGGGCATCGAACCGGCGATAGCGCCACACAAGAACGGCACAGGCGAACAATCCAGCGAGTAACCAGAGGGGTTGGGCGAATTTCATATAATTATTCGGTTGGAGTGGGGTGCAATTGATTGGGGAGCGCAGCCGCCCCGGCTGCGGTTCGGCGCGCCCTCGCGCCGAACCCGGACACTGTGGGACGTTCTAAACGGCGGGATGCTGCCAGGTGTCATGAGTGGGTCGCGAAGGCGCGACCCACTGCGCCCGGGGGCGGGCGCGATCCCCATTTCAATGTAATTGCTTTGATTTGTCATGGTTTAAGGTGGTTGAATTTTATCCGGACGATCAGGCTCCCGGCAGACGGCGGAACCGGGTTTGTTCCAGGCCGATGCACAGGCCGAGCAACATCAAGCCCGGCACCACCGCGAAGCTGAACAATTCGTGATACTGCTCGAACTTCTTCACCTGGTGCGTGGTCTTTTCCATGTGGTCAATCTCGGCATAGATTTTCTTGAGCGAATCCGTGTCGGTGGCGCGGAAGAATTTGCCGCCGGTTTCATCAGCGATTTTTTTCAACGCCGCCTCGTCCACGTCCACCTTGGCCATGACAATCTGCTGGTTGCCGAATTGATCCTTCACCGGCACGGGTGCTTCACCCTGCGCACCGGCGCCGATGGTGTAAACCTTCACGCCCAGCGCTTTCGCGGCTTCGGCGGCGGTCTCCGGTGCGACTTTGCCGGCGTTGTTCATGCCGTCGGTGAGCAGCACAACGACTTTGGATTTGGACGGCTGGTCGCGCAGGCGGTTGACGGAAGTGGCAAGCGCCGAGCCGATGGCCGTGCTGTCCTCAACGAGGCCGGTGCGGACGCGGTCGAGATTCTGCTTGAGCCATTCATGATCGAGCGTGAGCGGGCTGACGAGATAGGGCGCACCGGCGAAGGCGATCAAACCGATGCGGTCGTCGGGCCGGGCCTCGATGAATTTCGCGACAGCAGCTTTGACCACTTCGAGACGGTTTGCAGGCTGGCCATTCAGCGTGAAATCCAACGCTTCCATCGAGCCGGAAACGTCCACGGCGAGCATCAGGTCCACGCCACTGGCCTGGACTTCGGAACGGCCCTGACCGTATTGCGGGCGGGCGAGGCCGACGATGATCAGTGTCGCTACGAGCAGCCGCAACATCGTGGTCCAACGCGCCGGGCGGCTGCGCGTTTCGCGGGCGACGGTGCGGGCGATCTCGACGTTCGAGTATTCGACCGCCGCCACACGGCCCTTGCGTCCGCGCCACATCGCGAGCAGCGGCAGCAGCGCGAGCAACCAGAGAAATTCGGGATTAAGAAAACGGATCATATCATTTATCGGGTTAAGGGTTCATGCCCGTGAGCGGATTTTAATGGCCGGTTCAAAACTGAACTGTGCTTCCGGCGCCATCATCAGCTTCAAGCGGAAACGCGACGGACGGCGGATGAGCGGCCTTTGAATGGCCGAAGAGTGCGGAGCATTGGCGCTGAAAATCATCACTCGCCGTCCGCAGATATTGGTGTCGGATTGTAAAGACAAGGGTGTTTTCATATGGCACTCGCAGTAGCGTTGGTAACGGCAGACGTCTGGTGAACCGGCGCGCTTTCAGGCACGGACGTCGGCACTTGGGGAGCGGAAGATTGCCGCACGAATTGGATCGCGCTGGCATGCATCTCTGCCAATGACTCCTGCGAATAACGCCAGCCGGCGAACTTGGCCAGGTCGCAGTGTTCGAGAAAATTTCCGAGCAATTCGCGATGTGCGCCGACGATTTGATCATTACCTTCCACTCGTTCGCGGAGGAATTCCTCGGTGGTCAACCGGGGCGCACTGACGCGCAGTTGTTCCTCAACATAGCTACGGATGATCTTCGAGGCGGCGAAGCAATATTCGCGCGCCTGTTGCGGATTCATCAGCGCACGCGCCGCTTCGAGATGCTGCAAGGCGGTTTCGCAAGGCGACAACTGGACGGCCTGTTTGCGCCACAACCAAGTCCACCAGGCAACGACGGCGGCGAGGAAGATTGTGACACCAGCCGCAGCCACAACCCAGAGCCAAGGGGTTGGCAAATGTCTGGGCTGCCGGATATCCCGGATGTCCTCCATGGTGTGAGAAACCGGCGAGGTCACTGGGGCGGCTGGTGTCAAAGCGGTTTGTCCCGGCAACGTGTTGTTCGCAGCGGCGATGACGTTGGCGGGTGCGGAGTTTGTGAGCGCGGTTGCGTTCGTGACGGCGCAAAGCAATACGAGCGCAGCCGCGCTGGTAAATAAACGCGAACTCCGAAATAGAAAAGGGAGCACGCCCGCCCCGGGTGTGGCTGGCCGCGCCTCGCGGCCAGCGGTTTGCGCGCGAGGCCGGCACAAACGCTTGCAATCTTTTGGTGCGGCCGGGTTTTCCGCGAGGGCGCGGAAAACGACGCCCGGGGCGGGCGTGCTCCCCAACTTCGGAGTTTGGTTTAAAAGATAGATGATGGCTTTATTGGTTTTCATGATTGCATTCTCCGGGCGCGATTCTTGAAGAACGTGCGCAGGGCTGGTTCATAAGATTCACGCGTGTTGAGATTGAGCGAGTCCACGCCTTCGCTGGCAAGCGTGCGGCGTAGGTTATCCACGCGCGCCTGCGCGAGTTCGGCGAAACGGCTGCGCACGCGGGCGTCGGTGGTGTTGAGTTCGATGAGTTCGCCGGTCTCGGCATCCTCGATGGCGAGCTGGCCCACGTCGGGCAGCTCCGATTCATGCTGGTCATGAACGTGCAAGGCCACCACGTCATGACGGCGGCTGGCGAGGCGGACAGCGCGACGGACATCGGCGAGCGCTTGATCCTGATTCGACAATTCAAAGTCCGACACGAGGAACATGATCGCGCGGCGGCTTGTGATCTGGTTCGCGAAGTCGAGCGCGCGCACAATGTCCGTGCCGCGCGATTGCGGCTCGAAGCACAACACCTCCCGGATCACCCGCAGCGCATGCTGACGGCCTTTCTTCGGCGGGATGTATTGCTCGATCTGGTCGCTGAAAAGGATCAGCCCGACCTTGTCGCTGTTGCGGATGGCGGAGAATGCCAGCACGCTCGCGAGCTCGGCGGCCATCTGGCGCTTGCTCTGCGCGCCGGAACCGAAGTTGCCGGAAGCACTCACGTCCACCAGCAGCATGATGGTCAGCTCGCGTTCCTCGGTGAATTTTTTCACGAAGGCGTGGCCGGTGCGCGCGGTCACGTTCCAGTCAATCGTCCGCACCTCGTCGCCGGGCGAATATTCGCGCACCTCGTCGAAGTCCATCCCGCAGCCCTTGAAGACCGAGTGATACTGGCCGGCGAGCGAATCGTTCACGAGCCGGTTCGTGCGGATTTCAATCGCGCGCACCTTCTTCAGGATTTCCCGGGCTTGATCGGTGTTCATGTTGATTCCTTCGTTAAGGGTTTCCCGCCTTGATCACGGAACGGGCAGTGTTTCCAATACTTTCGTGATGATTTCTTCGGAGGAAATGTTCTCCGCCTCGGCTTCGTAGCTGACGGCGACGCGGTGACGCAGCACATCGAGCGCGAAGGTTTTCACATCCTGGGGCGTGACGTAACCGCGACCATTGATGAACGCCCAGGCGCGGGCCGCCATGGTGAGCGCGATGGTGGCGCGCGGGGAAGCGCCGTAACGGACGTAGCCGTTGAGATCAATGCCGTAGCGCTTCGGATCGCGCGTCGCGAGGACGATGTCCACGATGTAATCGCGCAGTTTGTCATCCACATAAACCGAGTTCACGACGCGTCGCGCGGCGATGATGTCGGCGCCGGACACCACCGGTTGCACGCCGAGATCCGGTTCGCTGGTGGCCATCGCATCCAGGATGGCGCGTTCCTCGGAACGGTTCGGATAATCCACGACGACCTTGAGCATGAAGCGGTCAACCTGCGCTTCAGGCAGCGGGTAGGTGCCTTCCTGTTCGAGCGGATTTTGCGTGGCCATCACGAGGAACGGCTGCGGCAGCGCGTAGGTTTCGTCGCCCAGCGTGACTTGTTTTTCCTGCATCGCTTCGAGCAACGCGCTCTGCACCTTGGCGGGCGCACGATTGATTTCGTCGGCGAGGACGAAGTTGCTGAAGATCGGTCCGTGCTTCGTGTGAAAAGATCCGTCGCGCGGATTGTAGATCAGCGTGCCCACGATGTCGGCCGGCAGCATGTCCGGCGTGAATTGCAGCCGCTTGAATTTCATCTCCGTGGCGCACGCAAGCGTCTTGAGCGCGAGCGTTTTTGCCAGGCCGGGAACGCCTTCGAGCAGGATGTGGCCGTTGGTGACGAGGCCGACGAGCAGCCGGTCCACGAGATGTTTCTGGCCGACGAGGACGCGGCCGATCTCCTGGCGCAACGGCGCGACCCACGCGGAGTTCTGACGCACAGCTTCGTTGATGGCCTGGATGCGTTCATTGTGGCTGCCGGGCGCGGTGGTGGTGGCATGCTGGTGCTGGGGTGCGGACTGCGTGGTGGTACGTTGGGGCGGCGCCCCGCGATAACGGATGGCTTCCAGTTCGGCTTCGGACGTCGGAGCCGCCGGGGCGGTGACGAGCGAGGTTGGATTGTCCCAACGGCCTTTGACAGCAGTGGTTTGTTTGTTCCAGTTTGAATTATTCATAGCTTTCGTCATGGTTGTTTCGTCGTGAGAGCTTTCAGATCTTTGCTCTCGTTCTTGCTATATCAGACCATGCACCGCTTACTGGGCGCTTACGGGAGCATTACAATTTTGAAAGGTTGGGCGGGAAACAGCCTTGATCAGTTTCATTCGGGTATCGGCTGACAAAGAAATGAAACTGGTTTTTTGAAATAAAATACGGCGCAAATTGCTGTTTTATGATTTTCTAGGAGCTGAAGAAAATGAATTTATACTTTCAATTCTTGACGCAAAATCAGACTGCTGAAGCAATCGAGATACTACAGTTTATTCCACTTCTCACTGAAGGTTTAGCGATTAAAGGAAGAACGAGAGTATCTGCTCAGGCATTGACATCTCGATCCACATTCACGGATATCAAAAACCTAATACGAAAGTTGAGAGAGACGCGTTTTAATCAGTTGGAGGTTAAATCTGAAATGGTGCAAATGCGTTTTGGGGGAGGGTCCGTTGACATTACCAGCCTAACTGGTGTCTTTTCTCCCTCGCCAACTTGCTCGTTGTGGCTGCCCACCAATGATTGGAAAATTGATGCTGAACGCTCCAGTCGAAACAAATACATGACAGCCCAAAACAAGGAGGAATTTCTTAGATTTCACCATGTCACAAGGAAGCCATCAATACTCGAGGTTGCTGTGGCAATTTCGACCAAAAGTTCCCCTGAAATCATTTTGAAGAAGTGTGCTGGCTGGTTTCCAAAAGTGCTGACAAAGGACTTGGACAAACTTAAGGTTTTCGGTTGTTGTGATATCGGGGGACCTGAATTGTTTGTTGAATTTGAGGCCAGCGTTCTTACGACGGAACACATCCGAGTGATGGCTGCGGTTAAGCCAACCGCATATCCAAAACTTGGTGAGCGTTTTGAGGCATTGCACTCGCTGATGTTTGGTTCGAAACGGCTTTGCAAAGGAATTAGCAAAGCCTTGGGAAAGGAAGCGGAACTACATGCCGAATGTTCCGAAAATGACTTTGCTGTAGTCCGGTTGTCTCAAAGCTGCGATAAGGAATCAGCAAAGAGACGGGCGGCAAATTGGCTGATAAAAACGAACAATAGGATGGAGTGAGCTCACTCCCTGTTCACAAAATCAGGGAAGACCTGCCTTGATGGTGAGTCTGCTGGCGCCAGGAGCAGACAGTGCCTCGCAGCGCAAGACGGCCACCAAGAAATAGGGTATTACTATTTAATCTTAACCAGCTTGACGGTGAATGTCGCGCCCGCATTGGGCTGACTCGAGACCGTCACCTTGCCGCCGTGCGCTTCGACCACGGCTTTCACCAGGCTCAACCCCAGGCCAAGGCCGCGTTGCGAACGGCTCTTGTCGCCGCGATAAAGGCGGGCCCAGATTTTTTCCTGTTCCTCGGCGGGAATGCCCATGCCGTTGTCGCGGAAAATCGTGACAGCCTGCTCCGGTTCATCGCGGATCGAAATCGTCATGCTGCCGCCCTCGGGCGTGTATTTGATGGCGTTGTCGAGCAGGTTGGCAAAAACCTGCCGGATGCGATTGCCGTCCACGCTGGCCTCGCATTGCGCGGGCAGTTCGGTGTGGATGGAAATCTTCCGTTCCTCGGCGACGTATTGATACAGTTCCATCACTTCGCGCACGAGCTGGCAGAGATCCACGGGCGCGCGGTGCAATTTCATCATGCCCGCCTCAGCCTCGGTGATGTCCATGAGCGTGTTCAGCATGGCCAGCACGCGCTCGGATTCCTCCACGCAATCGGCCAGCGATTCACGCGCGGCGGCCAGATCGGTGTTGGATGAGAGCGCCAGTTCCGCCGTGCCGCGCAACCGCGTGAGCGGCGTGCGCAGATCATGGGCGACGTTATCGAGCGCCTCGCGCATGGCGCCGATGAGCGCTTCGTTGCGGTCGAGCAAGGTATTGAAGAGACGAACCAGTTCGTCGAACTCATCATGCGTCGGTCGCGTCGGCACGCGTGAATTCAATTGTCCAGTGCGGATGATCGCCTGCGCGGTGGCCACGATCTGACGGACGGGCCGCATCGCACGATACGCGACGAAGTTGCCGGCCAGCAAACTGATGATCACGGTCAACCCGCCCACCAGGCTGAAGCTTTGGCGCAACGGGCGCAGCAAAGTTTCACGGTTGCTGGCCGTGCGACCGATCTGCAACAGCGTGCCGTCCGGCAGCATCGTGGAATCCAGCACGAGATCTTTTTCCTCGTCCTGGGGAATCCGGATGACAACGCCCAAGTCATGGCGATATTCCGCCCGCTCGGTGGCCGTGTCATTGAAGGTGATCCAGTCTTCCGGCACATTGACGAGCGTGACGCTGTTACTGGCATTCACCAGCCGGACGAAGAACATTTTTTGCAATTTCGCCGGTTGATTCTGCACCCAGGTGCGCAAGGCGTTGACGTCGCCATTCTCATAAAACCCGGCCGCAATCTTCAACTGCGACTCCAGCACGATGCGCTCACGGTTTTGGATCGCGGCCGCCAGCAGCCAGTAGGTGAGCGCGAACAGCGTGACGCTGCTTAACAGAAAGAGCAGCACATACCAGAGGCCGAGCTGGAAGCCGACCTGCCGGCGCAGGCGTTCAAGCAGGTTGAAGGACATAGCCGACTCCCCGGATGGTCTGGATCATGGCGCGGCCCTTGTCCACCTTGCTGCGCAGGCGGTGAACGAGCACATCCACGACGTTGGTTTGCGGATCGAAACTGTAATCGAAAATATGTTCCAGAATCATAGTCTTCGTGACCGTGCGGCCATGGCTGCGCATGAGATATTCCAGCAGGCTGAATTCACGCGGCTGCAACTCAATTTTTTCACCGGCCCGCTGCACTTCACGCGCGAGCAGATCCATCATCAGGTCGCCCACCACGAGTTTCGTCGGCTCGATGGTCTGGGTGGCGCGGCGGATCAAGGCCTGCACGCGCGCCAGCAATTCGGAAAAGGCAAACGGTTTGGTGAGATAATCATCGCCGCCGGCCTGCAAGCCTTTGACCCGGTCGTCCACCGAAGACTTGGCGCTGAGAATCAACACGGGAACGCGGCTGCCCTTGGCGCGGATCTTTTGGATCAGGTTCAGGCCGTCGAGTCCGGGCAGCATGATGTCCACGATGGCGGCATCGTAATTTACGCTCGTGGCCATGAGCAAACCTTCCTCACCATCGGCAGCGTGGTCGGCGGCAAAGCCGCTTTGCTTGAGACCCTTCACCACGAAGGCGGCAATTTTTTTGTCATCTTCAACCACCAGCACGCGCATAGTGAAGTCATGATGCCCAAGTCACGCAAGCGAGCAAGCAGAAGTCATGGAGCAGGATTTTCAAATCACAAATTTGCCAGCAGCACTGAGGCAAGTTTTTCCAATCCGGCTTGGTCGGCTGCTTCAAAGCGGTTGAGCTTCGGACTGTCGAGGTCCAGCACGCCAAGCAGCGCGCCATCTTTCACGAGCGGCACGACGATTTCCGAACGCGACGCCGAGTCACAAGCGATGTGACCTGGAAATTTGTGAACATCCGGCACAAGCACGGTTTTGCGCATGGCTGCCGCTGTTCCGCAGACGCCTTTGCCAAGTTGAATCCGCACACACGCTGGTTTTCCCATGAACGGACCAAGGACGAGTTCGCCATCCACAAGCCGGTAGAATCCCGCCCAGTTCAAATCCGGCAACGAATGCCAGAGTAGCGCGGCGGTGTTGGCGCTGTTCGCGATGAAGTCGCGCTCGCCGTGAAGCAAGGCGCTAAGTTGCGATTCTAGCGCGGCGTAAGCCTCTGTTTTGTCGGCGAAATTCTGCGACTTCAGTTCGAACATGGCGGCAATTTGCAATGGCTGGCGGCTTGGAACAAGGCGTGATTTTTACGACCGGCTTGTTTAAGCTCGATTCAAGACGCGATCCTGATGCCTGCTAAAACCGCCAAAGCAATTCCGACCATCATCGACGGCCAGCGTGTTTACCTGCGTCCACTGGCGCGTTCGGACGCAACGGTGATGATCGGTTTGACGAATGAAAGCGCGCGACGGTTTCCTGGTGTGATCCGCCGGTTAAAGGGCAAAGCGCAGTTTGAAAAACTTCGGAAACGTTTTGAGGGCGATGACAGCTATTGTTTTATGATCTGCCGCAGGGAAGATGACAAGATCGTCGGGAGCATCAGCTTGTTTGAGATCATCCGACTGTCCCGGCAAAACGGTGTGGTGGGTTACATGATCGGCGTGCCGTTCCTGCGGCAGGGATACGCCACAGAAGCGCTGCGACTCATTTTAAGTTTCGCTTTTTTGAAGCTTAAACTACATCGCATTGAGGCAAATATTCAGTCGCACAATCTGGCTTCGCTGGCCACGGTGAAGCGGGCAGGTTTCACCTGTGAAGGCAATTCGCGCGGCTTCCTGAAAATTTCCGGCAAATGGCGCGATCATGAGCGCTGGGCGATTTTGACGGAAGACTGGCGGGTTTACCGTCGCAAATAACGTGCAAACGCTCGTCGAAGATTTTTTGCAATACCTGCGCCACGAGCGCGGGCAGTCGGACAACACGGCCAGGACGTATGCTGCATTGCTGGGCAAATTCACCAGTTGGGCGGAGAAAGAAAAGCTTACGGACTGGAAAGCGGTCGAGCTGAAACATCTCATGGCGTTTCTCTCGGATGAACGGACACGGAATTTGCTGCCGACAGGGCGGGGAAGGTCCGGGACGAATCCGGCGACAGCAATAACAGACCCCTCACCCCGGCCCTCTCCCCTTGGAGGGGAGAGGGAGAAAGCACGGCGGTTGAGCGGCGAGAGTGTTTATCTGGAGATCGCCGCGCTGAAGGCGTTTTATAAATTTGCGGAGAATGAAAAATTTCTGCCGGCGAACGTCGCGGAAAATCTTTCACTGCCGCGCCGGTGGAAACGGCTGCCCAAGGCGTTGAGTAACGATGAGATTACCAAGTTGTTGGCGCCGGAGGTCCCTGAAACTCCGCAGAGTCTTTGTGATCAGGCGATTCTGGAGCTGGCTTACGCGTCGGGTCTGCGACTGTCGGAATTAAAAAACCTGCGGCTGGAGCAGCTTCATCTTGACGCCGGATTCATCAACGTCATTGGCAAGGGCAACAAGGAGCGTGTGGTGCCGGTCGGTAAGAAGGCCGTTGAATCGTTGCATCGTTACATCGAGATTGGTCGCGCCAAGTTGGTCACACCTAAATCACCTGCGAATGTTTTTCTCACGAAGCGCGGCACGCCGTTCGCCTCGGTGACACTGTGGTTGCACATCAAGAATCGCGTTCGCCGCGCGGGCGTGGAGCGTAACATCACACCGCACATGCTGCGGCATAGCTTCGCGACGCATCTATTGGAACATGGCGCGGACTTGCGCGTGATCCAGGAATTGCTCGGCCACGCGACCATCAGCACGACGGAGATTTACACGCACGTCACGGGCAACCGGTTGCGGGAAGTTCACCGGAAGTTCCATCCAAGGGCGTGAGCCTTGCATCGCGCGAAGGACGCGAAGTAAAGTTTCTCCTTTGCCTTCTTTACAGCCTATGCGCGATCAACTTTCGCTTCACTCAAAATCATAAACAACCACTTTCTTCACGAACGGCTTCACGCAGCACGCGATGAACTCCAGATGCAGCGGATGCACCTGGTAATCGTCCTGAGCCTGTTTGCTGGTGAAAACCGTGTTGAGCGCGACCTGGTAAGTCTGGTCCACGACGGCGCGCGCGCTGCCGACCATTTTGCCGGCATGAAAATGCAGCAGGCCGGGAATGGGTTTGAGGAATTTGTTTGCGCCGGCGATGACTTCATCGGCGGCTTCGGGTTTGGCCGGATCGGTCCAGAAAATGACAACATGTGAAAACATGATCTTTATTAAACAGCAAAGGCGCGAAGACACAAAGTGCAAAAAAACGCCGGCGTAGCGGCGTGTCGGCAGACCGCCGCATTTTGGCTGATTGATGATCCGGCTTTCTGCTAAAACCCATTGCCGTCTGAAAAATTTCTGCTTCGTGCCCTTGCGCCTTTGTGGTTAAAATTTTCGGAATGAGCAAAACTGCACTTTTATTTGCCGGCCAAGGCGCGCAAGTCGTCGGCATGGGCAAAGACCTGGCTGAAAAATTTCCTTCCGCAAAAGCATGGTTCGACCGCGCCAACGAAGCACTGGGTTATGATCTGGCCAAAATTTGCTTTGAAGGGCCGGAAGCCGATCTGACCAAGACCGAAAACGCACAACCGGGGATCTTCCTCGTGAGCTGGGTCGCGTTTCAACTGCTAAAGGAGCAAGTCCAAGGTCTAAAGTCCAAAGCCCAAAGTCACGGTGGATCGGGCGCAACTATGGACGTTGGGCATGGGACTTTGGACTTCCAGGCCACCGCCGGTTTGTCGCTTGGCGAATTCACAGCGCTGACAGCGGCGGGCGCAATGAGTTTTGAAGATGGTTTACGTGTTGTGCGACAGCGCGGACGATTCATGCAGGAAGCCTGCGACGTGACCAAGGGCGGCATGGCGGCGATAATCGGCCTGGACGAAGCGCCGACGCGCGAAGTTTGTGCGGAAGCCGGCGTGGTGCTCGCGAATCTGAATTGTCCCGGCCAGTTGGTGATTTCCGGCGAGGCGGAAAAAATCGTGAAGGCTTGTGAACTTGCCAAAGCCAAAGGTGCGAAGCGTGCGTTGCCGCTCACGGTGGCAGGCGCATATCACTCGCCGCTTATGGCCAGCGCGCAGCCGAAATTGCTGGCAGAACTGACCAAGGTTCATATCAGCGCGCCGGCCGTGCCCGTGATTTCCAACGTCAATGCCCTGCCGCATGGCATCGCGGATCGGACCGTCTCGCAACTGGTGGAACAGGTCACGTCATCGGTGCTCTGGGAACAATCCATGCGCGTGCTGCTGGCGCAGGGTTTTACGCGGTTCATCGAACTCGGACCGGGCACGGCCTTGAGCGGCTTTATGAAGCGCATAGATAAAACGGCGACGATGCTGAACGTCGCGGACGCGGCGAGTTTGGAAGCCACGGTGAAGGCCCTTTCGGTTTAGCAAAACCAACTAAGCTCAAGCATTGTTTAATATGCTGACACGCCTTGGCCACCAACTTATGAAAAACACAATTATACTTCTAGCATTGTGTCTGACGCTTTTTGGATGCAGTAGCGTTGGCACCCATCATAAAGATGCCAGTCCGGAGGAAGTTTGGAATGAGATGAAAGCCTGTTTAAAGGCTGGTAACATAAGCGGCGCACTTTCCTATTTCAGCATTGCGTCAAAGGATGATTATCGAGAGACATTTCGAGCGTTGTCCAAAGAAGAGTTAAAATCAGATGTTAATAGCATGGGGATTCTCAAAGTGTCATCCATCGAAAGTGACAATGCACAATATTATTTTGAGGATGATGTCGAAGGGACAACCATTACATTTCCTGTTGAGTTTGTTAAAGAGAATGGAAAATGGAAGATTATGGAATATTGACAAATCGACCCAGCATATTGCGGAAGCCAATCACCATTGGTGCTTTTATTTCCAGTGTGCGGGTCGCGGCCCGATTTGGCCGCAGATCAATTTTGGCAGTTGGGTGGCATGATTATGAAAACCTCACTTATAGCCTGTGGCTCGATTGACGTAGGTCCGGGAGGGATCGCCATAATTTTGTCAGTGATGGCTATTTGGATCGTTTGTATTTTGTGTGCTTTAGTAAACTTATTCTGGATTTTTTTGATTCGCCCCGCTCCAACCAAAGATTTCAGACTTTTACAGATTTGTTTTTCCACAGGTTATGGATTTTTGGCGTTCCTCTTATTTTCTGGTTGGATTGAGGATGCTTCATTTGCCATGATTGCCGGGTTGGGAATTCCTATTTTAGTTTTCTGCCAATTTACATATTTGTTTATTGTGCGCCGCAAGTTAGGTAAGAGTCCGAGTGTTGAACTCCCCCAAAAGCGGCTAAAATAGGCCATAGAGTGAAGATGAGCCATTCACACTTTGCTCTTCATTTTTAATGTGCATTCACTCGCCTTCACGGTTTAACATCACGGACACTTTATGAGTCAACTTGCCAATCAAATTGCCGTCGTCACCGGTGCGGGTCGCGGAATCGGTCGTGCCATTGCGTTGAAATTCGCCAACGAAGGCGCGGATGTCGTCGTGGTTTCGCGCACGCAGGAAAATTCCGAGAAGGTCGCGGCGGAAATCCGCGCGCTTGGGCGCAAGGCGTGGGCGTTCGCTGTGGACGTGGCGGATTCCGCTGCCGTCAGTGCTGCCGCCGAGAAAATTCTCGCCGAAGCCACGAAGGTGGACATTCTCGTGAACAATGCCGGCGTAACGCGCGATGGTCTGGTCATGCGCATGAGCGACGCGGACTGGGACACCGTGCTGGACACGAATCTCAAGGGCGCGTTTCTGTTCACCAAGGCGTTTTCACGCGGGTTCGCCAAGCAGCGTTCTGGTCGCATCATCAATATCTCATCGGTCATCGGCCTCATGGGTAATCCGGGGCAGAGCAATTACGCGGCGAGCAAGGCGGGCTTGATCGGGTTCACGCAATCGGTGGCGCGTGAATTTGCGTCACGCGGCGTTACGGCCAATTGTATCGCGCCGGGGTTCATCGAGACGGACATGACGTCGGAATTGAATGCAGAACTGAAGGCGAACATCATGCGGCAGATTCCGATGGGTAAATTTGGTTCCGGTGAGGATATTGCCAACGCAGCGTTGTTTTTGGCGAGCGCTTCTGCGGCTTATGTTACCGGACAGGTTTTGACAGTTGACGGCGGGATGGTGATGTGAGATTGAATCTCCATCTCCATCGCCCGTCCGAGGCGGGTTGAGATTCGTCGAGAAAAATTAAGAATTCAAGGCTTGAACGGGTTTTCCATTCATGGCATAACACAGGACAAAATTATGGCAGACAAACCAATTGACCAACGGGTAAAAGACATCATCGTCGAACAACTGGGCGTGAAGGCGGATCAGGTGACGCCGGAAGCCAAGTTTATCGAAGACCTTGGCGCGGATTCGCTCGACACGGTCGAGTTGATCATGGCGCTGGAGGAAGAATTTGGCGTGGAAGTCCCGGACGAACAGGCGGAAAAATTGCTGACCGTCGGCGACGTCACCAAATACATCGAAGAACATCAAAAATAGTTGCGGCTTTTCGCACTTCGGGGCAGTTTGGCTGGACTAGCTCAAACTGCCCTTTTCAATTTATGGCAATCAATTCATCAGACCGCCGTGTGGTCATCACCGGCCTTGGCGTCGTCACGCCGCTTGGACATCAACTGGACGTTTTCTGGAACAAGTTGATCGCCGGTGAGTGCGGCATTGACAAAATCACCGCCTTTGACGCAACGCCCTACGACACGCAGATTGCCGGCCAGGTGAAGGAATTTGACCTCGCGCCTGCGTTTCCGTCGCCCAAGGAAATCCGCCGCGCCGATCGCTATTCGCAATTCGGCATTTACGCCGGCTATCAGGCCTTGTTGGATTCCGGCCTGGAACTCGCGAAGGAGAACTGCGACGAAATTGGCGTCATTCTTGGCTCCGGTATCGGCGGACTGCAAACCACCGCCGAGCAGCATAAAATTTTGCTCGACCGCGGGCCGGGGCGGCTCTCGCCGTTCATGATTCCCATGCTCATCAGCAACATGGCCTCCGGCCTGTTCTCGATGTATAACAATCTGCGCGGCCCAAATTTCGCCACCTGTTCCGCCTGTTCCACCGCGAATCATGCCATCGGCGAAGCGTGGCGCGCCATCAAAATGGGCGACGCGGCGGTGATGTTCGCCGGCGGTGCGGAAGCATCCGTTGTCTCGGTCGGCATCGGCGGCTTTTGTGCGATGCGCGCCATGAGCACGCGCAACGACGATCCCAAACATGCCTCACGTCCGTTCGACAAGGATCGTGACGGCTTCGTCATGGGCGAAGGTGCGGGCGTCGTCGTGCTGGAAGAATTGGAACACGCAAAAAAGCGCGGCGCGAAAATTTATTGCGAGATTGCTGGTTACGGCAATACCGCCGACGCCTATCACATCACGTCACCGTCGCCGGGTGGTGAAGGCGCGGCGCGCTGCATGAAGATGGCGCTCCGCACCGGCGGCTTGAACATCGAGGATATTTCCTACATCAACGCCCACGGCACCTCCACCCCGCAGGGCGATGTTTGTGAGACGCAGGCCATCAAGACTGTATTTGGCGACTACGCGAAGAAACTTGCCGTCAGTTCCACCAAAGGCGCGACCGGTCACATGCTGGGGGCTGCAGGCGCGGTGGAAATGGCCGCCTGCGTTCTGGCCATCAACCACGGCATCGTCCCGCCCACGATCAATCTACAGACGCCCGATCCTGAATGTGATCTGGATTACGTTCCCAACGTCGCGCGCGAAATGACAGTGAACGCCATCGTGAACAACTCGTTCGGCTTCGGCGGTCATAACTCGACTATTTCGGCGAAGAAGTTTGTGGGGTAATCGCGGGAGAAAAGATCGCGGGCGGAAAGGTGAACAGGTTGAAAAATGTATTTCTTTTACTTTGATGAATCTGGCTCACGCGATCCAAGGGCTTCAACCGCCCTGCCTGACGGCACCCATCAACCGAAAGACCACATTTACGTCCTGACAGCTATTGGTCTTTTTGAATATCGGTGGCGTCATCTTGACCGGGAAATTGCTAATTTGAAATTGGAGTTAGCCGACCATCTCCATCGCACGCGCAGACTGAAATTTGATCTGGCAGATTGCGAGGTTAAATCAAACTGGCTTCGTAATCCCAAGGAAAGACGGGATAAAAGCCCGTTCCTTGACGCCTTGTCAGACGCTGATCGTGAACGCCTGGTGGCCTGTTATTTCCGGCAAATTCCCGTCCAAAAGATGACTTTATTTGCCGTGGTCATAGACAAGCGCAAACTTCACGGCCACATAGATTCGGAACTGCTCCACAAAAAGGCTTACGAGTTATTGCTGGAACGCATCGAGCATTTCATGGCAGAGTTTCATTCCAAGCATCAAGCGGTCATTGTCATGGACGATACGGACCGGGCGCTCAATCGCGCCGTCTCCATGAAACATGCTTTCTTTCAACGCGAAGGAAACCAGCACGTTCATTTCAACCACATCGTTGAATATCCGTTCTTCACCGACAGCAAACTTTCAAACGGCGTCCAGCTTGCGGACTTGTGTGCCTATAACATTTACCGTGCTTTCAAGGCGCAGGATTTCAAATATCCTTATTTTCGTGAATTGCTGCCGCATTTTTATCGCCGTGAAAATGCCGGGCAATTGGACGGACTAAAGGTTTTTCCAACTGACTCTGAACTCGTTCAATTTTCAAGGGAAGGCTGGATTGAGTTTAAAACAGAACAGCCGACTCTGTGGAGTCGGCTGAAAAAGTGATGTCAGGCTGGGCAAAACCATATCAAGCTGACCAGCAGCACCCGACGGCCACAATGTGTCACATATGTGCCACAAATGACAATATTAAATACTACCCAGTCATACTAAATCATACTGAGTAGTATTTATGCGAATTTAATATGAACTTTCTCCCTCTCATCGAATGTAAACGCGAAGGAAAAATTCTCACTCCGGAGCAGATTAAAGAATTCATCCGCGAATTCACCGCCGGGAAAATCCCCGATTACCAGATGGCCGCGATGCTCATGGCCATTTATTTTCGCGGACTGAACACCGTCGAAACCACCGCGCTCACGCTCGCCATGCGCGATTCGGGCGACGTGCTGAAATTTCCCAAGGATAAACGCGCCTTGGTGGACAAACATTCCACCGGCGGCATCGGCGACAAGGTTTCGCTCCCGCTCGCGCCGCTGCTCGCATGCCTTGGTTTTCGTGTGCCGATGATTTCCGGCCGTGGCCTGGGCATCACCGGCGGCACGCTGGATAAACTGGATTCCATTCCTGGATTTAAAACGCTTTTGCCCGCCACACAAATCATCAAACAAGTCCAGAAAGTCGGCTGCGTCGTCTGCGGCCAGACGGACACGATGGTTCCCGCCGACAAAAAGATTTACGCCCTCCGCGACGCCAGCGGAACCGTGCCGAGCATTCAACTGATCACCGCCTCAATCCTTTCCAAGAAACTCGCTGAAAGTCTGGACGCATTGATTCTTGACGTCAAATTTGGCTGCGCTGCCTTCATGCAAACCAAAGCTGCCGCGCACAAGCTCGCCAGGGCGATGGTCACGCTCGGCAACGAGTGCGGCACGAACACGCGCGCGATTTTGACAGACATGAATACGCCAGTTGGCCGCGCCGCCGGCAACTGGCTGGAAGTCAAAGAAAGCGTTGATTGCCTTGAAAACAAAGGGCCGGATGATTTGCGTGAACTAGTGCTTGTTTCCGCCGCGCATCTATTGGTCCAAACGTGCAAATCAAAATCTCTCGCCGCCGCGCGCAAGCTGACGGAAGATTGTTTAAACTCTGGCGAGCCGCGTACAAAGTGGGATGAAATGTTGCTCGCCCAAGGTGCGGATCTGAAAGCGTTCAATCGTAAGCTGGCGCTGGATTCTACTGCGAAAGTTGTCGTCGAATTGAAGTCGGAAAAGGCTGGCTACATTTCTAAATGCAACGCCCGCATCATCGGCGAAGTCATCCGCGATATTGGCGGCGGACGGCTCACGAAAGAATCCGCCATCAACTTTGATGTGGGCGTGGATAAAATCGCCAAGCCCGGCGAGCGCGTAGAAAAATCGGAAACGCTTTGCCGTGTTCATGCCGCTGATTCGACCCAAGTAAAAACAGCGCTGGCGCGTTTGAAAACGGCATTCGAAATTTCTGCGAAGCGTCCGGTTAAAACTCTGCTCGTTTGCGAAGTCATCCAGTGATTCGTGGAGCGCGGACAGCCTGTGCGCGATTTCAAAAATATGACCCAAACACACGGGCGGACCGCCCGCGCTCCGTTCCGGCTATGCAATTTTCTCCCAGGTTTTGATCTCCGGCATCCCGATGCACAGCTCGTCCAAGCGCGGCAATAATACTTGAATATGCGTATTTTTCAGATGCGCGTCGAGGTGCGCCTTGCTGGTCCAATTCTCATGGAAAAGAAATTTTGCGGGATCTTCAGCGGAAACGTGCAAATCGTAGTTGATGCAGCCGGCTTCTTTGTGCGTGGGCGCGACGAGGCTGACCAGGGCTTTTTGTAATTCCGCTTCCTTGCCCGGCCTGGCTTGAAACGTGGCGACAACTGTGACGACTTTTGCACTCATAAAATGAATCTGTGTTTGTCTGTGTTCATCTGTGGTTAAAAATGGATTCTAAAATTTTCTCTGCCGCCGCGCGCGGATTTTCGGCCGCATAAATCGGGCGGCCGATCACCAGCCAGCTGGCTCCGGCCTGGATTGCTTCACGCGGTGTGAGCGTGCGCTTCTGGTCGTCGGCCTTTTCCTCACCAGTGCGGATGCCGGGCGTCACGAGCTGGATGTGCGTGGGTAAAATCTGCCGCAAGTCGGCAATCTCCAGCGGCGAACAGACCAATCCGCGCAGTCCGGCTTTGACTGCAAGGCTTGCGAGCCTTTCGACTTGGGCGCCGACCGTCGTCGCGCAACCGGTTTCTGCCAGCGTGTTGTTATTGGAACTCGTCAGCACGGTGACGCCTAGAATCAACGGAGGGTTGAATCCGGCCTGGTTGGCCGTCCGTTGCGCAGATTCTTCCGCCGCTTGCATCATTTCAAATCCGCCACATGTATGAATGGTCAGCATCTGCACGTCGAGCCGCACAGCAGAGGCGACCGCCTTGGCGACGGTGTTCGGAATGTCGTGAAATTTCAGGTCGAGAAAAACGGCGGCACCGGTCGCGCGAATTTTTCTCACAATGTCCGGCCCGGCGGCGGTGAACAGTTCGCTGCCGATCTTGAGCGCACCGACCGCCGGTGCGATCTGTTCCGCGAGTTTCAGCGCTTGTTCCGCAGCGGGGACATCCAGCGCGGCGATGATGGGGTTTTTATTAGCCACAGATGGGCACAGATAAACACAGATCCGAGGCGAAGAAAAGCGTAACTCGTTTTGGCGGCGGCCGGCATGAGTGGCTCAAATTTTGTATGGAACGGACTCACTTCTGCTGCTACGAATTTTGACTTGGCCTCAAATCTTCCTTAACCTGTGACCATGAAAATTGTCCGCTGCACCGACAAGAATTTTGCCGCGAAATTTCGCGTTCTGGCTGCCGATTCCCGTTTGTTCGATGCGGAGATCGAGCAGCGTACCAAGATAATTCTGCACGACGTGTTTGTGCGCGGCGACGCGGCGGTGCTGGACTTCACGGAAAAATTTGACGGCGCAAAACTTACCGCTGAGCAACTCGCCGTGACACAGGCTGAACTCATGGCCGCATCGCTCAAGGCGGATGAATCATTGCGCGCGGCAGTGGCGGAAGCGGAAGGGAACATAGCCGGCTTCGCCAAGAAATCCAAGCGCAAGGATTGGTCGGGCAAAAATTCCCATGGCGCAAGCGTGGGTGAAAAGTTTGATCCGTTCACGCGCGTCGGTGTTTACATTCCCGGTGGCACCGCGCCGCTCGTCTCGACGGCACTGATGACCATCACGCTCGCCAAAGTCGCGGGTTGCCAGGAAATCGTCGTGACGACGCCGTGCGGCAAGGACGGCTCCATCAATCCGGCAATTCTCTTCGCCGCACGCACAGCGGGGGTGACGGAGATTTACCGCATCGGCGGCGCGCAGGCGATTGCGGCGATGGCTTACGGCACGAAGACGATCCGTCGCGTGCAGAAAATTTTCGGCCCCGGAAATGCCTACGTCAGCATGGCCAAACGGCTGCTCGTCGGGCGCGTGGCGATCGATCTGCTCGCCGGACCAAGTGACGTATTAATTCTGGCCGACGACACGGCGAATCCGAAGTTCGCTGCGGCCGACATGCTCGCGCAGGCCGAACACGGTTCCGGCCACGAGCGCGTCTGGCTCGTGACGACTTCCGCGAAAATCCTCAAGGCGGTGGAAAAGGAAATCGCTAGGCAGTTGCCCAAGCTGGCGCGCCGCGAATTCATCCAACGCGTGCTTGCCCGCAATACCTGGCTCATCCAGGTGGCGACCGTTGCCGACGCCGTGGCGCTGGCGAACCAGCTCGCGCCGGAGCATTGCGAGGTCATCACGCGCGATGCGCGGCGCGTGAGCGGCGGCATCGTGACGGCGGGCGCAATTTTTCTGGGCAACTGGTCGCCGACGGTGCTGGGCGATTACGTCGCCGGGCCGAGCCACGTTTTACCGACCGATGGTGCTGGCGCGTCGTTTGGCGGCCTGACGGTGGATCAATTCCAGCGCCGCACGAGCGTGGTGGAATACAACCGTGCGTCGCTGAAGAAGGCGCTGAAATCGGTGAAAAAATTCGCCGAACTCGAAGGCCTCGGCGCGCATGGGAAAAGCGCGGAAGTACGGATGAAGTCACCGAAATAAATGAATTCCACTGGCGACATGGCCGGTGCGGCGTTTCTGATGCTGGCAGTCATCGCAACAGCGGCGGCGGTTCAACGCTTCAATGCGTTCTATCGGCGGGAATTGGCGGACTCCGGTGGTCGGGAACTTCCGCTGGACGGTTTGCGGGGCATGGCGGCATTGATGGTGGTAATCCATCATGGCTTTCTCTTCCGGGGATGGCTGATGAACGATGTTTGGGGAACTGCCGAGTCCGGGGTGTTGCAGTTGCTGGGACCGGCGGGCGTGATCATTTTCTTCATGCTGACGGGCTGCCTTTTCTGGGGCAAGGCCCGGACCATGAAGGGAAAATTGAACGTGTGGAAACTGTGGCGGGGAAGATTATACCGGATCGCACCGTTATATTTTTTCAGCGTGCTGGCCGTGCTGCTGGTCGCGGTGCTTCAAACCGGAGGACAGTGGTTGTCACCGGAAAACTGGAAACCGCTGCTGCGTTTGGCGGTGCTGGGTGCCGTTAAATGGCGGTTCATCGGCGACCTGGACATCGGCAGTTACAATGCGCATGTCGTTTGGACGCTCTGGTATGAATGGCGTTTTTACTTCATCCTGCCGTTCATCGCCTGGTTCGCGGTGGGCCGGAGAATCGTCATGCTTGCCCTGGCACTTTATCTGATGGGCTTCACGGGCATATTGTATAATCCTGAAGCGCAGCTCGGTCTGGTATTTGGTTTTGGCATGGTTTGCCCGCTGTTGCTTGAGAATCAGAAACTGCGCGTCCGGTTGCAACATCCAGTCACCGGTTTGGCCACGCTGGTTCTGCCAGTAATTCTCTGTGCCTGGAATCATTGGAGCCGGTCAACGCTTCCGCTTGCCGGGGCATTGTTTCCGTTGTTTCTGGCGGCGGCGGCCGGCAACAGTTTTTTCGGCTTCCTGACGCATCCGGCGGTTCGCTGTCTCGGCGCGATCAGCTTCAGCGTATATCTGCTTCATGGGGTGGTGTTCCATCTGGTGGCCGGTACTTTGAAGGCCGCCGGATTGACGGCGTTGCCGCAATCTGAATACTGGCTGATCATCACGTTGGCGGCGCTGGCCACGATCGGGTTGTGCGCGGCCACCTATCGCTGGATTGAATTCCCCTTTTTATCCAGCAGCCACAAGGTCAAGACCGGGAAGGCAGTGTGAAAATTATCTGTCTTTCGCGCTGGCTGACATCAAAATTTTGAAAACAACATTATGTCGTTACACAGAAAAATAAATTATGTCCGCCCGCTCGTCCGCAGCTTGCACGCTTATGTGCCGGGCGAGCAGCCGAAGATCAAAGGGCTGGTCAAGCTCAACACCAACGAAAATCCGTATCCGCCATCGTCGCGCGTGCTGGCGGCGGTCAAGGCGGCGGCGGACGGACGGTTGCGGCTGTATCCGAACCCGACGGCGCAGGCGTTGCGCGAAAAACTGGCGGAACTGCATGGCTGTAAACCTGAAAATATCATCGTCGGCAACGGCTCTGATGAACTGCTGGCGCTGGCGGTGAGGGCGTTTGTGGAGCCGGAGCCAGAAGTCAGAAGTCAGAAGTCAAAATTGGCGAAAGCAACGGTTCAGTATTTAACGCCGAGCTATTCGCTATATCCGGTGCTGGCAGACATTCATGGCGCGGCAAAAAACGCGGTACCTCTCAAACCGGATTTTTCCTTGCCGAGTGTCGCTGAATTAAAGCGCGGCAGGCAATGGAACTTCCATGCGGCGCTGACCTTTGTGACAACGCCGAATGCTCCGAGCGGGCGCGGTTATAAAACGGCGGAACTCGAAAAACTTTGCCGTGCGCAAAAAGGCGTGGTCATTCTCGACGAGGCATATGTGGATTTCGCTGAAGAAAACGCGATGAAGCTGGCGTTGAAGTTTCCGCATGTCCTTGTGGCGCGGACTTTTTCAAAGGCCTACTCATTATGCTTCCAGCGTGTCGGTTATTTTGTCGGAAGCGCCGAACTCATTGCGGCGCTGGACAAAATCCGCGACAGCTACAACGTCAACGGCCTCGGCCAGATCGCCGCCGAGGCGACATTGGGTGATTTAAAATATTATCGCGCCAACTTCAATAAAGTCATCGCGACGCGTGGATGGCTTTCCCGCGAATTGACGAAACTGGGCTTTCGCGTGTTGCCGAGCCAGACGAATTTTATTCTGACGCAGCCGCCGCGCTTTCCAGCCCAGGCCTGGCTGCAGAAGTTGCGTGGCAAGAAAATCCTTGTGCGCTGGTTTAGTGCGCCAGAGGTGAAGGGTTACCTGCGCATTACCATCGGAACCCAGACGGAAGCGGCGGCTTTGGTCAGGGTCACTCAAAAAATACTGGCATGACAAGGTATTTCACCTGGCCTTCACTTTCCGACCGGCATGGTTTCTGCTCAAAACGGGCGTGTACTTGGATTATTATCGGTTAAAGCATGCGCCGTTCGACATCACGCCGAACCCGCGCTTCCTTTTCCATAGCACCAAGCATCGCGAGGCGTTCAACCATCTGCTCTACGGCATCCGTGAGCGGAAGGGTTTTGTGCAGCTTACGGGCGAGGTCGGCGCGGGTAAGACGACACTGTGCCGCGCATTGCTTGATCAGCTTGATTCGCATTATTCAACGGCGCTCATTTTAAATCCTGCCTTGAACGCGGATGAGTTGATACAAGCCATCGCAACGGAATTTGGCCTGGACGTGAAGGGAATGGACCGGTTGGAAACGGTTTCGGCCATCAGTGAATTTCTCCTCCGACAGCTTGAATTTGGCAAGGAAACGGTGCTCATCATTGACGAGGCGCAAAACCTGACGGAAGACCTGCTGGAACAAGTCCGCCTGCTGTCGAACATCGAGACGGACGACCGCAAGCTGTTGCAAATTGTGTTGATGGGACAGCCGGAACTGCGTGAACGGCTGAACAGCTATCGTCTCCGCCAGTTGCGCCAGCGCATCACGGTGCGTTTTCACCTGTTGCCGCTTACGCGGGTGGAAGTCGTCCAATATATCCAGCACCGGCTGCAAGTTTCGGGTGCCAGCGGGGTTCCCGTTTTCACAATGCCAGCAGTCTGGCGCGTCTTCAATTACAGCGGCGGCATTCCGCGGCTGGTCAATGCCGTCTGCGACAAGGCATTGCTGGCCGGCTACGTCAAGCGCAGCGACCGTGTAAACTATGCGATGGTGGGCCGCGCCATCCGTGAACTGGAAGGGAACTTCAACTCATGAGCCTCATCAACGATGCGCTGAAACGCGCCAAACAAACCCAGCACAACAGCAACCCGGTGGCCGCACCCGCCATGGAACGACCGCTGCAACCCATTGAATCCGGCCTGCAGGACCAAGGATCCAACTTGATATGGCCCGTCGCCATCATTTTATTCCTTCTCCTTTTTGCGGGACTGTTCATCGCCATATCCTCGGTCGGGCACGTGACAAAACAAGCTGCCGTCGATCCGATGCCGGCTCCCGCCCCCGTGGTTCAAGTTGCCGCCGCCACTCCGCCCCCTGCGCCGCCGGTCGTGGATACTCCTAAAATAACAGCACCCAAACCGGCGCGAATCCAAGGAATTGTCTATGACCCGGTCACGCCTTATGCAATCATCAGCGGCAAAACGGTCTTTGTCGGTGATGCCGTAGACGGCCAGCGCGTGACGTTTATTTCGCGCAACGCCATCACGCTCGTGGGCAACGGCCAGACCAATCACCTCCATGTGGGGGAAAAATAGTCGGTGCCAATTCCAGCGTGTCTCTGTTGAAAAAAATATCCGCAGGTTCGCCTGCGGTCCAACGTGTCGCACCTTTTGTTATCTTTGTCCTGCTTACCGCCGGACAGGGACAATTCGGCCCCGCCTCGGCTTATTGGTTTTACCTCGCTAAAACGGTTATCGGTGCGTGGTTGATTTTCGAGATGCGTCCGTTGGTCACCGAAATGAGATGGGCGTTAAGCTGGGAAGCTGTCGTCGTCGGCATCGGTGTATTCCTTGCATGGGTTGGCATCAGCAGCGATTGGACCGCGCTGGATTCCCTTTGGGTCAAACTCGGCTTCTCGCATCCGACGGTAAAAACTGATTCAATCTGGGATCCCCACATCCAATTTGGTGGATATTCCGGCGTCGCCTGGTTTTTTATGGCTGTCCATATCGTGGGAATGACGCTGGTGGTGCCTCCGCTGGAAGAGGTTTTTTACCGCTCCTTTTTATACCGGTATTTTGCCAGCCATAATTTTCTCACCGTGCCGTTCAACCGGTTTTTGCCGTGGCCATTTATGGTGACGACCATCGTCTTTGGATGTGCGCACAACGAATGGCTGGCGGGAATCATCTGTGGCGCGGCATATCAATGGCTGGTCATCCGCAAAAACCGGCTGGGCGACGCGATGACGGCTCACGCCATCACCAATTTTCTGCTTGGAATATGGGTCATCTGGCGCGGCGCATGGCACTTCTGGTGACCCAAATACGCAGGTCGCTGCTGTTCCATCAAATTGCAGCCTCTTACCACAAGCCCTTAACGGAAGATGAATTCGTCGATGAAGATTTGCCGGAAAGATTGATGCCGTTGCGTTCGAGCGTGCTGCCTTCGGCGGCGGCGAGATTGGCGAGGGCTTCGTTGTAATCAGCCAGCGAGCGGATTTCCTGCGAACGCGCCGCCGTAAGATTGTTCTGAAGCTGCAACACGGTGAAGGTGGTGCTTTTGCCGACCGCATATTTTTTCTGCTCGGCATCCAGCGCGGTCTCGGCATAAATTCGCGCCTGCTGCGTGGCCTGCACGCTTTCGTAACTTGACTGTGCCTGCTTGACGGCGTTGTCAATCTGCACCATGACGTTCTGCTCCAGTTGTTTCAACTGCAGCAGCAATTGTTTCAGCGTCACTTTGCCGGCTTTGTAAGTATTGCGCGCTCCGATATTGCTCAATGGCATCGAAAGTTGTGCGCCATACGTATAGAAAGGTTGGTTAGCCTCCTTGAACTGGTTGAAAGTATCGCCAAACTCCTCGCCCGAACCGTTGTAACCATAGGAACCAATCAGGTCGAGCGACGGATAAAGCTGGTTGTAGGCGTACTTCAACTGGATGCCCTGTTGGGAAACATTCAGCCGTGACTGAAGCAGATCGGGCCGCCCGGTCATGCCCTTGTTCCAGCTGTCCTGGATGTCAAACAATTGCAATGTCGCGTCGAGCGTGGCGGTGGGCTGGATTTGCGTGCCATGCCACGTGGCATAATCATCCGTCAGCAGGTTCTTCAAGGTATTTTCATTGATGGACAAGGTATTTTGCGCCGCGATCAAATTGGCTTTGCTCGTGGCCACCTGCGCTTCGTCCTGCTCAATCGTTCCGCCGCGCTCGGCCAGCACCTTGATCTGAACGCGTTGTTTGTCCTGGTCCAGTTGCGTCTGCGCCAGTTCCAGCGCCTCCTGCTGCACCTTCACGTTTCCCCGCGCATAAATCAGTTCGTAATAGGCGTTCTCAACGGCGGTGACGCTGGTGATGATCTGCTGGCGCACACCCTGTTCGGAATATTCGAGCCGGTTTTTGGCGACGCGGACATTCAGCCGCGTCTGATCAATCCAAAAATCTTTCAACAACGGCTGGGTGAGGACAAGTGCGCCGACCTGCCCGGAGGAATTTTGAACGGGAACGGTGGTGCTGCCCACGCCCTGAAAACCCTTCGTGCTTGAGGCGTTGCCGCCCAGGCTGTACGTCATGCCCCACGGAGCCGCGCCGTTGAAGCTGGAACTGAAACTGTCCGAATTGATTTCATTTCCGGGGATGCGCTGGCCGTCTTGAAACGAACTGCCGCTTTCATTGTACAAATGCTGCCCGGTAAAATTGAACGTCGGGTCGTAACCAGCATAGGCCCCGTTGACGTTATAAAGAGAGATCTGCGGATTGTAGCGCTCGATTTGCAGGTCAAGGTTGTGTTGCAACGCCTCCTGGATGCAGTCCGCCAGTGACATCTCGCGGGTCACGTCCGCCGTCTGGTTGGTCTGCGCGGTGGCGGCAAAGCAACCGAGCAATCCAACCCAGACAATGCTAAATCTATTCATACCTTTGAAATATTGCGGATTTTAACCGGCTTCATCAAGCTTAGCTGCTCCGCACCTTTCAAGGCAACGATTTAGCCAAATCAGCTTGCGGTCGTAAAATGAACCCCGCAGGCAGTTCAAAGTTGCGGCACCGCATCATTTTGCCGCCGCTGCAACATCCGTGATCGCTGCGTTGTTCTCCAGGAACGTCAGCACCTTCTCGTGCGCGATCTGGTCGTAAAGTTCATTGATGCCATTGCGCTTCTGCAAATCCTTGATGAACTTGTCCGGCGGAATCTGATACGCCGCTGACAGCGACTGGATGCGTTGCAAGACTTCTTCCTGTGAAACCTTGATGCCTTCCGTCTCCCCGATGCGTTGGACCAAAAAGGCCAGTTTCACGCGCTCCTTGGCGCTCGTCGCGGCGGCGTTGTAAATCTCGTCCTTCTGCTTCTCGATCAGCTCGCGGCCCACACCGCGCTTGGTGTTTTCCTGGACGATGTTGTAAACGACATTTTTCGTCTCGTGCGCGACCGCCGATTCCGGCAGGTCAAAATTCGCCTGTGCCAGCAATGCGCTGATAAGCTGGCCACGCACCGACTTGGTCTGCGAATACTTCAATTCGTTCTCCAGGTCCAGACGGACGCCCGCGCGCAGCTTTTCCAGGTTTTCCGCGCCGTAATTCTTCGCCAGCGCGTCATCCACCGGCGGCAAAATCTTTTCTTTCGCCTCGACGACCTCGACTTCAAAGACGCCTTTCTTGCCGGCAAGCTCCTTCGTCACGAAATCAGCCGGAAAATCCACGCTGACCGTGCGTTTGTCGCCGGCCTTCGCGCCGATGAGTTGATCCCCAAATCCGGGAATGAAAGTGGTCGCGCCAATGTCCACCCAGAAATTTTTTTGCTCCGCCAAACTTTTCGCCGTCGGGGCGATTTCGGTGATCGGCTTGCCATCGGAGGTGCCGGTATAATTCACGACCGCGACGTCGCCCGTCTTCAACTCGCGCGTGACGGTTTCGAATTTCGTATGCTGCTGCGCGAGCAGATTCAGCGCGCGCTCGACATCTTCGTCGGAAACAGACTTGGTCTCGCGTTTGACCGCCAGGCCCTTGTATTCCGGCAGTTGAAATTCCGGCGCGGTCTCGATCGTCGCGGCGAATTGCAGGTCCTGCCCGCGGCCGAACTGGATTTCCTCGATGTCCGGCTGGCTGATGGCGGAGATTTTCTTTTCTTCCAGCGCCTTGCGGTAGGATTCGCCGATGAGCTTGCGCTTGGCGTCGGCCTGGATGTCGGCCTCGTATTTTTTGATCACCATGTCGCGCGGCGCCTTGCCGGGCCGAAAGCCGGGCAGCGACGCCTGCTTCTGATAATCCTTCGTGATGGCATCAAAGATTTCGTCCACGGACTTCGCGTCCAATTCCACCCGCAGCAATTTTCTGCACGGCGCCAGGTTTTCAACAGTGATATTCACAATAATTTCTCGCGCCAGTTTAGGCTTTGCGAGCCGCGCAATGTAGCTGAATCAAGCGGAGAACGTCAACGGTTTTGAGAAGCCAGCAGTTATGTAATTGAAACAATCTGTGGTTCTATGCCATCATTTTCTGCGTGCCGTTATTGTTTCGCCGTTTACGAGATAAGCCATCTCATGTTCGTCCATGTGAAGAATTTTCATGTTGCGAATCTTTCCCACGGGTTCGTGAGGTTCTAAACCGTCCACATTTGTGATTGTTGTTATCAAAACACCGTCTTTAACACGCCACGTTCCCTGATAAATTAGCTCGCTGGTAATTTTGGTGCCAATTACGGAAAATTTGGAAATAAAACTGCCATCCGAAGCAACGCTGATTGTGCCATTTATGCCATTGGAATTAACGGTCCAAGTTCCAGTAATTTTTTGGCGAAGCTCGGCATCGTGATGATTGCAACCTGTAAGTAGCAAGCTCATCATGAAAAATGACAGTGCGAATCTCATAAGTGGATCAATTGTTTCTAGCGTCCCAATTCTTTGCTACTGCCTTTGAAAAATCAACCTGTGAGCTTCTTTTTCAAGGTCATTGTGATTTCCCCCCAATTCCGCTTTGATATTGGCGAATGAAGCAAACGCTTTTCATTACCGGCACGGACACCGGCGTCGGCAAAACCGTGCTGACCGCGCTGCTGACAGGCTTTCTACGAGAAAGCGGTGTCAACGCTGCGGCGCTCAAACCCATCTGCTCCGGTGGTCGCGATGACGCCCGCACGCTGCACGCCGCCATGAATGGCGCGCTCACGCTCGACGAGATCAATCCATGGCATTTCCGTGCGGCCATCGCGCCATCACACGCTGCCAAGCTTGAAAGTAAATCGGTATCGCTCGCGGAAGTTGTTGCACACAGTCGCGCCCTGCAGAAGCGATTTGATGTTCTGTTTGTTGAAGGCGCGGGTGGCCTGTTGAGTCCGCTTGGCGAGAATTTCGATTCGCGTGATTTGATGGTGGCTTTGCGTGCAATGCCCATCATCGTTGCGCAAAACAAACTGGGCACGCTGAACCACATCCTGCTCACGCTCGAAGCCCTGCCCAAAAATCTGCGGGCCAAAGCGCACATTGTCTTGATGTCGCCGCCCAAGCCTGATGCTTCAACCAAGACGAACGCCATTTTGTTGGCGGATTATTTTGACGCCGGCCGAATCGTGACACTTCCATGGTTCGGAGCCCGTTTTTCCTTGGCCAAGGCGTTAAAGATTCCAAGAGTTCAACTGCGGCTTCGGACATTGACGCGCTGAAGTTGATGTCTGGTCGGGTGAAAATAATTTTTCCCGCAAAAAGACTTGGCATTTTTGCGCGCGGCGAATAATAATTGCGTGGCGGGAAATATTGTTCGACCTCCCGCCATTGGCCGCCACGGTTCCTCACGGCCAAGTCACCGTCACATTTTTATGGGTGGACTCTATCTATTTGCCGCTGCGGGAACCGCTTCCAATAAGGCGGAGCTCGTCTATGTCTGGGACCAGGCGACGCCGGAAGCCAAGGTGATCATCTGCTGCCTCCTCGTGTTTTCCATCGTCGCGTGGTCCGTCATGATCTCAAAGGCGATTCAGATGCGCCGCGCGCGGAAACTGAATTACTACTTCGACCAGGAATTTCACGCACAGAAAAAAGTGCTCGAAATGTTCGACCGTAAATTGCAGGTGGATGGCTGTCCGCTTTACATGGTTTATCAGGCTGGTTGCGTTTCGCTCGATGCGCGTTTACGCGGGCCGGGCGGTGAACGCAGCAAGCAGCAGATTTCGCTCAAGAACATGGAGCACGTCAAACGCGCCATGGAAAATGTCGTCGCACAGGAATCGTTGAAACTGGAATCCGGCTTGATTTTGTTGGCGATTGCGGTGAGCGGCGCGCCGTTCATCGGCTTGCTTGGCACGGTCTGGGGCGTGATGAGCACGTTTGCCGGCATCGCCCAGCAAGGCAGCGCGACGATGGCGGCGATGGCACCGGGCGTTTCCGCCGCGCTCGTCACGACGGTCGCCGGACTGCTCGTGGCGATTCCTTCCATGTTCGCCTATAACTGGCTGGTGCATAACCTCCGTGTGTTCACGGTCGGCCTGGATAATTTTGCGCAAGAGCTCGTTTCCAAGATGGAGACGGAATTTCTGGCAGATGATTAATTTTTACGATGAGAAGATTTTCCCAACGCAGTCATCTGGTGACGTTGAGTGACATCAACATCACTCCGCTGCTGGATCTCGCGTTTGTACTGCTCATCATTTTTGTGATTACCACGCCGTTGCTGGAGCAGAGCATCAATCTTCAGTTGCCACGCGGCGGCCAGACGGAGAAAAAACTGAACAAGTCCGACATCCGCACCGTCGAAATCTCCCGCACGGGCTATTATGTGCTGGATAAGAAGCGGACGACGTTGCCGCAGATGATTTCGCAGATCACCAGTGAATTTCGGACGAATCCAAACCTGGTCGTTTATATCCGCGCCGACAAGGACAGTCGTTACGATTTGCTTGCCTCGCTGCTCGACACTTGTCAGCACAATGGCATCAAGATTTCGCTCCGCACCGACCCGACCACCAAATGAACCGGCTGCAAAAAAAATGCATCATCGCGACGGCAGGTTTTCACCTGCTGCTGCTGGTGATTTTGTTTGTCGGCCCGGCATTCTTCTGGGAACGGGAAAAACAGGATGATACGCAGACGCTGGAAATGATTCCCGCCAATCTCGTGGATGCGGCCACCACCGGCATCCAGGGCGCCCAGCCACCACCGCCAGCGCCGGTAGTCGTCACACCTTCCCAACCGACGCCTACTCCACCCGCGCCGGTGCCAACACCGGTGAAACCGGACGTTACCCCGTCCATTCCAACGCTGAAGCCGGAGAAAGTTGAGCCGGTCAAGCCGCCGAAAGATACAATCAAGCCGGATTTGACACCGGTGGACCGGACGCCTGCAGATAAACCGAGCGAGACCAAGCCACCAGCACCCAAGGTGAATCTGACCCTCACCACGCGCACGGTGCCAAAAAATACTTCGACCACGGCCAAGCCGGCAACCACGCCGGATAATTCAAAAGCCGTCAACTCCGCGCTCCGATCCTTGCGCAACAATTTGTCAACGCCGACTACAATTGCTCCAGTTGGTAACAGCAGCGTCGCGGCGGCAAACTACGGCCAGGTCGTCAGAAGTGTTTATGAGCAGGCATGGATCCTGCCAGATGACATGGCCAGTGATCAGGCCAACACAAAGATTCGCGTCACCATCGCCAGCGACGGCACCGTGATTTCGGCGCGCATTATTTCGCAGTCAGGTGACGCAAAGCTGGATGAATCAGTGCGACGCACCTTGGACCGGGTTCAGTTCATTGCTCCCTTTCCGCCCGGCACCATAGACAGAGAACGGACTTACATCATAAATTTTAACCCTCAAGTAAAACGGATGAACGGATGAAAATAAATATTCGCCAGTCGGCAAAAATTTGCCTGTCAATTGTGTGCACTGCCCTCGCGCTGAACCTCTCCCATGCTCAGGAAGAACTGGTCATCAGTCCGACGCTCAATCTTCCCGGTCAGGTCAAGCCCATCCCCGTTTCGCTTGAAGGTTTCTCCGGCGAGGCGGCGGAAGTCTTGCGCTTCGACCTTTACGTCCAGGGTTTCAAATTCGTCACGCCGGATCTGGCGCAATACAAGATCAACGGCAGCAGCGCGGGCAATGTGCAGGGCGCGGTGACGGATGCGGTCAGCAAGCAGACAAAGTTTTCGCGTAGTTATACCGGTGCCAGTTTGCGTCGGCAGGCGCACACATTTGCTGATGACATTGTTCTTGCCATCACGGGGAAGAAAGGAATCGGACAGACTAAAATTGCCTTCAAAGCCTCCGCCGCCAGCGGCAACGGGGAAATTTACGTTTCGGATTTCGACGGTCACAACTCACAGGCCGTCACACATGACAACACGATTGTCGCCGCGCCAGCCTGGGTGCCGGGCCATCTGGCGCTGTATTACACATCCTACCAGCCCGGCAATCCGGACATTTTTTATCACAACCTGACGACCGGCCAGCGCAGCATCATCGCCAAGTTTTCCGGCTTGAACACCAGCGCGGCGGTCTCGCCGGATGGCTCCAAGGTGGCGATGGTTTTAAGCCGGAGCGGCAGCCCCAACATCTGGGTCTGCAATGCCGATGGAACAAATTTCAAGCAATTGACTTCGACGCCGGAAGATGAATCTTCGCCCTGCTGGTCGCCGGACGGACAATGGATTTGTTTCGCGACCAAGATCCGTTCGCGCCGCGTGCTGGCGAAAGTTCCGGCCGGTGGTGGTGCCGTTCAGCGGATTCCCACATCGGGCGTCTCTAATCCAACTGATCCGGACTGGTCGCCAGACAACAAATGGATCGCGTTCACCTCGCAGATGGGCGACTTCAACATCTGCATCATACCGGCAAGTGGCGGCACCGCGACCGTGCTGGCACCGGGCCAACACCCGTCGTGGTCGCCGAATTCGCGCACGCTGGTTTTAAACCACGCCACGGGCTATCAACAATCTTTGTCTGTGCTTGACGTGATGACGAAACAGGTCAAGGATATTGGCCGGATTTCGGGGAACGATTCTCAACCCGCCTGGGCAAAATAAATTTTGACGCTTTGATTTAACAAACTTTTAACGCAAAAAATATGAAAACCACGAAACTGATTTACCCGCTGATATTCGCTCTGGCCACCACGCTGGCCACCACCGGCTGTAAACACGACACGGGCAAACTGACCAAATTGCCCGGGCCACCAAATGGCCAAATTCCAGATGGTAAAGATCCTACCACCATGATTCCGCCCGGCCCACCTTTGAACCCAACTGAGACCACCGATATACACGGCCAAATTCCGACTGCCGACGGCTGGCGGGTTGAGGACATGAATCAAGATCGTGAAGCGCTTGCAGCTTATACGGTGCATTTTGCCTTCGACAGTTCCGCCATCAAATCCAGCGAGGAATCGAATCTTCAAGCGGTGGCCGCTGCTTTGAAATCGGATGCGAACGCAAAGTTGCTCATCGAAGGCAACTGTGACGACCGTGGCACGGAAGAATACAATCGCTCACTCGGCGAGCGTCGCGCGTTGGCTGCCCGCGAAGCACTGGCCAAGGACGGCATTGATCCGGCGCGCGTCCGTACCATCAGCTATGGCAAAGACCGTCCTGCCGACCCGGCTCACGACGAAGCTGCTTGGGCGAAGAACCGGCGCGATGATTTTGTCCTGTTGCATCCGAAGGGCGGAGTTTAAATCGCTTAAAAGCTTTCCTTCAAGGCCGCACGAGAAATCGTGCGGCCTTTTGGCGTCCATGACCGGCGCGTTTTGTTCCTTTACTATTCAACGAAGTAGACGTAGGATTTAACCGGTCAAATAAATTTTATGAATACCATGTTTGCAGCTTTCGGGATCGGCGGAATGGAAGTCGTTCTCATTCTGGCCGTGATCTTGATTTTGTTCGGCGCCAAGAAAATTCCCGAACTTGCCAAGGGTCTTGGCAGCGGCATCAAGGAATTCAAGAAGGCCACCAAGGAAGTGACGGATGAAATCAATAATCCCACTGATACGGCCACGACGGTGACGCCTGCCCAGAAACTCCCGCCCGCCAACACGACTGCGCAATCACAGCCCGCCGTTCCGGAAACGAAAGTCATCTGACGGCCTGATTTTTTCAGCCGCAGTTTTTCATGGCCGATTTTTCTTCAGAACCGTCCGATGAGGACGGCGGCGGCCCCGTAAAATCCTTCCTCGAACATCTCGAAGATTTTCGCTGGGTGCTGGTCAAAGTCAGCGTTGCGCTCGCGCTGGCAATGCTGATCTGCCTGATTGGCGCGAACTACGTCATCGCTGTCATCAAATGGCCGCTGACCCAGGCGAAGGTCAAATATCCCGGAACCAATCAAGTTGTCACTGTCAATTTCGGCACCAACCGGCTCGGTCATTTTCAACTTTCCGGCGCGCAGGAAAAATCCCTGAACCTTGGCACCAACCGTTTTGTCGCCGTCACGGTGGAACCGCTCACGCTCGGCACCAACCGGGTTCTCGGCTGGCAGATTGATCCCAATCCTGAGCCGGCGGGCGATTCGGAGCAGATGCAGATCGAACTGGTCAATTTGAGCCCGGCCGGCGGTTTTTTTGTGGCAGTGCAGGTCGCATTTTACGGCGGGCTGGTTTTGTCCGCGCCGTTCATTTTTTATTTTGTGATCGATTTCGTTTTTCCCGCGCTCAAAATTCGCGAGCAAAAATACGTTTTCCGCGCCTTGTTCATCGGCGGCGGGCTTTTCCTGGTCGGGGTTTGCTTCTGTTATTTTTTGCTGATGCCGGTCGCGCTCGCCGCGTCCCAAAAATATTCCAACTGGCTCGGCCTTGGTGCATCACAATGGCGTGCGGAAGATTACATCAGCTTTGTCTGCCGGTTCATGCTCGGCATGGGGCTGGGCTTTGAGATGCCGGTGGTGATCCTGACTTTGGTGAAGATCGGCGTGCTGAGTTATGCCACGCTGTCGAAGGCGCGGCGTTACATGATCGTGATCAACCTGATTCTGGGCGCGGTCTTGACGACGCCGGAGGTGGTGACGCAACTGCTCATGTTTGTTCCGTTGCAAATCCTTTACGAAGTCACCGTCTGGATCGCCTGGTATTGGGACCGGCAGGAGAAAAAGCGGGCCATCCGAGAAATATAAAACACACTTTACAAACGGCGATTTCGGCGTAGGCTCCAAAACAACAAGTTTAAGAATATGCGAAATGCCACATCTTTGATCGCCTTGGCCGCCTTGGCCGCCCTGTTCACCGCCGGTTGTGCCGGACCCGAGCAACGGCTGGGCAGCGGCGTCAACAACATCACCGAATTCGCCCGCTTGGGTGAAATGCAGCACAGCATTGAACAATATACTCTTTTCGATCCGCAGGCCGGTTTTCCCACGGGCGTGATCCACGGCTTTGACCAGTCAGTTTACCGCACGGTGGCGGGAGCCTATCAAATCGTCACCTTCCCGGCCGGAAACGCGTTGACCCAATCCAGCTTCGACAAAAAATACATACCGACGGGGACACCCTATCCAGACAGTTACCATCCCGGGTTGCCCGCCTTGTCCACGTTCCAGACAGACACGTATTTTGGTTTTGGCGGCGGCAACATCGCCCCGTTCATCCCTGGGAATCGTTTTAGCGTCTTTCCCAATTGATTTCTACGGATCGGATTTATCAGGCGCGCCAATGTCTTCATTGGCGCGTTTTATTTTGTGAAACGTCATGGGATCACTTCATAAAAAATCGCCCTGCAAGGTCAACCTGCTCCTCAACATCCTCGGCAAGCGCGCCGATGGCTTCCACGAGCTGGAGACGGTCATGCAGCCGGTGAACGTCTGTGATGAACTGACTTTCGAGCGCTCCGGTTCCGATCTGCGATTGTCGTGCAGTAATCCCGAACTGCCGACCGACGCAAAGAATCTTGTTCATCGCGCCGCCACGGCATTTCTGACCGCCGCAAACATTTCCGATGGCATTTGCATACATCTGCAAAAGAACCTGCCACTGGCCGGTGGCATCGGCGGTGGTAGTGCCAATGCTGCAGTGACCCTCGCTGCGCTGAATGAACTTTTTGACTTTCCGCTGCGACCGGAGAAATTGCACGAACTCGCCGCCGCACTGGGCTCCGATGTTCCATTTTTCCTATATGACCAGCCGGCGCTTGCCACGGGTCGCGGTGAGAAAGTAGAGTTGCTTCAAAATTTCCCCGCTCTTCGCGGCAAGGTGTTTTTGCTCATTCATCCCGGATTCGGCATCTCGACGCCGTGGTCGTATCAAAATCTCTCGCGATTTCCCGAGGCGTTAAACGGACGAAGGGGCCGCGCGCAGGAATTGATTTCAAAACTAAAGGCGAATGATTTGTCCGCCGCTGCCGACGGCTTTTACAATTCGCTCGAAGCACCCGCGTTTGAGAAATTTCCCATCTTGGCGCTATACAAAGATTTCCTGCGCGAGAACGGCGCGCTCGTTTCCCTCATGTCCGGCAGCGGCTCGACAACCTTTGCCATCGTCAAAAATGTGGCTGCGGCGGAAGAACTGGCGGAGAAATTTAAATCGCAGTTCGGCGCGAACGGCTGGATGGCGGTGGTTCCGGTTTAAGAGCGCGGAGATTTGCGGAAGCGATGCAGCACTAGGTTTGTAATTTCATGCGCCGCCGGAATCTTAAAGGCCAGGGCAAGTACCACATAAATCAAACCCGCAGCGATGGCTGGAACAAACACCGCGCCGATTTTCAACGCGACTGTTTCATGGCCAAGAGAAATTTCCCACAACCGCCAGGCCTGCCAGGCTATAATTCCAGCCAGCAAACCGGAAACACTCAACGGCAGAAACGTCGCGCGCAGTTCGGCCATGTCCAGCCGGCCAAGTTTTTTTCGCAACGCAAAAAAAAGCAGGCCTGCGTTACCGACAGAGGTGATCGTGTTGGCGATGCCCAGTCCGCCCTGCTTGAGCGGCACCACCAGCACAATGGCGATGAGAAGATTCAAGGCGAGGCACGCCAGGCTGATCTTCATCGGCGTCTTGGTGTCACCCAAGGCGAAGAAGGCGCGCGCCAGAATGTTAACGGTTGAAAACGCGACTAATCCCGGTGCAAGGCAGATGAGGGCTAGCGATGCACGTTGGGTCGAAGCGGCGGTGAATTCGCCGCGTTCAAAGAGAAGACGCACAATCGGTTCGGCCAGTACGACGAGCAGGACGGCGGCGATCAGATTGGCGAACAGCAGCGTGCTGATGCCATGCCCCAAGGTTTTACGAAATTCAGGATAATTTTTATCGAGTGCCAATCCTGAAAGCGTTGGCAGCAGAAACGTCGCGAGTGAGATGCCAAACATTCCCTGCGGCAGTTCCATCAGCCGCACGGCGTAGTTGAACGACGCGACAATGTGCGGACCGACCCAGAACGCGATGGTCTGCGTGAGCAGCACGTTGATCTGAAACGCCGCGACGCCGATAGTGCCGGGAATCATCCGCGTCACGACCAGCCGGACGGTTTCGTTCTTCCACGGCGAAACCCAGCGGTAGCGAAACCCATCGCGCCAGAGTGTCGGCATTTGAAACGCCGCCTGGGCCACGCCCGCCACCAGCACGCCGATGGCCAGGGCGAAAATCTGTTCCGGCAACTGCGCGCCCATGTGCGGCGCGAACCAGAGCACGGAGGCGATCATCACCACGTTCAGCATCGTCGCGCCCATTGCGGGGATGAAGAAATGGCCGCGCGCATTGAGCATGCCCATGCACGCCGCCGCGATGCACACCAGCAGCATGTAGGGAAACATCACGCGCAGCAGCCGCAGCATGAGTTCCGTGCTTTCGCTGAATTGATGCACGGCCAGCGCGATGGAAATGCCCAGCATGGCGAGGCCGATGATGGCGGTCGCCGCGATGATCAGGCCGGAAATGACCGCGTTCGCCGCCCGCCACATTTCAATTTCGCCGTGCGTCTTTTCCTTCTCCCTAAAAATGGGGATGAACGCCGCCGTCAATGCGCCTTCGCCGAGCAGCCGGCGGAAAAGGTTTGGGATGGTGAACGCCAGGGCAAACGCGCTGGCCACCCAGCCGTCGCCCATGAACCGGGCATAGACCATCTCGCGCACCATGCCCAGCACGCGGCTGAACAGGGTGGCAGCGGCCATCGCGCCGGAGGCTTTCAACATTTTTGACACCGCGCGAAGGTTAAAGTCCAGAGCCTGAAGTCCAAAGTCCAAAGTTCACTTTGCCTTTGCTGCGGACCCGCGCTAGAGTTTGCCCATGGATGGCGCAATTCTGGAAAAAGAAGTTTTGAAACTTTCCGCCGTTGAAAAGGCGCAGATTATTGACACGCTCTGGCAAAGTCTTGACCCAGCGGGGCAAAAATCCATTGACCGCGCCTGGCTCGCCGAATCGCAGGACCGCCTGAAGGCTTTTCGCGCCGGTGAAATCAAGGCGCTTGACGGTGAGTCCACCCTTCAATCCATCGAATCCGAACTGGACCGATGAAATTCCGTCTGCTGCCGCCGGCCGCCGGAGAGCTGCGTTCAGCGGCGCGTTATTATGAAGCACAAGTTCCCGGACTCGGCCGGGATTTTCTACAAGAAGTTCGCGCCACTATCGTCCGCATCATCCAATGGCCGGAAGCCTGGCAATCACTTGACGGGGGAAATCCGCCGCTGTCGCACGCATCGTTTTCCTTACGGCATCATTTACACGGTGGAAAACAGCGAAGTGCTGATTGTTTCCGTGATGCACCTGCACCGTCACCCGGAATCGTGGCGAGAAAATCTCCAGTAATAATTGGAAATTGGCATTTCGGCCACGGCGATTTAACCTACTGCCGTGAGCATTTTGGAAGAACTACAATGGCGCGGCCTGATCGCTGATTGCACCGACACGGCGGAACTGACTAAAAAACTTTCTACGCCGACGACGCTTTATTGCGGCTTTGATCCCACGGCGGACAGTCTGCACGTCGGCAGTCTCGTGCCGCTGCTCGCGCTGCGACGCTTTCAATTGCTTGGCCATCATCCCATTGCCATCGCGGGCGGCGCTACTGGTAGCATTGGCGATCCGAGCGGGAAAACCGCCGAACGTCAGCTCCTGACATCGGAAATTCTCGACCACAACATCGCCAGCGTGAAGGTGCAACTCGCAAAGCTCTTGGAATTTGATGCGGCCAAAACTCCTAATAACAATCCCGCGCGCCTCGTGGACAATGCAAGCTGGACGAAGGGAGTCTCGTTCCTTGATTTTCTGCGCGACATCGGAAAACATTTTTCCGTCAACCAGATGGTCGCCAAGGAATCGGTTCGCGCCCGGATGGAAGACCGCGAAGTCGGCATCAGCTACACCGAGTTCAGCTACATGCTGTTGCAGGCGTTTGATTTCATGGTTCTGGCGCGCGAGCAGAATTGCGAATTGCAGATCGGCGGTAGCGACCAGTGGGGCAACATCACTGCCGGCATCGAACTCACGCGCAAGAAGCTGGGCAAACAGGTTTTCGGCCTGACGCTGCCGCTGATCACGAACAGCGATGGTTCAAAGTTTGGTAAGAGCGTTGAAGGTGCCATCTGGCTCGATCCGAAGCGCACCAGTACTTATGAATTTTTACAATTCTGGATCAACGTGGATGACCGTGATGTAGTCCGCTACTTAAAATACTTCACTTTTTTGTCGCAGGAAGAAATTGAGTTGCTAGAAAAACAACACACGGAAAATCCCGGCGCGCGCGTCGCTCACAAGGCGCTGGCAAAAGCCGTGACCGTTCTAGTTCATGGCAAGCTAGCGGCGGAAGAAGCAATTCGCGTGACCGAGATTTTATTCAGCGGTGATTTATTCAATGCCTCAGAAAGAGAATTTGAAATAATTGCTGAAGCACTAAAGAATAAGGGAGTTGATAAATCAAAATTTGCAGGAGAAGGTTATCCACTTATCGATCTTTTAGTTGATGCCGGGCTGTTCACATCGAAAGGCAACGCGCGAAAAGATGTCGAAGGGCGTGGTGTTAGCGTTAACGACTATCCTGTAACAAATTTGCAGCACAAAGTTATGTTAAAAGATTTTTGCTTCCATAAAAAATATGTCTGGTTGCGCAAAGGGAAAAAGAAGCACGCCGTCTTTACAGTAAAGTAAGCTGAACTTGGATCACTCCTCTTCGTTCGTGACCGCAAAGGCCACCCAGCCTAGTGAAACCAAGGCTGCGAGCAGCGGCACGAAGGCGATGAGCGTCTGCCATTGAAAAGCGGACCACTGTCTCGGCAGCGTGCTGAACATGGCAATGGCTGCGGGCAGTTGCCACACCACCAACACTGCGCCAATAAGCATGGCCGCCGAAAGCACCACAAACCGCCGCCACGAGTGTTTTTGTCGCACTGGCAACGAAGTCAGGACGCGCGTGGTGAAGCCGTTGTCAGGGATATAGGGGTCCGGCTCGCGCAATAGTGCGTCGAGCGGGTCGTTGTTTTCCGGCTGGTTGGGCGATTCGTTTTTCATACGGCTAAACAGCGGCGTAATTTTTCTTTGCCGCGCAACACATTGGTCTTCACGGTGCCGAGCGGACATTCCATCGCCTGCGATGCTTCCTCGTGTGACAAACCGTTCTGACAGCACAGGACAATCGCCGCTCTTTCGGCAGGTGTCAACGTCTTCATCGCTTCGGCCAGGTCCAGGCGCAGCCGGCTGGCGGCCGCGTCGTCCGGCTGCTCCGCTTCGGGCAGCTGGTCGGCGACTTCCTCGATCGCAACTTCCTTCCGGCCCCGGACGCTCATGCGCCATTCGTTGTGCGCGATGCCGAAAAGCCAGGTGGAAAATTTTCCTTCGCTGCGGAACGAGCCGAGCTTTTTCCACACTTTCACAAACGCCTCCTGCGCGAGGTCGTCGGCCGAATGGGCATCGCCATTGGTCATCTTCATCAGGAACCCGCGCACGGGCGACTGGTAACGGCGCACGAGTTCACCGAACGCGTTGTGGTCTTCACGCAACAGGACGCGGGCGATGAGGTCGGCATCGGTGAAGGACACACGGATTATTTTGGCTGGCCGTTTTTATTCGCTTCAATTTTCCAGGTGATCAAAAAGGCGAAGCCCATCAACAACGGAATCAGGCCGAGTCCCCAAATATTGGCGGTGCTGCCGCCCACACCATAGAAAAACCAAATCGAGCCGATGCCAACGCTGATAAAAATCAAGCCGGTGCGCAGATCGTTGCGCGGCCTGCGCTGCGGGTCAGCGGGCTGGAGCAGTTCGGGCGGGATCGGCTGACCCTTTTCGATCATCAAGCGGAGGGTGTCGTGCAGCAGCCGGTTTCGTTTTACCCGTGAACTGACCCCCAACCACACGCAGACGGCGATCATGCTAAACATGGCAATCGGAATGAGGATGGTAATGATTGTGTCGGGAAGCTGCTCCGAGACAAATGTTTTTTGATGAGCCTGCGCCAGTTGCATGATCTGGTCGGGCGAAAGGCGGTCGAACGTCTCCTTCGGCAGGCCATAATAATTTTCGGCACCCGTATTCTTGTGGCCGGTGTCGATATCAATGGAAAGCCCGAACCGGTTGGTGGCATGGCTGGCGACGGAGTTGGTGGCGTCGTCCGCGTGACCCAGGTGGCTGGTGGCAAACCAGAGGCTGGCCGCAAACAGCGCTGCAAACGTGTTGGTGGAGAAACGATTCATTTTCATCATAATCTTGGAGGCTGTTGGTGATGGTTAGAGGCTGCTGATTTTATAAATCTGCTCGAGCAACGCGAGCAACTCGCCTATGGACGTTGCCGTCTGGAACACCACCACGGCGGCAGCGGAGGTTGCCACGGCCAGCAGCCCTTGCGCGAGTATTTTTCGACGGGAGGCCGCTGTATTGACCGGGCGCGCGGCAACGGTTGTTGCGGTTGGGTTTGATTTTTGGGCCAGGCCGAGGGCGGCGCTGGCGTTCATGGTTTGGGTCGTGTTCATGGTGTTATGGTGGTTAGATGCAGTGAGTTGTGGTTTTGGATTCAATTGTTCTTGTCTGTGATTAAGTCTGACTAAAATGTCATGGATGCTTCCGCCTATGTTTGTTGATTCCGTTGCTTTCATATCGTTCTATAGGTGAGATGCACCGAGAGCCGATTTTGGATTCAAAAAATTATAAAGGCGGATTTTGTTCGGAGAATGCTGAAAGTGGCTGATGGAACGCGGAGCATTGCTCCGCGCTCCGGCTAAACCGTATTTAGCAGAGAATTACTTCGCCAAAACTTCCTTCATCAGCCGGTCATCGCCGTCGTTAGGTGCGGGCTTGAGGCCGAGCGTGTCGCAAAGCAAATTGTAGATATTTACGTTTTCGACCGGTGGGATCACCACGCCATGCCGGAACGCCGGACCCGTCGCAATGAATATCGCACCCATGGATTCGAGCTGCGGGTCAAAGCCGTGGGTGGCCTTTAAAAGACTCCGACCGGGTTTGGGCATTTCTTTGCTGATATACCAGCCTTCGTCGGCCAATAAAATGACGGGCGGGATGCGGCCGCCTTCGCGAAAATGAAACCGTTCCGGTATGTTCTCGCGGCGATAAACATGGAAATGATTTTCCTTGCCGGCAAAACTTCCATAAAGCGCATCCGTATTGCCATCCAACGGACGCAAGCCCGCCACCGCGCCGGAAAAATCCACCTGCACTTTGTCCAGATCCACAAAATCATCGAGCGCAATGATACGATTGGTGCTGACTTCCGTCATGCCATGATCCGAAACGATGACGAGGTTGACCGCGTCGTCGAGCTTGAGCCGGTGGATTCCATCCACCAGCCTGCCAATCGCATTGTCCACTTGCGCGACGGCTGCCACCATTTGTGGCGAGTCTGGTCCGTCGTGATGTCCCACGGTGTCGGTTTGGTGAAAATAAAGCGTAATGAGGCTGGGACGCTGGTTTGTTTGGGCGAGCCAGCCAAGTGCGACATCTACGCAGTTGGTGGGATCGGCTTTCTTGTCAAAAACTTTCCATTCCGTGGGCCGGACGCCCTGAATGGCCGCCTCTGAACCTGGCCAGAACACGCAATCCGCCACGCGGCCTTGTTTGATGGCAGTGACCCAGATCGGCTCGCCGCCCCACCAGCGGGCTTCGGTCGGACCGGGATTGTCGAAGATGGCAAAGTTGGTCTTGAACGCCGGATCGTAAAAATTATTGCCGATGATGCCATGATGCTCCGGCCACAATCCGGTCACGATGGTGTAGTGGTTCGGAAACGTCAGCGATGGAAATGCCGAAATCAGCCGTTCCGCCCGGACGCCATCTGCAGCGAGCCTGGTCAAGTGCGGCGGATTGAATTTCTGCAGGTAATCCCAGCGAAAGCCATCCAGTGAAATCAGAATCAAAATCCGGTCGCGCGGCGAAACGGCCGTCGCGGGAGAAAGGAAAAAAAGGACGGCGAAAAGCCCGCAAATGACGACCCCCGCCGACCGCCGAAGGAAACTCCTCATGCAGACATTTAAGCATGGTGAATTGCACGAAGGCAAAAGAATTACGGCGACGAAACCAAATTGTAACCTTTGTCGGCTATTTGGATAAAACCCACGCAGACCGGTGCGGCTTAAAGCCAATTTTCGGATAATACGCCTCGGCCTTGGGTGCAGACAAAAGAATGATCTTGGCTTTGTCACCAAGCTTGGACTGCGTGAGCCGGATCAATTCTTTGCCGATTCCCTGCCGTTGGTATTTTTCATCAACGGCCAGATCCGATAAATAGCAGCAGTATTCGAAATCAGTCACCGACCGCGCCACGCCAACAAGCTTTTCCCCGTCCCAAGCTGTGCACAGCAGATTCGCATGTTTGAGCATCGCTTCAATACGGTTGCGCTCACCCACGGGCCGTCGTTCCGCCAGCGTCGAACGCTTTAAAAGATCTATGAACTCATCGGCGCTGATGCATCGGGATGATTCGTATTGAAGATTCACGATTTATAAATCAAGTCAGAATAGATCATCACACTTCTGCCCGGCGTCCGATCAAAAATCCCTACGCCGCTCCGTACGCCTGCTTGAGCCAGCCGATCAGTTCTTTGTCCACTTCGCTCACATTTGACACGCGCACACGGTGACTCACCATGGCGTTGAAACTTCCGGAAGCTTCGAGCCGTTTGTTCGGCGGCACGCCTTTTAAATTGATCCCGACATCAACGCGCGTGGCAGAAGACGGTTGTACGATGACGAACTGTTTGCTGCGACGCAGACTGACATAGGCTTTCTTGGGTGAAATCTCAACGTCCGCGCCAAATTTTTTGACTGCCGCAAGAATCGCATCGTAGATCGGGCGCAGGACGGCCTTGGTTCTGGCATACTGCTGGTCCACGACGGAATCGGTGTCGCTTTCAGTATGACTGTCAGAGTTGAGCGCCTGCAACGCGATCATGTTGGCAAAGCCATGCGTGACGCCATGCTTGGTCTTAAGCAGGTTTACCATTTCCTTATGTTTGGCAAGCTTGCTGGCTTTCAGGAGAACAAGCCATTCGGCGAGAGACTTTCCAGTTTTCGTCGGCAAACCCGCGATCATCGCGGCCTTCATTTCTTGGGGAGATTTAAGCATAGAAAATTATTGTCTAACGAAAAAAGCTGAGCCAACCCGAACCGATAGCGAGATGCGTAACGGGCGTTCTCGTATAACCCAAAGCGCCCATCGAGGTTGGCTGCAGCGACTGGTTAGGCATCATGATTTCGATTTCCTCTGTAAAACTCGCTGCCTCATAAACTCCGCCTGCCGGTTCTGATAGTCTGCAAGTTGCGTCGCCACGTTGTGCGGCTCTATATCATCAGGCTTAAAAAGCAGCGCGTTTTCAGGCCGACGAACAAACTCAGTTAAGTCGCTAAAGCAAATCATACACACTAGATTATAATGATCGCCTAGAAACGAAGTAGAGGCTCCAAATGATGTCCCGGCTGGTGCGCCGCAATACTTGCAAGACCCGGTTTGAACTGCCTCCTGAAAACGCTGCATCATGCCACCTACTTCCGAATCCTGCATCAGACAAACCTGACACAAACTCTTGCTTTTGCTAGCATCACCACCATAACAAATGTGATTAGTCGCGGGGCGCTCGTGGCAGCTATCACATAACTTCTGGTCTTGGTCGCTCATATAATTGACGCGTGCGAATGATGCCTAACGTAGAAAGCTGAACCGCCGGCTCGCGACGTGAACCGCGACAGCGGAACTGACAGCGCCAACGGCGGTTGGCTCCGGCGACTGGTTAGGCATCATCTGTGTTGCGCAAAACCATCTCTGTCGTTCGTGTAGCATAAATTGTGTGCGTCCAAAAAAGTAATCTTAAACCGATCAACTTGGCCAACGCCAACGGGTAGTCCCTCGGTCGTATTTTCAGAGGTGCTGTTTGTGGTTATGCTAATCAAATATCCATCCTTCACATCCCACGTTCCGTCGCTCGTCCATTTCAATGTGACATTGGAAACAACCAACTCGCTATGGAAGTGCCAGCTCCCATCTGCCAGATAAGTAACCATGCCGCCGTTCCAAGACCCACATATCTGCTCACGCATTTTTGCGTCACGACGACCGCAGCCGACGATCAGCAGACTCAGTAGAATAAAACTAAGCGTAAATCTCATGGCATGTAATGATGCCTAACGAAAAAAGCTGAGCCACGTGGGAACGGTGACGTGGCAAAGCAAAACGCTCAAGCGCAAAACCGAAGCGCCCAACCACGTTGGCTCCGGCGACTGGTTAGGCGGCAACATCGTCATTCTCATGTTCCTAAATGTGCTCGAATCGCAAGGCGCACGATGAAACAAACTGCCAACAACACAAGCGCACAAGCAACGATCCCGACACTGACTAAACATAACAAGCCAATTCGGGAAGATGGCTTCCGGTCTCGAAATAAAGCTGTCGGATACAAAAACGCGACACAGGCTATCACTGGGCCAAATACCTGAAAAAGGAACTCGGCATAGTATGGAAGCCGCATCCATTCCAGTAAGCCAAGTGATGCCACAACTAACCATAAAAAGATGACGAAGAATGCGACGAACACTCGTCGCCAATATGCACCGCCAGGTAGGTTTGGCTCATTAGTGGGTGTGCCGATGGTGTTCATGATACGCTGCCGCCTAACATAATAGTGAGCCACAGTTTTGTGGTTTATCACTTAACTAGATTCGATTCTAAATCCGGGTTTCAAGCCTGTATAGCAAGAGTTTTATCAAAAACCACCCATCATTATTGAAATGGGAAAAACAACATTCTTTAACGATTAAACTTCGCGAAGATCTGGTTCGCTTCTTCCAAGGTTTCTTTTGAGCCGATGTCAAACCACAAGCCGGGCACGCGCCAAGTGTAAACGGGCGTGCGCGGATAAAGCCATTGTATTAGGCGTCCGGGCTGATCGGGATTGTTGCCTTCGGCGATGTATTGCTTGATGAGCGGGATGGTAGCCTTGGGATAATAATACAGTGCGATGCCGGTAAGCGTGCTCGTCGGATTTTTCGGCTTTTCCTCGAAGAAGGTGATGCGGCCATCGGCATCGGTACTGATGGAATTATATTTTTTGATCTCTTCCAGATTGCCCACGTCATAGACGGCGAGCGCCGGGGCGTTCTTTGCAAGGCAGAATTTTCCGAAGTCGCCCAGCTTGTCGCTGAACAGATTGTCGCCGGCGATGACCATCAGGTCGTCGTCCACGTTCTGGGTTTTCAGAACGTAGTTGATGTCGCCGATCGCGCCCAGCTTGTTGGTGTCGTCGGTGGAATGGTCGTTGACGATGGTGAATTCAAACTTGGACTTGGTGGCGCGATAATGTTCGGACCATTTCTGAAAATGATCGGCGAACTTGGCGTTGGTCACGACGTAGATTCGGTCAATCTCAGTGATCGGCGCGAGATTATCGAGGACGTGCTCGACCATCGGCTTGCCCGCGACCGGCAGCAGTGGTTTGGGTTGCGTGAGCGTGAGCGGATAAAGACGGGTGGCGTATCCGGCGGCGAGGATGATGACTTTCATGAGGCGTTGAATCGTTAAATGGTTTAATCGTTACATCGGCAAGGACACAGGGAAAATACAATTAAACGATTCAACGGTTCAACCATTTAACGAAGTTCACGTCTTGTTTTCAAAAAGGCTGGATGCGGTCTGGCGGGCAAGCGCCTGGCAGCGCACGTAAATTTCCGAGGGCGATTCGCATTGCAGCGCGAATTCGGCCAGTGCCTGTGCCTCCGTCAATTTGAGCCGGCGCACGATGTATTTGACCTGCGGCACCACGGGCGGCGCGGCGCTTAATTCATCCACGCCCAACCCGATCAAAAGCGGCACGAGCACAGGATCGCCGGCGATCTCGCCGCAAACTCCGGCCCATATTCCATGTTTATGCGCAGCGTCCACGGTCATCTTGATCAGCCGGATGATCGCCGGATGGGTCGGCTCATAAAGGTGCGCCACTTTTTCGTTCGTGCGATCGGCGGCCAGCGTGTATTGAATCAGATCATTGCTGCCGATGCTGAAAAATTTCGCGCGTTGCGCCAGCGCATCGGCGATAAGCGCGGCCGAGGGGATTTCAATCATCGCGCCGACTTCCATCTCTTCGTCGAACGGGATTTTCTTGGCGCGCAACTCCGCCTTGCATTTCTCGACGAGCGCACTGGCTTGATTCAATTCGTCCAGGCCTGAGATCATCGGATACATCATTTTCACGTTGCCCTCGGCGCTGGCGCGAAGGATGGCGCGCAACTGGGCGCAAAACATTTCCGGCTGGGCGAGGCAGAAACGGATCGCTCGCCAGCCGAGAAACGGGTTCATCTCCTGCGCGAGCTGCAAGTGCGACGCGAACTTGTCGCCGCCGAGGTCGAGCGTGCGGATGATGACGGGATTGGGTTTCAACGCGACGGCGACCTGACGGTAAACTTTGTATTGAGCCTCTTCATCCGGCACGCTTTCGCGGTTGATGAACAAAAACTCCGTGCGGAACAGGCCGACGCCTTCCGCGCCGTATTTGATAACGGCTTCGATGTCGTGCTGGTCCTCGATGTTGGCGGAAAGGTGGATGAATTTTCCGTCCAAGGTGACGGCGGGTTGCTTTTGAATGCCATGCAGCTTTTCCTCAAGCGACGCCTTGATGCGCGAAAGCTGGCCGTATTCAAAAAGCGTCTGGTCGGTCGGATTGATGATGATCGTGCCATTATAACCGTCTAGCAACGCGTAGTCGCCCGTGTCAAGTTCGTCGCTCGCCGTTTTCAATCCCACCACGGCGGGGATGCCGAGCGAACGGGCGATGATGGCGGTGTGCGACGTTTTGCCGCCGATGTCGGTCGCAAAGCCAAGGACCAGTTTCTTGTCCAGTTGCGCCGTCGTAGACGCGCTCAAATCGTGGCCGACCAGGATGCAAGGCTCGGTGATATGGCGTAGATCAAAGGCATCCCGCACTTCCAACAGATTGTCCAGAACGCGCGAAGTCAGGTCGCGCATGTCATCGGCGCGCTCACGGAGATATTCGTCATCCACGGCCGCAAGCGCGGCGGCATAACGTTCGGAGACGGCATGAAAAGCATGCTCGGCGTTGACCTTTTGTTCGCGGATGGAGCGGATGACTTCGTCCACGAGCATCCGGTCTTCAAGCATGAGCAGATGTGCTTCAAAGATGTCGCCTTCCTTCGTGCCCATGTTCTCGACAACTTTGCGCTGTACTTCGGAGATCTGCTGGCGGGTCTGAACGAGCGATTTTTCAAACCGGCCGATTTCCGCCGTGACATCCTTATCGGACAATTCGCGCCTGGCGATGACGTGGCGCGCGCGATGCAGGACGAGAATCTTCCCGCGACAGATGCCGGCGGAAACGGCAATGCCGCGAAACAATTTTTCTCCCTTGCTTTGCCCTGCCATAGAGTTTCAAACAAATATCCGAACGCCTAACCGTTGAAAAGCAATTCCGCCGTTTAAAATGAAAAAAGCCCGCCGGATCGGCGGGCTTTGAAAGTCTCAACCTTTACTTTTTCAACGTCAACCGGCTTTCATGCCCGTTCCATGTATTTGCCGGTACGCGTATCAATCTTGATCTTCTCGCCGGTCTTGATGAACAGCGGCGCCTGCACGGTGATGCCGGTTTCCATGGTGATGGCCTTCTGCACATTGTTGGCGGAATCACCGCGCACACCTTCCGGCGCGTCGGCCACGGTCAGGATGACGCTGGAGGGCAGCTCGATGGAAACGGCCTTTTCTTCCACGAACGTCACCGTCACCAGCGAGTTTTCCACGAGATAATCTTTGTCTTTGCCGACGAGTTCCGCTGCGAGCGTGACGGTTTCGTAATTTTCAGGGTCGGTGAAGACGTAATCCTGTCCGTCCTTGTAGCTATATTCCATCTTGGTCGTGATCATCGGCACCGGCTCAATTTTTTCAGTTGAACTCAGGCGGATGTCGGAAGATTTGCCGGTGCGGATGCTGCGCAAGGTGGCCTGCACGAAAGCGCGTAGATTGCCCGGCGTGCGATGTTGAAATTCCAACACGACACAAATGTCGCCGTTGTAATTGATCGCCATGCCGCGCCGAAGATCATTTGCTGTTGCCATAAAAAATAAATTTTTTGCGCCGGATTTGTTCCAAACGCGAGCCGGAGATATTAGCCAAAAAACGGGTGAAGGCAAGCGCGGTCTTGGCTGGAGACCCTTGGGATTGCTCGCTTTTGTGAATAACCCCCGCTTGACACCGCAAGATGCTGCGTGCTACAAACGCTTATCCACAATTAGATGTGGTTTTATGCGTTGTCCCAAATGCGGTGGTCAGGAAGATAAGGTCATTGATTCGCGTGCCTCGCGGGAAGGCGCGACCATCCGCCGCCGCCGTGAATGCACCAGTTGCAATCATCGTTTCACCACCTATGAGGAACTGGAGCACGAAGGCCTGATGGTGCTCAAGCGTGACGGACGTCGCGAAGAATTTTCGCGCGAAAAACTTTTGTCCGGCATCCGCAAGGCCTGCCAGAAACGCCCGGTCAGCCCGAAGGCGTTGGAAGATCTGGTGGATCATATTGTTGCCGCCGTGACCGCCGAATACGAAAGCGAAGTGCCTGGTGACGTCGTTGGCAAGCTGGTCATGGACGGTTTGCGTGAACTTGATGACGTCGCTTATGTCCGGTTCGCCAGCGTGTACCGCCGGTTCCAGGAAGCCACCGATTTTGTCCAGGAAGTTAAAAAACTCGAAGCTGCCAAATGATCGCCCTGCAATCCAATTGCCTTATTTTTCAACTGAATAACGGGGAAAGCGTCCCCTGTTCGCCGGAGATGATCTCCGTCGAACTCGTCGGTGATTGCGCCGGTCATCTCGATCCCGAGGTGCTTCACCATGCCGCCGCGTCTGTCTTTCATTACTTCAAAAAGGATCTGGATCGCGAGACGGTCACCGTTGGCGAATTTGCCGGTGCGTTGAAGAAAGTGCTGCGGAACCTCGGGCATACGCTGCAGGCGGACGAGTTCGAAACGCGCCCGCCGGAGACGATTGAGACCGACCTTGGCCTGTTTGCGCACCAGGCCGGCGACAGCCTGGAACTTTTCTTCTTCCCTCTCCTGCGTGACGAATTGCGCGCCCAGCTCCGTCAGTCGCCGCGCATGGTGCGTTTTCGCGGATTGCGCGGCTGTGTCAAACAGCTTGCCGGCGCCCAACGCTGGAGCCCGCGTTGCGAACATATGCAGGGACAGATCGTCAGTTATCTGCGCGAATGCCTTACCGCCGAGCCGGAACAGAAAAACTGCGCGCTGGTCGTAGAATGATACCAGTTTTAAGTTTTGAATTTTAAGGTTTAGGTTTGAACCACTCGTAGCTTGGCTCGCCGCTTTTGGAACTGAAATTAAGCATTCAGAACTTATAACTTTATGAAAACCCTTTTCGAAAAAATCATCGCACGCGAAATTCCGGCGGCGATTGTTTACGAGGACGATTCCGTGCTCGCCTTCCGCGACATCAAGCCCCAGGCGCCGACGCATGTTTTGATCGTGCCCAGGAAGCTGGTGCCACGCATCGCCGAAGCGCAGGCGGATGATCAGAAACTGCTGGGCCATCTGCTGCTCAAAGCCGCCGAGGTTGCAAGGCATCTGGATTTAAAGAACGGCTACCGGCTCGTCATCAACAACGGCGCGGACGGCGGCGAAACCGTGCCGCACCTGCACGTTCACATTCTTGGCGGACGTCCCATGGATTGGCCGCCGGGTTGAACCAATTTATGGACAAAATTGAAGTTCCAGAAGTTTTAGAATTGCCGAAAATTGGTCCGAATGAAGAAAGTGCTGTCGCATTTGCAGATTTGGTTCTAACAACGTTATTCCGTCACAGGAATGCGCTTTTGCACGCTGAATATAAAAATGCAGAAACTTCAGTCACATGGTTTATCACTCCACGCAATGCCGGAACGGTTCAACAAGATGAGCTGATTGCTATTTCGCCTTCACTCGGTAGCTTTCGTTCAGTGCTGGCACGCTTCGGTCACCACTATATGGATGGTCAACTTTATCATGGATTCACCATGCGACCTCTTCAACAAAATGGCAAAATTTATCGTTGCCTAATTTATATCTCAAACATGGGTCAATCCGGATTTTGGATTCGTGTGTATTCGGCAACTGAATAATATTTCGTAGGTTTTATCTGATAAAGTTATTCAACACCTTGCCAGCCGTACAATTTCATTGCAGATGTTCTCGTAGATCGCGTTGCCGTGCTTGCTAACTACTCGGCGAACCCCCATCGCGTTTGAACATTTTCTTGAAGAACGCCACCAATGCGATCACGCCGATGATGATGAATTTCTTAGCCGCGAGGATAAAAATCCAGAGCCCCTTCAACAATCCGAACTTCGCCGCCGCCGCCAAAGCGCCGCCCGCCACCAGCGTGGCAATGCCATATTTCGCCACTTTATCCACCTTCGGATCGAAGTCGGCGTAGCGGCTGCCCTCCTTGAAATCCACCATGCCAAGGATTTGCGGCGTTTGTGCGTCAATCTCGGGAAGCTGGTTGATGCCGGCGATGGCATTCAGTTCCAGCACACCTTTCCGGCCCAGCATGCGGATGTTGTAATTCAGCGTGTCCTGCTTCTCGCCCTCGAAGTTAAGCTGCTTCGCCCAGTAAAGCTTGTGAGTTTCCGCGTCATAATGTGGCGGTGCGGCCCAACCGATCAGCGTGATGGCAGGATAACCTTTTTCCTGCCGCACCTTATTGTTTTCCGCGAGACTTTTCTTCATCTGCTTGAGCAGATCGTCGTAATTGATCTTGCCCGCGTCGTCATCTTTCACATAGCCGTCTTCGTCATAGTTAATGGTCACGACCCAGGCGTTGGAACTCAACGGCGTCAATCCCGCCGGAATCAACAAGCCGAGCGGCTTCTCACCGGAGGGCGGGTTGCCCACAATTTTACCAGCACCGTCTTGGCGTCGTCCGGCCCGAGAAAATTGAACTCCTTCGGCACGGTCAGTTTTGCGAGGCCGCCGCGCAGGTCAATTTCACCCTGCTGATATTTCAAGCCTTTCAGCAACTTGATGGTCTCTTCCGGTACCGCGTTGTGTCTTGGGCGTGCAAGGCAAAGGCTGCCAGCAGGCCGGCCAATAATAGAACGGCAAGTTTTAGTTTCATGAGGTTGTTGATGGATGATTTTTTGATTCTGAATAAGCCACACGTCCCTGATGTCGGCAGAATGTTGCTGATGTGGGAAAACTTTGTCAATTCCCGCGCGGAAAAGGCAGTGCCCTAATTTGCCGGAGGAGCGCGGGCTTTAGCCCGCTTCAACGCCGCCATCCCTTTGAATGTTGAAGCGGCATAAATGCCGCGCTCCGAAATTAGGGCGCTACCGCGGAAAATATCACTGCCGCGAGCCGAACACGCCATCCAGGATCACTTCCTTGGTTTTCCAGATCAGCGCCATGGTCATGGCGAGCGGCAGCAGTGCGAAGAAGGTAAGCGCCCAGAAACTGAAACGGTTGATCCAGAGAAACAGCGCGCCCAACGTCACGGGCAGATGCGGATTGCGCAGCACAAAGACGTATGCAATGGCAAACAACAGCAACGCGATGAGCAGCCAGCGGTTGAGCGCGGTGAACTGGCGCGTTTCCCTGGCGCAAGGTTTCATCCGGGAGCATCGTGCCAAGCTGCTTGAGGACGATGTTCAGATTGAACAAAAAAAGGATCGCCGACAGCACCAGCACCAGCACCGCCGCGTTGAAGAACGCCTCCTGCGGCATCTTGTTCTGCCAGTAAATGAACGGGCAGAGGCCGAAATTGATCAGGCCAAAAAGTTTTGCGCGGTCCAGGGCATCGCGCCAGGGCCTTTCCTGTTTTTGAAAACGCCCATCTGCCAGAGGCCGTAGAGCAGCAGGCCGGTCGTCACGAGCGCGGGGATCATGCCGAGCGGCTTGAGCCAGGAGGCGCGGGCGGTTTCCGCGCAGATGATCAGCGCGGCCGGCAGGCCCCAGAACAGCGCGGATAATCCGCGCGCGAGCCGGCCAAGCGAGCGGAGCAATTCGGCTTCGTTTGGATTTTTGACCTGCTGATTTTGTGTTTGGCTCAAACGAAAGGTAAGTATAAGCCTTCAACCCGCGCTCGTAATCATCCAGCAGGCGCATGGCTTCGGATGGCTTCATGCGGTCGGATTTGATGGCTTCATCCATCTGTGCCTTCATCTGGCGTTTGAGTTCGTTCTCGTCGTATTGCACGGCGGTGAGCGAATGGATGACGGTGTCGCCCTCAATAACTTCCTCAATGTAATAGCCGGTCGGTTCGTCAGGTTCGAGGAAGACGTGGACTTCATTCACTCGGCCAAAAAGATTGTGCAAATCGCCCCATGATATCCTGATACGCACCCATCAGGAAAAATCCGATGAAATACGGTTCGGGCTTGCCGTTGCCATTGGTATTCAACTGATGCAGCGGCAGCGTGTCGCGCACATCGCGCAGATCAATGAACTTGTTCACCTGGCCGTCGGAATCGCAGGTGATGTCCACCAGCGTCGCCTCGCGCGTGGGTTTCTCGTTGAGGCGGCCAATCGGCATGATGGGAAACAACTGTCCGAGCGCCCAGTGATCGAGCAGAGATTGGAAGACGGAGAAATTACACAGATACTGATCAGCGAGCGTGTCTTCGAGCTTCTGGATTTCATCCGGGATATACGCATGGCCCTTGAAACTCGCGACGACTTCCTGGCCGATCTCCCAGTAAAGATTTTCGATGCGCGCCTTGTCTGGCAGATCCAGCAGGCCGAGCGCGAACATCTGCTGCGCGTCTTCCTTGCGTTCCTGCGCGTCGTGAAACGCCTCGAGCTTGTTCGCCTTGGAAAGATTCTTTTTGATGTCGAGCAGCTCCTTGACGAGCGCATGTTCGCTCTCGCCGTATTTGAACGCTTCGCCCGGACGGATTTTTTCAATCGCACCAAACACCTCAACGATCAAGACGCTGTGATGCGCGACGATGGCGCGTCCGCTTTCGCTAATGATGGTCGGGTGCGGCACTTTCTCGGCGTTGCAAACATCGGCGATGTAATAAACGATGTCGTTCGTATATTCCTGCAACGTATAATTAGTGGAGGAATCAAACGCGCTGCGCGAGCCGTCGTAATCCCACGCCCAAGCCGCCGCCGACATCCACGAATTCAATCGGGAAACCCATCTTGTTTAGCTTCGCGTAAAAGCGCGCGGCTTCCTGCACGGCTTTTTTCACGGTCAAAATGTCCGGCACCTGCGAGCCGATGTGGAAGTGCAGCAGCTTCAAACAGTGGCCGAGATTTTCCGCCTTCAGAATTTCAGTCGCGGTCAGAAGTTCCACGGTGCTCAAGCCGAACTTGGCATTTTCGCCGCGCTCTCCGCCCATTTACCGGCACCCTTGCTCAACAAGCGGGCGCGGATACCGACGAGCGGCTCGACGCCAAGCTGTTTGGAAACGGAGATGATCTGTTTCAACTCCTCCAGCTTCTCGACGATCATGATGACCTTCTTGCCGAGCTTGATGCCGAGCAGCGCCATCTTGATGAACTCCGCGTCCTTGTAGCCGTTGCAGACAATGAGGCAGCCCTGCTGGTTCTGTAGCGCGAGGCCGGCGAACAGTTCCGGCTTGCTGCCGACTTCCAAGCCGAAGTCAAAAGGCTTTCCCGCGTCGAGAATTTCTTCAACGACTTCACGCAACTGGTTCACCTTGATCGGAAACACGCCGCGATATTTTCCCTGATAGTTGAATTCCGCGATGGAACTTTGAAATGCCCTGTTGATGGCCTCGACGCGATGGCGAAGAATATCTTGAAAGCGGATGAGCAAGGGAAACTTCAGGCCGCGGCCCTTCGCCTCCTCGATCACGTCGGTGATGTCCACCGTTGCGCCGGCTTCTTGCAACGGCTTGGCGACGACGTGGCCGGCGTCATTGATATCAAAATACTTCGCGCCCCAGCGCGAGATGTTGTAAAGCGCGCGGGCGGATTCAATGTTCCATTCGGGCGCGGCGTCAGTCGGTTTGCTCATTTCGTGATTCAGGTCGAGCGAACTATAAAATTCTTGGCGCAGAAAGCAACACGCGGAATGAAAATTCTTCGCGGCGTTTCGACTACAGCGTCGGCGCTGTGCGCTGATTTTGCGCCGCAGACTCGACGCTGCATCCAATCGTCCGCCACCTTCGTGCTTTGCAGGCTGGCTAAATTTTGTTTTCATCGCGACATGCCGGAAGTTCAGATCAAAACCATCGTCGCGCATTGTGACAAAATTCTCCGCACGAATGAAATTGGCGATTACGACGGCGCGGCGAACGGCTTGCAGGTGGAAAATTCCGGCGCTGTCACAAAAATCGCCGCCGCCGTGGATGCCAGCCTTGCCACCGTAAAGCTTGCCGTGGATGCAAAAGCGGATTTATTGATCGTGCATCACGGTTTGTTTTGGAGTCCGCGTCAGCCATGGACGGGGAAGAATTATGAATTGATGCAGTTGCTGATCAAAAACAACATCGCCGTTTACAGTTCACATCTCCCGCTCGACGCGCATCCAAAACTTGGCAATAACACGCAGCTTTGCGCCGCACTGGGTCTGAAAAACTTAAAACCATTTTTCGCGAGTCACGGACAGACCATCAGCTTCAAGTCGCAAGCGAGAATTTCGCGGGATGAACTGGCGGCAAAATTGGAACGCGCGACGGGGGTAAAGCCCAAGCTCATTCCCGGCGGAAAGAGCATTTGCGAAAACATCGGCATTGTGACCGGTGGCGCGGGCGGTGAACTGAAAATTGCCGCCGCCGAAGGCGTGGACACCTTCATCACCGGCGAAGGCCCGCACTGGACTTACGCGCTGGCGGAGGAACTGGGTTTGAATGTTTTTTACGGCGGCCATTACGCGACGGAGACGTTCGGTGTCAAGGCGCTGGCAGCAGAACTGTCCAAGAAATTCAAATTGCCGTGGGAATTTCTCGATCACCCGACGGGATTGTGACAACGCATGCGTCCGCTGCCGCCCCAACAGACCAAATAACATCGTGGATTACCGAGACAAACCGTTGACCCAGCCGGATATTTTTTATCTGAACGCTGCTTCGGGCTGGCTGGGTTTGGGCGATCTGGTTTCAGCCAACGATGAACTGAAACAAATCTCGCCGGCCATGCGCGAGCATCCGGCGGTGCTTTTGGCGCAGTGCGAAATTTTATTTGCGGCCAAACAATGGACGCCCCTGCTGGCCATGACCGGAACATTATTGCAGCAGTTTCCCAAGCTCGATTTTATCTGGATTAACCGCAGCTACGCATTGCATGAATTAAACCGGACGCAGGAGGCGTTTGACGCGCTGCTGCCGGCGGCCAAGAAATTTCCGAAAGAATGGCTGATACGGTATAATCTGGCTTGTTACAGTTCCCAGTTGGGTCAAGTAAACGCGGCCATGAAGTTGCTCAAACAAGCGATTAGACGGGCCGGCAACAAAGAAATCAAAGCCATGGCGTTGGAAGACCATGATCTTAAGCCGCTATGGAAAGAAATAATGTCGCTTTAAATTAAAATTTATCGCCTACGGACTTGCATGCTGTTGGCGAAGCTTTAAATAAAATTCAACCTGGTGTGGGAATTTCTCGATCAGCCAGCCGGCTGATGATCGCGTCGAAAAAAGGCAACTTGTCGGCAGCGGGCGCTTTCAGCTAGATTCGCCCTCCGTGAAATCCAAACTTCTCACAGTCATCCCGGTCTTTAACGGCGAGCAGTTCATTGCGCAGACGCTGGCTTCCATCGCACAGCAGACGTTGCGCCCTGACCGTGTCGTCGTGCTGGACAATTGCTCTACGGATCGCACCGTCGAGATTGTGCAAAATTTCCCAGACCTTGCCTGTGAGATCATCCGGAACCCGAAAAATCTCGGACTGTTCGGAAACCTGAACCGCTCCCTTGATTTTTTTGGCGAAGCGGAATATCTGCAAATTCTCCATGCCGACGACACCATCGAGCCGGAATTTTACGAAGTGATGACCAAGGCGCTGGCGGATTGCAATGGCTACGGGCTGGCGTGGTCGCTGGATGAACGCATTGACGAACAGAACCGCCATTTAAGTTTCTCCGGGAAGGCCGATGGGAAAATCAAAGTGCTGGACAAGGATGTTTATTTGCAGCGGAAAGCCGAACTGGGCAACCAGTCATTTTGCGCCGTTTTGTTCAAGACCAGCGGCCAGCCCGCACCCTGCCGGTTTCGCGATGATTTCCAGATCGTCGGCGACATCATTTTCTGGGCGGCTTACGGCGTGCATTGTCAGAAAATTGTCCACGTTCATAGCGCACTGGCGAAGTACCGCTGGCATGGCAGCAACCAGACGGTTTTTCTCGCGCCCGCGCTCCAGCCCCTCATTCTGGACGAGTGGCGCACGATGGAGATAAACGAAATGTTGCGCGGCAAAGGCTGGAGTCTGTTGCGCAAATTAAAATTGAAAGGTTTGTTCGCAGTGCGTTCCGGCATCAAAGCCAAGCGCGTCCGGCAGAATGGCGATTTGAAATACTCCGGTGAAATTGTGCGCGCGGCACGCGGCGTCACCGGGTGGCCATTATGGCTGGCCGGAAAATTTCTCGTGGAACTGCGCGACTTCGCAATCTACACCGTCGGCGGACGGACACGCCATCCCAAAAATATTTACAGCTAAGCCGCCGGTTTGCGGCGTTGCAGAAAAATCAGGAACCCGATCAAAACCATGCCGGCCGCAATGGCGCTGAGCGTGATATACAGCGGCCGGAGCGGGAGGCTGAATTGAAATTCCACCGTGTGCATACCAGCAGGCAGATAGACGCCGCGCATGATGTAGTTGCAGCGCAGAAGTTCCGCCGATTTGCCATCCACGGTCACGCGCCAATTGGGATCATACTTGTCATTGAGCAGCAGCACGGATGGTGTCGGGGCATTGACGGCGAAAACAATGTGCTTGGGCGAATAGCTTTTGAATTCGACGGTGCCAGAATTTTCATTGGTGGCCACGGCGGGTAAATTTTTTTGCGGCGTGGAGATCAAAACGGTTTTGGCCGGATCAAAATTGAGGTCGGCCAAGGTTTTCAGATTGACTTGATCGTTCGTGTTGACCTGCCAGCTGGAATAAAGTTTGGCACGAGGCAGTGCGCCGGTGAATTCAAACAAGGCGTAAGGACCGTTCTCATTGGGGACGGCGGTGAGCTCTTCAAGCTTTGTGGCCGCGCAATGTTGGGCTTGGCGACAACATCAAAACGTTGAACGATGCGGAAACGGCTTTTGCCGGGATCAAATTGAGCATTGAATACGTCAAGAAAGCCAGCTGGACCAAGCAGATAGCGTGTATTGGAGAGTTCCCATAAGCGGACGAGTTTGGGAAAGGTGGCATCATCCAGCATATATTGTCCTGCTGCATCCTGCTTGATTCCGATTCTTAGGGAATGCATGTATGCCTGTAGATCTTCCGGCATGCGCGGCATCTGGACGATATCAAGACTTTGAATGTTATAATAAGGAAAGTGATGCTGCGTCCATTCGATGGCGTAAAGTTGATCGAACAATCCAAACTGTGAAGGTGTGGACAGTGGTGCAGGCAGTAGTTTGGCCACCCGATGTTCGTAAGGTTTGTTGCGAATAAATTCTTCTATGGGGTTGAGCGAGCCGACCTCGTATTTCTGTTTGTAATTCCAGTGGATGATGTAGGGCAGATCTGCGCGCCCCAAGTCGAAAACCAAGAATGCGCCGAGCAGCAATCCGCCCAATGCAGCGCGCTTTCCGGCAAAGCGGCCAGTTAGAACCAGCGCCAGTAATGCGATGGCGACCGCAAAAATCACCAGCCACCAGCCTGCTTGGCCGATGCTGAACGCGATGATTTGCTGGGCGAAATCTTGGTCAGCAAATCCGCGCGCCTGCAAGTAGCTTACCAGCGCAGTTTTTTTCAAGGCGTAGAAAAACCAACCGAGAACACTGACGCCAAAAATTCCAAGACAGGAGAAAATCCAGCGGCGGTCAAAGCTGCTCGCCTTCGCGGTCGGAACTTCAAGATAGCGCCGGTGCAACGCATGGACGCCGTAGCCGAACAAAATGACCACCGCCCACGACAGAAAGAAAAGAAACTTGGCCGGATTGCGGATGGTCGAAAAATACGGCAGTTGGTAGGGCAGCGCATAAAACGGCGCAAACCGGCCCCACGCCAGCAGCAGCGAACCGAACAGCACCGTCGTCCAGAACCAGATATATTTCTTCTGCACCGCGTTGAACACGGAGTTTTGCCTGCGGAACGATTGGGCGATTGTCCATGCCGCGATGAGCGCCACGAGAATGCCGCAATAATTTCCACCGCCACTGAAACGCATGACCCCCGGCGGCATTGACCCCGTTCCGCCACTATCAAAGAAACGGTCAATGTTCGGGTCACGTCCAACGCCGCCCCAATAAACTCCACCACTATACGCATCCTGCAACGCCGGCATCATGTTCTGTGGCGTATCCATTTTGTAACCGAACACGCCTGGCACGAGCAGGCCGATCGTTTCCATTTTTGGTAAACTCCATTGGGTAACAAAGTCCCAATGTTGTGTTTTCGTCTCAGCATCCTGCCCGGTACCAGCGATGCCTTGAATCTGTGTGCCGACCAGTCCCAACACTGTCTGCAGGGCGATAAAACCTGCGAACACTGCCACAATAGCGACATAAGCGATGCCTCCAGAAATTTTCCTTAAACCCGGCTCGCTTTCGCTTGTGACCGCCTTGAAAAAAATAAAGGCGGCGATGAATATGCTGTAAAGCGCCCCGATGTCGGCGGCTTCCATCACATTCACGCCCACGCAAAGTCCAGCCAGCGCCAGGCGAGTCCAACGGGTGATTAGCGGCGTTTCTGAAGTGTTGGAAACGATCAATCCCAGCGCAAAAAAATTCATGCCCAAGGCGATTTCGTGTGAAGCAACTCCCCAGGCGGCGTCGGAAAAAAAAGTCGAATTCAGCACCGCCGCCAGTGCGCCGAGCGTAGCCGCCAGTGGAGATAGCCGCAGTTGGCGGAAAAAGAACCACGCCCCAAGGCCTAAAATCCACAAAGAGGCTGGCGCATAAGTTTTTGCAAATCCAACCGGTCCGGCGATCAATTTTAACAGAGAGGTCACATTGAGCGCCTCCGCGCCGACGTTGGATCCTATTGAGTTCAAATCCTGCCACAGGCCTGTAAAGGTGGCAGGCAGGCGGGCCATTTCCGCCATCATGGGGCCTAAAGGCCCATCATTTGAAAAAAACACCTGGCTTGGTTCAAAGCTCCTTACAAATAAAAGACTCAACAAGATGGTGAGCAACCCGATGAAGACAAACAATGGGTTAAGTTTCCTACCTTGAGGCGCGCGGGGAATTTTTTGTGGCATAATCGGTAAACCTCAATGCTGTTGAAAACGTTAAAATTTACTTGAGCAATCAACATCTCTCAAGCCAATTCAAAACGGCTAGATGCCATTGCGGCTGCGACGGGAAAGATCCGTTTGCAAATCTGTGCAGACTGCGGACTTGTGAGAGGTAACGACCGTTGTGTGCCGGAAAATCTTAAAGTATCAGATAAATTTTAACCGTCCAAGTTCGACATGGCTACGCTTCGGACAATAGTTCTATGATGCAACATGATATTCTTTTGATTTGAGTATTATCACCTCGGCCCCCCGTTGGGCCTTGAAGGAGTTGCTCGATCTCTGGTTTGGAAATTTTTGCTACGGCACAAATAGCAGGCGGAAAAACCCGGCGTTATTCGTGACGAAGATATTTTGGTAATTGGTTTCGGCGGTTGGAATGAATGGGGTGCCGCTCCAATTTCCCCACGCTCCGAAAAGATTCGATTTGAACTGAAGCTGATAATTATTATATGGAGCCAGACTTGAAGCGTTCAAGGCCACCCCCGACGTTACAGAAGGAGATAACGCTGTGACCGGTGGCGGATCAATCTGGATCGTGACCGGGCTGACGTAGCCGCTACCGGCGCTGTTGATGTTGATGGCGGTGACCCTGCCGCCACTGACGCTGGCTGTCGCCGTCGCGTTGCTTCCTACATTGGCGACAATGGTCACAGCGGGTGGCGTGGAATAGCCTGATCCTCCGGAGGTCACTATCGCACCAATCACAAACCCATTTATCAGTTGTGCCGTGGCTGATGCTTGCGTTGGGAATGGAGTGCGCACCAGCCGGTAGTCGCCGCTGCTGACCACACCCGGAACCACTTGTGTATAATTGGCATTGGTGGCCTTAAAGCTGGCCGATTGATTTGTCCAAACTGGCGGCTGGAATTGCTGCAGTTGATAATTGCTGTTAACCGTGAGGCTGCTAAAGGAAAGAAACGAGATGGAGGCAATGCTTAAAACGGGATTGGTGATAAAGGGAGGATCAATGACGACCACCGGAGTGTTCGTGTAACCGGAGCCAGCATTGATCATGTTGATGGCTATCACCACACCGTTGCTGACCACGGCGACCGCTTGTGCTCCGCTCCCGCCGCCACCAATAAAACGAACCAAAGGCGTGTTGGTATAGCCATAGCCTGTGTCAGTGATAGTTGCATCCACAATAAAACCACCAGCCAACGTCGCGGTGCCGGTGGCTGTGTGTGGTGGTATGGGCATGAAGCACTTTCCCTCGCTGCCCGCAAGGTAAATGCCTTGCACCTCAGACGCCGAAAGGGGTCGGTTATAAACACTCACCTCATCCATCATGCCGAGAAAACTACAACTTGAAGAACCTGCAATATATCCAATCCCAACAGATGTCGTGAAGGAAAAGACCGCATTGTAAACCACTGGCGGATAACCGACGCCATCTACGTAAAAAACGACGGTATTTCCATTCTTGGTGACCGCCACATGATGAAAGCTCGTGTCGGTGATGCTCGTGTTCCCCTTAACATCACTTACGCCAGCCTTGGTCAGGTATAATTTGCCGTCATTCCATAACCCAAAGCCATAGCCGTTGTTATTATAACCAAAGAACCATGCGTTTGGATCACTGGCCGAAACGGACGCCGTGCTGTTTCGTTTGATCCAAGCCTCAATGGTAAAGTTCTGGAGTTGGAGGCTGATCGGACTGCCTAACGCTACCCCATCCCCATTGCCATCAAAGATAAATCCCTGACCCACTTCCCCCGGCCCATAGCTCGCATTGCCCGCCAATGTTCCGCTGCTGCCTGTCATCTGATTCAAGGCATTGCCTTCGGCCGTCCACCAGCCTACCAAGCCTGATGGCGCGGGTATGCAGGGCGGCGGTGGATTGACAGTCAGGACGGCGTTGGAACTCAGGATGGAATCAACCCCATTGCCCACACTGACGGAATAAATGCCGGCATTGGTGAATTGAGCAGTCGGCAGGAACAGGGCATTGTTGGTGGCCCCGGAAATAATATTGGTTACATTGAAGCGCCATTGGTAGCTCAAGGGTGGTGTGCCGCTGGCTGAAATAGTGAAGCTGGCGGGGCGTCCCACGACCACTGTCAAGTTGGTTGGCTGGCTTGTAATTACGGGTGCTGCTGGCGTATAGCATTTTCCGGCATCACCAGCGTTATAGATGGCTTGAATCTCAGACAGCGACAGTGCCCGGTTGTAAATGCTCAACTCATCCAATGTTCCCAGAAAGCCGCTGTCCCCGTTTTCTCCCCAATACCCAATGGCAGGCGAACCATTTGAAAAGGTGAAGGTGACATCATAGGCTGCCGCCGGATACGCCACCCCATCCATATAGAACACGACCGTGCTGCCAACTTTTGTCACCGCCACATGATGAAAATTGGTGTCGGTGATGTAAGGACCAGTCACATAATCAGGATTCCCAGCCTGGCTGAAGAACAAAAACCCCGCAGCGCCTATGCCGAAATAGTAGGCCCCTGTTCCATAGCTAAAAATGGTGCCATTGCCTCCACTGCCATAAGAAACCACCGTGGTGCTGGCCCGTTTGATCCAGGTCTCAATGGTAAAGTTCTGAAGCTGGAGGCTGGCCGGACTGCCTAACGCCACGCCATCCCCATTGCCATCAAAGATAAATCCCTGACCCACTTCCCCCGGCCCATAACTGGCATTACCGGCCAATGTTCCGCTGCTGCCGGCAATCTGATTCGAGGCACTGCCTTCGGCTGACCACCAGCCTACCAAACCCGATGGCGCGGGTAGGCACGGGTTCCCGCGCGCGCGATTAGCTGACACGACCAAGGTTGCCAAGATTGCGAGTCCAATAGACAAGATTTTGCCCAGTGAGAATTTCATAACATTCTAAACATTGCTGACTTCATTATAATTGACCCCGAGCAGCTGAACTACTCCATGTTCTGACAAGTCTGCGGGTAGTATGATCGTAAACGTATGAAATGGCAATTTTAAGAAATAACCATGTTGGAATGAAGGGCGCACGGCATCAATTAATTCGACAATGTGACGCGGCGCAGATATGTCAGAGCATATTCGAAATATTTTTGAATCTTCGGCTTCAAATATTATTGTTTGCTGCTCGACTTTATGGTGCGTTTTTCAAAATGTAGATGAATACTTGTGGATACAAATCAAATTCGAACCGTCTCAAGGCCCGCCTGTCCCCTCTGTGGGAATATGGGCAAGTTGCTGCATTCACTAAAAGACAGAATGTTTGGCATTCCGGGAAACTGGCCTTTTCGATTATGCAATAATGTTGATTGTGGCGCTGGCTGGCTGGATCCGGCTCCGCTGGAGGCGGACATCGGGTTGCTTTACAAGACTTACAACACGCATCGTCATGAAAATTCCCAGCAGGCTTTTTTGGCGGAATTACGTTCATGGCTCTATCGCGGTTATATCGCGGCCACTTACCTTCCCTCAACAATTTTGGGTTTAAGCGAGGCCAGACGTGAAATCCTCCACATGTTTTTAGGAGATCTGCCGCCCGGACGGGTTTTAGATGTCGGTTGCGGGAACGGCGGGTTTTTACATCGGATGCAGCAGCTCGGCTGGTCGGCTACCGGCGTGGATTTTGACCCAAAGGCCATTGAAAATGCACAGACGAAATATGGTCAGGCCTTGACTTTGTTGAACACGGATTTATCAAAGGCGCATTTCCCGGATAATTCCTTTGATGTCGTTACGATGAGTCACGTGATTGAACATGTTCCTGACCCGGTGGCTTTACTGATTGAAGCCAGACGCGTGCTTAAGCCCGGCGGTAGACTGGTGGTGACCACTCCCAATATTCAAAGCTTTGGGCACCAAAGATTTCAAGACTGTTGGTGGGGCCTAGATGCGCCACGGCACCTTCAGATATTTACATTGGCAGCACTGAAACAATGCGCCTTTAAGGCTTCCTTTGCTGTCGTCAATGTCACCAGTTCTGCGGCCAATGCTGATACGTTCATGGGTGGGAGCTTTGGTTTTCTGGCCGCCAAAAAATCGGATTCAAGTGGCTCTGGTTCGCGGGTGGAGTTTAATGCTCTACGCGGAATCCGCAGCCTATTACTTCAATATCGTGAGGCTCGGCTGTTGCGCCGCGATCCGAATTGTGGCGAAGAGGCGGTGCTTATTTGCCAAAAGTAAAACACCATCTCAACCAAACATGAGTATTTGTGTGGTATATCTGATGCGGGAACCGAATGCGGTGATTCCATTCCTTGAGTCCTACGAGTCCCATCCAGCTGGCATAAATCACCAACTGCTGGTGTTGGACAAGGGGCAACGTGCGACTATGCCAATCAAGCCCGGATGGTTGACTGCCAGCATGAGTGATCGGGGAATGGGACTGCGGGCTTTTTCGCTTGCCTGCCGGAAGTTCGCACGCACGTTTGATTACCTTTGCTGTCTTAACTCCTGGAGCGTCATCCAATCCGACGACTGGCTGGCGAAACTGTATGCGGGAATTCAAGCACCGATGGCCGGCATCGCTGGAGCAACCGGTTCATGGGAAAGTTTTTACACCAACCAACCGACCTGGTTGGGAAAACAACTATTTCCTCCGTCACCAAATTATCATGTCCGCACAACAGGTTTTATTATGCGGACAGACATTATGCGTAGAGTGTGGCCTCGTTTTTCAATAAACAAGAAATTTGAATATTTGTCTGAACTTGGAAAATATGGTGTTACCCAGAAAATCATGCGGCTTGGCTGGCAGCCCTATGTGGTCGGGTCTAATGGGATTGTTTACTCAAAAGAAAGTTGGTTTGTATCCAACACTTTCCGCAGTGGCAATCAAGAAAATTTGCTCATTGGAGACAACCATACTGTGCAATATCAAAGAGACGGGTCCGAAAGGCGCCAATGGTGGACTATGAGGACATATGGTCGAGTCTCTGGCTCGGAACAAATAAAATGAACCGACCACTCAAATTCACACGTATAGGTATTTCGTCTTGAGTTTTCGTTTTTTTTTGCGCCAAGGCAGGAGGTCAACGCGTAATTTTTGGAAATCCCCGCCGTAAAATATCTTTCACTTCATTTGAACGTCCGAAGCCGAAGCGGAAGAATCGCAGGAGCCAGAAATCCCCGCGCTGGCGTATCGCTTTAATACGGCAGCGCTGCTTGAAGATGTGCGCGCGCAACCGCCAGCAGTCGGACATGGCGGCCAACTGCGTTTCTCGGATCAGCGACCAACTGCGCGTCATCACGAGGGTAACCAATGCTTCCAGCAGGATGAGTGCGGCACAAGGCGGCAGCATTAAAAGCAAAATATGCTGGGCATTCTTTGAAATGATCAGCAACCGGTTTCTATTGGCCAGAAACCGCTTGCGTCCGCTCGTGCGATTTTCCGCCATAGTCACGCCACCATCAGGATTCACCCCAACTGCGCCACGATGATGAATTTTTGCTTCAGGCACGCCAATCATAGATTCGCCCACAATCCATATCCGCCAAGACAGGTCCATTTCTTCTCCATACATGAAATGAACTTCGTCCAATTGCCCAATTTGAAAAAATAATTCCCGCCGGATGAAAAAGAATCCGACTGCACAAAAGGGCTTTCGCCAATCCTCGTTCTTTCGGGGCAAGACAAAATCACCGAAAATGTCGAATCCAACCGGGCATTGAGACTGGGGGGAATCATCATCATAATTCAGTATGAAAGGGCCGGCAGCACCCACTTTAGCTGTCTTAACCGACTGGTAAAGTTGCTCGATGCAATCCGGCTCCAACCACGTATCTGGATTGATGATGTGCAAGTATTCGCCACGCGCGGCGGCGGCGGCGCGGTTGACGCCGACACAGAAGCCATGGTCTCCGCCTGTGGAGATGAACAAGCTGTTAGACCAAGTTGAAGTCAGTTCCCGGGCTAGCTGATCAGAGCCGTCTTGGGATGCGTTATCAGCGATGATGATCTCTATGCGTTCAAACATCGTCTGGCTGCGAAGAGATTCAAGGCAACGAGGAAGCCATTTGCCGTCGTTATGACACACGATTAGGACACTTACACATGGAGTTAATGTCGAAGGCGTCATAAGTGCGGGCGAAAAATTTCCATGTGTTTTTTGTTTGCCTATGATTTGTTGGCGGCCTGTCAGGATAAAAAAGCTCTTATGGCCTGTCACCAATTTTCATTGTATGTTCTCTGCGTCCATTGGCTTGGGATTATTGCAAAATGCGCTTGTCGAGCAGCGCTAATTAAGCATAATTGAGCTGTGAATTATGAGGAATGGTGAAAGGCAAAAAAAAATCTACACGAGTGCCTTCACTTTGATTGAGCTTCTCGTTGTCATTGCAATCATTGCGATTCTTGCTGCGTTATTGCTTCCAGCGTTAAGCAGCGCGAAAGAAAAGGCGAACCAAATCCGCTGTCTTTCCAATCATAGGCAACTCGTCTTGGGTTGGATTGTTTACAAAGACGATAACAGCGGGCGATTGGTCATTGACGACCCGTGGGGCGGAACCAACTATCCTAGCTGGGTTTACGGAAGCATGACCGCCACAACGGAAGCGACTAACACAGCTTTGATAAAGGCCGGTTTACTTTATCCGTTCACTCCAAACCATGGCGTTTATCATTGTCCAACTGACAAAACCACACATGATCGCAGTTATAGCATGCAATCACAGTTGGCCTGTTATATGAATGGAAGTAAATATGATGGGCAGGCCGCCATGGGTATTTCAGGTTATGCCCCCATGTATTTTGAAAACCAAATGAGAAAACCGCCGCCCGTTCAAACAATTGTTTTTGTTGACGAAAACGCTGCCAGCATTGACGATGGTTTTTTCGGGATTCTTATCAGTGGGAATATGTGGATCAATGTTCCTGCGACTTGGCACTCACGCGGTTGTAATTTTTCCTTTGCCGACGGACATGTTGAACATTGGCGCTGGAAAGATGCGCGCACTTTCAGTTTGAGCTCGGGTGCAACAACACCAAATAATCCAGATTTGCAAAGACTTCAAGAGGCTATCGGTTCTCAATAACCTACCTGCTAACCTCAAGTTGTTAATTCCCCTGTTCCTTTCAAGCTTATATCTTCCAAAACCATTTTCATGCACTCTGCAATCGGCCAGAATACGGACGCACGTTCAATTAAGTCGGCCGACGGACTGAACCTGTTTAATCAGCATTCCGTTTCTATCATAATCGTGAATTATAATGGGTTAAATTGGCTGAAGGCTTGTTTAGAGTCGGTTCGATGTTTGGAAGGAGTAATCACCGAAGTCATCGTGGTTGACAACGCCTCCACGGACGGGTCAATGGAAGCTCTGTGCGCTTATCCTTGGGTTAAAGTCGTTCAAAGTGATCAGAATCTTGGTTTCGCGGGCGGAAATAATCTTGGTCTACGCGATTGTTCATTTGATTACGTGCTATTGCTAAACAACGATACAGTGATCGTGCCAAATTTTTTGCAACCGCTTTGCGACTATTTGGATCAACACCCCGAAGTCGGAGTGGTGCAGGGAAAAATGCAACTCCCGCGCTTTGGCGGGGCACTTGATGTATGCGGTTCATATCTGACTTGGCTGGGTTTGCCTTACCATTACGGCTTCTACAAAACAGACCAGCCGCAATATCAGCACAGCCGCCCTGTCTTTAGTGGCAAAGGTGCCTGCTTGATGTTTCGTCGTGACATTATCAAGCGTATCGGCGGCTTCCTTTTCGATGACAGTTTTTTTTGTTACTATGAGGAATCAGATTTTTGTCATCGCGTGTGGCTGGCTGGCTGGGAAGTGCATTTTGTGGCAACCACCCCCATACAGCATTTCATGGGTGCCACTGCTGGAGGGCCGCAGGCCGGATTCGTATTGCGCCATTATTTGCGCAATATGACCTTCAGCCTTTTGTCAAACTTGAGCATCCCAAGCCTTTTCCGGATAATGCCTTTCTTTTTTTCCGTTCAGTTGGCAAGCGCAGCCATCTCGGTGATTACTTTTCGCAAAGCGCAATTTCAGGCGCACCTTGAATCGTTGCTCCTGCCATTTCAAAAGTTCAAGGCGATCATTGCCCGGAGAAAACTGATCAAAATCATCCGCAGACGAAGCGATGGGGATTTGTTTGCCAGAACAATGATCAATCCTCGGATGGGCTATTTTGTGAAGACATTTACCGGCCAACTGGCTCAATATTATGACAATCCGCTGCCATCATCCCACAACTAAGGTTTGCACCCATGACCGCAACTTACCAAATGTAGCAGATACATATGACTTGCATCCAAAGGATACTTGGCTCATAACATCTCACGGCCAAATCAGTTTTAAAACAACAATTCTATTTTAAGCTAACGCATAGGTTATTTCAAAAATAAGGTTCAAAAACGGTCAATTGTATATGAAACCAATCAATCTTTTATTAGCGATTGCCATCATTGGTGTGCTGGCTGTGACATCCTATGCCCAAAGTTTTATCACCAATGGCCTTGTTGCCTACTATCCGTTTAATGGGGATGCGAGCGATGCGAGCGGACATGGAAATGACGGGGTGATTTATGGCGGTGTCGCTCTGGCCCCCGACCGTTTTGGTTCAAATGATTCTGCTTACACGTTTAACGGCGAGGATGGTTACATCGACATTGGAAACCCGGTGGGAAACAGTCCGGCTTACCTTACGGAAACGGCGTGGGTAAACATCATTTCGCGTGAAACCGTCGGGACTGTTCCCGAAGACGTGATCATCACAAAACGGCAGACCGGCAACGTTGGATCGGGCTGGCCGGATCTGGCGGTTAAGTCAAGCGGCCAAAATGCCGGGGCCGGGGAAATAATCATCGATGCAGATGGTTATCTGGTGCAATACACCGGAACGACTCATGTCCCAACAAGTGCCTGGTGCTTCATCTGCGAAGTGAAATCGAACAGCGTGTATCAAATTTATGTGAACGGAGTGTTGGAGACGACCGTGACGAACACCCGCTCTTTAAGTTCGGTTGAGAACATGTATCTCATGCATCACGGAGAATGGGGCACTTATTGCAACGGCCTCTTGGATGACGTCCGCATTTATAACCGGACCCTATCGCCAAATGAGAATGCGCAAATCTTCGCCATCGAAGGCGGGGGTGCGCCTACGATTACGGCACAGCCGACGGAATGTAACAGTGAATATTGGTGACACGGTTTCCTTTGGCGTCACGGCCACCAGCATTAATCAGTTAAACTATCAATGGCTCAAGGATGGCATTGGCCTCCCGAACGCTACTAATGCCATACTTGCACTCACTGATGTTCAACCCCCTTTTGTCGGTAATTATTCAGCCGTCATCACCAGTTTTGGCGGCAGCGTCACTAGCAGCGTGCCGCACTGAATATTACGAATGTCAACCCAGCCATATGGCGCAGTTTGGCAGCCTACTATCCGTTTAATGGGGATGCGAGCGATGCGAGCGGACATGGAAATGACGGGGTGATTTTATGGCGGTGTCGCTCTGGCCCCCGACCGTTTTGGTTCAAATGATTCTGCTTACACGTTTAACGGCGAGGATGGTTACATCGACATTGGAAACCCGGTGGGAAACAGTCCGGCTTACCTTACGGAAACGGCGTGGGTAAACATCATTTCGCGTGAAACCGTCGGGACTGTTCCCGAAGACGTGATCATCACAAAACGGCAGACCGGCAACGTTGGATCGGGCTGGCCGGATCTGGCGGTTAAGTCAAGCGGCCAAAATGGCCGGGGCCGGGGAAATAATCATCGATGCAGATGGTTATCTGGTGCAATACACCGGAACGACTCATGTCCCAACAAGTGCCTGGTGCTTCATCTGCGAAGTGAAATCGAACAGCGTGTATCAAATTTATGTGAACGGAGTGTTGGAGACGACCGTGACGAACACCCGCTCTTTAAGTTCGGTTGAGAACAATGTAATCTCATGCATCACGAGAATGGGGCACTTATTGCAACGGCCTCTTGGATGACGTCCGCATTTATAACCGGGCATTGTTATCAAGTGATATAGCGCTGCTTTATGCCAGTGAGGCACCACCAACACCGCCACACACAGCAACAGGCACCGCGACGTTGGGTGGTGCCTTTGTTGTCGGGGTGAACATTACCGGTATTGGTGGCGGCTATACCAATACACCTTTGGTTCGCTTTATTGGCGGCGGAGGGAGCGGAGCACAGGCTTTTGCCGTGGTCAGCAACGGCGTAGTTATAGCCATCAACATGATCAATGCGGGAATCCGGTTATACGAACACTCCGTTGGTCGTCATTGATCCTCCCTTTATTACCAATCCCGTTTTTAAGCATTGCCCCCGTCTCGTTTCTTGCCTTCAGCAGCCTCACGGTTAACAGCAATTATCAACTGCAGCAATTCCAGCCGCCAACTTGGACAAATCAATCGGCCAGTTTTAAGGCCACCAACGCCAATTAATACACAAGTGGTTCCTGGTGTCGTCAGCAGCGGCGACTACCGGCTGGTGCGCACTCCCCTGCCAACACGCGATCTAGTGTATCTCTGCTGGTAAATGGGTTTGTGATTGGTGCGACAGTGACTGCCGGAGGATCAGGCTATGCCACGCCACCCGCTGTGACCCATTGTCGCAAATGTAGGAAGCAACGCGACGGCGACAGCCAGCGTCAGCGGCGGCAGTGTCACGGCTATCAACGTCAACAGCGCCGGGTAGCGGCTATGTCAGCCCGGTTACGATCCAGATTGATCCGCCACCGGTTACAGCGTTGTCACCCACTGTAACGCCGGGGGGTTGGGATAAATTCGTCTGGTCTGGCTCCGTTTTATAATTATCAGCTTCAGTTCAAATCGAATCTCTCCGGAGCGTGGGGAAATTGGAGCGGCGGCTTGTTCAGTCCAACTGCCGGAACCAATTCCCAATATATTTTGACCACTAACAGCGTTGGTTTTTTCCGTCTCCAACTTCTGCCGTAGGCATTTTTTGCACAGTAGTCGGAATTGCCTTAAATCTTCAGTTGCTGTCGAGGTGCTTGCAACAGAAGATAGAGAATGATTTTTCGGGGCATTGGCGTGTGTAGGAATAATGTGCCATCACGGACACCATTCCCCACAATGCCTTTGGCCTGTGTTTCAAGCTGGCATATTCACCACGCAGCGATTTTGGACCATGCATACCAGTGACCCGGTAGCCACGTTGGCGCATCTCATCTGGCAGCCAGCCCGAAAGATGTTCTTGCAAATCTCCATTTTTGCTTTGTTGCGGGACAAAACCATTCGGCGTAAATATTACCACGCGTTTTGTCGCCAGACGTTCCATGGCTGCCAACATTTGCAAACCATCAGGTTTTGACAGATGCTCAATGACATCCAGAGCGATACAGGCATCAAACTTTCGATCCCCCAAAAGCTGATCAGCCTTCCTCACATCGGCCAGATGATATTCGTCATGAGTGCCGCGGGCTTGCGCCGCCTTAAGCGAAGGCGCATAACCATCCACGCCGATAATTTGGGCACTTGTCAGGAAACGCATGGGCGAATTATCGCCGCAGCCCAGGTCGAGAACCGTGGTACAACCCTTTAGAGCCTGACGAATCTCAAGAATCAAGGCAAGAAATGCAGGATTGGGCAGTGCCTCACGCCATAAACTAAAATATCTTCTGTTCATAATCTGTAATCCTGTAATGGCAATCGTCCGCCAGCCACATATACATCGGGATTGTAGCCTACCTACCTGACTGTGGCAGCGTCAATGGCATTACATTTGTGTCCTGTCGCACCGCCCTCGTTCAGATGGATGATTTCGTTGCGAATGCTTTGATAAGTCTGCCGAGGCCGGTTCGCAATTCCACTTGCGGCCGCCAGCCAATATTTTTTAGCTGCGCCGCATCGGCGACCACAAATGGAAACGGATCTGCCGTCGGGGGTTTTTGGCTTTCGACTAATTCCGGACGACCCAGCATCGTCGCCGCGATGTCAGCGATTTCACGGACGGAAATTCCTTCACCGGTTCCCCAGTTGATTGTCCCGGTAAATTTCTTTTCCACCGTGAGCAATATCGCGGCGGCGAGGGTCTTCGATGTAAATGTAATCCTTCCGGCTGTGGGGGCGTCTTGAGCGTCAAGGTCTCACCGCGCTGCAGTTTCTGGATGAGCGAGCTACAAAGCCGCGCCGGATGTTCGCCTACGCCATAAGGATAAAACACCCGGCCCCAGCAGAATTGCCAGCCATCTTTTTGCGCTTCGGACGCCAGCGTTTCGCGCAACGCATTTTTGCAGCGCGCATAAAGTGTAGTGGGATTGACCAAGGTGTGATCCTCCGATAATAGTGCTTCGGAAATCTGATATTCAATGCAAGTGCCGGCACCAACGATGTGACTTAACCCAATCCTGCGCAGCCCACGCACCAAGTCCAAACTCCATTGTAAATACCGTTCGTTCTCCGACGATTCCAGATAAACACCAGGCGTAGCAATCCACGCCAGATGAATGCAAACATCCGGCTGAAATTGTTCAATGCTTTTCCAAGGCAGTTCGCCGAGCGTGCCTTCTAGCCAAGTCATTTTCTCGCTGGCCGGAATATCGGTCGGCGGAATTTTAGTCGGCTGAATTAAACCGGCGATATCATGCCCGCGACTCAAAGCCAGCCGGCAAAAAGCCGAGCCGATGAAACCGGTTGCGCCGGTGACGAAGATCTTCATTTCAAATCAGCCAGCAAAGGCAGGTTGCGGTCACGGTCAGAAAGCTGGCTTTCCGCAATCGGCCAGCTGATGTTCACGCTGGGATCGTTCCAGCGCAGGCCGCGCGCAAGATCGGCGTGATAAAACTCGGACATCTGATAAGAAACCTCGCAGTTGTCCACGAGGCATTGGAAGCCGTGGGCGAATCCGCCGGGAACGTAAAGCGTGCGGTGGTTTTGCGCGGTCAATTCAAAACCTTCCCATTGGCCGAATGTTGGTGAATCGCGGCGCACATCCACCAGCACGTCAAAAATCGCGCCGGCCCGCACAGCGGATGAGTTTGATCTCCGGCTTCGGGTCGGCCTGAAAGTGCATTCCGCGAATCATGCCGCGCTGCTTCGTCAGCGTGAGGTTGCATTGCGGCCAGCGCGTGTTGAGGTTGAGCGCGGCAAATTCCTGTTCGCAAAAAGTCCGGGCTAGAAAACCGCGTTCGTCCTCGCGCAACTCCAAATCAATAAGCCAGAGTCCGGCCAGCTTGGTGCGCGAAAATTTCATGGCGTTCAGACAATTTTAACCTTAGGAATCGGAATGATAAACTTGCCGCCCGCATCACGATACGCCTTTTGCTGCGCAAGAATTTCATCAGCGAAATTCCACGTCAGCAACAGTGTGTAGTCGGGCTGGCGTTTAAGCAATTCTTCCGGCGGCAAAATCGGCAGGTGTGTTCCGGGCGTGAGCCGTCCTTGCTTGTAAGTGCTGCGATCCACGACGAAATCCAGATCGCCCGCGCCGACGCCAAAGAAATTCAACAGCGTGCTGCCTTTTGCCGACGCGCCATAAGCAGCCACACGCTTACCTTCTTTTTTCAGCTTGGTGAGCAATTCGGCCAGTTCTTTTTTTACCGCGTGAACCCGATCAGAGAAACTTTTGTAACCAGCGAGTGAGTCCACGCCCTTTTGTTTTTCCTCGGCCAGCAGTTTCGTGACCGAAGCCTCGACCGCATGCGCACCGGTGTGGCTGGCGAACAAGCGCAACGAACCGCCGTGAATCGGCAGGCGTTCGACGCGGAAAATAGTCAGGCCGTGCCGCTCGAACAACGGCTGGAGCGCCGTGAGCGTGAAATAAAAAACGTGCTCGTGATAGATCGTGTCGAACTCGTTGTGCTCAATGAACTCGACGCCGTAGGGAAATTCCAGCGCGATGCGTCCGTCCGGCTTGAGTAGCCTTTTCAGACCGGCGACAAAGGTCGTTCGTGTCCGGCGCATGGGCGAAAACATTGTTGCCGAGAATGAGGTCGGCTTGCCGGTTTTCTCCCGCAAGCTTCGTGGCGATATCGCGTCCAAAAAATTCCTCAATGGTCTCGATGCCTTTTTCCCGCGCCACTTTCGCGATGTTCGCCGCCGGTTCGATGCCGAGGCAGGGAATTTTGGCTTTGACAAAATTTTGCAGTAAATAGCCGTCGTTGCTGGCGATTTCCACGACGAGACTTTTTGAATTCAACTCGAATTCGGCGATATATTTTTCAGTGGCTTCACGTGCGTGGCGCAGCATGAGGTCAGAGAACGACGAGAAATAAAGATATTCGGTAAACAGTTCGACCGGGTGGAACGAGGTCGGTGATTTGCAGTAGCCAGCAGGATTTGCAGACGGCGAGCCGCAATGGAAATTTCGGCTCCGGCTTTGTGAGGTCGGTGGGCGTCAGGAGATTGTTTGCCAGCGGTTGCAGGCCGAGGTCAAGAATCATCGCGGCGTCGGTGCTGCCACAGGAACGGCATTTCAAAGTGAAACTCATACAGGTTCGGATTTCGCCCAGGCCAGATTTTTTTGCCGCGCGGCTGTCGTGTAGTCATCAATCTGTGACTGGCTGAAACGCAGCATGTCCGGGTTTTTCAAATCGTGCCGTTCGCGATACCACGTCACAGTGCGACGGATGGCCTCGGTAAATTCCCACGCCGGATACCAGCCCAGCAATGCGCCTGCTTTTTCAATGGACAACGAAAGCAACATGGCTTCGTGCGGCGCGTTCGGGTCGGGACTGATCCACCCATTTGCCGGGCCACGAATGGAAAATTTCCTCGACTAAGCGGCTCACCGGCTGGCGCGCGGAAGGTTCCGGGCCGAAATTGAAAGGACTGACAAGCTTCGAGGTTTTTGATTCCTGGCTGATGCGCGCGACGAGCCAGAGATAACCGCTCAAACATTCCAGCACATGCTGCCATGGCCGGATGGCGCGCGGGTTGCGGACAGTGATCGGCTTTTTCTCGATCAGCGCGCGGATGGAATCCGGCACGATGCGATCTGCCGCATAATCGCCGCCGCCGATGACATTGCCGGCGCGGGCGGTGACAACCGGGCCGAGCTTCGGGTTCGGCGCGAAAAAGGAGCGATACCACGATTGTGCCACGAGTTCCGTCGCACCCTTGCTCATCGAATAAATATCGTGACCACCGAGCGCATCATTTTCGCGATACGCAAATTCCCATTCGCGGTTGTCATAGCATTTATCGCTCGTAACGACGATGGTGAGGCAGTTCAACTCCAGCTTGCGAACCGCTTCGAGAACATGCGCCGTGCCCATCGCGTTGGTCTCAAAAGTTTCGAGCGGTTCGACGTAAGAACGCCGGACGATGGGCTGTGCGGCGAGATGAAAAACCACTTGCGGCCGGATTTTCTTTATGGCCGCCGTAAGCGGATCGAGCTGGCGGATGTCACAGATGGTTTCGCTGGGTGAACGTCGGAGTGCTGATGATTTCGTGCAGGTTGGGATTCGTCGGTGCAGGCAGGCTCAAACCATGAACTTCCGCGCCGAGCTTTTTCAGCCAGAGCGAAAGCCACGCGCCCTTGAAACCGGTGTGGCCGGTCACGAGCACGCGACGGTTTTGATAATAGCCGTTGAACATCACCAGACTTTCCACGGCGCTTTGCCGCTGTTCCAAAGGCCGGTGAGCAGTTGTTGTTCGCGGAAAGTATCCATGCACTGCCAGAAACCGGGATGCTGGTAGGCGACGATCTGTTTTTCCGCCGCGAGCTTGGCCAGCGGTTCGTTCTCGAACACGCACGTGTCATCGCCGAGATATTTGCCAATGCGCCGGTCCACGACGAAGAATCCACCATTGATGTAGCCCGCCTGTTTTTCAGGCTTCTCCTTGAATGCGGTGACTTTTCCGTCGGCGATCTCCATGTCGCCGAAACGTCCAGGAGGCTGCACCGCCGTCATGGTGAGAATTTTCTTCTGCTTCCGGTGAAAAGCAATGGAGGCGTTGATGTCACTGTCCGTGACACCGTCGCCATAGGTAAGCAGAAACGTTTCATCCTTGACGTAAGGCAGCACGCGCTTGAGCCGTCCACCGGTCATCGTATTCTGGCCGGTATCAATCATCGTCACCTTCCAGTCTTCTTCACTATGCTGGTTGTGATATTTGATCTTCGGTTTCGCGCCCAGGGTCAAAGTCACATCGCTGGTGTTCCAGTGATAATTGCGGAAATATTCCTTGATCGCCTCGCCCTTGTAGCCGAGGCACAGGATGAATTCCTTGTGGCCGTAATGCGCGTAGGACTTCATGATATGCCAGAGAATCGGCCGCTCGCCGACCGGCACCATCGGCTTGGGACGGAACTCCGTCTCTTCACGCAAACGCGTGCCCAGACCGCCGCAGAAAATCACAACTTTCATTTTATAAAATTTGGCTGGCGGCCAAAATATCAGGCCCAACGCCCGGGCTCAACTTTTTAAGGCAATGGCTTTCTGCAGCTATTGTCTTATGCACGCTTTAGTTTTTATCGAACACGCGGAGCACGGCAGAATGAACGGCCTCGATGGTGACCGACGCCATGCATGCAAGCAATTCCTCACGCGTGCCTTTGATGTCGCCGCCATCATAACGGTAAAAATCCAGCCCGCGTCCGTTTACCATGGGATTTTTTATCACCGTAAAATTATTTCCATGCGGCCAGTTCGTCACGTTCAGCGTCGGGGCTTCGATGACGATTTGATTCGGCACCTTCATCGCCGCTGCGATATGCATGAGCGCCGTGTCCACGCTCAAGAACGCGTTGCACCGCTTCATCAACGCCGCAGTCTCGCGCAGGTTTTTCGTCTTCGCTTCCAGCGTCAGTTCGCGGTTTGCCTGCGCCAGGACGACTTGATGGTCCTGCGCTTCTTCCGGCCCGCCAAAAAGCAGGACCCGGATGTCCGGCCGTTCCTTGTTCAATTTTCTGACCAGCCCGGCGTAATTCTTCACCGGCCAGCGTTTCAGCGGCAGATTTTTGGTTCCACCGGAACCGACGTGGATGCCCAGAATTTTCTTGCCCGCCAGTTTATTCTGAACCAGGAAATCATCGGCAAACCTTTCCTCCTCCGGCTTCAGATAAACTTCCATTTCATGCGCCGGTAATTTTTTTTGCGCGCCGATCAGCGGCAGCACGTCCAGGTTATTTTCAATCGAATGACGGCTGTAATCCTGCGGCAGCGTGCCCGTGACCAGCCAGCGGTTGAACCAGTGAAAATTTTCATATTCATGACTGATCCGCACCTGCGCCCCGACGATCTGCGCGGCGATCCGGTAATGAATCCGGCTCTGCGGATGCGTGTTGATGGAAAGGTGGTAGCGCTCGCGCCGCAACGGCCATAGAAACCGGAGCGCCTCCAGCCTGCCGCACTTCATGAGGTTTTTCTGGAACACACGGTTGACGTACGGATTGTTCTCCAGCAAATCCTTCGAGCCGGCCCACATCGCCAGCACATCAATCGTCGCAGCGGGAAAGTTGGCGCGCAGTTCGCGGATCAGCGGTGTGGCGATCAACGTGTCGCCGATACCCGCCATGGAGATGACCAGAATTTTCATTCGGCTTTAACCACGAAATCCGCGAAAGAAATTTTTTCGCTGAAAATTGAAGACTGATTCCTCCCTCATCCTGGCCCTCTCCCCAAGGAGAGGGAACAGCCGCTGACCACGCCGATAAATTCCGCAAGCCGTGGAGCAGAAGACCATCGTGGCCATGCAAAAATGCTGGGAGCGTTTCTCTCCCTCTCCTTTGGGGAGAGGGCCGGGGTGAGGGGGGAGCAGTGCAACCAAACATGATGTCTCCTCAGAGTTTTGAAATCTTTTCCAGCAAGCCCGTCGTGGATTTGCCCGGCACAAAGGGAACCAAGATGATTTTTCCACCCGCTGATTCAACCGCGCGGCGCTCGTCCTGGTTCAAGGTTTCCAAAGTGTAATCGCCGCCCTTGACGTATATGTCCGGCTGGGCGGCGGCCAGAAATTTGGTGGCGGTGGTATCGGTGAAAATACAGACCCCATCCACGCTTTGCAGCGCGGCGAGCACTGAGGCGCGATCCGTTTCGGAGTTCACCGGCCGGCCCGCGCCTTTCAAGCCGCGCACCGCCGCGTCGCTGTTTGCACCGATGAGCAAGGCGTCGCCGAAATTGCGGGCGTTCTCCAGATACGTCACATGGCCGAGATGCAGGATGTCGAAGCAGCCGTTGGTGACGACCAGCTTTTTGCCCGAAGCGCGGAAGGCTTTTCGCCATTCGGGCAATTTGTCCCAGGCGATGATTTTGTCGCGGAAATTCACACGGCAATTTTCATGCAGCCGCCGTAAATTGGCAATGATTTAGCGTTCGTAGCGGCGTGTCGGCAGACCACCGTCTTTGAGTTAATAATGAAGGCATGAAATCAGGAAAGAGCTTTCCGTTCCTTGTTTCCTGCCTTCCTCATTTAATAAACAAGCACCAGCACCGCCGCCGCTTGCGCCGACTGCACCACCTCATCAAACTTCATTTCCGCGCTGACGGCATCTTTTAGTTTATTCGCCACGTCGGGTACCGACTCCAGGAAGCTCAACAGAAAACTGCTCTTCACCGCGTAGTTCACATTCTCCGGCAACGCCCCGCTCGCGGCCAGCGCCGCCGCCGCATTCAGCTTGGCCGACACCACGCCCACCACGTCGCCATGTTCGTCCACCAGCGCGCCACCCGAATTGCCCGGCTGCACCGGCACGCTGATCTGGAAATACCGCGCATCATCCGCCGCGCCGGATAGCGACGCGATTTCGCCGCGCGCAAACTTGGGCGCAAACCCTTGCATGCCGGTGTTGGGAAAACCCACCGTGGCCACCATGCCGCCCAGTTTCACCGGCCGGCTGGAGGCAATGGGCAGCGGGGCAAACCGCCCGTCCGCTTTCAACAACGCCAGATCATTGGCCGCATCCACCTTCACCACCTTGGCGTCAATCAATCCTGCGCTCGTGACCAGACGAACTTTTGTCGCATCCTTGACGACGTGATAATTGGAAATCAAATAACCATCGTCCGTGATGAAAAAGCCTGAACCACTGGCCGTTGGCAAATCGCTTGAAGTAGAAACGCCTTCTATGCGCACTCGAAACCGACGAGATAATTGCTGTGCTTCGGCAATTTGGTCGGATGTCATTTGTTGAACAAGTTCGTCGCGTTGAGAAGCAGCAAATTTAGCCACACTATCATTGCCAGCCGCAGCGAGATTGAACCATTTATATGCTTCCACATAATTCATTGGAATGCCCCTACCATCTTTATACGCAAATCCGAGCGACGCTTCTGCAGATATATAGCCTTGTCCTGCAGCTTTGCGATACCATTTAACAGCTTCAGTTGCATCTTCCGCTACTCCGTGACCCGCGTGATATGCATAGCCAATATCATATTGCGCTTTAGCATCACCTTTATCTGCTTTAGCTTTTGTTGCTGCAAAATTGAAGTGCTCATTTTCTTCAATAATAGCGAAGATGGCTTTGACAAAAGGATCAAGGGAAGTTTTGTTCGTATCTACCGAATTTTTAGCTGATGTATCATTCGTTACCCAATTGGGAATTGTTGTCGCATTCGTGACTGGCTGTTGCGCGGGCAATTGAAACGCGACCGCCAAAAATAGGAATGCCAAAATCAATTGATTCACTTTCATGTCGCCAGATTAGTCGGTTTCAGTCGGTCGACAAGCACTCCGTCTCGAAGTGCCAATCTTTGAACACCAAGCACCGCTTAACAGGACTGCCAGTCTTCACGACGCGAAGCGCTTTTCGATCAATTTGCAGATTTGCCGGCATCGTCCATTCCATCACACATTTTCCTGCGCTGTTTTTGCAGATGGACAAATCCTTTACACGGCAAGCCACTAAAACAGTGGACATTCCATAAATGAGTCTCGGCCCGTGATCCAAAACGAAAACTCCCTGTGGTTTGGGGCGATTCACTCGTTCTAAAGTTTCCGACGGAGTCCAGAGTGCTGAATTCCAATACAAACATCGCATAAAATCAAAAATTCTATCTGACTGCCAACGATACGGAAGAATATACGGATGCAAATCACGAATCGGCAAATCGCGACGATGAAGTTCCCATTCGATAATCCAAGCCGCGCGTTTTTGATTGGTGACATATACAAAATTCAAACTCCCATTGCCTAAGTCGTCCATCCCAAAATAATTTGATTTAACAACCGCCCTCATCCCGGCCTTCTCCCCAAGGAGAAGGAGGAAGCGTTCGTCCGCGCTTTTGGAATACCCGCGACCTGGGTTGGGCGGACGCCACCGAATCATAGAAAGCGGACTGGGTTAAATCCTCTCCTCGGGGGGAGAGGATACAGGTGAGGGCGAGGGTCAAAACAAACTTCAGCGCCAGCAGCGCGCCCTTCGCGCGAACCATTTATAAATTCACCACCGCCGGGTCGCCATAGAGCGTGAAGGAGTCGGTGCGCAATCGGGTTTGACGTTGCAGGCGCGCGGAGTATCTTTGCGGCATGAATCGCATCACCATCAAGCCGGATGTCTGCAACGGGCGTCCGGTCGTTCGCGGCACGCGCATCGCGGTGCAGACGGTGCTGGAATTTCTCGCCGCCGGCGATTCCGTGGAGGACGTGCTGGCGGAATATCCCAAGCTCACCCGCGCGGACGTGCAGGCGTGCCTCGACTACGCCTCGCGCGTGATGGGCAATCATTTCTCCGTGGTGCAAATGGCGTGACCGGCCATGAAGGGATTTCTCTTCGATGAAAACCTGCCCACGCGGCTGCGTTTCACGCCAAAGCTTCCCATCATCCCCGCTGCCAAGGCCGGCAGGACTCCAAGCGATACGCAAATCTGGGAATATGCCCGGAAGCATGACTTGGTGATTGTAAGCAAGGACGCGGATTTTTCCGACCGCATCATCGTCAGTTCGCCGCCGCCGAAAGTGGTGCATCTGCGTTTCGGCAATCTCCGAAAAGATGAGTTTCATGAACTGCTCGCCCGCGTCTGGCCGCGAATCGAAGCGTTGCTGAAAACGCACAAGCTGGTGAATGTGTATGCCGATCGGATTGAGGGTGTCGGCTGACTTCACTTTGGTGACAAAATCTTCCACACCCGCAACGCCTCGGTTACGCCCCACGCCTGCGCGTCGCAGCCGCGCTGCGTGTGCGGGACGTCGCCATCGAGAATTTCAGGAATCTGGCCGAGGCAGCCTTCGTTCAGGATTTTTTCCGAGCTGCCGAGATACGCTTTCGCCGCTGAAATCGCAGCGGGAGAAAATTCCCAGGCCATTGCCAGCGCTTCGCAAAACGTCGGGAACGTCCAGGTCCAGGCGGTGCCATTGTGATAGGCGGGTTTGCGGCGCGTGTCTTCGTCGCCCTCGTAGCGCGGCCAATATGGTTCGGGCGGATTGTTGATCAGCCGCCCGTCGTTGCTGTAAACCGGCAGCGGCACGGAAACCGGCAGCGGCGCGAGCGAGCGCAGCCCGCCGGGCACGACCAGATATTTTTGCGCGGCGTTCACGCAACGTTTGGCGCGTTCACCGGTGACAAGGCCGAGGCTGACGGCAAACAGACAATTGCTGCGCAACGCATCGCTGACCTTGGCGTCGCGGGCGATGACGCGCGGGCCACCGATCAGCACATCCGCGAACCAGCCTTTATCTTCAAGCCAGAACAGTTTTTCAAACGAAGCCGTCGCATGGTCGGCGAGGGTGCCCCATTTTTTTTGTTCGGCGGGTATGCTGATTTTTTCGATCAGGCGCAACAGACGGATCCAGAGGACTTGAATCTCAACCGGATAACCTTCGCGCGGTGTGCCGGCGGGATAATTCGTATCCATCCACGTGAAATGGCTGGGACTCCAGATGAGCGCGGAATCGGAGTCCATGCGGATGCCGTTGGGCGTGCCCTTGGCATAATTTTCCGCGATGCTCGTCAGCACATCGCGAATGGTGCGGCTGCCATCAACAGGTGTGTCGAAGAATTTTTTGTCGGCCAGATCTTCGCAAACAACGGCAAACCACAACGGCGCGTCGGACGTGTCGCGGTTGGAAACATCGTTACCGTGAATCGTGTTCGGGAGCGTGCCATCCTTTTCAAATTTGGCGAACGTGAGCAGCAATTGTTTTACTTCATCCGTCATGCCGGCGGCCAGAAGTCCGCGCGCAGAAATCAACGAGTCGCGGCCCCAATCCAGGAACCATGGATAGCCGGCAATGACGGTTTTGCCTTCGTCGCGGCGGACGACGAATTGCCGGGCGGCAAGTTCGAGTTGCGCGTCGAATGGAACGCCGGGTTGGAGTTCACACTTTAGCGCGCCACCCCCCGAACAAGCTAAAGCTTGAACTCCAACTTCAGCGGTCAAAATCAACGTGGCCTTTGCACCTTTAATCAGCGGAATCTCAAACCAGCCGGGACTGTAAGCGTCGCCGCTGCCGGTCTGGCCGCGCGATTGTTCAACGGGATGCGGGATGTTCTCACACCATTCCGGCTGCGGATGATATTCGCCGACATCGGTGAACACCCGGAGTTGACGGTCGTTTGCAGGCGTGAAGGCGAAGCCGGCTTCCTTTTCAAAAGCCCGGATGCTGGACGAAAAATGAAAATCCGCGCCACCATTTCGTTTTGTTTCACTGTGGAAATTCCGGTCTTCAATATCCACGCGCACGGTCAAACGCACGTCAGCATCAGTGGGCAGTTGTTTGCCGCTCGCCAGTTTTTCCGTCGGCCGGGTGAACTGAAAAACGGTCGAGTTTTTACCTTCGATCATTTCAGCCCGCAATTCGATCTCCACCGTGCGGCCGTCGCAGGCGTTCGCCACAAAATTCCAGACAGCCGGTGAGCCGGTTTCGAATGACTCGAGGTTGTTAAAATCAAGTTGCGAGAGAAAGCCGTCGGCATTCACCCAGACGCGGATGCGCTTCACAAATACATGACGGTCCACGGGCACGGTGGGGTTCAGATTCGCGCCGAGTGCGCAGTCGTATTTGGAATTGATGCGGCCCAAATCCACGCACAACCGCGCCATGCCGCCGATGCCGTTCGTGAGCAGGACAAGGTCGGAGGCTTGTGGTTTTGGGCATGAGGCGGAAGGTTCGGATATCAGAAAGCGGACGGTGGCGGAAATCAATTGCGAGGTGGTGGCGTGGCGTTCCAAATTCAAATGCATTTCTGCCGACGATTCGCGTGGCGGAAAACAGGCGATGTGCCGGTCGCCAACGGGGATGGATTGGACATGGGCTGGAATCTCGGATTTGGCGTCTGGTGTCTGGGGTGATAGCGTGGCGCGAAACGGCGCGGAATCTTCCAGCAAAAGCCAGTGGCCGGGCGGCACAAGCGTGACCCGGCGGGCATCAAGCAGGGTCCATTGGATGATCCGAGGGAAAACTTTTCCGGCGGCGACTTCGCGCAACAAATCGGCCAGCGGAGTTTTGGCCTCGCGCACGGCAAATTCAGCGGCGGCGGCAAGAAAATTCTCCGGCGACAATTCAACCTGTTCCGCAAGCCAATGCCAGTCGAGCTCATCCACGGTTTCAACGGAAATGATTTTGCTTAACGACTGGATGGCCCACGCGGCCTGGGCGCGGGTGCGGGCGATAGTCTTCGCCACTCAAGCCGACGGGTTTTGGCGTTGGCGCAAGGCAATGGACTGCGCCGGGCGCGAGGGGAATAATGATCTCACCGCTTTGGCGGTCCAGCAGGGGATTGAGCCCGCCGAGCAGCGGAAAATTAAACTTTAGAATTTCAATTTTCGAATCGGCGGGCCCAAGTGCGAATTGATTGGAACTCACAACGTCTGTATTGATCAGGATCAAAACAGAATCTTTACCTTCAGCGGATTCACGAAGCAGCGTATAAACAGGCGAGTCAGGTGCGCTCAAGCGCGTGAGTTTTGCTCCGTCGAAAAAGCAGGGATGGTTGGAGATGAGTTCATTGAGCTGGGCGAGTTCGGGAACGATGTTGTCGGTGCTGTCCCAGTTCAGGCCGGTGTTGCCGTGGACGCTGATTTTTTCGGCGGCCAGCCATTCGACGCCGCAAGTGAAACCAAAACCGCCGCTTGGGCTCGTGAGCGCGCAAAGCCGGTTTCGCAACAGCGACCAGGCGCGGCTTTTTTTTGCGAGCCGGTCGTTGTCATGCGTTTCGGAATAGTTGACGTAACCGCCGATGCGTTCGCTCTGACGTGTCGCATAGTCTAGATAACCCGCGACTTCCTTGCCTGAATAATTTTGAAACAGCTCGGAATACGCCCACTGCATGCCACCATCGGAAAGCAGGTTTTCCGTGGCTTCCCAGGAACCGCCCAGACCTTCGAGCAGAAAAATGGCCTCGGGAAATTCTTCCTGCACGCGGGCGATGATGTATTGCCAGGCGGAAACGGGAATCTTATAGCCGGCATCGCAGCGGAAACCATCCACACCACGCTTGCACCAGACAATCAAAGAATCAGCAATGACATCCCAGAGTTTGACGTCATATTGTTCGAGTTCGACCAGATCTTCCCAGACGGTTCCCCACGCACCGGGGCTGGCGAATTCGCCGCCAGGATTTTTCAGGAAAAATTCAGGGTGATTTTCCTGCAGCGTGGAACCCCAGCCGGTATGGTTGATGACGATGTCAATGAAGACGCGCGCACCGAGTGAATGCGCGGCATAGGTAAGCTCGCAAAACTGGTCAATGCCCGTGGCGCGTTTGTCGAACTCGATCAGCGCGGAATCCACGGCTGTCAAGTCCAGCGCGGCGTATGGGCTGCCAAAACGTCCGAAACGTGCGTAGGTCGTGGGCGTCGGATGGACAGGCAGCAGGTGAAGGATGCGGCAGCCAAGCTTGTTAACGATGAACGGCAGCTGTCGCATGAGGTCGCGAAATTTTCCGGACGGCGGCAACGTTGCGTAGCCAAGCGCCTCGAGCGACTTCAGTTGCGCCTCCAGTTTTACGTTGGCGGTTGACGGGAGATTTTTGGTCGCGCCGAACAGCCGCGTGAAGGCGCAATAAATTGTGTTGGCTGTCCGCGCGAAATTGGGATGGACGGAAATTCCGACGTCGGAACCGCCGGGCCAGTGCTGCCATTTTTTTTCATCGAGCAAGTAGGGCTTGGCCTTGAAGAAGCCGGCCTCAGCCAGCGGCAGTTCGATGGCCCAGCCCTCGGCGGTCCTTTGCATCGGTATGTCGCGCCAGGACGTGCAGGCGGCCGGGGCGCCACCGGCGTGGGCGGCGATGATCTCGCGCCGCCGGGCGGCAGCGCGGCCGAGGTTGGTGCGCAGGCAGGCCGACCAGTTTTTTTGAGACGGGGATTTTTCTCCGGTGCGGAGCGTGAAAAGAATTTTATCGCCGACAAAACGCAAAAGGCGTTCGCCGGCGGCGGGAGACATGCTGGTCACTGGAGGTTCCACCTGAAAAAGTCTTGCGCATAAGCGGCTGGGCGAAAAGCGTAAAAGCATGTTTCTTTGTCAGATCCGGATGGCTATCCGGTTTAAGTTGGCAATGAAGCTGCTGGCTTTCGGGTAATTTATAAAAATATGGCGACTGCGACATTAAATCCGGGGGAAGACACCCAATTGCTGCAGACGATTGAAATGTTTGAGGTGATTGTGCAATCGCAACCCAGCGATTATCAATCGTTGGAAATTCTTAAGGAGGCGTATTCCAAGCTGGGCCGCGAGTCGGACGCGATCAATGCGTCCAAACGGATCGCCCAGGCCTACATGGAGACTGGGCAGGTGTCCTCGGCCATCCTCGAATTTGAGACGGTTTTGCAGCGCCGGCCAGACGATGCGGAGGTGCAGGCGGCCCTCAAGGAAATCGAAAGCCGGGCGAACAACTCGGGAATGCCCGAGGCGGGCATCAAGCCGTCGCCCGCGACCAGCACCGAAATGGACGACGGCCGCAAGGCGTTGTTCAAAATTTTTGTGGACAGCAAAATCATCCGCTCCGGCGACTTTGATCTTTGCTGGCGTACGGTGGACATGACGGCGGTGCCGACCGCAGTGACAGAGCCGTTCATCCAGGTGTTGCAGGACAAGGGCATCCTGCCGATTGAAAAATCCTTGAGGCTGATTTCTGATAAATCGCGCACGGCCTACCTGCCCCTGGAAAAATACGACGTGGACATTGATCTGACGCGCGGCTTTCCGGCGGACATCTGCCGGCGCTGGTGCGTCCTGCCGTTTGACCGGATGAGCAAGTCGATTTTGGTGGCGACGGCGAATCCATTCAACCAGCAGGCGATGAAAGAATTGTCGCAAAGCACTCCGCAACGGCTGATCTGGTACCTGGTCCCGCCGGCCGATCTCTCGGGAAACCTCCGCAAAGCATTCCACTGAAACCATGGCCAAGATAAAATCATTTGGAGAACGCATTGCCGACGCGCTCGTGGAAGATGGCCTGCTGGGTGCGACCCAGGTGGAGGAACTGCTCGAGCAGCAAAAAAAGCAGGGCGCGCGCCTCGTCAAGCTCATCGTTGAAAAGGCCTACGTCAGCGAGCAGGATCTAGCCGTCTGCATGGGCCGCGTGCTCAACGTCACGCCCATCAACATCGCCCGCACCAACGTCGCATCAGAATTGCTGGATCTGTTGCCGCGCGAGACGATGCACAATCATCGCGTCATTCCCATTTCGCGGCTGGAAAATAAATTGTTCCTCGCGATGGCCGACCCGCTGAACGTCCTCGCGATTGATGACGTCAAGCGTGTCACCAAGCTGGAAATCGTCCCGCTCATCGCCTCGGAAAAGTCCATCGCCGACAAGCTGACCGCCATAGATTCCTCCAAGAGCGGTTCGATGGAAGACATCATTCAAGACGCGCAGAAGCAAAAGGACGCCGAAGCCGATGCCGACTCCCTCGAAAACATCAAGGACACGGTTGAAGACGTCAGCCTCGACAAGATTGCCGCTTCCGGCGAGGAAGCGCCCGTCATCAAACTGGCGAACCTGATCATTGTCCAGGCCATCAAGGACCGGGCGAGTGACATTCACCTGGAACCGTTCGAAAAAAACATGCGCCTGCGCTATCGCGTGGACGGCGTGCTCATCGACGCCACGCCGCCGCCCAAGCAGATGCAACTGGCGCTGGCTTCGCGGTTCAAGATCATGAGCAGCATGGATATCGCCGAACGCCGCCTGCCGCAGGACGGCCGCATGCGGGTCAAGGTCAGCGGCCGGGACTTTGATTTGCGCGTCTCGGTTTTACCCACCGTCCATGGCGAGAAAATCGTGCTGCGTGTACTCGACAAGACGAACTTGACCGCGAGCATAGACAAGCTCGGCCTCGATGCTGACACGTTCCGGAACTTCAAGTCGGCCATTGACGCGCCGCACGGGCTGATTCTTGTCACCGGCCCGACTGGTTCCGGCAAGACCACCACGCTCTACTCGGCGCTCAATGAGTTGAACAATCCGGTCTATAACATCATCACGGTTGAAGACCCTGTGGAATTTCAGATTCCCGGCATTAACCAAGTGCCGACCAAAAAAGACATCGGCCTTTCCTTCGCGAACGCACTTCGCTCCATTTTGCGGCAGGACCCGGACATCATCATGATCGGGGAGATTCGCGACACCGAGACGGCGGAAATTGCCATCGAAGCCGCGCTCACCGGCCATCAAGTGCTTTCCACGATGCACTGTAACGACGCGCCCGGTGCCATCGCGCGTCTGGATGACATGGGCATCGCGCCATTCCTGATTTCCTCCTCGGTGATTCTTTCCTGCGCCCAGCGCCTCATGCGCCGGATTTGCTCACACTGCAAGGAACCGGTGACCTACCCTGACAAAATGTTCCTGGACCTGGGGATCGAACCCGATCTGTTCCATGGGGTGCAGCTTTACCGCGGTCGCGGCTGCGATCGTTGCAAAAATTCTGGTTACGCCGGCCGCATGGCCATCATCGAAGCCATGACCATCGACGATGAAATCCGCAAGCTGATCGTTTCCCGCGCCGGCACCCGTGAAATGGGCAAGGTCGCCATCAATAACGGCATGAAAACGCTTCGCACCGTGGGCTTGAGCCGCGCCCGCGAGGGCCTTTCAACATTGGAACAGGTGCTCGTTCTCACCTCGTCGCACTGACACGCCGCTTTAAAACTTCCGTTGTGGCATCACGAACGGCTGCGGGCCCTGCAACAACCACGGCGGGGGCTGGACTTTGCTGACCGGTGCGGTCACCGGCGGGGCAGTACGCGTCACTCCCGGCAGGGGCATCAAACCCATCGGCCTGGCGATTCCGCTGCTCAAAGGAATGAACGAAGCGCCCACCGGATTTGGCGCGAAATCCGACTGCACAAGAAATGGATCCACCACCGGCTTGGGCACGGGAAAAAGTTTGCTTTCCGGCGACTCAGCTGTCGCTGGGGCCGGAGTGGGATCGAGGAGTTGCCGGAATCGTTCCATGGACGCAATCTTTTCCATATTCGGTTCCAGCTTGGACTGGATTTGTGTCAAAGGCTGGCTGAATGCGCTCCAGCCGACCTTTCCGTTTTCAGTCGTGAACCCATGCTGGACCTGCTTAAAATGCAAAAGCTGTCCCAAGTCCCTTGCCGCTGCATTGTCCTGCCCGGCGTCAAGCGGATGGAGGTTCTGCCGGTCACGGGAAATATTCCAAGGCGAAGCATCCCGGCCATTCTGCCAGTTGTTGGTGAGGCCGTTCCGCAGCCGGTTTTCCCGTTCCAGATAACGCTCCAACTGCGTCTGATTTTTTTCATTTCCGAGCGCGTCCAGTTCTGTCGCGAGCACCTTGCCCGTCGCTGCCGATCCCAAAATCTCCTCCGGCGTCAGCAGGGTCCAGTATTTCCGTTCCTCCAGCAGCCGGTGCATCCGTTGTTGCGAATAATCGGCCGGCGCCACTTGTATCACCGGCCGGTCGCTGGGCGGGCTAAAATCGAAAACCTGCATGGGTGCCTGGATCGTTTCGGGCAACATTCCCGGCCGGATGTTGTCCGATGACGGCGCGGCCGGCACCGTGGCACCGGTGTGCGGGGAGGAAAAAATAATGGGTTGCCCGGATTGCTGTGCATGAACAGGCGCCGCCAATGATCCCGTTGCCAGGAACAGCAGCACCAGCACCTTGAGCTTTGGCGGAGTGAAATCCATTTTCAGCCTAATACGCTAATACAATAGACAGCTCCGGTCAAAAATGAACTCAAAACTAAATATTCCAGGATGACGATTATTTCCCAGAAACCTGAATGCCAGTTTCATTGCCGTTAATGCCTTTGATGATTAATCTTTGCCACCATATGCACACGAACCGGCTTGCCCGTGAAAAATCGCCCTATCTGCTCCAGCACGCGCATAATCCCGTGGATTGGTTCGCGTGGAACGACGAGGCGTTCGCCAGGGCGCGCACGGAAAACAAACCCATCTTCCTGAGCATTGGCTACTCGACCTGCCATTGGTGTCACGTCATGGAACGCGAATCGTTTGAGCAGGAAAATATCGGCAAATTTCTCAACGAACACTTTGTCAGCATCAAGGTGGATCGCGAAGAGCGCCCCGACGTGGATAAGATTTACATGACGTTCGTGCAATCCACGACCGGCAGCGGCGGCTGGCCGATGAGCATTTTTCTCACCCCCGAATTGAAACCCTTCTTTGGCGGCACTTATTTTCCGCCGGACGCACGTTACGGTCGCCCAAGTTTTTTACAGTTGCTCCAGCAAATCAGCCAGCTCTGGCAGGAACGCCGTGAAGAACTGGCTGCATCCGCCGAGGAAATCCATGCGCGGTTGGAACTTAAATTGAACAACCCGGCGGCGGAAGACTTGTTGCTGAACGCCGAAGTCGTCCGGCGCGCGGGCGCGATGTTCAAGGAAGCATATGAGCCACAACATGGCGGGTTTGGCGGCGCACCGAAATTTCCGCAGCCGAGCATTCCCTCGCTCGTGCTGCGCTATGCGAAACGATTCAACGACGACGAGGCCGTGAAGATGGTTCTGCACACCTGTGACGCAATGGCGGCGGGCGGCATCCATGACCAGCTTGGCGGCGGTTTTGCGCGCTATTCCGTGGACGCCGAATGGCTTGTGCCGCATTTCGAGAAGATGCTCTATGACAACGCGCAGCTCGCGCAACTTTATCTCGATGCCTTTCTGGTTAGCGGCGACGCGCGTCACGCCGGCACAGTGCACGACATTTTGGATTACGTGTTGCGCGACATGACACATCCCGGCGGCGGATTTTATTCCGCCGAGGACGCTGACAGTGAAGGTCAGGAAGGAAAATTCTACTGCTGGACACAGGACGAACTTTCCAAGCTGCTGACTGTTGAAGAATACAATGTGGCCGCAAAATACTTTGGCATTACGAAGGAAGGGAACTTTGTGGATCACAGCCATCCGCAGCCGTTGGCAGGGCTGAATGTGTTGAGCGTCGTCAATCCCCTCCGTAGCGGCGACTCGGCAGAGCGCCGCAAAAATGCAGATTCGGCGGCGCTCTGCCGAGTCGCCGCTACGATAGCCGACGAAGAATTGCTCGCCATTACCAAAAAGAAGATGTCCGAAGTTCGCGCCAAACGCATCCGCCCGCATCTCGATGACAAGATTCTCGCGTCATGGAACGGCCTGATGCTCGGCGCTTTTGCGCGAGCATCCGCCGTTTTGGGCGAAGAAAAGTATCGCATGGCGGCGGAGAAAAATCTGGCGTTCATCCAGGCAAAACTCTGGGATGCGAAGGCTAAAACCCTTTTTCATCGCTGGCGTGAAGGCGAGCGGGACAGCGTCCAGTTGCTCGAAGCCTACGCCTTTCTTTTGTCCGGTGTGCTTGACCTGTATGAAGCAGCGCTCGCGCCGAAGCATCTCGACTTCGCGATTGATCTGGCCGAGACGACGCTCACAAAATTTTACGACGTCGCGAACGGCGGCTTCTGGCAAAGCGCGGCAGGCGCAGCCGATTTGATCCTGCGCGTGAAGGACGATTATGACGGCGCGGAGCCATCAGGAAATTCCGTGGCTGCGCTCGCATTGTTAAAACTTGGCGCAATCACCGGCCGAAAAAACTTCACCGAAGCTGCAAAGAAAACGTTAAACCTGTTCGCGCATCGCCTGCAAAATTTTCCGCAAGCCCTGCCGTTCATGCTGCACGCGGTGGATTTTCAACTGGAAGAACCGCGCCGCATCGTCATCGCCGGTGAAGTCAGCAGCACGCAGGGAAAAGAACTTTTGCACGCCGCCCATTCGGTTTATCAATCGAACAAAATTATTTCAGGCAATGTCGGCGCCGTGGAAGAATTTGCCAGAACGCTGCCCGCCAAGAGTGCTGCCGTCGTTTATCTTTGCACCGGCAACGCATGTCAGCCGCCGACGAGCGATGCGGGCAGGCTTAAAGATCTGCTGAAGTGACCGCTCAATCCAACGGCCGCGTTTCCGGGCCTTCCGAATGTTCGGACGATTCAGGCTGTTCCAGACGTTCCGGCGTCTCGTGATGTTCGCGGGCTTCGGCCGGTTGGGATTCGGAACGCGATGGTTCAGGCTGATTGCGCGGGGCTTGCGGTTCGGGCCGCTGCGGGCGGTTTGGCCGGCCGGAACGATCCTGCCGGTCGGGACGGCCTTGACGTTGCTGCGGCTGGTCACGACGGTCGCGGTCATTTCGCTGTTCCTGTCGTTCAGGCAGCTCTGGCCGATCTGGCCGGTCGCCGCGCGATGGAAACTGGCGCAACGCGCGGAGCAACGATTCAATCTCGCGCTCATCAGTGAGTTTCTGTCGTTCGGCGAGTTCCACCAGTTCCAGAACTTCCTCCATCTGCTCCAGCGTCTGCTTCAACGATTCCATGATCTGCATCACTTCGTTGACCGCCTGGCTGATGGCGGAACCATCCGTGCGCGGCACGCGCGGTGCATGCGGCACCGGCGGTTCAAAGCGCGGACGCGGCGGCAGCAGGCGGGATGGCTGCGGACGCACCGGACGTTCGGACAACCGGATTGGCGCTTCGGCGGGCGGCGAGATGAGCGGTGCAACGGATTCAACCGCTGCGGGTGATTCGGTTAATGCGGTTGTTTCGGCGGCGGGCGGTGTTTCGGTTAGATCTTTTTTATCGGACGGGCGCGGGCTGCGACCACGACCGCGTCCGCCGCGATGTCCACGACGACGGCGTAGCGGCAAGCCTTTGGCGGGTGCGGGACTATTTGATTCCGGCGCTGGTTCGTCTGACATTTAGAAATAAGCATGACGCCCTGACCGCTAAATGCAACAAAGAATCTGAACTAGTGGCATGGGCGTCTCGCCCGTGTGTTTCTGGAACGGGCAGGATTTTTGCTTGAGCTGAACTCACGGGCGGGACGCCTATGCCACTATTTTTTCACGAACAGCGCCAACGACGCGGTGAAGCCGTGCAGATAATTCTTTTCGCCGACGGGGCCGATCTCGCCATTGCCATAAAATCCGGCCAGACCCAGCGGGCCAAGTTCCTTTTGCACCAGTTCGGCATCGTGGTTCGACGCGCCAAAAAGTTTTTCCCCGCGCCCGTTGCAGCAGCAGATGCAGCCGCCATAAATCGTTGCATCGCCGATTTGTTCCTTCGCATGTTCGAGCAGCTGGCCCATGTCCTCATTCGCGGCCACCGCGTCGCGGCGATGAAACTGGATCGTCTGCCCGGCGCGCGGCAACGCGGCCACGGCCAGCACGCCGGAATTCGGATCGCCGCCGATGAGGTTGCGCACGAGAAAATCGCCGCGGTGAAAATCTTCCAAGTATTCGTTCACGACGAGGCCGATGAACAGATTCCCACGCGCCTTCTGTTGATCGGCGGCGGAAAGCTGCTGCACCGTTTCCGCGAGCACGGCGTAGGCCGGCCGGTTGGCGATTTGATGGATGAGATTTTGTTCGACGCGCGTGAGTGTCCACGTTTCGCCGATCGGTGTGCAGCCTTGCGAGATGACGCCGGACAATTTCACCTCGCCGCCCACGGAAATCGCCACGCCGCCATCTTCGAAAACCTCGCCGTTCAGATAAACCTGAGTCGCCTGCTCGGAATAAATCCCGCTGGAAAGCCCGCCGAAAACCGGCACCGGGGCGAACGATTTGTTCCAGGAACGCATCCAGCTTTCAGCGTCCAAGTGAAACGGATCTATGAAGGCCAGCCAGCCGTTGGTTTTTTTTGGATCAACACCGGATTCCGTCGGCCAATACGCCGCGTCGTCGGCCGCCTCAACCTGCATTTGCGTGAAGCGAAAACCCTTCAACTCCGCACCCGGCAATGAATACAACGCCAGCACGATGCCGGTCGCTTCCTCGATTTCATGCGAGCCGGCGACGAGGCTGGCGCTCGAACATCCTGCCAGCAAAGGAATCCGCGCATGAACACGTAAAATCTCCAGCGTGGCCTGCGCGTTCGGGAAAAATTTCGGCGACATGAAAACAAGGCCGAGGGAAACCGGATGCGTGCCGAGCTGGGCGCGCAATCGTTTCGCCCATGTACGCAGACCATCCTCTTCAAAATCACCCTGCCAGTAAGCGGCGGCGGAAAATTCACTGTTCATGAAGTCACACTAGCCTTCGCGCGGACAATTGCCAACTTGGAACACGAGAATTAAACGGATTTTTTTTGATACCGCCCCTTGAACGTGAGTTCCGCCACACCAGACTTGTCCAGTTCGCCCAAACCTTCAGCGATCATGCGGTCAAACTGCTTCTTCGTTGCGACCGCGAGCGGCAGGTCGAGTTTTTGCGCCTTGCCGAGCTTCAGCGCAATGCCTGAGTCCTTTGCGGCGTGCGCGGCGGAAAAGAAACAGGAATGTTCGCGATTTTGCATGTCTTCGCCATCCGTGCGCAACACGTTCGAGCCGGCGCCGGTTTGCGAGAAAACTTCCCGAACCACATTCAAATCGAGGCCCAGCGCTTCCGCCAGCCCCAGCCCCTCCGCCAAGCCCGCAGTGTTGATGTTCATCACCATGTTCACGAGCGCTTTCAACTGCGCGGCTTTTCCCGCTGCACCAATGTAACGCGCCGATGAACTTAATTTTTCCAAGATCGGTTTGGCGCTTTCAAAAATTTCCGGCTTGCCGCCGCACATCAGATAAAGCGTTCCCTGCCGCGCCTGCATGATGCTCGACGCCATGCACGCTTCGAGCGATTGCGCGCCCGCCTTTTCGGCCTTGGCCTCAACCCAAATATGGATGTCCGGCGTGACGGTGGCACAGTTGATAAATAGCTTTCCCTTGGCCCGGCTTAATAATCCGCCGGTGAAAATCTTCTTCATCGCCCTGTCATCGGTCACGACGGTGATGACGACCTTGGAAAGTTTCGTGACCATGCGCAAGTCATCCGTGGCCAGCGTGCCTAATTCCTGCGCGAGCGTTTGCGCGGCGGCGGCATTGAGATCATAAAGCGCGGCAATCTCAAAACCGCATTCCTTCAGACGGCGCGCCATGTTCGCACCCATGCGTCCAACTCCGACAAAGCCAATCTTTTGCGACATAAGTGATTTCAAATTAGCGTTCGGCAACGCGATTGCAAATGTTCTGTATTTTTGATCGTGATTGTTAGGCTGACTGAATGTCCGCCAGAATTTTCATCCAAGGTCCGCCGGAAACAGCGATTTCCATGGCCTGTTGAATTTGTTCCAGCGGATAGTGTTTGGAAATAAACGGAGCAACGTTGATTTCTCCAGCGGCAAGCAACCTGATGGCTTCCTTGAAATCATCGCTGGAATAAGCGCGCGTGCCTTGAAGCGATAGTTCGCGGGCAAAGACTTGATAGAGATCAACCGGTGTTTCCTGGCCGTGAATCCCAACAACAATTATGCGGCCACGAGCAGCAGCCAGAGAAGTCATCAGGCGTGCACCGTCAGGCGATCCGGAAGCTTCAAAGATCACATTCATTTCTCGTTTTGTGATTTCGGTGGCAGCGTGCCCCTGTTCCCCGGGATGGAATGCTTCAAATTGAAACTGCTGCGCAAACTCGAGCCGGTAAGGATTGATTTCGAGCAGAATGACCTTCGCGCCGGTTTTTCTGGCCAGGATTGCGATCAACAAGCCGATGGTTCCAGCGCCGATGACTGTCACTGTTTCTCCGGCGCGCAAGTCCGACAAGCGCAGGGCATGGACGGCGACGGCCAAGGGTTCAATCATGATGGCATGGTCATCGGAAATGGCATCCGGCACATGATGAAGGCGGTTATCTTGAACAGACAAAAACTGTTGAAAACGCGCCATCTTGATCAATACCAAGAATGCGCAGGTTTTGACATACATTGGTAAATCCTTGGCGGCAGGCGACGCAATCTCCGCAGGAAATTTTTGGTTCAATCACCACCCGGTCGCCGATCTCAAATTTTCCATTTGTCGGAGTTTCATGGATAACGCCAATCGCTTCATGTCCTAAAATTCGCCGTGAACCGACGCGTTTCTGCATGTGGCCTTGAAAGATGCGCAAGTCCGTTCCGCAAATGCCGGCGCGGGAAATCTCGATCAGACTTTCGCCGGGTAAAGATTTTGGCACCGGTTTTTCCACCAGTTCGAAGCGGCCTTTCCCGATGTAGATCGCGGCTTTCATCAAAAGAAATAAACGGACAACTCGGAGAATTGTCTTTCAACCATGACGGTTCAAGTCATAAGTTCAGTCCAACTGCATAAAAGCCTTCGCTTTTTCCGCAGAGTTCGCATAAAACAGCGTTCATCATTTAATGGGATTGTTTCGTCAATTGTTTGGCCGGCGTGAACCGCTCTCAAAGCCGGCGGAAGCCGGCCCCAGTCTTAACAGTCTTCTGGGTGGTTACCGCAACACCGCGTTGTTATATGTCGCCGCCAGGTTAAAAATCCCCGACCTGCTCGCCGCCGGGCCGCGCAGCAGCCGGGAACTTTCCGAGATTCTCAATGCCAACGCGCCGGCGCTTCACCGTGTCCTGCGCGGGTTGGTGGCGCTGGGATTATGTTCGGAAATGGAGGACGGCTATTTTCAATTATTGCCGCTTGGGGAAAAACTGCAGAGCAGCACCGGTGGGCCGGAATACAGCCTCGCCATTCTCAACGGCGAGGAATATGCCGCCGCCTGGAATGATCTGCTTCATAGCGTGATGACGGGTGAAGCGTCATTCGACCATGTCTTTGGTGAAAGCCCCTGGCAGCATCGTCAAAAAAATCCTGAATTGAACGAGCGTTTTAATTTCTGGCTGGAAGAAGGAGCGGCTGCGGCCGGACTCGCGATTTCAAAAGCTTATGATTTCTCGCAGCAGCAGACAGTTGCCGATCTGGGCGGCGGCCAGGGAACTTTGCTGGCTGCGATTCTTCAGGCTAATGCTTCATTGCAAGGAGTTCTGTTTGATCAGCCGCATGTCATTTCAATTGCCCGTCGCAAGCTGGAATCGGCGGGACTTAAACCGCGATGCCAGCTGGTGGAAGGCAGTTTTTTTGAACCGGTTCCGGTGGAAGCAGATGTCTGTATCTTAAAAAGCATCCTGCATGACTGGGACGATGAAAAATGCCTTCTGATTTTGAAAAACTGCCGGGCGGTTTTGAAGCCCGGCCAGCCATTGCTCGTGGTGGAAAAGATCATGTCGGAACGCGTCAAAGACCAACCGTCCATCATCATGGCGGATCTGCAAATGCTGGTGGTGACTGGCGGAAGAGAACGAACGCTTGATGAATACAAAAAAGTGTTTGCCGCTGCGGGCTTTGAATTGAAAAGAACCATCCCGCTTTCAACCGGACATTGCCTTTTGGAAACGCACCGATCTGAATGAAAAGTTATTGGGATTTGCTGGCGGATCAGTTTCAGCATCAGCAATCACCGCTGCGGCCTTGCGCGGAAGACGTTCGACTCTTTCATCAAATCATTCGTGACTGGCATCGGGAATATTCTCCTTCGCGGACAAACGCATTGCTTTTCGGCGTCACGCCGGAAATCACCAACCTGTCCTGGCCCGGAAATACGTTTCTTCGCGCCATCGAAAAATCCCAGGCGATGATTGATGTCATCTGGCCCGGGAACATTCCCAATCAACGGCAAGTGGTTTGCGGCAACTGGCTTGATGTCAAAATCGAGGAGCATTCTTTGGATTTGGTCGTGGGCGACGGTTTTTTGACGGGTCTGGCTTGTCCGCAGCAATACGACCAGATCGCCGGCACCATTTCCCGCTGGCTCAAACCGGATGGTTTGTTGATCGCCCGCCTGTTCGTTCGGACGGAAAAAAAGGAAACGATGGACGCGATCATGGCTGATTTGGAGGCCAACCGGATCATCCGCTTCGATATTCTAAAATGGCGGCTGGCCATGGCCATTCAGGAAACTGCGGAACAAGGAGTCAGAGTGGATGATATTTATCGCGCCTGGTGCGACATCGAAAAGACGATGCCGGCGCTTCCTGAACAAGCCGGATGGCCGCGTGCAACTGTCAACACCATCAAATTGTATGAAGGCCGCGATAACCGCTATGCTTTCCCGACAATTAAAGAATTGGCCGACGCCATTTCTCCATATCTTGAACAGGTATCCGTGACGATTCCAACCTACCACTTCGGCCAATGTTGTCCCATCTTGGTCTATCGCCGCCAGGGAAAGCCGCCCTCAAAACAGGCTGTTGACCCCAGCGGCAAGTCTTAGCGCATTGGCTTTCATTTGTTCTTCCGATTTGATCACGCCCGGTGTGCGATTCACATCAAGCACCACCACTTGCCCTTCATGAATGACAAAATCCAGCTTACCATAATCAAAACCCAGCTCGCGGCGCGCGGCGACCACTTCATCAGGAATGGAAACTTCTTCGCGGCTGATGATGTTCTTGTTTTTTACAATGGGGTCGGACGAACCCAGCCGGGCGCAATAGGCCTGGTCGCCCAGAAATTTATAAATACGCAGATAATAGATCCCGTTTTTGAACTCCGGAAGAAACCGTTCAACCACCAGCGACTCGTTCGCAAAAATGTTTTTCGGCACGGCGCTTAATGCCGGGAACACCTGATAGTCGTCGGTGTTCATGCAATTGATCTTTGACCAGTCATGAGCCTCACCATCCCATTTATTGTTCAGCCAGCCATCCCAAAACCTTCTTTTAGCTTCCTTGGACAAGACAATCTTGCGGCCCGGAAAATGAGTGTCCGGGATGCCGCCGGAATTCCAGTCGGTTTTCACGATGACCGGCCCGGCGTATGGATCATCACGCTTCAACAGATTCCGGCTGATTTTACGTTTAGAGATGTCACGAACATGTTGATTCGCCACACGCGGATATTTCAGATAAAAATTTTCATACGCCTCCGGCAAGATGGTCGTGTCCACATGCGGAATCAACAAATCCGCCTGACTGTGTTTTTCGATGCCCTTGAGGACTTCAATCTCCATTCCCCATTCCCGCCATACATCGCACAACGACCAGATAAAATGCCCGCGACCTTCCGGATAGTTGTCCGTCTCGTGCAGCAGGATGGCGATTTTTCTTTTGGCGGCCATGTCCGATAACATTGCCGCCGGCTCATTTAGACGTCCAACATATTCGCCCTTAACTGATAGGTTGTCGTGAGGCGCGATAATCGGATTTTATTTGGCGCGTTTTCACGTTATGTTGGCGTCGGATGGTTTCAACTGCTCCAGCTCAAACCGGCGAAAACGCTTCAGATCAGCGCGAGGCCATGCGTTTGCCCGAACTGCTCGCGCCTGCCGGCGATTGGGAATGTGCCAAGGCCGCCGTCGAAAATGGCGCGGATGCGATTTATTTCGGCCTGGATAAATTCAATGCGCGGATGCGGGCGCACAATTTCACCGAGGCCGACCTGCCGAAGCTGATGGAGTTCCTGCACCGGCGCGGCGTCAAAGGCTACGTTACGTTCAACACGCTGGTTTTTCAGAACGAACTGGCGGATGTGGAAAATTATCTGCGCGCCATCATTGCCGCCGGCGTGGACGCGGCCATCGTGCAGGATATCGGCATCTGCCGCTTGATCCGAAAACTATCGCCGGACTTTCCGATCCATTCCTCGACGCAGATGACCATCACGAGCGCGGCGGGCGTGGAATTTGCCCGCGAACTCGGCTGCAATCTCGCCGTGCTCGCGCGGGAATGCAGCATCAAGGAGATCGAGAAAATCCAAGCCGCGTCAAGCGTCGCCGATCCTCAACTTTCAACTTTCAACTCTCAACTTCCCCTGGAAGTTTTCGTCCATGGCGCGCTATGCGTCGCGTATTCCGGTCAATGCCTGACGAGCGAATCACTCGGCGGACGTTCCGCCAATCGCGGCGAATGCGCGCAAGCGTGCCGGATGCCTTACGATTTGATTTCCGATGGCCAGCAAGTTCCGCTCGGTGACAAACGCTATTTGTTAAGCCCGCAGGATCTGGCCGGACTGGATGTTTTACCGGAACTGGTGCGCGTCGGCGTTACTTCATTGAAAATCGAAGGTCGTCTCAAAGCGCCGGAATATGTGGCAAGCATTACGAAGGTTTACCGACAAGCCTTGGATAAAATTTTGAGTAGCGACGTTCGGGAGAACGCCGCCAACATTACGGAAAGTTCCCGGCTTTCTACCGAAAGCCGCTACGACATGGAGATGTCGTTTTCGCGCGGTCTTTACACCGGCTGGTTCGGTGGCGTCAACAACCAGCAGCTTGTCCACGCGCGCTTCGGCAAAAAGCGCGGCGTGTTCCTTGGCGAAGTCACGCGTGTTCAGAACGAAAAAGTCACCCTGCATTTGCAAGCGCCGCTCAAACTTGGCGACGGCGTCGTATTCGATGCCGGTCGGCCGGATGAAAAAGAAGAAGGCGGGCGCATTTACGGAATCAAGATGTTCATGGGAAAATTACCCGGCACCGAAGAATCCGTCTTGGAGTTCGGCTACGGCAACATTGATTTCAACCGCGTCCGCGTCGGCGACAAATTATGGAAGACGAACGACCCTGAACTCGACAAGCGCCTGCGCCAGAGCTTTGCCGGCGATGCTCCACGCTTTCAGCGGCCCATCGAAATGGAAGTTCACGGACTCGTGGGCAAACCGCTCACCGTCATCGCGCGCGATGAAGAGGGCCATGTCATTCAGCTTGATTCCACCATGCCGCTGGCCAAGGCGGAAAAGCAGCCGCTCACCACCGAGCGTTTGCGCGAACAGCTCGGACGTCTTGGTGGAACGCCTTTCAATCTGGGCGAGTTAAAAAATAATTTATCCGGTGAAGTGATGTTGCCCATGAGCGAACTGAACCGCTTGCGTCGTGAAGTAGCGACCCAGCTCGAAACGCTCCGTGCGCAGCCGAAGCGGTGGACGCTTAATTCTTTGGGTAGCACAGGCGTCCCGCCTGTCGTTTCGGGCGTCGCGCCCGAAACTGTTCAGAGGCAGGCGACGACTCTTTCATCAATCGTCAACCCACAGCGTTCGTCCTTCGACGAAATTCGGCGGGACGCCGAATTTAACCCGCGAGACGCGGGTGCTACCCAACTCATCGTCCTCGTCCGCAGCCTGCCGCAGCTTGAGGCAGCTTTGAAATGTGGCGTGCAGACGGTGTATTGCGAGTTTGAAGACCCGAAGAAATATCGCGAAGCCGTCACGACTTTCCATACCGCCTATGGCTGTTCCACCGCTCAACCCTCAGCCCTCAACCCTCAACCCTCCATCTTCGTCGCCCCGCCGCGCATTTTCAAAATGGGTGAAGACTGGGTTTTGAAACAAGTCCGCTCCTGCAATGCCGACGGCTATCTGATCCGCAATTATGACCACCTGAAGTTTTTCGCCGATTGCCGGAAGCGCGGGGATTATTCGCTTAACATCGCCAATGGATTAACGGCGGATTATTTCAAAAATAAATTCGGCCTGGAAAGCATAACACCATCCTACGATTTGAATTTCAGCCAGCTTGAGGCATTGTTGCAAGCTGCGCCGCCGGAATGGTTCGAGGTCACGATCCATCAGCATATGCCGATGTTTCACATGGAGCACTGCGTGTTTTGTGCGTTTCTTTCGAGTGGCACAGATTACACCAACTGCGGACGTCCGTGCGACACGCATGTTGTCAAGCTGCGCGACCGCGTCGGCGCGGAGCACACACTCAAGGCGGACGCCGGCTGCCGCAACACCGTCTTCAACTCCCAAACGCAGACCGGCGCGGAATACATCGCAAAGATGATCGAGCTGGGCGTGCGGAATTTTCGCGTGGAATTTCTGGATGAATCGCCGGAAACCGTCGAGCGCACCATCGCCAAATACCGCCAGCTTTTACGCGGGGAAATTGACGGAACGCAACTATGGCGGGAATTAAAACTGTTCAACCAGCTCGGTGTCACGCGCGGGCAGATGGGAAAATAACTTGCGCAAAGAATTTTACGCATCGGAATTATCAGTAATTCAATGTTTAAACTGCTTCATTAAGCAGAGCATACATGTAGGCATCGTGCGCAACTTTGCCAACTTTCAATCGCATTCGCTGTATGCCTTCGTATTGAGCACCGACACTTTCAGCCACACGCTGACTGTATGAATTGCCAACCGCCACAACAATTTCCAGCCGGTTAAAACCCAGGGTCCGAAATCCAAAATCGCGCAACAGAAGCGCGGCCTGTTTTGCCGCTCCTTCACCAAGCCGGGAAGCTCTCACCCAGTAACCGAGATTACAGACCAAATCTTTCCGGTTCAAACAATTGAGTCCGCACGAACCAACGATGCTCTGATCATGGAGATCCACGATGACATGTTCATATGCGCTACTGTTTTCCCAGGCAGCGACAGCGTGTTCAACCCAGCTTTGTGCATCTTTTCGGGAATATTCTGACGTCATCCATCCCATCCACCTGCCGATGTGAGTGCATGATTCGTCTGCAGCTTTATAAATCTCGTCAACGTCCCCCAATTGATAAGGGCGTATGCGGAACTCGTTCATGGGAGGGGAAATGATTACTTCTGCCACGGCGCAAACTTTTCATTCACCCAAATATCTTCCAACGCCTGACGTTCGCGCACGGCGGCAAACTTTTTGCCGTTCACGAGCGCTTCGGTGGCCAGCGCGCGCGCATTGTAGTTCGAACCCATCGCCGCCGCGTAAGCGCCCGCGCTCATCAGGGCGAGATAGTCGCCTTCGCCAACTTTCGGCAGCGGACGGTCTTTGCAGAAGTAATCACCGGATTCGCAGATGCCGCCGACGACATCGGATAAAATCGTCGCACCGCCTTTTTTCGTGAGCGGAACGATTTCGTGGTAGGCGTCATAAAATGCCGGACGGATCAAATCGTTCATCGCGGCGTCCACGATGACGAAATTCTTTCTGCCGGTCCGTTTGATGAATTCCACGCGTGTGACCAGAATGCCTGAGTTGCCGGAGATGAAGCGTCCGGGTTCGAGCAGGATTTTCAGACCGAGCGGCTGGAGAAGCGGCAATATGCGGGCGGCGTATTTCTGCGGCGTCAGAATATTTTTTGCGGTGGAGGATTTCCACCACGCTTCTGCGCCGCTCGCCAGCGCGGGATTGTAAACAATGCCCAGGCCGCCACCGATGCTGAAAAACTCGATGCCATATTTCGTCTTCAGCTTGGCCGCCAGCGGCAGGACCTTGCGCACGGCGAGGTCGAACGGCGTCGCCTCCGTGATCTGAGAACCGATGTGCATCTGCACGCCGCGCAGCCGCAGGTTTTTCAATTTGCTGGCGCGCGCATAGACGCCCTCGATCTTCTCAAACGCGATGCCAAATTTATTTTCGTAGGTGCCGGTCGTGATCTTTGCATGTGTCTTGGCGTCCACGCCCGGATTCACGCGCACGGCGATGGGCGCGGTTTTCTTCATCCGCGCGGCGATCTTGTTGATGCGCTGCAACTCCGGTTCGCTTTCGACGTTGAATGAGTAAACGCCCTTGCTTAGCGCGAATTCAATCTCCGCCGCCGACTTGGCCACGCCGGCAAAAACGCATTTCTGTGGATCGGCGCCCGCCGCGATGGCGCGCTGCAATTCACCGCCGCTCACGACATCAAAGCCGCCGCCGAGGTCGGCCAGCGTTCGCAGCACGGCGCGGTTCGAATTGGATTTCACCGCAAAGCAGATCAAATGATCAAGCGGTGAGAGCGCCTGGTCCAGTTTTTGAAAGCGGTCGGTCAAGGTTTTTTGCGAATAAAGGTAAAGCGGCGTGCCAAGTTTCCTGGCAATCGTTTCAACGGCGACTCCTTCACAGAACAGCTTATTACCGACGTAGCGAAAATCGTGCATGGCGGATGAGTTTAGGGTTCAACGGGCAAAGTTCAAGTTCAGGAAATAAAAAACCCGCCGGAAAAATCCCGGCGGGTGTGGGAAATTTTTCCTCTCAAGGTTCGGCCAGAATCTCTGCACGCTGCTTTTGATAGTCGGCGGGCGTGATGCGGTTGGCTTTGTACAGGTCGAGCAGCGTATCAAGTTTTGCCTGCTTGGTGGCGGAGATTGGCAGCGGCGGGGCTTCCATCGGTTTTAGTCCCGGCTCCTTGCCGGGCACAATGACACCGGCCATTGCCGCCTTCCTTTGCATTTCGTTCTGCGCCTTTGCTTCTGCGGCGGCACGTTTTTGTTCCGCTAGGATGGCTTGTTTCTGGGCCATGGCCTTTTTCTGCGCCTCGTCGCTGACTTGAGCGGCGACATCGGCGGCCGCCGTGGCTTGCGTCGCATCCTGCCTGGCCTTCACGGCATCTTGTCTTGCTTGGACGGCGAGTTCATCAAGTTTTTGAGCCTCCACCTTGGCCTGACCCGCCGCTTCGGCCTTCATCTGGGCATTGGTATGCATAGATGCCGCGTCTTGTTCGGCCTTAAGCGCCCAAGCTTCCGCCTTCACGGCAAGATCCGTCTGCTTCTCGGCGGTAACTTTTGCTTCCAGCGCCGCCTGGACCTTCGCCTGGGTGTCGGCATCCAGACCCGTGGCGGCGGGTTGCGGATCTGACAACAAGCCCGGCGTGGCGCTGGCGGCGGGCGGTGTTCCCGCCGGCTGCAACTTTGCCTCCAATGCGGCCCGGGCGGCGGCTTGCGCAGGATTATCCTGCGCCTGGACGGAAATAAAACCCGCGAAAAAGGCCAGGGCACAGATGATGCATGACAGCTTGGAAATCTTCATGCCACTTTTTTACGCCAACTTCGCCCCCGACGCAACTGCTTTCCGGTTGGTGGGAAACTGTTTTCGCCACAGGACGGGCACCGGATAACTCAATAATGAACCCAGTAAAATCCTCCGAATCTCCTTGCGCGGCACCTTGACGCGCTGCTGCAATTCAATCACGTTCACCTTTCGCAGCTTTGCGGTCGTCCGCATGCCGATGAGAACCGGCCAGGCACAGGCGAGCCGGACGCGCACCTGGCCAAACGGCAGAGTGTTTGTATAATGCCACCCCGCCGCCAGATGCGACTCCGCCTTGTCGAGATGTTCGTGATAAAGCGGCAGGAATTTTTTTTCGGTTGCTGGCGACAGTAAAATTTCTGGGAACAATCCCGCCCGCTCCATTTTGTCCGTGGGCAGATAGCAACGGCCCTGTCTCAAGTCCGCCGGAAGGTCGCGCAGAATGTTCACCAGCTGGAGGCCCTTGCCGAAACGGATGCCGTCCGCCAGAAGTTGTTCTTCATCCAGCCTTGCCTTCGGAAACAGGTGCGCGCGGCAGATCTTTGTCCAGAAGCCGCCCACGCAGCCGGCCACGCGATACGTGTAATCGTCCAAGTCCGCCGCCGTTTCCAGCGCGATGATTTTTTCGCGGGAAGCCTTGGCAAACCGTGACAAATCCAGTTCCTGCCCGCCCATGATGATGCCCAGGACCTCGCGGACGAGTTTCAAGTCGGCGGGTGAAAGTATTTTGAGCAGCGCCAGGCTGTCCTCGACCTTTTCTAACAGCACTTTCTCGGCGGGCGAACCTTGTAGACGCGCAAATTCACCCATTTCCAAAGAGTTGGCAGATTGGCCGAGAATCCGTTCGCGCAACTGATGCAGCGCATCAAGCCGCTGGGCGAGCGGGATGATTTCCGTGTCGGCGATCGTGTCCGTCGTGCGCGCGAGCAGATACGCAAGGCCGATCTGGGACCGCACCGCCACCGGTATTACGCGCAACGTCAGGTAAAACGAGCGCGACGTCGCCTTGAGCAGGTCGACCAGCAATGGCTTGTTCCCCTTGGACATCCCAAAATGAAACACTGAACCGCGCCGAAAGTCAGCACCGGATTGCAGCAAAACTGCTTGGCCGGCAAAATTCAACTGGTTTCCGCAACGACCTTTGGAGCAATGTAGTCATTTTGTTTCAGTTCATCCACCACGCCTTCGCCCCAGGCGGCGGTGGCGAGCTTGGCGCTGATGTATTTGCCCACGCGCCAGTAAAGCCCGATCAACTCCGTGTTAACCGCCTGAAACGCGCGCCGCCGGGCGGACTGGATCAGCCCGACGATTTCGCGGAACGCCGGCACGTGGCCCTTGACCACCACGACCTTGGCCGACGGCTTGCGCCGGACGGGCTTGGACGTTCGGGTTTTGGCAGCGGCTTTCATTTCAAATTAAAACGAATGGAGATGCGGAGAAATTAGGCTAAAATACTCGAACACAGCCAAGCACCAAAAAGTTCCGAAATCTTCCGGGAAAACTATTTATTTCGATTCTTCTTCTTTGGATTTTGCCGTTGTTGCGGTTGCGGAACTTGCTGCATTTGATGGCGTTTTTCCCCTAGTTCTTTCTCTTGTTTTTCTCTCGATTGGACAAAAACATAAACAAGGCTGACCAGCGTTCCGCTTCCGATTGCACCACCAAACCAATCATGTCCATTCATTGCCGCGTAGGTCGCCAATGAAAGGCCACCTAAACCAACAATAAGTCCAAAAACCTGCCCACGAAACGCTTGGTTCTTCTGGCTGAAGATAACAGTTTTCTCAATTTCAATTCGATGCGCTGTTTGCGCCTCGGCCAACTTCATTATGCGATCCGCGCCGTTCGGAATAATCTGATTGTAAACTGCCAATTCGGAAGGCTCTGGCAGTGGCGCACTGCGGACGGAGCGAATGTGAGTAGTTTTCTCAATTACTAAACCCGCTAAAAGTTCCTTTTTATCTTCGGGGATTTTATTTAGTGCTTCAGGAGCAACCTCGCGAACGACATCCACAACAGTCTTGGGTTGTTCGTCCGGAACGGATGGAAGCGAAGCAGCAGGTTCGGAATTTGAATTCTCGCTCATTTGCGAGCGATAGGTTCAAACTCCTTCTCTGCTTTTTTCAAAGCGTCCCGCATGTCTTGCCCGACAATCTGCCAGTCTTGGGCAATCGCAAGCTGGTCGGGATCTTCAGACGAATTGTAATCGTAAAGATGACCACGGAGGTTAACAACGCTTCCCATACCCGTCAGGAAAGACGACGAAGCACACAAAAAATCTGTCTTGAAACGATTATTCATAATGCTCCTCAAAAGTTAATTCAGCACACATCAGTTTAAGTATCGTGCAGATTTTATAGATTCTTAAAATCTGTCAACACCAAATAGTAGCATTGAAACCTACCAAATCAACGGCCATCTATGAAAGTTGTTCCCGCCAGCGTGCCAGTTGCTTCGCGACTTCCTTTGTTCCCGGTGCGCCGGTGATGTTCCGTTTCGACATCGCGCGTTGCAGATTGAAAATGCCGAGCGCGTCGCGGCCAAAGGTTTTGTCCACGGATTGCAGTTCCATGAGCGTGAGCCGGTCCAGCGGTTTGCCAAGGTTTTCCGCCATGGCCACGACCGCGCCGACGACGTGATGCGCCGTCCGGAACGCCATACCTTTGCGCACGAGATAATCCGCCAGATCGGTCGCCAGCAATGCCGGGTCGCTTGCGGCGGCGGCACAGGCGGTGTGATTGATCCTGGTGTTTTGCAACATCGCGGCCATGAGCCGTGTCGAGGCGCGCACGGTGTCGGCGGTGTCGAACAAACGTTCCTTGTCTTCCTGCAGATCGCGATTGTAGGTCATCGGCAATCCTTTCAGCAGCGTGAGCAGCGACATCAGGTTGCCGAAGACGCGACCGGTCTTGCCGCGTGTGAGTTCGGCGATGTCGGGATTTTTCTTCTGCGGCATGAGCGACGAACCGGTGGTGTAGGCGTCGGCGATCTTGATAAAATTAAATTCCGAACTGGCCCAGAGAATCACGTCCTCCGCAAGCCGCGAAAGATGCATCGCGAGCAACGCGCCGGCGGCGCAAAATTCGACGGCGAAATCGCGGTCGCTGATGGCGTCCATGGAATTTTGGGTGATCTGAACCTTGCCCTCCACATCTACAAACGCGAGCAACTTGGCGACAAGCACGCGGTCGAGCGGTAAAGTGGAACCAGCGATCGCGCCACTACCGAGCGGGCAGATGTTCACGCGCGACTGGCAGTCCCACAGACGTTCGCAATCACGTTCGAGCATCTCGACATAAGCGAGCAGATGGTGCGCGAGATAGACGGGCTGGGCACGTTGCAGATGCGTATAGCCGGGGATGATGACATCGGCATGGGCTTCGCCGAGCGAGACGAGCGCGCGCTGTAAGCCAGCGATTTCACCGAGCAGCAACGTGATTTCATCGCGCAGCCACAGGCGAATATCGAGCGCGATTTGGTCATTGCGCGAACGGCCGGTATGTAATTTCGCACCGGCGGGAACGCGTTTGGTCAGTTCGGCCTCGATATTCATGTGGACGTCTTCAAGCTCCGGTTTCCAAGTAAATTTCCCGGCTTTGATTTCTTTGCCAATCTGGTCAAGCCCGCGAATGACGGCGATCTCCTCGGTCTTGGTCAGCACGCCGATTTTCCTGAGCATCGCGGCATGGGCGAGCGAGCCGAGAATGTCGTGCCGCCACAGCCGCCAGTCGAAGGAGATGGATTCGGTGAACTGGGCGACATCGGTGGCGAGTCCACTGGTGAAACGTCCGCTACGGGAGACGGTGGAAAATTTCTTGGTGCGCATGGCTAGTTTTTAACGGAAAGCCGCTTGGACGCAAAGGCATTTCAGCATCGCCTACGCTACACGTTAAGAAGTTGTGGCGCGAAAACTTCATCATGGACTTGCCAGCCGCCAAAACCGGCCTGAAACTTGCCGCGTGAACATCGAACTCGTCAACACCGGCAGCGAACTCATGCTGGGCCGCGTGCTGAACACGCATCAGCAATGGCTTTGCCGCCGCCTCGCCGACCTTGGCCACGTTGTCACGCGGCAGGTGGCGGTTGCGGACGAAGGGAGGAAAATCCAGAGCGCAGTCGCCGAGGCGTTGTCGCGCGCGGATCTGGTCATCACGACCGGCGGCCTGGGGCCGACTTCCGATGACATCACGCGCGAACTCATCGCCGAACTGCTCGGCAAAAAACTGGTTGCGAATGCGGACGTGCTGGCGCACATCGAGAATTTTTTTGCGAGACGCGGTCGTCCGCGTCCGGCGAAAACGACCGTGGAAACGTTGGTTCCCGAGGGCGCACTGGTTTTTCTGAATCCCACGGGAACGGCACCGGGGCTGGCGATGGAAGTCGGGTCCGGGATTTGGAGTCCGGGGTTTGGGGAGCCGCAGGTTCACGGGCAGCTTTCCCCAGATCCCAGACCCCAGGCCCAAAACCCAAAATTGCTCGTCATGCTGCCCGGCCCGCCGCGCGAACTGCGTCCGATGTTTGATGCTTCGATTGTCCCTTTGTTGAAGCGCGAATTTGCGGATGAAATTTTTGTCTGCCGCACCCTGCTTTCGACCGGCATTGGCGAATCGCGGGTGCAGGAAATGGTCGAGGCGGACTTGCAACCATTGGTGCGGCACGGTTTGGAGATCGGCTATTGTGCGCGGCCCGGCGCGGTGGATGTGCGCTTAACCGCCAGTGGCGCAATGGCGGAACAACTGGTGTGCGAAGGTGAGATCGTGGTGAAAAAAAACCTGGGCGAAAACATTTTTGGATTTGATGATGACGAAATTGAGAACGTGGTTGTCCGTTTGTTGACCGAACGCAAAAAAACTCTGGCGCTGGCCGAATCCTGCACCGGTGGTTTGATCGCGAGCCGGATCACAGACGTGCCCGGCGCGTCAGAAGTCTTCCCCGGCGGTGTGGTGAGTTATGCGAATTCGGCAAAAGAGAAGTTTCTTGGCGTCGCTGTTCAAACATTGCGTCAACACGGCGCAGTGAGCGGGGCGGTTGCCTGCGAAATGGCGTTAGGCGTGCGGGAAAGATTCGGTGCGGATTTTGCGCTGGCCGTGACGGGCATCGCCGGACCGGGCGGCGGCACGCCGGAGAAACCGGTGGGAACAGTTTTCATCGCGCTGGCGACGGCAGCGGGCGTGGAGGTGAAACAATTTCTGAATGTCTGGGAACGGGCGATATTCAAGCAGGTGACGGCGACGCAGGCCCTGGAAATGTTGCGACGGCGGCTGGTTTCTGCTTGAGGCTGGAAATCTTTGGCGTAGAGTGGCGGGAGTCGGATTCAAAATATTTTTCAAATGCCTTTAGTTGCTGAACCATCAAACCCCGTGCCGGCCGAGTCAGCGCCGCCGTCGAAACGTCGCGGCACGTTGCTGATCGTGGATGACGAGGACGGACCGCGCGAGTCTTTGCGCGTGATTTTCAAGGGCGAATATGATCTGCTTATGGCCGAGGACGGCCCGACCGCCATTGAGCTGGCCAGGAATAACGATGTCGATGTAGCCGTGCTGGACATCCGCATGGCCGGCATGTCAGGCATTGAAGTTCTCGAGCGGCTCAAGTTTGTGAAACCGGACATCGAAGTGATCATGATGACGGCCTTTGAGACGACTGACACGATCCGGAAAGCCCTGCGCTTACGGGCCTGCGATTACATCAACAAGCCTTTCGACCTCGGCACCATGCGCTCCGCCGTGAGCCAGGCGATGCAGCGCCGCACATTGGAGAGCGAAATTCACAGCAGCGCGGAAAAAGTCCAGCAACTGCTTTCCGACCTGGAGAACCAGCGCATCGAGGAACAGATCGCCAAGAAGCGGGGCGACATCTATGCGAGCATCATTCATGACATCAACGGGCCGCTGACCGTCATCTATGGTTTCGTGCAGATGTTGAACCAGCGGATCAACAACAGCATGCGATTGGAAGGCGAGGATCTGGATTTCGTTAAGGGCCGCCTGAACATCATTACGCGCCAGACCGCAAACTGCATTGAAATCTCCCGGCGCTATCTTGATATTTTACGGGAAAAACCCGGCCAAGGCGCGCCGCGGGTGAGCATCAATCTGTTGCTGAAGGATCTGGAAAAGCTAGTGCAGGTGCATCCGAGCTTGCGCGAAAACGAATTCAGCATCACGCCGTTCGCCGAAGACATTGGCGTCAAGATCGGTGGCACGGACGTGATCCAGACCCTGCTGAACCTGGCGGTCAACGCCTTTCAATGCACATCGGAGCCGCACCGCGTGGATGTGGGCGGTGAAGTGTTGCGCGCCCCCCTAGACCTGGCGGCGCTCAAGGACGGCAGGAACGACCGTTTGTTGAACGTTGAGAGTATGAACAACACCGCGCCGCTCGTGAAATTCTGGGTGCGCGACACCGGCCCCGGCATCCCGGCGGAGGTGCTGCCGAAGATTTTCGATCCTTACTTCACCACCAAAGGCCCGCGCGAGGGAACCGGTCTGGGCCTCAATATCGTCCAGCGACTCATCAAGGAAGGCCACGGCGCGCTGCATTGCCACACACAAGCCGGCGAAGGCACGACCTTCACGGTTTATCTGCCGGGGGCGGAACTCGCGAAGTAAAAATTAATGGCTCACCGGCCAAGTATTTCCTCCTGATGCCTCAAGATACCAGTAGCCAAGAAGACAGCCAACAATGGTCAGGTCAGCAGTCACGGCAACCGGTGTGAGCGCGGTTTTTTCAAACTTTCCCCGCCCGTCATTATAAATTGGCAGGCTATGGGAACCTATCTCGCGATTATCGTAATAAAGCTTGAATGATTGTTGGTTCGTTGCAATGACGGCGTAAAACGCCAGTAATTCATTGGTTTCGCGCGGAACTGAATGGAAAACTGGTATGGAAGGCAAATCATGAATTAAGCTGGTATTCACAAAATGAGGAGCACGATTTTGGTCCGATTGTGTGCGGTTTTCATTTAGCCAATAGGCACGCGTTTTGATTTTATCACTGCGTTCGGAGTATTCGTCGTAGACGACGAGCAAATCGTTTTTTTGTTTCGACTCGAACAAATGCAGGTTGGCAGGATTTGCGGGTTCGCGGCATGCTTCTAAGCCGCCATTATCCCAAAGCGCCCTGGTGGCGCAACCGCTGCCAAAAATCAACGGCGGCAGAAAAAATAAAATTAGGGCTGTCCTTCTCAATTTCATTTTGGCAGATGACAGTCCAACATTGAACTCTCCGGCAGAGCGCGCAAGTTCAATTTGAAAGATGCCAGTGCGGTCAACCTTCTGGGTTGTCCAGCAATTCCTGCAAGCGCGGCCTTAAAGTCACCGGCACTTTTTCCAGCCAGCCTGCATCCACCAAATCTACGGCCATCAAGTCGCGCAGATGCACGCGGTCTTTGTCGCGGAACGAGGTGAGTTTCATCCGCACCAGCGCGTTGAGAGATAGCAGGCGGAAGGTTTCCGTGGCCTCAGATTCAGAAACGTCCGGCACGGGCGCGGCGTAATCCGCCCGGACTTTTTCAGCGGCAAAAACAATATGAACCGCGTCGCGCGCCTTTGCGTCCGGCCCGTCGAGGAACATGTCCATGCTCGCGACATGACGATAAACAAACCCGGCTTGCTCCAAAGCCTTGCGCGCGGCAGGAAGATCGGCGCGGCGCAAAACAATGTCCACATCCTGAGTGTTGCGTACCGCCGCCTCGTCCACGCGCGAAACCCAGGCGGCGATGGCATTGCCACCCGCCACGGCGTAAGAAACTTTTGCCTGCTCCAATGCGCTGGCCGCACGCAGCAACCGCCGCCGGACATTTTCCACGGCGTTGCTCATGCGTTCCCAGGAAACTTCGGCATAAGTAGCGACAGCCATAGTTGAATTTAATTCCCCAAATACTCGCGCGGGTCGGTGACCTTGCCGGTCAAGGCGCTCGCGGCCACAGTCATCGGCGACGCGAGGAACACCTGTGATTCCTTGTCGCCCATGCGGCCGGGGAAATTCCGGTTCGTCGCGCTGATGCACTTGATGCCGGACTTGTTGATGCGGCCAAACGTGTCCACGGGTCCGCCGAGGCACGCGGCGCAGCCGGCGTTCTCGGTCATCTGCACGCCGGCGTTCACCAGCACGTCCCAAATGGTGGTGTTGCCCCAATATGTGGACTGCAAATCACGCACGATCTCGGGCGTTGCGGGTACGCCAAAGGTATCAATGACCACCTTCTTGCCGCGCAATACGCGGGCAAATTCCACAAAGTCGCTCGTCTTGCCGCCGGTGCAGGAACCGACATAGGCGCGATCCAGTTTCATGTCCATGTCTTTTGCTTTTTTGCGCTGGCCGGGATCAGGATGACAGGCAACGGTCGGCTCGAGCTGGCTCAAGTCCACGACGTGTTCGTAAACGAATTTCTCATCCTTGTCGCGCGCGACGGGTTCATAGGTGGACTTGGTGCCGTTTAACTTGACGCGTGAATCAACATATTCCGCCGTGCGCGAATCGAATTCAAAAATGCCGTTCTTGCCGCCCGCTTCAATAGCCATGTTGGCGATGGTCATGCGGTCGTCCATGGAGAGATTGCTCGCGCCTTCGCCATCAAACTGCATCGCGCGGTATGTCGCGCCGTCGAAACCGATCTCGCCGATGCAATGAAGGATGATGTCCTTCGCCATCACGCCGGGCTGCAGTTTGCCTTCCAGCCGGAAGTGCATGGTTGGGGGAACCTTGATGAGCAGCTTGCCCGTGCCCATCACGAAACCCGCGTCGGTGTTGCCGATTCCGCTGGCGAACTGGTTGAACGCCCCGGCCATGCAGGTGTGCGAGTCGGTGCCGAAAAGAATTTCGCCAGGCCGCGTGTGGCCCTTTTGCGGCAGCGCCGTGTGGCACACGCCCGCATAGCGCGAACCGTATTGGCGGTTTAACATTCCCTTCGACGTGTCGAAATGCCAGTGACCGTTCGGATCATCAATCACATCGTAAAAATACGGGATGTCCTGTTCCTTCACGAAATCGCGGAGGATGTCCACGTTGCGGTTGGACTTGGAGTCGGCGGTGAAAATGTAGTGGTCAGGGATGATGACGATTTTGTTTTTGTCCCATACCTTGGCGTCCTTGCCGAACTCGCGCTTGAACACGCCGATGGTGCCCGGCCCGCAAACGTCGTGCGTCATCAGCACATCCACGTCCACCCAGATGTTGTCACCGGCATGGACTTTGGCCTTGCGGGCGGCACGCGCGAGAATTTTTTCCGTCAACGTCATAAGGACTCAAGCTAGCCGATGCCTGGCCTGACATCAACTGAACAAAAGCAAAAACGAGTGGACAACGGCCATGGTTTCGCTAGATTGGCCGCCAGCTTATGAAATCCGAACTGACCAGTTTGATTCTGACGTTTTTGCTGGGCATCCTTGCCGTGGCCGGCGCCGTGCTTGTTTTCCGAACGGTCATGCAGACGCGCGATTGGCGCAAGATCACCACCCAGGCGACCGTACAAAACAATTTTCTCGCGCAATCACAAGTGCTGTTCAACGACGTCGCCGCCTACAACCAGAAATATCCCAGCCCGGAACTTACGAAGATGCTGCAAACCCTCCAAGCCAAACCGGCGCCGCACTGATTCATTTTTACCCGGCCATGAACGAATCCCCCCCGTCCACAGGAGCCTCCGATATTGGAGTTGCTGAACAAATCTCGGCGTTGCAACGCCAGGTATTCACTTTGATGCTGATTCTCGTCGTCGTCAGCGGCACCTTGGTCGCCTTCATCTATTACCAGTCGCGGCAGTTGGGAAAACAGATTGACGCGTCACGAGAGCAGGCCGTCCAGATTGCCAAGCTGTACAACCAGGACTTTCCCCTCGTTCAGAATTTTATCAAACAGCTCGCCACCTACGGCCAGACGCACCCGGATTTCGATCAGGTGGTTTTGAAAAAATATGGCATCACGCAGAAAACGGCCGACGCCATGAAAAAAGCAAACTGACCGGCCGAATTTTCCCGCCGTCGTGCTCAACTCCAGTGGCGGTTTTTCCCAGGCACAATCCTGGCAGCGCAAGAAACAGCGCCGATTATGCCCGTTCCCCGTCCCCGCCGCCGGGTTCCGGCTTCAAATCCTGCTTCAGATAGACCGTCCGGCTCGGGAAGGCGAAGCTGATGCCCTCGGCGTCAAACCGTTCCTTGACCTTTAAATTCAACTCCTGCATGCCCGCGAGCTGTTGCCGGCCATCGGGATTTTTCCACCAGTGTACCACCTGGATGTTGAGGGCTGAATCGGCAAACTGATTGAAACTGACGATCAAATCCGCCGTCTGCGGGTGGTTTTTATAAATTTCCTCCAGAATCGCCAGCGCCCGTTTCACTTTCTCCGTCGAGGTGTCGTAGGTGAGGCCAATGTTCATCGTGGTCTTGATGTTCGGCCGGCTTGTGACGTTGGTGATGGTCGCGTTGCCCATGGTCTTGTTGGGGAATGGTCACAAGATGCCCGTCCAGGTTGCGCACCCGCGTGCTGCGCAGGCCGATGGTTTCCACCGCGCCGGTTACATTGTCGAGCATGATTTGATCGCCAATGCGGAACGGCTTGTCCAGCAGGATGGCCACCGCGCCGAACAGATTGGCCAGCGTGTCCTGCGCCGCCAGGCCCACCGCCAAGCCGCCGATGGACAGTGAGGCGAGTACCGCCGTGATTTTTATCTCGATATTGTCCAATGTCACCAATACCGCCACCACCACCACGAATGCTTTTAGCGCCTTGCGAATGATGGGGAAAAGCTGTTCGCGGAATTCCTTGTCCCCATCCGCCGCCGCTCTCAAATGCCAGTAGCCCATCAATAGATCCACCAGTTTCATCGCGGCGTAAGTGATCGTGGCCCCCACGATCACGGTGAAACCCTTGCCCAAGTAGTTCTGCACATGTGGCGGCCACTCAAAGACATCCAGTCCGATGCGTAGAAAGATTACAAACGAAATGATCTTTACCGGCCCGTTAAGCAGTGTCAGCAGCAGGTCGTCGAATTTGGTCTGGGTCTTGTCCGCCCATTTTTTGAGCCAGATTCGCGTAACATAATCGAGCAGCTTCGAGACATAGAAGGCGAGAAAGATGTAGATCAGTGAGAAAATATATTTCCACAGTTCGTTGCCCCAAAGATTATACCGCAGAAACGGCCAGTCTTGCGCCATGTTTTTGATCCAGTTAGGAGACGCAAGCTCTTTCACCAACGCGCTGCTTTTGGCGGCGGAAGCATTGGTCGCCGCCGGATTGGTGTTCGTCGCGCTCAAACCCGTCGCCGCCTCGATGGATTGATTCGTCTGGGCCGCCGACTGCCAGACCGACCAGATCAAGATCACCGTCAGCACGACCATCAACGAACGGAATATGTTTTGAAAATTCTTCAACATGCCTTTTGATTAACGAACCGAAGCCGCCGGAACAAGCCTGAATCCAAGTGCGATTAAATAGTTAAGCCCGCCGTTTCAACCGCCCGCGACAATCTTGACGATCTCCAGCCGGTCACCCGGTTGTAATTGCCTCCCGGAAAATTCAGAAGGCGCCACCGCCTCGCCGTTGTGCTCCACCACGACGCTGCGCGGCAGAAGTTTTTGCGCCACGAGAAACTCTTCAATCGAACACGGCAGTTTGGTTTCAATCTTCTGGCCGTTGGCAACGACTTCATTCATGGCGCAATTTTTCCTCGCTGATCTTCAAGATCACTGGCTCCGGTTTCCCGTCGAGTTCCAGCACCACTTCGGTATCGCGGATTTCGCGGCAGTTCACCTGCACCGTGCTGTCTTGCAGCTTCACATTCTTCGTTTCACCAACCGCGAACGACATGCCACCAATGATGGCGCGCCGGCTCTTACCGTTCAGAAGCAATCCGTCCAGCATCAGTGTTTTCGGCAACGACGGTGGAATGTTTGTGAAGGTAACCGTCCATGTCGGCAGCGGAGCCGCGAAGGCGGCAGATTCCGTTTCCGGCGTCGGCGTCGTGCCGTTCTTCACCCAGTTCAGGATGTAGCCGATGCCTTTTTCGTTTTCGAGCGCGACGAGATTGGTGATTTCGCCGTGCGTGTAGGGATTTTCAAGGATTCGTTTTAACTGTTCCGGCTGCGAACGATCCTGCATCAGCTTGTAGGCGGCCAGTTCACAGATCGCTTCCGTCGTGTCGCTGTCGATCACATGGCTGACGGGTCGGTTTTCATTGATCCACAAATGCGTGTACTCATGGGCCGCCGTCGCGGCGATCTCATTGTTCAACCGTCCGCTCAACAGCACCGCTTCATGCGTGCAATCGCCATTGGACGATTTGCGCGTGTGGGAAAATCCGAACTTGTGCAAGTCTCCCGGCCTGCCCGCTTCGGACCAATAATCCACATCGAACAGCCGGACCGTCACGTCGGGATAATTCAGCGCGAAACTGCGGCCGAACAATCCGACCAGTTCCCGGCGGGCGTCCATGAAAACCTCCCGCGCCTCGGCCACGTCCATCACGGCATTCGCCTTGTCGAACTTGCAGATGAGCCGCCCGTCGTCCGTTTTGATCGCGCCGTCGCGGATGGGCAGGCCGCAGATGGAACAATGGTCGGGCAGCTTGTAACAATCATCACAGACCGTGCCCCGCTTGGAGATCCAGATGCGCCCGGTCAGCGGCCCCTTGCCGCAGATGATGCAGAAATAATTTGTTTCCTCGGCGGCAGAACTGAAAACCGCCGCGAACAAAAATAAGATGAGCGCGAATTGGCGCATGATTATGGCTTCACGAAATTGTTGGAGGCGCTGTTGAAAATGATGTCATCTCCGTCCCCTAAAATTTTGTCCTTGCCGGCTGAACGAACAATGAAATTCGTCAACTGTGAAAACTCTACTTGGTAAGGCATTTCCCAAGGATCAACCATTTCGTTTGGATGTTCTGCTGTTCGTCGAAAGCTCAAGAACACTATTTGCTTTGGATTGCCTCCAGCCAAACTGCTTACGATATTTGAGTTTTGTCCAGTTGGATAATTTCCGTACGCTGACAGATAGCTTTCGAGTGCGGTGGCTATGGCTCTGATGTCGAGATTGGTTCGTGATGCCCTATCGATTATTACCGTCGGGGAATAAAGCGCCGATACCATTAGGAAGAGCACCGCAATGATAATTGCGAGGCAATAAAAAATAGTTCGCCTTTGCATAGTTTGGATTTCAAGTCGTCAACGCCGCATCCCAATCTTTCCACACCGGTTCATAGCCGAGGCGGCGGATAAGCTCTGCAATTTCCTGCGGCGTGCGTTCGTCGCCGATGTTGAACTGGCCGGTCGCATTCGTCGGGCGGTTTTGCTGCGGCGCCCATTCGCTGGAAGTGGCGGCAATTTCCTTGATGATGCCGCGTTCGGTATGATGTATTTTTTCGCGGCCCGCGCCGGTGTAACCGCCGGGTTCGGTGCGTGCGCCCGCGCTCATCATCGTGATGCCGAGCGGCAGCAAGCCATCGCGCAGCCTCGGTTCTTCGCGCGTGGAAAGCACGATGCCAACGTCGGGGAACATGAGTCGGAATGCGCAGATGAGTTGCGCCAGTTCGCGATCAGTAATGTGCGTGAGCGGCTCAAATTCACCCGCACATGGACGCAGGCGCGGTAGCGCAATTGTGACGACGGACTTCCAGCAATGCCGCAGCAAATACTCTGCGTGCGCGGCAACACACAAAGCCTCATAACGCCAATCACTCAAGCCGAACAACGCCGCAATGCCCAGCCGGCGAAAACCGGCGGCGTAGGCGCGTTCAGGCGTTTCGAGCCGCCAGTCAAAATTCCGTTTTGGCCCGGCGGTATGCATTTCCGCATACACTTTGCGGTCGTAAGTCTCCTGATACACGATAAGTCCGTCCGCGCCCGCCGCGACAAGCGGACGATATTCTTCCGTTTCCATCGGCCCAACTTCGAGCGAGATGCCCGGCCAGTCGGCGTGCAGCGCGGCGATGCAATCGCGCATGTAATTATTCGAGACAAATTTCGGATGTTCGCCCGCGACGAGCAGGATGTTGCGGAAGCCCCGTGATTTTAATTCCTGCGCCTCGCGTAACATTTCCTCAATGGAAAGCGTGACGCGCAGAATTGGATTGTCGCGCGAGAAGCCGCAATAGGAGCAGTTGTTGACGCATTCGTTGGAAAGATACAGCGGCGCGAACAGCCGGATGGTTTTGCCGAAACGCTGCTGCGTCAGCGCGTGCGATTTCTGGCTCATTGTTTCCAGAAATTCGCCCGCCGCCGGCGAAATCAGCGCGGCAAAATCGGCGAGGGAAATTTTGCTTTTACCAAGCGCTTGCCGTGCAGCGGCGGAACTGGTGGCGATGGATTTTTTGACCAGCAGATCCAGCGGCAGGGAATTAAATTCAGCGACAAAACTCACGGAAGCAGTTTAATCAATCTCGCGACAAAGTCGAGGAGCGGTGAACGGTTAATGATGCGGCGGCTTGGCGTTATTCGATTTGATGCGTTCCATTTCGATGGTTTCCAACACGCCCGACTGTCGCTGCACCTGTTTCTTTAAATGCTCGATGGTTTTGCCCTGATCGGCCACGACTTCATTCAACTCCTCCACCAAGTGTTCCAGATGGGTGGCGTTGGCTTCCAGCCGTTCCAGCCGTTGTAAAATTTCGTCGTTCATGACCGGCATCATTTGGAAGCGATGAGATAAACATTGGTGCCATAGCGGGGGAAGCACGCGGTTGCCATCCTTTGCACGAATCTGGCAAGCCGGCGGCCCGGCCCCAGATGCTCGTGGTCGCGAAAGGCGATAAAAGATCCGGCAGCTTGAATTTTGAAGCCGACACCGGCAAACAGGCGCGACAACTCCGCTGCCGAATATTCCCGCCAATGGAAACCGTAAAAGGCTTTTTTGCCGTCCGACACGTAATTTTCCACCTGAAAATAGCTGTCAATCCCGGCCTTCTCGCCCCGGCCGGACAACAAAACAAAGGCATGCTGTAAGGAAGCCCGGTTGGGCACGGTGATGCAAACGCGCCCGCCCGGCTTCAATACGCGGTGCAGTTCGCGGACAAACTTGACGGGGTTGAAATTGAAATGCTCCATGGTTTCCCAGCATAAAATCGTGTCATAGCTCGAGTCGGCCAGCGGCAAGGCGTGGGGCGCGGTGCGGGTCGGGCCGAACATCTCAAAAAAATCGACGTAATTCAAACCTATGTTCTCCTGCCGGTAAAGCGGTGCCAGCGGCAGGACGGCCGGGTCGTTGCCTTCCAGCAGGGTGTAGGAAGAACTTTGCTGCCGCAGCAGGAACGGCGTATATCCATAAAAAGGACCGATCTCGAGCACATCCCCCAGCTTGGCCGAGAACAATCCAAACAGCCCGCAGGTCCGGTACAGCCGTGTGGCGTGTGAACGAAAATATCCATGCAGACCATCGAGCACCCCCGCCCTTTTGCTCAAGCTTTCCCCTGCCGCCGTGAATTGATGCAATGTCATAGATGAATTCGTCTGTGCTGAGCCATAAGAATGGTTTTCCAAATTTCCATCAAGCCTTATCGCTCAAAACGCGGTCGGCAAATCCAAAGCTGTCTCTAAAATGGCTTCCGGCTCCAGTGTCATAGGTCGATCGTGATCCAGAAATATTTCACAGGCTCGCCAGAAATCCGCCGTGGTCGTTACGCGCCGGATGTCGTGCAAAAATTCTCCACCGATGCCTTCGCCGATGAAGTTCATGAATTTCTTCATTCGCTGCACCTGCGCCGGCTCTTTTACGCCGGGCGTGATTTCGTTGTCCCATAGTTCATGGATGTAAGCCAGCACGTCGCGACCGGTCGGCAGTTTGATTTTCTCCCCGCCCAACTGCGCGCGGATTTGGTCAAACAACCACGGATTGCGGATCGCGCCACGACCGATCATCAGGCCGCGCACGCCGGTTTCCGCGATAAGCGCCTGCGCCTGCGACGCGCTGTGGATATTCCCGTTGGCGATCACGGGACAGCGCAACTCGCGCGCCGCTTGCGCGATCAAATCGTAGCGCACGCCGGGCCGGTACATTTGCTTGACCGTGCGGGCGTGAACCGTGAGCAGGTCAATCGGGTGCTTCGCAAATAATTTCAGCAGCGCGTCAAATTCGTCCGGCGATTCAAAACCGAGCCGCGTTTTAACGGTGAACGGAATCGTGATCGCGCCGCGCAGTGCGCCAAGGATGGCGTCAATGCGTTGCGGTTCGCGCAACAGTCCGCCGCCCGCGCATTTGCGGTAAACAATCGGCGCGGGACAACCGAGGTTCAGGTCAATCGCGGCGATGGGATATTGTTGCAGCAGCTTGGCGTTGCGGACGAGCGCGGGGATGTCGTTGCCGATCATCTGCGCGATGACGGGCCGGCCGGTGGGATTTTTGGTGATGGAATCGAGAATCCATTTTTCCGGCCGTGAATCGCCATGGACGCGGAAAAATTCCGTCCAATAAACATCCGGCCCGCCATAGCGCGCGATGACACGCATGAATTCGAGCGTCGTCACGTCCTGCATCGGCGCGAGCGAAAGCACAGGCGCGGACGAGCGAAGCAAGTTGGAAAAGGTTTCGGATGGTGTCACGCAGCTCGAAGTTAAACGACATTGGCCTCGAAAGGCGAATAATTCTTGCCTTTGGCGGCGTTGTCCGCATTTTAACCGGCCTAAGCATGAGCAAAAAAGTCTTCATCGGCACGGATAGCGGCGCGACCACCACCAAACTTTGTGCAGTCTGGGAAGATGGCGAGCCCGTCTCGAACAAGGTTCTGCAACGTTCCACCAATTCCGAAAACGGCCGCGGCGCCGTCATCGCCTCCTGGATCACGGGTGTCAGCGACTTTCTCGCGCAGAATAATCTCGATTGGTCACAGGTCGCGGGCGTTGGCCTCGCGATTCCGGGGCCGTATGAACGCTATGGTGTTTTCAGCCGGACGCCGAATCTGCCAGCCAGTTTTGCGGGCTGGGATGTTTATGCAGATTACAGCACGGCACTTGCCGAGAAGTCCGGTCGCCGGCTTCCTTTGGTTGTCGGCAATGATGGCAATTACGGCGGCGTCGCCGAAGCGCGGCTCGCGCGTGGCAACACCAACGCTACCGTCATGATGCTGATGCCCGGTTCCGGTCTCGGCGCGGCCTTTGTCGGCGCGGATGGAATTTGCCTCGATGGCGACACGCTGGCTGGCATGGAAGCCGGTCACATGGCGGCTGCAGTGCATCTCCTTGGTCTCACGGGCAAGCCGTTCAGTTGCGGTTGCGGACGCGACTGGGGTTGCGTGGAGGCTTACACGACCATCTCCGGCCTGCCGCAATTGCTCGCGGAAAAAATCAAGAATCATCCCGACCACGAATTCGCCAAATCTTCCGCGCCCATCAAGGAAAAAGTTCTTTCACTCCGCACCCGTGCGCAAAAAGGCGATGTACTGGCGCTGGAGATTTTTGATTTTCAAGCGCGCGTCATGGGTCTGCACGTCGCAAATCTGGCGATGGCTTTCGATCCCGGCATCGTCGTCATCGGCGGTGGGTTGATGGATCATGAAGCGACCACGCCGGAATTTCGCGAGCGCTACATGCGCGTTATCCGCGAGACCGCCATCCCATATCTTTGGCCGCCGCAACGTGGTACCATCAAGATCGTTCCAGCGGAATTGGGTGAACTCTCCCAGGCCATCGGCGCGGCGCTCATGGCGCTGTATCAGAAGACCACGCATTGATCTGAATGGTGCGGTTGAGGAACCGCTTTGGCCCCGGAGGAGCGCGGCGTTCACACCGCTTCGACTTCCGCACGACCAGTTGTTCGCCCACCATGTTGAAGCGGCATGAATGACGCGCCCCGAAGAGCGGCGATTGCACTCGACTTTCCGCGTCCGCCGCGTTTTCTTTCCGCCATGAAAATCCACTTCTTCGGCGCGGCGCATACGACCACCGGCTCGATGTATCTCATCGAGATCAACGGCAAACAACTGTTGCTCGAATGTGGTTTGTTTCAGGGTCATCGGCAGGAGTCGGAGGCGCTCAATCGAGTTTTGCCATTTGGTACGAAGCTGGTGGACACCGTTGTGTTGAGCCATTCGCACCTGGATCACGCGGGCAAGCTGCCGAGCCTGTGCAAAACTTACGACGGCCCGATCCATTGCACCTCGGCAACCAAAGATCTGTGCGGGATCATGTTGTTGGACTCGGCGCACATCCAGGAACAGGACGCCATCTTCGTTTCCAAAGTCCGTGCGAAAAAACATCAACCGCCCGTCGAACCGCTTTACACAACGCGCGACGCCGAAAAGTGCATACAACAACTTGTCGCCCACGATTACGAAACGCCATTTCAACCGCTGTCCGGCGTCACCGTCACGTTTCGCGACGCGGGACACATCATCGGTTCTGCGCAGGTGATATTGGATGTTCAGGAAGGTGCGCGAAAATTCCGTTACCTGTTCAGCGGTGATGTCGGCCGTGGCGGCGATGATCTCCTGCGCGACCCGATTCCCGTTGAGAATGTAGATTATCTCCAGATCGAATCCACCTATGCCGCGCGCGTCCATGAGCAGCGCCCGGATGCGGACGAAGAGGTCCACAAGCTCGTCGGCGAAACCATCAGGCAGAACGGCAAGGTCATCATCCCGGCATTTTCCGTCGGGCGCACGCAACAGATCGTTTACGTGCTGCACGAACTCATCTGCGCCGGAAAATTACCGCGCATCCCGATTTTCGTGGACAGCCCGTTGAGCGCAAACGCCACGGAGATCTACATCAGGCATCCCGAATCTTTGCGGCCCACCATCTATGACACGATGTGCAATAACGAAAATCCGTTCGGCATGAACAATCTTACTTATATCAGCAACGTCGAAGATTCAAAAAAATTAAACGAACGCAAGGAGGCGATGATCATCATCAGCGCGTCCGGCATGTGCGAAGGCGGACGCATCCGGCACCACCTGAAAAACAATCTCGGCGACGCGAAAAATCTGGCCCTGTTCATTGGTTATTGCGCAGAAGGCACTCTCGGTGCACAGATTGTCGCCGGTAAAACGCCCGTGAACATTTTTGGCGAGCCTTACGATGTCCGCGCCAAAGTCGTTTCGCTCGACACCTATTCCGGCCACGCGGACAAAAATGAATTGAAGCGCTACGTCGAAAAACTTTCCGGCGACATCAAGAAAATTGTCTGTATCCACGGCGAGGAGACGCAAGTACTCGCCCACGCAGAAACCCTGCGCGCCATGAAACCCAAGGCCGAAGTCATCGTGCCGGCCTACCAGCAAGTGGTGGAGATTTAGGAGGGGGAAACATTCAACGCCCAACATTTAACATCGAACACCCAGTGGTGCGATACGCGTCATTGGATGTTGAGCGTTGAATGTGGATGTTTGCTTCCGTCCGTTACTTCACTGCCGTTCGTATTCGCCCTTGCCTAGTTTTTTGTAAACCTGAAAGCCGGCCTTCTTCGCATCCGAGAAGGAGACGGGCTTGGACTTTTGCGGCGAGCTGAAATTGGAAAGGATTTTGCGCACCGGCTTCTTACACGCCGGACAATTTGTGAGCGGTTGCGCCGAAAGCGGCCGGTTCAACGTGAATTTTCCGCCGCAGACCTTGCAGTCGCCTTCGCACAGTTCGTATTCGTAGAGGGGCATAGAATGAATTGGTCGCTCAAATTTATTTTAACAATGAAAGCAGGAAAGCACGAATTTTTAGTTTCCTGAATTCCTGTTTTCCTAATTCACGACTCTGGCTTTTTTTATTTCTTCAAAAACGCACTGAACAAATCAATCGGCAGCGGAAGGAATGTGGTCGTGTTGTGTTCGCTCGCCATCTCGCGCATGGTCTGGAGATAGCGCAGTTGCAGCGCGATCGGCTCCTTGGCGATCAAGCCGGCGGCCTGCACCATTTTCTCGGCGGCTTCAAATTCACCTTGCGCGTTCACGACCTTCGCACGGCGTTCACGTTCAGCCTCGGCCTGCTTGGCCATCGCGCGCTTCATGCTGTCCGGCAGCGACACTTCCTTTGTCTCGACGCTCGTGACCTTGATGCCCCACGGCCCGGTCTGCTTGTCGATGATTTCCTGCAATTTCTGGTTGATGATATCGCGTTGTGACAGCAATTCATCCAATGCAGATTGTCCCAGCACGCTGCGCAAGGTCGTCTGCGCGATAAGCGAGGTGGCTTTCCAGAAATTTTCCACCTTCACGACGGCGGCGATCGGATCTTCCACTCGGAAATAAATCACCGCATCCACCGTCGCGGGAACGTTGTCCTTGGTCATGATCTCCTGCTTCGGCACGTCAATCGTCACGACGCGTAAATCCATCTTCACCATGCGGTCAACGAACGGGATCAGGAAAATCAGTCCCGGCCCTTTCGAGCCGACGAGTTTGCCCAGCCGGAAAATGACGCCGCGTTCATATTCCCGCGTGATGCGCACGCCCTGCGGCAACAACACAAACAACACGATGAAGACGGGCACGATGAAAATCGCACCGGCACTGAGAATGGTGTGGATGATGGGGGGAAGAGATTGGTCCATAAAGTTTGGCGGTTGAATTTTTACTGCATCCCAACAATGAACCAAGCCGGATGTCGGCGCAAATGGTTTTGCGCAAATCGCCAGCCCACTGTATCAAATGGCAAAATAAAATCGGTCATCAGCCTGAATAATCAGGATCTGGGTATTTTGTGAACTGATTTTGGTGCAACTTCACTGGCCTTTGAAAATTCCTCCGCCCTTGATTTGCCCGTTCAGATGTTTATTTCATCACTTCATTCCCGTGCTCGCCAGCGCTTGTTTGAAAGCTGCCATACTTTCATCTGCGCCGGCAAAAAGCCCGGCGGGGAACTGGCGCCACGCAACCATGTTCTGATAGATGCCGTCGTTGTCATATCGGTCCGAATGCAGCCCCGCCAGATATTGCAGGCGGAGGTTGTTGTCGCGGTTAATCTGGGCGTCTGCAAGCCACACGGTCAGGTCGCGCGCGCGCCCGACATAAGTGGCGAACACTTCGGACGTGGACGGAAAACCGACCTGCTCCAGCGATCGCCTCATCGCTGAAAATTCCGGTTGCGTAAGCCGCTGTTCGATTTCATCCAGATTGATTCTGGTCTCCCCCAGCTGGCCGAACAGGACCAGGTCGTAGCCCTTGCCATTCTTGTTGTTGGCCCAGATGATGCCATCGGGAAAAACTTCAAAAAAAGTCGCGATCTCGCTTTTCACGGCGCTCAAATCACTTTCGTAGAGCGGCACCCATTGCGTGACGATGCCGCCGGGGTTCAAATGGCTTTTTACCAGCTCGAAATATTCCTGCGTATAAAGCGTGGCCGAGCCTTTAACCCACGGATGGATCGGATCGGAGGTGATGATGTCGAATTTTTCATGCGTGGTGAGAATGTAATTCCGCGCGTCGTCATAAATGATCGTGGTGCGCGGATCGTTTACCACATTGAAATTTTCCACGCTGAAATATTTTGAAGCAATTTGGGGAACAAGCGGCTCGATTTCGCACAGGGTGATATTCGTTACTCCGGGGTGCACGGTCAACGCACCGGCCGTCACGCCCGCGCCGCAGCCGACGACCAGCACCGAGCCGGGACGCGGATGAATCATCGCGGGAATCTGGCCGAGCATCCGTTGCAACCGCATGTCCTGCGGCTCGTTCGACGCCTCGATCTTGCCGCTGACATGAAAATTGCGGACGTCGGATTCCCACAGTCGCGACACCGCCACGGAACTGTTCATGCCCTCGCCAACGTAAAGAATTTCCGCCTCGCCCAGGCGGCTCGCCGTGCGACGGCCGTAGGCGACCAGTTCACCCGGAATGGGCGCGACGACGGAGGCCAGCAAGAAAAAAATCAAGATCATCGCCGCTCCAATCGCACCGCCACGCAGCACTGTGGCAGATGAAGGCAGCCTCCGGAAATTCAGCGTCGGCGCAACCAGCATTAAAAACGCCGCGAGCGCTGCCAACCCGATCAACAGCCGCTGGCTTTGCTGCGTTCCAGCCAGTGGAATGAAAAAGACGCTGAAGCCGACGCCTCCCAGAATCCCTCCAACGGTGTTCGCCGCGTAAATGTCACCGACGAGCCGCCCTGCATCCCGGCCACGCGCCGTCACTGCCGCCAGCGCGAGCGGAAAACTCGCGCCCCATAAAACGGTCGGCGGGAGCAGGACCATGAGACAGCTGGCCCATTCCAATCTAAAGTGCCGCCACGGATTCTCCGCCAGCAGCGGTTCAACCGGCCAATATGGCAAGGACTTGGTGAGCATATAAGCCGTCCACGCGATGGCAGCGGTGAGCAGCAATTGACACCAGCCCAGCAAAATCCCCGGCCGCAAACTCCGGCGGGCCAGCATCGAACCGGCGCCCGCGCCCGCGCCCAGCCCAAAAAGAAACACGGCGAGAATGATGGAAAAGGCATACACCGTTCCGCCAAGTGCCAGCGACAAAAGCCGCGTCCAAACTACTTCCGCGCCAATCGCGGTCATTCCTGAAAGTGCAATGGCGACATAGGCCATCCGCGACCCAAGTTCCAGGTTTACGCGGCCAAGTTTCCGGTTTCCACGCGAATGATCCCACAATTTGCCGGGCGGAACTACTTCATCCGCCGGTTCTTTCTTTTCGCATCTCGCCGAAGTGGACACGACAAACGCCACGAGCGCAACCGTCCCGTTAAGCAACGCCGCAACCAACGTGGCGACGAACGAATCATAAACCCGAAGTAAATAAAATCCGGCCAGCAGACAACCGAACGTTGCCCCTGCGATATTGCCGCCATAGAAAAACCCTAGCCATGAAATGCCGCGCGGCGCGGACTCGACCCAGCGGGCGATGGCTGGCAACGTTGCGCCCATGAGAATGGTCGGCGGCAGCAGACAGGTCGCGGCGAAAAGCCCGCGCAACAAAATTGCGGGGAACCCACTGCCCACATGCGCTGAATAAACCCACGCGGCTTTCGGCAACCCGAAGAAAATCAGAATCCCGATCAGCCCGATACCCAGTTCCAGCCACGCATAAACCCGCAGCGGATGCCATCGCCCGGAGGCGAGACGGGGAAACAAGAAGGCGCCAAGGCACATTCCCCCCATGTAAGTTCCCAGCAGCGCGCCGAGCGAAACCGCCGTTGAACCGATGACCATTTGGAGCATTTGAAACCAGACGATTTCATAAATCAGCGCGGCGCAACCGCTGCCAAAGCACAATACAAGCAAAAGCGGCAGCAATGGACGCAAGGCCGGAGAACCTGTTTCCCTTGCAGATGGATTGCTCATGGTTGCGCGAAACACGTTTTCATCGCTCTTTGAATTGATTTTAGATATTGATGCCGAGAAGACTTGTGATGTGGGCGGCATGGTTCATTTGCCTCGATTCAATCCCCCCAAAATTTTCCGCCATCGCGATTGCCTTCCGCATCGCCATGGATTTATTGATGGTCTCCTGATATTCGCCTTCGGGCGTGGAATCGTTCACCCAGCCGCCACCGGCCTGGACGTAAGCCTTGCCATCCTTGATGAGCGCGGTGCGGATGGTGATGCAGGTGTCGAGATTGCCGTTGAAGGAAAAGTAGCCGACCGCGCCCGCATAAGTGCCGCGCGTGGTCTGTTCCAGCTGGGAGATGATCTGCATCGCACGGATTTTCGGCGCGCCGCTGACCGTACCGGCGGGAAACGTTGCGCGCATCAGATCGTAATTCGTTTTCCCCGGCGGAAAGTTTTCCTTCGACCTGCGAGACAATGTGCATAACGTGGCTGTAACGCTCGATGAACATCAAATCTTTCACTTGCACACTGCCGAAGTCGCAGACGCGACCGATGTCATTGCGCGCCAGATCCACGAGCATCACGTGCTCGGCGCGTTCCTTCGGGTCGGCGAGCAATTCTTTTTCCAGCGCGGCATCTTCGTCCTCATTTTTCCCACGCCGACGCGTGCCGGCGATGGGACGAATCTCCACCTTGCCTTCCTCGCAACGGACATGCAATTCCGGCGACGCGCCGACGAGCGCGAAGCCATCGAGTTCGAGCAAAAATAAATACGGCGACGGATTCACGTTGCGCACCGCGCGATAAATATCCAACGGCGACGCCGTCACCGATGCGGAAAACCGTTGTGAACCGACGACTTGAATGATGTCGCCGGCGGTGATGAATTTCTTCGCCGCCTCGACGTTGGTGAAAAACTTTTCCTTCGTCTGGTTGGACTCGAACGCGACCGGCGGAATTTCTTTCGGCACGCTGATGGGCTGATGTTCACTCGGCTGTTCGAGCAGCGAAATGATGCGGTCAATTTCGCTCGTCGCATTTTCGTAGGCTTCCGCCGGACTTTCCGCGTCGTCAAGAATGGCGTTGACCAGAATCGTGATGGTCTGCTGCACGCGGTCGAAAATCAAAAGCTCGTCGGCGATGAGGAAATACATTACGGGAGTTTTCAGCTCGTCATGCGCCGGACGCGGCACGGCGGGTTCGACATCGTGGATGAATTCGTAGCCGATGAAGCCAACCGCGCCGCCGGTGAAGCGCGGCAAGCCCGGCACGGCCACCGCGCGATATTTTTTCATGATGCGCTCGACGACTTCGAGGCCATCACGCACGGATTCCCCCTCATCCGGCTTCGCCACCTTCTCCCCCACTGGGGGAGAAGGCTGGGATGAGGAGGCAACAATGAAACTTTCCACGACCTTCCCATTCTCAATCACCTCGATGCGGCTTCCCGTCTGCTTTATGACCGCGCGCGGATTGCAGCCGACAAACGAATAGCGCCCGAGATGTTCGCCGCCCTCGACGGATTCAAAGAGAAATGATTCACCTGCGCCGCGAATTTTGCGGTAGGCCGAGAGCGGTGTTTCCAGATCGGCAAGGATGCGACGCGTGACGGGTATGAGATTTCCCTGCGCGGCAAATGTCAAAAATTCATCAAGCGTCGGCGAATACATGAAGCATTTTTATCCAAAATCCGGACAAAACAAAAGCAGAAGCCAGAGGAAATTTAATTTTTAACCTCATTCGACAGCCCGGCCTCCAAAAAATCTGCCGAGCAATCGATGGGTCGGAAAGAAAACTAGCGTCGGCAACGCGATCAGCAGAAAGGTCACCCAAGCCCAGCCCGGCATCCAGGTTTGCGCTGCCTCATCATTGAAGCCATAGACATAATCAATGTTCACTGGTGCCAGCGGATTGACAGGATGCGCTCCCGCTGCTGGCAGGAAGAAATAACTAATCAGCATGGCACCCCAGGCCACACCGGTCCAAGCGAACAAGGCACGACGGTCATAGCCCAGTCGCGCTACGAGAAACAACAACAGGAAAGGCAGCCAGCCATGAAAAGAAGAAAGGCCACGCAAGAACAAGGACCGGTTCTCATCAAACATATAGTCCGTCATGCCGATGAACTTGATACCAACGAGGTGCGCCACGAAGTCACCGCACCAAAGCACGAGTTGTGGCAAAATAATGCCTACAGCCGCCATGCTGGCCAGTAACCGGTTTTCCAGCCACACGGCCGCCAGTGTGGCAAACAGGGCTAAGTCACAGAAATATAAGAAATTTGTCAGGCCATAATTGCTCCAATACACCGGCACGAGCACAGCCATGAAAGTCGTGAAGCCCAGTTTGATTGTGATTGGGATGTGCCTGCTTTGGGCAAGTGGGACTTCGGTGAGGGTTGAATTTAGATTTGCCGTCGGCGCGTTAATTTTCATGAGCCGACCATAACCAAGGTCGGCTCCTCAACGTGAATTGATAAACCTGAGGCTACATCAAGATAAACAATGCAGCGCAACAATAGTTGCCATTACGCTGGAATCCACCAGCCCGGCTAATTTAACCCTTTTTTATACATCTGTTCCGGCGTGAGCAATTGCTTCTCAGTGGTCTTGAACGTCTCGCCTTGGCCTTCAATCGAGCGGAAGAAGCAGGAATTGTAACCCTCGTGACAGGCTGGGCCGTTTTGCTCGACTTGGATGAGCAATACATCGCCGTCGCAGTCGAATGCGATATCTTTCACGGCCTGGGTGTTGCCGCTCTCCTCGCCCTTCATCCAGAATTTCTGGCGTGAGCGGCTCCAGAAATGCGTCTTTTTGGTCTCGACGGTTTTTTCCAGCGACGCGCGGTTCATCCACGCGAACATCACGACGCGGCCGGTTTTCTGTTCCTGGATGATCGCGGGAATCAGGCCGTTGGCGTCAAATTTCAATTGGTCGTAGAAACTCATGATTAGATTATATCACCACAAAGGCGCGAAGGGCAAAAGCTCCAATTCCCAGACGACAAGAGTAAAAGCACCAAGCACCAACATCCAAGCTCCAGAGAATAATCAAACTTCAATCTCCAGATAAGGTGGCGCGCGTTTGGTTGCGGGCTTGGAACTTGGAATTTTTCTGGAGCTTGGATGTTGAAGTTTGAAGCTTATTGGCCCTCTATCTTTCAGGCGCTGGCGCGTTAGTTGAAACAACGGCGGAATTGGTCAACGTCGTCAAGTCGTTGGTCGCTGTATTGACGATGTTCGTCTCGGGATGTTCGTGCTGGGCCAGGCTGCGGGTAAGACGGATTTTGAGATCGGTATAAAAGGCGTTGGTCACGTCGGCCAGATGCGCGCGGGCTTCGTCATACTGGCCGACGGAGATTTTGACACGGGCAAGGTGGATATAAATCCCTTCGCGCTCAGCCTCGTCGCGTGCGATGGACAGGGTGTTCGTCCAGGCGACGAGCGCGTCGTTGGTTCGCAGCGGCTTGATGCCGTAATAACTTTGCGCGAAATCGGTCGCCAGCGGGAAATCATCCGGTGCCAGCTTCATCGCCTGCTGGTAAAGTCCGAGCGCCTTATCAAAAACCTGCTGCTCATTAATGTTATAAAATTCGCGGGCATCCTTGCGGAACAGATAAACGGTTGTGGCGAAATTCTGAAGATAGATCGGCTCGGTCGGATCCAGTTCAATGGCCTTGGCATAATCTGCAAACGCATTCGTGACGGGGCCATTGTGACCATAATAATTGGCGAGGTTGTTCCATACGGCAGGATTTTTCGGATCCAGTTCCGCAGCGATGTTATATTGCTCCATCCCCGCGTCCTCTTCGCCGCTGTCACTGAGAAAGCTTGCATAAGCCATCCGGCCCCGCGCGAATTTGGGATAACGCCGAATAAAGTCTTCGTAGTCCTTGCGCACGGCGGTGAAACGGTCAAGGATGCGTTTGCGCAGATCCTCCGTCGATTCACCTGCGCCGGCGTTATGGAAATCGCTGTCATCGCGAATCCATTTGTCCACCTCGGTCGTGGCCGCATCGTCCTCGGCCATCAACTTCTGCAATTCCTGCTCCGCCGGGTCATTGGGATTGGTGATGGCGATGGAGACGCCGGTGTGCTGCTGCACCAGGTTGCTGACGGCCAGCGGCTGGTTCGTGGCCAGCACCGCGCTGACCAGGCCGACAAGGAGATCGCTCATGCCGTCAAAATAGCACTTCATAAACGCGAGTCGAGGGGCAAGCTGGATTCAAGCTGCGGCAGCAACATGGCATTTTGCGAATGTTTGCTGTTGCTGTTGTAATTTCCGAGGAAATTTGCAACTTTTCGCGGCTCTTATTGTTTAATTTGAACTTAAATGGCCTTTAGCTCGGCAAAAAACTTGATTGCGTCCGTCGCGGAAGCGACGCCCGGCCAGTTCGATGACTGGCGGAAAACGTGGCGCACGGCATCGGAGGCCGGCTCGACGGAGCCGTTGCTGTCGTTCGTCGCGCGTGAACGCGGCGTGGCTGAGGACGTCTTCACCCAGCGGCTCGCGGCAACGCTGGGCTGGCCATATCTGGACCTGCCGAAGCTCGCCATTGCCACTGAGGCGCGGAACAAGATTTCCACCAAGATTGCCTTTCAATATTCAGTGCTGCCGACCGCGCTCGAAGACGGAAAGTTGCAGGTTGTTGTGAGCGATCCATTCGACGCGGCGATGATGAACGCCGTGCGCTTCAACGCGCGGATGCCTGTGCAGTTCGCGCTCGCCCCGAAGGCGGAAATCGAGAAGGCGTTGAAAAAATATTACGGTGTTGGCGCCGAAACGCTCGATGAAATGGGCGAGAACGACACGATGGAACTGGAGATCGCCAACGACAAGGAAATCACCGAGGACGACCAGGAGGCGAGCGTCATCAAGTTTGTAAACCAGATCATCTGGGAGGCGTTCAAGGACCGTGCGACGGACATTCACTTTGAACCGGCGGAAGATGAACTGCGCATCCGCTACCGCATTGACGGTATTTTGCACCAGACACCGATGCCACCGCAGTTGAAGCGCTACCAGGCCGCGCTCATTTCGCGCATCAAGGTGATGAGCGGGATGAACATCGCGGAAAAGCGCCTGCCGCAAGATGGCCGCATCAACGTGCGCATCAAGGGCGAGGAAATTGACATCCGTGTCTCCACCGTGCCGACCGTTTATGGCGAGAGCGTCTCGCTGCGTCTGCTGACGCGCGGGAAAATCTTTCTTTCGCTCGACAAGCTTGGTTTCGCGCCCGCCGAAGAGAATGCCATCCGCGAAATCATCATCAAGCCGCACGGAATTTTTCTCGTCACCGGCCCGACGGGTTCCGGCAAATCCACGTCGCTCTACGCTTTTTTAAGTTCCATCAACTCGGTCACGAAACGCATCATCACGATTGAGGAACCGGTTGAATATGAATTGAAGGGCATCAACCAGATCGCTGTGCGCTCGGACATCGGGCTGACGTTTGCGATGGGCTTGCGCCATATCCTGCGGCAAGATCCGAATGTCGTGATGGTCGGGGAAATCCGCGATTCCGAAACGGCGGAAATCGCCATCCGCGCGTCGCTGACCGGTCACTTGGTTTTTTCCACACTGCACACGAATGACGCACCCAGCGCATTCACCCGCTTGATTGACATGGGCATCGAGCCGTTCCTCGTGGCGTCGTCTGTGGAAGCCGTCATGGCGCAACGTCTCGTCCGTACAATCTGCAAGCATTGCAAGACGGAGCAGAAGGTGGACGTGAATTATTTGCAGCGCATCGGTTTTCCCGCCGCCGACATCGGCACGGCTAAAGTCTGGCACGGGGCCGGTTGCGAGCATTGCCGCCAGCAGGGCTATCAGGGCCGCAAAGGCATCTACGAATTACTCGTCGTCACCGAGGCCATCCGCCCGCTTATCATGAACCGCTCCTCCGCCACGACCATCGCGCAGCGCTCGTTGGAAGCCGGAATGCGCACGCTCCGCAACGACGGCTGGATCAAAGTCAAGAATGGCGAGACGACCATTGAAGAAGTCCTGCGGGTGACGCAGATGGAGGAACATCTGGAGTCGCTGGCCGGCGGCGAGGCAACGCAGTTTGTCACGCGCTCATGAAAGCCGCTCCTCGTCCTTTGCCAACCTGGTTAAAGTGGGTGTGCCGGTTATTCGGCGCTTTCTTGATTCTTGGTTCGCTCTATCTGTCGATTATTGTCGGAATTGCCCTGGTTGGAACTTTCCAAATTTTTCTTGGCCCTAAAGGACATTCCATCTCGGACAATCAATGGCTTTCGGTTTTCGGCATGTTTGCTGGAAAATTGGTAGGACAAATTTTGCTGCTGTTGTTCGGGATCTGGCTGGTGCGAAAAGCCGGTGGGAAAAATAATGGTGAGCCGGAAACTACAGATGTTCCCCCGGCGCCTCCTACAAAAACAGAGGTTACAACGACATCAAATTTCCCTGCATCTACCCGGAACAGACGCTGGCATTCCTCCAATCTGCTGCAAGCCGCACCCGACGCGAACCGCCTCTGGCAGTTCGACGCGAAGAGCGGCGCGTTGAACCGCGAGTCCAGCAGCGTGGCCGGCCAACCGGTGCCCGCGCGGCATGTCGCCAAATCGTGGCAGTCATTGTGGCAGCCCAAGTTGAACATCGCGTGGCTGCCGCCGGAAAATGTTTTTCTGCGCGTCATCGAACTGCCCAAGAGCAGCATGGGAGAGACGCTTTCCATGGTGGAGCTGCAATTGGAAAAAACTGTCGCCGCTACCCGTCACGCAGATTGTCTGGACACTCCAAGTCCTGGAGCAGGCGCCGGCGGAGAATCTACAAACGGTCATCGTGGTCATTGTCGAGCGCAAGGTGGTGGAGGAATTTCTCGGCAAGCTTGAGACACAGGGTTATCTGGCCGACCGGCTGGAGGTGCCGATGCTCGACCAGTTGACGGCGGTGGCTCCGTCCGGCGAAGGCGCGTGGATTTATCCCGACATTGTTAAATGGCCAGCCCGCCGCACTCGTCGCGTGGTGGTTCGGAGGCGCGCTGCGGAATTTGAGTTTGATCGTGCTGGCGTCGGACGGCGACCGGGCAAAAAGTTTTCAGGGCACAGATCGCGCAGTTTGTGTGGGCGGGCGAATTGGAAGGCTGGCTCACGACACAGCCGCGATGGCATCTGGTCGCCAGCGGCACCACTGCCCAGGAATGGGAAACACTTTTGCGCGACGGTCTCGGTGAATCGGTTGAAGTAACGCCACCCCGTGCCCATGGCCTGAACTGGCCGCGCGCACGGCGCGGCGGGCAACGGCCACCAGTTCCGGATGCCGTGTTGCTGCCGACGGAGTATAAGACGCGTTATCATCAGCAGTTCGTCGATCGCCTGTGGGTTCGCGGCCTGATAGCGGTGGGTGTTTTGTATGCGATCGGCGTGGTGGTTTATTTCTGTGCAACGGCCGTGCTTGGCTACCAGACCGGCAAGGTTGAGGAACAGGTCGCCGGCATCAGCGGCAGTTATACAAATTCACAACAATTGCTCGCGCGCTTCCGGGTGCTCAAGGAGCGGCAGGATTTGAAATATGCCGCACTGGAATGCTGGAAACTGGTTGCAAGCCAGTTGCCTGAAGGAATTTCCCTGCAACGCTTCAGCTTTGGCGACGGCCACCGGCTGACGCTTAGCGGCACGGTTACCCTCCGACCAGATCACTCCCATCACCGATTTTTATGACGGCTTGCGCAAGGCGCAGGTGAACGGCCAGCCCATGTTCCAGGCCGGCGGCGATCCGATCAGTTACCGGGCAAACGGTAACCAGGTAAGCTGGAACTTCAGTCTGGAACTAAGCCATGCATCGGAGGATTCACCATGAAAAAATATCTTGCGCAGCTCCGTCCGCTGGAACGCCGCCTGGCTGTGGGCGCCCTGGTCACGGTGATCATCGTGCTGAATGCCTGGCTGATCTGGCCGCATTTTTCCGACTGGGACAAATTGCAGGCCCGGCGTCGGATTGCCGCGCAAAAATTGCAGCTTTATCAGGCGGGCATTGCGCAGACGCCAGCTTATGAAGCGCAGTTAAAAACTCTGCAGAGCCAGGGTGACGTGGTTCCGATCAATGACATGTCCATCAACATGCTGCGCACGATCCAGAACCAGGCCGCGCAGAGCGGTGTCGGCATCGTCAACACTTCGCGCCAGATCACCCGCACCAACGACTGTCGAGCAGGTGCAGAACATCAACGTCACCGCCACCGACAGTCAATTGGTGGATTTTCTTTACAAGCTCGGCTCCGGCCCCTCGATGATCCGGTGCGCGACCTGGAGTTGCAGCCCGACACCCCGAGGCAGCATCTTAATGCCAACATCCGGCTTGTCGCCAGCTACCAGAAAAATCCGCCCGCCGGCAATTTGAAACCTGCAACCGCAAAGGCTAAATGAAAACGACCACGCTCGCCCTGATTTTATTCTTAACCGCCCTCGACCTTTGGGCGCAGAAACCGCCGTCAGGAACGGCCGCGCCGACGCGCCGCCTGCCGACGGTCATCCATACCAACACCAACACCAACAACAGCCGGTGACGTCGTCAGCGCGAAATCTTCCGGCCGCCGATGCCGCCGGATCTCCGGCAGTGCCCGGGGCGTTGACCACGCCCGGCCCGACAGCGGCACCGGCAGCAACCCCCTTTAGTGTCGGCACCAATGATGTGACAGGATCCTCTCCTCAGCCTGAAGAGATGATTTCCGCCGGCACCATCAATTTTCAAGGCGTGGATGTCAGCCAGGTGCTGGAAGTGTATGCCAAGCTGGTGGGACGCACCCTGCTCCGCGCGGGCCTGCCATCCGCCTCGATCATGTTGAAAACGGAAACGCCATTGACGAAGACCGAGGCGATTGAAGCCTTGCAGGCGGTGCTGGCGCTCAACGGCATTTCGGTCGTCAACATCGGTGACAAATTTGTCAAGGTGCTGCCCTCAACCGATGCGAATGCCGCCGGCGCGGCATTCAACAGCATCGCTGCGGAAAATCTGCCGAACATGGGTTCTTACGTGACGCACATCGTGCATTTGAACTACGTCAAGCCTTCCGAAGTGGTGCCGGCCGTGACGCCTTTTGCGAAATTGAATTCCATCGTCCCCTTGGACAGCAATGGAATCCTCATCATCCGCGACTACGCGGAAAACGTGAAGCGGATGCTGGAGATGATCGCCCAGGTGGATGTGAACGTGCCGGCGGTGATCATCTCGGAAGTGATCCCTATCAAGTATGCGCTGGCGGCGGACATCGCCACGGCCTTGAACAGTCTCGGTGGAGGCAGTGGCGGCACCGTCAGCATTGGCGCTCCAAGCGCGACCAGTTCGGGCAACAGCCTGCGCTCACCGGGTGGAACCGGAACCAGCGGCTTGGGCGGCAGTGGTTATCAGGGCGGCACCGGCTTGGGCGGCGGCCAGCAGCAGCGCGGCCTGGGAACGGCGACCCCTAACGGAACAGCGGCCGGCGGCAACACGTTCCAGCAGCGGTTGCAATCCATCATTTCCCGGGCGGCGGGCGCAAGCGGACAGCAGGATCAAATCCAGATTTTCGGCCAGACGAAGATCATCGCCGATGAACGCAGCAATTCACTGCTGGTTTTTGCGACGCGGCAGGACATGGACTCGATCACCAACGTCGTTGCGAAGCTGGATGTGCTGCTCTCCCAGGTGCTCATCGAGTCCATCGTCATGGAGATTTCGCTGGGCCACAGTTGGAATGTCGGTGTCTCCGCCATCCAGCAGCCAAATGCCATCAACTCGCCCAATTTCAAGGGCGCGGGTGCGTTTAACAACGGCCAGACTTTTTTAATTTCGCCTCGAACGCAATTGTCAATAGTGGCACAAACGCTGGCCTGGCCAACGGATTGAGCTATTTTGGTCAGATCGGCAATTCCGATTACGACATTGCAGTGCAGGCGGCGGAGTCGGATAACAAGATCACCATCATCCAAAAACCGCGCATCCAAACTTTCCAAGCCCAGCCCGCTTCGTTCTTTGTCGGTTCGACGGTGCCCTACATCACCGGCAGCACTTACGGAAGCGCTTATGGTAACAGCTCTTCTTATTCACAATTATCCGTCGGTGTTTCCTTGCAGGTGACGCCCTTCATCAATCCCGACGGCCTGGTGGTGATGCAAATTGACGAGGAAATTGACAACATCTCCGGTTACACCACGATTGACGGCAATCCGGTGCCCAATACATCCAAAAAGACGCTGTCTTCCAATGTGGCGGTCAAGGACCGGGACAGCATCATTTTGGGGAGGACTCATCTATTCTTCAAAAAACTTTAACAAGAGCGGTGTTCCCGTCTTGCAGGACATTCCCCTGCTCGGCGTCCTGTTCAGTTCCCGCTCAAGCGACAAATCGCGGCAGGAATTGCTGGTGTTGATGCGGCCAACCGTTTTGAAAACGCCCGAACTCGCAGCCCTCCAGGCTGACGTGGAGAAAGGACGCCTGCCGGGCATTGCCCACGCCGAGGCCGAGAATGATCAGGAGGAGCTCAAGCAGGTGCAGGCCGAGGAAAGATTGCACCAGCTTCAAAAACAACGCGATGCGAAAGAGGCGGCCAAACAGGCGGCCCGGGACAAAAAGCTTGGCATCATTGTAAATACAAATGCGCCATCAAGCCAGTCGTACTCATCGACGAATGGCATCAGCTCCCAGACCAATGATCCAGCCCCCGGCTTGCATTGATCAATGCTCGGGCGGAACCTTCGGCTCGGGAACCGGAGTTTCGCCGGGGCTGAAGAGGTTTTCCAGTGTGCGGATCGGATGCAGCGGAAACAGTAACAGCTTCGGCAGCACATAAAGCGGTTCGCTCTTTGGATTCTGCAGCGTGCCGGTGACGCGGTATTCAAAGATTTTGCTGACCGGCCATAACGCCGTGCTGACCAGCGGGCCGATCACCCACGTGTCGCGCAACAGCTGCGCGGTGACATGCGCGTTCACGTTCTGTTGCAAATCAACCGTCCCGACATAATCCAGCCGTGTCATCGTCGAGCGGATCGTGAGCGAGTCCGTGGTGATCACGCCGTTCGCCATCTGGAATTTTCCCGCGGCCTCCGTTGCCCGGCTGTTGCCCAGTCCCGGCGAAACCGTGTTCAAAACCGGGGACACGATGCTGATGATCGGCACATCCCACAGCAGGCCGTTGTGCAGGCTGGCCTGGCCGAAACCGCGCCACGACTCCACACTTTCCGTGCTGGCATTGGTCATCACCATTTGTCCCGCCAGCGTGCCTTCCAGCGAATTGCTCGGCGACGATAAATCCGCCATCAATTCGTGCAGGTTTACGTTCGTCAAGTTCACGGCGAAGTGATAATCCCCGCCTTCATGCGGCACGCGAAAATTAAAATCCGCGAAGCCATCGGCCGTGCCGCCATGAAACGCCGCCACCGCATTCGTCAGCAGCAACGTCTGGCCGCGCCAGTGGATTTCGCCCACGATGTTTGTCGTCTTGAGCTTGAGCCACTCGAAGGGCGCGCCCTTGATGATGTCAAACCGCATGTCCACCGCATCCATTTCAGGCCCCCCATGCAGGTCGGCCAGGGGGATCTGGCCGTTCACCCGGGTCGTCGGCGGGCTTGGGAAATGATATGGTTCCACCAGCTTCCAGGTCTTTGGGCCGATGGCGCGCACCACGGGTTCCGGGTCCATGGCGCTCAGGATATTCTTGAAATAAATCAAGCGCGCATTGAAGTCCAAAGCGATCGAGTCCGCCGTCCCCGTCTGCGCGCCGATGTGTATCAGCGGTCGGACAAACGCCAGCACCCGGTTCGTGTAATCCACCGTGGTGGTCACATCGCTAAAATGCTGGCCGCGCACCGTAATATTCGTCACCGCCAGCCGTCCGCCGGCCACGAGGCTGTTCCAATCCGACCAACGCCCGCCCACGTCCACATCCATCGTCATCGGTTCAGCCAGCTTGACCAGATCAAGCCCATGCACCGCGTTGCTTTCCTTCAAAAACGGCCGGGCCGATTCCGGGTCCACCGCGCCACGGATGTGCGCATGGAAATTCTTCGTCACGGCATCCGCGCTGCCGCCAATCCGCAACTGCGTCCGCGCCTGAACGATGGTCAGATCGGAAAAATCCCAGAACTCTTTGTCGCACGCAAAATGCGCCTGGGCCGAGTCAATCAGCGTCCCGTGAACCGTGACGTTTGTCACCGTGACGTTGCCGGCCAGCCGGACGGTTCGCGCCACTTCGCCAGGCCAGTCCGGTTGCGCGTTTGTCCACGCCGGCAGAATCAGCGCGCCGCCGATCTGCAGCGATGGCGGCAGTGTCCACAAGATTTCCGTGAGCTGTGCCCGCACTTTTTCCGTGAGCAAAGCATCCAGCGCGTGGACGTCGAAGCATGAGGAATTGGTGAAGACCAGCTCGCGCGTGGCGACATTTAATTTCGCGTCCGCGTCCAGCCGTCCGTTGCCGAGTTCGACCGACAGGTTGCTGACCACCAGTTCCGGTGCGTGCCAGAAACCGCCCGCCGTCACGGCCGCCGTCTGCAATTTTTGTGATTCCAACTGTGTGGCGCTCGCCGACCAGGCGAGTTGATACGGCTGGATGTTGGTCCAGAATCCCCACGCCGCCTCATTATTTGTCGGCGCGGTGGCTGGCGCGCTGAGACTGGCCGTCAACTGGAGATCATGCGCATCAAGCCATGGTGATTGCACGGCCGGCGCGGCGGCTTTTAACTGGAGCCGGAACGAGTGCACGGAGCGCGCGTCGCCGCTGACCGTGAGTTTCAATTGCGGCGGGCCGGTGAAATGGACTTGATTCAATGACTCGGAAAATTTTTTCAACTTCGCGAGCCAGTCAGTCGGGCGATTGGTACTGGAGCCGTGAAACATTTCCCAGTTGCGCAGTTCCGGCGCGTGGCTGATCTCACCGGTCACGGCGAGCTTTGCGCCCGTGAAGTCGGCCTGGAATTTATCGAGTGACCAGGTCTCGTTCACCTGAAACCGCAGCCCGGCCTCGAGGTTGTCGAGCCGCAGCTCATTCGTGGGCGACAGCGACCAGACGAGCCGGCCCTGGCGCAGGAAAAGCCCGTCCACCTGCACCTGCCGGTGCAGAAACGCGCGGAAATCCAGTTGCAACTGGACTTCGGCAAGGGTCAACACCGGGCATCGGCCGCCGCCACGATGCCAAGGCGGACATTTTCCGCCACAATGCCCCGTGCGAACCGCAGGCGCATCCGGGAAAATTCCAAGTCCACGCCGCGCGCTCATGCAGCGTGGCGACCAGCCGCGTCTTGAGAAAATCCGGGAGACCGACCTGGTTGAACCAGATGACCGCGCACAGGGCCGCCAGTATCGCCAGCCACAGGCTGATGCGGCACCAGCGGAAGCACACGCGGCATTTACGCCAGAAACCGGGACGCATATCACCAAACGTTCGCCGGTATGGAGGGATAACTCAAGATTAACCGTGTGCTGGCGGCGTTGAACTTGCTCATCCAATCAGGACAACACCATCGCGTTTCTGTCAATGTCCGGGAATGCCACCTTGCTTTACTTATGTTCAGGCTGGAGAGAAACCGCATTGGTTTGATCGTGGGAGGAGTTGTCCATGGCGGAATAATGAATGGCGGCGAATCGGATGACCAAGTCGCTTTTTTCCAAAGGAGACATTTTCAAAAACTCCTCGTCGGGAATGGCGAGAAGCTTGTCCATGTCGTTGATCAAAGATGCCGGACGTTTGGAATAGGAAACATCTTCCTGCCTCAATATCAAAAGCTCTCCGGTGGCTCCGGAAATCTGGATGTCTATCACCGGCCCCGCCCAATCGCCCCATTTGACATCGAAAATGGGAAGCGGCACTTCCGCATTCGTGTTTCCAGAACCCTCCCACGGAACAAATGCCTGTTGCCTTACGATGGGTGGGTGCTCTCTTTCAAGTCGTGGTAAATCAATTTCCATTGCTGCACACCAGTTGGTGGCTATGCGGTAGGCATCAGTGGTGTTGATCGTGGATTTTATTTTTGCCAGCCCCTCCAGATATTCGCGCAGGGTTTTGTCGCCGCGTCCGTTATCCAATTTAGTGATAAAACGCAGTCGTCCAGACCGGGCAAACGAGAAAGAGTATTCACTGGTATCAAGCCGTCCGGCGAATACCATTTTTCTGGGCGCGAATACCATCTCCCGCCGGATATCCTGCTTTTCGACAGGCAATTTAACTGGCAACTGAAGGCGGTTGGCGCAAAAATTTATTTCCGCCAGCATGGCGGCGATGGCTACGCTTTTGTAAGCGAGTTGGACAATCATAAAATCATCAATAGTTCGTTGTTAATCCGAACTGGCCTTGACTATTTAGCCAATGTAGTTCCCGCCGGCGATTTACTTCACGGAGCGTTGGCCGGGATGGTGAGGTAGCTCGTGACAAACTGGTAAAGCACGTCCGGAAAAAGAAACACCCAGCGTTCGCCGTCCAGCGTGACGGCGGCCAGCGCGGTGTTGTAGCGGGGAAGCTTGGTGCCAAAGGTCACGGAAAGTTTTTCGCCACTCTTCAATTCGACGACAATCTCCAGATTGTCCGGAGTGAGGCCATATTTTTCCGGTTCGGTCACATTGCGCGCCACCCAGCCGGGCACCGTCAGTTCCCCCAGGCGGTGAGTCGTTTCCTCAATGGCAGGCGATTCGATGATGCCCTGCGAGCCGGCGGCCAGCGACCATTTGTTCGGACCATTATGCACGACCTGCCGGGTCTTGCCGTTTTGGCGGAGCTTGATTTGCGCCACGTTGGTTTCATTGAAGAGCCAGATGCGCCGGTCGCGGAATTCCCAGCCTGATTCCGGCAACCGGTTCAATTCTTCCGGCTTGATGGCATAGATGAAATCTTCGTCGGCGCGATGTACAAAAATGCCGTTGGTCTGCACGGCAAAGGCAAGCTGCGCAATGACGGTGTTGGTCTGGCCGGCCACCGGCCGCAGGGTGATCTGGCGCGCCGGGGTCGCCAGTCCATAGGCCGCCAGATCGCGTGCACTGACAACATCCACAGGAAATCCCGCAACGCGCATGTCCGCCAGAGTTTTGATGAACAACTGGACATTGTCGGCGTCCACCGGAAATTTTTCTCCGGTGACCTGCCAGCCGTTTGTGCCCTGCCGCTGCAAGGTGAAATCGTGCGGGCCATGCACCTCGATCTCGGCCACGGGCGCGGTCAACTCCAGCAGGTGCGGATCGCGAAAGTCATTCACCGGGCCATGCCAGGGCGACAAAGGTGCGGCAGCCGTCGTAAAAACGGCGTTCCAGCCTTCGCGCCTTGCATAGATTTGCGCGGCATCATTGGTCGCGTTTTTTCCAGTGTGAAGGCCGGAAATCAAATTGGTTCCATGGCCGAGCCATAGATCGAGGTCGGCGGGTTGCAGGCCGAAGGTCGCAAAGTCCGCCTTGGAATCGTCCGTGATAAACTGCGATGCCTGCGCGGCCTGCAGGCTTTGCAGCGCCTCGGTGATGCGCTCGCTGTCGGCGCGCGCCTGCAACGGCCGGATCATGCGCCAGAGCTGGTTGGTCGTATCGCGCCGCAACTCGATGATCTTTGCGCCGTTGGTCAGGATGATGGTGTCGCAGGCGCTTGCATCCGCCGCCACCAGCGCCGTGCTGCGCCAGTCATTGGCCGAGCGGGGGATGAGCTTGAGCCACTCGATGCCGGCCACGAACGCGCCGTCCACGCCGACAACGCGTAAAAACACCTGGTCCCCGGGCGCGGTCTTGTTCCCCACTATTAACTGCCAGCTTTGCCCCCCGGCGGTGATGATGATTGAAAGTTGCGGCGTTTCAAAACCAAAATCCGCGTCGCTGGTGCGATGTTCATGCACTTCGCCGGCGGTGATGCGCGTGGCCGGGACGAGTTTTTTCAACGCGGCGAGCAGTTCTTCGACGGCGGCGGATTGCGCCGGATAGGAGATGGGCTTGGTCAGCAGCCAGCCGTCGCCCTTGCGGTCGGCGCGTATCTCCAGCGCGCCGGCGGGAATCACCTGGACGCTGATGACGGTCGCTGTCTGCAAGCCAGGCAGGATGTTGCGGATGTCGGCGACCGGCGGGCGCAGGTAATGATTCAAGACAAGGATGACCGCGAACAACACGACCGCGGTCACGAACCAGACAAAGGTGTTTTTCGAGTTCATTATTTTCTGCGCACCAGCCAGACCAGCCAGCCAAAAACCAGCACGCCGCCCGGAAGCGTGGCAAGCAGAAGCCAGCGGACTTGTTGCAACTGCGCCTGTGTAATCGTCAGGCGGTATTCAGTGACGGGCCGGGGGCCGATGCCCTCCAGCAGCACGGAGCGGTCGAGCAGCCAGTTGGCGGCATAGCCTGCGAAATCGCGGTTCGCGCCGCCATCAATGTAATGGTTGCCGAGAAAAAAGGAATCGCCCACCACAATCATGCGCATGGTGCCGCGCGTGTTCGGAGCACCGGGAACGGGCTTCTGTTCGACGGCGACCATGAGCGGATAGCTGCGCGCTGCAGCGGTGGGGTTGCCCTTAAGCACGGACTCCGGGCCGGAGAAGGCGATCTCATCCACCTTGGGCGCATTCACCGGCGGATTTTTCCAGTCCACCTTCATGACCGGGCGCGGCAACACCATCTGGAGCCGGAACGTGATGAGCGGATTCACGGTCGGATGCGAGCTGAAATTGGAGACGATCACGTCCTGGCCGGAAGTGGTGTTCGCCGGGTCCACCACCGTGTCAGGGATCACCTGCACGCCCCAGCGGGCGAAGACTGGTTCCAGCCCGGTCGGATGCGCCACGGAAAAATAATTGAACAGCATGAACAGCCGTCCGCCTTGTGCGAGGTATTGGTCAATCTTCTGAATCTCCGTCTCCGGAAACGCCGCGCGCGGCCCGGCGATGATCAGCAGGTTGCAATCATCCGGGATCGTATTCGTGCCGATCAGTTGCAGCGGCACCGTGGCGATGTAACTTTCCGCCAGCGCCGATCCGAATTTTTGATAATCGGTCTCACCGGAATCAGACAGCGAGGGTTCGCCGTGACCTTGCAGAAAATACGCCTTGAGCGGCTTGGGGTTTTCCACGGCGATCAGCATCGAGGTGAACGCCATTTCGCCATTGAATGCAACCGGCTTGCGGCGAAATTCGCGTTCGGTGGCGTTGGGCACCTGTTCCAGCTTGACCTGGGAGAGCGCCTCGCCGGGGATGACCTTCACGCGGCCTTCACATTCAAAGATGATGAGATCCTTGTCCTTGGTCGACGTCAGCTTGTATTGCTCCTTGGTCTTCTGCGCCTCGCCCGCGTCGAGCACATAGTCCACGGCCTTGACGGAAATGTTCGGGTTCGCCGTGCGGTATTCGTTCAGCAACGCAATGATCGCCGGATACCAGTCATCGTTCTTGTTGTAATAAACGGTCACGTTGACCCGGTTGGTAATCGCATGGACGATGCTCAAAGAGCGTGGTGACAATGTCTGCGTTTGGGAACTCAGGTAAAACCGCCACGGAAATTTGGCGCCGAGATAATTCACCATCACGACCACCGCCAGCACCAGTGCAGTGCGCAGGACCACGTCGAAGCCGATCTTCCAGCGGCGGCCCGGCGAGAAACTGGGTTGACGTTTGTCGGCCATGTTATTTCCAGCGGCGGCTTTCCACCGCGCGCAGGGTCAGGAACAAAAAAAAGAAGGTGGCGCTTACATAAAAAGTCAACGTCCGGGTGTCCACCACGCCGCGTGCGAAATCATGCATCTGCTCGAACAGCCCAAAATACGAAAGCGCCTGTGACTGCCATTGCGCGGTCGCTGGCAGTGCCTCCGCCAGAAAACCGAGCGAAAACAAAGTCACACCCAGCACGAAGCTGACCATCGCCGCCCCCATCTGGGTTCGCGAAATGGCCGAGGCGAAACAGCCCAACGACAGGAACAGGCAGCCGACCAGAAAAATTCCTAGATACATTCCGCCCACCGTGCCCGCGTCCAGCGCGCCGGGCTGGTTCGTGAAATGCCGCACCACCAGCAGGCAGGCGCCCATCGGCACCCACGTCACGAGGTAAAAAATGACCGCTGCTGCGAACTTCGCCGCGACCACCTGCAAATCACTGACGGGGGTCGTCATTAAATTTTCGAAAGTGCCTGAAGATTTTTCCAATGCGAACAGCCGCATCGTGATGACCGGCGCCGCCAGCAGCACGACCAGCCAGAAAAAATAAGTGCGGTAGAACATTTCCGTCACCGGCATGGGGGAAGGGCTGCTGCCAAGGTTGGTCATCAGCACCACGAAGCTCAGGCTGTTCAGCAGTGTCACCGACGCAATGATGACGTAGCCGGTGATGGCCAGAAAAAACGCCGCCAGTTCCCGCCGCAAAAGGGTCAAAAAAATGGCCATCAGTTTTCCTCCTCCTCGCCGGGCTTGGTTACTTGAACGTAAATATCCTCCAGCGACTGCCGGCTCCGGGTCAATTCCCGCAGCACCCAGCCGCGTTCGAGCGCCATCATAAAAATGACCGGCCGCAGATCAAAGCCATCGAGCGGTGTCAAAACACATCGTTGAAAACCATCCACGCTGGCCGACACTTCAAGCTGCTCGATGCCCTGTATCCGGGATAACGCCTCGCGCAATTCCCCCTCCGGCGCATTGATCTCCGCGACAATCCGGCTGATGCCATGCACCAGTTTCTGTAAATTTTCCGGCGTGTCCGCCGCCAGGATTTTTCCGCCGTACATGATCAGCATCCGGCTGCACATCATTTCCGCCTCCGGCAGGATGTGCGTTGAAATCAGGACCGTATGCTTTTCCGCCAGGCTTTTGATCAATTGCCGCACGGAGCGGATCTGGTTCGGGTCGAGGCCGATGGTCGGTTCATCCAAAATGACCAGATCGGGTTCGTGAACCAGCGCGTCCGCCAGGCCCACGCGCTGCTTGTAGCCCTTGGAAAGCTGCCCGATGATGCGGCGGTGTACATCGGTCAGACCGCATTGCTCCATCACGGTGGTCACGCGCTCACGCGATTTTTTCCAGCCCAGCCCCTTGATGCGGGCGCGGAATTTCAAATACTCGCGCACGCGCATCTCGGGATACAACGGGTTGTTTTCCGGCATGAACCCGATGCGCCGTCGTACCTCGACCGAATCATGAAAAACGTCAAAGCCCGCGATGCGCACCGTGCCGCTCGTCGCTGGCATAAAGCTGGAAAGTATCCGCATCGTCGTGCTTTTGCCTGCGCCATTCGGTCCGAGCAGGCCGACGATTTCGCCGGACGCGACTGTGAACGAAATACCCGCCACGGCGGTCCGTCCCGCGTAGCGTTTCGTCAAGTCAACGGCTTCAATCATCGGCTGGCCAATCATCAAAATGTGAGGCGGAGGTTAACCCAAAAACACCACCAACAGCCAACAAAAACTCCGGCGTTCATTTCTATGAACAGTCCAATATGAAATTCGATGCGTGCAAAATTTTATCCGCCGGCTTGACTTTGACAGGGCGGCAGCGCAAAAAATCAATAAAATGTTCTCCGGGCCTGAAAATTTCTACGCCGCCTGGCGGGCACAACGCCCGGCGACGCAGATTTTGCGCGACGAAGGTGAGACACCTTCCGAGCGTTTGCTTCAATCCATCTGGCAGCACCAACGTCTCCAGCGGGACCATCTGAAAACGACCGATGGCAAAACCGTCCGCATCTTGCATCCCGGATTTGTCAGTGTTGAAGGCGGACCGGATTTCCGCGACGCCATCATTCAAGTCGGGGACGAATCGCCCCAGACCGGCGATGTAGAAATTGACCTGCAGGCTACCGGCTGGCATGCGCATGGCCATGATCACAACCCACATTTTCAAAATGTAATCCTGCATGTCGTCTGGGACGAAGCCAGAGTTGCTGGCAAAGACACGCCATTGGTTGTGTCCTTGAAAAATAGCCTCGATGCGCCATTGCACGAATTGAGGTTATCGATGAAAAATGAACCATTGCGTTCGCTGCCGGAAAATCTGCGCGGCAAATGCTGCGCCCCGCTGCGCCAACTGGACGAAGCGCCGCTTGCAAATCTTTTAGGCCAGGCTGCCGAAGTCCGGTTTCAGTTCAAGGCGGATCAGATGCTTGCCCGCGCCAAGAATTCTGGATGGAAACAAGCATTATGGGAAAACCTGTTCCGTGCGCTGGGCTATAAACATAATGTCTGGCCGATGCAAAATCTGGCGGAGACAAAATCAAGCTGGCTGTCGGGTGCCAATTCCGCATTTGAAATCCAGGCGCGTCTGCTGGGCGTAAGCGGCCTGCTGCCGGCCGAATTGACGCGGGCGCAAAAAAGCTCCGACACTTTTTTGCGGCAGGTTTGGGATTTATGGTGGCGCGACCGCGATAAGTTTGAAAACTGCACCCTGCCACGCGCCGGCTGGAAGTTCCACGGTTTGCGTCCCGCAAATCATCCGCAGCGCCGGCTGGCACTGGCGTCGCACTGGCTGGCTAACGAAAATTTCATTTCAAAAATTGAAAGTTGGTGTGCGACTGGAGTGCCGGACAAAAAATTGCTATTGTCATTGCATGACATTTTGCAAGTCCCACATGATGAATTTTGGTCATGGCATTGGACGTTCAAATCCGCGCGACTGAAAAAACCGCAACCTTTACTGGGCGAAGCGCGCGTTACAGATCTGGCGGTGAATGTGATTTTACCATGGCTTTGGATTCGGGCGGTAGAAGGCAAAAATGAAAGACTCCGGCAAATCATCGAACGGCGGTTTTTCGCATGGCCGGCGGCGGAAGATAATTCGGTCCTGAAGCTGGCGCGGCAGCGGTTGCTGGGAAAATCAAATTCCCGCGTCCTGCAAACGGCGGCGGCGCAGCTGGGATTGATGCAGATCGTGCAGGATTTTTGCGGGCGCTCGAATGCGCTCTGTGAGAATTGCCGGTTTCCAGAACTGGTGCGCGACTGGAGGACGCCGCCGGCTACTTGATCTCCAGCTTGGCCAACGCGTCGTTCAGTCCGTTGGCCTGCGGTTCGCTGGCGACGGGAATTTTTTCTTTCCCGGAAGCGGGCGGCGTAGGTGGCTTTACCGGTTTAATTTTTGCCGGTGCATTTCCATTCTCGTTGTCATTGTCATCTTTACCGTCAACCACATGCGGATTCTTAGCGCGTTTGTTGCGCGGCAGCGGAGAAATCATCACGTTGATGCCCTTGCCGATGAGTTTCGGCGGGAAATCAGGATGGCCGTAAGGCGCGATGTCGGCGAGAAATTTGGTGATGACCTGGAAGCCGACTTCAGTATGCGCCATTTCACGTCCGCGAAATTTTAGAGCGATCTTTACCTTCATGTCTTCGCAGAGAAAATCAACCGCGTGGGTCAGCTTGATGCCCAAGTCATGCGGGTCAATGCGCGGGCTCAACTGGACTTCTTTGACGATGGAGGCGTGCTGATGCTTTTTGGATTCCTTTTCCTTCTTGGCGATCTCGTAACGGTATTTGCCGAAATCCACGAGGCGGCAGACGGGTGGATTGGCGGTCGCGGCAATTTCCACCAAGTCTACGGCGTGCTGGCGCGCCAGATTGATGGCATCCGTGAGCGGAATGACGCCCAGTTGCTGGCCGTCCACTCCGATGACCCGGACTTCGCGGGCGCGGATTTTACCGTTGACCCTGACGAACGAGGCGGGCGAAGAATTGCGTGGGGAAAAAGGGCGGCTCAAGACACCCTCGTTGGTTGTGGCATAATTCTAAAATGTCGCATCAGGCAGACCGCCACAGTGGGCGGTTCATAACTATGGCCTGTTTGTAGGGGTTTACCGGCGGTTGTGCAAGTTAAAAATATGTGACGCGGCTTCAATGGTGGTGATGCCGGAAGAGCCAGCTCCGATTCGCAAAGAGATAGCAGACGATCAATACATTGAACCCCAGCACACCCAGAACGAACCAGTGCGGCCGCAAAATCAGTTCCCGCACCTCGATCGGGATGAAAAAGGCCGATTCGGCGATCGCCAGCCAGCCAGCCCAGGGCGCACGAAAAATCAAACCCACGCCCTCGATCAGCGAAATCAGGCTGTAAAGCACCGTGACAATCCCCACCCAGCGTACATTGGCCGGCGTGACTTTCTCCAGCTTGGTTCCGATCTCCGAAAAAAACCGGCTCTCCGGGTCGAGATGGAACCATTGCAGGAAACCGTCGAAGACCTGCGATAAATCCCTTCCCGCCAGCTTGAAAATGACCAGCGCCAGCGCCACCGCGATCGTGCCCTTGAGCAACTTGCCCGCGATGATGACATACAGCGTCGGCGCGCGGCGTTTGGCCGGTTCGGAAATTTTTACGTCTTGGGACATCAGCGGATTTTTAGCAGCAAAAATGCCAGAAGTTCGGAGATTTTCAAACGTTCCTGCCTGCCGTCATCACGATGACGGATGGTCACCGTGTCGAGCAGCTCCGGCTTTTCGCCCAGCGTGTCGAAATCAATCGTCACGCAGAACGGCGTGCCGATCTCGTCCTGACGTGCGTAACGTTTGCCGATCGAACCACCTTCGTCGTAATAAACATTCATCCACGGGCGCAACAGATCGCGGACTTCCTGCGCTTTCTTCACGAGCTCTGGTTTGTTCTTGAGCAACGGGAAAATGCCCGCCTTGAATGGCGCGACGCGCGGATGAAATTTCAGGACATACGTCGTTTCGCTCTTTCCCTTCTCGTCCGTCTCGGTGGTTTCCGAATACGCGTTCGCGATGAGCGCCAGAATCAAACGGTCCGCGCCCGCGCTCGGCTCGATGACGTGCGGAATGTATTGGCCCTTCGCCAGGGCGTTCGCATCTTCGGTTGCCTGCTTCGAGATTTGCTCCGCCGTTTCGTCCGGCTTGGCGGATTTCGTCAGATAGTTTTTGCGGTGGTCGTAATAACGTTTCCACAGATCATCCTGTTTTTCCTTCGGCAGCTTCGTCCACGCGGCGCGCAATTCGTCGTCAAACACGCCCATCGGCTTGCCGGAGAAACGCTGGTGCTGGCTCAAATCAAAATCACTGCGCGCGGCGATGCCTTCGAGTTCATCGCCTATCACGTTGCCGTTCGCGTCCTTTTTGCTGAATGGGAACTTGAACAAAATATCCGTGCAGGCGCGGGCGTAATGTGCCAGTTCCGCCGGCGTTTGATGATGAAAACCCAGCGTGTCCTTCGAAAGCCCGATGCCTTCGTAAAAGCGCACTCGTTCTTCGACCCAATACTTATGCCACGCTTCCCAGCCCCAGTTGGGTTGCGGATCTGGCGTCTTGGATTTGGGGTCCAAGGTTTCAAGCGTGGCGACCGAGCCGTGAATGGCCTCGATGACTTCGTCCGGCTTGATGAAAAATTCCAGTTCCATCTGCTCGAATTCGCGCGAGCGGAAGGTGAAATTGCGCGGCGTGACTTCGTTGCGGAACGCCTTGCCGACCTGCGCGATGCCGAACGGCACTTTCTGACGCGAGGTTTCCAGAACATTTTTGAACTGCGCGAAAATCGCCTGCGCGGTTTCGGGGCGGAGATAAGCAATGCCGTCTTCGCTTTCAACCGGGCCGACATAAGTTTTGAACATTAAATTAAACGGACGAGCCTTTGGAAATTGAGCGCCGTTTTCCGGGTTGAAATCCGTCCGTCCCTCAACTTTTTCCGTGCTTTCGCCAAGCAGCAACAAATCACAATCCTTTGAGGCGTATAAATCGCGACTATGATAAATTTGTTTTGCCACCTTTCTTGCTGATTCGGGATTCTTGCCCGCAGGAAGCAATACTCTTATAACTTCTCGGCTTAATCCTATTTCAATCTTATGCATTGCGTGTTCCGCATCTTCCCGACTCCGAAAAGCCGAAGGGGTGCTATTGAAGACGAAATCAAGAGCCGCTTTGAATCCTTCCGAATCCGAACCCGAATTGCGCAACTCGACCAGTTGTGTCAAAAAATGAACAGAGTCTTGCGCCAGCATTCCTTGAATAATTTGCTCTAGTTCCACTTCAACTGTTGCTGCGCCGACATAGCTATAAATTGTTCCAGATTGAGGCTCAATTTGATCCGCGCGAAATCTTTTATTTGTGAGCGGACATTCAACCATTAAATCTGCGAACGTGTCCACATGGCCGCTGGCTTTCCAGATTTGCGGCGACATGATGATGGTCGCTTCGAGGCCGGCGACGTCGTCGCGCTGGCGGGTCATGGCGTTCCACCAGAGTTCCTTGACGTTGCGCTTGAGTTCCGCGCCGAGCGGGCCGTAATCCCAAAAACCGTTGATGCCGCCGTAAATCTCGGAGGATTGAAACACAAACCCGCGCCGCTTGCACAGCGACACGATTTTTTCCATCTGCAAATTCTCTTTCGGCTCGGCCATAGGGCTGGTCAGTGTTCGTCAATCGCAGCGAAAAATCAATCACGAAGGCGGGAAGAATCGGAAGACAGGATTAACCGGATTACACAGAATTTGATCCGAAGCGGCTACACGTAGACTTGAATTTTAATCTGCGATTTTGCCAAAAGTCTTTTGTGAACAACTTTTTCATCGCTGCGTGAAGTTCACGCGCAAGGCGTGAAAATTTCACGCGCAAGCGGCGAAACGCAGAAAAGTATTCGCGCTTTTGCGGGCATTGTCGCAAAAATCGGATTGGCATTGGCAGTGCTAAATGGTTTTCAGAAATCCGATTGACAGGTGTTGTGATTCAAGTAGAGTTCGCCGCCTGTCCTCGGACGGAAAAACATAAAAAACTAAAGAAACATCATTGTTATGAAAAGATTCCTGAAACAAAAAGCAGCGTTCACGCTCATCGAGCTGCTTGTCGTCATCGCCATCATCGCCATTCTGGCGGCCATGCTGTTGCCGGCGCTCGCCGCCGCCAAGCGCAAAGCCCAACGCATCAACTGCGTCAACAATCTCAAGCAAGTCGGCCTGGCCTTCCGCGTCTGGGAAGGCGACAACAACGATCAGTATCCCATGGCAGTTCAAGCCGCAACCGGTGGTGCGACTGATTACGTACAGCATGGAGCCACTGCTCCCACGGTCTTGAATCCCGGCATCGTGTTCATGGTCATGTCTAACGAACTGGGCATTGCCAAGATTCTGTATTGCACTTCCGATAACGTGCATTCTTCATATGCCACAAACTTCAGCTACCCCGATCTGTTGGGAACGGTAGCGCCCGTAGCCGGTGCAAAAGCCGCCGCTCCAACCAGCATGGGCAAAATCAGCTATTTTGTGAACGCCGATGCGACGGAAAGCGACCCCCAGGCCGTTCTTAGCGGAGATGGCAACATTGGCACTGCCGGCTCAACCACAGCCAGTGCGGCGGCAACTTGGGCTCTGAACGGCACTTCAGCCTCCGCTCAATCAACCAAGCCATTGGGCCAACAACTCAATCCGAATGGTTCTACGGCGGCTTGGGCAGGCCCCGCTTGGTGGTCGTGGACATCGGGTTACCACCAGAAGGCGGGCAACCTCGGTATCGCGGACGGCAGCGTCCAGCAGGTCAGCATCAGCGCCCTCCACACGGCGTTGCAGAACAGCACGAACACAACCAGTCCGGCGTTCAATTTCATGTGGTAACGCTTTAAGTCAATCTACCAAAGGCACCCGCAAGGGTGCCTTTTTTCTTTTCACTGTTTCACGCCGTTCTCGCGGACCGCCCGTTGTTCGGCAAAGAAATTTTTCAATAAAGCGCGACATTCATCGAGCCGCACGCCGGAGGTGATTTCGCAACGATGATTGAGCGTGGGAAATTGCAGCAGGTTCAATGCGCCACCCGCCGCGCCGCCCTTGGGATCGCCCGCCCCGAAGACCACGCGGGCCAGCCGCGTATGCACCACGGCTCCGGCGCACATGGGGGCAGGGCTCTTTCGTGACGTAAAGCGTGCAGCCGGTCAGCCGCCAGTCGCCCACGGCGTTTTCCGCCTGGGTCAGCGCCAGCATCTCCGCATGGGCGGTGGCGTCCTTGAGCTGCTCCACTTGATTGAACGCGCGGGCGATGATGCGGCCTTCGCGGACGATCACCGCGCCGACGGGCACTTCGCCCTTCTCATATGCCTTGGCCGCCTGCCGCAGCGCCTCGCCCATGAAATAATCGTCACTATGCAGGTCAATGATAGGGTCGTTCACGTTCATAGGGGGAAATATTCAACGCTCAACATTCAACATTTAACGCTGAATAAAACCAGCAGATAGTCGCCCGCCGTCTTGGATGTTGGGCGTTAAATGTTTGATGTTTTTCAATTCGTTTCTTCCAGCGTCCATTCGTTACGTCCGTCCGCGTGGCAATGGCAGTGCGCCGCGAAGAAGCCGCCGCGAAACCGCCAGAACCACGGCCAGATTTGCTCGCGATCTGTCTGCGGAATTTTCAGTTCAGAGATTTTTTCGCGCGGAAAAAACTCGAAGCGTCCTTCGCTCATCGGCGGCGGCGGCGATTTTAATTTCACCTTCACCTCGAAGAGAAACATCAGCCAGTGCGTCTGGTCTTGATAGCCGTGTTCGCTGATCAGTCCGGCCAGATGCAGATCCGCTGGGCGTAATTCTACGCCGATTTCTTCGTGAGCTTCGCGACACGCGCAGGCATATGGTGATTCGCCAATATCCATTTTCAATTTGCCGCCGCACGGGCTCCACAGGCCGCGATTGGGCTCCTGGGTCCGTTCAAGCAGCAAAATCTCATCGCGCTCGTTAAAACAATAAAGCAGAGTGGCGATTTTGTAAGGCAAAGTCATGGCGAAGTTTTGGGTTTTGGATTTTGAATGTCGAGTTTGGAAAGCGCTTTCGGCAAAATCAATTGTTGTAGCATCGCAAATCGGCTTTTCCACACCCTGATAATCGCTTATTAAAGTCTCATGTCGCGTTCACGATTCATCGCCCTGTTGCTCGCCCTGGTCACGCTGACGGTGTTCCTGCCGGCCGCGCAGTTTCGCTTCGTGAATTTCGATGACAACGAATACGTCACGGAAAATCCCTTCGTGAAACACGGGCTGGCCTGGACGGGGGTGAAATGGGCGTTCACCGCATTTTACGATGCGAACTGGCACCCCGTCACCTGGCTTTCACACATGGGCGATTGTGACTTGTTCGGGCTGCATGCCGGCGGGCATCATTTTGTGAGCGTTCTTTTTCATGCCGTGAACACCGTGCTGCTCTTCCTCCTGCTGCTGCGCCTGACGCAAAAACTCTGGCCGTCGGCACTCGTCGCCGCGCTGTTTGCATGGCATCCCCTCCATGTCGAGTCCGTTGCGTGGGTCGCGGAGCGCAAGGATGTCCTGAGCACCTTTTTTGCACTGCTGACCCTGTTGAGCTACACCCGTTATGCGCAAGCTGCGAAGCTCAATGGCAAAAATTTGTCATCCGCTACACGATGGCCGGCATTTTATTTTTGGCTTGCGTTACTATTCTTTGCGCTCGGCCTCATGTCGAAGCCCATGCTTGTTACACTGCCGTTCGTGTTATTGCTGCTGGATTTCTGGCCGTTGCAGCGACTGGCTGCAAATTCATTCCGCTGGGCATTGGTGTGGGAGAAAGTCCCGTTCTTCATGCTCGCCGCCGCGTCCTGTGTCATCACGATACTGGCGCAACACGCCGGACACGCCGTCATCACTTTGACTCAAATGTCGTTTAACGACCGTCTCGAAACGGCCGTGGTTGGCATGGCGGGTTATGTCCAGAAATTGTTCTACCCTGCTGACTTGTGCGCCATCTATCTGCTGCCGGAGAAAATTCCCGTGTTTCAAGTCGTTTTCGCATCCGGGCTGTTGATTTTGATTTCTGTCATTGCCTGGTGCTGGCGTAAATCAAGACCGTATTTTCTGATGGGCTGGTTGTGGTTTCTCGTCACACTCATTCCAGTCTGCGGGCTGGTGCAGGTCGGCAATCAGGCCATGGCGGACCGTTACACCTATATCCCATCCATCGGATTTTTCATCGCGCTGGTCTTTCTCGCGGACGAATTCGCGACGCGGATGCAGACGCCCAAAGTCATCCGCCTCGGAGTGGCGGGATTGGTTTCCATGGCCTGCATCCTGAATCACGGAACATCAGCTGCAGTTCTGGCGGGATGGCGAATCATTGTTCCGCCGCGCCGTTGCGGTGAATCCCAACAACGACATCGCTTTGCTTGACCTTGGCGTCGCGCTCGATGCACAAGGTCGCTTTGCGGAGGCGTTGGAAGTTTATCAACAGGCCGAAAACATGGGCAGCCGTCGCTATCAAGTTCACAACAATTTTGGCAACGTGCTCGGGCTGCTCGGCCGGCATGACGAATCGCTCGCCCACTACCGCAAGGCCATCGAGCTCGCTCCGCAAAGCGCCACCCTCCACAGTGCCGCCGGCAGCCAGCTCGCCGCGCTTGGCCGTTTCGCCGAGGCTTTGTTGGAATTTTCTGAAGCCGAAAAACTTGATCCCAATGACGCCAAGACGCGTATGGAAGCGGGGAAAACCCTTTTCAAAATGGGCCGCGATGCCGAGGGTCTGGATGAATTTCACACCGCGCTGCAGATCGAACCCGGCAATTATCAAACCCTGGCCACGGTCGCGCATTATCTTGCCGCCAACGAAAACACTGCGGCCCGTGACGGCTCAAACGCCCTCGGCCTCGCCCTCAAGGCGAATGAGCTTTCCGGACATGTCCAGCCCATGGTTTTTGATATTTTGGGGATGGCTTTTGCTGAAAAAGGCGATCTCACAAATGCCGTTGCCTGCGCCCAGAATGCATTGGCCCTTGCCAATGCCGCCCAGATGAAAAACATCGCACCGCTCCAACTGCGGCTGGAGCTCTATAAAAACAAACAGCCGTGGCGTGAATCTTTCAGCGCCACCAATGCGCCGGGGAAATCGTGAAGCGCAAATGTAGATTCGAGCCTGTGGCTCGAACCAATCCGGCCACAGGCCGGACACTACACTGGAAAATTCCATTGTCAGCGCGCCGGAAAAAATTAAAATGCCCGTTCATAATTCATGAAATCATTCAACATCGCAGCGCTTGCGGGCGACGGCATCGGACCGGAAGTCATGCGCGAGGCCGTCAAGGTTTTGCACGCCACCGAAGCCAAATTCAATTTAAACTCGAAATCACTGGGGCGCCCGTCGGCTGGGCGGGCATTGACGCGGCGGGTAAGGCATTGCCGGACGCGACGCTCGCGCTCTGCAAAAAATCCGATTCCATTTTGTTCGGCTCCGTCGGCCTGCCTGACCGCGATCCGACGATTCCCAAGGAGGAACGCCCGGAACGTGCCGCGTTGCTGCGATTGCGCAAGGAATTTGGCCTGTTCGCCAATCTGCGTCCGGTAAAATTGCCGAAGGTTTTATCGCACGCGTGTCCGCTCGCCAAAGAACGGCAGGGCGACGGCATTGATATTCTCGTGGTGCGCGAACTGACCGGCGGCATGTATTTCGGCCAGCCGAAAAAAACCGAGGACCTCGGCGGCGGCAATTTCCGGGCAATTGATACGATGGTTTATACGACGCCGGAGATTGAGCGCATCGCGCACGTTGCGTTCAAGGCCGCGCAGTTACGTCGCAAGAAATTGACGAGCATTGACAAGGCGAATGTGCTGGAGAACGGCATTTTGTGGCGCGAAGTTGTCACGCGCGTCGGGAAAAATTATCCCGGTGTGACGCTGGACCACATGTTCGTGGACAACGGAGCGATGCAGCTCATGCTCAAACGACGCAGTTTGACGTGATGCTCTGCGAAAACATGTTCGGGGATATTTTGAGCGATGAGGCGGCGGCCCTCGGCGGCTCGCTGGGAATGCTGCCGAGCGCAAGCTTGGGCGCGACCAATGGAAATCAAACGTTCGGTTTCTACGAACCTGCAGGCGGCACGGCGCCGGATATTGCTGGCAAAGATCTGGCGAACCCCATCGCGCAGATCCTGTCGAGCGCGTTGTTGCTGCGGCACAGCTTTGGTTTGAACGACGCGGCGGCGGCGATTGAGAGGGCCGTCCAGCACGCGATTGAATCGGGCCATCGCACCGGCGACATCTTCAGTGCGAACGAAGCCGGCGCCAAACGCGTCGGCACCCGCGAGATGGGCGACGTGATTGCGACGGCGGTTTGATGAAGCCTGCGGCCATCATCAGCCATTCGCTTACGTTCAACCCGCGCATTCTTCACTAACTTCGGAAACAACTTCTATTTCATTGGAAGAGCTGGTGAACGTGGCACAGATCACGAACGGCGTATTGAGCGCGATGGGCACTGCATTGTCGTCGAACGGCGCGGGAATTTTTGGGTGATCTGTTTCCGGCGTGAGCAGGTAACGAACTTCGGCAATCAGGGTTCGAACTTCAGCCTGGAACTGTCCCGATGGTTTGCGGTGGTGTTCCCCGAAGGCGCTTTTCATGGCTGGCAGCAGCAAGGCCGCTCCTAAAAAGACGCAGGCAAGCACGATGGCAAACTTGAAGTTAAGCGGCCGGTTGGGCTTGGGATCGCCGGTTTTGGCTCTTTGGAAAATTAACTGGGTTTTCATATTTTGTATGGATGATTTCTTGCCGTGTTTGGTTCAATTTTTTGTCTGCAATATTACAACACACCAGCCGTCCGTTTTGTTTCAAATTTTTGGCGCGTCTTGGGATTGCGCGTGCGGCTCCGGTTGTTCGTCCGCCTCGGGCTTGAGTTGTTCAAGCAAAGGCTCGATTTTTTTCTGCAAATCCGCCGGTATCTTCTTTTGCTGTTCCGGGTTTCAATGTCGCCGTCGAACAGCAGCTTGCCGTCCTGATCGTGCGCCGTGAGATGTTTCTGGGGGCTGGCAACCAGGACAAAGACGCCCGTGTCGTCGCTTTTGACGATGGTTTTCACGGAAGCACCATCTTGCGTCACTGTGACGGTGGCATTATTCCCTACATCCACCATGGCAGGAAGGACGGGCATTTCAGGTGGCACCGGTGCCATGGGCCGGGTCACACGAGCGGCATGGGCGGATTGACGCAAGGCGTCTTGGATGGCTGTGCGAGCCTGCTCCATGTTGCGCTGGACTTCGGTGTTCACCATTTGCCGGTTCACTACTGAATAGGCCACGGGAGCTTTCTGATTTTCAAAAACCCAATTACCGCCTTTAGCGCCTACCAAGGCAGACAATTCCATGGCTTGTCCGGTTGACAACATTCCCAGACCTTCCGTCCGCTTTACCAGCGTGGCGGACACGGTTTGTTTTTTCCCGCCGCGATGAAGCGTCAACTTGATCGTATCGCCCTCTTTTTGCATTTGAATGAGTTTGCGCAACTGACCCGGGTCAACCAGCGTCTGGTCGCCCAACTCCTCGATCACGTCGTATTTCTGGATGCCCGCCTTGGCCGCCGGACTATCCGGGGCCACAAAAACCACCACCAGCCCCTGGCCGGGTTTCAGTCCGAGTTGCGACGTGAGCGCTTCGGATACGTCTTCCGTGGACAAACCAAGCCAGGTCACTTCGCGGGCAGGTTCTTTTCCCCGGTCGGGCTCGATTGATTGAATCCTGATGACGCTCCGGCTGGAGCCGGAACCACCAGATCCGCCTTCTCCACCGGATCCGCCAATGGCGACGATGGCCTTATCAGTTTGAATTTTGGGGGCCGGTGATGACGTTGGCTGTGCCATCGCCGAACATGCCAGCAAGGCACCGGCGGTGAACGAGGTGCATGTCAGAATTTTATGTGAATACGGAATCATGGTTTTCTTTTATTTAGTTAATAGGTTTCAAACCCCACGGGCACGACTTCAAGGCGCGGACGGCTGTTCTCAACGATCAGACCTCGTGATTTATCGCTGAGGACAATCTGATCCATCCAGTTCTCGCAGCGAAAACGCACCGGCTCGCCGCCAGGCAGCCGGGCCACCGCGTCAAAAGACGACACCAGCCGCTGGTCAATTTTGACATCGTCCGCCTTCATCATGGCCGGTGCTGCGCCGGAACCCAGCGGGCGATGGGCGGACGGCAGGCTTCCCTGCCAGGCCACCATCACTGCCACCGCCATGGCTGTGGCAGGAATCAACCAGCGCAGCGACATCCGCAGCATTCGTAAATAATCCGGAAACCCCGTGGCGACCCCCCGTGGCGACCGGCTTGGATACAACACTGGTCTTCCACTTCGGCTCCGCCACCAGCAGCCGGGCGGCAAAATCTTCCGGCAGTCTCGCCGGCCTGGTTTGCCGCAACTGCCGTTCAAATTCTTCTAGTTCGTGATCAATCATGGAAATATTCCCGCTGTGAGCTTGCGCAACTCCGCCAAGCCATACCGGTAGCGCGAGGCAGCGGTGTTGGCGGGAATGGCGAGCACCTCGGCGATCTCAATAAAAGTCAGTTCTCCCCAGACTTTGAGAGTCACTACTTCACGATAATTTTCCGGCAATTTACACATGGCTTTCTGGATCAATTGACTTCGTTCCCGTTCTTCCACGCCTTCATCGAACCATGCTTCGGGAATCGCGCCTGCCGCCACCGATTCCCGTCCAGCGCGCCGGTCGGTGCTGCGCCCCAGATCAATCGCCCGGCGGCGGATGGTGGCGAAGAGCAGTCCGGCAGCGGGCGGATTGTCATCCATGCGGCGATACCAGCACTCGACCACTGCTTCCTGGACCACGTCTTGCGCGTCGGCTTCGCACCGGGTTTGCTGCCGGGCAAAGAACAGCAACCTTGGAGCGTGCTGTACCAGCCACGGCTCCCAGTCTGATCTGGCAGAGGTTTCATTTATACAACCGCTATTCACGCGATTTACTCATTCAAGCGTCACCAGTAGAGATTTTTGTCTAATTTTTTTAATAAGTGATGTGCAAACGTCGCTACATTTCCTGCGGATAACAATTTGTATTAACTAAACGTCGGAGTCACAACAGCCAGTCTGGCTTTGTTTGTAAGTAGTCGCATCCTAAATCAACTTGATAGATTCATTTAATCAACCTGCACAGGAACAACGGCGATGGTTGAACATAATTATTTAGATAAATCCAAGACTTAAAATAAGAAAGGCAGCCATTTCTGGCTGCCTTTAGATTTTACACCGAGGTCGGGCGTGCTTTTAAATTATGGAATATCCCGGTTAGGATTCCAAATCACATCGGGATTCAATTTCTCAACGCGGTTATCGCCGCTACCATCAGGCGCACCATTTGTGATATAGCTTCTTTTAAAGGCCGCAGAATGACCATCTAGAAACGCTATGTTACCGTTCCCATTGTGTCTTTGTGAAAAAACATAAGACCGGTTGCAGGGATAAATACCATTACGGTCATTGTCGGAATCTTTTGGTAAAAACCTTTCACTTTTTTGGTTGAAAAGCACTTCTGTCATAAAAACAGTCGCCGATGGATTGTTTAATTGTATTATTTTGGGCATGAAAGGATATTGATAAGCATTGGCACCAGTGGTGCCATTGCCCCTGATGCTTCTTTTCATCTTGAGATCAATGTTCATCCCATAACTGAAGACACCAAATCTGGCGCCATTGCCGCTGGAAAAATCACTGGCTTTCCCTATGGCCGAGGGGCACTGCCATATTTTGCCAATTCCATTATTGGGGAAGGGCAAGTATCTATCATAAGCGGCTCCGACTTCAGTGCCGAAATAATAAGAAAGGGGTTTGTCCGCCACTAATGATGGCAGGTTATTGAACCAGGCTAAAGGATCGAGAGGACTGCCAGGCGGGCTTGAACTGCCATCATTTCCTGTATCGTAGGCATATTGACCTCCGACATCAGTTCCATCCCGTGGCAACATATCGCCACTATCCCCGGCATATATTTGAACGGCCAGTCCCCATTGACGCTGACTGGAAAGACAGGAAATGGCCTGTGCCTTGGCCTTGGCTCTGGAAAGTGCCGGCAGCAACATGGCGGCGAGAATCGCAATGATGGCAATGACCACCAGCAATTCAATCAAGGTGAAAGCCTTCCATCCAAGCTTGTCGGGTTGGGACGTTTTCATGACTCAGCGTTTGCTCTTTCTGCACGGACAATTTTTTCCATTCCTTTGCCAGAGTGTATTCAATGCAGATTTAAAATCAAGGATTGTGAACAAGTTTTCGAGACTATTTTCGTTACGATTTGGCGACGATTGCCCGGATTCTTTCCTTTGCGATTGAAAAGCACCCATGCTCCCCACCAAGCTGTGCCAATGCGGGTGCGTAATCAACGATTTCTAAATCAATGCATAATCTTGGCCGGGTTAGGATTGCTCACGCTGGCCTTGTATTTGCCCTCGTTGCACCACAGTTTCGTGGAATATGATGACCAGCAATATGTGACGGACAATCCACGGGTGCAGGCGGGTTTGACATGGGCTGGCTTGATTTGGGCTTTCGGTTTTCATGCGGGCAACTGGCATCCGCTGGCATGGCTGTCACACATGCTGGATTGCCAGATTTACGGGGCAAACGCCTGGGGGCCATCATCTGACCAGTATTTTGTTGCATGTCGCCAGCACGTTGCTTCTTTTTCTGGCGTTACAGAGGATGACCGGTGCTCCGTGGCGCAGTGCCACGGTGGCGGCATTGTTTGCCTGGCATCCCTTGCATGTTGAATCCGTGGCATGGGTGGCTGAAAGGAAAGACGTGCTGTGTGCTTTTTTCTGGATGCTCACGCTCCTGCTTTATACCCAGTATGCAGGCAAACCTTCCGTTGTGCGTTACCTTTTCACACTCGGTTCATTTGTCCTGTGTTTGATGGCCAAACCGATGGCAGTGACATTGCCATTCGTGCTGCTGCTGCTGGATTACTGGCCACTCAAGCGGATTTCAGCTTTAAAAACTTTGCTGCTGGAGAAAGTTCCGTTCCTTGTGTTCACTGTTATCGGCTGCCTGCTCACGGTGCAGGCGCAAGAAATCGCCATCGTCTCCACCGCCGGCCTGCCTGTTTCGCAACGCATTGTCCACGTACTGGCGGCCTACAATCATTATCTCGGCGCGATGCTTCTTCCGCGAGATCTCGCCGTCTATTATCCCTATCAATTTCAAATCCCGGCGGCGACCATCATTTGGGCGGTGATTGTGCTGGGGTTGATAACCGTCCTGGCTATAAAAAATTTCCGGCAACGGCCTTATCTCATTGTGGGCTGGTTTTGGTACCTTGGCACGCTGGTGCCGGTCATCGGATTGGTGCAAGTAGGCGACCAAGCATGGGCCGACCGCTACACCTACCTGCCTCTGATTGGCCTGTTTATGCTGCTGGTCTGGCTGGCTTGTGAAACCATCAAAAGCCGGATCGTTTTGCAAACCGTTGCCGTGGTCTTGGCCCTGGCGTTGATGGCGGCAACTTCAATGCAACTACGTTATTGGAAGAATACCACCACCCTTTTTGAGCACACGGCCAAGGTCACGCAGCAAAATGCCCTGGCAGTGACCATTTTGGGCAGCGTGCTTGCCAAGGAAGGTAAATTGACGGAAGCGATGGAACATTATCGGACAGCCTTGCGTTACCAGCCACGTTTTCCCGAAGCGCATTTTTTTCTGGGCAATGCATTGGATGAACAGGGCAAGCTTGATGAAGCCATTGCCGAATACGAACAGGCGCTCTGGTTCCGGCCCACGGAGGAACAGACACATGTCTTCCTGGGCATCGCCCTCGGCAAACAAAAAAAATATGACGAGGCGGTGGCGCATTATAACGCCGCACTCAAACTGAATCCCGATTCCGCCGTTGCCGAGAACAACCTCGCCCGGATTCTTCACACCCAGGGCCGGTGGGACGAGGCCATCGAACATTACAACGCCGCCTTGGCCATCAATCCAAAACTGGCACTGGCCCACAATAATCTCGGGATTTTGCAGATTCAAAAAGGCAGCCTGGCTGACGGCACCAAGCATCTGCGCGAAGCTTTGCGACTCAAGCCTGGAAACGCCGAGACAAAATTCAACCTTGCCCTCGCTCTAAACCAGCAGGGCCAATGGAGCGAGGCCGCCAGTTTTTTCAAGGAAACCATGGGTGATCACCCGAATGATTCAAATGCGCACTATCAGTTCGCCGTGGCGCTCGGCCATTTGCAAAAGACGCGTGAGGCGATGGGCGAGTTTGCCGCCGCGCTCCTAATCCAGCCTGATTTCCCTGACGCCCTCAATAACCTCGCCTGGATTTTGAGCACGGATGTGAATCCAAATTTTCGCAACGGGATTGAGGCGGTGAAGATGGCTGGTCATGCCTGCGAGCTGACCAGTCAGCAGGATGCGTCGAAGTTGAAAACACTGGCTGCGGCTTACGCCGAAACCGGACGCTTTGATGAAGCCATCAAAACCCTGCAAACCGCAATAACTCTGGCAGCCAAATCAAATCGTCAGGAACTTATGAATGAATGCACGAACATGCTGGCCGATTTCCAAAAATCTAAACCGTGGCGCAGTCCTTGATTGTCCGCTTCAAGTTATCAAATTTCTGGAAACAAAAAAAGGGCGGCCATTGCTGGCCGCCCTTTGATTTTTGCATCAAGCTTTACGGATGATACAACCGGAAGAACACCGTTGGATCGGTGGTGTTAGTTGTGAATCCGCTGCCGGCACCGATGATGGTTGTATAAGGCCCTGCAACATTCGTCGAGGACTGCAAGCTGAAGGAAGCATCGCTCCAGTTGAAGGTAATGGCCCCACTGGAATAAGTCGTGGTCAAAGGAATCGGGATTGCAGGTGCATTCGTCACGATGTCAGAGAACCGCGTTACCGACACGCTAAAGTTCGGAGTGCCGCCATAAAGAACACCAGTGACTGAATAAGCAAATGTTGGAATGGTTTTGCCAGCCGTGTCCAAATCCGGGCTGAAAAACTGCACAGTAAAGGACTGTCCATTTGCATTGGTGACCGTAACTGCGGTGTTTGCGGTGGTTGATATGGTTGTTCCAGCACTGGCACCAAAGTAGACATTTGAAAGGGTCACCAGTGAGCCCGCGAGGTTATAATTCACGTTATTCAAATTGGTTGTGATATTGAATGGGATTTTTACCGGAGTCGGCAACGGGAAATTATTGCTGACAATGGAATAAGACGTATAGGGGCGATTGAGCGTATCGGCAAACAATTCAAGGCCGGTGGTGGAAAAATAAGACAGAACGCCGGTGAAGGTGACGACATCGCCTTGGGCGGGGCGGAATGTCGAACCAAGCGTGGCGAAGATGTTAATACCGGCCGTGCCGTCCTGCAAAAAGTATGAGGCTGTATCACCAGTGGTTGAATTGGTAAAGGTGGTTATAGTGCCGGTAATTTTATACGGTATGGTCGGGGGAACATTTGTGGGCTGATATGTTCCCGGATCCACCAGCGTGCGTAGATAACTTATAGAAACCGACGGGATTGTAAGAACGGATAGCACAGCATTACTGCTAACGATACCTCCATAGGTATTAGTGACGGCAACTTTGTAGGTGGCTGAAAAGTTAGTCGCTGCATTGTTAAACACGTAAGACGATGAGAAACCATTGTCAACTTGTCCGGCTGAAACGACAACATTGTTTGAATACCATGTAAAGACCGGGGTGCCGCCGCTGGGTGGCCCGATCACAGTGGTTGAGAAGGTCGCCGACTGTCCGCTGTAAATCGCCTGACTGGCTGGCTTGGTAATAAACAATGGCGGATATGGCCCATCGACGATTGAAACTTGAGCTACGGAGCTGGTGGCAGAAAGCCCGAAAGGCGTGGTCGCTATCATACTATAATAGCCACTGTCAGTCGTCTGTGCGTTGTTAATCGGAAAGATGTTTGAATTGCCATTCGGGTTAGAAACATAAGACGGGCTGGCATTGTCCGGCGTGGCTGATACTTGCCACTGATAAATCATATTGGGTAATCCTTGGCCGTCGGCGACGGCCGAAAGAGTAACGGACGCTGTTGGAAAATTACTGGTCACGGCTGCAGGTTGATAGACAATAACAGGCGCTACGGCATTCGTGGACCAAGTATTGGTGGCCGCATCGTCAAAGGTGGTGGCCAAGACCAGATTGGTGATTTGGAAAAAAGCATTACCAAAGGTGCCAGCCTGCCGGAATGCAAATGCGTTTGGAGGATTTGTGGTGCCGGCATTGATACCGTCAGTGGAAGTGGAAAAAGGATCATTGATGCTGATTGGATTAACCCAAACGGATGCGCCCAGCTTGTCTATCGGATCCCATTCTACGACGACTTGGTAAGGGGTGTTGAGCGCGAGGTCAACGGGATATACTTTCGTTGCGCTGGCGCTTGCGTTGGCGCTGATGCCTAAACGCCAAGTATTGGGCAGTACGGTTCCATTTGTTAACGCTTGAACACGGCCAAAAAAACCGCCGCCGGATGCCCTGGTAGAATAGTAAGTGGCAAAGTAAGTTCCAGGTCCGTTCGGAAGATTGGTGCAAGTAACGGTAAAGCTGGCATAAAGCAGTTGAACTGTGTTGGTGTAAGGACTTCCCGCAGTGACGGCCAATAGTCGGTAATCGTCGTCTTGACGTCCAACAGGCACCCCTCCCGTCGCAGCAACTTGAAGAACATGATTATTAACAATTAGATCATTTCCTGTACCGCTTGTCCTTATCCAAAGACCTGAAGAATTGGTGCGTATGTCACCATTGGCGTAATTAAAACCTTCATACCAGATCACATCGGCGCGTGCTGAAATAACAGCCAGCAGCAGAGGGAGGGTTAATGCTAATATTTTTTTCATAGTTTTGTATTCTTTTAATCAGTGCTTTTAGAGACGGTAATTGAATCAAGAATTTGTTACGACTCAATGGCGTTTGGGTGAATTTAGGGAAAATCCACCCGTCGTTTCGGCTTCAAACATTACACCACTGGTTTTGCTTAAATCTGATTTGTTCATTTGATAAAACGCCGGTGCGACTTTAAGTCGGACCGAATGCTCCCTGTCTGCAACTGAGAGGCGATTGTGGCACAGCTCCCGGATTCTGACAAGCCTTTCCCCTAAAAGTTATCCACAAGTTCACGCTTGAGTCGCGCATCTGCCAGGGTCGAACATGAATTAATGGGCAATTTTTTATGGCTTTTATCAACGAAAGAGTTAATGTCCGCCCTGTTTTCATGGTTTAAATCAAAGGAGCAAATGAAAAAAATAGTATGGATTTTATTGATGGCTGCGGAGGTAAACCTGCATGCGGCCGACGTGACAGCTACCAATTCACCCGCGACCAACGCGCCAGCCGCCAAGAACGATTCCGTGGCGATTCCCGATGCGTCGCACAAACCGGTCTTCACCACGAACACCGTCACCATTGCCGGCCAGTCTGTAACGTATGTGGCCGAGACCGGCATGTTGCCGATTTTGAAGGACGATGGAACAACGAGCGCCTCGGTTTTCTACATCGCCTACACGCGCCTCGGCGAAACCAATCTGGCCGCGCGGCCCGTGACATTTTGCTTCAACGGCGGCCCCGGTTCCTCATCTGTGTGGTTGCACCTGGGCGCGCTCGGGCCGCGTCGCGTGAAGATGAACCCGGACGGCACGCTGCCGCCCCCGCCGTTCGGCCTCGTGGACAACGAATATTCCATTCTCGGCACGAGCGACCTGGTGTTCATTGATCCGGTGGCGACGGGTTTCAGCCGTCCGGCGAAAGACGAAAAGCCGGAACAATTTTTCGGCGTCAAAGGCGACCTGGATTCCGTCGGCGGCTTCATCCGGCTCTGGACGACCCGGCACGACCGCTGGCTTTCCCCGAAATATCTCTGCGGCGAAAGCTATGGCGTCTTCCGCGCGGCCGGTCTGGCCGATTATTTAAGTTCGCATCACGGCATGTATCTCAACGGGTTGATCCTTGTCTCCGGTTTGCTGGACTGGGCCACGATTGATACTCAACCGGGCAATGACGTGCCGTATCCCCTGATTTTACCGGCCTTTGCGGCGGCGGCGCATTTTCACAAAAAATTGCCGCCGGACTTGCAGAATGACCTGCCCAAGGCGCTCGCCGAGGCGCGCGGGTTCGCCAAGGGCGAATACGCCTCGGCGTTGCAAAAGGGCGATTCACTTTCCGCTGATGAACATAAAAAAATCGCCGCCGAACTCGCGCGGCTCACCGGCCTGAAACCGCAGGTCATCGAGGATAATAATTTGCGCGTCAATGAGGGTGTTTTCCGGAAACAATTATTGCACGATGAGGGATTTGTTCTGGGCGCCTATGATGCGCGTCTCAAGGGGCGCGATGCAGATCCGGCGTCGCCGTATCCGGATTTCGACCCGTCGGACGCGGCGGTGGCCGGCCCTTTTTCGGCGGCGATGAACAGTTATGCCCGCCGGGAGCTAAAATTCGAGGATGATCTTCCCTATGAAACCATCGGCAACGTCCAGCCGTGGAAATATGACGCCCGTAACAGCTATCCCAGCTCCGGCGAAAGGCTCGCCTCAACAATCAACCAGAATCCGTATTTGAAGATTCTCGTGCTGGGCGGGAATTGCGATCTGGTCTGCCCGATTGACACCATGCATTATTCTATCAACCACATGTCGCTGGACGCCGCCTACCGCACGAACATCGCGTACGTCGAGTTCGACGCCGGGCACATGATGTACATCAACCTGCCGGACTTGAAAAAGATGCATCAGGGTCTGGCGGATTTTCTGAAGAAGTAAAACTGGCTGACGCTGGAAGGCTCAAGCCTTTCGCTGGGCGGGGATTTTAAGAAAATTAGTCGCCCGCAGATAAACCGGCTCCAGCTTCTCGCCCGCCATGAAATCATTGTGCTGCGCGGCCAGCAGCGCGAGCGCCGTTGCCGAGGGGGGAAAATTTTTCGCGGCGGCAAACCAGCGCATCACGTCCGGTCCGATAAGAATTTCTCCGGCAGCCGTGCGTGACTCAACTTCCACCGCCGTCACAATTTTCAAAGGCGTAATTTCCTTCGCGCCATCCGCCGCCACTTCATAAGTCGCCAGGTAAAATTCGCCGCGCTGCGCATCAATCACCATGTTCACGCGCCCGTAAATCTTCTCCGCCTGCGCCTGCGCCGCCAGGCATTCCGCGCTGCTGATGCCGAGTAATTTTACCTCGCGCGCCAGTTGCCAGCCCTGCGCGATGGCCAGCGCCACGCGAACGCCGGTATAAGAACCAGGCCCCAGCCCGACCGCTAGACATTCGACTTCCTCGCAGCCGATTTTTGCCGCTGCCAGGATTTTTTCAATCATTCCAAACGCATGGGTTTCGCGCCCGCCGATTTCCGACTCCTCGGCCAGCACGCAGCCGGCGCGGGCCAGCGCCACGCTCCGTTGCGCGGAGGAAAATTCAAGCGCCAAAATCGTCATAAATAATTTTCCGTACCGACTCGCTCACAATTTCGATATTCACTTTTCTGATTTTGCCATCTTCCATCTTCCATCTTCCGTCTTCCAATCGCTCCGCCCATTCGATCACCGTCATGCCGTCCGGCGACAGAAACTCTTCGATGCCCGCCGACAAAAGCTGCGCCGGTGTTTCCAGCCGGTATAAATCCAAATGAAATAGTTTTAACCGCCCGCCACCATATTCATTGACCAGCGTGAACGTCGGCGAATGCACCCGCGCCGTCACGCCCAGTCCACGGGCGATGCCCTTTACAAGCTGTGTCTTGCCCGCGCCCAAATCACCGCTCAACGCCAGCACAAGGCCATGTTTCGCCACACGGCCCATTCTTTCGCCGAGCGCCTCCGTTTCTGCCTGGCTATGTGAAATGAACGTAGCCGTGTGCATTGAGTTTATGAGAACCACTTTTGTCGCGGATCAAAATACCATCGCCCGCCACGATTTTTCCGATGCAGCTTAATTTCAGCTTCGGGAATTTCTGTTTCCAGGAGTCCAATAATTTCACCGCTTCGTTGCTGGCGACTGTGAACAGCAGTTCAAAATCCTCGCCGTCCGTCAGCGCGGCCGCGAATGACGGCTTGGCGTTGGAACCTCTCTTTGACCGCAACTTTGCCGCTGGCGAAACCGGCACGGCCGTTTTTAACAATTCCGCTCCCTTGCCGCTGGCATGCAAGATATGCCGCAGATCTCCGGCCAGCCCGTCGCTCAAGTCCATCATTGCGTGGATTGAAAAATTCTCTGCCAGCCAGCGCGCCTCTGTCAGACGCGGCTCGAAATCCAGGTGTTTTTCTACGAGCGAGCCGCCAAGTTCACCTGTCGCAAAAATCGCGTCGCCCGTTTTCGCGCCGCTCCGTAAAACCTGTTTTCCCCGCGCCACCGATCCGATCAGTGAAATGGAAATCAGGATGCGTTCCGGGTTCGTGGTCGTTTCGCCGCCGGCAATCGCGACGCCGTGCTCGCGAGCCAAGGCATTCATCCCTTTGTAAATTTTTGCGACGAACTCTGCGTCAAAATCTGCCGGCAGCGCGATCGTAACCAGCGCGGCGGTCGGCGTGCCGGCCATTGCTGCGATGTCGCTCAAGCAGCGGGCAAGCGCCTTGCGCCCAATTTTTTCCGGCGGCGTTTCGCTTGTGAAATGGCAGCCCTCCACCACCGCGTCCGTCTTGAACAGGATCAGCTTGTCCGGCACTCCCAGGTCCAGCACGGCGCAGTCATCGCCCGCGCCGGTCACGACAGCGTCGTTCGTCGGCAGCGCGGATGTCAGCCTGGCGATGAGTTCAAATTCATTCATGCTTCGGGATGGTGGATCTGCCAGAGCAGCACGACGAAATTGACCGCGTTGAACAATGCGTGCGCGGTTATGGGCGCCAGCAGGTTGTCGGTCTTTTCGTAAAGCCACGTCAGCGCCAGCGCGAAGACGAACAGCGGCACAAACGTCGGGATGTTTGTATGAATCAGCGCGAATAAAAAACTTACGCCAAACCACGCGAGAAATCGCCAGAGACACCTTCTGGCACACCATGCTAATTTCGGGAAACCACGACGCCTGATAAATTGCGTCAGACTTGGGCAGCGAAATTGTCTGACGAAAGGGAACAGCATCCCGCGGAAAATAAATTCCTCCGCGACCGGCACGAGTACGATTGCGAACACGCCGAGGTAGACAGTCGTCCACTTTGATTCCGCGTGCGCCAGCAGTTTCACGGGAGCCTGGTTTTCCGGGGTTAAATTCAGTGTATCCATCAGATGTATGGAAATATATTGCAACCACAGCACCAACGGCAGAACCACCGCAATGAACCCCGCCGCCATGAGCAGGGCGCGGCCCAGGGCCGGTCCGTAAAAGCCGAACGCCGCGCGCCAGCCCATGCCGTGTCGCCATAGAAAAATCCATATTAACGGCCAGGCTGCGCCTTGCATGGCGAGCGTGCCAATCATGATACATCCGAGACTTTCTTCGCGTTGGAACCCGCGGATGCCTTGCTTTTGCAGCAGGCTGACGGCGATGACTCCCAAGCACAGGCACACCATTTGTGCCATGCAGAACTGGATCACGGCTTCGGCCCGCCACGGTTTTTCTGGCAACATGCTTTCAGATTATCGCGGCGGCGCGGCGGAGACGATGCAAAATTAAACGGCGCGGTCTTTCAAGGTGGGATTTTCAGTGGCGAGTTGGAACTGGAGGCGCATTTCTGCGGGCGCACTTTAATCCTCGGAACTCAATCCGAACCATCCTCGTCCACTTCTAAGTTTTCTGGGAAATCATCCAGCCGTTCAACAGCGAGTTTTTCCAATCGGCGAGCTTGTGTCAGTAGTGTTTGTCGTAGCCCACGCGAAACTTTGCGTTCGCTTATGACTCGCGCAAGATTGGCAATAGTGCTTGCGCGTCGCGCAATTCTCACATCGGGATGTTTTCTATATGGGAAAATATCATCGGGAATAATTCGGTGGCGATAATCTTTCGGCAGTTCCACAAGTTCGGTGGCGCGCGGTGGTTTTTCATTCAAGACTGCACCCAACTTTGATTCGGAAAGCAGTTTTTGGAAAATTGTAAATTCAGCCTTATCAAGAAGCATAACTTGATCTTCTATGCTCAATTTTTCCGAATCGAAAGGCCAGACACAAACCTCGGCTACTTCAAAAGGATCGAGAACATTCATAGCAACCGCATCTGTACGCTGGTTTGTGAGATGCCGTCCGATTCTTGCACCCAAACCTTCATAGGTTTGCCCGACATAAATGGGTTCACCGTCGTAATCATAGAAGGCATAAATGCCACATTTACTACTACCGATTCGCTTTCCATTTACGCCGAGAGTTTTCAAAAAACTCTGTAACGCATTCCTAATGGCTGCCACATCGTTAGGCAGTCCCAGTCGCACTTTATGCGTGGATAGCTTTGCGATAGCTGATGGTTTTTGCTGCTTTTGGTTTTGCGATTTCCGTGGCATAAAGTTCATCCAAAATTGGGTTGAGATAATTTTCAGCTATCCAACTGACAGTTGGTACACAAACCGCGTCACCAAATCCAAACAATGCTTGATTATTGCCAGCTTCGATTTTGAAATCATCAGCACCCATCAGTCGCGCACATTCGCGCGGCGTGAGCAGGCGAACGTGATATTGACCTTTACCAGCTTTGAAAAGTATCTGCCGCCCACTGCCGCCTTTTGGTGTGCGCAGACATCCCGCAATTCCATCGGTGCGAAGCTCGGCCATAGAGCGTTCGTTTCTGACACGCCTAAAAACCGTTCCATACGACCAATTACGGCCTCCAATCATTCGGTCGGCTATGGCCCGATGTTTTTGGCTCATCTGGTTCAATAAATACAAGGCCCTGTCTTCACTCCACCATTCTTCGGAATTGCTCGGTAGGTTTTCTAAAACATCCTCCAGTGTTGTGCTTTCATACGGCGGTTCGGGAAGCTGTCTGATTTTCCAATTAATATCAGGATGAGAAAAAATAAAATCAGCCAAAGCTTCCGGGCGCGTGCTGCTCTGGAAAAAACGCTCGTGTATCTCATTTGCCGCCGAGGGGCTTTGTTTAATGCAAACCACAAACAATCGCTGACGGCTTTGTGGCACAAAACGCGAGGCATCAAGAATAATCGGATCAACCGCGTAGCCCAAATCATTTAATGCCAACATCGCATCCTCGAAGTCACGCCCTTCGTTCGACGAGAGAAACCCTGTGACATTTTCAATCAGAAGCAATGGTGGCCGCCGCTCTTTCATGTCCCGAATAATTTTGATGAACCCCCAAAACGCTGAAGAATTTTCTCCATCCAAACCTTCGCGTGCGCCTGCCAATGAAAGGTCGGTGCATGGAAATGACGCTGTTGCCAGGGATGCTGTTGGGATTTCGCGGGCAGGAATTTTGTGGATGTCGCCCAGTAAAAAGTGTTCGTCAGCATCAGGAAAATTGGTGTAATACATCTCCTTTTTTTGCTCATCAATGTCGTTGGCAAAAACAACTTCCCACCCGCCGAGTTCCAGCCCCATCCGCATGAGACCGATGCCGGCAAAAAATTCAGCAAAAGTTTTTTTCATGACTGCCTGATTTCGAAACCGCTTTCAAGTAAAATTGCTCCTAATACAGCGCGAGTTCAATCTCTGAAATTCACAAACTGCACGGCCACGGGAAATTCATGGGTTTGCACCGCGCCGATAACGGCCTGCAATTCATCGCGGCTCTTGCCGTTCACGCGCACTTCGTCGCCCTGGATCTGCGTCGTCACCTTGAACTTGCCGTCGCGGATGAAGCCGGTGATCTCCTTGGCCACGGCGGATTCTATGCCCAGCTTCAGCTTAATGCTCTGGCGCGCATGGCCGAGCGGTGAGATGTCCGGGTCGCATTGCTCCAGGTTTTTCATGCTGATGCCGCGCTTGGCGAGCTTGCCGATGACAATCTCATTGAGCGTGCTCACCTTGAATTCGTTGTCGGCGGAAAGTTTGATTTCGGTCTTCTCCAGTAGAATCTCCCATTTGCTACCCTTGAAATCAAAACGGTTGGCCAGTTCCTTTTTGGCCTGGTTGACGGCGTTTTCCACTTCCATGGTGTTGACCTGCGAAACAATGTCGAATGAAGGCATGGCCGCAGCGTAAAAAACCTGGCCCGAAAGGAAAAGCCCAAAGCCGTGAACCAATTTGATTGATTTAAACCGTCACAGCGCTTAATAACCCGCCGGTCAAAATGCCGACAATCATTTTACTTTGGATCTGGTGCTGTGCGTATTTGAATTGCGTGGGCTGGACGCTGTCGGCGCTGCACCAGTTGAACGCCCGTGGTTACACGGTCGCACTGGCGCTGGGTGCGGTCGCATTATTGATTTGGCGTAAACAAACATCTCCGCAATTTTTCCCCAAAGTCCGTTGGCAAAAATATGTCCGTCGTTTCCGAAAACCATTCCCGCTGGCTTTTTTGATTCTGGCTACGCTGGCCTTTCTAGGCGGGGCGCTGCACGCGGCGAGCAACTACGACGCGCTGGCGTATCGCACGCCACGCGTGCTGCACTGGCTGGCGGAAGGACAATGGCATTGGATTCACACGGTTTTTCAGCGGCTGAACACGCGGACCGCCGGATTTGAATGGCTGACTGCACCACAATTTCTATTTTTTCACACCGACCGGCTGGTATTCCTGATTAACATCATCAGTTTTCTGCTGCTGCCCGGCCGCTTCTTTGCCGTGTTGACGCGGCTGGGCGTGCGGCCACGCGCAGCATGGCATTGGATGTGGCTTTTTGCCAGCGGCTACGGTTATGTCCTTCAAGCGGGCAGCGTGGCGAATGACATGTTCGGCGCCTTGCTGGCTTTAACGGCGATCGAGTTTGCGTTGCGGGCGCGGCTGGAGAAAAGCGATTCCTATTTTTGGGTTTCGGGTTTGGCCGCCGCCCTGATGACGGCCTCCAAGGCGTTCAACATTCTGCTGCTATTGCCTTGGGCGCTCGCGGCGCTGCCGTCATTCAAATTATTGCTGCGCCGGCCGCTGGCTTCTGCCTTGGTGATTTTATTTGCCATGGGCGCTTCGCTCGTTCCCACAGCCATGGTCAACATTAAAAACTGCAGTGATTGGACCGGATTAAAGGCGGAGGGACCGGCCATCGGCGGCGGCGGCGGCGCGTCGTTCCGTTTTCTGGCCAATTCCATCAATCTGCCGCTGGCCAATCTGGTTCCGCCAATTTTCCCTTTCACCAAACAATGGGAGCATTTGGTACAGCGCTTGGTGCCGGCACCTCTGGCCGACGGACTGCAAAAAAACTTGGAAGCAGCAGCGGCCAGGTTTCAAATCCAGGAGATGCAGATGGAGGAGTCCGCCGGTCTTGGCGCTGGTGTGACCCTGCTGGTGCTCGTCGTACTTGTCCGGAAAATTCGCGCTGGAAAAATCTGGCCGGCCCATTTTTTCCGCCCTGAAATCATGGTGCCGCTCGGAGCCTGGGCGGGCGTGGGTGTATTTATGGTGCAAGTGGGCGTCTCAGGATCAGCACGCTATCTTCTCCCCTTTTATCCCTTGCTGGTCGCGCCGGTCCTGGCGGGCGCGGGCGCAAATTTGTTCCGCCGTCCGCTTTGGCGAACCGTGGCGTTAGGTGTTTTTGCCTCATCCGCTTTGCTGTTGATTGTGACGCCGCCGCGACCGCTATGGCCCGCGAAGACCATACTGCGTTCGTTTGATGCGGAACATGCGAACAGTTACCTGCTGAAGCGTGCCTGGAATGTTTACGCCGCTTATTCCGCCCGGACCGATGGTTTTAACCCGGTCATTGCCGTTCTGCCGGCTGAGGCGAACCCGCTCGGTTACATGGCCTTTGACGAACCGGAGACAGGATTATGGCGGCCGTTCGGATCGCGCCGGCTCGAGCATTTCACCCAGAATGATTCGGCGGAGGATCTTCGAGCGCGGGGCGTCAAGTTTGCACTGGTCAGCGAAGATTTTTTGACGCAGCATGCCCAGATGAAAACTGCCGACTGGCTGGTGCGCATGGATGCCGAGCCGTTGCAACATTTTGAATTAAAACTGCTCGCCCGTCAGGAACCGCACGGCTGGCTGCTGGTCAGGTTCCGTTGATTTTTCATGGAAGGCTTACCCCCCAAAAAACCCAGTATCGCCGTTGTCATTCCGTGTTATCAAGAAGCATTGACCATCGGGAAAGTCGTGGCCGATTTCAAGCGGGAACTGCCGGCGGCGCGGATTTACGTTTACGACAACAACTGCACCGACGGCACGGGTGAAATTGCCGCCAAGGCCGGAGCCATCGTGCGTCGTGAGAAGCGCCAAGGCAAAGGCTTTGTCGTTGCCGCGATGTTTGACCAGGTGGAAGAGGATATTTTGGTGATGGTTGATGGCGACGACACTTATGACGCGGCGTTCGTCCACAAATTGATCGAACCGATTTTGCGGGGCGATGCCGACATGACTGCCGCCACCCGGCTGACGGAGCATGAGGAGAAATCTTTTCGACCGTTGCACACGGCCGGAAACCGCATGGTCAGCGTCATCATCAACTGGATGTTTAACTCGCAGATTGGCGATATTTTTTCAGGCTATCGCGGTTTCACCCGCGCGACCGTGCGGCAGATTCCCATTACCGCTCGGGGATTTGACGTCGAAACTGAACTGACCTTGCAGGCGCTGTATCGCGGGCTCGTCATCAAGGAAATGCCTTCCGCTTATCGCGCCCGGCCCGAGGGCAGCTTCTCCAAGCTGAACACGTTCAGCGACGGCTTCCGCGTGTTGCTACGGCTTTTCTTGATCTTCAAATCCTACAAGCCGCTGACGTTTTTTGGCGGCGGCAGTTTGGTTTTATTTGTTCTTGGGTTGCTGGCGGGTGCCCGTCCCGTCTATGAGTATTTTGCCGACCATTATGTTTATGCGGTGCCGAGCGCCGTGCTGGCCGCAGCGCTGATGCTGCTGTCATTCTTTTCGCTCGGGCTGGGATTGATATTGAACAGCGTCAACCTGCGTTTGCTGGAACTCGAAAAACTCGTTACCAAGGGATCGCCCCGCCAAGGTGAACAATAATTCCGCATTCATTCTCAACCGATGTTGTCATGGCTTAAAGAACCGCAGTTAAAGGGACAGACCCCCGGCACCGCTCATTTCTTTGCCTTACAAAAGGCGATCATCCAACAACGTCCGCTCCTCAAATGGTGTTACGATGAATGGTATGCGCGGCTACAGGCAGACGTCCGGTCGGTCACAAAACCGGGACTGCTGGTGGAGCTGGGCAGCGGCGGCAGTTGTTTGAAAGAGCTGGAACCCTCATTGATCACTTCCGATGTGGTGGCTGGCGTGGCGGATCAGGTCATTGACGCGCGGCAACTTCCCTTCGCCGACGGCTCGGTCAAGGCACTTTTTCTGACCCATGTGTTTCATCACATCCCCGATGTCCGCGCTTTTTTTTCCGAAGCGCAACGCGTCTTGGTCCCGGGCGGCGTCATTTCCATGATCGAAGTGGCGCACACGCCTTTTGCGCATTTCTTTTTCGAAAATTTCCACCACGAACCTTATCGGGATGATTGCAAGGAATGGTCGTTCGCGCAGACCGATTCCATGATGGATTCCAACCAGGCGTTGTCCTGGATGGTTTTTGAACGTGACCGCGCGCAGTTTGAAAAGCTGTATCCGCAGTTGAAAATTGAAACGACAGCATTTTTACCATGGCTGGCATATCTGCTTTCCGGTGGCGTCACCATGCGCCATTTGATACCCGACTTCATGAGCGCCCCGATTCGTGGAATGGAGCATTTACTATCGCCATTAGCTCCGGTCTTTGCGCTCCATTGGCATATTTGCATCAGAAAATCTGCTGCTGAATCTTCCCGGTAACTCCGAAAGTTTTTCGTCAACCCCGCTCTCGCCAAAGGGCACCGGCTTGAATTAAATTCATCGCGTGTCCGAACCCATGCAGTTAACCATCCTGATGCCCTGCCTCAACGAGGCGGAAACCCTCGCGCGCTGCATCGAGAAAGCCAAGATTGGAATTCAAAAATCCGGCGTGCGCGGCGAAATCCTCATCGCCGACAACGGCAGCACGGACGGTTCGCAGGCGATCGCGGAAAAACTCGGCGCCCGCGTCGTGGCGGTGAAGGCCAAAGGCTACGGCAATGCGTTGCGTGGTGGCATCGAGGCTGCGCTTGGGGAATGGATCCTGATGGGCGATGCCGACGACAGTTACGATTTTTCAGAAGCGGACCGGTTCGTGGAAAAGTTCAAGAACGGCGATGAACTGATCATGGGTTGTCGTCTGCCGGTCGGCGGTGGCACCATCATGCCCGGCGCGATGCCATGGAAAAACCGCTGGATCGGCAATCCCGTCCTCACCACCATCGGCCGGGTCTTCTTCAAATGTCCCGCCCATGATTTTCATTCCGGCCTGCGGGGTTTCACCAAGACGGCCTATTACCAGATGGAATTGCAAACCACCGGCATGGAGTTCGCATCGGAGATGGCCATCAAGGGCACGCTCAAGAAATTAAAAATTTCCGAGGTGCCGATCACGCTGCATAAAGATGGACGCTCGCGTCCGCCTCACTTGAAACCGTGGCGCGACGGCTGGCGGCATCTTCGTTTTATGCTAATCTTCTCGCCGCGTTGGCTTTTTCTGGTGCCGGGACTTTTGCTCTCGACTCTCGGATTTATTTTTGCCGCCGCACTTTCGTTCCAAGACATCAAAATCGGCAGCGTGCTGTTGAATGTCGGCACGCTGGTGGTCGCGTGTATGACGGTGATCGTTGGCTTCCAGCTTGTCGCGTTTGCGTTCTTCACCAAGGTGTTCGCGATTGCCGAGGGACTGTTGCCCGACGACCCCAAACTGTCGCGCGTATTCAAAACTTTCACGCTTGAAAAAGGACTCGTGTTCGGACTGCTGGTGTTGCTGGGTGGAATCGGTCTGCTCGCGCGGGCCGTCTGGATCTGGCAGCAAAAAGATTTCGGGATGCTGCCATCCACGGAGGAGAACCTGCGGCGCTTGATTCCGGCGGCCACGCTGGTGGTGTTGGGCATCCAGGCAATTTTTTCCAGCTTCTTCATGAGCGCGTTGGGGTTAAAAACCACCACGCGCAAACCGCCCGGCACAGCGTAGCGGCGTCCCGACAGAGCGCCGCATTTATCCGGCCTTTTGCCGAAGGCTACAACTTCTCGATTTGAAACGGGCGGCAGCTCAGGCCAAGTGTTGCGTTCTTGGAGAAATCCGGCCGGGGATTTTGATACATCAAACTTACCAGGCTGTCACTGCGGAAATTTAATCTTACCCTGCACAACTCCGTCGACTTCAAGCCCGCCCACACCACACGCCATGGCAGCGGGATGAATTTAGGTTTCTTGCCCAGTGACCGGGCGATTTCCAATAGCAATTGTTTGAACGGCCATGGCTGCTCATTCGCCGCCGTCAAAATGCCCGGAGCAATTTTTATCTCGCCGCTCGCATACCGCTCAATGAACGCCGACAAATCTTGGTCATGGACCAGGAATTGAATTTGCGAACCGTCGCCAATCATCGGAATCACGGACGACTGGCGGATCTGCGCGGTCAGTTTGCCGAACATTCCGCCCGGCCCGCTGCCATAGACCAGTCCGGGACGGATCACCAATGCATTGCTTGCGAGCGCCAGTTGTTCCATCTCCAGCTTGGCCTTTCCATAAAGGGAGCAGCAGCCGTCGTAGGCGCTGATGGACGAAATGGCGATGATTTTTTCCACGCCTGCCGTGCGCGCGGCCTGGAAAAGTTTTTGCGAGCCGGTCACGTTCACCGCGCGGATTTCCTCCCAAAGCAGCGGCTTGAAATCATAGGCGCAATGGATCAGAGCGTTGACGCCTGCAAATGCCGCAGGAGAGATTTCCGCGCCAAGTTGAAATTTAATTCCATCCGCGCCAGGTTTCGGCTGGCGTGTTAATTCCCGGGTCTTCCATCCGCGCGCCGCGAAATAATTTTTGACGCAGCCACCAACATAACCGTTGCTGCCGGTGATGGCGCAGATTTTATTGCTCATAAATTTTACAGCGCCGCCGCTTCCCAGCCGATGCGATGTGCGTTGGCCATGACCGAAAAAGTGATCGTCGTGGCCGGAATGCTCGGCAGCACGCTCGCGTCAACAACGTGAACCCGCGACCAGCCGTGTGGCCGGCCAAGGAAGTCGGTTTCAAATCTTTTCGGGGACGAGCGCATCGGCAGCGAGCCGCCGCAATGAAAACTACGTCCCGGTTCGGCCAGTTTCAGCATTGGTGGCACGACCACGCCGCCGAGCCGTCGTGTTTGCGAGAGCAATTCGCGCAAAACTTTTTTGACGGTTGCCCGTGCTTCCGGGTTCGGCTGCGCGTCCAGTTGCAGGAAATCCTTTTGACCATCGCGCTTCAACGTCATGGCCATGGTTCCCGAATCGTCGGAATGTAAAAACCCTTGCACGATCACCATTCGCTCTTCCAGTGCGCCGGCGAGAAACTTCAGCGGCCCCAGCGATTTTCGTAATGCCTGCCCGATGATGTCGCTGTAACTGTAAAGTTGCAGATGGACGCCGCGACGGCTGATGTGCGGCTGGTTCAACTCGATGAAAAGCTGGCTCAACGTATAGAGCGCCTCGGCCTGCACGTCACGTGTGCGTCGGGCGAGCAATAATGGAAATAAAAAATATTGGCTATCGCGCAACGTCAGCGGCTGGTCGTAAGCGGCCTCCGAACGCAAAAGAATCTGCGCTGTCGGAATCACGCCCGCAGCCAGATAAACCCGGTCCACCTCGAATGCCAGCGGCGCGCGGGTTTCGCGATGGAAACCGGTGATGAAAACCTTTTCGGAGTTTTTGCGGACCAACGTGACGATGACATCGCGCTGGTAAGTGAAGTTTTTTTCCGCGCGCAATTCGCGGACGGTGTCGGCGGCATTGTAGATATAGCCATACGGACAGCCCTGCATGCACAGACCGCAATAAACGCATCCTTCGTTTTGCCCATTTTGCTTGGCGCGAATGGCAACGCGTGCCCGCCCAAAATGCCAGCCTCGTTTGTGCAACGCATCGCGATGACGTTTCAAATTTCCTAAAAGCAAACTTGCCTGACGGCTGGGCTGTAATTCACCCGGATTTTCACAATGTAACGGAAACAACTCCTCAAGTTCATCATGTTGCGCAGCGAGATTGGTAAATGCTGTGACGGCGCGATAATGTTGCGCCAGTTCGGCGTTTTTTACCGGCCAGTCGGCGATATCGTCGTCGCGATACGGCAGCATGGCCGCGCCCCAGACGTTGCTCAAGCCGCCGAGCGCGAGCGAAGGTTTCAAGCCGACGCCGGAACCCCGCCAGGGAATTTTCTCCGTTTCGCGGTAGGGAAAATCGGAACCGAAAACCAGCTTGAGTTCCACGCCGCCGGCATCGGCGGCCAGGCCGCCTTTCAGCATGGCCAACTGGTTTTGATCCCAAGTGTCGGGTTTTACTTCGGCGCATTGTTGCACGATGTGGGCGCGGTCAGGTTCGAGCTCGATTCCGGCATCCAGCATGAGCACGCTGGCGCCGCGCGCGAGCAGGGCCTTCGCGCACGCGACGCCCGCCGGGCCGGAACCGATAACGCAGTGCATATTCGAGGCGCGAGTAGAGACGCGCCGGGCCGGCAACTCAAGCCTTTTTGCATTCTATAATGGGGTTGCACCTTGACAGGGAAACGAGCATCCGATAGCCAGAGCGGGTGCAGAATAATGGAAACAAGGCGCTCAATTTACCTTCACTCATTGCGGTTCTTTTCACACTGATTGCCGCTTATCATCTCGGAAATGCGCTGGTGGGAAAATCACTTTACCGGCCGCAACATCTCGGCACCGCACTGGAGTATGCGCACACACCCATTAATTTATTGAAGCCGGTGATCTGGGGATTTAATGCAAACGAAACCCCCACTCTGCAGGAGCTGCCCGTCTGGCAGGCGGCGGCAGGGCTGGTTTTTAAAATTCTCGGTTCCACCTGGTACGGTTGGGCAAATTTGGTTTCTTTGATTTTCTTCGCCACCGCATTGTGGCCTTTCTTTCAACTGGCCCGGCAATATGTCGGTCAACGTGCCGCCTGGTGGACGCTGGCTTTTTTTCTGGCCCAACCATTGATTGTCATCTATGCCGGCCGCGCCGCAACGGACGGCTTTTGCCTGGTGGTGGTGATCTGGTTTCTCTTTTTTGCCGACCGGATGATCCAGACAGGTCAACTGCGCTGGTGGCTTCCGCTGGTATTGTTCGCCTGTCTTGGGGCTGTTTCCAAGCTGCCTTTTTTTATGGTAGCCGGACTCGTGGCGGTTTCCATGTTGATTGTAAAAAGGGAACGGTCATTGCGACTTTGGGCCCTGTTAGCGGGAGCGGGAGCGGTGGCTGCGGTCGTGTTTATGGGCTGGTCACATTATTGTGATTCCATGGCGGCCCTTGCTGAATATCCCTATACCGAATTGAGACTCTCCCGCAATCCATTCATGGTCTGGTGGTTTTTTGGCGACCTGCAAATGCGTCTGAGTCCCGGCATCTGGATCAAAGGAAGCTGGCGTTTTTTAGATGCCACCTTGGGCAGTCTGCCCTTCGCGGTGATTTTGCTGGCGGCTTTGATTCGTCCGGAAACCGGTTCGCGAAGCTCTGGTTGCTGGCCACTATTTTGATGATGCTGGTATTCACCCATCTGGTAATGATTCACTGGCATTATTATCTGATCTGCTGCCCGGCTGTGGCCTTGCTATGCGGGACCACGCTGGCCCGCTGGGAAATTTTTTGGATTGAAGAAATTCCCCGGCCATGGCTCAGGCTCCCGCTGGTGTTGTTGATGTTCATTCTCTCGGCGATTGGTGGAATCGTGACCATGAACATTGCCATTGACTATGACTCTTTTCCCAAAAAAATGAGCCGGTTGATCCGCCAACATACCAAGCCGGATGATAAATTGATTGTTTTCAAGGGAGACCCAGAGTGGCCGGGAGAACTTCTGTTTCTAGCGGATCGCCGCGGCTTTTTTGTGCCCGTATTGGAAGGCAAACCGTTCGGACCGACCGATAAAGGTTTGCGGGAAATCCTCGGCAATGAATCGGATATGCAACGATTGAGATTGCTTGGATATAATAAACTGGTGTTGGTAGGTGAATCCCCCACGCGGTATGCCGTTGAAGCCTCGAAACCCGGCGACCACCGGGAACGGTTCCCTTATCCGGCAACCATCTCCCCTGAAGTGGATGGCTGGCCAGTCGTTTACCGTTCGGAGGAGATATTGATCAGGGAAATCCCAAAATAGCAGTCACAGGCAAACACACCGTCGATTGACATGCCGGAATCGGAGGAAGAGTCATGAGCGCCAATCTATTTTGCTTGGATATTGACACCGACCGGCTTTTAGCGCGCAATTTGGCGATTGAACGGCGGCGCAGATAAAGGCTCCAATGACCGCGTTGTCTGAAATAAAATGTCGCGGTTAAAAAAATTCACCCACTCGCTCTTGTCCGGCTACGTCTCGCTGGCGGTCAACATCTTTTACACACTGGCGAGCGTGCCCCTGGCATGGCACTACCTCGGCGAGACGGAGTTCGGCATGTGGGCGTTGGTGGCGCAGATCGGCGGCTTCATCACATTGGTCGACATGGGCATGGGTGGTTCGGTGTCACGCATCCTGATCGACCACAAAGACGAGCGGCGCAATGGCGCCTACGGCAGCGTGATCAAAACCAGTGTACTGGTGGGATTGGCGCAGGGCGGGTTGATCATTCTGGTGGGGGCGATTCTGTCGGCGGGGGCGGGATTGCTCCTGCGCATCCGGGTGGATTTGCAGCAGGACTTCGTGTGGCTGATGATCGGGCAGTCCGTGTTGCTGGCCATATCTTTTGCCGGGCGTATCTTCAATTATCTCCTGCTGGCCCATCAACAGCAGTCGGTCTCGTACTATGGCAGCTCGGTGCTGTTTTTTGTGAACCTGGCGGGGATGTGGCTGGGTCTGGCGGCGGGCTGGGGCGTGTATAGTTTTTTAATCGGACAGGCGCTGATGATCTTGGGGAGCATGGCGGTCAATGCCGTGGGATGCATACGGCTCGGGTTGCTGCCCAAGAGCGATGAATGGGGCGTGATCACCTGGGAACGATTCCGGGAATTGTTCGACTTCGGACGTGACATTTTTATTTATTCAGTCGGCAGCCAGTTGATCAATGCGAGCCAGGCCATCCTGCTGACGCGCCTGCTCGGGCTGGAGGCGGCGGCGGTCTGGAACGTCGGCACGCGTGCCTACCTGGTGCTAACGCAGGTGCTCAACCAGATGTTTGGTTTCGCCGCCCCGGCACTGGCGGAAATGATGGTGCGCGGTGAAAAGGAACGGCTCTGCCACCGTTTCAAACAAATCACAATCTTGTCCGTGAATCTGGCCGTGGCGGCTGGAACCCTGTTCGCCCTGTGCAACAGCGCCTTTGTCACGGTTTGGTTGAGGAACAAAATTGCATGGCCGTCAGTCAACGATGTGCTGCTCGCTGTCTGGTTGGTGATATGTGTGACGATGCGCGTCCATACCGGTCTGGCCGGGCAGACGAAGCAATTTCGGTTCATGCGATATATTTTTTTTATCGAGGGCTTGGCATTTGTGGGATTGACCCTCGCATTCTATAAATTCGGCGGAATCACCATGATGCTCTGTGTTTCGATCCTCTGCACCGTGTCTTTCAGTCTGCCGTATGGGTTATATCGCACGCATGAATATTTTGGATTGAGCTGGATTGAACTGGTGAACTGGCACCGGCCGGCGCTAATGCTGGTGTTCTGGCTCCTGCCGGCCGGCGTTTTGACGTGGTGGCTCACTCGCGATCTTTCAGCATGGTTGCGGCTGGGAATCGGCGGCGGCGTTTTCAGCCTATGGACGGCATGGATTTTCATGCAGCATGGGCTCAATCCGGCACTACAAAATGAAATCTTTCGCCGCGCTCCAAGCTGGGGCAAGCCATTTTTGCCCAAATGGGTTTTGCCAACACGCAAATCTGACCTGTGAAACCCGCCAAATCAAACCGGTCAAAACACTGGCTGGATGCCTGGCACGTTAACCCCAGCGTCAACCGGGATTATGATTTTATTGACGGGCTGCGCGGCGTTGCCATCCTGATGGTGCTGACGGGTCATCATTTTTACGTCAACCCCCAATCTGGCCCGGTGGTCGAATTCATTGGTGCCTTTTTCTCTGCGGGCGGGCATGGCGTGATGCTCTTTTTTGCCTTGTCGGGCTTCCTGATTTCGTGGCCGTTTTGGAAACGGAAATTTGGCGGGTCGGCATCGGTCGTCCCGCCGGGGTATGGTTGGCGTCGTTTCTGGAAAATTTATCCGCCGCTGGCCCTGTCAGTTCTCGTGTTCACTCCCATTTATGTTTTCGCGAATCAGGATTGGTCCTATTGCGCAGTGGCCGCACAGTGGCTGGTGGGAATTCCGTTCCTGCTGCCGGTCAGCGGCAAGCTGAATCCGGTAACTTGGACGCTCGTCATCGAAGTGCAGTTTTACATCGTGCTGGCGCTGATTTTTTTAAGTCTTAAGAAAATTTCGCCCCGGGTCTGTCTGTGGATCATTCCACTGCTGTTTTTCCTGGTTCCAGTAGGGTTCCGCGCCCTGACAGGTTTGTCGGCCACTTTTTATCCGGACATCAATCCGCATTTTCCTTCCGCGCTCGACGCCTTTTGTCTGGGCATATTGGTGGCGGGACTGGAAAACGCCGGAGTCATGCAAAAGAGTTGGGCGCGACTGGGTGTCATCGGCCTGATCTTGTGGCCGCTGGCTTTGCTCGGCGTCGCCTGGCTGCAAACCCATCCGGCCAGCAAAGATTTTGCAACGCTGGAAGTCGTGGGCTGGCTGGAAAAAGCCGCCTCCGCCATGCTGCTCTGTTATGTGGCCAGCCCGCAACATCCGGTGGCCCAATGGCTGTGCGCCCCTTGGCTCCGCTGGTGCGGCATCGTCAGCTACGAATGGTATCTTTTCCACCAACCAATCACATTATGGGCGCGGAATTTCTTTGGGCCGGCCGGCGGTGACTTTTTCAAATACGCTGCAATCGTTGGCAGCCCCCTCTTGATCAGCCTGCTGCTGACCGCCCTTATTTACCGGTTCTTCTCCCTGCCTATCCTGAAATATGGGCGCGCTTCAGCCAACAAAAAATAAGACCTTTTGTCGCCATTTTAGTTCCTCTATTCTTTCAAGCTAATGAATTTATTTCAGAAAGCTGGCCGTCTGGGATCGCGGCTGTTGAAAATCGCAGCGACAAATCCACGCCGTCTTTCCCATGTTTTTGGCACGGCCCTTTCAGCCTCAGACGATGTGGTGAATCCCTCCTGCGACCTCTTGCAACTGCCAAGCGTGGACGTAAACGATCTCCTGCCTGCCGCCGGCGATCTTTGGGAAATCCGGATGCTGATGTTTCCCAAGACGCACGCCTCCATTTCCTTGTTGGAATTCACGGCGCTGCTGCTGCTGCTCAAGCGGACAAAGGCAAAGAAGGTTTTCGAGTTCGGCACGTTCAAGGGAATCTCCATCACCCAGCTCACATTGAACCTGCCGCCGGACAGCGAGGTGTACACGCTCGATCTTCCGGACGAAGCGTTGAACACAGCCTTTGCGACCGACCCGGAGGATGCGGCGATTGCCGTCGAAGCCGGGAAAGGCTCGTTGGTGCCGGCGGAGTTGCGTACGCGCATCCGGTTCTTGAAGTCTGATTCGGCCAAGTTTGATGAAACTCCATTCGCAGGGAAGATGGATTTTGTGTTTGTAGACGGCGCGCACAATTTCGAATACGTGAAAAACGATTCCGAGAAAGGCTGGCGGATGCTGCGCCCCGGCGGCATTATCGCCTGGCACGACTGCCGCCACCAAGACCTGGGTGTTGTTCGTTATCTGCTGCAAAGTTCATACAAACCCACCCCGGATCGCTGGCACTACTGTCGCTTTTGCTTCCAAGCCTTGAGCTTCGCCACTATTTGGTCAAAATTTACGCCGAGCCGCGTCATATAATTTCAAGTGTTGCTCCAGCATCCCTTCAGCGGTCATTTTGCGCTCCCGGATGGAAGCGGCGGCGGTCTGGCCAGAGTTTCACGCTGCTGGTGGTTGCTTATCAATTGTTCAAGGGCACGGGCAAGCTGCGGGACGTCGCCGGGTTTAAAGAGGAGGCCGGTTTTATTTTCGTGAATCAATTCTTCATGTGCGCCGATCCGGCTGGCAATCGCCGCACATCCGTGGAACATGGCTTCTTGAAGGGAGAGAGGCATGCCTTCAAAGAACGACGGCTGGACATAAATCGCCGCCTGGCGCATCAATGCTGGTGCGTCATCGCGTTTGCCAAGCAGCTTGATGCGTCCCTCCAGTTGTTGCTCCCGGATCAGATTGCAAATTTTTTCCATGATCACACGGTCTTGATCTGGTCCGGCCAATTGCAGCGTCCATTCTGGAAACCGGCTGGCAATCTGTGCGAAAGCCTCGGCGAGAACTAATTGGCCTTTGCGCCAAGCCACATGTCCGACATTCAGAATGACAGGCTGGCGTTTTTCTCCCTCCCTTCCGCGCGGCTCTTCCCGCAGGCGTGAATGGTAAATCTGCATAAACCGGCCGCGTAATGGACGATACCAGGCCCGAAGTTTTTTTAGATCGTTTTGCGATACGGCGATTTCACGATAGACATGCCGTAGTTGCTGCATTTTGCCGTACCAAGCCAGCGGGAGCATCAACAGCTTTGCCCAAAACGGCCTTTCGGAGCCACAATAACCGTCGAAAATGCTTACGACCAAATGGGAGGTCGTCACACAAGGGACATTCCGGCGATGGAGATAAAAAATCGGGCTATGGAAAGGGAAACGATTACCAAAACCATAGTTGCCGAAGTGAAAATGAGCCAAGTCGGGCCGAGCCTGTGCGATTTTTTCCGCCAATGCCCGTGCATTCGCCACCGAGGTCTGTCCGCGCAAAAACGGGATATGTTCGCTGACGAGGGGAGCCACCCGCGAGCGTGCCAGTGAAGCGGCATCGTCCGGGGACACCAGGATAATTTGGTTGCGTTGCCCCAGCCCAAGAATCAATTCGGAAACCAGCACCTCCACGCCGCCAAGTTGGTCAATCGGATATTCAAGACAAAGTGCAATTTTCATCGATGCTAAATAAACCCCGTCGAGGGTGTTGTGGCGTGAAAGACGAGTCAAGGGAAAGTGCGCGTCGCGTGGCAACAGACGGCTTCCGCAGGGCTCTAAACCGCAAGGTTCAAGGCTGGTTCGAGTTTACTCCTGCTCAATTCCAGAATTGAATCCGGCGCGCCTTCCGGTTAGCGTTGCATCCGGCCATCATAAAATCATGCTGCACAAATTAAAGGTGTTGAAAGCCGCCAAGGGCAATGCCATCCGACGGACGCGAAAATTGCTGGGCATCAAGGCCCGGCCCAAGGCACCCGTGCTGAACCAGCCGGTTGCGAACATCATTGACCGGCATGCGATGATTTGCCGGCGGCTTGCTGATTTGTGGCCGCCAGATTTCAGCTTGAGCGGGGATTCCGTGTGCGAGATCGGCCCCGGAGACTGTCTCGCGTCAGCCGCCTTTTTTGTGGCAAAAGGAGCCGGCCATGTGGATCTGGTGGAGTTGCAACCGCCGGTGGTGAATGAAAAGCAATTCCGCATCCTCACTGCATTGAAAGAAATGGGCTTTTCAATCGCGCCTGACATCATCTCCCGGACGCCGGACGGATTTGCGCTCAATACCGCCTGTATTTCTTATTACACCGACCATATGGAAAACTGCCGGCTGGCCGACCAACATGGCTTGGTCTTTTCCCACCATGTGTTGGAGCATGTGGAGGATTTGAAAATGGTGTTCGAAGCGTCCTACCGCGCGTTGCATGCCGGCGGGCGGACAATCCATGTGGTGGATCTGGGCGGGCATGGCGAATTTGAAGACCCTATCCCACCGCTTGATTTCCAGACTTATCCTGACTGGCTGTTTGCAGCCATGTATCCCGCTCATTATCGAAATACCCGGCGCTTTCTTGCCGATTATCGCTCCGCTGCGGCTCAAGCTGGGTTCAACCAGATTGATATACGGCCGACCCGGTTCGCCGAAAAAAACTATCTGGCTTCCATTCATCCCAAGTTGCGGGCCGCCGCGCGCAAACAACCCATCGAAGACATTGCGGTTATTGAATTTACCATGACGGCGGTCAAATAACTCACGCAGTCTGCCGAAAAAAAAGCACGTTTCTGATAGAATTCCGAAAAAATGAAAATCATCCGGTTCATCAAGGGACGTTCCAAAGCATGGCGACAACGGAGTGCGCAGCGCAGTTTGTTGCGCCGGTTTACCGGGATGGCGGATGAAATCACGCGGGCGGATTGGGAGGACAGCCTGAAAGACCCGACGAAATTCTATGAGCGCTGTTTCCATTATTTTCACACGCGTCTGCCAGAACCTTTACAGGCCCATCGAGCCTATTTCGAGACCTGCGGGCGCGGTTTTGGCGAGAAACCATTCCATGTCATGTGGTTTTTATTGTTTCAGGAATTTGCCCCGGCAAGCTTTCTGGAGATCGGCGTTTTTCGCGGGCAGAGCCTGAGCCTGGCCGCCCTGCTGGCGCGCCATTTCAAACTCGATGTTTTCACACAAGGCATTTCGCCCTTTTCACCGGCCGGTGACGAAGTCCTCCACCTACCGGAACAACGTGGATTACCGGGAGGACACTTTGAAAAATTTCGCGCATTTTTCCCTGCCCGCCCCGGCGCTGCTGAAGGCCTTTTCCACGGATCTGACGGCAGCCGCCCTTGATCGCTTCGCGCAAATGGTCGTTCATCTATATTGACGGCAACCATGATTACGAGATTGCACGGCGGGACTGGGACTTGTGCGCCGCCCATTTGTCACCCGGAGGGCTGATCGTGCTGGACGATTCCGGCTTGAGCACGAGCTACCTGCCGCCAATTTTTGCGACCGGCGGACATCCGGGACCATCGCGGCTGGCGCAGGAGATCGACCGGGCGCGATTTCGCGAAATCCTTCAGGTGGGGCATAACCGGGTTTTTCAAAAAATCGCCGCTTGAAAATCGCCCTTCTCACCACCGACAGCCGGGAGCATTTTCGTGCGTACACCCGGCCCGCACCCTCTTTCGGAACGGCCCCGGAAGCATTGTTGCAAGGTTTTGCGCGACTGCCGGATGTTGAAGTTCACGTGATTTCCTGCACGCAGCAGCCGGTGGTTGCGCCCCGAAAAAATCGCTCCCAATATTTTCTATCACAGTCTTCACGTCCCCAAAATGGGCTGGATGCGCACGTTCTATCAAGGCTGCGTGCGCGCAACGCGCAAAAAATTGCAGCAACTCCAGCCGGATATCGTTCACGGGCAGGGGACAGAAAGAGATTGCGCGTTGAGCGCGATTTTTTCCGGATTCCCGAATGTTCTCACCATCCACGGCAATCTGCGGCTCGTCGCCAAATTGAATAATTCCCGGCCCTTCTCTTATTACTGGCTGGCGGCAAAGCTGGAGGCGTTCACGCTTCCGCGCACCGACGGCGTGGTATGCATCACCAATTACACCCGCGAAGCGGTCACATCACTCGCGCCCAAAACCTGGCTGGTGCCAAACGCGGTGGACGAAAGTTTTTTTGACGTGCGACCAGAAATTGATCGCGACCAGCCGCCGCTCATCTTGTGCGTCGGATATATCTGTCACCGGAAAAACCAGAATGCGTTCATCCGGGCGCTCGATTCGCTGGCGTCCCGAAAAAAAATTCGTCTGGTTTTCCTGGGGGGTGGTTTCAATCACGAGCCCTACGTGCGCGAATTTCAGGAGCTGTTGCGGACGCGTCCGTGGTGTGAACATAATGGTTTTGTGGATCGCGGTCAGTTGAAAAACTGGCTGAGCAAGACATCGTTGCTGGCGTTGCCTTCGCTCGAAGATAATTGTCCGATGACGGTGCTGGAAGCGGCGGCTACCGGTGTGCCGGTGGTGGCGGCCAACGTCGGTGGCGTGCCAGAACTGGTTGAGGATGGAAAAACCGGATTGCTTTTTGACCCGTTGGATGCCGCGAGCATGACGGCGGCGGTGGAAAAAAATCTTGGCGAACGCGGAATTAGCCCGGACACTGGCGTCCGAGGCGAACCGCTGCGCACGGGAACGTTTTTATCCGCTGGTCATCGCGCGCCGGCATCTGGAAATTTACCGCGAAGTGTTGGACGCGCGTTCGGGAATGGTTTTGACGTCCAAGCCGGCCTGATCCTGGATGATCCAATGCGGACGGCCTTTGACCTCGTCGTAAATCCGGCCCAGATATTCGCCCAAGATGCCGAGACAGATCAACTGGACGCCACCCAGAAAAAGTGTCGAGATGACCAGCGTGGGAATACCATGCGGTCCCGGCGCAAATCCGAACTTCGCAAATTGTTCCGCAAAGAGCTTTTCACACAGCGTGAACAAGGCACCCAAAAAAGCCGCCAATGACACGATCAACCCCAGATACGTTGCCAGCCGGAGCGGCACGGTGGAAAAAGAAAAAACGCCGTCCATTGCCAGTCGGAATGATTTTTTAAAGGTGTATTGCGGTGCGCCCGCCGCCCGCGCGTGACGCTCAAATTCAATGCCGGTCTGACGGAAACCGCTCCACGCCCGCAGACCGCGCAGGTAGCGGTTGCGTTCCGGCAGCGCGTTCAGGACCTCGACCACGCGCCGGTCCAGCAGGCAGAAATCCCCCGCGTCCGCCGGGACGTTGAACGGGACCGCTTTGGAAAGCAGCCGGTAAAATCCCCAGGCCAGAAATTGTTTGAGCCAGGCGTCGTCCCGCTTGATGCGGACGGCATAAACCACCTGAAAGCCTTCGCGCCATTTATCAATCAGACGGGAAATTTCTTCGGGTGGATCCTGCAGGTCGGCGTCGATGATCACCACGGCATCACCAGTTGCGTAAAAAAGTCCCGCACTGACGGCAACCTGATGTCCAAAATTGCGGGCGAAGGCCAGGCTCCGCCAGCGGGCGTCTTTTTGGTTTTGCGCCTTGAGGATTTCCCACGTCCGGTCGCGCGAACCGTCGTCCACGCAGATGATTTCATATTCGGTCTTCCAGGCTGCCGCAACCGATCCAAGCCTTTCAAACAGGTGCGGCAGGACGGCCTCTTCATTGAAGCACGGAACAATGACGGAAATTTTTGGCATGGAGCGATGTGATTTCGACCCGGCTTTGTAAGCACCTTGAACGCGGCGCGCAAGACAAAAGGTCAGCCCCGGCTTTCCAGCACGGCTTCGTAAACGGTTTTTAACTGGCGGGCGACATCCCGCCAGGTCGGTGGTGGCGGCGGCGGTTTCAACGCCGGGGCCTGCTGGTAAAATGATTTCAAATGTTCCGCAGTGCGTTCAGGCGTGGTAACAGGGCAATACGTGGCATGTTCCCCGAACGTGGCCCGCGCCCACGGCAGGTCGCCCAGCAGCAGCGGACATCCGCACGCCCCGGCTTCCAAAGCGGACAAGCTCAAGCTTTCCATGGTGCTCAACAGCACGAAGCCGCGCGCTTCGTGGTAAATTTGCGCAAGGCGTGCGCGGTCGGAAATCGCGCCTTCGTAGCGGATAAATTCCGGGTGCTGCTTCGCCAAAGCGCAAAATTGCTTCGCGTAGGGATCGGTTTCGGCGTAGGCCCGGCCGATGATCCAAACGGGCGTTTGCGCCTGTTCGGCGGCTTCCGCCAGTTCCAGCACGCGTTTGCGTGCAGTGATGGTGGCGGTGCAGACCAGCCATTTCCCCCGCACGACCGCCGGCGAATTCAAGAAAATTTCCTCGATGCCGTTCGGCACGACGTGGACGCGTTCTTTCGGCGCGTCAAACAGGTATTGCATCAACCAGGCTTCCCACGTCGTCAGGGCTAGGCAGGCATCGGCAAGCCGGTAGGAGTTCCAGTTGAAGGCGGCGGTGAAGTTGCGGGGCGCAAGCCGTTTCACCGAGCGGCTGATGAATTTTTGCCGGCGCAACTGGGAGCGGGAGCGCGAACCCTGCGCGGTGAGCAGTTCGGCCATGACGACCTTGATATTTTTTTGCCGGGCAAACTTGATGTGTTCGGCCGGCATCCGGCCAAAATAATGAATGATGTCGCCGGTCTGCGAGTCATCCCACCAGCGGAGCGGCTCCACGTCCAGCCCGAGGGCGAGCAGGGCGGCCTGCGTCTGTTGGATCTGTATCGCCCAGCCGCCATGCGCGAGGGCGAAGGGAAGCGAGCAGTCAAAAAGGATTTTCATGGCCGGAAAAAAACGGGCCTGCCGCAGGATTGCGGTTGCAGCCGGTTCAACAGTTGGAATATAGTCACCATCGTCAAACGAACGCCGCTTACGCTGCACGATGGATTGAAATTTGTCAGCAAATGAATACCAATAACGCGCCCGCCCTGATTCGGACGCTGGTCATCTATGGATTGTGCATCCCGCTGGCCATCTGGATCGGCTATCTGCTGGCCATGCCGACGGATCGTTCCACATTCGGTTACGCCGGCATTCTGGCGCTCGTTTTTCTCACGCCCATCCTGCTCCGCTGGCATCATTTCCTGCTCATCGCCGGCTGGAATTTCGGCATGACCATCTTTTTTCTCCCCGGGTCACCGCCGGTGTGGTTGTTGCTGACCGCGATCAGCCTGGGGATTTCCGTGCTGCAACGAACCGTGAGCAGCCGGGCGCATTTTCTCTCGGCCCCGCAGATAACCTGGCCGCTGATCTTTTTTTTTCGCAGTTATTCTGATGACTGCGAAACTGACGGGCGGCATCGGGCTGCGTTCTTTTGGCAGCGAGGTTTCCGGAGGTAAACATTATGTCACGTTGCTCTTTGGGATTCTCGGCTATTTTGCTCTGACCGCCGTGCGCATCCCCCCTAAGCGGGTAGGGCTTTACATCAGCTTGTTTTTTCTGTCAGGCTGCGTTAATGTCATCGGGGATCTCGCACCCTACGTGCCGTCTTCACTGTATTTCATTTTCGCATTTTTTCCGGCGAGCGGCTACGACATGGAAGGGAAGCCGGGAACGATTGATTTTAACGCCCGTTTTGCGGGGGTAGGTTTCATGGGTGTGAGTGTTTTTCTTTTTTTACTTTCCCGTTATGGGACGCGGGGCATTTTTCTGTCGGGTCGTCCATGGCGCATATTGTTGTTCGGTCTTTTTTTTGTCAGTATTTTTTTTGGCGGTTTTCGCTCCCTGATCATTCTTTGCGGCATGACCTTTTTCATACAGTTTTTCATGGAAGGGATGCACCGGACAAAGATCATGCCAGTTTTTATCTTTGCGGGGCTGGTGGCCGTAACCTTGCTTATTCCATTCGCCAACAAGCTGCCCTATACTTTCCAGCGGGCCTTGGCCTTCCTGCCGTTGAATATTAATCAAGTCGCCCGCTTGGATGCCGAGGGCAGCAAAGAGTGGCGTCTGGAAATCTGGCGGGACACCTATCCCAAGGTGCCGCAGTATCTACTGCTGGGCAAAGGCTACGCTATTTCCAAGGACGATCTGGCAATTGCCAGCAGCCAGAGTTTTTCCTACGCCTCCACCGCCGATCTTGTGTCTATCGCACAAAATTATCACAGCGGCCCATTGTCGGTCTTGATGCCGTTCGGGGCTTGGGGAGCCATCGCCCTTTTGTGGTTCTGGTTCGCCAGCCTCCGCGCACTATATCTTAACTATCGTTGTGGCAATCCCACCTTCCAGACCATCAACATTTTTTTGTTTTCCTATTTTCTGGTCAAGGTGGTGATGTTTCTATTTGTCTTTGGTGGCCTTGAAGCGGGGCTGCCTGAGTTTACTGTAATCATCGGATTAAGCGTGAGCATCAACGGGGGCGTCTGCCGGCCGGCCCCGGCGCCTGCATCTATAATAAATCGGGTTGAAAAGGACCCATTGACCCGCCCGCGCTTTCAACCTTTTTACCAGCGGTAAAAATATAGCCGGCCCGCGCGCCGGTTCCAGCGTGTGAAACCCAAACTGCTGATCGTAGAACTCTGGGGGTTGGGCGATCTGGCCATCGCGACGCCCTTCCTGCGGGCGGCGGCGGAAAAATACTCAGTCACCCTGCTGGCCAAGCCGTTTGCCCGGGATTTGCAACCACGCCTCTGGCCGGACGTGCAGGTGGAAGCCTTCACGGCGCCATGGACAGCCTTCCAGCATAAATATCAACTCTGGCAATGGCCATGGCTGGAAATGGAACACTTGCGCCGCCGGCTGACGGATGCGCGTTTCGATCTCGGCCTTTCCGCCCGCTGGGATCCACGTGATCACTTGTTGCTGCAACTGGCCCAAACGCGCGAACGTCTCGGCTTTGCCCGTATCCGCAGCGAGATTTTTCTCACCCGGCCATTGATGCGGCCTCATCCAGAAGCGCATCGTTACGAATTCTGGCAGACCATCGCCCGTGAATTGCACATGGAACTGCCACCACGTAAATTGATCTTTAATCCTGCCCCGCGCGCGTTGCAGATGATCTTGCTTCATACCGGGGCTGCGCAGCCGGTTCGCGTCTGGCCGTTGGAAAAATTTCAGACACTTGCCGCCCGCCTGCGGCAACAAAATTTCCAGGTGCAGATCGCCTGCGACCCAGACCAGCAAGACTGGTGGCGCCATGTGGGTGAGATGGACGCAACCACGCCGGCAAACGTCACAGAATTATTGGGATTGATTGACCGGGCCGGCACATTCATCGGCAACGACTCCGGCCCCGGTCATCTGGCGGCCATCTGCGGGGTGCCGACCTTTACGCTCTTTGGTCCGCAATTGCCGGAGTGGTTCGCGCCCCTGCATCCGGCGTCCGACTGGATTCCGGGGCGTGGCTGTCCTTTCAAGCCTTGTTCTGACTACTGTCGTTTCCCTGCGCCGTTTTGCCTGCACAACCTTGGTGAAGAGGAGGTATTTGAGCGCGTGGGAAAATTTCTCGCTGCACAAGTTTCTTTGATGCATTCCACTATGGCGCTGTCATAGTTGGTCATGCTGCGACCTCCGCACCCATTTCATTTCTGCGAAAACGGCAGTCCGAAGTGGTCCTTCAAACGAACGAAATTGTGATCCGGGACATTCCTGGAAGATTATTTTTTGACGGCGACAATCAAAAATTGCCGGCCAAAAATTTTCCAGGCCGGACGCAGTTTAAGATAGAGCGACACCATGAACAGCGGCTGTTCGCGCTGGTTCACCATCGTATAGGGCAGGAAGCGGTCATGGTTTTCAGAAATGGTGAAGCCGCAGTTTTCCAGCCCTTCCGCCAGTGAACGATCCGAAAGCGCGAGGTGATGATCCCAGAAATCCCAATATTCACCCGCCAGAAAGCGGATGTTTGGCCCCATCGCCAATAGTTTTCCACCGGGTTTCAGGCAGCGGAACGCTTCTTCCAGAGTCAATTTCAACGCATTTTTACCCGGGAGATGTTCAAAAAAATTGCTGGTGAAAACAACATCCAAGGACTGGTCGTCACACTGCCAGCGGGTCGAGCAATCCTGTTGGAGAAAGCGGATGTCCTTTGCGAGAAAACGTGGCGCATCCGGGTTCAAGTCCATCGCCAGTTTCCTGGCGCATTGAATTTGGTTAATGAATTCGCCGTAGCCGCAACCCAGATCCAACACCGTGGCCGAAGTTGAAACATACTGCTGGAAAAAATTCCTGGTCAGCGCGCTCCAGATTTTTTGGCGATAAGCCAGGTTTTTTTCAAAGCGCGCGCCATAGATGCGGCGTAGTTCCTCCGGTTGATTGGCGGTCATGATTTTTTGCTCCTTTTGTAATCTCCCCGGCTGAAATATTTTTCCAGCCATACATAGGCGCAGATAAAAAAATAACGGCTGCCCATCTCCTTGATTTTCAATTTGGCCTCGCCGGAGCGCCGGTTCCGCCAGGTGATCGGGATGACAGTCCACGAATAACCGCGCACGATGGCTTTGAGCGGCAGTTCGACCGTCAGGTTGAAATGCGGCGCGATGAGCGGTTCGCAACCTTGCAAGACCGTGCGGCGGTAGGCCTTGAACGCGTTCGTCGTGTCATTCAAGGAAACCTGGAAGATGCAGCGGATGAAAAAATTTGCCAGCCGGTTCACGAACAGCTTCACCCGGGGATAATCAATCACGCCGCCGCCCTTGACAAACCGGCTGCCGAAAACACAGTCCCATCCTTCGTTCAGCAGTTTCCAATAGCGCACGGCGTCGCGGGCGTCGTCGGATTCGTCGGCCATCATGATCACCACGGCGTCACCATTACAACGGCGCAGGCCGAAGGTGACGGCGCGGCCAAAACCGTGTTCACCGGTATTTTGAAGCGGGCGCAATGTCGGCATTTTTGCCCGCAACGATTGCAACACATCCCAGGTTCTGTCCCGGCTGCCATCGTCCACGACTACAATTTCGTGCGGCACTTGATTCAACGAAAATTCCAGATGCAGATGCTCCAGCGTCGCGGGCAACGATCCTTCTTCGTCGCGCGCGGGGATGACTACGCTGAACAATTTTAGAGGTTCGGCGTTGGCGGGAAGTTTGGCTTCTGGTTTCACGCAAAATAGCGGCAATAATTCAAGATTGATCGCTCCGAATTTTGATTTGAATCGCCCCGGGAATATTTTTTTCGCTGACCAGCACAAGGTAGCCGCCGCCGCCCGCGCCAGACAGTTTCCAGCCGAGGGACTGGGGCGCATATTGTTTGATCGCGGCACGCACGGATGGCATCATCATTTTTGGAAACAGCCGGATTTGCGCTTCAAAAGAATTGCGGAACTGGCGGCCAAATTCTTCCAGATCCATTTTTAAAATAGCTGACCAGCACCGGTCGGCGGACTGTGCGAGGGCGCGCGCATTGGCGGTTGTGATCCGCGCGCCGGTGCGGACGCGAAACCCGGAATGGCGCGGCCCGATGGTGACGAAATAAAGGTGTTTTTCCAGCCAGCGCAAAATTTTCGGCTCGTTCACCGGTGTAATTCTTTCCGGCCAGAAACCGCCGCGATAATCCAGCCGGTTCAGTCCCGGAAAAACGATTCCGATGGGATCCTGCGACCCCGAAAATTCCGTGGTGCCGGGTGGGTTCTCATACGAAAAAAGCAGCTTGGCCAGCTTCTCGCGGTCGCCGCCGGGCAGGTCGGTCTGCCAGAGTTCAATGGCCCGCTTGCGTGAACTGGTGGCCAAGCCGCTGCGCTCATTGAACTCCATCGTCGGTTCCAGTGAAATGGTCAGCACCGGGCCGGCGCCGAATTTGGAAACGGAAGGTTGATCCAGCCAGCCGCCCGCCAGATCCAGCCGGTAGGGGATGAGGCATTCCTTGCGCAAACTGGTGGTCGAGCGCACCGGCAGATGCTCGTGCGGAATCCGTTTGAGCACGAGATATTTGATGCCCAGCTCCCGGCACAACGCCGCCTTGGCGGGGGAATTACCGTCTTCATTCACGACAAACACATCTGGTTTGACCTGCTTCAGTTCCTGCACGAAATCCAGCAGGCCCGAACCGCGGTTAATATGAACCGCCTTCACGCATTTCAGCGCCTGCAGCATGTATTTGCGTTCGTCCTGGGTGTTGACCGGAAAACGTCCCTTCAATTCCTTGACGGTTTTATCGGCGCCGATGCCGAGGTGAAGTTCGCCATGATCCGCCGCCGTCTTAAGGAAGCAGACATGACCGCTGTGCAACATGTCGAAACAGCCGCTGACAAAAACTTTTTTCGCGCGCATATCGTTCGGGAAAATCATCGCGGATGACACCACGCGAAACAATCCCAATTCAACGGGAAGTTTTTCATCGCGCTGCCCGACCTGCCTTGCCTATCTTGCCGCCAGCGATTTTGCGCCGATGAAAATTTTATTATCCGCCTATGCTTGCAATCCGTATTTGGGTTCGGAGAATTTGGTTGGCTGGTTGGCGGTGCGTTGTCTGGCGCAGGATCATGAACTTCATGTCATCACCGGCAGCCGAAATCACTCCGACTTGGCCCGGGCGGCAACAGAAGGGTTGATTCCACCGCATGTGCATTTCCATTACGTCGGTCAATTCAAGAGGTGGCATTCCAGCCGGTTGCGGGCCCGTTTTCAAGACTGGAATGAATACGTCAGTTTTTCCAAGGACATCCTGTCGGCCGCCCGTGAGCTGCACCGGACGAAAAGATTCGACCTAGCTCATCATGTCACTGTCGTGACCTGGCGAGTGGCTTCGCCGCTTTGGCAGTTGGACATTCCCTTCATATATGGCCCCATCGGCGGCAACGAGCAGTTTCCAGCCCGGCTTTTGCACATCTTAAGCCTGTCCGCCGTGGCGTTTGAACTAACGCGGATGGCTTCCAACCTTGCCTCTCGTTTTTCACCGGATGTCCGCAATTGTCTCCGGCGGGCGGCGCATGTTTTTGCAGCCAACATCGAAACTGAACAACTCGTGAAGGCCGTGAGAGGGTCCGACAAGTGTGTATCGAGATTGATGGCCACTTTTCATGCGGAGGAAAAAGTCCGCGCCTTTTCCGGCCATGGTTTGGATAAAAAACTGGACGGCCCATTGCGGCTGTTTGCGGGCGGCAACATGGAAGGGCGCAAAGGCGTGGCGCTGGCGCTGGCCGCGCTGGCGCGCGCCAGGCAAAACGGGGTGGATTTCCGCTACCGGCTGGCGGCTGGCGGGCCGGAGATTCCGCACCTGAAAAAACTGGCCGCGCGACTGGGCTTGCAGCGTGAAGTGCTTTTCACCGAAGGCTTGAGCGGCGAGGATTATCGGCGCGAACTGGGGATGACGCACATTTACCTGCTGCCCAGCCTTCGGGATAATGCCCCGATAACCTTGACTGAAGCGATGCTGGCGGGGTGCGTGCCGGTGGTGGCGGATTGCGGGGGTCCGGCATTCATCGTGAGCGGGGAAAGCGGCTACAAGATTCCGACCATCAACCGCGAGCAGATGGTGGCGCAACTGGCGGCGGCGATCACGGAACTGGATCGTGACCGGAAAATGATTTTGACCAAGGGCACAGCCGCTCGGCACCGGATCGCCATGGATTTTTCGGAGGAGCATTATCGAAAGACAGTGAACGCCGTCTATGCCTCCGTGTTGAAAAACTAACGTCAATTACCAGATTAATATTATGCCATCCGACCAGCCATTCGATTTAATTGATGCCAACCGCTCGCAGCGGGTGAGTGAAACGGACTCATTCACACCTGCCCGCTACCGCCAGATGCAGGCTCACTTTCCTGAAGGTGCAAAAAAAATTCTTGATGTGGGGTGCAACACCGGCCGGGGCGGAACTGTGCTCAAGGGCATCAATCAGGCGTATGAGATCACCGGTCTAGATTGCGTTCCCGAACGGCTGACGGCATTGGACAAGCAGGTTTACCAGCAGACCATCTGCGGTTTTTCCAACGACATCCCGGCTGGAAACAAGAGCTTTGATGTGATTGTCGGTGGCGAATTCATCGAGCATGTTCCGCCATCGCAAATTGAAGCCACCTTGACAGAATTCTTCCGGATACTGCGCCTAAAAGGCCGTCTGTTGTTGACGACGCCAAATCCCAATTATTTGAAAAACAAGGTTAAAGGGTTAAGCGTGCTGTTGGATGAATCGCATTTGACCCAGCATTTCCCGGACGCCCTGGCGCACCGCATGCGTCTGATTGGTTTCTCGAATATTTCAATCTTCGGCAGCGGAAGAGTAAGTTCCTATCTCGGCCAGCGGTTTCCGTGGCGCGCCGTCTACGGCAGTTATCTGATCCAAGGCGACAAGTGGTGACTAACCTTGATTCCGTGGAAACTTGCGCGTCAAAGCCGGTTCCACCAGACGCCGGTCGGCTTGGGCACGTCCACGGTCACACGCCGGTCAGGGCTTTGTTGGGTGTAAAGGGAATAGCTCGTGGGCTTCATGAAAAAATGCCCGGCGGCGATGCGGTTCAAGCGATGCTGCACGATCCAGACGGGTTTCAAAATCCGCACCCAACCCGGGGTCATGGCCTCGGTCAGGGCTTTCTCGCGAAGGGCATTGGGTTTCAGCATCATGTTTTCGCCGGTGTCAGCGAAGATGGATGTGAAGGCGCCGCACACTTTCATTGGCACCCGGTTTTCCATGAGCGCCCGCACCCAGTGAAAATCGCCGATGTCGCGCCAGCGCGTGTCGAAGAAAATGCCGCGTTCGCTGATGACCTTGCGACGGATGAAAACGGAGCTGGTCAAAACCGGAAAACGAAACCAGATGCGCTGCGGAGTGGGCACGAGTGAATGGCGGTGGCACAGGTATTTCCCGTCGCCATCGGTGACGATGCTGCCAGCCAGAGCGACTTCGATGTGCGGATTCTTTTCAAAAAATTCCGCCACCGCGGCGAGCGCGCCGGGCAGGTATTGCTCGTCACAGTTGAGATACGCGAGGATGTCGCCGGTCGCCCGCCGGTAGCCGCGGTTGATAGCGTCATACATGCCGGCGTCTTTTTCGATGAACGCCTTGACGCGCGGGTCGTGCGGCAGCCAGTCCTGCGTGCCGTCGTCCGAACAGGAATCCTGCACGATGTGTTCGATTTCGACACCTTGCTGGTCGGCGACCGAAGCGATGCAAAGCTTGAGCCAGTTGGAATTGCGGAAGCTGGGGGTGATGATCGAGAATTTCAAGCCGTGAATTTCTAACCTTTTTGACCCGTTGCTGGCAATAAAGTTATTGTTCGCGCGGCAAACTATTTAAAAAATTGACTCTCGACCAATAGGCTTCTATTAATCTGTCAGGAACGGATTACTCCCCGCCAAGATGGATGTCTCCGGCAATTCCCGCGTCATGAGCAGCAGCTATACCGAACGATTTCAACAAAAAGATGAAGTGTCATCCTACGATGAAGCTGAATATCGGGCCGAAAGCTACGCCAGTTGGATGTGGCGTTTACAGCGGCCGGTATTGGAGCGGCTCGTAAAAGAGTTTAGGGCGTCGCAGTCCAAACCGGTGAGACTGCTGGATTTTGCCTGCGGCACGGGCCGGGTGATTTCCGTGCTGGAGCAGTTGGTGGATGCCTCCGACGGGGTGGACATTTCTGAAAACATGGTCGCCGTCGCGCGCGGCAGATGTTCCAAGGCGCGATTGCTGGTCGGCAACGTTCTGACCGAGCCGGAACTGTTGCAACCAAGCTATGATTTGATCAGTTGCTTCCGGTTTGTGTTGAACGCCGAACCGGAACTTCGCCGGCGCATATTGCAACGGTTGCGACAGGGGTTGCGTTCGCCGGGCGGATTGTTGCTGATAAATATGCACGGGAATTCCCGTTCTCTGCGGCATCCGGCGATTGTCTGGCGGCGAGGGCGTGAAGGCGCTAAAGGCGATGTGATGCTCAATGAAATGTCGCCTGTCGAGATGGAGCGGTTGTTGGAAACGAGCGGCTTTGAAATTGTCAGGCGCTTCGGCTTTGGCATGTTGCCGCCGACGCTTTATCGCACGCCCTTGCGCCGAGTCGCTGGTGCAGTGGATCGTTCACTGGCTGGTGAGCATTTTTGGAACGGTTGGGCGATCGACATTTTGTATCTATGCCGTCCGGTTTGAAATTTACATGTAACCAGCCGTCAATGGTTTACGCCTTTAAGGTGGTTCGTCTCGAAGTTTAAGACATGAGTAAAGCCGTCCAAGATACAATTCAGGCCCTGTTTGCCAGCCAAGGAAAAACACAACCGGTGGATTTCGAATGGCGGCTTGCCTGTCGGCACGGCCGGCCCTTCATGTTGCTGCCGGTTGATCCCAAGGTGGCCCGCACGGGTTTGAATCTTTACTTGGCCCAGCGGTGGCAGGCAAAAATCTGGCGGCGCTCTTTACCTTGGATGTTTCGGACGCCATTGGCGGGCTTTTTTGAACCCATCCGCTTTCAAGCGGACGCCTCGGCGGAAATCATCCAGTTCATGGCGCGGCAAGTTGACATCGCGGCGGAATGCGTTTTTCCCGCCGCCATCAAAATAAGTGAAATAGGTTCCAGTTCCCGGCTGGTGCTGTTGCTGTGCGACGAAAGCGGTCGGCCTGCCTGCGTCATCAAGGCAGGACTCAATCCCAACGGGCGCATGGCCACGGACAAGGAGGCGGATTTTCTAGCGCAATTACCGGCCGGCAAACTCGGTGGCGTCCGCCTGACCGGTCGGATTTCCACGCCGACGCTCTCCGCTTTTTCCATGGATTATTTTCCCGGCGCCAGCCCCCATGACGATGCCGGGTTGGAACACCTGTTTCATGACTGGCTTAATCCCGATGAGGTCATTTTGCTTGAATCGTTACCGGTCTGGCATGGGCTTTCTGCTGCCGTCGGCGCGTCCCATCTTAAAGCGTGGCGGCAAATCAATCTTGCACTGGCGGGAAAAACCATTCACACCACGCTGTATCACGGGGATTTTACACCGTGGAATGTCCGCGTGGTCAGCTCCCGGAATTTGCAGGCCTTTGACTGGGAACGTGGCGACCGCCACGGAATTCCCGGCTGGGACTGGTTTCATTTCACGGTGCAGACCGCCATCCTCGCACGGCGACATTCGGTGGAACGCGCGGCGGCAGAGGTGGAAGAATTGATCCATTCAATGCGTTTCAAAAAATACGCCGCCGCCGCCGGCATCGCCGGCATCGTTGAACCGCTGTTGCTCGCCTATCTGCTGAACCATGTTTGGGTCACCAAACCATCGGAAGGATGCCGGAAAACGGCCGCGCTGTTTGATCTGTTAGCCGCCCATTGGTTGAAGAAGCCGCCGATTCCGGCGGTTGCCGCCCTGCCCGCGCCAGTGGAACCTTGCCCCGCCGTCAGCTGGGTTGCCGCCGGACGACAATTGGCCTTCGCGGCCCGGCAATGGCGCGACCTGTTCTGGGAACCGAGTCTCAATTTCAGGTTGCAGGCTTCTTGGCGCAAAGAATTTCAAGCGCACTGGTTCATCTTGTTGATCACCATATTTCTGCTGGCTGTCATCGCCACCGCTCAATTTTACACCACCCTTCACCTGACGTTCCTGCCTTTTTATGTCTTCACCTGTGCGTTGCTGGCCTGGAAGGCCGGTCGCCGCTTGGGCGCATTGCTCGCCGCCGTGGCCGCCGTGGTCGCACCATTGGTGGTCGCGGCCCGTGATGTTGATTTTCGTGTGCCGGAAGTGGTGCTTTGGAATGCCACCATGCGTTTTATCATCCTGCAGATGTGTGTTCTGTTTGTGGATCGCATCCATAAGCAGCGGCAAATCGTCCATCATCGGCCCGCAGGCGATTCGCAGCCGGTGAAGCTGTCGGAAAATTGGGCGGTGGTGCTGGCCAGCGCGACATTTTTGGCCATTATCGGGGTGCTGGATTATATCACCAACCCGCACTTGATTTTTTTGCCGCTTTATTTATTTCCGTGCATGATGCTTAAGCTGGTTTCAAACCTCCGTTGGGGCATCACCGCCGCCCTGATCGCGACGGCCATCGCCACCTGGGTCGAATGCCTGACCAATCAAATCAACTATCATCTCACGGAGATATTCGCCTGGAATTTCTCGATGCGGCTGTCTGTCTGCCTGCTTGTTCTATTCCTGCTCCACCGCATCCGCAAGGAGAACATTCTCTTCAGAAACCGGAAGCTGAACCTAAATTGATCTGCCGGTTCACGCCGCAATCGCGGCGAGATTTTATAACTAATATCAGGGCCGGTCAGTTCATGGATGCCGGTCAAGGGGCAGGATTGTCTGCACCATCGTTAAGATTTTCTGGATGGCACCCGCCACGTCGTGTGCGACGGTGTCAATGTAATGTTCCCGCTCGTCCGGCCGGGGCGCGTCAAAAGGATAATTGATGAGCTGGTCCAGCTTGCCGGCCTGTGCGCGCCGGTAAAGCCCTTTGGGATCCCGCTGGATGCACACCTCCAGCGGCGCATGAATATGAATCCAGGTGAGTTTTTCGCCCAGTATCTGCCGGACAATATCCCGGTGGCCGTGCTGGGGCGCCATCGAGGAAACCACCACGTTAAAACCCTGCGCCGCCGCGAGCTTGGCGACTTCCGCGAGCCGGCGATGGTTCTCCAGCCGCGCTTCCGGCGTGAAAGCCAGGTCCGCGCACAAACCGGAACGCAGGTCATCGCCATCCAGATAAAACACGGGAATTTTTTGATCCAGCAAGGCGCGATGCAGGTGCCGCGCCAGCGTGGTTTTACCCGCGCCGGAACGTCCATAGAGCCAGAATACTTTGGTGATGCTCATGTTTGATACTCTCTGAATACGGCCGAGGATAAAGCTTCGGCTATAATACCCGGAACCGTTGCGCCACCGGAATCCGCCGACCCATGCCAAACGCGCGTGGTGAGATTTTCAATGCCGGCGCGGCCTGCCGCCGTTTGTATTCGCTGAAATTAATTTTGTTCACCACGTCATTGACGGTCGCCGCCGCGAATCCGTTACGGACAATCTCCTCCTTGCCCAGATTTTTCACGACATACAAATCCAGGATCGCGTCGAGAATTTCGTAAGGCGGCAACGAATCTTGGTCCGTCTGATCCGGGCGCAATTCCGCGCTCGGCGGCTTCGTGATGGAATCTGCGGGGATAATTTCGCGCTCGCGATTGATCCAGCGCGCGATTTTGTAGACATCCGTTTTCAGAACGTCGGCGATGGGCGCGAGCGCGCCGTTCATGTCGCCGTAAAGCGTGCAATAACCCACGGCCATCTCTGATTTGTTGCCAGTAGTCAGCACCAGCGCGCCGGATTTATTTGAGAGCGCCATTAACGTCACGCCGCGCAGGCGCGACTGGATATTTTCCTCGGCTTCGTTGAGTTTCATTCCGGCAAAAACTTTTTCCAATTGCTTTTCCACCGCTAGAAACGCCGGTTCAATGGGCAGCACTTCGTAACGGATGCCAAGATTCTTTGCGAGCAACTCCGCGTCCGTCAGGCTGCCGGCGCTGGAATAACGCGCGGGCATCGCCACGCCCAAAACATTTTCGGCACCGAGCGCATCCGCCGCCAGCACCGCCACAAGCGCGGAATCAATGCCGCCAGATAAACCAAGGATCACCGATTTGAAACCGCATTTACAAACATAGTCGCGGATGCCCAGCGACAGCGCGGAGAAAATCTGCTGCTCGCATAGTGGAAATTCAATTCTAGCTTCTGGCTTCTGGCTTCTGGCTTCTGGCTTCAGATCCACCACCAAAACGTCCTCGGCAAATCCTTTGCCCAGCGCCAGCACCTCACCTCGCGCATCCAACACGACACTGTGGCCATCGAAAATCAATTCATCATTCGCGCCGACGAGGTTGACCTGCACGAGCGGGATTTTTTCATCGCGGGCGACGCGTTGGAGCATCTCCAGCCGCGTGCGCTCCTTGCCATCACACCACGGCGAGGCGGAAATGTTCAGGATGATTTCCGCGCCTTGCGCGATGAGTTCCTTGACCGGGTCGCGGCGATACAATCGTTCCGGCCAGAAATCCGCATCGTTCCAGATGTCCTCGCAGATTGTGATGCCGAGTTTGTGGCCGTTGAACGCGAACGGCGCGACTGTTTTAGCCGGCTCAAAATAACGGTCCTCGTCGAACACGTCGTAGGTTGGCAGCAGACTTTTCACCGTGCGCCAGATGATTTTCCCTTTTTGCAGAACGGCGGCGGCATTGCGCAGGGCGCGACCGGGCTGCTCGGGATTTTTTTCGACATAGCCGACGCACAATGGAATCGCTCCAATTCCTTTGGCCGTTTCTTCCAGCGCGGCAAGGTTGGCAGCGATAAAATCGTCGCGCAACAGCAGGTCGCGCGGCGGGTAGCCGCAGAGGAACAGTTCGGGTGCGAGGACGAATTCCGCGCCGAGCGCGCAGGCTTTTTCATAACCGACCAGCAGTTTCTGGCGGTTGGTCGCGAAGTCACCGATGGTCGAATTGAGTTGGAGCAGGCCGGTTTTCAACGACGAAAGACTAACGCCAGCGGAAAGTTTCTGAAACACGAAAGTTGAACCGTCCTGGCATGATGGCTGGCCTGGCGGTCACGGATTTGCCCCGGCCTTGATTTCCAGACTGCGGATGGCGGCGGCCATGCCGGCGAGATATTGTTCGAGCGAGAAACGGCGAAGAAAAATTTCACGGAGGCATTCGCTGTTTTCCCCGGCGACCAGGTGCAACAGCGCGGCGGCGATGGCGTCCGGCTCCTGGCCGTTGACGAGGCCGGGATAATCCGGCGGGAGCATTTCCGGCAGCGACCGCCAGCGGGTGGTGACAATGGGCAGCCCGAAGGCCATGGCTTCGATCAAGTTCACCGGCTGGTTTTCGCCAAGGTAGCAAGTGGGGAAGCAGAACACATCCGCCTCGCGCAGGACACTGGCTTTTTTTGCGCTGGCAACGAAGCCGAGCAGTTCGACCGCCGCGCCGGATTCGGGCTGTTGGAGCAACGCTTCAAATTCCGCGCGCTCGGCGTCCGAGAAAAAATTCCCGGCGGCGTAAAGTTTCAGCCGGAGTGGAACATTTCCCGCCGCCAGTTGGCGGTTGGCGGCAAGCACGCCCTCCAGCGCGGCGAACAATCCTTTTTCCCGCGTGCAATGGGCTAGGAACAGAACTTTCACGGTTTGCGGATCGCCGCCGGCGCGGGCGATTTCCCCGGCCTCAAGTTTTTCACCCCGGAATAATTTTCCCTGCGCCGCCCGGCGGGCCTGCCGCTGCGGCAGGAGGGTGACCGAAAAATCCGGGCACGGATCGGGGATGCCGTTGCTGACGACGCGGACCTGTCGGGAGAGGAGTTTTTCCGCATCGGCCACGTTGTAGCGGGACAGGACGATGCTTAAATCCACCGGCTTGAACAGGCGGTAGGTGATGGCGCGCGAGCGGATCTGCACGGACGTTTCCAGCCATTTGCCCAGGCCGGCCGCGTGCCAGTGCAAAATGATCTGTTTGAAAAACGGCCGGCACAGCAGCATCACCAGCCAGTCGCGGTAGAGCGCGACCGCCTTGCCGGGCGCGGGAACGTAGTAAAAATGTGTCACGCCGTGGCGGAACCGGCACCAGATGGCCTGCAAACAGTAGCGCAGGATCAGAAAAATCTTGGTGCCTTGGAACTCGCCTACGTCTTCGATGGATTTGGAGAAGCGCGCGTTCACGTGGTAACACTCGATGCCGAGCGGCGGCGCGGCGGTTTTGTTTTTGCGCGCATCGCCACCGAAGCCGTCGAGCATCAGCTTGACCATGTAGCTCTGGCCGTGATGCGGTGGTGGCGTGTGGGCAAAAACAAGTAACTTCATGCAAAAGCCTGACGGCTCCCGCAGGAATTTGGGCGAAAGCCGCAGGCGATGAAAGATATTTTGCACGTGCACTGCTTTCCGCCGGCGGACTTCGGCTGGCATTTTGGGTTTCACCAGATATTCTGTCCGCGAATTGTATGGAGATTAAACGTGTCAATGTCCTTGGCGTCGGCATCAGCGTGCTGAACCTGCCATCGGCGGTGGCGGCCATCGCCGGGGCGGTGCAGTCGCGGCGCAAGGGCTACATCTGCGTGCGGGACGCCCATGGCGTGATGTTGGCGCAGAAGGATGCCACGTTCCGTAAAATTTTGAATGAAGCTTTTCTGTGCACACCCGACGGCATGCCGATGGTGTGGATGGGCAAGTGGTATGGGCATCGCGAAATGACCCGGGTCTATGGGCCGGACCTGATGCTGGCGGTTTGTGCATGGAGTGAAAACAATCCGTGCCGTCATTTTTTGTTCGGCGGCGTGCCGGGTGTGGCGGAGGAATTGCGGGACAAGCTGCAGGCGCGTTTTCCAAAATTACAGATCGTCGGCTGCTACACGCCGCCGTTCCGTCCGCTCGACGCGGCGGAGGAAAAGGAGTTGCAGGAAATGATCCGCGCCGCCAAGCCGGACATTATGTGGGTTGGCTTGAGCACGCCGAAGCAGGAGAAATTCATGGTGGAATTTCTGCCGAAGCTGGACGTGACGCTGATGCTGGGCGTAGGCGCGGCGTTTGATTTTCATGCCGGTCGCGTTCGGCAGGCACCGCGCTGGATGCAGCGCAGCGGGCTGGAGTGGCTGTTTCGCATGGCTTGTGAGCCACGCCGGCTGGGCAAACGTTACCTCAAAAACAACCCAGCGTTTGCCTGGAAAATTGCCGGCCAGCTTTCCGGCCTGAAAAAATATTCGCTGGATTGAGAGCACAGCCGATTTATGACTATGAATTTGTTTGAGTAAACCCGGCCATTTGGCTATCTCAAGGCTGGAACAACGCACTGATGAACGAAAATCAAACCAAGACAGCACCCACAGACTGGCGGGCGGACACGGTGGAATGCTGGCATCGTCTGCCAAACAAAATGTTCTTCTTCGCGCTGCTCGCAGTGTGGGGGGTGCTGTTTCAGTTTTGGGGAAATTCAATCCTGGGCTACATCCACACGCCGTCCCTATTCGAGTGGCTGTATAATTCCTACAATATTGGCGGTGAACTGGGGGAAGACGCCAGCATCGGCAACCTCATCCCGTTTCTGGTCATCGGCCTTTTTTGGTGGAAACGGAAGGAACTGCTCGCATTGCCGCTGGATACGTGGTGGCCGGGGTTGATGCTGCTTGCCGCAGCGCTGCTGCTTCATATCATGGGTTATCTGGTTCAACAGCCCTTTGTCTCGGTGGTGGCGCTGTTCGCAGGAATTTATGCATTAACCGGACTGGCTTGGGGAAAGGATTGGCTGAAGCATAGCGCCTATCCGTTTTTTCTTTTTATTTTTTCAATCCCGCTGACGGGACATTTGAGCTTCATCCTGTTTCCACTGCGATTGCTGGTGTGCTGGCTGGTCGAAATGGTGGCGCATGTCCTCGGCATCAACATCATCCGGCAGGGCACGCAGCTGACCGATCCTTCGGGACATTACGGTTATGACGTGGTGGCGGCCTGCGGTGGCATGAGAAGCTTGATTGCCATTTTCCTGCTCGCGACCGTGCTCGCTTTTGCCACCCTGCGCGGGCCGGGCCGGCGGTTATTTCTCATGCTCCTGGCGGTGCCGTTTGCGGTGCTGGGGAATATGCTGCGGTTGCTCGTCATCATCATCGCGGCTGAGATGGGCGGGCAAAAAGCGGGCGATTATGCGCATGAAGGCGGCCCGCTGGGGATCATCAGTCTGCTGCCATACGTTCCTGGAATCATCGGGTTGCTATGGATCGGACGCAAGCTGGAACATCCCAAGCACGTAATTGTGCCGCTAAAAAAGGAGGACCTATGAATCAGAAAAAGTGGCTGGCATTTTTTATCGCCTTCGCATTGATCGCCAGCACGGCCGGCGCCTTGAGCTGGTCGCGGGCAAATCAACGGCTCGGCCAGCCCGGCATCAAGGCCACGCCGATTCCCGGCAGCGTGATGATGACCATCAACCTGCCGGAACGCGTCCTGGATTTCACCTCCACCAACGTGCCGGAGCCGAAGATTGTCGTGGATTATCTGCCGTTGGACACGAGTTATGCCTCTCGCCTTTATACTGACGCCGCCGGTCTGCAAATCAGCAGCACCGTCATCCTCATGGGCGGTGATCGCACCAGCATTCACAAACCGGATTACTGTCTTCCGGGACAGGGCTGGAAGATCAATGCCAAATCAGTGGTGAACGTTCCGGTGCCGGGCAATCCATCTTATGAACTGCCGGTGGCGCGCTGGGTCATCAGCAATTCCTTCAAAGCGCCCGACGGACGGGTGCAGGAGGTCAGCGGGCTTTATGTCTTCTGGTTCGTGGCGGACGGCGAACAGACAACCGATAATTACCAGCGGATGTGGTGGATGGGACGTGATCTGCTGCGAACAGGCGTCTTGCAACGATGGGCTTATATCTCGTATTTTGCAATCTGCGCGCCGGGACAGGAGGAAGCCACGTTCGAACGGATGAAATATTTGATCGGCCATTCGGTGGCGGAATACCAAAAGCCACCGATCGGACGTTGAAAGTTAACATCTCAAATCGCATGCGGTTGGGCAATTTTGTGCGTGCTCCAAAATTAAAAAACCATGTTGCGGCGTGACCGTCAGATTCGGACCCAGATCCATCAGCTGGCGGACGCGTGCATTTTTGCGTTGAGCTTCTGGGTTGCCTTCGCGCTGCGGATTGATCCGCAGGTGGTCGCATGGCTGCACCTGCCCGCGATTTCCAATGATGCCTTGGACGCCCAGAAACTCATCTGGCTGTATGCCGCGCTGATCCCCGCCGCGCCGTTGATCCTTGAATCGCAAAATTTTTACAGTCGTCCGCCACTGGCTTCGCGTTGGGCCACCATCTGGCCATTGTTCAAGGGCTGTGTGATCACGTCCATCGGCTTGGTGCTGGTAATGTGGTCATTCCGCTTCGTGACGCCGCGCGGCATGATTGTTTTCTTTGGCGTCATCAGCTTCACGCTGGTTTACCTCAAGGAAGAACTGGTGCGCTGGACGTTGCACAGCCGGCTCGGTCGGGCGCAATTCAAGCGCCGCTTCATTTTGGTGGGCACCGAACGCGAGCTGGCCCGGATGCAACAAGACATGAAGCAGCATGCCAGCGACAGCGTCGAGGTCATGGCCAGGTTCAATCTCAGTACCACGCCGGTGGAGAGCATCGTTGACCTGCTCCATGATCATTCGGTCTTCGGCGTCATCCTGAGCGCCAAGCACACCAGCTTTGAGCAGATTGAATACGTCATCCGCGCCTGCGAACTCGAAGGCATCGAGGTCTGGCTGGTCGCCGATTTTTTCAACACCCAGATTTCCCGCACCAGCCTCGACGAACTGGCGGGCCGGCCATTGCTCGTTTTTCGCACCACTCCCGAAACCTCCTGGCATAATCTTGCCAAGCAACTCCTGGATTTTTTCGGCGCACTGCTGGCGCTCATCGTCTTTTCCCCGGTTTTCCTGGTCGTCGCCGCTGCCATCAAATTCTCCGCGCCCGGCCCCGTTTTTTTCAAGCAGAAGCGCTCCGGACTCCATGGCGCACCATTTACGCTCTATAAATTCCGCACCATGGTGACGAATGCCGAGCAATTCAAACAGGAGCTTGCGGCCATGAACGAAATGTCCGGCCCCGTCTTCAAGATCACCAACGACCCGCGCGTGACGCCGATTGGAAAATTCCTGCGTAAATGGAGCCTCGACGAGCTGCCGCAGCTTTTCAACGTCCTGCGCGGTGAGATGAGCCTGGTCGGGCCGCGACCGTTGCCCGTTGATGAAGTCCGGCGTTTTGACAACCTCGCCCATCGCCGCCGCTTGAGCGTCAAACCCGGCCTCACCTGCCTCTGGCAGATCAAGGGACGCAACCAGATTTCGGATTTCAAGGAATGGGTGCGTCTCGACCTCGAATACATTGACAACTGGACGCTCTGGCTGGACATAAGAATTTTGCTGCTCACCGTCCCGGCCGTATTGCGAGGCACCGGCGCGAAATGAAATCGTTGCACCATGAATCGTTTAATCGTTGAATCGGTGCCGCACTTCAATACGATGTGAGGGTGCAGCAATTCACGATTTAATGATGAAAACAAAACAACCCATCTCCGTCATCACCGGTGCCCGCCGGCTTTCTCGGCTCGCACCTGTCCGACTTGCTTTTGTCGCGTGGCCACAAAGTCATCGGGCTCGATAATTTTGTCACCGGCTCGGTGGATAACATCTCGCACCTCGGCGGCAACCCCAATTTCAAATTCATCCAGCAGGATGTAACTGAATTTATTTTTCTGGATTCACCCGTGGATTATGTTTGGCACTTCGCCTCGCCCGCCAGCCCGATTGATTATCTGCAAATCCCGATCCAGACCATGAAGGTCGGCTCGCTCGGCACGCACAAGGCGCTCGGTCTTGCTAAAAACAAGAAGGCGCGCTTCCTCGTCGCCTCCACTTCGGAGATTTACGGCGATCCGCATGTCCATCCACAGACTGAAGAATACTGGGGCAACGTCAGCACCATCGGCCCGCGCGGTTGCTATGACGAAGCCAAGCGTTTCGCCGAAGCATTGACGATGGCTTATCATCGCGAGCACAAGGTTGAGACGCGCATCGTCCGTATCTTTAATACCTACGGCCCTCGGATGCGCTTGAACGATGGCCGCGTCGTGCCGGCATTCATGAGCCAGGCACTGACGAACAAGCCCATCACCGTTTTTGGCAAAGGCACGCAGACCCGCAGTTTTTGTTATGTCTCGGATTTGATCGAAGGTATCTACCGCTTGATGATGAGCGATTACGACATGCCGGTGAACATTGGTAATCCGACCGAAATGACCATGCTGCAATTTGCCGAGGCCATCATCAAGGCCACCGGTGCGCGCAGCAAAATCGTCCACAAACCGCTGCCGCAGGACGATCCCAAGCAGCGCAAGCCCGACATCACCAAGGCCAAAAAAATTCTGAAGTGGGAACCCAAGGTGCCGCTGGCCGAAGGCATGAAGGCGACCATCGCCTATTTCAAGACGAAGGTTTGAGGGCTCCGGCTTGACAGCTTGAAACTGTGGTGGGATTATCCCACCATGACGGTTATCGTGGATTCGAAAAAGCGCGTGGTCTTGCCGCCGGTCAAGCCGGGCGACCGTTTTGAGGTGGCCGATCTTGATCATGGCCGGATTCTGCTGACGCGGCTGGCCCCGGTGGAAGTGCCGCTCGTGCACGCGGTGAAAGTCAAAGGCCGCTGGATGGGCAACCCCTCGGTGAAACTCAACCGCAAGGCCATCGTGGATTCCATCCGCCGGGACCGGGAGGAACGGTGAAAACTTATTGGGATTCTTCCGCCTTGGTGCTCGCCCTGCACGACGCCGCCGTTCGTTCGCAAATCAAGCCCGGTTCAAGCATCACGCGTCAGCACGCACTCGCGGAGGTTTTCAGCACGCTGACTAAAGGAGTTAATTTTCGTTACTCGCCCAGGGATGCGGCCAACATGTTGAAAGATCTGGCAGATGAATTGGAGTTCACCGAGCTTTCGGCAGCGGATGCGCTGGCGGCCGTCCAGTCCGCCAGCAACAATGGTGTGCGCGGCGCACGAATCCATGACCTGATGCACGCCGTGGCTGCCATCAAGAGCAAGGCCGCCGTCTTGCTTACGCTCGATGAAGCCGGTTTCGCCAGCCTGAAACTGGATTTAAAAATTCAAACCCCGTGATTTTCCGCGCCCGCCAATTTGAATTCCGTTTCCCGCGCCCGGCGTTCGTCATGGGCGTCGTCAACGTCACGCCCGATTCCTTTTCTGATGGCGGAAAATTTCTGGATGCGAATGCCGCCGTGGTTCACGCTTTAAAACTGGTCGGGCAGGGCGCAGACATTCTCGACATTGGTGGCGAATCCACGCGACCCGGCGCAGAACCGGTAAGTGAAACCGAGGAGTTGCACCGCGTGATTCCCGTCATCGAAAAGCTTGCGGGGCAAATCAAGATTCCCATTTCGATCGATACGATGAAACCAGCCGTCGCCCGCGCGGCGCTTGCTGCCGGTGCTAGCATCGTCAATGATGTCGCGGCCAATCGCAGCGACGACGCGATGTGGAAGATTGTCGCGGAATCTCAATCCGGTTATGTTTGCATGCACGCCGGTGGTAGTGGCACGGGCATCCTGCCCGTTAGTTTGCATCAATCAATTGGGCAGGCTGGGAGCCTGCCACACTATCAGGACATCGTTCGTGAAGTGACGGAATTTTTTCAAGAACGTCTGGGCAAGTTGAATGCAGCAGAAGTTGCCTCCGATCAAGTGGTTTTTGATGTCGGCATCGGTTTTGGCAAGACGTTGGAACACAATTTATCGTTGCTCGCGAATCTGCGGAGTTTTACAAAATTGGAACGTCCATTGCTGGTGGGAGTCTCACGCAAGTCTTTCATCGGGAAATTGCTGGGGGCAAAACCGAATGAACGCTTGCCCGCGTCGCTGGCGTGCGCGACTCTGGCGGTCGAATCCGGCGTGCAAATCATCCGAACCCATGATGTGGCGGAAACGATTCAGGCAATACGGCTGGCAGAAGCCGTGCTGGCACAAATCAAAAAATAATGTGGCTTTATATTCAGAACGCCTGGCGGCCCGCATTGGAGATCCTGATCCTCGCGGTCGTCATTTATCTCGCGTCGCGCTTCCTGCGCGGCACGCGGGGCTGGCCCGTAGTTATCGGCTTTGTGATCGTGTTGCTGGCGCTGGCGCTGGCCACCACAATCTTGAACCTGCAGGTGTTGCGCTGGCTGCTCGGTACATTCTCCGCTTTTTTCGCGGTGGCGGTCATCATCATTTTCCAGCCGGAACTGCGCCGGATGCTGGCCGAGTTGGGCAATCTGCCGTTGTTTGCCAGCGCCAGCGAGCAGCGTGAGAGCATCGAAGTCATCATCCAGACCTGTGAACGCCTGGCCGATGTAAAGATTGGTGCTCTTATCGCCGTCGAACAATCCATCCAGTTGCAGGAAGCCGTGGAATCGGGCGTGCCGGTGGATTGCGAGGCCACGCCGGAAATGCTGGAGACGATTTTTTTCCCGAACAATGCTATCCACGATGGCGGTGTCATTTTGAAGGGCGACCGCATTGCCTATGCGGCGTGCATTTTTCCGCTGACACAGCGGAAGGATTTGAATAAATCGCTTGGGACTCGTCACCGGGCAGCGATCGGCTTGAGCGAGGAGACCGATGCCATCATCGTCGTGGTTTCCGAGGAGACCGGTCTGATTTCCCACGCGTACAAGGGACAACTTGTGCGCGGTGTGACGCTGGAGGAACTCCGTGCGTTTCTGACATCAGTGCTGGTGGCCCCCGACAAATCACGCGGAATTGTCGAGTGGTTTCGCAAGCGATTTGATGAACGCCATAAACCCGGCGCGGCGGTCATCACCAAGCACGAACCGCGCACGCCCGCGAAAACCACCGCAAAATAAATCTGATCCTGCTGATTATGAACGACTGGGTGACAAAAGATTTCTGGTGGAAATTATTTTCCCTTGTTTTAGCGGTGGTGCTCTGGCTGACCGTGTATAAAATCCGTGAAGACCCGGTTGTCACCGCTGCAGGAACGTCGAGCGTTCCGCTGACTTATGGCAGCCTGCCGGTCATGGTGGTTTCCACCGCGCTGGATGTTCACGATTACCGCGTCACGCCCGGCACAGTCGCCGTGAAGGTCAGCGGGCCTTCGGAAGTCATTGCGGTTTTGCAGGCGAACCAGATTCACCCGGTCGTGGACCTGACGGACATCACCGCAGCGCACAACCTCAGGCGACGGGTGGAAGTCTCGACCCCGCCCGGAGTAACTCTTATCAGTGTTGAACCAACGGAAGTGGACGTGCTGTTTCCGCCCCAGGTTGAAAATAAAAAATGAGCAACTTAAAAAAAATCTTCGGCACGGACGGCGTGCGTGGAACGGCGAATGTTGAACCCGTCACCGCCGAGACCGCCTTGAAACTCGGCCGGGCGGCGGCGCACGTGTTTGAAAATCTTGAACAGCAGTCGCGCGGCCGCGGCAAGCACAAGATCGTCATCGGCAAGGACACGCGCCTTTCCGGCTACATGCTGGAGAATGCCATCAGCTCCGGCATCCTTTCGATGGGCGTGGATGTTCTGTTCATCGGGCCGTTGCCGACGCCCGGTGTGGCTTACGTTACGCGTAGCCTGCGCGCCGACGCCGGCATCGTCATCACCGCCTCGCACAATCCTTACACCGACAACGGCATCAAATTTTTCCGGGCGGACGGCTACAAGCTCGATGAAAAGATTGAAAGCCGGATTGAGAACATGGTTTTCACCGGTGAGATTGAAAAAGTCCGTCCGAGTTCCGAGCAGATCGGCCAGGCCATGCGCGTGGACGATGCGCTGGGACGCTACATCGAATTTGCCAAGTCTTCGTTTCCCAAGGGTCTCACGCTCGAAGGCATCAAGATTGTCTTGGACTGCGGCCACGGTGCGGCCTACAAATCTTCGCCCTGCGTGCTGCGCGAACTGGGCGCGGAGGTCATCGTTTACGGCAATCAACCTGATGGCAAAAACATCAATGCCAACTGCGGTTCGATGCATCCCGGTTCGATGTGCCGGAAAGTTGTCGAACACGGCGCGCACATCGGCATTGCGCACGACGGTGACGCCGACCGCGTTTTGCTGTGCGACGAAAAGGGCAATCTGATTGACGGCGACGACATCATGGCGATTGCCACGCTGGAGATGCTGGCGGAAAAATCGCTCGTAAAGAAAACTTTGGTCAGCACCGTGATGAGTAATGCCGGCCTCGAAGCCGCCATCAAAAAAGCTGGCGGCAAGATGCTGCGCACCGCTGTTGGCGACAAGAACGTGATTGATGAGATGTTGCGCCAGGGATTCAATTTCGGCGGCGAGCAAAGCGGGCACCTGATCTTCCGCGATTACAGCACCACCGGCGACGGCCTGGTAGCCGCGCTGCAAATCTTGCGGATCATGAAGGCGAAAGACACGCCGCTCTCGAAGCTCGCCAAATGCTGGACGCGTTTCCCGCAACTTGTGACCAACGTGATCGTGAGCGAGAAAAAACCATTCGACCAGCTCGATGGCGTGAACAAGCTCGTCGCCGCTGCGGAGAAGGAATTATCAGCGCAAGGCGGACGGCTGCTGCTGCGTTATTCCGGCACGGAACCCAAGGCCCGTCTGCTCGTGGAAGGCAGCAACGCCAAAACACTGGCCGCGTGGTCCAAAAAAATCTGCGGCGCAATTCAGAAGCAGATTGGGGTTTAGGCGGAAGCTTGACCGATGATTTCCTTCATTCGCTTGAAGCCGTGAACGAGCCGGAATCCTGGCTGTAAAACATCCTCGCCGGAAATTTCATGAATGCGGCTGTTGCGAACCGCCGGCAATTCTTCCCAGCCCGGCCGAGAGGAAATCGCGGTGGACGAAACCGGCTTGCCGCATCAGGAGGCAAAAATAATTTCGGGATTGGCTTGCAGGATTTGCCCTGCTGAAACCACGCGTTCGGCGGCGGCACGTTCGGTTCGCAGGTGAGAAAAGATGTCTTCACCGCCGGCCCGTTCGATCAATTCGCTCACCCACGCAATGCCGGAAATCAGCGGGTCGTTCCATTCCTCGAAATAGACGCGTGCGCGGGAAGAGTTGTTTTTGACCGGAGCGAGGCGTTCGCGAAACTCTTCCAGCAGCTTTTCACCCGTGCGTTCGCAGTCAACGATGCGGGCCAGTAATGCCAGCGTCGCCTCCGTTTCGGCCAACGTGCGCTGATTAGTGGCGAGGACGGAAAATCCGTGTTGAATCAGTTCGGTGGCGAGTGCGGCCTGAACGTCGGAAAAGGTGATGATTAAATCGGGATTTAGTTTTGCAATTTGATCGAGATTCGCGGAACTGAATCCGCTCACGCGTGGTTTGGGCGTAGCCTCGCCGGGCCGGGTGAAATACGCGGTGACGCCCGCGACGCATTCCCACGCGCCGATGCGCCAAAGCCAGTCCGCCACTTCGGCTGAAAGGCAGACTATGCGTTGGGGAATCTGGTTCATGTAGCGGGGGCGGGCAGGGTTTCGAACGGGCAATGGCGGCAGCCGCTGTCGCAACAATAGCCGCGTCGCAAATGATAGGCCTCCATGAAAACCATCAGCCCGCCATCAAAATAAAAATCGCCCGGCAGGATTTTTGGCGCGGCGGTATTGTTTGTTTTGCCGCGATGAAATTTCATCACGCACGCACGGCAGATGCAGGCTTTGTTCTGCAAATCCGCCGGGACTTGCGCGATGAGTTCTTCAGGGATTTTTACCTTGGCGCACCAGCATGGGCCTTTGTAGGCGGCGACGGTGCAAAGCTGACAATCATTGGGCTGGCCACAGAGCGGGCATTGTCCGGCGTCGGAGGTTTTTGTTGCCGTCGGATTCATTTCATTGGATCGCCAGTGTCGGGCGTAAAGCCGGCCAGCGCCATTCCGCCGCATGCAATGCGCCAAACAGGATCCCGGAATAGCATAAGTCTCCGGCCAGAGTGTTCCAGAAAAACGGAACGGCCTCGACGTAGCAGGTCAGCAGACCACCGCCGCTTTTGGGATAAAATGAACCGGTCGCCCAAACGCCAAAATTGGTCACGATGAAAAATAAAATCGCGCCAGCCAAGACCGCAGCGCCGATGCGCCGGACGTTTTGCTTCTGTCGCACCCAGAATCCAAAGCAGACAATCAATGCAAAGCAACCGTAGATGACGAGAATCAAGGAATGTAATCCCAAGACCAGATCACTCAAAAACATTGCGGCTAGTGGCACAAGGAACGCCAGCCGTTTGTCGCCGAATTGTGCGCCGCCAAACAAAGCGAGCGCGGCGATGGGGCTGAAGTTTGGCGGATGCGGAATGAGTCGTGATGCGGCGGCGGCCAGAATCATTCCGGCAAGAAAAAGGAAACGTGGTCGGTTCATAAATTTTTATTCCAAGTCATACATCGAATTGTCCACGGACAAAAACCCCGTGTCTGGCGCGACATTGTCCGCGCCATTTGCGTTGGTGGTGAAACGATCGCGCAATGATTCGGCATGGCCGTCGCAGAAAGTGGCATTGCTACGCTTCGCATGACGAAAACCCTGTGTGCCGGACCAACGACCATTGAATGATTCGTCGCCGGGATTAGGAAATGGCGCGCGCATGAATTTGTTTGCGCCCGCCGCGTATTGGCCATCGCCAAAAATCACGGTCTTCACCGGATGTTTCACGGCTGAATTTTTGGCAGACTCGACCGTGGATTCAAATTGCCCGTGGCCGATGAAACTCGTGTTGTAATTGTAGCCGGTGTGGGGATTGTCCGCGTAATTGGCGCTGCCTTCAAATGACGGACATTGCTGGATCTGGTTATTGCCCTGTGCCTGCCAGAGTAATCCGGGAGAAACCCGGCTGGAATCATCTTCATACGTCGTCAAGTCCCAGCAATAATCTATGCCACTTTCGTCATCGTAATAATAAGCAATGGGATAAAAATCGGCGTTGTCGCCCGTGTAAATGTTGGCGGCGATGCCCATTTGCCGGAGGTTGCTCAAACATTGGATGCTTTTGGCTTTCGCTTTGGAACGTGCCAGCGCGGGCAACAGCATCGCGGCCAGAATCGCGATGATGGCAATGACGACGAGCAGTTCAATGAGCGTGAAAGCGGAACGGTGCTTTCGCAATTGGGAAGCGCGCCCGTTCCTGACGAGCGCGCCTCCCGATGATGATGTCCGGTTTGCTTTCATCCACCGCGGCTCACGGAATGGTCAGATGCAGGCGATAGAACGCTTTGTCTGCCGGGGCGTTGGTATCGGTTAATGTCACCAGTATTGAATTCGTCGGCGTGAAGGTTGCGAGCGACACCCACGTCACGAGGTCAGTCGAGCGTTCCAGCGTTTGCGGACAATTTGCCACGGGCGTGAATTGGAAGGCGAAACCGTTCGTGACAGACTGGAGGCTCAATTGCGGGGGAATGATTTGCGAAACGACGAACGCGGAAAGATTCGTCACGCCGGCGATGATGACGGTATTGTTCGTTGGATTGAACGCAAACGGTTGCGTCAACCAGTTCGTTCCCGTCCATTGGGCGACGTGCAAATCGCCGCCGTTGCCGGTGTAATTCGCCCCGCCAGACAAACCAAGGTCGGCGTAGAAGCTGACGACGTTGGTGTTTAGGATCGCCGCCACGGTCAACTGCAAGGCGTTCACCGGCGTGCCGACCACGGAGCCGAGCAATGCAGGATCATCCAAGCGCGCCGTCTTGATTTGCGCGACGTCGCTGACATTGGTGAAGTTCAATGACAGGATATTTTGATTTTCCGCTCCGGGTTTCTGGAAGAAAAATTGCGTGGTATTGTTCGTCAAGTTCGCCGGAGAAATGGACATCGTATCGCCAATGGTCATCGGACGGATAATGGACATTGCGTCCACTTCGCCGCCGGTGAAACCAGCAATGCCTTCGACTTTGATGTATTGGATCCACGCAAAGCCTGATGGCTTCAGGTCAAAACCCGTGCCGCCGCCAGAACCGTCATACAGATCCATGGCATCGGCGGCTGATAAGGTTGAGCCGCTCGTGTTAAGTTTCGTTTTCAGCGCCGGATTCACCGGTTTGGTGAAATCCATCACTTCATCGGTCCAGTTTGTTTCGGCACGGTTCCATTTGTAACCTTGAGTGGGGCAATCCGTGTCGGCGTAAGGCCCGTTGTCATAGCGATACCACGGCCAGGTGGAAGCATCGCCTGCAATTTCGCCGGGCTGGCCGGTGTAACCGGGGCTGACGGAAACCTTGGTCGGCTCGTAAAATCCGCCGCTGGTCAATTTGTAAATGTTCATGTTGGCGGTGTCGCTGCTGAAACCGTTGCCGGCGTAGAACGCGTTACCGAACACCTCGAAATCCATGCCGTAAGGATTCGCCGGATTGTCGTAAACCGGCTGGTTGAACTTGGCGATGATGGAACTGCCGGTGTTCAGCGTGATGATGAGCTTGTTGGTCTTGTCCGGCGCGTAATTGTAGGCCGGCTCGACAATTTTCACGCGCGTTGCGGGTTTGGAAACCGACTCATAAAATCGTGTTGCTGGCGCGCCAAGAATGCAATTTGTGTCGTTGTAGGGTGATGCGCCAAACGGTCCTTGGGCGGCGATGATTTGCACAGCGTAAACGGAATTCGTGGAAGCGGCGGTGGGCGGAATCGGCGCGTGCTTGTGATAATCGTAGGCGATGGTGCCGGGATCAGTGTCATCCAGATAATTCAATCCACCCGCTGAAATCGTGAAGCCAATCCACGAACCATTTTGAATCGTAGTTCCTTGCAGGCCACCGGAGGCGTAATCCCATTGGCCATGATAGCCATAGGAAAAATACATCGTGTCTAAAGGCGTCCAATAAGGAGCCGTGCCACGGTCTGGCGCGTTAATGAATCCTCCCGCGCCACCTTGTTCCTGCCACATCTCCCAATTCGCGCCGTATAATCCGCTCCAAAACAAATCACCCGCGTCGAGCGGCTTGGCGCTGTCGGAATCTTCCGTCGTGAAAACGCGCTGGCCATTGGTGAAGGCATTCTCGGCGAACGTATTTGTGCCGATGCACAGGCCAAATACACCGTTATTGTTCAGGTCGTAGCCGATGGAATAGATAAATGCGCCAAATCCCGGATAAGGCGCAGCGGCGGTGACGAAAAGGCGGTGGTCTGCGGCAACGACGGCGTTGAACATTTGTTCCGCGTTGTTCGTGCCGTTCCAGCGATAACCCCACACAAGGGATTTTTCCGCCGCCGGATTCGGCACGCTGGTGTTGTTGCGCACTTCAGGTGCATTCCAATAGATGACGAGCGCGGCGCGATTGGTCCCAGTCCCGGTCCAGAACTGGATGTCATCCAGCGAAACGGCGCGGGCGGTTGAGAATACGGACAGGACGGACAGGCTGGCAATGGTCAGCGAACGGATTTTCATTTGGCTGATCTTTCAATTTGTCCCGTGAAATGATTTTCATGGAACGGTTTTTGGTTGAGAGACCAGAGGGAAGTTGTGATTTGTTGAAATGTTGAATCGTTAAATTGTGAGCCGATTCAACGGTTCAACCATTTAACCATTCCACAAAACAAAAAACCTTCACTTCCGCAAAACTAGAAATGAAGGCATTCAAGAGTCCAAACGAAGACAGTTCGGTTGGCTGGCCTCATCCTTCTCTTTGCGGAGAAGTTGGCCGGAGTTTCCTCCGGCCGCGACGAGCACAGTCAAACCGGTATCCTGGCTTCGGCTTCAATCCTCACTCCCGCCTTCCCGAGCTTTCGCTTGGTGGCATTGGGAGTTCGTAGCCGTTACAGTGGCGCAACCGTCCCGGATTCACACCGGGTTCCCAGACATTTGACTGTGATTGGTGGCGGAAAAAATTCCGCCGTTTCAAAGAACGCGTCCTTTTTACGCTGAATAAAAAAAAATCCAAGCTAAAACTTTCGTTGCCAGAAAATAAATAAGGAAAACAGGAATTCAGGAATCGCCTTTTCCTTGGTTCCTGCCTTCCTTATTCAACTTTGTTCCGCGCTTGCGTGCGACCGGATTTAGAAATTATACTTTGCATCCAATTTTATGAGCACCACACCCATTCGCGTTGCGATCACCGGCGCCGCCGGCCAGATCGGTTATTCCCTCCTGTTCCGCATCGCCTCCGGCGCCGCCTTCGGCCCGGACCAGCCCGTCATTCTGCACTTGATCGAAGTGCCGGACGAAAAAGCCATGGCCGCGTTGAATGGCGTCTGCATGGAACTCGACGATTGCGCGTTCCCGCTGCTCAAGGGACTCGTGCCGACCTCGAATCTCGACGAAGGTTTCAAAGGCGTGAACTGGGCGTTGCTCGTCGGTGCCGTCCCGCGCAAGGCCGGCATGGAGCGCAAAGATTTGCTTGGCATCAATGGAAAAATTTTTACCGGCCAAGGTCAGGCTATCGCAAAAAATGCGGCAAGCGACGTGCGCGTGCTCGTCGTCGGGAATCCGTGCAACACGAATTCGCTCATCGCAGCCAACAACGCGCCCGGCGTGCCGAAGGATCGTTTCTTCGCCATGACCGCGCTCGATGAAAACCGCGCCAAGTCGCAGCTCGCCAAGAAGGCCGGCGTGGATGTCACCGCCGTCACCAACCTCGCCATCTGGGGCAATCATAGCGCCACGATGTATCCCGATTTTGCGAACGCCAAGATCAACGGCCAACCCGTGCCCAGCGTCATCAAGGACGAAGCCTGGCTAAAAGGCGAATTCATCACCACCGTGCAACAGCGCGGCGCGGCGATTATCAAAGCGCGTGGTTTGAGCAGCGCTGCCAGCGCCGCCAACGCAGCCGTCAACACCGTCTATAAACTCACACACCCAACGCCAGCGGGCGATTGGTTCAGCGTCGGCGTCCACTCCGACGGCAGCTACGGCATCGAGAAGGGTTTGATTTTCAGCTATCCGATCCGCAGCAACGGCTCGAAGTTTGAGATCGTCCAAGGCATGCCGCTCAATGATTTCAGCAAGGCGAAAATCACCGCAACGGAAAATGAGTTGAAGGAAGAGAAATCGCTCGTCACGGATTTGCTGCCGAAATAAAGTTGAGTTCATCGCACAGCCACAGCCTTCGGGTTGCGGTTGTTTTGGCGGATTGAAGCCCGTGATGCGCAAACGCGCCGCCATCCTTATGGGATTTTTTGGTATACGGATTTGAGTTAAATCTTGAGTGTGTCAAGAAAAAGTTGTTTAAATTATTGACGGTTTGTTCACAGGTGTATAAGGTTTATCTGTGGCATATAGTTCAATAGCAATTGCAAACCGCTTTATTGGTTTGGCGGCGGATGAGCAGAAAAAACTAACCAACATGCAGTTGCAAAAGTTGGTTTTTCTTGCCAACGGATTCTCTTTGGCTCTGCTTGATCAACCGCTTTGCTATCATAACATTCATGCTTGGCAATGGGGGCCGGTTTTTCCCCAACTTTATAAAAGCTTTTCTAAATTTGGCTCGAGTCCAATTGCTGATAAGGCTGCTTGCGATGAGTCTATTCCCGAAACGGGTGATGAAAATGAAGTCGTCGTATCGGTCTGGAAAAATTTTGGTAACAAGACAGGTGCACAGCTTTCCGCATTGACTCACGAAGTTGATTCGCCGTGGGATGTGACTTGGAAAACAAATCAATACGGCATCATTGATCCTGCTTTGATTAAGGATTACTACCAAAAGCTGCTGGGTAATGGAAAATGAGTCAGGGTGCTAAAAAACCTTCTGAAAAAAAGCCCATATCAGAGGCTGTTTCTCAATTTGCCCAAACAATTTCCATTTCCCAAAAGGAAGATAGCAAATATCAAGAGGAAAAACGTTTTGCTGAATTGGTCGGCCAGAAGGACAAAAGAGGGTTTTGGCAAAGCGCGTTTAGCATATTTAAAAGACGAACCGATTTCGATGATTTGGGATATCGGCAGACTGTAACGCCGGAAGAATTACTTCTATACATCAAACATAAGGACGCTTATCAAAACCTGTTGGAAAAACAGGACACTCATAGTTTTCGCAAAGGATTTCTTGTCGCATTGTTCGTGCTTATTTGTATCTGGCTAGGAGTTGTTATCTATTTTGTAAGCCAGAACGCAAAATGTCCAACGGTGGCTGACAGGGAAAAACTTATTCAAATTCAAAATCAAATTGTTTCGATGGCTTTGGATAAAACCAACGCCGTTGATGATGCGATGTTAAAAATTGCCTCTCCAAAATTTAGTGAGAACTTTTTTCATTTATCCGACTCAGTTTTAATTGCATTCATTACTTCTACAACAGTTGCGGTATTGGGCTTGTTTCTGACAGCCGCAAATTGGCTTTTTAATAAGCGAGTTACCCAAAAATCTTCCCTCAGAAGCAAAAAAGGCCGTTTAGAATCAGAAGAAGACGAAATTGGCTGATGATTGCCCGCCGCTGTTCTTTCCGTTAGCTTGCTGGCATATGGCTTTTGATTCCTTTCGCGATTTCGTCAACGCCCTCGACAAGGCGGGCGAACTCAAGTGCATTTCCCAGCCCGTCGCCACCGAACTCGAGATCACCGAGATTGCTGATCGCGAAATGAAACTGCCCGGCGGCGGCAAGGCGCTGCTATTCGAAAAGCCCACGGTCAACGGCGTCGTCTCGCCATTTCCCGTGGCCATCAACACGCTCGGCTCGCACAAGCGCATGGCCATGAGCATGGGCGCGGAATCCGTGGACGAAGTCGCGAACGAACTCGGCGCGCTGATGAAGGCCAAGCCGCCCACGAGCTTCAAGGAGGCCATCAAGCTGCTCTCACTCGCATTGGATTTGCGTCACGCGAAACCAAAGACGGTGAAGAGCGGTTCGTGCAAAGATGTCATTCACAAATACGATGCGCCGCCATCGCGCAAAGAACTGTGGCCGAAAGCACCGGATATTCTGGGGAGCGCACCCGCCTCGGGTGCAGTTTCCAGCGCCCGCGCTGGAAACGTCTCGGATGTCGTTGCCGAGGCGGCAACGACCACACGCGAGGCGCGTGTGCTCCCCACGCTTTTGAATTTACCCATCCTCAAATGTTGGCCTTTGGACGGCGGACGTTTCATCACGCTGCCGTGCGTGGTCACGCGCGATCCGGACACGGGCGAGCGCAATCTCGGCATGTATCGCATCCAGATTTACGACGACAAAACCACCGGCATGCACTGGCAGTTGCAAAAAGTCGGCGCGCGGCACGGCCGACGTTATTACGAAACCGGCACGCGGATGCCCGTCAGCATTTTCATCGGCGGCGATCCCATGTTTCCGTTTGCTGCGACCGCGCCGTTGCCGGACGGATTGGATGAATTTCTGCTCGCCGGTTATCTCCGCAAAAAATCTGTCGAACTCGTGAAGTGCGAGACGAACGACCTGGAAATTCCCGCCAATGCCGATTTCGTCATCGAAGGTTACATTGACCCGACCGAGCCGTTGCGCGACGAAGGTCCGTTTGGCGATCACACCGGCTATTACACGTTGCCCGAGCCGTATCCGGTGTTTCACGTCACGGTCATCACGCATCGCAAGGACGCGGTGTATCCGGCGACGATTGTCGGCATTCCGCCGATGGAGGATTTTTACATCGGCGGCGCGAGTGTGAAATTGTTCCTGCCGATCTTCAAGATGAATTTCCCCGAGATTGTGGACATCGCGTTGCCGGCGGAAGGCGTGTTCCACAACCTCGTTTTCGTGAGCATCAAGAAGACCTACCCGATGCAAGCCTACAAGATCATGCACGGCCTCTGGGGCATGGGGCAGATGATGTTCACCAAATACATTATCGTCGTGGACGCCGGCGTGAACGTCCACAACACGAGCGAAGTGCTGTTCCATCTCACAGCCAACACCGATCCGCAGCGCGACAGCATCTTCACCAAAGGCCCGTCCGACGTGCTCGACCACGCGACGAGCGAGATCGCCAGCGGCAGCAAACTGGGCATTGACGCGACGAAGAAAATTCCCGGCGAAGGTTTCAAACGCGCGTGGCCGCCGCTCATCAAGATGGATGAAAACGTGAAGGTGAAGGTGGAAAAACTACTAGAGAAATATTCACGTGGAACTATGTGAAATTAGTCCTTTGAGCGAGAATGAGCAGTTTGCTACTCTCTCGCTAACAACAATCAACATCAACCCATATAGAAAATATGAGCCCACAAAAGAGAGGAGCTATAATTTCAACAGGCAGAAATAAAACTGGGGCGTCATATGTCTCCATTGAAGAAAAACGTGATTCCATTTTGGCAACAGTTTCAAAGCGAGCACCGGTATCGGAACTACAGCCAGTATGGACAACTCCTGTTCATAGTTTCTGGATTTTGGAACTCGCAGAAGCAATATCTACACTTTTTGTTGGTTACCAAGTTGGCTCTAAAACAGATGAGATCGGCAGTGCGCTCGCTTATGCTATCACTGGCATCGGAGACATTGCGAAGGCCGTCGCAAAGGTCATTGATCGGCTTGGGGATATAGTGGATGCCATCAATCGACTTCTTGAAGTCCTTAGCAGAAAGATTGATGGTAATTTTATGCGGCTACATATGTCAAAAATGGAATCGGCTTCTTTGATTATTCAAGAAATCCTTTTTCGCTTAGACAAATTACCAAAACCTAATCTTGACGATCCAAACCATCCAGAACCCACTCACCCCGAAGTCCAATACCAGTTACAAAGAATGCAGTCTCAAGTAGATAATCTATTTGAATCCATCATTGCATATTTACGACAGGAGGGCGGTTTACCAAGCCCTGCGGCTATAATTGCTTGCTCTTCGACAATCGCATTTTGGGCACAATCTTACACCGCAATTGAACGTTATCGCCCCCTCCCCTACCGCGTTGGAGTATGGGACTTGCCTCCCCAAAAACGTATAGAGCAAATCTTCAATTCCTTTTTTGCAGATTTCGAAATTCAGCGTGCAAGGTTTAGCGAAGAGTTGATCACCACCCTTGCATCGCCCGGGGTCAGGGTAACTCATCGCTTCGCAGGAGATAGATTTGTTCTTACAAAAATACCCTATGAGGATGACTATCCAAATGTTCCTGATAACCAAGGGCTGTTTTGTATGCGTGTGGGTTATCCGTTTGATCCATTTGCGACGACACCTTCTGGTGGACTGCTTCCCCCTGATGTGCCCCTGCCTGGACGCAGGCTCAGATGGGCATTCGCAAAACCAAGCGATGCTGCAAATTTTCCTAACCCACAACTGATAAAGGACGCGCGCAAGCATTACGACGCAATTCAACCTGATATCCAGAAGAGACAAATGTTTTTAGCTCAGACTGATAAGATAGAAGATCAGAAAAAACTAGTCCTTGAAATATTCACTAAGCCGGCGGGTTGGAGCTAATAATTTCTGCAACGCCGTTTGGTCTGAAGTTTAACATACGTTCCAACTCCCAAGGTTGCGAGGCACGAGCTGCCCTTGGGTCAGCGTCCGCAAAAATTCCCAACCGCAACGCGGTTGCGTCCATTCCCGCCCGTCCATCACGCGTGACATTCGCCACAACCGCGTTGCGGTTGAACCCGTTTCCGCATCATGACCCAAGGTAGCCTCGCCGACTCGCCAACCTTGGGCTGGAGGACGCAATCCCGTTGGGATTGTCGTAATGCGGTTGCGACTTCCATCGCGTCCGTCAACACGCGCGGCGTGATTTGCCAGGAGATTCCCCAGCGGTCTTTGCACCAGCCGCAGTAGCTTTCTTGGCCGCCATTGCTGACAATCGCATTCCAATAGCGATCCGTTTCTTCCTGGGTGTCGGTCGCGATCTGGAAGGAAAAGGCTTCAGAGTGTTTGAACTGGGTTCCGCCATTGAGGCCCACGCACGGAATGCCGCAGACGGTGAACTCCACCGTGAGGATTTCGCCCTCCTTGCCGCTAGGATAATCGCCCGGGGCTTTGTGAATCGCAGTGACTTCACTGTCGGGGAAAGTGGCCGCGTAAAAGCGCGCGCCGCATCCTGCGCATCCTTGTTGAACCAAAGACAGATGATGTTCTTAGCTTTTTTGTTGCTCATAAAATTTCCTCGTCCCTGAACGATTTACACTTATATCCCGAGTTACGGAAATTCCAGCCAAATTTTTTCTCAATCTCCATGCCGCGCGGGGTGCTTTGCACCAATCGCTAACGAGCCGGTCTTCATTCTTGGAACGTGGAAGGCGCGGGTCTATCTTTCCAAGACTTATGCGCATCGGCTTAAAACATTTCAATGCCATCTTTATTATCGGGTTCAGTTCCTTGGTGCTGTGCACCGCAAAGGATTTGCCCATCGGCCATTTTGGCAATGGTGATTACGGCGATTGGCAGGCGATGGGTGCGGCCTTCAAGTTTGGTCCGGCTGGCGCTGACTGGCTGCCGAGATTGGAAATTGAAAATGCCGGCGGCAATTTGGTGGCCAGCAGCGAAAAGGTGGCCAATGGTCAGGATGATCAGCCGCAGGGAACGCTTACTTCGCCGCTGTTCAAAATTGCGCGGAAATACATTTCCTTCCGCATTGGTGGCGGTGATTACGAGCATGATACCTGTATCAACTTGGTGGTGGATGGCAAAATCATGTGCAGTGCGACAGGCTGGCGTAGTGACCGTCTTGCGCCGACGAGTTGGGATGTGGGTGCCTGGCGAAATCGCATGGCGTGCGTGCAGATCGTGGACTCGGCCAGCGGAGATTGGGGGCACGTCAATGTTGCCGGCATCGTGCAGACCGACAAACCGGAGAGAATGCCGGTCGAGACCGGGCCGTTGTATCATGAAGCGCTGCGGCCTCAATTTCATTTCACCGCGCGGCAATGGGTGATGTCACGTTTGAATCCCGGCCAGCAGCAGGAAGGTTGGATCAATGATCTCAACGGTTTGATTTACTATGACGGAGAATATCATTTGTTCGCGCAGCGTTGGGCGAAATGCTGGATTCACGCCGTGAGTCGCGACTTGATTCACTGGACAGAACTGGCACCCGCATTTTGGGAGGAGCAGTCCGGCAGCGGCTCGCAGTCCGGCACCTGCGTGGTGGATTACCAGAACACGTCCGGGCTTTCGCCGAATCCAAAAAATCCCGCGATGGTGGCATTTTTCCCGCGTTGGGATAATCGCAGCCAGTGCATCGCCTACAGTCTGGATCACGGGCGGACTTGGAAATTTTATGAGAAGAATCCAATCCTTGTTCACCCGGAGCGCGATCCAAAAGTTTTCTGGTATGCGCCGGGCAACCATTGGGTGATGATGTTATACGGTGACGGTCAGTATCACATTCTCACCTCCACCAATTTGTTGAGCTGGCAAGACGAGCACCACCCCATCAAGGACAGTTTTGAGTGCCCGGATTTTTTTGAACTGCCGATGGATGGCGACCGCAACCAGATGAAATGGGTGCTTATCCAGGGCAACGGCAATTATTCCATCGGCACCTTCAATGGAGTTGAATTCAAGGAAGAAGCCGGGCGGCATCCATGCGATGTCGGCTCCAATTTTTATGCGACGCAATCCTGGCATAACACCGACACTGGCGACGGGCGGCGCATTCAAGTCGCATGGATGCGTGGGGCGAATTTTCCCGAGATGCCGTTCAACCAGCAAATTTCATTTCCCTGCGAACTGACCTTGCATGACACGACCGATGGCCTGCGCATTTTCCGCCGGCCGATTCCAGAAATTTCGCTGCTGCACGATGGACAGGATGTCTGGACCAACCGCACTTTGCGGGCGGATCAGACCCTGCCGCTGGAACCGGCGGGACAACTGTTTCACATCAAGGCGGAGGTGGAAATTTCCGAGGGCGCGAAGTTGATTTTCAAGATTCGCGGAGCCTCGATTGTGCTGACACAAAAAACTTTGGAATCGGGCAACCAGCCCGCCCGAGTTGCCGGCCAAGTTCACGCGGTGGAGATTTTGGTGGACCGGGCTTCCATCGAAGCATTCGCCAATGACGGCGAAATTTCCTCCACCTGCTTTTTTCTGCCAGGCGAAAATGGTCTTTCCGTTGAAGCTAAGGATGGAAGTGCCAGTATCAAATCATTGGCCGTTTACCCGCTCAAATCCGCATGGCCTGCCGATCATTGATGCGAGGAATTTTAAACGCCTCGCATAGGAGTTGATCCAAAAATCTGCAGACCTCCCATTTCCGGACCTGTTTCGCGGGCTTGCTTCAACTGAATCAGATTTTATCTTCAATCGTTGGGCGGCGGCAGAAATTCCAGCCCAAATTTTTTCGCAATCTTCAGCACATTGAAAAAACGGACTTTTAGTTTACTCTTCGATCTATGAAATATATCAGGCTTGGCTCGACAGGACTTAAAGTTTCCCGGATTTGTCTCGGTTGCATGACCTACGGCGTTGCCGAGCGCGGCTCGCATCTGTGGGCGCTGCCTGAAGAAAAAAGCCGCCCGTTCATCCAGCGCGCGTTGGAACTCGGCATCAATTTTTTCGACACCGCCAACGGCTATTCCGGCGGCACGAGCGAGGAAATCACCGGACGCGCTCTGCGTGACTTTGCGAAGCGTGATGAAATCGTCCTCGCGACGAAGGTATTTCTGCCGTGGCGGGACAAACCCAACACCGGTGGTCTGTCGCGCAAAGCCATCTTCACTGCCGTGGACGACAGCCTGCGCCGGCTGGGCATGGATTACATTGACCTTTACCAGATTCATCGCTGGGATTACGAAACGCCGATTGCCGAGACGCTCGAAGCGCTGCATGACGTGGTGAAGTCGGGCAAGGTCCGCTACATCGGCGCGTCGTCCATGCACGCCTGGCAATTTGCGCAGGCGCTCCATCTGGCAGACGCGCACGGCTGGACGCGCTTCGTCTCCATGCAGCCGCATTACAATCTCATTTATCGGGAAGAAGAACGCGAGATGCTTGGCCTGTGCAAAGCCGAAGGCATTGGCGTCATTCCGTGGAGTCCGCTGGCGCGCGGCAAACTGGCGCGGCACTGGCAGGAACAACCCGTCACCGACCGCTCGCGCACGGATGATTTCGCGCAAAAACTCTACGCGCACACCGAAGCTGCGGATCGCGCGGTGGTGGAGCGGGTAACGCAACTCGCCGCCAAACGCGGTCTGCCGCCGTCGCAAATCGCGCTGGCATGGCTGCTCCACAAGCCGGTCGTTACCGCACCCATTGTCGGTGCCTCGAAGCCCGGCCAACTTGAAGACGCCGTGGCAGCGGTGGACGTAAATTTGTCTGCGGAAGAAATCGCGTCGTTGGAAGAGCCTTACGTGCCTCACGCCATCGCCGGTTTCAATTGATCACTAAAAACAATCCCGGCCCAAACCACGCACCGGGCAGCGGCAGGATTTCCAGCCTTAATTTTTTCGCAATCTCCATCCCGCGCGGGATGTTTCGCGGTTGCTGCGGACGGAACTGGCATGTCCAAATAGATTGCTCAATTAGCCCGGTAACATTACGGTGCCATATCTTCGAACCAAACTTGGAGAGTGCGTATGAAAAAATATTTGTTTCTCTTGTCTCCGGCGATGGTCGCCGTAGTTATCTTTACCTTCTCACTCTGTTGCGCCCGCGCGCAGGCGGCCGAGACAATCTATTTCTCGGCCAATGACATTGTCTATGCATTCACCCCGCCCGGCCCGAAGACCAATTTTGCAACCCTGCCCTCGTTCACAAATCCTGAAGGTCTGGTGTTTGACACCAGCGGCAACCTCTTTGTGGCGGGCGGCGGGAATGTCAGCAAGATCACTCCCAACGGCACGGTGAGCCCTTTTGCGACGCTGCCCGGTTTTGGCGGTTATGGAATGGTGATTGACGCCAGTAACAATCTCTACGTAGCGGGGGCCGCCTCGCTTGAGATCAAAAGAATCACTCCCGGCGGCACAGTGAGCACCTATGCGACCCTTGCGAGCGGCTCGACGGGTCTGGCCATTGATGGAACCGGCAATCTCTATGTGGTGGGCGGCGGGTATACGGTTAAAAAAATTCTTGCCGGCGGCGGAACGGCGAGCGACTATGTGACCCTGCCCGGCAACAATAATTACGGGCTGGCCTTTGACTCTGCCGGCTACCTTTATGCGTCCGATATCACCTCGACGACGCTTTTTAAAATCCCCCCAGGCGGCGGCTCGTATAGCAACTTTGGAACGCTTGACTCCGGAGCCAAGGGCCTGGCCTTTGACCACAGCGGAAACCTCTATGCGGCACAACCCAATGTGGACAAGATCTCCGTGATCACGCCGGACGGGACCACGACCAATTACGCGACCAGCCTCGATGGCCCCAGATACCTTACGTTCAATCCCGTGCTGCCTTTCACATTGCGCATCACTGCTGTGGACCGGTTTGGCGGCGATCTGCGATTGAGTTTCACTTCTCTGGCTGGGACTAACTACGCCATTCAAAGCCGCGCCGATTTGTCGTCCGGCACCTGGGTGACACTTGGCGGCACAACAAATTCCGGCACCGGTGGCATCGTGCAGCAAACGCTGACCAATGCCCTCGCCATGGCGAAGCAATTCTATCGCGTGCAACAACTGCCATAGAATCCTGGGAGATTGCATCCTAAAATCAGGGTTTGCGAAATTTTCCAAGCCGTGTGCTTTCGCGCGGGGCGGCGGCAGAAATTTGGTCCATTTTTTTAGCCATCGCACACTGCGCGGAATGTCTCTGTGGTTGCTGCCAACTCAGCGCTCCTTTTAAGAATCTTACCTGGATTCCATCCCAACGCTCAAGATTGCGAGGTACGGGCTGCCCTGGGTCATCTTTCGTAATTTCCGCATCTACATGCGAAGGTCAAATTTTTTAAACTGAATGGTCTGCTCGGAATTATAAGCAGTCCATTCGGCTTCAAGACATGCTTGTTTCTTCGTGAAACACTTCAACGACAACTGAACTTCCATGATCCAGACAGCACCTGTTGGCGTGGTGATTGCTTAAACAGGTTAATCTTTTGACACCGCATTGAGCTTTTAAATGAACCGTCAGCCAGGGGCTTATCACGATTCTTTGTCATAAGATTGGTTCCAATGTTCCAAAATAGGGCATTTGCAACTGCGAGCCAGTGAGCAGGGTATTTTCTGGATTTAAAAATGGTAAATTTTGAAACCACGAGTGAAGCAAGACAAACGCCGTCTCCGGTCATCCTTCCGTCACTGACCAAGTCGCAGCGCCACCAAGTGCTGGGGGAATGGAATCAAACACAAGCAGATTTTCCATGCGATAAATGTGTTCACGAATTGTTTGAGGAACAGGTGGAACGTTCGCCCGAAGCCATGGCGGTGGCTTTTGCGGGCGAGCAATTGACCTACCGCCAGTTAAACCATCGTGCCAACCAGCTGGCCCATTATCTGCGAACCCGAAAAATCGGATCACATTCACTGGTGGGAGTTCATACCGAACGCTCGGTTGATTTCGTGGTGGCCATTTTGGCGGTGCTCAAGGCCGGCGGAGCCTATGTCCCGCTGGACATCGAATATCCGGTGGAACGGCTGCGTTTGATCGTCGCCGATGCGACGTTGGATGGGTTGATTTGTGACGGAACAGAAATCTTGGAATTTGTTGTCGGTGAGTTCCCGGTGGTTCACTTGCAGCGTGACAGGGTTGAGATTTCAGCCAGCCCTGAAACCAACTTGAGCCGGGCCGATGTCCCGGAACAACTGGCCTATGTCCTCTTCACCTCCGGTTCAACAGGCCGCCCAAAAGGCGTCTGCATGCCGCATCGTCCGCTGGTCAACCTGCTCCACTGGCAAAACGGTCAATCCGCAGGCGGGGTCGGTCAACGAACTCTTCAATTTGCGCCGCTGGGTTTCGACGTATGTTTTCAGGAGATTTTCTCAACTCTGGCCTTCGGGGGGATGCTGGTGATTTCCTCTTCCAAGGAACGAAAAGATTTTGTCAGTTTATTGCGCCTGATTGAACAGACGGAGATCAACCGGCTTTTTCTACCCTTTGTTGCGCTCGAATTTCTGGCGGAAGTGATCGCGGACACGGGACGGTTACCCGCGTCCTTGCGCGAGGTGATCACTGCCGGCGAACAATTACGCATCACGCCGGCCATCCGGTCGCTGTTCGGCCGGCTAAAAAATGCGCGGTTGATCAACCAATATGGTCCGACCGAAGCGCATGTCGTCTCCGCATTTGAACTCACGGGCGATCCTGCGAGCTGGCCCTATCTACCTTCGATTGGTAGGCCGATCGCCAATACGCAACTTTACATTCTCGATCCGCAACGCCAGCCGGTGGCGGCCGGCGAGATCGGTGAACTGTATATCGGCGGTGTGCAAGTCGCCCAAGGCTATTTGAACCGGCCGGAATTAACTGCGGATAGGTTTCTCGTTGATCCTTTCGCCCCGACTCCGGGCGGACGCCTGTATCGCACGGGGGATCTGGCGCGCCATTTTCCAGACGGCACGATTGAATTTCTGGGCCGGACGGATGACCAGGTCAAAATCCGCGGCTTTCGCGTCGAACTCGGTGAAATCGAAACCTTGCTCGCCACCCATCCTGAAATTCAGCGGGTCGTGGTCATGGCGCGGGAAGATGTGCCGGGGGAAAAATATTTGGCCGCTTATCTCATCGTGCCGCACCAGTCGCCCCAGTTCATTTCGCAACTGCGTAAATTTCTCTCACAACGGCTGCCTGATTACATGATGCCGGCGGTGTTCATTACGTTGCCTGCGTTTCCACTGTCACCGAATGGCAAGATTGACCGCAGGGCCCTTCCCGTGCCCAGCCCGGAGCAATTTAATTCAGGCGTGGCTTATGTCGCCCCGCAAACAGCCCAGGAAAAGAAGCTGGCAGATATCTGGTGCGAAGTGCTGGGCATCTCAAAGGTCGGCCTCAACGACAATTTTTTTCTCATCGGAGGCGACTCCTTGCGGGCGGTGAAACTCATGTTGCAGGTGGAAAAAACCACCGGTCAATGGCTGGAACTTTCCACTTTTCTGCTCAAGCCAACGCTCGCCGGACTGTGTGCGGCTCTCAAAGCGCGTCACGAACACAACGAAATTGAAACCATAGTCTCAATCCGCCAGACCGGCACGCGGCCGCCGTTGTTTTGCCTTTACAGCATCACTGGCGATGTGGACCTCTATTTCAATCTGGCGGAGGCGCTCGGAGAAGATCAGCCGGTCATCGGTATTCGTTCGCCCGCACTGGAGGATTTATCCCGACTGCCGGCCTCCATCGAGGCCGCCGCAGCTGAAGTAGTGCGCATCATACGCAAAATCCAGCCGCAAGGAGCCCCCGCGCTCGTCGGATATTCCTGGGCGGGATTGCTGGCGTTTGAAGTGGCCCGCCAACTGGAGCAGGCGGAAAAAATTCATTGCTTCACCGCCCTGATCGGTCCTGATGCTCCGCTCCGCCCGACCAATCCGGTCTCCCGTCTCATGCATTTCGTCCGGTATTTTCCGTCCTGGGTCTGGCGCCTGGCCCGAGAACGGGAAAGTCGCATGCAGCGTTTACGGCGCTGGCGCGAAATGGCCCGCAGCTCTCAGCAGGTGCTGGCAGAAGTCAACCTGGACATTCCGGGCTGGGCTGATTCTCCAATCTCACGTCATCTGCTGGGGCTGGTGAAAAATTATCATCCGGCGACAAAGTATAAAATGAGCGTGGATATATTTCGCGAACGCGATGAATATCGGATTCTGGGACATCCGCTACAGGCCTGGCAGACGGCGCATTTGCCGGACGGCGGCTGGAGCCGTTGGATGTGCAACCCGCCCCGCATCCACTGGTTAAGAGGCGACCATGAGAACATCATCAATCCACCCATGGTGGCCGGACTGGCGCAATCCATACGTGCCGCGATGGATGAACATTTTGAATTTAACAGAATTTCAGAGGAATCTGTCAGATATGTTCACGAAAAACATCGTAAGGTGAACGCCGGCGTGCTCAACCCGACGCAGGCGAAATTACCAGCGGCGGCAGTCGGGCATTGACGCGACGAAGAAAATTCCCGGCGAAGGTTTCAAACGCGCATGGCCGCCGCTCATCAAGACGGGTGAAAATGGTCGGTAGAGCCTGATTTGTCCGTGAAACTCAATTTTTAGGGATCGGGCTCCAGTTTTCATTTTCAGTTCACCGAGAACCTCCAGTCATTCCATGCGGTAGGGACAGACAATACTGAAGTAATTGATGATGATCGTTTATTTGGACAAAGAATTGATTAGCCCAAGAAATCCCAACAAGATTCTGTCCCAAAGCCCAAGGGTTGCGTGGCACGCGCTACCCAGGGTCATCGTTCGCGGAAAATTCCCAACCACAACGCAGTTGCGGCCAGAGAGTTCGCTCAAACGCCGGACGGCGGCAGGATTTCCAGCCCGAATTTTTACAATCTCCTTCACGCGCGGGAAGTCCGGCGGTTCATAATTTGCCGGCCGGCGACTGGTTTCTTTTCCCATGTTGTATTTATACGTGCAAAAGTTTGTGGACAAACCACGCGCATTCCCTCATAAAATTCTAAGAGTTAATGATTGTGTCATTACAGAGTGAATTTCCGTTGGGGGTGGCGGTTTGTGCCTGGTGCAAGCCCAAAAAAACTGGCGCAGATCTGGGCATTTCTCACGGCATTTGCCCGCGCCATTTTAAAAAGCTTCGTCTGGATTTGCAGATGATGAAAGATGGCAGCCACCCTCAACCAGCGAGGCTGGCACATGCGCGACGGCGCAGGGTGCCGGTCAATCATCCTCAACTGAACTATCAGGCTTGAGACAGCTGGCGCAGAGCACGCTTCAAAACATCACTTTTTACGCAACGGCTTTTGCGCCGGCCGGCAGCAGGAATTCCAGCCCGTATTTCTTTCCAATCTCGATCACGCGCGGAATATCTTGCTGTTGCTGCGGAGTTAGTGCGCCGACTTCCTCGAAGAATTCCTCAAAACCTCCCGGCGTGATGATGCACATGAGGCGGCCGGGTTTTTGACCGAGGTAGCGGTAGGTATGCGGAATCCCGCGCGGCGCAAAAACCGTTGCGCCTTGCCTGGCAATGATTTTCTTATCGCCAACGCTGAATTCAAAATCCCCTTCGAGGAGCTGAAACGTTTCGTCCTCGCGGTGATGGATATGCGGCGGCGGTCCGCCGCCGGGTGAATCAATGGATTCGACCACGCTCAGCACGCCGCCGGTATCGCGACCATGGAGGCGGATGAAGATTGGAATGCCCAGGACATTGACCTGTTTGCCGCCGCCGGCAGGAGTGAGGATCGGATTCATAAAAGGATTGTCAGTTATTTTATTGATATTTCGCAGTTCAGGGGAAATTGCGTTTTCATTGGTTTGCCGGAATTGATTTTCTACGGTCGTGCATTGGCTGACAAGTCAACAATCCATCCCAGCGCAGCGCCCCGGCCTTTGTCGTGAATGACCAATTCTGCAATTGCCTACGCAGTTTTAACCGGATAGGGTAACACCCCATTGAAGAAGGCCGCATTCTCAACGAATTTCTTCGCAGAAAACCATCCAAGAATCCCGAGACCATCATGTGCCAACAAAAATTGGAACCCAGCTTCCATCCTCAAACTCCACCCGCCATCGGGCGCGGAAACTTCTTCAAGTTTTCCTCCATCGCAGCGGTCGTGATCGTTACTCAATTCCTGTTGCTGAAACCGGCGGTGCTGCAGGCCAGCCCAATACCTCGCCCGAACATCCTTTTCATCATCATGGATGATGTCGGGATTGATCAATTGAAAAGCTTTAATGCGCAGGCGCCCCAAGTCACTCCCGTAATGGACACCCTGGTTCAGCAGGGAGTTTCCTTCAACAATTGCTGGATGATGCCGGAATGTTCCCCCAGCCGGGCCTGCTTTTTTACCGGCCGTTATCCGCTGCGCACCGGCGTGAAAGCCGCCATTCTGGATTACAATCTGCCGTCCTCGCAGGTGTCGCCCTATGAGATGACCACGCCGCGCGTGCTCACCAATGCCGGTTATGCCAGCGCCTTGTTCGGCAAATATCATCTCGGCGGGCCGGACAACAATCCGGCCGGCTATGGCGCCCCCGCCGCGCTGGGCTGGAATTACTTCAATGGCTGTCTCGTGGGCGGGCCGCCCTATATTGATCCCACGCTCGGGAGCCAGACGACGAACACGGATCTTTACCCCTGCGGATTTCCCACCGGCCTGGCACGGGGCGTGGGCTGGTTTCAAAACGCGCAAACCAACATCTATTGCGACGATAATAATGGCGCAGGTTACACGGGACAGCAAATTGTCCAGGCGGGCGGCATCCCGGCGTTGAACGCCACCGGCAACTTTGCCACCAACTGTTCGGAAGCCACGATCACCCCCAATTTCACGATCAATAACGGTTATTATGCGTGGCCCCGCACCATCAATCTTGGCACCAATGTCAGCGTCGCGCTGGCGCGGAAATACATGGTGACGGCCCAGACGGACGACGCCATCTCATGGATTCAGCAGCAACGGTTGACCGGCAAACCATGGATGTGCACGGCCAGTTACAGTGCCATTCATACCCCGTATCAGCAGCCGCCCACGAACTTATATCCTCCGGGTTTTTCGTGGCCGACCAACTTGGTTGAAGCGAACACCAACGAGGCGCAGATCAAGATCATCAGCAACCTGATGCTGTATGCCATGGACCAAGAGGTGGGCCGCCTGCTCATCGGGGCCGGCCTGGCCACCCGCCTGCCATCCGGCGAACTGCAATACACGCCGGCGGCCACGGATACCATGGTCATTGTCTGCGGCGACAACGGGACTTATTATGAGAGTGTCAACACCCCATATAATCCGTTACGCGCCAAAGCCACACCTTATCAGACCGGCGTCGCGGCACCGGTGTTTATTTCCGGCCCTCTCGTCACCCACCCCGGCCGCACCGTTACCAACATGGTCAATGCCGTAGATCTGTTTGAGTTGTTTGGCGAAATTGCCAGGTTAAATGTTCACGCGATCGTGCCCTCGTCGCACATTCTGGATTGTGAGCCGATGCTGCCCTACCTGACCAATTCGCTGGCCGGCGCCAGCCGGCAATATAATTATTCCGAGCTGGGCGGTGCCGTGCCGCCGAACGCCCAGACCTGGCCCTGCGTCTTCACCATTGCCGGCCAGAAGGTCGGTAACGACATCCTCTTTGACAACCAGGCCACTTGCGAGGAATCCGGGGGTGAGTGGTTCGGCCCCGGCGCACCCGTCGTTTATTCCAACTGCTGCGATGTCCGGGCCTACGTCTATACCAACCTCACCATCCAACCAACGTTCGTCTGGGCCGTTCGCAATGACCGTTACAAGCTGGTCAAATCCCAACTGGCCTCCTGCGATGCCGGCCTTAATCCCTACGAGTTTTACAATTTAACTCCGACGCTGACCAATCCCGACGGTCTCGATAATTCTCCCGACAACCTTCTCGCCGGTGGCCAGCTCACTGCGGATCAGCAGTCCAATCTCGACGAACTCACGGCCTTGCTTAATGGCATATTGGCGTCCGAACCGGCCTGTCCCGGTGACGGCAATCTCGACAAAGTGGTTGATTCGAAAGACGTCAATGGCTTGGTCGCCAACTGGGGTCTGCCCAGCGTATTTGACTTCAATAACGATGGCGTCACCGACCAGCTCGACCTTCAGATTCTGCTCGCAAATTTCGGCGACCAGTGTTTTCAACCCGCACCGGGTCCGGGGCCGCTCAGCATCAACCCGGCGGGCAGCCTGGTGATGATTCAATGGCCGAATTCCACATCGCCCGGTCAGCTCCAGGCTTCGCCACAACTGTCCGGCGCAAACTTCTGGAGCCCCGTCAGCACCATCCCCTTTGCCATTGGTTATTCCAATGCCGTGTTCCTGACGCCCTCCAACCAGACAATGTTCTTCCGCGTCCAACAGTGACGGGATTGTCTGCGATTTGGATTTGCTGACACTCGCCGGGCAATTCAACCCTGCTTATTGAAGACGCGATGGGCCACGCGGTCGCTCTTGCGGCGGTTTTGCCAGCCGGCTTGCTTTTCGGCTTCGCGCAGGTAGCCGATTTCACTTTGAAGTTTAACGAAGCTTTCATGGCGGTCACGCGGAAGCGTTCCAGCGGCAAGCGCGGTGAGCACGGCACAATCTTTCTCCTTTGTATGCGTGCAATCGCGGAAATGACAGCCTGCCGCGAGCGCTTCGATTTCAGGAAACGTTTCTTTCGTACCTTCACCCGCACCCCAAAGATGAAATTCCCTCATGCCGGGCGTGTCAATGACCACGCCGCCCTTCGGCAGACAAATCATCTCGCGCCAGGAAGTCGTGTGCCGGCCTTTGGAATCCTGCTCACGCACCTCGATGGTTGGCATCAGGTCTTCGCCGTAGAGCTGGTTGATGAGGCTGGACTTGCCAACGCCGGAAGTGCCGATGAAGGCGACGGTGTCGCCGGGCTCGATGAGCGCGGCCAGTTTCTTCACGCCGCGCTTGGTGAGCGCGCAGACGGCGAGCACGAGCGCCTCGCCAGCCACGCGCGTGGCCTCCGCGAGCTTGGTATCCAGGTCGTCGCACAAATCGATCTTGTTAAGAATGATCACAGGGCGGGCGCCGCTTTCATGTCCCATGACGAGCATCCGTTCCAGGCGCGCGGCATTAAACGTCGGGTCCGCAGCAGTGACCAGGAAAACGGTTTCAATATTCGTGGCAAGAATCTGTTCAACCGCATCGCGACCGGTCATCTTGCGCGAGAGCTGGGTACGGCGCGGCAGGATGGCCTGGATCATGGCTTTCACTTCGTTGGGCACGAGCTTCACCGCAACCCAATCACCGACCTTGGGAAGCTTGGAGTGGTCGCCGCGCGCTTCATGCATGACTTTGCCGGTGATTTGCGCGGAGAGTTCCGCTTCGGCAGTCCAGACGCGATAGAAATGTTTATCCTCCACCGCGACGCGCGCCGGGATGAAACCCTTGGCAAGATATGACGCGAACTGTTCATCGCGCTCTGTATTCCAGCCCAGTTCGGTCAGGCCCATAAACGTTGAGGTGATGGTATCAGACGTTTTCTCATCTGGCCAAATTGTCCGTCACAGCGGTTGTCAAAATTCTCGGCATTGCCAAACCATACCAATTCCAAGTCGAACCTTCAACGCGCGAATCGCCAGGCTGGCTGCAGCGATAAAAAGAAGGTTCGCTGCCCGAATGGATTTCCATTAGTCTGGCGCCGTTGGAGATGAATCCTGGCCCCGAAACCCGCAAGCTCGCCGCAATCATGTTCACGGACATGGTGGGCTACAGTGCGCTTTCGCAACACAACGACAAGCTCGCGCAGGAACTGCTTGAAGAACATCGCGCGTTGCTGCGACCTTTGTTCCCGCGTTACAACGGCACGGAGATCAAGACCATCGGCGACGCTTTCCTCGTTGAATTTCACAGCGCACTGGAGGCGGCGCAGTGCGCCATTGAAATCCAGCGGGCGCTCGCCAAACGCAACCACGATGTGCCCAACGACCGGCGCGTCGAGATCAAGATCGGTATCCACATCGGCGACGTGGTGCATCGCGGTGGCGATGTCTATGGTGACGGAGTGAACATTGCGTCGCGCATCGAGCCGCTGGCGGGCGCGGGTGGGATTTGTATTTCGATGGATGTGGAGCGGCAGATCCGCAACGCATTGGAAGCGCGCTTCGAGAAACTTGCGCCGACGGAGTTGAAGAATATTTCCGTGGCGATGGATTTGTTCCGCATCGTCCTGCCATGGCAGCAAGCGGCATCTCATCAAGTTAAATTCGCGACGACGCACGATTCAAAATCCAATGCCCGTGCATGGGCTTTGGGATTATGCGGTCTGATTGTGATAGCCGCTGTCGTCTGGTTTTTCATTCAACGAACGAGCCATGGCACCAAGCAGACAGCGGCTGCCAAACCACCGCTTGCTCCATCCACGCCGCCGGCTGCGGGCGGAGTTCTCAATGAGAAGTCCATCGCCGTGCTGCCGTTTGCCAACATGAGCGATGACAAGGGGAATGTGTTTTTTGCCGACGGCATCCATGAGGATCTGCTCACGAAGCTGGCCTTGGTCCATGATTTGCATGTCGTTTCGCGAACGTCGGTTGCGCAATATCGCGACACGACCAAATCTATGCGCCAGATCGCGCAGGAACTGGGAGTCGCTTACGTGCTGGAAGGCAGCGTGCGGCGTGAGGGCAACAAGGTGCGCGTGACCGGCCAGCTCATCCGGGCGGCATCGGATGAACATGTCTGGGCGAAGTCTTATGACCGCGACCTGACCGACATCTTTGCTATTCAAAGTCAATTGGCCACCGAGATCGCCGACTCGTTGCAGGCTGCGATCTCGCCGAAGGAAAAATCCCTGATTGAAAATCGTCCGACTGACAATCTCGCGGCCTATGATCTTTATCTCAAAGGCCGCGCCGTTCTAAAAGGCATGCGGACTGACTTGAATCGTGAACAGGCCGAACAGGCGCTGTCCGAAGCGGTGAAACTGGATCCGAATTTTGCCGCCGCCTGGGGCACGCTGGCGCTCGCACATGCCTCCGCTGTTTTTGGAGATGAAGACCGTTCTCCAGAACGACTGGCCAAGGCCAAGGCTGCCATTGACACAGCGGTGCGACTCGCACCGGATGACCCGGAGGTGATTGAAATGCTCGGCAACTATTACTATTACGGTTATCGCGACTACACCCGCGCGGCCGAGCAATACCAGCGGCTATTGGTGGTGCGTCCCAATTCCGCCGAAGCTTATGCGCAGCTTGGATATTTATTGCGCCGGCAAGCGCACTGGGCTGAAGCGCTGGCGAACCTGCGCCACGCAGTAGAATTGGATCCGCGTAACATCCATTTCCTAAGCGGCCTCACAGAAATATTGTCTGGTTTGCGCTGTTATGATGAGGCACTGGTCCAGGCCCGTCGCATGGCGGAACTGGCTCATGGCGATCTGCTGCTGCAAGCGATGCAGTTCCAAATCCTTTTCCTCGCCCATGGCAAGGTCAGCGGCATGGCCGAGGCGCTGGCCAACCTGAAGTCTGCGCGGCCAGATGATCCGCGGATTTTATACCTCCAGGCGGCCATGGCCCGTGGACAAGGTGACTGGGCACAAGTCGTCAAGCTGGATGAGAAATATCCATATCTGGATCCGTTTACTCCGCATCTGGTGCAGGATGCGCAAAAAGCCTTTGATCTGGTTGCCGCCAATGATTTGCCTGCCGCCCGCAGCCGCGCCGAAAAACTGATTCCTGAGTTCAAAACCTCGCTTGACAAGCAGCCGGATAACTCGTCCATGTGGGGCAATCTTGCCTTGCTTCATGCCATTGTTGGGGAAAAGGAACAAGCCCTGGCATGTTCGCGCAAAGCAGTGGATTTGGTGCCTGAATCTGTTGACGCCGTGGTAGGTCCCAACAACAGCACCGGCCTGGCTCAAATAATGGCCTGGACCGGTGACAAAGACGGTGCGCTCAAAGAACTGACGCGGCTGCTCCAGACACCTTACGGCGTAAACATTTACAATGCGCGCCTCGACATCGGCTGGCTTCCGCTCCGCAGCGATCCGCGCTTCGAGGCGTTGATCAATAATCCCACCAATAATGCGCCGTTGATTAATGACTCCACAGGCTCCACGCCGCTGCCTTGAGATCAGATGACTAAAAATCTTCCGGGCCGATGCGCTGAGGGGCAAAATTTCTGGCGCGTTGCTGCGCCTCGGCCAATTGCGCCGGAGTCAACTGGGCGGCAAATTGATCCATGGTCACGCCGTTGCGATGGTTTCACGCTTCAACGGGGTCGGCTTGCACGCCGTATCCATTCCCTCATAAATATTTTCTTGCCTTGAGCATCAACTCCATTTAATACTTAACCATATGGTTAAGTGTTCACCGCGATTGTTGAACCGCACGTTCGCCGCGCTGGCTGATCCCACGCGGCGGCTCATTCTGGAGCACCTGGCTGCCGGCGACCGCTGCGTCACGGATCTGGCGCGGCCGCATTCCATGTCGTTACCGGCGGTTTCGAAGCATTTGCGCATCTTGGAAAACGCCGGATTGGTGCGTCGCCGACGCAAGGGCCGTGTGCATTCGTTGAAGTTGGAAGCCAGGCCGATGCAGCAGGCGCAGGCGTGGATCGAGGAATACCGCAAGTTTTGGGAGGAGAGCTTTGACCGTCTGGATGAATATTTGAAACAACTGCAAGCCAGGGAAAAAGATGAAGTCAAAAAATAATCCACCGGCCCAAAAGACCGGTTTCAGTCTGGTGGTCAGCCGCGTCATCAACGCGCCGTGCGAACTGGTGTTTCGCGCCTGGACTGATCCCGAGCACATGGGGCAATGGTTCAGCCCCGATGGTGTTGGGTGCCGGAGCTTCACCGGGGAAGTAAAGGTCGGCGGAGCATATCGCCTCCATATGGTTTCCAAGGTCGGTAATCACATCGCCATCGGCAAATACAAGGAGATCCTTCTCAACAAGCGCCTGCAATTCACTTGGGAGCGGATGGCGGAAGGTGTGCCGCTGACATTGGTGACGGTTGATTTTGAAGACTTGGGCAAAACCACGCGCCTGACCCTGACACACGAAGGATTCCCCGCCCGGGAAGATTCAGATGACCACAACGAGGGATGGACTTCGCTGCTCGAAAAATTTGGCCGGCTCATGGAACAGGGCAAAATTAAATCTTAAAATGACCACACAAGCTAAAGCCGTCGAAGATTACACCGGACGCGAATTTACCATCACGCATGAATTTAATGCGCCGCGCGAACTGGTTTTCAAGGCATGGACCGACCCAAAACATCTCGCGCAATGGTGGGGACCGCGCGGATTCACGAATCCGGTCTGCGAATGGGACGTGCGGCCCGGCGGAAAAATCTATGACGTGATGCGCGCGCCGAATGGGGAGCGTTATCCGATGGGCGGTGAATTTCGTGAAATTGTTGCGCCGGAAAAGCTGGTGTTCTTGTGTGGTGCGCTGGATGAAAAGGGAGATTTGATGTTTAAACTTCTGCACACCGTGACGTTCGCCGAACGGAGCGGCAAAACCTTGCTCACGATTCAATCGCGCGTTCTCAACACGACGGTTGAGGCGAACAAATATATCGGCGGTTTTGAAATGGGCATGACCTCAAGCCTGGAAAAGCTCGCTGAACTTTTGAGAAAAATATGAATGCAAAAAATAATCCGCCGGAAGCACTGGTTCTTGAACGGACTTTTGATGCACCCATCATCGCGGTCTGGAAAGCGCTTACGAATGTTGATGAGATGCGCCGCTGGTATTTTGACCTGAAAGAATTCAGGCCGGAACCGGGCTTTGAATTTCGGTTCATCGTCAAACACGAAGGTAATAGCTACGATCACCGGTGCAAAGTTACCGAGGCGGTTCCCAATAAAAAAATCGCCTACACCTGGCGATATGAAGGACACGAGGGCGATTCGCTGGTCACGTTTGAATTATTTCCCGAGGGTGACAAGACAAGGTTGAAGCTAACGCATCAGGGTTTGGAGACGTTTCCGAAAACTCCGGCGCACGCGCGCCAAAATTACCTGGAAGGCTGGACGCAGCTCATCGGCATATCGCTCAAGGATTATGTGGAGAATGTCGATCGCGAAATCGTCATCACGCGTGACTTCGATGCTCCGCGCGAACTGGTTTGGGAAGCGATGACAAATCCCAAGCACGTCGTGAACTGGTGGGGACCGCGCGGTTTCAGCACCACCATCGAGACGATGGATTTTCGCGTAGGCGGTGTCTGGAAGCACGTCATGCACGGACCGGACGGCGTGAATTATCCCAACGAAAAAGTTTTCAAGGAAATCGTGAAGCCGGAGAAAATCGTCTTCTCACATGGCGGCAGACGTGAAGGCGGCCCGAGCGTGGATGCCGTGGCGACATGGACGTTTGACGAAGTTGCATCCGGCAAAACCAAGGTGACCCTTCGCATGGTTTTTCCATCGGCGAAGGAACGCGATTTTGTGGTCAAGGAATTTGGCGCCATCGAAGGCGGCAAGCAGACGTTGGAACGGCTCGGAGAATATCTGCCCAAGATGAAATAATTTTTCTGAAACGATGACTTTACTTTTCGTCGGAAAAGATACAAAACAACCGATAACTGATATAAAAACTGATAAAAATTATGAGCAAAAATAATCTCGTCCAACCTTACCTCATGTTCAACGGCCGCTGTGAAGAGGCCATCGAGTTCTATCGCAAAGCCCTCGGCGCCGAGGTGGAATTTTCGATGCGCTTCAGGGAAAGCCCTCAACCACCGCCGCCCGGCATGGTTCCGCCCGGCTTCGAGAACAAGATCATGCACTGCAGTTTTCGCATCGGCACAACCACGCTGATGGCTTCTGACGGTTGCACCGCCGGCCAGCCCAAATTCGAAGGCTTCTCTCTTTCCATCTCCGTTCCGAATGAAGCCGAGGCCGACCGGGCTTTCAATGCCCTGGCAGACGGTGGAAAAATAAGCATGCCTTTGGGAAAAACTTTCTGGTCGCCGCGTTTCGGCATGGTTGAGGACCGTTTCGGCATAAGCTGGATGGTCAATGTGGCGGCGCAACAATCTTGACCGCGCCCGGATTTTAATCGTTCAAACAGTCTGGAAAAACAAGCAACCGCATTTCACATAACATAAATCACAACAGAAAGAAATATTATGGCTCATTACGTAGATGGATATGTTCTACCGCTTCCGAAGAAAAATCTGGCTGTCTATCGCCGCATGGCTCAAAAAGCCAGCAAGATCTGGCGTGAACATGGCGCGCTGGAATATCGCGAATGTGTCGGCGAAGATTTGGATGTGAAGTTCGGCCTTCCGTTTCCACGCGGCATCAAAACCAAGCCCAGCGAGACCGTGGTGTTCTCTTACATCGTTTTTAAATCGCGGGTGCACCGCGATCGTGTCAACGCCAAGGTCATGAACGATCCACGCCTCAAAGAGATGTGCGATTTTAACAACATGCCTTTCGATTGCAACCGCATGCTAGTTGGCGGATTTACAACCCTGGTCAAAGCCTGATCAAGAACCTGCGGGATAATCCTCAACTATGAAAGTCGCAGTCATCATAGTCCGCCTGTTGATGGGACTCATGTTCCTGTTCGCGTCCATCGTCGTTCTCTTCAAACTCGTGAAGCAGCCGGAACAGGTCGGCAACGTCAAGCTGTTCATGGACGGCCTCATGGCGACGGGTTACTTCATGACGCTCTTAAAAGTCACCGAGCTGGTCTGCGGCCTGGCGTTTGTCATCGGTCGTTTTGTGCCGCTGGCCACGGTGGTGATTTTCCCGATCACATTGAACATCTTGTTGTTTCATGCGTTCGTGGAGCCTCAAGGTCTCGGCGTCGCGATACCGTTGATGGCGGGAAACTTGTTTCTGGCGTATGCCTGCCGGAAAAATTACCAAACCTTGCTGGCTCCAAAAATCGCCTGAGATAACCGCCGTAAACTAATCAGAAGAAAACGTCATGCTCACCACCGTTCTCATCCTTGTTGCCATAGCCATTGTCATCGTGATCACGCTGGTGGCCATGCGACCGGATGATTTCCGCGTCACACGCTCGACAACCGTTGCCGCGCCATCAGCCGTTGTCTTTGCACAGGTGAACGACTTTCACAAATGGGAGGCTTGGTCGCCATGGGCAAAACTGGATCCAGCCTGTAAAAATTCCTTTGAAGGCGCGACCGCCGGCAAAGGTGCGATTTTTTCATGGGATGGAAATAAAAAAGTCGGTGCCGGCCGGATGACCATCATCGAAAGCCGCCCCAGCGACTTGGTCAGGATCAGGCTGGAATTCTTCCGGCCCTTCAAGGCCGTCAACACCACCGAATTCACTTTCATCCCTGACAGCGACCAGACCGTCGTGAACTGGAGCATGTTCGGCAAAAATAATTTCATGGGCAAGGCGGTGGGTTTGTTCATGAATTGCGATAAAATGGTCGGCGGCGATTTCGAGAAGGGCTTGGCGACAATGAAATCAGTTGCTGAAGCTGGAAAGGTTTAAGGCTGGTCGATGCTTTGATTGCTGAATGCAGCATTTCACCGCTTCATCACTAAAGTAATTGGCGCGTCGAAGCAGGACGAAGTCCGTATTCACCAGACTTTGCGTGTAACTCCAGCAATGGAAGCGAGCATTGCAAACCGCGTTTGGAGCTTGGAAGAAATTATGAATTTGATGCCTTGATTTACGCATCAATAAGGCGAAGATTTGAACCGTTCTATTGCATACGATGAATGCGCTTTCAAATTCAAGACTGCTAAGTTATGGATTGGGTTCGTTAGCTTTGTGTTTGATTTTGATAAGTTCTGGTTGCGCGTCTTATTTTCCAGTAACTCCGCAGCAAGTTAATCAGGCAACCGCTAAAGACCCTCCAACAACCACTTGGACAGGCACACCATTTTTTTCACCAAATACGGCCGCTTCGTGGACTGTAGGCCGCCCTTGATTTCTTAAATGATTTCAAACTGTACCGCTACCCATGTCTCGCATAGCTTGACGCCAGCCACCTGGTAGCGTATCAAAAGGGCGCATGTTTAATTCGGTGTCATCCATTATGATCCTAATGATCATTATCAGCCCCGGCTTGGGGCAGGGATAGACGCGCAACGATTCATCGCAACTCTAATTTCTGAACCCCGAGCTTAATTGCCCGGGGTTTCTTTTTATTTCAAAAATATTTATGACCCCTCAATCCAATCCAACGGTTTCGCTTTCAGAAATCATGGCGGCGCGCTCACGCTTGAACGGCTTCATTGTCCATACGCCGTGCGTGGAGTCTCCGGCCTTGAGCGAACTGACCAGTGCGCAGATTTTTTGCAAACAGGAATTTCTCCAGCGCACCGGCAGTTTCAAAGAACGCGGCGCGCGCAATGCCTTGGCGCAATTGACGCCGGAACAGACCAAGCTTGGGGTTATTGCCGCTTCCGCCGGAAATCATGCGCTGGGCCTGGCCTGGCATGGACGATTGCTGGGCATTCCGGTCACAGTGGTGATGCCGCGATTTGCGCCGCTGGTGAAGGTCGCGCGCTGCCGTCAATTTGGCGCCACCGTGGTATTGCATGGCGATACTTATGATGAAGCGCGCAGCGAAGCGTCGCGTCTGGCCGGAGAACGTCAGCTCACTTACATCCATCCATTTGATGATCCGCAGGTGATCGCTGGACAGGGAACCATGGCCTTGGAAATTTTGGAACAGGTTCCCGACGCCGAGGCCGTCATCGTGCCGGTGGGCGGAGGTGGATTATTGGCGGGCATGGCCACGGTGTTTCAGGCATTGAAACCAAATCTTCAAATCATCGGCGTCGAGCCAGCCAATGCCGCCAGCTTTGCCGCAGGGCAGGCGGCGGGTGCGCCGGTACGCATTCCCACGCGCGCCACGCTGGCAGATGGTCTGGCGGTGGCCGAGGCCGGCCGGAACACCATCGCCCTCATGCAACCATTAACGCATCGCCTGGTAACGGTTGGAGAAGAATCACTAGCCCTGGCCATGTTGCGGTTGGCGGAATTGGAAAAGTGCATCATCGAAGGCGCGGGAGCGGCCGGGCTGGCGGCGTTGTTGAGCGGGAGTTTGCCTGACCTCGCCGGACGCAAAGTGGTGTTGCTGCTCACCGGCGGCAACATTGATCCGCTCGCGCACAGTCGCGTCATTGAGCGCGGCCTGGCGGCAGACGGACGCATCTATCGGTTTGACGTACTGCTTAGTGATCGTCCGGGTGCGCTGGCGCATCTTTCCGGCATCCTGGCAACGGCGGGCGCAAACGTCACGGAGATCGTCCATAACCGGACTTTTGCCGGACCGGATCTTTCGCGGGTGCATGTGCTCTGCACCGTGGAGACGCGTGACCGTGCCCACATCGCCGAGCTGCAACAACGGCTGGCGGAAAATGGCGTGGAGATTTTTGGTGAAGAACGTTCCCAAGTCCCTGCATAAGACAATCCAGCCTCTGAATTAAGAAACGATTTAAGGCCAGCGATAAGCGGCAGGGCTGTCCGGCCCCGGCAGCAAGATCCAATTATTATGGGTGAAAGAACTGTAATCTGGATTGAGCCGGGCGAAATCTGAAATATCAAGCACCCTGACAACTTCGCTGTGCCCATCCAGTTGAACGTCCAGACGGATTGAAACTTTGTCCGGATGATAGCGTCTCACCAGCTCCCGCGCATAATAGTAGTAAAGGTACGGATTGCCATACGTGCGCATCGTGGTCTTGCTGAAATACTGCGGATTAAAAATCACCTGGTTGCCATCCAGGATCAGGCTGGTCACGGAAAAATCCTTAACCAAGACGCCATCCTCATAGGCTTTACAGTTGATTTCAGCGCTGACTTCGTCGTTGTCGCGAAAGGGCCGATAAACTTGGAGAACCCATAATTTGTTTCCTTTGTGAATTTCAGTTTCAAAGCGCACCTGCCGGTTTGCGTCGAACATGAAAAATCCGAAATACCTTCCTTCATTGGTGATGCGCGCGTCGCCGGGAATGCAGAAATGATAAAACCCGCCAAGAATAACGAGGGCGAAAATTCCAAACGCGGCCAGATCCCGTCGTGCAAACCGGTAGCCCATTTGCAGCGGGTGATCAAACCGCAGAAATGCAGCCACCACCAGCGGCAGCATGAGCGTCGTGTACCAGAATCCCACGACAACTCCGGAATAAACGTGGAAAAGGATGAATGCGCCAAATGTCAAACGTCGCAGCCAGGTGATGCCGGTGAACCAGCACAGCGGGCCGAAAAATTCCATGACAAATACGCCCACGCTGGCTGAGGTCACCACCCAGTCCGCCTTCGGCAACAGCGGCAGTTTTTCCACCATGGAGTTGAAATATTCCCCGAGCAGCCAGCCGGGTGATATTTTGACCACGGCGGACATGAGATAGCCCACCGCCAGTGCGCCGCGAAAGAAACGCAATTTGCTCTGGGACACCAGAAATACGAGCGTAAAAAACAGGTGAAAGTGGTGGTAGTTGGCGAACAGGCGAAAATCGCTCAAATAAAAAAACATCTTGTTAAGGAACAACCACGCCAGCAGGCAGGCTGGCAGCAGGCTGGAGCGCAGGTAGAAAAGCGAAATGGATCCCAGCAACGAGATCATCCCCAGGAGATACAGATAGATCCGGGTTTCGTCATAGTTCAGAAAAATCAGCCGGTGGATATTTTGAAAGAAGCTTGCCGGGGCATAATTGAAAAGCGCATTTCCGGCCGTGGACAGCGGCACCGCATCCTGCCACCAGTAATAGAACGTCAGGAAATAATAAAACAGCAGGCTGGCGCAGATCATCTTCAACCGTGGATCGCGGTCAATTTCTCCGGTGCGGAAAAAACCGCAGAGCCAGTCCTGAACGGGTTTGAGGCGGTCGTGGAGAACGCTTTGTTTCTTCGACATCGGACGTTTGGAATAGATTTGGCGGTGACCCAGGCTCAACTTGTGGTCAACGTATCCATTATCGAGAACCGTCGCAAGTCTGGTGCGAAGCCGGCGGCAGGTGGAGAATTTATTTTAATTCCGAGACCCGGCTTGAGTTTGGAATTGACCGGCGTTAGCTTTCCACTTCGAGCGAATTCCCGCTCGGACAACCAAAGGCAATAATTTATGAAACGTAAGGCATCGGCGGTCTGGAAGGGCGATTTGAAAAGCGGCAAGGGCAGCATCTCCAGCGAGAGCGGCGTGCTCAAGGAAACGCAATTCTCATTCAGCACGCGTTTTGAGAACGGCATTGGCACCAATCCCGAGGAGTTGATCGCGGCGGCCCACGCCGGCTGTTTCTCGATGGCATTTTCTTCGGAACTCGGCAAGGCCGGCTTCAAACCGGACTCCATCGCGACGACTGCCACGGTCACCTTGGAAATGCTTCCGACCGGTCCCACCGTCACGGAATCGCATCTGGAAATGACGGCGAAAATTCCCGGCATTGACCAGGAAAAATTCACCGCCATTTCAAACGGAGCGAAGGCTGGCTGCCCGATTTCGCGCCTGCTGAATGCGAAGGTTTCGCTCGACGCAAAACTGGAAGCGTGAGCCGTTTCAGTTCCCGTAGTTGAACGGGTCTGACAATTTTGCATCGGTCACGAGGTTCGTGTCGGTAAGCGTTTTCAGGAACGCGACCAGCGCGGCCTTCTGCGGCGGCGAGAGGTTCAGGCGCAATGGCGGCCCCGGTGGCTGGCCGGGCGGGGTCGGCATGCGCAACGGCGGCGAGAGGTTGGGATTGTTGACGACGCCCGAATTGTAGAATTCCACGACCTGCTCCAGATTCGTGAACCGGCCGTCGTGCATGTAGGGCGCGGTGAGCTCGATGTTGCGCAGGGAGGGAACTTTGAACAATCCATTCTGCGCCGCCACGCCGGTGACGCCGCCCACCCTCAGGTCCACAAAGGGAAATTCCAGTCCGTTGTTGTTGAGCGTGATGGTGGGGACGAAATTATCCGTGCTGTGGCACGCCGCGCAGGTGGCGGGCGGATTGCCGACCTGGCCGAGAAAAATCTGGCGCCCCAGGTTTTCCTGCGGGGTGAAGTTCGCAAAGTTGTTCGTCACACCAAGATCGTATTTGGACTGGGTGGAGATGATGGAACGGACGAATTGCGCCAGCGCGAGGGAGATGCGGCTCGTGGTTACGGCCGGCGAACCGAAGGCCTGCGCGAATAGGTTCGTGTAGAACGGCTCCCCGGCGAGCCGGTCGGTGAGCGCGTCAAGCGTCATGGCCATCTCAACCGGATTTTGGATGGGTTGCAGCGTCTGGTCTTCGAGCGTGGCGGCGCGTTCGTCCCAGAAAAAATGCCGGCGCTGATACCAACGCGCATTGCTCAAGCCCATCGCGTTCCGAGTGCCCGGGCGGCCGTCATAGCCGATGCTGAACTGGCGCGGATCGGAAAAGCCGTTTGCCTGCACATGGCACGACGCGCAGGAAATCGTCTGGTTTGTCGAAAGCCGTTTGTCGTAAAACAGCACGCGTCCCAGCATTGCGCCTGGGTTGCTCGTGACGTTCGTGGCCGGCATGTTGTCTTCCGCAAGAATCGGGTTCACGGAAAAACTCGCGGGCAAAACCGGCACGGCGTAGTTGAACGAAGTTGCCGGGAGCAGCAGCGCGTTGGTCGTGTTGCTTGCGTTGGTCTGGCGCGCGGCGTCATAAAAAGCGCTATAAAATAGATTCCCGGTGGCCGGATTGGTGTAACTGCGATGGTAAATGCCGTTGAAAACTTTCAGGCTCTCCACTTCCGTCCAGTTCGTCAGATTGCTGGAGCTGATGATGACCCAGGACTGGTCACCCGCATTGCTGATGCTCAAGCTCATCGCGCCATTGTTGGTCTGCGCAAGGCTCAAGCCGGCGCTTGGCGCCAGCGTGGAGGCGGCCGAGGCGGTGATCAAGTTCAACGCAATGGCCAGCATCGCGGCTCCGGGTGCGAGGTTCCTGCCGGGTTTTGCTTTCATGCGCCTACTGTGCCTGAGCCAACCTTAAGAGAATGTGAAGCGGAACAAAAGTTGCCGTGCGGCGGGGCAATGTATAATTTGCCGGGGTGAATCCCATTCGCCTTGTTTCCCTGACCATGATTATGCTCGGCTCCATGACCGCCAACAATTTCGCCGGCGAATCTTTGGTTTATTTTGGCACCTACACCGGCGCGAAGAGCAAAGGCATATACGTTTCCAAGTTTGATTCAGCGACTGGCAAATTGAGCGCGCCCGACCTGGTCGCTGAAATCAAGAATCCCACTTTCCTCGCCGTCGCGCCCGGAGGGAACTTTCTCTATGCCGTCAGCGAAGTGGATCACTTGGACGGCAAATCCGTCGGCGGGGTGAACGCTTTCGCGCTCGATGCCAAGACCGGGAAGCTCACGCCGTTGAACCAGCAGCTTTCCGGCAGCGGCGGGCCGTGCCATGTTTCGGTGGACGCCACGGGCAAGTCTTTGTTCGTTGCGAACTATGGTGGCGGGAGCATCGCGGCATTCCCCATTCGCGTTGACGGCAGCCTTGGCGAAGTGACCACGAACATCCAACACACCGGTTCCAGCGTGAATAAGGATCGTCAGGCCGGGCCGCATGCGCACTTCATTGTGCCGTCACCGGACAATCGCTTCACGCTCGATTGCGACCTTGGGCTGGACAAAATCTTCATCAATCATCTCGACGCTTCCAGCGCCAGCCTGACGCCGGGCAATCCATTCTTCGTGCCTGTGACGCCGGGCTTTGGCCCACGCCATCTGGTTTTCTCGGCTGACAGTAAATTCGTTTATGTCATCAATGAAATGGCCAGCTCAATCACCGTGTTCAGCTATGATCCGAAGAATGCGGTCATGACTGAAGTGCAGACCGTTTCCACGCTGCCCAAGGATTTTTCCGGCAACAGTACCTGTGCGGAAATTGCGTTGCATCCAGGCGGGAAATTCCTTTATGGCTCCAATCGCGGGCACGATAGCATTGCCGTGTATGCGGTGGATCAGAAAACCGGCAAACTCACGTTCGTTGAACATACATCTACGCAAGGCCGCACGCCGCGTCACTTCGCGATTGATCCGACGGGGCAATGGTTGCTCGCGGAAAACCAGGGGTCTGATTCAGTCATCGTGTTCGCGATTGATTCTGAGACCGGCAAGTTGAAACCGACCGGACAGGCTTTGTCCATCGGTGCGCCGGTGTGTGCGGTGTTTGTGAGCGAAAAGTAAGTTGCCACCGGTCAGCTCCGCCTCGTCGTTTCCCCTCTTGTTACCACGCTCTTTTTTGCTACGCTCTGCAACTCGTTTGTGACCATCACACAGGAAATCCAGCGGCGACGCACGTTCGCCATCATTTCGCATCCGGACGCGGGCAAGACCACGTTGACGGAGAAGCTGCTGCTTTACGGCGGCGCCGTGCAGCTCGCCGGCTCCGTGACCGCACGCAAAAACCAGCGCGCCACCACGTCCGACTGGATGGAACTCGAAAAAAAGCGCGGCATTTCGATCAGTTCCACCGTGCTGCAATTTGATTACGATGGCTACCGGCTCAACCTGCTCGACACGCCCGGTCACAAAGATTTTTCCGAGGACACTTACCGCGTGCTGACCGCCGTGGATGCCGTCGTGATGGTGATTGATTCCGCCAAAGGTATCGAGCCGCAGACGCGCAAATTATTTGAAGTCTGTCGCCAGCGCGGCGTGCCGATCTTCACGTTCATGAACAAGTGCGATCGGCCGATGAAAAATCCATTGGAACTGATTGACGAACTCGAGCGCGTGCTCGGCATCGGCGCGTTTCCCGTGAACTGGCCCATCGGCAACGGCCCGGAATTTCAGGGCATCTACGACCGGCAGACGAAAATGATGCACACGTTTGAGCGCGTCGTGGGCGGCAAGCATCGCGCGCCGGTTGTCGTTGGCGGATTGCATGATCCGGAAGTGCGCGGCAATTTGAGCGAGGCGGAATTTAGCAAAACGCTCGAAGAACTGGAAATGCTCGAACTCGCCGGCGAATCATTCGACGAAGCCGCTGTGCTCGCGGGCAAAACCACGCCGGTGTTTTTTGGCAGCGGCGTGAATAATTTCGGCGTGCAACTCCTGCTCGACGGTTTTCTAAAACATTCGCCCGCGCCGAAATCCCGCGTGATGGGCGGCATCGAGATCGCACCGGAAAATCCGGCGTTCAGCGGTTTCATCTTCAAGATTCAGGCGAACATGGACCCGAAACATCGCGACCGCATCGCGTTCATCCGCGTCTGCTCCGGCAAATTCGACCGCGACATGACCGTGCATCATTCGCGCTCCGAGAAAAAAGTCCGCCTGTCCAGTTCGCACAAGCTCTTCGGCAACGAACGCGAGACCGTGGACGAAGCGTATCCTGGCGACGTCATCGGCCTCGTCGGTCACGACAGCTTCGGCATCGGCGACACGCTCACGACCGATCCCAAAATTCTCTACAAGGAAATCCCGCGCTTCACGCCCGAGGCGTTTTCGTATCTGCACAATCCGAACACGGGAAAATACAAACAGTTCCGCCAGGGCCTCGACCAGTTGTTGCAGGAAGGCGTCATCCAGGCGTTGTATCTGCGGAACTCGTCCGTCAAAACGCCGTTGCTCGCTGCCGTCGGCCCGCTGCAATTTGAGGTCGTGCAATTCCGTCTCGAAAGCGAATACGGTGCGGAATCGCGTCTTGAGTCGGCTCCTTGGAGCGTTGTCCGCTGGCTACCGCCCGAGATCACCGAAGATGCACTGGATGCGCTTTCGTTGCCGACCGGCGCGAAGCTCGCCTACGACATCGGGAAAAATCCTGTCATTCTTTTTGAAAACGAATGGTCGGCAAATTATTTTGGCGAGACGAATAAAAATACGCCGTTATCCGCGCTACCGGTGCAAACAGCGAAGGAGTAAGATTCTGACGAGCAAATCGCCGTTAGGTAACAGGAAGCAGCATGTGGAAAAGGCGCAGGCTGTGAGTTTTTAAGTCATGAAGCGTTTCGCCAAGCCACGTTCCTGTCATTCCCTTGTTGACTGTGTGCGCCAGAGTGGATTGAGAAAGCTGGGAATCTACTGATAGACACAACAAGTCACGCCGTTCATCAATGCGCTTGACCAAACCTTCCCGAGCTTTGCCGGTATCGCCGTTCATCACATACCCCAGCATTCCTGCGGCAGGGAGGTTTTTTGAATATTGTCCTTCAACAAAAGCCATCATTCCTTCGCTGCCGGCATAGATTGAGTGTTCAGTGCCAAAACTACCGCCAGGGTAGGTCACATGAAGGCGTTTTGATTCCCATGCAAAATAATCTCGTTTTGATTGACGATGTTTAAAATGCAAGTCAAGACGCCCGAGCCGCTGCCCATTTATTCCAAGCAACCAATATTGCGGAACAATGTCGTAAGGCAATTCACTGAAGGTTTGATCATTTTGTAACCGGCCCGCGAGACGAAAGGTAATTTGATCTTCCAACTCCCGCTTCTTTGGCTTTGTCATTTTGGACCAAGCCACCGCCACCGCCTCAAGAATTTCTGCCAGATAATCCGCTTGGAACGGATTGAACTCGTCTGCAAGTTGTCCGCTGGCGGTGGTGAATTTCATTTCCCCCTTGAACTCAAATGCTCAAAGATAGCGTCGGCATCGTTGAGGGCGGATGTGCGCGACCAGTTGCGCATTGTGGCCGGCTTCAACATGTAAAGCCGGTCGTGTTTGAAATAATTGAAGCCACGGAGATAGTTGAATGGCCCGCTTTCATGTTGCGCCGCTTCATCCATTCGCTTGAGTGCCTTCCACAGTTCACTATTGCCACCGGCGTCTTTGTGTGGCCCGCCTTCATTACCAAAGATGACGGTGAAGAAAATAAGGCTCAATTCTTTGGACGCCATGCTTTCGGCCCGGATGCGGATGCCTTGTTTACGGGCGCGCCGGTTCAACACCTCGCAAAGCGTGTCCGCGTAACGCTTGCGGTCAGGCAATTCGGGAAACGCGAGTGAAGGAATAACTTTATCAAGATTGTGGCTATGGATGCTCGGTTGCCAGAGCGTCAGCGTGTCCTCTATGAGGATGCGCTCGGCATCCGTCACGCGATAATAAGCCTCAACCAGCGGTTCAAGTTTGGTAGTGGCGGCTTGCGCCAGTTCAGCGCGTTCTTCCGCGTTTGCCTTTTTACCCGTTTTTTCGACATCTTTGAAAACAGCCGATGCCTCATGAATTATTTCATTGGCATTCTCTGCTGCGAGTTCGTGGTTTGGCAGCGGGAATGGTAACGCCAAACTTTCATATACGTGAATCTGGTCGCGCCCGATTCCTAAATTAGATCCAGAATGAAAAGTCAGATAGTCGAATAATTTCGAGCCCAAAGCCGCACAAAGAAAGCGGAGAACATCAGCATCTTGTTTGCCTCCTGTTATGGAGCGTAGCCCATCAAAAAACCGAACAGGCTTTTCTGAATTGTAAAACGCCCGCTTGGTGAAACCTTTGCTATAAACCACCATTGGCGGAGCAAAAACAATATCTTCCGGTTTCCGCCGCAAGCCGTCTAGGGAGGCAACAACCTTCTTGAATTTTTTCTTCGATTCATAGATAGACGACTCTAGTGCTTTCCGAAGAGTCGTAAAGTCTTGATCATGTAAAACCAACTGAGGAAAGTCGTTGGAGTTTTCCAGAAATTTGTCAGAGAGTTTCCATGCGCCTAACGGCTTGGGTTCGCCAGGCGAAACCCCTGGATAAAAAGGCTGGCAACCTACACCGACGGCCAACTTTTTATCTTTAACCGCGTCTGACAAAGGCGGAAGAAAATCCAAACGCCGCAGAAAAGCCTCGTCCCGTGCCGTTCCCCAAAATTTTCTGCCCCACGCGACTTGCAGTTTGTCTTGTAACGCAGCTTCAAGGACATCGCGTTGTGGCACGAGCTTTTGGTCGTCGGGTTCAACCACAATCACGCCGGTGCGCCGGTCAAAGCGGTTCAATTTGGGCGTCTCGTAGGTAACAGTATGTTCCAAGGTGGGAGCTTGCTTACAGTAGCGGAGAATGAAACACGGATGCGTGGCTTCAAACAGCACGAAACGAAAATCCGCAAGCTGAACCATCTTTTCTACCGTCACGCTGCGAAACCAATCGCCGTCGAGCGAGCCGTGAAGATTGACCAGAATCGTTGAAGGCAGCAGCAGGCAACAAATACCACCGTCACGGAGATAGTCGCGGGAGTTTTTTACGAAACGAAGCGCGATTTGCTTGTCGCCCCGGCTCTCCCACGGCGGATTGCCGATGATCAGGTCAAAATCTTTTTTCAACGGCAGCTTGTTTTCAAGGAAATCACCGCTCAACACAACCGGCAGTTCCGGTTGTTCGCCGTCCTTTTCCCACAGCAACGGCGGCAGGAAATGTTCAGCGCGGACGTATTTTTTGAATTCATCCACGTCCGTCGGTTGGAGCTTCTCGAACAGTGCGAGATAAAGGCTGAACGCGGCGATGCGGCAGGCCACCGGATTCACGTCCACGCCGCAGATTTGCGTTTGCAGGATTTCTAACAACTTCTGCGCCTTGGTCTGGCGGCGCGTGTCAGGATTATTTCGCAGCCATTGCTCGGCCAGCAGGTTAAACATCGCGACAAGGAAAATCCCCGACCCCATTGCCGGATCGCACGCCTTCCAGTCGGCGGTTTTTTCATAGCGATTTTCCAGCGCTATGTGCAGCGTGGTTTCCGCCAGATGCCGGGGCGTGTAGAACGCGCCGTCGCGCCGTTTTTTGTCAAGATCGGTTTCCTTCAGGAATTCTTCATAGATGGCGCTGATGGTCTCGACAGGTATGTAATTAAAATCGTAGGCCCAGAAGTCCAGCGTCAATTCGCCGGTCTTCATGTCGGCGGCGTTCAAGAAATCACGCAAGATGTCGAGGTGCGCTTTCTTAATGTCCCGCTCTTCCGCCGCCAGCGCTGCATCAAACATCGTGCCGTTGAATTCGTGTTTCAACTTCTGAAAAAATTTCCGGTAAAGCAGTTGTTTTACATCAGCAACGGTCGAGCACGCCAAAATGTCGGTCAGGCATTTTGTTCCTGTGGGATAATAGTCGGGCTTGATGAATTTGCGCGCTTCCAGAAACGACACGAACAAGGCCCGGCCCAGCAATGAATATGCATGCTTCAACTCCCAGCCAGCCTTTTTCAGTTTGCGGGCGGTATAGACCAGATTTTCAATTAGGCAGCGGTCAACAGATTCGTTGGTCGGGAAAAACTTGGCGCGCTCTTGAAAAAACTGGCCGGTCTCGATGGAGCGGATCAGCTTTTGACATTCCAGCGCCTCGGCAATGTTGCCAAGGTCGGTAATCAAGCTCGGCAACTCGTCCGCCGCGTCGTCGGTAGATTGGGTTGGTTTTTTGACGGTGCTATGAACTTCAACGCTGTTCGGCGTCAGAAAAATCAGCAGCGGCACCAAACCTTGATTCCAGACGATTTGTTGTCTGACGCGCTTTTCATTCTGGGAAAATCTTGCGCCTTCACAAATGTAGGCTGTGGGACGACCGTCTACACACAACACGCCAGTCAAATTCAAATCTTTCCAGACTTGCCGGAGATAATGCGCGTAAGGCAGCAAGGTTTGTTCGCGCTCGACCTGATCAACCGAAGACAAAAACAATGAACCATGCGAAATATAACTGCCAAATGCGGCGGCGGTTGTTCTATTCGTTCCGGGCATGTTCAGTTGTCTCACGTTAAGGTTATTCAACACTAATTTGTTCGACCAGAATATGAAAGTGCTAAAGAGGCACAGTCACCGATGCAGGGCGAGTTTGCTACCGCCATCGCACCGGCCTGTTCCATCTGCCCTTATATTGATTACAAACCTATTTTACGGAGAGGGTAGGACAAATGCCTTCCAACCGAAAAATCTTCAGCCGGTTGAAACTCGCCCATCCTTGCGTCTTGTTCCCGCCTGATTGTTTGCTACCATTCATGTTCTTGTGAGAACAATTTTACAATCTTTTGCGGTTTGAACTGACATGCCCACCATCATTTCCGCCTCCGAAATCACCGTGCGCTACGGCACGCGCGCCATTCTCGACAGCACCACGCTCGGGATTCAGGAAGGCGAACGCCTCGGTCTGGTTGGTCGCAACGGCGCGGGCAAGACGACTTTTTTGCGCATTCTCGCCGGCCTGCAATCGCCCGACAGCGGCGAAGTTTCGCGGCAGCGCGATCTTGTGGTCAGTTACCTGCCGCAGGATTTCATGCTCGATGCAAAGAAAAACGTGGTTGAAAACATCCGTGACGGCGCGAAGCACGTCCTGGATTTGATCGCCGAGTTTGAATCATTGCCGCATGATTCCAAGAGGCATGAAGAACTGGAGCATCGCATCCAGGTGCTCGAAGGCTGGACGCTGGATCAACGCATCGAGATCGCCATGGCGCATTTGAATTGTCCGGCTGCGGAACGCGACATTGAAACGCTTTCCGGCGGTGAGAAACGCCGGGTGGCCATGTGCCGCGCCATCGTTTCCAGTCCCGACTTTCTGGTGCTCGACGAGCCGACAAACCATCTCGACCCGGAATCCATCGAATGGCTGGCGGAGTTTCTCGAAGAATTTCACGGCACATTTCTGGTCGTGACGCATGATCGTTACTTTCTGGATCGGGTGGTGAAGCGCATGATTGAGCTGTCCGACGGGAAATTCTTTTCCCACGATGGCAATTACACCGAATACCTGCTGGCCAAGGCCGAGCGCCAGTCCGCCGACGCCACGGTGGAGCACAAGCGCCAGATGTTTCTGAAAAAGGAACTCGCCTGGGTGCGTCAGGGCCCGCGCGCACAACGCAGCAAGCAGAAGGACCGCTTCGAGCGTTATTACGACGAGGCGGCGAAGTCCGGGCCAGTGATCGAGGAAGATGTGGAACTCGTCATCCCGCCGCCGCCGCAACTCGGCAATCGCACCGTGGATGTTGCCGATCTCGGCATGGAGATCGCCGGGAAGAGATTGTTTTCCGGCTTCAATTTTAGCTTTGAGAACGGCAAGCGTGTGGGCATCTGCGGGCGCAATGGTCTGGGAAAATCCACGCTGCTCAAGATCGTCATCGGCCAGCTTCAGCCCACTGAAGGCACTGTTAAGACCGGCCAGCTCACCCGGTTCAATTATGTGGACCAGTCGCGGCTCCAGCTTAACGAGGAGAACACCGTGATGGACGAAGTCGCGCAGGGTCGTGAATTCGTGGAATGGGGCGATGAGAAGATTTCTGTCCGCTCGTATCTCAAGCGATTTTTATTTTCGGACGACCGCATCACGACGCAGGTGAAAAAACTTTCCGGCGGTGAACGCAGCCGTTTGCTACTCGCTCGCATCCTGAAAAGCGGCGGCAATTTTCTCATCCTCGACGAACCGACGAATGATCTCGATCTGCCGACATTGCGCGTGTTGGAGGAGGCATTGATCGCATTCACCGGTGTGACGTGCGTGGTCAGCCATGACCGGTATTTCCTCAACCGCGTCTGCACAGACATCCTAGCGTTTGAAGGCGATGGCAAGATTCATCACAGCGTCGGCGACTACGATTATTACCTGGAGAAGAAGAAAAAGGCAGAGGCCGCCGCTGCCCGGCAGAGTGCCGCCATCCTGGCCACGAACAAGGCTGAAAAGTCATCGGCACTCTCCCGAGATGCCGCCGCGAAGCCGAAAATAAAGCCGCGCAAACTGTCTTTCAAAGAGCAGCGCGAACTCGAAGGCATGGAAGCGCAGATTCATGCGCTGGAAGTCGAGGTCGTGCGCATTGAAGGTTTGTTCGCTGATCCGGAATTTTTCCGCAAGCACGCGGCGCAGGTGAACCAGCTTACGTCCGAACTCGACGCGGCCAAGGCAAACGTGCCAAAGCTTTATGCACGTTGGGAGGAGCTGGAGGCCATCAAAACTGCGGCCGAGTAGCGAACTGACTGCGGGTAGCTGCGACGCCTCCACATCAGGCGAGGACACCTGACGCTGCACCGTGAGCGACTTGAAATACCGCGAGGCAGACTTGCGCCTGCACGGGATCGTTCAGACAAATCGCGCCTTCACTGATTCTCGGTGCCGGTTCGCCTTTCAGTTGAATGGGGAGCCGTTTGCTTAACGAATGTGCGTAAGCCGCGAAATCCGCGAAGCCTTCGGCTAGCGCCTGTTTGCGATTGATCAATCGAAACAAGCCACGACTGCCGGGCGCGACGTGCTTCATCAATTCCACCGTCAAGCGTCCCATCGTGTAGCGTGGATTAATTTCTACGATGGGTTTAAGCCGGACTTTACCATCCGCGTCGCGATAGGCAAACGCATCTATGCCCACGGGACCGAGATAGTTTACGCGGCTTAACTCCTCTTCTAGCAACGCGAAGATGTCCGCATAGAGCGCGTGCAACCGCTGTGCGATGTCCGGCGGCTTGGGAAAAAGCGTGATCAAGTTCGCGGGAATTTTCTTCTGGTGTCCGGGCAGGGCAATGTTGCCCTGGAACTGGCCTTTGGCGTCGTTGATCAAACCGGTATAGCCGCACAGCTTCAAACCGTCGTCGGCCATTTCCAGTTGCACGGAGAAATCCAGTTCACGTTCCAGCCATGGCTCGACCACGAGTTGTCGGCCATTCCCAACCCCGTTACTGATCCAGCGGCGATGCGTTTCTAAAAGTTCCGGCTCGAACAAGCGCATGGCGTTGCTGCCCGCCAGACCGAGCGCTTCCTTAATGACGATTTTGTGATGGCCGCGCTGGCGGATCGTGGCAATCGCGGCGAGCGCTTCATCGAGCGAATTTACCGCCGCGCCAACCTCATGTTCAGTGCAAAGCCAATGACCATCGGTAGAGCGGCGTTGCTGCGCCGCCTCTTTGTTTGGGCTGCGCGGCAGCGCAGCCCTACCGGAAAGAATCTTTCTCAGCAACGCCGCGCTCCATGCCTTCGAGTAAAGTTGCGCGATTTTCGGATTGAAACTTCCCGAGGCGGTGCGCTTCTCACCCGTGAGATTGGCGAAAATCGGTTCGAACAATTCCACGCTGTCCGGTCCCCACGCCCACGGACGCAGACGGCCGAGCTTGCGTTCCGTGAGACTGGCACGACGATCCAGTTCCACAAATTCCGGCAGCGCGAAGCCCGCCTGCTTGATGCCGCTCAGAAATTCCACGGACGGTTTTTCGTTCACCACTACGATGTCATCCTGCCGGCAGAGAAACTGCGGCAGGTTTTCGAGATCGCGCGCGAGCTGTGCCTGATGCTTCGTGGGATTGAACGATTTGCCCTGCGCGATGCGCGCCTCGGCAAACGGATTGAAAACGAAAACATTCGGCGTGCGGCCCTTGGATTGCGAGAAGACATCCAGCTCCGCGATGAAATGCGCGTCGAGTCCAGCTGCGCGACGGCCTTCGACATTCAGCGTGATGCCTTTCGCGCGTTGCGGGGACAGCGGAAATTTCAACTGTCGGCAGAACGCCTCCCAGTCGCTCTCAGTTGGATTCTTCCAGCGACGAAACCATTTCAAGCCATAGGCGACGTGGCCGATTTCATCGCGATAAATTTTATCCAGCAGCCTGCTGGTCGCGTCATCGCCAACGGCCGCAAAACCTTTGGCGTAATGCCGCGCGAAATCCAGGTTTGCCTGCTCGAACGTGAGACAAAGACTGGAGACGTAATCCATCGGGTTCTTCATCACCGAAACCGAGCGCCAGAAATAGCCGCTCACCGGCAACTCGCCGAAGTGAACGCCGCATTGCTTCATGCGATGCAGATAAAGCTGCGTGTGCTCCTGTTCGTCCCGGAGCGTTTGGTAAACGCCTTTGCGGAACGCCGCCGGAGCGTCGGGAAATTTAAGCAGCACGAGCGCCATCAATTCCGTGGCAAGCAGCTCGTGATTGGCGAAGAAATGCAGCAACCGTCCGCGCTCGGATTCCTGCTCGAGATTTTTGGTGCCGGGAAAACTGTCGCGGGCCTCGCCGGTGGCTTTGAATTGCAATCCGGTTGGACGACCCGGCGCAACCGGCGTCACGAATGCCGCGCCCGGTTTTTCATCGGTGATGTCCGTCGGGCGCAGGAGTTTTTCCTCCAGTGTCGTGGCGAACAGAACGCGCTCGGCAAATTCGCGAAGTTCCATCCGGCCACTCTAGGATTTTTGATCCATTGAGGACAGATATTCCCGATCCGTGGTCTTCGGAACTTGCCCGGCGTGAAGGCAGAACACTGGATCCGATTGAATCGTTGAGATTTGAATGACGGAGCGAAAGAAAGTCCTGGCATATAAAATATTAGTTTCCAGTCAAACGTGTGCTTGCGCGAAAATACTGATCAATTGCCTGAAATGCAAAAATGATTACCGACGCGGAAACGCAAGTAAGTTCCTTATCAAGCTGTCGTTTAGCGGACTTTGGAAGACTTTTGAGCGCTAACTGCGAAAAGTCATCCACAATAGTCACCAACTCGAATGCAGCAACTGGATGTGAAATGCGTGGTGCGGATGCGGTAACAAGTTCGATAGTGCAGTTGAGTATTTGCCGCAGCATGATGATTGAAAAGCTGTCGGAATTCTTAAATCCTGACTCCAACATGATGAACTCTAAATACTCATGCTCGCGATTGCTACCATGCAACTCTCGCTTCCAAGCATCCCAGAATTCGAGAAAGGCTTTATCGTAAATTAAACCGCCGACAGTCTTGGGCATCCACTCCGCTGAAGACCATGGTATTGTAACTGGAATTCTTGTTGGAAAATTCATGTATGTTGTGGCTCAGTCTAATTGTGCTCATGTGCAACGGTCCGCTGGCTGGACGTTAACAACCACGGAACATACGCCATGCAAAAAATGAAAATGTCTGTCTAAAACTATGAATTCTCGTTCCGATTGGCCAAATCGAACGAAGTCACCTTTCGACGGAATCATAGCCAAATCCATAATCTGCCGCGCTCCCTCAATTGGAATAAGCTGCTCAGTAGAATGATCATAAAACCGGACACTATCAAAAACAATTGGATTGCTTGACATGGATTGATGTTAAATGACGTAAAGATATTGGACGCCGCGTTGTGCTGCCAATCTTTTTTCATGGGGCCATCTATTTCAATAGCCGATGGTTCCATAAATGATTTGGCGGAAACGCTCGCCCCCGAGGAGGTGTGAGCGTGAGGGCGGACGTTCATCCATTCATCCCAACTTTTTTAATCCTCCGCAAACAGATATTCCAGATCCGTCGTCGTGAGGCTGCGGGCAAAACCTTCCTCGCCGAGCACGTCAGCGATGGTTTGCGCCTTGCTTTGTTGCAGTTCCCAGATTTTTTCCTCGACGGTGCCGGGCGCGATGAGGCGGTAGGCATTCACGGTGTTGGTCTGGCCAATGCGATGCGAACGGTCAATGGCCTGCGCCTCAACCGCCGGATTCCACCACGGATCGTAAAGGACGACATAGCTGGCGTTGGTGAGATTTAAACCGGTACCGGCCGCGCGCAAACTCAACAGGAACACGCCCGCGCCTTTGTCGGCTTGGAACGCGTTCACGACCGCCTGACGATCCTTGGTCTGGCCGGTGAGGATGTGAGTGGGGATATTACGCGCCAGACATTCTTTCTCGAGCAGTTGTAACATCTGGACGAACTGGGAGAAGACCAGAACCTTCTGGCCGTCGGCGATGAGCGGGTCGAGCAACTCGAACAACGTCTCAGTTTTGCCGGAAGCCGTGTCGCTGCCGACGAGCGACGGGTGACAGCAGACCTGCCGCAACCGCGTGAGCGCGGCGAGGACGTGCATCTTGCTTTTGTTAAGACCCTGCTCGGCGACGACGTGCTGGATCTGGTCGCGGCTGCGGCGCAGTTCGGCCAGATAAAGTTTCCGCTGTTCGTCACCCAGCGGACAATCCATGCGTTCCTCGATGCGGTCGGGCAAATCCTTCGCGACGTGCTTCTTCAAGCGGCGCAACAGGAGCGGACGCAATTTCGCCGAAAGCCGTTTGCGCGCGATGCGTTGTTCGGACTCGGCGTTTTCGCCGCCCTTGGGTTCGTAAGTGTCGAGAAAATGTTCCTGCGTGCCGAGATAACCGGGCTGCACAAAATCCACGATGCTCCACAAATCCAGCAGCCGGTTTTCCAGCGGTGTGCCGGTGAGCGCGATGCGGTTCTCGGATTTGAGCTGCTTGACGGATTGCGTGACCTGCGCGCCGGGATTCTTGATGAACTGCGCCTCGTCGAGAATCACCGCGCGAAAGGCGAATTTATTCAGTTCCTCCAGATCGCGCCGCAGCAGCGCGTAATTCGTCACGATGATGTCGTTCTGCGGAATTTGTTTCCGTAAATTGTGTCGTGCCGCGCCGCTTTCTAAAACGAGCACTTTCAGGTTGGGCGTGAACTTTTCCGCCTCGCGCCGCCAATTGTGCAGCACGGATGCCGGACAAATCACGAGCGATGGCTTGGGATTTTTCGTGTTGCGTTCCTTGAGCCAGCCCAACCATGTCAAAGTTTGCAAAGTTTTGCCGAGCCCCATGTCGTCAGCGAGAATGCCGCCGAGCTTGATCTGCACCAGGTGCGCAAGAAAATCGAAGCCGTCCTTTTGATAAGGCCGCAATTCCGCTTCCAAGACTTTCGGCAAATTGACGGAGGGAACGCCCTTGAAATCACGAACGCGTTCACGCAAGGCCATCGCTTCCGGCGAGTCCACAAAGCGGGTCAAACCGTCCTCGTCCAGATGCGCGACGTTTTCAAGGCCGATGCGCTGCGGCACGGCGATGAGCCCATCTACGCCCATCTCCGCCATCGCTTCGTGCGCGCCCTGCACGGCGGCGGTGTCGAGTTCGACCCAGCCGGAATTGGGCAGTTTCACAAAGCGTCCGGTCGCGCTCGCGAGCCGTTCGAGATCGGCCTTAGAAAGTTTCAGCCCTTCCTGTTCCCATTCGGCGGAAACGGCGAGCCAGTCAATGCCGCTGCCTTTGACAATCAACTTCGGCTTGAGCAAACGCGGCGTAAGGAACAAGCGGTGAAACGCGGGGTTGCCGAGAAATTCTGCTTCCGGCGGACGCGTCGCCCAGGCGCCGGCGAGCGAGTCGAGAAAATTTTCATTCGCGTCGCCGATCCACAAGCCGGCTTCGGGCGTGAACCAGTCTAGCCGGCGCAACCATTGTGTCGCGGGTTCGAGGCGCGGGTCGTCGAGGATTTCCGGCTTGTTGGTTGTGGCACGGGCATCCTGCCCGTGTGTTTCTGGCCGGTTCTTGTCGGAACGCACGGGCAGGATGCCCGTGCCACTATTTTTCCCGTCCCGCTGCCATTCGTTTCCATTCCAAAACCACGAGCTTTTATCGCGCAAACTTTTTGCGAGCAGACGAAGACGCACCGTTTCGTCCAGCAATTCAAAAACAAACTGCGGCGTCGCCGGATGCGCAATGCACAAACTTTCCCAATCCACGCCGTGATTCGACTGCGTTTTGCGCAGATGCAGCAGCAGGCGATGGCTCAACTTGCGGACCGGCACGGACGGCTGGTTCACCAGATGCCGCAGCACCGGGGACGGTGGCGCGTTGCGCAGCAGGAAGAAAGTATTGCCGACGAGCGCGATGGGCGGCTGGTGATTGAAGAATTTTACGTTGGCGACAGAATGGTTTTCGCCACCGGGCAACGCGATGCGATGCGTGAAGGAAAGTTCCTTGTCGCCATTTTCGAGATGCGGCGTGAGTGCAACGACCTGTCCCTGAAAGTGCAGCGACTGGCCGTTGTCGGCGAGTTCGAGGCGGTTGGTGTGGCCCCAGCGCGCGAGCCATTGCAGCAGTTCCGCATCGGACAAAACCAGCGTGTCCGCGCCGTCGTTGCGCTGGCGATGCGTGTCGGAAAGCCACTGGATGAATTCCCAGTCGGCGGGCGGAAACAGTTCCTGCTCGTGCGTGGCGCGGACGACGAGGTCAATCATTTCGCGCATGGTGCGCGCCTTCTCGCCGGTGCGCGGGCGCGACAAAAGAAATTGCACCGCGAGCCGGTGATGCGATGGTTCGTCTTCGCCCGCCTGCACGCGGCAGACGACGCGTAGAGTGGCGCGTGGCGTATCGAGCAGCGGCAACGCGGATGGCGCGAGCCAGTTTTCCAGTTCCTGCACGAGCTTCACTTCCAGCTCGGCTTCCTCGGCTTTCGCAAAACGGTCGAGACTCGCGTGTGTCGATAATTCCGGCGGCACGGAACGTTTCGCGCGCAAAAATAAAAACGCAAGTTCTTCCAGGCGCGCCTTGCCGGTCGCGTGCAACAGTCGTGGCCACCAGTTTGTGTCGGGGAAATCCTTGCGCGAGAGCAGCAGCTTCTCGAAGTAATCCTCGAGCAGCAGCCACGCGCGCTGGGAATCCGGGCAGGTCGCGAAGCTGCGCAGCATCTCCTCGCGTTCGTGGACGGTGGTCTTGGAATCGGAAAGCTCCCGGCGCAAGTCCGCGAAAGCGCCGTAAGTTTGCGACAGCACCTTGTGGTGGGCGTCGTATTTCGTTGTGCCCGCGCGCGGGCCGTTTCCGTTTCGATTTGCAGCTTTCGGCATCTGATAAAACAAGATTACTATGTTCTACCATTTCGACATATCCCGCGTGGCTGGTCAATCTGAAACGGAAAGTTTTTTGATGCATCCAGTCCCGAGCCGGCGAAGTTTCCAGCGGCACGCCCGGCAACTACGCCGCAGGCATGCTGGGTTTTTTTGACGGATGCAGCGGTTCGTTGATGCGGTAAGGCTTCAATCCGGCGTATATGGATTTGGCGAGATCGGACTTGGCAAAGCCGACGGTCTTCGCGCCTTTGATTTTGAAAATTCGTTCAAAATCCGCCGCCGTGAAATGCTGCACCACCGGATAATGTTTGAAGTCCGCCAGCACTTCCTCGCGATGATTGGCAATGATGTCCGTGGCGATCAAAACAAAATGCAGATGGCTTTTGTTCCGGCGCAATGCTTCGCGCCCGATCAGCAAAAGCTTTGATGACACGGCCAGCTCAAACAACTGCTCGACCCGCGAAACTGGAACTTCACCGCTCATCACGCCGCCTTGATCTTGACCTTGTGACCTTTGATCTCCGCGCGGTTGAGCTTGGCGAGAATGGCGTTGGCGTGTTCGGTGGAAACATCCACAAACGAATGCCGCTCGCGAATGTCCACCTTGCCCACGACTTTGCCGGGCAGCCCGGTTTCGCCGGCAATTGAATTGACGACATCAATCGGCACGACGCCCATCTCTTCGCCGACATTGATGTGCAAGCGCGTCTGGTCCGCCGGCGTGGCGCGGTCAGCTTTTACTTTGCTTTTCTTGGAAGCAGATTCGGTCGCCACCTTCGTGTAGAACGGGGCCGGTTTTGGTTTGCTGAACGCAGGTGCCAAGGTTTCGGGTTTTACGGAAGCCAGAATTTCCTCGTCGGAAAAAGTTTTGGATTCGACGACTTTGGGGCTGGCGGGTGCTGGAACCGGCGTTGCAGCAAAGGCCGGTGCGACGGCTGACGGAGTCGGTGGAGCGTGAAATGTTTTCGCAGCGCGCTTCGCTGGCGGCGGAATGATTGTTTTCACAACGCGTGGCGCGGCAGATGCGGGCGCTCCCATCGGGCGTGGCGCACGGGCCGGACCGGAGGTCAGCGCTCCGTAAGGGCGTTGCGCAGGGCGCTCATCGCGGGAATCACTACGATAAGGCGCGCGTTCACGGCGGTCGTCATCGCGATACGTTGCGCTGCGGGCGGGACGATCTTCGTAACGGCCGCCACGGCTGTCGCGTTGTTCGCGATAAGGTGGACGTTCGGGGCGGTCAAAGACCGGCTCTTCCTGAGGTGCAGGTTTCGCGGGCGTGGCGTCGCCACCTTGCAAATGATGGATGAGCGCGGACGCAATGTCGGTGGAATTAAAACCTTCTTCCAACAAGCGTTCGATCAGATGGTCCTGCTTTTTGTATTCGCCCGTGGTCAGCGTGGCGCGCAGCTTGTCGAGGAACAGGCTGGCGCGGACTTCGTGGACTTCATCAACAGTCGGAATTTTGGCGCGTTGAATCCGCATGTTCGTGTAGCGTTCGATGTTGCGGATCTGAAACAGTTCGCGGCCGGAGGCGAAGGAAATCGCGCGGCCGGTTCTTCCGGCGCGGCCGGTGCGACCGATGCGGTGGACGTAATCTTCGCCGTCATACGGCAGGTCGTAGTTGAACACCACTTGAATATCGTCCACGTCAATGCCGCGCGCGGCGATGTCGGTGGCGACGAGAAATTCGAGACCGGACTTGCGGAACTTGTTCATCACACGGTCGCGCTGCGCCTGCGTCATGTCGCCGTGGAGCCGGTCGGCCATGTAACCTTGCGCTTCGAGATGATCCACAAGGTCGTCCACCATGCGCTTGGTGTTGCAGAAAATAATGCCGAGCTTGAGGTCGTAAATGTCAATGAGACGCGTGAGCAAATCCACCTTGAAGCGGCGGTCCACTTCGTAATAAACCTGCTCGACGGTCGGAACGGTCATCGCCTTCTGCTCGATCTTCACGGTCTGTGGTTCGCGGGAAAAACGCTCGATCAGGTCGCGGATCGGCTTTGGCATCGTGGCGGAAAAGAAAACGGTCTGCCGTTCTTTGGGCGCATCTTTTAGAATCGTTTCGATGTCTTCACGGAAACCCATGTTCAACATCACGTCGGCTTCGTCGAGGATCATCATCTTCAACGTGTCGAGGCGGATCGTGCCGCGCCGCATGTGATCCATCACGCGCCCGGGCGTGCCGATGACGATTTGCGCGCCATTCTTGAGCCCCCAGAACTGCCGTTCGTAAGACTGGCCGCCGTAGATCGGCAGCGACGTAATGCCGCGTTTGAAGAGGGTGAGCTTGTGGATTTCCTCGGCGACCTGCACCGCGAGCTCGCGCGTCGGACACAAGATCAGCACCTGCACGGCCTTCAAGTTCGGGTCGGTCTTTTCAATCGCCGGAATCGCGAACGCCGCAGTTTTGCCAGAACCCGTCTGCGACTGGCCCACGACATCGCGTCCGCTCATGAGAACGGGAATCGCCTCGGCCTGGATCGGCGCGGCCTTTTCAAAGCCGAGTTTTTCAATGGCCTTGAGAATTTCAGGTGAAAGGCCGAGTTCGGAAAACAATTTTATGCTCATACAATCTCTTTCGATTTTTCAGTGTATCGTATTGGAGGCGAAAGCAGAGTTAATTCTGCTCGCTCTAAAGACAGTTGCCCGGTTGGTATTACTGCGGCAAGATTGTTCGACGTGGCTGTCATCAACGAAAAAGTGGATTCCGTGCGCGTCAACCGTTTTGAAATGAAACGGTTGATGTGGGTATTGGTATTTTCACTGGTAGTGCATTTACTCGGGTGGGGCGGCTACGAACTTGGTAAAAAAACCGGCCTGTGGCAGCAATTGCACTGGTCGCCGCGCCAGCAGCTCGCGCAGAAAAAGAATCCGCCACCGGTTCAACCATCCGAGCCAAGCATTTTTCTGGACGTGGATCCTGACCAGGTCACGCCGGAACCGCCCAAGGATGCCAAGTATTATTCCGCTAAAAATTCCAAGGCGGCCAATCTCGACGCGAACAAGGATTTGAACCAGCCGAAACTGGACGGCAAACAAAAAGACGTGCCCAAAACCAAGGACGTGCCGCGCGCGCCCAACGCCAAGCCACAGCCGCCACAACCCGCGCCACAACCCAAGAAAGAAGAACAACCCGCGCAGCCCAAACCAATGGAGCAGGTCGGTGACACAAAGCTGGCGAAGCTGGAGACTTCGCCCGAGAAAACTCAGGAAAAGCCGGAACGTCCGCGTACGGTTCGCGAAGCGCTGGCACAACGCTCGGCTTTGATGCCCAGCATGCAAATGCAGCAGGATGGCGGCACACGACGTCAGGCGCTGGTGCCTTCATTGGACGCCAAGGCCACGCCGTTTGGTGATTATGACAGCCGCTTCGTCGCAGCGGTCACGCAACGCTGGTATGACTTGCTCGACAGCCAAAGATTTGCCCAGGATCGCAGCGGCAAGGTAACATTGCGGTTTCATCTAAATTCAGACGGTTCCATTAGCGACATGAAAATTATTGAGAACACCGTCGGCGATCTGCTCGGGTATGTCTGCTCGCAGGCAGTGACCGATCCTTCGCCGTATGCCCAGTGGCCGTCGGACATGCGGCGGATGGTCGGAGCGAATTTTAGAGAAATGACCTTCACCTTTTACTATTATTGAAACATGAACCGCGCATTGCGGTCGGGAAAAATCTATGGACGCACTTATTTATTCATTGCTGGCGCTGACTTCCGTGGTTGGACTGGCGTTTATCATCGAACGCGGGCTGGCTTTGCGCTGGGGCAAGGTCGTGCCGCAATCCGTCACGGCGGCGCTCACTGAATGCCGTTCCCGTGACGATGTGGCGATCTTGCGTGTGGCTTGCGCACAAAAGCCGTCGTCGCTTGGACGGCTGCTGACACTCGCTGCGGATCATCTTGACTGGTCCAAGACCGATAACGTGGAAGCCTTGCAGACCGCAGCACGTCACGAGATTGTCCGGCTGGAACGCGGGCTGGTCATTTTGGAAATCATCGTCGGTATCGCGCCATTGCTTGGCTTGGTCGGGACGATTGCCGGCATGATCACGGTGTTCGGCGACCTCGGCCAGACCGGCTTGAGCGACGCCACCAAACTCGCCCAAGGCATCGCGCTCATTCTTCGCGCCACCTTGATTGGTTTGCTCATCGCCATTCCATCGCTTATCGCGTGGAGTTATTTCAGCAAAAAGGTCGAGGTGCTGGCTGTCGAGATGGAAGCGCTCTGCGATGATTTCATCCGCAAGCAATATCGGAACGACAAGTGAAGCAACACCGAACATTCAACATTGAACGCCCAACCTCAAACGATGGGGCGAAGGCGATTTCCTTGGGAGTTGAATGTTCAATGTTCAATGTTCAAGGTTTCCCCTCTTAGAATATGCGCTTCCACATCCGCAGACGCCGTCATACTCCGACCGTCATCATCGTGGCGCTGGTGGACGTGCTGGTCGTGCTGCTGATTTTTTTGATGGTCACGACCACGTTCAAGCAGCAGCCGTCGCTGCGGTTGGAACTGCCGAAATCATCACAGGCACAGAAGCAGGGAGCGACTACAAACGAACCACCGTTCATGATCAACATTCTTTCCAATGCGGTCATTGTAATAGACCGAGCACCGATTCCGTTTGAAAACCTCAAGCCGCGGCTGGAGGCGGAAGTCGCCAAAAATCCCGAACTGAGGGTCGCCATCAATGCCGACAAAGACGCGCCGTGGTACCGGATTGTGAATGTGATGGACATTGCGAAGGAATTGAAGATCAAGGCTGTCAGCGCCACTACGACGGCGCAGAAAACGGCGGCGAAGCCGTAACCGTTGCGTGAAATTTTCACGCCTCATGCGTGAACAGCACGCATGGAAATTTTCCTGGCAGGTTAAAAGCGAAGCTTTGTTGAGAAAATCAGCTTGGCGCAGGTCATGCTAAATTATCTGGACTAAGACTACGCATGAAAATCTCTCACTTTCAATTGTTGGTTTTGGCCGCTTGGATTGGATGGTCTGCCTGTCCCTATGCTTCCTTCGCCCAAACTTGGATGCAGACGAGCGCACCCAGCAACCGTTGGTGGTCTGTAGCCATGTCAGCAGACGGTTCCAAGCTGGTCGCAGCAAGTCTTTTCAATATTTATACATCAACAAATTCTGGAATAACTTGGATTTCAAACAGCGTGCCTAAGCTGTCTTGGGAAGAAGTTGCCTCATCGGCTGATGGCAGCCATTTAGTCGCGGCAGCATGGAAAAACGGCCCTATTTATCTCTCAACAAATTCGGGGCTTACTTGGGCGCAGACCACTGCCCCAAATAATTATTGGTCATCGGTCTCCTCTTCAGCTGACGGGTCAAAAATCGTCGCAACCTCTGCTGATGCCGGAGACAATCGGATTTATACGTCAACAAATGTTGGGGTGACTTGGGTAAAAACTATCGCGCCGAGTAATTATTGGTTTTCTGTTGATTCCTCGACGGATGGAACCAAGCTGGTCGCCACCACGCGTGGGTTTATTTACTCATCTACGAATGCAGGAGCCACATGGACACAGTTTACCGTATCCTACAATGGTAACTGGACGCCGGGAAATTCCACCGCCATGTCTGCGGACGGAACCAAACAAGCAGTCATCGCCGGCGGTGGCGACGCAGTTTACATTTCTACCAACACGGGAAACACATGGTTTATCAGCGGTCTTCCTTCTGACAACTGGTCATCAATTGCGTGTTCCGCTGACGGAACAAAATTTATTTTGGCGGGTCCAAGCGGGATGATTTACACATCGAATGATTCAGGAACAACGTGGATGTCGAATAGTGCACCAAAGCTTCAATGGCAGTCGGTTACTTGCTCTGCCGACGGCAACTTGCTCGTGGCGGCATCTGCTAGCAATACCACCGGCGAGATTTGGAAATCGCAGGCTGTCTCGCAGGCATCATTGAGTCTAACGCTGTCATTGGATCGTCATTTAAAAATCTCGTGGATCATGCCTTCAACAAATTTCGCCCTGCAACAAAGCTCCGACTTGATTTTATGGGCGGACGTAACGAATGCACCCGTCCTTAATCTGACTTACCTTCAGAATGAAGTTTTGCTGTCATCGTCTAATCAAGGCGGTTTTTACCGGCTCAAAACGCCGTGAAGAAAAACTCCAAGACGCTGGGGTTAAATTAGGAAAGCAAGAAAGCAGGAATCAGTTTCCCGAATTCCTGCCTTCATTATTTAATTTCCGCTTGGCGCTCTGGGCGACTTGGCGGTTCAATTCATTTCAACAACTCTTCCGCGATCTGCACGGCGTTGAGCGCGGCGCCTTTGAGCAGTTGGTCGCCGCTGACCCAGAACGCGAGGCCGTTATCCATCGCGCAATCTATGCGGATGCGACCGACTTCGCAGTTGTCCTTGCCCGAAGTGAACAGCGGCATCGGATATTTTTTGTTTTCCGGTTCGTCCACGAGATCGAGGCCGGGCGCTTTTTTCAAGACGGCGCGCGCGGCCTCTACCGTGACAGACTTTTCGAATTCCGCGCTCACAGCGACGGAATGCGAGCGATACACCGGCACGCGCACACAGGTCACGCTGGCGCGGAACGCGGCGTGGTGCATGATCTTGCGGCCTTCGTTTTCCATCTTCATCTCTTCCTTCGTATAACCGCTCGGCAGGAATGAATCCACCTGCGGCAGCACGTTGAAGGCGATCTGGTGCGGATAAACTTCCTTCGTCACCGGTTGACCGGCAACAACCTGTCCCACCTGCCGCTTCAATTCTTCGATCGCCTGCGCTCCGGTGCCGCTGACGGCTTGGTAGCTGGACGCGAAAACGCGCTTCACGCCGAACGCCTGATGCAACGGATACAGCGCCATGAGCGTGATGGCCGTGGTGCAATTCGGATTGGCGATGATGCCCTTGTGCTTCTTCACGTCGGCGGCATTGATTTCGGGAATCACGAGCGGGACATTATCGTCCTGCCGGAACGCGCTGGAATTATCTACGACCACACAGCCGGCCTTGACCGCGATGGGCGCGAATTCCTTCGAGATGCCGCCGCCCGCGCTGAAGAGCGCGATATCAATGCCAACGAACGAATCCTTCGTCAGTTCGGTAATCGTGACGTCCTGACCTTTGAACTTCAGCTTCTTGCCGGCCGAGCGGGCGGAAGCGAGCAACGTGAGTTTGCCGACCGGAAAATTTCTTTTTTCCAGTGTTTTGATCATCTCGATGCCGACGGCGCCAGTGGCGCCGACGATTGCGACGTGCGGATTACGGTTCATAAATGGCCGGACAATCTATCAAAGAAAACGCAAGCGTCAATTTCGCACTTGGCGGGAACCAGAGCATTTTGAAGCCGCAGAGCGACGAAAGATAATAGCCCATGGTGAAACCGTGGGTTGGAATTTTTTTTGTAATTTAAGCCCTCGGCAGGGGCGATAGAAAATCGCTGGCGAAAATTCTTTCGCCCCGTCCGGGGCTGGATTGTTTTGGGGCGTTGATACCCGCGGTTTCACCGTGGGCTACTTTCTGCCGCGCCTCCGGCGCTCAAAATGGCGTCCCATTGCCAACCAGATTATTACGGACAGCCATACAGGATTTCGGATTCACAAATTGTAGTGTCGACCCGGTTTCGGCCACAGGCCGAACGCTACACCCTGCTGACTCCGGGAGCGGGCGCATGCTTCACCTTGTCTTTGAGTTTCACAGCGATTAGACAGGCAGAATAAAACTTTTGTGATGATATACAAAAATAAGGCATGGTGGTGTCTATTTAGCAGAATGAAAAAAACATTTTTACATTTAATTGTCATGCTTGCCTGTTTGGTCGGCATTACCTGCTTTGCCCAAACCAATGCAGAGTCTTTTTATCATGCCGGTTGCTCCGCCTTTAATGCTGGAAACTACAAAGCAGCGCTAACCAATTTCACAAGTTCCATTGAATTGAATCCCAAAATGCCAATCGCTTATTGCATGCGCGGACGAGCCAGATGGTGGTTGAAAGATTATAACGGAGCCATCGAAGACCATGATAAGTCGATTGCTTTAGATCCAAAATGTGGAGGTTATTACTCCAATCGTGGTCAGGCCGAATATTCTCTTAAAATGATGCGCGAGGCTCTGATTGACTTTAATAAAGCCATCGAGCTTGATCCGACAAATGCGCAGGCGTATTTCAACCGAGGCAGCCTCAAGTTTCATTCTTTAACAAATTATGTGGAAGCAGTTGCTGACTTCACCAAAGCCATTGAGATTCACACCGATCCAAACGAAGAGGACATTTATTTATGGCGTGGTAATGCAAGGATGGAACTTCAGGACTATGCCGGAGCAATTACCGATTATCAGAAGGCGCTTGAGTTGAGTCCAAGGCATATTGGTTTTCAATCTACAATAACGAACCTTGCCATCGCACAAAAGTTATTGAGTAAGTCGGAGAAGAAGTGACTGAATCGGATTATTTGCCCGCCATCAAGAAGCAGCACAGCCTGCGTTAATCATCATCCGCAAATTTCACCGCCCATTCGGGATACGGCTTGGTTCCCATCGTCGCGCGCCAGAGGATGCGGTTCAGCACATCTTCGGGGCATTGATCGGCCTTGGCCAGCGGCAGGCGCGCGGAAACGTAGGCGTCCTGACGGAGTTGTGTATCGGCAAGCTTCTTTATCGGCGGATTCATCTCGTCCAGCGGCACGTTGTTCGTTACGACATCGTAGGCGGTAAAATCCGGAACATTGGTGAAGCAATCGAACATGGGCGTGGCGGTGGCGTCCATCTGGTTCATGGGCAGCAGGCCGAGCATGAGTTCCATCGTGCGCAGCAGGCTGGTGGTGTTGTATTGCGTGCTGACGACGGCGTGGCGTTTCGTGAACGGGCTGATGACGTAAGCCGTGGTGCGATAACCGCTGACATGATCCCAGCCGTTCTGTGGATCGTCCTCAATGGCGAAGATGCAGGTGTTCATCCAAAATTTGCTGTGGCTCACGGCTTCCACAATCTGGCCGAATGCGAGATCATTATCCGCAACTTGCGCAGCAGGCGTAGGTGAACCGGCTTTTGTCCCGCTTGTGTGATCGTTCGGCAGCCAGATGATGCTGAGGTTTGGCATCTTGTCCGCCGCCTCAAATTGTTTCAGCGACTTGATGAATTGCGCCGCGCGCCACACGTCCGGCACGTCCAGATCCCAGCCGATGGTGTTCGTCATCATATAAGGCCGCAACGCTTCGATGTCCGGTTCGCACGAATAGGCGATGGCGTTGGAGCCGGTTATGAAATCATGATAGCAATCGAGAAATGTGAGTTTTCCTTTTCGCGCGGAATCCCTCCAATGTTTTTCATCGGTGGTGAACTCGCCAAAATCAGCCACCGTTTTTCCATGCGCCACCGCATCGTCCCAGATGAAACCGGCGGGCGAAAATGCCAGGGCGTCCGTGCCACTTAGACCGGAACCGCCCGCCGGATAGCTGCGCGGCCAGCCAGCGAAAGAACGTTCGAGGTAATCAGTGGCCATGGCGCTGTCAGACCAATTATGTCCGTCCGCGCTCAAGATGCCGGAGCAATAAGTGTTGTCGAGCAGGGCAAATTCGCGGACGAACTTGTGCTGATTCGGCGTCACGCGCTCGCCGAAGATGCACAAGTCTGCGTCACCATTGCCTTCATTCACGTTGCCAAGCACCTGATCGTAAGTGCGGTTTTCCTTGATGATGTAAATGACGTGCTGGAACACGCTCGGTTCGCCCACACGTTCCGGCACGGGCTGTGGCAATTGGTTGGGACGCGCGGGCAATTTCGCTTGGGCAAGCAGCGGATAACGCAAATTTGCCAGCGCGATGCGCGTATATTTTTCCAGTTCGCTTTTTGACGGGATCGGAATAAGCGAGAGCGAACCCATGTATTGATGGGTGTTGAAACCCAGACCGATGGCGCCCTGTTTGGCCTTCTGTTTCTTATCGCCAATGTTCTTGATGTTTGCGACGCAGATTTGTTTGTGCAGTGGATCAAATGCGATCGCGCCCGGAAACCAGCCAACGGGAATCAGGCCGAGCATTTGTGAATCGCTGGGCTTGAATTGAAAGACGGCCACGGCGTTCTGTGTGCCGTTGCAGACGAAAAGTTTCTTGCCGGACTTGTCGAAAGCCAATGCGTTCGGCTGCGCGCCGAACAGATCGCCGGGATTCTGCCGCGCCCAAATCGTCTCCACGATTTTATCGGTGCGCGTGTCAATCACGCTCAAGGTGTCATCTCCGGCATTGGCGACGACCAGAAATTTTCCATTCGGCGAGAGCGTCAGCGCGCACGCATGCCGGCCGGTGAGAATTTCTTGTTGGTGGGGCGAGGCTCCTGATGAGCCATTGGCAGTCGGCGTCAAAGACCGGCTCGCGGGGACGCTCGCCCCACCTGTTTCCGTCAGATCAATCACTGTCACCGAACCTTCGCTCGCAACGCCATGCGCATCTACGCGAACGCGGGCATCTTCACCGACGGGTCCAGTAACGCTGTTGGTGCCAGGCCGCCGTCCGCCCCAGTTACCGACGTAGATTTTATTTTTGCCGAGAACCACATCAAATGGCGCGACTCCCACATCCCACAATCGCAGAACTTTTCCAGTCGCCGCGTCAATTTCCGCCAGCCGGTTGGAAAGATTCAGGACGACGTAGATTATTTTGCCGTCGCGCGCGACAGCGATGCCGGCGGGAATCTCCTCTTTTCTTCCGGGCACATTGACCGGTGGCAGGGCAATGGAGAACAGCGGGGAAATCTTATGGTCGCGGCTGACCTTGAACACTTTCACATCGCCATTCACATTTGCCAGATAAATGCGCGTGCCGTCGGGTGAAAATTTCAGGCCGGTGTAGCTTAATTGCGCCTCTTTATCCGCGTCCAAAATGACGGGAGCAACGGGTTGCTGTTCCAGAATTTTTCCCGACGGAAGGGGGACATGCTGGAGAATTTTTCCGCCGGCCGGATCGGCGGCGACGAGTTCATGCGTCAACCCGGCGGTGACCAGCAGTTTTCCATCAGGGCTCAACGCGATCGCCTGCGGCCTCATGCCCGGCAGCTCGACCAAAATTCCGGCCGGCGTCACGATCTGGTTGACCGGCGTGATGAGGCCATTTGTGGAACATCCAACTGTTTCTGTTGTGGAATCAAAGTCGCCGGCGAAAATACAAACGGTGAAGGAAACAAGGACAATGGCCGTGAGCGATCCAAGGTGGACAAAACGATTCCTTATCATGACGCAAAACTGATGCAAACGACCGTCCTCCGCAAGTCACGTTACAGTGAAATCACTCGACCGCAGGATCCAGCCGCTTATCCGGCACGAGATAATTACGGACGTAATCGCTCACGGCATTTTCGAGCGACGTGACGGGCGTATTATGGCCGGTGCCGCGCAACCGCATCAGGTTGGCCTGGGTGAAATATTGGTATTTGTCGCGAATTGCCTCGGGCATCTCAATGAACTTGATGGACGGCTTTTTTTTCAACGCGGCGAAAACTGCGTTCGCCAGATCGTTCCAGGAACGCGCCGAGCCGCTGCCAATGTTGAAAAGCCCGTTAGCCTTGGGCGTGGCCGCGAGATGCAACGTCATTGCCACGCAGTCTTTGACGTAAAGAAAGTCGCGCTTCGATTCGCCGTCCTTGTAATCTTTGCGGTAGCTCTTGAACAACTGGATGACGCCTTTGGTTTGGACTTGCGCAAAACTTTTGTGAACGAGCGAACGCATGTCGCCCTTGTGATCTTCGTTTGGCCCAAAGACATTGAAATACTTCAGGCCGACGATTTTGTTCAGGAAACCGGCGCGCTTGGCGTGCAAATCGAACAAGTGTTTGGAGTAGCCGTACATGTTCAGCGGGCGCAGTGTGTCGAGTTTGGTTTCGTTATCTTCCATGCCCGCCGAACCGTCGCCGTAAGTCGCGGCGGACGACGCATAAACAAAGCGTGTTTTATGCGCGAGTGACCAGACGGCAAGGTCCTTGGTGAACTCGTAATTGTTCTTGGCGAGATAGGTCGCGTCTTTCTCAGTCGTGGCCGAACACGCGCCAAGGTGAAGAACCAGATCAAATTTGCCCAGCGCGCCATTTTGCAAACGCGGGAGTAAATCCGCGGCCTCGACGTAATCGGCAAAACGTAGCGGCGTGAGGTTGCGCCATTTTTCGTTCGTGCCCAGCACATCGCAAACGACAATGTTTTCACAACCGCGCCGGTTCAGCGCCCAGACGAGCGCGCTGCCGATGAAGCCCGCGCCGCCGGTGACCAGCACCCTTTGTTCAGCCCAATTATTCATGAAATTATTTTGTCGCCGCCCAGGCCAGCCCATCCGCGCCTTTGCCGGCCGCAATCAGTTTTTCGACTTTGACCGACTTTAAATCAATCACGGCAACCTGTTTGCTGGCGTCACAGGAAACATAGGCAACTTGGTTGTCAGGGCGAATCAAAACTTCCTGCGGAGACTTTGGCACCTCCAAAACATGAGCGACTTTCATCGTCTTCAAATCCACCAGGCCGACTTGATTGATCGTGTTCAATGCCACGACCAGCCAGTGTCCATCCGGCGTGACCGCCGTGCCATAACCGAGGCCGGGCAGCTCGATCCATTGAGTAACTTCATTTTTTGTATCAATCACCGCGATTTGCGGCTTGGTCTGGTCGGAGGTGAAAACCCATTTGTCATCGGGAGAAATGGAGATGCGCTGGGTGGTCTTTGAAATGGGAATGATCTTCAAAGTCTTCTTCGTTTCCAGATCAAGCACGGAAACGGTGCCTGGTCCGACATTCGCTGTGTAACCTTTCTTACCATCGCTGCTGATGGCGAGCATGTGCGATTCCGCCTGCCCGGTTGGAATCGAGCCGATGATCTTGAAAGTCTTTGGGTCAATGACGGTGAGTGAATTTTCCAATTCCGTCGTAACGTAGAGCAGATGGTTTTTCGGTCCGATGACCGCGCAATGCGGCCTCACGCCTTTGCCAAAATCAATCGTGGCGATGACCGCATGTTTCTCCAAATCAATCACTCGAATCAGAGAACCGTCCGTACCGGGCTTGCCGACGCCGGAATTTCCAAAAATGGGAACGAACGCAAGTTTGCCATCTGCCGATGCGACAACCTCATGCCCGGTGATCCCATCTTCACCAACGGTAGCAGCCCCCACTCCGGTTTCAGGGCTGATGATGGAGAGCGTATGATCGCCTTTGTTTGCCACCAGTAATAATCCCTTGGCCTCTTCGGCTGACGCGGCAGCGGCCAATAAAGCTGTCAGGGCGGCGGCGAAAAAGACTTTGTAAAATTTCATAATCACCAGCCGAGTACATGTGCGAAAATCAATGGAGCGACAATGGTGGCGTCGGATTCGATGATGAACTTCGGCGTCTTTACGCCGAGTTTACCCCAGGTGATTTTTTCGTTTGGTACCGCGCCGGAATAGCTGCCGTAGCTCGTGGTCGAATCGCTGATCTGGCAGAAATATCCCCACAGCGGCACGCTGGTGCGCAGCAAATCCTGATGCAGCATCGGCACGACGCAGATCGGGAAGTCGCCAGAAATGCCGCCGCCGATCTGGAACATGCCGATCGGACTCTTCTTAGTGGCTGTCTTCGTATAAAACTCGGCGAGCCACGTCATGTATTCGATGCCGGTGCGGACAGTGTGGACGTTTTTCACGTCGCCACGGATAACGGCGGCGGCATACATGTTGCCGAGCGTGGCATCTTCCCAGCCGGGCACGACGATGGGCAAATTCTTTTTAGCGGCGGCGAGCATCCAGGAATCTTTCGGGTCAATCTGGTAATACTTCTCGTATTTGCCACTCAACAGAACCTTGTAGAAAAATTCGTGCGGGAAATAGCGTTCGCCCTTTTTGTCGGCGTCGGTCCAGACTTCGAGCATCGCCTTTTCCATGCGGCGCATCGCTTCGCCTTCAGGAATGCAGGTGTCCGTCACACGGTTCATGTGGCGGTTGAGCAACGCCTGTTCGTCTTCCGCCGTCAGCGAGCGATAGCCGGGCACGCGTTCATAATAATCATGCGCGACCAGATTGAAAACGTCCTCCTCCAGATTCGCGCCGGTGCAGGTGATGAGGTGCACCTTGTCCTGCCGGATCATTTCGGCGAGCGAGAGGCCGAGTTCCGCTGTGCTCATCGCGCCGCCAAGCGTGATCATCATTTTGCCGCCCTTGTCGAGATGCGCGACGTAGCCCTTCGCGGCGTCCACGAGCGACGCGGCGTTGAAGTGGCGGTAGTGGTGCTGGATGAAGCGCGAGACGGGGCCGCCGGTGAGTTTTGGTGCTGATTTTTTTGCCATGATGGTTTTGTAAAATTCTCTGTTAACGATACGGAAGCGAAGGCGAATGCCAATCTCAAATTGAGGATTACAAAAAATGGCCCAGAGGTTTCAAGCCGCCCGGCGGGAATTATTGCAGGGTTACCAAGTCGGGTTGCGCCAGTGAAAGACCACCTTTTGCATTGTCGGCGAATTGTGCGCCGATGACGATATTGTTCACGCAGGTGGCGTTGTTGACGCGGAAGGCGGCGCCGCCGCAATTGCTTGCAACCAGGTTGGTGAAGGAATTTTGCACACATTCGGTCCGGGGTGCGGGCTTCAAACCTTCTGGCGTCTGTTGTTCTACATGCGCCATGAACACGCCATAATGGCGGCTGTTGAAAATGGAGATGTCTTGAAACTTATTTTCGCGACTGGCACGCATGAAAATTCCCAGATCGTTTCCGGCGAGGATGGCGTGGCTGATGGTGTTGTGATTGAAGGCAAGATCAAGTGAGATGCCCGCACAAGGATTGTCATGCAGAAACAAATCGGTAAACAGGCTGTCAGTCGTGTCATAACAGGCCAGGCCGTCGAATTGATTGTCAAACGCATCCAGGCCGCGAACCGTCAACCGCCGCACGCCAAGGGTCGTGACCAGGCCGCCGGAGCGGCAGCGTGCAGCGGTTAAATTTTCAACAATAGAATCGCTCACACCTTGGACAACGATTCCATTGTTACGAATCTCGGAACCTTCGCCGTGCAAACGCCAGAGTTCGCGCTTCTGATAGGCCCGGTTGCCATCAATATAAAGGTCGCTCACCCGAAGGTAGCGGATGGTTTTCTTCGGATGATTAACGGGTTCACCCATGATGATCACCGGGCAATTCGCGCCGTCCACCAAAGTCAGAACGGTCGTCTTGCCGGCACCCCGCAGGGTCTGATGATCGCGCCACAGAACAATGGGCTGACACACTTCGATTTTTCCCGGCGGCAAGATGACTTCGCCGCCGCCCGCCGGCAGGGCATCCAAGGCTGATTGAATTTCGGCGCCAGTCACCCCGGGACGTAAGATCACAGGCATGGTTTCCACAACGGGCAGGGCGGGGGCGACGACACACATGGTTGAAGATATGAACAACCCGATCAAGGCGGCGAATGTTTCCATCGTACGCCAGCTTCCCCTCTGGTTGAATTTCGTTTTCATAACCACGAGACGGTTGCGGTTAATCAATATTCTTACTTTAAAATCGTCCGGTTTTGAAAATCGTCCACTAAAATATCTAATTTTATCAACTATTTTTTAATCTGTGCTAATCATCAATTCGACGGCTGAATGGCCCGCAGCAAGTTTCATTTCCGATTTCCCAAAATTTTTTAAGCAGTTATGCTCCGCGCCACATCTATGCCGACCAGAATCAATCCTGCCAGCGAGACGCCTGCCAAACTCGGCTATTCCATGCCCGCCGAATGGGAGCCGCACGCAGCTACCTGGCTCGGCTGGCCACATAATGTCAACGATTGGCCGGGCAAATTTGAGGTCATCCCGTGGGTTTATGGCGAGATGGTCCGCAAAATCTCCGCCGACGAAAAAATCCATCTTCTGATTCGGCACGAGAGCGACAAGCAGCTTGCACGCCATGTCTTCGGAAAGGTCGGCGTTGATTTGCGAAAAATAAAATTCGTCGTTCATCCAACGAATCGTGGCTGGACGCGCGATACTGGCCCGATTTTTGTGAAGCGTAAAAACGAGACAGCCATTGTCCATTTTCACTTCAATGGCTGGGCGAAGTATGACAACTGGCGCAGGGACACCAAGGTTCCTGAAACCGCCGCGAAGCTGCTCGGTAAAAAATTGTTCCATGCAGTTGCTCCAATTCAAAATTCAAAATTCAAAACTCAAAACTTTGTTATTGAGGGCGGCGGCATTGAGTTGAACGGACGCGGCACGCTGATTTCGACCGAGGAATGTTATTTGGATCCAAAAATTCAGGTGCGCAATCCCGGCCTCGGCAAAATGGAAATCGAAACAACGCTTAAGAACTACCTCGGTGTCAAAAATATCTTCTGGCTCGCGAAAGGGCCGAAAGGCGACGACACACACGGCCACATTGACGACATCTGCCGTTTTGTGAATGCCAAGACGCTAGTCCTTGTGCGTGAGAAAAACTCGAAAGATGAGAATTACAAGCCGCTCGCGGAAAATTGGGAGCGTATCAAAGATTTGCGGCTGGAAGATGGCCGTAAGCCGGAAGTCGTCGAATTACCAATGCCGTCGCCGTTATATTTTGACGGCGTGCGGCTGCCGGCGAGCTACGCGAATTTTTACATCTGCAACGCCGCCGTCATCGTCCCGACCTTCAACGACCCGAACGACCGCGTCGCGCTCGGCATTTTGGGCGAACTATTCCGCGACCGTCCCGTCGTTGGCATCCACGCCGTGGATCTGGTCTGGGGCTTCGGCTCGCTGCACTGCCTCACGCAGCAGCAGCCGGCGTGAATCTCAACCGGATAATGCTCGACGCCAACCTGAACGCAGCCTAAATTTAGCCTATGAAAATTGCCAGCCAGCTTCGTTTCCGAAAACAGAAGGTCAATCTGCAGTCACAAATGTTCACGTTAAGTAACGCCAAGACCTATTTGGGCCGCTTGGTGGAAATGGCCGGCCGGGGCGAAACGGTTTATATTATTCGCGGTCATCGGCGCTTTATTTTGCAGGCAGTTCCTGACATCGAACCGATTCCCGTGCGGCCGGCGGGTTATTTCGCCAGCGCGCACAGCAAGACGGAAATTCTCGAAGAAAACCGCCTTGCCAAGGCCTCGGTGATCCGCGCGCCCAAAGACCTCGAATAAATGAAACAGTGGGACATTTTCATGTTTCCGTTCAGCAAGGAAAAGCGGCATCCCGCCGTCATTATTTCCAACGATGAAACCTGCCAAAATCCCGACATTGAAGAAGTCAACGCCCTGCTCTGCACCTCGGCCAAAGTGAATCGCAGCGCGAAATCCACCGAGGAAGTTTTGGACGAGGCCGACGGGCTGGATTGGAAAACGATGGTGCGCTGCGACAAAATTCATCTGCTGCCCAAGTCGCGCTTTGACGACAAAAAAGGCAACGTCACCGAAGAACGCCGGCATTTGGTTGCGCGGAAAATGGTGGAAGTGTTGCGGCTGCCGATTCACCGGCGATAATTACGCCGTGTATCTGGTCTGGGGCTTCGCTCTCTGTACTGCCTCACCCAGCAGCAGTCAATGGGATTTGGAAAATATTAATCTGCTAGTTCGTCAGTTTCGTAGGCGAGCCTTCCAAAAATCTGCACGAAATCCGAGACTGGCATTTCAAAGATGCCATCACGGGTGAAGTAACCATTCACCAATCCGGGCGTGCCTTCGGGCGTGACATCGTTGCCCCACGGATTAAACACCCGAACTATTTGACGGGTGGAATCATATCCAATCACGCCGAAAACGTGTCCATGAGGAATGTGTTTGGGTAATTGTTTGGAGGAATCTTTTCCGGTTCCAATAGCTGCCAATTTTCGTTCGCGCATCAACCTGCCCAGCAAATTATCAAGTTGCTTGACGGCCTGCTTTGAATCTTCCTTGGCCCATCGAGCGATTGATGTCGTCGCTGCTTTGTGGCCGGTGAGCAGAGAAATGACAGGGCTGGCTTTGCCACCGCCAAGAAGATCCTTTGCCACCGCATCATCATCGTCAATAGGCTTATTACTTTGAGTTTCCCGCTTTTCTTCGCGAATGCTGGCATAAGCTTTCTCCAACACACTTAACCAGATTCCATGATCGCTTCCTTCTTTGGCGCCCATCACCAATTCGGCATCCGTGACCGGCGAAACTTTGACGACCTTGCCGCTGCCAAAATGGATTTCGTAGCCTCCATCCGGCAACAGTTTGATCATGTTGCGCATTGCCTGCGGATCGCGAGCGACGAATGCGCCGACGACACTTAACAGGTAACAATCTCCAACGCCTCCCTGATGAAATGTCTGCAAATTTGGATCACCTGCAAGAAACAATGCGTGGTTGATGGACTGGATGCGATTACACTGTTTGGAAAAGGAACGCACTGCTTCGCGATCGTCTGCAAACGCCATTAATTGAATCAGCGAAAGTCCCTGAAATCCGCTCTCCTCACCTTTCGGCGCGAAACGCTGGTGAAGAATAACGACCGCCGCCGCTTCATCTCCGCGCACTTGTGGACTTTCAATCAATGCGTTGATCTCTTCGAGACTGAGAATGCCGTCGTGATTCCGATCCCAGCGGGGAAAGGATGTCTCAACAATCTGACGAAGTTCAGCCTCTTTCCTTTTCTTCGCTTCCGCCGCCGCCTTCTTTGGCCCTGCCTCGCACAAAACCGTTCCGGCAATTGAGGCCAGGATTATCAATAGAAAAACATAGCGTCGCATTTTGCGCCCTACTTTTCTGTAACAGCTTTTACACAACGACCACAAATGGTCGGATGTTCGACGTTCTGGCCAATGTCGGTTTCAAAATGCCAGCAGCGTTCGCATTTTTGTCCGTCGGCTTTTTTTACAACTGGAATCCAAGCTGTAGTTCCTTCGGCACAAGGCATTGGAATAACTTCCAACTGGGAAATATTCAACAATTCCTGAAGTTCAATCGCGTGGCGCTTCTGCACATCAAGAGCATCAGCAGTGTAGCCAAGCAACTCTACTTTGGCTTCGAGTGATTTGCCAATGACTTTGCTTTGACGGGCTTTTTCTAATTCAGGCAGAACTGCAACGCGAGTTTCAAAAAGTGTTTTCCAATCTTTGTGCTCAGCCTCGGAAATTGAAAAATTGCTCGGCTTGAACTCGCTTTCGTGTACCGACCCCGACAGTTTGCCCGGCACAAATTCCCACGCTTCGTCCGCCGTGAAGGCCAGGATCGGCGCGAGCATCTGGCACAGGCCAACTATGAGGTGGTGCAGCGCAGTTTGTGTGGAGCGGCGACGATGCGAATTCGCGGCGTCAGTGTAGAGCCGGTCCTTGATGACGTCGTGATAGACCGACGAGAGTTCCACGGCGATGAACTGGCTGAGCTTTTGATAGACGACATGGAATTCGTATTGATCGTAGGCGGCGAGGACTTCGGCTTCGAGTTTCGAGAATTCGCCGAGAATCCAACGGTCGAGGCCGGTCAGTTTTTCGTCGGGTACGGAATGTTTCGCCGGATCAAAATCGTAGAGGTTTGAGAGCTGGTAGCGCAGCGCGTTGCGGATGCCGCGATAGGTCTCGCCGACTTTGTTGATGCGTTCCTCGCTCACGACGATGTCGCTGCGGTAATCCTGCGACGCAACCCACAGCCGCACGACGTCCGCGCCGTATTTTTTGACGTAGGCTTCAGCGGTCTGCGGTTTTTCGTAAGCACCTTGCTTGCTCTTGGAAATTTTTTCGCGGTCGGCATCCACCATGAAGCCATGCGTCAGCACGGTCTTGAACGGTGCCGCGCCATTGCCGGCGAGCGAGAGCAGCAGCGAGGATTGAAACCACCCGCGGTGTTGGTCGCTGCCTTCGAGATAAATGTCGGCCTGCCAAACTTCATCCCCTGATTTCTTGTCGTGTTGCAATTCTTTTCTCTGCTTCAAAACAGCGCGCGATGACGAACCGGAATCAATCCACACATCAAGCGTGTCGTTCGACTTGGCAACCGCTTCGTCACCGTCCCAATCTTTCGGCTTCACTAGCGACCAGAGTTCGCTGGCGGATTTCTCAAACCAGATGTTTGACCCGTTTTTTTTCGATTAATTTTGCCGCATTCTTAACAACTTCAGCAGCCTGCCCAGATTGTGTTGAAGGATCTGGAATAGGATTGCCAGAGCCGTTATAAAAAAATGGAATCGGCACGCCCCAGGTGCGCTGGCGGCTGATGCACCAGTCGGGACGCGAAACGATCGCGCTGAAAATACGGTTCGAACCCCAATCGGGAATCCATTTGACTTCTTTCGTCACGGCAATCATCGCCCTTGCGCGCAAACCGCCTTCTTTTTCTCGGTCAAAGTTCAATTCCATTGGAAGCGAATTAAACCAACCGGGTTTGTTTGTCACTTCATCAAAAAGCTTCCGCCATACATCCTGCCCATGGTCAACTTTAATGAACCATTGGTCCATCGCGCGGAAAATGATGGGCGTTTTGCTGCGCCAGCAATGCGGGTAGCTGTGATGATAATTTTCCTGATGCAGTAACGCGTGGCGGACGCGAAGCTCGTGCAGCACCGCCTCATTGGCGTCGCTTTTACCGTGCTTTTCGAGAATGGATTTGCCGACCATCTCGGCGGGCATCTGCTGCTCGACGGGCAATTCGTTTGAGTAAGCGAGCTTTCCGTCATCATCCACGGGTGAGTAGATCGGCAGACCATTTTGGCGTCCAAGATTATAATCATCTAAACCATGTCCGGGCGCAATGTGAACAAAACCTGTGCCTGTATCGCTTGTCACGAAATCAGCGGCGAAGGCCTTGCCCGTGCGGTTGCAGAACGGGTGTTGATACTGAATCGTCGTAAGCTGTTCAGTCGGGAACGGCGTTTCTGTGTAGTTTGCCCAGCCGCATTTCCCAGCCACAACAGGCAGCAATCCACGAAACAAGATGTAATTATCCTCCCCAACAGAAGCTTTGACATATTGTAGTTTTTCGTTGTAAGCGACGGCAAGATTCGCTGGCAATGTCCACGGTGTAGTCGTCCAAATGACAATAAAAGTATTTAGCTGGCTAATAACGGGAAATTTCACAAACACGCTCTGGCTGACGTGATCTTGATATTCCACTTCGGCTTCGGCAAGGGCGGTTCGACAAGGAATGCTCCAGTAAACTGGTTTCTTACCTCGATAAACAAAGCCTTTCGCGACAATGTCGGCAAATAAGCGGAGTTCATCCGCCTCATATTCTTTTTTGAGAGTGAGATAAGGATTTTCCCAATCGCCCAGCACGCCAAGGCGTTTGAACTGCGTTCGTTGAAGATCAATGTATTTATGGGCGTAGGTTTCGCAGGCTTTACGGATCGTGGCGGCATCGGCGGCCGTGTCGCCAGCTTTGCGCATATCCTGACTGACCTTGAATTCAATCGGTAAGCCGTGACAATCCCAGCCGGGAATATAAGGCGCACTTTTGCCGCGCAAGGTCTGATATTTGATGATGATGTCCTTGAGAATTTTATTCAGCGCCGTGCCGATATGGACATCGCCATTGGCGAACGGTGGGCCGTCGTGCAGGACAAATTTGGGCGCAGCGATGCGGGTGGCTTGGATTTTGTTGTAGAGATCAACCTGCTGCCACTTTTCAAGGCGTTGTGGCTCGCGTATGACAAGATCGGCACGCATCGCGAAGTCGGTCCGAGGGAGATTGAGTGTATCTTTATATTCCATTTAATTAGGAATGCAGACGGTAACAGCGGGAAAAATAAGTGTCAACGAACGCGCACAGCCGAATTTGGTTTAGAGCAGCGGCTATAAAGAAAAAAAACCGGGTCAAGCGGTCAGAAGATGACCGAGAGACCCGGGGAATTTAGAATGAGTAAAACGTGGGATCACGGAGAACTCCAATCTGCGCCTTTACTGGAGCGCAAATCGAAAACCTAAAATCAAAGATCAAAGATCAAAATAGTGCAACTATTCCTCTGTCTTCGCGTTGCAACTGTGACAATTAAATCATCATTCCTTATTTCTGTCAACGCTGATTTTAAAGTATAAGTAAAAATTATCATTTTGCCATTAATTGATTAGACTTTTCGTTTTGAGAATCTATGCTCAGTGGACATCTCAACCATTGCTTAAAACCGAACCTGGCCCGGTGACGAAGTAATTGGTATGGGGCGGAAAGGCTGAGCAAACGGCTTGTGTTGCGTAAAACAATGCAACCATAAGTGCGATTTAATCTTAACCAAAAAGGTTGTGTATAACTTGCGAACAAAAGTTAATATGTTGTCCTCGAATCACCGGCTTGTTTACGTAAAACTATTCCTTCAAACAAAAAACGGTTCGCAATCCGTTTAAGCAATTTTGCCGTAAAGTTGATCGCACTTTTGAAATATGTTTAAGTTGTTGTGTTCAAGTTGTTTATTTTTTACTGGGAATTTAAATTAATTGAGTGCAATATATTCACATAACTGGAGCGGGTCGTCTCTGATGTTATGCGGAGCGAGTATCATCTCAGAATGTTGGAAAACCGGGCCTTTACAAACAAGTGAATAAAACGCTTTAATAGACTTACTGATAAGACGCACATGCAACCTTTGGCAGGAAAAATCTGGAGTTCGGCACAGGAACATCTCCGTTCTAAATTAAGCGCCGACACCTACAATATGTGGTTCGCCTCGTTGCAGGCCAGTGCAATTGATAACAGCCACGTTACGCTTGAGGCGGCCAATGAATTTTGCGAAGTGTGGTTGAAAGATAATTATTTGAATTTATTACAGGATGCGCTGGCTGTAGCTTCTGGACGGCAATTGCAGATCAATTTCAAGTCAGCGGCGGGAACCATCCCGATGTCGGCTGCCCCCGCCCGCTGCTCCGCTGAAAACAAAAATACAGGCAGTGGCTCATGATCGCGCGGCGGCCAATGGCGAACCGCATTTCAATCCCAAGAATACTTTTGATTCGTTTGTCGTCGGGAATAACAATAACTTTGCGTATGCCGCCGCCAAGGCCGTGGCCGAGGCGCCTGGCAAGTCTTACAATCCGCTTTTTCTCTATGGCGGGGGTCGGTCTCGGTAAAACTCATTTATTACACGCCATCGGCCAGCACGTCTCGGCGAATAAAAAAGGCGCGCGGGTTGCCTACCTTTCATCCGAGAAGTTCACCAATGAGTATATTGACGGCATCCAAAACAACCAGCTTGCCAAGTTTCGTAAGAAATATCGCCAGACTGACGTCCTGTTGATTGATGACATTCAATTTCTTGCCGGCAAAGAACGCATTCAGGAAGAATTTTTCCATACGTTCAATGCGCTGCATGAAGGTCACAAGCAAATCGTGCTGACCTGCGATCGTCCCGCCAGTGAAATTCAAGGGGCTTGAACATCGGCTTGTTTCACGGTTTGAATGGGGTTTGGTCACGGATCTGCAACCGCCGGATGTCGAGATGCGTCAGGCCATTCTCAACAAGAAAGCCCAGACCATGGGCGTCACGCTGCCTGAAGAAGTGTTGAGCTTCCTCGCGAACCGGATCCGCACCAATGTCCGCCGTTTGGAAGGTGCGCTCATTCGCGTGGCGTCTTATGCCTCTCTCACTGGCAAGAAACTCACCATCGAAGTTGTCGAAGGTTTGTTGCGCGAAATTCTTCACGAAGAAGGCCGTTTTTCCATCAGCATCGAAGTCATTCAGAAAAAAGTCGCGGAGCACTTCGACATTCGCCTTGCGGACATGACCAGCAAGCGTCGCCCGGAGAACATTGCTTTTCCGCGGCAGATCGCCATGTATCTTTCCCGCCAGATGACCGAAAGCTCGCTCAACACCATCGGTGAAGCTTATGGCGGGCGTGATCACGGCACGGTGTTGCACGCCTGCCGCCTCGTCAAAGACCGCATGGAAGTGGACGCCAACGTCCGTCAGGTCGTTCACTACTTGGAAAAGCAGTTGATGCGATAAGTTTCAGGTTTTGGTTCGTTTAGAACTTGAAACTGAAAACTTGAAACTTGAAACTGCTGTAATGGCAGTCATTGAAGTCAGCAATCTCACCAAGGCTTTCCGCACTTACAAAAAGCAGCCGGGTTTTGCCGGTGCCATCAAAGGGCTGTTTCATCGTCAATACGAGCAGACCATTGCTGTCAATGAAGTCAGCTTTAAGATTGAACCCGGCGAACTCGTTGGTTTTCTCGGGCCAAACGGCGCGGGGAAAAACAACGACGCTCAAGATGCTCGCCGGCTTGCTTTATCCGACCGCCGGCTCCGCAAAAGTTCTCGGATACACGCCCTGGGAACGCGCCGATGGTTATCGTCGCCAGTTCGCCTTGCTGCTCGGCCAGAAGAATCAGCTTTGGTGGGATTTGCCCGCACGCGAATCGCTTGAGTTGAACGCTAAAATTTACGGCATTCCCAAGGATCGCTTTGAACGCACGGTTTCGGAAATGACCGAACTCCTCGACGTCAAAGAAAAGCTGAACGTCAGCGTGCGCGAACTTTCCCTTGGCGAGCGGATGAAAATGGAATTGATCGCTTCATTGCTACATGAACCCAAGGTGCTTTTTCTCGACGAACCGACCATCGGCCTTGATGTGACTTCGCAGAAAACCGTCCGTGATTTCATCCGTCGTCACAATGCGGAGCGCAAAATAACCATTTTGCTCACGAGTCATTACATGGCCGACATTCAGGAACTTTGCGAACGCGTCATCATCATTGACCATGGGAAAACTTTCTTCGACGGCAGGTTAAGCGAGATCGTGGACCGCTTTGCCGACTTCAAGCTGGTCACGATCCAATGCGATAAGGTCAATGAACACCCGGCGGAAAGCCTGGCGCGTTATGGCGAAGTCGTGGAAAAAACTACTGAAGCCGTCAAATTCAAGGTCAAGCGCGACCGTGTCATTTCCGTCTGCAAAGCCCTGCTTGATGACTTGTCCGTGACTGACATTGATATTCAGGAAGTGCCGATTGAAGACGTGATCCGTCAGATTTTTGCTCGTTAATCCTAATCACACGGCACCGTTCGACCGGATGCCCATTCACGGGTTGCCTCAACTTTTTCTTTCATCACGACGGACAACGGCCGCGTCTGTTGAATTTCCGCCAGCAAATCCTCTTGCGCCAAAACATGGCCTTGCGCGCGGGCCGTGTAGGTGGCTGAGACGATGGCCTGTTCGATTTCCGAACCGGAAAATCCATCGCTCGCCCGAACCAATTCGTCAGGTCAAAGTCGGCCGGATTGAACGAACGTTTGCGGAAATGAATGTTGAAGATGTCATTCCGGCTTTGTGTCGTTGGTAAATCCACGAAGAAAATTTCATCGAATCGGCCTTTGCGAACCAGCTCCGGCGGCAGGCGCACGATGTCATTAGCCGTGGCGACGACGAAGACAGATTTCTTGCGTTCCGACATCCACGTCAAAAAAGTTCCCAGCATCCGGCGCGACAGACCGTCATCATCATCCTGCACGGCCACACCCTTTTCGATCTCGTCCATCCAGAGGACGCACGGCGACATCACCTCGGCGGTTTCAAACGCCTTGCGCAGATTCCGCTCCGTCTCGCCATAATACTTATTGTAAAGCACGCCGAAATCCAGCCGCAGCAATGGAACGCCAAAGATTCCAGCCGTCGCCTTGGCCACCAGACTTTTTCCGCATCCTTGAACGCCAAGCAAAAGTAAGCCACGCGGTGGATCAAGGTGCATTTCATCGTCATCCGCGAGGAAAAAATCTTTTCGGGCATTCAACCACTCACGCAGCCGCCGCATCCCGCCAATCTCCGAAAATTTTGCAGTCTCATATTCGAACGACAACACACTGTCACGTTCGAGCAATTCATATTTCGCCCGCATGACTTCGGGCATCTCTGATTCGGAAATCACGCCCCGAGTTTTGTCGGCCCAGCTTCTTCAGCAGCCATAATTCCTCGTTGGTCTGCCGCGCCGAGGCGATGATGGCGACTGAACCTGCCGGGAGCATTTTTGAGTTTGCCGGGAAATTTCGTGGAGCGCCGCCACCCCAGGTGGTTTTTTTGGCCGCGCACGAGAACGTCCTTCAAGCGGTCCCTCGCGACCCACCCACTTGTAATTCAAACGCCCGGCGTCGCACATCCACGGGCCGTTGACGGCATCATTTTCGCGCGGCGTGTAGCGGCTGGATTTTGTCCTCACGCGAACCGATGATGATGTTGCAGCCCGTCGCACAACTGGTGCAGACGCTCTTGGTTTCCTTGAGGAACCAGACGCGCATCTTGAAACGGAAATCTTTCGACGTCAGCGCGCCAACCGGACAGATGTCCGCCGTGTTCAACGTATAATTATTGTCGAACGGCAAGCCCGGGAAAGTGGCAATCGTGTTGTAGCTTCCACGATTGATGATGCCCCAGCGCATCGTCGCCCGCGATGTCACGCGTAAAACGGAATGCAGCGTGTGCACAGGATGCAGCGTTCCGCATCAAGCATGATGCGCGGCCCAAGATCAACCGCCTTCGGCTTGTGAACCTTGGCCTCGACGAAGCGGCTCGCGCTCTGGCCATAGGTCCACGGAATATTCCTGAAGCTTGCATTCGCCAGCCTGGTCGCAGATCGGACAGTCGAGCGGATGATTGATGAGCAGCGATTCAAGAACACCTTCACGCATCTGCTTTACACCGGGCGTTTGCGTGTAAATTTCCATCCCCGGCGAAATCGGCGTCGCACAGGAAATTGCCGGGCGCGGCATCTTGGCGATCTTCGGTGTTCCGTCGGGATTCCAACACCGGCTTGCGATCCGGGCCGAGCGCGGGGCGTGCCGTATTCCACCAAGCACATGCGGCAGTTCCTCCCACAACCCGGCAGTTTTGGGTGATAGCAATAATGCGGGCACTTCGGTCTTCGCCAGTTCGCACGCCTGAATCATCGTGGTCGGAATCGGCTTGCCGGTCAGTGGATCCGGCATCGTCTTCGGCACTTCGATTTCACGACCGTCCACCTTCACCTTGATCTTTTCGATCGGAGGCGCGGGCTTGATTTCAGTTTGTAGCGGCGGGTTGACATGGCAATCAGTGGTGCGCAGTGGCCAGTTGTTTCTGTTCAACGGACGGAACAATTTCCTTGGCACGACGCTCTTCATCGGCTTTACCTTTCGCGACAAATTCATCTTTGAACTTTGGCAACAAAACTTTGCACCGGCCAGGAACAAGCTTCGCCGAACGCACAAATCGTGCGGCCGCCGGGAATGTTGTCGGCGATCTTCACAAGATAATCGGCGTCGCTCGCGCGGCCTTCGCCGTGTGTGAGGCGATGCAGCGTCTTGCTCATCCACAGCGAACCTTCACGGCAGGGCGTGCACTGGCCGCAGCTTTCGTGGGCGTAAAATTCAGACAAGCTTCGCCAGCGCCTCAACAATGTCGGTGGAAATCATCCATCACGATGATCGCGCTGGATCCACTCATGGAACCGGCGGCGGCGAGCGAATCGAAATCGTAGGGCAGATCGAGCATGTCGGTTTTCAACCAGAATCTCTTTGCCCTCGGCGTCCTTTTTCTTGAGCTTGAATTTTTCGCCCGCCTTGAAAACTTTCGCCGAAGAACCGCCGGGAATGATGGCCTTTAATTTACGGCCATCGAGCAAGCCATTGCCAAATTTCGGGTCGTTGATGAGTTCACCAATCGTCGCCTTGCCGGTTTCGATCTCGTAGTAACCGGGTTTCTTGACGTGGCCGCTCAGACTGACAATGCGCGTGCCGGTGTTGTTCGGCGTGCCGAGCTTCGCGAATTCCGCGCCGCCCATCGCGACGATGTGCTTCACGTTGCAAAGCGTCTCGACATTGTTGACGATGGTCGGACACATCCACAGACCGAGGATCGCCGGAAAATACGGCGGCTTGATGCGCGGATACGGACGCTTGCCTTCAAGAGATTCGATGAGACCGGTTTCTTCGCCGCAGATGTAAGCCCCTGCGCCGCGATGGACGTGCATTTCCAGATCGTAGCCGGAACCGAGAATATTTTTACCGAGAAAACCTTTGGCGCGCGCTTCCTTCAACGCCTGATTCAGAATCTTCGCGCCGTCCACCATTTCGCCACGGATGTAGATGTAGGCAAGATGCACGTCGTTCGCGAAACGCACGAGATGGCCATGCCCCTCGATCAACTGGTGCGGATCCTTTATACATGATCTGCCGGTCCTTGAACGTGCCGGGCTCGGATTCGTCCGCGTTGCAGATGAGATAAATCGGCTTGCCGCTCTTGCGATCAACGAAACTCCATTTCAGGCCGCAGGAAAATCCCGCGCCGCCACGACCACGCAGGCCGGAAACCTTCACATCTTCGCGGATTTGTTCCGGGCCGGAAAGTTTTTTGCCGTCGGGCAGATCCTTGGGCTGGATGGCGAGCGCCTTCTTCAAGATGTCGTAGCCGCTGTGACGCAAATAGCACTCGATGTCCGGGGTGTAACCCGGCTCATCGGCATATTTCAAAATCAATTTATATTCTTGCGCCATATCAGCAACTTGACTCTCAACCAAAAATTCTCTAGCCTAATGCGTCCCATCCTGCCCGATGGTGTAACGGTAGCACAACAGACTCTGAATCTGTTTGTCATGGTTCAAATCCATGTCGGGCAACCATTTCATTGGCACTTCGCACAAATCTCGTCCGCTTTCGCGTGCGAAACACCTTCGTAAAAATCATCATTCACCATCATCACCGGCGCGGTGCCGCAGCTTGCGAGACACTCGACAAACTCAACGGTAAACTTTCCGTCTTTCGTCGTCTGCGCCCCGTGCTTGTGAGCGTCCAAGCCAAATTTCTTGCAAAAATGTTCGCGCAGTTCATAAGCGCCACCGAGCGCACAGCTCAACGTGCGGCAGACCTTGATCTGATACTTGCCCATCGGCTCCTGTCGCAGCATCGGATAAAACGTCAGAATTTTCCTGGATGTTGATCGGCTGTAATTCCAGTTTTTTTGGCCGTCCACAAAACCGCCTCGCGCGAGATCCAGCCGAATTGTTCCTGGATCGCGTGTGCAGCACCCATCAACGACGCGGCGGCGCTTCACCGGATAGTGCGAGATCAATTCGTCCACTTCCGCTTCCAAAGTTGATGTGACGGTAAAACTCATTTTGACGCTTCCAACATCCAAAGGCTCTTATCCAGTTCCCGCGAAATCTCCGTGAACAAATCCGCCGTAGTGTCGGCATCGCCCAGCTTGCCGGCGGCATCAATGCCGGCGCGGATGGAATTCGCCACCAACGTGAAACGTTCGGTCAACGCTTTCACGAACTCGGCTTCCGTGGCCAGATTTTCGGGCCATTCCGGCAAGCTCGTGGCCTTGGCCGTCATGCGTGATGTGGCCGCGCGCATAACCGCCCAGTTGAATGGCACGTTCAGCCACATCATCCCAATGCGCCTCCGCCGTTTCGGCAACAGCGTCGAACAAGAGATGATGCGAATAAAAATTCTTGCCGCGCACAATTCCAGTGCGCCTGCTTGGTCTGCGAATAGAGATCGCCGAGATCGGCCAGCGCCTGATTCAGCAACGCGACCGACAATTCGCGCGCCTTAAGCGGCACGCTGGTTCCGGTCGGATTTAATTTTGCCTTGCTCATATTGCCTTCCGCTTAACGGTCACTTTCACCCATGACAAAGTCCAGCGAGCCGAGAACAACCGGCACGTCACTAATCATGCAGCCGGGCAGCAGTTTCGCCCAGGATGCTCAAATTAATAAATGAGGGCGCGCGGATTTTCAGGCGATACGGCGTGCCGCCGCCCTTGCTGTTGATGTAAAAACCAAGCTCGCCCTTCGGATTTTCGTGGCCGAAATAAATTTCCCCGGGCGGACAATTCACACCTTCGGTCACGAGCATGAACTGATGAATCAATTCCTCCATGCTCGACATGACTTTTTCCTTCGATGGTAAAGTGATTTTCCCATCGGCCACGTTAACCGGCTCCTTCGATTTATTTTCATCGCCACCAGGAATTTTGGCTACGCACTGCTCCAAAATCCGCATGCTCTGCTTCATTTCTTCCATGCGCACGAGATAACGGTCGTAACAATCGCCAGCGGAACCAACGGCAATATCAAAATCCAAATCCTTGTAGCAAAGATATGGTTGGTTTTTGCGCAAATCCCATTCAATGCCACTGCCGCGCAAATTTGGGCCCGCTCAAACCGTAATCAATCGCCATTTCTTTCGAGATGACACCGAGGTCGCGCAGGCGGTCAACCCAGATGCGATTGCGGGTAAGCAGCGTATGCGCCTCATCAAGCGCAACGGCAAATTCTTTGAGGAACTGGCGGACTTGATCGCACCACGTCGGCGGAATATCGCGCATCAAGCCGCCGATGCGCGTGTAGGTCGTGGTCAAACGCGCGCCACTCGCGGCTTCGGCAAGATTGTAAATTTTTTCGCGCTCGGTGAATGTGAGCAGGAAAACCGGTGACTGCGCCCGTGTCCATCGCGAATGCGCCGAGACCCAATAAATGTGAGGAAATTCGCGCCAATTCCGCGCACATCACGCGGATGTATTGGCAGCGCAGCGGCAGTTTGTCGTGGATGCCGAGAAGTTTTTCGACTGCGAGCGCATAGGCGACGTTGTTCGCCAGCGGTGCGAGATAATCCAGCCGATCCGTGTAAGGGATGAACTGGGTGTAAGTCATGTTCTCGGCGATTTTTTTCATCGCCGCGATGCAGATAACCCACGTCTGGGTCGGCCTTGGTGATGACTTCGCCGTCCAGCTCCAACACGATGCGCAAAACGCCGTGCGTGGCCGGATGCGAAGGTCCCCATGTTCAAGACCATCTTCTCTCCCTGAATATCCTGCGCTTCCTCCACTGCGGCGGCGCGGGCGGCGGAATCAGGAATTGCAATATCTTGAACAGTAGGCATGAAAATTATTCTTCGTGCGTGCGCACACGCGGCTCACGGACCACGGCATCGCCAGAGCTTGGGATGGTGACAAATGGCCCGCCTTCAAGCGGGGGCCGGCTGGGTGAATGCCACCCCGAGGCAAATCTGACGGCTTTCCGGCGAGCGGAAAATCTTTCCGCAACGGATGGTACGGATAGCCCTCCCACATCAAAATCCGGCGCAAATCAGGATGGCCGCTGAAACGGATGCCCCATCATGTCGTAAATCTCGCGCTCGTGCCAGTTGGCGGTGCGCCAGACAGGCAAAACACTGGGCAACTCGGATTTTTCCTCGTTTATACCAGTTTTAAGCCTAATTTCATCTCCGTTACCGATAGCGCGAATGTGATATAGCACTGTCCAGCGTGGGTCCTCTCCATAATTGTCAATGCTGGTTATATCCACTAAATAGTCGAAACCAAGCTGCTTTTTTCGCGAAGGAGCAAACATCAAAAATTCTTTCCGCATCCGAGATATTCAGAGAGATTTCGCCACGAAACTCGGTTGGTTCGGAGACAATGTCACCGAACTTGGCCTTAATTTTATTGGCAGATTCGAGGGCGGACACAGATTATTTTTCCTGGAGGTTCAACAGCTTGGCAGCCACGGTTCCCTGCAAAATAGGCTGGGGTGCCGATTTTCTTCTGAATTTTCATCAGTGCGTCGAGCACGGCTTCGGGCCGCGGCGGGCAGCCGCTGATATAGACATCCACAGGCACTACTTTATCTACGCCCTGTAAAACGGCATAACTGCGATACATGCCGCCGGTCGAGGCGCATGCACCCATGGCAATGACCCATTTGGGTTCGGGCATCTGGTCATAAATACGCTTGAGAAACCCAGCCGATTTATAAGTGACAGTGCCGGCGACAATCATGCAGTCGGCCTGACGTGGCGAAAAACGCATGACTTCCGAGCCAAACCGGGAAATATCAAAACGGCTCGCACCAGCGGCCATCAGTTCAATCGCGCAGCACGCCAGCCCCATCGGCATTGGCCATACGGAATTCTTACGGAACCATGCAAGCGCGGCATCAATGGTCGTCAGCACAACATCGCCTTCGATCTTGGAATTATAGCCGTATTCGGTTTGAGCCTGCATTGTAAAGTTATGCGCTCGAAAGAACGCAAACAAAGCCTAGTGCCCCGCGAAAATTTGTCGCAAGTTTAAATTGTGATTTTTTTCACAAGGCGGACGAAACCGTAATGATTTTCAAAGATGGCTGAGTTGATTATATGCCCTGAAGTTGCACTTGTTACGAACGCCCGGTTGCGTCAGAATAAAAAAACGCAGCCGGCGCGAATTATGAAAACTTTTGCTGATTTAAATTTTCCGGGGCGATTGATCGCCGTTGAAGGCTTGGATGGCTCGGGCAAGTCCACGCAGATTTACCTACTCAAACGCTGGCTTGAAGCTGAGGGCATCAAGGTCTATTTCAGCGAATGGAACTCCTCAGAACTCGTCAAGTCAGCCACCAGCAAGGGTAAAAAGCGCGAACTGCTGACCCCAACCACGTTCAGCCTGATCCATGCGACGGATTTTGCCGACCGTTATGAACGTCATCTCGTGCCGCTGTTGCGCGCCGGTTATGTCGTACTGTGCGACCGCTATGTTTTCACGGCGTTCGCACGTGATGTGACGCGCGGCTGCCCGGCCGAATGGGTGCGCGGCCTCTACAACTTCGCCGCCCTGCCCGACCTCACGTTTTTCTTCAAAGCGGATCTGGAAGTCTCACTGCAACGCATTCTGGATGGCCGGCCAAAATTAAAATTTTTCGAGGCCGGCATGGATTTGCGCCTGTCGAGCGATCCGTATGAGAGCTTCCGCATCTTCCAAGGACGCATCTTGGAGCAATACATGGCGATGAGCGGCGAATTCAAATTCATGGTCATGGATGCGAACCTGAACGTCGAAAAGCAGCAGGTGCTGGTGCGGAAACTTGTGAGCGAAAAGATTGACCTGAAAAAATTCAAGCGCCGTCGGCCGCTGCCGCTGCCGCCGACCGTCCGTGCTGATGAAAAAATGCCGGACTCGGGGGAGGAGATGACCGCATGAAAAATTCCGTCGAAAAAAAAATCTACCGCCGCTTTTACGGGCATGGCATTCCGGGGGTCAAACTGGAGGATCTCGCCGGAAAATTGATCGCCGTCGAAGGCGCCGATGGTTCGGGGCGTTCCACGCAGATCGCACGGCTGGTGGAATGGCTGGAAACCAGCGGCCATCCGACGGTACAGGTCGGGTTGAAACGTTCATCCCTGGTCAGCGAAGAACTGAACAAGGCGCAACAGGGAAATATTTTAAGCCGTTCCACGTTAAGCTTGTTCTATGCAACTGATTTTGCCGATCAGTTGGAGAACATCATTTTGCCCGCCTTGAAAGCGGGCTTTATCGTGCTTGCCGACCGTTACATTTACACGCTGATGGCGCGCGACATGGTGCGCGGCATGAACGGCGCGTGGCTGAAAAACCTTTACGGCATCGCGTTGGAACCGGATGCGGTTTTTTATCTTTCGGTTGAGGCGCAGGAACTGGTGCAACGAAACCTCGCCAAAAGCGCAACCTTGGATTACTGGGAAAGCGGTTTGGACCTGGGCTTGTCGCGCGACGTATTTGACAGCTTCGTAAAATATCAGACCGCGATGCAGATGGCATTCCGGCAGTTGCAAAAGACTTACGGTTTCACGATCGTGGACGGCAACCGCTCCGTGGATTTTGTGACCAAGGAACTGCGGAAAAAGATCGGCGCACTGCTGGATGAACCCTGAAATCAGTCACTCTTTGTCTTCGCCGGCGGCTCAGGCGAAGAAGGCGAAACCGGCGCGTTGTTGGTTCCGGATGGCTGGCGGCGCGGCGGGTGTTTCAATAATTCCTCAAATGGCTCCAGTTGTTCCGGCTTGAGTTCGGCACGGATCTGCTGGTTCACCTCCTGCATCACCGCGCGCATTTTGGGAACGGTGTTCGTCCAGATTTCACGATTACGCTCCTGTCCGTCGGCGATGATCTTCTCGATTTTTTCGTGCTGCTCCGGAGTCAACTGGAGCGTTTTGTTGAGCTGTTGCACAAACTGCTTGCCCATCTCCTTGGCCTGTCGCGGCATGGGGAAATCCGGCGAGGCAGGGGGTGGCGGGGCGTTGGTTGGAATGCGGGCGACAGCGGGCGATGGCGGGCGACGGGCATTTTTTTGATGCGAATGGGCTACGTAATCAGCAACCACGCCGCCCGTCAAAACCCCCGCGCCAAAAATCACCACGGTCGCAAGGATGATTGCCAGAATGACCTTCCAGTGATTCACGGCATTTGATCATTTTGATCCACCGACGCTAGCAGGGTGCTTTCAAAATTCGACGATAAGTCGTCCGCAGTCGAGGGACTGGCCGCCGGATTGAACATCGCCCATGCGCCAAAAAGCAGCGTGATGGCGACGCATGAAACGGCCGCGCGCCAGAGGCCGTGAACCCACAGCCGCATGTTGTCCGGCGCAATGCGCGATGCCAGCAATGCCGTGATGCGCTTTTCAAAGGCATAGGGAACCTCATCGCGCGGTGCATGAGTACGACCGGCGGCAATCAGCTTCTTTTGTAGTTCATCCAGATTCATCGGCGTTCCCAATTTGAGACGCGGCTTTGCTGCGCCCGGTTACAGATACTTGTCCTTGGTCATTTTTGCCAGAATTTTCCGCATTTCCCCACGCGCCCGGAACGCCCGGACCTTCACCAGCGGCACCGACCAGCCCGTAAGTCGGGCGATCTCCTTCACAGAACGGTCTTCAATCTCCAGCAACGTGATGACCAGCCGCGCCGGCGGTGAAAGTTTTTCCAGCACACGGTTGATCAGGAGCCTGGCTGCGTCGGCATCCTCGACCGCGCTGCCCGGATCGGCGACGAAACGTTCCAGCCAGTCGGTCTCCGGCTCGCTCAATTCGGAAAATGCGGACTCCCGGTTACGCTGGTGCCCGCGAAGAAAATCGTAGCAGGTCCGCACCGTCATCCGCATGAGCCAGTGCTCGAATGGCGCCTCGCCCCGGAAACTGGCGAGCTTGGAAAACGCCTTGAGCCAGACTTCCTGCGCGATGTCCTCGACCTCGCTGTCGCGGCGGGCGTAGCGGCGCGCAGTGGCGAAGACGCGCGGGGAATATTTCTGAACGAGCGGCTCGAAGCTGGCGGCGTCGCCTTTCAGCACCGCCGCAATCAACTCCGCTTCAGTCCGTTCCATTTTGGAAGTGTGCCGGAGAAAAGGTCAAAGTCAAAAACCCTTGGCCGCCGCGTCAGGGCCGCTTGATGCCCAGCGCCGATTCTGCATCCGCTGAAAATTGCGCGATGATTGCTGAGATTTTTCTGGGTTGCTCACCCAGCGAATCCAAAAGCCTGGCGCTGTCCTCCGGGCGGCGGCGGATCAGTTCCAAGGAGGCGGCGATGATTGAAAGTTTATTGTTCACATCATGGCGCAGGCTGGAAAGTTTCTGGTTCAGTTCGCCGATTTGCGCGACGCTTAAAGTGACCGGTTCGATCGGTAAAGTCATGACCAGAATCATCACCGTTAATTTGAGGAAATCAAGATGGTTTCCATCCACGATGGAACTGGCTGGCAAAAAGCGTTTGTCGGTCTGCGGCTTTTTGAACGGCGCAATTGCAACATTGCAAAATTTCGTCTAGCTTCGCCGCATGGAATTCTGGCATCGCATCATTTTGAGCGCTTGCGCCGCAAGCGTTGGCCTTTTGGCGGCCGGGTGCGAACCGTCGGCGCAAAGTGCGGCGGATGACGAGAAGGAACCGCACTATGTTCTGGGACAGAACCGTGTCAATGCCATGGATTTTTCTGGCGCGGTCGAGGCATTTGAGGCGTCGCTGGAGGCGAATCCTCATTCGGCGAAGGCTCATTTCCAACTGGCCATGCTTTACGAAAACGAGAAGCAAATCAATCCGTCTGATCCAGCCGCCGCCATTTACCATTACCAGCAATACCTCCGGTTCGATCCAAAGGCCGATAACCGCGAGGTTATCACCCAGCGGATTGACGCTTGCAAATCACAGCTCGCCGCCAATGTGCAGTCGCTGCCCAGCTCGTCCGCCGCGCAACAGCAGCTCCAGCAGCTTGCTGACACGAACCGGTTGCTACGGCTCCAACTGGACAATTACGAACGCCAGTTTGCGGCGATGAAAACCAATCCGCCGGCAACGCCGGTTGCTTTGTTTTCACCCCCGACGGCACCGGCATCGGAAACCACGCCGCCACGCGTGGCTACTACTGCAAAATCGCCGGCCACTAAACCCCGTACCTACATCATCGCCGCCCGCGACACTCCCGCAGCCATCGCCCGTAAATACAACATAAGTGTCAGCGCACTGCTAGCGGCCAATCCGGGGTTGAATCCTAAAAAACTGCGCGTGGGCCAGGTCATCCATCTACCGTCGTCTTGATTGTCGCATGAGTTCACGCCTCTGGTTTCTTTTCATAGCGGTGTTCTGGGTCACGATGATTTTCTTATTGTGGCGGGCGGAATACAGCTCGCATGGCGGCGGCGAGCCGGTGCCGGTGGAACTGGTCTGGCGAAAAATTCTCACGGCACCGGACTCGTCGTCTTTGAGCATCTACCAGCACGGCGAAAGATCCGGTTTCTGTGAATTTTCCACGAGCGTCGAAATGGAAATGGCCAAGCTGGACGAGGACAAGCTGCCTCCGGAAGGGGGCTTTACCCGCGCCGGTTATCTGATCCATCTCAATGGCAACACCAGCCTCGGTGATTTCACCAACCGGCTCCGGTTTGACGGCCGCGTGCAGTTTTCCTCGAAGCGCCAGTGGCGGGAGCTTACCCTGAAATTATCCACGCGCTATGCCGTGGTGGAAATTCACTCGTTTGCGACCAATCAATCCGTGCATCTCAAGATTTTCAATGAGGAAGGGGTTGTCGAACGTGATTTTGCCTTCGCCGATCTGGCCAGTCCCAGCACGTTGTTGGGTGCGTTTGGCGCCAGTTTTGGCGACGGGCTCCTCGGGGCGATGGACCTGCCTTTCATGCCGCAAGGAACGGGCAACGTCGCGCAAAACATCCAGTGGGAGGCGCATCGAGACCGCCTGAAGATCGGCAACGAGCCGGTGTCCGTTTATCGTCTGGAAACGCATCTGCTCGGCTATGACGTGGTCATTTATGCCAGCCCGCTCGGGGAAATCTTGCGCGTCGAGATGCCGGCCGGCCTCACCGCCACCCTCGACGAATGGAGCAAATCTTGAAGGCCCGCCCATGATCGAACTCGTCAATCTTGTAAAAAAATTCGGCGACCTCACCGCCGTCAGCGACATCTCGCTCACCATTCCGCGCGGAGAATTCTTCGCCATGCTCGGGCCGAACGCCGCCGGCAAGACCACCACGCTCAAGCTGCTCGCCGGCCTGATGAAGCCCACTTCCGGTGTCGCGCGCGTCTGTGGTTTTGACATGCAACTGGAACCTTTGGAGGCCCGGCGCCGTATCGCCTATGTTCCCGATTTTCCGTTTCTCTATGATAAGCTCACCGCTTGGGAATTCTTCCGATTCACCGGCCAGTTGTTCCAGATGGCCGACGCCAAGATCCAGTCCAATGCACAGGAATTGATCGCGCGCTTCCATCTCGGAGATTACGTGAACAGGCCGCTTGAAGGGCTTTCGCATGGTACGCGCCAGCGCGTCGCCATCGTGTCGGCACTGTTGCACGACCCGGAAGTGTTCGTGATTGATGAACCCATGGTCGGTCTGGACCCCCAACATGCGCGCGTGGTGAAAGATGTGTTCAAGGAACGTTCGCAAGCCGGTGTGACCGTGCTCGTTTCCACCCACCAATTAAGCATCGCCGAAGAAATGGCTGATCGAATCGGTATCATGCACGGCGGCAAACTGGTCGCCGTAGGCAACCGTGACGAACTTCGCCGCCAAAGCGGCAACTCCGGCCAGCTTGAGGAGATTTTCCTCTCGGTCACGGCGGGAGATAATGGAAAAGTCTCTGATTCCATTTAGCCAGGTTTCAAGGCTTGGCCCATTTCTTTCGATGCTATCAGAAAATATTCGACTTCCCTTTCATCGGGATTTCAGGATGCTGTTTCCCATGATTCGAAACGCGCGCAGCCCTTCGATCCCACAAATCCCGCAGCCCGCCGAACGGTTAACAACTCTGTAATGCAACGGCCAGACACCAAACCGGAAGCCGGAAGATCGGGCAAGACGTTCGTTCTCGTCTCTGGACTGCCGCGCTCCGGCACGTCACTAATGATGCAGTTGATCGAGGCCGGCGGCATTCCGGTTATGACTGATAAACAGCGCGGCGCCGATGTTGACAACCCGCGCGGCTACTATGAGTGGGAAGCAATAAAACAAATTGCCAAGAGACCGGATCTGTTGGACGACAACGTGAACGGGTGCGCGATCAAATGTATTTCGGCACTCCTGCCGGCACTCCCACCCCGGCATCATTACAAGGTGATCTTCATGTTGCGGCCCATCGCTGAAGTAATTGCTTCACAACGCGTGATGCTGGCCCGGCTTGGAACCGGCGGTGCGAGCCTTGATCCTGGACATCTCGAGCGGGGATTGCGCGCCCATCGTGAGGAAATTCGTGCATGGGCGGCGACCAAGCCGTATGTCCAATGGCTGGAGATCAGCTACCCGGAACTGGTGCGCGACCCCGCGCCGGCGATCATGAAACTGGTCGAGTTTCTCGGCAAGGAGTATTTGCTTAATGAGCAAGCGATGGCTGCCGTGATTGACCCGACACTGCATCGACACCGAACCTGACAATTGGTTTCATTCCCCCACTCCTCACTTGCAATGGTGCGTTAGTCGCCAGGCGCTGTTTTTTCAGCACAAACCAGGCGCCGCCCCCCATGCCCGGGATATTTAATTTGAATCATCTCAGACCGTCAGAAAAAATTTATCGAAAAATGAAATTTAAGTTGACCGCTTCCTCGACTCTTGTTAGAAACGTCCGCAGGGAGTAATCAGAACTCTAGGAGGATCAGAAAACATCAGAAACCAAAAACACTAAAAACAGGCATCATCATGACCATAAATAAATTCACACCGACAATTGACGCACGTCTTACCGCCTATGCGGCCTTGGCAACCGTCGCCCTTGCAGCACCCGTCGCCGCAAAAGCAGACATCGTTTATAGCGGTCTGCTCAACTTAAATGTGCCAGCTAATATCGATGGCGTTTACCTCAACTTCGTCACCGGTTTGACCGGCACGTCCGCTGGAGCTGTTCCCGGCGCAAGTTTCAATCCATACCTCACCGGCACCGGTTTGGCGTTTTTTTGGAACAACCCAACTGGAGTGACAACCAGCGCTGGTGTCAGCTTGGACGGAGGAACGACCTTTGCCGCGCTGGCCGCAAACTCCTTGATTAGTGCGGGAAGCACTTTCTTTTCCTCCGCTCAGTCGGCTGCGACACCGGCTTGGCGTGCGGGGACAGACGCCTATCTAGGGGTGCGCTTTGTCAACTCGTCAACTCTCGCCGTCAATTACGGCTGGGTGCACCTGACAACCACTGGCACGACCGGCTTTCCGGCGACCATCGTGGGATATGCCTATGAAAACACCGGCGCGTCCATCTTGGCTGGCCAAGTTTCGCCGGTTCCGGAGCCGTCCACATACGCGCTTCTCGGCATGATGGCTACGGGCGCATTCGCCGTCCGTCGCTGGCGGAAACAAGCAGCCTGAGCGGCCTGCGTTTTTTTCAACGCGCCCGCGCGATTCCAAAAATTCGCGCGGGCGTTTTTGTTTCCTTCGAAGATGTCATTTCCTTCCACGAAATCGCCGCGCGTTCTGCTCATCGGCTGGGACGCGGCGGACTGGCAGGTCATCCATCCGTTGCTGGACCGGGGTCTCATGCCGAATCTCCGGAGGCTGGTTGAAAATGGCGTGATTAAACTGTTAATAAGTTTATATTGACCGGCCGCCTGGCTCTTGCTAGAAACCGTACGAGGAGTAGTCAGAATCAGAAATAAATCAGAAAACAAACAACCCTAGTAACATTATGACCATAAATAAATTCACACCAGTCATTGACTCAAAACTTGCAGCCTATACAGCCTTGGCAACCGTCGCCCTTGCTGCACCCGTCGCCGCAAAAGCAGACATCGTTTACAGCGGCGTCCTCAACCTTACCGTTCCCAGCACCACGGCGGGGATATACTTGAACCTCGTTAACGGCGTTTTCGCGACAACTCCGAGCGGTGCTCCCGGATGGGATATCAATCCATGGGGGAGTGGCTCATTTTTCCTTTATGGGACTACCGGTAACGGGTTCATTAACAATTTTGCTGGAGGCAGTTCAGCCACACTGGTTGATAATCTTCCACTGGGAACAACGATTGACGGGGCGTCCGGTTACACTTTTGGTAACAATGCCACCGAAACGACGGGTTCAACAGCCTTTCTCCTGAATAGTTCAAGCAATGTTGCTGGCTTTCGTTTTATTAACGAGGCGGCTGGCAACCAGGTTCAATACGGATGGGTCAGATTTTCGCTCGCGGGAACTGCCGTCGCGCAACCGCGTCTGCTTGTTGAATACGCCTATGACAACACGGGCGCGTCCATTTTGGCCGGCCAGACCACGGCGGTTCCAGAACCGTCCACTTATGCGTTTCTCGGCCTGATGGCTACCGGCGCCTTCGCCGTGCGTCGCTGGCGGAAGCATCAGACCGCCTGAGCGGCCTGAGTTTTTTTACCGCGCCCGCGCGATTTTAAACTTCGCGCGGGCAATTTTTTACTGCGAGAAATGCCATCAACTTTTAAGAAATCGCCGCGCCTTCTGCTCATCGGCTGGGACGCGGCGGACTGGCAGGTCATTAACCCATTGCTGGACGGCGGGTTGATGCCGAACCTTCAGCGGCTGGTTGAAACCGGAGTGATCGGCAATCTCACTTCCCTCAGTCCCATGCTCTCGCCCATCCTCTGGACGAGCATCGCCACGGGCAAGCGGGCCTTTGACCACGGCGTGACCGGATTCATCGAGCCGTTGCCCGACCGTACTGGAGTGCGACCCATGGGCACGCACGCGCGGCGGACCAAGGCGCTTTGGAATATCGCCTCCCAGAATCAATTGCGCAGCATCGTCTGCGGCTGGCTGGCCAGTCACCCGGCCGAACCTGTGCGCGGCGCGATGGTGTCGAATCTTTTCTGCGTGCCGACAACGGACACGCCGGAAAAAAATTGGCCGGTCCCCGATGGCAGTGTTGAGCCGAAGACGGCGGCGCAAACGCTCGCCGAGTTGCGTGTTCATCCGCTCGAAATGGACGCGCCAGTGCTTCAGCCGTTGATTCCGCGCGGTAGCGAGCTTGACCAGAACGATTCCATCGTCAGGCATCGACTCAATTCGCTCCGGCGCGACATGGCCGGGGTTATCAGCGTGCATGCGGCCGCCACCGAACTGCTGGAAAAGGAACCATGGGATTTCGCTGCGGTCTATTACGAGTGCATTGATCAGGTCGGTCACGAATTCATGCCGTTCCATCCGCCAAGGATGCCCGAAATTCCCGAATGCGATTTTGAATTTTACCGCGAAGTCATGACCGGCGTTTACCGGTTTCACGATTTGATGCTGGGACGCCTGGTGCAACTGGCCGGACCGGACGCGCATATCATGATTGTTTCCGACCACGGCTTTGAAAGCGGCGCGCACCGTCCGCGCGGGCCGGTCGAGCCGGCGAAATGGCACCGTCCACAGGGAATTTTCGTACTGCACGGCCCGGGCATTCGCGCCGATGAAAGAATCGAAGGCGCGACATTGCTCGACATCGCGCCGACCGTGCTGACCCTGCTCGGCCTGCCCGTCGGCGAAGACATGGAAGGCAAGCCGCTCGTCAACGCATTCGTCCAGCCGCCGGAAATTGTCCGAATTCCTTCCTGGGAAGATGTGCCCGGCGAAGATGGCCGGCTGGCGCGCCAGTTTGAGGACGAAGATCCTGCGGCCGCGCAAGAAGTGGTGCGGCAGTTCATCGCCCTTGGTTATGTCAATGCACCGGACGACGACACGCTGCGGCTGATCGCGCAGGCGGAAACGGAGTCCGATTTCAACCTCGCCGCCAGCCTATGTGAAGCGGGTCGCGCCCGCGAAGCGAAGGAGCTTTTCGTCAAGCTGACGCAACAATATCCGGATGAGCCGCGCTACTGGCTTGCCTTCGCACAGGCCTGTCTGGCCTCGCAGACGCCGCAGGACGCACAGCCCGCACTCAATGCATTGGAAAAACTTCAACCGCGCCTGTCACAAACCATTGTCCTGCGCGGCATGCTCGCCTGGGCGAACGGCGACATGGAAACTTGCTCGCAGGCTTTTCACGACGCCGAACAGATCGCACCTAATGATCCGCTCACGCAAGCCTACCTTGGCCGGCTTTACCTGCGGCAGCGACGCTGGCGGGAAGCCGAGCACGCCTTCCAACGCGCCTTGGCCGTGGATACCGACAACGCCGAGGCTCACTATGGTTTGAGCGTTGCCCTCCCGCGCCAGAATTCTGTCGAACCCGGAATCGGTCACGCCCTGCTCGCCGTCGGGCTGCGATACGAATTTCCGGAAGCCCATTTTCAACTCGGCGCGTTGCTCTCGCGCCTCGGCCATTTCGAGCGCGCCGTGCAGGCGTTTGAAGTTTCACTCCACCTGCGTCCCGGTTTCCTCCTCGCGCACCGTTATCTCTCGCGCATTTACGCTCGTCTTGGCCGCACCGATCTCGCCGAGCGTCATCGCGCGGACGCCGCGCGCCTGCAGGAATCAAGCGCCCCTCAACCTCTTGCTGATTAAAGATTCGCCGGGAGTTTTCACTGTGCCATCAGAACCCGTTCTTTGACTTGACGAATTTCCTGGCTGTGCCATTTTGCCTCTCTTAAATATTTATTTCATCCAATGACTGCAACCAAATCCAGCTTTCTCGACAAAGTGCTTGGCCGCATCGGGCGACTGGACACCGAAGGGTTGCAAACCGTCGTCCAACGGCTCGCGCGCGAACGCAGTTTCCTCGAAACCCTGTTCAATACCATTGAAGACGGTGTGCTAGTGGCAGACGAACAGGGGCGAATCGTTTACTTCAACCAAGCCGTCACAAGCCTGCTTGGTTTGCAGCCGGGTGTCGAAGGCGAGCCGGTTGCACGATTCCTGCCGGAACTGGACTGGAAAAAAATTTCTCGCTTTGACTTGGAAGGCGGCGCGCACGTGTCGCGGCTTGAATTTGAAGTGAGTTATCCGCGTTCACGTTTTTTGCGTCTCTACGCCGCGCCGCTGGATGGCGAGGCGGCAGGCAGTTCCGGTGTCGCGTTGATCCTGCATGATGCGACGGAGGCACGGCAGAAAACGTTCGAAGCCATCGAAAGCGAACGTGTACAGGCCCTGACCTTGCTCGCCGCGAGCGTCGCGCATGAGATCGGCAATCCTCTTAATGCTTTGCATATCCATTTGCAGTTGATGGAGCGCGAGGTGAAGAAGTTGAAAGCGGGGCAGGTTTCCAGCCTGCCCAGAAAAGGTTTTGGCGAAAGCAGGTTGGAAGCCTGCTCCACTACTGAAAGCGCGCACAAACTCGAACAATACCTGGAAGTCGCCAAAGGTGAAATCAACCGGCTGGATTACATCATCACGCAGTTTCTACAGGCGATCCGCCCGGTGCCGCCGCAGCTTAAGCCGGATTCACTCAATGACGTGGTTGAAAAAACCTTGGGGTTGTTGCGTCCTGAACTGGAGAATCGTGGATTGACTGTGACGACCAAGCTGGCGAGGCGGCTGGCCACAGCCCCTTTGGATGCAACCCAGATGCAGCAGGTGCTCGTGAACCTCACCAAAAATGCGATGCAGGCGATGACGAAGGGCGGCACGCTGACGTTGCAGACCGGCGAAAATGACGACGGCGTCTGGGTAAGCGTGGGCGACACCGGCGGCGGCATTCCGCAGGAACAGATCAACCGTATCTTCGAGCCGTTTTATACGACCAAAAAAAAGGGCAGCGGCCTCGGGCTGATGATTGTGCAGCGAATCGTCCGGGCGCACAACGGCCGCATCGAACTGGAAAGCCATGTGGGACGCGGCACGGTCTTTAGAATCTGGCTGCCGCTGCACGAACGCAGGCCGCGTTTGCTGGAAGAAAGAAAGGCGGTTTGAAGAGTTAAAATTTATGGCCGAGAAACCGACATTGCTGATTGTGGACGATGAAAAGACGACGCGCGAAGGACTGCGCGCGGCGCTCGAGGAGCGTTACGACGTTTATGTGGCCGAGGACGCCAAGGCGGCGATGAATCTTTTAGAAAGTGAACATTTTGACGTGATGCTGACAGATTTTCGTCTGCCAAATGAAGACGGGATGAAATTGATCGCCCGGGCAAAATCCCTTTCCAAACCGCCGATCTGCATTCTGATGACGGCCTATGGTTCGGAGGAGCTTGCAGTGGATGCAATGAAGCGTGGCGCGGATGATTACATCGCCAAAGGCCGCTTACAGATCGATGAACTGGAAATGCGCATCGCCCGCGCCTTGAAGCAGCAAAACCTGGAGGTGGAAAACGTCTCGCTCCGCCAGCAGTTGGATTCCAAGTTCGGGCTGGAAAACATCGTCGGTGAATCGCCGGTGATGAAGGAAATCTTTGAGATTGTCCAACAGGTGGCGCCGACGCGGGCGACGATTCTGCTTGGCGGCGAAAGCGGCACCGGCAAGGAGGTCATCGCGAAGGCAATCCATCAGTTAAGCCCCCGCGCAAAACAACCAATGGTAACGGTTCACTGCGCCGCCTTGTCAGCGACGTTGCTGGAAAGCGAGTTGTTCGGCCACGAACGCGGCGCGTTCACCGGTGCGCACGAACGTCGCGTAGGGAGATTTGAACAGGCGCAGGGCGGCACGTTGTTTCTGGACGAGATCGGCGAGATTGATGCGTCCATCCAGGTGAAGCTCCTGCGTTTTCTCGGTGAACGGACGTTTGAGCGTGTTGGCTCTAATAAAACCTTGACCGCCGATGTGCGGTTGATCGCGGCAACAAATAAAAATCTGGAAGAACTCGTCAAAGCCGGCAAATTCCGCGAGGATTTGTTCTTCCGGCTGCGGGTGGTGGAGATCAACCTGCCGCCGTTGCGCGAGCGGACCGGCGACATCCCGCTGCTGGCGCAGAGATTTCTGCGCGAATTTGCCGTCGAAAACGGGAAGTCGGTGAACGATTTCACGGCGGATGCGCTCGAGGCGTTAATGCATTGCTCGTGGCCGGGCAACGTGCGCGAATTGCGGACGGCGATGGAGCATGCGGTGGTTTTGTGCCGGGGTGAGAAGATTTCTGCGCGCGATCTGCCGCCCTCGGTCCGCGGCGGCCGGGCGGTGGAAAGTCAAATTTTTCAGCGAAATGATTTGACGGTGAAGGAAGCAGAGAAACAATTGGTCATGCGCGCGTTGAAAGAAACCGAGGGCAACCGGACGCTGGCCGCCAAAAAAATTGGCATGAGCCGGCGGACGTTCCATCGGAAGCTGCACGCGTATCATCTGGAAGGGTTTTAAATTATGCCGTTCATTCAAGAAATCATTCATCAGCTGGAAGCTGGCGCCGCTGCACGTTATCTGCGAATCATCCTGGTGGCGCTGGTGGTGATCACGCTCGCCTTGCTCTACGACTTTCGCGCTTACCGGAATCTCGCAGCATCCGAGGCGATGGACGCGGCGCAGGTGGCACGTAATCTGGCAGAGGGCAAGGGCTATACGACGCAGCTTATCCGCCCCTTCAGCCTCTACCTGGTGCAGAAGCATAATGAGTCTAAAACCCCGGTCGCACTGACAAACACCAGCCCGGACCCGGCGCGGCTTAAAACCGTGCCCCATCCCGACCTGGCGAATGCGCCGGTGTATCCGCTGGTGCTGGCGGGCTTGATGAAAGTTCTGCCATTTAGTTATCCCGTAAACTTGAAAGGCACATTCTGGTCGAACAATGGAGGTTTCTGGCGTTACCAGCCGGATTTTTTTATCGCGCTCTTTAATCAACTGCTCCTGCTGGTCGTCAGTGTGCTGACCTTTTTTATCGCCAAAAAGCTCTTTGATCCGAATGTTGCATGGCTCTCGGCAGTTCTGGTTCTGGGCTGTGAACTGCTCTGGCGCTTCAGCACCTCGGGCCTGTCCACCATGCTGTTGCTGGTGATCTTCCTGGGATTGACGCTGCTCCTTTTTGAAATCGAAAAAGGCGGGCGCGAAGCGCAGCCGCGTACAGGTCGGCTGCTCGGTCTGGCGGTGACCATTGGCCTTTTGACCGGTGTAGGCGCGCTGACACGTTATGCTTTCGGCTGGACTATCATTCCCGTCGCGTTATTCCTGTTTTTCTTCACCGGCGAAAGGCGCTGGCGGCATCTGCTCGTCGCCGTGTTCACATTCGCGATCGTATTGACGCCGTGGATCGTGCGCAACGAAGTGGTCAGCGGCACGGCATTTGGCACGGCGGGCTATGCCATGGTTGAAGGCACCTATATGTTCCCCCGTTTTGAATTGGAACGTTCCATCCATCCACAATTGACGCAGGCCGTGGGGGTGAAGCCTTATGTGCAAAAGCTGATCGGAAATGTGCGCAACATCTTCACGGATGACTTGTTGAAATCCGGCGCGACCTGGGCGGGCATGCTGTTTTTTGCCGGCCTTTTTCTGGGTTTCCGCAATGCAGGTGTGCGCCGGCTCCGCTATTTTTTATTGATGTGGCTTGGTCTCTTCATCATCGTGCAAGCCTTGGGACGCACCTATCTTTGGGAGATGTCGCCGGATGTCAATTCTGAGAACCTGCTGGTGCTGGTCGTGCCGCTGGTCCTTGTCTTCGGCACAAGCTTTTTCTTCACGCTGCTGGATCAAATGACCCTGCCGGTAATTCAGTTGCGCTATGCCGTCATCGCTGGATTTGTCGGTCTCTGCTGCCTGCCGCTCATTTCCACGGCGATCTCGAAAACTTCGCCGATTGTTTATCCACCGTATTATCCGCCGGAAATCCAGCAGACCGCCGCCTGGATGAAGCCCGACGAACTGATGATGAGCGACGTGCCGTGGGCAGTTGCGTGGTATGGCAACCACCAGTGCGCCTGGCTCACGCTCGACTGGCAGGATGATTTTGCCGGCATTGACAAGGACATAAAGCCGGTGAAGGCGCTCTATCTCACTTCGCAGACCATGGACGGCAAGTTTGTCTCGGAATGGATGCAGGCAAGAGAAAGCAGTTGGGGCGGTTTTCTACTCAAGGTATTGAATGAAAAATATGTGCCGGATAAATTCCCGCTGACCAAGGCCCCCGCCGGATTTTTCCCGGAGAGAATGTTTATTACCGACAAGGTCCGCTGGGTGATTGATACGCCGTAATTTAAGCCGCCGCGCGGCGTAAACGGTCGGCGATGCCCGACCACTCGGCCGTTTCCGGCGGTGCCTCGACGATGATCAAGGCCGCGCCCGCTTCGTCGCAGCGATGCAGCGTCGCGTAAAACGCCCGCGCAAACGCCTCGGCATCATGCGGCATCACGTTCACATTCGCCGCGTCGAATCCCGCTGGAATCTTAGTGTGTGCGATGACAAAGCAATTGCTGATATTAAATTTCATCTTCCGAATCTGTGATTGCAGGTCTTCATCGTCACGCCAGTGCAACACAAGGAGTTTTGCCTTCGGTGAATAATGCTTTTGCAGCAAGCCAGGACTTTTCAACTTCGGCTGCTGGGCGTTGAATGTTGAATGTTGAATGTTGCCCACCACCGCCGCGAGTGCCTCGGCGTGAATCATTCCCGGCCGCAAGATTCTGGGAGGTGAAACCGTCAGATCCAGAACCGTGGATTCAATGCCGACCTGCGACTGTCCGCCATCCACGATCAAGGCGACTTTATCCGCGAGCTGCGCGCGGACGTGTTCCGCGTTCGTGGGTGAAATGCGGTTGGATAAATTGGCGCTGGGGGCGGCCAGCGGAAAATCACATTCACGGATCACGGCTTGAATGAATGGATGACTCGGCCAGCGGATGCCGACGGTCGCGCCGCCTGCGGTCACATTGTCGGGAATTTTTTCCGAACGCGGCAGGACAACTGTCAGCGGACCGGGCCAGAATGCTTTGGAAAGTTTTTCTGCAAGTTCCGGCCAGTTGCCCGCACAGCTTTTCGCCAAGTCGTTACCAGCGACGTGGACGATGATCGGGTTGTTGGCTGGCCGGCCCTTGATCTGGAAAATTTTAGCGACGGCTTTTTCAACCAACGCGTTGGCGGCCAGGCCATAGACAGTTTCCGTCGGCAGCGCGACCACTTCACCGGCGCGGAGCAGTTCAGCTGCCCGGCGCACGGCTTTGCGAAAAAGCTCCGGCGTATGCGTTAAAAGGATTTCAGCGGCCACGCCTTATTCGTAACGCAAGGCGTCAATGGGGTCGAGCTTGGACGCTTTCCATGCCGGATAAAAACCGGAGATGACGCCAATCAGCGCGCTGGAGATGCACGCAATGGCAATCCACAAGGTGGGAACCAGGACGGCCAAAGTCTTGACGTAGGCGATGATCTGGGAGGTCGCCAGGCCCAACAGGATGCCGGTAATGCCGCCGATGGCGCTCAACGTCACGGCTTCAATCAAAAATTGGACAAGAATGTCGTGGCTGCGTGCTCCCACCGCCATGCGGATTCCGATCTCGCGCGTCCGTTCCGTGACGCTGACAAGCATGATGTTCATGATGCCGATGCCGCCGACGATGAGCGAAATGCTGGCAATCGCCGTCAGCAACATGGACATTGTTTTAGCTGTGTCCGTGGCCATCTGCATCAATTCCAATTGCGTGCGCACGGTGAAATCCGGCTCCGGACTGCGATGGCGGCCTTTCAACAAATCGGTGATTTCTCCCTGCGCCAGGTTGACGGAATCAGCGTCCTTTGCCTGCACGAGAATGGAATTCACAAAGTTACGGCTCGTGATGCGCCGCATGTGACTCGTGTAGGGGATGACCACGGTGTCATCCTGATCCTGTCCGAACAGGTTGAAGCCCTTGGCCTCCAGCACACCGACAACCGTGAAAGGAATGTTGCGGATGCGCAGCGTTTGACCGACAGGATCTTGATTGGGATACAATTGATCCGCGACGGTTTTGCCGATGATGGCGACCTTGGCCAGGCTGCGCACATCTTGATCCGTGAACATCGAGCCGCTGGCCATGTTCCAGTTGCGGATCTGCGGATAATCGGGCGATTCGCCCATGACTTGCGTGTTCCAATTCAAGCCGTTGGCCAATACTTGATTTCGGTCGCGCACCTCCGGGCTGACCGCCAGCACCGAAGGAAGGTCGGCAATCGCCAGCGTGTCATTCACTGTCAATGTCGGCGCGCTGCCCCAGCCGCCGCGCAATCCGCCCATGGTCTGGTTGCCGGAAAAAACCGTGACCACGTTCTGGCCGAGGCTGGCGACCTTGTCGGCAACTTGTTTCGTTGCGCCGTCGGTAATGCTGACGGCGGCGATCACCGAGCCGACGCCGATGATGATGCCAAGCATGGTCAGCAGCGAACGCATCTTGTTCCGGCGCAGGGCGCGCAATGCGATACGGAATGTCGCTAAAATTCTCATGCAAGTTGCACTGCTTGTTGCGCCTCCCGCAATTGTTGCAATTCCCTTTCTGCGATGAAGCGGTCGGCCACGGCCTCGTCAGTGACGATTTTTCCGTCGCGCAAAATGATCATGCGCTTGGTGTAGCGCGCGATGTCGAGTTCGTGCGTGACCATGACGATCGTGATGCCGGCGTCATTTAGTTTCTGAAACACACCCATGATTTCAATGCTGGTCTGCGTGTCGAGATTGCCGGTCGGTTCATCGGCGAGCAACAGAGTCGGCCGGTTTACGAGCGCGCGGGCGATGGCGACACGCTGCTGCTGGCCGCCGGAAAGCTGATTTGGGTGATGATCAGCGCGCTGGCCCAGGCCCACCAAGTCCAGCGAATGCTGGGCGCGTTCGCGTTGTTCGTGTGCGTGAATGCGCTGGCGGTTGTAGAGCATCGGCATCTCGACATTTTCCAGCGCCGACGTGCGCGAAAGCAGATTGAATCCCTGGAAGACAAAGCCGATTTTTTCATTGCGGATATCGGCCAGCTCATCGCGGTCAAGCTGGGAAACATCAATACCATCGAGATAATAAGCGCCGCCGGTGGAACGGTCGAGCGCACCGATCATGTTCATCAATGTGGATTTGCCGGAACCGCTGGAACCCATGATAGCCACAAATTCACCGGGGGCGATGTCGAGCGAAACGCCGCGCACCGCGTGGACGTCCACTTCACCGGTATGATAAACCTTGTGAATGGCGTCGAGCTTGATGACGTGTTGATTCGACACAAGAAATGATCGCGATGATTAGCGCATGCGCGGCATGCCGCCACCGCCAAATGGATTGGCCCCTGCAGGAGCTTGCGTGCCGTTGAAGACCGTACCGGTGACCACCCGGTCGCCTTCCTTCAACCCCTCGGTCACTTCGGTGTTGATGCCATCACTGATGCCCGTCTTGATGGAAGTCGAAATCATTTTCGGATGTTCTTCGGTGGAATCAGGTGCCAGCACATAAACAGAATGGACGATCTGCCGCTCGCCACGCTGACGACCATTGCGGTTGTGCCGACCCTGTCCTTGGCCAGCCATACGGTTGGTGTTGCCGCCGGAACCTTGAGCCATCTGCGTTGAATTCGTCGGACTGGCCGCCACCGGCAAATTCACAATGACATTCGTGTCACTCGGACGGAAACGCAGCGCGCTATTGGGAATCTTGATTGTTCCTTCGCGGCTGGCGATGACGATGGAAACGTTGGCCGTCATGCCGGGTTTCAATTTCTGGTCGGCATTGTTGACCCCGATCACACAATCGTAAGTAACGACATTGTTGACCGTCAAAGGTGCATTGCGCACCTGTGTCACAACTCCTTTGAATGTGCGAAACGGGTAGGCATCCACGGTGAAATCCACTTCCTGTCCCTCTTCCACACCGCCGACGTCGGCCTCCGCCACGTTCGCATCAATCTGCATCTTCGTCAGGTCGTTCGCGATCTGGAACAACGTGGGCGTGCTGAAACTGGAGGCAACCGTCTGGCCCAGTTCGACGGCGCGCGAAATCACCACGCCATCCACGGGCGAAACAATCTGGCAATAGTTCAGGTTCACCAGCGCGTTGTTGAGCGACGCCTGTTTGATCTTCACCGTCGCCTCGGCCTGATGCAACGAAGCCAGGGCCACGTCATAATCCGAACCGGAGACCAGCATATTAGTGTAAAGCTCGCTGGTGCGGACATATTGTACTTGCTGCAATTCCAGGTTAGCCTGTGCATTCGCCAGGTCGGCGGTCGCACTCTGCAACGCCGCTTGATAATTGGCGGGGTCAATCTCCGCGATGATCTCATTCGATTTCACGATCGAATTATAATCCACGTTCAGTTTGCTGATGCGGCCCGACACCTGACTGCCCACGGTCACGTTCACCACCGGGTTCAATGTCCCGGTCGCCGTCACCGCTTGCGTCAGGTCGCCGCGTTCCACCGTGGCCACCTGATACTGGACCACTTCATTTTTCTCATGCTTGAAATACCACACACCCGCCGCCAGAAGTGTTCCCAAGATCAGCAAGATAATGATCCATTTCCACCAACCGCCGCTTTTTTTTACTGCCATAAAAATATGTTTCCGCCGGATTTGTCCCCATTGAGACGCATTCGGGCCCTACAAGTTACGGAAATTTCCCTCCCTGTCCACGCACTTTCAGTTTGAGCCCGCCACATTTAACCCTAAAATCCGCGCGTGCTCGAAAAAACTCACCCAACATCTCATCGTCGCGCAGTTGCTGGACGACGAACAAGTCCAACAGGCGGTGGACCAGCTCGCCGATGAAGTTGTCCTGGCACATCTCAAGGCGGACTTCCTCACCGCACTGGCAAAGAAAGGTGAGACGCCCGGGGAAATCGCCGCGTTCGTGCGTGCGTTGCGCGATAAATCCATTGTGCCACCACTGGATGCCGAAACGCGTTCGCGCGAAATCCTCGATATCGTCGGCACCGGCGGCGACCGCCTCGGCACAATCAACATCTCCACAACTGCCGCGCTCATTTGCGCCGCCGCCGGCGTGACCGTGGCCAAACACGGCAACCGCGCCGTCACCTCGCAGGCCGGGAGCGCGGATGTACTCGAAGCTCTCGGCATCAATATCAACCTGTCGCCGGAAGCGGCGGCGCAATCTCTACGTGACCACAACTTCACTTTTTTCTTCGCGCCCAATTATCACCCGACGTTCAAGCATATTTCACCCGCGCGCAAACTGCTTGCCGAGCGCGGTCAGCGGACAATCTTCAACCTGCTTGGCCCGCTGTTGAATCCCGCGCGGCCATCCGCCATGCTCATGGGCGTACCGCGTCCGGAACTCTGCGAACCGCTGGCGCATGTGCTCCAATCGCTTGGCATTCGCCGCGCGATGGTTGTTTGCGGAAAAGTTTCCGATGCCGGCTTTCTCGACGAACTGTCCACATTGGGTGAAAATACAATTGCAGAGTTTTATCAGGAGCGCGGCTTTACCACCTCCACAACCATGCCGGATCAATTTCCGTTGCAACCCGCATCGCTCGCCGACTTGATCGGCGGCGATAAAAATGCAAACGCAAAAATCGTCCGCAGCATTTTATCCGGCCAGGAACGCGGCCCGAAGCGCGACGCCGTATTGCTCAACGCCGCCGCCGCATTGTTCATTGCGGGCAAAACAAAATCGCAGTCGGAAGGCTGGGATCTGGCGGGCGAAGTGATTGATGACGGACGGGCCAGCGCAAAACTCGCAGAACTGACCAGTTAATTTACTGCGGTGGATTCTCGATTGTTTCCGCCGCATCTGCGGGAATTTGCTCTTCAATCGAGGCATAGTGCAAACCCAGATTATGCTGCGCGGTTTTGTCACCCTGACGCGCGGCGCGGATAAACCATCGGACGGCTTCGACTGTGTTTTGCTCGACGCCGCGCCCCGTTTGATACATCAGGCCAAGATTGCATTGGGCGGGAGCACATTCCTGGTCTGCCGCCATGCGATACCATTCAATCGCCGTGGCGAAATCCTGCGGCACCACCTGGCCGTTCTCGTAGAAAACACCGAGGTTGAATTGCGCCGCCGGATAGCCGCGCGTCGCTGCTGCATGATACCATTTGAAGGCCGAGGCATTATTTTGCGCCACGCCCTGGCCGGTTTCATAAAGCATCCCAAGATTAAACTGCGCCGCTGGATCGCCCTGATCCGCCGCCTCGCGCAACCACTTCGCGGCCTCGGAATATTCCTGCGGCACACCCGCGCCGGTCATGTAGCACACGCCCAGATAACATTGCGCCACAGGATCGTTCTGCTCCGCCGACTTGCGAAACCATTTCACCGCTTCGTTGTAATCCTGCTTCACCCCCTGGCCGTTTTGAAAACAGACGCCCAGATAACATTGCGCCTGCGGATCGCCTTCCTGCGCGGCGGTACGCATCAATTCAAATGAATCCCAAGATTTACGAACCGTTGCCATTTTTAAAGTAAAAGAAAATTATCCCTTTGCCCCGCGAATACAAGCCACGAATTCCGCTTCCGATTAACCTGTCTGCCTGTTACAAAATTCCCATGGCAACCTCATCCAACATCGGTTTTCTCGGCGCCGGCAAGATGGCCACGGCGCTCGCTAAGGGTTTTGTCCGCGCCGAATTGGTAGTCCCGCGCGAAATCATCGCCAGCGATCCTCATTCCGGCGCGCTGAAAAAATTTACCGACGAAACCGACGCAAAAACGACCAAGGCCAACCGCGACGTCGCAAAGTTTGCGAATGTCCTGATCCTCGCGACCAAACCCGATCAAGTTGCCGGCGTGCTCGCAGAAATTTCCAGTACCTTCACCCAGAGACATCTGATCATTTCCATCGCCGCCGGCGTGACGCTCGCGAAACTTGAAGCTGGACTGCCCGCCGGCGCGCGGGTAATCCGCGTCATGCCCAATACGCCTGCGCTTTTGGGCGAAGGCGCATCCGCATTTGCACTTGGCAAAAGCGCGACCGCAGCGGACGGCGAACTCGCGAAGAAACTTTTATCCGCCGTCGGCATTGCGTTTCAAGTAAAGGAAGGCTTGCTCGACGCCGTCACCGGCTTGAGCGGCAGCGGCCCGGCGTATGTTTATCAATTCATCGAGGCGTTGAGCGACGGCGGCGTGGCTGCCGGATTGCCGCGCGACATTGCGACGAAGCTTGCCGCGCAAACTGTTTTGGGCGGCGCTAAAATGGTTTTGGAAACCGGCGAACATCCCGGAGCACTCAAGGATCAAGTCACCAGCCCCGGCGGCACAACGATTGAAGGCTTGCACGCCTTGGAAAAAGGTAAGCTTCGCGCCACCGTCATCAGCGCCGTCCGCGCCGCGACGGAGAAGTCGAAGAAGCTGGGGCAATCTTAACCGAACGAAACAGAAATGTGGCAAGTAATTAAAGCACCACTTGCAGTTCAATTCAGCCGAATTGCCTTTAGCTTATATATTGCTTTTTTCACTTGGCCTCTGTGGAAATTCCGTCATACGATTTCCAAAGAAGGAATTATAGTTTTCGGATGTTTTTTGTTTTTCTCACTTTTGGGAATTTTTTATTCATTCGTTCGCGCACGACATTCCAGATGGATAATGTCGGCGATAATGATTTCCATCCCCGCAATTGTCTTGTTTGAAATGTATCTAATGAAAATTTTCAGCAGTCCGCAGACTTGGTGGGAATGGTTGCTTGAACCATTGCCCTTGTTTGTTTGGTTTGCATTTCCAGCCACATTTTCTTATTTGCTTTTCAAAGACAAGAAGGCAAAAGAATATTTTACCGGCGCGGTTACTTAACAATCAATTCCCTCACATCCACCGCGTCCATTCCCGCTGAACGGATCGCTTGCATCCCCAAATCCGTGTCTTCGTAGCCCCGACAAAATTTCGGGTCCACTCCGATGCGAACGTGCGGCTTCAAGAAAAATATCCGGTGCGGGCTTCTGATTCTGCACCATTTCGCTCGTAACGACTGCGTCGAACAGATGGCGGATTTTCAAATGCTCCAGTACGCCTACGATTATCGGCTGCGTGCCGCCGGAAGCGACGGCCATCGGAATCTTGCCGTAGTTCGCCCTGGCAATCTCCACGACGGCATGGATGGGTTCGACTTGTGACATGAGCGGCAGATACGCATTTTCCTTTTCATGCGCGGCTTCGATGTGGTTCAAAGTGACGCCTTGCTCCTTGGCGAGCATTTGCAAGATGTCACGTGAAGGTACGCCGCCGAGCGCATAAAAACGGTCCTGTGGAAAATTCAGCTTGTATTTGTTGGTGATGACCTGCCACGCACGCCAGTGCAGCGGCATCGTGTCGGCCAGCGTGCCGTCGCAATCGAAAACCAATCCTTTGATGTGTGCGGCTAAATTCATAATTTCAAAGCGGCCAATTTTTCCTCCAAGTCATGCGTCATCAATGGCTCGATGAGCGGGTCGAGATCGCCATCAATGAAGTTCGAAAGATTGTAGAGCGTGACCTCGATGCGATGGTCCGTGACGCGGTTCTGCGGAAAATTGTAGGTGCGGATTTTTTCGCTGCGTTCGCCGGTGCCGACCTGGTCTTTACGGAAGGCCGCATATTTGGCTTCTTCTTCAGCCACTTTCAATTTGAGCAAACGCGAGCGCAACACCGTCATCGCCTGGATCCGGTTTTTCTGCTGCGACCGCTGGTCGGCGCAACGGACGATCATGCCGGTCGGCTTGTGGATGATCTGCACGGCAGAATCGGTGGTGTTCACGCCTTGCCCACCCTTGCCGGACGCGCGGCAGACATTGATCTCTACTTCGTCAGGCTTTATCTCCACATCCACCTCCTCGGCCTCCGGCAACACGGCGACGGTGGCGGTGCTGGTGTGGATGCGTCCCTGCGCCTCGGTCGCCGGCACGCGCTGGACGCGATGCACGCCGCTCTCGTATTTGAGCCGCTTGAAAACATCAGTGCCGGTCACTTCAAAAATGATCTCCTTAAAGCCACCTAGGTCGGAAGGGTTGGAATCCAGCGGCTCGATCTTCCATTTGCGCGCTTCGGCGTAGCGAAAAAACATCCGGTAAAGATCAGCGGCGAACAGTGCGGATTCCGAACCGCCGGCGCCTGCACGGATTTCCACAATGGTATTGCGCGAGTCGGTCGGGTTTGGCGGCACGAGGCCGAACTGGATTTGCTGTGCGAATTTTTTCTCCTCGACTTCGAGACGTGCCACCTCTTCACGCGCCATCTGTGCGAGTTCCGAGTCAGGCACTTCGTTTTCCAGCAACGCGCGGTTCTCCGCCAGTTGCGCCTGCGTCTTGAAAAAATTATCCCCGCACGCGACCAGTTCTTTCAGTCGCGAATATTCCTTGGACATTTCCTGCGCGCGCTGCTGGTTGTCGAACGTCGCGGGATTGCTCAACGCGGCCTCGATCTCGGTGAAGCGGCGGCGGAATTTTTCGATGTGAGGTTTTAAGTCCATGTTCAGTCATTCCGGCCCGTGAAAAAGACAACCGCCCGCAATTCCGGGTTTCGGAACGGCGGGCGGTGATTCGGCAAAAAAGCTAAACCTTCTTTTTCTTCTTCGTGGCCTGTTCGGCCTGCGCGGCCTGCGTCTTGGCGAGGCGCTGCTGGAATTTATCCACGCGACCGGCGGTGTCCACGAATTTTTGCTGGCCCGTATAAAACGGATGGCAGGAATTGCAGATGCCGACGATGATGGTGGATTTGGTGGAACGCGTCTTGATCACGTTGCCGCAGGCGCAACGGATTTCCGCATCCGCATATTTAGGATGAATGTCCGTCTTCATAAAGGGCGGTTAAGCTACCATGGAAAAAACGGGATGACAAGAAGGAATTTTGGCCGCATCAGGTTCAATGGCGGCTATGCCGAACTTTTGCGTGCGCAACGCGTTGGGCACGCGTAATAAATTTTATCTTTGCGCCAACGCCCGCAAAAATCTAACGTGTGGCCGGTTTGTCCGATGGTGTAATGGTAACACAGAGCCCTTTGAAGGCTTTATTCATGGTTCGAATCCATGTCGGACAACCATTTTTTTACTTCTGCAAGCACTCCTCCCTACTCCGTGGCCAGGCCGACCTTGGTGATGTCGAGTTGTCTGAGGACATCGAGGACGGCGATCATGTTCTGGTAGTCGGCCTCGTCGGCGCCTTTGACGACGACCTTCAGGTCGGGGGTCCGATGTTTTGAGCGATTGCAGGCTTGCCTTGAGTTCCGGCACCGTCAAGGGTTGTTCGTTGAGCGTGATCTGGCCGCTGGCTTGCACCTCGATCTTGTTGATCTTGGGTTTCTCCTTCGTGGGCGGCGGCGGCTTGCCCGAGGGCAGCGTCATCTCCAGGTTGTTCATCATCTGCGGCGTGGTGATGATGAAGATCACCAGCAGCACGAACACCAGGTCCAGCAACGGCGTGATGTTCAGCTCGTGCATGGTGCCGTGCCCGCGCTTGGTGGTCTTCTTGAGGCTCATGGCAGGATAGGTTCGGTCGCCTCGGACAGCACGTCAAAACGGATGACGACCTGGGGTGGAAAATTCGTGGGCGGCGGGCGGTCAAAGCCTTTTACCAGCTTGAAAACCTTTCTAACCGACTCGTCCCATCTGGCGTCGCCCGAGCTTTTCTGGAACACCGGCGAGCTGATCTGGCCGCGCGGGTCCACCGCCACGGCCACCTCGACGACGAAATTGTCATCGGCCATGTCCTCGGGCCGTTCCCATTTCGCGTGCAGGGTGTATTCCATGTAGCCCTTGTAGATCTGGATGGGATCGGAACTTTCGATGACAGTCTTGCCACCGGCAAAATCAAACGACGGCAACTCCGCCGCCGGTGGTGCCACCACCGGCGGCGCGACTACGGGCGGCAACTCCACCTTGGGCGGGGCTGCGACCTTGGGCGGCTCCACGATTTTTGGAGGTTCCGGCGGCTTGACCGGTTCGGGCGGCTTGACCGGCGGTTTTTCCTTCTCCATCGTCACGGTGATCTTCTGGATCTTCTCCCCCAGCAATCCCGTGCGCGCGGCGAGGTAGAGCACCACGGCCACCAGCACCAGATGAAACACGAGGGAGATCAGCAGGTTGACCTTCGACGAGTTGCGCTTCTTGCGCGGTTGCGATTGCGGGATCATTCAACAAATTTTAAGCTGGAAAAACTGGCTTGTCTTCAAACTCAAAACTTAAAATTCAAGATTAAAAACCGTCCTTCATTTCATGGGTTCCGTGGCCAGGTCCACTTTCGGCACGTTGGCCTGCTGGCAGACGTCCAGCACGGCGCGGATCTGCTTGTATTTCGTCTTGGCATCCCCGCGCACGATAATGTTCAGGTCCGGATCCACTTCGCGCAGGTGCACCAGCTCGGGCTGCAAGCTCTCCAGGGTCGCGTGGCTTTTGTTGAGCCAGAGGGTGCCGTCGGCTTCCACCACGATGTAATTCGCCTTGTGCGGCGGGTCTTTCTCGTGCTTCGAGGCCGTGGGCAATTGCAACTTCACATCCTTCACCGGCGGGATCGTCGTGATGATGAAGATCACCAGCAGCACGAAGGCCAGGTCCAGCAACGGCGTGATGTTCATCTCCGTCAGCGTCTCGTGCGCGGATTTGGAACACTTCTTCACCGTTTCAATCCTTCCACGATGCGTCCGGCCAGCGCTTCGTTCGCCGACTTGATCTCCTCGGCCAGCGGACGGTTGTCCACGTAGATGTGCTCGATCTGCGTGGCGTAACGCGTGGCGTAGCCGTCCAGTTCCTGCGTGATGGCCCGGATGGTCGTCACCATGAAGTTGTAGGCGAACATGGCCGGGATCGCGACCAGCAACCCGGTGACCGTGGCCACCAGCGCCGCAGCCACGCCGGGTGCCATTGTCGTCAGGCTGGCCGAGTTGTTCTCCGCGATGCTCGCAAACGTGGACATGACGCCCCAGACCGTGCCCAACAGCCCGATAAACGGTCCACCCGCCACGGCGGTGGACAGTACGATCATCCCCTTCTCCAGGCCCATCGCCTCCGCTCCCGCCGCCTCCTCCAGCGTCACGCGCACGGCGTCAAAGGACGCCACGCTGATCTTGGTGACGTTGGCCTTCGCCACAAAATCCGTGTGTTCGTTTTCAATCCCCGGCGGCAGATCCACCGCCGGCCGGACCCGTCCCGCCACCGAGACCGGGTTGTTCTTCAGGTGATACGCCAGCTCGTCCGCGCCCCGGACGTAAAGCTGGTAGGCGGGCGCGCCTTCAAACGTCTCGCCCTTGCGCTGGATGTCCAGCGGATCCCGTGTGGCGTTGTAGGCCTCAAAGAACTTCTTCGTCGCCTGTCGCGCGATGATCAGCTGCCGGAACTTGCTCAGGATGATCGTCCAGCTGAACAGCGACAGCAGCACCAGCGCGACCACCGTCACCTGCCCTTCCGTCGTCGCGTTCTTGATCGCATACACCGCCGCGTTCGCGGCCAGCATCGGTTCCATCATCATATTCTTTTATCCTCTCTCTTGGTTTAGTTCTTCGCCGGCAACACCACTGTCACCCGCCCAACCTTCTGCGCCAAAGTGATTGGCTTTTTGTTCTTGTCAACATCCGTCTCCTCAGTGGTCGTGGATTTTTCGGCGGTTTCGCTCACGTCGCTCGCCGAGGCCGCCGCGCTGGCGGCATTGGCGGCGGTGCCCTGGGCAAAGCCCGACTGGCCGCTCGTTTCCCCGCTGATCGCACCGCTCGACAACAACGAGGCATCAATGCTCCCGCCGCTCGCCGAGACCCCGCCCACGCCAATGATCGTGCCGGAGACATTGCCGCCGGCGCTGACGTTGGCGGTGCCCTGCGCCAGCGCGGTCACGTTCACATTTTGCTGCGCCGACACATCAATGTTGCCCTGCGCGAAGATCAATCCGTAGATGCTTCCGCTCGCCTTCAGCAACGCATTTTGAGCAATGACCCCGGAGCCGCTGACATCAATGTTCCTGCCGGAGGAGACAAAGACCGGGCTGCCGTTCTGCCACTCATATCCCGCCAGCAGCGTGGTGGTGGCGTTCGGATTCTTGACGAGGTTCAGCGGCAATTGCACGATGCCGCCCGCGCTCGCGTTGATGTTCCCGTTCGGCGTCTCCACCAGGATGTTCCCCACGTGGCTGGACGAATCGGGGAAGGTGGTGGCTAAAATACCGCTCCCCGGAATCGTCGCCGTCGAAACCTTGACCGCCCCCGTTCTCGTGACCGCGAACTTTTGCACGATGACATACCCGCCGCTGCCGCTGCCTGCGTCCACATTGCCGTTCAATGATCTGATGGACACATCCCCCGCCATCGTAGGTCGCGATGCGCGATCCGTTGATGTTCACATTGCCCACCGCATTCACCGTCACGTTGCCCGAGCTGGTTGAATAGATGCCACGCGCGCTCGTTGATGTCACGTTGAATTCCGCCGAACCCGCATCCACCGAGCCGCCCACGTTAATATCAATGTTCCCCGCCGTTCACCGACGCGATCGAGGTCGAATACATTGCCAGGTTCCCGGACAAGTTCACCGAAATATCCGCCCCTTTGGTGAACAACCTCGCCAGCGGATACTGGCCTCCCACGCTGTAAAGCCCCACCCCCTCGCGACTGGATCCCCGCCGTCGTCCCCAAATCCATGTTCTGTGCCGTGATGTCAAAGCTTCCTCCGCCGCCCAAAATAAACCCATAGGTTCCCGCCGGCGGCCCCACCCCCGCCGGCAACCCGTTCGCCAGGTTGTCCGCATTATACTTTGTCAGCAACGCCAGCGATGTCTGGGCGTTCAACACCGAAACTGTCGTGATCTTTGGGATGGTGTTATACGGCGGATCCGCCCATTGAGGAACTCCGTTGACATAGACCTGCACGGGCAGGTTCTGCAGCAGGCTCAACACGCTCGCCAATGTCTGCCCATTGATGTTTTGATACGTCAATGTCTTCGTCACCGGATTGTAATAAAAGCTGTTCAACAACGTCGCCGCCGAAGGATTCGCCGTCTGCGCCCGCGCCAGGTAAAAACAAGTCCGGTGGCGCCGCCCCCGGCACCCCGCTCAAATCCACCGATGTGAACGCGCTGCGGTTGATGATGTCGCCCGTCACGTGGATGGAAGTCGTGTCGCCGGCCGACAGGTTCATGCCCTGAAAACGGGAGTTGTTCATGTCACCCCCCACCGTGATCTGCGCGGCCTCCGGCGACGCCAACATCACCAGGCTCATGTCCCCCGAGATATCCAGCGTCACCGGTGCTTCGTGACCTGCATGCACCGGCGTGGCCGCATGATCGTTCAACCCAAAATTCCCGGACGTCTTGAACTGCTGGTTGCCACTGTCCGACACGATCAAACTAAAGATTTGCGGCAAGCCCCCCGAGGCCGGCAGGCTGCTGACGAGACCGCCGCCCTGCGTGGTCCTGATGATGAGGCTGCCATCGGGCGAGGGAAAAAGAATCAACTGGTTGAACGTGTTATCTCCGCTCAACACCACGCCTCCGGCACCGGCGGTGATGTTCAACACCGGCGGATAAATCACCGGCACCCTCAACGTATCCACGCGCGGCAAGGCCGAGGCCGACGCCCCCAGCTGCACCTGGTTGCCCGCCCACAAATTGACATAAGCATCCGGTGCATAATCAAAATAATGACGGTAAGCCGCCGTGCCGATGTTGAAGATCCCGTTCGGATTCCGCACCTCCTGCAAGATGATGTTTTGCGCTGCGACCACGTTCCAACCCCCGCTGATCAAACTCAGCGCCAGGTTCGGGCTCAACGGCGTCGTCCCCGCGCTCCCCGTTGTGCCCAGCACAAAATTCCCCGCGCCATCCGTGAGCGGATTTCCGTTCGCATCCATCCGCACCCCCGCATAAATTCCGCCCGTGCCCTGCGCCACCATGTAATGCCCTGTCACATTGCCCCCCGCCACCACCGTCACATTTCCCGCCTGACCCGCCAGATGACCGAACGCTCCCGAACCGGCCGTGGAATAATCCGCATTGCCGGCCGTCAGAAAATTGCCGTTGTAATAATAACCCCGGTTCCCCGGCAGCACTGTATTGATGTTCCCTCCCGCCATGAGACTCACATTCCCGCCCGCCCCGGTGCTGAACCCGCCCAGTCCGCCGCTCAAGTCGTAAGCCTGGTCCAGCGAACTGGCCGAGGTGTTGAAATGATAGCCTTGCGCCGCCGAGCCGGTGTCAATGTTCCCCGCCAGCGCATGCGCCGTCAGATTTCCACCCCCGGTGGTGACCACATAGCCGCGTCCCGCCTGGATGTTCTGGCCCGCCACCAGATCGATGCTGCCCGCCGCCGTCTTGATGTAGCCCCCGCCGTCAGACCACTGCCACCGTTCAAGTAAATGTTGCCCGTGCCGGACAGCACCCGGTTGTTGACGAAATCATAGCCGGCGGCGAGCGTCACCGACCAGTTGTTGGGATCGGTGATGGCGGAAACTTGCGAGGAACTGCTGTTGAAAATGATGTTGCCCCCGGCCTGCAACGTGAGCTGTCCGGCACTGATGCCCGTGCTGGAGCTCAAGTTCCAGAATCGTGCCCGTGTTCAGCGTGATGTTCGCCGTGGCCTGCAATATAATTTCAGAGAAACCGGCAAAAGCCGTGTTCACATTGATTGCGCCTCCGGCCGTGGACGTGCCAAGAATAATGTTGACCGGATCAAGAAAGAACGTGCCGCCATTCCAGCCGGACTGCGCCGTGGCATCCATGTGCGAATCCAGCGACAGGACATTCGGCGCGCTGATTTCAATACTGCCGCCATCGCCGCCTTGCGCCCCGCCCGTCACGATAATCTCACCACCGATGCTGTCGCTGAAATTGTTTCCTGATTTCAGCGTCACCGTGCCGCCGGAACTGCCGGGGATTGAATCATCGCCGCGCGAGAGAATTTGCGATTCAGCGCCGAGGTTTAGCGAATCGGAAGCGACCAGCTCAATGATGCCATTTTGGTTATGGACAGAATTGGCCTGCAGCAAGCCGTCCTGGTTGACGACCCTGGCATTCAGGGAAATCGTGCCGGCATCGGCGATGAGATTGCCGTAGTTGTCCACGGAACCTTGCGGAAGCTGCACCTGCATGCTCATACCGCGGCCATCGGGACGCTCGCTCAACAGCACGGTCTGCCCGGCGGCCAGCCCGATGGTCCCGCCCGGCGCCTCGATGGTTCCATGATTTTCAATGTGGTCGGCGATGAGAAACGCCTGCCCGCCGTTGCCGATCTGGATGTGACCGTAATTGATGATGCTCGCCAGCGGTGGCGGGCCGTTGAACTCCCAGGTGCCGCCATTATTTTCGGGCGGCACGCAATTCGCCGTGGAAACGACCAGCCCGGCGGCGCTTACGAACGAGTTCGGGCCGAAATAAAACCCGGAAGAATTCAGCAGCACGACCAAGCCATTGGCTTGAAGGTTTCCGAAAATTTGCGACGGGTTCGGGTCATTCACCCGGTTCCACACAATGGAGGACGCGGAGGGCTGGTTGAAAATGGTCGTCTCGCCGGCGGCGATGTTGAATCTCTGCCAGTTGAGAAAGGCGTTGTGCGAAGCGGTGATGGTCATTTGCGAACCGTTTTGACTAATCGTAGCCGTGCCCGACCCGATCGTCAGGCCGGTGGGATTGGCGATGCTGTTCACGACCACGCCGAAAAGCATGAACCCTGTGACGATGCAACGGAGCACGGCGTTGCGTCGCACATTAAATGTTCGAATCAAAATTTTCATGCTCAAGTTTACGGCGGGATTGAGGCGTCTTAAGTTACAAGCTGGTGAAATTTTTGATTTCATATTCTTTAGAATTGGGCGCCGACGGCGAAATAGATTTGGAGCTCATGCAAGGGCGACCAATTCGAATCTCCGCCATTGTTGATGAGTGGAAATGCCATGGTTAATCGCGCATCCAAATGGCTGCCGATGTTTGCCATCAGGCTCCAGCCTGTTCCCCAAAAATCAAGCGTGCTGGGATTGCCCGGAATTGGAACGGATGTAAAGGTGGGCGCATCAAGTGAAGAATTCCTGACATAATATCCATTCAAAACCGAAGTCTGCCCGTAATCCATGAACACGGATCCACGCACCCAGAACGGCACTTCATCTCCTTCATTACCTGCCATGCCGATGCTAACCTGTGGTGTACGCATATCAACTTGTACGCGCCAGCCCGTATCGCCATAGGCCCCTCCGCTTTGATAACCGCGCACTCCGGCCGGACCGCCCATGCCGAATTGTTCGTTGCTGAACAAAGGGCCGCTCGCCCACTGACCGTCCGCATGGAGACGAACCGACCAGTCATGGTAAATGTTTTGGTCGCGGGTCATGCCCGACTGCACGGTGACATAATTGGCGCGGGCGTTGGTCGAATAGGAGGCGTGGGCAAACGCCGCGTTGTTGGCGTAAATCCCCCACGGGTTCAGGTTCACCGTGGTGTTGAAAAAGGTGACGCCCAGTTTGTCCGGCACGGAGGCGTTCAAGCCGAGGTTCAACGGCAGATATTGCAAATCCGTGATGCGGGTCGGTTGCGGCGAGGAAACGAGCGTGGAAATATATTGCGGCTGGCCGGCGGAATTGGTGATGACTTGCGTGACCAGAAAATTATTCGTGTTGTAACTTGCCTGGCTGTAACCCTTGTAGTCCAGGCCCACCGACAGCGTGCTGCTGATGCCCGCAAACTGGCGCAACGGCAGGTTCAGCCGCCCGCCCAGCCCTTGGTTCATCGTGAGGTTGTCCCCGGAGTCCTGCGAGAGGATGCTGATCAAGGGGGTGTCCGCCACCACCGACCCCGGGCCGTAATTCACGCCGGTCTCGGAGGTCGAACGGCTGGCGTAAAGTGTCAATTCGGGCTGGCCGGTCGCCGGGGGCAGGTTGAACCGGTGGTTGACTTCGCTGTAGCCAAAACTGGTGGGATTGTCTTCCACCTGCCGTTCCACCGAAGACGGGTTGGCCAGCGGAACGCGATAGTAGCCGCTGTAATTCGCCACCAGCGGATCATCAAACGGCGTTGTTGAGAAGTAATCGTTCGCCTTCATCTGTTCAGGGCTGAAGCTATATTGGACGCCGACCTGATGGTTCCAATCCCACAGGTTGTCGTATTGCAGGCTTGAATTCACCCGGAGCGTGGGCGTGCCCGGGGTGGAATCGTTGTTCACTTCAACCCGGCCATGAAGCGGAAAGACATCTTTGACTTTCAAGGTCAGTGCGCTGGTTCCCGGTTCGGGGCCGGGGATGATCACGGGATAAATCTGGCGGTCACGGCTGGCGTTGGCGAGATCCAGTTCTCGTTGGAAAACATGCGAGTTGAGCAGCATGTTGGTGTGCAAACTGGGCAGCGCACGCAACACGTTCTCCGTGCTGAACCAGCGGTTGCCCGTGACATTGATGGCGGCCAGCGGGGCTTCGGTGACCTGCACTTTCACCGCTCCATTGGTGAGCTTCTGCGGCGGCAGCCGGACGGACACCGTCACAAAACCGCGCTCGCGGTAGGCCATCTGCAAATCACCCAGCGCCGCCTGGATGCCGTCAAACGTGACGTTCGTGCCGAAGGCATCCGGCACATTCGTCAGGATGCCGCCGATGAATGCAGGCGGGAGAATGGTGTTGCCCGTCACCAGATATTTATTAACGGTGAAATGCGACGTCGCATTGGTGGAAGGCGTCACCCGGTGAACCGGCCCGAAGAGCGCCACCGTATCCCGGCTCGCGCGGTTTTTTTCCGCCTCAATGTGCGCCTGCTGATCCGCCGCATCTTGTTCCGCCATTTTCTGATGCAGGGCCGCCCGCGCCGCCGCCACGGCGGGCGAATCATTCGTGTTGAAGCCGGCGGTTTGCGCGAAACCATTCAGCAGGAAAAAAAACGCCAGACTAACCAGCAGGGAGGTGGTGAGCCGGGAAGAATTGTTTTTTGCCGGCGAGACGGAATTTTTGGGGTTGTTCTGCTGCCGCCATTCGCTGGGGGTCACCCCGAAGCGTTTTTTAAACATCGCGTTGAACAGGCCGAGATGCCGGTAGCCGCTGTCATAGGCCACATTGATGATCTTGGCGTTGGAATCCGCCAGCAGTTGGCGCGCCCGCTGGAGCCGCAATTCAATCTGGCGCGCCCGGAGCGGCACACCAAACTGTTCGCGGAACAACCGGCTGAAATGCCGCTCGCTGCAATGCAACTGTCCCGCCAGGTCGGCGAGCGAGGCATCGGCCAGTTCGGCCTCCGTCATGCTGCCCACCAGTTCCTGGAGCCGTTCATGGAGCTTGTTGCCGCCGTTGGCCTGCCCGGCCGGCGCCGCCAGCAATCCATGCAATGCACCCGACCAGAGTTGCAGCAGCGCACAGCGCACGGACAATTCATGGTCGTGGGGCAGATCCGCGATCCGGGAAAATTTTTGCGCAACCGGGTCGCTGGCGGAAAAGAAGGAGACGGGGGTCGAGGGGCTGGCGGAAGCGGCCTCCAGTTGATGCCATTCGGCAACGCTCAGCAGGCCGTTGAGATATTGCGGTTGAACACTGAAAAATTCAAGCTTGAGCAGTCCAAGCTGGCTGGAGCGCAGAAGCACGCGGGTGTTGCTGCCCACGAGGAATCCGTCCCCCGTGTTCAGTTCGCGGGCGGTTGCATTGCTCAGCCAGTAACCGACGCCCTGGACCACCCGCACGACCAGCCAGCCGCGAACCTGTGGCGTCCATTCTTCAGACGGGCGCAGGATCAATTCCTGGAGCGTCAGATGTCGTTCAATGGCCATTGAGCCGCCAAGGATGGAGGAGCCTTGTGTCCTATGCGTTTCAGGCTGGTGACGATTCGGTGACAATCGGTTCCAGCGCCCCGCAGACGTCATTCCGCCCGGGACGCAATGCTGGATGATTTTTGCATTCACGGCGATCAGTAGCACCCCCCCCCCAAAAAAAACAACCGGTGCAGACGACTCTGCACCGGTTGTTCGTTTTACAAGGGGACTTCAGAACGGATAGATGGTCCCGCCGACTTGCGCGCGGTTGGATTTCATTTCGCTCAAGCGGATGGCCGTGGCACCCGCCGGAGTTGGGCACACCTTTGCTCAAGTCAATTTCGTTCTCAATGCTGCCAACGAGGGGATTGCCAGCGTTATAGAGCGTCTGGGCATTGAACACACCCAGGAAACTGCCGGGCGTGAACTGGTCACCCAACTGGAAGGTGGTGACGTTCTGGCCGGGGATGAGGCTGGGATCGATCGGGTGGATCAAGACCAAGTTGCCCCAGCACGGATAATAACCAGACGTGATCGGCGCGAAGTTGTCGTTGGTGCTGGTGTTGCCACGAACACCGGGACCAAACGATGTCGGCCAGACGCCGTTGAAGGGAAGCACATTCGCCCAGTTGGAAGAACCCAGGCTTTTGGCATCGGAATAGGAGAGATAGCCGATGGCGTTGTTGTTGGGAGCGACTTTGCCGAGCGCCGTGCGGACATCACCGCCACCGACATATCCATAACCCCAGGCGAGGTTTGCGTTGTCGAGGCCGGCCGGACCAACCACCCCATTGGGTGAAGTGCCGTTCGGAGTCGCGGCAAGCACCGTGGGGGTGTAATAGAAATCATTCGTGAAATCGTAGATGTAAACACCGACCGGGTCATTGAACTGGTAATACATCTGGGCCGTTTCCACGCGCCGGGTGCCGGAATCACTGGTACGCTGGACCAGGTAGATGAAGGTGCTGAGGTCATTCGTCTTGTAAGTCCACGCGGAGAGCGGGATGCGTCCGGCCGGGATGCCGTATTCAGCCTGCTCCCAAGTGACACCGGTGATGTTCGTCATCGCCGAACTGGTGCCGGATGATTTGCAGAACACGAACGGCAGCACGGCCACGCTTTCTTCCACATAATTGCCCGTGGCCGGGAAAGGCGTGACGCTGGACGAAGCGTCGGAGAAACCAATGGTGGCCGTGTTGGTGACATAAGCGCTGGTCAACCCGCCGGCAGTTCCCGCCGGCGTGGGGAAGACCAATGGAATATTCTGTTCCACGGTCTGGACGCCTTGAACGGAACCGGTGAAGAGACCATGAATCACCAGCGTGCTGCCGGCAAGGTTTGTCAGCCCGGTGATCGGTGTGCCGGTCATGCACCAGGAAGCCGTGCTGGAGCTGAAGCCTGAGTTGGCACCGCCATTTGCGGCATTCCCGTAATAAATACTGGGGTTGGCGCCGACATAAAGCTTTTTGGCGGCCTCATAGCAGTTTTGACGGAAGGCCGTGGAGCCGGTGAGATAGATGTCAACGTTCGCCGCCGTGAGCGACGAGGCGCCAGCCAGGCCAAGCGCCAGAGTGAGGAGCAGTGTTTTTTTCATATTTATGTTTTTATGGATTCAGATTGTCGGTTGATTTCGGAAATAATTTTTCAGGTAAGTTTATTCGGCGGTGATGATGTAAAACTTGATGTCGCTGGAATCAGTATCCGTCGCGGTGTGAACGGCCGTGTCGCCGCTGGTCAGGATGGAGATCGCCGGCCAGTTGGTGGAAATGCCGGAGGACAGGTTGTTGGTGCCCCGCAATGTGTAAGTGCCGTAAAGTCCGGTGACGTAACTGATGGTCGAAACATCACCGGCGCGGCTGATGGACTTGATGACCGGCTTCGAACTCGGATAAGCCACGTAGGTCAGCACGCCGTTGGTGCTCAATTCAAAATAACCAAGCCACTTGCCCAACTGGTTGGCCACCGGCGGCAACTGGTAGAAATCTGAACGGGCCACATTGCCATCCGACGTGAAACTGCCGGAGGTCGTGTTCTCCGGGCTGCCCGAAAACGTGTTGTTGAAGCTGCCGCCCGTGGCGCCAACGTAGGCATCGCGGTAGCTGAGACCGGTGATATAATTGGGGTTGCCCGCGCTGATGTCCGGTTCAATCACGGCCGTCACGGTGTTAACCACGTTGTAATTGAGGTTCTCCTTCGCGCCTGGAGGGATCTTCCCGATGCGCTGGCGCAGCCGTGCTGGCTGCTGGCGCTGACCACCCGCCACGGAGCCGTCTGGACATCCAAGAGGGCGCGGGGCCGGGTCATGAAAAGTGAATCGTCGCCTCAAATAGGTGAACGCCGACCAGCTGACACCGTTGGTGGCAACCTGTCCGAGTTGATCGCCCGTGAAGGTTGAAATGACATAGCGCGTGTTGGGCGCCAGATTGGTGAAGGTGGAGATTGGACCGGCGTCAACGACCAGATCGTTCGCCTGCCCGTTGCGGAAACCGATCAGCACGTCCCCGACTGCGTAACCGTTAAAGTCGCCGGCCATCGTTTCACTGACGGCAAAGCTTGCGAGCAGGGCCATCAGTCCGAGTTTTTTATTAATCATAGGTTGTTGTTTTAAAATTTTTAATTTCCAGATTTGGACTCTTGAATCGTCACGGTCTGCACACTTTAAGGATTTTTCACCCCTTCAACTTCCATTAACAGGCCAGTCACAGGCAGTTTACTGACGAATTTCTTTTGGAAAAAAGTGTTTAAACCACACGGACACATGATGTTTTTCGTGTCGTCGGAAATTGGCCGTTCAATAGAACGTCCATGTAACCGAAACGTAACGGAAGAATTTCTGCTTCAAGCCGGGTTGAGTCCGGCACGCAGACTGTTTTGGCGACCGAGTTTCGTGGCGAAAAGTTGGGCAACCAATGTCGTCAATCCTTCGGCCATTCGCCGCGAGGTATCTCTTCACCGGTTTGGAACTAAAGCGGTTTCAATGATTTTATAGCCGCTGGAAGACGGCAGGGAGTCGCCGGATTAAGAACGGCGTCTTGGACTGCGCGGGAAGCAGAGCGCCACGCCGCTTTGGCCTGCCTGGAGATGGCGCATGAGAAATGACCTAATGCAATAATGCAGCGTGTTGTTTCACCCATGCTTCAGCGGTTCGATAGTCTGGGCACAGTCGCTCAACTTCCTGCCAGAATTTCTCTGAATGGTTCATCTGCCGGCGATGGGCCAGTTCGTGCAGGATGATGTAGTCGCGGACGAAGGCGGACATTGGATCAATCGCCAGTTCAAAGAAATGGTCCCGCGCCGGGAACAGGAACCCCACCGCGATTTCTGATTGCGCACCGAAACGCGCGTCACTGGAATGCCGTGAGCACCGGCCAGTTCCATGACTCGCGGCGGAAATTCTCTCCCCGCCAGCCAATGCAAATATTTTTGGATGGCTGGTTTTAAGTCCGAGGCTCCATCAGTAACCTTGATCAACTCGGTGCCGATGCGAATCCAACCTTGCCTCTCCGGTTCAGCGCGAATCAGTTCACCACGAAAATAAATCTCTGTCCCGGTTTGCCAGCGAATTGGCGTTTTTGGTCGGGCTGCGTGACGCTGGAGTTGCTCGCCCAGCCAGCCGATGTTTTTCTCAGCAAAATCACGCCCGGCAGAAATCGAGCCGCGACGCGGAATGGTGACACGCGCAACGCCATCGGCTCGCAGCCGCAGCAGATAGCGGCGCGCACGCGGATGACGCACAAACAGAAGCGGCACCGCCATCGCGCCAACTTGCAAACTGTCTGGTTGCGACTTGGTGGACTTGGTGAGGTTGAATAGCCGGTCGAACATCGCCGTAATCTTAGCCGTTATTGGCGGGCGCGCCTAGGTCCGGGAAAATTTTGCTGCTAAAGACAGTTTTACTTAAGCCGCGACGTGACCGTCACAGCTTCCTTGAAATCCGTTCGGATGAAGGCACACTGGCGGCACGATTATGAAGTCGCTCTTCCAATTGCTCTTTGCGCTGGCCGCCGGCGGCATTCTGGCCAACTCATAGTGCTTCAGCATCAGAACCGCCCGGTGCATCGCTTGCTTTTATGTCTCACGACGAAATTGTGCTCCAAGCCCGTAAACTTTGCGATGCCGGCAAATTAACCAGGCCGAGAAACTTCTGGCCGCCAGCACGAACGGCGCTTCCGCCGATTCGCTTCGCGCCCGCGCCGAAGCGGCGGAGATCATCCGGCGCACCCGCATCCAATATTCGCTCGATGCCGATGGCTTGCTGGCCAAGGTGCGCAAGTCGGTTCCCGACGCGACTGCCGCCGACGTGGAACGCTGGGCCAGGGAAAGCAAGGTTCGTTTCCACGAGATTGACGGCACCAAGTTTTATTTCAGCCGCGAGCCGCAGAACTTTTTATCTTCAGTGAAGAAGCCATCGAACGCCGCGCAAAAGCGGGCAACGCTCCGAAGCCAAAATGGAAGCTCGTTGATCATCTGCAAGCCATCGTGGATGACGCGGAGCGCACGGGAAACATCGAGGTGCAGCCGGTCCATCACCAGGTCACGCACACGTTGACCATCCGCACCAACGCGCCCGGCATCAAAGCCGGAGCGCTCGTGCGCGTTTGGATGCCATATGCGCAGGAATACCGCCAGCAACGCGACTTGAAACTCATCAGCGCCAGCCCCCGAACCGACGCTCATCGCGCCGAACGGTGTGGATGGCAATCCCGCTGGCGGCGCGCCGCAGCGGACGATCTATTTTGAGCAGCGCATCACGAATCCGACCAAGCCCATCGAGTTCAAGCTCGTCTTCGATTACACCGCGTCCGCTTATTACCCCAAGCTCGACGAAGCTAAAGTTCAGCCGCTGCCTGCCGATTGGAATGGCGCCTGTCTCGGCGAACGCCTGCCGCACATCGTATTCACGCCGGAGATCCGCAAGGAGGTCGCTGACATCATCGGCGCGGAGACCAATTCATTGGCGAAGGCCCGCAAGATTTTCCGCTGGGTCAGCGCCAATGTGCCTTGGAATGCCGAGGACGAATATTGCATCATCCCGTCCTTTGCCATCAAAGGATTCACAGCGCGGCGCGGCGACTGCGGCGTGCAGAACACCGTGTTCGTCACCATGTGCCGCATTGCCGGCATCCCGGCGCGCTGGCAAAGCGGCTTCGGGACCAAGCCGGGGGAATTGAGCATGCACGACTGGGCGGAGATTTACATCGCGCCGTGGGGCTGGCTCCCCGCCGACGCTTCCTACGGCGTGCAAAATTCCAGCGACCCGCGCATCGCCGATTTCTATTGCGGCCATCAGGACAGTTACCGGCTCATCATCAACCTCGACTGGGGCCGCGAACTCTTTCCGCCGAAGACCCACGCTCCGCTCCGAACCCGCCGACCTCCAGCGTGGCGAAGTCGAGGTGGATGGCCAGAATCTTTACTTCGATCAATGGGATTTGCAGACGGACGTCGAAACCAAGCCGGTCAATCCGTAACGGGGTAAAGGCGAACGAGACGGAGAAAATCCTTTGGTGTTCAAATCAAATCTTTGCTTCACCTGTAGCGACGGTCTGTGACCGCCTTCGGTGTTCGCCCGCGTAAATCGGCGCTCACAGAGCGCCGCTACAAATTTTCCGCAAACCATATTTGAATCCCAACGGGATTCCGTCACTCAGCCCAAGGTTGCGACGCAGGCGCTACCTTGGGTTTGCATTTCAAATTTTCCACAACCCCAACGTGGGTTGCATCGGTTTTGCGGAGCGCGGTTGTGTGCAGAGCAACAGCCGCAGCAATGGGAAACAATCCGAACGCGATCGTCCCTGCCACGCGCTGCGGCTGGTCTGGCAGTCACAGTCGTGTTCAGACGCAACTCCTTCAGAGTTGTGATTTGATTTCACGACCACCCAGGGTAGCTTGTTCCTCGCAACCCTGGGCTAATGGCTGAAATCCCTTTGGGATTTTCAAAATGCGCCTTCGTTCTTGACCGCACTTTTCCTTTTCGTCTTCAATGCATGTGGCAAAAACCCTTTCAAACCGTAATAAAGATTTTTTGCTTCGTATTCTTCAAAATAAAGTCTGGCCTTCTCAACTTTGGTCAATAGCGGTTTCAACCGCTTGGTTTCTTCGTGTTCAAGGTCGGGATTTGTCGGTTTATATTTGAAATGCACAAAGGCATTACGAACTTCTGCAACGCGACGAATTGATTTCAAATGCGCAGATGCAATTCGCTTTAATCCTAGAGCTGGCAATGCCAAGTAAGTTTTCCGAGCATAGACACCTCGCGAACCATTTGTAGCTTTTCGTTTTCAGTTAGTGCAAAGCGTTCACGCGTGACTATGAAATTAACCCTGTGCTCGAACCAAGTAGCGTAAAACAGGCAAGACTCTCGATATTTGCCTTTGGCACGAAATTTTTTGGCTAACGTCAAAATATCTTCATCATAACGCGGCATCATCCAAAACTCGCGTCCATCATCAAAATGCTTCCGCACAATTTTAATTGTTTCAAGAGCGAGTTTATTCTGGGATTTTCCCCTTGGGTTGATAATTCCGTCGGCAATAAATTGGTCTGCCAGCGACGACATTAAGGATTCACCGAGCCTTTCCCATTCTTTTGCGGACAAGCCGTATTTGTATCCCGATTCAACGCTGGTTGATTTGTCTGAAGCGGAGTCAGTTTTCATATTTTGTTCAATCGGTTTTCCAGTAGTTAATCGCTTTTACCAGAGAAGAGCGAGCTTTGACAACCGCTCTCCCATTGGGTCAAGGCTACGCCTTGTGGTTGAGGACAGTTTCCACTCGGCGACGTCGTGGGCGTTGCGGAGGAGCGTCAGCAATTTCTTTGGCATCAAGTTAATCTGTTCCGGCCGACGCCGAGGCAGCTCCTGATTCCCGCACCTTCATCGAGATGATAATCGCGCCGATCACGCCAAGGGCACCGCAGCCGAACCAGAGCACTGTCGGATTCCAGTCGAGCAGCTTCATGCCCAGTCCCGGGGCGATGATCAGGGCAAGCGCGAAGTTGAGTCCGTTCACACCCAGGTAACGTCCCCGCAAATGGGCCGGCGCAAGATTGGCGACGTAAGCCGACGCCACCGGCATTGCCACCATTTCGCCGAGCGTGAAAATGACCACACAGACCGCCAGCGCCGGAATCGTGTGGGCGAACGCATTCAGCGCAAAGCCGATGCCAATCAACAAATAGCCGGCGGCCAGCACCCGCCGCGCAGGAAACCGTCGCGTGATGATGGTCAGCGGTAGTTCACAGAGCACCACCAGCGCGCCATTCATGGAGATCAACGCGCCATAGGTCGCGGCGGAAAAACCCAGGTTCGTCACATGCACGCCAAACGTGGAAGCCATCTGCATGAACACAAACGCCAGGAAAAATGACGCCAGAATGATTTGATGAAATTTACGATCGTGACGGATCACCCCCGAGGGCTTCACTCCAGCCGTTCTTCGATTGAGGCCGGTGATTGTCCTTCGGCAGCGCCAGCAGCGCCACCAATCCAAACAGAACAGAAGTCGCGGCGTCCCCGACGAAGAGCCAGAAGAATCCTTTGGTCGCTAAAAATCCGGCGGTGGCCGGGCCGAACGCCCAGCCGGCGTTGAACGCCATGCGATAGGCCGCGAAGGCGGTCACGCGTTGCTCCGGTGGAACCAAATCGGTCAGCAACGCGCTGCACGCCGGACGGTAGAATTCACTCGCCAGGCCGGTCAGCGCCGCCAGCACCATGATCATCGGCAGGACTGTGCGCCTGCGACAACAGCAGCATCGTGCCCGCGCCGGAAAACATGGAGAGCAAAATTGTTTTCCGTCGGCCGATGGTGTCCGCAAGATGCCCACCAACGAACGAGGCAATCAGATTGCCCACGCCATAAGCGCCGATGGCCAGACCGGCATCGGCGAGCGTGTAACCCAAACGCGTCAGATACAACGCGAGGAACGGCACGACGAACGCGCCGAACTTGTTCAGGAACATGCCGAAGAAAAGAATCCAAGCCGCCGGTGGCAGGGCGCGGAGGCTCGCAATCAGACTGGGTTCCGATTTTTCCAAGGTCGTATCTAGTTTTTGTATCGTATTCATTTGTTTTCGGGAGAGCGAGCTTTGACGCCCGCCTCCCGTTTGGGTCAAGGCTATGCCTTGTTGAGGAACAGTTTCCACTCAGCAACGTCGTGCGCGTTGCGGAGGTACGCCGTTGCCGGCAGTTCCTTCGGCGCGCGCGGGACGTTGAGCAGCTTGAGTCCGGCCTCGTGCGGGAGGCGGTCGGCCTTGCGCTGGTTCACATCCTTCGCGGACCAGACCAGGTTTTCCCACGAGTCCGCGCCGCCGCGCGAGCGGGGCACAACGTGGTCGAGGCTGCCCTCAGTCGGGTGCAGCAGGCGGCCCGTGTATTGGCAGCGGTTGCCGTCGCGCTCACGGATGTTCTTCGCGCTGAGCTTCGGACGCTTCTTCGGCACCTTGGCGAAGTTCACTGCCACGATCACCGTCGGCACGCGGATCGCGCCATGCACAGTGCGCACGGCGTGGTCGCCTTCGCGCACGGGCAGCGTGATCCACTCGTCCCATTGCACGGGGCGAAGGCTGGGCGAATCCTCACTAAGCTCAATGTCGAGCGCGGTGGCGGCGTTCGTGGCGAGCTGGCAGAACGCATCCGCCGGCGTGCGGATGTTGATCGCCTGCCAGTTGCGGTTGAGCACGAGCACAATGGACTTGTTCAGGATGTCGGACATAAGTTCGTTATTCGTTAAATGGTGAATCGTAGAATCGTAAAGCACGCGCATCTTTCCGATGCAACGGTGCAACCCTTCACGATTCACGATTCGTTCGAGGTGTTTGCGCTTTATTGAAATCGGCGCAGAAAAGCGAGTTGGGTTTTCCTGACCGCACCATTTAAATCACGAATCAAACGAATGCTGAATTGTATTCCATTTTCTGGTTCGCAATGATATGCCAATGCCAGTATGCGCCCGATAAATTTGAGGAGATGGGTCGGATTCGTCCTGGCAATAATGCTTCTGCCGGGTTTGCTTCTGGCCCAGGACACAACGCCTCCGGATACGACGATCACCGGCGGACCTTCCGGAGTGGTTGCCAATACCAGCCCCTCGTTCAGCTTCACCAGCACCGAGATCAATTCAACGTTCACGGCTCAGATGGATGGTGGCGGGTATGTTTCGGTGTCTTCGCCCAAGAGCTATTCGGGCCTGTCCCAGGGTTCGCACACATTTTCCGTGCGGGCGACGGATTCTTCAAATAATACGGACCCAACGCCCGCGACCCGCACTTTTACAGTGGACACCGTTTTACCAGATACAACGATCACGGGCGGGCCTTCCGGGACGACCGCCAGCACCAGTCCTTCGTTCAGTTTCATCAGCAACGAGGCGGGATCAACTTATGAAGTCCAGATGGACAGCGGAGGATTCGCTGCTGCATCTTCACCCAAGAGCTACAGCGGGCTTTCTGATGGCGCACATACGTTTTCCGTGCGGGCCGTTGATGCCGCAGGAAACAAAGATGCCACTCCCGCCACTCGCAGCTTTACGATAGACACGACGTTTCCAGATACGACCATCACGAGCGGACCTTCCGGGACGACCGCCAGCGTCAATGCTTCGTTTAGCTTCATCAGCACTGAGGCGGGTTCAACTTACGAAGCCCAGATGGATGGCGGTGGTTATGCGACAGCATCTTCACCCAAAAGCTACACCGGGCTTTCTGATGGCACGCACACATTTTCAGTGCGGGCCATTGATGCCGCAGGAAATACCGATGCCACGCCCGCCACGCGCACCTTTATAGTGGACGCGACGCCTCCGGATACGACAATCACCAGCGGACCTACCGGCACAGTGACAACCAATGCGGCAACTTTCAGCTTCACCAGCACGGAAGTGTCGTCAACCTTTCAGGTGAAATTGGATGGCAGCTCCTATCGTTCGGCAGCTTCTCCCTACACATGGACCAACTTGACCGGAGGCAATCATTTTTTCCAGGTTCGCGCCAGCGACCAGGCCGGAAACATCGACGCGACGCCGGCGGTTCGTTCATGGACGATTGCTTTGCCGCTCACCGGATCCAACCGGATGTCGATCGCGCGTCTCGGAACTGCGCAGGCCACGATCACTTATTCGGGTGATCCAAACGCTTCATACACATTACAACAGTCCAGCAACCTCCTGAATTGGAATGCATGGTTTTCAGTGGTGTCGCCAACCAACGGCGTGATTCAACAGGTTGATTCCGTGGGTATCGCCCCGCGCTTTTATCGTGCCGTGGCCAGTCCGAATGGATCTGTGCCATAGTGTTCATTTGAAACGCAAAACTTGCCGGGGCGTGGGCGTTGCTTCAAAATTTGTTTTGCACCATGAAAAATATTTTCTTCGCCCTGATTGTGGCAACGCTGTGCTGTCTGCCGGGCGGCATCGTCAAAACGTCCGCCCAGACGTCGAATCAACTGACACCGGTCCCGATCCAGTCGGTGACGATTGACGATTCCTTCTGGTCGCCCAAGCGCAAGGTGTGGCAGGAAGTGACCATCCCGGATTGCTTCGACAAATTCGACAATGACCGGGGCGGCGCCATCAACAATTTCGACCGCGCGCGCGATGGCAAGTCCGGCGGCCACGCAGGTCCACCGTGGTATGACGGGTTGATCTACGAGATGATCCGTGGGGCGGCCGATTTTCTCGCGGCGCACCCTGATCCTGCCTTGGAAAAGCGCATTGACGGTTACATCGCGCGCATCGCGGCGGCGCAAGCCCGGGATACGAACGGTTATCTGAACACCTGGACCGAATTGGAACATCCCGAACAGCGTTGGGGATTGAACGGCGGCAACGATGGCTATCAGCACGAGATGTATAACGTGGGCGCACTGAGCGAGGCAGCGTTGCATTATTATCAAGCCACGGGCAAGACCAGCTTGCTGAAAGTCGCGGTCAAGCTGACGAACTTCACCTGTGATCAAATCGGGCCGTCGCCGAAACATGAACTGGTGACCAATCATGCGATCGCCGAAGAGGCGTTCGGGAACCTTTACCGATTCTTCCAGCAGCATCCCGAGTTGAAACGCGACATGCCGGTGACGGTGGATGAACGCCGTTATCTTGAACTGGCGCAATACTGGGTCGAAGCGCGCGGGCATCAGCGCAAGGATCAGAAGTCTTACGGCGCTTACAATCAAGATGACAAACCGGTCTTCGAACAGCAGACCATCGAAGGCCACGCCGTGCGCGCCGCCTTGTTGGGCGCTGGCGTCGCCGAACTGGGCGGCATCAACGGCCGTCAAGATTATCATGATGCCGCCGTCTGTTTGTGGGAGAACATGTGCGGTCAGAAAATATATGTCACCGGTGGCATCGGTGCGACGGCGGAAGGCGAGGCGTTCGGGAAAAATTATCAACTGCCCAACGACGGTTATCTGGAAACCTGCGGCTCGGTGGCCGCCGGATTCTTCAGTCGCAACCTGAACCTGCTCAATGGCGATGCGCGTTATGTGGACGTGCTGGAACGTGAACTGTTCAACGGCGCATTGGCCGGCATTTCGCTGGCCGGAAATTCCTACACCTACGTGAATCCGCTCGAGTCGGCCAATGGCAATTCGCGCTGGTCGTGGAACGGTTGCCCGTGCTGTCCGCCGATGTTCCTGAAACTGATGGGCGCGATGCCCGGCTACATTTATGCGCAGGATAAAACGGGCATCTACGTGAACCTGTTCGTCGGCAGCACGGCTAAAATTCAACTGGGCGTCCAAAATGTTGTGGTCAAACAGACGACGGATTATCCTTGGAATGGCGATGTGAAAATCGAAGTCAAGCCGTCGAAGGCGGGCGAGTTCGATCTGCATATCCGCATTCCCGGCTGGTGTCAGGGCGCATCGTCAACCAACGATCTTTATACGGCAAACAATCGTCCGCTGAACGGCGCGGTGCATCTAAAGGTGAACGGAAAATCCGTGGACAACGTTGAGATCGTTCGCGGCTACGCGACGTTGCATCGCCGCTGGAAATCCGGCGATGTCGTGCAACTGACTCTGGACATGCCGGTGCAGTTGGTGAAGGCAAATGCCAAAGTCGAGGCGGACAAGAATCGCATCGCCTTGATGCGCGGGCCGATGGTTTATTGCTTCGAGGGCGCGGACAACGGAGCGGCAGTTCAAAATCTGGTCATTCCGCCAGGAACTGAAATTACTCCCGAATACAAGAGCAACGTTCTGAATGGGGTCACTATTCTTACCGGAACCGCGACCGCGCTTTTTCAGGATGGATCCAATCCAGTCACACCAACACCATTCAAAGTCACGGCCATTCCGTATTACGCGAATGCAAACCGTGGAACCACTCCAATGCAGGTGTGGATGGCAGAAAGCCCGGACACCGCTCGACCACAGCAGCAATAACGGGCTGATAAAATTGGTCGCCCGGGAAGGAATCGCACCCTCAACGTCTCTTTGTAAGAGAGACATGATCCTGTTTCACCACCGGGCGGTCGAAGCTCGACATGCCAAAGCTGGTTGCCTCGCCTGGAATTGCACCAGGACCGTCGGGGTCAAAACCCGGCATGCTGCGATTACACCACGAGGCAATGAATTGGTGGAGCCGGAGGTAGTTGCAACCTCACCTTACCCGGGTAAAAACCGGATGCCGGTCTGCTGTGGCTTCGACTCCGTAAAATGGTCGGCGTGCCGGGTAACGCTCCCGGACCCGGCACTCATCTAGTGCGATGCGGTTATAAATCCGCCGGTTCTCTTTGAACTACACGCCGGTGCTACAAACGGCCCGTAGAACTTTTCCCGTGTTAAATGTGGTTGAAGTTCTTGAAACGATTTGCATAGCCTTTGCGAGAAGATCGCCGCCCGGTCAGAATTCAAATTATTTTCAACTGTCATGCCACAAACCCAACCGCTTGCACCACCAAGTGCTCCGCCGCAGCCGGAGCCGGTTCCAAAAACTCCGGCTTCACCACCTGCCCAGCCGAGACCGGAACCTGATCCATTCAAGCCAGACTGGCCAGAAAGGCGGCCAACTCCACCACCAAAGGCGTATTTGAAACATGAGTGACGTTCAACTTGAAATCCAAAAGCGTTTCACCCTGAACTGGCTCATCCAAGGCGCGGCCCAACATGCTGGCATGACCTTTCATCACTTGGTGCGCGATGAATTGGATGCGTTGGAATCCGGGCTTGGTGCTGGCTTATGACCAATATGCTTTAACCAATCTGCTTCAATACTGGCAGATTGAAGGGAAAATCATTTTGGGCTCACCGGCAAAATTTTGGCGTCGTGCTTCAACAGACCAAAATCACCCATTCTTCGGCCATCCCCTGCTGGCAAAATACGGCGGCCTGTTGGCCGACGCCGGTCGGCAGCGCGGCTCGGCACGCGCGAAGGAAAAAGGCGTGACGATGGTGCCGTTTGTATTTTCAACCCAGGTTCAAAGATTGGTTCAGCACTTGCGAGCTTTGGAAAAGCCGCACCGTCCACAACTTGTTCAGCTTGCCAAGCGCACCGCTTCGATGGTTTGGGGCATTCCAACCGAGCAACTTGATGCAGAACTGTGCGAACGAATCATTGTTCAACCGGGATTGCTAAAACCGCGAAACCTTCGCGGGACTTTATTTCTGGCAGGCATCGTTGGATACGGCCATGTGAGACGTTTAAGGAACGAGCTAATCGTTACCAGCAAAGGCACCAACTGGCAGCTTCTTTGCAAAGAATTGGTTAAGGGCACAGCCGATTTGATCTGCCTGCATGGCCTCAACCAACTGGATGACTCGACCTATCATCAAGTTATCAGCGCCACTGACCACATTGATTTGGAACCTTGGATGTTGCAGTCAGGCGGGGAGTTTTGGCGTCGCATCATTCCGGCATTCCCGGACGGCCAACCACTGGCCAAAACATTGATGAATCTCGCGCGTCTTCCGGGAGGAACCCTTGAATTATTGATTAGTGAAATGATCGACAACCCGCAAAACGCAAAGGCACGCTTGGGGGAATTTTTATAATCGAGAGCATCTGGCGGAATGTCGTGGGCTCGCACCACTTGCCCGAAGGCACGCACTCGTTAGCACCGAGTCCCGGCTCGCTCGTCCGGTTGACATTCCAAATTGGCCCGCCGGGCCGAAGCTCGGAGAGCGAAGGCTGGTGCCGCGTGAGGGATTTCCACCCCCAACCTCTCCGTTCTAAGCGGAGCGTCTCTTTGTAGTTGGACTAACGCGGCGTAACTTGGTGCATCCGGCAGGACTCCCACCTGCAAACTCTCCGTTCGAAGCGGAGGATGATAATAATTTCACCACGGATGCATTTCTTGAAATGAGGATTGAAGATGAAAAATGGAAAATGGAAAAGTGCGTCATCCTCAATTCTCTATCCTCGTTTCAAATTGGTGGGCTGCCTCGGAATTGCACCGAGTTCTCGCCGGTTAAGAGCCGGGACTTCACTATCAAAGTTTGCAACCCGTTGGTGACCGAATGGAATCCCGCGTTGGAATCGCACCAGCTTCTGCAGCTTTGCAGGCCGCCTGAACTAATCGGTCAATGGGATGTGAAAAGAACTTCAATGACGAGGCGGGAGATAATCTCAGCGCGTTCTCAAAGACTGAAACCTCGGTGGATGAAAGCCTAGGACAAGCAACGAAGGTAGTGATTTCGTCGCAAATCGCATTTTTTGCATTTACTCAGTGCGTTTCCAAGCGGGAGCTATTTTCGTGTGTGCTTTGTGATGTTGTTGGAGAGATAAAACTATAGCCTTCCCGAATGCTTGAAGGATAACTTGAACAGATGACGCGAACTGACATGCCTCAATACCCCACTTGTCTTTTGCAATCTGTTTAATGCGATTTAGGCGTTCGCCACAAGGCGGATGAGTTACTGATTTGACCTCCATAATCTCGCCTGTCAGGACAAGAGATAGAGAATTAGTGATTATTTCTGCTGAAGAAAAGAACAGCGCCACACCACCACACGTCATGGCTGGCGAAATTCCGTCTAACGCTCCTGCCCGAACAGCGAACTCGAAACCTTTTTCATCTGCCTCAAACTCTTCTGCCCAAGAATTCTGCACCTCCGCGAGTTGTTTCACGCCAACTGATCGAAGTTTTGTGGTCGGATTTGTGAGATGGCCACTCATTACATGGCCGTATTCGTGAGCAAGAACAAATAATTCCGAGGCTGCCACAAGTTGCGAATGAGAAATCGAAGCATTGGTCTTTATTGGAAATGCTCCATTGGGGCGGCCGGTTACCAAATATTTCAAAACCAATCGCTCAAACGAGTTCATCGCAATCATGTTTCCCGACAGCACACTTTCGAGTCCTCGAGTTTTAGCCTGCCAGTTACAGCTCAAGTGCTTGTCTCCGCTTGGCCACACGAGGTTCATTACAGAACCAAGGCGGTATAGAAAATTGAACAATCCAGATTCCAATACGATCAGGTATTCCTCAGTAGTTTTCGGAACACGGATTGCCATCCCATTGAAATTTCCACTGGGCAATGTCCCAATAACAAAAGGGTGCAACGGCGGGGTTGACAGAATTTTTTCAATTTGAACCTGCATTCGGGACATCAAGGCATATCGCGCAGGCGATTCGAGCGGCGTGGGCATTTTCTTGCCGCTAATTTGAATAATCTCATTCACGAGAGGTGGAATGTTTGATCCAAATGCAGCGTTGGCCATGTCTTCGACTGACTTTGGGAGAAACTTGGCCAAGTCCGCATATCGACGTTGCAGTGTTACGCCGAATTCTGAATCGACGGATGCATCCTGTAGTTCATGCAGGAGTTGATGGGCAGCACTGTTCTGCATAGAGGCTTAGGCTATCCATTTCTAATTTCGACTCACGTTAATTATGAACAAAAACTCGTTTCATTTCGACCATTCTTTTGCCCAACAGGGCTGGATTGTTTTGATTGAATACCCAGTGCGGCTCTCGTTGCTTCGCTTGCCCTGGGCTATCATCTTTCAGGCTTTCAGCCCTGTTAAATTTGAAATTCGGCGTAAAAGCACGAGCGGAAGCCTTCGCCTCCGCTCGCGTTGATTTTTCTTTCTAAGCCGCCCCGCGCAGGCTCATGTCCGCGTCCTTGATGACGAAACGCGCCTTCAGCCGGGCGACTTCGCTCGCGAGGCCGGCGGTTTTCACCGAGTCCAGCACCGCGTCGAAGTCTTTGTATGCGGCGGGCGCCTCGTCCTTCGGATACAGACGGCAGTTCGTGATGATGTCATTGGCCGTGAACTCGTCGTCCACGGTTTTCTGATCCAACGTGCGATCCGCCATCTTGCGGCCCATCGCGCGACCGGCTCCGTGGTTCACCGAGAACGCCGCCACATGTGCGCCCGGATCGGCGACCATGATGGCGCTGCCGGCGGTCGGATTGCCCGGCAACAGGATCGGATGACCCGTGGCTGCGAACAGCGTTTCCTTCAACGCCGGATGTCCGGCCGGGAACGCCCGCGTCGCGCCCTTGCGATGCACCCAGCCTTCGCCCTTGAATCCGCCATGGCTGTCCGGAAGCAGTTCCTTGCGCGTGATGTTGTGGCTGATGTAATACACCAGCGAACCTTTCACGCCCGGGATCACCTCCTGAAACGCTTCCAGCACGAGCGCATTGATGAGCAGATGGTTCACGGTCGCGAAGTTCGCGCCGAGCGCCATGTCATCGAGATATGCGTCGGCCTCGGTCGTGCCGATCGGCGCATAGACGAGTTCCTTGTCGTCGCCCGGCAACGGGATGTTCCACTGCGCGAACTTGCGTTGCAGATCATGGAACTGGCCGGTCGCCAGCGCATGACCCAGCCCGCGCGAACCGCAGTGCGAGAGAAATCCCACATAGCCATCACGCAAACCGAATACCTCGCCGACGCGACGCGCGCGATCATCGGCCGCAAGCTGCACCACTTCGCATTCGCCGAAATGATTGCCGCCGCCATACGAGCCAAGCTGGGTGATCTTTTCGACGAAGTTCGAGAAGCGATTCGCCCGCAACCAGTCAAGGCGCAACGCCAGAGCATCGCGAGTTTCGTCATGACCAACATGCACGGAATCCTCGCAACGCTTCGCCCATTCGAGTGGAATGCCAAGCGCGTGCAACACTTCATCCGACGCGCCTTCCGTCACGACCTTCACGCCGAGCGCTTCACCAACCTTGCGGGCTTTGCGCGCGGAACGCTGGCCGCGACCCGGACCCGTGGGCGTTCGTTCAAGGATCGCATCAATCAACGCGCGGCGGACGGTTTTGTCCGCCACCTGATCCGCCGGCAGGTCGAGCTGCAAGAAGCTCATCGAGCATTTGATGTCCACGCCGACCGGGCCGGGATAGATGTGCGTCGGCGACGTGAGCACGCATCCGACCGGCGCACCGTAGCCAGCGTGCGCATCGGGATTGAGCACCAAGTCCGTCACGCCGGGCGCGCCCCGGGAATTGAGCGCCTGCTGCAAGCACGTCGCATCGAAACCGGCGCGGATCGAGTTCGTGCCGATGACGGTGATGGGCTTGCCGTGGTCGCCGGGCGCGGGGATGAATCCCGTCGCTTCGCCCGTGGCATGGATTTGGATTGGTTTGTTCGCATTCATGATTTTCTCCTGAGTTAAAATTCATTTTTTGTCCAAGCGTGGGCGGAGATTCTCACCTCCACCCGCGCTGATTTTGTCGCTGACTTATTTTTGTATCGGAACGGATGCCGCCGGTTTTACTTTTGCGCGAACCCGCTTCAATTTCGATTCGTTCACCGCAGTTTCCGATAGCGCTTTCGCCGGGGCAAAGGCGGTGGCGAGGAAGTTATCGAGCTTCTCGTTTTCCACCAAGCCGAACTGGCGCAACACCGGCAACTCAATCGCCCGACCCACGAGTTCTTTCACGGGCAGGAATTCGTTGATCAGTTGCAGCACTCTGGCGTGATCAGCTTCTTCGGGATCAATCTCCGGAGCGGACTCGGAATGTTTTAAATCACCTTCCTTCCAGGTTTTTTCCGTGTCCTCGTCATCCGTGGTGGCTCGACGAAAGAACAATCTGGCGTCGTCGCGGATGAGCCGCCGGTCGCCCAAAAGCCAGACGAGCACGGAACCATTCTTGAGACTGCAACGGGCGTTGGTGATGATTTGCGTCTTCGGGGAGTGTTGACCGAGAATGGATCGGATCAACAGCGCCCAGTCGGCGGCGATTTCACCTTCGCCCAGCATGTCCAACTGGAGCTGGCGCGGTCTTTTGGCCAGCGCCTTTTCCAGCGCGGCAATTCTCTCGATGTAGTAGGAATTGCCATAGTGCAGGAGGCTCAACGAAAACCGGAGAGGCCCTTGCTTGGTTTTTGATTTCATAACTATCTTCAATATTTGGTTTCATTTTCAATGGTTAATTTGTTCAAGGCGCGGGCGGAGAATTTTTCTCCGCCCGCGTTGCGATTTGATTTTCTGAATTGCCGGTCGTCATCCACGAACGAAGTTCGCGATCACGGCTGGTGCCGTCGTGTCGAAGCCGACCACGTCCATCATGCCGCGGTCGTTCGGATCGGCGAGTGTGAAGCCGTTGGAGGTCATGCCCACAACGACCGCCTTGGCGTCGTTCACGAACTCGCTGCGATACTGACGCAGCGCCTGCGCCGGATGGATGTTACCCGCCCACGTTTCGCTGTCCGTGTAGGTGATGAAGCCGGACACGTTCAACTTGTTGCGGGCCGCCCACAGCATCGGCAGCGCGCAGTCTGTGCCGCCCATCGGGATGGACTCGATGCTCTGGATGACTTCGGCCAGTCTCATGCGTGGCGAGAGGTTCACGCGGGTGATGCCCGGTTCGCCGCCACCATGCATGCCGCCGTAACCACCATGCGACGGAGCGCTGAACGCGATGATTTCGTGTTCCGGTTCCGTTGCCGCCGTGATAAGCGCCATCGCCGCGCTTGCTTCGCGGGCCGAGATGCACGAACCCGCGATCATCGAGGCCGCCATCGAACCGCTCACGTCGAGCGCGAGCAACACCGGCTTGCCGCATGGTTCAACGTTCTGGAACGTCGCATAGAATGCTTCGTCCAGCGCGCCTACCACGGCTGATACCGGCGACCACTTGAGCGAACCCTTGTCGCCATGACCCTGGGCGTAGATCTTCTGCGCCACGAGCACGGCGAGTGGGTGGATGCGCGCACGCTTGAGCGCCGCCTCGTCGCGCAGCTTGCGGACGATGAGGCGCTTGGCGTCGCTGAACGGCGCAAGCAGACCGAGGCTCGTCATCTTGCCGAGGTTGCGGATCATCGCCGTCATCGGCATACGTGCGAGCAACGCTTCCCAAACCCTGGCTTCGTTGAGCCATTGCGTCGGAATCGCTTCACGCGGCAGATCGAATTCGTCAATGAGCTTCACCACTTCGATCACATTCGTCGTGTTCTTCACGCGCTCGAATGCTTCAATGAATTTCGGCAGTTCGCCAACCGCGTCATACTTGGCAACGCGATCTTCACCGCGAACCTTGCGCTTCACTTCGCGTTCACCGAGCGAATCCGCACCCGTAAGCATCCAGCGGAACACTGCGTCGTGCTGAACGGAAGGTGCCTTCGGGTGGGCGAGACGGAGCAGATCCGCGTGCGACCAGCCATCGCGCTGCTGATACTTCACGGCCTGGTGTGCGAGGTCGTCGGCACCACGGTCCACATACCAGCGACCAACGGCATTGCGCAGACCACGGCCCCAGCCACGCATTGCGTTCACGTATTCCGCGAAGTGGAACAGGTGCGTGCCGATGCGGCAGACCTTGTTCAGATTCGCGAACGCATGCGCCTTCGTCGGCACATCACAGTACGTCACGACGAGCGCGAGCACGAAGATGGCGGGATCGTTCTTCGGCGCGCGACCGGCATCGCTGATCTCAACGATACGGTCCACAACGCGAACGCCGTTGGCCTTGATACAGCGGATGAGCGCGTCGTGATTCTGCTTCACGAGTTCGCGTTCACCGATGTAATACGTGCCGCCTTCGGCACCGAGAATCAGGAAGCGGTCGAGCCGAGTCCAGTCATCCACCTGCCACGAGTAGCCGTTGTTCGAGTTACGAACCTGGGTCGAACCGGGGATCGGCTGCGACTGCGGCGTGACACGGCGGTTGAAGAGCTTTGCATAATTGACAGCCATATTGGTTTTCCTTTCGATTGGTAGCGGTGGTCTGTAACCGTCGGAATTGTTCGACGCTCACAGAGCGCCGCTACAGGTGATGCGCCGCCAACTTCCGACGCGGGTGTGTTACTTAAAACTGCCGACAAGTTGGTGAACGTGGGGTTGGTCATTTCAAGTGATAACCCAGGTTCTTCGGCCCGCAGAAAAGACGGATGGGCAAGGGACGTCGTGGAGAACTCCTTGCGGAGGCTGCTCTACCATTGAGCTACTGCCCCGTCTGGTGGAGCAGATTGGACTCGAACCAATAACAGGCGATAATCCACAACTTCGGCCCATCAAAAGTAAGCGGACAAGAAGCGATGGTGGATGTTGACTGCTGCTCTATCCAGTTGAGCTACTCGCGCCGAACGCGAGGGCGGATTCAAACCGCCAACCAACAGTTCCGATAACCCACAATCTACGGCCCGCAAAAATGTCGACGGATAAAGAACGAACTGGGAATGAACGTGCTCTACCACTGAGCTACTCCGGCGTCTGGTGCCGAAGGCTGGACTCGAACCAGCGACCACGCGCGTATGAGGCGATAACCCAATCCTGCGACCCGTCGAAAGTGCTTGCGCACGGCCAATAAGACGGACAAAAGGCGAGTTGGGAATCCATCAGTTGCCTGATGGTGCGGGGTTCGAACCCGCTCGTCCCGCAAGGCGGGATTGTTACCAGATAACCCAAACTCAACGGCCCGTCTAAACTTTCACTTGCCATATGACCTTTGCAAATGCCGGCAAGCGACTTATGCTTAAATTACCTAGAGAGGCTTTCCCCGTGTTTCATCAAGCCCTCTTGCCACCATCATGAAAAGAAATTGGAACCGCTTTGGATGCCGGCTGTTCATTGGTGCGATGGCTTTGGTGATGCACCTTTGTACTGCGGTCGCTCAGGAGGCCGTCATCGTGGAATCAAATCTCGTCTATGGCGCGGCCACCGATTATGCCGGATCAAACGTGTCGCTGACCTTGGATGCTTATTATGCGAGCAGCACACAGACCAACCGCCCGGTGTTGATCCTTATTCACGGCGGCGGGTTTGGTGGTGGTGACAAAGGTTATACTGTGGCGCAAGGCAATTTTTATCCTGACATGGCCACGGCTTTCGCCACCAATGGCTTTGTCGCTTTCTCCATCAACTACCGGCTGTGGCCCGGTTGTCCCGCCGGTTGCGCGGAGGAAATTGATATGGCGGTTGCGGACGTGATGACCGCGCTGAATTGGATCCGGGCGCACAGTGCTGACTATGGCGTTGATGCAACCAAGGTATTGATCGGTGGCGACTCGGCCGGCGGAGGTTTGGCGATCAATGCCGCTTATCGCAGCACGAACGTGAATTCGTTCCTGGGCTGCATTTCGTTATGGGGCGGCGTGCCCCCTTATGGCAGCAGTGTTCACCCGGTCAACACCAGCCCGGTCACCGCGCAAACCCCGCCCACCTGCCTGATTCATGGCACCGCCGACACGGTGGTTCCTTATGCCATCAGCGTAAATTTGTCTTCTAATTTAACTGCGGCGGCGGTCTATAACGAACTGCATCCCTTGGCGAGGTATGATCATTATCCGGTTATGGCCAGCAACGTTTATAATACAAATTTGGTCAGCACCATTATCAATGACATGCTTGCTTTTGCCAGGTTGGTGACCGGCAATTTGCAACCGACCGCACCACTCAGCTTGGGGAGCCACTACTTACAGGTCGCGAATGGCCAGTTCAGTTTCGATATCACCGGTCCGACCAATGTGACCATCGCGATTGAACGATCCACAAACTTGCTGAATAGCTGGCAAGCGATCGCAACCAACCAACTTCCCACAGGAGCGGCTTGGTTCACCAATGCCATTTTGGATGCGAGCCAGTTTTATCGCGCCCGCATTGTCTCGCCGTGATGGTATCGGGAAGAAGCTGTAGGCAGCAGCCGCGCATCGGCAAAGGCAGATGGGCAAGTGACGTGATCGAATGGAGGCACTCCATGCTGGGAATCGAACCCAGAGCGCTTGCGCTTTTACCCAAGACGCTACGCCCTCCCATGTTTGGTGGATAAACGATCAACTTCGGCCCATCTAAATTGGTCAGGAAGCCGAGATTTGCACCCGGACCGTCTCCTTCACAGGGAGAGATGCTGCTGTTACACCACAATCCTGATTTAAAACTGGCTCGCCTAGCCGTAGCCGGCAGGCGAAGGCTGGAGCCCCTGGTCGGACTTGCACCGACGAATAGCGGTTTACGAAACCGCTCCTGTGGCTGCTGAGGCACAGGGGCAGACGAAAATGCAGAAGGTAGAATGATGAATGAAGAAACTTGTCCAGGCGCGAAACGGATGGAATCGTTTCATCATTCTTCATTCATAATTCATCCTTGAAAACTGGTGCTCTCACGTGGATTTGCACCACGAACCTCCGCCTTCGCAAAGCGGCGTGCAGGACTAATTACACCTTGAGAGCGTTGGATAATCTACAATTTGTGAAGACGATTTACGTTCACCGCTTTCAAAGCTCGCGCGGCTCGTAAATCGTAAATGAATTGGCATCCGTGGCCGGACTTGCACCGGCTAGGGTCGGATTGAAAATCCGGCTGCGCGAGCTGCTTTGCATTCACGGACATTCCGAAAGTGACAAGTGACGAGTGATGCGTGACGGGGCGAAGATTTTCTTGTCACTCGTCACCCGTCACTCATCACCGTTTTTCTTTGCGCGTCTTGTAAGTGAGGAGCGGTCGCAACGTTGCGATGACGGACACGAGTCCGGCAGCAACGAGGTCGGCGATCACCGCCTCAATGTTCTTGTAAGCGGCCGGCGCTTCTTCGTAGAGCAAGTCGCGCTCTTCGCACACCACGCGACCACCGAGCGGCGTCTGCGCGAGTTCGCTCACGCTGAACCGTTCGCGCATCCGCTGACGGGCATCACTGCGCGACCACTTGCGGCCTGCACCGTGCGCCAGCGACCACGCATGGCTTTCACCGTCACCGGTCGGCTCTACGATGTAGCTCATCGAGCCGCGCGAACCGGGGATGACAACGAAGCCACCTTCCGCCTCGACCGCACCCTTGCGGTGCAGCCACACCATTCCGCCATTGCTTTCGCGACGCATGATGCTGTTGTGGCAGCCGTCCCAGAGGGATTCCGCTTCCGCACCGATTGTCGCAGTGAAGCGATGTGCGATGAGTTCGCGATTCGCCCTGGCCCAGCGCACGGCGAAATCGTGGCCGCGAAGATATTCCTCCGCGGCTAACGAATCCGCTTCGACGCCGTTGCCGCAATGTTCGTCCACGTGCGCCCGCAGGATGGATTCACCCAGACCACGCGAGCCGCTGTGAACGAGCACAACAAGCTGCTGCTTGCCGAGGCCGAGTTGCTTGAACGCGTCAGCATCGAGAACTTTCTCGACCGTCTGCAACTCGGCGAAGTGATTGCCGCCGCCGATCGTGCCCAACGCCGGATCAAATCCCGATGATTCGAGTTCGTGTTCAGCAAGATATTCGCCGACATCTCCATCCCACAGGTGTTCGAGGTGGAAATACTTTTCCGCCCAACGATCAAGCTTGGCGTCGCGACGGACCAGATCCGTCTTGAACAACGCCATGCCGCAACCGATGTCGCCGCCGATGAGATGCGGATAAATTTTGCCATCCGTGACGAAAGCGGCACCGACCGGCGAGCCTTTGCCCGGGTGCAAATCCGGAAAGCCCACCGCGTAACGGATACCGTCGAGTTTGGCGGTGGCATAGAGCTGGCGCACCGCTTCACCTTCAATCCAGCTTTTGGACGAGGCGAAAAGATGCACCTGCGATTCAGTCAATGTGTTCATAAGTGAGCGTAGCGGCGTCTCGGTAGAGCGCCGGTCTATTTGTTTTAAGTTTTACGGCACTCTTCCGAGATGCCGCTACGATTTGGTCCCCGAGGTTGGTAGCGCGCCAACGTCTCCTCCTCTTCAGGGAGGCGCTAATCTGCCTCAGCTACTCGGGGGGGGTGCTTGCGCACGCCAGGCGAAGTTCGCCTTCCTAAATGGTCCTTCCGCGCGGTAATGCTCCGTGGTCTTCCGGTTATCGGCCGGGCGCTCTGCTTTTGAGCTACGGAAGGAGAGAAGGCAGTCCTCAAAACAGCGCCTGCCAGAAGCGCCAAACGTTTTTAAACAATGAACGCTTAACTTTTACGTCAACGATTTCATTCACGGACGGCAGATTCGCTGCGTCGGTGAAGGCAAGGCGCTCGAACTGGTAAACGGGCATTTTGGAAACATTTGCGTGAAGCTGGCGGCAATCTGATTCCTGCTGGGCACTGCAAAATAACGGGGGCAATGGTTTCATGGGAGTTTCCTTTGAGATTTAAATGCGCGGTGGCGTCGCCTTGAATGCAACGCCACCGCAGTTTTGTTCAGTCCAAGAACGCCACGTGGGCCATCGTGCGGCTCTGGGTCTCGGTGTTCATCATGACCCGGTGCCAGAAAGGCAGCGTGATGGTGGCGTGGTCGCTGTGACGCACCGTGCCGCGCGCGTAAACGCCCGCGTTGCGCTGCATCACCCGCCAACGCCAGCGGATCGCATTTGGATTCTGCTGGATGATGGCGCGATATTCGTCCGGCGTGACGCCATTCGGATACCGGTCACACACGTGAACCGTTTCACCGCCGCTGCGGAAGATTTCCTCCACGAGGTGCGGTTTGCCGCTGCCGCGACGGAGTGGTTCGTTGCGGATAACGAGTTTTTCGTTCACCACGAACGCCGGTTCCGGCACGAAGAACCATTCGCCCTGACGGCGAAAGGCCCGGTTCTTGCGCGCGTAACGCTTGCGGGACGAAACGTGATTGTGTGTAAGCGCATCACGAACGTCCTTCGGCTGGAGCGCATCCATTGCCTGGCGCACGCTGGAAGCGCCACCCGGCACGGCGGCGACGAACCATTCGCGTTCATCGTGACCGCAGAGGAAACGATCCAACTGCGGCTTCTCACCCTGCTTGCGGACGAACAGGAGCAGATGTCGCTGCTTCGGCTCGGCCTGCATCACGGAAACGTCGAGCGTTTCACTCAGGTGGGTCGGCACGCGGAGTTCAAAGAACTCCCCATTGCCGTCTCGCCGGATATCCACGGCGAAGTCCGCCGGTGATACCCATGCTCGATTGCCCTGACGCCAGCGCGATGCGATCTCGCGCACTTTGATACGTGCGCCCATCGCAGCGAATTTGGACTCAATGTTATTTGCATTCATACTTTTTTTGATTGGGACCAGCACGCGAAGGACGGAACACCAGGTTCAGCTTCGCTCCCGGTCGGATTTGAATGATTCGATTTGGTTTGTGGCTCTTGCGAAAGAGCAACGGTCTTTGATAACGGACGGCGGTTCTCATGAGATTTCCTTTGGTTGCGGGTAAAAAAACTGGCTGCCAGGGTTGGACTTGCACCAACACCGTGCGGTTTAACAAACCGTCGTGCTACTTTGACACCACCTGGCAATGGCTCGCCGAGTCGAAGCTGACGGCGAAGACTGGCGCTGCCGGCAGGATTCTCACCTGCATCGTTCCGCTTAGAAGGCGGATGCCTGATAGTTTCGACCACGGCAGCAAACTGAAATTGGTCAGCGCGGCAGGAGTTGCACCTGCGATCACTCGGGCCCAAGCCGAGCATGTTGCTGCTACACTACGCGCTGAAAACTCCGGACGACTCTTTGAAACGTCGGAGCGGAGAAACGCAAAGCCGAAACCCTGGGAATCAGCCTCGCGGTAAGGTTTGAAATTGGCGGACCCGAAGGGACTTGCACCCTCAGCCTTCCCGCAGACAACGGGCTGCTCCTCTGATTGAGCTACGGATCCGAATGGTTTACCGAGCCATAGCTTTAAGCGTGAATGAACGAGGTTCGTCTCCGCGCTATGTGCTTTGACGCGACAACTTCACCTCCGTTGTCGGCGAAGGCTGGTAGCGGGAGTGGGAATCACACCCACCTGAAGAAGTTTATGAGGCTTCTCTCTGTGCTTTAGTCGAGTTTCCCGCAGTAAATTAAATGGCTTGCCGGGCCGTAGCCGCCAATTCGTTGGAGATAAGATCCGCCTTCGTTTGCCAGCTTCGGCGCGACAGCCTTCGCAGTCCGCTATGCAGGCGGCGAAGGCTGGTGGAGTCGGCGGGTAACGCTCCCACATCAACTTGCTTGCAAGGCAAGTGCATTGCTTGTCTGCCACGACCCCGTGAAAATTGGCAAGCCGCCTTGGTGCTGCCCCAAGCAGACTGAGTTTTGGAGGCTCTGGTGCGCGAGCTGGCGCGCGGCCCATGGAAAAATTGGTGCGGTTGCCGGGAATCGCACCCGGACGTGCTCTTTGGCAGAGAGCTATTCTACTGTTAGATCACAACCGCGAAATTAAAAGGGCCGGAAGCGTCATTGCGCTTCCGGCCCGTGCCATTTCAATAAAGAACAAACACCTCTTGGTCAGCTTACGCTGCCAACCCGCGGTTTCACGGCGGTTGTTTCGGTGTTTATGGGCACACCTCCTGCGAAGCCCTTAAATTGTAAATTTGGGTAAAACCATGTCGGCGCGCTCATCAGCGACCTGTGGGCAGACCCCACCGGTGAGGAATTTTGCATCCTCTGCGCCATTTTTAGTTTTGTGCGGTCAGACATCATCGAGACGTCATTCTAATTTTGTTCACGATCCATTCACCTTTCGTTGCGCTTCTTGATTTATTCCTAAAATAAAAAAACCCTGCTTACACGGGGTAAGCAGGGTGTAGAAATTCTCTATTGATTCTTTACCTGCCTACCTCCGGATGATCCAAATTGGCTTCACGGTTTTGTCCGCCATATGACTGGGGCAGCCCGAGGCTAAAAATACCGCAACGGCCTAACCGTCCATGACGGGTCGCTTTCGCAACCGGCATCGTCGGCCAGATCGTGGCTGATATGTTTATGTTTGTTTTCATCGAACGGTTCAGACGCTATCAAAAGCCAATGGTTACAGTCCACTTATACTTCGAGGGGGTGCACTATTTTAAATCGTAATATACGGATGGAATGATTTGGTTGAGTGATCACGCGATCACGGAAATTTGTTTTCAAAGTTCTTCACGGGAGGATTGCGTTGCTGTAGTTAGGTTGCTGGTCAGCGCCATGTTTTTAATCGTAGGCGAAGCGACGTCCCTTGAACTGGCAAGGTCTATGAGGCGACCGGCGCGAAAAATTCGCACGGGCCGAACGGGAGAAATGCCAGATATTGAGCCAGGTACCCAGTACCAACCTTGCGGCAAAGCCTCTGCTAAAGAGGCATGGCTCAAATTAAACTGGCGGATTCGTGCGACCTGAGCAAGAAACGGAACATTGGCAAATCATCCCCACGCATGATGCGCATCGCCGCTGTGTCCGATGTGGTTCAGGCAATCTGAAAATTATCTTCAAAATTGAAAAGCCAGATACCTACACGTTTCTTCATTGTCGAAATTGCCAGCACCGCGAGCAGTTTGCATGAGCCGGTTTGCACTGTGCATAGTTTTGCCTCGTTCCTTGGAAAATGATTGCCAGCAAAAAGTGAAGGCTTATAATTTTTATAAGATATATGGCCAAGCGTGCAATTCACGTTCAGACAAAACAACTGGTGGAAAGCCTTAAGCAGGGTCAGCTTCACCCCAACAAGCTGAAGGTGTTGAACGAGGATCTTAACAGTCAAATTCTTCTGGCCATGGAAGTGCGTGAGGCCGCACGGAAAAGCAGGGATAAAAGAGCGGTTTGATTTGCAGAGGACTTCCGGCCGTCCTTCAAACTTGGAAAAATGGTGCGCGCGAGAGGACTTGAACCTCCAATCCTTGCGGAACCAGATCCTAAGTCTGGCGTGTCTGCCAATTCCACCACGCGCGCATCCTTGTTGACGAGGCAAAGTATCATAAGATTTTGGCCGCCCGCAAGCGGCCAATCCTGGAATCAGCCGGGCTCAACTCTCCTGCACCCGCGACAAGGCAGCAGACTTTACGGACTTAAAAATAGCGGCACTGGGAGTCGTAAACACGAAGTGGCGCAGACTCTGCTAAACAATGAACAACAAGACTTTTTGAAAATCAGACAGGGCGGTTTATTTTCATTTTTTACAGTAAACACTGCGTGTTTTTCAATTTGATGAGAATCATCAAATGAAACATTCTGTTCAAAATTAAGCAGCCTGCGCAAGGAATCGCAGGTAAAATTTACCTGGGTTGGACGCAACAATATTTTTTAGAACATGCAATTAACATGCGGATAATTTTAAAATAATTCGGCCTATGTCATTGTTATCGTTCAATCCATTTGAGCGGCGGCGGGGATTTACTTTGATCGAATTACTCGTGGTGATTGCCATCATCGCCATCCTGGCCGCGATGCTTTTGCCGGCCCTGGCCAGCGCGAAGGAGCGAGCCAAACGAATCGGGTGCATGAGCAACCTGAAGCAGATGGGGCTGGGCAATTTCATGTATGCGCAGGATAACAATGGAGTGTTGAGCGGCTCTTCTGTCAGCTATTACGACGACAATATCAATTGGATGTATCAAAATTATGCCCACAATCCGGCGCTTTTTATTTGTCCGAGCACGCAGAATACGATTCGCACCAATATGCTGGTCAACGGGGATTTGGTGGACTTACAAGGCTTTTCAAAAGACAAAACTTCATTCGGTCCCAGCTATGAGAATTTCGGCTGGTGGCGTAAAGACAGGGCACCCGGACCGTCCGCCGAACAGCAAGACGGCAGTTCTGGAGTTCAAAGAAGAAAAACGGAATCCCGCGTTCAGACCAGGCCGCATCAAAATAGCATTGATGGCATGAATTTAAAGGAAACAGTTCCCGGTCCGAGCCAGACGTGGCTGACGTTAGACGGCGACGATATCAGCCGGTCTCAGCAAAACGCCACTCTTTATCCAAATAATTATCCCAGCACAGACGATAATCACGGAGCCAGCGGTGCCAATGCAAATTTTTGTGATGGCCATGCCGAATGGATCAAGGAAAAAGGAAATATCTACCTTGTTGTTCGTGAATTGTCGCAGGATGAAGGCGTCGGTATAAAAAATGTTCAGTGACCAACCTGATTAATTATGAAAAACCCTATGAACTGTTTGACCAAGATGAAAAAACTTGTCCCACTGCTGACAGCAGTTGGATTTCTCACTCTCGAAATGCGTTTGCAGGCCACGCCTTACGCTTCGGGGATCACCAATAATGCCGGCACTGTTTCTTATATTCTCAACGAATCCGCCGACAGCGTAAAAGTTGTCTTCGATGGTGGCGGCATTGGCAATACCAACGATCTGGGCGCGATGACAAAAGGCGTTCACAGTTTTTCCCTTGGCACCCACACCAGCTGGCAGATTGAAGTCAAAAAGTCTTCCGCTCAGGTCTGGACGCAGATCAGCACGGACACGAACGTGTTTAACCAGTTTTTTTCGCCACGCAGCGCAGCGGTGAACCGCAATCCAGCCAGCCCGTATTTTGGCAGGGTCTATGTGATGGAGTATGGAAATTCAACGGGGACGGGGACGACTGGCTCCGGACGCTCGATTACCAAAGGCATTTTCGCCCTGAATGGCGATCTATCCGACGCCTTGGGGCAGGGAAATACCGGGCTGAAAGGCGGACTGGATGCTTACAACCTGCTCGCGTCCACCGCAAACAGCTCCTATGAGCCGTGGAAACTCGTGGTCGGCGAGGACGATTATGTCTATATCTCGGACGCCCAGAATGCGCGCGGCGCGTTGGCGCGCGTGGATGCAAACCTTGCGAATGGAAATTTGGTCTTGGCGGGCGTCGGAAACACGACCCGGCCCGATCTGCACACGGTCGTTTATGGCATCAAGGTGACGGGTTCTTTGGCGGCGGGCACATTGTCGGTTTTAGGTATTGACGGACAATGGAGTGCGGGCGCCAACTCGGTGGTGCGCTGGAATATCAATGGAGGAGCGCCGGGATTGCCGGCGGAGACAACGCCCGCCCAATTATTTGTCGCGACAACGGGCGGAGCCGCAGAACAGGACTCCGACCTTGATGTGCATCCCAACGGCAACATCTTTGTCCAGATTTACCGTAGCACGGTCAACGGGCCGACGCCGGGATTGCAGGTTTTTGACCCGTCCGGGACGCGACTTTACACTTCGGTCAACGGCAGCACGGATGCATTTCTCGCCATTCGCAACCTCAAGATTTCGCCGGATGGCAGCAAGCTGGCGCTTCTTCGGAACGACCGGCAAGTCGTCATCCTCGGTCTGACCAACGGCGTGCCCGACCTGTCGAGTTCCAATCTGCTGGCGACCTTTCCCACCAGCACCTCGACCGGCACACGTTCAGTGGATTGGGACGCCGCCGGCAATCTTTATGTGGGCAACAACTCCACTGAATTGCTTCGCGTGTTTTCCCCCGGCGGAACTAAGACGGCGGTGACAACTTCGGGCGGTGCATTCCAATTGATCATACCTCCAACGATTGTTAACGTGACTGCCACCCCGGTGGCCAGTGAAGAAGGGCCGACGAACGGAATCTTTACCCTGACCCGGGACGGCGATTCGAGCGTTCCGCTCACGGTCAATTACACACTAAGCGGAACGGCCAGCAACGGGACGGATTACGCGACGCTGCCCCTGTCCGTTACTTTTCTGGCCGGAAGTATTTCTACAAACGTTACTCTCGCGGTCTCCAATGATTTGATTCCTGAACTGACAGAAACCGCCGTGCTGACGATCGGCGGAAGCGTCAGTTATGGCATCGGCACAGGCAGCGCCACCATCTCAATTCTCGATAACGAAACTCCGGAGATTTCATTCAGCACAACCGCCACCAATAAATTATTGGAAAGTTATGCGCCCTCATCGGTGACGCTTCAGTTGCAACGGCGCGGTTTGCTCACGTCACCGACCGCCGTCAATCTCACTTATTCTGGCACCGCGACGCGTGGCGCGGATTTTAATGCCCCGCTGACAGTTACAATTCCGGCGAATGCGGCGTCCACCAACATCACTTTGACATCGACCAATGACCAGGCTTATGAAGGCGATGAACTTGCGACCGTCAGCATCGCTGCGGACGCCAGTTACACCATTGGGGCGACGAATTCGAACAGCACATTGGTTGTTGATGACGAATATGCCGGGGGCACCGTCCTGTTTAGTGATAATTTTAACACGGACAGCAGTTCGCAATGGATTGTGAACGTTGCGGATCCGGATGATGATTTCGTGGATTTCGCATGGGACTACAGCACGGTTGGCATTCCAGTCGCGCCGGGCACCACGGATAACAGCACGCGGGGAATGCGCTTTCGCAGTGGAAATACATTTTTGCAAATAGACGGCCTGAGCGTTTCTCCTCTGGGGGGAAACTTCCCGGGCAATTACCGGCTGAAATTCGACATGTGGATTAATTACAACGGCCCCATGCCTGACGGCGGTGCGGGCTCGACGCAAAATTTTGACGCAGGTGTCGGCACAACGGGAGACAAGGTGGTCTATTTTAACAATCCTGCTGCTGATGGAGTCTGGTTTACCTGCACGGGAGACGGAGCAGATGGAGATACGGATGGAGATTATACCGCCTTCTTAGGAATTGCGGAACTGAAAGACGACACAGGATTTTACGCTGCCGGGACTGGCGCGGGGCCAAACACCGGCCTTCGCAACGCCTCGCATCCATTCTATTCTTTATGGGGCGGACAACCCGCGCCCGCTGCTCAATTGGCACTTTATCCGAATCAGACCGGTATCGCCAATTTAGGCAATGCCGGCATGGCCTGGCATACGGTCGTCATCACCAAAATGGCTGACACGGTCAAATGGCAGATTGACGGCGTCACCATTTGCACAGTCACAAATGATCCCGGCAATCTATCAACAAATCTCTTTGTCGGTTATCAGGATAAATTTTCCACCGGCAGCATTTCTGATGAGCCAGAAATGTCTTTTGGCCTGGTGGATAATCTTCGTGTCGAAACCATTGGGTTGGGCCCTATCACCATAACTTCGCTTAAGAAGGTTGGTGGAAATGTCGAAATCATCTTCGCCGGTCCTGCGGAAAAGGCGGCGGCAGATTTCGTGCTCCAAAGTTCGGCCACGGTGAACGGCACTTATACCGACGACAACACCGCCATCCTGACGGATCTGGGTGCCGGACAGTTTAAAGCGACCACCGCCGTCAACAGCGCAAACCGTTTCTTCCGCATCAAGCTGTAAAAGAAATTATCACAAACTCCAGGATGGCGATCGCTTTCGCGGTCGCCATCGTTTTTTTCAGACAAGGTTTAAATGTCGGCGCATTTTTCCTGACAGTTTTCTTGGGCAAGCGGACGATGACACGCTATCTTGAATCATGATGAAAATGGGTAAATCCATTAAGAACTTCCTGATCTTGTTAAACTTTGCACCGTGGTTGGCAATGGCACAAACCAATGAGATCAAAGTCACCAACCGTCCGGATGACCAGCCATTAACAAAAATCGCGCAGGCTCAAACCAATCAATCTCCCTCGCTGGCGGAACATGTCGAGCATGTAAGGGCGGCCTGCATTCAAGGCCGCCGTTTGATTTGTGGCAAAATCCTGAAAGTGCTGCCGGATGGACTGATCATTGAAAGCGGTTATACAAACCTGATGCGCTATCCGCTGGACCGTTCCTGGCTGGTACCCGCCACGGCCATAGCCAGCCGCCCGCCGGATCTCATCGAAGGCCGGGAGACGGATTCTGTTTGTGTCGGACTGGTTTTCCTCACGGACATCCCAAAATCGCGGAGCCTCAAGCCCAAGCAATATGATTATGTCATCATTCAAGCTTATCCAGCCGGCAACTATACTTACACGTCGCTCGGAACGATTCAACGGACTGTCCGCCGATTTTCGGCCGGTCTTCCAACTGCCGTGGCCTTGTGTCTGCAAGCCGAAGAAAAGTCCCCGATTCACGTTCCAGAAGTTAAATGACGTTTGAATCTGAAGTTCTGTTTTTTGGGGCGCGAGTTTTGATCGCGATGGCATTTTTGTTTTTTTCACAATCTTTCCTGTCCGCTGCTGGAGGAACTTTCAATGCTTACGGACTGAAAACCCGCCCTGAATCAAAACCCTATCTGCTCATGCCGGATCGCGCGGACGGTTCTTTGCCGCGATTGCTTTCCCAAACCGGCGCATTTGAAAACACGACCAACTTTGCACCTGCCGCCACGCTCATTCCCTACGATCTTATTGTTCCGTTCTGGTCGGATGGTGCAGTAAAATCGCGCTGGATTTCGGTGCCGGACGATCAGAAAATCAAATTCGTTGCGACGGGTGAATGGACTTTCCCGCGCGGCACGGTTTTCGTGAAAACGTTTTCACTGGCGACGAATGAACTAAATCCGAATTCGCTGCGCCGTCTCGAAACGCGCTTGCTGGTATGCGATGCGGACGGCGGTGTTTATGGCGTCACTTACAAATGGCGCACGGACAACAGCGACGCCGACCTGCTCGCCACCAATCTGACCGAAGCAATTTCCATTGAGACAGCAACCGGCGTGCGGACGCAGCAATGGTATTATCCGAGCCGCGCAGACTGTCTGACCTGCCACACGCCGCTCGCCGGCTATGTGCTTGGTGTGAAGACGCGGCAGTTGAACCGTGATTTCTCTTATCCGTCCGGTGTCACGGACAATGAATTGCGCGTTTGGAATCATATCGGTTTGTTCAATACGAACCTGACCGAAGCGGAGATTGAAAGTTTTCCAAAACTCGCACGCTTGGATGATGTCACGCAAAGTCTGGAGAACCGCGCGCGGTCGTATCTCGATGTGAACTGTGCGAACTGTCATCGTCCCGGCGGCACGGTTGCTTATTTTGACGCGCGCTACGACACGCCGCTGGCGGAGCAGAGCCTGATCGGCGGACGGGTTTTGATTGACCAGCGCATTGACAGTCCGCGCGTCATCGCTCCGAACGACATCTGGCGTTCGATTCTCTACATGCGGGCAAACACCGCCGAACCTTTCAAGATGCCACCACTCGCACGCAATACGGTTGATGAAAAAGGGATGACTCTATTGCGGCAATGGATTGAAAGCTTGCCCAGCCCGCCAGTCCTGCCGCCGCCGGAAATTTCGCCGCGCGGTGGAAATTTCACCAAATCGGTGACAGTGACTTTGAAGAGCGAACCGGGTGCGACCATCCGTTACACCGTGGATGGAACCGTGCCGACGACTTCCGACCCGCTTTACGAAAAACCAATCAAATTGACTGGCCCAACGATTCTGCGCGCAAAAGCATTCAAGCCCGGCAGCACCAAGAGCATCACTACGCAGGAGATTTTTCTGGTTGGTGAATAAGGAGCACGTTTGTTCAAGGTGTAAACCACTTGTTCGTCGGACTCTGGCCAATGTAAAAATCTTTGAGACGCAGCGGCTCGGCGTGACCGTCCATCATGACCAGATCACACCGCTGATTATGGCGGGCTATCGCCCGGGCATCGGAATCGTCATTGATGTCGGAATCCGGTGCGATCGTTTTCAAGGTTTCAGGCCGTACCGTTTTGAGGTCATCTTCCGTGCCGAGATCGCCCATCATTACGGTGACACTGGGTGTGTGAAAACCCGCCATGCGATTTGGCGTCGTGACACCGGGATCGGTGAGATCAACAAAGCCCAGTTCGTTCAAGCCGTAGGAATTATTGGTGGAAAGCAGATCGCTGGGGCAGAGATGGATTTTCGGATTTTTCAGATACGGATTGAGCAAGGACGGCCATTCCACGTCATCGTCGTCCGCATCTTCATAGGCCACCGGCGGCAGAGTATCACGATTGTCGTCGGCATACATGAACACGGCCAGCGCCTGCTGCCGGACATTGTTGATGCAGGCCGCCTGCTGGCCTTTCTTCTTCGCATGCGACAAGGCCGGCAGCAACATGGCGGCCAGAATCGCGATGATCGCGATGACCACCAGCAGTTCAATCAACGTGAAACCTGGACGCGTACGTTTTGGAGATTTCCAAGACATGAATGTCGGAAGAGAATTTATTTGGCGTTCGGCACGGTGACGATGCCCCACGGGCTGCCGGGCGATTTGACGCGGGCGATTTCTTTTTCAGTTGTCAGATCCACCACTGAAACATCGTCCGACGGGCCGTTCGCGCTGAACAGATATTTGCCATCGGGCGAAAAGGCGATACCCCAAGGGCGTTTGCCGACGGGGATTGTGTTCAGCACTTCATAGCTGTTCGCGTCCACCACCACCACGGAGCCGCCGCGACCGGTGCTGGCGTAAATCTTTTTTCCGTCCGGTGAAACTTTCACCGTCATCGGGCGGGAACCTTTCGGCAGCTTGACGACTTTGAGCAGTGTCTGATTGGTCGTATCAATCACGTTCAATTCGCCCGATGATTCCGACGGGATGAAGGCGCGCGAACCATCCGGCAGAAACGCCACGCTGCGCGGACGCGGATGAACCACAATGTGGCCGATGATTTTGTAAGTTTGCGCATCAATGGCAAAAACATCGCCGGCGGTTTCGCAGGTGACATAAAAAAACCTGCCATCCGGGCTGATGCCTACGCCTTCGGGTTCACGGCTCACGGGAATAAAGGTTACGACCTTGCCGGTTGCGGCATCAAGAACGGTCGCCGCGCCAACGTCTTCATTGGCGATGTAAATCTTCGATCCGTCCGGGCTTAAGCAGAATTGTTCCGGGTCGGAGCCGGCGGGAATCTTGCGTAGAAATTTTTTCCCCACGGCGTCCACGAGACCAATGTCGTCGGCGGATTTGTCGGACTTGGCCTTGTCATCATCATCATCATGGCCTTTTTCAAAAACCGGATTGCCACTGGCATCCAGCTTCGGCGGCGGCTCGATAGGCGTGCCACTCAAGGCGACGTAAACCGTTTTGCCGTCCGGGCTGGCATGGATGCCGCGCGGACGTTTACCGGCCGGAATTGTGGCAACGACTTTGAAATCGCCGCCACTGATGACGGTGAGGTCGCCGGATTTTTCATTGGAGACAAAAATCTGGTAATCGCCGTTATTGGTCCGGCTTGAAGCCGGAAAAACGCCGGCCAAAATTATACCGCTGATAATGATGACAGGCGCGCAAAACTGGAAATAGAATTTCATTGTGTCATGGATTTAGCGACAACCCATTTTACAACGTCCGGCCAAAAACTCTACCGTTTATCATCGTAAAGAAATCGTTTGTCCGTTTTGTGCATCAAAAAAACAGCCAAAAACTTGTTAAGGCGTTTTACAATCTGTATTTTTGGATTATTAAGATTCTCGGGCCATTAATTAATGATATAATTTTCTGCCAGGTCGCTTTTAGCCACATCAACAGCCTTTCTCAAATATGCGAGCAACCTTTCCCTCGATAATCATCAAGAAGCTCGCAATGGCGGCAACCACGGTTTTGGCACTGATGACATTTTTGCCGATTCCTGTTTTTGGGCAGAACATGCTCACCTATCACAATGATAATTCACGCGCCGGTGCGAATACCAACGAGACCACGCTGACGCTGGCCAACGTCAATACCAATACTTTTGGCAAACTCTTTTCATATGATCTGGACGGTTATGTTTATGCGCAGCCGTTGATCGTGAACAATGTGAATATCCCGGGGCGCGGGCTGCACAATATCGTCTATGTCGCCACGGAGCATAACAGCGTTTATGCCTTTGATGCGGACAGCAATTCGGACACGAACGCCACGGCGCTCTGGCAGACCAACCTGGTTCTGGCCGGTGAGACAACGGTTCCCAATGGAGATGTTAATACGCCGGATGTGGTGCCGGAGATTGGCATCACGAGCACGCCGGTGATTGATGCGACGACGGGAACCATTTACGTCGAAGTCAAGACCAAGGCGGTCGTCAGCGGGAGCAACCATTACCGGCACCGGTTGCACGCGCTGGACATTGCAACGGGGGCGGAAAAGTTTGGTGGGCCGGTGCTAATTGCCGACACGATCTACAGCGGTGGTAATTACACTTATGTTTCGGGCCCGTCCGTGACCGGCACCGGCGATGGCGCTGTTGGTGGCGTGGTCAAGTTCAATGCGCTCCGGCACATGAACCGGGTGGCGTTGGGATTGATCAATGGCATCGTTTATCTGGGCTTTGCCTCGCATGGCGACAACGGGCCGTATCACGGCTGGCTGCTGGGTTACAATGCCACGAATCTCACGCTGGTCAGCTCATTCAACAGCACGCCCAATGGTGGCCTTGGCGGCTTTTGGCAGAGCGGCGGCGGGCTTACGGTGGATGCCGCCGGAAACTTTTACCTGATGACGGGCAACGGTTCGTTCAATGCCACCGCCGGTACGATCAACTCCAGCCTTAACTTTGGCATGGCGGTCCTGGAATTCTCGACGACGAATGTGCCGGCAACACTCGTGGATTATTTTTCACCGTATGACCAGGGGTCGCAGAGCGGCGCGGATTTAGACCTGGGCTCTGGCGCGGCCATCGTTTTGCCCGATTCGGCCGGGAGCGCCACCCATCCGCATCTGCTGGCGGCGGCGGGAAAAAACGGAGCCATCTACCTGCTGGATCGGGACAACATGGGACATTTCAATGCCGCCAACAACAACCAGATTGTCCAAGCATTCAGCGGAGCCGTTGGCGGAAATTTCGGAACGCCGGCATTCTGGAATAAACGACTCTATTACGTCGGTCAGGGCGACAACCTCAAAGCATTCACTGTGACCAACGGGGTGATTAACACAACTCCCGTGCGCAGCCCCAATTCATTTAATGGTGATAAAAGCAGCACCACGCCGGTAATTTCCGCCAACGGCACCAATAATGGCATCGTGTGGGCGGTTGATTCTTCGACTTATGCCAGCAGCAGCCCGGCGGTGTTGCACGCGTACAATGCGACCAATGTGGCGCAGGAACTTTACAACAGCAGCCAGTTGTCGCGTGACAATCCGGGCCTGTCGGTCAAGTTCACCGCACCGACGGTGGCGAATGGCAAGGTGTATGTGGATACGCAATACAAGCTCTCAGTTTTTGGGCTGGGCGCATTTGTGGCCATTCCCACGATCTCGCCCAATGGCGGCATCTTCACCAATTCGGTGACGGTCACTTTGACCGACGCCACGCCCGGCACCACGATTTATTACACGCTTGATGGCAGCACGCCGACGACCAATTCTACTTTGTATGTCGGCCCTTTCGCCCTGACGAATACTGTCCTCGTGCAGGCCATGGCAGCCAAGGCAGGCATGGTGAACAGCGGGGTGGCGAAAGCCAGTTTCATCAACAGCGCATCTCTTGGCAGCGGAACGGGCCTCTTCGGAGCTTACTACTCCAACCAGTTAAAAACTTTCAATGATCCGGCAACCCTGGTGCGGATTGATACCAATATAAACTTTGACTGGGGCAACGGCTCCCCGGATCCGAGCATCAGCGTGGATAGTTTCACTGTCCGGTGGACCGGTTCTGTGCAGCCCCAGTTTAATGAGACCTATACTTTTTATACGACCACGGACGATGGCGTGCGCCTGTGGGTAAACAACCAGTTGGTCATTGATAAGTGGGTTGATCAGGGACCGACAACCTGGTCCGGAACCATTTCCCTTAAAGCCCAGCAGTTATACAACATCCGAATGGAATATTATGAAAATGGCGGCGGTGCCGTCGCGCAACTGGCGTGGAGCAGTCCGTCCACGACCCAGGCCATCATTCCGAAAACTCAACTGAATCCTTTCACCAACCCGCCGCCCACGGTCGTGCTTTTGAGTCCAACCAACGGCTCCACTGCGGCGGCGATGGCGAGCGTCACCATCACGGCGGATGCGGATGCGCCTTACAATCCGATCACCAAAGTAGATTTCTATGCGAACACAACCTTCCTCGGCAGCGTCAGCAATGCGCCTTACACCGTCACCGCGACCGGTTTGGCGGCGGGAAGTTATGCGTTGAAAGCCGTCGCCACCGATGGCAGCGGTTTGAGCAGCACGTCATCACCAGCAGTCAATTTCATCGTCACCGCCGGCAGCGGCCAGCCTTACGGCCTGACCGCCAATCCGCCCGTCACCGCCTTCCTGAATATGCCCACCACGTTCAATGGCTCGCTTCCGCCATTGCTCTCCGGCACCGGCGCGTTCGGCAACACTCCCAATCGCACACCGGCCGGCGGCTTGATTCCTTATGTTCCCAACACTCCGCTCTGGTCGGATGCCGCAGTGAAAAGTCGTTACCTGGCCGTGCCCAACAATGGCGGCGTCATCACGGCCAATGAACAGATTGGCTTTCTGCCGGCCAACTCGTGGACATTTCCTGCCGGTACGGTGTTCGTGAAAAATTTCGATCTAGTGGTCAATGAAACTAATGCCAGCGTTCCTTTGCGGCGGTTGGAAACCCGGTTGCTGGTGCGCGACATCAATGGCACGGTCTATGGCGTAACTTATAAATGGCGGCCCGACAACAGCGAGGCCGACCTGCTCACCGCCAGTTTGAACGAGGACATCATCATCACCAACGCCACCGGCATCCGCACCCAGACTTGGTATTATCCCAGCCCGGCGGATTGCCTGACGTGTCATACGCCCGTGGCCGGTTATGTTCTCGGCGTCAATGCGCGTCAGTTGAACGGGAATCTGACGTATCCCACGACCGGTGTGACCGACAACCAGTTGCGCACTTTAAACCGGCTCGGCTTGTTTAATCCGGCCATCAACGAAACGAACATTCCCAATTACCCAAAGCTCTCCGCACTCACCAATTTAAGCGCGTCGTTGGAGGAGCGCGCTCGTTCGTATCTGGACGCCAACTGCGCCCAGTGTCATCAGCCCGGCGGCACCGGCATCACGTTTGATGGTCGGTACAGCACGCCGCTGGCGCAGCAAAACCTCACCAATTATCCGGCGGTCTTCTCGCTGGGCTACGACAATGCGTGCATCATCAAGGCGAAGGATGTCTGGCGTTCGATGATCTACCAGCGGATGAACACCACCAATAATGCCTACAAGATGCCCAATCTGGCGCGCAATTTGATTGATACCAACGCCGTCCAAGTTTTCACCGACTGGATCAACAGCCTGCCCGGTACGCCGGCGCTCGCCCCGCCAGCCATCACTCCGAATGGCGGCACTTTCTTCAACTCTGTTAGCGTCTCGTTGCAGTCGCCTGACCCGGATGCGGCCATCTATTACACGCTGGACGGTTCGCTGCCCACGACCAATTCCTTTTCGTACACCGGGCCGTTCAACCTGACGAACAACACCTCCCTGTCGGCCAGCGCGTTTGAGACCAATTTTAATAACAGCGTGGCGGTGAATGCCCTGTTCTTCATTCAGCCGCTGTTTTTCACCTCGGCGATGTTCAACACGAACAGCGCGTTTCAGCTTGGGTTCGCGGGATCGTCGGGTGGCAATTATGTATTGCAGGCCTCAACCAACCTCACCGACTGGACACCCTTGAGCACCAACCTCGCGACCACCAACTTCTTCAACCTGTTCGACAATGACGCCACCAACTTTCCCAAAAGGTTTTACCGCGTTAGACAAGAGTGAAGACGCTGTCTGCTTTGATATTTCCTCCTAAAATTTTTGCGCTGAAGAAAACGGGGGGCTGGATCAAACCCCGGCATGGGTTCACGCTTATTGAACTGCTCGTCGTCATCGCCATCATCGCCATCCTGGCGGCGCTATTACTGCCCGCGCTCGCCCGGGCCAAACAAAAAGGCCAGCAGGCTGTCTGCCTTTCCAACCTCAAAGAGATTGGCCTCGCTTTCATTATCTACCTCAACGATCACGATGATCATTTTCCCGACCGGCGCGATTTGAAATCCAGCCTGCCCGGCGGTTATCATCCATGGACAAGCTGGCCGCCGTCCGATCCGCGCGCCGGCTGGGCGGCGACAAATTTTTTGGCTGAATGTCCGAACTGGAATGTCTGGTCCTGCCCGACCGCCGTCAGCTCACCCACTGGCAATGCGATCCAGTCTCTCCAGGCCACTTCCAACGACACCAACACGCCGCCCAGCCGTTACTGGGCCTGGCGTTTCGACCGGCCTGATGATCCGGTGGGACAGGAAGATTTTTGGGGGAAATCACAAACCCAGGCGGTGGCTGACCTGATAACTGCCAGCGCCACCGATGCAACGCTTGGCCTCATCAGCGGTGCCACTGATGTCGAGCTGGCCGTTGATCCGTATTATCCGCAAACCATTCCAAGCGTCGCACCAGAATTGAAAGGCCGGACCATCCATGCCAGCGGACGTTGCCGCGTCTTCCTCGACGGCCACACACAATTCATCAAGGATACGCGCACGCCGCTGCCATAAGATTGGCGTTTAATTGGAGGCATTGTTTTTTCAGGTTCGCCTGCTCATTTTTTTGGTTTCACCAATGTCAAAATAGAAATGGCATCTACGCGGACGTGGGAAACTCACGGTTGCCGCAGCCGAAAGAAGCGGTTGGTCGTGCCGGATGCCGGCGTGACGACTTGCATGAGTGAGCCGTTGCCGGTCAGGCTCGTGTAGAACATCCAGTTGGTTGTGGTCAGATCGTCATTATACTGTACTTCGTAAAGTCCGTTATAGGCCGTATTGAAGCTGAAGGTAAATTTGTTGCTGGAAACTGTGGGGTTCAGCAACTGCGGCAGGTTGTTTATAAAAACTGGCGACTGCGTTTGCATGGCCCCCAGGGAACAAATACTTGTCGCATCGCCGCCGCTGAAAAGCAGCGCGCCGTTGTTGGTCACACCGGCCGCGCTCTTGAGCACGATGAGCCCGCCGCCGCCGTCGCCGCAACTGCCCCACCAGATTTGGAGCGGAGTCCCATACAGATTTTTTCGACCGCCGCCACCACGGGCGGAAAGGCTGCCTTGGTTGAGAATGCCGCTGCCGCCATTTAAAACAAGATAACCGCCGGCCCCGCCAGCCGCGATTTCAGAGAGATAGCTCAACATCATCTGGCCATCCACCGAGATGCCGGAGCGGCTGTCGAGGGAAATGCGCCCAGGCGTGGCGAGGAACAGCGCTCCACCGCCGTGGCCGCCAACAAAGCCGCCGGGATTGCCGAAGCCCTGCCCCGAAGTGCTGCCCCCCGCGCCGCCGCCGCGCAGCACGCTGAAATTCGTGTAGGCCGCGCCACCTTCGCCACCAGGCCGATACAGGTGCCCGAGGAGCGTGAAGTCGTAAGTCGGGGGTCCGTTGTATTTCCATAATTCAACCGGCTCTGCCGGCAAACCGTCCCGGCCACGCGACACAAATCCACCTCCGCCCGGCCCGCTGGTTGGGAGCGTTCCAAAGGTGAGATAGGGAGGTGATCCGCCAGAGTAACTACCCGCGATACCACGTCCGCCTCCGCCGCCGAACGGCGCAGGCGCATTGGTGCCCGGCGCCTGTGAAGCTCCACCCAGCGGGCCGGAATCACCTGACGCGTCCACTATGATCTTGGTGTTGATAAGTTGAATGTCACCCGTGGCTAGAATCGCCGCCGCCCGGCTGCCCGTCACCTTCACATTGATGCCGGCAAAGGTCAGGTCGGTGAACTCAAAAAGCATGATTTGGGAACCGTCCGACTGCGTAAAAACTCTGCGGGCACCGGCGTCCATAATTTGGTAGCCGCCCTGCACCCCCTCATAAATCACGCCATTGTCCGAGTTGAACATAAGGCCGTAATTGGCGTAATGATAGCTGGTGCCGTTGGTGATGCGTCCCTCGCTGGTGAGGTTCATAAACGGCGCGTTGACGGTCGGCACGACCGGGCCGGTTGTGCTGGCACATGGGTTTTGCAACGACGGGGTGGCGGCGGGCGCGGCGGCGTTGTGACTGATGTTATACCAGTGCGATTCGCCATAAGCCGTCGGAGAGATTTCTCCCCATTGGATACGCGGCAAGGCTCCGAAATTGGTGGCGGAGATGTAGAGCGCGCCGGTGAGCACCGCCGTGCCATCGTAGAAAACCGTGTAGGGACCGCCGTTCGTCGTGCCCTGCACTTCGATACGGTAGGTGTGGTAATTCGTGGTGGTGTTGAGATTCGTGCTGCCGCCGCAGACATCGCCGACGGCGGAGACAAAGATGTTGCTGGGCCCGAACCAGAGCGCGCCGCCCACGTTCGGCGCGGTGGTGAAGGTAATGCCGGCCAGTCCTTGGTTGGTCGTTGTGGCCGCGCCGCTGACGATCTTCATGACCGCGCTGATGACGAGTTGGTTGGTCATCGCAATGGTATCACCACTTTGCTCATAATACACATTGTCCACCGCCTGCGTGGAGATGAGGTAGGCGACCACGAGGCTGTCGTCATTGGCCCGGTAGGCAGACACCTGTCCCGAGGTGACGAAGTTCCATGGCGGATTCACTTGGTCAGGCAGCACGGGTTCCGTGCCTTCCCAGACAGATTGCGCAGCGTTAACGCCGGTGGCTATTACAAGCCAGACCGGCAGGATTAAAATGAAGGTTTTTAAACTTTTCATACACTTACTACAGCGCAAACGGGCGGATAAGATTACAGCAAAAAAATTCCGAGATGGACCTGACCTGCTGGCCGCCTGAAACACCGGTTTAATCCGAGCTAGGAAGGCAGCCAGAATTTTGTAGCCTGCGACATTCGCAATTTGCTTTCGCTCGGCACGAATTCCGTGTTTCATCTGGGCCGTTTGCGGAACGACATTTTTTGCCGATTCCATCAAAAATTTACAGCAATGCCTAAACGCACCGACATCCACAGCGTCCTCATCATCGGCGCCGGCCCGATCATCATCGGCCAGGCGTGCGAGTTCGATTACTCCGGCACGCAAGCTTGCAAAGCCCTGCGCGAGGAAGGCTACCGCGTCGTCCTTATCAACTCCAACCCGGCCACCATCATGACCGATCCGGAGTTCGCCGACCGCACCTACATCGAACCCATTACGCCCGAGTGCGTGGAGAAAATCATCGTGCGCGAACTGGATGAGATGAAACGCATGGGCGTCCCCGTCGAAACGGGGAGCGCGCCCGCCCCGGGCGCAGCCGAACGCGCCCCGCGTTCGAGGAAAGTCGAAGCCGAGGCGGCTTCAACAACGCGCGAGGCGCGCGTGCTCCCCGAAATTGCGCACAAACTCGTTCTCCTTCCCACACTCGGCGGCCAGACTGCATTGAACACCGCCATGGCTTTGCACAAATCCGGCGTGCTGGACAAGTATGGCGTCGAAATGATTGGCGCAAAACCCGAAGCCATTTACAAGGGAGAAGACCGTTTCGCGTTCAAGGAATTGATGCTCCAGATCGGCCTCGATGTTCCCATCTCCGGCGTCGCGCACAATCTCGACGAAGCCCGCGACGTCGCGAAGAAGATCGGTAAATTTCCGCTCATCATCCGCCCAGCGTTCACGCTCGGCGGCACGGGCGGCGGCATCGGTTACAATCAGGACGAGTTTGAAGCCATCGCCAAGAACGGCATCGAGCTTTCACCCGTGAACGAGATCCTCATCGAGGAATCCCTCCTCGGCTGGAAGGAATACGAGATGGAAGTGATGCGCGACAAGGCCGACAACTGCGTCATCATCTGCTCCATCGAGAACTTCGACCCCATGGGCGTCCACACCGGCGACAGCATCACCGTCGCGCCCATCCAGACGCTCACCGACAAGGAATTCCAGATCATGCGCGACCAGAGCTTCGCCGTGATCCGCGCCGTGGGTGTCGAGACCGGCGGCTCGAACATCCAGTTCGGCGTCAGCCCGGAGAACGGCCGCATGGTCATCATCGAGATGAACCCGCGCGTCAGCCGCAGCTCCGCGCTCGCAAGCAAGGCCACCGGCTTTCCCATCGCGAAGATCGCCGCCAAGCTCGCCGTCGGCTACCTGCTCGACGAACTCAAGAACGACATCACCAAAAACACCCCCGCGAGCTTCGAGCCGAGCATTGATTACGTCGTTACCAAGATCCCGCGCTTTGCCTTCGAGAAATTCCCGCAAGCCGACCCCACGCTCACCACGCAGATGAAAAGCGTTGGCGAAGCGATGGCCATCGGGCGCACTTTCAAGGAAAGCCTGCAAAAATGCCTGCGCTCGCTGGAGATCGGCCGCAGCGGCCTGGGCGGCGACGGCAAACCCTGGCGCATCGGCACGGAAGTCTATGGCGACCGCGACATCCTCCCGCGCGACGTCATCAGCCGCAAACTGAGCGTGCCCAACGCCGAGCGCATCTTCTTCATCCGCCACGCCCTGCGCGCCGGCTTCACCATTGAGGAGATTTTCAACCTCACAAAAATTGACCGCTGGTTTCTGGTGCAGATCAAAGAGATCGTGGATTTTGAGGAAGAACTGGCGGGGGCGAAGAATTGAATTAAAGATTGGCAAATAAACCACCAGTGCTAACAAAGGCACAGCGCGCAAAGCTCGCTGAAATTGAGCCGCGTCTCCGAGCCTGCGCTTGTTCGGCGGATTTCGACGAAGCTAAAAAGTTGGTTGCGGAAGTTCAGCCGATGTTGCGTTCAACTGGTCATACGACACGGTTGTTGCAAATCAAAAATTGGCTTTACGAATGTGCGCTGGAGGCACGCGAGCTAGACTTCGCCATCGCTGGCTTTGAAGGAAATCGAAAACTCGCCCGGAGCAACACGCGGATTTATTTAGAGGCGACGGCATTCTTGGCCATCTGCTACCTGCGTCAGAAAAATGTGGAGAAGGCCAAGTTTCATGTTCGAGAAGCAATCGTTTGTGTTAGCAACATTCAAACGCCTCGGCGACGAGAACAATTTCACAAACGATATTTGGGCAGACTTGAAGAAGAATGTGTTCTCTCCGGCTTGATTGAAGAAACGCCTGGATACATTGACGTGGACATTTTACAGGACGAAGCGGTCAAACTTCTCAAAGAGAAGCATGAAGATGAAATCATAGAGCAGTTGGGAATGAGTCTGCCGGGACAATCGGCTCAATTGCTTTTGGATGTTCAGGGGTTTTACCACAAACAATTGCCTGTGCTTGATAGAAAAATGTTGCCCGCGCCTGTTACGAAACATGGAATTCGTGAATTAGGTCAGAAGGTAAGCGCAGCATTTAAGCGAGTGGCATGGCGTGCAGTTTGCGACTCAAAGAGTGATCTTTACAAAGCTTGGTCAACCAATGCGGCATACGTTTATGACGGGAAAGTTCTTATTGGCGCATTGGCGGCTGCTCTCAAATCTTGGAAGATTACCGCAATGTGTTTTGCCGCCGCAATGACGGCTCTTATCATTAAATGGGGCGCAGCCGTATTCTGCGAAGCCTTTGCACCGGATTGGTTGATGATTCATGTGACGGAAAAAGATTAGGCGTAGCACCGTTCGCAGCTCTGTCAGGAGCAAAATCTTTGTAGCCGCCCGCGCCACCCAAATTCCCCAGCCCCGTCGGGGCGGCATCTATTCACTGTAGCGGCGCTGTGTCAGCGCCGGTTTTCGCCGGTCATAGACCGGCGCTACAGGAATGGAATGGCGCGCTGTAGCGGCGGTCTGTGACCGCCGAATTCGTTTTCAAACTCGACGGCGCTCACAGAGCGCCGCTACAATTTCTACATGAACTCGGACGAGCGTCCGCCCAGACTCAAACGCCTTGACCGGCTTTTCACCAGCCATCCGCTCTACTTCGTCACCACGAACACGGAAGACCACAAACCGATTCTGGCAAACGTCAAAGTCCATGAAGATTTCCGAAAGTTTTGCGAGGCTGGACTGACGCGCGGTGTGTTTGTCGGCAAATATGTTCTGATGCCCGATCATCTTCATCTGTTTGTGGCGTTTGGTCAGGAATACGAATTGTCGCTAACTCGTCGTCGGTCACAGACCGACGCTACAAATGACAGCGGCGAACCTGCATCGGCGGTCTGCGACCGCCGTCTTTCTCTGCTTTCCGAATGGATGAAGAGTTTGAAAAACTCGCTCTCGAAAACATTGCGTGGAATGAATGTTCCCGCACCGCACTGGCAAAAAGGTTTCTTCGATCATGTGATGCGTTCCGAAGAATCGTATTCCGAGAAATGGCTTTATGTGGCCGAGAATCCAGTGAGGAAGAAATTGGCAGCTCGTCCTGAAGACTGGCCGTATCAAGGCGAGATTTATCCGCTTCAAGCCAGAGGTCACGTTTAATTCGGCGGTCACAGACCGCCGCTACAGTCGCGCTCCGTCCGCGAATCCCAACAATTTTAGCCAAATCCGTTCACTCCGCCGGATAACCCGGAAACCAATCCTGTTTGATCCGCTTTTTGGGAATGCCGATTTCCTGCAGCATTTGGCCGATGCTTTCCACCATCGGTTCAGGACCTGAAACGTAGAAGAGCGGCTTTTTCAAATCCGGCACGAATTCTTTGACCGTTTCCTTGTCAATGCGTTGCGGACTGAAAAGATAATGGATCGTGAGATTTGGATTCTGTTTTGCCATCGCGTCGAATTCTTTTTTGTAAGCGGCCACCGATTTGCGGTTCGCGTAAAGCAGTGTGACGCGTAGAAGTTTTCCCTCGTGCGCGGCTTGCTTGAGAATCGCGCGAAACGGCGTGATGCCGATGCCGCCGGCGATGAAGACGTATTCTTTCCGCGCGTCGCTCACGATGAAGTCGCCGTCGAGGTCGGAGATTTCAATGGTGTCGCCGCGTTTGAGCGTTTTGAGAGTTTTCTTGAATGTGCTGCTGCGCTTTGAATCGAACCGCGTGGTGATCATCACGTATTTTTCGCAAGGCGCGGATGCGATGGTGAACCAGCGGTCAGAGCCGCGGTCGTCGGTGCTGGAATGGTTGAGAACGTAATGCAGAAATTGCCCGGCTTTCCAAACGAGCGGTTTTTCCGGCTTGAAGATGAACGATTCGACGCTGGACGATTCTTTTTTTCTCGCGACCAATTTCAATTTCATGGCGAAACTTAGCGCAGAAGAGCAGATTTTCCAATTGGCATCATTCCTAACCCGTCGGGTTGGCATATTACGCTCCCGACGGAGCTTGAAACGTTGTTTGATTTTGGATTCTACAAATATGCCGCACCTGACGGCGCTGAAAATGAATCCCAACGGGATTCAAATCCATCAGCCCAGGGTTGGCGGTCCGCGCCGGACGGGTGAGGAGCGCCTACCTTGGGAAACCGTTCCCCACAAATTCGTCCCCGGAGCGCGGCATTTATGCCGCTTCAATGACTGATTGTAGAAAGACTCTGGAAGATTTCGAGCCTTCTGTTTATACGGACGGTGAAGCGGCGTGAACGCCGCGCTCCTTTCCGTCTCATTTCGACGCGCCTGGGGTTTCGATGTCGCGGACGGTTGCTGAAAACTCCACAATCTACCCGCCATGACAACCGTTGCCGCTGTTCCCATCGCGCCCCGTTCGCTCCTCGACCTCACGTTTGCGGAGTTGGAACGGGAGTTCGTCGCATCCGGGCTGCCGCCGGTTCACGTCAGGAGTTTGTGGCGCGCGTTGCATCAGGATTTGAAATCAGATTTGGCAGAAACAATAGATTTCGTTCCCCCATTACGGCGCTGGTTGGCTGGAAATCTCGGACTGCGCATCTTCCTCGATGTGCCGACCGAGACCGCCGACATCGCCAGCACTGACGGCTTGACGCGCAAATTTTTGCTCCGCTTTGCCGACAGTCAGACAATTGAAACGGTGTTGATGGGTTATGAAGGGCGACACACCGCCTGCCTGAGCACGCAAGCCGGCTGCGCAATGGGTTGCGTCTTCTGTGCCACGGGCCAGATGGGTTTCGTGCGGCATCTGCGGCCCGGCGAAATCGTCGCGCAAGTCCGCCATGCAGAGATCGCTTTACGCACCGCCGGTCACGACGGTCTGCGCAATCTGGTGCTCATGGGCATGGGCGAACCGTTGCACAATTATGACGCCGTGATGACGGCGTTGGAAATCATCACCGACCGTCGCGGCCTGAATATCGGGCCGGGGCGAATCACCATCAGCACGGTGGGCGTGGTGCCAGGCATCCTGCGGCTGGCGTCAGAACAACGTCCCTATAATCTCGCCGTCAGCCTGCATGGTGCTACGGAGGCGGAACGCTCGGCGCTCGTTCCTGTGAGTGCGCGCTGGCCGTTGGCGGAATTGATGAGCGTCTGCCGCGCCTATTCCGCTCAAACTGGCCGGCGTATATTCTTTGAGTGGACGCTGATCGCTGGAACCAATGATTCGCCTACCCAAGCTGAACGGCTCGCCACACTGCTGAAAGGTTTGGATGCGCATGTGAACTTGATTCCGCTCAATCCCACCGGTGGTTTTACCGGAACCGCAACGCAATCCGACGCGGCGAAAAAGTTCAAGCAAGTTCTGCAAGTGGCGGGCATTCCAAGCACGGTTCGTCAACGCCGGGGCATTGACGTGGCCGCTGGCTGCGGTCAACTGCGGGCGGAGAAGTCCCGCGCCAAGCCAGTTGCGTCGGCGAAATGAAAATGGGCACAACCTTTTCCGTTGTCACCCGCTTTCTCTGCTACTTTGTCACGGGTTGGTAATCTTTCCACAACCATTCGAGAGCTTCGGGCAGAGTTTGTTGTTTCACTTTGTTATCCGTATGTCCGGCGTTGCGGGCGAAGACAAACTGATAGTGATAGCCCTTGTCCGCGAGCACCTTCGCCATGTTCTCATTGGCAATGACCCAGTCGTGCATGTTGTCGCGCATGACATTTGGATTGAAGAGATCGCGGTCGCCAACTTCCATCCAGATGCGGATGGGCTTGACCGGACTGTTTGGGATGATGCTCTCGTGGAATCCCCATGCGCCATGCGGCGTTTCCGGATTCGGCGGCCATTGCTGATTCACGGCTGTGAGTGAATAGGTCAATACGCGGTGGTAAAGTTCGGGATGATACCACGCCATGATGAGCGCGCATGAGCCGCCGGAGCTGCCGCCCATCGTCGCACGGGCGTCGGGATCTTTGGTCAATTTTACATTGGCCTTCTTTTCCACGAGCGGCAGGACTTCGCTCTCGACGAACTCCGCATATTTTCCCGACATGGTGTCGTATTCCAATCCGCGCTGGCTGCCTTGGGCATCACCACCGCCGTTGCTGATGGAGATGGCGATCATCGGCGGAACGCGTTTCTCCGCGATCAAATTATCCAAAGCCGTGAACAAGCCGTGATCCGGCCCATCCGCGCCGACAATGAACGGTGCTGCCGTGCCGGGAACGTATTGTTTGGGAACATAAACCCAAACGTGCCGTGTGTAAGAAGCCGGGTGGCTGGTAGTAACGATGAGCTTGGCGGGATCGGCGGGATCAGGCGTGCCAAACGTATTCGGTTCGCGGGCGATGCCGGGATAAATTTTACTGTCCGCCGAATTCATGGTGAATTCATACACCGTGCCCTGCGGCACGTTGGTGTTCACGATCATTTCCGGCGCGCGTTTGTAAGTTGGGCCGATGATGAAATTTCCGTCAGCGTCCACCGGCGCATTGTCGCCATCGGGCAATTCCTTCGCCACGACATAACCGGGCGTATGCGGATCACGGGTTGGCGGTGGCGGACGTGTCGTGCGCTTCGTTATTTTTTGACCACCATTTACGGCGACTGCCTCGGCTTCGCGCATCACTCGCAGGACATTCTGGCCCGCGATTTTCTTCAAGTCATCCGCGCTGTAACCGCGCCGGGGCAATTCGGCGAACAGATTGGGATATTTGGAAACATCTTCCAATCCTTCCACCGTGCCGTTGAAGCCGTCGAAATCCGAACCGATGCCGATGCAGTCAATGCCCGCCACCTGCCGGATATGGTCAATGTGATCGGCCACGTCATAGACCGTGGCGGGTGTGACGGGCGGACGGGTTTTCTTCCATTCGGCAATACCTGCATCCACCGCCGCCGTATCATTGGGATATAATTTCATCAGCCGATTATGTTCGGCGCTCCAGGCATTGAATTCGACACCTTGCGCAGGCGAAACATAACCGGGCAGAAAGCAGACCATCACCACGCCGCGATTGGTGCGGACCATTAGTAGGACATCATCGGGCACATTGCGCGCATGATCGCAAATGGCCCTTGCCGAGGAATGCGAGAAGATCACCGGCGCCGTCGTGACCCGCAACGCCGCGCGCATGGTATCGTCACTCACATGCGACAGATCCACGAGCATGCCGAGACGGTTCATCTCGCGCACGACGGCTTCGCCGAACGGGGTCAAGCCGTGGTGTTGTGGTTCGTCAGTGGCAGAGTCCGCCCAATCGGTGTTGCTCGTGTGCGTCAGCGTCATATAGCGCGCGCCCAGCAGATACATCATGCGCAATACACCCAGGGAGTTGTTGATGGAATGGCCGCCTTCCATGCCGATGAGCGATGCGATGCGTCCCTGGCGATGGATGCGTTCCACGTCGTCCGCCGTGAGCGCCAGTTCAAACGTGTCGGGATAGGCGGCGCACAACTGATGAACCACGTCAATCTGTTCCAGCGTCGCCTGCACCGCCATCGCATTGGTAAAGGTTGTCGGCACATACACCGACCAGAACTGTCCGCCGAGCATTCCCGCACGCAACCGGGGAATATCCGTATGCCACGCTGTTTTAAAATTAGTTGTGCCAGTATCGAGATGCACGCGGGCGAAGTCATTGCTCATCTGACGATACTCCCACGGCAGGTCGTTGTGGCCGTCAATGAGCGGCACCGCGCGCAGAACTTCGCTTACAATCGCAAGGCGGGCGGCGGCGTTGGTGTCCATGACACCGGGCGAAGAACTCCCGGCGGCGAATACGGTGGTTGCAAAACAGACGAGCGTGAAGATGATTGGCGATTTCATGAACGATGGCGGTAATGCCAGGGTCAGGATGCGTTTTCCCAGTCCCAACGTCAACTGGCGCGGGACCATTTGCCAGCGCCAGTTGTACAATCAATTTTTCTAACGCTGACTTTTTACTCGAACGTAAATGCCCGCGTCTGCGCTTGCTCGCGCACAGTGGTGATGACAACGCTGTCGAGCGTGTTTGTGCCGGCAATTTCCTTCATTCTGGCAGCCACAAATTTTTCCCGCGCGGCATTCAATTCCTTGATCCTGGCCTGCAACTCGGCGCGCTCCTGCGATTTTTGCTCGATGAATTCCTTGCGTTCGGCGGGTGGCAAGGCTTGCATCGTGGCGGGCAGTTCAGATTCCTTCACCGCGTCCAGTTTGAAATCCTTGTCCTTCGCGGCGTCCACCAGATCCCAACTGCCGTTGTTGTAATTGGCCGAGGACTTCGCCACGGCCCGTTCGACTGGGGCTCCTGCTGATGCCAGAGTGCTGGCGTTGCGATCCTGCGCTTCCTGCCGGGCGAAACTGCTTCCACCCGCGCGCCCATAAGCCAGATAAGTTCCATTCAAGTCGCTGCTCAACTTCGCGATTTCCTTGTCCTGCGGTGCCTCGACGTAGGCCACGGCGCGATCTTGGTCAATGACCAGAAATTTTCCGTCGCCGAGGCGGGCACCGTCACGCCACATCGTGTCCACGCCGGTGCGTTCGTCGCCGCAATGAATCGTGTTCACGATGATACCACGCGCCTTGGCGGACTTGCAGGGATCAACGTAATCCACCGGACCTTGCGTAAACGGCTCATTGCCCGCGATGAAAATGGCCTTGTAAGCACGAGAGGACGGACTCCATTCCAGCCGTTCCAGCGCATCCTTGATGACCCAGCCGCAATACTCCTTGCCGCCATTGGTTTTCAACGCGAACAATTTTTCCGAAATCAAATCAAGATCAGTTGTGAAATCTGAAACCTTGCGGATGTAACCGGCCTGCGCGGACAACCCGTTGTTGCCGTATTCAAACAGCGCGACCTGCACTTCGGGCATCTGTCCGTCCTGCTTCGCATGGTTGAATTCGTTGACGATCTTCCACAACTGGCTCTTCGCCTGGCTGATGAGGCCGTCCATGCTGTTACTGGTGTCGAGCAGGATGGCGACCTGCACGAGCGGCTTTTTGGTTTTGAACTGGAGCCCTTCCCTTGCCCCGGCGGCAACGGCGAGCGACAACACGGCGGCGAACGTGAACAATTTCCAGAAGCTGGTTTTCATAATTTATCTTCAGTTAAGTTTGATTTGCAACAAGTCACGCTTCATTGGACGGGGTGGTTGAAGTAATGCTCCCGGAATCTTTAAACTTTATGTCGAAGCACTAAAAGCCTGCATGGGATACGAATCTAAAAGCAGAACGGTTCGCACTTGCAGGCATCGCAAACCATTGGGTGAGAGTTGGATTAAGCGGTCGTTACGTCAGCCCGCTTTGGCGAAAGCACGGATTTACCCAGCATTTCCAGAACGGTTCATCAACAGGGATTTGAATTCAGCCAGCTGGTCGTCGTAGAAGTCTATGGATTTGGGCGTGGTGGTGATTGTGGAATCGTAGTTCACGAGCGTCACCATCGTGCTGTAGGTGGCGATGTCGTGCAAGGGCACCACGGCACGGATGCCGCCGGTCACGCCCAGGCGCGAATAGCAATCCTGCTCATGGATCTGCTTCACCATCACGACGCGAAAACCCAGCTTGCCGAGAAACATCGGGTATGAATTCGTGGTGACTCGCGCCGCATTCATCATCGTGCTGTCCATGTTCAGATGGTCGAAAATGTCCTTCAGCGGTTTGAATTCGGCGTTAGCCAGGACGCGGTCAAACCGTTGCGGTTCAGTTTCAGCGGTCTCGGGTGGGGCGGTGATCGGTTTGACGATGATTGGTTTATTAGTCACAAAAATTTTAGTGGAAACGATTCCTCGATCCGGCTTGTAAGACAGGAGCGGAATCAATGTCCGTCATGGTGATGGGAAAGTCCATGAATCATTGCGGGCAAACAAGTAGTCAATGCATAATGTTTATGAACTGGGCCTGTCGCAGCCGTGCCAGAAGGCGTGTATTCTCGAAAATCGTTGTATCGGCTAAGTGGATTTGCTGCGACACTTGGGCATCGGTTTTCATCGTGAACATTTCATCCGCCATCTTTGATCGCAGCGCGCCGGACTTGGATTCGTGTCCCGACGAATCATTGCCTGAATTCGCCTTCATTGGCCGCTCAAACGTCGGCAAGTCGTCGTTGCTAAACATGCTTGCGGGCAAAGATGGGCTGGCCCGCACCTCGCCCACGCCGGGATTCACCAAGCTGATCAATATCTTCACGATGAACAAAACGTGGCGGCTGGTGGATCTGCCGGGCTACGGTTTCGCGGCGGGAGCCAAGAAGGATAGCGCACGGTTCAACAAGGCGGTGGCCCGTTATCTCAAGCATCGCCCCAATCTCTGCTGTGTCTTTGCGCTCCTTGATTCGGGGCTGACGCCGCAGGAGATTGACCTGGAGTTCGTGGAATGGCTTGCCCGCAATTCCATTCCGTTCGTGCTCGTCTTCACCAAGATCGATCAGGAAACGCCCCAGGCCGTGGCGGAGAACATTGCGGCGTTCAAGGAATGCATTGCCGGATGGTTTGAGAAGCTGCCGGAGATTTTTCAGTGTTCATCAACGACAGGACAAGGCCGCAGCGACTTGCTGGGTGTGATCGAAGCAACGCTCGCCACCGGGCCAGCACCGGAAGAAGCTCCCTTAGAAACGGAACAACTGCCGGAAAATCCTCTTCCACCTGAAGTCGAGCCGCCGTTCAATCTGCGAATACGGGCCGGAAGCATGGAGGAACATAAGCCTCGCGAAAAAAAGCACACCAAAGGTGCAAGGCCTTGGTGAAGTGCCCGCGAGGCGTTGTTCTCGCAACGCCGCGCTATTGATAATTCCAGTGCCTTGATTTTCCGACGGCGAGCCATTGAATGGCTGTCTTCAAGCGTCGGGCGCGCGTTTCCTCACGCCTGGCCTCGGTGATCCACTCAACATATTCCCGCTGGCAACTGGGGCTGAAATTTTCAAATGTGGCCAGCGCCTTTTTGTTCTTCTTGAGCGCAGTGAGAAAATAATCCGGCACGACGAGTTTTGCCCTGGCTTTCGGCTGGCGGCGCGGCGTCTTGACCCCGGCTTCATTGAGTTCAATGGCCCGCTTGATGTAGCCGGCCAGGATTTTGTCGGTGGGCAGATCGGCGGGCGAGGTGAGCCGGCGAAGTTTTTTCCTTTGGTCGTCCTTGCCGAAAATCAATTTGCCTTTCCAAAAAATGAGCGCGCAATGCTGCTTGAAGGCCGGCGTAGCGAGCAGAATCCCTTTGTGCTCGTAAAATGGCGCGCTCCATTTGATGGCCTCGGTCACATCCGGACAGGCGGCATGGACGAGTTTGCGGATGCGGTTGAGCATCGGCCGGGCAAAATCGGCGGCCTTGGCGATATAGGTATCAACGCGCGGGTCATGCTTTGACATGAGCTTGAAGGTAAAAAGTCTGCCGGGAATTTTCAAGTCGCACTGTGGCTTGCACTTTTGTCGGGCTGGCATAATTTGTCCGCGCTATGGATAAAAATTCAGTCCCGCATCTGTTTCAACCGCTGACGCTTCGTTCGATCACTTTGCGAAACCGCATCGGCGTGTCGCCGATGTGCCAGTATTCGGCGGAGAATGGCATGGCGAACGACTGGCACTTTGTCCATCTCGGTTCACGCGCGGTCGGCGGCGCGGGCATTGTCATCGTCGAAGCCACGGGCGTTGCACCGGAAGGCCGCATCACGCCCGGCTGTCTCGGGCTGTGGAACGAAAAACACATTGAGCCGCTCGCGCGCATCGCGAAACTCGTCAAGCAGCACGGCGCGGTCGCAGGTATTCAGATCGCGCACGCGGGCCGCAAAGCGTCCGCCGGCCTGCCGTGGAATGGCGGTGCTCATTTATCCGAGGCGCAGGGCGGCTGGGAGATCATTGCACCGAGTGCGATTCCGTTTGGCGGCAACTTAACCAGAGTCCCGCGCACCATGACCGAAACGGACATCGCCCGCGTGCAAAATGATTTTGTGGCGACGGCGAAGCGCGCGTTGGCGGCGGGCTTTGAATTTCTGGAACTTCATGCGGCGCACGGTTACCTGTTCAACGAATTTCTTTCGCCGCTCGCCAACCAGCGCACGGACAAATATGGCGGCAGTTTTGAAAACCGCACGCGCCTGCTGCTCGACACGACACGCGCCGTGCGCCAGGTCTGGCCGGACAATCTGCCGCTCGCCGTGCGCATTTCGGCGATTGACTGGATGCCCGCCGGCTGGCAAATCGAAGACAGCATCGCGCTGGCAAAATTGCTGAAGATCGAAGGCGTGGACCTGATGGATTGCAGTTCTGGCGGAATCGTGCCGGACGCGAAGATCACGGTCGTTCCGGGCTACCAGGTGCCGTTCGCCGAAAAACTCCGGCAGGGCGCGGACATTGCAACGGCCGCCGTGGGTTTCATCACCGAACCGAAACAGGCGGACGACATCGTGCGCAACGGCCAGGCGGATCTCGTTTTGCTGGCGCGGCAATTTTTGCGCGATCCTTATTGGCCGGCGCACGCGGCACGGACGCTGGGATACAAATTACCGCCGCCAAACCAATACCTCCGGGCGTGGTGAGCAAAATTATTTGGGACAACTTTTCATTGTCCCAACTGTGCCGGACGGGTAGTTTTCCGCCCAATGAAAATACTTTCTTCACTGTTGCTCGCTTGCTCCTTCATCGCGGCAGGTTGTGCGTGCCACCCCGCCAAGATCGTCAAACCAAACACGCTCACCAAGGCCGAACAAAAGGCCGGATGGATATTGTTATTCGACGGCCAGGATTTGTCGGGCTGGCATAATTTTAAGAAGGATGGCGTGCGCCCCGGCTGGCAGGTGAAGGACGGCGCGCTCGTTTGCGTTGATCCGCATAATGCCGGCGACATCGTGACCTCAAACAAGTTTGACTGGTTCGAACTGGAACTGGATTACAACATTTCCGAAGGCGGCAACAGCGGCATCATGTTCCACGTCACGGACGACGGCGGCGCCGCGTGGGCGACCGGCCCGGAATTTCAACTGGAGGACAACGCGAAGGCTGCCGACTTGCAACGTTGTGGCTGGCTGTATGCGCTTTACCAGCCGCCGGTGGATCCCGCGACCGGCAAAACTCTCGACGCCACCAAGCCCGCCGGCGAATGGAATCATGTCCGTCTGGTCATCAGCCCGGAGAAATGCGTGCACGAAATCAACGGCGTGAAATATTTTGAATACGTCCTCGGCAGCGACGATTTCAATGCGCGCGTGGCCAGCAGCAAATTTGGAAAAATGCCGGGCTTCGCCAAGTCCAACAGCGGTTACATCGCGCTGCAAGGCGACCACGGCTCGATTTCTTTCCGCAACATCAAGATTCGTCCGCTCGAGGAAAAGAATTGAAGACGGCGCTGCCGGTCAGAAACGGCGAACCGCCAGAAATTTCTCGACGTATTTGCCGAGCAAATCCGCCTCCAGGTTCACCGCGTCGCCGACCTTTCTTTCGCGCAACGCCGTGATCTCATGGGTATGCGGAATGATCCAGATGCGAAAGCTTTTCTTCTTCACGGCGGCGACCGTCAGGCTGATGCCGTCCACCGTGATCGAACCTTTGTGGACGACATAACGCATCACCCCGGGCGGCGCGGCAATGTCGAGAACGTGATCCTTGCCGGAACGTTCCCACCGGATGATTTTGCCGAGACCGTCCACATGGCCGGTCACGAAATGGCCACCCAGCTCACCATCCACGCGCAATGAACGTTCGAGATTTACGAGCGACCCAACCTTGGCGAATTGAAAATTCGTCCGCTGCCAGCTTTCCTGCAGGAGGTCGAACTGGATTAATTTTGCCTTGCCGTGCGCGGAAATTTTCACCGCCGTCAAACAGCAGCCGTTCACCGACACGCTCGCGCCGGGTTTCAAACCGCGTCCACACACGTTCGCGCGGACAGTCAGCCCGATGGATTTTCCCGTCGGCTTGATCCGCTCAATCGTTCCCGCTTCTTCCACAATGCCTGTGAACATACCAACATCAGGGTAGGGCAAAGCTGCTGCTTTGCCATTTTATTTGTGGAAGGCAACATAATTTGGAGCGCAAGCGCGGCTTGCGCTCCAAATTGGCAAAGCGGCAGCTTTGCCCTACCATTCAACCCGCGCTGTCAGTAACAAATCTTCCCCCAGCTTGCGCCACTCGATTTCGCGGAGTTGAATCGCGTCCATTAGGCATTTTGCACCGTCACCCGCAACCCCTTTGCGCGAATCACGTCCACCAAGGATTTTTGGCGCGTAAAAGAACGCCACACGTTGCGCGAAGCCGCCAAGCAGGAACGAGGCGTTCACCTCGCCACCGCCTTCGACCAGCAAACTGGTCACATTTTCTGCGCCAAGTTTTTCCAACAACCAGCTTAAATCCAATTCTAAATTTTGAGTTTTAAATTTTGAATTGGCCGCTGGCGCGACAATGACGTTTGCTTTTTTTGCCAGGGCCGCCACCTGCTTTTCTGGCGCGGCCTTGCTCACCACTATCGTTGTCAGCGCCGCATGTTCATCGCTCACAATTTTGGCCGTCAACGGCGTCCGCGCCATCGAATCCAGCACGATGCGCCGTAATCTTGTATTTTCGTTTTGGCTTCTGGCTTCTGGCTTCTGGCTTCTGATCGTGAGACCCGGGTCATCCGCCAGAATTGTATTGATGCCGGCCAGAATCGCATCGCTGCCCTGACGCAGTTTCATTCCGTGCGCACGGGCTTTTTCGCCGGTGATCCATTTTGATTCACCGTTCGCCGTGGCGATTTTCCCATCCAGCGTCATCGCCGCCTTCACGGTGACGAACGGCGTGCGCCGGACGATCCAGTGATTGAAAGCCTCGTTGAGCCTGGCGCATTCCTCGGCAATTTTTTGGTGGGGCGAGGCTACTGACGAGCCATGCTTCAACTTATCCTTCGGCTCGCGAGGAAGCTCGCCCCACCAATCAACTTTGATTCCCGCGCGCCGCAAAATCCTAAAACCTTTGCCCGCGTGCTTCGGGTTCGGATCGGTCGCACCGATGACCACGCGTTTGATGCCGGCGGCAATGATCGCATCCGTGCAAGGCGGCGTGCGACCATGGGTGCAACAGGGTTCGAGCGTGACGTAAAGCGTCGCGCCTTTTGAGTTGTGACCGAGCTTTAGAGAATTGTGGAGCGCCTCGATCTCTGCGTGCGGCAAACCCGCGCGCCGATGCCAGCCACGCCCAATGATTTTGCCGCCTTTCACCAGGACCGCGCCGACCATCGGATTGGGCGAAGTCAGGCCGTAACCACGCCGGGCGAGCCGGAGGGCAAGGCGCATGAACTGGAGGTCAGACATCGCCGCACAGGATAGCCGCAGCCAAAAAAAATCCCAAAGAGGATTTTACCGTTCGACTCGGTATTAGCGCGAAATCATTCGGTAGTCGGCGGGGTGAGATTATATTTTCGTGCACCTGTCCAATCGCGCTGGCGAGATTTTATTGTATGGCAATTGGCGCATAGGCAAGCAAAAGACGTGTTTATAACTCTACCTTCGATGTGGTCAAGGTTCAGAGTTCGGACATCCGAAAAGCCGCATTGCTGGCAGCGGTATCGAGAACCGCGCGCGGCTAACAATGCTTGGCGTCCATACGTTGAGCGAAGATTTGCATTTGTGCGGGTGTATAGCCAACTAGAAACAACTCGCTCGGCGGATTCTAAACAATCGAACGCCAAATCAAACCTATTTTTTGGAAGATTGAAGGGGCCATTGGTCAGATACAAATACGAAAGGGTTGTCCTAAGTGAACCTTGCAACTTTTTGGGCTCCATTGAAACGCGGCTTTCGATGTAAGCCGTATTATCAAATCTGGTAAGACTAATCACGAATTCGTGATCAATTGGAATATTTGGGAAGATTTCAGCTCGTATTTGTTCAAGAGGTTTGGGAAGCCATCCCTTGGAAATGCCGTCCGCAAAAAGCAATATTGCATATTCGTTTGCATTCAAGCCGTGGTTGTCCCGATTGCGTTGAACTTCACCGCGCTGTTCTGCCTCAGCATACGCCTTGATGACTTTTATACGGTCGCCACCAAAGCGGTTGAACAACTCGCGCATCATTTCTCTCTGTTTCACAAGCAAAATTAGCTACTAAAATTAACTCTTTCACGCTTGAGTAAACTCCGCTTCCAATCCAATCCGCTGGAGAAGCCGCCAAGTTTGCTGTTCGCAGCCAGAATGCGATGACATGGAACCAGAACCGGAACCGGGTTCGCGCCGCAGGCACCGCCCACGGCGCGGACGGCCTTGGGATTGCCAATCGCCGCCGCGATCTCGCCGTAGCTTTTGGTTTTGCCCAGGGAGATTTTCAGCATCTGCTTCCAGACGCTTTTCTGAAAGGCCGTTCCCACCAAGTCCAGCGGAGGAAATTCCTTTGGCTCGCGTCCGGCCAGAATGGATTTCAACGCCTTGGTCGTTGCGCTATGCCAGCGGAGGAATTGGGCAGGCACCACGCGCGGTTTGACGGCTCGCGAGGACGCCCGCTCCACCGGAAAATTTAATCCGGCCAATCCCTTTTCGGAATAGCCTGCGATAAATTGTCCATCGCTGGTGGCGATGGGGAGTTCAAGAAGCTGGTTTTTTGCCTTCATTCAATGGTTCTTCACAATCATGGAGATGACACCGAGCGAAATCAAAATCAGCACGACGACCAGCAGGATGAACCGGTTGCGGGCAACGCGCTTCTCATAACGCATCGGACGCAGGCCGTGCACGTTGCCGGCGGCGAGATAATTCACGAGGCGCGGGTTGCTGGAGGTCGGACCGCGAAAATGATTTTTCAGGCGCGCCCACAATGCGGGCAGATCGTATTTGCGCACGCCAAGTTCGTTGAAGTGATCGGGCGATTCACTGTCGGCGCGCGCTTGCAATGGCTCCTGGTTGATCTTTTCAAAAACCGGTTCGTGCGTAGCAGGCCTGGGCGCTGGCGGTGGTTCGGCACTGTACGGAACATTGGCGCCATGCGGCAGGGCGGTGGAACGCAGCCTGGGCGTGGGCGCACGCTGGATTTGCGTATCCAGCTTCTTGATCTCGGATTCGAGCGCGGCGATCTGGTCGTTGAGCGTGCGGGCGCGGGCGGAAATCGGGTCAACTTTTTTCTTCGACAGCGCCATAAGAAATCAATGCCGCATGAGGATGGCGATGAAGATGCCAAGCGCACCCAACGCAACGAGCACAAGCGGCCACGTCATCGCCAGACCAATTTTGCAGAGTTCACCGAAGCTCAAACTGGTGAGCGGCGACGCGGCGGGCGGCGGCGTGGTTTCGACTTCGTTTTTCTTCAACGCCTCGGGCGACAGCGCGGGAAGCTTCAAGCGCGCGGTGTTCCATTCCATGCGCGCATTTTCGATGGCGGTGAGGGCGCGCGTGAGTTCGATATGGAAATTTTCCTTCGTCCATGATTCGTCGCGGACAGCCTCGATCTTGGCCAGAGCATCGCGGAAATCGGCAATGGTCTTGACCATCTGCTCCGCGTCACGACGCGTGTTGAATTCAGCCTCTTCAAGCAAACCCAGCCCGCGCGTGAGGTTGTGGATCATTTCCTGGCGGCCGGTCTGGAATTCTGTCTGGCGGCGGCGCAATTCCTCGAGCGCGGAACGTTCGCGTTCCAGGCTGTCCTGCGCGCGTTTCAGTTCGGCGAGCTTTTGCTGCGCCTCGACGACCTTGCGGTCCACGTCGTCGCGAGTAGGCGCACGCAACGGGTCGCCCGTGGTCGCGGCGAAGGGCGACTTGTGCGTTTGGAAATCGGTGTCCACGAACTCGGTTGAATCATATTCAGCAGCCATGCGCGAATTTAGCCCTGTTACAATTTTGTGTAAAGCGGTGTTTGCACTTGTCACTGAACTTGGCGGGTTCTAAAGTGCCAGCGTTAAGACCCGATGTATTTTTGACATGATTGAATTGATTCAATTTCCGTGGAGTCCGTTCTGTATTCCCCAGCGGCGCATCCTTGAATTTTCCGGCACGCCCTTCAAAATCGTCAATGTCCCGCCTCAAGAACGCTCGCTGGTCTGGAAAACGACCCGGCAGCGTTATTACGGCGTGCCGGTCATCAAGGACGGCAAAACCGTCGTGTTTGAGATCGACGACGATTCACAGGTCATCGCCAAATATCTCGACGAAAAATTTCAACTCGGCCTGTTCCCCGGCGAACTGCGCGGAGTGCAGCCCATCCTCTGGCGTTTCATCGAAAACGAAGTCGAGGGCGCGACGTTCCGGCTGAACGACATTTATTATCAAGAAAATGCGTCGGCGGCCGACCACCTGCAATATCTGCGGTTCAAAGAACGCAAGTTCGGACGCGGCTGCATTGACCAGTGGCGCAAGGAGCAAAGGCTCTGGCTAAAGCGGCTGGAAGCGCATCTGGTTCCCTTTGAACAGATGTTGCTGCATCAGCCGTTCCTGCTGGGTGAACGTCCGCGCTTCGTGGATTTCGACCTGTTCGGGATGCTCGAAAATTTTCTCTACTCCGGCCACTACAAACTCCCCGCACGTCACAAACAAATCCAGAAGTGGCATCAACGCATGACGTCCGTAAAACATTCCGATTATAAAAAGTAAAACGTGAAAAACTACATCCTCGACACCAACGTCCTCCTCCACGACCCCAACTCCCTCCTGAACTTCGCGGACAATCACGTCATGATTCCCATTGAAGTCATCGAGGAGATTGACCGTTTCAAGCGCGAGTCCAGCGAACTTGGCCAGAATGCGCGGCAGGTTTCGCGGATGCTCGATGGCTTTCGCGGCGAAGGCAGCTTGAGCGAAGGCGTGAAATTGCCCAATGGCGGCGAGCTTAAGATCGCCTTTTACAAAAACGGCAGTGGCCACGCCAACGGCGACAGCCACATCGTGAACGGCAACAGCGTGGACAACCGTATTCTGCTGCTGGCCGCCAGCGTCCAAAAGCATAAGCCGAAAAGCGCGACCATTCTCGTCAGCAAGGACATCAACCTCCGCATCAAAGCTGACGCGCTGGGTTTGCAGGCCGAGGATTACGAGACTGACCGCGTGTTCCTCACCGACCTTTACACCGGCATGATTGAAATGTCCGTCGGAGCCACCAAGATTGCGGCCTTTCGCGCCGACGGTGAACTGGCGCTTGAAACCGGAAAGAAATATTCGCCAAATGAATTCTGCACGCTCATTGACGAAGCCAATCCCAAAAAGGCCGCACTCACCAAGGTGGACGCCACCGGCACGAAACTCGTTCCCATCATTGACTGCCGCGAAGGTGTCTGGGGCATCAAGCCGCGCAACCGCGAACAGCATTATGCCTTCGACGCGCTGCTCGACGACCGCATCAAACTCGTCACGCTCATGGGCAAGGCCGGCACGGGAAAAACCTTGATGGCCATGGCCGCCGGCTTGAAACGCACGGTGCTGGACCGTGAATTCCGCCGGCTTGTCGTCGCGCGCCCGACCATTTCCATGGGCAAGGAACTCGGTTTTCTACCCGGCTCACTCGAAGAAAAACTTGCGCCGTGGATGCAGCCCATTCATGACGCGCTGGAAATGTTGAGCGATCTGAACATGGGCCATGATCATCGCCGCGCCGCCGACTTGATGCGTTCCGGCAGCATCGTGGTGGAAGCGTTGAGCTACATCCGTGGACGCAGCATCGCCGGACAGTTCATGGTCATTGACGAGGCGCAAAACCTCACGCCGCTTGAAGCCAAGACCATCATCACGCGCGTCGGCCATGGCACGAAGATCATCTTCACCGGCGATCCGTATCAGATTGATAATCCCTACGTGGACTCGTCCTCGAACGGATTCAATTACATCGTCAGCCGCTTCCGCGACCAGCCCATCGCCGCGCACATCGAATTGCAGAAGGGCGAACGCTCGGAACTGGCGGAACTGGCGGCGAATATTTTGTAACGCAAGTCATAGCAAAGCTATCTGCCCATTCTTCTCGATGAAGAATTTGGGGAGTGTATGATTCAACTGAAAACCTGATATGCACTTGCATTTTTGGTCAATCAATTCAATTGTTTTCTAATATGTCCCGACTTCAACAGGATATTGACGATCTTGACCGAATGGTTGATACCGGAGCGCAGAAGGACGCTATTCGTTCTCAAATTCGGCTCATTTCCCGTGAAGTATCCGCACTTGAGATAGATTTTACACACCTCGCCGAAAACCTTGAGAACCTGCAAGCAACGCAGATCCAACAATCTGTATCCGCACCAGTAGATGCCTTTGAACATCGGCGAGGACTTTTTTACAAGACTGGCGACCCAATTCCTTTTTGTCCGCATTGCTTTGAAGCAGACGATAGGAAAATTCACCTCTCTGGCCCAGTTCCCATGATGGATGAGAGCATAGAATATTGGGAATGCTATACTTGCGACCACGATTATCACGCAAAACAGGGTGGGATTTTTTTGGCAAGCCAAGCGCGTCCCGGCCGCAGGCGGCGAAAGTAATTCAACACGACTGCATTATGATTTATTTTCTAATTCGCTTTTTCGAAGCCTGACGGGCCGTCAATTTCACCTTGGCTTGCTTGCTTTTCTTGGCCTTCACCCGCGCCGCATCGCCCCACAAACCTTCCAGATCGTAGCGTTCGCGTGCGTCGGTGCGCATGACATGAACGATCACGTCAAAGAAATCCATGATCACCCATGTTCCCTGCATTGAGCCATCGGTACGCATCGGGCGCAAGTCGTGTTCATCGCGCAAGCCGTCGGTGATGGCGCCCACGATGGCGCGCAGATGCGGCTCGCTCGTGCCGGACGCGATGACAAAATAATCCGTCACAGACGACAGATCACGCACGTCGAGAATGACGATGTTCTCCGCTTTTTTGTTATCCGCGTATTCGCGGCAAAGCCCGGCCAGTTTTTTAGAATCCATAGTTGCGCGGAGGATTTAACCATGACCGGCCTGAAGGCACACGAATAAATTTCAAAAGCGTTTTTTTGGACATGCAATTTTGTGCATAAAACACTCCATGGCTTTAAACGATCGCCGAATCAGCTTGCCCGAAACGCGTAATCGTGAGAAATACATGCCCGATAAACGCTTGAAATGACGGCTGGAAGGGTGGCTGAGTGGTTAAAGGCACCTGACTCGAAATCAGGAGTAGGGGTAACCCTACCGTGGGTTCAAATCCCACCCCTTCCGCCAATTTAACTACTTCAACGGAACCGTTTCTTTCGCCACCCAGTCCAGCCATTCGCTTAACACGATCAGTGTCCACAACGCCCGCGCATGGTCGGCCCGGCTCTCGCAATGTTCCGATAATAATTCCAATGCCACTGCGGTGCGCACGCCAATCGGTTCCAGCCGTTGATTGTCCAAGGCGGCCGTCGCCCATTCGCGCAGCGGGCCGCGCAGCCAGCGGCCGATCGGCACGGACAAGCCGCGCTTGCGGCGATGCACAATGAATTTCGGCAGATAACGCAGCGCGTATTCCTTCAGGAAAATCTTGGTGGAAAAATTCTGCACCCGGTCCGCCGCCGGCAAACTGGCGGCGAAAGTCATGATGGATTCATCCAGGAACGGCGCGCGCAGTTCCAGTGCGGAACTCATGCTCGCACGGTCGGCTTTGGTGAGCAGGCCCTCGGCAAGAAAACCCTCCAGATCCCAGCGCTGCACCCGGTCCAGCAGCAGTCCGCCGCCGGCGTTGTCGGCGCGCGAAGCCGCCAGCGGAATTCCAAGGCGCGCTAAAATTGCAGGCGTGATGTTCGACATCCACAATTCATGCCGCGTCAGGCCGCCCAGATCAGCGCCCTGGACAAAACGTTTGAGCAGAAAAGAAATGGTCATCTTCTTGTCGCTGACGGGCAGGGATTCGACCACGCGCCGGATGGCGTTGCGCAGCCATGCCGGCAGATTTGCGAAGCGTTCGGCGATGCCGGCGCCGATATAAGTCGGGTAGCCGCCGAACAGTTCGTCCGCCCCTTCGCCGACCAGCGCCATCGGCACGTCTTCCGCCGCGCGCCGGGCGAGCAGGGCCGCCGGCAGCCACGCCGGGTCGGCGAGCGGCTCGCCACCGGTTTTGATCAATAACGAAAGGGCTTTGGGCAGATCGTCCGGCTGCACCCAGACCGTAATGGGTTGCAACTTCAGTGACGTTGCAACGGTTTCGGCAAAATCGCCTTCGTCAAACGACTCAACCTTGAAGCGCAACGTATATGCCTTCAGCACGCGTTCGGGATATAACGATCGCGTGACCGCCGAGACCAGCGATGAATCCAGTCCGCCGCTCAAGAATAAACCGAAGTCCACGTCCACGTCGCTTTGCCGCCGGACGGCGGCGCGGAAAATTTTATCAAAGGCGTCCAGCGACGGTTTTTGCTTGGCAGTCTCGACATTGTTCCAACGCCAGTAAGTCGAATGCCGGATGCCCGTCACATCAATTTGCACAATGCCGCCGGGCGGAACTTTTTGGATGCCGGCGAATGGCGAGGACGGCGAGGCGAACAGTCCGAACTGGAGATAGCGCTGCAACGCTGCGCGGTCAAACGCGACGGGCAGTTTGCCCTCGGAAACCATGCCGGCGATCTCCGTCGCGAAAATGACGTTGTCGGTGGTTTGCGTGTAGAACAGTGGACGCTCGCCGGCACGATCACGCACCAAGGTGAGCCGCTGTTCGCGCGGATCCCAGACGGCGATGGCAAAAGCACCGATCAGTTTTTCCGCAAACGCCTCGCCCAGTTCCAGATACATTCCCGGAATCACCGCCACGTCCGTCGCCTGTTTCACCGACCGGCCGCGTTCGGCGAGCCATTGGCGCAATTCCTTATGGTTGTCTATTTCGCCGTTGCATACGGCCATCACACCGCTGGCCTCGTCCACCAGCGGTTGTTTTCCATCATCACCACCACGGATCGCCAGTCGCGTCGCACCCAGCACGGCGGATTCTGAAGCGCGCAAGCCGACATCATCGGGGCCGCGATGCGACAACGCCTGCAACATTGCATTGACGCGCAGCCGGACGGATTCCGGTTGTCGTTCACCAGAAATGCTGACGATGCCACAGATGCCACACATACCAGAAAATTTTACGGAGTGGGAAACAGAACGCCGATGTAAGAAGGCGCCAAGGTTTGGATGTTTGTCTTCTGAATGCTCGTCATTTTTTCAAAGCCGGAGCGCATAATTTCGTTGGCCACCAGATAGACCGGATGTTTTCGCCCGGCCAGCCAGCGGTTAAAGTCCGTCGTGCGCACCATGTTCGTCGGCCAGACCGGATCGTTCTTCAGGCGGAAGATGATGTAATTGCTGGTCAGCTCCTCGCCGTTCTGTGTGATCACCGTGGCCGTGCGATTCAAATAGAATGGCAGCCCGTTGGGGAAACATTGGAAAAACGCCAGCTCGATTTCGGGCGACAGCGCGGGAAACTGCTGCGCCAGGTTGCGCGCGGACTTGATGTTGAACATCGCGCCGATGACACCGAGGTTCAGTGTGAACAGCAACAATGGAAAAATCGCGAAGAGGGCAAAGCACAACCCGGCATCGCAGCGGAAGCGCACCCACAGACCCAGTACCGCAAAGACCGACAATAAGACAACCGGCGTGGTGAAATGGCGGCCCAGCTCCTGTGCGTCCTCGACCGAAAGTCCCGTCGGTTTGGCCAGCAATTCCATGCGCGACGACAAAAATACCGCCGCGATGGCGACCGCGCAGCACAGGACCGCCAGCGTGATCGCCGCCCGATAAATGATCCGCGCCGCCTTGCCATCGGGATTTGCCAGCGCCTGCTGAAACAAGCGGGCGAGCAGAATTCCGCAGGCCACCGTCACTGTCAAAATATAGCCCGGCAATTTTGATTTCGAGAGTGAGAAGAAAATGACCACCACCACAGACCAGACGAGGCACAGGCGGTCGGCTGACGTCAGAGATGATTTGCGTTTCTTCCATGCTGCCACGCCGGCTTCGGGCAGGATAAAACTCCACGGCAGGAACAGGCCGACGACAATGATCGTGTAAAAATAAAACGGCTGCGTGCGCCGAAATGTGGTGGTCGTGAACCGTTTAAAACGATTCCTCGATAAGACCGTAGTAGGGAAAATCAGGATGTTGCAACGAAAGCCCGATGAACCATGGCAGCGTCACGCCGAAGAACACGAACAAGTTCAGCGGCGCAAAAAACCGTTTCCAGATGCCGCGACGCCCTTCCACCCGGTGAAAAATAAAGAGCACCAAGCCAGGAATCAGAAAACCCACCGGCCCTTTCACGAGCGTCGCCAAACCGGCCATCAGTGCGCCAAGCAGATACCAGTTGCGCCGGGATTTGCCTTCGCATTCTTCCGCGCGAAAACCGGCAAAAATCGCCGCCGACACAAAGAACGCCAGCGCGATGTCGAAAATGATCGTCCGGGAAAACACCACGTAAAGCGGCATGGTAGCGATGATGATGACCGTCATCACCGCACAACGAGTCCCGTGAACACGCCGGCAAAAAGCAAATGTGATCACCAGCAGGGCCAGCCCAAACATCGCCGAGGGCAGGCGCGCCGCCGTTTCATTGTTGCCAAAGGCGGCCAGCGAAAGTGCCACGGCCTTGAAATAAAATGCCGGTTTGTCCAGGTAGGCGAGGCCGTTGTAGGACGGCGAGATCCATGCGCCGGATTCCTTCATCTCGCGGGCGACTTCGGCATTTCTGCCTTCGTCGGGTTGTAATAAAGGCAGGCTTCCCAGTTTGAAAAAAAGTGCAAACCAGACCACGACCAGAGCGAATAAAACCCAGATGGTTTGTGTTTGCGGAATTAAAGATGAAGGACGCGATTCGATGGATGTATTTTGCCAAGGCAACCTTGCAAGGCAAGCTCATCTGATGTTCCGTGGGGTGGATTGGAACGCGGAGCATTGCCTGGCGCTCCGCTCATTTGTAAAGCCCGATTCGACAAACCGGCATTGCCTGATAAATTTCATGTGCAGATAAAATGGAAACATCGCAAACCATCATGACTGACAGTTCAAAAAATTCCACCACGACCGAGCTTTTGATTGATGGCATGACATGCCAGAACTGCGCCCGTCACGTCACCGAGGCGATCCAAAGCGCGCCCGGCGTTCACAGCGCGTCAGTTTCGCTGGAGAAGAAAAGCGCGTCGTTCCGCTGGAACCCGGAAAGCGAACAGAACGTTTCCGCCGTCATTTCCGCCGTCCAAAAAGCCGGTTACGATGCGAAGGCAATCCAAACCGGAGCACACGAACATTCCGCATCGGAACCCGGCTGGCAGATCAATCTTTGGCTTGGACTCACCGTCACCGCCGTGCTGATGATTGGTGAATGGGTGTTCGGCCTCGCAATGACGCCGTGGTTTCAGTGGCTCGCGTTCGTGCTGGCCGGCGTGGTGCAGGTTTTCTGCGGCGCACAATTCTATCATGGTGCGTGGCGGCAGCTTAAAGTTGGCAGTTCCAACATGGATACGCTGGTCGCGCTCGGCTCCACCACGGCGTTTGGTTTTAGCTGCTGGGTGTTGTTCAGCGGACAAGGCGGACACGTTTATTTCATGGAGGCCGCCGCCATCATCTCGCTCATCAGCACCGGCCATTGGATCGAATCGCGCGTGAGCGAAAAAGCAGGCGGCGCATTGAAATCATTACTGAATCTGGCACCGCAGACCGCGCGGAGAATTTCCCCTCACCGCGACTCCAGCCCCCTCATTCCGGCCTTCTCCCCCAGCGGGGGAGAAGATGTCCGCAGGACGGATGAGGGGGCGCTCAATCTCAAGACGCTTCATTTTTCCAAATCGGAAATCGGAAATCAGAAATCGGAAATTGAAACCGAAGTTCCCGTTTCCGAACTCAAAATCGACGATCACATCGCCCTGCGTCCCGGCGACCGCGTGCCGGTGGACGGCATGGTGCTCGAAGGCGATTCCGCCGTGGACGAAGCCATGCTCACCGGCGAATCAGTTCCCGTGGATAAAAAAAATGGCAGCCAACTTTTCGCCGGCACGGTGAATCTGAACGGTCGCCTCGTCATGCGCGTCGCCGCCACCGGCGAGGCCACCGCGCTGGCGCACATCATCGCCGCCGTGCAACGCGCGCAGACCAGTCGCGCGGACATCCAGCGCCTCGGCGACCGCATCAGCAACGTCTTTGTGCCCATCGTCGTCACCATCGCCATCGCCGCCGGATTGTGGTGGGGATTCGCACCGAACTCGGCTCAAAATGTTCACGACTGGCTGGCACAATTTCTCTGGCAGGCTCATTTGCCAATCGGCGCGGCAACGGCATTCATCGTCGCTTCGGCGATTTTAATTGTCGCGTGTCCGTGCGCAATGGGTTTGGCGACTCCGGCAGCCATCATGGCCAGCGCTAATACCGCTGCCAAACGCGGCATCTTGATCCGCGATGGTGTGGCGCTGGAAAAGGCCGGAAATGTCACAGCGGTGATTTTCGACAAGACGGGAACGCTCACGGTTGGGAAACCGGAAGTGGCGGCGATGGCTGTGGTTTCCCCTCACTCTGACCCTCTCCCCAGCGGAGAGGGAACAGGCATGACTGCACCTCTTAAACCGATCGCGTCCGACCCCAACCCGGCGCTGGAACAAGTTCTCCCTCTCCCCACGGGAGAGGGCCGGAGTGAGGGGAACGCGGTCGCGCAAATCGCCGCCGCACTGGCGCGCAACTCCACCCATCCCATCAGCCAGGCGATTGCCAAAATTTCTGCGGAGAAAATGGATATTGCAGATTGGAAGGAAATTCGCGGCTCCGGCGTTGAGGCGAACATTCAACGCCCAACATTCAACACTCAACATCCAATGGCAAACGCACGCCTCGGCTCGTTGAACTGGCTCAAGGAATCGGGCGTGGACCTGGCTGCGGGTGAAAAATTCATCGCTGAATGGTCGGGACAAGGCGCGACGATTGTCGGGCTGGCGTCCGATAAAACTCTGCTCGGACTGTTCGCCGTGCGCGATGCGGTGAAGGCGAACGCGAAACAAGTCGTCGAACAGCTCCAGCAGCAGGGATTGAAAATTTATCTGCTCACCGGCGACAATTCGCTGACGGCGGCGAGCATCGCGAAGCAGGTGGGCATCTTGGCGGAAAATGTTTTTGCGGAAGTGAGGCCGGAGCAGAAGGCGGAGTTCGTGAAGAAACTGCAGGCTGGTAGTGGCACGGGCATCCTGCCCGTGCGATCCAAGGCAGGAACACACGGGCGGGACGCCCGTGCTACTATGCGCGTGGCGTTTGTAGGTGACGGCATCAACGATGCGCCTGCGCTCACGCAGGCCGATCTCGGCATCGCCGTGAGCCGCGCGAGCGACGTGGCGCGCGAGGCGGCGGACATCATCCTGCTGAAATCGGAGATCGAAGCCGTGCCGGAAGCGCTCGGCCTGGCGCGGGCGACGTTGCGGACGATCAAGCAGAATCTGTTCTGGGCGTTTTTTTACAACGCGCTCGGCGTGCCGCTGGCGGCGATGGGATTCATCAGCCCGATTTTCTGCGCGGCAGCGATGGGCGTGTCCGACTTGGTCGTGATCGGCAACGCGTTGCGGCTGCTGCGGTGGCGTTAAGAAAAGCTTCACGTCATTTTTATTGTAAGATTTTCCATTTTACGGTTAAGTTACTTGTGAATAAGCTGTGAATAATTTTATGACGGAAAGTAAAATAACATATCTAAATACGGGAATTTATACCGTCATGGAAGCTTCACGGCTCACTGGGGTGTCAAAAGAACGCATCCGTCGTTGGTTACGTGGCTATCATTCCAAATTACGAGGAAAGAATTACTCTCCTCTATGGGAAAGCCAATTGCCACCTATCGAAAATAAGGTTGCCCTTGGTTTTTTGGATTTAATTGAAATCAAATTCGTTGACGCGTTTTTAAACATAGGCGTGTCATGGGCCGTCATCCATAAGGTTAGAGAGAAGGCCCAAAAACTTTACCCAGACACAAATCACCCATTCTGCACAAAACAGTTTGTCACCGACGGGCGACAAATCATACGAGACTTGCATAACGAAACGGGCGAAAACTGCCTTGAAGAAATAGCAACAAATCAACGTGTGTTCGCTGAATTCACAAAACCATTTTTGAAACAACTAGAATTCAAGGCAGGGACAATTCTTGAGCGTTGGTGGCCGATGGGAACTGACCGCCACATTGTGGTTGATCCCCGCAAAAATTTTGGACAACCCACGATTGTCACGGAAGGAATTCCAACTCAAATTTTGGCAAAGAGCTATAGGGCAAACAGCTCGGTGGAGGAAGTTGCTCGTTGGTATGAAATCAGTCCTGAATCTGTGCAAGAGGCCGTGGATTACGAGCTGTCGCTCGCAGCGTGAAATTTTTCTTCGACAATAATTTGGCAGCAAAAATCGCCAAAGGTTTAAATGGTTTTGTTTCTCCGGACCATCAAGTTATCCACTTAAAAGAACAGTTCGCAGCAAATACAGACGATGTTGTTTGGATGAGACAGCTTGCGCAACAGGAAGATTGGATAATTGTAACGGCTGATATTCGTATTGGGAAAAATCCACATGAAATTGCAGCTTGGAAGGAAGCTGGACACACGATTTTCTTCCTCAAGCCGGGCTGGCTCAATATGACGTTTTGGGATCAAGCGCAAAAATTCACCAAATGTTTTCCTCAAATAATTGAAAAGGCGAAGACAGCAAAATGTGGTTCATCGTTTGTGGTGTCAGTAAACGGGAAAATTGAAGGCTAGTTTCAATACGTTTTTCAGTTTCAATTCCGCAACGCCGCTCGACAAAACTTTCCCATCGCGCCATTCTGCACTTATGGCATTTGAATCGGAATCGCCGCTCGACGCGCTGTGGAAGGAATACGCCCGGGCGTTTCAGGCTTGGGACGACCTCACGCTCGCGCGCTGGCTGGCGCAGACGCTCGGCCAGCTCGAAGGCCGCGCGTGGCGGCTCTCGCATCCGCTGGTCGGCGCCTACCGGCTGGGCACCCAGATCGCGCACGAGAAGCAAATCTGGTTCAAGCGGCTGGCCACGCCACCGGCGGCTTATGCGGAATCGCATTGCTGCCGCGCACCGTTCCTGCCGCTGCTCACGCGCGATGTGCGCGAGTCGGGACTGATCTGCCAGCATTGCAGCGAAACGCTGGTGCCGTTCGAGGAGATTCCCGCCGACGTGCGCGCCGAGGTCGAGGCTTGGGCACAAGAATACGGACCCGTTCATGCCGTCGCGCATTGGGACGACCGTCAACGGCGTGGGGCGGGAAATTATGACGCCGCCTATGAGAACGCGGCGGAGCAGGCGGAACAATTGCTGGCGCGCGCCGGCCGCGAACTCACGCCGAAACTATTGCACGTTTATCCGACCATCATCTGGGAGGACCAGGATGAATGCCTGGAAGTCAGGCCCGAAGATGTGCCCGTTTGATTGATTATTCTGTAGCGGCGCTCTGTGAGCGCCGTTTCGTCGGTCACAGACCGCCGCTACAACAATTTGCAAAACGAAAATGATTAAATGGATTTTCAAATGGGTGCTCCGGCTGTTCATTCTGGCGGTCGTGCTGGTCGTCGTATTCTTCCTGTCGCTGGACACGATCCTGCGCCTGGTCATGGAGAACCGCATCCGCGCGCAGACCGGCATGGACGCGCAAATCGGGAAATTCACCCTGGGACTCGCCCAACCGACCATCACGATCAAGGACTTCAAACTGTACAACCCGCCGAGCTTTGGCGGCACGCTGTTCCTCAGCATCCCGGAAATCCATGTGGAATATGACCGCGTGGCGCTCGCCAAACAGGAACTGCACGTCACGCTGATGCGGTTCAATCTCGGCGAACTGGACATCGTGAAAAATGACGCCGGGCAGACCAACATCTTTTCCATCGCGGCGGCGCCCTCCGTGAAAAAAACCGGCGGCAAAAAATCTTTCTCGAAGGAAACCGGCTACGAATTCACCGGCATTGATGTGCTGAACGTCTCGATCGGCACGGCAAAGTTCATTGACCTGAAAGATCAGAAGAACAACCGCGAACAAAAGATCGGCCTGGAAAACATCATCATCAAGGATGTGAAGCAGGGCACCGACCTTGCCGGCCTCGCGGTGCTGATCGCGTTCCGGGGCGGCGATTTTTTCGGCTCGTTGCTTGACCCGAAACATTCCAGCGGCGGACTCCTGCCCGGCCTTGGGAAATAGCCGCCGTCATTTTAACATTTTCCGCGCCCCAGATTTTTCCTAACTTGCCGGCGTGCATCGCGACATCCTCAAATCCGTTTCACGCGTCGTCGTGAAACTCGGCACCGGTGTCCTCACCGACAGCCGGAAGCTGATTGACCCGGCGCAGCTGGAGCAGCTCGTCGCGCAAATCGCCGCGTTGCGCAAATCGGGCAAGGAAGTTGTGATTGTCACTTCGGGCGCGGTGGGCGCGGGCATGGGCGCGCTGGGTTACGAATCCCGCCCCACCGATCTCGCGGAGAAGCAAGCCTGCGCCGCCGTCGGCCAGTCGCGGCTCATGGCGGTGTATGACAAACTTTTTTCCGCGCACGGGCTGGTCGTCGCGCAGGTATTGCTCACGCACGACGACCTCGAACATCACGAACGCCATCTCAACGCGCGCAACACGCTCGTCACGCTGCTCGGTTGCGGCGTCGTGCCGATCATCAACGAGAACGACACGGTGTCTTCAGCGGAAATCAAGTTCGGCGACAATGACAAATTGTCCGCGCTGGTCGCATCATTGTTGCCCGCCGACCTGCTGGTGATTCTCACAACCGTAGATGGCGTCATTAAAAATTTCGGCGAAGCTGATGCCAAAACGGTTTCCATGATCGAGCAGATTGACGCGGCCATTGAAGACATGGCGGGTGGCACCACCAGCGAGACTGCCGTCGGAGGCATGGCTTCAAAGGTTCAGGCGGCAAAGATTGTTGTACGCTCCGGAATCCCGATGGTGATCGCGGCGGGCAGAAAAACTGACGTGCTGGCAAAAGTTCTGGCGGGCGAAGACGAAGGCACATTGTTTGTCGCGCAACCGACGCGATTGCAGGGACGCAAACGCTGGATCGCTTTCTTCCATCATCCCAAAGGCACGTTGATCGTGGATGACGGCGCAAAAAGAGCTTTGCGCGAAGCGGGCAAAAGCTTGCTGCCGCCGGGTGTTGTGCGTTGCGAGGGCAACTTCGTGGCGGACGAAGTCGTGCGGATCTGCGACCAGGACGGATTGGAATTCGCGCGCGGCATTACGCGATTCGATTCCACCGCCGTCCGCGAACGCAAGCTGCCCAAGGAAGAACTCGTGCATCGGGATGATCTGGTGATTTTATGAACCACCAAGACGCCAAAAACGCCATGTGGGAAACTTCTTATGAGGGAAGCAGGAATGCAGGAATGCATTTTCTTGATTTCATGTTTTCCTAATTTGAATTTTCTTGGCGATTCTGGTGCCTTGGCGGTTAACTCAAAATGAAAAAACAACCGGCGATAAACGATCTGCTCAAAGTCATGGCAAAACTGCGTTCGCCCAAGGGCTGTCCGTGGGATCGCGAACAGACGCACCTGACGTTGCGCCGCCATGCGATTGAGGAGGTCTACGAATTGATAGATGCCATCGAGGCGGGCGACGACCACGAGATGGCAGAGGAACTCGGTGATCTGCTGTTGCAGGTGGTTTTTCATGCGCAAATGGCGAAGGAGCGCGGCGCGTTCGATTTTGAAAAGGTCACCCGCACGCTGGTTGATAAATTGATCCGCCGCCATCCGCACGTCTTCGGCACGACGAAAGTCAAAAATGTGGACGAAGTCTGGGCAAACTGGGAAAAGATCAAAAAAGCGGAAAAGCACGGCACCAAACACGCCCGACATTCCGCGCTGGACGGAATTCCGAAACACCTGCCCGCACTGCTGCGGGCGGAAAAAATGGTTAAGAAGGCGCGGAAGGCGAAGATACTGCCTGAATTCTCTCATATTGAAAATCACCGCCAAGCTGGTTCCCTTTTCGCTAAAAAAACAAAAGAAGCGATAAGTTTACAATTATTTGCCCTGGTAGAACATGCGCAGCAAAGCGGGTGGTGCGCGGAAGAACTGTTAAGCATGGAAACCAAGAAACAAGAGCGTCGTTTGCGCCGGTTGGAGCAGGCCAGATTGCCAAAAATCAGGCGTTGACACTCTCCGAAAATATGGTTTACTACTCGACCCTTTGCGGGAAATCAATTTATGTACGCTGTTTTAGAAACTGGTGGCAAACAATATCGGGTCGCAGCGGGCGACACGCTGGAAATCGAACGTCTCGAAACCGATGCGGGCAAGCCGGTCACGTTTGACCGTGTTTTGCTCGTCAATCGCGACGGCAAACTCGCAGTGGGCACGCCCACGGTGAGCGGTGCCTCGATTGATGCCGATGTCGTCGAACACATTCGCGGCGATAAAAAACTCACTTTCAAGATGAAACGCCGCAAGGGTTATCACAAAACCATCGGTCATCGTCAGGAACTGACGGTCATCAAAATCAAAGAGATCAAAGGTTAATTTTCCAAGCTTATGGCACATAAAAAAGGTCAAGGTAGCGTAAGAAACGGTCGCGACAGCGTCAGCAAGCGTCTCGGCGTGAAGGAATTTGGCGGGCAGGTTGTCACGGCGGGCAGCATCATTGTCCGCCAGCGCGGCAGCAAATTTATCGCGGGCAAGAATGTCGGCACCGGTCGCGATTGGACATTGTTCGCGCTCACCGACGGCACGGTGAAGTTCGACAAGAACAGCCGCCGCGTGAATGTCATCGCCGAAGAGGCCGCCGCCGCGAAAAACTAATTTTCGCCAACCGATTTCAAGGCGGGGCTTCGGCCTCGCCTTTTTTTTGTTGGCGCGACGACATCATGTTCATTGACGAAATAAAAATCTATGCCCAGGCGGGGCACGGTGGCAAAGGCGCGGTTGCGTTCCATCGCGAGGCTTACATCACCAAGGGCGGCCCGAGCGGCGGCAATGGCGGGCGCGGCGGCAGCGTCATCCTGCAGGCCGACCACGACCTGAACAATCTCATTGGCCAGTATTACGTCCCGCGCCTCATCGCGCCACCCGGTGAAGGCGGCATGGGCAAGGGTATGGACGGCCACGCCGGCAAGGATCTCATCATTAAAGTCCCCTGCGGCACGCTGGTCTGGAAACTCGCCAGCACCACCAATCCGCCGGTGCTCGAAGATTCTGAAGACGAGGCGGACGATGACGACGAAGAGGCGGCGAGCAAAAATCCATTGTTCAGCACCGGCACCAGCCAGCGCCCGATTTTGCGCGCGACCGCCGGCATTCGCGGCATGGAAGTGGACTTGTCGAAAGAAGAAGACGGCGAAAAATCGGCCATCATCACGCCCAAGGGCGAACTCGTCGCCGACCTCACGCAGGACGGGCAGCAGTTCGTTTTGTGCAAGGGCGGACGCGGCGGCTTGGGCAATCGCAATTTCGCCACCGCCGCACGCCAGACGCCGCGTTTCGCGCAACCGGGCGAACCGGGCGGCGAAGGCGATTATCTTTTGGAACTACGCATCGTCGCGGAAATCGGGCTGGTCGGTTACCCGAACGCGGGCAAATCTACTTTGCTGACGGCCATTTCCCGCGCGCGTCCGAAAGTCGCGGCGTATCCGTTCACCACGCTGCATCCCCAGATCGGCATCGTCGAATATCCCGACTGGAAACGGCTCACGGTTTGTGACGTGCCGGGACTCATTGAAGGCGCACACAACAACGTCGGCCTCGGCCACAAATTTTTGCGCCACATCAAGCGCTGCACGATTCTCGTGATCCTGCTCGACATGGCCGGCACGGACAACCGCAAGCCGTGGGACGATTACAAACAGTTGCTCAGCGAACTGGAGCTTTACGATCCGACGTTGCTCGACAAACCGCGCCTCGTCGTTGCGAACAAAATGGACGAAGCTGTTGCCGAGAAATATCTGAAGCAGTTCAAAACCAAAATTAAGAAAGTTAAGGTGCTGCCCATTTCCGCTGCGTTTGATCAGGGCATGGAGAAGTTCCGGGAGACGATTCGCAAAGAAGTTGAGGAAGCAGAAGAATCAGATTAATTTCAAAAATTAAATCGCGCCGTGGCACTTTTACTCCCCGAACTGCTTGCAGATAAGACCATGGGTTTTCCAGAGTCATCTTATGGCGCAAATCAAGTCACGTTAATTCTTGCCGATGGTCGCCATATTCACGCAGTCTTTCTTGCATGCGGACGCGAGATTGTGAAGATCGGCTCGAGAACCGTTTCGCAACCGGATGAGTTGGGATTTCAGCTTGCTGACATTATAGACGTCATTTCAGAGGTGCGATGATTAAGGTTGCCCACGATACCTAACCAGATTCGTCGGATCTAACCTGATTTCAAGCAATCTTAGCCTATTTCCAAAAACCGCATCACGGTATCACCGTGCTTGAGCACTTTCACTTCCGACCACGGCGGCATGATCTCCAATGTGTCACGTTTTGTATGACCAAGCACCAATCTTCCGCCGAGCGCGATCAGCTTGGGCAGATTGACATCATCAAGCAGTTGCTGGGCGAAGGAAGTGGAACGACGGTTCACATTTTTTTCACCATAAGGCGGGTCGGCGAGAATCAGATCAAACTGCCTTCCGCTTTCCACGAGCTGGTGCATCGCCGGAAAAACATCTTGGGTCCGCGTTTCCAGAATTTCCCCAAAACCCGCCGCATCCGCATTGCTGCGGATGAATTCCGCGTGGCGGTGTGATTTCTCAATGCACATCACGGCGGCGGCTCCACGGCTCAAACATTCCAAGCTCAACGCCCCGCTGCCCGCGAACAATTCCAAAACCTTCGCACCTTCAATGCGGGTGCCGAGCGAATTGAACACAGCCTGCTTGACGAGATCCGGGGTCGGACGAACGTCCAGTCCTTTGGGAACTTTAAGGATTCGCCGTGCTGCTTGCCCGCCGGTGATGCGCATAGGGTGCGTTGAATTGTAATTTGTTGAATCGTTAAATCGTGAATCGCCGCGCCGATGTAACGATGCAACGATTTAACCATTCACGATCATTTGAAAATTTCCGCGAAGAAAGCCTTCATCGCTTCCCAGGAACGTTTGTCAGCTTTTTCGTTGTAGGCGGCGCCTTTGGAATTATCGTTGCCGGCCATCGGTTGCGTGAAGCTGTGGACCGCGCCGCCGAATTTGATGAGCGTCCAATCTACTTTGGCCTGCCGCATTTCATCCTCGAACGCCGCGAGGTCGGCCGGTTTCACAAACGGATCATCCGCGCCGTGGCAAACGAGGACTTTGCACTTGATGTTCTTGCCGTCGGCGGGCGTGGGCGAATCCAGTCCGCCATGAAAACTCACGATGCCCGCGATGTTCGCGCCGCTGCGGGCGAGTTCGATCACCGTGGTGCCACCGAAACAATAGCCGATGGCCGCAACGCGCTTTGTGTCCACCAGCTCATTTTTCTCCAGCACATCGAGGCTGGCGTTGACACGGGCGCGGAGCAACGCGCGATCACTTTTATATTTGCCAGCCTGGGCACCGGCTTCGCCCGTATCTTTTGGACGGACGCCTTTGCCGTAAATGTCGGCGCAGAACGCGACATAGCCGAGACCAGCGAGCTGTTCCGCGCGATGTTTTTCGTAATCCGTCAAGCCCATCCATTGATGCACGACCAGCACGCCGGGCCGTTTGCCGGTGAAGGAATCGTCATACGCCAAGTAACCTTCCAGCGTGGTGTCGCCTTGTTTGTATTCGACCGCCCGGGTCACGATTTTTGCGTGGACGGACAGCGCGCCCGCCAGCGCCAGAAAAACAGGAATGAGTTTTTTCATAACAACCCATTCATAAACCGCAGACTGCCCGAACGCCAGCACTCTTTGACGTCCGCAGGCTAGATTTTTTTATCGGCGGCTTCCAGAGTTCGCGCTTACACTCTTCGCGCGTGAAACCACTCGCACCGCCGGACTCGCACCACCTTGACGCCGCCATTGGCTGGCTGGGATTGGGCTGTGCCGACGATGCGCGTGCGGAGCTGGCAAAAATTTCAACCGAAAATCAACAGCATTGCGACGTGCTCGAAGCGCGTTGGACGATTTGCGCGCACGAACAGCAATGGCGCGACGCGCTGGAAATCGCCTGCTCCGAATTGAAGATCGCGCCGGACGAATCTTCCGGCTGGCTACATCGCGCCTACGCGTTACGCCGTGTCAGCGATGGTAGTTTGTCCCAGGCGTGGGATGCGCTATTACCGGCGGCGAAAATGTTTCCGGCGGAACCGATCATCGCCTACAACCTCTCGTGCTACGCCTGCCAGATGCAGCAGTTCGACATTGCGCGCCACTGGTTGCGGCGCGCGGTGACTTCGGGCCAGAAAGAGGTCATCAAGAAAATGGCGCTCGCAGACGCCGATCTGCAACCGTTGTGGACCGAAATCCAAGAGCTGTGAAAAATTCAAAAACCATTTTGTCCGTGGACAACCTGTGCATCGAACGCGACGGCACGGTGATTCTGAGCGGTGTGAACTGGCGCGTGAACGCCGGTGAACATTGGGTGATTCTCGGTGCGAACGGTTCTGGCAAGACCTCGTTGTTGAGTGCGCTTACCGGTTATCTGATGCCGACGGCCGGGGAAATTTCGTTGCTCGGCGAAACGTACGGTCAATCAGACTGGCGCGAATTACGAAAGAAAGTGGGCATTGTCAGCTCCTCCGTCCGGCAGATGATGGCCGACGACGAACCCGCGCTTGAAACCGTCGCCAGCGGCAAATACGCGATGATTGATTTCTGGGGGCGGGTGACCCGCAGCGAAAAGGCTGCCGCCTCCAAGCTATTACGCCAAGTAGAATGCGAATATCTAACTGATCGTCCTTGGCAGGTTCTCTCGCAAGGCGAACGCCAGCGTGTGCTGGTGGCTCGTGCGCTCATGGCCAAACCGCGTGTGCTCATTCTCGATGAACCCTGCGCCGGGCTTGACCCCGCCGCGCGCGAACATTTTCTCCAATTCCTGCAACGACTTGGTTTGCAGAAAAATTCCCCGACGCTCGTGCTTGTGACGCATCACGTCGAGGAAATCATGCCCGTGTTTTCGCAAGTGCTGATGTTGAAGTCGGGCAAGGTGCTGGTGAATGGAGAAACACCGGATGTGCTGAATTCAAAGAATCTTTCCATCGCATTCGGAGCGCGGACTCGTTTAAAGAAATCAGGAAATCGCTACACGCTGGCCGTTACTTCAACGTCGCGCACGCTGATGTGACGATTGGCGTATTTCATTCGACAAGCCGACGCTCAACCGGCTTAATCAGCCCGGAACCAAAATAACCCATGCGAGCCTCCATCCCGCGCAAATCTTGGTATCGCATTCTTTACGTTCAAGTGCTGGTCGCGGTTGTTCTCGGCATCTTGATCGGTCATTTTTTCCCGGAGAGCGGGAAGTCTCTGAAACCGCTCGGCGACGGCTTCATCAAGCTGATCAAGATGCTCATCGCGCCGATCATCTTCTGCACCGTCGTGCATGGCATTGCGTCCATGAGCGATCTGAAAAAGCTCGGGCGCATCGGCGGCAAAACCATCCTCTATTTTGAAGTCGTCTCCACACTCGCGCTCCTGATCGGCCTCGTGGTCGTGAACATCCTGAAACCCGGTGCGGGCTTTAATGTTGATCCCACCATGCTTGACCCGAAAATCAGCCAGAGCTACATCCAAAAGGCTCATTCGTTGAGCGGAGTGGATTTTGCGCTGAACATCATTCCCAACACCATTTTTGAAGCGTTTGTCACCGGAGATCTGCTGCAAGTGCTATTCATCGCCATGCTGGTTGCCTTCGCCATTTCCGCCATGGGCGAGCGCGGCAAACCATTGCTGCACGGCATTGAATATGGCTCGCAGGTTTTTTTCGGCGTGATGCAGATTGTCGTGAAAGTCGCGCCCATCGGTGCGTTCGGCGCGATGGCGTTCACGATTGGAAGCTACGGCCTGGGCGCATTGAATAATCTCATCGCGTTGATGGCCGGATTTTATCTCACCGCCGGACTGTTTGTCGTCGTGGTGCTGGGACTGATCGCGTGGTGGAGCGGGTTTTCCATTTTCCGGTTCCTCAATCACATCAAGGAGGAACTCCTGCTCGTGCTCGGCACCAGTTCATCCGAGACCGCGCTGCCGGGAATGATTTTGAAAATGAGTCAGCTCGGTTGCAGCCGTTCCACCGTCGGCCTCGTGATTCCCACCGGTTACAGTTTCAATCTGGATGGCACGAACATCTACATGGCCATGGCCGCCGTGTTCCTGGCGCAGGCCACGAACACTCCGCTCGACCTGAGCCATCAAATCGGGCTGCTGCTGATCGCCATGATCACTTCCAAAGGCGCCAGCGGTGTCACCGGTGCCGGCTTCGTCACTCTGGCCGCCACGCTCGTTGCCGTGCCCAGCGTGCCGATTGCATCGCTCGCGCTGCTCGTCGGCATAGACCGTTTCATGAGCGAATGCCGCGCCCTCACCAATTTGATCGGCAACGGCGTCGCCACCGTCGTCATCAGCCGTTGGGAAAATGAAATCAGCAAAGAGGCGCTCAACGAAAATCTAAAGCACCCGCTCGCCTTGCCGGACAAGGTTTGATCAATCCTCGCTTGAGAGAATCAGTAATTTCCGTCGCCAACTAAACCTTCAACAATCGCCATACCGGCAGAGGTGCCGAGCCGTGTCGCGCCCGCCTCAATCATGGCAAACGCCGTCTTCGCATCACTGATGCCGCCGGAAGCCTTGACGCCGAATTTCGGCCCGACAGTGGCACGTATCAGTTTCACATCCGCCACGGTTGCGCCGCCGGAGCTGAAACCTGTGGAGGTCTTCACAAACTGTGCGCCGCTCTCGACGACGAGATGGCAGGCGCGAATGATTTCTTCGTCACTCAGGAGACAAATTTCGAGAATCACTTTGACCGGACGCTCGTCAGCGGCCTCGACCAAATCAATGATCTCGCGCAAAACATACTTGTCATCGCCCGCCTTGAGCCGCGCGATGTTCAGCACCATGTCAATCTCATGCGCACCATCGTCAACGGCCGCCTCGGCCTCGAAGCGTTTTGAATCAGACGTCATAGCCCCGAGCGGAAACCCAACCACGCCGACGACCTTCACGTCTGAATCTTCCAGCAGTTGATAAGCCGTGGCGACCCAGCAGCCATTGACGCAGACGCTGTAAAAATTGTGTTCACGCGCCTCGGCGCAAATGCGCTCGATGTCTTGGGCGGTGGCATCCGCTGAAAGCAACGTGTGATCAATAAAACGGGCCAGGTCAGCGGGAACAATGGGATGCGACATGTGTGAGATTGCGAAAAATTAAATACCAATGGGATGCCACGCCGTTTTGAATTCCACCGTGTCGAGAATCCAATAGGGATCTTCCACCTTGGCGGAGAACCAGTCGGTGGCCGCGTGATTGGAATAACGCTTAAGGTTTGTTGCCACACCGGCTTGCAGCTTGGCGCTGTTTTCAGAATCGCCCACGCCATCCACGATCGCATTGACATCCATGTGCGTGGCGATGTGCACAATGAGTTCAGCGCGCTTGCCGGTGAGGATATTCACCACGCCGCCGGGCAGATCGCTCGTCGCGAGAATTTCAGCGAACGTCGCGGCCGGGAGCGGAAATTTTTCAGAGGCGACCACAATCGCCGTGTTGCCGCTCAAGATGACCGGCGCAACGAGCGACACCAGCGCGAGCAATGACGGTTCATCCGGCGCGAGCACAATGACCACGCCGGTCGGTTCAGGGGTGGTGAAATTAAAGTGCGACGACGCCACAGGATTCACGCTGCTGAACACTTGCGAATATTTGTCGGTCCACCCCGCGAAATGCACCAGCCGGTCAATCGCCAGCGTGACTTCACGTTTGGCTTTCACCGCACTGACATTGGTAGAACGCGTGATTTCAATGACCAGTTCACTCGCGCGGTTTTGCAGCATCTCGGCCGCACGATAAAGAATCTGCCCACGATTATACGCACTGGCCTTGCCCCAGCTACCGGTTGCAGCCCGCGCGGCAACGACGGCGTCACGAAAATCTTTGCGCGAGACGTGGGCGAAGTTATCAAGATGTTCGCCCCTCACGGACTTCGCGGGCAGGTAGCGTCCACTCTCACTGCGCGGAAATTTTCCGCCGATGTAGAGCTTGTAGGTTTTTTTTACGTCGAGGCGATTCATAATTTTATTAGTAACTCGGTGGATTATTACTAGTCGCACCTATGGCCATTGGTGATTTCGGCGTTTGGCTTTTGAGAACATCCGGTTTCAGAGCGTCTTCGGGTTTCCAACCTTCCGGCATCCATTCTTGGGCAGGACTTACAGTCCGCTTCCAACGCGAAATTGTGAAGCTCTCGGTAGGTATTTCAAATTTCGCCACCTCTTCATTTTCACATAAGATATGAGCGAGCTTCCCGTTTTCGTTTAACGTGATCTTACCGGAGAACCATCGGGTATCTTCGTGTTCATAATAAAACCAACCCCATGGCTTGCCTGGTTTGTGATAGTAAAAACCAACTGTATATGGTTCGCCGGTAATACCATTGTATGTTTGAATTACACACATTTCCGTTCCGTCCGGAGCATTGATTCTTGCTATGATTCCATCTCCGCCCGGCAAGAATCCTCTGACAATAAAAAAATAAAACCCAATAGATAAAAGAATTATTATCAGAACTAGAAACGATTTAATTCTTAATTTTTTTATCATCATTTTAAACGATTTATTGCATTGAATCAGTCGAGCCTGCAATACGCCGCCAGCCCCTGCAATCCGCCCTCGCGACCGAAGCCGCTTTCCTTGTAGCCGCCAAACGGACTCGTCGGGTCGAACTTGTTGTAGGTGTTCGCCCAGACGACGCCGGCGCGCAGCTTGTTCACCATCTTGAAAATCTTGCTGCCCTTGTCCGTCCACACGCCCGCGCTCAAGCCGTAGGGGATGTTGTTCGCGCGCTCGAACGCCTCCTCCGGCGTGCGAAACGTCATCACGCTCAACACCGGCCCGAAAATTTCCTCCGACGCCACGCGATGCGCATGCGTGACACCCGTGAGAAACGACGGCGCGAACCAATATCCTTTGGCCGGGAGCGTGCATTGCGTCTGCGTCAACTCCGCGCCTTCGTCCACGCCGCTTTGCACCAGCTCGCGGATTTTTTCGAGCTGCGGCCGCGAATTGATCGCGCCGATGTCGGTGTTTTTGTCGAGCGGATTGCCGACGCGCAACGTCTGGATGCGGTCGCGCAGTTTCTTGATGACCTTGGAATAAATCCCTTCCTGCACAAACAACCGCGAACCCGCGCAACAAACGTGACCCTGGTTGAAATAAATTCCGTTGATGACACCTTCGATGGCCTGATCAATCGGCGCGTCCTCAAACAAAATGTTCGCCGCCTTGCCGCCGAGTTCGAGTGTGAGCTTCTTCTTCGTGCCCGCGACCGCCTGCGCGATGCGCTTGCCGACCTCCGTGCTGCCGGTGAACGCGAGCTTGTTGATGTCCGGATGATTGACGAGCGCTGCACCGGTCTCACCTGCGCCGGTGACAATGTTCACCACGCCTTCGGGAAGCTCAGCTTCCTGGAAAATCTGTGCGAGGCGCAAAGCGGTGATGCTCGTTGTTTCCGCCGGTTTCAAAACCACGGTGTTGCCGCACGCGAGCGCGGGCGCGATTTTCCACGCGGCCATGAGCAGCGGAAAATTCCACGGAATGATCTGCCCGGCGACGCCGAGCGGCTGCGGCGTTTTGCCAGGGAACGCGTATTTCAATTTGTCCGCCCAGCCCGCGTAATAAAAAAAGTGCGCGGCCACGAGCGGCAAATCCACGTCGCGACTTTCCTTGATGGTCTTGCCGCCGTCCATCGTTTCGAGCACCGCCAGCTCGCGCGACTTCTCCTGGATGATGCGCGCGATGCGATAAAGATACTTGCCCCGCTCACGCCCCGGCATCTTGCTCCAGACCTTGTCGTAAGCTTTGCGCGCCGCTTTCACCGCTGAATCCACGTCCTCCGCATTCGCCGCCGCAATCGTGGTGAGCGTCTGCTCGGTGGCGGGATTGACGGACTCAAAATATTTTCCCGAAGTCGGCGCGACGAACTTGCCGTTGATGAACAACTCATGCTGCGGCGCAATGGCGTAATTCTTGGAATCCTCCGGCGCAGGCGCAAAGTCCCACTTGTTGCCGAAGTTCAACCGGCGCTCCTTGAGCGGCACGACGGGATGAGTCGGCGCGGCAACGGCGCGCTCGGGAGAAAGTTTTACGGGTTTGAGTTTCGTTTTCATGGCAACCTGTCGGCAAGATTAAACATCACTGTGAACATTGCCAGAATAGAATTCGCTGCTGACTAATCGGATGTCATTTTTTTCTTTATTTCAAAAGGCGCAAATTGCCTAGTTAAGCAAACTGAAATAAGGATTTTATTGTTTCATTTTTTTCTTTTTTTTGAAATAAGAATTTTGCTATATTCAATGACTGAAATAAGAAATGGATCATAACAAATTCAACAAGAGTCCCGCTGGCAAAATCGTCAAGACGCCGCAGAATTATTGGGCATTTGTGCCCAATCCTTTGCCGCCCGCCCTGAACTACAGCCCGGAACTGGTAAATTTATTGTCCGAAGCCGACCGTGCGCTGGGTGCATTGGAAGGAATGGGAAGAATTTTGCCGAATGCTGATCTGCTTGTGATGCCTTATATGCGACGGGAGGCCGTGTTGAGTTCACGCATTGAAGGCACGCAAGCATCATTGTCTGATTTGTTTCTTTTTGAAGCAGCGAAAACTGAGCCACCGCAATCTTCTGATGTTCGCGAAGTGGCAAATTATGTCGTGGCAATGCGTCATGGACTCAAGCGACTTTCAGCCCTTCCGGTAAGCAAGCGTTTGGTTCGGGAAATTCACGAAAAATTACTGACCGGTGTGCGCGGTCAAGAGCAAACGCCGGGAGAATTTCGCACACGCCAGAACTGGGTTGGCCCAAAAAATTGTCGGCTTGAAGATGCTATTTATGTCCCGCCACCAGTTGGTGAAATGGAAATACTGTTGGATGATTGGGAAAAGTTCGCGCACCAACCAGCACGGATTCCCCCACTCATTCAGTGCGCAATTCTGCATAATCAGTTTGAATCCATTCACCCTTTTCTTGACGGCAACGGCCGGGTCGGGCGGTTGTTAATCACACTTTTTCTGTGTGAAAGAGAACATCTATCGCAGCCGTTTCTTTATTTGAGCGGTTACTTGGAAAAAAATCGCACTGAATACTATGACCGGCTTCAGGCGGTCAGGGAAATTGGAGATTGGAACGGCTGGGTTCAATTTTTCTTACAGGCTGTTGCTCATCAGGCAAATGATGCTGTCAAGTGCGCCCATCGAATTTTGAAACTAAAAGAGAATTATCGCGACCGTTTGCAAAAAAAATGGTCTTCGGCAGCAGTTTTGAAATTGCTGGACAGCCTATTTCTTAATCCTTACGTCAATGTTCCTGATGCGGCGGAACGCATGAAGGTTTCGTATAACGCCGCGCAAAGCGCCTTGAACAAGTTGGAGAAATTGAAAATTGTTAAAGAAATAACGGGACAAAAACGAAATCGAATTTTTTGCGCTCAAGAACTGCTCCGAGTTATTGAAAACGCGAATTGATTTTCACGGTAGCGAAAAATAATCCGGCCCTTGATAATTGCCATCCACCTGCTTGGCGATCTGCATCAGCACGTCGTTGACGAGCGTGCTCGCGCCGAAGCGGAACAGTTGCGGGTTGAGCCAGTCGTCGCCGAGGGTTTCCTTGACCATCACGAGGTAGGCGAGCGCCTGCTTGGACGTGCGGATGCCGCCGGCGGGTTTCATGCCGATGCGGATGCCGGTGGCGAAAAAATAATCGCGGATGGCCTCCAGCATCACGAGCGTGACGGGCATGGTGGCGGCGGGCGAAACTTTGCCGGTGCTGGTCTTGATGAAATCGCCGCCGGCCTGCATGGCGATCTCGCTGGCGAGGCGGACATTGTCGTAGGTGACGAGTTCGCCGGTTTCGAGAATCACCTTCAAATGCGCCGGGCCGCAGGCTTCCTTGGTGGCGGCAATTTCGTCGAACACTTTCGCGTGGTCGCCGGCGAGGAAGGCGCCGCGGTCAATGACCATGTCAATTTCATCCGCGCCATCGGCCACGGTGCGGCGGACTTCTTCGAGCTTGGTGCGCAACGGATATTGGCCGCTGGGAAATCCGGTGGCGACGGCGGCGATGTTCACGGGCGAAACGTCGCCGAGAAATTTGCGCGCGTATTTCACCATGTTCGGATAAACGCACACGGCGGCGCAGCTCGGCACATCGTATTTCGCCTCGATGGGCTGGAGCGCCTTGCGACAGAGATAGGCGACCTTGCCGGGCGTGTCCTTGCCTTCGAGCGTGGTGAGGTCGCACAGGCCGACGGCCATCTTGAGGCCGGCGAGTTTGGCGCTCGCTTTGATGCTGCGCTTGCCGAAGGACGCGGCGCGTTCCTCGACCATGACTTGATCCACGGTCGGAACGGGTGAATAACGGATGACGGACGATGAATTCCGAATAGAAACTTCCCGCCTTTCCTTTTCCAATAACGCGGATGCCTTCATAATTTAACAGGGATTTTGACGGCGGGATGATGCGGCGTCAATGCGGTTTAAGTCATTGGGAAAACTACTCCTCAATCATTTCTTGAAGAATCAGTTTTGCGATGCCGCGTATGTGACCCTCATTCGTATAATCTGTGCGATTATCAGATTTTCGGATTCCATTGTATTCAACTTCAAATCTTCCGCGCCTAGAAGAATGCAGCCATAAAGTCCCTGTCACGGTCTTGCCATTAACAGTAGCTGTTATGCTTTCCGTCACGGATAATTCATTGTGTGGCGTTGCTTTCATAAACCAAGTTCTGAAACATCATAAATATGCTCATCCAAATCTTGATTAAGTTTTTTTATTAGTTTTCCGGCTCTTTCTATTTTAGCAACGAACTCTTCTTTCTCCTCTCTAGTTAAGGAGGAAAAAGCTAGAATTCGAGATGTCACAGAAGTCGTCTGTTCAGAAATTTCAGCCAGAAACAATTGAACCTTTATGGATTTTTTAATTTCCGTTAGTGAACTTGGTTTTTCCTCCTTAATCTTCAAAAAAACTTTCATAATATCACCCAAGGCAATAGCACCATGCGTATTAAGGCCAAGGCTTTTCACCTCGTCTTTTTGGCAATAAACATCCACTTCAACTACAAATCCGTGAAGTGTTTTTACACGATCTGAAAAATTATCCCAAAAGTTTGTGCTGACTTCTGCCGCTGATAAACAAAATTGCGAAAGTGTAATCCAGATGATGATCAACGTGATTTTCATACAGTAGAATTTGAATTCTTCTAGCCCATTGCTTTAAACCTGCAACAACTTGATCTGCTCGTTCTCCTGCGTGGCGGCTTCGCCAAGGGTTTGTGTCTGTTTGCGGCGGCGTTCGATGATATGCTTGTCCAGCAGCGGATCATAGGCGACGGGGTAATTGCCGTCGTAGCAGGCCAGGCAGAACGCGTCTTTCTTCTGACCCGTGGCGGCGATCATTCCTTCTTGTGAAAGATAATGGAGCGAGTCGGCGTTCAGGTATTGGCGGATTTCGTCAATGGTGTTGTTCGCGGCCATGAGCTTGCTGCGGTCTGGAAAATCAATTCCGTAAACGCACGGATTCATGTGCGGCGGACAACTCACGGCGACATGCACTTCCTTGGCACCGGCATCTTTGAGCGTCTTGACACGGGTTTTGCAGGTGGTGCCACGCACGATGGAATCGTCCACAATCACAACGCGCTTATCCTTCACGAGCGACTCGATGAGGTTGAGTTTCACGCGCACATTGAAATCGCGGATGAGCTGCGTGGGCTGGAGAAAACTGCGCCCGACGTAATGGTTACGGATGAAGGCCATCTCGTAGGGAATTCCAGACTGCTCGGAATAGCCCATCGCCGCGCAGACGCCGCTGTCGGGCACGGGAATGATGAGGTCGGCCTTGACGTTATGTTCGCGCGCGAGTTGACGGCCCATTTCCTTGCGGACTTCATAGACGCTGTGGCCGTTGATGACGCTGTCGGGCCGCGCGAAATAGACGTATTCAAAAATGCAAAACGCCTTTTTCTTGTGCCCGGGAAAAGCCTGGATGCTGGTCAAGCCCTTGTCGTTGATGATGACGATTTCGCCGGGTTCAACGTCGCGGATGAATTTGGCATGGATCAAGTCAAATGCGGTCGTCTCGCTGGAAAGCACATACGCGCCATTCGCGGTTTTGCCGATGGACAAAGGACGAAAGCCATGCGGATCACGTGCGCCAATGAGTTCGCGCTCGGTCATGATGACCAAGGAATACGCGCCTTCGATGCGGCGAAGACTTTGCACGAGGGAATTGGACATGCCGCCCATGGTCGGCTGGGCGAGCAGCATGATGATGATTTCGCTGTCCACGGTGGTCTGAAAAACCAGGCCCTGGCTTTCTAGTTCGTCACGCAACTGCGCGGCGTTGGTCAGGTTGCCGTTGTGCGCCACGGCGATCTGGCCGCGCGCGCAATCCACCGTAAGCGGCTGGGCATTGCGCAGATTAGAGGTGCCAGTCGTCGAGTAGCGCGTGTGACCGATGGCGCGGTCGCCAACGAGGTCGTGCAAGATTTTTGGATCGTTGAAAATCTGTGGCACGAGGCCCATGCCGTGATGCTTGAAAAATTTTCCGTCGTGACAGGTGACGATGCCGGCGCTTTCCTGGCCGCGATGTTGCAGGGCGTAAAGGCCGTAGTAGGTCAGTTCAGCGGCATTCGGATGTCCGAAAATACCGAAAACGCCGCAGTAATGTTTGGGATAGTCAGGTTGGGTTTGCATCGCGCGCGACGCTTCATTTTCGCAGACGTAGATGGAGTCCGCAAGGCGGAATGAAATTTGTGCTTAATCGGCAAGATTGCGGCAAATTTCACACCTGCCATTTTCATCCAGCTGCATTATTGAGAAATTTTTCTCAAAGTCAGCTTTTGGAACAGTCAAAGGTGTATTTTGGTTTCGGCCATAAGCTTTGCAAAAAACACATTGAACGATCCATTTTCTGGTGCGCGGATCGTCCAGATACCACTCAAGAGTTTTTCTCTCTGTCCTCATGTTGCCTTCTTTTCCAAGCCCGACATAGAATCGAAATATGGCCTCAGCTTTTTCGCCAGCTCCTCCGGCAAACGCTTGGGTTTGTCCTCGCGATTGGTGCAGACGTGAAATGTTTCGGCTTCCACAATCAGTTTGCCGTTCTGATTCAGGATCCGATGGCCGAAATTCAAGCGTACTTTTTCACCGGCCGTTACCCAGACCTCAATTGTCAGCAAATCATCGTAGCGCGCGGGAAATTTGTAATGCAGCCGCGCCTCGATGACGGGAAAGATGTAGTCAGCGTCCTGCAATTCCAGCACGGTCGGGCCCAGGGAACGGAGAAATTCACCGCGCGCGGCCTCCAATAAATCAAGATAACGCGAGTGATAGACGTGGTTGCCTACGGTGCAATCAGCATAAGTCACGCGGTATGGGTAACGGAACGGTTCAGCCATGCGCGCAGCGTAAGGTCGCGCCCGGAAAGTTCAACGCTGAAAATCCATTTGCACGGACGGCTTTTACGGTTATGTTGCGGACGCAGATTAACGGTTCGCTTGCTTGCGACACGATTTTGCGATAATAATTTTTCAAATCATGGCCGTAACCAAAGTCAGTTCCTCCGTTCATTTTATTGCCCGCGGCTCGGCCGTCAGTTCGCGTAATGGCGACGCCACCGGGCGCTGGGTGCCAAACACAGACGTTTATTCCACCGATGCCGGCATCGTCGTCAAGGTGGAGCTGCCCGGCATGAAAAGCGAGAATCTCGAGATCACCGTCGAAGGCAGCCGTTTGCGCATCTCTGGCACCCGGCCGGACTGCTGCCGTGCGCCAAACTGCAGTTTTCTGGTGATGGAGATCAACTACGGCCCTTTTGAAAGCGTGCTGGAACTGCCGCCGGGTTTTGACCTGGGCCAGGCCAAGGCGGTTTATGTGAACGGTTTCCTGCGGATTGATGTGCCACCCTCTAGGTCATCGCAATCCAAACCGACCAAAGTCCCGATTGCCGAGGGGGATTAAAAAGCGCGTTAACCTTTCCATCCCGCGCTGCATCTGATTGACTTAACGACGACGATGACATCGCCGGAAACAGAATTTGTCAACATCAACAGCGCCGCCGAAAAAACGGAGGCGCCCCCGCGCATTTCCGCCCGTTCCCTGCCGGACAGCGTCCCAATCCTTGGACTGTCGGACATCGTTATTTTTCCCGGTGCCATCGTGCCGTTGCTCATCGAAACCGGGCCGAGCCTCAAACTGATTGATGACATCGTCGCCGGCGACCGTCTGTTCGGAGCGATCTTGCAGCGCAAGGCCGAGGTCGCTGAACCGGCCCCAGAAGATTTGTATGAAGTCGGCTGCGTGTGCCGTCTCTCCAAAATGGTGAAATTTCCCGACGGTACCGTGCGAGTGCTGGTCGAGGGTTTGTGGCGCATCCGGCTGAAAAAATTTGAGCTGCCCGCGCCATATCTGCGTGCCAGTTATGATTTATTGCGCGATGAGACGGAGGATTCCGTGGAGTTGCAGGCCATGCTCCGCAACGCGCACAAGCAGTTTGAGGAGATCACCAAGCTTTCCACGGCGCTGACCGACCAGGTCAAGATCGCGGCGCTGAACACGGAGCACCCCGGGCATTTCGCGGATTTGATCGCCGGAAATCTCAACCTCTCGCTCGAAGACCGGCAGAACCTGCTCGAAACTGTTTCCGTCCGTGAGCGCCTGCAAAAGCTGCTGCCGCTGCTCAACCGTGAACAGGAAGTCCTGACTTTAAGTTCAAAAATTCAAAGCGATGTCGCCTCGAACATCGCCAAGACGCAGCGTGATTTTTTCCTGCGCGAACAGATGCGCGCCATCCAGCGTGAACTCGGTGAAGGCGATGCCAATGCGGGCGAAGCCAAATTGCTGCGCGAAAAAGTCGTGCTGGCGGTCCTGCCCGCCGAGGTCCGCAAAGCCGCTGAACAGGAACTCGACCGCCTGGCGCAAATATCGCCCGCCGCCGCTGAATATGCTGTTTCCCGCAATTACATCGACTGGATACTAGCCTTGCCATGGGAAAAATCCACCGAAGACAAGCTGGATCTGAAGGCGGCGGCAAAGGTCTTGAACGACGAGCATTTCGGCCTGCCGAAAATCAAGGATCGGCTGCTGGAATTTCTCGCCGTGCTTAAACGCCGCCGTCAGATCAAAGGCCCGATCCTGTGCCTGGTCGGCCCGCCCGGCGTGGGCAAGACATCGCTCGGTAAAAGTCTGGCTGACGCGCTTGGCCGGAAATTCGCACGAATTTCCTTGGGCGGAATGCGAGATGAAGCGGAGATTCGCGGTCATCGCCGCACTTACGTCGGCGCAATGCCCGGGCGCATCATTCAAACCTTGCGACGTGTCGAAAGCCGCAACCCGGTGATCTTGCTGGACGAACTCGACAAGGTCGGTTCGGATTTTCGCGGCGATCCGGCGTCTGCGCTGCTCGAAGTGCTCGATCCGGCGCAGAATAATACGTTCACCGACCATTACCTAGACCTGCCATTTGATTTGTCGCGCGTGCTTTTCATCGCCACTGCGAACTGGCTCGAGCCGATTCATCCTGCGCTGCGCGACCGGCTGGAAGTCATCGAACTGCCCAGTTACACCGAGTCGGAAAAACTCCAGATCGCCAAGCGCTATCTTGTGCCGCGCCAGTTGGAGGAACACGGCCTGACGCGCAGCGATGTGAAATTTTCCGATGCCGCGCTGCGCCGGCTGATTCGCGACTACACTCGCGAAGCCGGCGTACGCCAGCTCGAGCGTGAGATCGCAGCGCTGGCCCGCAAAGCGACACGCAAAATTGTCTCCCGCAACGGCGAAGCGGCGACCATAAAACTCGAAGCAAAGGACCTGCCGGGCTACCTCGGCCATGCAAAATTCGTTTTTGAAAGCGCGGAGAAGATCGGAGAGATCGGCATCGCCACCGGACTCGCGTGGACGCCGGTCGGCGGTGATGTGCTGTTCATCGAAGCCACGCGGATGCGCGGACGCGGCAGCCTGACGCTCACAGGTTCGCTCGGCGATGTGATGAAGGAAAGCGCGCAGACCGCCGTGAGCTATCTCCGCAGCCAGGCGAAAAAGCTGAACCTTGATTTTGACGATTACGGCAAACATGACCTGCACATCCACGTTCCCGCCGGCTCAACACCAAAGGACGGGCCGAGCGCAGGCGTGACCATCTGCGCCGCGCTGGCGTCTTTGATGAGCAAACGCCGTGTGCGTTCCGATGTGGCAATGACAGGCGAGATCAGCCTGCGCGGCCGCGTGATGCGCGTGGGCGGCATCAAGGAAAAGGTGATCGCTGCGTCGCGTTTTGGCGTGAAGCAGGTGATTCTGCCGGAGGGCAACAAGCCCGACTGGCAGGACGTGCCGGCGGAAGTGCGCGCGAAACTGAAGGTGCATTTCGTGAAGGAGATTTCCGAGGTTCTGCAACTGGCACTGGCTGCAAAATGAAAATTCCCCGCCGACTCTCTTCCGTTTCTGCAAACAAAATCATACGGGCAGGAAAATTATTGACGGCTGCCTCACCCTCTCCCCCGGGAAGAGGGAGAATCGTTTCCAGTCTAACAGACAATCACGCGAGTGGATTCGCGCAGCGCATATGCGGAAAAAAAGAGATGCCCAGTCGCTGTTCCCTCTCCCCGGGGGAGAGGGTCAGGGTGAGGGGAAACGGGTTATGCAAAACAACCATTCGCGTCCTTGTATTTGCCACGATGATTTTGTTTTACGCCTTTGGAGCAATGGCGGAAAAAACGAATGCTCTATCTGACGCGGAGATTCAAGGACATTCGTTGGCGCAGGAGATTTTGTCCCGGCGGCCTGCCGAAAACAGCACAAACACGGGTATATTACATATCCGTGACGGCAGCGGGAGTCGTTCTGAAATTCCAATCATTTGCAGAATTGTCGTCTCGATTTCTAATGCCAACACCTACCTCATCATCCCGGATTGGCAAACCTTTTATCAGGCCAACTTGACCAACCAGACGGAATACCTTCGGGTCATTCATGCCACCGACCTGACAAACATTTATTCCTATTCCACCAATCGCAGCGACGCCGTTCCAGTGCTGGGAGACATCCCACTGTCGCGTCATCTTTTTCCCGGCCATCTAGTCTGTGGATCGGCGTTGATGTCGCGTTTCGCCGGTTCCGATTTCTGGCTCTGTGACCTTGGTTTGGAATTCTTCCACTGGCCGGCCCAGAAAATTTTACCAAAGACGACCAACTTGAAACGCGGTCGCGAATACACGTTGCTGGAAAGCACGAATCCTAACCCGTACACCAATGGTTATTCGCGCGTGGTAACTTGGATTGACAAGGAAACCGGCGGCATCCTGCAAGCGGAAGCCTATGACAAGAACGGCGAGCCGCTGAAAGAGTTTTCACCAAAATCGTTCAAGAAAGTGAACGGCCAATGGCAGCTTCAGGAGATGGAGATCCGCAATGTCCAGACCGGTTCGCGCACGCGGCTCGAGTTTGACCTGAAAAAATAAACGGCTTGGGAATAATTTGTCCCGTCGCGCGCTTGACTTCAAATTGCCGCCGCTTCACGCTGCGAGGCGGATGAATCCAAAAGCACTTTTCCCGCTCCTCATCGCCGCCGTGCTGCTCGCCCTGCCGGCGTCGGCGCAGACGAATTCCTCGACCACCAACAGCGACGCCCTGGTGAATGGCTATCTCCAGATCCAGGAACAATTGCACGCCACGCGCATGGCCATCGAGGACGGGCGGGTACTTGCGGCAGACGACGCTAAACGCAACGCGGAGGCCATCGCGGCGCGGCTGGAAGCACTGGAGCAATCGGTCGCGGCGCAACACAACGCCGATGCCGAAACGGCACGCAAGACGCAACAGTTCACATTGCTGCTCGCAGGCGCGTTCGGGCTGGCAGGACTGGGCATCGTGGCGCTGCTATTCTATTTTCAATGGCGTGCATTTTCCCAACTCGCGCAAATTTCTGCGCAGCATAATGCCGTCATCGCGAATGCGGGCGCGGTGCATCAGCTAGCCGCGCCGGGGCGGGCGGCGGTGGCCAGTTCCAATTCACGGCTGCTGGACGTGGTGGGGCAGCTCGAACGAAAGATCATCGAACTGGAAAATGGCAGCAGCCTGCTCGCCGGGGCGACGGGTTCAAAATCCGATGACCTGCTGGCAGAGGGCGAAGCACTGCTGGACGCGGGCCAGCCACACAAGGCGTTGGAAGTTTTCGACCGGCTGCTGGCGACGCATCCCGATCATGCCGAGGGACTGGTGAAAAAATCGGCGGCACTCGAAAAACTGGGCCGGTTGCCGGAGGCATTGGGTGCCTGCGATCGCGCGATCGCGCGGGACGGCGGATTCACGCTGGCCTTTCTGCAAAAGGGCGGATTGTTGAATAAGCTGAACCGGCACGACGAGGCTTTAAATTGTTTCGAGCAGGTGCTGCTCGCGCAGAAGAAAAAAGCGAAATTCAGTTGAAGTTGATGCGCCCCGTGGTGGCGCGCTCCGTTTCAATCTGCTGCCGGAGCATGTCAATCTTCAGCTTCAGCAGTTCGCGGTTTTCCTTCGATTGATTGGCCAGATCTCGTTCCAGCTCCGCGATACGTTCCTCGTAAGTGCGGAGGCGTTCCAGCAATGGTGTCTGGACGGCTTCAAGACGGCGCGCCAGCTCGGTCAGCTCGGCGGCGGCAGCCTGTTGTCCGGCGAGAAGTTCATGGCGCTGCGCGGCGAGTTCCTGCACCACGGCGTCTTTGAGCGCATCCACCAGATGCGGGGCCAAGTTGGACTGGACGGAATTGAGGAGCGAATTGATCTTGGGCGGCGGAATCGGCTGGGTCTTGCCCTTAAATATTTTTACAAGAAATCGGTTGGCTTCCTCCGTGCCATCGCGTCCGCAGACTGGGCAGGCCACCATCACCGGCATCCGGTTGTCAGCGGGCTCGACTTCAAAAGCATATTTCTGCCCGCACGCACAATAGATCTTTACGGGGATCATGCGGCGGCTTTCTTCTGTTTGAGCAACGCCTGTTCATAGCACCGCAAAGCCTCGTCATAGCGGGCAAGACGGTTGAAAAGTCCGCCCTTGTTCAAATAGGCGATGGTCATGGACTCGTCCAATGCAATGGCCCGATCATAACATTGAAGAGCCTCATCAGCCCGGCCCAGCTTGTCGAAAACAGCACCCATCTTGGCGAGCGCGTCGGCACTGTCCGGCTGCAAAACAAGCGCGGTCTCAAAACACTTTACGGCCTTGTCGAATTCGCCACCGTCCGCAAGCGACTGGCCTTCAGCTAGAAGTTTAGCCGCGACATTCTCCGGTGGATGTTCCACATGATTAACAACAGAAATTGAACCGTTCTTGTGTTCCGGCGGAATGGTCACGGGTGTCACCACCGCAGGCACGGCCTTCGGAGCTTCGGCGCGCGGGCCAGCAAGTTCATTCACGACGGCCTGCTTCACCGCGTCCACCAATTGCGGCGCAATGGCCGGGGAGGAATTCAAATACAAACCACCGCCATTCACCGGCAACGGCTGGGTGGTGCTGTTCATGAGCCGCACGATGACTTGATTGGCCTGATGCGTGCCGTCCTGACCGCAGGCGGGACAGACGACCGAGAATGGCATGTGGCCATCCACGGGCTGGACTTCAAAGGAATATTTCTGCCCGCAGGTGCAATAAATTTTGACCGGAATTTCGCGGGGGAATTTCGCGGATTGTGTGATGGCCGGGCGCGGCCCGCCGAGGCGTTCGAGCAACGGCGTCTGCACGGCTTCGAGACGGCGGGCAAGCTGGGAGAGTTCATTGGCGGCGGCCTGCTGGGCGGTGAGGAGTTCCCGGCGCTGCGCGGAAAGCTCCTGCACGAGCGCCTCCTTGATGGCCTGCGAAATGACTGGCAGCAAAACGGGGACAATGGTGGCGGGCGTTTGTGCCGGCGGCACCGGTGCCACGGCAAGATTCTTGCGTGACGTTTGCCAGGAAATAAGGATGGCGCTGAAAGAAATCACCGAGACGCCGACCAGGGCGATCCACATCAAGGAATCGTCAGAACGCAAAACGCGTCGCGGCTCCATGTCACCCGTTGGCGCGTAACTGGTTTGCGTCACCGGCCGGGCTTGTTCACGAGATGTTTCCATTGCCGGCTGAGCGCCGCCGGCCTGGCTTGGAGAATTGGTCAATGCGGCGGGCGTTGGTGCCGTTTCAGTTGCAGGAGTAGAGATGACCGCAGCCTGGTTTGTCAGCTCAACTGCTGCCGAAGTCGACGGCACATTGGTGTCGGCTGGAGAACCTGATGAATCCTGCGCAAACGAGGACGACGCGCAAAATACGCAAAACAAAATCAAACATGGAATCCGGGCGTTCACCAGAGGAAGGATTTTTGTTCGCTTAATAATGTTTTATCCGACCAGAGCGTGGCGTGCCAGGCGACCACCTGGCCGAAATTTTTCAAGTCTTCGTCCGCCAGCAACATGGACGTCCAGTGCCGGAAGTAATGCGGCGTGACCGCCTGCTCAAACGTGGTCTGGCGCGGCACGCCTCCCGGGCCGATGCCCCGCAGTTCCAAGCGCAAGGTGAGATTGGTGCTGTTCGCGTGCGACGTGCTCCAAAGGACGTCGAAACGGATGGCGGAGACTTGATTGGTATGAGCGCGCAGATAAACCTGGTAGGCGTCCCGGTCATAAAGGCTCGGTGAAAGCGCATCCTGACCTTTGAGATTGAGAAACAGCGGAAGCACCTTGACGATATGACCCGTCATGACATCGGACGCAGACGCCGCCATAAGCGAACTGAGCAGGAGCAACATCATCAATGGCCGACACATGGGAAAACGATAACTTTCGGCGCGGCGAATTCAACCTTGTTTTCCATCATTTCCAATAAAAGCCCGCCACCTGGACATCGTTGCCGGTGAGGCGGACGATGATGGCCGTGAATTCGCGTGTGTTTTCCCCGATCCGCGCCGTGACATGGACTTCAAACGTGGTGCTGCGCGTGGCCAGCAGGTTGCCCGAACGCCCGGCATCCGCCGGGTTCATGCCGGCGGCCTGCAACGCCCCGGCGGCGTTCTGGATGGGCGTGTCGTCCTCCGTGCCTTCAACGCCATCCGGCCCGGCCCGCTGCTGCATGACAGCGGCGGCGACATTTGCGTCCACGCCGGGAATCATCTGCAACACGTTCGCGTCGGCGGTGTTGACGTTGATCCTGCCGGAGGAAACGGCCGTGAAAACATCCGCCAAGCCGAAGGGATAAACCGGTATCTCGTTAGGCCCATTGCGGATGCCGAGTTTGGGCCGTTGCGGCGGCGCGGGGCTGTTCGACGAGCCGCCGCCCCAATACATTTCCGGCGTCACGCCCTTGATGAGCAGCAGTTCGGACAGGTCGTCAATCGGCGCGTTCTTGGCGTAATAGGGTGGCGTCAGGCTTTGATAATAATCACTCTGCGCGCCGGCCACGCGCGGTGGGGCGGCCGGGCTGCGCCAGTCCTGGATGGAATCGGACACGACGGACATCTCGTCCGCATTTACGCCCATCACCGTGAGCGCCTGCTGCAATACCGCCGCGTTCGCGGTGTTGATGTTCACCTTGCGATCAAGGTCAACAATCTTCAATGAAACAGTCCCCTCGCCAATCTGAAAATCGGTCAGGGAAATTCCCATGAGCACACTGTTTGTTTCGGCCATCGCGCCCGGCCCGCCCGCCCAGATCTGGTTGAGCGCATCGTATTGCTGGCCGGGAATGGTGGCCTCCTGCGCCAGGATCCAGCGCGCGTATTCCACGCCCGAACGGCCGAGCCAGAGCAGTTGCTGTTCATGGTTTGCGTTCATGGCCAACCGGGTTTCCACCTTCATGGAAAACACCAGCGCCGCCGCCAGCGCCGAAAAAACCGCGATGGCAATCATCACCACGAGGAGCGCCACACCGCAGGATTTCTTTTGAAAACTTGTTTTCACCGTGGATTTCCCGATTGATTCCCAAAACCGCCAGGCGGGCCACCACCCGGCTGATAGCCGCCCTGACCATTCCGGCCGCCATTATTTTTTCCGCCCTGTCCGTTTCCGCCTGGCCCATTCCCACCTCTTCCGTTGTTGCGGCCACCGCCATTGCCTATGCCGCCTCCTCCGCCACCGCCGTTGGGCGAACCCGTCTGGGCGACCGTGGGCAGGGTGTTGGACGGAATGGCAATCTCGCGGGTGGCGGTGAAAAGGGACGCGGGGGAATTATTATTGTTGTCCTTGTCTCCCAGCGTGAGCGTGAGCGTGATCCGCACCATGGGCGGCAGTGAATTCGTGCTGTCCCATCCATCCATCCAGTCGTAGGAGTTGGTGTCCCAGCACTCGATGACGAAATCCTTCACGTTGCGCGCCAGCACCAGCGGCACCTGCTGCTCATCCGCATCCTGGTCCATGAGGATCGGATTCTGCCGCAGCACCAGGTCCCGTTCCGAATCCATACCTGTACCCGTGGATTCCACGGAAAAAGTCAGCCGCCGCAGGTTCGCGTCAAATTTTCCATTGCGCGGGAAAATGTCCGGCAGGCGCGCCACAAAACTCAAACCCGGCTGCTGGCCGTTGGTGACATTGAAGGTGTAATAGCCCATGGACGCCTGGAACGACTGGATGCACGTGAGTGAATCCTCCAGCGTGCGGATGGCGATGCGTTCGCGCTGCACGCGGGCTGCAGCCATCTGGCCCACCTGCGACGATTTCAAGATCACCACCCAGGTCGAATAGACCGCCGCGATCAAGATGGCAAAGATCGCGATGGAAACCATGACCTCGATTAACGTGAACGCGCCGGCGGTTTTTGAAGGGTGGATTTTGAGCGGCGAATTCATTTGTCCGTTTTTTGAAATTTAATCTTCATTTGGCCACGGTCGCCCCGTCGAGACTGCCGGCGGGCGACTGCGGACGGTAAAACAGAACGCTCATCTTCTGGATGACTTCCTTGTCGCCGTTCTGCACGAGGTAATCCACCTGAAACAGCCGGTTTGTCAGAACTTCATTGATGTCCGCTGTCCATGTATAACCCGGATATAGTTTACCGAAGTCACCGGATTGGGCTTCTTCGACGATCTGGTTCGTCAGCGAAAGTTCGGAGGCAAGCATCGCAGCGTCCACCATCGGGCGCTGCAGCCGCCGCGCATTCTGGAGCGAGCTGGAAACCAACGACAGGATCACAAAGATGCACATGAAGAAAATGCCGATGGCGATCATCACCTCCATCAGGGAGAACGCCCGTCGTCCCGCGTTGCCGGTCCGGGTTTTCATCGCTTGAGTGGTTCCGACTTGGCCAGCGCCGTCGAAAATTCCAAGGTGATTTTTTCCCAGTCGCCACCGGAATGCAGTATTAACGTCAACTCGTCACTGGTGCCGTTCGGGAAGAACCGGACGCGGGAAACTTCCGTCTCGGAAAAATCCATCAGGTTGATGCCGATGCCCTCCATCGCGATGCCGTCCGCCAGCGTCACCGACTTGCCGGTGGAAGATTCCAGCCGGTTGTCCGCCGGATGGAACGAAACGTTGGCGTTCTCCCCCTTGAGGATGGCGGCCGCCCGTGCATCGCCAAGCAGCTCCGTCACATCGCTCACCGCCTTGCGCATTCCGTCCTTTTGGATCATGGCCAGCAAGGAGGGCGCGCCCATCGCCGCGATGAGGCCGATGATGGCCACCACGATCATGATTTCAATGAGCGTGAATGCCCGCTGCCGGAATGCAGTCGTTTTTTTCATCAGGTCTTAGGCGTGAATCTGGGAGATCAGGCGGAACAGTGGCAGCAGGATGCTGACCAGCAAAAAGCCGACCACGATGGCCATCATGATGATCATGATCGGCTCAATAAGCTGGGTCATCACGCGCAAGCCGATTTGGAGTTCGCTCTCAAATGTGTCCGCCAAATTGTTCAACGCGCCCGGTACGTCGCCCGTTTCCTCGCCGATGCGTACCAGGTCAACCATGAGCTGCGGAAACAGTTTGCTCTGCCCGAGCGGCTGCGCCAGCGTCTTGCCGTCCGTCACCGCCTCGCGCGTTTTGGCGATCGCCTCCTTGATCAACCGGTTCGGCAGCACCTGCTCCGTGATCTTCAACGCCGTCAGTACCGGCACGCCGTTTTGCAGCAGGGTGCCGAGCGTCCGCGCGAACTGGCCGAACAGATTCAGTTTCACCACCTTGCCGATGACGGGCAGGTTCATCATCCAGCCGTCAATTTTCCGCGCGCCTTCCACACTGGCTTGGAAGCGTTTGAACAGAATGAGTCCCACGACAATGATAATTAGCAGCAGCCACCAATAATTGATCAGAAAGTTGCTGCTCCCCATCAAAATCCGTGTTGGCAGCGGCAATGCGACGTTGAATCCTTTAAAAATTTCCATGAACTTCGGCATCATGAAAAACATGAAGAAGGCGATAATGCCCGCACCCACGCAGGAAACCATCGCCGGATAGATCAGCGCAGACTTGAACTTGGCCTGCACCTCGGCGAACTGATTGAAATGATCCGCCATGCGCCGCAGCACTTCCACCAGGGAACCGCTCTGTTCGCCCGCCCGCACCATGTTCACATACAAGTCCGAAAAAATGCGCGGCTGTTTCGCCATCGCATCTGAAAGCCCCCGGCCCTCGGTGACTTCCTGCCGCAATCCCTGGCTGACTTCCTTGGGAATCCCCTTTGATTCCAAGTGCGTCATGCTGTTGAGCGCCACTGTCAGGGGCATGCCAGATTTGAGCAGGTTGGCCATTTGCTGCGTAAACGTCGCCAGTTCCTGCAGCTTGGGCTTACGCTTCTGCTGCAACTGCGCCCGGAGCGCCGGCGGCAGCAGTGACATAAAATCCGACTTTTGCCCGGCCCGCCTTTCACCGGTCGCCGCGCCCGCCTTGGCGGTTTCCACGGCGATCGGGAAAAGCCCGAGCCGCTGGATCTGCGCCAATGCCGCCGGCCGGTCCGTCACCTCAAGGATGCCCTCGACCAGCTCACCGCTGCGCCGGCGCGCCCGATAGGAAAATTCTGCCATAATCGTTATTAAATCGTTATTAGTAATTAAAACCGTGGCCGCCGGAAAGTTTCAAAATTAAGCCCGCCCCGTGCATGAATGGTGCTTGACCTCTGCGATGTTTTCGATTGGATTGTAGCCCTATGAAGAAAATAATTTTGGCCGCCCTTGCCGCCGTCACTTTGATCAGCACCGGCTGCGTCAGCACTGTCACCGAAAATCATGCAGCCGCCCTGACCTGGTCCACCGACAAAATCACTGCGCGCTATCAGCGTTCGGTTGATCAGGTTTATCAGGCGGCGGTCATCGTCATCAAGAACAACGGCAAAATAATCACCGAGTATGTCCCGCACGACACCACCAACATCGTTCGCTCCCTGTATGGCAAAGTGAACGATAAAAATGTCTATGTGCGCGTTGAGGCCGTGGATTTGACCACCCCCCTCACCCAGCTGACCATCCAGTCCCGCACCACCGGCATCAGCGATGTCGCCCTCGCCTCCGAACTGGTGACGGAAGTGGCTTTACAACTGGCGCGGTGATCCGTATTTCAACCCAATGTTCTGTTCATAGACACCGAGCGTTTTACCTGGCGTTTCTTTTTGCCCCTTGAATTCAAGCTTCAACAGGTTCAACCGCGACTGTGCCCGGTCCGCCACTGGCAAACCAGGAAATCGCTTCACAATTTTCTCCAGCGTTTCGCGCACCGTCTCGTAATCCGCCCCGCCGTGGATCTGCAGATCGGCCAGCAGGTTCAACCATTGCGCCACGCGCTTGGGCGGATGGTTGGGTTCGTTGATCAATTGCTCCAGTTCGAGCGACGCCAGATCCAGCCGTTGATACTCGCGCGCATAAAGGATCGCCAGTTTTTCGCGCACTTCCGTGTCGAGCGGATATTGCTCCAGATGCTTCACATATTCCGCCGCCTGCTGCTTCGGGTCCTTTTCCACCGGCCGTAAAAATTCCGTGGAATCCAATAACCCGATGTTGTTCACGCCCTCCGGCACAAACACGGCCTGCCGGTCATGCGCCGCCAGCAGGATTTTTTCCGTACCGCCAAGGTGCGCGATGCGTTGCGCGGCCTGCGCCGCCAACGCGGTGCCGGGAAACCGGGCGATGATTTTTTCCAACACCGCGCGCGCTGAATCCACATCCTGCGCCATTTTCAAATGCCAGTCCGCCAGTTGCGTGAGTGCGGCTGCGACCTGTTTCGGCGGTGCATCGGGCCACTCGCAAAAATGGTTGAACGTCATCTCCGCGCCCGGCAAATCCTTCGTATCCTCGGCCTGGATGCTGGCCAGCAGCGACACACCCTCGAAATCATTCGGGAACTTCGCGAGCTGCCGGCGGATTTCCACGATGGCTTCCAATGGCCTGTTTCGTTTCCGCTTTGCCAGCGCGACCGAATAATAGGGCTTGGGCTCGACCTCCTCGCGTCCGCCGTCATAGAGCGAACCAATGGGATTGGCGATCAGGTCAATGATGCTATGCCGCCAGGTGATGGCCATCACCAGCCCTAAAATCAAAGATACAAAGAGTCCATAAATTGCATCATATCCGCCTCTGGCAAAGGATGGCACGGCGAAGCCGAATTCAAGCCCAAGAACTCCTGCCGTGAACAACCATTTGAAAATCAATCTGCCCGGATCATAGCTTCGTTTGAGCGAGCGGAATAAAATCCAGCCCACGAATCCCACGATAACGAGGAGAAAGAAAACATTTACCGCAATGTGCAAAATTTTGCCCATGTTTACTGGTGCAAAACTCTTCCTGTTCGCCTGCGGGCGCAAGCAAATACTTCACCCGTAGCGATACGGCCTGCTCATTGGAAACGTGTTCGGCAGATGGCGGATTTCCCGGACGGCCCCGTCCGCCAGCATCACTTCCACGATGTCGAACCGGATTTTGACCTGAGGATTCTTCAGCAGCTTCAAATAATCCAGCGCCATTTGCGACAGCAACCGGCGCTTCCGGGCATTCACCGCCGCCGCCGGGCGCGTCCAGTCTTCCGACGAGCGGGTTTTCACCTCGATGAAACAAAGGCAGTCGGAGTCCCGGAAAATCAAATCAACCTCGCCGCGTTCGGAACGGAAATTGGCAACGAGAAATTTCAAGCCGGTCTTCTGTAAAAATTTTCTGGCCGCGCGCTCGCCCAGCTCACCGCGTCGCAAATGCTCCGGCTTCACCTTACCGGCAAACTTCGCCCTTATTTTTTCCAGCAGGTTCATTTTCCAGCCACAGATTGAACACAGATGAAACATGGATGGGAATTTTTATCTGTGTTCAATCCGTGTTTCATCCGTGGCTAAAATAATTTTGGCGCTGATCGTTTGATTGGCGCAAAAGTTTTACGGTGGATCGGACACGCGCCGTGCGCGGCAATCGTCGCCAGATGCTTCGCCGTGCCGTAGCCTTTGTGTTGTGCAAAACCGTATTCGGGAAACTGTGTGTGATATTCCTGCATCAGCCGGTCGCGCGTCACCTTGGCCAGCACACTTGCGGCGGCGATGGAATAACTCCGCGCATCACCTTTCACAATCGCCGTTTGCGGCACGCGCATTGTTTTCACGGGGCGACCATCCACGAGCGCGTGTTGCGGCGGCGGATTCAATTTCGCCAGCGCGTCGTTCATCGCCCGATGCGTCGCCTGCAAGATGTTGATCTCGTCAATCACGCCAGCGCCCACCTCGGCGATGCCAAATTCGATTTCATCGCAGCCGGTGATGAAGACGAAAAACTTCTCGCGCTGCGTTTCGGTGAGCTGCTTGGAATCATTCAAGCCGGCAAGCCCGGTGGGCAAACCTGTTTCCGCCCAGCGCGACGGTAGAATCACCGCTGCCGCAACCACCGGCCCGGCGAGCGGCCCGCGTCCGGCTTCATCCACGCCCGCGATGCGCGTGACATTTTGCCGCCAAAGCACGTGTTCGAATTCAAAGCGGTCTGAAAGTTTGGCATTCATGCGCGAGCCGGTTCCATGCGTGCAGAAATTTTAGCCACAGATGGGCACGGATGAAACACTGATCTGTCGCGCGAAGGGCGCGAAGAAGGCGATGGGAAAATTAAATTTGCAGTCTGTCGCTATTATCCCTCACCCCATTTGCGATTTTTTCATGAGCTTCAGAAACAATGCGGCAAAAATCTCCCCAACATAATACGGGTTGGTGAATCAACTGCTCATCACTCTCCAATTCATATCGAGAAAGCTCGTGCATTAACTTGAAAAGTATATTCTTTTCGGGGCCATCGGCGTGATGGAACTCCGCATCGCCGCCCAAGCCATAAACCGGATGCCCAGTATCCAAATTATGAAAGGCTTCTCGAAAATCATGGCTAATTGCATACATCAGCGCATCGTAAACGATAGACCTGTCAATTGGTGAAAGTGATTCAAACATAAAAGCTAAAAATCTTTGTGCTTAATAATACGATAAATGACTCGCATGACGCCACGACATGCAGCAGCAAATAAAATGAACGCAATTACACCAACTGCAATACGCAAAATCAGCCAAGCGTCAGTCTTAAAAATCCAAATTGTCATTCCAGCTGAAAGAACAGCTAAAACGAGAGCCGTAATTAGCAATGACCAGGTTGCAGGCGTGTAAGCATCATTCGGTGACGTGGCAAGTGCTTCCTGCATTTTTCTACCGATTCTCATCCGAATCTCCATCTGGTCGAGCGCATTCATCCGGGCATCACGCGCACTGATTGCCGACCGAAGTTGCTCCAAGTCGTCAATGTGGTTCAAATCATAAACGTCCTTCAAAACCTTAATTTCGAGATCAGTCATTTTGATTATCAAAGCGCGTTTGCAAATTTCCTTCAAGGATTATCGACATTGCGATTTAACCTTCCACACTCGCAATTTTCATGCGCCCAACATTTCTCATTAAACTTTCCGCGTGTGTTTGGCGGCTGGTTCGCTTACAAATTTTTCATGGCGGAAAATCTACGCCTCAAAGACCAGCCCGTAAGCGAGCGGCCGCGTGAACGGCTCGTGGCGCGCGGGCCGGATGCGCTGACGCACGCGGAGTTGATCGCGATCCTGCTGCGCACCGGTTTGCAGGGCGCGAACGTGGTGCAGGTGGCGCAAAGCATCCTGCAGAAGTTCGGCTCGCTGAACGCACTGGCGCTGGCGACGGTGGATGAGTTGAAACAGATTTCCGGCGTCGGCCCGGACAAGGCGGCGACGCTGGTGGCGGCGTTCGCACTGGCGCGGCGCATGGAGCAGGAGCGGCGCGAGGAATCACCCGTGCTGGACAATCCCGTGACGGTCGTGAACTTCATGCGCGAGACGAACCGGCTGTTGAACGTAGAGTCGTTTCAAGTACTGTTGCTAAACACGCGAAAGAAACTGATCCGCGCAGAAGAAATTTCCCACGGCCTGCTCGACACCATTCTGGTTCATCCGCGTGAAGTTTTCCGTGCTGCGATTGTAGCAAACGCGGCGGGCATCGTGCTCGTCCATAACCATCCGAGCGGCGATCCGACGCCGAGCGACGCAGACATCAAGGTGACGCGGGATTTAATCCGTGCGGGACAACTGCTGAAGATCGAAGTGGTGGATCACGTCATCATCGGCCGCGCAACGGCGGAGCGGGCGAAGGATTATTCGTCACTGCGCGAACTGGGATATTTTTACGCGTGAATAATCCACGGCGTCCAACTACGCCGCGAAGGAAAATGTTTCCAGCTTCGTAATAATTGCCTGCTTATCCTGAATGCCGACGAGCTCATCGTGCACCTGGCCGTTGGAAAAAAAGAGCAGCGTGGGAGTGGACCCGATGTGATGCTGCTTCGCCAGCGCGGGATTTTCATCCACATTCATTCTGGTGATCTTCACACGTCCGATGTATTCCATGGCGATTTCATCGAGCACAGGAGCCAGCATTTTGCTTGAACGACACCGCTTTGCCCAAAAGTTCACGATGACCGTCTGGTCTGAATTGAGAACTTCGCTTTCATAATTTGCCTGGTTGACTTCAATAATCATTTCCCATCTCCGGCGGCCAGTTGATTTTTTACGGGCGCAACACCCGGTGACAGTTGCTGGTCGGACCAGCCACCACCGAGGGCTTTAATGAGTTGCACCGAGGAAATCAGGCGCTGGCCGGCGAGCCGGGCATTGGCGCGTTCCGCCGTAAGGGCATCACGGCTCGCGTCCACCACTTCGATGTAGGCCACAATGCCGGAACGGTAACGGTCGGTGGCCAGTTCGGAGGCGCGACGGGCGCTGGTGACGGCGCGCTGGGTGGCTTCCGCTTGGACGGCAAAATGATAAATGCCGGATAAACTGTTCTCCACGTCACCAAACGCGATGAGCACCTGCTGACGATAAAGAGCCACGGCTTCCTGAAACGCCGCCTGCGAATATTTGTAGTTCGCCTTGTTCCGTCCACCTGCAAAGATGGGCAGCGAAAGGCTCGGCCCGATGGACCACGTACGGCTGTCCCAACTGAACAGTGATGAAAGGTCGCCGCTTAAATATCCGGCGGAACCCGTCAGCGTCAGCACGGGAAAGAAGGATGCCTTGGCTACGCCAATCTTGGCATTGGCGGAAGCGAGCTGACGTTCAGCCTGTGCCACGTCCGGACGCCGTTCCAATAACTCCGACGGCAGGCCGGCGGGAATTTCCGGTGGTTGTGGATTCCAATTGGGATCTTCCACGGCGGCGAGCCTGAAGCCGGAGGGATTTTCCCCGACCAGAATGGCGATGGCGTTTTCCAGTTCATCGCGGCGATGGGCCAGCCCGGCGGCTTCGGCCTCGGTGGTGGCCAGTTCGGTTTCGGCCTGGGCAACGTCGAGTTCGCTGCCAATGCCGCCTTCAAGCCGGCTGCGCACAAGGCGGACTTGTTCATGCCGCAAATCAATCGTGCCCTTGACGGTGGCAATCTCGGCGTCAAGTGAGCGGATGGCGAAATAATTTTGCGCCACGTCGGACTGGAGCGTGAGCAGGACGTTGTAATAATCCGCCAATGAAGCCTGGGCATCAGCACGGGCGCCTTGAAAGAGGCGGCGGATGCGGCCCCACAAGTCCACTTCGTAACTCAAATCAATCGGCGCGCTGAAGGTGTTGGCCGTGATGTTGCCGAAACTGGGATTGGCGCTGGGCGAATAACCCTGGCGTGAAAAACTTGGATCCAAGCTCAAGTTGGGCATCAACTGGCTGCGGGCGATGCGCGCCGTGGCGCGGGCCTGGTCCACGCGGGCGATGGCGGCCCTGAGCTGCTGGTTGGTTTGGATCGCCTGTGATTCAAGACGGTTCAGGTTGGTATCACCATAAATTTCCCACCAGTTTCCCTTGGGAACATGATCAAGCGGCTGGCCTTCCTTCCACGAACCGAAATCAACCGCCTTGTAACTGGCCGGCACGGAATTGGTCGGCCGCTTGTAGTCAGGACCGACGGTCAACCAACCGGCCTGGGCGGACATCATGACGAACAATAGAGCGATTGTCACAACACCAGTCGCCGTTGCGCTGGAGCCGGGCAATGAACTCTTAGTTTCTATCACGGGCTTTTTATGCAAACCAATTTTCATCAACGTGACATAGAACACCGGCGTCAGAAACAAACCGAACAGCGTGACGCCGATCATGCCGGAGAACACGGCGATGCCCATCGCCTGACGCATTTCGGCACCGGCACCGCTCGCGACGACCAGCGGAAAAACGCCGGCGATGAAGGCGATGCTCGTCATCAAGATCGGGCGCAGCCGGAGGCGGCACGCTTCGATGGCCGCGTCGAACGGCGTCATGCCTTCGTCCTGTTTGATCTTCGCGAACTCGACGATCAGAATGGCGTTCTTGCATGCGAGACCGACGAGCACGATCAAGCCGATCTGCGTGAAGATGTTGTTGTCGCTGCCCTTGAGCCAGACGCCGGTGATGGCGAACAGCAGACACATCGGCACGATCAGGATAATCGCGAGTGGCAGGCGAAAACTTTCATAAAGCGCGGCCAGCACGAGAAACACGAGCAAGAGGCAGAGCGGATAAATGTAGATGGCCGCGTCGCCTGCCAGGATGCGCTGATAGGTAAGTTCAGTCCATTCATACGCCATGCCCCGAGGCAGGTTTTCTTGGGCGAGCTTGGACATCAATGCCTCGGCCTGGCCGGAACTGTAGCCGGGCGCGGGGCCGCCGTTGATTTCCGCCGCCGGATAACCGTTGTAGCGCATGACGCGATCGGGGCCGTGTGATTCCGTCACTTTCACGACGGCGCCGAGCGACACCATTTCGCCCTTGTCGTTGCGCGTCTTGAGGCGCGTGATGTCTTCGGGATGAAGACGAAACGGCGCGTCTGCCTGCGCGATGACTTCATAAGTGCGCCCGAAACGGTTGAAGTCATTTACATACAGCGAGCCGAGATAAATCTGCATCGTCTCGAAGAGATTTTGCAGCGGCACGCCCTGGGTTTTCGCCTTCTCGCGATCCACGTTGGCGTCCAGTTGCGGCACGTTGACGGTGAATCCGGAGAAAACTCCGGCCAAGCCGGGCGTGGCGCGGCCTTTACCAATGACGTTTTGCAAGTTTTGGTACAGCGCGTCATAGCCGAGGTCGGCACGGTCCTCGACGTAAAGCTTGAACCCGCCAATCTGGCCAAGCCCCATGACCGACGGCGGGGGCACGGCCAGCACGAACGCCTCCTTGATCACGCTCAATTTTTGGTTCAACGCACCGGCAATGGCGGGGCCGCTTAAATCCGCCGTTTTACGTTCTTCAAACGGCTTCAAGGTGAAGAAAACAATGCCGGCATTTGGCGCAACACTGAAGCCGCTGATGCTCAATCCGGGAAACGCGACGGCGGCCTCCACGCCCGGCTGTTTCAAACCGATGTCCGACATCCGGCGGATGACTTCTTCCGTGCGGTCAAGGGATGATCCATCGGGCAACTGCGCAAACGCGACGAGGTATTGCTTGTCCTGCGTTGGCACGAAACCGGTCGGGATTTTGTTAAAACTCCAGCCGGTCAGGAAAACCAGCCCGGCATAGACGATCAAAGCCACCGCGCATTTACGCAGCACGCTGGCGACACCGTGGGAATATTTTTCACCGGCCCAGGCGAACGCGCGGTTGAACGGGCGGAAAAACCAGCCGAGCACTTTTTCCATGGCGCGCGACAACCAGTCTTTCGGCGCATCATGCTTTTTCAGCAACACCGCGCACAGGGCGGGCGAAAGCGTCAGCGAGTTGAACGCCGAGATGACCGTGGAGATTGCGATCGTCAACGCGAACTGTTTGTAGAACTGGCCGGTCAAGCCGGTGATGAACGCCGTGGGCACGAACACCGCGCACAAAACCAGCGCCGTCGCCACGATCGGCCCGGTGACCTCGTGCATCGCCTGTCGCGCCGCATCGTGCGAAGACAGGCCGCGCGCGATGTTTCGTTCTACGTTCTCCACGACAACGATGGCGTCGTCCACCACGATGCCAATGGCCAGCACGAGACCGAACAACGAGAGCGCGTTGATGCTGAAGCCGAACGCGAGCATGATCGTGAACGTGCCGATGAGCGACACGGGCACGGCGGCCAGCGGAATGATCGCCGCACGCCAAGTTTGCAGGAAGATGATGACGACGATGACGACCAGAATGATCGCTTCAATCAGCGTATGGATGACGGCTTCAATCGAGTGACGCACGAAAACCGTCGGGTCATAGACGACGTTGTAATCCAGACCTTCCGGGAAATTTTTCTTCAACTCCGCCATCGTGGCGCGGACGTCCTTTGAAAGTTGCAGTGCATTCGCACCGGGCGTCTGGAAGATTGGAATCGCCACGGCAGTCTTGTTGTCGAGCAACGAATGAAGAGCGTAACTGCCGGCGCCCAGCTCAACGCGGGCGATATCTTTGAGCAGAGTCTTTTCGCCATTCGGCCCGACCTTGACGATGACATTGCCGAATTCCTCTTCGGAAATCAGGCGGCCTTTCACATTCACCTGTAATTCAAAATTCACCGGATTGCTCACCGGTTGCTGGCCGATGACGCCGCCGGCGACCTGCACGTTTTGCTCCCGGACAGCGGCGACGACATCGCTGGCGGTCAGATTGCGCGCGGCGATCTTGTCGGGGTTAAGCCAGATGCGCATTGCGTAATCGCCGGAACCGAACACTTCCACGTCGCCGGCGCCGGGCAGACGCGCGAGCACGTCCTTTACCTGCAACGTCGCGTAGTTGCGGATGTAGATCTTGTCGTAACGATCATTCGGCGAGAACAAATGGACGACCATTGTGAGGTCGGGCGATTGCTTGGTGGTCGTGACACCGAGCGAGCGCACTTCCTCCGGAAGTTTCGGGAGCGCCTGCGAAACGCGGTTCTGCACCTGCACCTGCGCCTTGTCAATGTCCGTGCCAAGCGTGAACGTCACGGTCAGCGTCATCACGCCATCGCCGGTCGCCTGCGAAAACATGTAGAGCGAACCTTCGACGCCGTTGATGGCTTGTTCGAGCGGCGAGGCGACGGTCTCGGCAATGGTCTTGGGATTCGCGCCGGGATAATTGGCTTTAACCACAATCGTGGGCGGAACGACTTCGGGATATTCGCTGATGGGCAGTTTGAACATCGCAATCAAACCCATCATGAAGATGGCGATCGACAAAACGCCGGCAAAAATGGGGCGCTTGATGAAGTAATGGGAAAAGTTCATGCGTTACCTTTTGAAAGGGTTGTTCTCTGATTTGGATTGTTCTGATGATGTTTAGCGCTTGGCGATCTTTTCACCAGAAGCGGATTTTAAAACTTCAGCCTCGGCCGTCACGGGCATTCCCGGGCGGACATGGGACAAGCCGTTGACGACAATTTTTTCGCCGGCCGTCACACCGGAGCGTACGATGCGCTTGCCATCTATGAGCGGCCCGAGTTCCACGGCTTGATATTGCACCGTGTTGGTTGAAGTCAGCGTCAGCACAAATTTATTCGCCTGGTCCGTGCCAATGGAGCGTTCATCTACGAGCAAGACCGGATGCTTTTCACTCAGCGGAATACGGATGCGCGCAAACAAACCCGGCACGATGCGGTAGTCATCATTCGGAAAAACGGCCCGCAATAGAATGCTGCCTGTGGCTGCATCCAGACGGTTGTCGAACGATTCGATGTAGCCTTTGTGCGGATAATCGGATTCGTCGGCGAGCTGCAATTCGACGGGGATTTTGCCATCCACAGCAGTTCCCAATTTCTTGGAATACACCAGAGCATTGAATTTCAACAACGTGTCTTCATCAATATCCGCATAGACATAAACCGGATTCACTGAAACCACGGTCGTGAGCAACGAAGCCGAACCGGCGTTGCCGCTGACGTAATTGCCCTCAGTCATCAACGCGCGGCTCACCCGGCCGTCAATCGGTGCTTTTACTTCCGTATATTCCAGATCCAGCTTCGCTGAATCGAAAGCCGCTTTCGCCACTTGGGCGCGCGACCTTCTGGCTCCGGCTTCTTCAGCAGAGATGGCATTATTGGCCAGCAGCTTGTCTGTCCGGTCGGCCTCGCTTTTTGCCTGTGCGTATTCAGCCTGGCGTTGATCAAACACCGCCTGATTCCAGCGTGGATCAATGACAAACAACACGTCACCCTTCTTCACCAGCTGGCCGGATTGAAAACGTACTTCCTGTATGTAACCCGATGTGCGAGGACGTATCTCCACTGATTCAACTGGTTCGGTGCGTCCGGTAAATCCGCTCCACTCGACGATTTCTTTTTGTTCAACCGGCGCAACCGTCACGGATGGTGGCGGCGGGCCGTGTTGAGCTGTTTCTGGTTTGCAGCCGGTAGCCAGCAAACTGACGGTTAATGCGGAAACTGCCGTAAACAAATAAAATTGTGGCTTCATGATAATTATGATTTTCTTAAAGTTGTTGGTTCTGATGCCCGCCAAATCAGGCGGCTTCGGCAAATAGCGGTTGGCGTTGACGCAACGATTGCTGCCGGATTTGCCATGCGGCGACCGCTTGCGCTTTTTCCATCGCCAGCGATGGGAAAAACAAATGCGGATAGGGTGTCTGCCAGGCGAGCGCCTCCGCTTCATTCACCGCCTGCTTGAACAAGTTTTCCTGTGATTCTCTGGTCGGGCGGAATTCGCTGATGATCCGGCGCTTGGCCTGCTCGATTCCAGCCAGCAATTTCTTGCATGACTGCACACAGCGATTGGCAAAAGTTTGTTCGGCATTCAAGTTTCCGATTGTTGTATTCGTCGTTGTCATAATTTTTCCTATTTTATAGTTGTCTGTTTAGTAAAGTATGTAATCAAAAAAATTCAAATCAGGCGGTAACTGCAACTTTCTCTCCAAGGATAGTGGACATGCCGCTGGCGGCTTCGCGCAATACTTCCACATCGTTCTGAATCCGCGCCTGGGTCAGCAGGCCTTCATAATAAGCCATCAGCATCCGGGCCTTCAAGCCTGCGTCCGGCGCATGGATTTCGCCGGCAGCATGGGCATCGCGGATGGCGGATTCAATATACTTCCGTTTCTGATCCATGATGACTTGGATTTTCTTCTGCAAAGCGTCTTCCTGTGTGCAGACTTCGCAACCGAGCGTGACCTGCGGGCAACCCAACACCCGACCATGCTTGGCCTTGATTTCACGCTGAAATTCATAGCCAAAATCAAAATACTTATGCAAACGTTCCAGCGGTGGAACGGTTGGCGAAAAAATGGAATCCAGTTCAATACGCTTGGACTTCCAGCTTGCTTCAAAAGCTTCCGCCGCCAGTTCCGACTTGGAATCGAAGAAGTAATAGAAACTGCCCTTCTTGACGCCGGCCTTCTCGCAAATGTCATCAATCGTGGTGCTGCCATAGGAGCCTGACCAGATCAGTTCCAGCACGGCATCCATCAATCTTTCTTTTGCATCACTTACGCGGCCCATAAAATCTTTTTGTTTGATTGATTCGGCTTTTACCCGAACCACGATGCCAATCTATCAAATTAGACTAAACAGTCAACTACTATTTTAATGTTTTATATTAATGACAAATTTCTCTCAATTTGCTGGTGTTTTTAATGGTTTTATTAGTCAAATATGGAGTTAATTCAGCAATTGGATACAAGAAATCTCAAAGTTAATTCCATAAATTCAATTTGTTTGATTGTTCGGCCACCGGTTGTTCCGCTATTAAACCGTTAATCCAATGGTTTCAAATTCAGTTTTAATCTGTATCAAACTATGTAAGTCTATCACCGCAAAAATGATTCATCCTGCGGCCATCATTCATCCGAACGCAAAATTGGACGCAACTGTGATCGTCGGGCCGTATGCCGTGATTGATGAAGGCGTGGAACTGGGCGCGCATTGCGTGGTCGGACCGCATGTTTATCTCACAGGCAGAACTAAAATCGGTTCGCACAATCAATTTCATGCCGGCTGCGTCATCGGCGATGCCCCGCAGGATTTGAAATATAAGGGTGAATCGACGCGTGTGTGCATTGGCGTCCACAATGTTTTCCGCGAACACGTCACGGTTCATCGTTCAAATAAAACCACCGAGGATACGGTCATCGGTTCGCATAATTTTCTGATGGCGAACAGTCATGTCGGCCATAACTGTCATTTAGGAGATCACATCATCATCGCCAACGGCGCTTTGCTGGGCGGCCACGTCATTGTGCAAGATCGTGCGTTTATTTCGGGAAACTGCCTGGTCCACCAATTCACGCGCGTTGGAACACTGGCAATCATGCAAGGTGGTTCAGCCATCAGCAAAGATCTGCCGCCTTTCACCATCGCGCGGGGAGACAATGGGATTAGCGGATTGAATTCCGTCGGCTTAAGGCGCGCAGGATTGACGGCAGAGCAACGGTTGGAATTGCGAAAGCTTTACCATGCACTGTTTCGTAGTGGGAATCATTTGAAAGCGGCCCTGGCGGAAACCCAGGAAAAATTCAGAAGCCCGCACGCAAAAATCCTGCTAGACTTCTTGGCAGAGGCAAAACGCGGCTTGTGTGCTGACAGGGGCCGCGTAAACAAAGAGAACGAGGAAGCATGAGTGCGATTTATAAAATCATCGGTGACAACGGACAGGAATATGGGCCAGTGACCGGAGAACAGATCCGGAAATGGATTCTCGAAGGCCGCATTGAACACCAGACGCCAATTTTCGTGGATGGGGCAAAGGATTGGAATTTTGTCGCCTTGTTGCCGGAATTTGCCGCTTACTTTCCCGCGTCCGCCACCAATCCTCCATCCATCAGCCCATCGCCGGGCACACCCACGACGGGTAAAATGGCGAAAACAAATTCCTACGCGATGTGGGGGATGATTTTCGGAATTTTGTCGCTGGTCTGCTGTTGCTGCGGATTTCCTTTAGGCATCCTGGGCCTGATCTTCTCGCTTATCGGGTTGTCGCAAATCAACGCGAACCCGCAATTACACGAAGGCCGCGGCATGGCCATCACCGGACTGATCCTTTCAGGTTTAAGCCTGCTGCTGAACGCAGGCTCGATGGTCTTTAACCTGGCGACAACCCATCCGCATGCGATGTGGAGTACCGGACAGTTTTGAATTGTTGCCATGCATGCCGGATCAAAAATTATTCCCCAAAAGACTTCCGCAGCGCCGGGAATGTTCGCGGCCATTGCCTTAAGCGCAGCGGCAGTTGGCGTGGGTGCCATGGTGTATCTCTTCAATCCCAGCACGCATGGATTTTATCCGATATGTCTGTTCCATGCGTTGACAGGCTTGAATTGTCCGGGTTGCGGCATGACGCGGGCATTGTATGCACTGCTGCATGGAAACTTTCTGCTCGCGCTCAAGGACAATGCGCTGTTCGTCCTGATGCCGGTGGCGCTGGCGATTTGGGGCGCGCGTTTTATTTTGCGGAAATTGACAAATCAACCGGTAAAATTTTACATGCCGTCAAAGCTCTTGTGGACTTTACTGATCGTGGCGTTTGTTTTTGCATTCATTAGAAATTTAACGGGCTTTGAATGGCTTTCGCCGTGAGGGGTGAAGTTTTCGCTTTTGCCATTCTGTTCACTTATGCCAACCTTGTTGTGCGATGAATATGACACATCCTTTGACCACGACGGCGTTCGAGCTGTGCGGCTATCGCGTGGCCAAATCCTTCGGGGTGGTGCGCGGCATCGTTGTGCGTTCGCGCTCCATCGTTGGCAATTTCGGTGCCGGCATCCAGGCGATCTTTGGCGGAAACATTTCACTCTATACGGATTTATGCGAACAGACACGCGAGGAGGCTTTTAACAAAATGCTCATCCATGCCGGCCAGCTTGGCGCGAACGCGGTCATCGGTGTGCGCTACGATGCGACGGAAATCGCGCAAGGCATTACCGAGGTGCTGTGCTACGGCACGGCGGTGTCGGTGGAAGCGGTGAAGCCGTGAACCGCGCGCGGTTTGAAGCATGAAGGCATTAAGCACTGATTCATTTCTGGCGCGGTTCCTCGCCAGGCTCGCGGCGGCAGTCTGCCGTCATCCGGGCTGGTTTTTCTATCCGCAAATCCTGCTGTTTATCGCGTGCATTGTTTATGCGGTGGCTTTTTTGCAGTTCGACACGAGCCGTGACAATCTCGTTGGCTCGAATAAAAAATATCACCAGAATTATCTTAACTTCAAAAACGAATTCCCCCAGCAGAGCGATCTCGTGGTGGTCATCGAAAGCGAGAATGTCGAAAAAAACCGGCAGTTTGCCGAACGGATTGGGGCAAAGCTTGAGGCGGAGACAAACCTGTTCACCGACGTTTTTTACAAAGGCGACCTGCCGATGATGGGCGCGAAAGCGCTGCTGTTTGTGCCGGAAAACGAGTTGGTGAACCTGAAAAAAACGTTGCAGGACGTTTCGCCGTTCATTCAAAAATTCACCCAGACGACCAATCTCGTTTCCTTCTTTGATCAAATCAATACGGCCTTCCGCACGGCCCCGCGCGAAACGAACGCGCAAACGGAATCGCTCATCCAGTCTTTGCCGGCACTCACGCGCATTATCACGCAGGCGGATGAAAGCTTGAAACGCACCGGCACACCGCCGTCACCCGGCGTCACAGCGTTGTTCGATGCTGGCGACGAGGCGATCCGCAAAACTTACATCACGTTCGCCAAAGGAAAAATTTTCCTCGTGACGGCACATGCGCCAACCCATGAGTTGAACGGCAAGGCGGTGGAACGCATTCGAAAGCTGATTCAGGAAACTCAAGTTGAAGTACCCGGCCTGAACGTCGGTCTGACGGGCGAGCCGGTGATTGAACACGACGAGATGGAGCAGTCGCAAAAAGATACGACCCTTGCCAGCATCGTCGCGCTGGTCTTATGTGCGCTGATTTTTATTTACGGTTACAGCGAAACCGGCCGGCCGGTGAAAGCCACGCTCTGCCTGGTGGTTGGCCTGGCTTACACGCTGGCATTTGCGACCCTGACCGTGGGACACTTGAACATTTTAACGATCACTTTTGTGCCAATCCTGATCGGACTGGCGATTGATTTCGGCGTTCATCTGGTCACACGTTACGAAGAGGAATTACGCGGTGGCAAAACAAAGGAAGAAGCGCTAACAAAGGCGATGGTGTTTACCGGTCAGGGGATTTTCGTTGGCGCGTTGACCACCGGAGGTGCGTTTCTGGCAATGTGGTTCACCAATTTCAAGGGCATCCAGGAAATGGGCATCATCTGCGGCGGCGGCCTGCTGGTCTGCTTCATCCCGATGATCACGCTGCTGCCGGTGCTGCTCCTGCGCGGACGGCAAAACGTGATTGACCACAAAATTGGCGACGTAAATCAACGTGCCCGCATTGAAAATATCTGGCTGGAACGGCCCGTGACGGTGATGATCATCGTGGGCGTATTGTGCCTGCTGGCATTGACGCAAGTGCGAAAAGTTTATTTCGACTACAACCTGCTGAACATGGAAAGCAAGGGCATGCCGGCGGTCGTGTTTGTCCAGAAGCTGATTGATTCAGCAGGCGAATCGGTGATCTATGGCGCGGTGGTTGCCGATTCGGTGAAACAAGCCGTGGAACTGCAGAAGCAGATCGAGAAACTGCCGACCGTCGCATCCAACGGCGTAAAATCCATGGCCATGAATCTTGATGAAGATCCGGCGGAAAAGCTTGAATGCATCGGCCTCATCAAACAGGAAGTAGCATCCTTAAAATTCAAAGCGCCCGATTTGAAACCAGTGAACCTGGGGGATTTAAGCGGCACATTATATTCTCTCTATGGTTACCTCGGCGCCGCGCTGGATGAGATCAAGGACAGCAATCCAAAACTGACCGCGCAATTGATTTCATTGCGCGAAGCCATCGGGAATTTGCGAAAAGAAATGTTAAGTGGTGATGCGGCTGCACAAGCGGCTCATGCAGACAAGCTGGCGGAATTTCAACAGGCGTTGTTTGCCGACGTGCGCCAGACATTTCAGACTTTGCAAAATCAGGACGACCGTGCTGGATTGCGCGTTGAAGATTTGCCGGTGGCGTTACGCAATCGTTTTGTCGGCATTAACGGCAAATTTCTGCTACAGGTATACCCTAAATACGACGTATGGCAGCGAGATAATCAGGAAAAATTTATCACAGAATTAAGAAGCATTGATCCAAACGTGACCGGCACACCGGTGCAACTTTATGAATACACGACCCTCCTGAAAAGCAGCTACGAATGGGCGGCCCTCTATTCATTGATAGCGATTGCTGTTTTAGTCTTTGCCCATTTTCGCAGCTTGGTTGCAGTAATTTTGTCGCTGTTGCCGGTCGCCATTGGAACATTATGGTTGGTCGGACTGATGGGCTGGCTGAAAATTCCCTTCAATCCCGCGAACATCATGACGTTGCCGTTGGTGATCGGAATTGGCGTGACCAACGGCATTCACATCCTGAACCGCTTCGCCGAGGAACGTACGCCGGGTATTTTGTCGCGCAGCACGGGCAAAGCCGTGCTCGTGTCGGGGTTGACGGCCATCGCCGGATTCGGCAGTCTTATTTTAGCCAGTCATCGCGGCATTTACAGTCTGGGTTGTGTCATGGCAACTGGCATTGCCACCTGTATGATTGCAGGACTGGCCTTTTTACCGGCGTTGTTAAATTTACTCGGCCGCAGAAAGCCATTGATAGAAAAACCCGATGCCAGCAGGAAATTGCCAACACCGGGTTAGGAGGAACCGAGGTAAAAACCTCAATTATGCTGAGAATAAGAGAAAATGCCTGAAAGTCAACCTCAATGTTAAAATCAACTATAACGAAGGAAAATGCGGCTAAACGTCTTTGCAATAACGATAATGTAACGTGAATCTTTTTTTGAAGGTGAATTGTAATTGGGTGAATGCCTTGAATTTTTTTGCAAAGTTCTGTTGGTGTCTGCGCAACTGCGCGCTGGCTGCTTCTCTGGGATTTTTCTCTTTGGGTTTTGCGGAAGATGCCTATAATTCAGGTTTTTTTTATGACCAGTTTCCGTTGACGCTGGCTGCCGGCCAGCGTACTGAAGCTGTTGGGCCGCTTTTCTATCAGCAGCAAAAGGGTTCTGAAAAAACCTGGGCATTCCCACCATTTTTTTCCCACACGACGGATCCTGATGTTGAATATCGGGAAGACGATTTTCTTTATCCGTTGTTCAATTACGAATCCTATGGCCAGGAATATCGCTGGCAGTTTTTCGAGCTATGGAGCCATGCCGGCGGGCAGGAACCGGATGATGACCATTTAAAACGATTCACCATTTTTCCATTTTACTTTCAGCAACGTTCAGAGGATACAAACGAAAATTACACCGCGCTTCTTCCGTTTTACGGTCACCTCCAGCACCGGTTGTTCCGCGACAAAATCTTTTTTGTCATGTTCCCGATTTATAGCGAGACACAAAAACGCGACGTGGTCACCGACAATTATCTGTATCCATTTTTTCACCTGCGCCATGGCGACGGCATGCATGGCTGGCAATTCTGGCCGCTGGTGGGCAATGAACACAAGGATGTCACTACGCAAACCAATGGCTTTGGCGATGTGTCAGTCGTCGGCGGCTATGACAGATTCTTCGCGCTCTGGCCGATTTTTTTCAAGTCCACCATTGATAACAAAAAGGATGCCCGCCCTTTGCCTGGATCCGGTCGTTATGTAAAATATAAAAACTCCAAAGATGCAGACGGCCCGGAAGAGTTTCTTGCAATTATTCCGTTTTATCTGCAATCGCGCGCACCGCTGCGTGATTCCACCACCGTGCTCTGGCCGTTTTTCAGCTGGATTGATGATCGTGGGAAAAAATATCACGAATGGCAGGGGCCATGGCCGTTTGTAATTTTCGCGCGCGGCGAAGGCAAGACCACTTCACGCGTCTGGCCGATCTTCAGCCAGTCACATAATGCCGATTTGGAAAGCGATTCCTATCTCTGGCCCGTTTACACGTTCAAACGCACCCATTCTGATCCGCTCGACCTGCGGCGCACACGCATCGTGTTCTATCTTTATGACGACATGATGGAGAAAAATACTGCGACCGGTGACAGCAAGCGGCGAATAAATTCCTGGCCACTTTTCAGTTATCACCGGGATTTTAACGGCAATAACCGGCTGCAAATCCTCGCCTTGGTTGAACCGGCCGTGCCGGACAACAGCCGCGTTGAGCGCAACTGGTCGCCGTTGTGGTCGCTCTGGGTTTCGGAAAATAATCCAAAAACCGGTGCCAGTAGCCAGTCTCTTTTGTGGAATCTCTACCGCCATGAAACCGCACCTGCAGCCAAAAAATGCTCGCTCCTGTTCGGTCTTTTCCAGTATCAATCTGATGCTGATATGAAGAAGCTGCGCCTGTTTTACATTCCGGTGTTCAAGGAGCATACCAAAACCGGCCGGCTGGCGGATTTATAACGCGCCCAAATTATGTTTCAAAACATTGGTGAAATTGTCCTGCTCTTCTGGCGCACACTTTGCGCCCTGCCTTTTGCCTGGCGGCAGCGGCAAAAAATATTCGACCAGTTTTTTGAAATCGGCAATGCCAGCCTGCTGATGGTGTGCGTATTATCTTTCTTTATCGGCGCGGTCATCGCCTTGCAGACCGGCCCGGTGCTCGTGGAACGCGGCCTGGCCAGCGCGGTCGGCGGCCTCGTCGGCATTTCGATCGCTAAAGAACTGGCACCGGTGATGATGGCCATCTTGATCGCCGGGCGCATCGGCTCTGCGATGGCGGCGGAAATCGGCTCAATGCGCGTTTATCAAGAAATTGACGCATTGCGCACGATGAACATCAATCCGATTCATTATCTCGTATTGCCACGCGTGCTTGCGATGGCCATCGCGTTGCCGTTGCTGGTAGTTTTTGCAATCCTTATCGGCTGGTTCGGCGGGGCGGTCGTGGCTGAAACCAACAATCATATCGGTGTTCCGTTCACGACTTTTTTTGACGGACTGCGCGACATTGTTGACCTCAAAGACGTGGCCAATGGTGTATTCAAAAGCTTTTGCTTCGCCATAATCATTGGTGCCGTTTCCTGTCATCAAGGCTTGGTCACCATCGGCGGACCTCGGGGTATTGGTCGTTCCGTCACGAAAGCCGTGGTGAACTCCATCGTCCTGATCGTGATTTTTGATTACATCCTCACGCGCTTCCTCTTGAAATCATGACAAGCTTATCGGACAACAATCATTCCGGCGTTGGCCTCCAGGTGCGCGGCTTGCGCAAAAGTTTTGGCGGGCAGGAAGTCCTCAAGGGGATTGATTTCGAGGTCAAGTCCGGGGAGATTTTTGTCATCATGGGCCCGAGTGGCAGCGGCAAGAGCGTCCTGCTCAAGCACCTCATCGGCCTTGAAACGCCGGATGCCGGGGAGATTTTGATCAATGGCGATTCGGTTGAATCGGTTGAAATTGCGGCCAAATATCGCATGGCGCTGGTTTTTCAATCCGGGGCCCTGCTCAATTCATTGACCGTCGGCGAAAACGTAGGGCTTTATCTTACCGAACACCGGCTTAAATCACCTGATGAAATCAAGCGCATCGTCGCCGAAAAACTCGGGGCCATCGGCCTTACGGATGCGGTGGACAAGATGCCCGGCGACCTTTCCGGCGGCATGAAAAAACGGGCCGCCATCGCCCGGGCGCTGGTCATCGAGCCGCAATTGATCCTTTACGATGAGCCCACCAGCGAACTGGATCCGCTTTCCGCCGTGGTCATCGGCGAGGAAATCTTAAAACTGAAAAATTTGATTCATGTCACGTCCATCGTGGTCTCGCATGACCGCGACCTGGCCTTTGGCGTGGCTGATCGCATCGCCATCATCAATGAAGGCCGCATTGTCACCATCGGCACGCCCGACGAGGTGAAACGGTTCAACGATCCGCTCGTCCAGAAATTTTTACGCGCAGATTTCAAACGCGAAAGCTAAAATATATCTTATGAAAAACTCGCTCGAAACCCGGCTCGGTATCTTTGTCGCCCTCGCGATCATCTCGGCCATTGTCATCATTGAACTAATTGGCGGCGCAGATTTTTTCCAGCGCGGCTACAAAGTTCACGCATTATTCGATACTGTGCAGGAATTGAAAGTGGGTGACAGTGTGAAAATGGCCGGCGTCGAAATCGGCCGGGTTGAGAAAATCGCGCTCACCGACGGCAAGGTTGAGGTGACGATGAAGCTGCACCCGGACGCCCTGGTCAAAACCGACAGCCAGGCCACCATCAAATTCGCAGGCTTGATGGGCCAGAATTATGTAGCCATTAATTTTGGAACGCCGGGCGGAAAACCTCTCGACGACAATCAATTTATTACCACGGTTGAACAGCCGGATTTGAGCGCCATCATGACCAAGCTCGACAACGCGGCAGGCGGAATTGCCAATGTGGCCAAGAGCTTTTCAGGGGATTCCATCAATAATCTGCTCGGTCCGATGACGGATTTGATCAAGCAAAACAGCGGGCGCATTACCATGACGCTTTCAAACATGGAGAGCATTTCTGGGCAGATCGCGAGCGGTCAAGGCACGGTCGGCAAGGTCATTTATCAAGACCAGCTTTATAACTCGACGCTTGATACGGTGACAAATCTACAGGATGCCGTGACGCAGGCAAAAGAACTGGTCAATGGCATCAGCAGCGGGCGGGGTACGCTGGGCAAGCTCGCCACGGACGATGCGCTCTACAATTCCACCGAGGCTTCCATGACGAACCTGAACCAGATTTTGTTCAAGATCAATCATGGCGAAGGCACGATCGGCACCCTGGTCAATGACAAGGAATTCTACCGGAATGCCAAGCTCTCGCTGCAAAAATTAGACAAGGCCGCAGACAGTTTGGAAGACACAGGGCCTCTGAGCGTCGTTGGCATTATTGCCGGCAGGTTGTTCTAAAATAAATAGGAAATTCCCCCTGATTCAGGCCAGGCCAAGGTTTTTTAAGACTTGAACCGTTGAATGAGATTTGTTCAATGTGTAGAAATGCAGGCCCGGCACCCCCGCCCGCAGCAACTCCTTGCATTGTTGCGTGGCATATTCAATCCCGAATTCCAGTGCGGCCGCTTCGTCATTTCCCAAAGCGTCCAATTTTGCACGCAATGGCGCTGGAATCTTTGAGCCGCAAAGCTGCGTGAACTTGATAACCTGCGCCGCGCTTAAAATCGAGATCACTCCGGGCACAATCGGCACACTTACACCCAGCTTGCTGGAAATGTAATCGCGAAATTCAAAAAAATCGGCGTTGTCGAAAAATAACTGTGTTAGGATAAAATCCGCGCCGGCATCCACCTTGGCCTTCAAATGCTCCCAGTCGGCATGCTTGCCAGCCTTGCAGGCGACATGGCCTTCAGGGAAACCAGCAACACCTACGGAAAAATCACCGGCCTCGCGGATGAACTTGACGAGCTGCGATGAGAATTCAAAGCCGCCGGGAGTGGATTGAAATTCGCCACCCCCGGGCGGATCACCGCGCAGGGCCAGAATGTTCTTACAACCAAGCGCCTTTATCCTCTCAAGCAGCACGCGAACCTCCTCGCGTGTGTGATTGACGCAAGTAAGATGTGCGAGGGCGGTCAAGTGATGCTCGCGCTGGATGCGGTCAACAATCATCAAGGTTTTATCACGCGTCGTGCCTCCTGCGCCATAAGTTACGGAACAATAGTCCGGCTTGGTTTGCATCAACGCAGGGATGGTTTTTTCGAGCAGATTGCGGTCGCCCTCTTCCGTTTTTGGGGGGAAAAATTCAAAGGAGATGATCGGACGGGAGGCCGGCCGTTTTACCGAGTAAATGTCGCGAATGAATTGCATCTGGATTGAATTATGCCGCAAAGTTGCTGGCGAGGAAAACAAAAAGCCCCTTCCGGTTTCCCGAAAGGGGCCAATGATTTAAGTCAGATTAGAACGTATAGATGGCTTGAGCAGCCAGCAAGAAGGCATCCTGCCGAAGTCCGCCTTCATTGTAATAGTAGCCACTTGATCCGCCATAGGTGGTCTCACCATTGCTATAACCGTTGCCATGATTTACATGGTCCCAACGGAATTCCAACCGAGTCAGCACGTTTGCCCAGAGAGCATATTGAACGGTTACCGTCAGTTCTTGAGCTTGTTGAGGTTGACTCACGAAAGTGCCATAACCATAATAATCGTAGTAACCTGTACCATCATTTTGATTATAAGCACCAGCAGCGTTGAGTGCTTTACCGTTATAATACTCTGCACGCAGATTAAGGCTCAACTTATCATTGAATTGATAGGTGCCATAAACGCCAGCATTCCATGCATTTTGGCTGATGTCAGAAGCGGTTAAATAATCAAAGGCGGCACCAAACTTCAGTGCAGCAATGGGAGTTGGTAGTGTAACGCCTGCATAATAGGTTCGACCAGCGTGACCGTTGGGATGATCAGGAGGATAATTAACGCCTCCAACAACGTTCGCGCTGATAATCGTTGCAGCAGTCAATGTGGCACCCTTGGCCCAACCGAAACTGTCGGGAGCTGTGAAGGTCGCACTGCCCAGCCAAGTTGGATAATACAAAGTGTTGTTAAAACTCGCAGTATAAGCTCCGTTACCTAGATAACTCGTATCGGCAATACCAGCTTGAACTGAAACAAAATCTGCGATTTTGTATGCGCCCAAAATACCGGTATGGGTGGTGGGTTCCATGTTATAGCCATAAGATTTGCTATAATTTGGATTGTTAGCGGAAGTGGTGCTTTCGTAACCAACGATGGTGTCAAAAACACCCAGTTTCCAGTCAATGCCATTACCGACTGGTGTGCGCAACGCGATATAGGCCTGACGGATGCCATTGTACAAACCCATTTCGTTGGCAACAGGACCAACAAAGAAATCAACGTGGTAGCCGGAAGCCCATGGGCTTTCATCCAAAGGTTTGTCAATGGTGATGTCAACTACGTTCAGATTGATACTATTTCCCGGCTGATAATAGTAATAATTTGGCGTATAGCCATTGCCGTTCGGCGTGAATTGAGCCGCCACATCAACGTAACCGCTGATGGTGGTGTTCGACAGCGCGGTTTCCACCTGGTTGATCTTGCTTTCGTCTGCACGCGCCGCTGAGGTCAAACTGACCACACCGACTGCCGCGAGACCCAATGTCCATTTATTAAACTTCATCTGGTTCCTCCGATGTTGTTTGGTTATTTGTTTGTTTTACCTGCATTCAAGGGACAAACCCTTTGTCCCAGCACCAATTTCGGGGTGCGTTTGATAATGAACCTATTGAAAACCCCAAGTTTTGACAACAAAAAATTTCAAGTAATTTTGGCATGTTAAATCGCTTGATAAAAAAGCGTTGCATTGCTGAAGACCCTTAAAATCATTTTTAACCCGCCGGTGTTTCGATTTAGGACACGGCCATTTTGATTGTTCGCCTTTATTCACCTGCCAAGCCAGTGATTATCTGATGTCTGCCGGATTGGAACAGATGGTGCTATTCCTGCGTGAGGAAAAGTTGAAACGCAACCTCATAGTTTGAATTTTTAACAACTCATTACGACGTATGCCATCATTTGCTTATACCGCTAGAGAGACGGCTTCAGGCCGTGAAATCCGCAGTTCTGTCGAAGCGGCGAACGAACAATCGGCCATCGCCGCCCTGCTCAATCGCAACCTGCTGGTTGTTTCCATCCAGGAAAAACTTGCCAAAAAGGGCAGGGCTCAAGGCGGCAAGGTCAATCTAAGTGATTTGGTGGTTTTCACCCGCCAACTGGCCACGATGATTGACGCCGGCATAGCGATCGTGCAGGCGCTTCAAGCGCTGGCCGAACAAACTCCAAATAAAGTCATGCGTGACGTGATTCGCGATGTCTGTTCGCGCGTCGAAAGCGGCGAAAGTTATTCGGAAGCCCTCCAAAAGCATCCCAAGATTTTTAACCGGCTCTATGTTTCCATGATCTCGGCGGGTGAAAAAGGCGGTATGATCGCTGAAATCATGGCCCGGCTGGCCACTTACCTTGAGAACACGGAACGCCTCCGCAAAAAAGTGAAGACGGCTCTGATGTATCCGACGGCTGTTACGGTCGTGGCCATTGGCATCACCATATTCCTGCTGGTAAAGGTCATTCCGGTTTTCAAAGACGTTTATTCCGGCTTTGGCGCCAAACTGCCCGCGCCCACCCAGGCCCTGATGGATATTAGCGACCTGCTTCGGAATTGGTTTGTGTTGTTTATCATTGCCGCCGGGGCGGCCATCTGGGGCTGGATTTCCTACATCAAGACAAAAGCCGGGCGGGAGTTCTGGGATTCCCGTCGCATAAAACTGCCCATCTTCGGCAGCATCGCCCATAAAATATGTCTTGCCCGCTTCACCCGCACCCTGGCCTCGCTCATTCGCAGTGGTGTGCCGATTTTGGAAGTGCTGCAGATTGTCTCGCAGACCGTGGGCAACGTCATCATGGAAAAGGCCATCAAGACCGCGATGGGCGACATTGAACGCGGCGAAGGCATTTCAACGGCGTTGGGCAAGAACCCCATTTTCCCCAGCATGATCATCCGCATGTTGAGCGCCGGTGAACAAACCGGTAAAATTGACGAAATGCTCGAACGCGTCTCCAATTTTCTTGATGGAGAAATTGAATCCACGCTTTCCGGTCTGATGTCCCTCCTTGAACCGATTTTGATTGTTGTCCTAGGCGTGGTCATTGGCGGCATGGTCATCTGCATGTTCCTGCCCATCTTCAATCTGGCCAATATCGTGAGCGGAAATAAATAAACCGCTTCAGTAAAATTAGAAACCGCCGGATGAATTTATTTCATCCGGCGGTTTTGCTTTTCCTGCTTTGAAAGTTTACGCCTGAACAACTTTGCCCGGTTGCGGTTGCACAATTTTAATTTTGGGATGACGCAAGCGGATTTGATCCTCAAACCAGGCGCGGGAAGCGTCATCGCCATGGCCCAGCAAAATCGCACGCGGAGAAACCCGGCCGACAAAATCCAGCAAATCCCCGCGGTTCGCGTGCGCCGTCAGATCAAAATCCTGAATTTCACAGCGGCGCGTGATTTGCCCCGCGCTCGGGCTGAACACAAATGTCTCGCCTTGCTTCGCCGCCTTCAAGCGTCCGCCCGGCGTGCCGGGATCCGCATAACCCACAAAGAAAATGGCGTGCTTTTCGTCGCCGGCCATCCGCATGGCCAGATTATGCGCCGCCGTATTCTCGCTCATCATGCCGGCCGTGATCACAAAAATTTTGCCACCGGTGAGCTTCATGTTTTCCGACTGCCCTTTTTCCAGCACGACCAGCTGTAGCGCCTGATTCAATTGAAGGTTTGAGTGCTGGCGGTGCGCCCGATGTGCTTCCAGGTCATAAATCTCCGTGAACACGCGACCTAGTCCGCCGATATAAATTGGCTGCGGCTTCAATTTGCCCTCGCGCATGAGCAAGGCGAGCATCGCCAGGATTTCCTGCGTGCGCCCCAGCGCGAACGCCGGGATCAATATGCTGCCCTTGCGTTTGAGCGCATTGTGGATCGCCGACACAAGCCGTTCAATTTCTCCTTCCCGCGTAAAACCCGGTGGCACTTCGCGATTACCGCGCGTCGTTTCCATGATCAACACATCGGCCTTCACGTCTTCAAACCGGGCCGCGCGCAAAATCGTCTGGTCGTGAAAACATACATCGCCCGTGAAAAATAAAGTCTCCTTTTTGCCACGCACCATCACGCCCGCCGAACCGAGCGTGTGCCCAGCGTCAAAAAATTCCAACGTCGGCGACGGTAATCCAGCGCGCATCTTGTTGAATGACGCCCACTCCACCTCGCGGTTGTATTTGAACGCCTGAAAACGCGGTGCGATGTCATCCACTTCATCGTGTGTATAGAGTGGATATTCGCGGATGCCCAGTTCGTCGCGCTGACGCGTCATGACGTTCACAGAATTATGCAAGACGCGTTCGATGATGAAATAACTCAACTCGCTCATCAGCACGTGCGCCTTGGGAAAATGTCTTAACGCCACCGGCAGCGACCCGACATGGTCGTGGTGGCAGTGTGAAATCACAATCGCATCCACGTCATTATTTCCCGCCTTGCCGAACAGCGGCAGACCTTCGCGACCCTCACGCTTCGGGTGCATCCCGGCGTCGAGCAACAGCCGGTGTTCATCGAGTTCCACCAGCCACGAACTCGCGCCGATGTCCGTGTCCGGGTTCAAATTAGTAATGTTCACAGAAAATCATTAAACCACAGATGGGCAGGGATGAACACAGATAAAAGCTGTCGAACATCACGCAGTCAAAATTAAACGCTATTGCAAGGCAGATTTTTCCAATTCATTTGTCCACTTGCGGCAGAACCAAAGCGGAACAAAACCGAAAACACCGAAAGAACAATCAACCAGCCGCCACCAGAACGGAATCCCGCGCAGCCCGCCGAACAAAAGTGCATAGGGAATCACCAGCACGCAGGCGATCAACCCGAAGTCAAACAGCCAGCGATTACGAACTGGATCGCGTAATGCACCAATGAAGACAATCGCAATGACAAAATGCCCAAATGCCAGCCAGTCTGTGCCGTAGAAAAGAATCGGATTCTTGTCGCTGGTTTCTTGCAAAACAGATTGCACTTTGATCAGCCATACTGCCCAGTCTGGAGCGTTGGTGGAAGCGGGTGACTCGACCAATTGACGTGCGCCAGTGAGGTTGACCAGCCAGCCCAGTTCCGAGACGAGTGGAATGGCGGTTGCGCCGCTCAAGACCAGCCCGATAATAAACAACCACGTCAGCAGCTTGATTCTGCGGCGTAAAGTCTGTTCATGATTCATGCGGACTTAATTTTAGGAATCAATCGCGTTCGTTTGATTTTGATTTGCCAGCCGAAGAGTCCAGGCAATCAGCCCAATGGCCGAGGAAAAACTTTTTCTCCGTCGGAAAAAACGTGCCGGACTTGCCGATGATGGGCCGCAACGCCGTGGTCATCTGCACGGCGACGAGCAGGAAGATGATGATCCACACATTCACACCCGCCTGCGATTTGGCGTTCGCGTGGGAAAATCCCTGCTTCATGAAACGCACGCCGAACAGCGTTGCAACAAACCAGAACATCAGATGCAGAAAACCCATCCAAGCAAGCGATTCAGTTGACTGTGAGAAAATCCACGCCACCGGGGCGAAGCCGACGAGCAGGATGGTCATCAGCATCAGCAAGCCCGCGAGCAGACCGCACACTTCCGCCAGCCGCGCCTGTGAACCGCTTAAACAAGCGAAAATGTAAAGGCTCGGCAAACAGATGGCGGCGGAAATCAGCAGGCCCGCCGCTATTTTCACCGGCGCGGCCCAGAACTGCATGCCACCGGAAAACGTCCCGGCTACAACGCCATAAACCAGACTGCAAATCAACGCGGTGAACAGCATCCCGGCGATTAATTTACCCGCACCCGGCTGGCGCAATTGAAATAACAGTCGCCGCGGCTGGCGCAACAACGCCTCGATGGCGGCAAACGTGTGCGGCAATGGCGTGCGTTCGGCCGGGTCGTCGCCCAAAGGCCGCGGGCCTTGCAACGGCGGAGGCGGTATCAGTTCGGAGGGTTTGGCCGTCGGAGTCTGCGGCGGGACAGGATTGTTTTCATTCATAATTTAACGGTGTTGTGATTTAGTCATTCAAAATTTGCTGCAATGTATGGAAAACATTTTCGTAGAAGTTTCCGTGCAACGCGCCCGTGCGGATGAATTCCACGGGCAGCCCAGGCAGCCCGATGAACGGACGCAGAATCCACGAGAGCTGGCTGCCAAGAAAAAGATTTCCCGCCAGCCACGCGAACAGTACGCGGAATGCGACGGCCCGGTTGCCGCCGAGCCGCACGAGCAGTTGGAACAGACGCGCGTTGCCCATGGTGCCGGCGAAGGTGATAACGGCGACATGTGTCAGTTTGATCAAATTGTAAGCCGGGATTGAAACCGCCTGCGTCGACATCGGCGGGGCATTCCAAACCATGAAGGCGATCAGTGGACTGAACGCTCCGAGAATCGCCGATGCGATGGTAAAGCTCATCGCAATTGCCGAGAACGACTGGCGGAAGGGGATGTTCAGACCGAGTAACGGTGCGAGCATACCGTTGATTAGCGCATTACCAAGAGTCGTGAGCAGGATGATGAGTGGAAATTTGATCGCGACATAAAGCGCCTGCTGCGGATCGCGCCACCAACCCATCGCCGCACCATAAAATCCCGCCCCCACAACAATGATCGCGATGTGCAACGCAAATCGCCGCGTGTTCCAAGATTCACTCCATGAGGAAATGGTTTCCGATTCACCGCGCAGCAGCGCGGAGATTTCCGACGGATGTATTTTTAATTTTGCGGGTTGCGCGTGCATTCGAATTTTTTGACCACCGCATTAGATTCAGGCTTTGTCCGTGTTTGCATTAAAAAATGCCGGCCAATTTGCATCGTCGGCGCAGACATGAGCGCCAGCGCCACACAAAACAAAGGCCAATTAAACCTTTCGGGCAACATTGTGCGAATCGCCTCCAGCCCGTAATGCGAAGCAGCGATGGTGTCCGCCATGAAAACATAGAGCGCCAGCACCACGCCTGAGAAATTGAGCAGCCACACGCGCCAGTTGGACAGCGCCGGAGCGGATGTTCGTTCAGACTGACTGGCGAACGTGCCCCACAAAATCATCAGCAACGAAATCAAAACCGGCGAGAGCACCGGTCCCCACCACGGCATTGGCAGCAAAAATAGAATATCCCAATCGAATAGGGAGTGCGGCCAGCCACAAATCATTTTCAGAAAGACGTAATAAAAAATATCCCAGACTCCGAATGCAATTAAGGCATAGCCGAATCGCGCCCGCCAGGTTCGCCCGGCCAGCACACCAACGCCGAACAACATCACTAACGTGGCGAATTCGCGCGGCAATTCGACGGAAGCAAATCCGCCGATCATGGGTAACGGGTTGGGTTGATACGGCTCGATACGGTCAATCATCGAGCGCAGGTAAAAGACCACCGCCGATTCCACCCAGGCCATCGCGGCGGCGTAGATCACGACCATCCACCAGCGACGCCAGTCGGATTTGCGGGCCGGAGTTTTCATTTCGCTAGTTGGAGTTCAGTGGCTGATGCCTTTGCCCACAATGCCGAAATGCCTGCAGCCCTCGCCGGCTTTCCCAGCGAACGGATGAAGCGCGTCATCTGTCGCGTGATTTCTGAATAAAATTCTCCGCGCGTTCCGCCGATGGCTTTCAAGCAAGGTGCGTGGCTGATCCACAGCACGGTTCCCGCGCCATAACCGCAGGCAAGAAATTGAATGCGCCACAGCCAGCCGCGCAAACCCGGTTTCGGGCAGCCCGCGCTCGCCAGTCGGTCGCGCTGGAATGCCACATGGCCCGCCTCGTCACGCAAAATCAATTCGCACATCGCTGCGAGCGGGCCGTCGGGCGAATGTCTCCGCAGCATCCGATAATAGCCAGTGCTGACCAGTTCCGTAAGCGTGAGCACCTGCAACTCGAACTGCACGCCGATGACGCGACGGCAGAGGCAGAACGCGGTGAAGCTCCAGTGCGACGTGATGATGCGTCCGCCAAATCTCCGCACCGCACAGCCGAGCAACCGCGCATGTTCCGCTTCCTCCGCGAACCACAAGTCCACAATCTGTCGCATCTCCTCACTGCGACCCCGAAAATTCTCGCGGTCGAAGGCAATCAATGAAGCCGGCCCGCCACCGTCGCCAAGCCGGAATTGTTCGACCGACCGCAGCATGGGTGGTAGAACCACTGGCGAAATGTTGACCGGCGCTGACCAGTCAGGCTCTGGGCGGTTCTGTTTATTGCGCGTGAAATGTTCAATCCATTTGGCGTAATTCATATTTCTCCTTTGCGTTGATGGTTGTGGTTGAATTTGAGGTGAATTGGCGGAGCGCTTGTTCGATCGCATTGATCACCGTGTCTGGCGTGGAAGTTCCGGCGGTGATGCCGACGATTTCCGTATCGGCGAACCATTCTTCACGTAAATCATCGGCAGTCTGGATGTGATGCACGCGCGGACAAAATTGCGAACACGTTTTTACAAGTTCGTGAGTGTTATTGCTGTGAGCGCCGCCGATGACGACCACCGCGTCGGCCTTTTTTGCGACATCAACCGCAGCGCTCTGCCGTTGTTTCGTCGGCTGGCAGACGGTGTCAACGAAACGCACCTCTGATTGGGGAAACCGTCCTCGTATCAACTGCACGAGCCGCTGAACTTTTTCAATCGGCTGCGTGGTCTGTGAAATGACTCCAAAACGCGGACGCCCCTGAAGTTTCGCCACGTCATCTTCGTCCAGCACCACGTCGAACTCGCCCAAATCCTCCGTCATGCCGCGCACTTCAACATGATCGCGCTTGCCGATGATGACCGGATGAAAACCTTCGTGCACAAGTTTCGCCAGGCTGCGATGCGCTACACGGACGAGCGGACACGTCGCCTCCAGCACATTTAATCCGTGCTGGCGCGTCTCCTGCATTGCCCGCTCAGAAGCACCATGAGCTGTGACCATCACGGTTGGGGTCGCAACCATGGCGGACGTCTGTTCAAAGCGAATTCCCTTGGCGCGCAGTTCCGCCAGCACGGTTTCATTGTGAACCAAGTCGCCGAGAATCGTCAGCGGCTCGCGTTCGACCGTATTGAGCGCCAGTGCAATCGCGTCCCTGACCCCAAAACACATTCCCAGATGTTCCGCCCGGATGATTTTCATATTAGCTTTGTGCCACAAAGTAAAAGACCAAGCTTGTCCAGATTCGTTCAAAAGATTTTTTATTCGGGTTTGTGCTGTCGGACGATCTGCTCTAGAAGATTGATATATTCTGCGAAAGCTTTCCGGCCTAATGGCGTCAATGAACAGGTCGTAAGCGGACGGTTGTTCTGATACGACTTTGCCACAGAAAGATAACCTTCCTGCTGCAAGGCTTTAATGTGCGTCGTCAAATTGCCATCAGTCATGCCGAGCGCGTCGCGCAATTCCGTGAAGGTCAGTTCCGGCGAAGCCGCGAGCATGGACATAATCGCCAGCCGGCCTTTCTCATGGATCAACCGGTCGAGCTGCAAGAACGGTTCCGGGTTCACGCTACGGATTTTTCCTCTCGGTCAGATATAGATACGCACCATAGGCCAGATGCAGCACGCCAAAGAAGAAGCCCATGGTCAAACTGGCGGTCGCTGTCCACGCGGAAGGGTTGGCTTTCAATAATGCAATTGCCAGAGCAATTGCGCCTATTATGAAAACCCACCCGAACCAACGGACACTGCGCGTCATAAAAAAGCCGGCCGAGTGCAGGGCGCAACCGTAAAATAAAATCCACACAAGCGCCATCGGAACGTCCACCGCCCAATTTGCGACCGTCACGGCGAGCAGCCCGCTGATGAACATGCCTGACAACAAAGGCGGCAACAGTGCCTGTCCCACGCGTCGCGTTGGCGGCGACCAAAAAAGCTCCCGTTCTTTGTGCGCCTGACGTCGGGCCATTACAAACGCACCGACAATCACCACGCCAGCGGTGCCAAGCCAGAAACCAGCAAACGCCTTTGGCGATTCAACTTGGAAATATAATCCACCAGCGGCGGCCAATACTCCCAATGTACCGGCAAACAACATGATCGGCGCCAGCGCCCGGCGATAGACGGCGGATCGCTCCATCAACGTGCGGATGGTTTGCAGGTTTTCTTCGGCCCAGTCAGGTTTCATGCAAGTTACTTTGCATTGCAAAGCAAATAATGGCAAGCGTGAAATCCACGACGGAGCGCGGCATTTATGCCGCTTCAACTTCTGCAAGCCCTTTGGTTCACGAACGGACAAAAACCTTCGCGCGCTGAAGCGGCGTGAACGCCGCGCTCCCGTCGGCTTCACTCGCTATATCGTTCCAGTTTTGATCCGTGTTCACCTTGTTCATCCGTGGTTGAATTTAATTCTTCGTGCCTTGGTGTCTTTGTGGTTATTTTATTTCGCCTTGAAACTGCCGCCAAAAAAAGAGCCGCGCCCCGGGCCGGGCCGGAGTTCCAACCGCCAGCGCGTGCTGGCGCAATGGCGTGGCGTGGACGTCGCGCCGCTGGAAAAAAACGCGCGCCACGCCCGCCCGCACCGCCGCAGCCGTGCTGCCGAAGCTTATGAAGGATTTGCGGATTGATGACCGTCAGGCCGAGGCCGAACTGGTCAAGGTCTGGAATGATTTGCTGGATCCGATTCTTACCGCCCACGCACAACCGCATAACCTGCACAAGGGCACGCTTTTCGTGAACGTGGACACCAGCGTGTGGCTCTCGGAAATCGTCCGTTATCGCCGCAAGGAAATCCTCGACCGCCTCCAGCACAGCTTCGGCAAGAACCTGATCCAGAAAATCTCCTTCCGCATCGGTTGAAACTTGTCGTAGCGGCGTGTCGGCAGACCGCCGCATCAATTCGAACCACCAATAGTCCGGCATTCTGCTGAAAACCGCTATGCCGGGTTTGAAGCAGTTCTATTTGTAACATTTTTTGACTTGGGCTTTTACAGTCGTCCTTCGTAACCTCCTGTCCGAATGGAGACAATCCGCCGCGCCGTCATTGATGTCGGCACCAACTCGATCAAGCTGTTGGTGGCGGACGTGCAGGGACGCGATGTGCTGCCGGTGCATGAAGAAAGCAAACAGACGCGCCTCGGCAAGGGCTTCTACGAAACGCACCAGCTCCAACCCGAACCCATCGCCCGCACGGCGGAGGCGGTGTGGGAATTTGCAGAGATCGCCCGTGAGCGAAATGCCGCCTCTGTCCGCGTCATCGCCACCAGCGCCGCGCGTGATGCCGTGAATCCCACCGACCTGACGATGGCCATCGAACGCGCGTCCGGACTGAAAACTGAAATCATCTCCGGCGCGCGCGAGGCCGAATGGGCGTTTCAAGGCGTGGCCACGGATCCAGAACTCGCCAAGCAGCCTCTGCTGCTGCTGGATGTCGGCGGCGGCAGCACGGAATTTATCCTGGGCCACGGCACGAAAAAAAGTTTTGCCCACAGCTTTCCGCTGGGCACGGTCCGCCTGCTCGAGAAATTTCCGCACAGCGACCCGCCCACGCGCGGAGAATTCACCAAATGCCGGGACTGGCTGAAAAATTTTCTGCATTACGAAGTCCGCCCGCAGCTCGAACCCGCCCTGAAAAATGAAACAGGCGAAATCCAGCTCGTCGGCACGGGCGGAACGACAAGCATCCTTGCACGCATTGATCTGAAACTGGAACGCTTTGACCGCGACCGCATCGAAGGCGCGCGTTTGAGCCTGGCGCAGGTCAAGGCGCACCGGAAACAGTTGTGGAATCTGCCGCTGGCCGAACGCAAGGAAACCCCCGGCCTGCCAAAACTCCGCGCCGACGTGATCCTCACCGGCGTCATCATTTACGAGGCGGTGATGGAAGAATTCGGTTTTCAGCAACTTCGCGTCAGCACGCGCGGCCTTCGCTTCGCGGCAGTGATGGATTGATCAATAAGGAAAGCAAGAAGGCAGGAAATGCCCTTTGTTCCATTCCTAAATTCCTGTTTCCCTAATTCTCTTCTCGGCCTGCCTGCGGGCGCTTATGCTTTCTTCATGCGCGTTTTAATTGTTGGCTGCGGGTACGTTGGCGTGCCGCTTGGCGCGGAACTTGTCCGGCTCGGCCACGAAGTTTTTGGATTGCGGCGAAGCGCGGCTGCGGAAAGTGAATTGAAAGCCGCCGGCATCCAACCGTTCATCGGCGACGTGACCCAACCCGAATCGCTGACGAAACTGCCTTGCGATTTTGACTGGGTCGTGAACTGCGCCGCCGCCGGTGGAAACGCAGACAATTATCGTGCTGTTTATCTGCAAGGCACATGTCACCTGATTGAATGGCTGTCCGTGAATCCGCCCAAGAAGTTTGTTTATACCGGCAGCACCAGTGTTTACGCGCAGAACGACGGTTCGCCGGTCAAGGAAACCAGCCCCACCGAACCGCTCGCGGAAACTTCCAAAATTCTCGTCGAGACAGAACGGCGGCTGCTCGCAGCAACCAGACCACATTTTACAACCTCAAACGACCCCCTCAACCGGCCTCCGGCCACCTTCTCTCCCAGCGGGGGAGAAGGACGGGATGAGGGGGCGCCATTCCCCGCCGTGATTCTGCGCGTGGCCGGAATCTACGGACCGGAGCGCGGCCATTGGTTCCAGCAGTTCATGCAGGGCACCGCGCACATTGAGGGCGACGGTTCGCGCTGTTTGAACATGATTCATCGCGATGACCTGGTCGGCTGCATCATCGCCGCCTTGAAAAATGGCCGGGCCGGAGAAATCTACAATGCCGTGGACGATGAGCCGGCAAGCCAGCTACACTTCTTTCAATGGCTCGCAGAGGCAGTGAACAAACCGTTGCCGCCGTCCGTGCCGGAAAACCCAGAGAAGACTCGCCGACGCGGCGCGACCAACAAACGCGTGTCCAATCGCAAACTGAAAATGAAGCTCGGATATCAATTCAAGTATCCGACTTTTCGCGAGGGTTACAGCGCAGAACTCTTGCGGCTTGACCGCGCGGAAAAGTAAGTCCCGCGCTCGGTTGCGTTGCAGACCGCCGCAAGATGCGAGGTTTATTGTTCTGTCAGGGAGGAACATCGGCACCGCGAACCCGGAAGAAGGAAGCTTCAGCGGGCGACACCACGGTCTGTTGCTGGCTTGTCGTTTCATCGCCCGCGTCCACCCAGTCACCCAACGCGAGATTTGTCCGGCTCTGAATTTGGAACGGAGGCAGGCCGTTGATCCAGGTCAGGCTGCTGTTTGTCCCGTTTTGAATTTGAATATTGGTAATCAGCGGCTGGATGCTGTCCAAAACGATTTGCCCAAACCGGACGAATTGTAATGAATTGACGTAATAGCCAAACCGACCCGAGGGATAGGTGGTGTCATTAACGGTCCATGAAGCCAGAGTGTTTGTGCCTTGAAACACGTCAAGTTTGATCTGGCCGGATCGCAGTTGTATGACCAGATCGTAATCCACGCCATCCACCCACGGGATGTTGTTGGTCTGTAACTTCGTCGTGTTGGTGACATTCAGCCCGGACCAAAAGTCCGCCCCGTTGGGATCGAGCCCGCCCGGCACATGGAACTTTCGCAATCGCATCCCGGCGGGTTGCGTCCCGAAGCTTTGGTAGCTGTCCGTGGTTTTCTTCCAATCAAACAGGTAGTAGTGACCGCGATCTTGATAGCCAAAGACAAAGCCCATTGTATCAGGCGCATCGCCTGAGCCCATGCGGGCGCGGATCGTTTGATCGCCAATCGCAAAGGGCGAAAGATAAATCGAAGGATCAGAATTGATGAGTTGATCTATCGCGCGATTGGCCAGCCGCAAAACCCATTGCGCATCCGGCTGGGCGTTCACCTCGTACTGGATGACATTCCAATCGCTCAAATCGAGGCTGCCGGGCGCAAAAAACTGGCTCAACGCCGCGCGCTGCCGGAGATATTCCGCCACCTGCCGGCGCTCATCGAAGTTCAGCACGCGGTCGTAAACCAGCCACTCCACCATGTCGCCGACAAAATAAAACGAGCTGGACGACCAGTTTCCCAACACGGTGTTGGAGGCGTTCACGGAGTACGGGTTGTTGGCATGGCTGTCAATCATCTCAAAGAGGTTCTGGTAAAGCTGGTGGTTCGTCGAACCGTCCTCACCATAAACCTGTGTGAAGACTTGAAAGGCAAACGGAGGAATCGTCGTTTCCGGCGAATTTTCGATGCTGCCGTCGTAATGGTAAGCGTTATCGCCATCACGTCGCGACAAAGTCATCTGGCTGCCCGAACCTGACGGCGTGCCGAGCGTGTAAACGTAATCATTGTCGGAGTTGGTGATGTTGAACTGGCACAACGTAAAGATCGTGGCATTCGTCAGCACCCGCCCCAAATTCCCGGTCAACCGTCGCGAGCCATCGAATCGGATCGCCGGCAAACCATTCACCACATTGGTCGCCAGCGTTGGCCGCGCCGGCACGGTCGGCGCGGTGAAGACAACCCCGTTGGCGACTTGATTGGTCCACGAAACCACGTTGGTGTCAATTAGTGCGACGCTGGCATCCGCTTTCAGCCAAACCAGTGGATTCGCGACCGGCGGCGATTGCGCCATGAGCGGCTGCAACCCAAAAAGGAGTGTGATAATCGTGAAGTATGCTCGCGCGACTGCAAGCAGCCGGAGAACATTTAAGGGATTAGATGTTCTGAGATTCATCATGAGCCATTTTTCACAAAAGGCGGTTTGTGTCAATAGACTGGATGCCTGATTGAAACTGGATCAGGTAAATTTCCCTTCGACGTTCGCGCCGCTGCCTATTAACTTCCCCGCCGCATGTCCGCCGAAGCCCAACTCACGCCCATGATGGCGCAGTATCGTCGCATCAAAGGCGAACTGCCGAAGGATGCGCTGCTGCTCTTCCGCCTCGGTGATTTCTACGAGATGTTTTTCGAGGACGCCAAGGACAGCGCGCAATTGCTCAACCTTTCGCTCACCGCGCGCAATGGCGTCCCGATGTGCGGCCTGCCGCATCATGCCGCCAACGGCTACATCTCCCGTATCTTGAAAGCGGGGCGCAAGGTCGCCATCTGCGATCAGACCGATGAAGCGCGGCCCGGTCAACTGACCAAGCGCGAGGTCACCCAAATCCTGTCGCCCGGCACGCATTTCGATGAACGGATGCTCGTCGCCGAGCGGAATAATTTTCTCGCCGCCGTTTATCCTAATGGAAAAATTCTCGGCCTCGCGCTCGTGGATTTGACGACGGGCGACTTTTTGACGACTGAACTGGAAAATGATGTTGCACTGCTTGCCGAGCTTGAGCGTCTGCGTCCGGCGGAAATTATTTTTCCCACCGAGGCGGTTTCGCTTCGCGATTCTTTACGCGGAGCATTTCAGATCTTGAGCAGTTACGACGACTGGACGTTCGCACCGGAAACCGCGTTCTTCACGGTGAAGAAACAGTTCAAGGTCGCCTCGCTCGACGGCTTTGGGTTGAAAGACAAAACCGCCGCCATCGGCGCGGCGGGCGGCGCGCTGCATTATCTCACGCAAAATTTGCGGCGCGACGTGAAGCATCTTACGCGGATTTCATTTTATCAGCGCAGCGATTTTCTCACGCTCGATTACACAACGTTGCGGCATCTGGAAATCCTCGAACCACAACATCATGACGCCCCGCGCAACGCTTCGCTTTACGGCGCGCTTAATCGCACGGCCACGCCGATGGGCGCACGACTGTTGCGTCAGTGGCTCTCGCAGCCGCTCTCAAAGGTTGAGCCGATTCGGCGTCGTCAAGACACCGTAAAAACTTTTATCGACAATACCTATGGTCTCGATGACGTTCGTCAGGAGCTCGCAAAGGTTCGGGATTTAGAACGCACCCTCGGACGTATCAGCACCGGCTCTGGCAATGCGCGCGATCTTGTCGCGCTGCGAACCGCGCTGGAACAGATTCCCGCCTTAAAATCTTTGCTCGGCGTTTTGGCCGGATCTGAAAAATGGATAACCCGCCCAAAAAAGGATGAGACATTAATTTCTAGGCGCACTTCTAGAGACGACAGCGATGAAATAGCTGCAGCATTAGATCGGCCCGATGGTCTGATTGGCGAACTCAATTCACAAATCTCCGAATCTCCCGACCTCGTCGAATTGATTTCCCGCGCCATCGTGGACGAACCGCCGCTGCCGATCAAAGAGGGCGGCATGATCCGTGACGGATTTGATTCCGCGCTGGATGAATTGCGCAACGCCCAGCGCGGCGGCAAGGATTGGATCGCCAAATTGCAGGCGGACGAAATCACGGCGACAGGAATCTCTTCGCTCAAAGTCAGGTTCAACTCCGTTTTTGGCTATTATATCGAAGTCACCAAGTCGAACCTCGACAAGGTGCCGCCGCATTATCACCGCAAGCAGACCGTCGCGAACGGCGAACGTTTCATCACGCCGGAGTTGAAGGAAATGGAAGGCAAAATCCTCGGTGCGGAGGAACGCAGTGTGAAGCTGGAATACGAAATTTTCCAGCGCGTGCGCGAGGAGGTGTTGGGACAATTGCCGAAAATCCAGCAGACCGCGAGCGCGCTGGCGCAACTGGACGTGCTGGCGTCGTTCGCCGAAACGGCACGGATTCAAAATTACTGCCGCCCGCAAGTCGGCGATGAAGGCGTCCTGCAAATTCGTGACGGCCGGCATCCGGTGTTGGAACAGCAACTCGTCGAGGAACGCTTTGTGCCGAATGATACCGGGCTGGCTTCCTCGGAGCGCGGGCTTCAGCCCGCTTCAACATCCGAAGAAGATAGCGACGTGAAGCGGCCTGAAGGCCGCGCTCCGCAAATCGCGCTCATCACCGGGCCGAACATGGCGGGCAAATCCACTTACATCCGCCAGGTCGCGCTGCTCACGCTGCTGGCGCACACGGGAAGTTTTGTGCCGGCGGCGGAGGCACGGATAGATCTGGTGGACCGCATCTTCACGCGCATCGGCGCGAGCGATGATTTGTCACGCGGGCAATCAACGTTCATGGTCGAGATGACCGAGACGGCCAATATTCTCAACAATGCCACGGCGCGCAGTTTAATCGTGCTGGACGAAATCGGGCGCGGCACCAGCACGTTTGACGGGCTTTCACTGGCGTGGAGCATCGTGGAATTTCTCCACAACCAGGTTGGCGCGAAAACTTTGTTCGCCACGCACTACCACGAATTGACCGAACTGGCGGCGCGATTGCCGCGCATCAAAAATTTCAACGTCGCCGTGCGCGAATGGAACGATCAGATTGTCTTTCTTCGAAAAATCGTCGAGGGCGGCACGGACAAGAGCTACGGCATCCAGGTCGCGCGGCTGGCCGGTGTGCCAAAGGAGGTGCTGGAGCGCGCCAAACAAATTCTCGCCAATCTGGAAGAATCCGAACTCACGCCGGAGGGAAATGTGCGCCAAGCGAGACGCCAGCAGGACCGGGAAAAGTTAAAAAATCTCGCGCCCGCACCACAGATGGATTTGTTTGGACGCGCATGAGCCGGTTCACAGATTTTCTCCAAGTCTTCGCACTTCGCAACGGCTTGCGGATTTTTTTCCGACAGGAATATGACGGGTTCGGGCCGAGGTTGCGGAAGCTTGCTGGAATGCACCGGCGTTCACTGCTGCGCCGCCCGCGGATCGTGGCGGTGATCGGCTCGCTGGGAAAAACGACGACCACGCGCGCCTTGAACGCGGCGCTGGACTGCCCGAACCGGAATTTTTCCTTCAGCAATTACGGGGCGAGCCTCGCGGAAAATCTGCTGCGCATCCGGCCCTGGGATGTTCGCAGCGTGCTGGAGGTGGGAATTTCCGGCCCGGGTCCGATGGCGAGTTATGCGAAAATGATCCGGCCCGACATCGTGGTCGTCACTTCGATCTCGAGCGATCATAACCGTTCCTTTCCCACGCTGCTCGATACGCGGGCGGAAAAAGTGAAGATGGTCAGCCCGCTGCCGGCGACCAGCACTGTTGTCTTGAATGGCGATGATCCCAATGTGCGCTGGATGGCCACGCAGACGCAGGCCAGGGTCGTGACCTTTGGCTTCAATGCGGACAATGATTTTCACGCCATGAATTTTGAAACATCCGCCGACGGGACAACTTCGTTTGAAGTTGAGCTGGATGGAAAAATCATCCGTGTGCAAAGCCGCCTCCCGGGCAGACACATGGTCTATCCGTCGCTGGCCGCCGTGACCGTGGCGCATCTCGAAAAAATGGAATTGTCCGGCGTGCTGAAGCGGCTCCGGGATTTGCAACCGACCGACAGCCGGATGGAAATCATCCAACTGGACGGCGGAATACGAATCCTCAATGATTCCAAGAAGGCTTCCATTGAATCCATCCACGCGGTGCTGGATACGTTTGCCGGCCTGCCGGCGGCGCGAAAGATCATTGTGCTGGGCAAGGTGGAAGAACCCATTGGCAAGCCACGCGATATTTACCGTGAACTGGGCAAAAAAATGGCCGGCATTGCCAGCTTGATCATCTGCATTGGCGATGATGACCTCAAAAGCCTGCGGGCGGCGGCGGTCAAGGCGGGGATGGATTTTTCGGCGATTCATATCCACGAATCACGGATTGAAGGCGTGGCAGAATTTCTAAAGGGAACCCTGCGATCCGGTGACCTCGTTCTGGTCAAAGGCACCAGCGCGCAAAAACTGAACCGCATTGTGCTGCAACTCATGGGAAAGCCCGTTGCCTGCAATACCAAGTTTTGCAATGTGAAGGTTTTTTCATGCAATGTCTGTCCTCTATTGAATGCGCCGGAGAAATTATTTAAAAACCGTTACATCAGCAGGTATTTCAAGGTTTAATGACGCATGACGAAACAACCAGATGCACTTTATGAAAAAATTGGATAATGAAATTCCGGGACACGTCGCCATTGTAAACAACCCGGGCGGACTGCCGAAAATCAAGATTACGACCGCTTTCAGCACGGCGGAGATTTATCTGCACGGCGCACACGTGACCGGCTTTCAGAAAATTGGCGAACCGCCGCTGCTGTTCATGAGCGCCAAAAGTTTGTTTGCGCCGGACAAGGCGATCCGTGGCGGCGTGCCGATCTGTTTTCCCTGGTTCGGCTCGCGTGAGGGCCTGCCCGCCCATGGATTCGCACGGGTGACGGCCTGGGAACTGGAGACGACCAAACTGTTGTCAGACGGCGGTGTAAGCATCCGCCTCCGATTGCCGGAAAATGCCGGTGGCATGAATGCCTTTCGTGGGAAGGCGGAATATATTGTAACGGTGGGTGAACAGTTGACGCTGGAATTGCAGGTCACGAATACGACTGCGGAGCCATTGAGCTTTGAAGAATGTTTACATGCTTATTTTTCCGTAGGCGACATCAACGACGTTGCCATCACGGGATTGAAAGGCGTTTCCTATTTGGACAAGACCGGGAACAATGCGCGCAAATTGGAATCCGGCGACGCCATTAAAATTGTTTCTGAGACGGATCGCGTTTTTCTGGACACGGCCAGCACCGTGGAAATCCGTGACGCAAAACTCGGTCGCAGGATTTGCGTGGAGAAAACCAACTCATTCTCAACGGTCGTCTGGAATCCATGGGCGGCCAAGGTCAGGGCGATGTCCGACTTTGGCGACGAAGAATATAAGCACATGGTTTGCGTGGAAGTCGGAAATGTGGGCCAAAGCCAAGTCATGCTGGCACCGGGAAAAACTTCGTCGTTGAAAGCAGTTTTATCGAGCGGACCGATCTGATTGGCCCAATCAAAGATGATAAGCCGCTTTTAAAGCATCATGAAGTTCCTATGGGTTTGCTGATTCGGTCAATGTATGCCCGGGAATTGAACAAGTGGGGAGTTCCGCCGCCGGGTTGATTTTATAAACGCCACTTACGGGACACTTGGGCATCTCATGATTCTTCAGGTAAGGGGCAATTTCACTTTCGGTTGGCGTGTCGGAGCCCTGTTTTTTGTTGTCCATGGCCCATTGGTTCTTTGCGGCATCAATCATGCGCAGATTGTTGATACAGATATTTTTTTGGGCCGTCGCCCGTGCTTTGACAAAATTGGGGATTGCGATGGGTATCATCAACAAGACCAAGCCGAGGCTGACATATCCAGTGATAAAACCGGCAGTGGCCAGGCCGGCACCGGTTAATTGTCCGCCAGAATGTTTGATCTTTGAACAGGCCATGTGCCCGCAAATGATGGCCGGTATGGCAAAAATGGGGCCAAGACAAACCACCAATAAGGCAATGGCCAGAATCCCCAAAACCAGGCTCCAAACCGCCAGTGCGGAAGTCTTTGGTATTAAAGAACCGGTCAATGGCGGAGGAAGCGTTTCGTTCATATGATTTTTTTTGGTTGGCCGCTCTCGATTCTGTCCAAAATGGCCGGAAGCAAAAAAGAGTCAACCATTAAACCGCGCCGGCAGACAACACGTGCCACGCTGATGGCAGCAGCAAGATCCGCGCAAAATGTTCCTGAATTGAATTTGTTTGAAGGGAGATTTTCGGCAGACTTTCCAGATATTTATCGCAAGTAATAATGATCTCCGTTTTTGAACATCAGGCTGCCGGAGCCGATCTGGTTTCGCAAGTGGAAGAAATTTTTTCTTCAACCGGCATTCTTTCCAAGGCGAGCAACTTTGAATTTCGCCCGCAGCAGCAGGAAATGGCCGTGGCCGTGGCGCGAGCATTGCAGAATCAGGAGCACCTTGCCGTTGAAGCCGGCACTGGCGTCGGGAAATCGCTCGCGTATCTGATCCCGTCTATTCTTTTCGCAGTCGCACAGAAAAAGAAAGCCGTCATCTCCACGCACACGATCAACCTGCAGGAACAGCTCACGGAAAAAGATCTGCCCATGCTCACCGCCGTGCTGGGCGCGCTGCCGGAGCCGGTGAAGTTCACCTATGCGATGCTCAAGGGGCGCGCGAATTATCTCTGCACGCGCCGGTTGCAAAAGGCGATGCAGCAGAGCGGAAACCTGTTCACATCGTCCGAAGCCGAGGAGTTGCAACGCATCTATGAATGGTCCAAGACGACCAAGGACGGCAGCCTGTCGGATTTCTCCATCGAGCCGGATGCAAAAGTCTGGGGGCAGGTTTGTTCGGAACGCGGGCTGTGCTCGCCGAAAACCTGTGGGCATCAATCCGATTTTGCACGCGACCACGAGGTTTGTTTCTTCCAGCGCGTGCGAAATCGCATCCTGTCCGCCGATGTAGTGATTTTAAATCATACGTTGTTTTTCACGCTGCTTGGCGGCGTGGATGAGGAAATGGAAGGCGGCATCCTGTTCAAGAACGACTTTGCAGTCTTCGACGAGGCGCACACGATGGAAAGCGTGGCGTCGCGGCACATCGGCTTGAGCGTTTCGAGCGGACAGGTGCGCTATTCATTGAACCGGCTGTGGAATCCGCGCACGGAAAAGGGACTGCTTGCCACGCTGCGCCAGGGCAACGCGGTAAAGCTTGTAGCAGAAATCCTGAGCGAATCGGACAAATTTTTTGAGAATGTCGAAAGCGCGTGTGAGGAAATTCAAGCTGCGGCCAAGCCTAAATTCGGCGGCGAAGTCGGTGGACGGAAACGCGCTTGGACTGAGTTGCGCATCCGGCGGGCGGAACTGGTGAAGGACAACGTGACGCTGCCGATCCAGCGATTGCGCGAAGCGGTAAGCGAACTCATCAAGACCAGCGAAGACAAGGACATCGGGCAGGAACTTGTCGAATGCAACCGGCGGCTGGGTGAATTAAAAATGGAAGTCGCCGAGTTTTTAAGCCAGCAGGCGGATGATCATGTCTATTGGGTGGAACGTACCGGCAAGTCGCAGCGGAATCTCTCATTGAACGCCGCGCCGGTGGACATGGCGGATTATCTGCGCCATCGCTTGTTCGAGAGCGACACGAGCGTCATCATGACCAGCGCGACGCTGGCGACGAATTCAAAATCGCAAACTGGGCTGAACTACTTTTCCCGTCGCGTCGGCTGCGAATCCGCAACCATGCTGCAAGTCGGCACGCCGTTTGACTACGAGCGGCAGATGAAATTGTTCACCGTCAAGAAAATGCCCGATCCGCGTGAAAATGGTTATGCTGATGCACTGATTCACTGGGTGGAGCATTTCGTGAAACAAACGCATGGCAAGGCGTTCGTGCTGTTCACGAGTTACAAGCTCATGCAGGAAGTCGCCGGGCAGATGCAATCGTTTTTCGACAAGCTAAAAATTGAGTTGTTTGTGCAAGGCACGGGCACGCCGCGTTCGACCATGCTGGAAAAATTCAAAGATGACACGGACTCGGTGCTGTTCGGCACGGACAGCTTCTGGCAGGGGGTGGACGTGCCGGGCGAGGCGTTGAGCAACGTCATCATTACGCGCCTGCCGTTTGCGGTGCCGGATCATCCGCTGATCGAGGCGCGGCTGGAGGCGATTGAAGCGCGTGGCGGAAATTCATTCGCGGAATTCTCCCTGCCCGAGGCGATCCTGAAATTCCGGCAGGGCGTCGGACGCTTGATCCGCACCAAGACGGATACGGGCATCGTGGTCGTTTTGGACAACCGGATTCTGACGAAGCAATACGGCCAGGCGTTCATTGATGCGCTGCCGAAATGTCCGGTGGAAATTGTTTGAGAGATTTGGAATAATTTCGCGCAACCCTATGGCCAAAGTCCACATCGTCTGTCCCGGCTGCGGCCAGTCTTTTGAATGCGGTGAAAAAAACCGTGGCAATAAAATCAAGTGTGCGCAATGCAAACACGTGATTCTCGTTCCACTCCTTACCCGCACGGAAACAGCGAAACGATGGCGCGCCAAGTGGATGTTCCGGTTCGGTATAAGCGGCTTGTTTCTTCTAATGGTGATTGGAGTGCTGGCCTTGTATATTTATCAGCCGGTGATTATTCACTGGCCGGATCGCCGGCCGATTGGCGCTTTATTCCTGGCATCGAATTCCTCTTCCTCGCCAACAAATCCGCGTGGCTGGTTCAATGATCCCAAACTGGATTTCACCGGAACGAACGGGGCGCAACGGTTTAAAAAGGCACTGTTTGAATACACCGACCGCAGCATTGACATTTTGAAACGAACGAGCGCGCAGGGCGTGATTGTCTGGGACCTGGAAGGCGAGCAGTACCCTCACAAGACCACGTTTATCGGCGACCCACGCTTGCTAAACCGTATGGCGCCGGAAATGGCCCCATTGGCGGATGAGCTTTTTGGCAGGTTGCGAAACGCCGGATTTAAAGTCGGCCTCACGGTCCGTCCCCAACAATTGGTTTTTCGCCCCGGATGGACCGAGCAATCGCAGGTGATCAACATCAAGAAAGCCCTTCTCGGGAAAATTGATTTTGCGCGGACCAACTGGGGCGCAACGCTTTTCTACATTGATTCGAATTGGGGGCTTCGACGGCCGGACGAAATGTGGCAATTGCGCTCGCTGGCGAAGGAACGGCCCGATATTCTTTTGATTCCTGAACATACCTATCTGCCTTATTGGGCATTCAGCGCTCCTTACAATCATTTAAGCAAAGATCCGGCAGCGACCGCGAGCCAGGCCCGTAAACTCTATCACAATACTTTTCAAGTCATGGATATTGACGATGCCGCCAGTGCAGACAAGATAATGGCTGCTTGGTATCAGGGCGATATTCTCGTGTTTCGTGCATGGTTTTGGAGCCCTGAATGTGCGCTGCTGGAAAGATTGGCCCGCGAGAAAAAATAATCAAGGCTGTGGCGAAATCACTTTGCTGAATCAGCTTCCGGCAAATCAATCCGCTTCCCGGTTTCAGCCGACTTTCGCGCGGCATCCAGAATTTCCATCGCCACTAGATTCACTTCAAGCGAGGACAAGCCAGCGGGTTTTATCTCTCCGCGAACGACGGCGGCAAGATACGAGAGTGGATTGGATTGGGCTCCGATCAGTGGTGGGACCGTGGATTGAGTTTCCGGCCCGTTATATTGTTTCACCACACGCAGTTCATCACTGTGCGGCACGAGCACGTAGCCCGTCTGGCCGTAAAGCTCCATGTCCTTGCGATTGTAAGGCCAGTTCCAGGAAGCCTGGATGATTCCCTGCGCTTTGGGATACGTCACCACAATCGTCGCCTCGTCCTCCACCTTGGGATAAACGTCCGGCTTGATATGCTGGGTCACGGCAAAAACAGACGTAGGACGTTGTCCCTGCATGAGCCACGTCATCAAATCCGCGCCGTAACAGCCGAAATCCATCAACGCACCGCCGCCGTTAAGTTTTGGATCGGTCAACCAGTTCAGGAAATCCTGCGAACAGCCAATTTCCTTCGGGCCTTGGTGGCCGTCGTGCACCACGATTTTTCGCAGATCGCCGATGGCATTTTGTTCGCAAATCATTTTGTAAGCCTCTTGATTGCCCGGATACCAGGTTGTTTCGTAATTCACGATGAGATGGATGCCGCCTTTCTTCGCGGCTGCGGCCATTGCGCGGGCGTCTTCCAGGTTCACCGCCAGCGGTTTTTCCATCATCACGTCAATGCCAAGCGGCGCACATTCTTCCACCACACGGCGATGATCGAACGTGCTGGTAAAGGTCGCCACGGCCTGCACATTCGTCTTGGCAAGCAGTTTTTTAAGGCTCGGGTAAAAGAGATTGGTGTTGAGATGATACAGGGCGGCGTAACGGGCGGCGAGCTGTCGGTCTGGTTCCACAATGCCGACAAGCTGGACGTCCGACCGCGACATTGCTCCGGGAATGAATCCCCGCGCATGATCATGCACCAGCCCGATGATGGCGTAGCGAACCGGCGGCTGGTTGGTTTCTTCAGCGTGCGTGGGAACGGTCATCAAACCCAGAAGGCCGGTTAGAATAAAAAAAGTATTTTTCATGAGTCGGAAATTAATCATTTCAGTTTCTCTCCATAGTTGATTGCCATCGCGCCGCCGAGGAGATTGATGACGCGAACATTCGTCAGGTTCAGTTTGCGCATCTTTTCCGCCACGGCCAGTTGCGCCGGATAATGTTTCAGCGATTCAAGAATGTAGGCATAGGCCGAGGCATTGCCGCAAAACAATAATCCGATGAGCGGCACCGAACAACGCAGATGCGTGAAATACAACGCGCGCCAGAGGGCGTTCGCCGGCTTGCCGAACTCCAGCACGATGAGCCGTGCGCCGGGTTTGGCCACGCGCTGCATCTCTTCCAGCCCGCGTTCCCAACTCGTCAGATTCCGCAAGCCGTAACCCACGGTCACGATGTCGAATGAATTTTCTGGAAATGGAAGCTGCTGCGCGTCGCCTTGGAGAAATTTCAAGTCTTGAGTTTTAAGTTTTGAATTTGCCAGACGCCGGCCTTCGGCGACTTCCAACATCTGCGGGCTGAAATCCAGGCCGGTGGTTTCCACGCCTTGTTGTGCGAGCGCCAATGCGATGTCGCCGGTACCGCAGCACAAATCCAAAGCCCGGTCGCCCGGTTTGACTTGTGCCAGATGAACGACGCGACGTTTCCAAAGCCGGTGCAGGCCGAAACTTTGCAGGTCGTTGATCAGGTCATATCGTCGCGCGATGGCGGTGAAAAGGTCATTGACCTTGGTAGCGCGCTGTTCGCCGGCGTCGTAGAAGGCGTTGCTCACGCGGACAGTCTAGCACAACGGCCGGAGGCGAAGTCAAAGCCCCAGAAATACGCTTTGCCTAGGCGGGCCGGGTTTGCTAGGATCAGGGTGTTAATGATTCAGGCCGGTAAATTATTGTTGTGAATTTGACATGAGCGCCCAACCTGCAAAAGCGAAGAGAATTCTGATCGTGGATGACAATGAGGTCATTCTTAAGACCGTTTCCTTGAAATTGCAGGGGGCCGGTTACAAGGTCGTGACCGCGCTGGACGGGGCGGAAGCCGTGGCCGCCGTGCGCCGGGAAGCGCCGGATCTGATCCTGCTGGACATCAGTTTTCCGCCGGATGTGGGCGGTGTGGAATGGGACGGTTTTCGCATCATGGCCTGGCTGCACCGGTTGGAAGCGGTCAAAAAGACGCCGGTCATCATCATCACGGGCGGCGAGGACACGAAGAACAAGGAACGTTCGCTGGCAGCCGGAGCGGTGGCATATTTCCACAAACCGATTGATCACGATGACTTGCTGAAAGTGATTCGCACGACACTGGCCGGCACGGCGGCTTGAACCGGATTTGTAAATCGGGCTTGCAAAGGCCCGCTGTTCGCGTAACCTCAACATCGTCTTCTGGAAGCGAGCGTAGCTCAGTTGGTAGAGCATCACGTTGCCAACGTGAATGTCGAGGGTTCAAATCCCTTCGCTCGCTCCATTTCAATTTCAATAAACTGGCGGTTTCAGGCCGGGAAAATCGCCAGCCATTTCAACGGTTCTTGTTCGATCCATCTGAAATGAGAATCAAACCAACCACCATTCAGACATGGAAAAAATTCGTTGGGTAAAAGTCAGCGACTGGCAATTGGCAGGGTTTCTTCTCGGCGTCGTGGCTTTCCTGGGACTGCTATTTGCCAGCGAACGCGGTTTCATTTTTGGTTTGGATCATGCCAACCTGCTGTTTCATGAAGCCGGTCATCCTATCATCGGGTTGTTCAGCAACCGGCTGGAAACTTATGGCGGTACAATCGGTCAATTGGTATTCCCTATCGCTCTCGCCATTTCGTTCTTACGCAAAGGCAGGCCACTCGCATTCGCCGCTTCGGTTATCTGGTTCTTTGAGAACTGGCTGAACATCGCCCGCTACATGGCCGATGCGCGGGCGTTGGAACTGCCGCTGGTCGGCGGCGGCGATCACGATTGGAATACAATTTTCTCCCGCTGGCACATCCTGTCCTACGACACGGAAATCGCCGGGGTGGTGAAATTCATCGGCTGGTTGGGCATGGCCGCCGCGTGCGTGTGGGTTGGCTGGCGCTGGTGGTGTGACCGGAACCGCCCCGAGCCGGCGGAACGTTTTGATTTCCTTGATTCGCGAGGAACTGGTTCCTAGCATCAGACCATGAATCCCAAAGCCATTGTTTTTTGCGCCGTCCTCCGCTCGTCGCCGGGGCGTTTTCTGCCGGCAGGGTTGCTGGCGCTGGCTTGCGTGCTGGTCACCGGCTGCCCGCACAATGAATACGTGGTGGAACTCAAGCCCCAGTCTGCGGGCATCGAGCGAACGCTGACCTTCTGGCGGGTGGATGACAGCAATGATGGAGGCCGGAATCATCAGGCGTTTCCCTCGAACGAACTCGCGGCCATCGTCCGTATCTATCCTGCGGGCGCGGTGACACAAAGAGGACAACAGCATGTCGCGCGCGGGAATTTTTCCAGCATGCTGCCCGGGGACATGGGCGGCGCAGGCTCCTACACGAACCTCATCACAAGTCTCGGCAGTGCCGGATTTTACATGGAGCGTTTTCGCGGCCACGACGATCTGGCCGGAAGGACGGAAAAACAGTTTCGCGCAGCGGACAAACTAACTGATTTAGTCATGGGCTGGACGCAAACCGAGTTCGGACGCATGCGCGGTTTCAAAAAGCTGCGCAAATTTCTGGATGAAGATTTCCGTCGCGACCTCAAGAACGCCGGGTTGTATTTTTGGGTCGGTGAAATCAGCACCTTGTCGGACACCAACGCCCCGGAAGAATTCATCGCCCGGTTTGCCCAGTATCTCCACGAGCGCGGTTATGTGAAACTTTCGGACGTCCCAAAGTTGTCGCTGGCCTTCAGCGATTATGGCACTAATTCCGTGGTTCCGGTCTTGCGTTTGGTCCAGCAATTGGTGGCGGAGAAGATGGGCCTAGCGGCATCCGACCCGCTGCCCAAATCCCTGACGGTGCTGGCCGACCCTGCCGCGCTGGAGCGATCTTGGACAAATTATCTGGCCCAGACCGTGGCCCAGACCGATCTCTATCGCACGCAGGTCAAGGAATGGAAAAAGAAAAAGAAAACGGAGCCCGAACTGGAAAAGCCTGAGCCAAGCGAATTGGCGGCCCATTTGTTTGGAGACCCTCTGGAACCGTTCAGGACTTCTGGCGGCACGGCCGATCATCTGACCGTCAAGCTGACGCTTCCCCACGCACCCAATCACACCAACGGAAAATGGCAGGACGGAGAGGTGGTCTGGGACGCCAGCCTGGATGAAAATCGCGCGCTGCCCGCACTATGTTACGCCAGTTGGAGCAATCCCGATGTCCAGTTCCAACAGACGCACTTCGGGCAGGTCATCCTTGATGGCGACGAGTTGACGGCCTATTGCCTCTGGCAACAATGCCTGAACGAGGAACAAGCCAGTGAGTGGGAAAAGATTTTAGCCAGCCTGCAACCCGGCCAGGGGCTAAAAGACAAACTTGAAGCCTTCAAACGAAAAATCGCGGAAGAACCGGGGACAGGTTCCGCGTCAAAGTAGCCGGGACTGATTCCCCGTCGCAGGCTTCAAGCCCAGCTTCTTGTAGCTCAATTCCGTCGCGATGCGGCCTTGCGACGTGCGGTTGAGGTAGCCTTCCATGATGAGATACGGCTCATAGACTTCCTCGATTGTGTCCGGTTCCTCACCGACGGCGACGGCGAGCGAATTCACGCCAACCGGGCCGCCACCGAACTTCGTGATGACGGCTTCTAGGATGCGCTTGTCCATTTCATCCAGTCCGTTCTCGTCAATCTCCAGCATGGCGAGCGCCTTGTCCGCGACGGCAGCGGTGATGCGGCCGTCGTGCCGGACCTGAGCGTAATCGCGCACCCGGCGCAGCAAATTATTTACGATACGTGGTGTGCCACGACTGCGCCGGGCTATTTCATGCGCACCAGCCGGTTCAATCTCCACGCCGAGCAGATTTGCAGAGCGCACAACAATTTTCTCCAGATCTTTACTGACGTAATAATCCAGCCGTTCTCGCATACCAAAGCGCGTGAGCAATGGCGCGGTCAGCAGGCCGCTGCGCGTTGTCGCACCGATGAGCGTGAAGCGCGGCAGGTTCAGACGGACGCTGCGCGCGTTTGGCCCCTGATCAATAATGATGTCCAACTTAAAATCTTCCATCGCGGGATAGAGATATTCCTCGATGGTCTTTTGCAGGCGGTGGATTTCGTCAATGAACAGCACGTCGCCTTCCTCGAGATTGGTGAGCAGGCCGGCGAGGTCGGCGGCCTTTTCAATCGTCGGGCCGCTGGTGGCCTTGACGCTGGCACCCATCGCCTTGGCGAGAATGTTGGCGATGGTCGTTTTGCCGAGGCCGGGCGGGCCGCTCAATAAAATATGGTCGAGCGCTTCACCACGTTGCTTGGCCGCTTCGACCGCGATTTCCAACCGCTCTTTGACTTTTGGCTGGCCGGTGAAATCAGAAAAGAGCGACGGCCGCAGCGTCATTTCGAGCGCGACGTCGGGTTTGTTCAAAGTGGAAGCGGGTCGTTCGGCCATCGCGTGAAGGATGCGGAAAGCGGCGGCACGCGCAAGGTCAAAGCATCTTGCGGGCGGCGAAATGCACGCTTCCCATTCAAGGAGGTTTTGCTAGAGTCGGCTCATGTTCGGTAAAGGAAGCATCCCAAGGTCTGCCACAAGGCCGGGGAAGTTTTTTCGCCGGGACGCAGCCGGTTTACGCGCTTTCACGCTCATCGAACTGCTCGTGGTCATTGCCATCATCGGAATTTTGGCGGCGCTGCTGCTGCCCGCTCTGGCGGCGGCCAAGATGCAGGCGTATCGCATCAATTGCGTCAGCAACCAGAAACAACTGCTCACGGCGTGGACGATGTATTCCGGCGACAACAACGAGCGGCTCGCGTTGAACGGCGGCGATCTCTCCGCCACCTCCGCGAACGCGCACCTGTGGGCTTACGGCGGCAACCACGGTTCCGCCGACACACTGACGAACCGGCTGTATCTCACTGGCGCGAACTATGCGCTCTTCGCCCCGTTCCTGCCGGGGGAGCGCATCTATAAATGCCCGGCGGACAAATCGCGCTGGCCGCTGTGGTCGGCGTCCGGGTCGCTCGCCAACATGGTCGAGGAAATCCGCAGCTATTCCATGAATTGCTACATGGGAACTGCGGGTATCGTCACCCCGGTGACCACAAACGCCGCCTATCGGATGTATTTGAAAACCTCCCAGATCAACGCCGACAGCCCGCTCAATCGCTTTGTCTTTATCGACGTGAATCCCGCCAACATCTGCACGCCCGCGTTCGGTGTGGACATGGATTTAAACACTTGGATTCACTACCCTTCCGGGCTGCACAACCGGCGCGGGGTGTTGTCCTTTGCGGACGGTCACGTCGAGGTGCATCGCTGGCTGAACTCCCTTACGATGCCAAAGCTCATCAGCGGAAGCTACATCGGCCACGACAACAGCGCCTTCAGGAACGCCGATCTCGCATGGATCGCCGACCGGACCACCGGCAAGAAATAATCATCCGCCGCCGCTTTTCCCCAAAAAATGGCTGGAAAATCATAGTTTCTTGGCGCAGCCTGTCCGACACATGAGAAAATTTTTGGGAGGGGCGGCGCTTTTCGCCGCTACAAACACCTTTGCCGGTGATGCCGACATCAACCTGCCCGCGTTGCAGGAGGTTTCATTTTATCAGGGCTTGGTGAGCAGCCACGGCATTCTTTATCTGGGATTGATCATTTGCGCGGTCGGTGCTGCCTTTGGCTTGTTGCAATACAAGCAGACCCGCGCGCTACCGGTCCATAAAAGCATGGGCGCCGTTTCCAACATCATTTGGGAGACGTGCAAGACGTATCTGTTCCAGCAGGGAAAATTTCTCGCTGTCCTATGGATCCTCATCGCCCTCTGCATGGTCTATTATTTCAAAGGTTTGCAGGACAAACCGCTCGACGCAGTGCTGGTGATTCTTGGGAGTTCAATTCTCGGCATCCTTGGCAGCTACGGAGTCGCTTGGTTCGGTATCCGGATCAATACCACGGCCAACAGCCGCGCCGCCTTCGCCTCGCTCCGGGGCAATTCGCTGAAAACGCTTTTCATTCCGCTGCAGGCCGGCATGAGCATCGGCTTGCTGCTGGTCTGCGTGGAACTGGCGTGCATGATCGCCATTCTTTTGTTCGTGCCGCCGTTGCTCGCCGGGCCGTGCTTCATCGGCTTTGCGATTGGTGAATCGCTTGGTGCTTCTGTGCTGCGCATCGGCGGCGGCATCTTCACCAAGATCGCCGACATCGGCAGCGACCTGATGAAAATCGTCTTCAACCTGCCGGAAGACGACCCAAAAAATCCCGGCGTCATCGCCGATTGCACGGGTGACAATGCGGGTGATTCCGTCGGTCCGACCGCCGATGGTTTTGAAACTTACGGCGTGACTAGTGTGGCGTTGATTGCGTTTCTCGCGCTGGCATTGGTCGCCTCGCCGGTTCTTTGCGGCAAGCTCATCATTTGGCTGTTCGCGATCCAGAGCTTGATGGTGCTCGCATCGCTTGGCTCGTTTTATCTCAACATGGCCGTCGCCAACGTGCGTTATGGCGGCAAGAAGAATTTCAACTGGGAAGCGCCGCTGACCGACCTCGTCTGGATCACATCCATTATTTCGATCGTCGTCTGCTTCATCGCGACCAAACTGCTGCTCGGCGATTTCGCAGACGCGACCGGCACAGCGCAGCCAAATCTCTGGTGGGTGCTGTCAGCCATTGTCGCGTGCGGAACGCTCGCGAGCGCGCTCATCATGGAATTCACTAAAGTTTTCGTCAGCACCACTTCACGTCACGTCCGCGAAGTCACAAACGCCTCCGGCCACGGTGGGGCTTCACTGAACGTGCTGTCCGGCCTCGTGGCGGGAAATTTCTCCGCGTTCTGGATGGGCCTGGTGATTCTAGCGCTCATGTTTGTCGCGTATCTGTTCTCACAGAATCCCGCGCTGCTAGCGCTCATGCCGGCGCAATTCACCTTCGCCGCGCCCATCTTCGCGTTCGGCCTGGTCGCCTTCGGTTTTCTCGCGATGGCGCCGGTGACGATTGCCGTGGACAGTTTTGGCCCGGTGACTGATAACGCACAGTCCGTTTATGAGTTAAGCCGCATCGAGTCACAGCCAAATATCAGCGCGGAAATCAAAAGGGATTTCGGATTTGAACCCAATTTTCACGGCGCCAAGTTGGAACTGGAAAAAGGTGACGGCGCGGGCAACACGTTCAAGGCGACCGCCAAGCCCGTGCTTATCGGCACCGCCGTTGTCGGCGCGACGACAATGATCTTCGGCATCATCATGCTGCTGGAAAAAGTTTTCGGCAATGCCGTCGCGCATTTAAGCCTCGTGCAGCCGCAGGTCATCTTCGGCCTGCTGATGGGTGGCGCGGTGATTTATTGGTTCACTGGTGCGAGCACGCAGGCGGTTGTGACCGGCGCTTATCGTGCCGTTGTGTTCATCAAGAAGCACATGAATCTCAATAGCGAGACTGCGTCGCTTGATGACAGCAAAAAGGTCGTTGAGATCTGCACCGTCTACGCGCAGAAAGGCATGGTTAACATTTTCATCGTGGTGTTTTCCTTCGCGCTTGGCCTGCCTTTTTTTGATCCGTATTTCTTCATCGGCTATCTCATCGGCATCGCGTTCTTCGGATTGTTCCAGGCCATCTTCATGGCCAACGCCGGCGGCGCGTGGGACAACGCCAAGAAAATCGTCGAGGTGGACATGAAACAGAAAGGCACGCCGCTCCACGCCGCCACCGTCGTTGGCGACACCGTGGGCGATCCGTTCAAGGACACTTCGTCCGTCGCGATGAATCCCATCATCAAATTCACCACGCTCTTCGGCCTGCTGGCTGTCGAGATCGCCGTCGAGATGACGCTGGCGCACAAGGAGCGTTTGAAGCTTGACCCCAACGCGGTGAACTGGAATCCGTGGATCGGTGGAATCTGTTTTCTCGTCGCGCTCATCTTTGTTTACCGCTCGTTCTACTGCATGAGAATTCCTGAAGAGTCGGTGGATAAATGATCTTCTCCTTCGCCGCGTCGAATGAGAAGAAGGGAATGTTGCCAAAATAAAAACTAGAAACTCAGCCGCCGAGATTCCACATTGCTTGCGTGTCCGTCATTCAACGCTCCATCCAGGTCGGCTGGCCATTGCGCGTCTTCTTCACCGAAGACGTATTTAACACCAATAATCTAACCCTGCGCACCGCTTTGACTGATGCTGCACCCCGCAAAGTTCTCGTCATCCTTGACGAAGCGCTCGCCCTCGCGCAGCCGGAACTATTACGGCAGATTGAAAATTATTTCGCCGCTTGTTCCACCTCACTCCAGCTTGTCTGCCCGCCAGCGAACATTGCCGGAGGCGAACGCGCAAAGAATTCCTATGCGCCTGTCGCTGAAATCCATTCGCTCATTGACCGCTATCACATTGACCGCCACTCGTATCTGATTGCCGTGGGCGGTGGTGCGTTACTGGATGTCGCGGGGCTTGCAGCGGCCACCGCGCATCGTGGCGTGCGGCATGTCCGCATTCCGACCACGACACTGGCGCAGGCTGATTCCGGCGTCGGCGTGAAGAACGGCATCAACGCCTTCGGTAAGAAGAATTTCATCGGCACGTTCGCACCGCCGTTCGCCGTCATCAACGATTTCAACCTGCTCGCCACGCTGCCGCCTGACGATAAACGCGCTGGTTACGTTGAAGCGATAAAGGTCGCCTGCATTCGAGATGCAAAGTTTTTTGATGAGATTGAACGTGATGCGGAAAAACTCGCCGCGTTCGAGCCGTCCGCCATGAAACATTTGATCCATCACTGTGCTGAACTGCATCTCGATCACATTGCCGGCGGTGGTGATCCGTTTGAGACCGGTTCCGCCCGCCCGCTCGACTTCGGCCATTGGGCTGCGCACAAGCTGGAGCAGCTTTCTGATTTTCAGATTTCGCACGGTGAAGCCGTCGCCATCGGCATTGCCCTCGACGTGACTTACTCGCACCACATCGGCTTGCTTGATACCAAATCCGCCGAACGAATTCTCAAACTGCTCGAACAACTTGGCTTTGAACTGTTCGCCAACGAATTGTTGAATGTTGCCTGCACGGGAAATTTGCAAATCCTCAATGGCTTGGATGAATTTCGCGAACATCTCGGCGGCGAACTGACCATCACCCTCTTGCAACAGATTGGCCACGGCATTGAAGTCCACGAAATGAATCTGCCAAAAGTCATTGAAGCGATTCACGAATTGCAGGAACGTCAGGCCGCGCGTTCACAAAAAGACATTCGCGTTTCGGCATGAAGTCGAATTTTCCCTCACCCCGGCCCTCTCCCCTGCGGAGAGGGAGAATTGTTTCCAGCCCCACCGCAAAAGTAAGGCTGCCTTCTGCTCGATCATTATCCGAACATTTGAGCGCAAGCAACGGCTGTCCCCTCTCCCCGGGGGAGAGGGTCAGGGTGAGGGGTAGCGGAATGTTGCCAGACCATTGCGGCCAATCAATTTTCCTCACCGCATGAACAGGCTTGCCGTCATCAACGTCGTCGGCCTCACCGAAGCGCTCGTTGGCGAGCACACGCCGCGTATTTCTGAATTTCGCAAGCACGGCTCACTGACGCATATTGCTCCGGCATTTCCCGCTGTCACCTGCGCCGCGCAATCAAATTACCTCACCGGCAAGCCGCCAGCAGAACATGGCATCGTCGGCAATGGCTGGTTCAACCGAGAATTTGCCGAGACGCAATTCTGGAAGCAGTCCAATCACGTCGTTCACGGCCAGAAAATCTGGGACGAATTGCGAGCGCACGATCCAAAGTTCACCTGCGCCAATTGTTTCTGGTGGTTCAACATGTATTCGAGCGTGGATTATTCCATCACCCCGCGCCCGATGTATCCCGCCGATGGCCGGAAGTTCTTCGACGTTTATTCCTGGCCGTATTCCATACGCACCGAAATCAAAAAAGATCTGGGCGAATTTCCGTTCTTTGGCTTTTGGGGGCCGGCGGCTGGAATTGATTCGCCGAAGGGGAAATCGGATTGCGTGTCGCGTTGGATCGCTGAATCCGCCAAATGGATTGAGAATAAGTATTCGCCGACGCTAAACCTAATTTACTTGCCGCATCTGGATTACAACCTGCAACGGCATGGGCCATTTGTTGAGAGTAGGGCGGGCAGTCCTTTGCCCGCCTTAGCCAGTGTCGCTGACACCGGCGCGCACGGAGTGACGCGCCCTACCAATCCAAAAATCCATCGCGACTTACGCGAGATTGACGCCATCGTTGGGGACTTGATTGATTTTTTTGCCAAGCGCGGTGTGGAAGTGGTTCTGCTTTCTGAATATGGCATCACCAACGTGGACACACCGGTGCATCTCAACCGCATCTTCCGCGAGCAAGGCTGGCTGACGGTGAAAGAAGAGCTTGGCCTGGAAATTCTCGACGCGGGTGCAAGCAAAGTTTTCGCCGTGGCGGACCATCAAGTTGCCCACGTTTATATCAATGATAAGTCGCTGGAAAAATCCGTGCGCGAGATTCTAGAGAAAACTTCCGGCGTGGAAAAAGTTCTCGGTCAGGCGGAGAAAATCGCGGCGGGCATTGATAATTCACGCGCTGGTGATTTGATTGCGGTCGCGCAGGAGAATGCGTGGTTCACTTATTATTACTGGCTTGACGATGCGCTGGCGCCGGATTTTGCGCGGACGGTAGACATCCATCGTAAGCCGGGCTACGACCCGGCGGAATTGTTTCTCAACCCAAAAATTCCGTTGCCGAAACTAAAGATCGCATGGCGGCTGCTGCAAAAGAAACTTGGCTTCCGCATGTTGATGGATGTGATCCCGCCCGACGCAACGCTGGTGAAAGGTTCGCATGGCCGGCGACCAGCGGATAAAAAAGACTGGCCGGTGTTTATCACTAGTCAGTCAGAATTGTTGGGCACTAAAGAAATTGAATCAACGAATGTTTATCATGCCCTGCTGCGGCAGATTTTGGAGTAATTGGCGTCCCAACGGGACAAACTAATAATAGCCGGCGATGAAACGCGGGGCTAGTGCCAGTCGCCGCTGTGCGGCCAAGGCAAAACGTGAGCTGGAGTGACGGTTGTGCCAAGCGAGCAAGTTGGAAGCTCACTAATTTTTCCAATTATGTAAGTTCCGCCCGACGGACAAATTAATTTTGTGGTGCTGCCCAAATAATCGGTGAGAGCGTCCATTGTGACTACCTCATTGGTTTTTGCATTATGATCAATTGCCCACTGGTTCTTTGCTAAATCAATTTGCTTAAGGTTGTTGATGCAATCGTGTGCTGCACTGTGAATTATACTGGGGTTTGGGTGGCGTGATATGGGCCACACGAGAATAAATAAAAGCCCAATCAGGCTAAGAGAAACTACCCAAAAACCAACGTCAGGTTTGAACGGAAGTTTATTTTCAGACTCATTCATACAATCAAATGAACATTGGTCCGTAATTCCGTTTCGCTGATTTTACCTTCTCCGTTTTGCCGGGCCGAAGTGATAACCACCGTGAACGCGGACGGCGCGGGCTTTGCCGGGGAAACCACCAGGTTTCGCGCCGGGTTTGCTGTCCTCGAAGAGCGCGGTGTAGGTGTAGTTGAAATTCTCCAGTTTCACGCGCGGGATTGTCTGGCTGATGAAACGTTCGATGGCAAAAACGTGCGGGGCGTCCTCGGCGATCATGATGGTGAAGGCGTCGCCGGTGGCGGCAGCACGGCCCGTGCGCCCGATGCGATGGATGTAATCTTCGGGATGCTGCGGCACGTCGTAGTTCACGACATGACTGACATCCGCGATGTCCAGTCCGCGCGCCGCGATGTCCGTGGCGACGAGAACTTCGTATTTGCCGTCGCGGAATCCCTGCAACGCCTGCTCGCGTTCCTTCTGCGTCCGGTTGGAATGCAACACGCAGACGGCGTGATTATCGCGCTTGAGCGTGTTGGCAACGCGATCCGCGCCGTGCTTGGTGCGGCAGAAAATGATGACGGAATCGTAATTGACGCGATTGAGCAGTTCGAGCAACAGGTCGGTCTTTTGCGTGTCGGACACGGGATAGATGACGTGCTTGACGGACTCCGCCGGCGAACGGCGCGCACCGATCTCGATGGTTTCAGGACTGTGCATCGCCCATTGGATGAGCGTCTCGATCTGCGGCGGCACGGTGGCGGAGAACAACGAAGTGTGACGCGCGCGCGGACATTTTTCCACGAGGCGGCGCACGTCGGGCAGGAAACCCATGTCGAGCATACGGTCAGCTTCGTCGAGCACGAGAAATTCCACTTTGTCCAATTTCAACGTGCCTTGTTCGAGATGGTCCAGCAGGCGTCCGGGCGTGGCGACGACAATGTCCGCGCCGGCTTTCAATTCGTCGTTCTGCTTGCCATAACCGACGCCGCCGAAGACGACGGTAGTTTTCAGATCGGTGAAACGGGTGAAATCGTGAAAGGCGGTTTCCACCTGGGCGGCGAGTTCGCGGGTCGGTTCCAGAATGAGCACGCGTGGGCCGACCGGGTGGTGTGAGCCAAGCTTGGAAAGAATGGGCAGGCCGAACGCAGCGGTCTTACCGGTGCCGGTCTGCGCGCTGCCGATGACGTCCTTGCCGGACAAAATCAGCGGAATGGAGCGCAACTGGATGGGCGTCGGGTCCACATAACCCATCGCTTTGACGCCCTCCAAAATCTCCGGAGAAAGACCTAATTTACTAAAAGGCATGGGATAGAATAACAGTCTCGCAGATTAAGGAAAGCAAGGATTTATGGCTGTAGCGGCGGTCTGTGACCGCCGGATAAGCGAAAGCGGCGCTCATAGAGCGCCGCTACAGAATCATGAAGGTGATGTGGCTGGATCAGCGGATGGCGGTTCGGAGGCGACCGGCGCTTCAACTGCTGGCGCAGCGGCTTCAGTTGAAACGGATGTTTCAACCGCCGGTTCCGAAGCGGCCTCAACTTCGGCTGCTGTTTCAGTCGCGACAGCAGCTTCACCTTCGGCCGCCGGTTTGGCAGCCGGAGTTTTTTGCTTCACTGGTTTTGGCAGCGGCTTCTTGGCAGTTTCCATGCGGCCATCGGCAAATTCCAATACGGCTCCCTGATGGATCAGCCAGTGCAGATCAACCAGAATGGCCGTCTGTTCCGGCGTGGTTTCAGGAGATTTTTTGTCTGTTGCTGGCGGTGCGCCAGCTTCAGTGGCCGGCACGGGTGCTGCGTCGGGTTTGATTTCGAGAACCGTTGGCTTGGGCGTAGGCGCGAGCGTCTCGATCAATTTCCGCCGCGTGCATTTCGGCGTGGCGTTGATGAACTCTACGATGCGCTTGATGTTCTCCGAAACCGGCGAGCTTTCAATGTCGAGGAAGGTCGGCCGCGCGACGTTGACGTGCGTGACGGTCTTGTTGACCTTGAAAAATTGCAGGCCATGATGCGCGAACTGCTGGCTCAACTTGGTCGCAATGGGCAGCGGGAAAAATTTCTGTTGCTCCCATTCCTGTCGGATGAGACGCTGCAAGCCGCTGCTGCGCAGGCTGCGGCTGGCGAGACCGGCGACCGTGAGCGTTTCGACGGGCTTGATGATGGAATCCTTGTGCGTCGCGCGGAAATGTTTCTCCACTTCTTCCATGGTCGCCAGCGTGAGCGGCTCCGGCACGTTGAGGCAGATGTATTGCGTCTTGAAACTCTGCTCCTCGATCCATTTCTTCACGACCACCTCGTCCTTCACGATCTTCACGCGCGACTTGAACATATCGAACGGCATCCGCGAAAACTTTTCCGTGTGCAGCTTGCGCAACTGGTTCTGGTAATCGTGATAATTTGGCGGACCAAGAATCGCGCCGCTCAAACCGCATTGGGCGACGAACGTATAAACGCCCTTGGGCGGCTCGGTCGCCGTGCGTTCGGCCTGATAGAACGTGGCAAAATGATTTTTCAGAACGTGGGCAATGGCTTCCTCCTCGCTCGTCCACGGCGAATCATCGAGCGCCACGACGAAAAGCGGCTGTGGCTCGCCTTCAGGTTTTTTCTTGGTGAGCTGGACGGAATAACGCTCCGCCTTGTCCAGGATCAACAGCGCGATCTGGAACAACGGATACGCACGGCCCGTGACCTTGATCTGGCGAGCGAGCTGTTCGACGCCACGTTCTTCCGGGATGAACGCAACGTTCAACTCCGGCAATGGCGCGGGCGGCGCGGGGCGTTCACGTTGTTCATCGCGACAGTCACCACCCCGGAAACTTCCTTTGCGATCGCCACCGCCAAATTTGGAACCCCCGCGCGCTGGCGGTCCGCCACGGCGTTCACCGCCGCCACTGCCACCGGCATCACGGCGCGGCGCGCGGCGCTCCCCCGGCTTGCTGCTGAAGCTGCGCTCGGGCTTGACGCCTTCGTTGCCTGTGAATTTTTCAAAACGGTTGGGCTCGGATTTCCCCTGCGCCCATGAGGGCTGGAAGAGATTTTCCAAGTTTAAGTCGAGTTCGGAGGCAGTGCTCATGAAAATTTCTAAATTGATTAAAATTACTTGGTATCGGCAGCGAGCGCAGCGGCGCGCTTGACGTGAATGGCCGCGATGATTTTTTTGGCTAGGTCGGGCTTTTCTTCCAGCGTCTTCTTGGCGGCCTCTTTACCCTGACCGATGAGTGCGCCTTCAAATTGCAGCCACGCGCCCTTTTTCTCCACCGCGCCGCAGGTGATGCCCACGTCGAGAATGCTGCCTTCCTTGTCAATGCCATGGTTGTAGATGATGTCGAACTCGGCCTCGGCGAACGGCGGCGCGACCTTGTTCTTCACGATTTTGATGCGCGTGTGGTTGCCGTAAACATTGCCGGCGGCGTCCTTGAGCTGATCTTTGCGGCGGATGTCCATGCGGACGCTGGCGTAAAATTTCAAGGCCTTGCCACCGGGCGTGGTTTCGGGACTGCCGAACATGACGCCGACTTTTTCGCGCAACTGGTTCGTGAAAATACAAGTGGTCTTGGACTTGGCGAGAATCGCGGTGAGCTTGCGCAACGCCTGTGACATCAAGCGCGCCTGCATGCCCATCGTGGCCATGCCCATGTCGCCTTCAAGTTCGGCTTTCGGCACGAGTGCGGCGACGGAATCAACCACGATGACATCCAGCGCGTTCGAACGCGCGAGGGTTTCGCAAATGGTCAAGGCTTCTTCGCCCGACGACGGTTGGGAGACAAGCAAATCATCCAGGTTCACGCCCAGTTTCTTAGCGTAGCCAGGGTCCAACGCGTGTTCCGCATCAATGAACGCCGCCAGACCGCCAGCCTTCTGCGCATTGGCGATGACGTGGAGCATCAAGGTGGTTTTACCGGAAGATTCGGGGCCGTAAATCTCCACCACGCGACCGCGCGGCAGACCACCAACGCCCAGTGCGAGGTCAATCGCCAGTCCGCCCGTGGGAATCACGTCAATTTTAACGTGCGCCTGCGCATCGCCAAGGCGCATGATCGCACCATCGCCGTAAGCTTTGGTGATGGACGAGATCGCAGCATCAAGTTCGCGATCGCGCGTCGCCGAAGCTTTCGTTTCAGCGACGGATTTCTCGACAGACTTTTCGGATTTGGCGGCCATAAATTTTTCCGGTTAGATTCTGGATTTAACGGTTGAGGACGGTAATGAATCGGCCCTGAATAGTCAAACGCGGCGTGGTGAAGGATTTGTTACAACGGGGAATTCTCCTACAAGTAGAGCCGTGCGTTTCGGATCGCCTCGGCCACGAACGGCGGCACAAAATTTTCAATTGTCAAGCCGGCTTTGATCCGCGCGCGGATTTGTGAGGAAGACACCTCGAAAGGAAAACCTTTGAGCGTCCGTCCGCGAAACGGCGGCGGGAAAACTGCCGTCGCTCCGCCCGGCCGGGGAACAGCAACGAATTCCGCGAGCTTCGCCAGCTCTGCCGGCTCACGCCATTCATTCAGCTTTGCCACATTGTCCGCGCCAATGAGATAAAAAATTTCCACTCCGGGAAACCGGCGGGTGTATTCGCGCAACGTGTCCACGGTGTAGGAAACGCCGCCGCGCTGAATCTCCAGTTCGTCCACTTTGTAACCGGTCTTGCCGGCAAGCGCCAACCGTAGCAGTTGTAAACGGCTGGCGGCGGGAGTAGGGGGATTTTCCGGCTTGAACGGCGATTGCGCAGCGGGAATGAAAAAAAGTCTGTCCAAGCCGAGTTCCTCGACCGCCGCCTGCGCGACGAACAGATGCCCGAGGTGAAACGGGTCGAACGAACCGCCATATAAACCGATTTTCTTCATGAACCCCAATCCAGATAACAAATACGGAAATCTTCAATCTTCACCACATGATCGCTGCCTTCGAGATGCAGCAGCGGTTTGTCTCCGTAATATGAAGCCCATTGCGTGTAGGTGCTTTTGGGGCCAAGGATATAGTCACATTGGGACAATGCGTAAATATCACTCACCGGCGAATCCGGACCGAGCCCGACGGTCAATCCCGGAAACTCATCCAGCCGGCGTGGTTCGTCGCTGCAAACCACAAAGGCGACCTTGCGCCCGGGAAATTGCGCCACGAGATCGCGCATCCAGGCGGCGTAGCGTTCCGCCGAAAAATAATATTGGCCGCCTTTCCAATAACTATAATCCCCGCGCCGGACGTGAACGCCGATGAGAACGTCCGCGTTACGACGCAATGGTTCAATGACGGCAAGGGCGGCATTGACAAATTTTCCAACCGGACGGAAATAGGCGCGGATTTTTTCGCCGTGCTTCTTCATGAGCGCGGGTGAGCGCAACCACCAGCCATAAACGAAAACGATTTTAGCCGGACGGATTTTCTCCTGATATGCCGGGCCTTCCAGCAAGGTGTAATTGGTGCCGGGAAATTCGTGCAAGGTGGCGACCTTGTTGCCAAAGATCGGGTGACGCTCGTTCAGCAGGGCCGTGTAGCGGGTGATATGATAGGGAATCCGCGTCTTACGCAGAAAGGCGGCGACGCCGGGAACGACATCCATCCAACTACGATGCTTGGGCCGGGGATAGCGGCAATAGACATTTTGCTGCGTGCCTTCAAACAATTCCGAATAGGAATGAAACGTGAAATTGATGAGGTTGTGACCCTGCTCCTCTGCCAGTGCGACAAAATTTGCAAAGATGATCAGCCGGTTCGCCAGCCGTCCACACCGCAAACTGATGGTGAACAGCTTTTGTTTTTCAAAACGGGGCAGGGCGGGCACGACTTCAGATGAAGTCACGCGCACCGGTTCAACTTGGTCTGTGGTCGTCATCAGTTATCGCTTTCATAACAAACCTTGCCGGGACAATGAAGGTTTATTTGCCATCTCTATCCTACCTTCTGGCTCAAACCGGTTCGATGTAATCCAGTTCCTTGCCATGCGTTTCCTTCAAACCCCAGGTTGCCCAGAACGCAATCAGGATGCAGCCGAACGCCATGATCGCCGCCGAGCCGAAGATGCCGCATGCCGGCTTGAGATAATTAAAACCTAGCGTGAGCGGCACGGTCGCGCCGCGCACAAAATTTGGCACGGTGGTGGCGACGGTCGCGCGGATGTTCGTGCCGAATTGTTCCGCCGCGACGGTCACAAAGATTGTCCAGTAGCCGACGCCGAATCCGAGCAACAGGATGATCAGATAAAAGGTTCCGTTGGATTGTCCGGCGGAGAAAAAATAAGCCGCCAGCGCTACTGCCGTGAAAGCCAGGAAGGCAAAGAGAATTTTCCGCCGCGAACCCAACAACTGGCTAAAGTAACCGCTGGCAAACCCGCCAAACGTGATGCCGAGATAGGTGAATGCGATGGCTTGCGCGACTTTCACCTCGCCCTGGATGTTCAGGGCTTTGGAAATTTCCGGCGAGAATGTCACGAGGATGCCGACGATGCACCACAGCGGCAAGCCGATCAAAATGCAGCGGAGATATTTCATAAAGCGCGACGCATTGGTGAACAACATGAGAAAATTTCCGCGCGAAACATTTGCCGGACCGGCGCGGAGCTGCTTGAACATCCCCGATTCCGCCACGCTTATGCGCAAGACAAGCAAGCCCAGCCCCAGTCCGCCGCCTATGAAATAAGCCGTGCGCCAGTCCACTTTTTGCGCGACCAGCCCGCCGATGACCGCGCCGAACACGCCGACCGTGGAAACAATGGTCGTCCCGTAAGCGCGCAATTCCTTGGGCAGCACCTCGGTGACTAGCGTGATGCCGCCGCCCAGTTCGCCCGCCAGACCAAAACCAGCGATGAACCGCCACACTGCGTAAGCCTCGATGGAATGCACAAAACCGTTGGCAATGTTGGCGATCGAATAAAGCAAGATAGAGCCGAAGAGCAATGCCACACGGCCCATGCGATCGCCGAGGATGCCGAAGAAAATTCCGCCGATGAGCATGCCGAGCATTTGGAGGTTCAAGAGCAGGATGCCGTGGCTCACCAGCAGGTCGCCGGAGAAGCCCATGTCTTTCAGGCTGGGAACGCGCAGGATGGCGAACAGGATCAGATCATAGACATCCACGAAATAACCCAGCGCACCGACGATGACGGCCGGATGCAAAATGGCGCGGAGCGGGGAGGAACTGGTGAAGTCGTTGTTCTTCATGGTTACGGTGGGCAGATTAAAGCCGTGAAAAAGTTTTTGCGCGAGCCGAAATTTTTACCTGGAGGATTTACATTGGCCGCATTGATTTCAGAGATTCATTTCAGGCGGCGGAATTTTGCTGGCGGCACTGGACAAGCAGTCCGGTCAGGGAAAGAATGGTGTCGGCGCCAACACACTGTGCGCGAAAATAAAGATCAATGCCGCTAATCACAAAAGTGAAATTTAAGTTGTGCCTGCATAACGTTGTGGTTAGCGCGGCGTTTTTTGCGGTAGCAGTTTCCGTCAGCGCAGCGGACACGAATGCGCCGACGATTCGCGAACTCGCCGACGGCTACGTTCCGTCCTCGGAATGTCGCGAGTGCCATGAAAAAAACTTCGCCTCGTGGCACCACACATTCCACCGCACGATGACGCAGGCGGCGACGCGTGAAGCCGTTCTCGGCGACTTCACCACGAACAACACGCTGACTTATCTCGGCGTGAAGGCCGAGATGGTGCGGACGACAAATGGTTTCGCGATGCGCCTGCAAGACCAGCAGGGCAAGATGCAGCAGTTGGCGATTGACCGCGTGGTCGGGTCGCATCGCATCCAGCAGTATCTCACACGCGATGGCACGCGTTACGTCCGCTTACCTGTCGCCTACGACCTCATGCAACACCGTTGGATGCATCTTAACGGCTCGTTCTTTCATCCCGACGGGGACGACTACCGGCAGCCGGTTGTGGAATGGAACAGCAACTGCATCTTCTGCCACAACGTGAAGGCGCAGCCCGGTTACGACTGGACTCAAAAAACTTGGAACTCGCGCGTTGCGGAACTCGGCATCGCCTGTGGAGCCTGTCACGGGCCGGGCCAAGAACATATTGCCGCCGCACGTTCGCCAGAAAGTCAGGCGCACTGGGCAGCAGCGAAGTCTGGCGAGGCCGACACGCATATCATCAATCCAGCGCATCTCGACAGCGACCGCGCGATGCAAATCTGCGGCCATTGCCACGGCCAACGCGTGCCGGAACCGATTGATCGCATCCGCGAAATCATGTCGGCGGGCGATCCATATGACGCCGGGAAAAATCTTCGTGAATTTTTCAAGCCCGTGCAGCGCGATACAAAAGTCGGGCCGGAATCTTTTGCCAGCCGCTTTTGGGCGGATGGTTCGCCGCGCCTTTCCGCCTACGAATATCAGGGCTTGCTCCGCTCGAAGTGCCTTGTCGCCGGCGAACCAGGCAAGCGCATCACCTGCATCACCTGCCACTCAATGCACGGCGGCGATGTGAATGGACAAATCACCGAGGCCAATCGCGGCAACATCGCGTGCCTTTCCTGCCATCAGCAGTTCAGCGTCCCGGCGGCGCTCGTGGCGCACACGCAGCACCAATCCGGCCCCGGTGCTCCGCTGTGCTACGACTGCCATATGCCGCGCATCGTGTATGGCGTCATGTCGCCGTTGCGGACGCATGACATCTCGATTCCCCGCCCGCAAGATACTGTGACGTTCGGCAAGCCCAATGCCTGCAATCAATGTCATCTTGATCAATCTGTGAACTGGGCCATAGGCCAGACGCGGCGATTGTGGCCGAAAGAATTTTCCGCCGCGAAGAGAAGTGAAGATTCGCAGTTTGATTCACCAGAAGGTGCACGCGCTCTTTTTGCCGGCGATGCGCTCGTGCGCGGGTTAACCGCCGCAGCGCTAAACCCGACCGCAGCAGGACGAATGAAGCCCGCGTTTGCGACGCCATTGTTGCTGGAGGCGTTGCGCGACAATTATCCCATCGTGCGCTACTTCGCCGCGAACAGCCTGGAGCAAATCAATCCTCAACTGCCCAAGCCCGACTATCTCGGCACCACCGCCGGTCGCGCGCTGGCCATCGCGCGCTGGAAAGCAACGCTTGATCCGTCCAGCCAGACCAATGCCGCCGCGCTGGCGAATCAACTTGGATTAAAAAAAGTCAACGTGGACATTTCCGTGGGTGAATAATACTTTTCGTCCGATCTATTAAAACATGACCCGTCATTGCCATCAGTGCGGCGAACCCTGGACATTGAGCGGTCAGCCGGGGCGCAGTGAAACCTGCATGAAATGCCGCGCCGACTTGCGAGTCTGCTTGAATTGCATGCACTACGACGTGCGTGTATCCCAACAATGCCGTGAACGCCGCGCCGAGCCGGTGCTGGAAAAAGCCAACGGGAATTTCTGCGAATATTTTGATTTCGCCCGGCGGGAATGGAAGGCAAAATCCGAAATCAATCCCCGTGAAGCTTCGGCCCGTGAGCGGATGAATAAATTGTTTGGCAACTGATTTGCGCGCCGTCCGGGAATGAACGCTAAAACAAAACACCGTTGACCGGCGGACGATTTTCGTTTGGAATCAAATAAGCCAGTTCAAATAAAGATAATTTTCGGTGCCATAGTTTAAAAATGAAATGAGTCTCCAGCCCAAAGTCAGCGTCCTGGTACCGGTTTACAATGGCGAAAAATATCTGGCCGAATGCCTCGACTCCATCTTGATGCAGGATTTTGCAGATTACGAACTACTCATCAGTGATGATTGCTCCACGGATGGCACGGCGGCGGTGATCGAACGTTATGTGGCCAAAGATGCGCGCATCCGCTGGTGGCGTAATCCGGCCAACCTGAAACAGGCGGCCAACCTGAATCTCTGCCTGCGCGAGGCGCGTGGAGAATTCATCAAATTTGTTTTTGCAGACGACAAGCTGCTTACGACAACCGCGCTGCGTCAGATGGTTCAAGCTTTGGATGCAGACCCATCGGTCGTGCTGGTTGGTTCAGCTTCACACATTATCACCGCGAATTCACGATTGATCCAGTTGCGCGATCGTTTTCAGGAAACGCGTTCCTGGCCGGGCAGGAAACTTCTGATCAAATGTTTGGAACAGCCGCTCAACCTGATCGGCGAGCCGTCGGTGGTGATGTTCCGGCGGGAAGCGGCGTCGCAGGGAGTTGATGAACGGTTCGGGCAATTGGTGGATTTGGAATTTTGGTTTCAACTTCTGGAAAAAGGTGGTTTTGCTTATCTCGCCGAACCTTTGAGCGCTTTCCGGCGGCACGGAGCGCAGGAAACGGAAAGCAACCGTCGCAGCGGAGCCAGCGAGAGAGACGAAATTCTTTTGAAGAAAATCTATTACCCCAAATTATGGAAAGCGCGGATAGTCACCCGCCGGATGCTGTTCGATCAAATCCAACGGCTGCGAAAAATCCCCGATGAGGAAGCTGCAGATCTGGCCGCCGTTCTGAAGCAAATGCTCGGAAAGGGCCGGTTTTGTTTTTATTTATTACAATATCGAGTTCGAAAGTGGCGCCAAAATCTAAAATCTTGGCTGCTTCGGAAATTATTCACCGTTGAGCCTTTGCCCAAACAATGGCCGCCCGCACCTCCCGTGGCCGGACGCAGCGATCATCCGTTGGTCAGCGTGCTCATTCCGGTTTACAATGGTGAAAAATATCTGGCGGAATGCCTGGATTCGATTCTCGCGCAGGATTTTCAGGAAATGGAAATCTTGATCGCAGACGACGGCTCAACCGATGGTTCGGGCGAATTGATCCAACGCTACGCCGAAAAAGATCCGCGCATCCGCTGGTGGCGCAATCCGGTGAACTTGGGACTGGCTGGCAATTTTAATTGCTGTCTGCGGGCCGCGCGAAATGATTATATCAAATACGTTTTGCAGGACGATGTGCTGCTCTCGCCATCGGCAATCCGGCAGATGGTGCAAGCACTCGATGCCGATCCGGCGGTGTCATTGGTGGCCTCGGCTTCCTATCTAATTGACGGCCAGTCGCGGCGGCTGGCGTTGCGGAATAATTTCATCCGCTCCGGCGTCATGGCCGGCACCGCAACCATCGTGCGTTGTTTTTCGCGAAATGGAAATTTGATCGGCGAGCCGTCGCTGGTGATGTTCCGGCGCGAGCAGGCAGCGCGCGGTTTTGATGAGCGCTACCGGCAACTGCTGGATTTGGATTTTTGGTTTCATTTGTTGGAACAAGGGCGCTTTGCATATTTGGCCAAGCCGCTGTGCGCCTTTCGCCAGCATCCCCAACAGCAAACAGCTATAAACCGCCAAGCTGGCGCGCATGTGCAGGATGAGTTGATGCTGGCGCAACACTGGCTCTCCAAACCCTGGTTGCGCAAGGCGGCCGGACGGCGCATTTTTTTCAAACAGATTTATGATCTGCGCAAACACCATGGTGAACGCGCCCGGCCGTTCATTGGCGAAATGCTCACGTGGCTCACGATGAAATGGTATGTGTTTTACTGGCTGGAATATAAAATTTTGCGGCCGTTCAAAAACTTAAACCGCTGGCTGCGAAAAAAAATCCAGCGCGCGATGGCAGCCGACAATTGAACCAAATTAAAAAATGAACCCGCCAGCGCAAAAAAATTTGATTCTCGGCATGGCAGTCGGGATGAAGCTGGAGCATTTGAAACCTTTCTTTCTTTCTTTGGAGAAAGCGGGTTATCGCGGCGACATTTGCCTATGCGTTGCTGACCTGGAACCCGCCACATTGGATTTTCTACGCGAGCGGAGAGTCAATTTCATCCCGTTTCAAAAGGCATACCTCAAGCACAAATGGTCGCGCCTCGCAACCTTTGCCGGACTGTTCATGAAACCGGCGCAGCGGAGGCGCTTCGAGGAACAAATGCTTTTGACTTACATCCACATGCACTGCGCACGTCACATTCATTTCCGTAATTATCTCGCCGAGTGCGGCAATGGTTACGACCATGTGATGATGGCGGATACGCGTGATATCCTGTTTCAGCGGGATCCGTTTGATTTTGAAATACCGGAGGGCCTGGGGGTCTTTATGGAAGATCCGAGCCAGACAATCGGCGCCAATTTCTCCAACTCGACATGGATCCGCGAAGGGTTTGGGGAAGACGTTTTAAAAGAGATGGCTGACAAACGCATCTATTGTTCCGGAACCATTTTTGGCAGCCCGGAAATACTCCGGGATTATTTCGATCAGGTCTTGCAGATCTACTCCGAGCGCAAACCCGTCCGCACGATTGACCAGGCCACGGAGAATTACATCCTGCACAAACAGCCGCCCAAAATGTGGCGGGCCTTTGACAATGACGACGGGCCGGTTTTGACCATGACGAACATGAAACCAGACCAGTTTCATTTCAACAAACAGGGTTTGCTGGTCAATGCGGCGGGCCGGGTGTTCAATACGCTCCACCAATATGACCGGCATCCCGAAATTACAAAGCGGCTGCTTCAAACTTTGACCTGACAGCTGCTTTGAAGTGAAGATTAATTCAGCGCTTCCTTGGCCATCAATTTTTTCGGATCTCGGATGTTAAAATAGCGTTCATTCATTTCATTGAGGACGATGTCAGGTTTTTCCGCCTCGATCCTCCCGGGATCCAGCGCATATTGCCAGTAGTAGGAAACCTGATTGAAATGATAGCCTAGAAATTGGATCCAGTTTAAAGCGAAAGAGTCTTGAAAAATGATCATCCGGTATCTGGCCCCGGAGTTGTTCGTAAACTTGGGATCCATCGGATGTTCATGAGAGGGCATTTTACTCGTGAACTGTGGCAGGCCCGGCTTGGGGAACAGACAATAGGAGTTGCTCTCGATCATGCGCAGACCAAGAATTTTTGCGAGATCACCACCATTGGCCATTTCTGGCTGAACCCGGTTGGTAAGGGTGAATGAGGAGAATGGCAGGGGTTTATCCAAATCCGGCCGTTGCTGGGCCAGGGTTTGCATTAGCTCCTGATAAGCCACAAAGGCACCGAAGAAATTCCAATGCACATCTGTCTTAAAATAGGTCGGGCAAATGGGTTTGGCATCAAGGACCACCTTGCGCTGATCCAGCACGGGCACGGTGGAATGCTCGTGCATGTAGGCGATGAACTGGTCCAGCTTGGTCTGCGAGCCGACCTTGGATTTGACCAGCCAGTCCGGCAGCTCTTCAGGATAGATGCTGTGTTTGTCCGGTGTCACCACAAACAGGTAGGCAATTCCGCGCCGTGCCAGCCAGTCACGCCGCCGCTCCAACAACACCTGCCAGTCATGCAACTCCTCCGCCGTAAACTGCAGCTGCCCGCTATAATGGTCAACGGAATCTCCCACGGTAAAAAACAGCCAGCCATCCTTGCCCACCAAGACGTTGCGATTGTTTTGATACTTGAAGAGCGCCCATCTTGATCTGTTGTGCCATTGCAGGAGGCATTTGCGACAGCCAAAATGGTCGTTAAAATAGACTTCGAGTCCGGCCGCATAATCCTGCAATCCATGCCAGCCAGAGGGACGCGTTGGAAAAGTGGCCAAGGCCCGGTTTTCAGTGGGCGTTCTTGACCAATCGAAGTGAAAAAACGTGTCCAGCGTCGGCAACCAGAGCAACGTCATGAACAATCCAATCAGAATCACATTGGTCCAGCGGGTCACAGTCGGAATGTTGGCAGTGATGTTCATGCCGGTCAAAAGCGGAAGCAAATGAACAGATTATAAGTGCCGCCAGCCAGTGCCAAACTTTCTCCGGCAAATGATGAAAAATTTTTCGTCATGAACAGCAAACATACCCAGCCATCCGGAAGGATAATCCGCGAAATCTCCTTCAGCCAGGTGTTCCCTTCCCTCAATTCAACGCTTCCTTGGCCATCAATTTTTTCGGGTTTTGGGTGTTGAAAAAGCGTTCATTCATTTCATTGATGACGATATCAGGTTTTTCCGCCTCAATCCTCTCTGGATCCAGCGCATACTGCCAGTAATAGGAAACTTGATTGAAATGATAGCCCAGAAATTGGATCCAGCCCAAGGCGAAAGAGTCTTGAAAAATGATCATGCGGTATCTGGCCCCGGAGTTGTTGGTAAACTTGGGATCCAGCGGGTGTTCATGCGGGGGCATTTTTTTTGTGAATTGTGGCAGGTCCGGGTTTGGGATAAGAACATAGTCATTGCTTTCGACCAGGCTTGCACCCAGAAATCTGGCCAAATCACCACCCACCCCAATCTGGTTGGTCACAGTGAACGCGGTGAAGGGCAGGGACTCTCCCAAATCCGGACGTTGTTTGTCCAATGCTTGCATGATTTCCTGATAAGCGATGAAGCTGCCAAAAGAATTCCAGTGAGAATCAGTTTTTTTATAGGTTGGATATTTTTTTTTGCCCTCCCGTACAACTGCGCGCACGTCGAGGACGGGCACGGTGGAGTGTTCCTGCATGTAGGCCATGAACTGGTCCAGCTTCGTCTCCGGCCGCACTTTCACCACCCAGTCCGGCAGTTCTTCGGGATAGATCGTGTGTTTGTCCGGCGTGACAATGAACAGATAGGCTATCCCCCGCCGCGCCAGCCAGTCCCGCCGCCACTCCAACAACACCTGCCAGTCATGCAACTCCTCCGCCGTAAACTGCAGCTGCCCGCTGTAATGGTCAACGGAATCTCCCACGGTATAAAACAGCCAGTTATTTTTACCAATCAGCACACGGGTGTCGTTTCTTGCCTTGAACAACGACCACCGCAATTTGTTGTTCCATTGGACAAGACATTTACGGCAGCCGAAATGATCGTTGAAATAAGTTTCCAAACCGGCCAAGTACGCTTCCAATCCCTGCCGGCCGGGTTGTAACTTTGGAAAGACCGCCAAACCCCGGTTTTCACTCCGCGCTTTCGTCCAATCAAAATGAAAAATCGAATCCAGCGTCGGCAGCCAGAGCAACACCATGAACAGTCCGATGAGGAGGACATTTGTCCAGCATTTTGAAACGGAATTTTCAGCCATTTCTTTCATGCCTGGTTAAAACCGGAAATAGATGAATGGATTGTAAGTGCCGCCAGCCAGCCAGATCGCCGACAACAGTAATAAACCCAATACCAGGGTGATTTCCAATATTGAACCAAAGACCTGCACACCCGTCCGATAATTGGCCGGCGTTGCTTGCCCCAGCCGGCTACAGGTATTTTTGATCCAGCCCCATAGCGGTCCGCAGAACGGAATGCCGATTATCAACGCAAAGATCGCCTCTTTGTTGACGTAACGCGCCAAGGGTTGCGATGCGGAATGATGGCCGCCGAACAAGGCGTTAAAATAATGCAAGGCATACGTAAAGGTGTCAGACCGGAAAATCACCAGGCTCATCACAAACACGAACATGGCGTAAACATGACGGGCCGGCCGGGGAAGCTTGCCCTGCCATACGCCAAACCGTGTCCGTTCCATGATCACAAAAAACGCCTGATAAAATCCAAATATGATATAAGTCCAACCGGCACCGTGCCAGAGACCGCATAAGAAAAACACCAATAGCAGGTTCAAGTTGGTTCGCTTCTCCGATACGCGGCTGCCACCCAGCGGAATATAAAGATAGTCACGGAACCATCCCATAAGCGACATATGCCAGCGTTGCCAGAATTCGCGGATGGACTGGGCAAGGTAGGGGAAGTTGAAGTTCTCCAGGAACTTGAACCCAAACATCTTGCCCATTCCCACGGCCATGTCCGAATATCCCGAGAAATCAAAATAAATTTGCAAGGTGTAACAGATGATCCCAAACCACGCCACCCCCGCCGACAGCTCGTTCGCCGGTAGTGCAAAAATCTGGTCCGCCGGCACCGCCAGTGCGTTGGCGATGATCATCTTTTTGCCCAGACCACCCGCAAACCGCCGGATGCCTTCCGCAAATTCATCTCGGCTCATCTGCCGCTCGATCAATTGCGGCGCGATTGAACTCCACCGCAGGATCGGTCCCGCAATCAACTGAGGAAAAAAGAATATGTAAAGCGCCGTGTCCCTGATGTCGCTTGCCGCCGGCCATTTCCGCCGGTAGATGTCCACCACGTACGAAATCGCATGGAACGTGAAAAACGAGATGCCGATCGGCAGCGGAATGTTCGGTTGGGGAAAAGGGTTGATTCCCACCAAGTGCACCACTGAATTCAGCGTGTTGACCACGAAGTCCGCGTATTTGAAGAATGCCAGCAATCCCACATTGAAGGCCACCGCCACTCCCACTGCCACCTTCCGCTTACCTACGTCCTCGTGCTGGTCCACCCACCGCCCCAGGTAATAATTCACCAGCGTCGAACCCAGCAGTAAAAAAATGAACACCACCTCGCCCCACGCGTAAAAAACCAGACTCGTCGCCAGCAGCCAGTTGTTCTTCGCCTTGTTGCCGGGCAAAAACGCGTAAATGCTCAACACCACCGGCAAAAATAAAAATAAAAATATGGGGGAACTGAATACCATGGTTCTTTCTGCGGCGATACCTTAGGGAGCGCAAATCATGTTTTCAAGCAGAAAGCCGCTAAACCAGCCTTGCTTGAAATCTTTTGATGCAATACCGGACAGGACTTTTTATAATTTGGCAAGGTAAGGCGAGTTCAATTCAACGCTTCCTTGGCCATCAGTTTTTTCGGGTCTTCAATATTAAAAAAAAGCTCGTTTATTTCACTGATGACGATGGCTGGCTTTTCCGACTCAATCTCGTTCACGTCAAAGCTGTAACGCCAGAAATACGAAACCTGGTTAAAGTGATAGCCCAAAAGCGGAACCCAGCTCATTCCAAATGAATCATGAAAGACAACCACCCTGTCTTTGGCTTGGGCGTTACGGGTGAATTTAGGATCTTTGGGGTGTGTCGAAGGTGGCAATTCGATGATGAATTTTTTGAGTTCCGGTTTTGGGAAAAGCGACATTGAATTGCTGTCGATCAGGCTGATGCCGAGCATTCTGCTTAAATCACCGTCCGTTGTGGGCAGGTTGGTCATTATAAAAGATGAAAGCGAAAGCGGTGATTCCAGATCCGGACGTTGTTTGTCCAGTGATCGCATGATTTCCTGATAAGCGATAAAGCCGCCGAATAAATTCCAATGTGCGTCATCCTTTAAATAGGTCGGGTGGACTGTTTTTACGTCACTGAGTGCTTTCCGCACATCGAGGACGGGCACGGTGGAGTGTTCCTGCATGTAGGCCATGAACTGGTCCAGCTTCGTCTCCGGCCGCACTTTCACCACCCAGTCCGGCAAAAATTCCGGGTAAATAGAGGCTTTCCCGGGTGTCACGACGAACAGATAGGCTGTCCCTCGTCGTGCCAGCCAGTCCCGCCGCCGCTCCAACAATACCTGCCAGTTATGCAATTCCTCCGCCGTAAACTGCAACTGCCCGCCGTAATGGTCGATCATTTGTCCAAAGGTCCAGAACAACCAGCCCTCCTTGCCGATGAGGACATTCCGTGTGGCCTGATCTTTAAAGAGCGCCCATCTTAATTTGTTGTTCCATTTGACGAGACATTTGCGGAATCCAAAATGGTCGTTGAAATAGGCTTCAAGCCCGTTCAGAAAGTTCTCCAAACCATGGACGCCCGGTTGTCGTTTCGGAAAGGCCGCCATGCTTCGGTTTTCGCTGCGTAGCGGCGTCCGGTCTACATAGAAAACCGAGTCGAGCGTCGGCAGCCAGAGCAGCGCCATGAACAATCCGATTAGAATGGTATTTGCCCGACGCATAGGGGGAAATGAAACGATTTTTAACGCCGGCGTACGATAGGTTTCGGTTCGCAGATTTTCAAGCACGAAACAGAGCGTTAATCGGCCAGTTCAATAAAAATTCCGCTGCCAATTGATGTTGTCCTTGCTAGGGTTGGCTTATGCAAGTCAGCGGGTTCACCTTTTTACGCAACGCCCAGCGGCTCGGCTATCCGTTTGTCGCCTCCATCCGCTCCATTTTGCCGCTGGTGGACGAATTCGTCATTGCACTCGGTCCATGTGACGACGACACGGAATCCATGTTGAAGGAAATCGGCGACCCTAAAATCCGCATCATCCACACGCAATGGAACGAGCGGCTCCAGCCGGATTACAGCGTGAAGGGATTTGTCTATGGCCAGCAGAAATCCATCGCGCTCTTCAACTGCACTGGCGACTGGGCGTTTTATCTGGAAGCCGACGAGGTGTTGCATGAGAATGACCTGCCGAAAATCCGGACGGCGATGCAAGAACATTTAAACGACGAACGCATTGAGGCACTGGCGTTCGACTACCTGCATTTTTACGGCAACAAAAACACCATCGCATGTTCGCCGGGCTGGTATCGCCGCGAGGTTCGCATCATTCGCAACACCATTCCGGCATGGTCGAGTGAGGCGCTTTTTTTCAACGTCGTGGCCAGCCATAAAAAATCGCGATATCCGCGCGCGGCGCACACGGGCGCGACCATTTATCATTACGGCTGGGTGCGCAGCGAAGAGCAGATGAACCAGAAGTCCGCCAGCGTGCAAAAATATTGGGATGATTCAACCCCCAAGCCGGTGGATTACACACAAATTGACCCAGCCGCCTTGCAGCGGTTCACCGGCGCTCATCCGAAAACAATTCAAGAATGGCTGCCGCTGGCTGAAGGAATTTTCCGCGCCGATCCGAATCATCAACTAACTTCGCGTGAAAAAAAACACCGGTTGATGATGAAGCTGGAGCAATGGCTCGGCTTTCAGTTCAGCAAGCGGCATTACAAGTTGGTACGCTGAACTCTTTCATGAAACTATTCAGGCCGGCGAAATAAGAAACAGCATGATATCAAATCGATTCAAGCGGTTTTTCTCCCAGCGTTATACGCCTCAATTCAGGCATGTGTTGCCGGGAAGAATGAATGAAATGATAATGCGCGAGGGGCTGAAGCAAAAAACGATTGCTGACTTCCGGATGCTGAAACGCTGGCTGTTATTCAAACTAAGCCGGCAATCACGACTGCTCTCTGATCGTTTGCCGCCAGCCCCGGCACGCCTGCTTTGGATAAGAAATCCGCGAAGTGCCAGCATCGGTGATTCAGTGATGGAACTTGCGGGACGCGCGCTGCTTAAAAACTACGAAGTGGATTTGCTGACGGCCAAATCCGTCGTTTCGTTATTTCAAACGGATCATTTTTTTAAGAAGGTTTTTACCGCCCCTGAGTCAATTGATGCCAGCAATTACGATTTTTGTCTGGTGGATCTTTTCAGCAGCCAATCCATAAAACTTAAACGGCAAATTTGTCCCGATATGCCTTTTGCAGGATTACAGGGTTTTTTTTACGGGGTAACTTACCATCAAATGCTTTTCAGTTGTTACCGGATACACCACTTGCTTGGTTATCCGTATTCAGAATGCGAGCTTGCTCCGTTCCTAAGGCCCAGGCTTTTTCTGGAAGACGAACCGTCCCCACTTCCGCCCAAAAAAAATTTGCGGGCATGTCTTGTGCTTGGCGGGGTGCATCCAATTAAAACTTACAAGTCGTGGCCCGCAGTCATCAGGCTTTTGCGCCAGCACTGGCCGGCGCAAAAAACTTTCCCGGAAATGGTGTTGATCGGATCTGACAACGGCCAGGTTTATGTCGAACAGGTCATGGATGTTTTGGACCGGGATCAAGCCTGGTCTTTTGTTGGCAAGCTATCTCTTCGTGCTACGGCCCGGCTGATTGCCGATTGTGATTTTTTCATCGGCCCGGACGGAGGATTGATGCATTGCGCCGCTGCGGCAGATGTCCCCGGGCTGGCATTGTTTCCAACAAATGACCCGCAACTATTTCTGCCTCCAGAAACAAAAATAGAGGCGCTGTGGGGGACCACAGAAGACATAAACACCATCAATCCTGAACTTATCGCGAAGAAACTTGAGGAACAAATCGGCCTCGCATTGTGCCATTAAAAGAAGCCAGTAATTTCAACAGGAAACATTGTCGGATTTTGCACTGATCGCGAGATCGCAAGCAGTCAGGACGGTGGCGAGGGAAATTTCCGACATCTGCGTGGTTTTTGCCGGAATGATCGCCCACCCAGGCTGGCCAAAAGGATACGGGCTGCCGGTTTCTTGCGCGTGCATCAGCATTATCACCCGTCGCCCCAGGGCAACCGCCAGATGCATTGCACCCGTATCGCCACCGACGGCCAGTGTGGAAAGTTTTAGTAATCCGCCCGTAACAAGAAGCGGCACGCCGGCGGAAACAATGAAGCCGGCATTCACGGCCGGCTGCAAAGCCTGACGGTCGGCCGGGCCACCCCCAAAAAATCACCTGCCCCCCTTGTGTCTGCCATTGCCGGGCTAGTTCGATAAAGTTTTCCAGCGGCCAATTTTTATGCGGTGAACTGGTGAATGGTTGTAGAAACAGGGTGTTTCCGCCTGGATTCAACCCATTGCTGGTAAAAAATTTCTCGGCGGCCAGCATCGCGTCGGCAGGGAGTACGAACTCATTTTTGGGCGCTCCAATGGTGAATCCGCTCTGACGCAACAATTCAAGATTTCCCTCAGCAGGATGAATTTTTGAGCTTCGTCCAACCCGCCGGGTGTAAGCCCAGCCTTGTCCCGGGTTATAAACGGTGCCGCAACGAATCGGCGCACCGGTGATTCGCGTCAACCAGGCGCTCTCACCGTTACCTTGAAAGTCCACAACCCGGTCGAATCTTTCCGTCCGAAGCCGACGCAGGAGGTTGAAAAAGTGCGGCAGGACACGCAAGGGGTTGTTGCTGCGCAGCACAGCGCGGTCAAGGGCGATTACCTCGTCCACATCAACGAATCCCCGCAACAGCGAAATATTTTCCTGGGAGGTCAGGAACGTGATTTTTGCATCCGGGAAATTTTGCCGGACAGCCGCAACTGCGGGGAGCGTCAGCAACACGTCCCCGATGGCCTTGATCCGTATTAACAAAATATTTTCGGACATCATCTATCTCGCGTTCTCCCCCGGGAATCATGCCGGCATGATTGATTTTCAAGGAAGTTCGCGCGGGGATTAATACTCCTTTTTACAGATCAGAAAAGCAAGTTCGAGCGCGGATGCGCTCCTTGCTTATTCGGGGATTAACTTTCAAGTCAGATCATCCCTTTTCTTGTTTCGCTTAAGAATAAGAAATTATTGCAATAATCAGGCGCATCCCAGAAACGATCTCCGTCCATTTTTTGATGACGTGCGGGATCGAATTCGGCAAGCGGTTGCAAGCCATCCGGTGAAAAAAAATTTCCCGTGTAGCCGAAGGCTTTCAAATAATTAAACACATCGGTCATCGAATGCGACCGCAGATGACGGGCTTCGCATTCAAACAACAAAGCCGGCGCGTGGCGCGTGAGAATTTCCTTCGCTCCACGAAATACATTCAACTCGTGACCTTCGACATCCATCTTCAGAAACGAGATTCGGGACTGGCCGGCAAGCTGGCGGTCCAGCGTGTCCACGCGACATTCCTCATGATGAGAAGTTCCAGCGGGGCTGGCAATCGCTTCAAGCGATGCACCGGGGGAATCGTTCTGGCCGGGCACATTGAGACGTCCAGTTCCTGTGGAATCCGACAGCGCGCAGTCACAAATCTCTACATTTTCCCAATGCATTGAGAGGCGCACCGCTTCAAGATAGCTTGCGAGTTTTGGCTGCGGTTCAAAGGCAAATACTTTTCCATTTCCCCCCACGGCCTTTTGCATCCAGTAAAGGTAAGAACCTTTGTTCGCGCCGATGTCCGAGACGGTATCGCCGGGCCGGATGATGGCCAGCGCCGCCTGGAGCTCGGATTTTTCATCACGATAACGGGCTTTGAATGTGCGGTAGAGATAGCGCAATTTCATTTCGTGGCGGCGGACATTGTTTAAGGTTTGACGGAAAGCTTGTTGGTCTTCGCCTCGCGCAGCTTGGCGTAACGGAAAAAAGTATCAAACGCGACCATGCGCGCGATGACATAACCCTGCCAGCCATCCAGGAAGCCGCACCGCAAAAAATAGCCGCGTATAAAACGCCACCAGGGGCGGAACCATAAATCCAACAGGCTGGCATCCCGGCCTGTCTCCGCCCACTGCCGCGCGAACAGGTCGCTGTAGAGCGCGGATTTACGCAGATGATCATTGATGTCTTCCATGGTGTAATGAAGCAGGTCTCCGTTTAATTTTCCGGTGTCACCGTTGACAATGAGCGTTTCATGCACTTTTTGACCACGCCATTCTGAAGTGCCGCGCCGCCATAGTCGGGTTTTCCGATCGGGATACCATTCACCATGCCTGATCCAGCGTCCGCCATAAAACGAGCAGCGCGGAAAACTCCAGGCGGCGATTGACGAATCTGGATTTCCATTTGCGAAGATGCCGAAAATTTCATTTCGCAACGCGGGAGAAATTTCCTCATCGGCATCCAGGCTTAAAATCCATTCCTTTGTGGCCTTCTCGGCGGCAGAATTTTTCTGGGCTGCGTAACCCTTCCACGGTTCACGAAAAACTTGCGCGCCAAATTCGGCGGCAATCATGTCGGTGCCGTCGCTGACGTCTTCGTTGAGCACGATGATGATTTCACCGGCCCATTCCGCCACGCTCGCCAGCGTGCGACGGATGCGATGGGCTTCGCTGCCCGAAATCATGCACACGGAGACGGGCAGTTTTTTTTCCGGTAGACATGGGGTCGTTTATTTTTGAGCAGTGACATTGCGCGCATATTATCGCGTTTTCCGCCGCCCGCAAAAAAAAATCGCCGGCCGGCAAAGTCATTCGCCTTAAAAAAAATCGGAGCGACCACCCACGCGCTTTTCCCAGAGAGTGCGGCCGAAGTTTTTCAATTCAACGCGCTTCCACCGAGCGGTGCGCACGGCAAGTTTAAACTGATTCACCTTGCGCCGGGTCCATGTCTGGCCGGTTTTTTTGCGGTAATATGCACGATCGCCGAGACTCTTGCGTTTCTTGCTGGTGCTGGCCTGGATGCTTTTTTGCGTGATCGAACCAAAATGATGCAGGAACGCCCGGCCTGTGATGGCGATGCGAAAGCCGGCGCCGCGCGCCCGGCGGAAATATTCATCGTCCTCGTAACCGCCGAGTTTGGGATCGCTGTCAAAGTAACCGATGGCGTCAAACACGCGCCGATGAACCAGAAACGCCACACCATGCGCCACATCGCGACGAAATGCATCGCGCAATCGCCGCATGTAGTCTGTAGCGCACACCGCCAGATCATAGTCGGCCTCACCCTCACACATGGACGGACTGACGATGTCAAATTTCTTCTCTTCGGCAAAACTGATCAGTCCTTCGATGCAATCCGCGGGCACCAGCACGTCATTGTTCATCACCAGCGTCCAAGTTGTGTTGGATATGCTGGCGCCCTGCGTCCAGGCGAAACCGCAGCCGCGATTTTCAGGATTGTTGATCGTGCGGATTTGCGGTCGGTCGGCGAGAAATTCTGTCGTGCCATCTGTCGAGGCGTTATTAACGATGATGATCTGGGAGTCTGCGATGCCAGCGGCGTTCAGGCTTTTCAGGCAGTTGGCCGTGTAAGCCAACTGGTTGAAAACGGGAATGATGATGCTGACATCCATGACGCTGGTTCTTTTCTAGGCAGGCTAAACGAGAATTTTTCTCATTGTTTCGATATTCTCTTGGAAACGCTTTTGTGAAAGCGCTTGGCGGTGCGCGTCGCCCAATAACCGGGCAGCATCGCCGTGAACGTTGAGATGCCTCCGTAACCTCCCGAGCTGTCCAAAAAATCCTGCCAGGTGATCTGGCCGCGACGAAGCATCTTCAAGAGTTTATACCGGGCAAGCATGTATTCGGGATCCCATACACCAGGCGGGGTTGTGGAAGTGCCGTCGGAAACCTGTAATTTTGTTTGACGCCCCCTGTCCACCAGGCTTAAACGGGCGGCCATCTTCTCGCCGATCACTTCAGGGCTGAAATTTTTCTCGATGTCATGCCGCGCACGACTTCCGAGTCTTCCGGCCAGTTCCTTGTCCTGCCACAGCTTGCGCATCAATTCGGCGGCATGATCCGTATCGGCTTCCGCCCAAAGTGTTCCGGCGCGATAAGGAAGGCAATCTTCCTTTAGTTCCTTTAGTTCGAAACGAACCGGCAGGGAATTGTTGACGTCCATGAAGTCCATGTTGCCGCTCCAACCGGTGGCGATGACCGGCTTTCCCATCGCCATGGCCTCGGCGATGCAGAGCCCGAAACCTTCGGCCCGGTGAAGCGAAACAAAGATGTCGCAACTGGCCACGAGGACGTAACGCTCATTTCCGTCGAGCGCCTGATCTAAAAAGGTCACTTTCATTCCCCGGGCCGTTTCCTGAAGCGCGGCAAATTCCTCCTTGTTCGTGCCATTCATGGATTTCATGAAAAGCCGGACGGGATCGTTGGGGGTGAAGGCCTTTCGAAAAGATTCGATGACCGCCTGCGGATTTTTCCGCGCCGTGGTGCTGAAGAAATCAAACATGAACAGGAAAACGGTTTCATCGGCGGCGATGCCAAAACGTTTTCGGTCGGGCTGCATTTGAGGAACTTTTACCACGTGGGGCACATGGACAACCGGCACGGGTGAAACCGCAGAGATGGCTTTGGCCATGATGCTGCCGCCCACCCAGATCTCGTCAAGCAGGGCAAACCGGTCAAACCATTCTTCTGGAAATTTCAACGTTTCCCAGGCCCACACCCCGATATTGTAATAGCCACCGAGCGACGGCATGCCCTTGGATTCCCGAAAGATGTGCAATTGATCCGGATTGATGTGAATTATGTTGATGTTTGAATCGGGCAGGACGTTTTCCAATTCGGCCGGCTGCAAATCCCATTCTCCCATTTCGGAAGATGACATGTGGCTGACATTGATCGCCTGCACGTCCAAACCCCGAACATGAAGTGCGTCAATGTTTCCCCGGGCCGCCTCCCCGATTCCCAGCCGGGAGCCTAGATAACCAAAGTAATTGACTCCCCGGGAGTCCGGCTCCGTTTGATGACCGTTCAATAATTTTGTTGCAGAATTCGGTTCGTGGAAGACGAGGGTTTTCGAAAGGCCCATTTCCGCCCATCCTGAAGTCCTTATCCATTTTAGAAAAAAGTGTTTATGCCGCCCCATCACGTCCGGAAAAATCTGCCGCTCGCGAGACACCACGTCATAGACTCCCTTGAGATAATTGGTGATCACCGGGCTTCCGCCATTGGTGGCGACGTCCGCAGGACGGAGAAGCCATTGATAAAAAGCTCCCTTGGCATCGAGCGGCGCCACAAACTTTTTGCCGCAGAGGATCAGCTTTTGAAATTGCGCACGGACGCCAATGTCCACCTTGATTCCATTGGAGAATTGAACATTGGGGAGGGGAATTTTCTCCAGCGCTTCATGGCCCGAGGCAAGGACTTTTCCGGCATACCATTTCAGCAGTCTGGCCACCGCTTCCGGCAACACGCTGAACCGGGTTTGATGTTTGGAAAGAATGTCCGGTGTCTTCGGGTTGAATCCGCTGAAATGAAAAAAACACAGATCTTGACCGTTCACAGTCCAGCCGGCTTCAGAATGAACCAGCTCGCGGTAATGCAAATTCCAATAGGCGACATTGTATGCCGTGTCATGAAGAACCCGGCCATCTTTCAGCAAGGAGGGGCCAAACTCCGCCCACTTCTGATCCGTGAAGACGCCCTTGCTCTTGTCGGAAAAACAATACGTCTTCAGCCAGTGATCCCACCAGGAAAGAAAGTTTTGCACCTCCGCACAAGCGGCCACGGCCAGGAAACCAAGGTTGTAAGTACCCGAAGTCAGGATTTCCAAATCATTCGGCTTGTGTCCGTCCTGCGGGAGCGGTTGAGTAAAGTGCGGCGTGAACACCGCAGAGGTGCCGCCATTTAAAAGATCAAAGACCCGTTGCAGTGGTCGAAAAACTGCGATGTCTGGATCCATGTAAACGGCCCTGTCTGCTCCTTCGCCAAGATGCGCCTTCATCAAGCGAGGCTTCAGGGAGGTAGCCAGTTCAAGCACGTTGTAATATAGGCGTAACGATTCCAACTCGTCAGGTTGCAACACTTCACGGACGTTCCGGAACCGGGCGTTGCAGTTCAGCGGAGGATATTCGCCATCGTCCAAGAGCCAGACACATACCTTCGCCTCGGGATGATGACGGTTGAGGCTCTCGACGAGCACTGCTGCAAATGAAAGATAACTTCTGGAAACAATTGTGAAGAACGTCGTTTGATTTCCCGATGCGTTGGCGCCTGGGGAGAATTTGTTCTGGATCCGACTCATCGTTCGTTCCGATGGTGTTGGACGAATTCGTTGATGTCAATAATCAGGTGAATCACTCTGGTAATCCTTAATCCTCTTGGGGAATTTCACGGTATGTTGCCTTGAAGCAGGCTGAGGCCGCTCGTCCTGCTGATGGCTAAATAATAATCCGCCCAATATAACTTGTTTTCCGCATCTGAATGACAAAATAATGATGAACGTATGCTGATCTTTTTGCAACGAGTCTGGGCTCTGGCTTATCCCTACCGGATGCGGCTTTTTCTCGGAGTGGTTTGCGGTGTTCTCGCGGGTGTCATGGCTCCCCTGCTTATGGTCGCTATTTGGCTGGTTTCGACTCTTATATTCGAACCGGCAGGGGGCGGGGACAAACAACAGCTCATCAGGCTTCCAACGTTCATCCAGCCCTGGCTCGACAATGTCCGCACCGGCATGGGCAGCGGTCTGCGGGAACATTTCCTTCCGGTATTTTTGCTCGTGATGACCATTCCGCTGGCCATGTTGCTTGCGAAAGTCATGGGCTATCTGAACACGTATTTTTTACAATGGGCGGCCATTCGCACCGTCACCGACTTGCGAACCAAGCTGTTTAATCACCTGCTGGGTTTGTCCGCCGGGTTTTTCAACAAAACCAGCAGCGGCGAACTCATTTCACGTGTGATGAATGACACCGGCGTGCTGCAACAGATTGTCAGTGGCGCCACCTCGGTTATTGTCCGCGACCCGGTCACCTTGATTGGAACCTTGAGTGTCTTGCTTTGGCGGCAGCCGATGATGACGCTGATTTCAATGATCTCATTGCCGATCTGCATGGTGCCGATCGTCATTTACAACCGTAAAATACGCCAGGCCAGCCGCGGAATGCAAAACCAGAGCGCGGGAATCATGCAGGTCATGAGCGAATCCTTCTCCGGTTACCGGGTGATCAAGGCTTACAATCTTGAAGATGTGGTGACCAAGGAGTTTCGCCGTTCCGCCGGCCAAAACATCAGCAACTACATGCGTATCATCCGGGCCAGCGAAATCACCAGCCCCATGATTGATTTCTTCGCCGCGTTTGGAGTGGCCCTGGCGCTGCTTTACATGGTGTATCTGGCGAAAACCAACCCCAATCCCGGAGATTTCATATTGTTTGCCGGCAGTATTTTTTCAATGTACGGGCCGATGAAAAACCTGACCCGTCTGCATAACCAGATCACCCAGGCCCGCGCCGCCAGCGAACGGGTCTTTGAATTGCTCGCCACGAAAAATTCCGTGCCCGAGCCGGACCAGCCCAAAAAGTTGCACGCCGCGCAGGCCGACATCGTGTTTAACGACGTCCACTTTGCTTACGGCGAAAAAAACCGTCCTGCACGGCATCAATCTCACCGTCAAATCCGGCCAGCTCGTTGCGCTTGTGGGTGCCAGCGGTTCCGGCAAGACTACCTTGTCCAATCTGCTGCTGCGATTCTTCGATCCCGCCAAGGGCAGCATCACCATCGGCGGCGTGGATCTCCGTGATGTCACCACTTCCGATTTGCGCAATCAGATCGCCGTCGTTGCGCAGGAGAACATCCTGTTCAACGACACCATCCGTCGGAACATCGAACTCGGCCGGCTTGGCGCGACCAACGAAGAAATCATCGCCGCCGCGCGCCACGCTTTCGCCTATGATTTCATCATGGAAAAGGAAGGTGGCTTTGATTCCGTCATTGGTGAAAAAGGTGTTTCACTCTCAGGCGGCCAGCGCCAACGCCTCGCCATTGCCCGCGCCGTTTTACGAAACGCGCCAATTTTAGTTCTCGATGAAGCTTTAAGCGCACTTGATTCCGAATCCGAGCGCATCGTACAAAATGCGCTCGATGATTTGATGAAAGACCGGACGACCTTCTGCATCGCGCACCGGCTCTCTACAATTTTGCACGCCGATTTGATCGTGGTCATGGATCAAGGCCGCATCGTCGAGACCGGCACCCACGCGGAACTGTTGAAGCGCGGCGGCGCCTATCAAAAACTTTACGAGCTCCAGTTTCACAATGGAGGCAGCGCCAATGGAGAAGCCGCATAAAATCCTGGCGCTTCAGTTTAAATATTTTGGCGACGCGGTGCTGATGACGCCGGCTTTACGCGCCATCCGTGAAACATTTCCGCAAAGCGAACTTCACGTCCTTGTGCCGGACAATATCGCGCCTGTACTTCAGCATTTGCCATGGATAAACCGTATATGGCCAATGCCACGTAAGCGCGGCCGGGCCAGCTTGAGCCTGACCTGGCCGGTCATCCGCGCTTTGCGCCGCGAGCGATTCGACCGTTCCGTGGATTTTGCCAGCAATGACCGCGGTGCCATTTTGAGCTTTCTCATCGGCGCGAAACAGCGGCTGGGCTGGGCGGAACGCGGTGGTTTTTTTGGCCGGCAATTTTGCTACAACCAACACGTCACACCAGAAAATCAAGAGCGGTATGAGTCGGCACGCCTGTCGCATCTGCTTTCCGCGTGGGGTATTTCGACACCGTCTTCACTCGCGCTTGAAATTCAGACCGACCCGGCAAAAGACAGGCTGGCGGCGGAGTTGCTTCCGCTGCGAACCATTCTTTGTCACATGGCTTCGAGCCAGACAAATCGTCAGTGGCCGGTCCAGCGTTGGGCGGATCTTTATCACCTGTCCTCAGCCGCCGGGCAACGGCTTGCCTTCACCACTGCCACGGGTGCGCGAGAGCAAGCATTGACGGATGAATTAGAAAAGCTCGTCCCAGGCGCATTAGTTTTATCGCCGATACCTGAACTCGCCTTGTTTCTCGCGGTGTTGAAGCGGGCGGATGTTTTTATTTCCGGTGATACTGGGCCACTGCATTTTGCCGCCGGCTTGGGCGTGCCTACCGTCGCCCTGTTTGGGCCAAGTTCCCCCGCACGCTGGGCGCCGATCGGCGCGCACCATCGTGTTCTGACGGGAAGTTCGTGCTCGTGTGGCGCCGGCACGAATACTTGTGTTAGTGCAAATTATTGCCTCGCCGCCATCACGCCGGAACAAGTCTTTGCAGAATTGAAGAAGATTTCTTCGGCAGCATAGCTGTTGCCAGCAGCGCAGTAATTTGAACTATCAAATTCCCTCTGCGCAGATTATTTTCTTCGCGAAAATGACCGCCAAAATTCCTTACCTTGATTTGTCCGCACAGATTCGCAGTGTCCGAACGGAAATTGACGCCGCCCTGAAACAATCCCTCGACAATTGCTACTTCATCCTTGGCCCCGACGTGGCGCAATTTGAAAAAGATTTCGCCCAATTCTGCGGCGCACAACATGCCCTCGGCTTCAACAGCGGCACTTCCGCGTTGCACGTGGCGATGCTGCTCTGCGGCGTTGGTCCCGGCGATGAAGTCATCACGACGCCTTACACCTTCATCGCCACAAGCTGGGCGATTTCCTACTGCGGCGCGAAACCCGTCTATGTGGACATCGAAGACGCAACCTTCAATCTAGATCCGAAGCTGATCGAACGCGCCATCACGCCGCGCACCAAGGCCGTCATGCCGGTCCATCTTTACGGCCATTCGTTTGATGCGGATGCCATTCAGGAGATTTGCCGCAAACATAATTTACCGCTCGTCGAAGACGCCGCCCAAGCCGTCGGCGCAAAATACAAAGGCAAAACGGTCGGCACCCTCGGCGATGTTTCCTGCTTCAGTTTTTATCCCGGCAAAAATCTGGGCGCGTGCGGCGAAGGTGGCGCGCTCGTGACAAATAACGCCGTATTTGCCGCGCGGGCAAAGTCTTTGCGCGAGCACGGTTCGACCGTGCGTTATCATCACGATGAAGTCGGCTACAACTATCGCATGGAAGGATTCCAAGGCGCGGTGCTGGGTGTGAAGTTGAAGCATCTGGCAAAATGGAACGCCGAACGTCGTCGCGTTGCCAAGCGTTACACGGAACTGCTCGCCGACACGCCGCTGCAACTTCCGATTGAAGCCGGTTACGCCGAGAGCGCGTGGCATCTTTACACCGTGCGCCATCCGTGCCGCGATGAACTAAAAAAATATCTCGATGACAACGGCATCGGCATCGCTGTGCATTACCCGATTCCCTTGCACCTGCAAAAATGCTACGCCAGCCTCGGCCACAAAGCCGGTGATTTCCCCGTTGCCGAAAAGGCATCGCGCGAAGTCATCAGCCTGCCGATTTTCCCTGAACTGACTGATGCGCAAGTTCTGCGGGTAGTGGTAGTCATTAAAGATTTTTTTAGGAAATAATCCAGATTTGCATGCCCAGATATTGATTAACATGTTGCTCTTATGAAAAAAAGGGATCTGGCAATTATCTTTTGTGTGCTCGGTCTATTTTTATTTTGTCTTCTGGGAATCTTTAATGCGGCTGGCAAATACTCGAAGGAAAACAACACAATACGAAAAATTCAAGAACTGGCGCTGGCTCTTAGAATCTATTCAGCTGATCATGGTAAGTATCCACCTTCTTTGGAAAAATTATCTATGCAATCTGATAATCAAACTCGAAGCTCGATAGATCAAATATTGCACGACCCGCAAAACCACAATTATGACTACCAGCCAAAAACAAACGGCTTTGTGGTTACTGTCACTTCACCTGACCGCTGGTTTGGCAAAGGAGATCATTATTTGGTTGAATTTGAGGAATCAACAAATCACACACTGCTTAAACTCAATGGAGCAGTGTTAAGTGAATCATGGATAGGTGATCACTAGCTTAAGAATCAGAATTCGGTCTAGAACTTTGCGGCTTGGTGTCTTCTTCAACCAGCGTTAAACTGTTCCCATGTCGCACGCGGACTTTGTTCATCTTCATCTGCACACCGAGTATTCATTGCTCGATGGCGCCTGCCGTCTCGACCGGCTGGTGGACAAGGCGCATGACTTGAAATTCGGCGCGATGGCGATCACCGACCACGGTGCCATGCACGGCGTGATTGAATTCTATCAGGCCGCGCGCGCGAAGGGCATCAAGCCCATCATCGGTTGTGAAACTTATGTCGCACCCAACAGCCGTCTGGAAAAGAAATTAAGCGGCGGCGAAAAATATTATCATCTCGGACTGCTTGCAAAAGACGAAGCCGGCTATAAAAATCTCATCAAGCTCACGACGTCCGCCCATCTGGAGGGCTATTATTACAAGCCGCGCATTGATAAACAGATTCTCGCTGAACATAGCAAGGGGTTGATTGTGATGTCCGGCTGTCTGGCCAGCGAGATTCCTGACTGGATCATGAAGGATCAGTTGGACAAGGCGCGCGATGCAGTGGATTTCTTCAAACAAACGCTCGGCGCGGAAAACTTTTTTCTGGAACTGCAAAACCACGGGATTCCAGAACAGGCCAAGGTTAACAGTCATTTGATCAAATGGGCCAAAGAGTTTGGCCTCAAGCTCGTGGCGACGAATGATGTTCATTACATCAATAAGGGCGACTCGCACGCGCATGATTGCCTGGTCTGCATCGGCACGCAGGATTTGTTGAGCAATCCCAAGCGCATGAGCGCGGGCTACGTGCCGGAGCAATTTTATCTGCGTAGCGCCGAAGAAATGAAAGCGCGGTTCGCCGAAACGCCTGAAGCCGTGACCAACACACTTGAAGTTGCAGAGATGTGCAATCTGGAAATCAAGTTTCCCAAGGCCACGAAGGATCTGCATTACCCGGTCTTTCATCCGCCCGAACATTTCACGCGCGAAGGTTTTTTACGGCAATGGCTCGCGGAGGGTCTGTTCACCCGTTACACAATTCACGCCAAGGCCGTGGGCAAGGAATTTGTCGTCGAGGGCATTGATGATCCAAAACGGCTGCCGACCTACAGCGCCAACCACCCCCTCACCCCGGCCCTCTCCCCCGAGGAGAGAGGAAAACGCTCCCAGCTTTCTGATGAAACCACGGCTGTCAGCGGCTCGAACGACTCGCAACAAACCAAAAGCGGCCAACTGCTGTCTCCTCTCCCCGGGGGAGAGGGTCAGGGTGAGGGCGGTCTCAAAAACAAACTGGCCGACCCCGCCATTGCCGCCGCCGTCAAAGTCGTGATTGATCGTTTGATTGTAGAAATGGACGTCATTGAGAAGACTGGGTTCATCTCTTATTTCCTCATCGTTGGCGATTTCATCCGCTATGGCCGTAGCAAAGGCATCTCCTGCGTCGCGCGCGGTAGTGCTGCTGGCTCACTTGTCACTTATCTGCTGGAGATCGCGAACGTAGATCCGATCCGTTACGGCCTGCTGTTCGAACGCTTTCTGAATCCCGAACGCGTCAATCCGCCGGATATTGACATTGATTTCGCGGACGACCGGCGCGCGGACGTCATCGAATACGTGCGCCAAAAATACGGCAACGATTCCGTCGCGCAAATCATCACGTTCGGCACGATGGGCGCAAAGTCCGTCGTGCGTGACGTGGGCCGTGTTATGGGCCTGGGCTACAGCGAATGTGACCGGCTTGCGAAAATGATTCCGTTCGATCTCAAGATGACGCTCGAAAAAGCGCTCAAGCAATCACCGGAATTCAAGCAGGCTTACGAGACGGAGGATGTCACGCGCGAGCTGATTGATACGGCGCTCATCCTCGAAGACCTTACGCGCAACGCCAGTGTTCATGCCGCGGGTGTCGTGATTGGCGACCAACCGCTCGTGAATCTGCTCCCACTCAAGACTGACGAAGACGGCGCGATTGTCACGCAATACGCGATGGGGCCGGTCGGTGATCTTGGCCTGTTGAAGATGGATTTTCTCGGGTTGAAAACGCTGACCGTCATCCGCAACACCTGCGAAATGGTCAAGCGCACGCAGGGCATTGAAATCGACGTTGACCAGTTGCCGCTGGACGATAAAAAAACCTACGACCTGTTGAACCGCGCGGAAACGTTGGGTGTGTTCCAGTTAGAATCGGGCGGGATGCGCGACCTGTGCAAAAAATTTCAGATCAGTTCCGTGGAGCATATCACCGCGCTCGTGTCTTTGTATCGTCCCGGCCCGATGGAGCTGATTCCGGAATTCATCAAGCGCCGTCACGGCGAGATCGAGATCAAATACGAACATCCGTTGCTCGAACAGATCTCCAAGGAGACCTACGGCATCTTGATTTATCAGGAGCAGGTCATGCAGGCCACGCAGTTGCTCGCCGGCTACACGCTTGGCGCGGCGGATTTGCTGCGGCGCGCGATGGGCAAGAAGAAGGTCGAGGAAATGCAGCAGCAGCGCGAGAGTTTCGTGAAGGGCTGCAAGGAGAAGAACAACATCCCGACGGCCAAGGCGAACGCGATTTTTGATTTGCTGGAAAAGTTTGCGGGTTACGGCTTCAACAAATCTCACGCCGCCGCGTATGCCATCGTCGCGTATCAGACCGCGTATCTGAAGGCGAATTATCCGGTCGAATTTTTCTGCGCCATGATGACGAACGACATGGCCGTCACGGAAAAACTGAGCCAATACATCGCCGAGGCGCGCGCGATGAAGATCGAAGTCCTGCCGCCCGATGTGAACGAGAGTCAGATGTATTTCGCGCCGTCACCCGATGGCAAAGCCATCCGCTTCGGGATGGCGGCGATCAAGAATGTCGGCGAAGCCGCCGTCGAGGCCATTTTAAAGGCGCGCACTGAAGGCGGAAAATTCAAGACGCTTTCCGAACTGTGCGAGCGCGTGGATGGCCGGTCGCTGACGCGCAAGACCATTGAAGCGCTCGTCAAAACCGGCGCTTGCGACTCATTCGGCCAGACGCGCGCCACGTTGTTCGCGCAAATCGAACGCACCTTGTCGCGAGCAGCGAGCATTCTTTCCGACAAGCAGAAGGGACAGAGCTCCCTCTTCGGCGCGCTGGAAGAAAAAACGCCTGCCATGCCCGAAGGCATCAGTAATCTGCCCGAATGGCCGCAGCACGAGTTGCTCGCGCACGAAAAGGAATTACTTGGCTTCTACGTCACCGGCCATCCGCTCACGCCGTTCGTGCCGATTCTGGAAAAGTATTGCCTTGCGACCACCGCGAAACTTGCCGAACTGCCGAACCGCAGTTTGACGCGCATCGGCGGCATGATCGCGGCGGTGCAGCAGAGCATGTCCAAGAAGAGCGGCAAGCCTTATGCGATGATCACGCTCGAAGATCTCGAAGGCTCCGTGCAGATCCTCTGCATGAACGAGAACTACGACAAATACCGCGAACTGTTCGTGGAGAACAAAGCCATCCTCGTCATCGGCGAAGTGAACACCGGCGAAGACCGCCCGAAAATTTTCCCGCAGGAGATCATGCCGCTCGAAGATGCACCGAAGAAATACACCAAGCAGGTCCATCTGCGACTGCATACGGCGCATTTAAAACCGGAAGATGTTCAGGCGGCGCTGGAATTGACGAATGCGCATCCCGGCAAATGTCCGTTGTTGCTATGCTTCATGCGTCCGGCGGGCGAAACCATCTTCATTGATACGAACGAACGTTACGGGGTCTCACCCTCGCTGAAATTGCAACAGGATGTTGACGCGCGCTTCGGCAAGGAAACGTATTACGCGAAAGTGGATCTGACCCTGCCCGAACGCGCCAAACGTAGTTGGGAGAAGAAGAACGGTTCCAATGGCGGCGGCGGTGGTGAGGAATAATTTAAGCGCGCCATGAGCACCATTCCGCCAGACGTTTACGAACTCGTTGGCGACCTGGCCGCCGGCATGACCAATGCCACATTGGCCGATGACCATGCACTTGCGGCGTCATTATATCAGCGCCTTGTTCATTACCACGAAGAGCAGCTTGCGGCCGGTCGCAGCCATCCATTTATCATAGAGACCCTGGCGGACTACACTGATGATCCTGCACAAGCAATCCGTTATTATGAGCAGGCCCTTGCGATGTCGCGTCAGATGACGAGCGACGAACCAACGCACACAATTCTAATTGCCCTTGGAGAACAGTTGATTGCGATGGGGCGGCGCGCGCAGGGCGAGGCTTTCATTCGTGACGGTCACGCTGAAGCCTTGCGGCGCGACGAAAGTGATCTGATTTAATGATCGCGGTGAATCTTTGACGGCATCAGGGTGATCCGGTCAATCCACGCCAGGATCACGGCGGAAACTACAAAGGTCATGTGGATGACCACCTGCCAGAGCACGACGTTGTCGGGCACAGGTTTGGTGCTCATTTCGATGAAGGTTTTCAGCAGGTGGATGGAGGAGATGCCGATGAGCGCCGTGGCCAGCTTCACCTTCAACACACCGGCGTTCACATGCGAGAGCCATTCGGGCTGGTCGGGATGACCGTCGAGCTTCAACCGCGAGACGAACGTCTCGTAACCGCCGATGATGACCATGATCAGCAGGTTGGCGATCATCACCACGTCAATCAGGCCCAGCACAATCAGCATGATCTGCGTTTCGCTGAGCGTGGTCAATGTGCTGAGCAGATGCCACAGCTCCTGCATGAAATGGAAAACGTAAACGCACTGCGCCACGATCAGCCCGAAGTAAAGCGGCGCCTGCAACCAACGGCTCAAGAAGATGCAGCCGCCAAGCGTTTGTTTGAATTTTGATTGCTGGTTCATGTCGTAATACGTTGCGTCCGGTTCACAGACAAAATTTCCATTGGGAGATTCAAACTTAATTCAAAATTTTGGCCAGTTTTATCTTAACAACGAAACCCTAAAAAATGCAGGTCACAGGGTTGCCTGAAGCATCAATTCAATAATTCTTCCAGTGATTTGGAGCAACGCAGCGAAAGACAAATTCATCAGATGCCAGACTGAATTTGCACTTAGTCCAGTTCCAGTCTCCGCCGGATTCAGATTGCGAAGCGGAACATACAGAGTGCGAACGGGTGAGCGCAGGTCGGCTGCTCACGCGGAGATAAGTGAAGTGCAGTGGTCGGAACCGGACGGAGTCAGGTCGGTTATTTGTCCATGTCTATTTCACTGGCTTGGCTGCTTGATTTTCTTTAATCCACCTGCGTGCTTCCTCGTCGTTCGCTCCCCATAATTGGTTTATTCGGCCAACCGCAACTTCTTCAGAGTTGTAAGCAATAAAATTTCGCCTGGCGCAATCAGCTTCAGCTATGATTTTAGAAATGCCAATTTTTCGAGGATTGAAGTCTGGAGGCCGTAATAATTGAGCGGAAAAGTCCTCACGGAGTTTGTTTCGGTCGAGATAACAGTGAATCAACTCATGCTGAATGATCGTTTGAGCGATAGGTTCCGGTGCATATTCAACGATAAAATCTCGGAAACCGAACTGATGGCGGCAGAGAAAACCAGTTACAGCAGCAATTGGACACCGCTTTCCAAAGTATGAATCAATTTGCGAGTTCCCCAGAATCAATTGCGGTTCCGCATTGAAGCGTAGCCAATAAACCTTGATCGCATTTCGCGCTTCAACAGGTATTCGCTCGCTTAGGATGATGAAAAAGAGGTCTGTAAACTCGTCATTGGTCATAATTCTCCGTTAAAGGCGCAGTCGAGGACGGCGGAGAGCAAGGCGTCCAGTTTGGCGGTGGTCTCAGCTTGCAGGCGCTTCAGCGCGTCCAACTCCGGCAGCAAAGCGTTCACCGATGTATAGGTGGCAATCATTTCAGATAAGGCGACCAATCGAAGTCAATGGACTTATCTGTCTCATTCAACCACCAATCAATCCACTGCATATTTTGATACGTATGGCCATTGGATTCGACATAGCCTTTGCTGGGCTGGCGGCTGTCTATGTTCACAATCAATCCGGTTACTTTCGGAATCCCGGGTGTTGCCATGCTCCATTCGTTTAAATCAGTCAGCCCGTGGTATTGAAGCCGGGCGCCTTCTGTGTAAGTTGGTCCATCTTGCGGATCCCCTAAAAGATGAAGTGCGCCTGAATAAGTGAGAAACGTTTCTGGTTTGCCCTTTTGGATTTGACCGGCGCGAATCTCATTACAAATCACTTTCAACAAGGCTTTGCCTTTTGGTCCAAGTATCAAATGTGCTGATTTTTTCATTTTTTGCGATAGCGCTTAATCGTTTGATACACTTTATATGGAATCGCTGGTCGCGTGCCTTCGCGCCAGCCAATTACCGACTTTGTCGAATATTCTCGCTCTCCCCAGATTGCCCAAATGAGCGCCAGCTTTTTCCTATCAAGAAACTGTTTCAGCAAATCTTCCCGCATTAAAAGCACGCGTTGTGTATTGCGATCATTCTCTTCTTCAGTGAAATTGATTGTTGCTCGGTCTCCTTGTCTTGTAAAAAATCAAAAGTCTGCGGCCTCATGACTAATTGATTGTTGCTTGCAAGTTCTCGGGCCAAAGCCATCCCATGAACCGATTCATTTTCCAAATTCCTCTTTTCCCAACCGAATTGCCGCACCGGTATAAGAGCTTTGTTTTTTTTGGTATGCCGACGAGTCTCTTCCCCCACAACTATTTGTTTTCGCACTTGTATGCGCTTCAAGTCGTCGTCCGAAAGACCTTTCTGGCCTTCCATAGACAGCGTAGGCCTGCCGAGTAACCTAGAAATATCAAAGTTCGTTAATTCAATTTCATTTCCGTCCAAGAACACGACAGTTTTTTCTCGTTTTACTTTTATCCGTTCTTCCTTCACGACAAACTCAAGCTCCGTAAGTCCATTCTTGTGGAATGTTTTGGCCCAAGGAATTTCACCGGCAAAAGTGAAATTTGTCTCTGGGATTTCAGGCAGCCATCGCCCTCCCAGATCCTGTTGAACCAGATGGTTGAAAAATGATTTTGACTCATCCTGCCTCACCAAAAAACTACGGATAAAACAAAACAGCCTGCGTCCGCGCCGCTCGTCTTCTTGCATGAAGAAACCGTCGAGCATTATCCAGGGGCCAAAACAATCCTGAACATTTTGGATTCGGAGATATGGGGTTAATTGTGGCAAGGTTCCACCCTCAACCCAATCCCTAGTTGGAATCTTTGGGTCGCCGAGAAAATCATCCGATATCAATTTGTGTTTTGGAAGCCGTGCCGGAAAGCTCGGATCTATATCGACATCCCATGTTCTCTCATAATCGCATCTTGCCTTTAACAATTTGTGGTCTTGCAACCACCCGCTGAGTTCAAAATAGGCAATCCAAGAATACTTTTTTCCATAGCGATCGATTTTATCAGGTTCATCCGTGACTCGGTTAAAGCGATGGCGGTCAGATTCAATAATGCCATCAATTTGCTTAAATCTCTCGGCAGTCCACCCGAGGTCTTGAATTCTCCACAATGTTTGGGCGCGAATTTTGCGGTAGCCTGGATGCTTAGAGTCATAATTCCCACGGCCATCAGCCAAGCTGCCCAACGTATAGTTTTCAAAGTCCATGCGAAATGGAGAATTAGCCCCATGAATTTCATCTTTCTCTGTCTCGATTTCCCGCCACTCCAACCGTCCACCTTCTGAAAAAGGTGGATGGATACGGGATAGCTCCTCTGCGGTAAAAAGTTTCCGATTATGGAGAGCCGCCAATTCGACAAAAGAACGACCATATTCGCGAATTAAATTGTGGGTAGTGCGATTAGGTGCGTTTTGCTTGAATAAGAGATCAAAGATTCGCCGAGCATGTTCTGGTAAAATGTTTTTATTAAATGATGGCTGATTCGAATCGATATGTGCTGCCATTGCGACACCATAACTGGCAGCTAACATACGCTCAAAAACGTATGGATCGTTTACGTCTGCTGCGTTTTCTGTTAATTCAAACAACATTTCTGAATCACCACGCCCAAACCAATAAAGTGCTCTCGTGACTCGGTCTCGAAGATTTCGAGCGGATGTTGTTAGCAACCACATTAACCATTTGGCGCGTAGACGGTCTGACGGTGTGCGCGAGACCAGATTGTTTTGCCAACGTTTTTCCATGGATCGGACATCCCCTTCGATATCGGCACGCTGTTCCGGCCTCCACTTTTCCACGTGATTCCGCCGAATCCATTCCGTCCAATGAAGATCACGTTCGCCAACTGGCATTGGCCGCAAAACTGTGTCAAAGAAATCTGCATTCAGTGGGTGTCCTACACAGCCACGCGTTCGGCGCAGCCGGAAGAACAAATTGTCTGAATTCGAGCGCGCCGATCGAATATAATCGGCAATTGCAGTTACTGTGGCCTTATCGAGATAGCTTGCTTCAAGCATCGCCGCCATTCTTAACGCAATAGTTTTAAGTGGCTCATCCAACATTTGCCATAATTGTTGTTGATGCAAACGTCGAGGCATGAGGCCAACCAGTGAACGGAATATATCAAGAGAGAGAGGATGGCAATTTGAACTATCCCCATTAAGGGCGGCCTGCGTAGCGGGTTCGTTTAGCCACGATCCCAAGCTAGAATACCCGTGCCTCGCTAAAATCGAGTTCGCAACGATGTAACCTCCTAAAGCATCATAAACTGCTATAACAATCTTTTGTCCTGGCAATTGTCCGGGCATGAGTAAAATCACGCCCTCCTGTTCTAGCATATGGATAATACTTTCATTCCACGGGCGGCTTTCATCGTTAATAGCTCTTCGCAATTCCATCTCAGACAACTCGCGAGCCTTGCCTTCCCAAAGTGCTATCCCAATGAAGTCAAGCACGCGTCGAATGTCATGCTCATAGTAGTGATGATGGCGAGGAGCGAGTTCATTGACGCGTTCAATGGCGAGATCAATGTAACGCCCAAACAACGCAGTAAGTGAACCCGGCATTGCTTCAATACTAACTTCCCGTTCCCGTAAAGGATTTGTAACTTCACAAAATATGCGCAAAGTGAGCGGATGACTGAGAAGTTCGTAAGGCAATGCTGCTTCTCCTGGGCTAATACGGAAATGTTTAAAATATTTCTGAATCGCCTCCATTGAGTCACCGCCAAAGTCAGGAATCCAAATTTGGCGAACATCATCGGGAAGAGCTTGTTTCGCAAAATCAATTCTCGCCGGCACCTCTTCTTGTTGTTCGAGCGCCCACTCACGGCGATGGTCAGTCGGCCGACGAGCACCCGTGCGGACTGTACAAACTACTAGCACATTAGCAAATTGGCGTAGAAGCGTTTCAAGCGAGGCAAGGGGTGCCTTCCAGTCCATTGGGTTCTCCGCTTCGTTCAATCCATCAATCACGAGTGGTAACCTTCGACGGGCCCGTTGGCCTGCAGCATCAAGTGCTGCCAATAAAGCCTCCATACTCGGCACTGGATGACCTTGAATTGTGATACTACTAGCCAAATCATTCAATGTCCTGCCCGAATGCAGTTCTCGCCCGTGTAGGAATATGCCGGCCGGACGATCTGGAAGTGCTGTCGTGAGTTGTGCAGCAAACTGTGTTTTACCTCCTCCTGCATCAGCAATCACCCCGACCAAAGTAACCCCGAGAAAATTGTCAACTTCATCAAGAAGCCGAATGCCTAGCTTCATATCTGCCAAGGCGTTTGTTGCATGCAATCCACATGGGAGTTTTGCGTTCCGCATATGTCGTGGAGCCGCTGCGATATCATTGCCAACTACTCGTGGGCGTGAGTTGAGTTGCTGGCGGAGGAGTTCGAGATCACCTTTCCCAAGCAAACGGTGGATCTCTTTGAGGGAGTCGGCGAAATTGCGAGCCGCGTTTGTGAAGAGGGGTGTTGAGGAAGCAAGCCGGCCAGCCAGAGAGCGGGGATCATTACAAATTACGCCGATTGCTTTGAATAGACGACCGGCAACAGTGGCCAGTTCATCCCATGAGGTAGACTCACCGAGCATCCTCCGCACGGTGCGTTCGGCCTCAACCGTCTGGTGAGCCTCTGGAAGCCAGCGTTTTCGTATCTGCGCGACAGATATTTCGTGTTGGCGCGTTAGGTCTGCCGAGAGGAATAGCAAGTCACCAAAATAGGTTCGTCGCAGAATTTCCGCATCGCCAGTTATCATGGCTTCAATGTCGCCCGAATACCACAGGTCGAGCCGCATTTTCAGGGACAGTTTCTTTTTCAATTCGAAGAACCACTTCTGATCACTTTTTGCAAGCTGGTGCCGCGTGCAAAGCACCCAGTCGGTAAGATTCGGTAGGACTTTTTCAGTTTTCTTAATTGCATCCTCGATTTTGTTCCGCCGGGTCGTTCCCAACATTCTACCGTTCGGCAAATCATACCATCGGCACTGCCAACCGAACCACCGACCTTTGGAGCCAAGATCACAATCAGTATGGAGGTTCAAGTGAAATTCAACACCGGGTTGATTAGCAAGTCCTGCAAGTTGGCCATACCGCCCATAACGCAGCCGAATCAAAGAGCGGCACAACATTTCAAAGTTGTGCTGTGGGCCACCAGGAAGTTCCTCGAATTTTGGCCAATTGAGCATAAAACGTTATTCACGAGTGTCACGCCCTTTACCTGTGTCGGGATAGTCATGTGCGCAATAAACCTCAACGCGTGCCCCCATTATCAACAAGGAGCTTCAAAAACGCAGAAAGTTCGCTCTCGTCGGTAGTGATTACAACTTTGCTCCCTTCCAGCTTGGGATGAACCCCATATCTAAATTGGTCCAACTCCGCCGGTCTTACATCGTGAAATTTGACCTCGTCCAGAATTTTCATAATCCCCTCAGGGTAGCGATCTGCATTTTCGTAATCGTTTTCACCATTGCAAACGAAATCTGTGATCTTTTCGATAGCTTCAATTGCCTTTTCGGCAGAGCCAACATCTTTGAAGCTGCCGATCATTACTAAATTGGCAGAATGTTCTGACCCATAATTATTCCAGATTTTCATTTTGTAATTTCGGTTAGTTGTTTGAGTTGATGCAACGCAGACAAGAATTTTCCACTGCCAATTTCAACGCCATCACCGTCAAACGAAGTCCGTTTCAAGACTCCGTTCGCATCAATATGGGCATATGCTTGGAGCCCGATTTCATTTGGAAGAGGGTCACAGCTACGCATACCGTCCGCGCCCTTTTCGCTCGCGGCAAGGCGCATGCCGCCTGAGTAGCCCTGAACCCATTCACGTAGTTCCTGTGCTATCCCGTCTGAAATTCCGCCCTTGCCGTTTACGGATTGCTCAGGAAGAAGTAGGAGTTCAGAGGCGCCCGATTGTTCGGCGAATGCCGCCGCCGAGTCGATATCAGGTAGAGTGCATGAGTTAACAACGTAGTTGATTCCGAACGGTGCGGTTTCCTTGAGGACGGCCAATCGTTGTGCCAAGACATCGAATGAACGTCCGCGAAGGCGTTCATAGGTGACACCGATGCCGTCCATGCTTACACGGACAAAATGAACATTTCCTTTCAGGTGAGCGAGGAGCTTCTCGTCGAGGTGATGGCCGTGAGTCGTAAACGTCACTGCAAGGTTTGTGTTTCTTGAAGTATGGGCGCAAAGTTCGGCGAAGCGGGGGTAAAGTGTGGGTTCTCCGCCTCCGAAACCTACGCCAATTGTTCCGTTGGCATCTAGTTCGTCGAGCCACGAGACTATACAGTCAAAAGCAAGTGACGCGCGCGTTTTCGGAGCAAAGCAATATGAGCATGCAAGGTCGCACGTATTTGTTAACGCGACCGACACTTGGCGGGGCGCTGCTGCCCACATTGATTTAGGCGGCACGATTTCTTCTATGAGAAGATTGGCACCGGAATCGCGAAGGAAGATATGAATCCCGTCGGGTCCCAAACGCACTTTGGTGCCGGCAAGCGAGCTAAATTGCATGCTCGTATTTAAGTTTTGTTCCATATCCCGGGCAGTTGGGCTTCAAATTCGAGGCGGAGCCGTTGGCGTTTTTTTGATTATTCCCTTTGGCCATGACGTTTGGTTATTACCCCTTTTATTACCCTCTTATCAAGTTATTACCCTTTTTCGCCATTTTGCGCCCGGGCCGCGGCGAGACATGGTGACCATTTGTCACCGGCTGACTTTCCAATTTATTTAACAGGTGCTTTAAGACTTTCCAATCCGCAGCACGCGGCAAGTGTGGAAGCGCTGCAAGTTGGGACAGCTCGCGCTGCATCTCAACGGCGGCGCTTTGAAAAACGCTGGCTGCCGCTGGACTTGATCAGCGGACGTTGCGCGGTGGAAAACTTGGAACCGGACGTTTGAAACATGGGCTTGGAACTTGGTGAAGGCTCATTTGATTGACGCCCTTTCTGTGACTTGCCCGGACGCGAATCCTGACGGCGGGAATCTTCCCGACGTGCATTTCCCGGACGTGACGACGGCGGGCGTTTTGCATCCGACCGGGCTGATTGCGGATGCTTCGAGCGCTGTTGAGATTGCGGTGGACGCTTTGAATCTGGTCGTGATGATTGCGGACGTTTGTTGTCCCGTTGAAATTGCTGCGGACGCGGGACGCCTTGCCGCGATCCCGGTGGCCGCATCGCAGATGTCTTGCCTTCCTCGACTGCGAGACAGAAATCCACCTGCTTCTTGAACTTGTCCACACGCGCGACTTGCACGGTCAATTTGTCGCCCAGCTTGATCATCCGGCGCGTGCGGCGGCCCACCAGATTGCGCCGCGCTTCGTCGAACACATAAAAGTCATCCTGGATCAGCGACAATGGAACCAGCCCGCTCATCGCGAGGCCGGGCACGTCCACGAAGAAACCAAAGTTCCGCACGTCGGTCACAAGCGCGGGATATTTGACCGGTTCGCCGGATTCCAACTGCGCGATCAGGAACGCGTAGAGTTTCACGTCCTTGCTGTCACGCTCGGCGTCGGCAGAATTGCGCTCGGTCACGGAAATATGCTCGGCAACCGCCTTGAGCGCGCCGGCCTTGGGCGCATTTTTGTCGAACAGCGCGCGATGCACCACGAGGTCGGCGTAACGGCGGATGGGCGAGGTGAAGTGTGTGTATTTTTTCTTGGCCAGCCCGTAATGGCCAAGCGGCTCGACGGCGTAACGCGCGCGCATGAGCGACTTGAGAAATCCGATCTTGAGCGCCGGGCCGATGGGTAGCGTGCCGAGTTTCGCCAGCAGTTTCTGGATTTCAGCGGGATGACTCAAGTTGCCGCAGGGAACGTGATACGCCAGAACTTCCTGCCGGTATTCCTGCAAACGCCGTGCGTCCGGTTCCTCGTGGATGCGGTAAATCGCGGGTGTCTGCCGGCTCATCAACTGCGTGGCGACGGCTTCGTTCGCGAGCAGCATGTATTCCTCGATCAACTGGTGCGACACGTCGTTCTCGTTTTTCTCGATGCGCAGAATTTTTCCGTGCTCGTCCAGGCGGATCTTCATTTCGGGAAAATCCAGTTCGAGCGAACCGTTCTTGAAGCGCGCGCGCCGGATCTTTTGCGCAAGTTCGTGCGCCTGATGCAGCATCTGCTCAATCGGATCGTCCGTGGGCGCGCGCTGCAAAATCTCCAGCACCTGTGCATAGGCGAAGCGGCGTTGCGAATGGATGACGGCGGAATGAAACTTGGTGCTGATCACGCGGCCATCGTTGCTCACGACAAATTCCACACACTTGGTCAGACGATCCACATTGGGCTTGAGCGAGCAGAGTTCGTTGCTCAACGCTTCCGGCAGCATTGGAATGACACGGTCCACGAGGTAGGTGGAGTTGCCACGCTTTTCCGCCTCGGCGTCGAGCGCGGTGCCGGGCTTCACATAATGCGACACGTCGGCAATGTGAACCCACAAGCGCCATTGCTCCGGCGAAACGCGCTCGAGACAGATGGCGTCGTCGAAATCCTTCGCGTCGTCGGGATCAATCGTGATGACTTGATGGCTGCGACAATCCAAGCGATCGGCGAAGTCGCGCGGATCAACCGTGGAGCCGATGGCGTTGGCTTCATCAAGAACCTCCTTGGGGAAATGCAGTGGCAAATCGTATTGGCGCAGCACGGAAAGCATGTCCACGCCTTCGGCATCCGGCGCGCCAAGGACTTCTACGATCTCGCCTTCGGGACTGGTGTGACGCGATTCCCATTCTTTCAACTCAACGACAACCTTGTCACCAATTCGCGCCGGGCGGCCAACATCTTTCGCGGGCGGCACATAAATATCGTGCGGCATCCGTGGATCATCAGGGATGACATAGAGCGAGTTGCGCCCTTGCGCCAGCGTGCCGACGATCTGCGTGCGCTTGCGTTCGAGAATGCGGACGACCGTGCCGGTTTCCTGATCGCCTTCGCGGAAATTTTTCCGGCGCACGTCGCGGCGCACGAGCACGCGGTCTTCATTCAACGACGTGCCGGTGGCGCTTTCGGGGATGGCAATTTCCTTGAGGCCCGGATCGTCCGGCTGGAGAAAACCTTTCCCCGCGCGATTCATGCGGATGCGGCCGGGAATCAAGTCGGCGTCGCTGGTGCGAACATAGCGGCTGGCCTTGATGAGCGCGATGGCGCCGTCGCGTTCCAGTTTGCGAAGGGTGCGATTAAATTCCGGCTCGCGATCCGGCGGCACGCGCAGGTGACGCTGAAGATTTTCCGCGCTCAACGGAACGTAATCTTTTTGCCCGAGCAGATTCAAAATCCGTTCTTCCATGGGAGTAAAGTGGACGCGAACCGGTCGCAGGGCAATGGGCATCATTCAGTCCGGCCGTTTCATTTCAAAACGGTCCGTCGTGCGGCAATACCAGTCCGGGCTGGCCATGCGACCGATGACATTGAATAACTCGCCGCGAATCCTCTGCGTTTGCGGGTCAAACAATTCGTCGCGGACATGGACGCGCTTCACCAGCCCGATGACCAGCCGGTTGCCGCCGATCTGCAACGTGCCCCATTCCACGCATTCCATGCTGGCGGGTGATTCGGCGATGCGCGGCGGTTTGACCGCAGAACTGGGCGCCGTGGTCAGGCCGGCGCCGGGAATCTCACTTTCACCGTAGGGCAGGGTTGCCGCCGTGCGGTTCATCGCTTCCGCCGTTTTTTCATCCACGAAATTTACGACAAACTCATGATTCAACCGGATGTTGCGTGCGGTGTCCTTGGGCGTGCCGTCTTCACGGTCGCCGGGACAAAATCCAACAATGGGCGGATTCGCACCGAGCGCATTGAAGAAGCTGAACGGGGCGGCGTTCACCACGCCGTCGGGGCCGAGCGTTGTCACCCAGGCAATCGGACGCGGCGTGACCAGCGAAGAAAGAATCGCATAGGCGCGACTGGCATGTTTGCCTTCGAGATCGAGTTCCATGGTGAAAACGCCTCTTAATAAAGGCTAGTCATACATTAACATAAAAAACGCGCCGAATAACAACAAATGAACGCAGCCGAGCAACACGTTCGTACGCGGCAAACTGAAGGTCAACATGCTGGTGACCATGGTGAGCATAAGCATGAGCGCGTCTTCGTCGTCCACTCCCAGCAGCAGTGATCGTCCGGTCATGAGCGACACGGCAATGACCAGCGGAATGGTCAGCCCGATTGATGCGAGCACTGAGCCGAGCAATATGTTCACTGAACGCTGCAGATGGTTGTTCAACGCGGCGCGGATGGCGGCGATTGACTCCGGCGTGAGCACCAATATGGCCATGATGAAACCACTGAAAGCGGGTGGCGCGCCCAGTTTGCTGGTCATGGCGTCAAGCGGCGCCGCCATTTGCTTGGCCAGCATGACCAGCGGCAGTCCATACAGGACCAGCATCAAGGCATGATAAAAAGTCGAGTGCGATGAATCATGCTTCGTTTCATGCGCGGAGGCATCAGCCGCCTCTTCCGACACCACAAAAAATCCGCGATGCAATTTGTTTTGAACAAAAAGAAAAACGGCATAGATGCCAATTGACATCGTCGAAAGAAAGATCATCTGGAATTTTGCCAGCGCCGGCCCGGCTACCGAATGTGTGAATTTCGGGAGAATCAGTCCCAGCACGGTTAACGGAAGAATCATCAGCAGAAATGCGTTTGCGCTTTGCAAGTTGTAACGTTGTTCACGGTGACGAAGCCCGCCCAGTAGCAAAGCCAGGCCCAAAAATCCATTCAGCACCAGCATCACCACTGCATACATCGTGTCACGTGCCAAAGTCGGTTTTTCCGCGCCGGTGGACATGACGAGCGCCACCATCGCCACTTCCAAGCCGGTGATCGCCAGCGTAAGCAGCAATGTCCCCGCCGGCTCGCCCAGGCGATGCGCCAGAAGGTCGGCGTGCCGGACAATCGCGATTGCCGCCGTCAAAATTACAACGCAAATGACGGCGATCAGGGCGATCAACGTCACCGAGTGATCCAAGGCGAAGGCGATGTAATCCTTGCCCAGAAATGCCAGCATCAACGTTACGACAGCGAGGGCCAGCGGCCACTCATGCCACCATGGTTCTTTTTTAGATTTGCTCACAAAAATTTTATTTTGACCTGACCAATCATCAGTCGCGGCGCGACGGAAATCAACCCGGCCCGAGTTCGCCTTTAAAAGCGCTGTAAATCATCTGCACCGCCACGGCTGAAAGGATTAGCCCCATCACGCGGCTCAAGATATTCGCGCCCGAACGCCCGATCAGCGCAAGAATCCGGTCAGCCAGCAACATCAGGATCAACGTCAGCACCAGCACCAATGTCATCACGCCGCAGGTGAGCGTCTGTTCCATGAGGCTGTGCGTGTTGTTGTTTGTCAACACCACCACCGACAGCAGCGCGCCGGGCGTGGCGATGGACGGCATGGCCAGCGGGAAAACCGCCACGTCGTGCCCCTTGTCTGGTGGAGCTTCGTTGGGATTTTCCTTGGCAAAAATCATGGACAAGGCGAATAGAAATAAAATGATTCCGCCCGCGATCTGAAAAGAAAGCAGGTCAATCCGCATGACATGCAGGACGGTTTCACCGAAATAGAGAAACGCCGCCAGCAGGAAAAAAGAAATGATCGTGGCACGCACCGCCGCCCGTTTTCTTTCCGTAGCGGGCAGATGCTTCGTCACCGACAGATACAGCGGCACGGTGCCGAGCGGGTCAATCGTGACCCACAACGTCACGAAATCAAAAAACAACTCGTTCCAACTCATGGCAGCTTGCCTTTGATCTCGCCAACCACGTTGGTCGTGATCTCGCCGACTTTCTGCGCACCGGCCTTGACCTGATCGGCAATATTGGTCGCGATGTCTTTAGTTTTCTCGACGCCCGTCTTGATGTCCGTCTTCACATCCGCCGCAGCGTCACCTACCTTTTGCATGCCCGTTTTAACATCAGCGCCTGCCTGCTCGACATCTTTCTTTGCATTGGTCTCAAGCTCTTGTGACTTGGGCTGCTTTTGGAAATAAATGCCGACCGCGATGCCGGCTGCCAGAATAACGACGATGGGAATAATTTTTTTCATAAGCGTGATGGTTGTTACTTCCGGCCATTTCTATAACAATCCACCGACGCAAATGCAACGCACCTTCTTGCGCCGGTAAAACTCCGTCGCAGGTCAGCCTTTGGCGCGGCCATTAATAATCTTCAAGCGGCCGGCGGACTGCCAAAATGAGCTTTCCATGAATCATAAGCCGCTTGATCAGCCAACAGGGACTCAATCGCCACCGCCAATGGCTCAATCCGCACAACGCCTGAAAACAACGCCCGGTCGCCGATGGCATTTTCAATGAGGAAAGTCGGCCTTTGTGTCACTTGCAATGCATTGAATTCATCCGTTGTTTTTTTAACGCGGGCAGCGACCACAGGTGACTTTGCGCGGGCAAGCAGTTTGGCTTTGTTTAGTTTGCCCGCCTTTGCGGCAATCTCGACGGCAATTTCCCAGCGTCCGACTTTTTTTCCTTCACGTTCACCTGCGTGAGCAAGGGCCAGGCGAACGCGATCATCGTTCACGCCAAAATCCCGCGCGGCATCGGCCACGAGATTCGGCACCAGCCATTGTTTGATGCCCGGCTCGAACCAGCCCGCATTGAGCATGAACGGCGAGCGCACAATCGTGCCACTCCGGCGATAAAACCATTCGGCCTGTTCCTTGGAAACCGGGTAGGCATCAGCCGGCATTTGCGCGATCTTCCAATTGAACTCGACGCGGCCGGCATAACGCTGTTTCAATTCCGCCCACGCTGGTTCCGCCCAATAACACCATGAAGAAATGACTTCGAGATAGTAAGTGATCTTGACGTTCATGGCGGAAATTCTAGTCACGTCGTTGTCGAATAGCATCCGAAATTTCCGACGGACGACGGCGCGGTGTAACTGGTCACTGCGGCGAGGGTTCTAAAAGGCTGGGAGGATTCAATGAAGCACCCTGGCGGAAGGAACCGTTCGCATTGCGGTGCATGTCGTCGTCGGTCCAGAGTTTTTTATCCGGACCGGCGGAACGCAGTTCAAACTGGTGATTGCCGATCGCGTGAAAAAATAGCGGCGTGCCCCAGCGGTCCACCAAGCGTCCCCGGGCATCGAACGCGATGGACTTGTCAGGCAGAAAGCGTTCATGAGCGGGATTTAATCCACGCAAGGCGGCGGCCCAGTCTTCATTGGCGCTCAACGGCCGGTCAAAGGCGGATTTTACCAGCAAGGTGTAATTATCCATGAGATGCGCGAGCGAGGTCAGATCGTTTTCCGGCGAGGTGGACGGGCTGGCGTAGTCGCGCAAAATAACTTCCCCCAACAACGGCGGAGTGACGCCGGACATGGATTTGCCAGCGGCCGAATTAGAATTGGTCGAAGACGTGAAACCGGCGAAGTTGGTCAATGAGGAAGCGGGTGGCGTCAGAACGGCAACCGGCTGTGGACGCTGCGTGAACCACCAAAATCCGGCGACCATCAGAAAGACCAACAGGCTGATGCTGATGGCGCGTTTCACGATTTCACAAAACCCAGCGGGGCGGTGGCGGAAGCGGGATCCCAGAAATTGGCGATGTTCGGCAAAACGTAATTCATGTTGCCGGCTGGGACGCCAAACCATCTAAGCATCTCGGCAAAATACAAATCCACGGCTGTGCTGGGCATCATACGCCCGCCGCGCCCAACGTCATCGGGCCCGTCAAGCGCGAGATCAGGATAAGTGCCGAAGATTTTTCCGCCGTCAACCGGCCCACCAAAGACCATTGCGTTCGCGCCCCAGGCATGGTCGGTGCCGCGTCCGTTGGAGCGCAGCGTGCGGCTGAAGTCCGAGGCGCTGAAAGACATGACGTCATTCGTCAGGCCAAGCATCTCGAGCGCGCGTTGATATGCGCCGATGGCGGTGTCGAGCGTGGCCAGCATTCCGGCCTCGGTGTTCAGCAATTCGCCGTGATGATCCCAGCCGCCGTAATTGACAAAAAATGTCTGCCGCCGCAAGCCGAGCAACGAATGGATCTTGATCGTCTTCACGACTGCCTTGAGCGTGGTGGCCAGATAATTGTTCGCCGGAAAAAGCGCATCCACCGACGCTCCGAGGCTGGCGGTGGCGGAATCGAATTGCGTCTGGAACAACAACTGGGCGCTGTCGCTTTGCTTGGTGATCTGCGAAAAACTTTCCGCGAGCAGGTTCGTGTAATGCTGGTCGAGCGCGTTGCGAAGGCCGGTATTTTTTAAGAGCAACGGATTACCCGCCGCTCCGCCGGTGTCGCCGTCAAACGACAACGCACCGGTTGGGGTGACGACAAACTGCTGCGTGGTGTTGCCGACTTGAAAGACGTTATTGCCGCCGAGCGAAATGCTCATGGAGGTTGCACCGGCGTTGTAGGAACTGTGCAGCACATCGGCGCAACGCCCCGCCCAGCCGCTCAACTGCGCCAAGCCCTGCGGCACGGCGGTCTGCCATTGTTCGATCTGGTCGCTGTGGGAGAACAACGCCTTGGGCACGGGCAACGCAAGGTTGTTTCCATTCTCCCAACTGTTGAACTGCGCCTTGGTGATGGGTTGGATGAGCGTGCCGACATTCGAGACGAATGCGAGCCGTCGTTTGCCGGAAAAATTTCCCGTGCCGTTCGCCATCTGTTGCAGATTCACGCATGACGGATGCAACGCGAAATCATTGGCCGGCGCGGTCAGTTGCAACAACGTATTGCGATCCAACGCCAGCCCGCCGTCGGAACCGAAAGGGCCGCGAGTGATGGCGTATGTGTTGTAACGCGACTGTTCGTAAGGCACGAGAACGTTGAACGAATCGCAGCCGCCGCTCAAAAAAATGCAGACCAGCGCCTTGTTATCTAACGGCGTGCCCTGGGCGGCGACGGTGTTGGCAAGACGCAGGTTGAGCAACGTGTTGAGAATGGCGGACGAGCCGATGGCAGCGCAGTTCAACTGGCGCAGAAATGAACGGCGATTGATGGGTTTCATAAATTGAAGCTCCAAATTCCAAGCTCCAAGCTCCAGAGAAACTTCAAGCTCCCAACTTCAAACAACGGTTCGCGATGCATTGGAACTTGGTGTTTGGAAATTCTCTGGAGCTTGGATGTTGGTGCTTGAAATTTCATCTCTGCACCGCTCCTTCCGGACAAGTAGCCGCCAGATAAACCGCCACGCGTACCCGCAATGCGGCATCGTAAGCGGGGATTTGCTGGAGGGTGTTCAGCAGGTTGGCGCGGGTGGCGGCAGACATAGAGCCGCCGCAAAACAGCAGGTTCACCTGGTCTAACAATGCGGGCGCACTGGCGGCAAGCGGCGTCAGGTCGGAATAATCCGGTGCAAAACCATAATCGCCATAATGGGTCAGGCCTTGATCGGTGATCTCCCACAGTTTGTTCGGAAATGAAATGCACGAGTAACTGTCGGTGATCTGGAATGCAGGACCGACCAGGCCATGAGCCGTCAACAAGCCGGGTGCCTGATAGTTGGGCCGGAAAAAATTAAACACGCTTGGCGAATAGAGCGGTTCCTGGAACGCCGCTGAGTTGAATTCACCCCACGTCCACCAGAGCAGATTATTGTAACGCGACAGATGTCCGGCCCGCGCGACCGCCATGGCGCGGTGCACCGGTTCCTTCAACCGTCCAAATTCCGGCGCGCCCGCAAACCACCGCGCATCGCGTGCTTCTTCATCGAGCAGAATGGCTTTAACCACGGCGGCGAGATCGCCACGCTTGCCCGCGCCGTTGTTTGCGAACTTCGCCGCGACGCGTGCGACATAGTTTGAAGACGGATTGCTCGTGACGAGAAACTGGATGAGTTGTTTGCCGATGAACGGCCCGATGTTCGGATGTTCGAAAAGATTGCGCAACGCATCATCCACGTCCTTCACGCCGTTCTCCACGCTCGGTTCCCGTTCGGGAATCGTGAAACCTTTCAGCAATGTCTTCGCGCCAAAGTCATGTTTCTCCGCCCACATCTGCATCGGCACGGAACTGTCGTCATCACTCCAGCCGCCGTTGCCCCACGACTGGCCGCCGAACCACAGGCCGGTGAACACGCGCGCAAACTCCGTGATCTGCGCATTGCCGTAAGTCGGAATTGGCTGGCCATAGGCGTCAAGCTGGCGTGTGCCGTCAGGATTTAATTCCCACAAGCCGATGCTGAAAAGCTGCTGCACCTCACGCGCAAAGTTCTCGTCCGGATACTGGTTGATTTCCGGTCGCGCCTTCTGGTTGCCGACATGGCTCAAGTAACGCCCCATCACCGGATGAAACGCGACTTCGCGCAGCACATCACGATAGTTGCCAAAAGCATTGCGCACAAAGATGTCGTAAAAATCGGCCATGCGAGCGGCTTGTTTTCGAGATTCGGGTCGCGGCGCGACGCCACGCAAATCTGGCTCAAGGCGAAAGCCACGCGCTGGCGCAACTGGTCCGGCCCGCCGATGGCCGCGCGCGCGAACGGCGTCGTGCCGTTGTTGCCATTGATATATTGATCCATGTCATTGAACGAATACGTCACTTCGGTGCGCGCACCGTTGAAGTCGGCGTAGATGTGTTCGATGTATTTCCGATGGAGCGTGGCGGGCGCGTTCGTGATCTGGTCATCAATCCACGCTGCAAAACCCAGTTGCTGCACGCGATCCAGTTCGCTCACCGTCGGCCCGAACGTGGCCTGTTGCAGCAGGCGCGCGGCTTGCGCGCGGGTTACGACGCCGGTGCCGCCGGATGGTCCGCCGCTTAATTGTTCAACAAACGCCGCATAGTCACCGGAAACACTGCCAGTTACCTGACCGCTGGCATTGATGACCGGCGTCGCCGCGTGAACACTGCTGGCACTCGATGGATCGCTGCCGAGGACATTCTCAGCCCAGTCGGGAACACCATCGGCATCGGTGTCTTTATCATAGGCAGCCACGCGGTAAAATTCGCGATTCGTCTGCGCGACGCGGTTGGTGAAGCGCACCCAGGATTGACTGCCATTCAATGAAGCCACACCACCGAACAATGTCCAGTTCGTCAATGTGGTGCCGGAGTAAAGCCGTTGATCCTTGCCGGATATGAATGGCCAAGCGACCAGCATATCGTTCGTCTGCCGCGCCAATCCGAGCGCGGGAACTGAGTTTGGATCGAACGGATCGGTGCCCCACTGTGCTTCGAGCGCGTTGTTTGCGCCGTCGCCGTCCGCATCACCATTCGGCGCGAGGCCAAATGCGCGAAAACGAACCTGCCATGCATCGGGCAGGCCATCGCCATCCAAATCCTGACCGCTCGGCCAAGACACGCCGGCGAATTCCGGTTTGCTCGTGGCCAGCAAAGGATTCGAGGAATTGGCGTGTTCGACTCCATCGCTGACACCATCTCCATCCGCATCGGGATTGTGCGGATTGGTGCCGGCGAGAAATTCATCTCGATTGTTCAGGCCGTCGGTGTCGGCGTCCAGCGTGGCGTCGGTCGTCGAAAATTTATTGAAACTATTGGCGTCCTCCCACGCGTCGGGCATGCCGTCTTTGTCCGAGTCTTTTGCGCTGGCAAAAGCCGGTAAATTCACCAGCCGGTTGGTGCTGATGAACATCTGCACTCCCTGGTGCAACACCATACTGGGCTGATTCGTCACACCATTGTAATCCGTCCACACAGCCGTGCCGTTATCGAGGGAATTGCGTGCGGTGCAGTTGGGGAATGTGCGCAACACGACCAGCGTGTTGCTGGTCTGGTTGGTGATCGCGAACGTGACCGTCCAAGAATTACTGTTTGCGCCGCACTGCGCGATGAGGCGAAACTGCAAGCGATCCGAAATGTCCGCTGAGCCGTACCCGCTGAAGCCGAGTTTGGATTTTATATCAGCAGGCGGATTGCCGTAATCGGAATCCCAAATTGTCGTATTCGGCTGGCTGGAGTAACTGAAGCCACCGGTGTATTCCGAGTGGAAAAGATGCGTGAGCGCGCCATTGTAATAACGCAGGCTCATGCCAAAAGTGCGCCAGTCGGCGGTCGCTGAATTTTTGACGGCAAATTCCACAAGGTAATCCTCGTTCCAGATGTCCGGTGCCAGCGCCCCCGCGCCATGATTCCAGACCAGTTGCACATTTTCCAAATTCCATTCCCAGCGCGATGGCGATGTTTTAAACAGCGGCGTGTAGCCGGTGAACGTGGAACTGTTCGTTGGATTGTAGGTCGGATCGGTGCCAAGCCTTATTTCGTTAAAGTCACTCACTCCGTCGCCGTCCGTATCGGCCAGCAATGGATTCGTCGGCTTTGGCGCGTTGACTTCGGCGTAATCCGAAAGACCATCACCATCCGTGTCGGCATTGAGCGGATTGGTGCCAAGCGCAACTTCCTGTCCGTCGGTGAGGCCATCACCGTCGCTGTCCGCCAGATGTGGGTCGGTGCCGCGCTGAAATTCCTGTAAGTTGCTCAAGCCATCGCCATCCGAATCCGTCGAGGTTAGCGCAACGGAACCGGGCTCGAGCGCGTATTTCATTTCATACCAGTCAGGAATACCCGAACCATCGGCGTCGAGCGTGCGGTCAATGATCTGCACCGCGCAAATACCCAGCGACCAGCCGTCGTAATTCGTCACGTTGATCGTCGCCGTGGAATTGGTGAGATTGGTGTAACGGACGAGATTGCCATACGGAAAATTAGTAAGTCCGGCTTTGATTTCCACAAATGTAGTTTGGGGCGCAGTGGTGGTGGTTCGAAAAAAATGATCCGTAGCAGCGTTCGCGCCGAGACGGACCCGGCCTTTCTGCCCGTCGTAAGAACCCCCGACAATGACGTAGAGATCATAATTCGTGAACGGAATATTGTTCAGCGTCAATGATGCCTGATTCGTTCCGTAGGCGCGGATGAAGCCATCCATTAGCTTCCGGTCAGATGAGCTTGTGTTTTGGCTGGCGTCACTGGCGTCGCCCGTCCAGTTGAAGGTAAAGTTGGTGGCGATGATGCCATCACTGCGGATGATCTGGTTCGTCAGCGGCGTGAGAATGTCCACCTTGCTTCCCGCCGGCCGCGTCCAGTTGCGGATGGCCAACGTGTCGTTCCAGCGCGTTTGCGGAATGCTGCCGGCGGTTTCGTTGGTGCCGAGCGTTCCATTGCGATCCGCCTGCGAGACGAAATGAATTCCAATGCCGCCGCGAAAAGCCGTGGGCACGCTGGCCGCGCTCATCGGATTGGTGCCGACCCGACGTTCCAATGAATCCAGCGCGCCGTCACCGTCCGAATCCACGAGCAACGGGTTCGACACGGACGCGCCGTTCACTTCATCACCGTCGGAAATTGAATCTCCGTCCGTGTCCGCGATCAGCGGATTGGTGCCGAATACGCGTTCCATGCTGTCTTTCAAGCCATCGCCATCCGTGTCCGGCATGTTCGGATCGGTGGAGTTCGCGCCGCCGTGGTATTCCTGAAGCGCCGTCAAGCCATCGCCATCTTTGTCGCTCGCAGCATCGGCGGGGTTGGTGTCGCTCAGATGATTGTCGTCCTCCCACCAGCAAGCCGTCGCCATCGGCATCCATCAGCGCATTGGTGTCCGCTTCCAGTTTCGCATAATCAAATTGTATCCAGTAACCGACATTGGCGGTGATGGGGCCGACGCGGACAAACTCAATCGTGTTGGGTCCCGCCGAAGCGAGCACGTTCGTGGCGGGGAAATCAAGAATGATGCGCGTATCGCGATCCAGCCGGTTGGAATACAGCAGCGTGGAAATACCAGCACCATTTTTGAAACGCACGACGACATCATGAGGGCCAAAATCTTCGCCGCTCTGGTTCGACAGGCTCAACCAGACGCCGCCCCAGACAAGTTCGCAGCTCAAACGCAACCGGGTGAGTGCATTGGTTTGGGTCGAAGTCAGGAAGAAATGGACGCGATTGGTTCTGTCGCCATCTGTAAGCGCGCGTTCCCAAGCGATGTCCGGTTCGTTGAATATCACGGGCAAATTTGTGGTGAGTCCGTTGAAGCCGATTGGGTAGGTTCCTGTGCAATAAAAGTCGTCGTCCGCCGTGGGATTGTTGGCCGCGTTGTAGAGCGGGTCTCCGGGTAAGCGCGTGACTTTGCCGGGTCGTGGATCATTGATGTAATTCTCCGAAGAAAATTCGTGCGTGGCATTGTAGCCGGAAGCAAAGGGATCATCATCCACACCAATCTGCCAGACGGGCAACGACATCGCGCTGGTGCCTGTGACCATGAGCGCCAACATTGCGGTCAGCACTATCAGACGAGTGAAAGTCAAAAAATGCGTCATGGGAATTTCAGATGATAGCACAAACCGTTCCCGTACAATCTTTCGGCTGTGTGTCCGTGCATACTCAGCCACGTTGACGTTGCCCGCAAGTCGTATTTATCCCGTTCCCTCTGGCTTCACATTCCGGCTGCGCTGGCCGCAGTTGATGGCAGCAATCCTTTAAAATGATTCTTCTCGGCAGCCCAATAGCGGCTTGTTCAAGTTGTTCTTGCCGCAGTAGGTCAAGGCCGAAGTCCTTGCCCGTCCGGCTCGGATTTGGTGGCGATGGTGAATTCGCACCCGACACTTTGGCCGTGCGCCAGCACCTTCACTTGTCCCGCTTTTATGCCAATTGGTCACCAATCCGCATTGTTTGGTCACAGGAGGATGGAACTTCCGGCTGCCGCAGGCCATGCTGCCCGCGAAGAAAGTTTGGCCGTTTAAGGCCAGTTGCGATACAAATGACCCGCCTGCATGAATGAACAGGTTGCCATCACATCAAGGTCGTTCGCGGTGAAAAATCAGCGCCGTTGGCGGCTGCGTGTTTTTTTTATTGTCTGGACGTTGCTCGCGTTGATTGCCGCATGGTGGTTGCTGGGACATGAGTTTGCCCCGTCCAAGTTCGTGATGAACTCGGACGGTGGCACGGCCATAAAGTCGTGGTCGGAGCGCTTCAGCGAATGGCTGGTGCTGGCGCATGTGAATTTTCAACCCGCCTACCCGTGGCTCCTGCTCGGTCCATATGTGGTCTGGCTGGGCGTGCGGTTTCACATCGCGAAACGCGGCTGGCCGTGGCGGCTGGCGTTGTTGCTCGTGGCCGGAGCCGGATTTGTTTTTCTGGCGCAGGAATTCAGCGGGCAACTCCGTCGGAATTCACCAGCCTTGGTGGTCTTTTCCGGAAATCAGGATTTTCAGCGCATCGCGGTATTGGATTCGGCCAACACCAACGCCGACTTGCCAACAGGCCACACCCGCATAATCGCTTCGGCGCTGTCAACGAACGTTCTGGGCCGGAATGCCCGGTGGCAGAAGACCGTGAAAGTCAACGAGGTCACGATCCAGGCTTCGGGCGATCCGCCGACTAATTCGGTTCAAACCGGCAGACTCATGGATGATCTCGCTTCCATGATCACCACCAATCTGCTTCCCGCCCTCAAAGATGAACTGGCGGCGGCTCGCGGTCGTTCCGGCATCGCGAACTGGAGTGTGGCGCTGGATAGTCTGGCGTATGTCACGCTCATCGGCCTGGCGCACGCCGGGCTTTTTCACCGGCGTTACCGCGAGCGGGAACAGCAGGCGACCCTGCTGGAAAACCGGTTGAACCAGGCGCGGCTCCGCACGTTGCAGGCGCAGCTCCAGCCGCATTTCCTCTTCAATGCGCTCAACGGTATCGCCACGCTCGTCCGCCGCGATCCGGCGGCGGCGGAGGAAATGATCACTTCGCTGAGCGAACTGCTCCGCTTGGCCTTGAGCCAGTCGGAACGGCAGGAAATCCCCCTGCGCGACGAGATGGAGTTTCTCAACCGCTATCTTGAAATCCAGCAGATGCGTTTTCGTGACAAGCTTGGCGTGGAGCAATCCATCGAACCGGCGGCCCTCGACTGTTTGGTGCCGGCGCTCCTCCTCCAGCCGCTCGTCGAGAACGCCATCCGCCACGGCCTCGAGCCATCTCCAGATCCCGGCCTGGTGCGGATCACCGCCGCCCGCGAAGGAACGCGCCTTGTGCTCACCGTGGAAGATAACGGCGTCGGCCTCGGTCACAGCAACGGCAACGGCCTCGGCCTCGCCAATGTGCGGGAGCGGCTTGAGGCGTTATATCCGAGCGAGCATGAATTCCAATTTGGGGAACGCCCCGGAAGCGGTGTGATCGTGTGCCTTTCCATTCCGTGGAAAACCGCTTCCCCGGTTGACAAAAAGTTGCAACCAGATTTGGCAACATGAAACTCCGCGTCATCATTGTGGACGACGAACCGCTTGCCCGCGAGCGGGTGCGGACTTTTCTCGCGGAGGAGCCGGACATCGAAGTGCTGGCCGAGTGCGCCGATGGCGTGGCGGCGGTCAAGGCCATCGAACAGCACCGGCCCGACCTTGTTTTTCTCGACGTGCAGATGCCGCGCCTGACCGGCTTTGAAGTGCTGGCGGCGCTCGATGAAGACGCGGTTCCCGCGATCATCTTCACGACTGCCCACGACCAGCACGCACTCCGCGCCTTCGAAGTGAATGCGGTGGATTATCTGCTCAAACCCTACAAACCCGCGCGGTTCAGAAAATCGCTCCAACGCGCCAGGGAACAACTGCTGTCGCCCGCCCGAACGCCCGGGCCGGAACCGCACATTCAGGCCCTGCTCGCGCAAATCCGCGGTAACGCCGGCAAAAATCCGCGCATCCTCGTGAAGTCACCCGACCGCATCCTGTTCCTCAAGCCGGAGGAGATTGACCACATCGAGGCCGACGGAAATTATCTCCTGCTCCATGCCGGCAAGGAACGCCACATGATCCGAGACACGATGGCCGCAATGGAAACGCGGCTGGCCAGCGCGGGTTTCATGCGTATCAGCCGTTCCGCCATCGTGAATCTTTCACGGATTCGTGAACTCCAGCCCATGGCCGCCGGTGAATATTGTGTGATCCTCCTGAGCGGCGCACGCCTCGCCATGACCTGCAGCCTGCGGGAATTGCAAGAGCGCATAGGCGGCGGCTGATTTTTCAGCCCGATCCGGCACCCTTTTGTTTCAAATCCTCCCGCCTTCGTCACATATCCATCGCGGCTGTGGCTGCCTTGCGTAGTGTCTTTCCCATCAGCGCGAATTGCGCCTACATAAAAAACTAAAAAATCTTATGAAGCGAACTGCATTAATCATCGTCAGCCTCGCCCTCGTGACTGGGGGATTTTGGCTCGGTCGCGCCGCCTGGCGGGCGCACAAAAACATCGTCACCCTGAACGTGCGCAACATGCCGCTAAAGGACGTGATTGGAAAAATCGAGTGGCAGACGTGGGAAAAAATCCAGGTGGACAAGCATCTGGATGGAAATGTCACCCTCCAGCTCAAGAACGTGCCGCTGGCCGAGGCCCTTGACCGTGTTGCGGAGGAAGCCGGTGCCCGCGCCCAGACCCTCTACGCAGTGCATCGCTCGGACTACGCCCTGAAGCGCCTGCAAACCGCCCTTCAAAGCGGCGATCGGATTGATGCCGGGGGCTGGACCAACTTGGCACCGCATTCGGCTGGCACCGGCCTCCTGGATGGCCTAAAACCGGACGACGTGCGCAGCCAAGGCCAAGCACACCCTCCCGCCAGCGAGGACGTTCAAAAAGCAATTCAACAACAACTGACCGCCCAAGCCGGTGCCATGGTCGAGGCGCTGAAAAAGGCTGCCGCCAGCGGCACCAACTATGCCGGCACGCACAAAGTGCGGATGATGACCATGACTCTTGGGCCGGATGGCAAGCTCAGGCAATCAGAGGGCGGCGAACTCTCGCCCGAATTGCAGGCCGCCATGGCCAACGCGCTGCAAAAGGGTAGCACCGGCCGGGTGGTCATGTCATCGCCCGTCGTGAGCATGACGAAAACCGGTCCGGCCGGGACGCTGGAAGAAGTGGAACCGGAAATCCTGTCACCCGAACGCATCGTTATCGAAATCGCCTTGGACGAGCAGTTCACCAATGATCTGCCAACTCAGCCGACGCGCACGGCGGCCGAACAGGCCGCTCGCAAGGTCAAAGGCCACTGCACCACACTGTATGCCTTGGAAAAATCTGACTTGCCGGCGGGAATTAGCCGCGCGCTCAGGGGCTTGACTGGCGAAACGTTGTTGTCCGGCTCGAATGGCATGTCGCCCAACCCGACAGCGCTCGCCGACCGCCTCGCGCAGGCCATGCGGCGGGAGAAAGCCGAGCAATACGAGAAACTCACACCCGAGCAACGCGCCCAAAAAGCCCGCTCAGATTCGAGCAGTTCAAACCAGTAATCCTTCAACCGTCATCCTAATTATGAAAACCATCGTCACTCCTCACCACAACCAGCCCGTCGCCTACCGGCGAAATCTGTTCCGCTCCGGCGCGCCCGCTTTCACCTTGATTGAACTGCTCGTCGTGCTGGCCATCATCGGTATTCTGGCCAGCCTGCTCCTCCCCGCCCTCTCGCGGGCGAAACGCAAGGGCCACAACATCGCCTGCGTGAATCAGCTTCGGCAACTGGGCTTGGCGGTTCGCATGTTCGCCGACGACAATAACCAGCATCTGCCCGCCGCCGAACTCCTGCCCAGCCTGCCGTCCAATCCGGCCGCGCCCCTGCCACGTATCTGCGACGTGCTGGGAGCGCAATTGGGCAAGGCCGAAGGCAATACCAACAGCGCTCCCGTATTCCACTGTCCTGGCGACCAGGCCGGACGCTTCACCCGGGAAGGATCAAGCTACGAATGGAACACGGAACTGAACGGCCATCGCATTGATGAAACGCGCTCGCAGGACATGCGCATCATCACCGTCGGCGTCATCAACGGCGAGGAAGTTTCCCATACCGATGAAACGAAACAACTGCTGTTTCCGCCGGTCAGCACGCCGCTCTTGCTCGACTACGAGGATTTCCACCCGCGCCCGCCCAAGCTGGGCAAGAACGTGGTGTTTATGGACGGACACGTCAACGCTCTGAACATTGATGAACTGATCAACAACGGGCAGTAAGCATCCACAGTTGAAACCAACGCGTTGACGGCGACTTGTTCGGCAGGCTGCCGTCACGCCCTGCGCTCCTTGATGCTCGCCAGAATATCCGCCACGACCTCCCCCTTCGGCTTCGCGCCCTGCTGACCGCCGTGATGGAGACGCACGCTCACCGCGCCGGCTTCTACGTCGCGACCGCCGATGACCAGCATGGTGTGGACGCGCAATTGTTCCGCGTTGGCAATCTTCGCCTTGAACGGCGTGGCGCTGAAATCCGCATCCACGCGCACCATGTTCGCGCGCAGTTCGGCCACGATGGGCTTGGCGTAGTTGATCAACACTTCGTCGTCGTTGAGCGTGATGATGCGCACCTGATCCGGCGCGAGCCAGAGCGGGAAGTTGCCCGCGTAATGCTCGATGAGGAAGCCGATGAACCGCTCATGCGTGCCGAGCGGCGCGCGATGGATGCACAACGGCGTCTTGTTTGAGTTGTCCTTGTCGCGGTAGGTGAGGCCAAACTTGGCGGGCACGGCGAAGTCCACCTGGTTGGTGGCGATGGTGAATTCGCGGCCGATGGCGCTCCACACCTGGACGTCAATCTTCGGCCCGTAGAACGCCGCCTCGTTGGCGACCTCCACGTAGTTGATGCCGGATTCGATCAACACCTTGCGCACCATGTCCTCGGTCTTCTTCCACAACTCCGGTTCGTTGACGTATTTTTTGCCCAGCCCTTCCGCCGCGTGCGTGCTGAAACGCATCTGATATTTTTCGAGGCCGAAGATTTTGAAATACTTCAGATACATGTCGTTCACGGCGCGGAACTCGTCGGCGAACTGCTCCTCGGTGCAATAGATGTGAGCGTCGTTCATGTTGAGCGAGCGCACGCGCATGAGACCGAACAACTCGCCGCTCTGCTCGTAGCGATAGCAAGTGCCATATTCCGCGAGGCGCAATGGCAGGTCGCGGTAACTGTGCGGTTCCGCCGCAAAGATGCGGTGATGATGCGGACAGTTCATGGCTTTGAGGTAATACTTCTCTGCCATATCACCCGCTTCCATCACGAGGCCGCTGCTCTTATCTTTCATTTCCGCAATTTTCTTTTCCGTTTCAGGCGTCTGGGCTTCATTCTCTAATTTTAAACGCTCTTCTCGAATGATTGCCGCTTGCTCAAATTTGCTGCTGGCTTCACCCTCATAAACTCTCATTGGAGGAAACATTGACTCCGCGTAATACGGCAAATGACCGGACGTTAAATACATTTTCTCCCGCGCAATATGCGGCGTTTTCACGCGAACATAGCCCGCGGCAAATTCAGTTTCCTTTGCCAGCTTTTCCAACTCTTCCAGAATCGCCGTGCCCTTCGGCAACCACAACGCCAGTCCAGGTCCGACGTATTCAGTGTCCAGTGCGAACAGCCCCATCTCCGCGCCGATCTTGCGATGGTCGCGGCGCTTGGCCTCCTCGATCATCTTGAAATACTCTTCCATCGCGGTCTTGTTCTTGAACGCCGTGCCGTAGATGCGCTGGAGCTGCGGGCCTTTTTCGTCGCCCTTGTAATACGCGGCGGCCACGCTGGTGAGCTTGAACGCACCGATGTTGCCCGTGCGCATCACGTGCGGCCCGGCGCACAGGTCAAGGAAATCGCCATTCTTGAAATAAGAGATCGGCTCGCCCTCGGGAATGGCTTCAAGGTTGCCAAGCTTGAACTTGCTCACATTGCCCGGACGCTCGGTCAATCCACCAAGGCGTCCGCTCTCGGAATCTTTCAACGCCTGTTCGCGCGTGACGACGATCTTCTCGAACGTGTTGTTCGCCTTGATCTCCTTCTTCATCTCCTCCTCGATTTTCGGAAAATCTTCCGGCGAGATGCGATGTTGGAGATCCACGTCATAGTAAAAACCGTTCTCGACCGGCGGACCGGCGGCGAATTGCGCGTCCGGCCAGAGCCGCAGGATGGCGGTGGCCATGACATGCGCGGCGGAATGCCGGATGCGTTCGAGCTCGGTCATCTTCGCGCGGTCATCCAGGGTTTTGCGCTCGGGGTTCGGCGCCGGGGGTGCTTGGTTTTCTTCAGCCATAAATTTCTTCGGTAGGGCGGCGTTGCTGCGCCGCCCCAATTTGGGCATCGCAGCAGTGATGCCCTACCAGTAAATAAAAACGCCCCGGACGATAAGTCGGAGGCGTTGGCGTTCGCGGGTTGTTCGCGAACGCTAAATCGTAGTCGTTGTGTTCTGCTGGACGGACATGAGCAAAGCCTAGTGAACCGGCGCGCGCTTGGCAAACCGCATTTTCAGCAGCAGACCAAGTTCCGAAGCTTGTAGCGGTGGTCTGTGACCGCCGAAACGACGCTCACAGAGCGTCGCTACAGCCAATTTTATGGCTTCGGGCGATTGTTGTATTTCTCGTAAAGCCGCGTGTGCCGGCTTTCGAGGCTGACGGGTTTGCCGGCGATCCACATCTGCTTCACGTTGGTGCGAAGGTCGAGCAGGTCGCCATCCACAGCGATCAACGTGGCTTCCTTCCCGGGCTCAATCGAGCCAAGCTGGTCCGCCACGCCGGCGATCTGCGCGGGATAAAGCGTCAATCCCTTGATTGCTTCATCCTCCGGCAAACCAAACGCGACTGCCTGCGCGGCGGCATAAGGCATGTTCTTGATCAGCCACGCGCCGCCGATGCTAAACGCCACGGTCACACCCGCCGCACGCAAAACTTCCGGTGCCTTGAATTGTGCGGCATACGAGTCCGTGTCGCGCGCCGGTTCAGCCTGGGAATGTTCATAGACGACCGGAATGTGATTGGCGGCCAGCAAATCAGCGGCGAGCCAGGCATCGCGTCCGCCGGTGATGATGATCTTGAGTTGATTCGTGACCGCCCAATTGACGGCGGATTTGATCTGGCGCAGTTCCTCGGCGTGAATGTTGATGGGCAGTTCACCGCGCACATAGGGCAGCATCGCTTCCCACGCGGGAATTTTCAGGGGCGGCGCAATGCCATTCGTCGCGGCGTCCTTGGCCTTGGCATAGGCGCGGGCTTGATCGAAAAATTCCGTGATCTCGCGAATTTTTTCCCGGCGCGCTCTGTCCTGGTCATCGAGTGATTTCCATTGTGACGGATCAGAATATTTTTCCTTGGGCGTGGTGTTGAGTCCCTGTTGCGGCCAGAAAAGACAGAGTGCAAGCGGTTTTTTGTAAGCCATCTGTTCCGTCGTCCAGCCATCGAGCCGCACCAATCCGGACTGGCCGGAAAGAATGTTGCCCTGCGGCACCGGCTCGAAATAGGCGATGCCACCGCCGCGCGCGACGGGCAGAAGTTCGGAATCGGGATTCACCGCGATCCACGACTCCACGTCGGGCGTGTAATCACCGACTTCGCGGGTGTCATCGGTGGCGCGGACGGCGTCTATTTCCGTCAGGCCCATCGTCGTGTCGAGCGCGATCATTCCGGGATAAAGATGTTTGCCCTTAAGATCAACAATCGTGGCGTCGCCAGCCGAAAGTGATTTATCCACGGCGGCAATCTTTCCGTCTTTGATCAGAACGTCGCCCGGTGACAAGGTTTCGCCGGAAACGGTGTGAACCGTGGCGCCTTGCAGCAAGAGTGTTTCAGCGGAAACCGTTGTTGTGCCTGCAAGCCCAAGACCGAGCGCGATGACCAGATGGAACATTTTATATTTCATTGCACAACCTCCACTTCACCCATGCAGCCGCGATCCATGCCGTCGTATTGATGCTCAAGCGAAACACGGAAGAACGATTTCCCATCGTCATCCTTGCCATCGCCATCGCCGCTCAGGCCGGTGATTTTTTTTGCCTTGGTGAGCAGGTCGGCGCGTTCTTTTTTCAAGCGCGCCACGCGTTCCGCGTCATGCGAACGGTCAAAATATTTCTTTCCGTCAATCCATGTTTGCAGGCAGACCGTGCCGGAATCCAGCGGCGGCTTCGACCAGATCACAAAATCCGCGTCCTTGCCGGGTTCGAGCGAGCCGACATATTTATCAATGCGCAATTGCTTCGCCGGGTTCAACGTCACAAATTTCAGCGCCTCGGCTTCCGGAGTGCCGCCGTATTTCACGGCCTTGGCGGCTTCAAAATTTAAACGTCGCGCGAGATCGGCGGAATCGGAATTGAACGAGACGACCACGCCGCGATCTGTCAGCAGGGTGCCGTTGTAAGGAATCGCGTCGTAAACCTCGAACTTATAATCCCACCAGTCCGAGAAGGTTGACACGGTGACGCCGGCGGCGGCGAGTTCATCGGCGATTTTGTAACATTCCAGTCCGTGTTGCAGCGAACCGATCTGGACACCGAAACTTTGCATGAGCCGCACGAGCATCAGGATCTCATCCTGCCGGTAGCTGTGGGAATGGATCCAGCGCTTGCCCTGGATGATTTCGCCGATGGCTTCCAACTCCAGATCGCGGCGAGGCGGCACACCTCCATTCGTCCGGTAATTTTCCTGGTTCTGCAGATATTCCAGCGCGGCGGTGAAACGATTGGCGATGAACGTCTTCACGCCCATGCGGGTCTGGGGAAAACGCGTCACAAATTTCTCGCCCCAGTTAGACTGCTTCACGTTTTCGCCGAGTGCGAATTTGATTCCCTGCGGCGCGTTCGTAAATTTCAAATCCTCCGGCAATGCACCATCGCGCAGCTTGATGACCTGGTTCTGCCCGCCAATCGGATTGGCCGAACCGTGGAGCAGATTGATGGTCGTCGTGCCGCCGGCGAGTTCGTTGTAAATGTTGGGCGTCTCGGAATTCACCACGTCGCCGATGCGCACCATGGCGGTGGAAGGCAGGCCGCTTTCGTTCACATCGCCGACAATCGCCGCATGGCTGTGGCAGTCAATGATGCCGGGCGAGATGAACAAGCCCGTGCCGTCAATCACCAGGGTCTGGTCGTTTTTAAAACCGGCCGGAACGTCTCCAACCGCCTGAATTTTCCCATTCGCAACCGCCAGTGATGCGTTCGTCAAAACACCAAGCGGCCCGCTCGTCCAGATCGTTGCGTTGCGGATCAAGATGGTGGGTGGATTCGTGAGCGCGCCGCGGCCCTCCAGCGGTGAATGGGCGATGCGGGTTTTCTGCTCATTGCGCAATTTGTCCGCGTCTTTCTTTTTATCATCTGGCTTGGCGGCAGCGACTGCATTGGTGCCCGCCAGCGCATTGGTTGACGCGCTGTCGGCGACTTCACCCTTTGCCGGCTTGGCATCTTCCAGCGGTGCCGGGAAATATTTTCCGTCAATCCACACGGCGCTCACCTTGGCACCTTCTGCAAAATAATTTGTGCCACCCACAATCGTCAGATTCGCCAGTTTGCCGGCTTCGATCGTGCCGAGCTGGCTTTCCACGCCACAGAGTTTCGCGGGAATGGTGGTCAGCGCTGCGAGCGCATCGTCCTCCGGCAAACCACGGGCCAGCGCGAGCCGGACATTTTTTTGGAAATCCTTTTTGTCGTCGAGTCCGTAGGTCGTCAACGCGATGGGCAAACCTTGTTGCCGCAATACTTCGGGATTTTCCGCCGCCCAATCCCAGGCGCGCAATTGATCCAGTGAAACCTGGTCCCAATCGTTCGTGTCCGGCAGCGAGGGCAGCGTTGGAAAATTTACCGGCACGATGTAGGTTGCGCCCGTTTGCTTTGCCAGATCAGGGCGACGCCATTCCTGGCCGCAGGAAACAATGGCGAAATTGAGACCAAGTTCTTTGGCAAGTTGCGCGGCCCGACCATCCATTAACGCGCTGCCCGGCTCGAACACCACGGGCATTTTCCGGTTGGCCGCCGGGGCAAGCGCTTCGAGGGCAGGATCGTAGCCCGGACGCTGACGGCCTTGCGGATGTTGCGCAAAGTTGGCGTGATCCAATGCGTAATGCTGCGCATCGAAGAAACTTTGGCGTATGGCTGCGATTGCGCCCATGAGCGATTGCGGGTAGGCAGCCTCGTCAACATCCTCCGTCGAAAAAGCGATGTGCTGAAAAACGTCTGGCTTGAGGATTGCCTCGTTGGGATTCTCGTCCACCAGCGCCACCAGCGTGCTGGTGCCGCGAATGATGCCTTCACCGGGAGCCACCAACGCCGTGGTGAAACCGGCTTCCCGCAATGGCGCGATTGATTTGTTCTTCGGTGAAAAATTCCTAGCCGCGCGAAAATTCGGCGTGACGCTGCTCAACACATAACCGGGGCCGGGCTTGCCTTCATCGGTCTTGGAACCGGGTGCGCCGTAAAAATTAAGACCACCCGAGGCAAGCGTCCGCTGGGAAACCGTCACAGAGTCGCCCGTTGAAACTGGTCCGCTGGTGGAATTCAGGATCAGATATGGCTCGATGAATCCGGCGTAAATCGTCGCGCCTTTCATATCCCAGATGCGCGCGTCAGGCGGCACGACGACATTGGTGCCGACGGCTTGGATCAAGCCATTGCGGATGATGATGGTGCCGGAATTGAGAACTTCACCGGGTTTGATGACAATTTTCCCGCCGACCAAGGCATGGACGCCGGGCGGCGCTGGACGAAAACCGGGGGGTAAAAGTTCTGAAGCAAAAGCATTGTTGAACAACAACGCCAGCAGCAGACCGCAGCAATAAAAACCTCGTTTCAGAATCACGCGCGAAAATTTTGCTCTCGAATGAAGTCCAAGGCAAGCACTCTTGCAGGACAAACACGATTTGCCAGAATCAGCGCGCGGATTTCCATATCTTCACCAGTCCGCCAAGGCCGCAGAGCAACAGCGCGCTCACGGCAACGGCGCCGCTGTTCACATATTGCGGTAAAAATTGCAACGAGGCTGCGCCAACCGCCGGGCCGAAAAAATTGCCGGCACCGATGGCCGCCTCATGGATGCCGCCGTGCTCGCTTTTCGTGTCGCTCGCGTCCATGGAGTAAAACAACGATGAATAATAAATCAGCCCGATGGCCATCCCGAAAAACAATTGTGCCAGCAAAATGACGGCCAAGCTTGGCGCAATCAAGATCACCGCAAACGAAATTATGAGCAGTGCAAACGCAAACACCAGCCAGCGGAAACGGTAATGCCAATCCGTCCAGCGCCACAAAATAACAAACGCCGCGAGCCGCGCGAAACACCAGAGCGAGCAGACGAATCCCGCAAGGCTGGTTGACAAGTCGAATTTGGCCGCAACGCCAGGCAATACGGCGAGCAAGGTGTTGATGGCAATGTAGGCGAATGGATTTGCCAGCCATGCCATGTGCAAAAATGCTTTCGCCCTGGCCGGCGACGGACGGTGCGGATCAGGCGGCGGCACCGACGTGGAAGGAACATTTGCCGCCGCGCGTTTCATTTCCATAACGTGACGTTGCAGCCAAATGGCCAGCGCGAATTGCAGAACCATGATGCAAGCGGGAATATAAAACATCGCCTTGAAACCAAAGGTTTCGATCAATTTGCCGCCGGTAAAAAATGCGAACGCATACGTCGCCGCCCAGACGATGTTGTAAATGCCAATCGCGCGCGGCACTTCGGCAGGCAGTTCGGCTTCACTGACCAGGGCTTCGAGCGTCGGCCATGTCAGGCACATGCCGACATTGACCACGCACGCGGCGAGAATTTCGCCGGCGACGGAATGTAATTGAGCGCCAAGCAGCAATCCCAGAAACATCACGCCAAACCCGAGTTTGAGCGTGTTGAAATAGCCGAGCCGGTGAGCAAGCTTTCCCGCCTGCCACGCGGCCAGCGCGTAAATCAAGCCGAGCAAGGCCGCGAGCATGAGATTTTGCTGGTCGCTGAAACCGAACTTCGCCCGCATCAAAAAATAGAGGTAATTGAAATAAAGGATTGTCGCGAAGGAATTCATGCCTTCGATGCTGAAACAGGCGACGCGAAATTTTTGCAATGGATTCACGCGTGGGAAATTTCTCCGATGGCCTTGGCGCAATACCATTTCACCGTATCCGTCATCGGCGGAGAAAGTTTTCCCAGTTCATCTACACTGCACCAGCGGATGTCGTGATGCTCCTCTGTAGCCAAAACTGGTTTAGTTGAAACGCCGCCTTGCGGGGTTTGATGGCCCACCGGCGCTGCCGGTCGCGCCCAGTAAATCAGGCCGATGTGCTCGTGCGTTTCGTTGATGCGATGGATGTCCAGAAAACGCGGCGCGATGAGCGCGCGTGTGCCGGGCGAAGTCGTGGGCGGACGCTCACCGAGCAGTTCCACATCAAGGCCGCTTTCCTCCCTCGCTTCGCGCAACGCAGCCTGCTCTGGATCTTCGTCCAGTTCGATGTGCCCGCCAAGCGGCAGCCACTTGTCGAGCTTGCGATGATGGATGAGCAGAATCTTGCCGTCGTGAACGACAAAAATCGCGACGGTGAAATCAATTTTTTCGTGAATATGCGCCATGTCTTGCCGGAAAAAGTTAACGTGCTGTGAAACTTACCAACCCTTTGCGGAAGCAACAATTATTGAGTGCGTTCTGGATATGTATTCCCACGAAAAATTTAATAGAAATGAGTTTTTGGAGTAATCGAGTAGTAAATGTTCGGCAAAAATTGGATGAACGACAAATTTCCCAGACTTGTAATTCGATTGCTTGATGGCCTTAAGCGGCGTTCTGCCTTCATTAAAATAAAAACATTCGCTTCCCAAATTAAGAGTTTCTCGGAGTTTTGAATCAAATTGAACACCAAGAAATCCTATTTCATAAAGGAGTTCAATTTTCCTATCCATGTCTACTTTCTCTTCATCTTCAGCGGTTACACCAAATGAAATTTTTCCAATTATCGTGTGTAAATCCTCATAGGTCATGGCCTGCGGGCTTGAAGTGAATGCCTTGATAACATGTTCAAGGGAATATATTGCCGTTTCATACTCTCGTAAAAACTCTGTTCCTATAATCCGTCGCGTTGTTTCAGAAATGATGCGTCGCACGACTTCGGAATCAATCTTTTCACCTTTATCACGAATATTTAGCGCGGCAGCCAAAAGACTTCCGAAATAGAGCAAAACATCGCGCGGACGCCAGAAAGTATGGCGAAGAATATAATTGAAAAGTGATATTCGAATTGGAAATCCGTTAAATGAAAATGAAATTTCAGTTGGAAGCTCCGGCCACTTTTCTTCTAAAATTTCCTCAAACCGTTCTTTGGTTGTTGTTTTTTTGCAGGTATAGTCGGTCATCTTTTGCAGACGGAGAATTAGTAGTTCACAAAGCTCTATTCCAGTCCATAGAATGTTAGCAGTGGCTTGATGATACCTATAGCCATCTCTATCACTGTGTTCGATTTCTACAAATCGATCCTGAGGAATTGTGAGACAGAAATCAATAGTTCGGAAACAATGATGAACACTAATTTTACGAGTTTTTATATCATTTACCAAAATAAGCAGTGACCTTAGCCAATCCACTTCAATTCGAGCCCGATTTCGCCGGTCCGCGTCGTCTGTTGCGCGTTTTCTAAACGCGTCAAACACTGTGTCAAAATCATCAAGTGTGAGTAAAACTTTGCGCTCGCATAATTCGACTATTTCTTGCAAAACAGAAAAGGCTTCTCTTCCCAACAAAAAATGAAGATAAGCTTCTGCTGTAAATTTGCTAATGACTTGAGATAAAAGGCTTGAGAACTGTCCTTGTGACGTGCTTTCACTTATTATTTTTTCAAAGAATTCCCCAACCCTTTGGGTTGCATATGTGAACATTGCATTTTGGATGCCATCAGGCGTGGTGTCGGCTGCAAAGTGTTTTGAGAAAAGAGCGGAAATTGGTTCAGTTCTTGTAGCTTGAGGCTTTGACAACACTCCCCTCTTTTCGAGTTGTAGAATCAAGTTGGCTAAACATAATGTAAAAAAACCTAGCCAGCCGAGTTGAAAATAATCTAAAGGTTTTAACACACCTTCAAGAATCAGATTCTCTGCCATGCGTGATTTGATTGTAACTCTGCTGAAGATTTATGTTCTCGGCTCTAATCCCAATAAAACCATTATAACTATTTTTATTTATGAGTTCTAGCATTCGCGCCAACGTCGATTTGCCAGAGCCTTTTCGTCCTATGACGAAAAATGCTGTTTGTGTTTGAACTAATTTATACGAGGCGGTTTCCAACAAAACACTTTTCGGGATGCTTTTTTCCCCAGCTTTTAATTTTACAAATAATTCGTCGTAGTATTGGTCTTCCGTTTTTCGAAAAGCTTCAGTGTGAAGCGCGTCTTTTACAATTATTTGGGCGGCGATTTTCTTGAAGTGATGTTCAAATTTACTTCGATGGTCTTCAGATATCTGAAGTCTACCAGAACTGGTTCTGCGAACAATTAACTCCGACAAATTGAGCGAGCGAGCATCGCGGAGCGCTTCTGGCATGGATGAGTCTCGCGTTCCAGAAATAATAATTGGGATAACGCTCACAAAATCATCCCGAGACGATTCTAAATTTGCACGAACGCCTTCATCAAACTTTTCTACAATCTTTTTATATTCGGTATAAACTCCGCCCGTGCGTTCTATGGTTTTTGTTTTATAATCTGGAGTGAGGAAAACCAAAATAACATCAACAGATGAAATTTGGCTCATGAAATCGTTAAATCGCTTTCCAAAAGGCACGTCCTCGTCAAAATAAAAATCAATCCCTTTTTGAGAATGTGTTTGAATTTCAGCGATGACAAACTCTAGAACATCCCGATCAATATCGGAATGACAGTAAGAAATAAAACAAGTTGGCTTGTTCATTGGTCGATTCCCCGATTTTCTTCCGACAGATTCGTCGCTTCAAACCAACACCCCAAGGGTGAACCGACACCATTTAGCCTATTCACCGCCGAGCAGTTGCTTTGGTCGTTTTCTGTGAAATGGCCGCAAAAATAGAATTTTTACTTCATCCGGTCAAAGTTTTTCTGGAGAATCTGCCAGTCTTTCAGGCCAGTGACCTTGCTTTGGAACGATTTGTTGATCTCGGCTTCCTTCGCGTTCTTGGTCGGCTTGTTGACCTTGTAGAAAATGCCGAAGTTGCCGGGGAACGGTTCGCCCGCGAGCTTGTAGGCCGCGAGTTCGTCCGTCACATCGTGGTCGGCGGGAACGGCGTTGAACACGCCGCCTTTGCGCGGATTGCTCGCGTCGAACGCGCCCTCGTAGAACTCCACACATTCGCTCAAGCATTCGATGAAGCTGAAACCGTCGTGGTCCATCGCGGCTTCCATCATCTGCAAAACGTGGTTCGGATTCGTGTGCGTGGTGCGCGCGACGAACGTGGCACCGGCGGAGATCGCCTGTTTCATCGGGTTGATCGGATAATCAATCGAGCCCCATTGATCGGTCTTGCTCTTGAAGCCGAGCGGCGAGGTGGGCGAGGTCTGCTTCTTCGTGAGGCCGTAAACCCAGTTGTCCATGACGCAATAGGTCATCTTGATGTTCTTGCGCGCGGTGTGGTTGAAATGGTTTCCGCCGATGGAAAACGCATCGCCGTCGCCGCCGAACACGAACACATGCAGATCAGGACGCGAAAGCGAAATGCCGCTCGCGAACGGCAATGCTCGGCCATGAATGAAATGCGCACCGTGGGCTTGCACGAAATATGGGAAGCGGCTGGAGCAGCCGATACCGGCGACGGTCGTGATCTTCTCGTGCCACATCTTGCGCTTTTCAATCAGTTTGAAATAAAGCGCGAGCACAGAGAAGTCGCCGCAGCCGGGACACCAGGTCGGATGGTCAGCGGCGATTTCCTTTTTGGTCAGACCTTTACGTTCGCCGGTGGCGGACACCGTCGCGGGTGAGTTGACGACGGCGATGTTGCCGGCCGGTTTTTCGATCACAGTTTCACTCATACGATTTGTCGCTATTTAAAATTACAGTTTACTCAGTCCGGCGGACATGTTGGTTTTGGCGCGTTCGAGGATTTCCTTCACCTTCCAGGTGAGGCCGTCGGTTTTGTTGATACCCTGGATTTTCGGGTCGCAATAACGTGCACGCAAAATCGCACCGAGCTGGCCGAAGCCGTAAAGTCCCTCGTCATTCATCTCGACGACAAAAACGTTGTTGAAGCCGGCGAAAATATTTTCCAAGCCAGGCGGCAACGGATTGATGTGCCGGATGTGAATCGAGGAGACGCTGTCGCCGGCGGCGCGCGCGCGATCCACGGCCTCCTTGATGGGACCTTCGGTGGAACCCCAGCCTACGAGCAGGACGTTGCCTTCGGGCGGGCCGTAAATCTTCGGCACCGGCAGCGAAACGCCAAGCGCCTTCAACTTGTTGCGGCGTTTGGCGGTCATCTGCATGTGCAATTTCGGCGAGCCGGTCGGATGACCGAGCTCGTCGTGTTCGAGGCCGGTCACAATCGGATACTTACCGCTTTCAATCCGCGTTCCAGGAGGGAGATGCGTGGTGATGCCGTCGGGTTTCGACAAATCGTAAGGCTTGTGATCCGCCACGGTTTTGAAGTCAGGTGAAATGTCCTGACAAATTTTTTCTAGGTTCGGTTCCACGAACGCTTCGATGCGTGTGGCGATACCCTGGTCGGTCAAAATGATCACTGGCACGCTGTATTTGCGCGCGATGTTCACGGCTTCAATCGCCATGTAAAAACAATCTTCAACATTCGCCGGCGCGATGACGACGCGTGGTGAATCACCATGGCCGCCGTTGACCGCGATGTTCAAGTCGGACTGCTCGATGTTCGTCGGCATACCGGTGGAAGGCCCGCCGCGCTGCACGTCCACGATGACCAGCGGCATTTCCGCCATGACCGCCCAGCCGAGCGCTTCAGTCTTGAGCGAAATTCCCGGACCGCTTGAACCGGTGACCGCGACGCGCCCGGCGTAACTTCCACCAATCGCCATGGAGATGGCGGCGATTTCGTCTTCGGTCTGGATGAAGGTGCCACCGTATTTCGGGAGCTCGCGGCGGAGCAGTTCCATGATGTCGGACCACGGCGTGATCGGGTAACCCGCGCCAAAACGCACGCCGGCGGCGATCAAACCGAAGCCGAGCGCTTCGTTGCCGTTCATCACGATTTGCTGGCCGTCCTTCTTCTGGGCGTCCACGAATTTGAAAGTTTCCAGCACGTTGCCAAGCGGATTCGCGTGACCGGCGTGGAAGGCGGCGAGGGCGTTGTTCAAAATGCTCGGATCCTTGCCGGTGAACCGCTCGGCGATCAATTTTTCGAGCTTCGGCAGGTTCAGGTCGAACATCTTGGCGATGAGGCCGAGCGAGAAAATATTTTTGCCCTTGTCCTTGGCCGTGCCGCCAATGGCTTCAACTGTCAGGCCGGAGATCGGAATGCCGAGGTGATGATAATCCTGCTTCCACTCTTCCTTCGGTTCGACGTGGTCGGAGTCATACATCACGATACCGCCCTTTTTGAGCGAGCCGATGTGGGCTTCATAGCTGTGCTGATAAAAGGCGAGCAATATATCCGCTTCATCGCCGGAACTCAAAACTTCGCCGCTGCCCATGCGGACCTGGAAGATGGAGGCACCACCGGAAATGGTGGCAGGAATGGTCATGAATGTCATGACTTCCTGTTCGCTGCGGCCTGCGAGCCGCGCCAAAAATCCGCCGATGGCCTGGATGCCGTCCTGAGAATTGCCCGCGATGCGGATGACGACTTCGTTGATGGAAGAGATTTTCTTGACACCATCCGACGACGGTGCGCCCGTGATTGTATCGCTCATGGAATTTTAAATATGATTGAGTGCTTCGCAAAGTGGGCTGGGAAACTTGAAGGTAAATCAGCACGGCACCATTGCCGTTTAACGTTATAAAGGCAGGGCGAATGTGTCAAATTCTAACGAGAACTGTCTGGGTCATAAGACAGATTTGTTAATCTTATTTATGAATGATATTTGCTTTTAGTGTTCCGCAGTCTTGCACTTTTTGTTTATCCGCGTAGCGTGGCGGCGATACATGACTTCACAGGAAAAATACGATGACGCGATGTTTGATTTCAGCCGGGGTGAATTTGACCGCGCCATTGACAAATTCAAGGCCGCGCTCACTGCCGACCCAACGAATTTTGACGCACAACTTGCCTTAGGCATGGCGTTTTATCGCAAGGGCGATTTTGCCACTGCAATATCAGAAGGCCATAAAGCAGAACAACTTAAACCAAAAGAACAACTGGTCCATACAAACCTTTCATTATTTTACATGAAGTCTGGCGACAAGATCACTGCTGAGAAACATGGCTTGCAGGCTAAAATTGAATCCTGGCGGGAAGACGCGGCCAAAGCCAAGTCGAATGATGCAAAAGTTGCTGAAGATTCTGAATTGGTGATAGCGAAACCAACACCCTTGCCGATGAAATTTCCAAGTCAGCCATGGAAGAAGAAACCGGCAACTCAATAAAACCGCTCACCTTTTCGAACTTTAAACTTATGAAATCATCGTACGAACTCGCCATGGAACGGCTCAATAAAACGGCACCGGCCAGCAAAATCTCGGTCGCGCAAAAGAAGCAGCTTGCGGAATTGGATTCCAAATATGCAGCGAAAATTGCCGGACGCGAAATCGCGTTGCAGAATGAAATTGCCCAAGCTCTGGCCGCTGGAGATCCGGAAAAGGCTGACACGCTTCAACAGCAATTGGTCAAAGAACGAAAATTATTGCAAGCTGAACTTGAAGAAAAGAAGGAGTTAGTGCGAAGCTAAGGAAGGCTTGAAAAATCACTCTTCCAATTTAGCTTCACCCGAATCGCTGACTTTTACCTCTTTAAGCGAATCACCGCTGCCATTGGTGCCGGCCGAGCGCTTCAACCAAACCATCAAAATACTGATGTCTGCTGGCGACACGCCGGAAATACGCGCCGCTTGACCAATAGTCGTTGGTCGAATTTTGGCAAATTTTTGCCGGGTTTCAAGACGCAGACTGGGCACAGCGGAAAAATCAAATGTGTCGGGGATTCCTTTTGCCTCGAACTTCTTGAACTTTTGAACCTCCAATTCTTGACGGTTAATATATCCAGCATATTTGACTGCAACTTCTACTTGTTGAATCACTTCTCCAGACAAAGATTCATTTCGACTCGGTAAATCTTTGTAAGAAACCTCCGGTCGGCTCAAAATCTTGATTAAGGAATTATTTTCAAAAACTTCTTTTTTAAGACGGTTCAATTCAGTTTCAACATTTTCTTGTTTGGCTCGGAAAGTCTGATAATGACGTTCCGGCAGCAAACCAATTTCGTGGCCAATTTTGGAAAGCCGCATATCGGCATTATCCTGACGCAACAAAAGCCGATATTCGGCGCGCGACGTGAACATCCGATAAGGTTCAGATGTTCCTTTTGTGATCAAATCATCAATCAAGACGCCGATATAGGCCTGATCGCGCCGAAGGACAACCGGCTCCAGTCTTTTAACGCGCCGTGCCGCATTTATTCCCGCCATCAAACCTTGCGCCGCAGCTTCCTCATAACCAGACGTCCCGTTAATTTGGCCGGCTAAAAATAGGTTTCGGCAAATGTTAGTTTCCAGCGAGGGTAATAATTGTGTTGGATGAGAAAAGTCGTATTCCACCGCATAAGCTGGACGCAGAATCTCGGCATTTTCACAGCCAATGATTGTCCGAACCAGATCAACTTGCACCTCAAACGGTAGACAGGTTGAAAAGCCGTTGACATAAATCTCGTCAGTTTCGATACCTTCAGGTTCAAGGAAAATCTGGTGGCGCTCTTTTTCTGCGAATTTGACGATCTTGTCTTCAATTGAAGGGCAATAACGAGGCCCAGTTCCTTCAATCACTCCTGAATACATCGGTGATTTGTGAAGATTTGTGCGAATTAAATTTGCGGTGGCTTCAGTGGTGAAAGTTATGAAGCATGGCAACTGATGATTAATTTTATCAAGCACGGAACCTGGCGGATATTTGCCACCAGAAGCACCCGCGCCAACAAACCTGCCGCGCTCTTGTTCCATGTGGAACAAATCTTCTTTCCAGTATGTAAAGTATGGAACCGGTTCATCACCGTATTGAGGTTCAGTCTTTGAAAAATCAATTGAACGACTCAATAGCCTTGGCGGTGTTCCCGTTTTAAGCCTTGCGAGTTCCAGTCCAATCTTCTTCAGCGAATCTGAAAGGCTCATCGCCGCCGAGTCGCCAGCCCGACCACCGGCCTGTTGATTTGATCCTATGTGCATCAGGCCACGTAAAAAAGTTCCAGTGGTGATGATAATAGTTTCACCGTGATAGTGAATTTCTAAGTTTGTCTCGACTCCAAATGCCTGGCCGTCTTTATGCAAAATTTTAGAAGATTGACCTTGCTTTACATACAAATTCGGCTCAGATTCACATATCCATTTAAGCCTAAATTGGTAAGCTTTCTTATCACATTGCGCACGTGGAGACCAAACAGCTGGGCCTTTCTTCAAATTCAACATTCGAAATTGCAATCCAGTCAAATCGGTGGCCTTGCCCATTTCACCACCGAGCGCATCAATCTCCCGAACCAAATGGCCCTTGCCGAGTCCTCCGATTGCCGGATTGCAGGACATTTGCCCAATTGAATCCACATTCATCGTAAGGAGCAATGTCTGGCAGCCCATCCGGGCAGAAGCCAAGGCGGCTTCAACTCCGGCATGACCGGCACCAATTACGATAACGTCGTATTTTTTGGGATAAACAAACATGCAATCAAACTCCAATTAATGGATTCAAATTTTAAAATGTTAAAATAAAATAATTGCTAAAATTTATGTTCATTATCGTTACCTATTTTTATTTTAACATCAATTAACGCAATTTGCGTTCTAATTTTTGGTTTCGTAAAGACGCGTAATACTCCAGTCAGATTTCTATGAACTTCATCTCGCAAGTTATTGCTAATCTTTTCTCCTGCATTTTTGCATTAAATTTAAAATGCATCCTAAATAAAATGGCGCTAAAATTCTACAAAGAAAGCTCTCTCGAAGCACGTTAAAGGGGGCGGGTCAAAATTCCAAGTTAAAGAGTAAATGTCACGATGCAATTTAAAATGTTCGTCTTCTGGCAGTAAAAATGAGCGCGGAGTGAAGTTACTGTTTCGGCAGCATAATGATGATTGAGGTGCCCCGGCCGGTTTTGGATTTTATCTCGATGTTTCCGCGATGTGTTTCAATAATTCGGCCAACAATAGCCAGGCCTAGGCCCGTTCCGCTGGCTTTGGTCGTGCTTAAAACGGTTTTGAATGCCCCCTTTTGCAGTTCTTTGCTCATTCCTTTGCCAGTGTCCTTAAATTCCATCGCGACATGTGTCGGCTGCATGCTCGTATGCGGCAAATGAACTTCGTGCGACTTAATGGTCAGCGTGCCTCCCTCAGGCATGGCTTCGGCGGCGTTTAAAATCAAATTAAGAAATGCCTGTTCCAACTGCGGGGCGTCACCCATCACTTCCGACAAATCTGGCTGCAAATCCCGGACGAGCCGCACATTTTGATTAGCCAGTTTGTGTCGCACGAGCAGCCCCAGTTCATCCACCAGTTCATTCAAATTCACAGGCGCAAGCTTGGGTTCAGTAGTGCGCGCAAAATCGAGGATTTGCTCAACAATCTTGTTCATGTGCTCGATCTTGGCCTCAATGATGCGAGTGTCCTTGGCGCGCGGGTCACTATCTGGAAATTTTAAATCCAATGAGTGATACAATAGCTTCATCACCGTTAGTGGATTGCGGATTTCGTGTGCAACTTCGGCGGCGAGCAGGCCGAGCGCGGAAAGTTTTTCGTTTTGCCGTAATTGCTCTTCTACATCCACGATGCGTTCATAGAGGCGCGCCTTTTCGATCGCGATCGCCGACAGTTCCGCCAAAGCGCTCAAAATACGGATCTCTTCATTAGAAAAATTGTAGAGCCTGCCGGTATAAACATTGAGTGTGCCGATGGGTTGGCCTGCGAAAAGCAGTGGCACACTCAACAATGATACCAACCCTTCTTGACGCGCGACTTCGATATTCTGATAACGGCTTGACGCTTGGACGTTCGGCACCTGCATCGGTTTTTTACGACGGGCGACCACTCCCAGCAGGCTTTCGCCAATCGCGAGACGCGGCTTTTTGATGTAGGCCTCGCCCGCACCGTAACTTGCCCGCAAGTCAAGCCACTCGCGGCTCTCATCAATCATCATCAAAGAACACATCCGAGCCCGCATCAACGTGCAGGCTTCGCGCGTAATGACCCGCAATGCCTCGTCCAAATTTAATGTGGAATTAATCGTGCGGCTCACACTCGCAAGTGACTCGAATAAATGCACTTTCAATCGTAATTGCTCGTAAAGCCAGGTGTTGTGAATCACCTTGGATGCCTGCACGGCGAGTTGTTCCAGCAATGCCTGGTCATCAGCACTGAAAGCATCCGTACGATCCGAATCCACATTGATGACGCCGCGTGTTTCGCCATTGACCTCGAGTGGCACCGCCAGTTCTGATTTCACTCCACGCCGGGCAGCGACATACCGGGGGTCTTGCGTGACATCACCTACCCGCACTGTCTGGCTATGGCGCGCCACCCAGCCGGTGACGCCTTCACCAATGCGCAATTTCAGCTTGGTGGCCGCACTGGGCAGATTTTGTGATGCGGAAATTTCCAGAAATCCGGAAGTCGGATTGATCAAAACCACCGAGCCGGAACTGGCGCTCATCAATCGAACCGCCTCGCTGACAATTAGTTGCAACGCCTCCTGCGCTTCCAGCGTGGAATGGATGACATTGCTCACCTGATAGAGCAATTGCAGCCGTTCATGGCGCTTGGTCAGGATTGAAAGTTCATCACTCACTTTTTGTTAAATCAAAATCATCGGACCCGGAGCATCAATACCAGCCCAAGCGTGCCAAAAATCAAGTTGGGCAACCACGCTGCCAGCCACGCCGGCAGATAACCACCAGCACCAAGCGCCAGGCTTACTTGTTGCAGCACAAAAAAGGCGAAGCAGATAAAAATGCTGCCAGCCACGCCGACAAAAAGATTTCGCCGTCCCGTTACCGCGCCAAAAGGGATCGCGATCAGGACCACGACCAGACACGTCCATGGAGCAGCAATCCGCCCGTGAAATTTTGTGAACAGCGCGCCGGAATCCGCCGGTGGCAGGTCTGGGTGTAATCTTAAATATGCCAGAATATCCGCCAGCGGAATGTCCAAACTCCGCGATCGGCGCAGGCTTTGACGGCTGCTGATCTTGATTTCACTGCGGATTTGCTTGGGTGTCTCGTCAAATTCCGGCATCGCCAGCACATTTGTCACCAGCGATGGCACGACCGGCGCGCTGTCGTCCGCCTGCGAATATTCGGCCACATTGTAAAAGGTCCAGACATCGTTGGTGCGGATGGCGCGGTCGGCCCGCAACAATTTAATCGAGCCATCGGGCGAATTCCATTTCACCTGTGGCTTGAGCATTTCCGCCGTTGTCAGCCGGTATTCACCGATGAACCACGCCCGATGCCCGCGCGTATTTGTGAAACCGAAGTTGCGGAATTGAGTTTTCGATTCGACATCGCCAGGTTTTTGAACGTAACGGGCGAGAATGCGGCTTTTCCATTCCGTGCTCTGCGGGACGACCAGTTCGTTCAACATAAACAACGCCACGCTCAAGGCGCAGCCGACTATGAAATAAGGCACGCAAATCCGGCCCAAACCAATGCCTGCCGCGCGCATGGCGGTGATTTCATTGTGACGCGAATGATTCGTAAGCGTGTATAGCAGCGCCAGCAGCAGCGTGATGGGCAGCACCATTATCAAAAACTCTGGCGTGATGGCCACACTGTACTCGAGCACGTCAAGGAGATGCAGCTTACGCTCCTGCAATTTCTCCAACTCGCCGAATAGGCTGAAGCAATTTCCCAAAAGTAGCAGCCCGCCAAGGCAATATGCCAGCGGTGTGAGCAGTTCGCGCAACAGGTATCGGTCAAGCAACCGCATGGGTCAGATTAGACGGCGCGCATTGCACGGGGCAAGTTTTGTTGATGACGAAGAATGGTGGGTTGGGAGGGACTCGAACCCTCGACCAATGCCTTAAAAGGGCACTGCTCTACCGACTGAGCTACCAACCCGCCAAGACAACCATCATAAATTATCAGCGCCAGCGTGCAAGATTTATTGAACGCGACATTTGCTCAATCCTTTGATTTTCCATTTTGTTATTTCTTGGGTTCCGCTAAATTAAACCCATCGACGCTGGCACTTTAATAAAATTCTGGGGCGTGCGCGGCTCCATTGCCACGCCCGGCCTGACCACCGTGCGCTATGGCGGCAATACTTCCTGCATTGAAGTCCGCAATGGCGACGACATCATCATTCTCGATGCCGGCACCGGGCTGCGGGGTTTGGGGCAACTGCTGCTTAAAGAATTCAAGAATCAACCGCTCAATCTGACACTGCTCCTCACTCACACGCATTGGGATCACATTCAAGGGCTGCCGTTCTTCGGGCCGATTTACGATCCACACTGCCGTTTGCGGATTCTAGGTTGTGAAGGCGCGCGCAAAGGTCTCGTCGCCGCGCTCACCGGCCAGATGGAAAGCACGTATTTCCCCGTCCCATTCGATAAACTGCCGAGCAACATCGAGATCGAGGAACTCAAGAACTTCAATTTTGCCATCGGTTCCGTGTTAGTGCGCGCCCATCGCGCCAACCACCCTGGTGTCTGCGTCGGTTACCGGCTTTTTTCGCCTGATGGAATTGTTGCCTTTTTTCCCGACACCGAACCGCGCCCCGGCGAAGACCGTGCCATGCTTGATTTTGTGCGCGATGCCGACGTGCTGATCCTTGATTCCCAATACGACCGGGCCGAATATAAGACGCACACCGGCTGGGGCCACGGCTGTGTGGACGATTCCGTCGCCCTCGCGCTCAAGGCCAAGGTGAAAAGACTCATCCTGTTCCATCACGACCCCGACCACGATGACGAGCGCATGGATGAACTTGTAAAACACGCGCGCAAGCTCGTGGCCAAGCAGAAAGCCAAACTTAAAGTGGATGCCGCCTGCGAAGGAATGACGATTCAGTTGGACGGGAAAGCGCAGCAGTAAGGCACAGCGCAAAGCCGGAGACTACATTTGCTCCACGGTTTCAATTCCCAGCACGTCGAGTCCCTGTTTCAAAACCCGTGCGGTCAAATCGCACAACGCCAGCCGTGAATCGCGCGTGGCGGCATCGTCCGCTTTCAACACCGGACAATTTTCGTAGAATGAAGAAAATTTCTCGGCAAGTTCAAAGAGATAATTGCAGAGATAATTCGGCCGGTATTCTTCCGCCACCGCTTCGAGCGTGAGCCCAAAGTTCAGCAGATGATTCGCCAGTGCGAGTTCTTCCTTTGCCATTAACTGGATGTTGAGTGTTGAATGTTGAGTGTTGAATGTTCCCTCCACCTTCCGAAAAATACTTTTGGTCCGCGCATATGCATACAACAGATACGGCGCGGTGTTGCCCTGCAACGCGAGCATCTTGTCCCAGTTAAAAATGTAATCGCTCTGGCGGTTCGGCAGCAGATCGGCGTATTTCACCGCGCCCAGGCCGACGACGCGGGCAATTTCTTTCCGCTGCGCTTCCGGCAATTCAGAGCTCTTCTCCGAAACAGTTTTGTAGGCGCGTTCCACCGCCTCGTCGAGCAAGTCGCCCAGTTTTACCGTGTCACCGGAGCGCGTCTTGAACGGTTTGCCATCCTCGCCGAGAATTTTTCCAAAGCCGACATGGACGAGTTTGGTGGTTTTCGCCGCGTCCGGTTTCCAGCGCGCAACGATGAGGAATAATTTCTTAAAATGTCCGGACTGCCGGTCATCCACGACATAAACAATTTCATTCGGTGACCAGGTTTTGAGCCGGTAATCCACGGTCGCCAGATCGGTGGTTGTGTAATTGAAACCGCCGTCGCTCTTGCGGACGAGCGCGGGATCGGGAATCCATTCACCATCGCGATTCACTAGGAATGGATCTTCCTTCGGCGGTAATGACCCATCGCTGAACACACCAACCGCGCCTTCACTTTCGCGTGCAATGCCGCGTTGCAACAAATCATTCACGACTCCGCCGAGTTGCGGGTTGTAAAAACTTTCGCCCAGCGCATGATCAAACTTCACGCCAAGGCGCGAATAAATCGCGCCGAACTGAATCTGTGAAAGCCGGATCATTTCCTTCCAGATGGAAATGTTCTCCGCGTCGCCAGCCTGCAATTTTACCAGCTCCGCCTTGGCTTCCTCAAGCCGCGCTGGATTGGCGTCGCACTCGGCGTTGATGATCTTGTAGAGCCGTTCAAGTTCAGCGATGGCGTCGCGTTCGAGCGCGTTGCGATCCAGAATTTGTTTCCAACCGAGTAGCAATTTCCCAAACTGCGTCCCCCAATCGCCAATGTGATTATCGCTGATAACATTGTGGCCGAGCAACCGGAGCGCGCGTTGCAAAGCATCGCCGATACCCGTGGAACGAATATGGCCGACGTGCATCGGTTTGGCCACGTTCGGCGAACTGAAATCAATCACCACCGTTTTCGGCGACGCGGCTTTTGCAAAAAACAAATGTTCACCACGCACGGCGGCGGCAAGCGTTCGCGTGAGCACCGAATTTTTTAACCGGAAATTCAGGAAGCCGGCACCGGCGATCTCCACTTTCTCGCAAACATCAGAAAGATCGAGTTTCGCCACGACATCGGTGGCAAGCTGGCGCGGATTCAGTTTGCGCGTCTTGGCCAGCGACATGAGCGCGTTGGATTGGTAGTCGCCAAATTTTGGATCGCAGGGACGAACTAAAACAGTGGAAATATCGGCGTCGGGCAACACGGCATGGACCGCAGCTTGCAGATTCCGTTCGATTTGTTTGTGCGGCAACATTGCGTTGAATCGTGAATCGTGAATCGTGAATCGTCAACGCAGGATTATTCGTGCCGATGCGGCAAAGCACAATTGAATGATTCAACGAACCGTCACTTTTTCCCGAATTCGCGGATGATGGCGAGCATGGCGTCGGCATCGGGAGCTTTTTCGAGGGCTTCGCGGAAATCGGCCTTGTGCAACAGTTTGGCGATGTTGGCGAGCGTGTGGAGATGTTTCTGAAATTGACCCTGGGGAACGAGAAAGAGCATGACGAGCTTCACCGGCTGGTTGTCGAGCGCATCGAAACTAACGCCGGTGCGGGAGCGGCCCAGGGCACCAACGACTTCAAAAATCAGATCGGTCGAGGCGTGCGGGATGCCGATACCGAAGCCGATGCCGGTGGACATGGAGGTTTCGCGCTTCTTGACGGCGGCGGTCACGGCGTCGCGGTCGCCGGGCTGGATTTTTCCCGTGGTCACGAGATTGCCGATCAGTTCATCAATCGCCTCCCAGCGGGTCGCTGCTTTCAGCTCGGGGACGATTTGCTCACGTCCTAAAATGTCGGCCAAATCCATATTTAATACGAAGCATGAAGCGAAACGCCCGGACAATTCAAGAATGAATTGCTAACATATTTTGGCAATTTCAAATCACGCGCTGCAACCAGTGAAAAATCATGCCGGTGCTTTCCGCCCACCAGCCGAGCGAATTCAACATTCCGACCTTCGCCGTCAGCAGTGGAATCCCGAACAGGAGCACGCAGACATTGCCGAGAAAAATTACCACGGCGGAAAATAAATAACCCTGCGAAGTGATGTCGGACTGCTGTGTCTGCAAAACCTGGAAAGTCAGCGTCACGTGAAACGCATAGGCCGCGCCGATCAACAGATGAAACCAGACGACGTAGCTGTGCCAGTTCCAAAACAGATTCCCGAGGGCGAACATGGCAATGATGATAACAACGTAAAACGGAAAGAAATACGGCGCGAGCGCGATGACGAAATTGGTCTTGGAAATGATGACGTGCCCGCCTTTGGCCGTGACTTTCATTTTTTTTACCTGGCCGCCGAACAGCCAAGTCCAAAGCACATGCGTCAGTTCATGGCCGAAGACGTAAAGCCACATCGGTTTGGGCAGCAGGGAAAAAATCACAATCCAGCAGGCCGCGCCCGCCAGCAAGGGAATCCAGACCGAGTCTGCGCCATAACCGGCGCGCAGCACCAGCCACAAGGCCCGCGCCGCGCCGCCGCAAACCGGCAGCAATAGGATGGCGATGATGAGTTTGATCCACTTCGGCACGGCGGGAGAATTCAGAATTCAGAATTCAGAAGCCAGCAGAAAGAAGTTGTAGTGTCGAGCCGTGGCTCGAAGGCATCGGCGCAGAACGCCGGCACTACAGTAATCCGCTTGAAACTTGAAACGCAAAACTTGAAACTACGCGCATGACAAAAGATGAAGCGTTGCAGATTTTCAGCGATTCCGGCGCGCTGCTTGAAGGCCATTTCGTTTTGCGCAGCGGACTGCACAGCCGCCAGTTTTTTCAATGTGCGCTTGCACTCCAGCAGATGCCCGTTGTCGAAAAACTCGGCGCAGCGCTCGCGGCGAAATTAAAACCGCTGGGTGCGGTCACGGTGGCTTCACCCGCGATGGGCGGACTGGTCATCGGCCAGGAAGTCGCGCGGCAGCTTGGCTTGCGCTTTATCTTTGTGGAAAAAGAAGACGGCAGGCTGGTGTTGCGGCGCGGATTCAAGATCGCGCCGGGCGAAAAAATTCTCGTCGTCGAGGATGTCGTGACCAAGGGCGGCCGCGTGCAGGAAACTTTGGATATTGTCCGCGCGAACGGCGGAAATGTCGTTGGCGTGGCGATGGTGGTGGATCGTTCCAACGGTGCGGTAAATTTTGGAATGCCCTTCGAGAGCTTGATCTCGTTGCAGGTTGAAACCTTCGAGGCGGATAAATTGCCGCCTGATCTTGCCAAGGTTCCTGCCGTAAAACCCGGGAGTAAGTAGCGCGAATAGTAAAACTGGTGGGGCGAGCGTCCCCGCGAGCCGCTCTTGAAACAGAAAATTATCAAATGTGAGCATGCCGCCAGACAACGAATTGCCTCAGCGTAAGAATCCGGCTTCCGGCGTTCACATCCAGTTTGGCCAATCCAACATCGTTCTGCTCACCATCAACACCGAGAACCGCGAACCTTGGCTGAACAATGAAACAGTTCATCAATTTTTGCGCCAGACATGGACGGAAGCCACGGCCTGGCTGGTTGGAGATTACTTATTGATGCCGGATCATCTGCATTTGTTTTGCGCGCCGAGAGACTTGCAGTTCACGATTGAAACTTGGATTGCTTATTGGAAACGCGATTTCGCGTTGAAGCACAAACGCAAGGAATGGAAATTTCAGTCACGTGGATGGCATCATCGGTTGCGCGACGGCGAGAACTATTCCGAGAAATGGATTTATGTGCAGGAAAATCCAGTCCGCAAAGGGTTAGTTCAACGGATTGAGGACTGGCCATTCAAAGGTCGGATGTTTGATTTAATGTGGAGTGGACAGTAGGCTCGGGAGGCGGCTCGCGGGGACGCTCGCCCCACCAACCCAACTGTGCCACACAGTTTGCGCCATCCCATCAGAGAACTGTGCCACTGTGCCACCCTTGGCACAGGTTTGGAGCTTGCCTGTTAAGCTAAGAGATCCAGTCTATTTTTTGTTTACAAGGGTTCTGTGGGTTTTTCTCAGAAAACGATGCCCCGGCATCCTTATTGCGAAGAGACTCGGAACAGAAAATCTAATTAACCAATTTTTATAATTTATGGCAAAAGTATTAGGCATTGATTTGGGCACGACGAACTCCTGCATGGCCGTCATGGACAGCGGCGAACCGCTCGTGCTGGAAAACTCCGAAGGCAAACGCACGACACCGTCGGTCGTGGCCTTCACAAAATCCGGCGAACGCGTGGTCGGCGATGCCGCCAAGCGCCAGGCCGTGACCAATTCGCGCAACACGATTTATTCGGTGAAGCGCTTTATGGGCCGCAAATTTGACGAGGTGCAAGAGGAAATCAAACGCGTGCCTTACAAGGTTGTGAAAGCCAAGAACGGCGACGCCGCCGTCGAAGTCGAAGTGGACGGCAAGCCGAAGCAGTTCTCCCCGCAGGAAATTTCCGCGATGATCCTTTCCAAGCTGAAAGCCGACGCCGAAACGCGCTTGGGCGAAAAAATTACACAGGCTGTCATCACCGTTCCCGCTTATTTCAACGACTCGCAACGTCAGGCCACCAAAGACGCCGGCAAGATCGCCGGTCTCGAAGTTCTCCGCATCATTAATGAGCCGACCGCCGCGTCGCTCGCTTACGGTCTCGACAAGAAAAAGGATGAGAAGATCGCCGTTTACGATTTGGGCGGCGGCACGTTTGATATCTCCGTTCTCGAAATCGGCGACGGCGTGTTTGAAGTGAAGGCCACCAACGGCGACACGCACCTCGGCGGTGACGACTGGGACAACACGCTCATGGACTGGATTCTCGATGAATTCAAACGCGAGTATAACATGGATCTCCGCAAGCAACCGGACGCGCTCCAACGCATCAAGGAAGAGGCGGAAAAGGCCAAGATCGCACTTTCCAGTTCGCAGACCTACGACATCAACCTGCCGTTCATCACGGCGGATGCCACCGGGCCGAAGCACATTCAGAAGTCGCTCACCCGCGCGAAGCTTGAACAGCTCACCGACAAACTTTTCGAACGCACCATCGGGCCGGTAAAAGCCTGCTTGAAGGATGCGGGTATTGAGGCCCCGAAGATTGACGAACTTGTGCTCGTTGGTGGTATGACGCGCATGCCGAAGGTTGTCGAAGTCGCCCGTTCGCTCGTCAACAAGGCACCGCATCAAGGTGTGAATCCTGATGAAGTCGTCGCCATCGGCGCCGGCATCCAGGGCGGCGTGCTCAAGGGCGAAGTGAAGGACGTGCTCCTGCTCGACGTGACGCCGTTGTCGCTCGGCATCGAAACGCTCGGTGGCGTGTTCACGAAATTGATCGAACGCAACACCACGATTCCCGCGCGCAAATCTGAAATTTTCTCGACCGCCTCCGACAGCCAGCCGGGCGTGGAGATTCATGTGCTCCAGGGCGAACGCCAGTTCTCCAAGGACAACAAGACCATCGGCCGGTTCAATCTCGCGGACATCCCGCCCGCACCGCGCGGCGTGCCGCAGATCGAAGTGACCTTCGACATTGACGCGAACGGCATTTTGCACGTCGCCGCGAAGGACCTCGGCACGGGCAAGGAACAGAAAATTTCCATCACCGCCAGCAGCGGTCTCTCAAAGGACGAAGTCGAGAAGATGCGCAAGGACGCCGAGGCCCATGCCGACGACGACAAGGCGCGCCTGGAAGAGATCCAATCGCGCAACGAGGCGGACAACGCCGTGTATCGCACCGAGAAACTGCTCAAGGACAACGCAGACAAGATTTCTGCGGACGACAAGGGCAAGCTCGAAACCGCCGCGAACGCGGTGAAGGACGCGCTCAAGGGTTCGGACGCCGCCGCCATCAAATCCGCCAGCGAAAAGCTGAACGAAATCTGGCAGGCCGTCTCGACCGAACTTTACAAGTCCGCCGCGAAAGCGCCGGGCGCCGGCCAGCCGGGTGCCGAAGGCGCGCAGCCGGAAGGCGGTGAACCGAAGTCCGAAGAAAAGAAAAAGGACGACGGTGTGATTGACGCGGAAGTCGTGGACGAGAAGAAATAACGAACTTCCGTTCGATGACACCAATAGAAATCATTACGACGAGTATGGCTGGAGTTGCGCTATTTGTAGCGTTGCTTGCTCGTGTTGATTCAAGAAAATCTGCTGCTGCGGCTGAAAAGTCGGCTGCGGCAGCTCAACAAGCGAATGATTTAATAGCTCGGCAACTTGAGTTGGCAACGAGTGAGCAGAATAGGCAGGCGCAAAAAGAAGCAGCAGAAAACCGGCCTCTTTTGGCATGGCGTGGCGCAGGTCCGGCAGACGGATGGCAGTATTTTGAATTCATAAACCAAGGCGCTGTAATGTCCCACGCCAAAGTGGATGTGGACAATGGCTTGGAAGGCATGATTGAGCCAAAAGATGTCATTGCAACCGGACAGCAAGGAAAACTAAAAATTAACGTGGCCAAAGCACAGCAGTTACCCAAGACAGCTAATTGCTCAATAGAGTTCTCAGATAAACATGACGAACGTAGAAAAATTTCGTTCACGCTGACAATCGCACCCGTAGGAAAATATTTTTCGTTTCCACCGGAGTTCGCATAAACAAATTCCCGCCGCTCGCGCGGCAGGACTTTGAAACCAAAATGAAATTGGCGCAGACAACTTTGTCCCGCAGGGACAGCCTGAAAATAGCCCGGCGTTTCAACGCCGGGAACGGCTCGCCCTGCGCGCTTGGAGAAAAAACCAGATACCAAAACCAATGAGTGCTCAAGTCATCGCCGTCAAAGCCCTCCTGGGCGGACGGCCCACCATGGAATGGGGCGAGGACGTCCTTAACTGCTGGGAATTTAAGTTCCAGTTGCTGCCCGTTCCGGAAAAGGCGTGGCGGAACCAGTTTGCGCGGGTCGTGGCACAGTGGGCTGCTTCCACTCCCAAAAAGGAGAATCCGGAAGCCGCCGCGAGCCAGGCGAAGCCAAAGGAAGCACCCTGGACGTTTGAAGTGAACATGGAGAATCCAGACGTGGTGGTGGCGACCTGTGCTCCCGATGACGTCAAGTTCCTGTTGCTGAAGTTAAAGACTTTGGTGAAAAGGGCGAATGAAGGTCATGCCGAAGTCGTCAGGAACAAACAGGAGGGCGAGGAATACAAGGCCGCCTTTCTTAAGGAAATTGAAGAACTCAAGAAGACGCTTGATTTTAGCAGTTAATGCTTTTCCCACCGCTTGGGCGGCGGGATTTAATCAAAAAAACCGTGTCTTTAATTTCAGCCATTCGCGACAAGGCCCTGCAAGCAGCGGCGAAGAGCTGGTTGCGGACGCAAACCGAAGCGGTCAAAGACGTGCAGAGTCTGGAAGTGGATTCCAAACAAAAGACGTTTTCGATGAAGCTGGAACTGGCGGGCGAAATTGAGCCGCTGATGGTCACGGGCAGTTATCAGTTGACGGACGAGGGCGGAAAAACCCTGTTCGCCCCGTTGCACATCGAGACATCGAAGGAATGGCTGACCATTCTGGCGGCGGAACAGGTCAAAGGCCGGACGTTTGAAGTGCCGGGGATTGTCCGGAGTTTTTTATGAACATTTTTCCCACCGCTCGGGCGGCGGGAGTTAATTAAGCAGTCAACATAAACACAACCAAAAGAAAAAAAGTATGGCACTAAACGTTAAACCGCTCGGCGACCGCATCCTCGTGGAAGCCGTCGAAGAGAAGGAAACCAAAAAGGGCGGCATTATCATCCCCGATTCCGCCAAAGAGAAACCGACGGAAAGCATCGTCGTTGCCCTCGGCACCGGCAAGACCGACGACAACGGCAAGAAGGTTCCGTTTGAAGTCAAAAAAGGTGACCGCATCCTGTGCAGCAAATACGGCGGCACGGAAATCAAACTCGACGGCAAGGAATACAAGATTTTGTCCTCGGACGACATCCTCGCCGTGTTGGAATAATTCAAACCTCAAAACTAAAAATTCAAAACTGATAAAAAATTATGGCAGCTAAACAATTAGTATTCGACGAACAGGCGCGGCAGGCATTGCTCCGCGGTGTGCAGAAACTTTCCCGTGCCGTGGTCGCCACGCTCGGACCGAAAGGCCGCAATGTGGTCATTGATAAAAAATTCGGCTCCCCGACGGTCACCAAGGACGGCGTGACGGTCGCGAAGGAAGTCGAACTCGAAGACCCTTACGAAAACATGGGCGCGCAGATGGTCAAGGAAGTCGCCAGCAAGACGAGCGACGCGGCCGGCGACGGCACCACGACGGCGACGGTTCTGGCCGAAGCGATCTATCGCGAAGGCTTGAAATACGTCACCAGCGGCGCCAGCCCGATCAACATCCAGCGCGGCATCAACAAGGCGGTCGAAGCCGCCGTTGAACAGCTCGCCAAGATCGCAAAGAAGGTCAAGGACAAGGAAGAGATCAAGCAGGTCGCGACCGTTTCCGCCAACTGGGACACGACGATCGGCGAGATTATCGCCGACGCGATGGACAAGGTCGGCAAAGACGGCACCATCACGGTCGAAGAAGCGAAGTCCATCGAGACGACGCTCGACGTGGTCGAAGGCATGCAGTTCGACAAGGGCTATCTCTCGCCGTATTTCGTGACCAGCGCGGAAACGATGGAAGCCAAGCTCGAAGACGCCTACATCCTGAACTATGAAAAGAAGATCAGCAGCCTGAAGGACTTGCTGCCCATCCTCGAAAAAGTCGCGAAGACCAGCAAGCCGCTGTTGATCATCTCCGAAGAAGTCGAAGGCGAAGCGCTCGCGACTCTCGTGGTGAACAAATTGCGCGGCACGATCAATGTGTGCGCCGTCAAAGCCCCGGGCTTCGGCGACCGCCGCAAATCCATGATGGAAGACATCGCGGTCCTCACCGGTGGCAAGTGCATCACCGAAGACCTCGGCATCAAGCTTGAAAGCATCGGCCTCGAAGACCTCGGCCGCGCCAAGAGCATCGTTGTGGACAAGGAAAACACGACCATTGTCGAAGGCTACGGAAAATCGTCCGAGATCCAGGGCCGCGTGAATCAAATCCGCCGTCAGATCGAAGAAACGACCTCCGATTACGACAAGGAAAAATTGCAGGAACGTCTCGCGAAACTGGCGGGCGGCGTGGCCGTCATCAACGTCGGCGCGCAGACCGAAACCGAAATGAAAGAAAAGAAAGCTCGCGTGGAAGACGCATTGCATGCGACCCGCGCAGCCGTCGAAGAAGGCATTGTTGCCGGCGGCGGCGTGGCGTTGATCCGCTGCATCGCGGCCATTGAAGCCGTCAAAGGCGCCAATGACGACGAGCAGATCGGCGTGGACATCATCAAGCGCGCCGTTGAAGGCCCGCTGCGTTCGCTCGCCGCGAATGCCGGTGTCGAAGGCTCGCTCATCGTGCAGGAAGTCAAGAAGCGCAAGGGCAACGAAGGTTATAACGTCGCCACGGGCGAATACGAAGACCTCGTGAAAGCCGGCGTGGTTGACCCGAAGAAAGTCACGCGCTCCGCTTTGCAGAACGCGGCGTCCATCGCGGGCCTGTTGCTCACGACCGAATGCCTCATCACCGACGCTCCGGAAAAGGAAAAAGCTCCGGCTGGCGGCGGTCATGGTCACGGTGGCGGCATGGGTGACATGGGCGGCATGGGCGGATACTAAAATTGTAGCGTCGGCGTTGTGCGCCGATGAACATGAGTTGAGCCAGAAGCTCAACGCTACATCGAGGAACCGAAAACAGAACGCGGCTGGAAGAAATTCCGGCCGCGCTTTTTGTCTTATGGAAAATCAATAAAATTCATTTTGACTTTAACTTTGTTAAGTTGTATAAAACGAAAGAACAGTTCAATTATATTCAATGAGCGATTTTGACAAAAAGCATTGGATGAATTTTCTCGAAGACGAGGATCTGGCTTTCGTGAAAAGATTCATCCTGTTTTCCGGTTCGCTCAAGGATTTGGCCGAGGCCTACAATGTTTCCTATCCGACGCTGCGGTTGCGCCTCGACCGGCTGATTGAGAAGATCAAAATCCTCGACAACGAGAAAATTGACGATGACTTTGAGCGGCATCTGCGCGCGCATTTTGCCGACGGCAAGCTGGATTCGCCGGTTTTCAAAAAACTTCTGACTGCCTATCAAAATCAAAAGAAAGGAACAAAATGAAAAAACTGTTTCAACTGAACTTTTTGCTGTTGCTCATTTCATCCGCCACAGCGCAGGAATCAAGTCCGCACACACCGGCCCCGCAACAACCAACAAAAGTCTTGCGCGTTTATGATTGGAACGAGTTGGCGCAACAACATCAATTGCCAGACGGAGAAGTAATTGAGATAGACGGAATGGCAGTTTTAAAAATTGAAAGCACCAATAACCCGCCGTCGGAAGACAATTTTGGCGGTTACAGGCTCGATGCGCCATTTAAAGCATCAATTTTAAAGATTACGAATTCAGTAATTAAAAATAGAGCTTGGGTCGCTTGCGAATTTAAATATGAGAATGTTTGGTCCGGGATGGTTGTAAATACTAATCGGGAGGTGCGTAATAAGTCAGGAACCCTAAAATTAGTGGAGTATTATCCGCCATCTGCTTCTGGTGGAGACGAACGTATTGACGTAGCCGATTTTAACTTCTTTAACTTTGCAGGGAAATCAAACTGGCAACTTTATAGGTTTGAAGTAGGACGCAATGAATCTGGAGAATTGCCATCAAAATTAGAGCTTAAACTTTCATTAGCAGGACATGGAACAGTTTATATTCGTCCGATAAAGCTTTTGGGAGTGACCAGTAGTTGGTGGTCGCCGCAACAAGCCGACTTGATGGGTGGCGTTGGCGGTTCGATCATCGGCTGCTTTGGCGCGTTGCTTGGCATACTAGCTTCAAAAGGCAAAGCGCGCCATTTCGTCCTGACCACGACCAAAATCTTTATCGGGCTGGGAATTCTGCTGACGATTGCGGGATTAGTCGCCGTCGTGTCCAAACAGCCTTACGCCGTCTGGTATGCGCTGCTCCTGCCCGGAGTCATTCTCACTTTGGTTTTTTCCCTGAACCTGCATTCGATCCAAAGGCGCTACGATGAATTGGAAATCCGCCGCATGACTTCGGTTGATACAATGGGAAGTTAACTTGACCCACACGACGAATTGAAGGATTATAGCCTCGCTGAACTGGATGGGGGCGCACTGGTTTCGACCATGTGAACACGCCAGAGGCGGCATGCCGAGGAAGATGCGTTGGCCTCGTTAATCATTCGCATCAAAACAAAACAGCTAATCAAGAACTAGCTCTCGCGGCCTAAGTGCCCCGACGTTCACCATTGGACACCTGCTACGGTGGAGGAACGCAACAGCAGGCATGGTTGATGATGGAGACCGCGCGTTATCAACCGAGATCTTTTCATGCGGACTAGGCAGTGCGACTTGAGTTCGGACAGTATCGCACAGCAGAAAATCTTATCCGAAATAAGCATGTAGTCGCGGCTGGCAGGCTTGCTTGGGACGCGGGTTCAATTCCCGCCGCCTCCACCATCCTGCGCTTGGAACTTCCTGTGTGAGTTCCGAGCGCAGGATGGTGTCCTCCGTAGCCTTGGCGAAGGAGGACTTTCACATTGCGCGTTCCGAGCTACGGATGGCAGGCCAACCACAGGCCAATTTCTACTTTTCCCCGCCGCGGCAAAACATTAATCAATGCCTGATGTTTTACGCCTATGTCCTCCAAAGCATTGCCGACCCAAAGCAGCTTTATCGCGGGCACACGGCTGACTTGCAGCAGCGGTTGGGAGAACATAATGCGGGCAAATGCGAACACACTTCCAAATTCATGCCTTGGAAAATAAAATTCTATGCAGCCTTCGAAACGGTGGAGCTGGCGCGGCACTTTGAGCGTTATCTGAAAACCGGTTCGGGCCATGCCTTTTCGAAACGCCACTTGGGCACATAGCGCCTTCATTGACGATTTCAATTCCCGCCGCACCGGCCTTTAAACAGTGCTCACGGCTTCGGGTCAAAGGCGTATGGGCCGTCGGTGTGGGCAATGATAAGTGAAAACGGTTCAACACGGAACTTGTCTTTTGCCGATTGTAATTCATCAAGTCCGGCGCGCTGGTCATTGGCCACGATGATCCAATTTCCCCTCGTGGTCAGATCATGGCTTTGGGCTGAACCATTATAGATCACGAGAATGTTCTTCCAACTGTCTCCGTTGGTGTTGTTCTTGATCACATATTCAACAACGTTTTCCGGCAGGTTCGTCGCGAAATCCAATGCCTGATCCACGGCTGCTTGTTCAGACAGGCGAAACGCAGGGTGCGCCTTTCTTATCGTAATCAAGCCTCGGTAATAATTGAAGACGTCTTCATGTTTTGCCTTCAGCGTCCAATCAATCGGATTCACGTCGGGGCGGTTGTCGTTGTAGCTGTTGCTGACCTGTTTTTTGGAGCGAAGGAATTCATCGCCGGCATGAATAAACGGAACACCTTGGGCCGTCAGCACAATGCCCGCCGCCAGCTTGTCCATGTTAATCCGCAAATTCTCAGAGACGGTCGATGCCGATAATTGCAGTTTGTCCCAAAGGCAGAGGTCGTCGTGGACTGAATCGTAGTTGATTGTTTCGTTGGGTGAAAACACCGCGATGCTGTTGGCATTCTTACCAGTGCTTTGATCTTTGATGTTCAACTGAAACCGCTCCATGCCGCCGTATTGAGGACCGGCACCCTGGACGAAACCGGGCGCGGCTCCATTACTCGCGTCTCCTTTAATGTTATCCCGGATGCCGTCGTTGAAGGCGGCGATGCCCGTGCCTTGAACATTGGGCTGTGTCATCATCCTTTCGCGCGGCAACACCTTTTCCATGTCCCAACCTTCGCCGTAAATGATTGCGTTCGGGTTAATCTTCTTCGCCTCGCGATAGACCTCAAGCATCGTGTCGCGGTCCAGAATGCCCATCAGGTCGAACCGGAATCCATCCACGTGATATTCCGTCATCCAGTATTTAATGGCATCCACAATGAATTTCCTGGCCATCGGCCGTTCCGAGGCAAATTCATTTCCGCAGCCGGTGGCATTGGCGTAACGGCCAGCAGCATTGGTGCGGTAATAATATCCGGGGAAAATCTTGTCGAAGATCGAAAACAGTCCCAAGCCGGTGCTGGCGGTGTGGTTGAAAACGACATCAACGACGACCCCGATGTTACGGCGGTGAAGGGCTTGAACCATGCGTTTGAATTCCGCCTGCCGGGTGGTGCCGTCTGGATCGCTGGCATAAGAACCTTCGGGAGTGTTGTAAAGTACAGGATCGTATCCCCAATTATACCAAATGTAGTCATCAACCTTCTGTCTTTCATCACCGCCTGCATAGTCATTCACAGGCAGCAGATGAACATGGGTGATTCCCAGTTCACTCAAGTGATCAATGCCGCTTTTGAGTCCGGAAGGCGTCTTGGTGCCGGCCTCAACCATTCCTAGATATTTTCCGCGATTGGTTTGAGATGTGCCTGAGTTGGTGTTGATCGAAAAGTCCCGGACGTGCACCTCATATAAAACAGCGTCCGTATTATTCCTCAAACTCACAAACCGGTCCTGATCCCAGCCCTCGGGATTTGTTTCAACCGGACTATAAATCAAAGTCCTGCCGCTGTTGGCTGAACAGCCTCGCGCATAAGGATCATTAACTATTGTCATGATCGGCCGTCCGCCATTCAATCCAGGCAGCTCAATCTGATACTGATAATATTTTCCCGCCAAGTTTCCAGAACTGCTGACGGACCAAACGCCGTTACTGTCTACGGTCATTGGAATCAACGATGGGGAACTGTTAGTGGCATCATCAAAAAGCGCCAATCGGACGTGATGGGCGGTAGGTGCCCACAGTTTTATCGCAGTCCCCTGCGGATTATAAACCGCACCCAGATCATTCTCCGGATAGCGATAACCGGGCTCTGATTTTGTTTCGGACTGGTTAAAAATGATTTCAGCAGAAGCGCTCAAACAAACCGCAAAAATAGGAAGGAAACATTTTAGAGAGGCGGGGAAAGACAAATGACGCGGCTGCCTCATGGCCAATTTACAAACCGACTGCTGAATTAACGCCAAAGGAAGTGGTGGTCTTCCATTGCTGCCAGGCGGCGGAAATGGTGGCGGCGGAATCGGTGGAAATATTCGGCATGGCCGGCCAATAAGTTGGATCATACCAGCCCCAGCCGTCAGGAATCAGGCCGTGTGTCGCCTTGTAAGCCCACATGGACCAGCTGATTCCCAGCCTGATCGTAGGCATTGATGGAATAGTCGTAGCAAGCCGCGCCAGCGCCCATGTTGTTCCATTCGCCGACATAATCAGGAACATTCCACGAAAGATGGTTTCGAAAATCAGTAACCTGATTATCAGCACCCGTCTCGATTTGGGAGATAGAACCGCCGTATTGGTATTCGTGCATGGAATAAACAATGTTCGTCCAGCCATACAAAGACGGGTTGGGCAGCATGCTCCAGTTCCAGTTACCGAACGTTCCCTCCACAATGATGATATGGTTGGAATCAACGGCCCGGATGGTGGTGTAAAGATTGGTATAAGCCGCCCAAACCGCAGCGGTGCTCGGCGCGTCGAATGGTTCGTTGATCAGGTCGTACCCGGCCACGGCAGGGTTGCCCTTGTAATGCGCCGCAATTTGCGCCCACATGTAAGCAGTCTGACTTTGGTTCAGACTGCTGGTCCAATACAGGTTTTGATTTTGCCGGCCCGTGGCGTCGGAGAGGCTCTGGCCACCAACAACGCCGTGCATGTCAATGATCACATAAATGCCGCGCGAGGCGCAGTTCGTGACCAGCCAGTCGAGGATGGCGAATGCATCCGAACGCCATCCCGTGCTGGTGGTATTGGTGATGGAATAAAAATTGCCCCACCAGACGGGCATGCGCACACAGTTGTAGCCGGCATTGGCGATGTTGTTGAGGTCGTTGGTCGTGATCCAATTGGTCTGGTAAGAGCGGATGAGATTTTGTTCAACGGTAACACCAAACCGGTTGTCCAGATTCGTGATGACGCTGTACGTGTCCGGCAGGCTGCCGCTGTCCAGGGGACACATCCATTTTTCCATGATGAACCAGCCGCCCAAATTAAGCCCTCTCAACTGAACCACATTGCCGCTGGTATTGACGATGTTCGTTCCGCTGGTGCGCAGCAGACTCAGGCCGGGCGCATTCGTTGTTATTTGCACCTGATACAAACGGCCGCTTCCATTCGCAAAATCCTGGACGGACCTGAACCGTGTTGCTTCCGAAGACAATACCGCCAAGCAAAGCCCAATTGGCGTCGGTTAGATTTGTTTTATATTGCGCCTGATAGCTCAACCCGGATTGAGTCAAAAATGAAATGACTACGTTGGTGCCATTGTAAGAGGCATTTATTTTAAAGGGTGCGGCCTGGATTTGAAACCCGGCAATGTCGCCTTCCACATTGTCGTTGCCAGTATAAGTGATGACCAATTTGCCGGAATTGTCGGACAAGGCGGATGGGAAGTTCACATAATTAACGCCCGCAGTCAGCGTGCCGTTGGCGACATCCCAGACGCTGCTCTGGGTAATGCCATTGACAGTAAAATAAGTCATACGACCGGCGGCACCGGCACCGCCATCCGCCGCGTTGTATAGAACCAGATTGTATGCGGAATTTGCGGTGAGACCCGAAAGCGAAATGGTTTGCGGAGTTCCACCATTGTATAGGTAATCCTCCATCAAGGCATTGTAAGAAGTGCTGGCAAAGGGTGTGGAGCCACCATAGCTGTTCGCATCGTATCCACCACCCGATGTGAATGTCATTGAAACCGGTGAGGCACTGCCATCTGCATACTTCAAGAGAAGGTTGCTGCCGCTGTTGACATTGATCCCGTTCCACTGGTCGCCCGCTGTTCCAAGAACCGCAGCGCCTGACATGGTTGGGCCTGGGTTTGGACCGCCACCGCCCCAACTCACGCCGTTGTTTTGGTTGAAATCAACGTTGATCAATTGACCATGCAGGGCGCTGACACTCAAACACAAGATTCCGACCGGGAGAAAACCACGAAGCCCCGATAATTTTGTTTTCTCGTTCGGATTCATGTGCACATTCTAGCTGCTGGTTGGGTGAATTTCCAGTGCCACACTGGGTGAATTCAATCAAGCCACCTAATAGTTCAACCCATAGCCGAACGGGAACTGGGGTTCACCGGTCGGGTTGAGGGTGTTCAACTGGTTATTATTGGCGGGCCAGAATCTGGGGAGTTTGCCGCTGGGTTTGAAGTCGCCGAAGAGAATGTCGGTCAGGCCCAGGCCTTCCGTGCCTGGCAACCACGCCACTACGAACGCATCACTAGTTGTCAACGCGTCACCCAAGATCAATGGCCGGCCCGAATAGAGCACGGTGATGACTGGAACACCAGCAGCTTTGGCTTTGACCACCAACGTCGCATCGGTGGGTGACAGGTTCAGGTCACTGCGATCCCCCTTCATCTCGGCATATGGCATTTCACCAACTACAACAATAATCGCCTCCGCCCCCCGCAAATCACTGCCATCCGCCGAATACGTCACTTCCGCCTTCACCGTCTGCCGGATTGCCTGCAAGAGCGTCGTGCCGCCGTGGGTGACCGCACCCGTCCTGCCCTGCCAGTCAATCGTCCAACCACCACATTGCATCCCCAGGTCGTCCGCCGCCTGGCCCATCACCACCAGATGTTTCAAATCTTTCGAAAGCGGCAATGTATGATTATCGTTCTTGAGCAATACCAGTGATTCCCGCACGCATTGACGCGCCACCGCGCGATACGCCGGTGACCCGATCTGCGCCGTCAACGCCGGATCCGTATAGGCATTCTCGAACAATCCCATCTGGAACTTGACCCGCAGGATGCGCCGCACCGCGTCGTCAATCCGTACCTGTGACACCTTGCCTTCCGCCACCAGCGCCTTCAAATCATTGATGAACTCGACGTAATTGTTCGGCTGGCCCGGGCCGTAGGGGATCATGACCATGTCCAGCCCCGCATTGATCGATGTTTCAATGTCCTTCTTAAAATCAGGTGAAATCTGGTCAATCGCCGCCCAGTCTGACACCAGAAACCCTTTGAATCCCAGTTCCCCTTTTAACACATCCGTCAGCAGATATTTGTGCCCATGCATCCTGGTGCCGTTCCAACTGTTGTAGGAAACCATGATCGAACCAACTCCGGCCTTGATGGCCGCCACGTAGGGTGGGAGATACAATTTACGGATGGTCGCCTCATCACAAACCGTGTTGCCCTGATCCTTGCCGTTCTGCGTCCCGCCGTCCCCGATGAAATGCTTCGCGCACGCCAGTACCGAGCTTGAATCCGCTGATAATTGGTTTCCTTGCAGACCGCGCACAGCGGCGGCACCCAGTTCGGACACCAATTCCGTCGAAGTCCCAAAGCTTTCATAAGTGCGGCCCCAGCGTTCGTCCTGCGCCACCGCAACGCACGGGGCGAACGCCCAGCGCATGCCCGCGCCCGACACTTCCAAGGCTGTGACGTGTTCCGCCTGCTCCACCAAGGCGGAATTATGCGTGGCTCCCAGTCCAATATTGTGCGGGAAGACCACCGCGCCATCAATGTTATTGTTGCCGTGAACGGCATCAATTCCGTAGATCAACGGGATCTTCAACCGCGTCTTCAACGCCCACGACTGGTATTCATTGACCGTCTGCAACCATGTGGCTGGCAGGTTATCCGCCGGATCCGATCCGCCACCACTCAACATTGAACCCAGATAATACTTTTCAATATCCCCCTTCGCCTTCAAAGCGTTCATATCCACCTGCACCATCTGACCTATTTTTTCATCCAAGGTCATCCGAGCGAGAAGCGCATCGGCACGTTGATCGTCTTTAGCAGGTTTTTCCGATGTCGCCACACAGCCAGCCAATAACGGCATTAATAAAATCCCCAGAAGTTTGTTGTTTGAGAACATAAATTGATTCGTTTGGTTGATTTCTTAAACTATGCCTGCTGGAAAGAACGATGGTTTTAGCGCACTATTTGTTTGTAGTACAATGGTTACAGATGATTGTAGTAACATCTATTACAAATCGGGTCAACCAATGATTGGTGGCAATTTAAGCACTTACCTGCAATGCCTTTCAGCAACTCCGCTTGGGTGAAAATCTAAGGCTTATTCTTCTGCAATGCCCGCGTCTGATTGAGGTAATCAGCCGCTTTCGAGTTGGTCGGGTCCAATCTTAAAGTTTCTTTGAACTGCTGCTCCGCCTCAGCGAATTGACCTAATTGGACCAAGGCCATTCCCAGATTCAAATGCGCCCTAGGAAAATCAGGATTTAAACGGATGGCCATCTCGGATTCTGTTTTGGCTTCAGACATTTTCCCATCCAGCCCGAGAAGGCCGCCCAATTCGAAGTGAGTCATCCAATCGTCCGGTGCAAACTTCACGGCCTGATGATAATATTGAATGGCGTCGGCCCGGCGATTCAGCATCGCCAGCGCCAGGCCGCTGCAAAACCAGCTTGGCGCGTCTTGAGGATTGAAACGCAACGACTCGCTGAATGCTTGCAGCGCCAGTTCATAATTTCCCGATGCTGCGCGGACCTTACCCAGTTCAAACCAGCCGGGCGCAAAACTGGGATGGATGGCCAGTGCTTGGCCGAGCAAGATTTGGGCTTCGTCATATTTTCCTTGTCGGCCAGCCAGACGTCCGAGTTCGAAGAAGGAAACGTGGTCTTGAGGAATAATAGTACTAACCTTGTGCCACTGAACGATTGCGCCATCAACATCGCCTGTGTCCGTGAGAAAATAGGCATAGTTTTCTAAAATGTAATAATCGTCCGGCGTTCTCTGCAAAGCTTCGACATAAATTTGCCGCGCGGCAGCGGCATTTCTTTGTTTACGAATTTCCGCCTCCTGTTTGGAAAGGACACCTAGGCGTTGCTCATTGTTGAACTGGCTGTTCAATGGTGGCTGCTGCATCCGGCGGCAAACTTCCGCCAGTACATTGCCACGCTCCCAATCGGTCAATCCCAGCCGTTGCTCGCAAGTTTCCTGTGAAGCCCAGGCAGCATCAGCGCTCTTGGTGATGCTGGATGGCAAATATTTCGCAACTTGTCCGGCCCAAGCCAGCGCGAGACGATAATTTCCATCGAAATTCAAATGCACATGCTCATAGAAATTTTCGCGGCCAAGAATATCGTTTGGGGGATTATTTTCCAGTGCGGCCGTTGCATCAAAAAGTGTCAATTGCGGAGAAGACAAATCACTGCCGGCTTTAGAAATGAGCGTGTTGATGTGCGTGTCGGCGCGGAAAGGAAGACAGTCCAGATCAAGCGCCTGTTCGAAATGCAGCCGGGCGGCAGGACGGTTGACCAGTCGCCACAGGCTGTTGCCCAAACGAAAATCCAAGTCTGCTGATTGCGGTTTGAACTGATCCGCTTGTTCATATGATTTCACGGCACCGGCCCAGTCGCCATGTTCTGCCAGCGAGTTTCCGGCGGTCATCAATTGATCCACCTGATCCCGGTCGCGAGCCGAAATCCCGTCATTGATCTGCGACCCGAATGGCGGACAATCCTTTAGATTCATCGCAACCGTTGAGAGTAAAACCTGCGCACCTGAATCCAGACCCGCTCGTAAAATATCGCGCAAGTTTTTATCGAAATTACGATATATGGTTTGTTTGCGCGGATCGTTGGGCGGAACAAGATTACCCGAAAACATTTTCATCCCGCCCCATGCCTCCCGACCAGTTTCCTTCCCTTTCAACTTCCGGCCGACATCCACCAATAGCTGGCCGAGTCGAAATTTTTGCAGGGCAAGGTTGAGACGCACAAGCGGCCATGGCGGGGCTTGCGCGCCAAAAACTGTCGCCGCGCCAAATGGTCCGACCATTTCGTTGTTTCCCGTGTAAATTATCCAAAGGTCGCCATTCTGCCGGGCGCAATCACGGGCGATGGGCAGAATGGCGTGGGAATTGATCGCGGTCATGGCGACATTGATCACCTCGAACTTTTCCCCGGGAAATTTTTCGCGCAGGAGAACTTCCAAATATCTTCCTGCGCCAAATGCTGGCTCCGGGTCGCCCAGCGCCGCCGATTCGCCCATGATGAAAATCCGGTAAGTGCCGGGAGTTTTTTTGGCCGGCATCCGCAGCGTTGCCGGTGTGCGCGCAATGTCAGGCGGGAAAAAAACGAAAACCAAAACTGTCGTTCTGCACTAGAAATTCCTGACCGCCAATCTGCATCGGTCTGAAAAAATTGGTCGGATAACCATAACCACCGAGTCGCAACGCCGCTTCCAATATTCCCAGCGCCAGCAGTGGAATAGTGATTCCGGCCAGCGCCCGGAAAAGCCATTTACGAAAGGGATTCGTTTGCGTCGAAACTGGACCTGAATTTTTTAATCCGGAGGGAGGGTGTTTGGCTCCGTTTGGACTCTTGGGCTTCGATTTATGGGGCCGGGGTTTCAATGCCCGAAAATAACATGGGCTGAATCGGCATGACAAGCTCCCGCCAGCCATTGATGTGGCATCTTGCGCGCTTCGGGTCCAATTGTTAGCATCGCCACTCCGATCGTTCCACGAGTTAAAGAACTTTTGAAATTTCATACCCGGTCATGAGACTCACGACTCGCCAGACAAAACCTGCCCACATATTGATGACGGCAGTTCAGGCGGCGTGGTTGGTTTTGCTGGTTGTCGCTGGGAGCTCGTTTCATGCGACTGTCACGGCTGCTCCACTGGAAGAGTTGCGGACGGCCGCACAAGTCCGGCGCCTGACCACGCAGCAGGCGGATCTGCATTACCCGGTACGGTTGCGGGGCGTGGTCACTTTTTTCGACGATAAAATTCCGACGCGCGCGTTTCGTTTCATCCAGGATGAGACGGCGGGAATTTATTTCTACTTGGACGGCTCGACGAACAATCCCGTTTTGCAGGTAGGTCAATTGGTGGAAATCGAAGGCGAAACAGGCGCCGGCTCGTTCGCACCGATTGTGACCTCGCATCGCATTCGCATTCTGGGAGAGGGAAAACTTCCGGTGGCGAAGCCGGTGACTTTTGAAGAACTGGCCAGCGGTTTGGAAGACAGCCAGTTTGTGGAAATCCGCGGGCTGGTGCGCTCTGTTCGTTTTGAGGAACAAACATCCAACTACATCATTGAACTGGCCACGGGGCAGGGACGCTTGACAGTGTTGGCAACCAAGCTGCCCGTTGCACGGAGCGAGGATTTGGTGGACAGCACCGTCAAGGCGGAAGGCGTTTGCATCACGCGCTTCAATTCCCAACGCCAGCTTTTTGACAGCTGGCTGCTGGTTCCGCTTCCTGAAGATTTGGTCATTGAAAACTCGGCGCCCAGCGATCCGTCAGCCATTTCCGAACAACCCATCAAAAGTCTGATGCAATACACCTGGGGCGGAACTTATGGGCATCGCGTCAAAGTGAAAGGGACGGTCACGCTTCGTTACGCCGATAAAATGTATATCCAGGACGCGACGGAAGGATTGTGCATCGAAACGAAGCAGGCCGATAAAGTGTCGGTCGGCGACGAGGTAGAAGTTCTCGGCTTTCCCGCCAAGGGTGAATATTCGCCGTTGTTGGAGAACGGTGTCTATCGCCGGATCGGGCGGGGGCCGGCCTTAAAGCCTGACATCATCACGCCGGATGAGGCATTGAATGGCATTCATGATTGTCGCCTGGTTCAGATTGAAGCAACGCTGCTGGAGCGGGCGCAGCATAGCAAGGAACCTTTTTTAGTACTGCAAGCCAAAGGCTTTGTTTTTCATGCCTATTTGCGATCGCAAGGGCAGAACGTGGATTTTGAACAGCTTCAAAACGGCAGCAAACTTTCCGTCATCGGCGTCAACGTCATCGATGATCTTGGGGAAAACTGGTATTCTGGAACCGAATGGCGGGCCGCATCCTTCCGCCTGTTATTGCGTTCACCAAACGATGTCATTGTGATGTCGCTGCCGCCGTGGTGGACACTGCCAAAACTTTTTTTGGCCATCAGCATCCTGTGCGCCATTTTGCTGACCGCCTTTGCATGGGTTGGATTACTGCGTCGACGGGTCGGCCAGCAGACCCAGATCATCGAAGAAAAATTGCATGCTGAAGCCGCGCTTAAAGAGCGGTATCTTGATCTGTTTGAAAATGCCAATGACATGGTTTTCACCCATGACCTGGCCGGACACATGACGTCCATCAACCGCGCCGGGGAAAGGTTGCTCCAATATCAGCGCAGCGACATCCTCGCCAAGGAGCTGACTGATTTGATCATGGAAGAACAACGGCCGGCGGCCAGGGACTGGCTGAAGCAGGTGACCATGGGCGTGGAGACTGCGGCCATTGACTGGGATTTTGTGAATGCGTCCGGACAGAGATTAAAACTGGAAGTGAGCTCCCGCATGGTGGAACAGTCGGGCAAATTCATCGAAGTGGAAGGCGTCGCCCGTGATGTGACCGCCCGCAAGCGGATGGAAAAGGAAATCCTGGAAATCTCCAATCGTGAACAACAGCGTCTCGGGCACGATCTGCACGACGGTGTTTGCCAGCAGCTCGCCGCGATCGCCTATCGGACACATATTCTAGCGCGCCGGCTCAAGGAAAAGGATGCGGTTGACTCCTCGGAAGCCAGCGACATCAGCAGCCTGATCAACGCATCACTGGTGCAAACGCGAACCGTGGCCCGGGGACTTTTCCCGGTGCGGCTGGAGGAGGAAGGATTGACCGAAGCAGTAGAAGAACTCGCGATGGGCATTGGCAGCCTTTACAAAATAAAGTGCGACTTTTCTTCGAGCGGAACGTTTCCCACACTGGACAACGGCGTGGCGATGCATTTGCACTTCATCGCACAGGAAGCCATGATCAATGCAGCCAAGCACAGCCGGGCCAGCGTCATTACCATCCGTTTGCTTAAAGAAAATGCCGACTTGATTTTGACGGTGCAGGATAATGGCGTCGGTTTTCAGCCGTCTGAAGAGGACAAGACCGGCATGGGCATCGGCATCATGCGTTATCGGGCGAAGGTGATCGGTGCCGTGTTGGAATTCAAAACGCAGCCCGGACAAGGCACGCAGGTCACTTGCAAATATCATCTGACGGCCTGAGAATCGAACAACTATGAGCGCAAAGATGAACAGAATCGAATCCGTCTCCGCCGATCCGATGACGGCAAAGAAACGCATATTCATTGTGGATGATCACGCGATGTTTCGCGACGGACTCCGGCGGTTGATTGATCTGGAGCCGGACCTGACGGTTTGCGGTGACGCTCCCGATGCCGCCAATGGATTGAATGGCATCCGTGAATCCGCGCCGGATCTGGTGATCGTGGACATTTCACTCGACACCACCAGCGGCATTGACCTCATCAAGGCCGTCAAGCGCGACCATGAAGACATGCCCGTCCTGGTCGTCTCCATGCATTCTGAATCTCTCTACGGCGACCGGGCCTTGCGCGCGGGTTCCATGGGCTACGTGATGAAGAGTGAACCCGCGACGACAGTCGTGGCCGCCATCCGCAAAGTTCTCAGCGGCAACGTGCACATGAGCGAGACCATGGCCACAATGGTGGTTTCCAAATTCGTGAAGGGCGAGACCGACCAGATTCCGTCCCCGCTCGAAGCCTTGAGTGACCGGGAAATGGAGGTCTTTCGCATGTTGGGCCAGGGAAAAGGAACCCGGGAGATCGCGCAGGAAATGAACGTCGCGCTGCCGACCATCAGCTCGTTCAAGAACCGGATCAAGGAAAAGCTGAAGTTCAAGAACTCAACGGAAATGATTCTGTATGCGCTGCAATGGTTCCGCAAAGAACTTTCTGAGGGCGGACACTGAAAATGGACCGCACTGTCCAACATAAGAAATTTAATCTCCAGTTTCCTTATGGCTCCGTCATCCCAATGGCATGTTGTGACAACCAGGCGGAATCTGCTAAACCTGCCGCGTCGCTCCCTACATTTATGTTGTTTATCGGGGACGATTGGATTGGCTTCTTTAAAGCGGCGGATAACCATTTGTGCATCTCAGAATGACCGTCGGCGAACGCAAAACCGGCGGCCCCTCCGTGATAGCTGGCCGGGATGTCAATGATCGTCGGGTTCGGCAAGGGGTTTACCATGGTGGTGAAAAAAGTGCCGTCATTGATGCTGTCTTCACGTTCATCCAGAAAAACAAAGGTCAAGGTGGGTGAAAGGATGCTGGTGGTTTTCTGATAGGTCGGATATTTGGCTGAGCCCGAACTGTTAATTGATGAGGATGGCGAACCGACAAAATTATTCATCGAGATGCTTCGTGATCGAGGCAATCTGTTGCCATAGACCAACCCCACGGATTGATCGGCCGGACACCTGAATAATTTATAATTTTTGCCGATGTAAGAACCTAAAAACGCCCCGTTTGGATATTGGACATGATCAACCAACATGGCTGTGTTGATGTTTTCTGGACCCGTTTGTGTACCACCAGTGGGAAGGCTTAAAACGCCGGCCGCCCAACATCCAAATTGATTCTCAGGGAGCTGCGTCGCCGAACTGTTCGCGGCGGTTCCCTGCGGATAATTAGGCGCGGCTTTACTTCCATTGTCGTCCGCATACATGATCCAAGCCATCGCCATTTGCCGGACATCGTTCATGCAAGAAATGCCCTGAGCCTTTTGCTTGGCGCGACTGAGGGCGGGCAACAACATGGCGGCCAGAATCGCAATGATGGCAATGACCACCAGCAGTTCAATCAACGTGAATCCACCTCGCCGCCGGCAGTCACCGGAGGAGGTTGAAGAAATGCCCGCATTGCTCATTTTTGTGCTCATTAATAAATGGCCGCCTGCTGCCGCCGTTATGTAGTTGGTCGATTGATCTTAATCTTAAAATATTCTGTTTACAAAAGGCCGATCCCAAGGCGGCTGGTTAGCCGCCTTGGGATTCGCGCCGATGACAATTACGGAGAAACCACTTGGTAAAACTGCTGGCTGCTTGTCGCCGGCTGGCTTACTGATTTCACCGTGCCGTCCCCACCAACCGTGGTCACCAGCGTCCAATTTCCCGTGGTCAAGCTGGCCCGGGAGAAGACGCGGTAGCTCTTGCCCGCCTGGGTCGGGAACGAAATGGCAACATTGCTGCCCGACGGTTTTGCCGAAAGGTTGATCGGCTGAACCGGCACGAGCATGAAGTAATTGGCGTTGATGTTGTTGCCGGAAGTGACCCGCAAAGTATTGGTGCCGGCTACATCAATGACGACAGGGAGTCCGTTGTTCACCAGCGGGATCCAAACCCAATTTTGCCAGCCGCCCGGGGTGGCGCTCCACGTGCCGAGGCGCTTAAGAGTTTGGCTGGTCGTGCCCCAACCACCGGTGACCTTGTCCAAGTAGGCTGTCGCCACACCGTTTCCACCAGCCAGCCGCCCATAGGCCAGATATTTGCCGGCCGGATAATTACGGGTGTAGTTGCCAAAGTCACCACCGTTGAAGTTGCCCACATCGTAGTCGTTACCGGCGGAGTATCCGGGCAATGGCGTATCCGAAGTCGGTTCCGTGGCCAGTGCATTTGGTCCGCGATAAGGGAAGTTGCCGCCGCCGGTTTCGGAATGGTAATAATCTACGTTGGTGATGGATGAGTTCTGACCAATGTAGCCATTCGGGGTCAAGCCGTTGCCAGTTGTATCCCATTCCCCGCCGTTATAGTCGAAATCCTCGATTTTGACATAGAAATTGGCCGTGCTCATCGTGTCGAACACGACGGTACGGGTGACGCCAGCTCCGGTCGAATTAGTCACGGTGATAATCGCAGTGTAGAAGGAATTAGAAGCGAGCAACGAGAAGCTGACATTCTTCGCGCTAGAGCCTGAGATGATGAGACTGGAGGTGACGTCAGCCCCGTTCAACAACAGGTGAATTCCGCTGTTATTGATGGTCGTGCTGGCCGCAGGCGTGGCCGTGAAGCTAAAGGTGTTTCCAGTGGCGAACTGCGCTCCATTGGTCGGCGAGATGTCACTGAGCAACGGCTGGCCGCTCTGCGCCGGCACCAGCATGAAGAAGTTCATGTTATCGCCGCCGCTGACCAGCGTGACATTCAACGTTTGCGGGCTGCCATCGAAAGTGATTGGTAACACATTGCCGTCACCATCAACCAAGGGGACGTATTGGTAAGCGCCCCAGTCGTTACCGGAGAACTGAAAATTACCAACCAGTGTTCCGCTCACCACATTGGAAAGCGCCACCACTGTCGCGCCGGCGCCGCCGGCCATGCGGGCATAGATGTTATATGTTCCCGACGGATATTGCCGGGTGTAATTCATGAAGTCGCCGGTTCTGATGTAACCAATCGTATAATCCTGCACCAGCGGGTTGGTGATTTGCGCTGTGAGGAATTTTTGGCGCGCGGTTTCACTGGCAAAGCCGATGCCCGAAAAATCATTTGTCCGGTATAAGTTGGGTGCGGCCGCGTTGTTTCCATTTCCTGAAAAATCAACGTTCAGCGTGCCCGCCGTGCCATAATAGCTGCCGGTTTGCGGTGTGGATGAAAGTACCGGGAGATCAATATACATGCCATTGGTGAAGTCATAATCCTCAGTTTCCCAGACGTACGCCGGCGCAATGGTATCGAAGGTCATCGTAGCGGTGGTGTTGAAACCGTAGCCGTCAGTTGCAGAGATTGCGGCGGTGTCGCTCCATGCGCCGGAAGCCAGTCCGCTGTAGGTTACGGTGATGTCCGGGGTTGATCCGGAAAATGTGCAACCGGAAGAAACGTCCGTGCCATTGACGACCAGATGAATATCGCTCGTACTAATCGGCGAGCTGCTCGCCGAGGTGACATGGAAACTGATATGGTTGCTGGCGAAGAGCAGGTTGCCAGGATAAACTTGCGTGATCGTGGGCGGAACCGGCCCGCCGGTCTGGTTCAGGGTGGCATCATCAAAATAAGTGGACCCACCACCGAAAACCTGCTGATAATAGGTATGCTGGTAACGGATTTTTACCGTTCCCGTCGGAGCCACCAAGACGTTGGTGCTGCCGATCACCGCGAAGGGGGGCCGTGGTTTGGCAGACATTGGTGACCGGCAAATTGTACCAGACGCTGTTTACGTAAGCTGCATTGGTGACGCAGAAATTGTCCGACTTGAAAAGCGCCAGGATGTTGTCGTTCGCATCGCGGAACGAAACTTCCACCCAGGCTAAATCATTCGGGTCTTGAAAGATGGAATCATTGTCCCGTTCATAAAACCAGCCGTCTGCTTGATAGGTCGAAGTCGGCAGTGAGCTTTTGTCTTGATACATGGCTTGATAATTGGGCGATCCGTTGAACGCACCCCAAACTTTGTAGTAGTTATTCCCGGAATGGGCATAAGCATCAGAATTGATATACCAAGGGCCGCCGGCACCGCCGGTCCATCCATTTGGCTGAACGCCTGAACCATGATTCCCATCGGCTTCAAAGCCGGGGTTGATCAAAATGTTGGCGGCTTGCGCATGGTTGCTGGCGAGCATTCCCGCGACAAAGGCGAGGATCACAAGTAACAGTTCTTGAAACTTGTTTCGATGAAATGAGGTTTTCAAAGAACTTTCACATGTTGGGCGGGGGGATTGTCGGGTGTTCATAAACGAGGGGTCTTTCTAGTTGTTTGATTAACCGGTTGCAGGAGTTTGCTTTTGCTGGGGTTTTCGTGTTGTCAATGAAGAGATAACTTCACTGATTACAAGTCAGACGTGGTGGACATGTAATAATACTACTACAACGTAGAAAATGTTGTCAATATGAAATTACGGGAATCTTCCTGCACGAGGGTGAATTGCCGCAAGTGTTTGTCGGGAAGGACGCTACTTTAAGGTTGCCGCCCCCGAAGGCCGGGCCAGCTGCGACATCGCATCCAGACAAATTCTTGTTTTAAGCGCCAAAGCTTTCCGTTGCTCAACACTTATACCATGTGGATCGAAACGATAGGCATAGTGCAATCGTAATAATTCCTTTAATGGATTCCGCAGGTCAGCCAGTGCAGGATCAGACAAAGCACGCTTCAGCCAGCCAACCATTGGTTCACTCGGCAGACGCGGCATACCACGCGCGGCCAGCCGGCGTTCCAAGGCGAAAAACTCGGAGTCGAGACCAGGCCAGGCAGTCACTTCGCCGGATGAACTGGTCTTGAGCTTTGTCCTTCGTTTGCGTTTTCGCCGGAAAATGATCCGATACAATAGAAATGTCAGGACAGGAACAAGCGCCCAGAGAAGATATTTCCGCAAACTGGTCTGGCCCCAGCGGAACTTGGCAATTTGAAATTTGATCCATGACCAGCCGTCAGAAAGCCACTGCGTGGCCGACGCGCGGCTGTTTTCCGTCGCAACCCACGATGCGGGCGTGGTATCAAAATCCTCCCATGCTTGAGCCTGCTCATTCCAAACCAGACACCACGCATGGGCGTCGCGTTCCCGCACCACGTAACCATGGCTGGAGGGTTCATGAACCGCATACCCGACGGCATAGCGTGCAGGAATGCCCAGTTCGCGCAACAACAACACCGTCGCCGTGGCGAAGTATTCGCAATGACCACTGCGGCTTTGCAAAAGGAAGCGCGATAGCGCCGTCTCATTGGTTCGCGCCACCTTGTCCGGTCCCAGCCACAGGCTGTAACTGAATTTTTCTGCGAAAAATTGCTGCATGGCCATTAGCTTCTGTTCCTCGCTTGCGCCAGAAATGTTCAATTCCGATATGATTTTTTCTAGTGCCGGAGCTTCATTAGTCGGCACAATCATATCCAGATGATTCGTGCTGTTATCAGGCGGCGAATCAATCGTCGCACCCGGGCCATAGAGTGCGTCAAAAATCATCAAACCCGGGCCGGAAGCCAGCATGGCACCGGTGCTGTTTGTTTTGATGCTGGCGACATCTAACGGAACATTTTCCAGCCGGCCACTGCCAGTTGGCAGTGACAGTAATCCTTCCGGCACGCTTAAATCCTGCGACCAGCCTTCAAGATAACAGGCGATGTTGACGGCCGATGTGTTGGTTTTCCCGGGCAACAGAATCCAGGAAGCCTCGTTGCCGGCCGCATGAGAAATATCGGCAAAATCATTCCGCGATCCGCCCGAATACCATGTTTGTTTTTGCGGATGATAATTGCGATAACTGGCCTCGCGCAAATAGCCCGGTGGTGCGCTGCCGTTTTTAGTTTCGAGCCGGATGACGATCTGCGGCGACAATTTTATTTTCCCGATCTGGCCCAGGGCCGTCATGCTTTGCGAGACGTCCGTTCGATGCCGCATCATGCTCGCCATCCATTGGGCATTGTAACCGTTGATCAACCGTTGCAGTTCGCCGAGGCCATGCTGGCCGGACAAACCCAGCAGGATTCCCGCCGCCAGCACACCAACCCATGCCATGGGGCCAAAGCGCCGTGAGCGCAGTGGCCACAAAGCCCATGCGATCAAAGCAGCCTGTCCCCAAAAATAAGAGTGCGTCCCTTCGTTGACGTGGACGCCGGCTGAAAAAAGGCACAACATGAAATAAGGATAGGAAATGTCTACGTGCCGTTCCGGTGTCGCATTCAATTGTTGCGCCCGCCGGGCGAAGAATGAAATCGCCGCCAGCGGAATGGATTCGCGTTCATTGAACGTCTGCGCCGCGATGAACAAAAACAAGGTCATCGGTAGCCATCGTAGAAATATGGTGGCGGACGCACCGAGGTTGCGAGTCGCTTCCGCCACTGAAGAATTCGTGAAGCCGCCCGCCCCGTTGGTGCTAAACGTGTAAATGATAAGTGCGAGCGCGAGCAACACGCAGAAATTCCAGATGCGACGAAAATCATCTGCAGTCAGATCCCACCGCAACCGGATCAACCGTGCGCTTTCCAAGATCACGCCCATGATCGCGCCAAAAATCAAAAAACCTGACTGCCAGCCCCAGAAGAGCAGCGTGGCCAGAAGCAATAATGGCGGCGTCTTCATAACGGGAGAAATCTCGAACATTCAGCATTCAACGCCCAATATTCAACAGGCGGACGAACCACATCGGCTGCGTTCGATGTTGGGCGTTGAATGTTGAATGTTGAATGTTCCGCCTTCACTTGAGTTTCGCCAGTTCTTCCTCGATCTTCCCGATTTCGAGGACGTGGAAAATTTCCGGCTCGTCGCGCAGAATGCCGGCGTCCGGTTTTTTACCGCCCGGACGCACAACCACCAGCACCATCAAGGGAATGTCGAGCGTGCGCAATTTTTTGATCAGGTTCTGCCGCTCACCGTCCCAGCGTTGCAGCACACAGATGCAGCCGCTCACTGCGGCGACATGATTGAGCACGAGCTGTTCGAGCATCTCAAATTTTTTGTCGGCGCAGTTTTTCACCGAGGCCAGGATTTCCAGCATCTGGTCCGCGTGCGCCAGCCCGCGTCCGGCGGTGAAGCAATACGACTGATTGCCCACGAAAAGCAGATCGAGCAACGACTCCTGCGTCAGCACCGTGCAGGCGAACGATGCGGCGACCGAGACGGCCTCCTCCAGCACTTCGCTGTTCGGCTCTTCATCGAAGGTGTCCAGCACCAGCGCATGTCGCACAAAAAATTCGTCCTCGAACTCCTTCACAATGGGCTTGCCTACCTTCGCCCAGCTTCGCCAGTGGATGTGCCGCAGCGGATCGCCGTGACGATATTCCCGCAGCGCCACGAATTCCTCGCTACGCCCGATGTTCGCCGCCAGCGCCACGCCACCCTCCTGATAACGCAACGCGCCCGGCAGGGCGATTGGCGGAAGCGGATAACGCTTTGGCAAAATCAAAACCGACTGCGGCGCGACAACCTTGCTGAATGATCGAAAGATTCCCAGCGGATCAGGCCGCGCCAAGGTAATGCCGGTGAAGTTTAAAATCCCCCGGCGCAACGGCAAAACTTCCATCTGCGATTCGGCCTCGCCGTTCGCCGCCAACGTTGGAACTTCCGCCGCCTTCACATTTGCCTGCCGGAACGGATTTCTGTGCCGGCGTTGCGCCACGCGAAACGGACGGATGCGCTGGCCCTCCGCCTTCTGAAATGCCAGCCATTCCTCAAAGGCCGGGCGCGGGTCAGGAAGCTCCTCAATCAACGTCAGTCCGTCTTGGATTTTCGCCGTCAGATTTTTCACGGTCACACGGTAGCGCAGCGGCTGACCGGCCGTGCCCAGCCTGGGAAGCGAACGCGTCGCTGAAAATCTGGCACGGAAAAACAAGCTGCTAACCAGTGCCAGCAGCAGTAACGCGAACAGCAGTGAGAAAGATTGGTAGGTGACGGTGTTCTCGATGTCCGAACCCACCGCCCCGGCGACGACAAATCCACCCGCAACGCACAAACCCGCCAGCGTGAACCGTCGTCGCAGCCAATACCACAAGCCGCTCGCATAGCGGTAGCTCCAGTAAAACGGCTTGTAGATGAAGTTCACGCCGGCACTTTCAATTTCTTGACCGCCTCTTCGACCACGCCGCGTGCCGTCACACCCGAAAAGCGCGCCGACGGTTCCAGCACCAGCCGGTGCGCGATGACCGGCACGGCCAGCGATTGCACCTGTTCCGGCGTGACAAAATCAAAGCCGTCAAACAACGCCAGCGCCTGGGAGATTTTCATTAACGCGATGGAAGCGCGCGGGCTGGCACCCAGCTGGACGCCGGAGGCCGTGCGGGTGGCGGCGACCAGGTCCACCGCGTAGCGCTTCAACTCATCGCTAATGCGGATGTCTTCCACGGCACGCTTTAACGCCAGGACATCCGTCAGCGTGGCCACCGGATTAAGTTCATCAATCGGATGATTGTGCTGTTGCGCAGTGAGGATCGCGACTTCCTCGGCAGCCGAGACGTAGCCGAGCGTGAACTGCATCGCGAACCGGTCCATCTGCGCTTCCGGCAACGGATAAGTGCCGCGAAATTCCACCGGGTTTTGCGTCGCAATCACAAAGAACAGTTCGGACAAATTCCGGCGTTCGCCTTCCACGCTCACCTGCGCCTCGCCCATGGCTTCAAGCAGCGCCGATTGCGTGCGGGGCGAGGCGCGGTTGATTTCGTCCGCCAGCAAAATGTTCGTGAACACCGGGCCTTCATGAAAATGAAACTGCTGGTCGCGCTGGTCGAAAATGGAAACGCCCAAAATATCCGACGGCAACAGATCCGGCGTAAACTGCAGCCGCTTGAACTGCGCGTCAATGGACTTGGCCAGCGCCTTGGCCAGTGTGGTCTTGCCCGTGCCCGGATAATCCTCCAGCAGGACATGACCGCCCGCCGCGAGCGCCGCGAGCAGTTGCCGCGTGGCGGCGTCCTGGCCGCGCATGATTTTGGAGATGTTCATGGCGATCTTCTTGTAAGTCTCGCGGGCCGCGTCAAGGTTGGTCGGTGTCATGGCAGTTTTATGGAGATTAAAACAACACGGACAAAGGTTTCCGCTTTGTTTAATGCGCGCGCAACCTAGCAAGCCACGCTTCCCGCCGCGAACAAAATCAAACCGGCGCTCACGCCCGGTCGCCGCGCCGCGTCAGCCTCGATAGGACAGCAACCATTCCCCACAGCGCCATAAACGCGGCAATGACGGTCATTCCGCGCATCGGCCAGCTCACGGCCTTGGTGCTGGCGGCGAATAGCTGGATCGTCATCGGCCGGCCGCTTTCCGTTTGCAGCACCTGAGTGAACGCAAACCGCTGGCCGCGCACCGGCAGGTTCACGCGCAGCGGCTGCACTTTAGCCGTCACGATTTCCTGAGACTGCTGGAGCTTCTGCCATTGCTCGCCAGCCGCAGCGCTGTCGTAAAGTGAATCTGCGCGGACTTCCCGGCCGGACACATCACCGACGGCACCAATCGGGCCTTGGTTGCGGAAGCTGAAATCGTTCTGCGCGTTGATCAGATTGCTCGCCTGCGCGGACTTCAGGTCGCTCTCCAGTTTTTTGAAGACGTTTCCCGTATCCTTGTCGGCGGATTTCACCTTGGCGCGATTGAGACTTTCTGTGGCCACACGTGTGTTGCCTTCGGATAACTGACGTCGCGCCTCATTGACATCCCGGTCCACGTCTCCTTTGACCGACGCTTTCTTGACCTGTTCCATGCGCGAATAATCCAAGCTGGAGAAACTTGATGATAAGATTGCCGGCACGGGTGAAATCTCGCGCGTCATCGTGCCGGTGAATTTTTGATAGTCGTAATCCGGCGGCAGGTAAACTTCCCAGCGCGCGTTCTTCAATGGCACGTCGAACTGCGGCGAAGTGAACCCAATGTTTCCCCGGCCGCGCGGAAACATATTGGTGCCGACGTAGGTCAGCTCCACCGACACCACACCGTCTTCCGCGCCCGATTGCTGGATGGGCAGCAGCAGTTTGCCGTCGCGCAAACTGGGCCGCACCGGCTGGCCCGCGACAAATGCCGACCAGACGTTCGCGCCGGGCGGCAGCGCGACTTCCAGAAACTGCCGGCCGTTGTTGCGCACGGAAAGCGACATTTCGGTCATCATCTGGCCGTCATCCGCAACTACGCTGGTGAACTGCGCATTGTCCACGAGCGCCTGCAACACTTCCGCCTCGTCAAACCGCCAAACATCGAGCGCAAGCTTGTAGCCGGGACGAACGTAGCGATATGCCAGCGCCATAGTGTTGTCCGGGCTGCCCGCCCAGTCGGGGAAATCTCCCGCATCCACTCGCTGCAAATCGGTGGCGCTAGATTCATTCACTTGCAAAGACGCCTTTGCCGAAATCGCGAGTAAGCCGGTTTCCCGTTCTACGCCGTCGGTGGATATGCCCGCGAGTTCGAGCGTGCGATTTTTTCCCGGGCGCGGTTCGTCCCACGTCACGGTCAATGTGTAAGCGCCGCGCACCGGGCTTTGCAATTCCACATGCCAGACATCACCTTCCTGTTTACGACTGCGGATGTTCGCGCCATTGATCTCAACGTTCTTGAACGTCCCCGGCACACGCACACGCAGTTCCTTCACCGGCGCATTGGCGATGTCATAACGCACCAGCGCGCGGCCGTTCACTAGCGTTTCGGTGAGGGTGAAAGTGTTGACGATCTCCGCACGCACCCAGGCGGCCACGCTTTCCGTCGCCACGTTCAACCGCCATTCGGACGTGGATTTTGGTGCGACGGAAATGAATTTGTAGGCCAGCAGATTACCCGCGCCGACAACCTTGGCATAGTCCGGCAGCGACACCGCCGGGATTTCTGTGAGTCCATCGAAAGTTTCTGTTTTCACCGCCACGCCCGGCTCGGCGGACACGGCGACGAAGCCCGTGAGTTTCGCCGTGTTGAGCGGATGCACGCCCACGATGGCCAGCGATGTTGGCAGCTTCTTGAAATCTCGCACCAGGTCGATACCCAGAGCGTAAGCACCGACCGTGCGTTCCTTCAATGTCACTTCGAGTATGCGAGAGCCGTCGTCATGTTCGGCGTATTGCAAAATATTACTCCCGCCCACACGTTCGACACGATAACCATCAGGCAACGCGACTTTCAAGGTGAACACGCCCGCGCGTTTGATGGTGTAATCAATCACCGCCGAGAGCGAAACCTGCTCGGCGCCCACGCGGAAATTGTTGCGCACGACGGCCTCGATCTCCGACTGGATGGCCTCGGCACGGATGCCTAACGCGAATTGCGGATTGGCGAACCGGAACACGCCGGCGAGATTGGTGGTCGCGTCAGTGATCGTGCGTCCAAATTCCTCCGCATCCACGCGCTCCAAGCCGGAGACTGACGCGACCGACAACGCCAGCTCTTCTGCCCCGCGCAAGGCAACCAGACCATTCTCGCGTTTCACATCCAATGCGTGCGGTGTCTCGACCGCCACATCCACGGGCAACGCATCCAAAACTTTTTCCGTCTCAATCATCAGCCGCCATGAGGGTGAAATGCCTTTGAGCAAATCCACGACGAGGATCTGACTTGCCCCCTCATCCCGGCCTTCTCCCCCAGTGGGGGAGAAGGTGTCCGCAGGACGGATGAGGGGGAGGTTCTTAACCTCCCATGTGCGGATTTCCCTGCCCTCGACACGCAATAATTTCTGTCCGGCGGGCAGTTGCACGCGTGCCTGCCGCAGTTCGCCTTGTGTGATTTGGTAATCCAGCGTTGCACGCACGTTCATCACGCCACCACCAAACGTGACTAATGCCGCATTCTGACAGAATACCGTGGCCGCGACTTCGGCGGCCCGCTTCACGCGCGGCGTCCAGAGCAGTTCAACACGGTCGGTCGAATCCATCACGGCTTCCACACGCGTCTTGTCCTGGTCCAAAATCCGCTGGAATGAAACCGCCGCCGGAAAATCCACGTCCGCCCCGGCTTCATCCAGCGTCAGCGCAACCTGGCTGGACAGTGCTGGCGGAATCGCGAACGCCAGCCGGCGCTTGGTCACGTCACCGGCAATCTTGACCAGCAGTTTGACCTGCAACGTCGCGCCGGCCTTCGAGTTGAACCGAACGCCGATGCCGCCACCGTTGCGGACCAGTTCGGCTTTGCCATTCTTTGCCGAAAACTGCTGCACGGCCACATCATCGCCAAACAACGGGATAATCTGACCGATGGTTGCGGAAGAAAATTGCAACGTCGCGTCAAGCAAGGCAACGCGGTCGTTGACCGTGCCGGAATAATTCACGGAAACGATCGAGGCGCTAACATTTGCCGTTGGCGGATTGTTCGTTTCAGCATTCGTGGCATTAGCACCAGTCAATCCAAGCGTAAGCATCAACGCGACTGTTGCAACCACCGGCGGAATTCCCATGGCCGGCTCAGAAGATTTGGGCATCGGCGGTTCAACTATCGTTTCCGGCTCACTGCCGCGCGGCCAATACTTCCAGATGAGCCAGGCAACAATCGCAACGACCACGACCGGAAAACCCACAATGAGCGCATCATGCAACGCACGCCATTGGACGAGCAGGCTGCACACGGAACCGATGATCAACGCCAGTGCTACCGTGAGAATGAATGTATTGCGCTGTTCACGACGCCATTGCCAGATCCACACGATGAGGCCGAGCAAAAAAGCCGCGCTTTGCCATGCCATCTGGACAGTTTGAAACGCGTGCATTGTCATGATGTTCGCTCGGATAGATAGCGGCTCGTCACGGACGTTGAGGACTTTCGTGAACAGGAACGGCTGGCCGGTCTGCGGCAGTTCGATGCGCAACGAACGGATGCCGGCGGCAGTGGGCGCAGCTGGCGGTGCGACGGGCAGTCCGGCCACGGCGCCACCAAACCCGCCATGAATTCCGGCGGTGAAGCCGTTGGTGGAAAACGTTGCCGCCGGCAATCCTAGCGCACCGGCCAACTGGCTGCTGGCGATGGCGGCCTGTTGCTGTTGCACCGCAATTTCCTGCGGCGTGGCAACCTGCACCAAACCGCGTTGTGAAAGTTCCCCAAATTTTTCCGCGCTTATCTGCGACACGCTGCCGTCGGCGAAGAGCACATTGCAATGGCCGTTGAAGATCGGGCTGTAGGCCAGCACGGAATCCGGCTTGAGGCTGTCCTCCGACATGCCGCCGCCGAGATACGTGTAACGCTGGCCGGTTTCGGTGTCGTAAGTGATCTTGTCCGTGCCGAGTTCATTTTTCATCTCTTCAAACGAAGCAGGCAGGCGGTCGCCGTTATCGCCGGAAAAAACCCGCACCGCGAGCCCGATTTGTTTCAGATTGTTGACCGAATTGATACGTTGTGCCTTGCGCTTGGCGGCGGACAAGGCCGGTAACAGCATTGCGCCGAGCACCGCAAGGACGGCCACGACGGCGAATAGGGTGATGACACCATGCCAGCCGCGTCGCACCGCTGAGATCACCAGCGCAATGACCAGAAACGCGAGCAAGCCGATGAACACAATTGCCCGGCCCGCCTCACGCAACACTTCGCCGTAAAACGCAAGAAATTTTTCCCACCCATCGAGCAGTTCATAGGTCGTGCCTTGCGCGATGTTCATGCTGCCGCCAAAATCCGACAGCCGCAGCGACGGCGGCACCAGCAACTGCCATTCAGCGTATGTGTTCGGGATGTCCGTGCGCGGCGCGTCGAGTTTCAACGGCTTGCCCAGCAGCGAGGCGAGCGCACCGTTCGTCTGCGCATAGACGATGTCCACGGCGAAGGCCTGGTCGCGGTTCGCATTGCGCGGTAGTGACACCAGAACCCAGTCGCCGTCGCGTTCCGGCTTGGCAGGCTGGCCGTTGACGTAACAGCTCCAAAGCTTCGCGTCCGCCGGCAGTTGGAAACGCTGAAATTGTTTCTCGTTGTTCTTCACCATGAACGACGCCTGCGACAACATCTGGCCGGACTCGGTCAGGACAGAGGTGATCTGCGTGCGGTCGGCAACGGCTTCCAACACACGCTGCTCGGCATAACGCTTCACGTCCACGGACAAATCATATTGATCGCCGGTGTATTGATACGCCAGCACCACGGCGCGCGTGATGAGCGAACGATCGGCGGCAGACAACTCGGCTTCGTCCACGCGTCGCAACGTATCGGTCGCGGGTTTGGCATTAAGCTGCAAGCTGGCGGCGGTCGTGATGGCCACGGAACCAGTCTCGCGTTCGACGTCCACTGTGTGAATCCCGCCGATGGGCAACGTTGCACCCTTGGCGTCAAATTGAAAATCGTAGGTAACTACGAGCGTGTAACCGCCCCAGACCTTGTCCTGCAAACCAATCTTCCAGATGTCACCGGCCTGTTCCTTGCGCCGGATGTTCGGGCCGGTGAACTCGACATTCTTACAATTGGCCGGAACTTTGACTTTGAATTCCTGCACACCTTGATTGACGAGGCCGTAACGGATCGTGGCACTGCCACCGACCAGTCCATCGCCGATGGTGACAAGATTGAACACGTCAGCCACTACACGCGCGGCGAGGCGTTCGCTGGCGATGGCCAGTTTCCAGTCCGGCTGCTCGGCGGTGTAGGCGAGGATTTCATCCGTGCGTTCCGGCAGGCGGTTCACGGGAATCTCCCGCAAGCCTTCCAGCGTGGCCGTGTGCAGCCGGATGCCGGGCGCGGAGGCCGCACCGATCTGTGCCGTTTCCTTTGCCACGCCCACCACGTGCAGCGGTGCCAGACTGATCTGGTCGGGAAATGTCTTGATGGCCTGCTCCAGTTGCACGTCCAGCCAGCGTGAACCGAGCAGGCGTGTCGAGAAGTTCACGAGAATTTTTCCATCAGCGAAATGCCAGTCGTCTACACCCTCGCCACGCACATCCGCCACGGCGAATCCGGCCTGCGGCGTCAGTTCCAACGTGTAGATGCCTGCCTTCTCGACGTTTAATGTGAGTTGGTGCGCGACGATGAGCCGCGTTTCTTCGAGCCGCGCGTTGATGCGGTCTGCCACGCCGATGACCGGTTCGATGGGCTTGAGCCGGAGCGCGAGCGTGAAGGGGCGGGCGTTGAATTGATACGCCGCCAGCGCGTTGCCTGTGGTGTTCACCTGCCGCAGGCCGTTGATTGCGACGGTCTCCACCAGTGTGTCCTCGGCGGAAACCGTTAGTGAACCCAGCTCGCGCTCAACGTTCAACGGCTGCGGAGGGTTGAGCACGTTAGTAGCATTCGCCCCCTCACCCGCCCTTCGGGCACCCTCTCCCCCACTGGGGGAGAGGGACGGGGTGAGGGGGCGGGTATCTTCCACCGCCTGCTCGGAGTAGAGCGTCAGGTCGTATGCATTTTCCACCGGCTTGATGAATTCCACCGTCAACGTCTGGCGGTCGCCATCGGTCGTGGTGTGCCAGTCGCGGATCTGCGCGCCTTCCAGTCGTGTGAGCGATTGCGCCGCCGGCAGCTTCAGCGTGAGCTGCGCCGCATTGCCCTGCACAATTTCATAATGAAACTTGCTGGTGTATTTGATCACCGTCGGTGTGACCTGCGCGGCAATGGCGGAATCCACCGTGAGCAGTGTCTTGTGCGCGACCTGCGCCACCTTGCTCTGCCAGCGCAACGCCACCGTCTGGTCCGCGCCAAGAAAACCGTTCACGCGCGAGATGCCGTTGGTCCTGGCGGTGTCAAGCACGGTGCCGTTCAGCAACTGGACTTCCGTGTCCGCGCCCGCCGCCTGCGCCGTGACGGCGGCAATCGTCGCCGACGGGCCGGTGAACGAAATCTGGTTCCAAGGCTCGGCACGCTGGATTTTAGCCACGATCTCCAGTTTGAATTTAAACTGGCCCGGGCGTGACGCGACGAGCAGATAACGATTGCCCTCGCGGACAATCTTCAATGCGTCCGGCAGCTTGCCGGGCAGAATGGCGACGTCGCCCTCCAGAAGTTTTACAGAACGTTCGCCAGCGCCCCGGGCAGTGGCGGCGATGTCCAGCGTGAACCGCGCCTCGTCATCCGCGAGCCGGCCGGCGTAACGGATTTCCTGAATCACGAGGTCATTGGTGACCGCTGTTGCGGCCGGGGCGATGGCGTTGAAAAGCGAAAGAGTGAGCAGGGCGAGAATGATTCTTTTCATATCCAGTCAGACGGAAGGTTTTGAGAAATGCTCCCGCAAGAAATCTGTTCAAACGGCATCGCTTCAAATAAAGTCCCCGCACATGGCATCCGAGGCGGAATTGCTGGCGCGCTGCCGTCGCGGCGACGCCGGGGCGTGGGATGAACTCTTCGACCTGCATTACGCAGCGGCGGGGCGGTTTGTTTTCCAGCTCGGCTCTGATTTTACGGTCGAGGACGCTGAGGAGATCTGTCAGGAAGTTTTCCTGTCTGTCATCAAGAACCTAGATTCCTTCCAGGGCGAAAGCCAGTTCCAGACGTGGCTGTTCCGCATCGCCGCAAACAAGGCGCGTGATTACCGCGAGAAACGCATCGCCGCCAAACGCGGCGGCGGGCAAACGACCGTTTCGCTGCAGGCGGAAAATCCCGAAACCGGCCTGACGCCCGACCCGCCGGATCATCTGCCCGCGCCGGATGAAGGTTTGATGAACGCCGAGCAATTGGCGCTGGTGCGCGCATCGCTCGACCAGTTGAGCGGGCCGTGTCGCGAGATCATCGAGCTGCGCTATTTTGGTGACTTGAGTTATGAGGAATTGAGCGCGACGTTGGATCTGAACGTGAAGACCGTCAGTTCGCGCCTGAGCAAATGCTTGGACCGGCTTGAGGAGATCGCGCGAAAAATATTTTCACGGGAAAACTTGGATGGTTTCCCGTCTAACCCGTGACGAACAATGGAACCGGAACGTAAAATTGAAAAATTGCTGCGCGCTTACGCGAAGAAACGTCGCGCCGACGCAGGCGATCCGCTGAAGCTGCATCCGGCCACGCGCCGGCTGTTGCAGGGCGAGGTTGCGCGCAAGAAACCAAGATCTAACCGGCCAAACAGGCCGGATGATGAAGAGGCGATGTCTGTGTCACTTTTGGAATTGTTCAGGCAACGCTGGGCGCTACTGACGAGTTTTGCGCTGGTCGTCTTTTTTGGCGCGGCGCTCTTTCTACCGGCCTTGAGCAAAGCGAAAAGGAAGGCAGCGTCCATCACTGCCATGAACAACCTCAAGCAAATTGGTGTTGCGGCACAAATGGCTGCAAATGAGAATTACGGCAAGCTGCCGGCATCGCTTGAAACACTGACGAACGGACTCGCTTCGGACAAGATTTTGACAGACCCGCAAACCGGCAAACCATTCGTCTATGTCGCGGGCGGTGAAAGGCTGGATGTATTGTCCAGCAACGCGGTGCTGGCGTATTCACCGGAAAATAAAAAAACACACACGGTCTTGTTCGCAGATGGTCGGGTTGAAATTGTTAACGGCGCAAAGTTTTCAGAACTCACAAATCGTGTGGTGACCGAGTTTGTCCTCGCAAGAGGTTCCGCACCGCGGCAATTAGCGGAACCACAGGCAACAGTTACGGTGGCCGCAGGCAATGTCGTCGCTGCGCCATCGGCTCAAAGCCTGTCAAAAGCGGAAACAGATCGAAGCCGCGAGGCATTATCCGACACTGTTGCCACCACCACTGGAACCGGCATGTTGGCGGTGAATTCACCCGCGCCCGCTGCGTCCGCATCTGCTGGTCTGGCCAAAGATTTCGGAGCGCAAACAGGTTCGATTCAATTCGCCGCCACCCAGGATTTTAATTCCAGCACGCAAAATTCTTTCAAGAACACCCGCGCGCCGGCCAAGGCTGCGTCCGTGCTGGCGAATTTTCAAGTGCAGCAAGCCGGCAATGCGATCCGTGTCGTTGATTCAGACGGCTCGGTTTATGACGGTGAGTTGCAGCCGGAAAACGAGAAGAAAGAACAGATTCCGGCAGGCACCTTGCAAGCGCCGGGCGAACGGGCAAAAACTATTGCCCGCCGCGATGAACCGCAGATGACGCAAAATTCGCAAGCGGCCCAGAATTATTTCTTCCGGGTGACGGGCACGAACCTGACCTTGAAACAAAACGTCGTGTTCGCCGGAAACGTGGTGGCAAATTCCAAGGCGGGTCAAAATCAACAGCAAGCATACGACAACAAGGGCGCTGCCGGGGGTGCGCAGTCGCAGTCCATGCTTAAAAATCAATTGCTTTGGTCCAATTCACGCATCGCCGGAACGGCGGTGGTGGCCAATACCAACAATATTGAGATCAATGCCGAACCACAATCGCCTTGATTTTCGCCTTTCGCGCCGAAGGCAGCAACACAGCGGTTCATCCTTTATCGCATTTAACGGAGTTGACGCCGACGCCGGCAAATGAAATTGTTTTGCCGCCATGGAGATACCAGATCGTTTGTTTCAAACCGCACATCCATCCGCTTGGAGGCCCCTCATAAAAAATCTGACCGGCTTTTTATGTCTGGCCATAACTCTTGTCGTGCTGCCGGCGGCCGCCGCAACGGGTGAAGGAGTTGCCACCATTGAGTGCTTCGAATCCGTCCGCCTTCCGGCACAGGGTGATGCATCTTCCGTCCGTCAATACGCGCCGGACCGGGAAGTGCAGATGATTCATCTCGCGCTGGACGTCACGCCTGATTTTAAACAGCGAACAGTCGAGGGCAAGGCGGTCATCACCTTCCAGCCGCTGCTCAAGCCGGTACGCGAAATCAAGCTGGATGCGGTGGACCTGAATGTCCACGCCATCACGTCCATGGAGAAAATTCAGGGTTATCAAGTCACAGCTGACAAACTCGTAATCACTTTCGCCACCAACATCCCCACCGGCAAAGAGGCGAGCGTGACCATCACTTACCAGGCAGAGCCGAAGGATGGTCTTTATTTTCGCACGCCAGAGATGGGCTACAAGGACGGCGACACACATGTGTTCTCGCAAGGCGAACAGATTGAGGCGCGAAATTGGTACCCGTGTTTTGATTCGCCCAACGAAAAATTCACCTCGGAACTGACGTGCCATGTGCCGGAGGGCATGACGGTGATCTCCAATGGCCGGCTGGTTTCCACGGAAAAAGATCCGGCCACCGGCCTGGTGGCGTTTCATTGGTCGGAAGAAAAGCCGCATGCCAATTATCTTGTCACGTTGAGCGCCGGTTATTTCAAAGAAATTGAAGACCGGTACAAAAATGTTCCGTTGGCGTTTTACACGCCCGCTTCCGAGATTCAGTACGCCACCAACAGTTTTCGCGACACCAAGGATATCATGGGTTTCTTTGAGGAGGAGATCGGCGTGCCTTATGCCTGGGGGAAATATGATCAAGTCTGCGTGAATGATTTCATGTACGGCGGCATGGAAAATACCAGCGCCACCACGCTGACGGACGGCACACTGTTCACGGACGCCAGTGAAAACATTCACGACAGCGACAGCCTGGTCTCGCACGAAATGGCACACCAATGGTTTGGCGACCTGGTCACCTGCAAAGACTGGAGCCATGCCTGGCTGAATGAGGGTTTCGCCACCTATTACGAAACGCTTTATAACGGCCACAAGAATGGTCGTGATGCCATGAACTATGAACTCTATGAACGGGCACAGACGATCACCAGCCGCACGAATTTAGAGCCGATTGTCCATCGCGACTTCACGGATGCGGATGAAATGTTCGGGTATCTTTCCTATCAAAAAGGAAGCTGGGTGCTGCACATGCTCCGGGCCGAACTTGGCCCGGACGTTTACCGGCGCTGCATCAAGACCTATCTCGAACGCCACCAGTATGGCAGCGTCGTGACCGAGGATTTACGCAAAGTCATCGAAGAACTGACCGGCCGTTCCTATGACCAGTTCTTCGATCAATGGGTCTATCACGCGCATTTTCCAGAATTGGAAGTGAGTTACGATTGGGATGAAGAAGCCGGGCTGGCAAAAGTTTCCATCAGCCAGGTCCAGACCGTCAGCCAGGACGTTCTGCTGTTCAACTTCCCGCTGACCATACGCTTCAAGGGCCGGTTCGGAACCAATGACCAGACCATCCAAATCACCAAGGCTGAAGAAGATTTTTCTTTTCCCCTCCCCTCCGCGCCAGAAACTGTCCGCATAGATCCTGATTATACGTTGCTGGCCAAAATCTCGTTTCCCGTGCCGAATGCCATGCTTTATGCCCAGTTGGCAGATACGAACGATGTTGTCGGGCGCTTGCAGGCAATTGAACAACTCAAGCCCGGCAAACAGACGGTGGCCAAGTTGAAATATGCGCTGAACAACGACGCCTTTTACGGAGTCCGTCTCAAGGCTTCCGGGTCGCTGCGTTCAATCCACAGCGACGACGCTTTCGATGCGCTCCTCGCTTCCACCAACCAGCCGGACGCCCGTGTGCGCAGCCAGGTGGTGAAGGATATTGCCGGTTTTTATCGTGACACCGCTTACAAAGCTGCGCTCGCCACGTTACAAGATGAAAAGAATCCAGACATCCTCGATGATGCGATCCGTGGTTTGGGCGCGTTTCCGCGCCCCGGGACACGCGAACAATTGTTAAAATATCTCGATTCGGAATCGTTTCATAACGTGCTGGCCGTGGCCGCCATAAGCGCCATGCGTACACAAGATGATCCCACCTATATCACCCCGTTGCTGGCTTCGCTTCCCAAACATGAAATCAACTACACGAGTCGCGGCTATGGTCAGGCGCTCGGCACGCTGGCTTACCTTGCCCGCAATGAGGAAAACAAGGACGCCGTGCGCGAATTTGTGACCGGCTATGTGAATTCCAAAAAACGCAGCCTGCAACTGGCCAGCATCAATGCCTTGGGCACATTGGGCGATCCGAAAGCCGTCGGTGTGCTTGAGACTTTTGCCTCCGGCTCGGAGGAAAATCCCCAAAGCACCGCCGCCTCGCGCGCCATCACCACCATCCGCGCCGGACGCAAACCAACGGATGATCTGAAAAATCTGCGCCAGGAAATTCTCGACCTGCAAAAAACCACCCGCGATTTGCGCAAACAACTGGACGGGCTCAAAACAGCAGAAGCCCATGCTGCCACCAACGCCGTCCCCGCCAAATCGAAAAAACCAAGCCTGCGCGATAATGCTCAAGACCGATAATTTTTTGCCGAAACTTTGGTTGTAGCGGCGGTCTGTGACCGCAGTTGAGCAATCTGATGTGAACCCACAACGGTCACAGACCGCTGCTGCAAAAGAGGGCATTTTAACCGTTGATTCCGTGCTTCAGGCAATACTCGCCGTTGTCCACATACTTTTGCGCCCACCATTTCAGTCCGGCACATTCTTCCTTCGTCAGTTTGCGCACAACCTTGGCGGGCGCACCGAGCACGAGCGAACCGGGCGGAATTTTGGTTCCCTGAGTCACGAGCGTCTTCGCGCCGATGAGCGATTGTCTGCCGATGACCGCGCCGTCGAGGATACATGCGCCCATGCCGACGAGCGTTTCATCGCCGACGGTGCAGGCGTGGACAATGGCGCTGTGGCCGACGGTGACCCAGTTGCCGAGGATGCACGGAAAATCATCCGCGAGATGCAGCACGGCGTTGTCCTGGATGTTCGAGTGGTGGCCGACGACGATGCGGTTGATGTCGCCGCGCAACACCGCGCCATACCACACGCTCGAATGCGCGCCGAGCGTCACATCGCCGATGACCGTGGCGTTCCTGGCGATGAAGACATTTTTGCCTAGCGCGGGGTTTTTTGCGGAGAAATTTGTCGAGCTGCCTGGCCAGTTTGTTCACGCGAAAAATCTAACTCCAACTCTGTGTAGCGTCGAGCCTGTGGCTCGAAAAATCGGCACGTAGCACGATACTGCAATTTTTAATTACGAAGCGGCAGCGGCACAATTTAAAAGAAGAGCTGCATTCTCGCGCTATTTAAGAAGGTAAATACAAATCAACGTCCTTGTTAAATCTTAAGCATTCCGGTGCGCCAGCCAAAACAGTACTTGACAGACGCGTTCTTACCCGTATCATACGCGTGTGAACTCAATTGAAATAGATGACCAAGTATTCGCGGAGCTTGCGCGACGCGCCGCCGGATTCCATGTCACCCCTAACGATGTGCTTCGACGCATACTTAATCTTGCAGCAACAGCACGGGCGGCAGCTACCTTGCCGCCAGCTTCTCCGCCTGTCGCTTCGACGCTAATAGACTTTATTAGAAGCGAGCAATTTCAAAGGCATCATCAGGCGGTTGATCGCTATCTTGTCATGCTCGGCTGGCTACACTCTGCCAATCCGAAAAAGTTCGCAGAGGCCACACAGAAATTTCATCGGGGCAGTCGGGCCTACTTCGCTAAGTCTGAAAAAGAGATTTTGGAGAGCGGCGACGGAGTTAGCGCAAAGCCAATACCGCAATCCCCGTTTTGGGCGCTTGCGACACTTGACAACAAATCGAAGCGTCTCGTCATGGAGGATATGCTTCAGGCGCTTGGGTATTCTCGCGGCGATATCAATCTCACACTTGCCGAGCTTCCAGACTCCGGAATTCGGCGTAGCCGTGCGAAGCTATTCGACAAATTCTAATGACAAGTGGGACATCCAATATGTGTTTTGAATTCAGGAAAAACTGCCAGTTTTTATGAGTGATTTTATTCTTGCGCACGTTGACAGTTCGGGTGGCTTGAAGCCTCCGGCCAATTTGGTTGCAGTGGCGATTGGCCAGTCTGGAAAATATGGTTGGAGTGACTTCACCATTATGGGCCACGATTGCGTCACGCATCGGGAATGGGATTCGATGGTGGATAGACTAATTAAGTCGTTGGAGCAGGTCCGTCGCAGAGGGCATGCCAAATTAAAAGAGAATAATATTACACCCAAAACTAGAACGTCTGGAAATTTTCTTCGCTAAAATTACACAGCCGCAGTCTTCGTCTTGAACCCAAGCATGAACTTCACCCATTGCCACGCCGCGAGCAGGCCGGTGTCGCGCACATCCGTCAGGCCGTAGATGGCGACGAGTTCGTATTCGTGCGAACGGTAACGCGGCGGCAGCAACAGGGCAATCCGGGCTTTGTCGCCATCGAGTTGCAAAATCTCTGAGTAGAACAATCCCTTGCCGGCGGCGTAACGGCTTTCCGGCAACGCCACACTGCGCCTGGCCAGGATCAGCCACGGGCGATAGGTGAAGACCAGCGCGCCTTTTTCATTGCGACTCAACCGGCCGTAAGTGCGCGGGGGAACTTTGCTGAGCTTCCGGCCCAGAAACATTTTGTTCGCCGTCGTATGCGGCTTGAAGCGATTGCGCCGGCCCGTCACAAAATCCCAGATGAACGCGAATCCAAAGTGCGACAGCCGGAACGACCAGCCGCGATGAGCCACGAGACGAGAATGATGACCAGCGCCCACGCCGCGCCCATCCACGGATTTGCCCACGCACTCACAGCCACGCTGATGATGACGAGCGTGCGGAACAATTTCAGCAGCGCGTCCACCACCGGAAACGGACTGAGCAAAATCAGGATGTTGATCGTGTTGGACGCGAGGAACACGACGAAGAAAACCACCATGGAGACGGGAATCATGAGGGCGTTGTAGAAGGACGAAAGATCAACGGCCGCAAACCCGGCGGCGCTCAACGACGCGCCTTCGCCGCTGCCGTCCGTGCCAAAAATCGCCGCCGCAATCGGCACAAACGCGCCCATGGCCACGAGTCCGCTGATTTTATGTTCAATGGTGTCGGCAACATCGAACGGCTTTTTCAGAATCGCCGGCAGCGCGGTTCCGGCGGTGTCCTTCACGAAACACGCGGCGACGAGCAGCAGGGCCGGCACCCAGAATAATGGATTGGCAAACCAGTGGAGCCGCGCTTTCTGTTCAGGCGTCCGGCATGAAAGAATTCCCACGCACCAATTGCACCCACCCCCATGAGCGGCGAGATCGCCACGCCGGTGATCAGCGAGATGGGTCTGCGCAATCTGTTCGCCGGGGACTTTCTCGACTGCTGACGGGGCGGCATTCGTCTGGGCCGTGAGCCGTCAATAAAGACAGCCCAAGGCATAAAAGGACGAGAATGGGAAAACGCATTTTCACCAGAGCAGATTGGCGGATTTCCGCTGGTTGTAAAGGCGGAGTGCACCCGTCCTCGGGCGCAGCGGCTTCTGTAAATGGTGCGGATCAGGTTAACAATGGCATACGGGCAATGGTAGGGCGCGTCACTCCGTGCGCGCCGAACTTGGCCAGAAAGACGACGGCGCGCACGGAGTGACGCGCCCTACCTGGTCTCAAAACCGAAAAAAGTCATTCTCCAAAGAAATTTGCTATGGCCGAGACGGCCACACTCCGGCTATAACCATTTCCTAATCGTCTCCTGAAATTTATTGTATACGAAACCGATGACGAGCAGCGCCACGCCCAACGCCATGAAAGTCAGCACACGGTAGATCGTTTCCTGTTTCCAAACATCCACCAGCACGACGCGCCCGACGGACGCCGCCAGCACGCCAAGACCCAGCCAGCGGTAGAAGCGTTCACGCAAGATGATTCCGGCCGCGAACACCAACACGGCAAATCCCGCCCACGCCATCGTCAGAAAAAAACCGCCGGTGAACGTCGCCGTCCAACATGAAACAAAACGCCACAGGCTGACGCCGGTGATGAAAATGATCGCGCCGTAAATGTTCTCATCCAGCGCAAAGCCCTGCGAAAAACGACGGAGGATTTGTTGCATCGCCAGCGGAGCGAGCAGTGAGACGAAGTTCATCCAATAAACATCCATCTGCAAAACGTTGTTTGCCCAAAGCAGGTTGACCCCATAAACATCCATCGGCGAATTGTTGGTCGCCCACAGCGCGAACAGCGCGGCGACCGCATAAACCGATGTGGCGATGAGCGCCTCGCGGTTGCGCCGCCAAACGGCCAATGCGAAAACGCCGATGGCGGTTAGCATGAACGCGCCGACGTGCTGCCGGTCCGGGATGTATTCCCACAACCAGTAAAGCGACATCACCAGCGCGAGCCAGCGATAGATGAGCGCGACTTGCAGCAGCGGGTCACGCACTTCGGATTTGGCGTCCGACTTGCGCACGAACCAGCCGACGGTGGCGAACGACAGGGTTCCCAGCGCGGCAATGGGCGTGAGCGGGAAAAACCATTCCGCTGGTTCGCCCGGATCTGATAGAGAAATTCCCACGCGCTGACGGCCAGAAAGATCTGTCCGCAGATCGCCAGCGGCCAAGCCCGGGTGACCCACGCCGTAAATTGTCGCGGCCACGGCGAGCAGGCTGGTGAGCGCGAGCCAGGTCGTCGCTGCGACGAGCGGGTGCAGCCACAGAAACGTCAGGGCGACAGTGGCAAGAGCAAAAATCGTCTGGCATAAATTACTAAAGGTCTTTTCCACGATCAGAGTTTTTTGCCGCTGCCACCAGTGGCTGAGTCCGACGGTGACGGCGATCAGCGTGAGCGGATTCCACCACGGCGGGGTGGCATTCTGAAAGCGGATGAACCACGCGACTTGCGCGAGGATGAGGAACAATTGCCCGAGCAATGTGATTTCCCGAATGCGCAGAACATAAATCGAGAACGTGAACACGATGGCTTCGGCGGCAAGCGCGAGTGGGAGATGTTCGGCGGAGGCGTTGCACCACGTCGTCGCCAGCCAGCTCGCGAATGCGAGCAACGTGAAGCACGTCGGTTGGGCGCGAAGCGGCGATGAACTTTTTCCAGCATCGAGCCGGTGCGCCCAAAACGCGGTGAATGCCAGCAGCACGCAAGTCCAGCGCCGGTCCACAGGCCGCGCTCATCGAAACGTTCCAGGTTTGTCACGCACCAGCCGGTGGCAAGCATGGCGGCGGCGAACGAGAAAAATTTCAAGACTAGACTCTGGCGTTGTGATCCCAGAATGAAGAGCACGACGCTTTCCACGCCGAGCACTAGCACAAGTTGGAGGCCGGCGAATTTGGAAATGAAACCCAACGTAACGAGCAGCAGGCCTTGCGTAAGGTAGGAATTTTTGGTGAGCGGCTCATCGGGCAACATTTTCTTCGCGAGGCCGGCCAGTGCAAGCAGCACGATGCCGTAGCCGAGCGAGAATTTCCAGAAGCCGCCGGAATGGACTTGCACCATCGTCAGCAGGAACAGTGCGAAGAATGCGCCGTTGTTCAGCGTGAGAAACGCGGCGCGGTTCGGGCCGGAAAGAAACGTGCTCTTCGACAGGAACGTTGCCGCCGTGAATACCAGCCAGTAACTCGCAAGAAAGCCCGCGCCGAGCCAGAGGTTCTCGTCGGGAGTCGCCCAGCGCCAGCCGTCTTCGTGCAGAAACCGCCAGAACGTGTAGCCCGCGTAACTGGTCGCAAGGCTCGCAAAGGAAAGTCCGGCCCAGCGATTGCGGATGAGGAACATAACAGCGGCGACCGTGAGAATGAGATTCGAGTAAAGCGTGAATTCACCGACGTGCGTGATAACCGAGCTGTAGAATGCGAGGCCGACGGCAAAGAGCGCCATGACCTCGGATTTGCGGCGATCGGCGATCCACATGATGACACCCGCCCAGAGAAGCAGCAGTGTGCCGTCGAGCAGCGCGCTTTTGATGACGCACAACGGCGGAATGTGATGCGCCGCGTAAGTCGTGAAATAAACCGCTGCGAGTCCGCCGGCGAACAGAACCTGTGCATAATTTTTCAGCGCCTCGGTCACGGAACGACGTTGCCACCACGCGCCCGCGCCGAGCAGCAGTCCGCTGGCGAGATAAAGCAGTGAGATTTTCCCGCCGGGACCGAGCTTAGGAACGACATGCTGATAGGCGTAATTGGCGAAGAACGCGAGACCCGTCAGCAGCATCACGATGCCGACGCGCACGAGCCAGTAGGTTCCGAGCCGCATTTCGAATGAAAATTTTTCTAAAACCGGAGGCGGTTCGGCGACAGGCGGCAATGCTTCTTCAACTTTGGCTTGGGCCGCAATGAGTGGCGGCGGTGTAAATACCGGTGTGGGTCGTGGTTCTGGAACTATTATCGGCGGCAGTTTTATGAGCGGCGGCGCGGCAACAGGAGCAGGCGGTGGTGAAACCACAGTCGGCAGAGTGGTAGTCGGCGACGGCGGCACGAATGGCGCGGGAACAATAATTTCCGGTTCAGGTGCGAATGTTTGAGAAACAGTTGTTTCTTTAAACCGGCTTTCTTTGTCGTTTTTCAGCCGGACGATTTCCGCCTCGATTTTACGTAGCCGTTCAGAAAGTTCTCCGATCTGACGGTTGGCGCTGACGGCGCGCGCTATCAGCCAGATGGTCAACGCGATGGGGGCGCCAATAATCACGACGACAACAAGCATCCAGTTCATAAGCTTTTCCTTTCAACCGCCGTGCAGCCTGATGCCGCAGTGTGCTATCAGCGGCGGGTTCGTAGCAAGCGGCAATGGACAGTTCCCGGGCGATGCGTCTGGTTTCAAATTCACGCGGCGACGATAGCGGGTTATCAACCGTTGTTGATAATCGAAAAAATTTTCGCCGGCGTGCGAAATACTAATGTCGGACAGTCATCTTTCGGCAGATAGCCCGTCTTTTTCGGCAAAAAAAAATGCCGTGCCAGCGCCAGCCTGACGTGCGCGGATTTAATCTTTATTCAAACCCGCAAAAAAGGTGTAATGTTTCCCACACGTTTATGGACAAGCCGGTTTCACCAAAGAAAGCCCCGCGCCGGAGAATGCCGCGCTCATTCAAGGATTTGACGCCGTCAAAACATTTTAATCCCGCCACGTTTTTTCGTGAAATGGTCTGGAAGACCCTGCTCACGCCGCGTCATGGCATACATCAACGCCCGGTTTTTCCGAAATTAAAGCACGGCGAAGTCGCCATCACCTGGATCGGACACGCGTCGTTTCTGATCCAGTTCACGGACTTGAACGTGCTGATTGACCCGAATTTTGCGAACTGGCTTTTTCTTCTGAAGCGGATCAAGCGCGCCGGATTCAAGATCAAGGATCTGCCGCCGATTGACATGGTGCTTTTGACGCATGCGCACTTCGACCATTTCCACAAGCCGACATTACGCAAACTGCCGCATCCCAAGATCGGCGTCATGCCGCGCGGCGTCGGGGATCTGGCGCACGACCTTGGTTTTGCGCGCATCATCGAACTGGATCACTGGGAAAGTTTTTCACGGGAGGAATGCAAGGTGACGCTGACGCCGAGCAAGCATTGGGGCGCACGCACGTTGCGCGACAGCCATCGCGGCTATGGCGGATTCGTGCTGGAACATCAGGGGCGGAAAATTTATCACGCGGGCGACAGCGCTTATTTTGACGGGTTCAAGGAGATCGGGAAAAAACTCGCGCCGGAAATCGCGCTGCTGCCGATCGGCGCGTATCACCCGGAAACCTTCCGTCGCGTACACATGGGCCCGGACGAAGCCATGAAGGCGTTCAAGGAACTGGGCGCAAAACGGTTTGTGCCCATGCACTATGGCACGTTCAAATTGTCGTTCGAGAATCTGGACGAACCGCCGCGCTGGCTGAGAGAAATCGCCGCGGAGGAAAAACTCTCCCACAAACTGCATATCCTTGAAGAAGGCGTGCCGGTGGTTTTTTGATGGCGCGTCACAACTTGTCAAACTGCCGAGCCAGCGCAAAATCTTTTTCCGTCAGGCCGCCCGCGTCATGCGTGGTGAGCGTGAGCGTCACCTTGTTCCAGCGGATGTTGATGTCCGGATGATGCCAGGCCTGCTCGGCCAGTGCGGCAACGAGATCCACAAATTTTATCGCGGCCGGAAAATCCTTGAATTCAAATGTTCGCGTGATGGTCGTATCTTGCAAATGCCATTGGGGAACCGTGGCGAGCGCGGGAAGGATTTTTGACTCGGCGAGCTTCAGCGGTGGCGGGGCGCCAAAATTTTCAAGCGCCTGCCGCCGGCCGGTCGTCGCCTCACGCAACAGGCTGAAGCTCGTCACCGCCGCCCAAAGCCACGCAGTCACGCACAAGACCACGCCCAGCCATCCGGCATTTCCCCATCGGTCGGCCGGCGGTGGGGTGTCGCTGAAAGCCAGCTGGTAATATGTAGCGACGGTGTTGAAATTCCAGATACAGAACAGGATGAAGCCCAGCAGAAAAATCAAGAGCTGTCCGGCACCTGCGATCCAGCGCCGGCCAACGAGGGAGCCAAGGCCGGGCGTGGCAAGCTGGTTGAGGAGCGCCGCGTTACGAGCCATCGCCCGGCTAAGCGGCCTGCCCCTCTGAGAAAATGGTTTCATATGCGAACATCAGCGCCGCGATCCCGACGGGAACGGTAAAGACAAGCCCGATGCAGCACAAAAAGGCACCCGCGATATTGAGCAGCCCCGTGATGACCAACAACCCGAAAACCTGCCACCAATGTCTGTGCACCCTCCGCCAGCTTGTCTTCATCGCGGTGAGAAAATCCATCTGCTTGTCAATAATGAGCGGCAGGGTGAACAGCCAGTTCACCGCCAGATAGGTGAGTGGAATCATGCAAATCAAAAGGATCGGAAGCGTGCTAGCAAACGCAGGCATGAATTCTTGCGAAATCGACTGAATTTGTTCGGGCGTGGCGTTCTGCATTTTTTCCAAAAGAGGAGCAAATCTCGCCGTCTGGACATAATTGAAAGGAGCCATGCACAAGCCGGTCACCAGTGATACGGCGAAATAGCCAAGGAACAGTTGAGTGAAAGATTTCTGGAAGCCGACAAACAGATCGCCCACACCTGTCGGCAGGCCACGAATCAGTTTGAGATATACCAGATAAAAACCACCGGCCAGCGCCCCAATGACCAGCCCGCTCACTGCCGACATAATGAAATTAAAAATCACCTTGAATCCAGCCATGGCCATCACGTGTTTGGGAACGATGACCGAAACGATCCCGCCCAGCGCAACGAACAAAGCGATGCAAATTACAACCAGCACCAGCAAACAGAGGAACACGGTGCCGAAATTATTCTTAACCAGGTTCCAGCCGTTGCCAACGCTTCCGAATATATCCAGATCATAATCACCGTCTGACACAATCCCGGCACCGGCGGATCCGGCTGCCCCGGCCAGTGGCGGCGGCGTGCCAGACAACGCGGCTTTGGGCGCGAAGGCGTCGGCGAACTCGGGGAATTTTCCGAGCGGACGAAATTCCGCATCGCTCTCGGCCTTCATCAAGGATTGTTCGTTCAACCGTCCCTCGGCGATCCACTGGCGCACGTCGTTCGTCGAGATGGGCCCGTATTCTTTTTGGTCGCCGCCGATGATGATATACATTTGGGCTTGAATTGGTTGGTCTACTTTTATGGATCCCAGCGCAACGTGGCGAGTTGGGATTCCCGCAATTGTTGAACACTGCCGTCTGCCAGCGCCACCATGAAAACCCGTGAGTGGCGCGGTTTGCCGATCATCAATTCCGGGCCGCCGCTGGCATTCCAGCCGGCGTCCGACTCGAAAATCATGACGGTGCTTGGGTTGATTTCGTCTTCATCCAGACCGGCGATTTTCGCATTGAAAGCATACCCGCAACGGCTGTCGGAATGGGCGGAGGGGCATTGAAAAATTTTTGGCGCACCGACCATGTCCGTGATGGCATCGCACCACGTTGTGGCGGGCGGAAAATGATTGGTATGATCGGTCGAATATATTTTCACGGCCAGCGCCAGTTGTTTTCCGTTGTTGACGCAGTTGATCGCCTGGGCCTTTTGTTTAGCCGCCGCCAGCGCCGGCAGCATCATGGCGGCAAAAACTGGAATCATCAACAGGGCGACCCCGGACACAATGGTTCCAGCCAGCGCCAGACCATGCCCGCTCAAAGCGCCACGGCTGTTCTTCACCTTTAACATGGCAACGATTCCCAAGATCAATCCAAACAACGCCGTAAGCCCGCACGAGAACATCCCTAAAATACCCAGAACCAACGACGTAACGGCCAGCCCACTCGTTCTTGAGGGGATGCCTGCCGGGACGGAGGTTAAACGGGGCGGAGGGGAATTTGGCAATACATCAGCAAATTCCGGGAAGTCGGCCAGGACTTTCCATTCGCTGGCGCCTTCCGCCCTTGTTTTGGTTTGCGCGTTGGCGCGTCCATCCGCGATCCACTGGCGCAAGTCGTTAGCCGGGATGGGTCCGTATTCCTTTTGATCGCCGCCGATGATGGTATAGGTCGCCATAAATTTCTCCGTCTCCGCCGATTTCTAGTTCATTGAACACGGGCGCGCAAGTTTCGTTTCTTTAATTATTCCGCACAAATATCTTTCCCGGCAATCATTTCTCCTGCGCTTCGGTTCGCAGCCTCCTTAATATCACGGATTAGGTGTCGCGTTGGTTCTGCAAAAATCATGGCGACTGCCGTTCCGCACGAACGGTGACCAATCCACCGGCCGGAACTGGAATTTCGGATTCCACGCGCGTGCCGGGTTGTTCATCCAAGCCGCTCAACGACGTCGCCCGCACCGGTTTTTGCCAGACCAGCTTTGCGCGTCGGTCATGGTCGGATGCGCCGAACAGCCGGACGATCCACGATTTGCCGTCATCACCCGGCTTGAGCGCGGTGACGAGGACATCGCCAGGCTCGACGCGCAAAAATGATTCACCACCGGGCGCCAGGCCGCTGACCGGGCGGACGCACAACGGCTGGCTCAAACCCGTAGCGATACGCGTGGCTTCGACGGCGTCAAAATTTCCATGCGGTCGGAGCGCGTAACGGAACATGACCGGGCCGTGTTGATCGGCGCGATAGTTCGTGCCCCAATGATTATTCATGACCCATGAATAAATTTTTTGCGTCCGCCCGATATGTTTGCGCCACACGTTTGGATTCGATTGCGAACCGAGCAGCGTCGAAAGCTCGCCGATCTCAACGAGCGGTGCGTCGAGTGTCACAAGCGTGACGCCGTTACGAGAATTTGAAACATCCGCCCAGCGGCCAACGGGCAGCCAGTTCTTGCACGCACCGGGAATCTGGTCGGTCTCCGGGCGTATGGTCGCAAACGGAATATCCAATCGCACGTCGCCGTCGGCCACGTTGAAGGGAAAAGTAAAGCTCACGCTCTCCTTTGAGCCGCGCTGCGCAAATGCGCCGCCCGGTCCGCCTTCACCCGGATGCGGATTCGGCAGCACCCGTTGCTTATCAATCGTATTGACCATCTCCACAAAATCCGCGCCGGCAACAAGTCGCAGCTCACGCGTCAACCCATTACAACCCGGCGCGGAGGATTCAATCCGTAGTGACGCGACGAGCGGGCCGTTTTCCACGATCGAAATCTTGGCCGCGCCGCTGGTTTGCAAATCAGCCAGATTGTCGCCGGGCAGGTACGCAAAAGCGTTCAAACCCGGGCCGTTGGTCAGGGCAAAATTTTCGCGCTCGCTCCGAAGTGTCAATTCCACAATGTCGCCGGTCTGCGGATCAAGGCGGATGTGCAGCAGGTCATTGTCGAGTGAAGCAGGAGCGACTTTGACCGGAGAAAAATTTCGCGCCGCATCACCGCTGCCAATCTTGAACCGGACACCCGCCAGCGGTGGAATTTTTTGCGCGAGAAAAGCCAGGTCGCCGCTCCTCAACCGTTGCGAGGGAATGGCGTGGCCGGCTTGATCCGTCACCCGCTCGCCCGCCGCCGATTGTTCCGCCGACACTACAACCAGTTCCGTGCGCGGCCACGACGTTGTGTTGAAAACATCCACGCCAGAGGTGTTTTGAGAGGCACCTCCGACATCGAGTGCGCGCGCCAGCAAAGCTTTTGATTGGGCGTCGGCGTTGGTGGCGAACGCGCGTTTGACTTTCCATTGCGACCGCGTGGCCGGATTTTCGGAATCGGAAACGCTGCACCACGCGCCCCAGGTGTGTTCGGAATAAAGCAGGATGTTTCTCCACGCGTCCGCAAAATCCACCGCGGAATATGACTTCGGATCACGCAGGGCGAACAGCGTTTCGGTCTGCACCAGGCGGTCACTGTTGTTCCGGTTCATCGCCGTCTCGAGAGCGGAAGAACCTGCGCCGTCTTCCCAATAAGGCGTGAGGTCGCCCTTGTATTGCGGCAGCTGATCGCTGTATTTTTTCTCCAGCGCGGCGAATGCTTCGCTCGTCGAGGAGATGATAAATTTCGGCCACGCGTATTCGGAGTTCCACAATTTTACGAACTCGCAAATTTCACCGTCCGGCTCCGCGTTATCGCCGTGGCCCGACCAGCGCACATAGGAAATGTCATAGGGAAATTGCAGCGAATCCAGGTGCGCCTGATATTCGCCGACCCACGGCCCGTTGAATTTGCCGATGATGTGGGAAAGCGCGTAGCCAGTCCATGGCACCCATACGAGAATTTTTTCTTTGCCCGATGGCGAAACCCACCAGAACGGTTTGTCCTGCCATTGCACCATGATGTTGCCGATGCGGTCGAAATAATTCGGAGCGAGGGAAAAATACCGGATGCCCGCCTGCGCCATCGCGGTTGCCATGCCCCACGTCATGCCGGGAACGTCGCTCTGCATGGCTGAATCCACTTTGACACCGCATTGCGCGCCCAGTTGCGTGCCGTAGGCGCAGAGTTGCAATAATTCTTCCGGTCGGCAAAGGCCCGTGAGTTCATTGGCGTACAAGCCGTTGAGCGCAATGTGGCCATGTTTTACGGTGTCAATGAACGCCACCTTTTCCGCATCCGGTTTACGCCGCATGAAATCATCGACGGACCAAAGCGCCTCCGTGTTCCATACGAACCGCGCGCCGATGGGATAATTTTCCGTCCGCCGCGAAATCTCCATGGCCTTGCGCAAGTTTTCCATCTGTCGTTCAACCACGTTGGTTTGAAAGTCGGTGTAGCCGAGATCGTGATGCGAATGGGGCAGCACATAAATGGTAAGCTTGCGCACGGGTTTGAGCGTCACCGGCACCACTAGCGTTTCACCGTCCACTGCGACGGATATGTTCATCAGTTGTTCCGTTTCCACTGCCGGCAGGAGGAGTTTAAAAGTTTGCGCACCGGCGTGAACCGTTTTGCCGGCTGGTTTTTCCCCGACCATGGTGACGACTGCGGTCGTGTCGTCGCCAACGTGCCGCAGTGTCAACTCGACCGGCTGGAAAAATTTCCCGTGCCGCTCGATCAACCCACGAATGGCCACTGCCGAGGCGGTCGTGACCGATTCCAATTTTGCGAGCTGGATTTCTGCCGGCGTTTTCAGCCCCAGCCAGTCATAAAGCAGCCAGCTCCCACGGTCATTCACGAGGTCAATGACATTGACGCCAGGCTTGAGCAACGCCGCCGGAAATATGATCTCGAAGCGATACGGTTTGCCGTTTTCGGGATGGCCATTGAGCGAGGCGTCGCCCGCGCCCGGCGGAAGCTGACGCTCAGATTTTTGTCCGTTAACGAAAATTTTCAGCTTCGGCGGCGCATAGGCATGGGTGTCCACCAGCGCCACCGACAGGAAACATTCGCCTTGCGCAGTCACATTGGACAACCCGAACGCGATGGAAAAAGTATGTGCATGATTGCCCGCCCAGGAATCGTCCGGACCGGGCTGGATGAACGGCCAGTCGTGGGCCGGATCGGAGACGCCGACCAGGAATGTGGGGTCGTCGCGGAAATCATCCACCTTTCCCGCCGCGAGCGCGAATTCATGATATTGCCCGTCGTCTTTGCCGATCTGCCACAGCCACGGCGAATCGCCCGCCAGACTTTTCAGCGTTATTCCGATGAAAAAAATCAGCGCGGGAAGAAATCTCCGGAACATAAGAATTTTTCAGCGTTGTTTTATAAATATTTTCCCGGGTAGCTGGCGGATCAGCCGCTTCATCTCCAGGCTGAACAACGCCACCGAAACCGCCGAGCTGGGCAGGCCGCATTTGCGGATGACGTCGTCCGTGGACAACTCCTCGTCGCCCAGCGCATTGTAGACCAGCTTTTCGTTCTCGGACAATTCCATCGCGGGCAGAACGCCGGTTTCATTCGGTGAGGGCCGGCGGTTGCTCGCGGGAAACAGATATTCGAATTCGCTCAAGATGTCCTCCGCGCCTTCGCACAGCTTCGCGCCCTTTTTGATGAGATCATGGCAGCCCTTGCTGCGCGGCGAATCAATCCGTCCCGGCACCGCAAAAATCTGCCGGCCATATTCCGTCGCGAAATTCGCCGTGATGAGCGCGCCGCTGGAAAGGTTGGCCTCCACCACCACCGTGCCAAGCGTCATGCCGGCGACGATGCGGTTGCGGATCGGAAAACTCTGCTTGTCCGCCGGGCGGTTGAAGGGAAATTGCGTGATGACCGCGCCGTTGCCTGCGATGCGCTCGAACAGTTCTGCATTCTCCGTCGGGAAAATTAAATTTATTCCCGTTCCCAGCACCGCAATCGTCCGGCCCTTCGCGCTCAACGCGCCCTGATGCGCCGCCGTGTCAATGCCGCGTGCGCCGCCGCTCACGACCGTCACGCCGGTGTAGGCAAGTTGGTATGCCAGCTTGCGCGCCGTCTCGATGCCATAATGCGTCGTCTGCCGCGAACCAACCATGGCGACGGCGTTTTTATCCTTCGCGTTGATTTCGCCTTTGACGTAAAGCACGAGCGGCGGGTCGTAAATTTCGCGGAGTGACGCAGGATAATGTTCATCGTCCTGGATCAAAATATGGCAGCCGAAATCGCTGATGCGTTTTAATTCGCCCGGAAGGTCAACGGACTTTTCCCAGCCGGCGATGGCCTCGGCGGTTTCCTCGCCGATGTTGCGGACGCGGAGCAGTTCGGACTTGGAAGCGGCAAGGATTTTGGGCGCATCACCGAAATGTTCCAGCAGCGTGCGGGCGCGCACCGGCCCGACGTGTTCGATCATGTTCAACGCGATGAAGGCTTCGCGGGAATCCATGCGCTTTGATAACGGCTCACGCGCTGAGCGGCAAGAAATTGTTTTGCTGGAATTTTTAACCGCAGATAGACGCGGATAAACGCAGATAAGAATTGCTTCGCGCTGGACAAGCTGAACGCCTCATTTTAAGGTCAAAATTGTGAAAGTGGTAAACATCAAGCTTGTTGGTAAATCTAACTGTTAGGCCACACTATGCGCCCAGTGCTACTCATCGCGCTTCTAATGGCCGGGTGCTTCACCGCTATGCCACAGACAAACGAACCACCAAAGAAGAGTCCGGCCGAGTTGATGCGTGAGATGCGTCTCAAGCAGTTGACCATGCCGCCGAGCGAGTTCTCACAGACGCCGACGGCAGAGTTTCCGCGAGTGTGCGCCGTTCTCATGGATTGGCCGATTGCGCAAGGGACAGTTACAGTCGTCGCACGCACCACAGGTGATGCCAGTGTTTACACAGACGGCACGTTCGGTGTTTTCGGTGGCATCGGGCACGAGTCTGTACGCAAAGCCGCCACGAATTGTGTCAGAGTCGCCGACAGTCTTTTTGAGTCTGCCACCGCGACAAAGGATTACCCTTACCCGAAGATCGGTCGCGTTCGGTTTTATCTTGTCGGCTATGACGGCGTCCGTGTGATTGATGGAGATCTGGAGGCCGTGAGGACTGGCAAGGACAGATGCTCGGATTTATATGAAGCGGCACAGAGTGTCATCACTGAATTGCGGTTGATTACACAGCATCAGAGAGGTGAGAAATGATGAACGTGTCGCCTAACCATGCGCAGATCCGGAGTTGGTGGACCTCTTCGCAAGCATTATGAACATGCGATTGCGAAGCAGGAGGCAGTTTTCCTTAATATGACAACAGTTTACTATCTGAAACCTAAACATAATTAACTTCTCTATCTTTTATGAGCGACTACAACAGCAAACATAACCGCGTCGTCTGGGTTGACATCCCGGTGGCTGATCTCGACCGGGCAATCACATTCTATTCGGCCGTCCTTAGCGTGGCGGTGGTGAAGCAGTCTTTTCCTGGAATGGAGTTTGCCGTGTTTCATCATGAAGACGGAAATGGCGGCTGCCTGGTGATTCAACCCAAAGAAGTTGCGAGCGATCGCGGCATTTTGGTTTATATGAATGTGGATGGCCGGATCAAAGATGCGGTTTCAAAGGTTTGTCAGACTGGCGGCTCCGTCACACAGGAGATTCACGGGATCGGCCCGCATGGCTTCCGGGCAATCGTCGTTGACTCGGAAGGAAATCGCCTCGCGCTGCATTCGCAAACGGATGCCTGACGAGCATCGAATTTTGTCCACATGTGGCCCGTGATTATTCGACATTAGGCTTCTTTAGATTATGAAACGATACATGGTCATTGAAACTTTTCTGCCAGAATGCAAAGAAAAGATCTATGAACGCTTTCATGCGCAGGGCCGGATGTTGCCGACGGGTTTGATTTATCTGGATAGCTGGCTGGAACATTGGAAAGATTTGGTGAGCGTCGAGGTGGTTGAGTTGGGAGAGAAACCCGGTAAATATGAACCATGAAAAACTCTGCACACAAACCCGCCGGTTACACAAGCGTAGCACCGTATCTAATCGTCAATAACGCGGGCGACACGATCCAATTTCTGACCGCTGTTTTTGACGCCCAGGAGCTGCGGAAGTTCACTGGTCCGAACGGACGAGTGGTCCATGCGGAAGTCCGTATTGATGACACGGTGGTGATGCTTGCCGAGGACAGCGGCAGTTTTCCACCCTTGCCGGCGCATGTGCACGTTTACGTTTCTGATGTGGATGCGGCTTATGCCCGCGCAATAAAGCACGGCGCCGAATCAATTCAAGAACCCGTCAAAGGAGAAGACGAAGACAAACGCGGCGGCGTCAAAGATTCCGGCGGCACAACCTGGTGGCTTGCGACCAAGGTGGGTTAGCCGGTTTTGGCTCCTTCACTTTCGCAAACGAAAGAACGAACTGCCGGTTGACGGCGTGACATTCACCGAAATGGTCGTCGGCCCTTGAACATATTGTGCGGCGGGAACCGGCGTCCAAATTGTCGGATTCCCGTTGAGGTTGGTGGCCGTTTCCAGGACCCACTGCGAATAAGCATTCGGCCAGGAGAGGTTCACGACACCGTTGGTCGGCGTGATCTTCAATTGCGGCGGCGCGTCCGGGATTTTGGACAGGATGAGCGCGCTGTAAGGCCCGATGGCGATGGTGGCCTGCGCTGGATTACCGCCGGCGGTCACGACATAACTGCCCTGGTTGCCGAAGTCGGAACTATAATTGGTGGAGTCGCTATTGAAGTGGACATACCAGGTGCCGGCCGAGGGAAAATTCAGAGTGTAGGCCGGATAGTTGGTATTGCCAAAATTGGCGATGACCACCGCGTCCTGTTCCGGCGCGGCGGATTTCCAGCGGTGAAACGCGACCAGCTTGCTGACATTGTCCACTTGCAGCATAGCGCACTGGTCGCCGGCCAGTCCGGGCGTGTAGCCCTTCAAGTCCCGCCGCGCGCCGATGAGATCGCGGTAGAGCTGGACGATGCCGCTGTAAGTGATGGTCTTGCTCCAGTCCACGGGGCGGCTGGAACTGAACTGCTGGTTCTCGAGCATCTCCTGGCCTTGAAACAACATCGGCACGCCGGGTGCCGCGAAGGTCACGACCGCGCCGAGCGTGGAGCGTTTTCTCGCGAAGTAGCTGTTGGGCGTGGTCGAATCAATCGCCTTGGCCAGCCGGATGCCACCATTCAAATCGCCGACCACATCATGCGTTTCCAGAAACATCACCCGGCCCAAACCCGCCGTGCCGCCGTAGCGGACGTTGTATTGGATCGCGTTCGCAATAATATTCATGTCGCGACCGCCGTCCGTCGCCGCTGTCAGCACTGGCGTGACGGAATAAGGAAAGCTCGTGTCCCACGCGCTGTTGAAGTCGTCATAATTATAAACGTCTTCAGAAATGCTGATCTTGCCCGGGTAGTTGTTATGGATCATCTGGTGGATGCCGTAGATGAGATTGTCCGCCGCCGGAATATAATTATTATTGTTGTCGTGCATCATCAGGTTGGGCGTGTCCCAGCGAAACCCGTCCACATGACATTCGTTGAGCCACAGGGTGAAGTTATCCTGCACAAAGTTGCGCACCTGCTGACTGTTGAAATTAGGCCGGGTGTCGCCGTAAGGCGTCCGTTGCAGGGCCAAATCGGCTTGGTTGAAATAAATGCCGCCACCTATCCCGCTGCCGGAGTAACCGTCGAAATTCCACATCTCCATGTCGTCCGGGCCGTAATGGTTGTGGACCACGTCCAGCAGGACGGCGATGCCACGCGCGTGATAGGCCTTCACGAATGTTTTGAATCCGTCCATCCCGCCGTAACCGATGTTCTCCACCGCGAAAATCTGAGCCGGGTTATAGCCCCAACTGTCGTCGGTGGGGAATTCACAGATCGGCATCAGTTCAACCGCGTTGACGCCGAGGCTTTTCAGATAATCCAGCTTGTTGGTCGCCGCCACAAATTTGGTGGAAATCGAGTTGGTGTAAAACGTGCCGATGTGCAGCTCGTAGATGAACAGGTCGCTCTGGGGCGGATTGGTGAAGTTGTCGCCCGCCCAGTTGAAAACGGTCGGGTCATAAACAATGCTGTTGCCGCCCGAGCCGGAGTATTGCACCAGCCGGGCGCGCGGATCCTGTTTCCAGAGATAGTTGTTGAAACGGAATTTGTATTGCGCCCCGTTCGTCACGCCCGTCACATCTGCCGACCACACGCCGTTCCAAACACTGTTCGTTACTTCCTTGGCCAGCGGAGTCGCGCTGGTGTTCCAGCCGTTGAATGTTCCAGGCACATAGGCATTCGTCGCGTTCGGCGCCCAGACACGGAACGTGACGCCGGTTCCCAAGCCGTCGTGATAAGGCGTCGCGCCCCAGCCCGATCGGCCGGATTGCGCCATGAGCGTTCCGGTCATCGCCAACACAGCCAAAGGCACGGCCAGCCGGAGCTTCGTTTCAATTGTGAACATCGTGAAACAGTGGCACAACTCCACCAAAGCCGCTACCGCATGGTTATGCGGGCGACTTGAGACGGTCAAAAGCGGTGCTGAAGCAACCGCAGTCCAAACGCTCCGCGATGAACGAGCGTTATTGAATCGCGCGAAGCGTCTGGACTGCATGCGGTTTACCGCCGCTTTCTTGCGCCAGCGGACGACGCCTTGGATCGTCGCCGCCTCGAACGTAAGACTTCCACCACGTAGCCGCTTTTGTATTAAAGCACCACCACTATTTCCCAAGATTGCCGTCGCGAAAATTATCTGTTACTGAATTTGCGTGCCCGAACCAAGCCTGTTGCTCCTCATTCCGGCTTACAACGAAGAAGCGCGCATCGAACCGGTGTTGCGCGACTACGCCCGCTTTTTTAAAGAAAATTATCCGGGCAAATTCCAAATGGTCGTTGTCCTCAACGGCTGCAAGGACGACACGGTCGGCGTCGTCCAGCGCGTATCAAAAGATTTTTTCAGCATCAGCCACCTCGATTTTCCGCAGCCCATCGGCAAGGGCGGCGCGCTCATCGAAGGCCTCAAGCTCGCGCCGCTCGCGGACTTGATCGGTTATGTGGATGCCGACGGCGCGACGCCGCCGCGCGCGTTTCTGGACCTGGTGAAAAAAGTTGGCGCGGCGGATTGTGTCATCGGTTCTCGCTGGCTGCCGGGCGCAATCATCCGCCAGTCGCAGACGGGCAACCGCCAGTTTGCCAGCCGCGTTTTTCATTTCATCGTACAGCTCCTGTTCTGGATGAACATTCGCGATACGCAGTGCGGCGCGAAGGTGATGAAGCGCAAGATCGTGGAAAAAATCCACCCCGCGTTGCGCATCGCGGACATGGCGTTCGACATCAACCTGCTCTACTCGATGAAACGCGCGGGCTTCAAAATTTTGGAAGTGCCGACGGAATGGACGGACAAGGCCGGGTCAAAAGTTGCGCTGGGTCGTTCTTCGCTGACGATGTTTTTATCGGTCGTGCGCGTGCGGCTGATTTATTCGCCTTTCTATAAAATGCTCCGCCCGCTGCGCCCGCTCGAAACCTGGGTCTATAAAAAATTAAGCGCGCCCCTGCCGCTGCTGTCTTCGGAAGTCGAGGGATTGAAATCCAAGGTCCAAAGCCGGAAAGCTCTCAAATAATTCAATCCGCTCTGGTCTTTTGACTTTTGCCACCCCATGTAAACCACGCACAGACGCCGAACAAGAGCAGGTTAAAAACGCCAAGCGTCTGGATCATCATGCGCAGTCCGGCCTGCGTATCTGCCAAATTTCCCGCGTGCCGGCCCACCAGCATCAAGGCCACGCCGTAGCCGACCGCCACCAGCACGAGCCATGGCACGGCGGCAAACCGCGAGCGCGCCATGAGGCTGCTGATCAAAACATTTGAGAGCGTCAGCGGCAACATGCACCACGCAAACCATGGCACGAGCGGCGCCACCACCAGAAATGATTTGCCGCCCACCACCAGCAACGGCAGGGTTGGAAACATTGTGCAGGCGATGGCCGCCACGCTGCCGGCCAAGACGGTCGCACCCAAGGCCAGCAGCAGTGCGTTGGATTTTTCGCCGGTGGCCGCGCTGCGGGCCAGCTTGGGGAACATCACCAGCGTGAGTGGTTGAGTGAAAAAGATCAGCGCGCGCCCGACCATTCCGGCAGCGGCATAAAACCCGGTCTGTTCGCGGGGGAAATAATTCTGCGTGAAGATCATGTCGGCGCTCAACATGAACATTGCCGCGCCCAGCCCCAGTGTCAGCGGCACGACCCGGCGCAGCCAGTTCCGCCACGCGACGCGTGTCGCCGCTATTTTCCAAATGTCCCATATCTGCCAGAGGCCGGTCGCCCCACCAGCCGCCATGCCCAGCAACACCGCGACCATGGCTCCGGCGGCCCACCCGTGAAATAGAAGGACAATGAGGCAAACGAGGCCGAACCGTCCAACGCCTTGCATGATATTGGTCCAACCGAGCCAGAAAAAATTCTGCCTGCCCTGCAATACCCCGGAAATCAATGGTGCCCACATTGCCACCAACCCGACGCCCAGTGCGATGCCCAGCGCCATTGAGTTTTCGATTTTTAATCCTGCCAGCACTTGTTGCCAGAATATCGCCACCAAGGCGACCATCGCCAGCCAGATGTAAAAGATGCCGCGAAAGATGCCACGAAATTCGCTCGCCACCACCCGTTGTTGTTCGTCCGTTATGGCCGCCGCCGCCTGTTGCGCGATGACCGGTTGCAAGCCCACGGCCGGGATGCCCATCAGTGAAATCACTTGCAGCAGTGTCGTGAACACGCCGTATTCGCCCTTGGGCAATTCACGCGCGACGATGGGATGCACCAGATACATGAGCGCGCCACTGGCAACCCCCGCGATCATCATCCAACCGCTCTGTTTGAAGAACGCGGCGTGCGGCTTTTGATCGACTGTTTTGGTGGATTCTATTTTGGCTTCGGACATGAGCGTTGGACAATACGGAAACCAAACGGTTCAGGGAAGCGATTTTAGGAACTGAAGGATCATATTTTTCGCGCGTTTCAGTTCGGCCAGTGAAATCCACTCGTCCGCCGTGTGCGCCTGCGCGATGTCGCCCGGCCCGAAAACCACGCTGGGAATTCCGGTCGCCGAGAACACCGCCGCGTCGCAAAAATAATCGACGCCCACAAGTTTGGTCTGGCCAGCGTTGTGCAAAAAATTCTGTATGAGCGGCAGTTTGTAATTGGTTTCCAGCGGTAACGCAGGCGCGAGTTTCGCGCTGGAAAATTTCGCGGACAATTTTTTTTTCTTCAGCAGCGCGGCGATTTCACGACGCACGCTGGCTTCCGTTTCACCCGGCAACGTGCGGCGATCAATTGAAATCGTGCAACTTTCCGGCACGACGTTCGGCTGCGTGCCGCCGGAAATCGTGCCGACGTTCACCGTGCCCGCGCCGAGCAGCGGATGTTTGCGTCTTCGCAATTGTGCTGCGTAATCCGTTTCCAAAAAGTCCACGATGCGCGCCATTTCAAGCACGGCATTTTTGCCGAGGTGCGGCGTGGCGCCGTGGGCCGCGCGGCCTTGGGTGGTGAGTTGCAGCCACAGGCTGCCTTTATGCGCGGTGACAACTTGCAATTTTGTCGGCTCGCCCACGATGGCCAGATCCGCCTTGAAGCCGCTGGCCGCCAGCGCACGTGAACCGGCCTGCGCGTTCTCCTCGTCTATCAGGCCGGCAAAAACAATCTCCGTCTCTTGCGGACGCGATTGCCCTTCCGCCAGTTCACAAAGTGCTGTGAACATGGCCGCGACGGAACCCTTGGTGTCGCACGCGCCGCGACCATGCATCCGGCCGTTTTTCCGGCGCGGGGTTAGCTGTGAGGCGGCGGCGACCACCGTATCCAGATGGGGCGCGAGCAGGATGGTGCGGCGTGCCCTGTTTGCCGGTCGCAGGCGGACGATGAGATTAAACCGGCTGGGAAGAACTTCTTTCAACTCCACGTCGAGTCCGGAGCGCTTGGCAACTTGGGTGAGAAATTCCGCAACTCCTTTTTCCCCATAGTGAGCCTTTGTTTCGGGTGCTTTTTCAGCGGGAGCAAAGGCGGGGTTTACACTGGGTAGCGCAATGAGTTCAGCCAGTATTTTTTCCGTTCGCGTCATGTGTTTACAACTTAAAGACGCGCAATACGGGTGTCGATGTCGAAAGCCTGTTTTCTGTTTTTGCGGCTTTAGAAATGAAAGCGTTCTTTTTTTTGTGAATAAATGCTTCAGATTGTTAATAATTCTACGGCTTTTTTTATTGTTTCTTTGTTCCTCTGCTCTATTCTCTCGGCTGTCAAAGGAGCAGTCGTAATCCAGACGTAAACCCAAAATAAGGAATTGTCGCATGAAAAAATCAGTTGTTTGTCTCTTTGCAGCTTTTGCAGCTTTCGCCACCATCCAATCTTCAAACGCCCAAGTTATCGCCGATTGGACCTTTGAAACCACCAGCAACAGCATCACGGGGAGCGGCCTTTCCCTGGGTCCGCTCGCGGCCGACATCGGAAGCGGCTCAGCCAGCGGAACCCATGCCTCTTCGACCACTTGGAGCCATCCGGCCGGCAATGGTTCTCCCAGTTCTTTTAGCGCTACCATCTGGGCGGTTGGCGATTACTTTCAATTTAATGTCAGCACCCTTGGTTTTAGCGGCATACAGCTTTCCTTTGATCAAACCAGCAGCAACACTGGACCCGGAATTTTTGGCCTGTTTTATAGTGTCAATGGCGGATCTTACACGCAATTTGGTGTTAATTACAACGTGCTGCCAAATGCAGCGCCCAACCCAACTTGGAATATTAACACTTACAACTCCATCTATACTTCCACCTTTGACCTGAGTTCCATTACGGCGTTGAACAATGCTGCTTCTGTTTCTTTCCGGCTCGTTGACATGTCCACCACTTCTGCCAATGGCGGAACGGTCGCCGTGGGTGGTACTGACCGGGTTGATAACTTTGTCGTCAGCGTCCCGGAACCTTCAACCCTCGTTTTGGCAGGCTTGGGTGGTGCTGCCAGTTTGCTCGCATTTCGCCGCAGGCGCTAATTCTTTTCTGCCTTTTCTTTGATACATGAAAGAGCCGGAGAAATCCGGCTCTTTTCTTTTTCTGAATTTGAATTTTTTCAACTCAGACGCATCGGCATGACGACATAGAGGAATGGTCCATTGATTTTTAGGACGCCCGGGCTCAACTCATCAATCAGCTCAAAGAATACTTCGTCCTCAGTCAACGCATTGAGCGCGTCAATCAGGTAGCGCGGGTTGAAGGCTATGGCCATTTCCTTACCCTTGTAGTTCACCGCCAGCGTTTCACGGGCTTCGCCCACTTCCGGTGAATTGGCGGTGATGGCAAGATTGTTTTTGCCAAATGTCAGTTTGACAGAGTTTGCCTTCTCGCTGGTCATGATCTCGGCTCGGCGCAGGGCCTGCACAAATTCCTCACGATTGAGCGGCACGCGTTCCTTGGCCTCGCCGGGAATGACCTGGCGGTAATTGGGATAATTGCCCCTCAATCAACTTGGTGATGAGCAGCACGGAAAAGCCCTTGTCATCCTTGAGCGCGAAGGAAGCCTGATTTTCGCCAAACTTGATCTCCACTTCGCCTTTGTCCTGCAGCAGCCGGTTCAATTCTGTCACGGCCTTGGCTGGCACGATGAATTCTCCGCTGCTTTTTTCGGAGATGTCCACTTCCTCGTCCACCAGCGCAAGCCGGCGTCCATCGGTCGCGACCAGCGTCAGCTTATGATCCTTGAGACTGATGAAAATACCATTGAGCACGTAGCGCGATTCGTCGGTGGAAACGGCGAAGGAAGTTTTCTTGACCATCGCCTTGACGGTTTCCTGCGGGAGTAAGACTTTCTTGTCATCCTTGAATTTTGGCAGCGGTGGAAATTCATCTGCGCCCAAGCCGTGGATTTTGTAGTAGGAAGAACCGCTGCGGATGGTGGTGATGTTTTTTTCATCCATCTCAATGTCAATCTCGGTGCCGCCCAACTCGCGGACGATGCCGAAAAGCTTTTTCACCGGGATGGTGCCGGCTCCCGCTTTCAGCACTTTTGCTTCAACCTTGCACGCCACGGTTACGTCAAGGTCAGTGGCGGTGAATTCCACGCTGTTGCCTTCGGCACGCAATAGGACGTTGGACAGGATGGGCAGCGTGGTCCGGGTGCTGACGACGTTTTGGACGGCTTGCAGGCCGGCGAGAATCTGTTCTTTGGTGATCGTGAGGTTCATGCGCTATTAATATTCTGTCTTCTTTATAAAATTCTATTCTTATTAAGGGTTGTGAACAAGGCAAACAACCTTGCAAGGCCAATTAAAACCGGCTCAATCTTAAGTACACCCGCCCGACAACTTCAAGCTATACACTCGAGGAAAATAAAAAAGCCTAAGTTGTTGGCTCTATCAACAATTCATTCACACGCGTCTGCCAGCTTGTCGGCCATTTTGGCACCGCTGGACAATTTCCCGTAAAACTGCGGCGACAAATTCCACTTCCTGCTGTGTGGAATCGCGGCCCATGGAAAATCTCACTAACGAATTTGCATTTTCCTTTCGACCTGTCGCCAAAATAACATGGCTTGGCTCCAATGAACCGGCGGAACACGCCGACCCACTCGAAGCACAGATGCCTTCCACGTCCAATCCGGCCAAAAGCGTGATGCTATCCGCACCACGAACAACAAAAGCGACCGTGTTCAACAAACAGTTTTCACGCGGGCTGACGATTTCACAGCCGTCAATCTTTTCAATGGCTGAACGAAGCTTGGCCGAATTTTCTTTTATTGAAAGCGATGAAAAAACCGGTGGCTTAACAAATTTTTCCAGAGCGGAAACCAGTCCAACAATACCAGCAAGGTTTTCCGTTCCGGCGCGGCGTTCATTCTCGTGGCCACCGCCGAACAAGATGGGATCGGGATGCAGCGGCGACTTGATGTAAAGCAGGCCAACACCTTTTGGGCCATGAAATTTGTGCGCGCAGATCGGAACCAGATCCGCATTGAACTGTCCGATATTTACAAACGGTTCCTTGCCAAACATTTGAACAGCGTCAGAATGAAAAACAGTTCCCCGCTCGTGGCAGATCGCACCCAGCGCGGCCACCGGCTGGATAGTGCCGATTTCATTGTTTGCCGCCATGATGGAAGCCAGAATTGTGTCGGCGCGAATCGCATTTTTTCAGATCTTCAGGTAAGACGCGGCCTTCGGAATTCACCGGCAGCCGCGTGACTTCAAAGCCTTCGTGCTTTTCCAAGTAATCAAAACAATGCAACACCGCGTGATGCTCAATCGCCGACGTGATGAGATGTTTTCCCCTTGGCTTTGAGGGCGCGCGCCGTGCCGAAAATTGCGAGATTGTTTGATTCCGAGCCGCCGCTGGTGAAAATGATTTCGCTCGGCTTTGCGCCCAGGAATTTCGCCGCGCGATCACGGGCATCGTCCAGCAAAGCGCGGGCTTTGCGTCCTACGTGATGCACGGAAGAGGGATTGCCCCAGATGTTGTCTAAAAAAGGCAGCATCGCGTCACGTACCGAAGGATCCAGTGGCGTCGTGGCGTTGTAATCAAAATAAACCGTGCGCGGCATCGCGCTCATCATTGAAGAAAAGCAAAGCGCCGACGAGACAAAAAGTTCGCGGCCACGGCAAAATTGGGTTAAATAAAATCCCCATGAGCACGCGGGTAAAAATTTGCGGCGTCACGAACGTCACCGACGCGCTGGCCGCGGCAGAGGCCGGCGCGGGACATGATCGGACTGATGTTATACGAAGGCAGTCCGCGTCATATCTCGTTGACGACGGCGAAGGAAATTTCCCGTGCGTTGCCACCGTTCGTTTTGCGCGTGGGCGTGTTTGTGAATCCAGAAGAAGCGCTCGTCTCCCGTGCTATCGCCGAATGCGGCTTGAGCCTGCTGCAGTTTCACGGCGATGAAACCTCGGAATTCTGCACGCAGTTCGGCCTGATGAGCATGAAGGCGATTCGCGTGCGCGATGCGGAATCGTTGACAGCCTTGGAGAATTTTCAGACCGATGCCTTTCTGCTTGATGCCCATTCCAAGAGCGGACTTGGCGGCACGGGAGAGAAATTCAACTGGGACTTGGCCGTCGAGGCGCAAAAATTCGGCAAACCGATTTTTCTCGCCGGCGGTCTGACGCCGGAAAATGTGGCGAATGCGGTGCGGCAGGTGCGGCCATTCGCCGTGGATGTTTCCAGCGGCGTGGAATCGGCACCCGGAATAAAAGATCACGCGAAGGTGAAAGCCTTCATCACCGCCGCCAAATCTGTCACATGAAAAAGGAAATTATCCGCTGTCCGTGGCCGACGGACGAACTCTATCAAAAGTATCACGACACGGAATGGGGCGTGCCAGTGCATGACGACCGGTTGCTGTTTGAATATCTCATCCTCGAAGGCGCGCAGGCCGGCCTGAGCTGGCACACGGTTTTGAAGAAACGCGAGAACTATCGCGCCTCGTTTGACAACTTTGACGCGGAGAAGATTGCGCGTTACAGCGACAAGAAAATCTCCGCATTGATGAACAACGCCGGCATCATCCGCAACCGGCTGAAAATTAACGCGACGATCCAGAACGCGAAATCATTCCTAGGAGCGTGCGAGGAGTTCGGCAGTTTCGACAAATATATCTGGCAGTTCGTAGGCGGCAAACCGGTTCAGAATCGGCGCAACGGCATGAAGGAAGTTCCCGCGCGCACGGAAATTTCCGACGCGATGAGCAAGGATTTATTGAAACGCGGCTTCAAGTTCGTCGGCTCCACCATCTGTTACGCCTACATGCAAGCAGTCGGCATGGTGAACGATCATCACGTGACCTGCTTCCGGCACAAGGAACTTTCTCCCAAACGGTAAGGCGGAGTTGCCGCTCCGCTCAAACATCACGAAACAATTTGTTTCCTTATGTTCAGTTTTGATTGAAATGGGCAAAGCGGCAGCTTTGCCCTACCATAAAAAAATGAAACGTATCGCCGTTTATTGCGGCTCAAACAAAGGTGTCCGCCCCGAATACGTCGCGGCGGCGGAACAACTCGGTGCGTTGCTCGCACGAGAAAAAATTGAAATCGTTTATGGCGGCGGCATGGTTGGTTTGATGGGAGCAGTGGCGAACGCCGCTCTTAAAAACGGCGGCCACGTCATCGGCGTGATTCCCGAGAAACTTGTCATCAAGGAAGTCATCCACGAAGGGCTGCCCGACCGGCGCATCGTGAAAAACATGCACGAACGCAAGGCGTTGATGGCGGAGTTGTCCGACGGCTTCATCGCGCTGCCCGGCGGCTACGGCACGTTCGAGGAATTTTTCGAGGTGCTCGCGTGGAGCCAGCTCGGCTGGCATCAGAAACCGTTCGGCCTGCTGAACATCGCCGGATTTTACAGCAAGCTCACGGATTTTCTCGACCACGCGACAGGCGAAGGTTTCATCCGCCCCAAACATCGCGAACTAGTGATTGTTGAAAGCGACGCAGAAAAGATTTTGCAACGGCTGAAAGAGTTCCGTCCGCCGAATGAGGTGAAGTGGATCAAATAATCGTTTTGCGCCGCGCGTCTTTTTACGCGAAACTGTAACCATGAGTTCAGTTGTCGCCGAAAATTTGCCGGACGCCCAAGGCCACTTTGGTCCTTACGGCGGACGTTACGTGCCCGAGACGTTGATGCACCCGTTGCAAGAGCTGGAGGAGGAATATTTCCGCGCCCAGCACGATCCCGAGTTTCAGAAGGAATTGTCCTATTACCTCACCGAATTCGTAGGCCGCCCTACTCCGCTGTATTTTGCCGAAAACGTCTCACCAAGGAACTCGGTGGTGCGAAAATTTATCTCAAACGCGAAGACCTGAACCACACCGGTGCGCACAAGATCAACAATGCCATGGGCCAGATTCTGTTGGCCAAGCGTATGGGCAAGACGCGCATCATCGCCGAGACCGGTGCTGGCCAGCACGGCGTCGCCACCGCCACCGTGAGCGCGATGTTCGGCATGAAAATGCGTCATCTACATGGGCGCGGTGGATTGCGAGCGCCAGATGCTCAACGTGTATCGCATGAAGATGCTCGGTGCAGAAGTCGTGCCGGTGCACGCGGGTCAGAAAACTTTGAAAGAAGCGGTGAATGAAGCCATGCGTGACTGGGTCACGAACATCCGCAGCACGCATTACATTCTCGGCACGGCTTACGGCGCGCATCCGTATCCCGTCATGGTGCGGAATTTCCAGCGCATCATCGGCGACGAAGCGCGGCGCCAGATTTTGGAAAAAGAAAAGCGTTTGCCCGACCTCCTCATCGCGTGCGTCGGCGGCGGCTCGAACGCCATCGGACTTTTCTATCCGTTTCTCGGTGACAAATCCGTGAAGCTCGTCGGCGTGGAGGCCGGCGGACGTGGCATCCTGCCCGAGCAACATGCGGCGCGGTTTCAAGGCGGCTCGCTCGGCGTGTTGCAGGGCACGCGCAGTTTTATTTTGCAGGACGAATTCGGCCCAGATCCAATCCACGCACAGTGTCAGCGCCGGGCTCGATTACGCCGCCGTCGGGCCGGAACACGCGTGGTTGCGCGACGCCAGCCGCGCCGAATACACCTACGCCACCGACGACCAGGCGCTCGAAGCCTTCATGAAACTCGCGCAGCTCGAGGGCATCATCCCCGCGCTGGAAAGCTCCCACGCCGTGGCCGAGTGCATGGTGCGCGCGCCGAAGCTGGGCAAGAATGCGCTCATAATCGTGAACCTCTCCGGTCGCGGCGACAAAGACGTGGCGCAGGTGGCGGCGAAGGTGGGGCTGCAGATGCCAAAATAGTTCCATGCAAACTCCGGCGGAAAACTTGCGCCTGTTTAAGTATGTTCCGCCAGAACGTATCGACATTTTAGAAAACGAGGAAAATCGCTTTCACCCCACCGGATAGATTCAAAGATCCGTTCGAGTTTAGAATCGGGATTACGAAGGGAACACTGCGAAGCAAACTCAGGGAAGTAATCGCCCAGGCAGAACGCCGAGCAGAATTAACGATGCCGGGCTATAAAGAACTCAGTCCGAGGCAACGTCGAAAAGGAAGAAAAGAAATGCTTCGGCATCAAATATTTCCCCCAGCGCCGTTAGGCGTGACATCTTTGTAGACTACCAGTGCCCAGAATCGCAAGCTCCGTAGGAGCGACATATTCTCCATGCCGCTCCTGACGGAGCTAAATTAAAAAAGAAATCAAAACTACAAAGATTTCGCCCCTGACGGGGCTGGCGGAGTCACAAATAAAACCTCACCGATTTCTTGTAGCGGCGCTGTGTCAGCGCCGCCGTCGGTCACAGACCGACGCTACAGCCATCTTTGCGTGCCTTCGCTTCGGCCATTACTTTATTTCGACGCATCTTCGCCCGGACGATCGTTGCGTCATTGTGGCCGCTTTATGTCACGTGCCCGGCATCGGACATTCGGGTATTATTTGGCTCTATGCCTTTGAATGTATTTGGTTGCCCGTTTTGCTTTGTGTCGTTGCGTCGCATGTTCTCCCGCTGCTGTCCTTGGATGGCTTTGAGCCTCCTGCTGTTGTTGCCTCACTTCGGTCGCGCCGACGGCCTGATCTGGCCCGCGAATCAATTGCTGCCGACATTCTCTGCACCGGCGCCGGTGGTGGACTGCATTGACCTCACCTCCTTGACTGGCGACGAAGCGGATCTGTTCACTTCGCTCCAAGGCATTTTAAATCGAACCCAGCCGCGCATCGCCTGCGTCCACAATGCCGATGGCGAAGGCAAAATGACCTGGCTCGACCTCCACAACATTCCTTACGTCGTCACCAACGGCTACGGCGTCATTCAAAAGTATCGCACCAATTTCACCGGCCTCGTCGTGACCGATCCGAACCTGCTCGACACGTTGAATCTCGCGACCACCATCGCCGGCGTCAGCAACCAGCTCATCTGCGCACCGGGCTTGTTGAACACGCTGACCAACGCGCCTTACAATCTGCCGGTCATCGAAGATCTGCGCGGACGTTTCACGGACAAGTATCAGGTCTATAATTACCTCTACAGCAACTACTGGTCGCAATGCACGCATCGCTTGATCGGCGGCCTGGGTCCTGATCTGCACGGGAGTTTCCGCGATTATTTCGTGGCGACGAAAACCGCGTGTGTCTGGCTTGATCCGGCGACGCTGAATTTTACCGACAAGGCCTTGCTCGCCAAATTTGTCGCCGATTCGCCCGCAAACAAATCCGTTTATATCGGTTGGTGGCCAAGCGAGGCGAACGGCCTGAACTGGATCACGTCTTACGGCATTCCCGTGCTGGCGAGTGATTTTCTGCGGAACAGCTCGCTGTTCGGCGGCGTGACGCACGCTGTGAACGTGCCGGAAATTCCGCCGGCGCCGCCGTTGCAGAACAAGGTTTATGTGTCGCTCCTTCTCAGCGACGGCGACAACATCCAATACATGCAGCACGTGATGAAGATGTGGTGGGGAAACAGCGCCCGTGGCAAGCTGCCCATCGGCTGGACGTGCTCGCCGCTGGCGGCGGACATGGACCCGGTGATGATGAATTATTACTGGAGCACGGCGACGACGAACGATTGTTTGATCTCCGGCCCGTCTGGCGCGGGCTACACGCACATGCAGAGCTGGAGTTCCGCCAACCTCGCCGGCTTCACGAAGATCACGGATTCCTATCTGCAACGCAGCGGTCTTCGCATCATCACGGTTTGGGATCAAGTGACGACCGGCGTGGCGCGTTCGTTTGCGACAAATTGCCCGTCTTTGCTGGGCCTCACCGATCAGAGCGGCGGCAATTACACCTCCGTGAATCTCGGCCTGCGAACTATGGGCCTGGCAGTGAGCTATTCGTCAGACGTCAACGCCATCATCTCCGGCATCACCAATGCCGCCGCCTCCTGGAACGGCACCGCTCCCATGTTTATGGCAGCGCAAGGTGTGCCCTGGAGTTTGACGCCAGCCGATCTGTTGACCGTAGCCAACGCGCTCGACAAAAACAAATACGTGCTCGTGCGCCCCGATCATTTGTTCATGCTCTACAACCGCCAGTTCGCCAAACCGCAAGCCGTGACTGAAGCGCCAAAAAACATTACGGCCACAACCGCCGGATTACGTGCGATTGTCACGCCGAACTCGACCAACACGTACGCGTGGTTCGAGTGGAGCACGAACACCACTTATAACTCAAAGACTGCTGCGACACTGCTCAACTCAGGGACGACAGCGACGCAGTTCAACGCAACGATCACCGGCTTGACGGCGGGAGGTGCATATCATTATCGCGTCGTGGCCAGCAACGCACTAGGCATGGCATGGGGTCCAGATCGTTTGTTCACCACAGGCGGACGGGTACAGGTTTGGGGTAACGCCACTGCGGGCGAAACCAACGTGCCGCCCGGTTTGACGAACGTCACCGTGTTGAGTGCCGGGGCGAATCACGCGCTGGCATTGCAAAACAACGGCCAGCTCGTCGCATGGGGGCAAAACAATTTTGGCCAGACGAACATCCCGGCGGGATTGACCGGCGTGGTCGAGGTTGCGGGTGGCTGGCAGCACAGCGTCGCATTGAAATCGGATGGCACGGTGACAGCGTGGGGCGATAACAGCTTTGGCCAGACCAATGTGCCCGCGAAATCTCACCAACGTCATCTCCATTGCCGCCGGTGGCTATCACAGCGTTGCGCTCAAGGCGGATCAAACAGTTCTGGCTTGGGGCCAGAACAGCCTCGGCCAGACGAATGTCCCGGCAGGCTTGTCGAATGTCGTGCGCGTCGCGGCGGGTTACGGGCACAACCTCGCACTCAAAGCGGATGGCACGGTAACGGCATGGGGCTACAACAATTTCGGCCAGGCGAACGTGCCGGCGGGCTTGAATAACGTGATCGGTATTTATGCCGGTCAATATCACAGCACCGCCCTCAAGGCCGACGGCCTTTCGCCCGCGAACTTTTTCCCGGTGCGCCGCTGGATGGCGGACAATCTTTCCGGCGCGGACGGCACGTCCATCGGTAATTGGACAGACAGCGTGGCAGGCAGGGCGGCGTTGCAGCCGGTTGCCACCAGGCAACCAAAACTTTTTGTGGACGGCGGATCGGGTCACAAGGTGTTGCGTTTCGCAAACACGGATTCACAATTCCTCACCGTGCCGTTCACGAACAGCCCGATCAGCGGCGCGGCAAATTTCTCGCTCGCGGTCGTCTTCAAAACCACCACGCCGGGCGACGTGTCGAATCAGTTTTACGAAAACACCGGACTGCTCGGCGCGGAACAGCCGGGTGCGGTTGCCGACTGGGCGCTCGGCTTGAACGGTTCGCAACTCGCGAGCGGTCTGGGCGCGGGCACTGGCGGTTGTGCGGCGGATGTCAGCCTGGCGGGCGGCAATGTCACCGACGGCAGATTCCATGTGGCCATGTATGTGCGTTCCGGCGGCACGGTGCGGCTGTATGTGGACGGCGTGATCGTGGATGTCCAAAACGGCCTCTGCACAGCAGGGCGGGGAAATTATGATTTCCAAATCGGCGCGATGACGGCATCGGCGCATTTCTTTGACGGCGACATTGCGGAAATACAAATCTATGATCGCGCGTTGAACCTCGCGGAAATTCCCGCCGTGACCCAGACGCTGGCGACCAGTTACGGCCTGGGCGGCGTGGCGGGAACGGCCAGTGCGCGCTGGGTTGCGGATTCAGTTGCCGGCGCCAGCGGTTCCTCCATCAGCAACTGGACGGACGTTCTTGGTGGCCGGATCGCAACGCAGGCGACGGTGGGAAATCGCCCAAAAATTTTCACGAACGTCATCAACGGTCACAAGGTGATGCGTTTTTCCAGTCCCAGCAGCCAGTATCTGACCGTGTCCGCCGCCGCCAGTCCGGTCTCCGGGGCGGGCAGCTTCGCGTTCGTGATGGTAATTAAAACATCCTCGACGGGCGTGACTGGAAGTTCGTTTTATCAGAACACCGGGTTGCTCGGTGCGGAACAGGCGAATGTTGTTCCGGATTGGGCGTTCTGCTTGAACGGCGCGCAACTTGGCGCAGGCCTTGGCGCAGGCACCAGCGGTTGCGGCGGTGATTTAAGTTTGTATGGCGGCAGCGTGACTGACAACAATCCACACATCGCCATGTATGTTCGCGCTGGCGAAACGGTGTCGCTTTACGTGGACGGCGTGCGCGTCGCCACCCAAACCGGCCTCTGCACGGCGGAGCGGGCGAATTACAATTTTCAGATCGGGGCCATGATTCCAGGTTCGCTGTGCTTCAACGGCGACATTGCGGAAATCCAAATTTACAACCGCGCCCTCACGCCGTGGGAGATCACCAGCATCAACGAAAACCTCGCGGCAACTTACGGCATCGGCGGCGCGGCGGGCCAGATTGTTGTCTGGGGCAGCACCGCGAACGGTCTGACGACCGTGCCCAAGGGCTTGACCAACGTGCAGTCCGTGGCGAGCGGCAGCGCCTTCAACCTGGCGTTGAATGCCAGCGGCACGGCAACCGGTTGGGGCGTCAACGCGCAAGGACAGGCTACAATTCCATCCGGCTTGACCAATGTGACAGCACTCGCGGGCGGCGTCTCGTTCGGGCTGGCACTCGGAAACATTCCCGTGCTTGCTAGCAATCTTGTGATGACGGGATTTGTTGATCACGACCTGCTGTTCACGCTGCCCGTCTCCAATCCCGACGGAAATCCGTTGACCTATCGGATCGTTGATTTGCCTTTGGCGGGACAGCTTTATCAGAACGTGGCGGGCAATCGCGGCGCGCTCATCAATACGCCCGATACCGTGGTGAGTGATCCGGCCGGACAGGTGATTTTCGCGCCGGACTCGGGCATGACCGGATCGCCATACGCCAGCTTAAACTTCTCGGTGGACGATGGTTTGTTCGCGTCCAGCTTGGGGCAGGTGACGGTGAACATTGAACTTCCTGCGGTGCCGCAATTCACCGCCTTGGGTTGGAACACCAGCACGCCCGGTGCGGAGAGCTTCAACCTGAGCTTCACCGGCTCGCTCAATGCGACGTATAGCGTCTGGGCCTCAACCAACCTGACGGATTGGGAACTGCTCGGCACGGCGTTGCCGCAACTCCCGGCGCAGTATCAATTCAATGATTCCGGTGCGACCAACTGGCCGCAACGTTTCTATCGTATCTCCGCAGGGCAATGAATTATCCCGGGCCCGACGCCACCAGCGCTGTTAAGCGAGATATCTTTGTAGATTGCCAGTTGCCCAGAATCGCAAGCTCCGTAGGAGCGGCATATTCTCCATGCCGCTCCTGACGGGGCCATGTGCGAAATCATTTGCAGAAGATGTTGAGTCCCTTGCCCGTTTCCAGAAAAGTCTTCAGGCTGGAAAGTACGCGCGGCCAGCCGCCGGAAACTTTCTTAAACATCGTCGAACCGGCCTTGAAACTTCCATGGGTGACCGTCAGGCAGCTCATATCTTCCATCGCTTCGATCTCAAACGTGACGCGCGATTTGTCTTTGAGATCGTCCGGGTCAGCCCAAGACAGCACGAGGCGTTTGGGCGGCGTGGATTCTAGAACTTTGCCGGTGATCCAGACTTCTTTCTCGGGATTGTGGTGTTCCCATTTCGAGCCCTTCTTCCAATCGGAGACGTTCGTCATCTTCCCCCAGTATTGAGCGGTGAATTCGGGTTTGGTGATGGCTGCCCATACTTCTTTCGGTGTCGAGCGGATATAGGTGATGTAAACTAACTTTGCGATTTCCATGATGTCATCCTTTCTTGTTTGGTTGTTTGGTTTCGAGACCTTTTTTCAAATCGCTCAACGCCTGGAGGCGATGACGTTCGTATTTGCCAATCCAGCGCTCGGAGATCTCGTGGATCGGCACGGGATTGAGGTAATGCAGTTTCTCGCGCCCGCGCCAGACGACGGTCACCAGGTGCGCGGCTTCCAGCAAAAGCAGATGTTTGGTGACCGCCTGCCGTGTCATGTCGAGGTGTTCGCACAGTTCGCCGAGCGTCTGCCCGCTGTCTTTGTGTAACTGGTCGAGCAACTTTCTCCGGCTTTCGTCCGCCAACGCTTTGAATACTGCATCCATCTGCGGAACATTATGCAACCAAATGGTTGCATGTCAAACAACAAATTGAAAGGAAGATGTGCAAGAGTGGGTGGTTTATTCGATAAAAGCGTTCACGCCGATCAACGCTGCAAAAATCAGCCAGAAGAGCCAGCCTGCAAGGGTCAGGTAGCGGGGTCTGGCCGGGCGTGGATAATCGGGAGTGATTCCCGCCGCCACCATGCGGTCGTAGAGGTGCGGATGGGTTTGCCGGTTGTTTACATTCACAGCGGGAATCTGATTTTCGCGATAGAGTTTTTCCAAGGCGCGGGCGTAAACCCCTTCATGAAATTGTTTGTCGGCGGCGATTTGATCAGCCCGTTTTTCCATTCGTTGCGACAAAGAACGGGAGAAGCGTGAAATGAGAAACACGGCCAGATAAGGAATGATCAGCCCGGCACCGCCAAAGTAATGGGTGCAGGGAGTCAGAAAAATAAGCGGGAACAGGGCAAGTGAGCCAAGCAACCTGCCAGCGAGCACGGTTTTAGATTCGGAAAGATGTGCCAATTCATGACAGCAGATGGCGGAGATTTCTTCATCTGAGCAGATCTCCAGCAAGCGGTCGCTGAAAATGAGTTCGCGCGTGGTGGGAAAGGCGAAAGCGGCGACGTGCGGACCCGCCATCTGCCAGATTAAACCGGGGTTGACGCCCATTTTAGTTGAAGACCCGGCAACCAGCCGTTGCAAGCGTTCACCGGCGGGAATGATAAATTTAACCCAACGAAGATAATGGAGCAGCAATCCCCACTGGATGGCAAAGTGAAGCAGCAGATAGATCACAATTATGGCCAGCATTTTCCAGTCGGTCACCGCCGGCATCAGAAAAATGCCGGCTATGAACAACACCCAGATGCCAAAACGAATTCCCCAGCCCGCCACGACCTGATGCCGCCATTTTTTAAAATCCAGTTGAGGGAAAATCTCACGATCAAACGGATAGCAGCCAAGCAACGCACCTAGAAAGGCGGCGACGCCATTGATCATCCAGTTTTGTTGCGCTGTCGGAAACATAAGCCGATGGGCCTCGGCGAGGATGATCACCACCAAAAAAACATTCAAGCCGGCGGTGAAGCGGACCGGCCACAGCAGCCGCGCGCGTTCAGTCCAATGAGCCGTTGCCGCCCGCCGCCAGGAAATCAAACCAAACCAGTTCGCCAGCGCCATCAACATGCAGGCTGCGCAGAAATGGATGAGCACCGAAAGAATCAGCACGACCGCTTGTTATCAAGCATCCCACAAGATTGCAATCTCGCAGGAGCAGGCCGATGGACAAGCGGTCAAACTTCTTATCATGGTGCCGCATCATGCTGGATGCTGCTTCACTTAATGCCGATGACCATCCAGTCCGGACCAGCGAGATGTTCGACGCGGGTTTCGAGGAAGCCAGCGTCGCGCAGCCATTGTTTGCAATCCGCGCCCGTGTAGTCGAAGCCGCCGGGAGTTTCGATGAGCATGTTGAGGCTCATTAGCAAGCCCATGGCATTTTCACGACGGTCATCGTCAATCAATGATTCAAACACGATGAAGGCCCCGCCTTTGGGCAATGCGTCATAGGCTTTTTGGATCAACTGATATTTCTGCTCCAGATTCCAATCATGGAGAATATGGCCCATGATGATGACATCCACTTTTGGCAACGTGTCCTTGAAGAAATCGCCGGAATGGAAACGCACGCGATCAGCCACGCCATTCGCAGCGGCGTATTTTTCAAACACCGGTAGCACCACCGGCAGGTCATAACCGATTGTTTTCAAGTGCGGATGGGCCAAGGCGAGTTGCACCGGCACGGCGCCTTCCGCTGCGCCGACATCGGCCACGGTGCGGTAATTACTCCATTGAATTTTCTCCGCCAGCGCTTTGGCCGAGCCGAGACTGATGCCGGTCATGCCCTTGAGAAAACTCTCCAGCTTTTCCGGCGAACTGTAGAGTGCGGCAAAGGTGTCCTCGCAATTTTTATTTTCATTCTGCGGTTTGCCAGTGCGCAGGGCGTCAGTGAGATTATTCCAATGACCGAACAGCCGCGCATTGCACATCTCCAAAATGCCGCCGACGTAGGTGGGCTTGTTGTGGTCGAGGAACAGATCGCTCTCGGGCGTATTTGAATACAGGTCGTCATGACGTTCTAGAAATCGCAGCGCGACGAGCGCATCTAGAAAATCGCGAATGCCGCGCTCGTGCAATCCAAGTCGTTGACGAAGCGTTTCAGCATCAAGCGGGCCGCGCGCGAGTTCACTGAAAAGACCAAGCTCGGCGGCGCTCAACAGCGCTTTTGAGGGCCAGAAGCCGAGACCGATTTGCAGGATGTTATCGGGCGTGAGACTGGAGGCGGCTTGGGACGACGTAAGATTTTTGTGGCTGTCAAACCGGTGATTGGCCGTGGTTAAGTTCAATGTGGTATTCATAAGTGCGGTTCGAGATTAAAGGTTGGTTGGTTTTTATTCGGGAAACATCGGCTGGCCCTCGGGGTTTAGCGGGCCGGGCACATTGTTGTTAATTGGTGCCAGGCTGCGCAGATACGCGAAGACGGCTTTCAAGTCATCATCACTTAACGAAGCGGAAGCCGGCCAAGGCATCGGTGGTAAAATAGGTCGTCCGGAACCCATGTGCTTGCCGGTGCGCATGGCATTGACGAACATGTCTTCGGTCCAGATACCGAGGCCGGTGTTTTTATCAGGCGTGAGGTTGGCGGCGTAGCTGATGCCCCAAGGTCCGGCCCAAGCCGTCATGCCGGCGGTGGCGGCAAACCACGGCCCCGGTTTCAGATCAGGTGGCGGCAACTTGGTGTTCGCGGGGTGACCGGAGAGAAATTTCGTCATGTCCGGTTCCGGGCCATGTTCGCCAAATTTCAACGGCGTGTGGCACGCCGAGCAATCGCCGAATTTGACGAGATATTCGCCGCGTTTGATCTGCGATGTTTGCGCCGGGTTGCCGGCATTGGTTTGGGTGGAATTTCCAAGAAGGAAAATCACGCAACTAATGGCGACAACGCCTGCGGGGACCAGGTATTTTATTTTCATGATGAGGTATTTGATTTTAATTTTGTGTTTTAAGGGATTGCGAGAAAACCGTCTCAGACCTTGAACTGGCGCACGTCAAACGGCCGCCCGGCCAGCCACGCATCCATCTCAGCAGCACGGAGCGCGCGAAGGTAATGGCGGTCGCCGCGCAAGACCGGTCGCGCGGAGATGGCTGGAAGCGGAATGCGCAGCGGTGTGCTGGAACGGGATTGGGCCAGCAGCGCAAACGGCGAGGAGCTCGCCTTTGAACCGGCAACGGCGCAGCGTTGCGCTTCATTCGGTGTCAGTGATAAATTCGATTTCATAATTACGACGCCATGATTAGCGACGAAGCCAGTGACCGTAAATGGAACGAAAGGCCCAGTGCCGCCACGGCGAAGCTGGCGGAGAATGAGTCCATGTTCAGGCTGTTGTTCGAGCGCAGTGCCGATGCCATGACAATTCAGGACCCGCTGACCGGCGTGTTTCTGGATGTCAACGAGGCTTCCGTGCAAATCACGGGCGCGCCGGACAAGGCGGCGTTGCTCGGCAGCGACCCCGTCATCATCTCGCCCGAACGCCAGCCCGACGGTTCGCTCTCCGCGGACAAGGTGAAGTCGGTGATTCAAATCGTGATGGAGCGTGGCAGCCATCGTTTCGAATGGGTGATCAATCGTTTTGACGGCATGCAACTGCCGGTGGAGATCGTACTCACGTTGATCCGCAGCGGCGAAAAGCCATTGCTGCTTTCAGTCTCGCGCGACATTACTGAACGCAAGCGCATAGAGCACGAGTTGCGCGAGAACCAGCAACTGCTCGTGTCCGTGGCGGATAACATCTCCGAGGCGATTTACCGGACCGGGCCGAATCATGAATTGATCTTTGCCAATCGCGCCTACCTTCGATTGTCCGGACACAACTCTGTTGAGGAAATGCGCCACGTGCCGCGCGAAAAACTCTATGCGAACCCGGCGGATCGCGCGCGACTGCTGGCGGCACTCGCGCAAAATGGTGTGTTTCAAAACGAGGAAATAGAATATCTCAGTCGCGACGGGAAACGCTGGTGGGGTTTGACGAACAGCCTGGCCATTCGTGATAAAGCCATCGGCAAAGTGCTGTATCACGTGGGTTCCGTGGCTGACATCACGGAGCGTAAGCAGGCCGCCGATGAAATCCGAAAACTCAACGCTTCGCTGGAACAGCGCATCACCGAGCGCACGGCAGAGCTGACCGCAAGTGAGGCGCGACTGCGGACGATTGTGGATCATGCGCCGGAGGCGATCGTGGTGCTTGACGGCGACACGGCGAAATTTCTCAGTTCCAACGTCCACGCCCAGGAACTCTATGGCTGCACGACGGAAGAATTAACACGGCTCACGCCGGTGGATGTGAGTCCGGAATTTCAAGCGGATGGCAGGCCGTCGGCAGTCGCCGCCCGCGAATGGATAAATGCAGCATTGGCGGGGCAGACACCAATCTTCGAATGGATTCACCGGCACAGTTCCGGGCGGTTGATCCCCACGGAAGTCCGGCTCGTGCGCCTGCCGGCCGAGGGAAAAAAACTTTTACGCGCCAGCATCATTGATAATACGGAACACAAACGCGTTGAGAAACAGCTCCGCGAGCGCGGCGAACAGATGCAGAAGCATCGCGACGTTTTGCTGAAGCTGGCACGGGCGGACAAATCCGATTTCGACAAGGCGCTGCGTACGATCACGTCACTGGCAGCCTCCACGCTGGCAGTCGCACGCGTCAGTTACTGGGCGATGCAGGAGCAGGATTCTGCGATTGCGTGCGAACTGCTCCGTTTGAATTCGTCGCAGGAATTCGATGAGAAATTCAAGGGCACGCGCCTGGGGGCGGCGGATGCGCCGGCCTATTTTTCCGCGCTCGCGCTGAAAAGACCCATTGTCGCCAGCGATGTGCAGTCGCATCCCGCCATGGCTGGTCTCATCGCTGGCTATCTGAATCCACGCGGCATCACGTCGCTGTTGGACGTGCCGGTCTGGGTGCGCGGCGAAGTTGTCGGCGTGATCTGCAATGAGCACATTGGCCCGGCGCGCGAATGGTCGGCGGAGGAGGTTGATTTCGCCTCGTCACTGGCGGCGATGGTTTCGCTGGCCCTGGAAGAATCCAGCCGGGCGCGTTCGGAACGAATGCTGCGCGAATCCGAGGAAAAGTTCAAAGCACTGTTCACGCTGTCACCGCTTGGCATGGCGCGCGTGAGCTGGGACGGGCGTTTTCTCCAAGCGAACGATTCCTTCGCCCGCATCATCGGCCGCAAGCCGGAGGAAGTTTTGAAGTTGAGCTATTGGGACGTCACGCCTCGTGAATATGAAGCCCAGGAATTGACGGTGCTGGATACGTTGCAAAAGACCGGGCGCTTCGGACCGTTCGAAAAAGAATATCTTCATCGCGACGGCCACCGGGTTCCCATTGTCATCAACGGGATGTTGGTTAAATCGGCGGTCGGCACGGATGAGATCTGGGGCATTGTCGAGGACAACACGCAACGCAAACAGGCGGAGGAGGCGTTGCGCGAGTCCGAGGAAAAATTCCGTGCGCTCTTTGAGGCGTCGAGCCAGGGCATCATGCTGCATGATGAATTTCAGTATCTCGAGGTCAACCCAGCGGTGGTCCAGATGCTGGGCTACGATTCCGCAAGCGAACTGATCGGATTGAGCCCGGCCATCACATCCCCGCCAATTCAGGCAAACGGAGAAAGCTCCACGAGTCTTGCGCCAAAATATATTCACGAGTGCCTGACCAAGGGCCATGTTCGCTTTGAGTGGGTGGCGCGCCGCAAAAACGGCGAGGACATTCCCGTTGAGGTGATTCTCACCCGCATCCAGTGGGGCGGGAAACAGATCATTCAGGCGGCCGTCAACGACATTTCGCAACGCAAACGGGCGGAAGCGGAATTGTTAAAATCCCTCGCGCGTGAAAAGGAACTCGGCCAGCTCAAGAGCAATTTCGTTTCGATGGTCTCGCATGAATTCCGCACGCCATTGGGCATCATCCAGTCGTCCGCCGAAATCCTGAACGACTACCTCGAGCAACTGGCGGAATCCGAAAGGAAGGAGCAACTGGCATCCATCACGAGCAACACGCGGCGCATGGCGGAGATGATGGAGGAAATTTTAGTATTAAGCCGGTTGGACGCGGGACGGATGGATTTCAAACCGGCCACGATTGATCTCAATACGTTTTGCCGTCGCGTGGTGGATGAAGTGCAATCCGCGACTGATCGTCGTTGCGCCATTGAATTGTCGTTGGCGGATGAAAACAATGAAGCCCAGGCGGATGAACGCCTGCTTGGCCATATCTTTACCAATGTTCTGATCAATGCTGTGAAATATTCCGAGCCGGGCAGCACGGTGCGTTTCGCCATCGAACCGGATGGAACCGACGCAGTCTGCACCATCCGCGATCGCGGCATCGGCATTCCCGAGGCCGACCAGCAATGGTTGTTCAATGCCTTTCAACGCGGAGCCAACGTCGGTGACCGGCCGGGCACCGGCTTGGGTTTGGTCATTGTGAAACGCTGCATGGAACTGCACGGCGGAAAAATTGAAATCAAGAGCAAATCTGGCGAAGGAACTGAAGTAACGCTACGTCTCCCGTTATTCCCAATCTAATCATGAAAAAAATCCTGGTCATCGAAGACGAGCCGGAAATGCGTCGCAATTTGACGACGATTCTCCGGCTGGAAAAATTTCAACCGCTCGCAGCCGAGAACGGCCGCATTGGTATCGAACTGGCAAAGCGGGAACTGCCTGAACTGATTCTTTGCGACGTGATGATGCCGGAACTGGATGGGCACGGCGTGTTGCAGGCCCTGCGCGCGGACGCGGCCACGGCGGCGATCCCGTTCATATTTCTTACGGCCAAAGGTGAGCGCGAAGACTTGCGCACCGGCATGAATCTGGGCGCCGATGATTATCTGACCAAACCGGTGCCGAAGGCTGATTTACTGAAAGCCATTGCCGCCCGGCTGCAACGTTCCACCCAGACCGCGTCGCGAGAATTCAAACCGGACTTTTCTACGCACGAACCGCTGCTAAAACTCGGACTGACTCCGCGTGCTGCCGAAGCGTTGTTGTGGGCGGCACAGGGCAAAACCAATGCGGACATCGCCATAATCCTCGGCATCAGCGAATCCACCGTGAAGAAGCACATGCTGGAAGTCTTCGAGAAGACAGGCGTGGAAACGCGCAGCGCCGCTGCATTGCGCGCCCTCGAACTGCTCAGCGTGCCCCGGCAATCAACTTCGTGAACCTTCCGGCATTTCGCTTTTCAGCCCGCATAACCGGCAGCGATTTGAAAATCAAACCGCTTTCACGGCAACTATAGCGGGCGTGTTTATTTAATTTCTTTGATGATCGCGGGCCAGTTCTTCCGGTGTCACAGCGAGATCAAGTTTCTCGGTGTGCCGGATGATGGTGACCAATGACGGGATGCCAATCACCTTGGCGACGAGGTGGCGATGCAATTCGTCAATGCTTGAAACAGGCTCGCCGCCGAAGGCGACCATGACATCGCCTTCGCGCAGACCGGCGCGGCTCGCGGGACTGCCGGGTTCGATCCCGGAAACCAAGACGCCTTGATCCACCGCCAGCCGGTGGAACACCACCACGCGCCGATGGATGGGCACGTTCTGGCCGACCACGCCGATCCAGCTGCGCCGGATGCGGCCTTCCTTGATCAACCACGCGGCCACGAACTCTGCAGTGTTGCTGGCGATGGCGAAACAAATTCCCTGCGCGGGCAGGATGATCGCCGTGTTCACGCCAATGACTTCTCCGCGCGAATTGACCAGCGGTCCGCCGGAGTTGCCGGGATTCAAGGCGGCATCGGTCTGGACGACGTTGTCTATCAACCGGCCGGATTGCGAACGCATCGAACGGCCAAGCGCGCTCACCACGCCGGCGGTGACCGTCTGCTGAAAGCCAAACGGACTGCCAATTGCGACGGCAATCTGCCCAACGCGGATGGATTTTGAATTGCCCAAATGCGCGTAGGCCAGCTGTGAAGCGTTGATGCGGAGAACGGCCAGGTCCGTCTCCGGGTCTTCACCAACCAGGCTGGCGCGATACACCCGGCCGTCGGCCAGCGTGACTTCCAGTTTGTCCGCACCATGTACAACGTGGCTGTTGGTGAGAATAAAACCATCCGGTGCGATGACGAAACCAGAGCCGGAGCCGCCGGATTCGGATCCGCGCTGGTTTTGCCGGCTGGCCTTCTGTGCGCGGATGTTCACCACCGCAGGGCCGACCATCTCAACGGCGCGGGTGACAGACTTGGAATAGCTGTCCAGCAATTCATCATCACTTGGCGGCGGTTGAGTTGTTGCGTCGGCAAGGACGGCATCGGTGTCGCTAAATGTGCGAACTAATTCCGCTGTCCGGCGTCCTTGAAATGTGGTTGGTATTTTCATTGGTCGTTTCTGGTTGATGGTTCAAACCGGCACGGCGAGCTTCTCCAGTTTGGAGAGAATCGCCTTTTTACTGATAGCACCGATGGTTTTGTCCCGCAATTCGCCGCCCTCGAAATAGAGCAAAGTTGGAATGGATTGGATGCCAAAGCGCGCGGCCAGCGCGGGATTGCTATCCACGTCCACCTTGGCGACCTTCACGCGGCCGACCTGCTCCACGGCGATTTCTTCAAGCACAGGCGCGATCATTTTGCACGGCCCGCACCATTCGGCCCAAAAGTCCACAAGGACGGGTTGCGTTGATTGGAGAACTTCGCGCTCGAAGTTCGCTTCGGTGATTTCAATGGTTGGTTTCATAATTTAGTCCTTAGTTTAAGTGATTTTTATTTTTGGTTCACGCCTTGCCGCCGAACGAGCAATAGTCGTCGAGATCAAGCAGGTCGAACCAGGTGTTGATGTCTTCGCGATTCGGGTTGAACTTCTTCACTTCCTCGGCGAAATCCGTGAGCGTCTCATGGTCGCTGTCGGGTGAGCGGCGCAAATGATATTCACTCCAGGCGGCGATTTCCCATGGCTGACGCGGGGTTTTCGCGTTGGCTTGAATCCACGCAAGCACTTCCCAATCGCCGCCACCTTTGGCAAGTTCGTTTTTCAACGATTCATGGTCGAGGCCGACAAAGTTGAAGAAGTGACGGTCCAAGCCTTTGCCGGCGTAATGATATTCACCAAGCTTGCCGGCAAGCGATGCGCGGCCCTTGTCGAGAATGCGCGGCAGCAGAACGTAACCGCCCAGCCGCACGCGCGGACTGCGTGGCGGGCGTTGAGTGAGATCAGGAGATGAATTGAATTTGCCCATAATTTTCAAGGCTGTTTAATTAGACCAGACCGCCGGAAACCACCAGGGTCTGACCCGTGATCCAGCCGGAATCGTCTGACGCAAGAAACGCGGCGACTTTGCCAATATCCTGCGGTTGGCCGATGCGTCCGAGCGGGGTTTGCGCAATAATTTGCTTGAAGAAATCAGTGCCGATGAACCCGGCCGCATGCACGCCTTCTGTTTCCACACCGCCGGGATTAAGCGAATTCACCCGGATATTTTTCGCGCCGAGTTCCTTCGCAAGGGACTTGGTGATCGCATCAACGGCTCCCTTTGTCGCTCCGTAAACGGAAGCGGCAGGCGGCGGATTGATGCCCGCAACGGAACTGATGTTGATGATGTTCCCGCCGGTGGCATCGAAAAGTTCCACGGCTTTTTGCGTCGTGAGCAGGAGGCCAAGGACATTCAAATTGAATTGCTTGTGAAAATGTTCTTCCGTGATGTTTGCCAGCGGAGCGAATTCATAGACGCCGGCGTTGTTGACCAAAATGTCGAGCCGGCCAAAAGCCTTCTTGGTTTCCGTAAACAGGCGATCAATGTCCGTCTGTTGGGAAACATCTCCCTGCACCGCGACGGCTTTTCCGCCTTGCGCAGTAATTTCGCTGACGACTTTATCCGCGCCAGATTTGCTGGAAGCGTAGTTGACCACGACAGCAGCGCCTTCGGCTGCGAGATGTTTGGCGATGGATGCGCCGATGCCTTTGGATGCGCCGGTGACGACGGCGACCCTGCCTGCAAGTTTTTTGTTTTGTGTGCTCATAGGTTTGTTCTTTTTAATATTTTAGGTTGTTTAAATGTCTGCCAGTTAACTTAACGATGACCGCCTGATACCAGCAAAGTTTCCCCGGAAACCCAGGACGAATCGTCCGAGGCCAGATAGGTGACGGCAGCGGCGATGTCCTGTGGACGGCCGATGCGGCCAAGCGGCGCGTTCTTGACGTATTGATCATGAAATTCGCCTTCCGTGAAACCGCTCGAGACCGTGCCTTCTGTTTCCACGAGACCCGGACGGACCGCGTTGACGCGAATCTTACGCGCACCAAGTTCCTTGGCAAGCGAAGCGGTGATCGTGTCCACAGCGCCTTTTGTCGCGCTATAAACCGAACCATTCGGTGGCGCGAGCGTGCTGACGAGCGAACTGATATTGATGACATTGCCGCCCGCCGGAGTAAAATATTTCAAAGCTTCCTGTGTGGTGAGCAGCAGGCCAAGGACGTTCAAATTGAATTGCTTGTGGAAATGTTCCTCGGTCAATTGTTCGATGGGAGCGAACTCATAAATGCCGGCGTTGTTCACGAGGATATCGAGCTTGCCAAATGCTTTCTTGGTTTCAGCGAACAACCGGTCAATGTCTGCTTTCTTGGCGACGTCCCCCTGCACCGCCACAGCTTTTCCGCCGGCGTTGGTGATTTCGGCGACAACCTTGTCTGCCCCCGTTTTGCTGGAGGCGTAATTGACGACAACCGATGCGCCTTCCGCAGCCAAATCCTTGGCGATGGCAGCGCCGATGCCTTTGGATGCGCCCGTGACGACCGCGACTTTACCTGCGAGTTTGTTGTTTGTGCTCATATGTTTTCTTGGGTTTTTATGTTTGGTTAACTATTTGTTACTAAAAAAGTAACAATAAAATGTAAAAATTTACCGTTTCTTCACATCGGAAACGATCTGCTCCAGGCTGATTTCGGCCAGACTCACCTCCATTGCTTTCTGTGTTTTTGCCAGCGCTCTTTCCAGGGCAGTCTTGATGTGGCAGCTTACAAAACACGCTTTCTGTTCAGAATAGTCGTGGATGGAAAATACCTTGGGCGCATCCACGGCTTTATAAATATCCAGCAGCGAAATGTCCTTTGCTTCCTTGGCGAGCCAGCAAGCACCGGCCTTGCCCGTAGCCGTTTCCACCAAGCCAGCCTTTGACAATTTGGCCAAAGTGCGGCGCACGAAGCTGGGGCTGGTGTTCACGCTTTCAGCGAGATGGCCGGACGTAACCCCATTCTTGTCACACCCGCAGGCCAGCCCGGCCAGGATGTGAACCGCAATCGAAAATTGGATGTTGTTCGCCATAACTGTTACTATAATAGTCACAATATAAAATAACGCAAGGTGAATTTTGAATTATTTTTCAGGGGCGTTTTTCATCCGCGTGCTCCGGCGGCAGATAAGTAATGATGCGCGCGCTGCGCTTGTAGGAGAAATAGGAATACATCCACTGAAACAGCACGGAAGTGCGGTTACGGAAGCCGACCAGGAAAATCAAATGGATGAACAGCCACGCGAGCCACGCGGGCAGTCCGGAGAATTTGAACCGGCCGACCCACGCCACCGCAGCCGACCGACCGATGGTCGCCATGGTGCCTTTATCCCAATACTTGAAAGCGGGTCGCGGCGGGGCTTTCGCGCCGAAGCGAATTTCGTCCTCGATGATCTTGGCGACATGTTTGCCCATCTGCATCGCAGCAGGCGAAACGCCGGGAACGGGCTGGCTGTCGGCCCCAAGCACGAGCGCCATGTCGCCGATGGCAAAAATTTCGGGATGCCCTGGCAAACTTAAATCGGGATTCACCTTCACGCGTCCAGCACGGTCGAGTTCGACGCCAAGTTTTTTAGTGAGCGGCGTGGCAGAAACGCCCGCAGCCCACAGGATGTTTCCGGCGTGGATGATTTCACCATCGGCAAGTTCGACTTCCCCCGCGCGGATATTTTTTACACTGGTGGCAGTGCGGACGTGGACGCCGAGTGCTTCAAGCTGGCGCTGGGCGCTGGCGGATAATTCCGGCGGCAGATGCGAGAGCACGCGCGGCGCTCCTTCGATGAGGATGATGCGAGCCTGCGTGGGATCAATGTGCCGGAAATCATGACTCAACACCGAGCGCGTCAATTCAGCGAACGAACCGGCCAGTTCCACGCCGGTCGGTCCGCCACCGACGACAACGATGGTCATCAGCTTGTCGTGTTCGGAAGTGTCCGCCTCATTTTCGGCTTTCTCGAACGCGAGCAAAACCTGGCTGCGGATGCGGAGGGCATCGTCAATGGACTTGAGGCCGGGAGCGAATTGTTCCCATTCGGGATGACCGAAATAGCCGGTCTGGCCGCCCATCGCCAGCACGAGAAAATCGTAGTCGGGCGATTTTTTTTCAAGCTGAACCTTTTTCAGCGCGAGATCAAACCCCGTGACTTGATCGAGCAGCACGGTGATGTCCTCGCGTTCGGAAAGGATGGCGCGGATGGGCTGTGCGATGTCCGGCGCGGAAAGCCCGCAGGTGGCGACCTGATACAGCAACGGCTGGAATAGATGATGATTCGTGCGGTCAACGAGCGTGATGCGCGCGTCGGCCATTTGAAAACTCTTGCAGAAGGTCAGTCCGCCAAAGCCTGCACCGATCACGACGATATGGAATTTTTTGTCAGCAGCCACGCGGTCATTGTCACCCAATCGGCGTAAAAAGCAACGAAGCGAGACTGGCAGGTGGCGCGGGAAAAATAATTTATCGTCGAGACGGCGGAGCGTTGTTACGGTAAATCCAGACATGGCCCCGAACAATGAAGAGAAAATCCGCGCCGCCCGTGCGCTGTGCGAAAAAGCCCGCTGGATGGAAGTGCTGGCCTTTGCCGCCCGCTGGATGGAAGAAGATCCGGCGGATGCAAAAGCGTTGTTTTATCAGGGCGTGGCGCAAGTTTCGTTGGGCCGGCTGCCGGAGGCGGAGACGAGCTATCGCCGCGCGCTGGCACTGGACGCGACAGATTACAAAACTTGGAACAACCTGGCGGCGCTGCTATTGAACGCGTTGAACCAGCCCGCCGAGGCGGCGCAATGTCTGGCGCAGGCGTTGAAGATCGATCCAAACAACCCGCTGGGTTGGGCCAATTTGGCGAGTTTGCACGGCCGGCTGGACCAGCACGTCGAGGCGCTGGAATGTGCCGAACGCGCCCTCGCGCTCGACCCGCAAATGGTGGAGGCGCATTTGCATCGTGCCCGCGCGGCGCAGATGCTTGGCCGGCGGGAAATCGTCCGTGCGGCGAGCGAGGCACTGGCCCAGGTGCCGCCAGAGAAGTTCCGCCGGGCACGCTAACGCCCAACTTGTCGGCGCGAAATTATCTGTTACTGTTTCCAC
>JBBCGE010000002.1:0-873734 GCA_037200545.1 Limisphaerales bacterium
ATGCTTTTCATTTCGCCAGCAGTCAAACTTTTTTATCCCATGAAAAAACTATTCTTGCGGACGTTGCTTCCCGTGGTTGCTGCCTGGGTATTGGCTTCCACGAGCCAAACTGTCCTCGGGCAGAGCGTAAGTTTTACGACCAACAGTTATTATGTTACACTTCCATGGATTCAAACCACCACAGCAAACGCTATCGCAGCAGACGTTTTTGGCACCGGCCGGCCGGCCATCATCAGCTATTTGACAGTGATGATTAATTTCGGGAACGGCACTTTTGCTACGAATGCTTTTTACTCGGCGGGCGGTATTATCGGGTCGGTCGTCGCGGCGGATGTTAACATGGATGGCAAGCTGGATTTGATTGCCGTTGGTTCCGATAAGTGCACGGTGCTGACGAATTTTAATTTTGGTTCCTTCGGTTCAAACGCCACCATCAATGCCGGCGGCAATTGCGCGGTGACATCTGATTTGAACAATGACGGCAAGCCGGACCTGTTGATCGGAGGCAATACGAACGTGTTTATTTTTACCAACAACGGCAGCGGACGTTTTGGCTCGAACGCGACTTTGAACGTGCTTGGTCCGGTTTTTGCGATGGCCGTGGCGGATGTTAATTCTGACGGCAGTGTGGATTTGATCATCGCTAATAAAAACAATGCCAGCCTCACAGTATTCACCAATAACGGAGGCGGCGTGCTCGTTTCCAACGCTACCTGGGCGGCTGGAGGTGGTAAATCTTTCGCCGCAGCCGACGTGAATGGCGATGGCTTAGTTGATTTGATCACTCCATATAATCTAGGAACTCCGGGTTTGCGGGTATTGACCAACAACGGGAGTGGCACTTTTGGTTCCAACGCCACTTTGAGGATTCCCGCTGGGAATGGTGTTTTTGTGATCAGCGAAGTTGTCGCAGCAGACTTGAACGGGGACGGGTGGGTTGATTTAGTCGGTCGCGACGGCACACAATCCACTGATATAATTGCGGTATGGACCAACAGCGCATACGGTTTCGCGTATGATGGTAAAATTTCTGCCGGGGCGGGTAGTTCTGACATGTTGTTGTCTATGTCGGTGGCTGATTTGAACGGTGACAACAAGCCTGACCTTGTCCTCGGTAATAATGCGAATTTTGTCACCGTTTTGCTCAACACAACTTTGTTTGCCTCGCCGCCGCTGAATATTTTTTCCGCTGGCAACCAGTCCGTGCTTTATTGGAACGGTCCCGCACCGGACAGCGTCCTGCAAGTCACAACCAATCTTAACAACCCCAACTGGATTACCGTTACCAACGGAAAGCCCATCACGGGTGTGATGCTGCCTCAAACGTCGCCCAACCAATTTTATCGCCTAATATCACAGTGATTTAAAGACAGCGAGTTGGTATTTGAAATCCGGGCTGAAACCGAGACCATTCCGGCAGTGAGACTGCCGGCAACAATTTCTGAATTCCTTGCGCTGCGCCGCAACACTTCGCTGCTGCTGGTCGCGCTGGTGCTGGCGGGCACCGGCGAAAAACTCTGGCTCGGCTTCGCACCCAAATACATCGAGACACTCGGTGGCACGGTGCTCATCATCGGGTTGTTCGACGCGCTGCAAACTTTTCTCAATGCTGCTTACGCGTATCCCGGTGGCTGGTTGACGGATCATTGGGGCCAGAGAAAGTCGCTGTTGCTGTTCAGTTTGATTTCCATCGCCGGATATATTCTGGTTTTAGTCTGGCAAAGCTGGCTGGCGCTGCTGCTCGGCTCGTTTTTATTTCTTGCGTGGAGCGCATTGTCATTGCCGGCGACACTTTCCGTCATTGCCACGTCGCTGCAAAGCCACCGGCATACGATGGGCGTCGGCGTGCAATCCATGATCCGCCGCGTGCCGATGATGCTCGGCCCGCTGATCGGCGGCTGGTTGCTCATGCGCTACGGCTGGACAGACGGCGTGCGTTACGCGCTCGCGCTCTGCATCGCGATGAGTTTGCTGACGCTGGTGTTTCAGTGGTTCATTAGTGGCACGGGCGTCTCGCCCGTATGTTCACCAAATCAAAACGAAACGCACGGGCAAGATGCCCATGCCACTACGTTTCTCGGCGTCGTCAAAACCTTCACGCCCGCGCTGCGCGAACTGCTCGTGAGTGACATCCTCATCCGCTTCTGTGAACGGATTCCGTATGCGTTCATCATTTTGTGGGCGATGGATAATGGGGGCGTCACGGCGCAACAATTCGGTTATCTCGTCACGTTTGAAATGGTCACGGCGATGCTTTGCTACATTCCCGTCGCGCATCTCGCGGACAAATACGGACGCCGCCCGTTTGTGCTCATCACGTTCGTTTTCTTCACTATGTTTCCGGTGACGCTGCTGTGGGCGCATGATTTCCGGTGGCTGTCGCTGGCGTTCGTCGTGCGCGGGCTGAAGGAATTCGGCGAACCGGCGCGCAAGGCACTCATCATTGGCGAGGCGGCGGCGGAACTGCGCGCGCGGACTTATGGCGCATATTATCTCATCCGCGATTGCACGGTGACGAGCGGTTCCTTTCTCGGTGCATGGCTGTGGAGCGTGAGTCCGCAGGCGAATTTCATTGGCGCGGCCATTTGCGGTGCACTGGGAACGGTCTGGTTCTGGTGGTTTATTTACCGGAAACGTGAGGTCTAAAGTCAGGATAATTCGTTCAATCCCCGCTCAAACAATCTCCGGCTGGATCTTTTTAGGATCAACGCCGAGGTCTTTGATGGCTTGCGCGACGACGTCGCGGCCGATCTGGCCTTTTTCCGCCAACGCGTAAAGCGTGCCGATGACGGTGGACTCGACATCCACGCCGAAGAACCGGCGCAAACGCGACCGCGTGTCGCTGCGGCCAAAACCGTCCGTGCCGAGCGTGAACAGCCCGCCCGGAACCCACGGCGCAATCTGATCGGCCACGGTGCGGATGTTGTCCGATACGGAAACGAAAACACCGGTTTCCTTCGCGAGCAAAGTTTCGACGTAGGATTTCTTCGGCGGTTGCGTGGGATGCAGCATGTTCCAGCGCTGGCAACGGATCGCATCGGTGCGGAGGAGCTTGTAGCTCGTCGCGCTCCAGACATCGGCGCTGACGCCGTATTTTTCCGCGAGGATGGTCTGCGCCTTGAGCGCGGAAAGCAAAATTGTTCCGCTGCCAAAAATGTGCGCCTTGATTTTTTTATCTTCCGCGCCGGGCTTGAACTTGTACAAGCCTTTCAAAATTCCATCTTCGACGCCAGCCGGCATCGGCGGCTGCGCATAATTTTCGTTGTAGAGCGAAAGGTAATAAAAAATCTCCTCGCCTTCGACATACATCCGGCGCAATCCGTCCGCGATGATGACCGCAAGTTCAAAACTGAATGCCGGGTCGTAAGGCAGGCACGTCGCGATCGTGCTGGCGTGCAGCAGGCTGTGGCCGTCCTGATGTTGCAGGCCTTCGCCATTGAGCGTCGTGCGTCCCGCAGTCGCGCCGAGCAAAAACCCTTTGGCTTTGATGTCGCCGGCGAGCCAGAACTGGTCGCCCACGCGCTGCAAGCCGAACATCGAGTAGTAGATATAAAACGGAATCGTCGGCACGCCATGCGTGGCGTAGCTCGTGCCGGCGGCGATGAACGACGCCATCGAACCGGCCTCGCTGATGCCTTCTTCCAAAATCTGTCCATCCTTCGCCTCGTGATAATAGAGCAGCGATTCTTTGTCCACCGGCTCGTAAAGCTGGCCTTTAGGTGAATAAATTCCGATCTGACGGAAAAAAGCATCCAAGCCGAACGTGCGTGCTTCGTCGGGAATGATCGGGACAATGTTCCGGCTGATGCCGGGATGCCGCAGCAAAACCCGCAGCACGTTGCCGAACGCGGTGGTCGTGGATATTTCCGAGTTCGATGCTTTGAAAAACTCGGCAAAGTAATCCAGTTTCGGCACGTCCATCACCACGCGCTTGAATTTTCGTTGCGGAACAAAACCGCCCAGCTTCTCGCGTTGTTCCAGAAGATATTTAATTTCCGGGCTGTCCACCGGCGGACGATAGAACGGCGTTTCCGCAATCACGTCGTCAGAAATTGGAATGTCGAAACGTCCACGGAACTCGCGGAGTTCCTTCTCGTTCATTTTCTTCTGATTATGCGTGATGTTGCGGCCTTCACCGGCTTCACCCAAGCCGTAACCTTTGACGGTTTTTGCGAGAATCACCGTCGGCTGGCCTTTGTGTTCCATCGCCGATTTGTAGGCCGCATAAACTTTCTTTGCGTCATGACCGCCGCGCAATAATTTGGAGATCTGCTCGTCGCTCAAATGATGCACCAGTTCGAGCAACTGCGGATATTTGCCGAAGAAATGCTGGCGTGTGTAGCTGCCCGGCTCGACGATGTATTTCTGGTAATCGCCATCCACGCATTCTTCCATGCGCTTGAGTAACAACCCGGACTTGTCGCGCTTGAGAATTTCGTCCCACTCGGTTCCCCAGATGACCTTGATGACGTTCCAGCCGGCGCCACGGAAAAGACCTTCGAGTTCCTGGATGATTTTTCCATTGCCGCGCACCGGCCCATCGAGCCGCTGCAAGTTACAATTGATGACCCAGATCAAATTATCCAGGCCTTCGCGCGCACCCAGTGTGATTGCGCCAAGTGATTCCGGCTCGTCCGACTCACCGTCGCCGACGAAGCACCAGACTTTTGGCTCTTCACCACTAATCAAGCCGCGTGCCTTCAAGTAACGGTTGAACCGCGCCTGATACAATGAACCAATCGGCCCAAGTCCCATTGAGACTGTGGGGAACTGCCAGAATTCCGGCATCAGATACGGATGCGGATATGAGGATAGACCGCCGCCCTCGGCCAGTTCCTGCCGGAAATTTTGCAAGTGCGTCTCGCTCAAACGGCCTTCGAGAAATGCCCGCGCATAGATACCCGGAGCGGCATGGCCTTGAAAATAAACCTGGTCGCCGGTGAAATCACCTTTTGCGCCCCGGAAAAAATGGTTGAAACCGATTTCGTAAAGCGTCGCTGCCGAGGCATAACTGGAAATATGTCCACCGACATTCGTCGTCGAGTTCGCTTTGACAACCATCGCCATGGCATTCCAACGCATGAGGCTTTTAATGCGGCGTTCAATGACGCGATCACCGGGAAACGGCGCCTGCTGTTCGGCGGGAATGGTATTGAGGTAGGGCGTTGTTGCTCCGCCGGTCGGACGCGGTGCATTGCGGAGTTGCGCAGCCAGCATGTCCAGCAGTTGTTTGGCGCGTTCCGGCCCCTGGCTTTCCAAGGCCAGTTCAAAAACTGACTGCATGGATTCCGACCACTTGTCGCCATGAGTGCCGTTGGTTCCATTGACATTGCCATTGGAACGCGGGCCGTAAATTTCTTTTTCTAATGTTTTCACTGGATTAAACTCTTTTGCGAACGCCAAACAACGGCATACTTTAAACCGAATTCATCGCCGCAACAACAGGGAAATCGCACATCAATGAAGCTGCTCGACCTGACCTTGCCTACGCCTGCTGAAAACCTGGCCTGCGAGGAAGCTCTGCTGGATGCCTGCGATGAACACGGTGGCGATGAAATCCTGCGTTTTTGGCAAGCGCACGAAACCTTTGTCGTTGTGGGCTATGCGAACCGGATTGCGAGCGAAGTGAACATACCCGTCTGCGCCGCCGGCAAGATTCCGGTTTTCCGCCGCTGTTCCGGTGGCGGTACGGTTTTACAGGGCAGGGGTGGCTTGAATTATGCGCTGATCCTGCGAATCACTGAAGACGGGCCGCTGCGTAATATCACTTCCGCCAACCAGTTCATCATGGAACGCAACCGGGCGGCCATTGAATCCATCTTCCCCAGACCCCAGACCCCAGACCTCAGACTCGAAATCACCGTCAGCGGTCACACCGACCTTGCATTGAACGGCTTAAAATTCTCCGGCAATTCCCAACGCCGAAAAAGGAACTTCCTGCTTTTCCACGGTACATTCCTTTTGAATTTTAACCTGGCCTTGGTGAGTGAATTTCTGCGGATGCCATCGTTGCAACCTGATTATCGCGCCGGACGCAGCCATGATGAGTTTCTGGTGAATCTGAATTTGTCCGTCGAACAAGTTAAGGCCGCGCTGCAAAAAGTCTGGAGCACCACGGATGGATTGAAAGATTTCCCTATCCAAGAAACTCAAAGGCTCGTCACCGAAAAATATTCAACTGACGGATGGAATTTGAAATTTTAGTCCGGTCAGCAAACAAAAAGGCGAACAGAAATTGACGGAAATAACAAAGGGTTGAAAAATCTAAATTGGGCTTTTGGCTTGCACGCTTGGATTTATTGCTACTTTGTTTCTTTCGTTAACCTCTATTCAATTTCGTATGCGTTTTAGCCAACTTTCTTCCGCCGCCAGCCCGCGATAAACATCCCGTTCCCACCCAAATCCTGCGGCCAGATAGCCAGCGACGACACATTGTTGACCGTGCGTTCGTTCAGCTTAATCTCCTCCCACACCAGCGGCTCAAATTCGGGCTGGCTGGCGTTAAAAGTTTCTACAATTTCCGTCGTCTCGGCGTGCGTCAACGTGCAGACCGAGAAAATCAGTTTGCCGCCGGGCTTCACGCTTGGAGCGACATTTGTCAGCAATTTCTTTTGAACTGCGGCCAGCTCGCGCACATCGTCTATAGTGGTTGTCCAGCGCGCCTGCGGATTTCGTTGCCAGGTTCCGATGCCGCTGCACGGTGCGTCCACCAGCACGCCGTCGAACTTCGTTCTCGTCGGCAGTTTCGTGCCGCCATCCCAGAAGATTGAGCGATAATTAAAAACCTTTGCGCGACCCGTGCGCCGCTTGATTTTTTGCAGACGCCACTCTGCACGATCACTGGCCCACAGCAGGCCCTTGTTCTGCATCAAATCGGACATATGAAGCGTCTTGCCGCCTTCGCCTGCGCAAGTGTCCCACCACGTTTCGCCGGGCTGCGGATCGCACAATAATCCGACCGCCTGCGACGCGATGTCCTGAATCTCAAATTCGCCCGCATGAAACTCCGGCGTCTTGAACAAATCGGTTTCGCCGCTGAACACCAAGGCATCCGGCAGTAACGGACTGGCTTCCGCGCCAAATAATTTTTCCGCGAGCGCGTCCGCCGTTCCGTGTTTGGCGCGCAGCCAAAGTCTGGGTTGCCGTTGCAATGATCGTAGCCATTCGTCTGGCACATCCATCTGTTCAGCGGTCCAGGCCGGTACGGCCTTGGCGCGCAATTCGGCGAGCGGCACGTTGGATTCATTGGCTTGAAAACGTTCATTCAGCCGCAACGCGAGGCGCATCTTGGATTCCACGCCGCGTTCGTCACGCAGCCAGACGTGCCAGCGGTAATAGATGAAAACGGTCCTGGCGATCTCCGTCGCGTCGAAGGGCGCGAGGTCTTTGATCTGCCTGAGGACTTCGCGCAACGCCGCATCCGCCGGCTTGTCCTTGCCGGTTTGCCGGATCACTTCCGCCGCAATTTCGTGTACTCGATGAACCACAGCCCGCAGCATACGCGATAGGGCGATGACAGCAACAACGAGCACATCAACATAGTAATGCTCAAAGATTGTGCCACCCGGCAAACTCAACTTCGTTCCGGTGCAAGATGCATTTTGACACAGCCGGTGAGTTATGGGGAATATGAGACGTATTCCAATGGCACACACTCCATGAAACGGATATTTTTCAAATGCGGGCGGCTTGGCCCTGATTTGTTGCTTGGTTCGATAATTTACGGGCTGGGATTTCTGGCTTTCGTCATTGTGACTTTTTCCAGTTCCTCCCTGTTGGCTCAAGACACGTCGCCGACCAATCACAATTACTGGGCGGTGGAAGATGCGAAGGCGCGGGAGCAACTGCCGCTTTACAAATTTATTCCAGCGGCAAAAACCTCGGAGCTGACGCCAGCCAATGGCTATCCCAAGCCGGAAGCTTTCTTGACCTGGCACCGGTCGCATGGCGACAACGGTGGCATGCGTTACTCGGCGCTCGATCAGATCAATCGTCAAAATGTGACGAACCTGCAAGTGGCCTGGATTTATCATTCGAAGGACGGCAGCAATAATCTCCAGTGCAATCCGATCATCGTTCGCGGTTTGATGATTGCGCCCACGGCGGGAAAATTCATGGTGGGCATCAACGCGGAGAACGGCCGGGAGGTGTGGCGCTTCAAGCCGGAGGGCAAGCCGGCGTTTCGCGGACTGATTTACTGGACGGGCGGAAAATCGGCAAGTGAACGCATTCTGTTTTGCGCGGGCAAATATCTATACGCGTTGAATCCCAATGACGGTAAGCCAATTGCCAGTTTCGGCGACCAGGGAAAGACGTTATTGCCGGACGAATCACCCGATGATTCTGGTGCCGCCACAGCCGGGCCGGCGATGTTTGAAAATATCATTGTAATTCCTGGTTTCAAAAAGGATGTCTGGGGATTTGATGCGCGTTCTGGAAAACGGCTTTGGACGTTTCACACCGTGCCGCAGCCGGGTGAGTCTGGCTACGAAACCTGGGACCGAACCGAAAGTTATGGCGCAAATTGCTGGAGCGGCATGGCGATGGATGAAGTGCGCGGCATCGCCTATGTGCCAACCGGTTCCGCCAAGCCGAACTTCATCGGCGTCGGACATCGCGGCGACAATTTGTTTGCGGACTGCTTGATTGCACTGGATGCGCGCACGGGCAAACGGCTCTGGCATTTTCAGGAAATTCCGCATGACATCTGGGATCAGGATATTCCCGCGCCGCCAAACCTGGCCACCATCACACGCAATGGAAAACGGGTGGATGTCGTTGCCGTGACGACCAAGATCGGCGAAACGATTTTGCTGGATCGCGTGACGGGGAAACCGATTTTTCCGTATCGCCTCCGGCGGGCGCCCACGAGTGAATTACCCGGTGAAGAGACGGCGCCCTATCAACCGGATCCCGAATTGCCGGAACGTTTTTCCAAAATGGAATTCACCGCAGCCGATATTACGGACCGCACATCGGAGGCGAAAGATTTTGTGACGGACAAGTTCCGCAGTGCGACGACGGGATTTTTCCGTCCAGTCAGTCTGGGTCGGCCCAATTTGTATCTCGGTATGGACGGCGGCGCGGAATGGTCGGGTGCGTGCGTGGATCCAGGCACCGGGCGGCTTTACGTCAGTGCTAATCATGCAGCGTGGCTGATTTCCATTTTCCGCGATGAAGATCCGCCGGATGATCCGTCCGCACCGGTGACGCGCGGCCAGCAGGTATACCAGGCCAATTGCGTGCTGTGCCATGGCGCGAACCGCCTGGGCATCGGCGTTGCTCCACCATTGCGCGGGCTGCGTTTTCACCTGTCGGACGAGGCGCTCAAAGAACAGGTCCGCCTTGGGAAAAATGGGATGCCGGCCAATCCCGGCATGAGCGAGAGCGATCTCAGGGCGCTCGCAGATTATCTCATGTTACATGATCGCCCCACGCCACCGTCCCAGGAAAAAGGCGAACGTCCGCATTACGGGTTTACCGGCTATCCCCGATTTACGGACAACGAAGGTTATCCCGCCAACAAGCCACCATGGGGAACGCTGGATTGTCTGGATCTGAACACCGGCAAGCTGCTCTGGAAAATTCCGTTGGGCGAATACCCGGAACTGGCGGCTCAAGGCGTGCCCAAAACCGGCACGGAAAATTATGGCGGCCCGATTGTCACGGCGGGTGGACTGCTCTTCTGTTCCGGAACACGCGACGCGAAAATTCGCGCCTTTGATAAAGACAGTGGTACGGAATTATGGTCGGGCAAACTGCCATGGGTTGGCAGCGCCCCGCCGGCGACGTATGAGGTCAACGGCCGTCAATACGTGGTCATCGCTGCCACCGGAAACAAGCTGGGCAAAGCCAGTGAATATGGCGATGCGTATGTGGCCTTCGCTTTGCCCAAATAGTGGCGTGAAAGGAATTCTGAAATTCAGCTCGTTTTCCAAATCAAGCCTTCACCAGCAACTATCACAGCACCAACTTGGGAACTTACCTAGCAACTTTAAAATCATCAAAGTCGTTTCAGATTATTTCCGGCCGTAAACTTCTTTGGATAGCTCATCCAACTTTTTTCGTTCTGAACTGGAAAGCTTGCCAATGCCCTTTTGAGATACCTTGTCGAGTAAGCGGTCAATCTCAGCCCTTTTTTGATTTCGTCCGCGATTTTCATTGTATTCCCGCGACCGTCCACTGCCCGGTGTAAAACGGGATGAATTCAACCGATGATCCAACAAATGCGCCGGATCAAAGATCAGAACCATTAAAATGGCCAATGACAGGCTGAGTACACCGGCAAACATCCAAGGCGCTGCGAAGATCAGTTCAGGATACATCGCAGCCGATAACAAAAGGCCAACGATTGCCCCGCCGAGATGCGCATCGTGACCTATGTTGTCGGATTGCTTTCGGTGAGCAACAAACGAACCGACAAGAAAAAGTATCGCGTAAAGCCAGGCCGGAATACCTATTGGAAGCGGAAACATGGTAATCGAACTTCCGGGCAGCAGGAAAATTGATGCGAATATGACACCACAGACTCCACCCGAAGCGCCAAGCGCCCGGTAATCATGATTCCGATGAATGGCCAGTGACAAAAGCGAACCTCCAAGAATCGAAGAGCCGTAAACCAGCACCAACGTCCAGGCACCATAAACTTCTTCAATGTTTCGCCCAAAGCTGTAAAAGCTGAAGGCATTAAACCCAAAGTGCATCCAATCTGCATGAATGAAGCCCGATGTAATCATCCGGTCAAACTGCTTGTCAGCAAGAATGGCCTGCGGGTTAAAAATCCATCGTTCTTTTATGTCTGGCCTGCGAAACGCATAAAGCGTAGCCAGTGTTGTGACTGCCAGGATCGCAATTGTTGCTGGTGCTATCTCCGCCATAAATTCTGGAGTGCCGTGTATGGCCGGCGTTTCCAGCTTTACGCCTTCGCCACCAACTGCCGCAGCACATACGGCAGGATGCCGCCGTGCTGGTAGTAGTCAATTTCGATGGGCGTATCAATGCGACAGCGGACGTTCACGTTTTCCACGGAGCCGTCTTTGCGCGTGATCTTCAACGTGAGGTCTTGCTGCGGCTTGATGTTCGCGTCGAGGCCGACGATGTCGTAGGTCTCGGTCCCGTCGAGCTTCAAGGTCTGCGCGGTGGTGCCTTCCTTGAATTGCAACGGCAGCACGCCCATGCCGACGAGATTGCTGCGGTGGATGCGCTCGAAGCTTTGCGCCACCACGGCTTTCACACCGAGGAGGTTCGTGCCTTTCGCAGCCCAGTCGCGGCTGGAGCCGGTGCCGTATTCCTGTCCGGCCAGAATCACAAGCGGCGTTTTCTGCACCTGATATTTGATCGAGGCGTCGTAGATGCTCATCTGTTCGCCGTCCGGCTGGAACTTCGTCACGCCGCCTTCGACACCCGGCACCATCAGGTTTTTGATGCGGACGTTGGCGAACGTGCCGCGTGTCATCACTCGATCGTTGCCGCGACGCGAGCCGTAGCTGTTGAAATCTTCCACCGCGACGCCATGCTCGATGAGATATTTGCCGGCGGGCGTCGTCTTCTTGAAAGAGCCAGCGGGCGAGATATGGTCGGTCGTAACGCTGTCACTGAAAATGCCCAACGCGCGCGCACCGGTGATGGGTTTGATGCTGCCGGGTGTCATGGAGAAACCTTCAAAGAACGGCGGTTCCTGGATGTAGGTGGATTGGCGGTCCCATTCATAAACGTTGCCGGTGCTGGAAGGGATTTCGTTCCACTTCGGATTTTGTCCGGCGAAATCCTTGTAGAGCCGGCGGAAGACATCCGGCTGCAACGCGGTCTGCATCAGGTCGCGCACTTCCCGCAACGTCGGCCAGAGGTCTTTCAGATAAACATCCGCGCCGGATCTGTCCTTGCCGAGTGGTTCAACAGAAAGATCAATGTCCACGCGGCCCGCCAGCGCAAACGCGACCACGAGCGGCGGCGACATGAGGAAGTTCGCCTTGATATTCTGATGCACACGCGCTTCGAAATTGCGGTTGCCGGAAAGCACGGACGCGGCGACCAGGTTATTTTTAACGACAGCGTCCTCAATGGCCGGATGCAGCGGTCCAGAATTGCCGATGCAGGTCGTGCAACCATAACCCACGGTCTGGAAACCCAGTTTGTCGAGATACGAAGTGAGGCCGGTCTTGTTCAGGTAATCGGTCACGACGCGGCTGCCGGGCGCGAGCGAGGATTTTACCGTGCTGTTGACGGTGAGACCCTTTTCAACGGCTTTCTTCGCGAGCAGACCGGCGGCGAGCATGACGGATGGATTGCTGGTGTTTGTGCAACTGGTGATGGCCGCAATCAGCACTGAACCGTTGCGCACGTCGCCACTGATTCTGGGCGCGTTGAAATGAATCGGGTCGGCTGTGGGATGTTCATTGGTCATCTCACTTTCGCTGGAAGGCGTCGTGCCGTTCGGAGCGGTCTTTTGGCTACCGCCGCTGGGATGAATTTCGCCGCCCGTCGAGACATGCACGGAACGCGACAATTCTTCCGCCTTCATGCCAAAGCCACTTTCGGCGACCGGCTTGCTGAAGGTGCTGATGAAATTCTCCTTCATCTTCGGCAGCTCGATACGGTCCTGCGGTCGTTTCGGACCGGCCACGCTTGGCACGACGGCGGCGAGGTCGAGTTCCAATTCCTGAGAGTAGGTGATGTCGCCTTTCTTCGGAATGCCCCAGAGCCCCTGCGCCTTGTAGTAATTTTCGTAAGCCTTCACCGCTTCTTCGCTGCGGCCGGTCGCCTTTAAATAATTCACACACTCAGCATCAATCGGGAAGAAACCCATTGTCGCACCGTATTCGGGAGCCATGTTCGCGATGGTCGCGCGATCCACGACCGGCAGCGCCGTCGCGCCCGGCCCGAAGAATTCCACAAATTTGCCGACGACCTTCGCCTTGCGAAGCATCTGCGTGACGGTAAGTGCGAGGTCGGTTGCAGTAACACCTTCACGCAAGGCACCGGTCATGTGAACGCCCACGACATCCGGCGTGAGAAAATAAACCGGCTGGCCCAACATGCCCGCTTCCGCTTCAATGCCACCAACGCCCCAGCCGACGATACCGAGACCGTTGATCATTGTCGTGTGCGAATCCGTGCCGACGAGCGTGTCCGGATAATAAATGCCGCTCGCTTCCAGCACGCCCTTGGCGAGGTATTCAAGATTCACTTGATGCACGATACCGATGCCGGGCGGAACGACCTTGAACGTCTCAAACGCCTGCATACCCCACTTGAGAAATTGATAGCGCTCGCGGTTGCGGGAAAATTCCAAATCCAGGTTGCGCGTCATGGAATCGGCCGAGCCGGCGAAATCCACCTGCACCGAGTGATCCACCACCAGGTCCACCGGCACGAGCGGCTCGATGATTTTGGGATTCTTGCCGAGCTTTTGCACGGCCGAACGCATCGCCGCCAGATCCACCAGCAGCGGTACACCTGTGAAATCCTGCAACACAATGCGCGCCACGACGAACGGAATTTCCGCCGTGCGTTCGCCGGTCGGCTGCCAGTTCGCGAGTTCCTTCACGTTCGCCTCGCTGACTTTCTTGCCGTCGCAATTGCGCAGGACGGATTCCAGCACGAGGCGGATGGAAACGGGCAGTTTGGAGATCGGGCCGACCCCGGCGGCTTCAAGAGCGGGCAGTGAATAAAAGTTTCCGGACTTTCCATTGCCAAGATTGAATTTTTGCAATGTGCCGGACAAGTCATGTGGTGCGCTCATAATTATTAAATGCCGTTAAAAATGAGGCGGAAGCGGAAGCGTGTCAAGCGAACGGCGTTAGTGAAGTTTTTTCTTAACCGGAGCATGGCTGTGTCATAGACCAGCCGCAGCAATGTGAACGCTGCTGCGGCTGACGCTTCGCGTACAGCCGCGCTCCATTAATTCACCGCCGGGGAAATGTGCAGCAATTCACCGATGCGCTTTTCCAATCGCGGCAAATCCAGCGGCTTGGTGAAGAAATCCGCCGCGTGCATCGCGACCGTGCGCCGGGTGACGTCGCCGGTCAGCGCGCTCATGAAGATGACGGGAATTTTTTTCGTGGACGGCTGGCGGCGCAGGATTTCGCAGACGGACAGGCCGTCGAGATCGGGCAGCAGGATGTCGAGCAGGATCAAATCCGGTTTCATCTGCCGCGCCTGGCTCAAGGCATGGACGCCGTCGTTGGCCACGATCAGGTCGTAGCCGTGGCCCGCGAGCTTGTATTGCAACAGCTCGATGAAATCATTCTCATCATCCACGATCAAGATGCGCGGCACCATGCTGAAACAATCAGCCAGTTGCGCGTCAATAGCAAAGGCAGCTGGGTTAAAACCGTGTAACGAATGGGAAACAGGAATTAAAACTAACGAAGGATTACCGGATCATATATGTTGGCAGGCACAGCTTTATAAGAATGAATTGGATTTCCTGCCGGGTCAACGATGGTCACGGTAACGAAAACCAGCAGTTCTTTATCCCCGGATTTTGATCTCTGGGAAACTTCTTTGCCATTGATTTCATCTTTTCCAGGCAAGCCGCTGATGATGGCGGTCTGGCCGTCCCACAAATTCAACGTAGCCACCGCTTGCCGGACGGAGAAGCGAGGCAGAATTTTCGGCAGGTCAATTTTTTCTCCGGCGCGAGTGTAGGCCGTGTTTTTATTGGTGGGTGCGGGTGTATCGTAGCCTAAGAATTGTATCAACGATGGAATAACGGTCAGGTTGATTGTGTAGCCATCCGACAAAACATAAGGGACGACATCTAAAACCGGCCCGTTTTCAACACTAACACTCTCTGTTTGCGGCACAACGCTCGCGTTCGTATAAGCTTCTTTAAAAGCAAAGTTTGTCACGATGGTTTGAATTACTGTGGCCCGGAATTGAGTCTGCCGCCCGCTAAACGTCACCACTTCCGGTTCGGCCAAAGTCTCAACACCGGGACGCGCCTCCAAATTGTGCAACATGGTTTTGAAATTTTTGTCCGTCAGAATCCCTACCAATCCCGCAAACTGATTCGAACGGGTGTCTAGATTTGTAATAGGAATAACACTTTCCAATAATCCACCCAACGTGCCTTTCGGCACTTCTACAAATCGCGCCTTGATGTGGATTTGCGGTGGGACATGGCTCAATACTTCCAAGGCATTTTCAATTGTATCCAAATCCTGCTGGGTCGCTCTGACAAATAGTTCACCTAAGCGATCTTTGTAGAACACTGTCTTGCCTGGCACGTCCAAGTCCACGCCCAATGTCTTGAAAAAGTCTTTGGCCATTATTATAACATTGTTCGTTTGTGTCCTGGGCGTATTTTGCAAGGAGTCAACATTTTGCAAGGCAGTGACAAATGTCTTTGGATCCACTTTAAAATGTCGGCTAAGTAGATTTGTCAGTGGGGAAATCGGGGAACCTTCAAATCCAAGCCTTTTCATAAATCCGTCATAGTCAGTTTTTGATAGAACAGGTTGGGGAGGAATGGCGGAAATGTCGTCCGTCTTGATCCGATTAACGCCTCGCCCACTCGTCGTTATAACCTCCGGCTCGGCCAATGGTTTCCTGCCACTGCGTTGTTCAAGTGCATTCAGCACCACGCGGTAATTCGGATTAGCCAAAGTATCCGCGATATTCGTCGCGCCAACCCGCTGATGACGCGATGTTGGAACGTTGGTAATAATCTGAACGTTGGCGACCACCACCAAATTGCTTTCGGCAAAACCGTTCAACTTCTCCACGCGGAGCACGATGCCACCATGGTTTTCAGCCGAGATCTTGGCGCTGAATTGATTGGAGAAAGTTACTTGGGCAAGTGTAACAACGACTTTACCCTGAATGGTCAGGTCAATTGCTCCGCCGACAACCAATGGTGTGCAGTCAAGCGTGAGGTTATTTGTGCCGTCACCAGTATAGAAGGACGCGCCTTGGCCACTTCCAGTCTGGATGCGGGGGGATTGAAGGACATGAAATCCGGACGATTTCAGATTGCTTATGAGTTCACGGAATTTCTCCGGTGATGCCGACCACCACGGATCATTCCCCGGCCTGGAAGGGTTTAATTTCAAGCCGGCAACAATTTTTTCAAATTCGACGGCACTCACCTGATAAAAACTGGATGCGATTAAAACTGAAAATGGATTCCATTTCTGCGTCTCAACCATTGGCGTTGAAATGGCAAGCGCAGCCACGGTTTGCTTCTCCGCCGGAGCGGGTCCTTCACCCATCGGCACGGCGACAGCGGTGAAGGCAAGAATCCCAAGTAGCGAAACCAGCGTCAGTCCAGCGCGGCGTGGCGGGCGGAAATCCACCAATCGTTCGATGCGCTGGCGCAAGGCGTGGCGCGATTCCAAAATCCCAACCAAGCCGAGGCTCGCGAGTGGACGGTTCAAGGCGAGCTTGGCCACTTCCAGCAACGTCGGGGCGTAGGATTCGGCTTCGTCGCGCAATGCCAGCATCACGGCGTCGTCCACGGCTTCCTCACGCACGCGGCGGATATGCGCGTTGGTCAGCCAGACCAGCGGGTGCCACCAGTAAACAATCTGCAGCAACGCCTGCACAAAATTCACCCAGACATCGCGGCGACGCAGATGGATCAATTCATGCAACAGCACCGCGCGCAATTGATCATCCGAGAAATTTTCCGCGAGCGGCTGTGGAATCAGAATCGCCGGGCGAAATAATCCACAAACAGCGGGCGACATTGAATTGGTGGTCAGCTTCACTTGCACCTTGAATCTCATGCCAACGAAGTTTTGTGCTGTATCGGATATAAAAGTTAATCGCTCGGAAGTTGCCGCACCGTTAACCAGCCGCGTGATTTGCCACCAACGCACCAGCAGCCAAAGCAGCAACGCCAGACTGACGATGGCCGAAACCGCCAGCAACCATGCAGCATAAGTCATCGCTGGCCTTGTTGGAACAATAGCGGGCAGGGGCGTCGTCGGCATTTGCAGCAGCGGCCCTTGGTCGTAAGTGACGGTGTAGCGCGGTGTTGGTTTGGCAACGACTGGTGGCGGAGTCTTGTGCAACCACCACGCCGGATTGGTTGGTAAGGCGAGCGTCGGTGGCACGCAAAGTTTTACCATCACAACCAGCCATAATGCGTAGCGCAAGGAAGCCCGCAGCTTGCGCCGGAACAGGAGATTAAAAATGAACAACATCACGATGAGCAGGCTCGACTGCCAGAACATCGGCCACGCGAAGGCCAAAAAATTCTCGCTCCACTGGTTCAAGGTTTCGATGAATGAATTCATATCGCGCCTTTCAGGAACGGAATCATTTCTTCCCGGACTTCTTGGCTTTGATGAGAGCCTCCAGCTTGGCCAGTTCGGCCGCGTCCAGATCATTGTTTTCCAACAGGCATTGCACCATCGGCGTAAGCGCGCCGTTGAAGGCGTGTTTGAGAGCGTAGAGCAATTCGCCGCTTTGCGCCTGTGCACGGGTGACGACAGATTGGTAAATGGTCAGCTTGCCCTCCTTCTTCGACTTCAGCACGCCCTTGGCGACCATGCGATCCATCAGCGTGCGCACGGTCGAGTAATGCCAGCCGGTCGGCTTGAAGAGTTTTTCCTGGATGACGGGCGCGGTGCAGGGTTCAGTCTCCCAAACGGCCTTGATGACGGACCATTCAGACTCGGTGAGTTCCACATTCGGCTTGGCCATGCGCCGACATTCTCTACAAACGTAGATAATGTCAAGCTCATTCTTTACAGATGTAGATTAAAGGGCGAGTCGCGCGAAGCGGGCAAAGGTTTTTTTTGGACAGGTTGCAAATTCCCTTTGTCAACTTCGTTTCCTTCGCGCAATAAAAAAACCGTTACCAAACTTTCGTCCGATAATGGCGTTTGTTCGCTGTATCGGGCAACGCCAAATGATCAATGCGCCGGGTCTGGAACATTTTGTAATTCGATCTGACCAGCATCCAGATTGCCAGTGGGTGGATCGGATGGGACGGTTACATTCAGTTTGCCTTGGGCAATCAGCTTGGGGCCAATCCCGGGCGTGACGGATGACTGCGGTGCATTGGTGTCGGCACTGACATAAACACCCACTGTAAATTGATAATTTCCGGGCAGCACTTCATCCACGGAAAGCGTGTCATCGGCGTTGATGGTTGGTGGATAGCCATGTGAATTTTGGCGCGCGATTTTGAATTCGTCCGTTTGCCACAACGCCATGAGCGCGGCATGATTCGTGCGAATCTCTGGCGGAACGACTGGCATGGGCGTATGCAGCGAGGCCATGATTTGCCATTCCGGTTTGCGGGTCATGCCCGGCGGCCATTGCAGTCTGGCGGTGACGGAATAATTATTAGTGCCAAGGCAAAGCGTGGTGGTTGTGCCAGACTTGACGTCAATGGGGATTTTGTTGCCGTCCGTCCATCCGTCACCGCCGGGAGAAATTTTGATGGGAAATAGGCGGACCAAATTATGATGTCCGGGCGGCACATATGAAACTGTAAATTGTCCTTGAGCATCGGTCGTAAAACGAAAAACGTTCCAATCAAATGAAAGTGTTTCCGCAGAACCCTCGTCGAAACGGAGACCAAATAAACGTCCGACGACCGGTTTTCCCTGGGACAGGCAAGTGACCTCCAAGTGTCCCCATGGTTGCAGTTGTAGAGCCGGATTGGCGGATAATGCTGCCGGAGTCGTTTCGACATAACCTGCGGGCGAGGCGGCGATTACCCGTGTGATGGTATCATCAGGCTGCAATTTAAATGTGCCATTGGCATCAGTCCGCAACAACGAACCACCGGTCTGAAGGTTTTGGCGGGAAAAGCCACCCAAACCTAAACTCAATTTTGCGCCCGGAAAAACGAGACCGATGTCCGCATCGCTGGCTGGTAGTCCATCCGGGTTACGGATGGTTACGGTGGTGGCAACGGCCCGATGCAGGGTCACGTTTAATTCCACGTCACCCTCGTCAGACGCAATCATGCGCGAGATGAAAGGCGCATAACCATCCGCGATGAATTTCAGAATATATCCGGGATTTTTTGTTCCGCCCACCACGCCTTCTTCAAAACTGTCCCGGTAAGTCCCGCCTGCAAAATCAAGCCAGAACCTTCCGATCGTGCTCCATTGCGCATTGGTGGTGTTATCCATCGGATTCCAAACCGGCCTGCCCATGGCGATCCGAAACTTGGGAATACGCAAGCCAGTGGCCGCGTCCCAAACAACCCCATGCACGACTAACGCTTGGGGCAGGGTGATGATGTGTTCTTTGCCATCGGGGCGAATCTTGACCCCGTCCACCCGCAAGAAGCCCGAAGCCTGAACATCAAAAGTCATCTCGACATCCGGGGCATTGGTCAAAGCAACTCGCCCGGCTTGATCGGTCTGTTCATTGAATTCGACCTGCACCAGCTTCGGAATGTTCGGGTCATCCACTCCGTCGAAGTTGTTGTGATAAATGTATGCCTTGGGAATCGGGTTGCCGGCTTTGTCCATGACCCGAAGTCGTAATAGTTTACCCGGCTTCAAGATCAAATGAACCGGCATAATATTGTCAGCTAAATCCACTTCAACTGAAGCAGCGGCGAATCCAGGTGCCTCTGCCGTTACTAATTGTTTGCCAGGTGGACATCCGGCCACCGAGAATGTGCCGTCGCTTTGACTCTTTCCACTTCGACTACCGTTCATGCCATAAGTGCCCACTAGAATGTTGGCATCAGGAATGGGCGTCCCATCTGTGTCCGTGACCATGCCACTGGCCGTGACCGCCCGGCCAAGTTTGAAAACGTAAGTGCTGTCGCGAAGTTGTTTGTCCACCGCCTTTTCTCGGCCAAAGAAGATTAACGCAGAGCCAATAAAGTTTGAATGACCGGCACTTCCATAAATCCTATTAAGCATGTCTTCACCAATGCGGTTGATCTGCCAGTGTCCTTCCTCGTCGGTTTTAGTTTCAATCCATGTAAAATCATGGCTTTGTGGAAGCTTCAAATTCGCGGGATCATCTTCATGGTTCCAACCGACTCTGGCACCGGCGACGGGACGCCCATCTTCATCCACCACGCTTCCACCAATGGGCACGGGACGATCAATGCGCAAAACGTAGTTGGTGGGAATGGTTTCGCCATTGGACGGACGCCATAACAACCGGGTATCCGCAAAGTAATCCTTGCGGGTGGTGAGTTCCAATTCGGTGATGTTGGTCGGATAAACGACATCGCATTTTCCAAAACGATCAGACACGAGTTGTTTGCCTTCAAATTTACCGCCCGCCCAGCCGCGATAATCAATCGGCACCATTGGAATAGGTTTGCCAGTGTCGGCGGTGATAATTTCCAAATGCAAAACCAAACCATTCGTCATTCTTGGCGAAGTATTGGCAATGGCCGGAACAATCGTAGCGGAAAGGTTTGTGACGGAAATACTCACGCTGGAATTCGTTGGAGTCACAGCGGCGACCGTATTTTCTGAACCTCCGGTTCTGATGTGACGGGAAGCAACCATGATTGCCAGCGTGGCAACCAGCGCCGCCGCTATTACTCCGAAAGCCATCTTGGCTTTTGACGCGGTGAAAATATGCGACAGTAAAACGGCGAGTCCGCTTGCACTTGCCGCGCCGGTCAAGGCGGCACCGACCACCTTGGCAGTCAGATGGGCAGGGGCCGCGCCAACGGCATTCACGGTGAGCAAACCGGCCAGCGCCACGGCCGTGGAAGTCACGCCATGTTTGGTCAGTGTGCCGTGCAATTTCTCAAGCGCACGATCAACACGCATCCGGGCGGCATTTTCCGTCAGACCAAAACTGGCAGCGATTTCAGCGTAAGAACGGTTTTCAAAATGGCGCATCAACACGGCCTGACGGTCTTCGGCATCCAGTGTGTGCATGGCTTCATCAAGCAGCGGCCAGACGCGAACCCAGTCCGCTTCAGGTTCCGGCGAATTAAAAATAGCATTCATGGTGTGAACTTCCTTTTCGCGGGTGCCGCGACGTAGTTCGGCGCGTCGGAGATTGGCCGCCACGAAGCGGGTGCTGGTGTAAAGCCAGCCCGTCAGCGAAGTGTGATTGGTGAGCCGGGCCGCCTTGCGGGCGAGATCGGTGAAGACGCATTGGGTGACATCTTCGGCCAGATGAACGTCGCCGTTCACTTGACGCAGCGCGGCGGAATAAATCAGATGGATGTGCCGCTTGACCAGTTCCTCGAATGAGGCATCCGAGTGATCATGCACATAACGTCGGAGCAATTCGCCATCGGTCATGTTCATTTAATCATATAACAACCGCTGACGGTAAAACCGCACAATTTTTTTCTAATTAAAAAAGCAAAAGGGCGAAAGGAAAACCTTTCGCCCTTGGAAATGATGGCAGAGAAGATTACTTCAACTTCGCCAGCGTCGCCTTGATGGCTTCAAAGTTTGGCAAGTCTTTGGGCGTCGGCGTTTGCTCGCTGTATTGCACCACGCCGGCCTTATCAATCACGAAGGCTGCGCGCGCGGAGGTATCGCCCACGCCGGCGAGCATCGGGAACACCACGTCGTATTGCTTGGTGACGACTTTGTTCAGGTCGCTGGCGAGCTTGACCTGGATGTTGTTCGTCTTGGCCCATGCTTCCTGCGCGAACGGACTGTCCACGCTGATGGCGATGAAGTCGGCGCCGGGAAAAGCGCTCAAGCCGTTGGTCACATCGCACAATTCCGCCGTGCAGACGCTGGTGTAGGCGAGCGGGAAAAACAGGACGACGGTGTTGGTTTTGCCAAAATTGTCGCTCAACTTCACGTCCACGAGGCCGGTAGCGATCTTGGATTTGAGGGTGAAATCAGGAGCTTTGGAACCGACAGGAATGGGCATAATTATTTTTGGTTGCGGGTTAGTTTGTTAAATCTGCTGGGAATAATTTTGGAAGTTCAACGGACGCGTGTCAATGGTTTAGCCGCCGGCCTTCATCCGTTGCAGGCTGTTCGTGAGGTAGGGCAGCAACTGTTTCTTGCGCGAGACGACATTGCGCAGTTCAAAGACGCCGGGCTGCGGTTCGGGATAATGAATACGGTCCACAAATTTTTTGTCTCCGGCGACGAGCATCAGGGATTCCTGCCCGACGACGTCCGTCACCATGAGCGCGGAGAAAAGATAATTTCGTCCACGCCGGTAATCTTCCAATGCCGTGAGCAGCTCATCTTTGCGCTTCCAAAACTGGTCGAAGCCGACCTCCTCAATTTGCGCCACGCTAAACGTCGCGCCGTTCTCGCGATATTCTTTGGCGTCAGTTTTAATTGCCTGCGGCGCGGGCTTGAGCGTGAGCAGCGAGCCGGAGGCGAACAGCTTGTCGGTGAATTCACGCGCGTTGACTTCCGCAATCTTTTCCAGACGCGGAAGGATTTCCCGGTCGCGCGCCGTGGTCGTGGGCGACGTCAGGTTCAACGTGTCGGAAACCAGGCCGGCCAGCAGCAGTCCGGCAATCGGCTTGGGCAGTTCAACGTTCTCGCGGAAAAAACAGTCGGCCACAATTGTGCTGGTTGAGCCGACGGGTTCGTTGCGGAACAGGATCGGCTGCTGCGTTGTCAGCGAGCCGAGGCGATGATGGTCAATGATCTCGATGATCTCCACTTCATCCGCGCCCGAAACGGCCTGCGACAATTCATTGTGATCCACGAGAATCAGCTTGCGGTCAACGGTTTTGAGAAAGTCCGTCTTGGACAGGACGCCAACCGTCCGTCCGTCCTCATCGGTGACGGGGAACGCGGCAAAACCAGAGGCGGCCGCCTCGGCCTTCACGGCATTCAACTGCGCATCATCGCGGAAGGAGAGGAATTGCTCGTTCAACATGTGGCGGATGGCGACTGCAGCGCGGCATAATGACGAGGTTGTGGATGAGTCGTGCGGCGAGGCGATAAGACTGACGTGCTTTTTTCTGGCGGCTTCAATGATCTCCGGGTCAACCGTCAGTCCGCCCGTGACGATCAACACCCTTGCGCCGGCACCAATGGCCAGTTCTTGAATGTTCGAGCGGTCGCCCACCACCACCGCCAGTTTTTCCGGCTTATAGCGCTTCAACCGTTCGGCAAAAGATTCGACGCTCATCGCGCCGATCATCAAAATTAAATCCTCTTCCCGTTCCACTTCATGGCCCACCAGCAGTTCCCCGCCGATCGTTTTCGTCAGATTGTTCAATGAAGACAGCACGCGGCGTGAATCAACCAACCGGTTCGCCGCTGGAAAAAGAAATTTGCTCAGCTTGAACAGCGAGAGCAACCCGCGACAACGCCGGTCTGCATCGAGCACCAGCAGGACCCGGATGTCACGTTCGTCCATCAGCCCCAGCGCCTCGGCGGCGGTCGAATCCGGGGTGACGCTCAAGACGCCCGCCTGCATCACGTCACGCACCTTGGGGGAGACATCCGCGACGAATCGCGGCGAGGGCACGCCAAAAGTTTGCAGCACGAAATTGATACGGTCGTTCGTGTCACCGCAACGCGCAGCGACGGCTTCGGGCATGCCCGTGCGCCGCTTGAATTCCGCATAGCCGATGGCCGAGCAGATGGCGTCCGTGTCGGGATTGCGGTGGCCGATGACAAAAATTTCGCTCATAAAATCAGTAGCGGCGGCCGGCAGACCGCCGCATTCTTTCAGGAGATTTGATAATCCGGCTCTCTGCCGAGAGCCGCCACGAAATTTACAAGGCCGCCAGCACTTCCGCCGCATGTTCCTCCGGTTTCACTTCCGGCCAGATTTGTTTAATCTTGCCATCTGGCCCGATCAGAAACGTGACGCGATAAACACCCTGATATTTCCGGCCCATGAAACTTTTCTCGCCCCAAACGCCGTAGGCCTGGACAATTTTCTTGTCCTCATCCGCCAGCAGGGTGAACGGCAGCTTGAATTTCTCGACGAACTTGTCGTGCGACTTCACGGAATCCGGGCTGACGCCGAACACAACCGCTCCTGCCTTCTTGAAGTCAGCAAAATAATCGCGGAACGCGCAGGCTTCCTTCGTGCAACCGGGTGTGTCGTCCTTGGGGTAGAAATAGAGAACGACATTTTGCCCCTTGAAATCCGCGAGGGAAATTTTCCCACCGCCGCTGGTCGTCACGGAAAATTTCGGCGCGACATCGCCGACCTTGAGTTTAAGTTCGAGTGCCTTGGCCATAAATTGGTTTGTAGATGAAACACTGATTGCGGATGAATTTCAAGACTTCACGCAAAATCCGGAGCGTGGCGGTCCTCAGCCGCAGCAACACGCGATTTCATGCAGGGTGAGGGAGCCGGGGCAATATCTGCGATGGAATCACCAATTTTGTCCCGGAGTTCTTCGTTGCGCGGTGACGTTTTCCCCGTTAGAATTCAGGACGCTTTACGGAATTGTTTTCCCAAAAGCTTAAAATAAAAATTATGGCAGTCAAAGTAGCTATCAACGGATTCGGCCGCATCGGCCGGATGGTCTTCCAGGCGCTCTGTGACCAGGGCTTGCTGGGCAAATCAATTGATGTCGTCGCCGTCGTGGACGTGTCCACGGACGCGGATTATTTCGCCTACCAGATGAAATACGATTCCATCCACGGTAAGTTTAAGCACGCCGTTACGACGGAAAAGAGCAACCCCGCGCTCGAAGAACCCGACATCATTGTCGTCAACGGCCACAAGGTCAAATGCGTCGGCGCGGTGAAAGATCTCGCCACGCTGCCCTGGAAGGCGCTTGGCGTGGACATCGTCATCGAATCCACCGGACTCTTCACCGACAGCGAGAAGGCGAAAGCCCATCTCACGGCTGGCGCAAAGAAAGTCATCATTTCAGCCCCCGGCAAAGGCGAAGTCAAAACCCTCGTCATGGGCGTCAATGAAGGCGAATACGACGCGGCGAAACACCATATCGTTTCCAATGCCAGCTGCACCACGAACTGCCTCGCGCCGCTCGTGCATGTGCTGATCAAGGACGGTTTTGGCATCGAGACCGGTTTGATGACCACGATTCACTCGATGACGGCCACGCAGAAAACCGTGGATGGTCCGTCAAAAAAAGACTGGCGCGGCGGACGTGCGGCTTCAATTAATATTATTCCGTCCACTACCGGCGCAGCGAAAGCCGTCGGCGAAGTGTTGCCGATCACCAAGGGCAAGCTCACTGGCATGTCGTTCCGCATTCCGACGGCGGACGTCTCGGTCGTTGATTTGACCGTGCGCACGAACAAAGACACGAGCATCGAGGAGATTGATGCCGCGTTGAAGAACGCGTCCAAGACCTATCTCAAGGGCATTCTCGGCGTGACGGAAGAAGAATTGGTTTCCACCGACTTCATCCACGACGACCGCAGTTCCATCTACGACAGCCTTGCGACGTTGCAGAACAACCTGAAGGGCGAGAAACGCTTCTTCAAGATCGTGAGCTGGTATGACAACGAATGGGGTTACAGCAACCGCGTCGTTGACCTCGTGAAATACATCACGGCCAAGGGGATCTGATTCTCCGGCAACAATTCAAAACGGCGGACTGGAAACAGTCCGCCGTTTTTTGTTTATTTACCAATTTTCCTTTGCCGCCTATCAGCCCAATACGTTATAGAGCGATAAATAATCATATTTGCTCGGTAACGAATGGCCCACTCTCTCTAACACAATACAAATGAAAAATGCAAGCAGACCAAATGCAACGTTCCATAACGCTGCGCGGCTTGAATGCTTGAAAAGCTGAACACATCCACCAATCACCAGCACACATGACGAAAGAAAATATAAAAGACCCACGAAAAAAGCTACAACACGAAAGTCATCGACAGCCATGAAATATTCTAGGTCAATTTTACCTCCGCTCGTAGTGTCTATCGGCAACATCAAACACCAAATGAGCGGCCCAACTGCCGCAAGCACGGTGAATAGTTTGAATGGAAATAGAAAAGCCGAAAACCACTCTTCAGAAATCTCAAAAATACGCTTGAGTAAAATTGAGTGCATACATTGTGCTAACAGATAATAGGCGGTGAATTATGCCGCCCGCCCTGTTTCATAAAACAACACTAAATTGCACGAACATGGCTGTCCAGCATTTTCAATCCACAGTTTCTTAACGGCTTTTCGGCAGAAAGCCGCAAACTATTTTAATGCGGCGGTCTGCCGACGCGCCGCTACCTTCACTTCGGCGTCTGCGGTTCGGCCTGGATTACTTTTTTCATCTCCAGCTTTTCCAGTTTCGGCGTGAGCAACAGGCTGCGGTCGCGCATCATTTCCACCATTTCAAGTTTTCTGCCAAAAGGCAGCGCCGCGAGTTGCTTGCGCGTCTCCCGTTTCGCACTCAAAATTTGTTCCATCAGCGCACTCATTCGTTGAGATATTTATCGTTGAATTGTTTCCATTTGGCAAGCAGCCCATGCCGTTCAACAATTTGGAGCAGTTTCTCCACGTTGAGAATCCCGCTTTCAGCGAACTGCGCGACGCGGATTTTATCCTTTGGCCGCCCGACTTTCAGTGCGATGGCCACCAGATGTTCCGCTGTCATCACGCGAACGGGAATCCCGCCGGCGTCGGCTTGAACCGCTTGCGCGAGGACTTCTTCATCCAATGGATCGTCGGGTGGCAAAAATTGCACGAGCCAGCCTTCAATTAAAATACATTCCTTTTCAGGCAGATAGCCGCGACTTTGGAGATAGCGGTAAATCGGCTCCAGATAAAACGTCACGCCAATGGCTTCGCCAATCGCATAACTGCTGATCACGCCGTCAGCCTGCATCTGATTAATGACTTGCAGCGTGGCTTTCATCCCGCAAAAATTACTTCGTCGTCTGCGGTGTTTCCTCAATCACCTTTTTCTTTTCCAACTTTTCCAGCTTGGGCGCGATGACGACCTGGCAATAGCCTTGGTTGGAATTGTTGTCAAAGTATTGCTGGTGATAATCCTCGGCCTTGTAAAATTTCTTGAGCGGCACGATTTCGGTGACGATGGGATTGTGAAAATCCTTCTGTGCTTCGAGCTTGGATTTCTCCGCGAGCAGTTTCTGCTTCTCATCGCGATACAAAATGATGGAGCGATAGGACGTGCCTTCGTCCGCGCCCTGACGATTCAACGTCGTCGGGTCGTGCGCCTGCCAGAACACTTCCAGCAGCTTTTGGTAGGAGATTTTTGCGGGATCAAATTCAATCTCCGTCACCTCGGCATGGCCGGTCGTCTCGGTGCAGACTTCACGATAGGTCGGATTTTCCGTGGTGCCGCCGGCAAAGCCGCTGGTCACGGAAACCACGCCGGGCAGCCGTTCAAACACGGCTTCCATGCACCAGAAACAGCCGCCACCAAGGTCGGCGATTTCGGTTTGATTCGTCGCAGAGGTTTTGGATTCGGTTGTGTTCATAATTGGTTTGGTGGGTGCCGCCGGTGGCTCGGCGCGCGAGCAGGATAAAGTCAGCGCGCTGGCGGCCAATATGAGTGAAAGGATGTTTTTCATTGGTTTCAATGTCTGACAGCAATTCCTGCCAGAATGAAGAACCTTACACTATTTTTTCTCAGTCTGCCTCCGGTTTGTCCAGATGTTCACCCGGCGGTAGTTCGGCGAATTTTTCAAAATGCTCCGGGCGCAGCGGTTCGGAAATTGCATGCTCGGCGTTGAACCATTTGCCAAGGTCCACCAGCTTGCAGCGTTGCGAGCAGAACGGTCCGAACTTTCCGGCAAACCAGTCGCCGGATTTTTTGCAGGTCGGGCATTTTGATTGCCCGGTCTTATTTGGTTTCGGTTGCAATCGTCTTAAAATCACCGATCACCGTGGTCACGTCTTCGGCGGGAACACCGCCGTCCGATAGAATCTTTTTCACGTTATCCAGAATCACCTGCTGTTGCGTCGCGGTCAGATGTGCGCCGTTGGAAAGAGCATGGGCATATTGCGCCAGTTTCTGGTGCTGAGCGCGCAGTTTGGCATTTCCGGCCACCGCGGCGGCGAGCGTTTTGGAAAGTTTTTCAACCGATGCCGGTGATGGCTTGGTGCCCTGGGCGGCGATCACCAGATCTTTCCGCAACGGCACGGTGTTCGTGGGGTTGGAATCGAGATTGTCCAAATCCGCCCGCAAGTTGGCGATGTTCCGTAAAGTGGCCTGGAGCGCGGGATCGGGTGGAGCAGGTTGTGCATATTGCGGCGCGACCGGCTGGTTTCCGCCCTGCTGTGGACTTTGATTGTTGGCAACATTTTTGGCCTGCTGCTTGGCCATGTTGTAAGCTCCCTGGGCAAATGCCGAGCCTGTGATGAATAACGCGCAGATGATTGCAAATAAAATTTTCACGGTTTACTGCGCAATCAAGATGTGATTGGCGGACAAAGCGGCGATGTAATCTTCGAGAATGTTCGCCGTTTCATTCAGCATCGGGTCGAGCGGCGGCTGGGATTTTTTCCTGACTGCCGCCGCCGATTTAACGGCGTTGGTTGAGCCAGCCGGCATGTCCTTTACCGCATTGTATGCAGCCAGATCCATGGGTTCAGGCAGGCCCGGCAGGTCCGAATTTTTAACGGTTATTTCATAAATCTTCACGGCGGGGACCGGGCGCGCCTCGCGTTCCTTGTCGCGCGCCTTTTGACGCGCTTGATTGACCTGCCGTTCCTTGATCAGCATTTTCTCGTTGAGCGACACGGTTTTTTCGGCCTGCAGCTTTTTGTATTGCTGGATGTCCTCATTAATGTAGGCGAAATCCTGGTTGGTCGAAATCCGCGCCTCGGAACTCTGATGCAGGGCGGCGACATAAGGATCGACCAGATTTAGTTTGTTGTAAACCAGGTTCAATTTGTCGTAAACCTCGCGGGGGATCGTGTCCCATGGCAGCGGATTTTCCAGCGAGGTTTCGCCGATGTCCGCCAGATAATTCAACACGTCCGGCAAAACGATGTCCGGCACAACTCCTTTCAACTGGGTCGAAGCGCCACTGACGCGGTAGAATTTCTGGATGGTGATCTTGACGGTGCCGGGGTCGTTGGTCGCCGAGGCGGTGGCCGGCCAGACGAAAGGCTTGAGCGGATTCAAATTTTGCACCGTGCCCTTGCCGTGCGTCGAAGTGTCGCCAACGACCACCGCGCGTCCGTAATCCTGCAACGCGGCGGCGGCGATCTCGGCGGCGGAGGCGCTGAAACGATTGATGAGCACGGCGAGCGGACCGTCGTAGAGAACAGAAGAGTCGGTATCCGCGCGCATCGAGACGTTGCCATCCGGTGCCCGCGCCAGAACGACCGGGCCGTCCTTGATGAACAAGCCGGTGAATTTCACGGCTTCCTCCAGTGAACCGCCAGGATTGTTACGCAAATCCAAAATGATGCCGTTCGCCTTTTCCTCCTTCAATTTCTTGATGAGCTTGGCAACGTCGGCAGTAGTGCTCTTGCTGGAATGACCATCGCTGCCCGGCAGGTCGATCGTGGCGTAAAACGATGGCAGGTCAATGACTCCCAGCCGATTGGTGCTGCCATGACCATCGGGCATTTCGATCAACGTGGCCTTGGCTTCCTGGTCTTCGAGTTTGATTTCATCGCGTACCAGAGTTACCACCTCTCGCGCGGCACGATCGTCCGCCGGGCTGATGGTCAGACGCACTTCCGTTCCCTTCGGCCCGCGGATGAGCTGCACGACCTTGGTGAGGTCCATGTCCACTACATTCACAGGTGGTTTATTGCCTTGGGCCACGGCAATGATGCGGTCCTTTTCGCTCACCTCCTTGCTCTTGTCAGCCGGGCCTCCGCGAATCAGCTTGCTGATGGTGCAATAGCCGTCGTCCTCCACCAGTTGCGCGCCGATGCCGAAGAGCGAAAGGCTCATGTTGATGGAAAAATCCTGTGCGTGTTCGGTGTTGAAATAATCCGAGTGGGGATCATAGGCATGAGCCAGCGCCTCGAGATACGCCTGTAAAACATCGGTGCTGTCCCGGTTGGTGGCCATGTGGAAATTCCAGCGATAATGCCGGGCAAGCGTCTCGGCGATGTCCGCTGGCACGTTGTTGGACACGGTTGCCACGGTGCCGTTGGTCGCTGAAAATTCGCGGCCTGTTTTTTCGTCGAGCGGCACAACGACCAGGGTATCATTGGTCGCCACCAGTTCGCGGCTCAATTTTTCCTGGAGATACTGGTTGCGCAATCCATCACGCCAGAGTTGTTTCGCCTCTTCGAGGTCCTTGGGATAGGGAGACTCGCGGCGATCCTTGACCAGCCGGTCATTGCCGGTGAATTTGAATTTATTCTCCTTCAACAGTTCAGCCACATAATCATTGTGTTGTTGGAGCCGCTCGGTATAACGCTGGTAAATCTCAAAGGCGGGCTTGAGATTGGCCGTGTTGTTGGTGGTGATGGTGTACTGGTCGAGATTGGTCCGGTAATGGACAAACCCGTCGATGTCCGCCTGTAGAAAATTTTCCCGGCGCGGATCAAGCGCTTCCAGGTAGCCGTCAAAAAACTTCTTGGACATCTCGGCGTCAAACGGCTGCTGCGAGTAATGATAATTGTCCAGCAGCCGGGCGGTGACATAGGCGATGCGCCCGTCGTTAGGCCCGGGCACCAGCGGCGCGGGCGCATTCGTCAAGGCCGGGCCGGCGACAAGGATGAATCCTGGCAACGCCAGCAGGGCGGCGAGGACCGATGTTTTAATGAGATGACGCATGATGATGTTTGGCACAAACTTCGACCCATTATAGTCCATTTTGTTCATAAGGAAAACATTTTGAACATCCGGCGGCAAAATTTGTTTAAAAATCCGGTTTGCTATTTTTTAACCAGCCAGCATAATTCCACCTCCAAAATTTGAGTATGAAAAAAACCATCCTTGCAGTTGTATTTTCCGCAGTCTGCATCGCGCCTTTGCTGGCCGATGACACAAACATCTTGAGCGATGAAAAATCCCGGGTCAGCTATGCGATCGGCATGACCATCGGCCATAATTTTCAGCAGCAGGGCATTGACGTTGACACCGCCGTATTTCTGCGCGGGCTGAAAGAGTCGATGGCAGGCGGCGCCACCTTGCTGACGCCGCAGGAAGTGCAGACCACCTTGAAGGTGACCCTTCCGGCCAGGCAGGCCAAAATGCGGGAGGCCCAGGCGTTGACGAACAAGATCGCCGGTGAGGCGTTTCTGGCGACGAACAAAAATAATCCCGGCGTCATCACGCTGCCGGATGGCCTGCAATACAAGGTGATCACCAAGGGCGATGGCGCAACCCCTGCGGCGGATTCAATCGTGACGGTGAATTACCGGGGCACCTTTTTGGATGGCGCGGAATTCGACAGTTCCGCCAAGCAAGGCCGTCCTACCCAGCTGCCGGCGAATCAATTCGTTAGAGGCTGGACCGAAGCGCTCACCAACATGACAGTAGGCTCAAAGTGGCAATTATTTGTTCCCTCCGAACTGGCTTACGGCGAACGGGGAGGCCGGACAATTCCTCCGAACTCAACCCTGATTTTTGACATAGAACTGCTGGACACGCAGGTTGCCTCCACACCAGCTCCCGCCGCCCCTCTCACGAGCGACATCATCAAGGTTCCGTCAAAGGCGGAGATGGACAAGGGCGCGAAGATCGAAACGCTCAAGCCCGAGGACGTGCAGAAACTTCAGTCGCAGTCCAAGACCAACCAGTAGCCTGCTTTTGAACATTTCTTCAGCTTCGATGTCCATTCCATCGAAGTTATGAAATCATTTTCAAAGCCATTTAGGGGGTTTATTTCAGCGGTCGCGGGCGCTTTGCTCGTAGTCACCTTGTTTCAACTGACGCTATGGGCCAAGGCTGTGGCGCCGAACATCGCCGTCTCCACCACGCCGATCAACCGGGATGCCCGAACCGGCACCAGTTTCGCGCCCATCGTGAAGAAAGCCGCGCCCAGCGTGGTGAACATTTCCTCCACGCGCATCTTTCGTGAGCAGGCGCGCCAGAATCTGTTTCTCAACGATCCCCGTTTCCGCCAGTTTCGCCAGTTCTTTGGCGACCAAATTCCAGATCAGAACAACGATCAGCCGCGCCTGCGCAAGTCCGAAGGCCTCGGTTCTGGTGTCATCATCTCACCCGACGGCTATATCCTGACGGCCAATCATGTGGTGGAAGGTGCGGATGACATTCAGGTTAATGTTGCCGGCAGTAAGAAGAATTATACCGCCAAAATCATAGGCACCGACCCGCCAACGGATGTGGCGGTTTTGAAGATTGATGCAACGGGTCTTCCCGCCGTCACCCTTGCAGACAGTGAACTGCTGGAAGTCGGCGACATTGTCCTCGCCATTGGAAATCCGTTTGGCATCGGTCAGACCGTGACGATGGGTATTGTCAGCGCTTTGGGCCGCAGCGGACTGGGTTTCAACGGCTATGAGAATTTCATACAAACTGATGCCGCGATCAATCCCGGCAATTCTGGCGGCGCTTTAGTTGACGCTGAAGGCCGTCTGGTCGGCATCAATACCGCCATCATGAGTCGTAGCGGGGGCAATCAGGGGGTTGGTTTTGCCGTGCCCATCAACATGGCGCGCCGCGTCGTGGAACGTCTCATCGCTGGTGGCAAAGTTGAGCGCGGTTTTCTCGGTATCACCATGCAGGATCTTGATGCCAACCTTGCCAGGTATTTTAACTTGCCGGACCAAAACGGGGTGCTCGTCAACGATGTATGGCCCAACACGCCTGCGGAAAAGGCCGGCATCAAGTCCGGCGATGTCATCCTTGCCTTTAAGGACAAGGCCGTTTCTGACCGGCACGACTTGCAGCTTGCCGTTTCGCAATCTGATCCGAACAGTTCCGCCACTGTGAAGTTGATCCATGATGGAACCAAAAAAACCGTCACCGTCGCCCTGGCTGAATTGCCTGCTCAAGACACCAGTGGTGTGATTGAACAAACCAGCCCCAGTGTCAACAGTTCCAAAAGCGATTCTTTGGATGGGGTCACCGTGGATAATCTGGACTCCATTGCGCGGCAACAGCTAAGAATTCCGCTGGTCGTGCAGGGTGCGGTGGTGGCCGATGTTGAAGAAGGTTCCAATTCTGCGGCGGCCGGCTTGCAAAAGGGCGACGTGATCATGGAGATCAACCGCCAGCCCGTGGCCGATGCTGATGCCGCCATCAAATTAAGCACCGACATAAAAGGTGATCAGATTCTGCTGAAAATCTGGCGGCGTTCCGGCAACATGGGCGGCACACTTTTCTTGAGTGTGGACAATACCAGGAAAATCTTAAAATAAGCGGCCGGCTTCCTCGTAACAATTCCCGCATTTTTTGAGACGGGGCTTTGACAAAGCCCCGTCTCAAGGCACATTCTTCTCCGGTTCAGCCTATGCCTGTTCAATATAAAGATTACTACCAGAGTCTCGGAGTGGCACGTACCGCCAGCGCGGATGAAATAAAAAAAGCATTTCGCAAGCTCGCGCGTGAATTCCATCCCGATGTGGCCAAGGACAAGAAGAAGGCCGAGGAAAAATTCAAGGAGATCAACGAAGCCTACGAAGTCCTCTCCGACGCCGACAAACGCAAGAAATACGACGAACTGGGCGCGAACTGGAAATCCGGTGCGGAATTCCGTCCGCCGCCCGGGGGGCAACGGTGGATTCAACGGCCAGCCCTTTCGTGGCGGCGGCGGTCGTCCCGGTGCGCAGGAGTTTGAATTTGAAGGCACCGGCTTCAGTGATTTCTTTGAGCAGATATTCGGCGGCGCGCGGCGCGGTGCAGGCGGACGTCCCGGCGGTTCACCCTTTGGGGAACCCAGCCGCGATGTCGAAGGCGACATCATGGTCACGTTGCAAGAAGCGCAAAGCGGTTCCATTCGCACGGTTACTGTGCGACATGAGAACCACACTGATTCGCAGCAGGTCAAGATTCCGGCGGGAATCACCGAGGGCCAAAAACTTCGCATCGCCGGACGCGGTCAGGCCGGTGGCGATTTGTATCTGCGCGTGCGTCTTGCCAAGCATCCCGACTTCGAGGTGGACGGTCACAATCTGATTCATGAACTCGAACTCGCACCGTGGGAAGCCGCGCTTGGGGCGGAAATTTCCGTGCCGACACTGACCGGACGCGTGAACATCAAGATTCCTGCCGGCACCGCCAGCGGCCAGAAACTCCGGGTGCGCGGACGCGGTCTGGGTCCGAACGGCGACCTGTTGATTACCACCAAGATTGTCGTGCCGGACAAAATTTCCGACGCCCAAAAGAAATTGTGGGAACAGCTCGCCAGTGAATCAAAATTCAATCCGCGCGATTGATCGTAGCGGCATCTCGGCAGAGCGCCGTATTCTTATGGCTTGGATAAGTCCGGCCTTCTCCCGAAGGCCGCTACGGTGTTTATGAAAATCATTCTCATCACTGGCGTCTCGCGCGGACTTGGCCGCGCGATGGCGGAGGAATTCATCCGGCTCGGCCATACCGTCATCGGCTGCGGTCGCTCGGAGAAGGAGATCGCGCGGTTGCAGAAACAGTTTCCCGCGCCGAACCATTTTTCCGTCGTGAATGTTGCGGACGATTTGCAAGTCGCGGCCTGGGCCAAGCAGATTTTAAAATCTCACGCCGCGCCGGATTTGCTGCTCAACAATGCCGCGCTCATCAACCGCAATGCGTCGTTATGGCAGGTTCCCGCGCAGGAATTTTCCGATGTGATTGACGTGAACATCAAGGGCGTGACGAACGTCATCTGCCATTTTGTACCGGCGATGATCCAGCAGGGCAGGGGCGTGATCGTGAATTTCAGTTCCGGCTGGGGCCGTTCCACGTATGCGGAAGTTGCGTCGTATTGCGCCACGAAATGGGCGATCGAAGGACTCACGCAATCGCTCGCGCAGGAACTGCCGCCGGGCCTGGCCGCCGTGCCGCTCAATCCGGGCATCATCAACACCGCCATGCTGCAAAGCTGTTTCGCCGGCGGCGCGAACAATTATCCGCCGGCGGAAGAATGGGCGAAAACCGCCGTGCCGTTCCTATTGAAAATCGATGCCACTGACAATGGTAAACAATTGACGGTGCCGAGTCGTGGAGCGACGAATTAAACTACTATTCATAGAAATAATTTTTTAAGCTATGTGGCAGCATGATTACTGAAGACGGAATTTGTGAATTTTTAAAAGGAGTTCTTGAAGAAATTAAACCGCTTATCCCACCGGGGCGCCATAATTGGCAAAAAGCAAAGATTGAGAGGACAGCTTCTCGAAGCAGTTTCGCTCAATCAACCGGCCCTAATTTTTCCGTAAGCTTTTTATTTCAGAAACAAGATCATTTTATTTCTTTGGAGAAATTCACCAAGTCATTGGAGGGTGATATTCATTTTCAAAGGCTCCGAGACAGAAGCTTGGAACATTTTAAAGGCGCTCTTTCACATTGGATTCAGCCAATGGTTTTGGCTACTTATCTGGTTCAGGACTATTTGAAAATGGTTGAAAAAATAGAGTTCTTGGATTCAGCCGCGCGCCCAATTGCGCGAGAATTTGTTAAATCTTTACAAAGCGGAATTACGATTGTCGTTTGCTCATCCGTTATTCAAGGGCTCGAATTGGCATTTGAAAACCAAGACTTGAGAGAAGGATTACGCTTACGAAAACTTCATGATGAGGAGGCTGTTCAACATTTTCTTAATTATGACGATGGTTTTGGCCATTTTTTAATGACGCATAAACCTATGATTGCTGAAATCCGTTTTGAATTTTCATCTGCTGGCTTTCCTCCATCGGACATCGGATCACGCGTTTCCTCTAAATTCAATAATTTGGTCACGGCAATGCGACTTATTAAACCTGGTCGAATTGAGCTATCAGGAATTTGGGAGCGGCGAGAGCATCTTGGGCAGCTTGCATATTTGGAATCAAAACAGGGACACCGAATGGACGGTAAATTTTTCCTGGCTCCACTTTATCGCCTCGACGAGGTTGATGTTGCAAAATTATCCAAATATTTCACTTTTATTGAAAAGGGCGTTCCGAATGACCGACTGCAAAATGCTATTAATCGACTTGAGTTTGCGTCAACTCGCGAAAGAATGGCCGATCAGGTTTTGGATTTGTTTATAGCACTTGAAACTTTATTCGGTGATGAATCCGGAGCTATCGGATATAAAATTGGGATGCGATGCGCAAAGTTTGTTGAAAAAGATCATAAAGCCAGAAAAGAGCTGAATGAAACTATTAGTAATTTTTTTAAAAAACGTCACGACATTGTTCATGGTGGAACAAAGGCCACGAAGGAACTTACACCAGACAAAGTGAAAAGACTTTTTGAAATTGTGCAAAAGGCTACGGGAGCTTTTATAGATCAATTTCTTTCGGGCGGCAAAATGCCAGAGGCGAAAGATTTTGATTCGTTGTTGTTGGAATAAGTATTGGATAATTTTCCATTTACGCCAGCGGCTTGACCGGGTTGGACACGGGCTTTAGTCTCACTTCATGGCCAACGCCAAAAAGAAACGCAAAGCCGCCATCCTCGGCATCGGCATGGATTCCGACGGCAACAAGCGCATCACCACGGGGCCGAACTTTGCGCTCGTCGGCGGCACGCAGGAGACCCACGACGCGATGACCGAGAAAGCCATCAAGATCAACGAAAAGCTCAAGGCGCGCGGCAAGCAACTCGAAGACGTCAGCCGCGAGGAGTTCGACGACATCGCCCATGAGGTCGGCCTCAAACAAATCCCCAAACGAGATGCGAATTGATTCATTGCCGCGCTTTTCACTGGCGCATCTGCCGACACCACTGGAGGAGCTCAAATCCCTGTCGCACCAACTGCAAGAACTTTCAGGACCGCAACTGTTGATCAAGCGCGACGACCAGACCGGCCTGGCGCTGGGCGGCAACAAGACCCGTAAACTCGAATTCATCGTCGGCGATGCGCTGCAACAAGGCGCGGACACGCTGGTCACCCTGGGCGCGGTGCAGTCCAATCATTGCCGTCAGACCGCCGCCGCTGCCGCCAAGGCCGGGTTGCGCTGCGAACTGATTCTCAACGGCAAAAGGCCTGACGTGGCCAATGGCAATCTGCTTTTGAATGAATTGCTCGGAGCCAACGTGCATTGGATTGACCGTTCGCAGCGCGCTGCAAAATTATCAGAACTGGACGCGCAACTCCGCATACAGGGCCGCAAGCCTTATCTGATTCCCGTCGGCGGTTCCAACGGCGTTGGCGCGACCGGTTACGTGGTGGCGATGCTTGAACTGGCGGAACAATTGCAGACAAGCGGGCGACGCATGGATCATATTCTGTTCGGCACGAGCAGCGGCGGTACGCAGGCTGGCATCCTGCTCGGGGCGCGCATCGCAGGTTTTACCGGGAAACTGCACGGGCTTTCCATTGATAAGAACGATCCCGAACATTTTGAATACGAAACCGAGGTGGCGCAGATCACCAACGATTGCGCGGCTTACATCGGTTCGGACATTCGCCTGACGCGCGATGACGTGAACGTTGTCTATGGCTATAAAGGTGAAGGTTACGGGGTGATCGGCGATCTGGAACGGGATGCTATCCGCCTGCTTGCACGGAGTGAAGGTATCATGCTGGATCCCGTTTATGCCGGCCGGGCCTTTGGCGTGTTGTTGGATTTGATTCGCAAAGGTACATTCCATCGCGGCGAAACGGTTTTGTTCTGGCACACGGGCGGTGCACCGGCGCTTTTTGCCTATGCGAAGGAACTCGCTTGATTTCCGCGCGTGAAGAAAGTCATCCATTGGTTTCGCTGCGATCTCCGCATTTCCGACAACACGGCTTTAAGCGAAGCCACGAAACGCGCTGAAGAAATAATCCCCGTTTTCATTTTTGAAGACGCCTTTTGCACGGGGCCGGATGTGGGCGCGGCGCACCTGGAATTTCTCCTGCAATCGGTTCATTCGCTTCGCAAAGATTTGGCCGGGCTGGGGCACACGTTGATTATCCGCTGCGGCAAGTCCGAGGAAATTTTGCCGCAACTCTGCCAGGAAACTGGCGCGCAAGCCGTCTTTGCCAACAAACGTTACGAACCTTATGCACAACGCCGCGATGAGCGGGTTGCTCAAATGCTGTTAAAAATTGGCGTGGGTTTTGAATTGTTCAAGGATGCGGTCGTTTGGGAAGAAACGGAAATCCTGACGCAAACGGGCAAGCCTTACACGGTCTTCACGCCATATTCCAAAGCGTGGAAGGCAAGGCCAGTTCCGTTGCCGAAAGCAAAATTCAAAACATCGAACGCTCAACCTTCAACGTCGAACATTCAATGTGACGCGATGCCGGAGTCAGCCGATGAATGTGGCCATCCGCTCACGCAAGAAATTCCGCCGGGCGGCGAACGCGCTGCGTTGGAACTGCTCCGCAAATTCATGGCCGGGCCGGTTTATGAATACAGCGCGAACCGGAATTTTCCGGCGATTGACGGCGGGTCGAACCTCTCCCCACACCTGCGTGCGGGGACAATCGGAATCCGCACGATTCTGGCCGCATTGAAAAAGGCGCGTGAGAAAGCCAAGCCTGCACAATTGCCCAGCTGCGATGTTTTCTTGAATGAACTCATCTGGCGCGAATTTTATCTGCAGGTGCTGCACAGCTTCCCGCACGTCACCAAAGGCGCATTCCGTCCTGAATACGATAAGTTGAAATGGTCGGATAACCAGGAACATTTTGCCGCATGGTGCGAAGGGCGCACGGGTTATCCGATTGTGGACGCGGCGATGCGTTGTCTCAATGCAACTGGCACGATGCACAACCGCCTGCGCATGATCGTCGCCATGTTTCTCATGAAGGATTTGCTGATTAACTGGCAATGGGGCGAACGTTATTTCATGAAGCAGCTTGTGGACGGTGACATGGCGGCAAACAACGGCGGCTGGCAGTGGAGCGCGGGAACCGGCACGGATGCCGCGCCGCATTTCCGGATTTTCAATCCGGTTTCCCAAGCTCAAAAATGTGATGAGAAGGGCGAGTTCGTCCGCCGCTGGATTCCAGAGCTGAAAGATTTTTTAGATGGTTTGATTCATCGGCCATGGGAAAATCCGCTGCAGCTTTCCAAATCAAATTATCCGCCGGGCATCGTCTTCCATGAAGAACAACGTCCTAAATGCCTGGCGATGTTCAAAGCGGTGAAATGATCGGGCCTCCCCGGGTCACGATTAAGTTGCGGCGATGGCCGGGAACATTCACATTTCTCCGAACGTTATGAAGATCGCCGTCATTGGTCTGGGGTATGTCGGGCTGCCGTTGTCGCTGCAATTCGCACGCTCCGGCGTGGAAGTTCTGGGACTGGACATTGATCCGGTCAAGGTGGCGGCGCTCAACGACGGTCACAGTTACATCAAACACATTGAATCCACGGCCATCGCGGAACTGGTGAAATGTAAAATTTTTTCCGCCAGCACGGATTTCCGCCGCTTGCAGGAAACCGAAGCGGTTCTCATCTGCGTGCCAACGCCGCTCAAAAAAAATCGCGAGCCGGACATTTCTTATATCCTCGAAACGGGCAAAGCCGTTGCGCCGCACCTTCAGAAAGGCGCATTGGTTGTGCTGGAATCCACTACGTATCCCGGCACGACGGAAGAGGATTTGCGCGCAGTGCTGGAAGCGGGATCAAAGCTCAAGGCGGGAACGGACTTTCATCTGGCCTATTCTCCTGAACGCGAAGATCCCGGCAATACGCAGAACAAAGTCGCCTCGGTGCCCAAGGTCATCGGCGGCTACACACCCAAATGTTTGGAACGCGCGATAGCGCTCTACGGCCAGGCCATCAAGACGCTGGTGCCGGTTTCTTCCTGTCGCGTGGCGGAGGCGACGAAGCTTTTGGAAAATATTTTCCGCAGCGTGAACATCGCCCTGGTCAATGAATTGAAACTCGTTTATGGCGCGATGGGCATTGACGTTTGGGAGGTGATTCAGGCGGCGAAGACGAAGCCATTCGGTTTCATGCCGTTTTACCCGGGCCCGGGGCTGGGTGGACATTGCATTCCGATTGATCCTTTTTATCTCGCTTGGAAGGCGCAGCAATTTGGCCAGGACACGCGCTTCATCAAGCTGGCGGGCGAAATCAACACCGCCATGCCAATGCACGTCGTGAGCCGGACGGTAGAAGCACTCGCCGCAAAAAACAAAACTCTGGCGGGCAGCCGTATTTTAATCATCGGTCTGGCCTACAAGCCAAACGTGGATGACGAGCGCGAATCGCCAAGTTATACACTGATGGACATTTTTAAATCGCATGGCGCCTCAGTCGCCTATCACGATCCCCACATTCCAGTCATCCGCCCGACGCGTGAACACGCGCATTGGGCAGGCACCCGCTCGGTGGCTTGGAATCGTGAGGCGGTGCAAGGTTTTGACGCGACCGTCATCGTGACCAACCACGAATCGTTGAACTGTCCGGAACTGGCCGATTGGTCGCCGTGCATCGTGGATACGCGTAATGCAATGGCTGGCGTGACGGCCCGGCCCGGCCAGGTTTGGAGAGCCTGAACTTCATTGCGACCTTTGAATTTGCTTTCGCGTTGTCACCAAGTTTGTTAAAAGAATTGTGTGCGCAGAATCTTTTTATCTATTTTCGCCCTCTGGCTTTGTGGGCAGATCATCATTGCCCGTGCTGACACGTTTCCCTTGGCTGATGGCACCTCGGTGGGCGGCGACATTGTTTCCTTCGACGACTTCGGCATAAAATTTCGTTCGGCAGACGGCACTTATTCCGACCGGATCCCATGGGCAAAGTTTTCGCAGGAAGGTTTGAAGCAGTTGTCTGACAATCCCAAGATCAAACCGCTGGTGGAGCCGTTCGTTGAAATTCCCTTGTCGGAACGGCCCAAGAAGCATGAGGTCAAAGTTCAGGAAGTGTCACGACTGGTCCGGCCGGCACCGCAGTCCTTTTTTGGCGCGCTTTTTTCTTCATCTGTTGGGTTGTTTGCACTGGTGCTTATTTACGCAGGCAATGTTTATTCCGGATATGAAATCGCCGTGTTTCGTGCCCGGCCCAAGGCGCTCGTGATGGGCGTGGCGGCGGTGTTGCCGATCATCGGTCCGATTATTTTTCTCTGTATGCCGATGCAAGCCCAGACAGTTTCTGTGGAAGAACAGGCAGCCGCAGAGGCGGTGGCGGCAGCGGAAGCCGCCACGTTCAACGTGCCGGGGCAGCCGGCTGCCGAAGATGGTGTTCAAGTGACCGCCGAATCGATGGCGGCACAGCCGAACAAGCCCGCCGGTCAGGTTTTTCAACGCGGCCAGTTCACTTTTAACCGCCGGTTTATTGAAACTAAATTTGCCGGGTTCTTCGGCGCTGTCCGGCATGGCGCGGAAAAGGACCAGGTGCTGATCGTCAAGGCCGGCACCGGACAATTCATCGCCGAACGCATCACACGCATCTCCTCAGCGGACATGCATCTGGAAGTCGTGCAGGACGGAGCCCATCAGGAAATCATGGTGCCCTTCGCGCAAATCCTGGAAATGCAGATCCAACCCAAAACGGCGTGAAATATCGCAGCATCCTGCTTTTTGGCGCTCCGGGCGTGGGCAAAGGCACGCAGGGAAAGATTCTTGGCGTCATCCCTCATTATTTTCATTGCGCCTGTGGCGATGTATTCCGCAACCTCCGCGCCGACAGCGCGCTGGGACGACTGTTCATTGATTACTCCGGACGCGGCCAGTTGGTGCCGGACGAGCAGACGGTCGAATTGTGGGCGCACTTCATTGAGAACAACACGCAGACCGGGCGTTTCAACCCGGCTACGGACACCCTCGTGCTCGACGGCATTCCCCGCAATGTACACCAGGCGAAAATCCTGAAGAATACGCTCAACGTTGTCGGCGTTTTTTACATGCAGTCGTCTGATGAAGAAAGACTCGTCGCCCGCATCCAGCGCCGCGCCATCAAGGAAAACCGACTGGATGACGCCAATTTGGAAGTCATCCGTGACCGCTTGCATGTCTATGAGAACGAGACCAAGCCGGTCTTGAAATTCTACGGACGTCACATCGTCCACCGCATCAATGCCGACCGGCCGCCCGCCAGGGTGCTGGCCGACATCCTGCGGCACGCCGTGAAAAAGTGACCGCGCCGTATGGCCCCGCTGCGAATCATCTTCATGGGCACTGCGGATTTGTCCTGTGCCAGCCTTGAGAAAATTGCCGGCGATCCTGAATTCAAAATTCTTGCCGTTGTCACCCAGCCGGACAAACCGAAAGGCCGTGATCTCAAGCTCACGCCCTCGCCGGTAAAAGTTCTTGCGGAAAAATTAAACCTGCCCGTGCTCCAGCCGCTGAAGGCGCGCGATGAAAAATTCATCGCCGAACTTCGCGAGCTTCAGCCTGACTTGATGGTCGTGGTGGCTTACGGCCAGATTTTACCGCAGGGGCTGCTGGATGTTCCGCGCCATGGCTGCCTGAATGTCCACACCTCGCTGCTGCCAAAATATCGCGGAGCCGCGCCGATCCAATGGGCGATTGCCGATGGCGAGCCGGAAACCGGCGTGACCATCATGAAGATGGATGCCGGCCTTGATACCGGACCGATTTTGTCGACGCGTTGCACGCCGATTTTGCCGGAGGATGACTCGCAAATTCTGCATGATCGCCTGGCGCAATTGGGTGCGGAACTGCTCGTCACAACGATTCCTGACTACGTGACCGGTAAAATTCTGCCGCAGCCACAACCAGTCAAAGGTTCGACCTATGCCGCGAAAATCAAAAAAGAAGATGGCAAGATTGACTGGAACCAGCCGGCGACGCAAATCTGGAACCGGCTTCGCGCTTTCACGCCCTGGCCGGGAGCGTTTACTTTTTTACCCGGAGAGTTTGAATCTAAGTCGGTTTGGTCAACAACCAATCCCGGGAAGAAATTGCCAACAGGTATTCCAGCCCGTCCACCACTGATGTTGAAAATTTGGAAAACTGAAGTCGTTGAACAATCCGGCACTGTGGGAACTATTTTATCCACTGACAAGACAGGTATCGTCGTTGGTTGTGGGCAAGGAGCGTTGCGAATTTTGGAATTGCAGCGCGAAGGGGGGCGTCGTTTGTCCGCCGAACATTTTCTCGCCGGGTTTCCGCTCAAGGCCGGGCTGCGTTTAGGATGAAAACTGCCATGAAAATCAAATTTCTCACGACCGGCGGCACGATTGATAAAGTTTATTTCGACGCCAAGAGTGAATTCGAAGTCGGTCCGCCGCAGGTTTCAGAATTGCTCCACGACGCCAATGTGACGTTTGACCATGAGGTCGAATCCATTTTGCGGAAAGACAGTCTGGATCTGACCGAAGCGGACCGCGCACTCATCCGCGAACGCGTCATGGCGGATTCCGCTTCGCACATTGTCATCACGCATGGCACGGACACGATGATCCTCACAGCGCTGGCCTTGAAGGGAATTCCCGGCAAGACCATCGTGCTGACCGGTTCGATGCAACCGGCGCGCTTACGGGTGACCGACGCCGGGTTCAATCTCGGCACGGCAGTCGCAGCGGTACAGACGTTATCGCCAGGCGTTTATATCGCCATGAACGGACGCATCTTTAATCCGGAGACCAGCCGGAAAAATCTGGCGGGTCATTGCTTTGAAGAAATTTAATACGAGGGTCTACTGCCGGTTTTTTTACAGCCTGAAAAGAACGCATCATTCGTTTGGTTGTTTTCCTGTTGCCTGGAATTTTTCTCTGATTTGTCACATTGACTAAAGCACCTTTAAACAAAGGGATTTTTACTGATTAGCATCCCTCAAATCCAACTGCCGGTCGCATTGGCATCGGTAAAGCTAGGGAGCAGGCATGTTGAATTTAACTGAACCGACAACGCAAGCGAGCGAGTCCAATGTCCGGGTCTGGCTGGTGGATGATAATGACCAGTTGCGCACACTGGTCGCCGAGGTGCTTGGCCGGCAGGGCGGCATTGAATGCGCGCGTCATTTTTCCTCCCCGGATGCATTGCTGAGCGAACTCGCCAGTAAACCCGGGCCGGATGTCATCTTGCTGGACGTCCAGATGGGTGATCGTAATGGTCTCGACGCCGTGCGCCCAATCAAATCACTCACCCGCTCGACCCGCGTGATGATGTACACCACCTGCAATAATCCTGAATGGCGGCAACGTGCATTGAGCGATGGCGCGTCGGATTATCTGCTTAAAAGCTACGCCGTGGAAAAGCTGGCTTCACGGATCCGTTGTCCGGCAAATGATCCCGCTCCCGGTTCTTATGTCCGGCGTCGCTCAATTCAGTCACCGGAACAGCCGGTTGAAAAGCATCATTATGTCAATCCGGCTGCGGAAAAATCGCCGCGCTTGCTGAGCCGCACGCTGGAGATGCTGCGTTCCTTGTGGAATTGATCAGAACCGGACAACGTCCTGAAGGCAGGAAGCTGTCTCAGTTCTTTGCAGCGCGGGTGAACAAGAAGACTTGTTAAATCCCACGCCGGGAAGTTGCCGGAGCCGCCTTGGGCTTTTCTTTTTTTTTCTTCTTGACCTCTTTTTTGTGACTGTTGTTTCCTTTGGCCATAATGAACTCCTGGTTAATGTTGGATTTCAATTACGCAGATTTCATCCGGCAATACAATACAGGATATTTTGCTGATTTAGGTTGGGCAGCCGCCTGTTTAATTTGCAAGGGAGGATTTTGCATCGCGCAGGCCGGCGGCGTAGGCTTCAATGACGCGGCGCATTTCGTCTCGGATGGTGCGGAAGCATTGCAGAATTTCCGCGTCGCTGCCGGTGGCTTTCGCGGGATCAAAGAACGGCCAGTGATGGCGGTTTACTTGACCGGGGAAAATCGGGCAGGCTTGATCTACATTGCCGCAGACAGTGATGACCGTGGCCACGGGCTGATCCAGAAATTCTTTCAGATGCTTTGAACGGTGCGTGGAAATATCAATGCCCACTTCCGTCATGACTTTTATGGCGAGTGGATGGACATAACCGGCCGGATTCGAGCCGGCGCTCTGGACGTTGGCGAGGTCGCCGAGGGCGGCGCGCAAAAAGCCTTCGCCGATGTGGCTGCGACAGGAGTTACCGGTGCAGAGGATCAAGATGGTGGGTTTCATAATGGATTTGGAAAACATCGAACATTCAACATTTAACGCTGAACATCGAATGTTTAATGGTGGCGTTGTAATTCGCCTTGGACGTTGGGCGTTGAATGTTCAATGTTGAATGTTTCATCCAGTTAATCACCTTAATGAGTCATAAAATCGTCGCCGGAACCAGAACGCCACATGCACCAGCCCGATCAGAGCCGGCACTTCGATCAACGGCCCGACGACGGCCGCGAATGCCACGCCCGAGCCAAGACCGAAGACAGAGATGGCCACGGCAATTGCGAGTTCAAAATTGTTGCCCGCCGAGGTGAAGGCCACCGTGACCGAGCGCGGATAATCCGCACCCAGCCGCTTTGCCATCATGAAGCTCACCAGAAACATGATCGCGAAATAGAGCACCAGTGGAATTGCGATACGCACAACGTCGAGTGGGAGTTGCACGATGGCGTCGCCCTTGAACGTGAACATAACCACGATGGTGAAGAGCAGCGCGGTGAGCGTGAGGGGCGAAATGCGCGGGATGAAAACGCGCTCATACCATTCCTCGCCCTTCAGCGGCACGAGCAGAATCCGGCTCAAAACACCGGCGGCGAAAGGAATGCCGAGGTAAATCATCACGCTCCAAAAAATCTGGCCCATGGAAACGGCCACCACCGCGCCCTTTAAACCAAAGTATGGTGGCAGCAGCGTGATGAACAGCCACGCGTAAAAACTATAGAACAAAATCTGCGCGATGCTGTTCATGGCCACGAGGCCGGCGGCGTATTCGTTGCTGCCCTTGGCCAGTTGATTCCACACCACCACCATCGCGATGCAGCGGGCGATGCCAACGAGGATCAGCCCCGCCATGTAATCCGGTTTGTCGCGCAGAAAAATGATCGCCAGCAGAAACATCAGCGCCGGGCCGATGATCCAATTCTGCACGAGGGAAAGCGTGAGAATGCGCGTGTCGGCAAAGACCTTGAGAAGCTGCGAGTATTTCACTTTCGCCAGCGGCGGATACATCATCAGAATCAAGCCGATGGCGATGGGCAGATTGGTCGTGCCCACGGTCATGGGGGCGAAAAATGCCGCCGGATCGGAAATCACAAAATGACCCAGGACCACGCCCAAGCCCATCGCGGCAAAAATCCAGACCGTGAGATAACGGTCCAGGAACGACATGTTCTTGGCGACCGCCTCGATTGAGGTTTGACTGCTCATGGCGGCTCAGTCTGAAAAGTGCTTACGCGCAACACTTGGTCGCGGGTGAGGTTTCGGTGAACTTGAACTTCAGCGGACTGAATTCCGAGGGCGCGGCGGGCGGCAGGCATTTGTCCATCGCGAGACAGGCGGTGTGACGCTCGGTCAAGCGGAAAACAATTTCATTATCCGAGACTTCCGCTGACTCAACTGGGAATTGCGTAATGTGACCAACTTCATGTTCAACATCCACGTCCAGATCATCCGTCAGTGAAACGCCTTCCGCCTTGGTGAAAATCTTCGTAAGCTTACCCGCCGTCAGCCGATGATCGGTATCGTCGGCAAACCAAGTCTGCAACCGGCACAAAGAATCGTTACGCAGCATGCCGCCGCAATCTATGAACCGCTTGTCAATCCGGGCGACCTCCGTCACGTGGATGTGTGCGGGCGTAAGGTCGCCGGCTGGCAATTGGAAGCGAACGTGTGCATCCGGTTTTTGAGCGAGAATTTTTTTAAATTCGTGTAATGTCATAAAGCAGGGGAGTGTTAACATTTTTGCCGGCGGCAGATCACGGCAAGGTCGGTCTTCAATATCTGTTTCAGCTTTTTCTCGTCGGCCAAGGTTTCGTCCGTCTTGGCGAGGGATTTGTGAACCCAGTCCAAGGCTTCCCGTACCGCAACGGGCGCAGTCTTGTCGGGCAGGCGGTAATAAACCCAGCGCTCCGACTTGCGCGACAAGATCAGGTGCGCGTGATGCAGAATGGAAAGATGCTTTGAGATCGTGGACGGCGCGAAGCCGAACAGTTCGGTGATCTGGCAGACGCACAGTTCACCCTTGCGGAGCGCGAGCAGAATCCGCACCCGGTTCGGGTCGGACAACGCCTTGGTGATGGCCATGAAATCGCGCATAGACTGTTATTTCGTCAAACGACGAAATAAATACAGTTTAATCATGCGCGCAGTCAAATGGTTTGTTGCGGTCAGGCAGTGGGCAGCGGCGTGGGTTCGCTCTTGGCCGACGTATGCCGGATGTCCTGCGCTTCGTAGAGATAAACCACTTCTTCGGCGATGTTCTTGGCGTGGTCGGCGATGCGTTCGAGGCTCTTGGCGGCGACGATCCAATGCAGGCACCGGCCAATGGTGTCCGGGTTTTCGGTCATGTGCTGCGCCAGCAATTGGTGGATGTTCTTGTTCAGCGCATCAACCTCCTTGTCACGCGGAATGATGGCGCGGGCCGCCGCGGAGTCACGATGGACAAATGCGTCCAGAGCATCCTTGACCATCGCCAGGGAAAGCGCGGCCATGCGCGGCAGGTCGAGGTTGATTTTGACGGGCGGTTCCTGCGCGAGGTCGCGGGCGCGCTTGGCGATCTTGGTCGCCTCGTCGCCAATGCGTTCAAGATTTTGCGAAACTTTCATGGCGACGGTGATGAGCCGGAGGTTGCTCGCCAGCGGTGCCCTGGTCAAAAGCATGATGGCCATCTCATCGATCTCGACTTCAAACTTGTCAATTACGTCGTCGTCCGCCTTGACCCGCACCGCGAGGTCATGGTCGCGTTGAACGAGGGCTTGCACGGATTCGTTGACGGCGGTTTCCGCCCGGCTGGCCATGAGCAGAATTTTTTGCCGCAGCGCGGCGAGCCCTGTTTCAAAATGATTTTCCATAACTGGTTAAAAATAACTTACCCAAACCGGCCTGTCACATAATCTTCCGTCTGTTTTTTGGCCGGGTTGGTGAAGATTTTTGAGGTCGCCTCAAATTCGACCAGCTCGCCAATGTAGAAGAAGGCGGTGAAGTCCGAGATGCGCGCCGCCTGCTGCATGTTGTGGGTGACGATGACAATGGTAAAATCTTTTTTCAATTCCAGAATCAATTCCTCGACACGGGCGGTGGCGATGGGATCGAGGGCGGAGGCCGGTTCATCCATCAAAATGATCTCGGGCCGGATGGCGATGGCGCGGGCAATGCAGAGGCGTTGCTGCTGGCCGCCGGACAAGCCAAGGGCGCTGGAATGCAGGCGGTCCTTGACTTCATCCCAAAGCGCGGATTGCTGCAAGCTTTTCTCCACGGCATCGTCCAGGTCGGATTTACTTTTCACGCCATGCAGGCGCAGGCCATACGCGACGTTCTCGTAGATTGATTTTGGGAACGGGTTGGATTTTTGAAACACCATGCCGACGCGTTTGCGAAGTTCGATCACGTCTACGTCAGGGCTGTAAATATCGTGCCCGCCAATCTTGATGGATCCTTCGATACGCACGTTATCAATCAAATCGTTCATGCGGTTCAGGCAGCGGAGCAGGGTGGATTTGCCGCAGCCGCTTGGCCCGATGAAAGCGGTGACAACCTTCTCACCGATGTTGAGTGAAATATTTTTGAGCGCCTTCGACGCACCGTAATAGAGCGAGATGTTCTCGATCTGGATGAGCGGCGTGCCGGTCTGGACAGCGGCAGGATTCATCTGCTGGGCGATTTTGGGCATCAAAGTTTCAGCCATAAAATAAAAGTGATTTTGATCGCTTTAACCTAATGCCCGCAATTTTTTGCGCATCCGCGCGCGGATGATGATGGCGACAAAGTTCAGCGCAAACGTCAGCATGAGCAGCACCAGCACGGTCGCATAAAGGATCGGCCGGGTCTGCTCGATGTTTGGTGATTGGGTGGACAGCACGAAGACATGGTAACCCAGGTCCATGAACTGGTCCGTGACGTGATGTGGCAGCGACGCCATGTAATAAGCAACGCCGGTGAACAGAATCGGCGCGACTTCGCCGGCTGCACGGCTCACGGCAAGAATGCCACCAGTCATAATGCCCGGCAATGCCTGGGGCAATACAACCTTCAAGATGGTTTCCAGTTTTGTGGCGCCCAAAGCGAGGCTGGCCTCCCGTAACCCGGAGGGAATCGCTTTTAACGATTCCTCGGTGGCGACAATGACGACGGGCATTGTCATCACCGCCAATGTCAATGCCGCCCAGATCAAGGCCGGCTGGCCCCAGACTGCACTCGGATTGTGAAGCAACGCATCCAGGTTCTTGCCGATAAAATTGATAAAAAATCCCAGGCCAAACAGGCCGAAGACAATGGACGGAACACCGGCAAGGTTGTTGACGGCGGCGCGAATGATGCGGGTGACAATGGATGAGCTGGGTGCGTATTCAGTAAGATAAATTGCGGTGATGACGCCAACTGGCAGAACAAAGATCGTCATCACAAAAACGCGAATGGTAGTGCCGACAATCATTGGCAGGACACCGGTGGTGTTCGCATCGAAGAAATCTTTTTTAGGGATCGTGGAAACAAAATGCCAGGAGAGTCCGTTCCAGCCGTTGTAGATGACGTTCAGTAGAATCACTGCGAGAATGCCAAGGATGAACAATGTGGCCAGTCCAGTCAGGCCGCTGAAAAAGAACGACCAGAAATCAAATTTTTCAGCGCGGAAATGTTTTCCATGAGGCGCTTCCGGCAGATATTGGGATGGCGAGACGGCGTTCATCGCTTGCCCTCCAGTCTGAGTTTGAAACGGTTGATGACCACCTCGCCGATCATGTTGGATATGAAAGTAGCGGCAAAGAGCAGCGCGCCGAGCATGAACAAAACGCGATAGTGCGGCCCACCGGAAACGGCTTCGGCCATTTCGGCAGCGATGGTGGTGGTGATGCTGCGCGCCGAGTCAAAGATGCTCCACGACATCACGCTGGCCGAGCAAACCATCAGCACGATCATGGTTTCGCCGATGGCGCGGCCAAAGCCGAGAACCGTTGCGGCAAAAACACCGGGCAGGGCGGCGGGCAAAACAATCTGCCACGCGGTCTGCCAGCGAGATGCACCGAGCGCAAGCGCAGCCTGTGTATAGGCTCGCGGCACGCTGGTCAATGCGTCTTCGGCGATGGAGAAAATCACCGGAATCACAGCGAAGCCAAGTGCGATGCCGGCGACGAAGGCGTTAAGCCGTGTTTGATATCCGAAGATTTTTTGCAGTACCGTTGCCATGACGAGCAACGCGAAGAAGCCCACAACGACCGAAGGAATGCCTGACAGCAGTTCAATGGTTGGCTTCACGATTTCGCGGACGCGTGGTCGAGCGAGTTGCGAAACATAGATGGCCGCACCAACCGCCAGTGGCACGGCGAAGAGCAGACCGATCAGGGTGACTTTCAATGTGCCGACAAATAGTGGGATGATATTGTATTTTTGGATCTGACCGACGGGCTGCCAGATGTATTCCGGCTTGGTATATCCGCTCCATTGATGCGGCAATAACAGGTATTTCCAGTCGGTCGTGTTGGCATGAGCATCGGGATCGTTGCGGAAATTCTCGGGTATTTCGTCCAGCGCCTGCTGCTTCACTTCCATGAGCGATTTGAGCGTCTCCTTGTCCATCGAAGCGAATTGTTGGGGTGTCAGGTCAAGGTATTGCTGCAACTGCGCAGGTGAAAGCTTGTCCACTTCATCCGGCGGAATCACTTTTTGAATCAAGGCGGTATCAGTTTTGCCAAAGAAAATCGGCAGCGCCTCGCGGGCGACGAAAAGAAAAATCAGGAACACCATCACAATGGTCGAAAGCGAGACGAAAAAGATGAACTTCTCCGCGAGCCATTCCAACGGACGCGCACGGTGTCCGCGCCGGATGCCCATCCAGCCCAGTGTGCGGTTCGTGGTTTCCTTGTTGCTCACAGATTTAACCTTCAAAAATTAAGCGGGCGGCACGGGATTTACAATCCTCGTCCGCCCGCCGGAATTGATCGGAAGAACTGGTGATCAAAGTCTCAACGTTGATTTTTCGGCAGCGGATAATACCCCACGTCCTTGACGATCTTCTGCCCGTCATCGCTGCGGATCCAGTTGAGGTAGGCATTGATGTCACCTTTGTCCAGCGCGGGATTCACATAGACATAAAGATAGCGCCAGATCGGATAAGTCTGGTTCTCAACATTTTCTTCTGTCGGCTCAATGGCCGGGGAGGAATCATCCTTCTTGATGGAAAGATGTTTGGCTCCCGCGCCATAAGCTGCGCCGCCATAACCGATGCCATTTTTATCCTTGCTGACCGCCTGCAAAATGGCCGCCGTGCCGGGCATGGTCTGCGCGCTGGCCGCGAAGTCCTGGCCTTTCAGGACGTGTTCTTTAAAAAACTCATAGGTGCCGGAACTGTTTTCGCGACTGTAAATGGTGATGGGCGCATCTGGCCCGCCGACCTCTTTCCAGTTTTTGATCTTGCCGGTGAAAATTCCACCCAGTTGATCCAAGGTCAGTTCCTTGACCGGATTTTCAGCGTCCACATAAACGGAAAGGCCGTCGAGCGCGACCTTGTATTCCGTCGGGCGTTTGCCGAAAGCCTTGATGCAATTGGCGATCTCCGCCGACTTGGCCTTGCGCGACGCATCGCACAAATCCGTCGTTTGATTTTGTAATGCGGCGAAACCGGTGCCTGTGCCGCCGCCGCTGACCTGAATTTTTACGTTCGGATTTTTCCCCATGTAAGTCTCGGCCCATTTCTGCGCGAGAATCAGGAGCGTGTCCGAGCCTTTGACGGTGATGTTGCCGGCCTGGGCTACCGAGGTCGCCGCCAGCAAAACCGCGACAGCACTGGCATGACTGGCATTGCGGATTTTTATTATGGTGAACGTGACTGCCGCCGCCAGCAGCGCGGTCAATGTGAGTGTGAGCTTACTCATATCGTCATGATGAATTGAGATTGGTTGTATGTTATTAATGAGGTGACTGGTTTACGTTTCCGCGACGTTTAGAATTTCCACATCATGTCCGCCATCACATGGAGGGCGTTGCTCTGTGGTTCGCCGCCGGAGCCGGGAACGGTGTTCAGATTCGGATAAATCAACTGGTTGATGTAACAGGTGAAACTGAAGGTGAGGGCGTCAGTGAAGGAGTAATTAGCGCGGATCAAATGACCTTTCACATTGGTGCCGCCATACATGCCGACCCCGCTGCCCACCGGTGCGCCACTGGGAGGACTTTGATAGTAAGCGACATTATCGTCATCAACCATTTGGTCATACCAAGCATCGGCTTCCAAGTATTCATAACGGTAGGAAATATCCCAGGTTCCCTTGGTGCCTGACTTGCCAAAAGTAATGCCGCCCCAGATGCCTTGATTTTGATTGTTGTTCGGATTGGCACCGGGATTGACGATAAATTCACCGGCGATCTTGATGGGAAACGCACCCGCATAAAGTGGAAAAGTGTCCAATTTATAGGTCGCGCTGGCATCCAGGATAATGGGCGTGTAATTGTTCGCCAGTTGATAGGTGCCATAGACACCGTTCGCCGGATTTAGAAAATCCGGATTGTAAACACGGGTGTTGCCCTGGTTGACATACGGCACGTTCGCGGGATTGGCGGCGGTGAGGTTCAGCGGTGAGGTGATCGCCAGTCCGCCCAAGCCAAGCGAGGTGCTGATGCGCTGTGTCCAATTGGCGTTCCAGATCAACTGCCCGCCGAACATGGCGGGATCCTGTTCCGACAGGCTTTCTTCATCCAGGACAAAAGCCGCGCCGATGAGCATGAGCGAATGCTTGTCATTGAAGGCGTAACTGGTCTGAATCGCCCCACCTTCAGGGGTCAAATCGGTATCGAACACCATCGGCGTGAATTGGAAGGGATTCTCCATTTTACCGATGGTTGTGGAGATCATCCAGCCATTGTCATTTAGGGGCGTCCATTTGCCATAAGCCAGATTGATCCACACCGGTTTTTTTGTGGCATCATCCTGAAACGTGCTGTTGTTGGAGAGCGGATTGCCGGTTGTGCCGTTTGGGTAGGGATCGCCCGAACCAAGCTGAAATCCAACATCCAAATTTCCTTTCATGGAAACCACAACGCCAGCCAGCAGCCGGTAACGGAGACGGGTTCGGGCGGCAAAATTGGGATTCTCACTCGTGAACTGTTCAAACCGTCCGCGAAAACTGCCGCCAAACTTGTAGGCGGTCACCCAGTCCGGCATGCCCGTCTTGGTCTGGAACGCCGTGGTAAAATCCTGGTCCGACTGCTCACGCAACTCCTGCGCCTCCTTGGTCGTGAGAATTCCCTTGTCCACCAGCTTGTCGATCAAGGCATCCGCAGATTGCGCATGTCCCTGGCTGGCGAGCGCCAGCAGCGCCGTGGCACCGGCACACACCGCAATCATGGAACTGTTTGAAGCGTTCAGTTTTTTCATCTTGGTTGCCTCACAGATAATGGTTGCAGGATGAAACCGTCAGGTTACAGCTGCACGACTAGATTGTTACGATTATGTGACAAAGCCCCTTGATGGCGATTAAAAAATTTCAGTGCGGCCTGCTGCTTCAACCAGGCTGCGCCGGATCAAAACGGGCTGTTTTTAAGAAGTGAATCGTCTGCCGGATTATGGTGCGGTTACACATCAAAAAGGGATGCGCCGCATGAATGACGATGTGAGCGGTCATCCCCGCCAGCCTGGTTCTCTCGACGGAAACCTTGCCGTCATCGGGGCCGGGAATCATCAGGCTGTTGATCCAGTTGATCGAGCGGTCACCCGCGATCACGCCCAGGCAAAAATTCGCCGGGCCAAGTTTGTTTGGTGTTGAATTCTCGTCCGTGCCCAGTTCATCACCGGCCGGGCCGTTCAGTTTCTTGTACAGCCAGAGCGAACCCAGCTTGTCCACAATTTCGCTGCCCTGGTTTGGCGGGCCTAGCATGACTACGCGGCCAAGATTGGGAATCGTGTGTCGCGCGAGATAACTGCGGACCAGAATGCCACCGAGGGAGTGCGTGACAAAATGAATCGTCGTCGCGCCCGAACGCTGACACTCATTAACCGCTGACCCGATCGCATCGTCGCTCAATTTCTCAATCCCGGCGGAACGCGAGGCATATTCCATGTTCAGCACTTTGTAGCCCGTCTGCGACAAAGCCTGGCCCATTGGAATCATGGACCGGCCGCTGCGGCACAGGCCGTGCAGCAGGATGACGTATTCTTTCTTTTCAGCGGCGGAGGCGAGCAGCGGAAGTATGGCCATGGTGATGAACAGCAATAGTTTCATTCAAGAGAATCAGCCCGCATTCTCCAGCGGCCTCGCTGAAATCTCCAGCATCCGCTCAATTGGCAGGCGCGCCCGTTGCAAAATTTCCGCCGGCAATTCCACGCGCGGCGCAAGATTCTTCATGCAGTCACGGACTTTTTCAAGTGTGTTCATCTTCATGTATTTGCACTCACTGCAACGGCAGTTGTCCGTCGGAATCTGCATCACGTTGAAGGCCGGCGCGCAGATGAATTCCTTGCCCGGACATTCCTTCTGCATCCGGTGGATGATGCCTGATTCGGTCACGATGATGAACTGTTTTGCCGGATCATGCTTGCAGTACATGATCATCTTTTCCGTCGAACAGACCGCATCGGCCAAGTCGCGCACTTCGCGTAAGCTTTCGGGATGAACCACAACTTTTGCATTAGGAAACTGAGCCTTCAATTTCAACAGCGCATCGCGCCGGAACTCAACATGCGCGTAACAATTTCCCTTCCACAACGTCATCGGACGACCGGTCTGTTCCATGACCCACGCACCAAGATTTTCGTCCGGCACAAAGAGAATATCTTTATCCTTCGGGGCGGCTTCGACAATTCTTACAGCATTGCCACTGGTCACGATGACGTCGCACAACGCCTTCACCGCCGCGCTACAGTTGATGTAGGCAATCGTCCAGAAGTTCGGATTCGTCGCCTGTAGCGCCGCGAGTTTTTCCGCCGGACAGCTTTCTTCCAAGGAACAACCTGCATTCGCATCCGGCAGCACCACGATTTTATTGGGGTTCAAGATCTTCGCCGTCTCCGCCATGAAATGCACGCCGCAAAACACGATGACATCTGCGTTCGTCCTGGCCGCTTCTTGGGCGAGACCCAGCGAGTCGCCGACGAAATCCGCCACGTCTTGGATTTCCGGCACTTGGTAATTATGCGCGAGGATGACGGCGTTGAGCTGTTTCTTGAGTGTGAAAATTTCGTGGGCCAGCGGCGTGAAACGCTCCAGCGGCATGGGCTTGCGCAATTTCAACTGATCCGCATTTATCGGCTGTATATCGGCAACGCCAGTCATGAAGAAAAGCTACCGTTGTAATCCGGCGGCGTCAATTGAACCTGCTGATTGGTTGTGGTCAGTTGTTTTTGGTCGGGCGAATGTCCCCACGAGCCTGTTCGTCAGGGTGTCATTGTTAAACAGGAAGATTGCCAAACCTTCGAAACTTTCAGAGCCTGCTGGCGTTTAAATTTTGAGTTTATTCTTTTTCATGAGGTTTTTTAACATTCTGCGGATCATCGCAGTGCTGACGATTACGACGCTGGCCGCAGGAAATAAAGCGGAGGCGCAGAACTTCGGCCTTTCGGTCACCAGCTCGGCAGGTTCCATACTGGTGAGCAATTCCCTGACTTACACCATCACCTTGACCAATTTTATCCCCGGTGAGTTCCCGATTGTGGTGGTGTCCAATGTGCTGCCGGCATCCGTGCAGTTTGTAAGCCAGACCACCAGCCAGGGTTCCTTCACCAATTATGGCGGCACCAATGTATTTTATCTTGGCCAGTTTGTGAACCAGATTGCTCTAATGACCCTGACCGTCCGGCCGACGGTGGCTGGTTCCCTCACCAACAACATTTCAGTGGTCATCACCAACTTCGCCATTCTGCCGGCGCCGTTATTAACAAACCTCATCACGTTTGTGACCAATGCCCCGAAATCGCTGGCGGATCTGGCCGTGACGATGACCGCCTCCACTCAAACCAACTTGGTCAACGATTGGATAACTTATGGAGTAACGGCGCGCAATCTGGGTCCGAGCGCCGCCTCGGGCGTTTTCCTGACCAACACCTTGCCGCCGGGCGTGATCCTTAAAAGTGTTTCACCAAACATGGTTTCCATGGCGGTGGGCAGCAACCGGATTTTCAATCTGGGTACTTTGAATAATGGAAGAGTAACGAATCTGCAATTCACGGTCCAGCCCACCAATGCCGGTGTGTTGAATTTCTCCGCGTCCATCGGCTCATCGGGCACGGCCGATCCCAATCTTACCAATAATTTCGCCAGCACCAACATCACGATCATCAACTATCTTTCCAGCCCGCTGTTTGTTGTCACTAATTCCGGGCAAACACTTAATCTTCAGAACGGTCTGACAGAGCAGTCCATTCTCCTGTCGAACAACTTCGGAACAAACGTGTCCGCTGTCCGTGTCATCGTGACCAATCTGACCAAGCAATTATTTAATTCCGTTGGCGTCAACAACGGCAATCCCTACGTCGTCCTGAACACCGGGCTGGCGGCGGGTCAAAGCGTCAAACTGCTGCTGCAATTTTCTCCACGCGGGAATTTCCCGCTGGCCAATTCCCAGTTGCAGGCGTTTGCCGTGCCGGTGGTTAATTATGCGCCGCCCGCGCCCGCATCAACGAGCAAACTTCTTAACATCAGCCGTATCGTTCCGCTGGCCAACGGAACCGTGTTGATTGAATTTCCGTCCGTGTTGGGAAAAACGTATACAGTTGTTTACAGCGACAGCGCTTCATTTTCCAATGCCGCCATTGCGCCGCCATCCTTCGTGGCGCCGGCTAACAAGACTCAATGGATTGATTATGGTCCGCCCACGACGACCAGCGCCCCGACCAATTCTTCGGCGCGATTTTACCGCGTATTTTTGAACCCGTGATCCTGCCTAAGAAAATATTTAAAGGTGATGCCCGCCATGATGCCCTGCGGCTGGCTTGCTGCTTTGTCGGCGTGGCCAGCGTTGTTGCGGCGCAGTCGGATTCCATGGATTTATTTGACGGCGATCCTTCCAAGTATTCATTTATATGGATAACCCCGGACACGGTTGACTGGACCCGGCATTTTCACATCGGTGCGGTGGCGGGAATGAACATCAGCGCCAATTTCAGCATGAGCGGCAAGTTCGCCATCTCCGGCAATAATGCCGGTGCCGGTGTTTATGACGACGGTTATGTGCTCGTGGATCGAACGGGAAACGCCGATGGCTACACGAGTTATTGGGGCTATAACAACGCCAGCCAGTATGATCCTGCGGGGGTTTCCGCGCATGGACCGGGAACGCTGTCCATGCACAATTCAACTTCCTTTTCCGCCACCGGCAATTCCACAGAAAACGGCGGACCGTTTCCGGGATTCGACATGGTTTACGGCGACAACCTCTGGTATTGGAAACATGCCCGGGTTGGTTGGGAACTTGGCTTCAGCCTGCTGCCGGTGAACATCAAAGACAGCAGTCCCATGTCCGCCAGTGTCACCCAGAACACTTACGTTTTTGGCACCGACGGCATCATTGTTCCGCAGGCGCCTTTCAGCGGCGGGCCTAGTGGACAAGGCCCCATCATTTACGGCACGCCGGATTCCACCAGCAGCACGCTGGCCAATGGCTCTGTTAACGGCGATCGCACGCTGGATGTGATGATTTACACCATCCGGTTCGGCCCTTCATTCTACTGGGACCTGAATGAATATTTTGGCTTCTCCCTCGGTGCCGGTCCCGCTGTCGGCATCGTTTCCGGCAATTACAGCTACAACGAAAACATCATCGCCGGCGGCCTCAGTTCCCACAACACCGGCTCCTTCAGCAGCACAGACTTAGTCTTCGGCGGCTATGTGAACGGCACCTTCATGTATCACATCCTCAACGACGCCGATCTGTATTTGAGCGCGCAATACATGCCCATGGGTTCCGTCTCCTTCAGCGACGCCGGTCGCGAGAGCAAATTGAACCTCGGCGGTCAGGTCTATATTTCTGCCGGCATCAGTTGGCCGTTTTGAACTGATCTGGGTAGGGCGGTGCTGCTGCGCCGCCATTTTAATTTGGCTGACCAGCAGGTCAGCCCTACCAAGATTGAAAAGTTCACCCCACCGCTTCCCGCATTGCATCAAACAAGCTTTTCCCGACCGCATCGCTCACCGGTTTCTTTTCTTTTTCCTCGGCGTATTCGACAAGTTCCGGCGGCAGTTCCTTGAGGAAGCGCGATGGATGGCAGGGCAATAACTGTCCGTATTTTTTCCGGCTCGCGCAATGGCTGATGGTCAGCGACAGCATCGCGCGTGTGACCGCAACGTAAAACAGCCGCCGTTCCTCGTCTAAGGTGCCTTCGACAGTCGAGCGCGTGTGCGGCAGCAAACCATCTTCCAGTCCCACGATGAATACGCGCGGAAACTCCAATCCCTTACAACTGTGCATCGTGATGAGCGTGACGACATCGCCTTTGTCTTCCTCATCTTCGCGGTCCGAATCGAGCGTGATGTTTTCGAGAAATTCTTCCAGCCGCTCGAACAGGGCTTTGCCCGCTGGGTTATCACCGTCGAGCATGGCGGTCAATTCGCGCAGATTGCGGACGCGCGCATCGCCGGTCTCGGGGTCTTTTTCCTGACGGCGCAATTCATGCAGATAGCTGGATTCGTCGAGAAATTTATCCGCCCACACCTGCAAAATATTCGGCTCGTGCTTCACCATTTCGTCGGCGAGCGTCGCCCGCGTCCGCTCGATGAATTCCACAAACGCTTCGATACATTCTTGCGTCCGCTTTTGAAACTCTGTCGTCACGAGCGGATTTTTCATCGCGGCGAACACGGAGCAGTGCCGCTCATGGCTCGCGGCGAGCAGGCGTTCCATCGTCACGTCGCTCAAGCCGCGCGCCGGCGTGTTGGCGATGCGCAACAGGCTGATGTCATCGTGTGGATTGATGAAGGTCTTGAGATACGCGAGAAAATCACGGATTTCGCGCCGGTCAAAAAAACTTTGCCCGCCAATCAGATGGTAACGCACACCCGCCTTGCGCAGCGCGGTTTCAATCGGCCGCGACTGGATGTTCGTGCGGAATAGAATCGCATTTTCTTTCCACGAAATACGATGTGCGAGCCGGGCGAATTCGATCTGGCCCACGATTTCCGTTGCTTCAATGTCTTCGTTGTCGCAGGCACGCAGCAGGATTTTCGTCCCTTGCCCTTTCTGTGACCACAGCGACTTGGCGCGGCGACGCGTGTTGTTTTTGATGAGCGCGTTGGCGGCGGTTAGGATCGTGTTGGTCGAACGATAATTCTGTTCGAGCTTCACGATCTTCACTTCGGGAAAGTGTTTTTCCAGGTCGAGCAGGTTGGCGATCTCCGCGCCGCGCCAGCCGTAGATGCTCTGGTCGTCGTCGCCCACCACGCAAAGATTACGATGCTTGAGCGTCAACGCGTGGATGAGTTGAAACTGCGAGCCGTTCGTGTCCTGATATTCGTCCGCCATGACGTAACGGTATTTCGCGCGGCAGGCTTCCAGCACGTCGGGAAACTCGGTGAACAGCCGCAGCGTCAGCAAAATTAGATCGTCGAAATCCACAGCGTTACAGGCGCGCAACGCGGATTCGTAACGCTTGCGGATATGCTCGGCCAGCGCGCGAACACTCGGATCGGCGAACGCCGCCGAAGCTTCGCCACCATTCTTGAACTTGCTCAACAACGCGAGAATCGCACCCGGATCGGTCTTTTCGCCCTTGGCCGAAATGCCGCTCAGGATTTTCTTCACCGCCGCAAGCTGCTCCGATTCGTCGTAGATGACGAAATTGCGCTTGTAACCGAGATGCTCGATGTGTGAGCGCAAAATGCGGACGCACAGCGAATGGAACGTGCAGATGGTCGGGCGCTTCGGCGGTTCGCCATCACGTTTTTTGGCTTTCAGATGAGGCAGCAGTTTGTTGATGCGCTCCTGCATTTCGCGTGCGGCCTTGTTCGTGAACGTGACCGCCAGAATGTTTTCCGGCGCGACCCCTTTGTCAATGAGGTGCGCGATGCGGTAAGTGATGACGCGTGTCTTGCCCGTGCCTGCTCCAGCCAAAATCAAAACCGGGCCGTTGATGGTTTCAGCGGCCTGGCGTTGTTGCGGGTTAAGTGAGCTTAAATTCGCCATCGGGAGGGCGGAGTGTAAATTCCGAACGGAGCATTGCAAGCGTGAGTGCAAAATAAATCGGGCGCGACCCGATAATCTTTGTAGCACGGGCGTCTCGCCCGTCAATTCCGGCGTCCCGCCGGAATTTGTAAAGGGTCGCCGCTGCGGATGATCATCACAAATCAAATTCGGACCACGCCCCCAAAGGTTTCGGGCGTCTCGCCCGAAACAACAGGCCAGAGGCCTGTGCTATCCGACTAATTTGCGTTCTTCTTCTGAAAGAATTTTCCATTTTCCAACGGCCAAATCCCCAAGCTTTAGGCCGCCAATCTGCATGCGTATCAAACGCAACGTCGGATGCCCGATGGCCGCTGTCATGCGCCGCACCTGGCGGTTCTTGCCTTCAATTAATTCAAGACCAATCCAGCAATCCGGCACGCTCTTGCGAAAACGGATCGGCGGCATACGTGACGAAATTTCAGGCTGCGGCTCCAGCAGCCATGCGCGGCAGGGTAAAGTTTTCCGGCCTTGGATTGAAATACCCAACCCAAGCTGCTGTAAACTTTCCGGCGTCGGAATCCGTTCCACCTGCGCCCAATACTCGCGTTCATGCGCATGACGTGGATGCAAGAGCCATTCGTTCCATTCCGGTTCGTCGCTCAAAAGCAGCAAACCTTCCGAATCTGCATCGAGCCGGCCAATGGGATAGATATTCTTCGGAAAGTCAAATTCTGCCAGCGCACGGTTGGGCGAGCCGTCGCCGGTGAATTGCGACAGAACGCCGAATGGCTTGTTGAATGCGATTAGCACAGGAGTTTTTAACCGCCAAGATGCCAGGGGCGCAAAGGAAAAATTTCTTTGTCTTGGCGTCTCGGTGTCTTGACAGTTAAATTGCCCCTGTGATTCGCAACATCATCTTTGACTGGTCAGGAACGCTCGTGGACGACCTGCCAGCCGTGTTAAAGGCTTCCAACTATGTCCTCACCCAAGCTGGATGTCCCGAAATGTCCCTGGAACAATTTAGAGCGGAGTTCAGCCTGCCGTTCACCAGGTTTTACGATCGCCACACGCCGCACGTCCCGATGCCGCAACTCGAAGACTGGTTTCACAGCAGCTTCAAGGTGGCACAGGCCTCGGTGGTTGAACTGCCACACGCCCGCGACTTTCTTGAATTTTGCCGCGCGAAGAAATTCCGCACGTTTCTCTTGAGCACCGTTCACGCCGATCATTTCAAAGTGCAATGCGGCGTCACCGGCTTCGACGTTTATCTCGACCGGCCTTACACCGATGTCTGGGACAAGCGCAAAAAAATCCACGACATCCTCGCCGAGAACAATCTCAAGCCGGATGAAACGCTGTTTATTGGCGACATGGAACACGACATAGAAACCGCGCATCACGGTGGTGTGCAGTCTTGCGCTGTGCTGACCGGCTATAATACTTTGGGTCAACTACGCGCCGCCAAACCGGATTTGATCGTCGAACATCTCGGCGAACTGCGTCGTGTGCTGGAACAAAATGATTTGAGCTTGGGCAAGCCAAACCAACCATACATACCGATCTCAACCGTTGGCGCATTGATTTTCAACGGTGCGCGTGAAGCGCTGATGATTCGCACGCATAAGTGGTCGAACAAATGGGGGATTCCCGGCGGCAAGATCAAATGGGGCGAAGCTTCTGAAACCGCATTGCGCCGCGAGATCAAGGAAGAAACGGGCCTCAAGGTGACGGACATTGAATTCGTGCTGGTGCAGGATTGCATTCATTCGAAGGAGTTTTACCATGACGCGCATTTTGTGCTGCTGAATTACACCTGCCGCGCCTCCGGCAAGCCAGCCGTGAAGCTCAACCACGAGGCGCAGGAATTCCAATGGGTCACGCTGGCGGAAACCAAAAAGCTAAAGCTGAACAAGCCGACGAAGGTTTTGATTGAGGCGGTGATTAAACAAAACAAACGTGCGAGCAAGCATATCAAAAAAGCAAAAATCTGACCAAGACGTGAACGTTTATCGCACATGGTTTGTTAGAATTATTTTTCTGACCGCTTTGCTGTTGACGATTTCCTTGGCTTATTTTTTCCTTTATTATCCTATCCGTCGCCATTGGCTAATTCATAAATCTGCACCGGTCATACTTCGTATTGAAAATTATCATTCCAAACAGGGCACGTTACCCCCGAACCTATCAGCTGTAGAAATTGAAGAGAATCCGTTCCATTATCAAAAACAGGGCGAGACAAATTACATTGTTTGGTTTGGAGAACAATTGGGCGAGTCAGTTGCTTATGATTCCAACCGTAAATCTTGGAGATAATGCAATTCACTTTTTCAAAAATCTATGAGCAGAATCTCAATCGTTGATCTCGAAGTTTTTTACCGAGTCGGCGTGCCGGACGCGGAACGCGCGCAGCCGCAGCGTTTGCTGCTGACGGTGGAGATGGAATCCGATTTTTCCGCCGCCACCAAAAGCGATGGCATCGCGGACACGATTGATTATTACGCCGTCACGCAGCGGCTTCTGAAGTTTGGCGCTGGCCGCGAGTGGAAGCTGATTGAAAAACTCGCTGCTGACATCGCTGATACGGTGATGGCCGAGTTCAAACCGCTATCAGTTTTGGTGGAGGTGAAGAAGTTTATCATTCCGGAGGCGCGATATGTGGCCGTCTCGCTCAGGCGAGGTCGTTGAACGTTGCCGTTCGCCGATTCAGGGAAATTTGCAGCCTATCAGTCTGTCAGATGCCGTTATTTCTTGCTCTCTAACTGAATGAATGTCTGTGAACAAATGCTCTGCCATACGTTGATGTCCATCAGCATCGCCCGGCTAATATCAATACGGCCTAATAAAATTGGGTGCGGAGCAAGCGCGTAACACTGGCCCGGCGGCGGAATGATGCCACGCTCATGGAGCTGTTCGATAAGAAGTGAAAGCAAATGCTGCTCTTGCCATGCTTGCGTGTTTACAAGTGCTGTAAACTCCTCTGGCGTCGAAGCAATCTGCGAATATGTGCCCTCAATGACAGAAAACTCATCGGTGCCTCCATCGGGACGGCGCAAGAACCAATCACCAAACTTGGACAAGCAAATGGGCGCAACTCGGCCTGTAATGCGACTGGGCCAATTACCGAGCCATGTGCGAACGTCCGACTCAGTAAAATTCTGAATCAGCAAATCATCCCATGTAAGTTTGAGGGGCATATGCGACGAAACCTAACATCTAGGTAGACCGTTCGTTTGCGGCCTATTTGGTTTCATGGTTTGAAACTATTGTGGACGTAAGTTTATGTCCAACATATTTCTTTGACGAAAATGATGACTGATTTACCCCAAGCAAAGGCTGCAAATATGTGGAGTTGGTTCGGTTAGAATTCCTGACCGTCCATCGTCCGCAACTCCCATCTGTCCGGCTTGGCGGTCAACGTCACCGCGCCGGCTTTGCGCATGTAGATGACGGGAATATTCCGCTGCGCCAAACGTTCACGCAGGGCAGGGGAAGCGCGCCGGGTCGCGGGGAATTCCGAATCGGCGATAACGATGATCTTTGGCTGGATCGCATCCAGCAGCGCGTCGCAGAGCGGTTCGCCGTCGGTCGGCAATCCGGCAACGACGATGTCCGCGCGCAAATCATTCATGCGTTCGAGCAAGGCGCTTTGCCCGGCACGTCCCAAATCGGACAGTAACAAAATCTGCGCACTGTAAATTTCACCTTTGAGCACGAGCGCGTTATCATCGGCTTTGGAGAATTGATTGGTTGCAGCGGGATGCAGCACTTTCCACGCGCCGATGGCATCTCCGAGATTGACGGTTTTATGATGGCCGGGTGTTTGTTCAACCGCACTGAGTGTTTGCCGATACACGGGTGAGCGGAAATGCACCGGGCTGGTGACGATCTGTCCGACGGCGAAAAGTTCGCAGACCGGTAGCGCGCCGCCCATGTCACGCATATCGCCCTGCGTGAGCACCAATCGCGGCAGATGATTGACGCCCTGCGCGTGAAGAAATGGTTTTGTGGTGAAATCAACGGCGTTGGTATCGCCACAATCAATCAGCAGATTACCGGCGGCTTGTCCAGATTGAACAAATACCGCGTGGCCGCCGTTCAGCGGCAGGACGGTGAGCGTGGTGGTGGAACGCGAGGCCTGCCAGCGCCAGCCGTAAAATATGGCCATGAACACAACGCAGACCAGTGTCGTCAGCCGCCACTTTTTCCTGAACGCCAAGCCGGACAAGACCGCGAGCATTGTGCCGTAGTAGATCACAAAGTCCGCCGCAGCAGGACCGCCGACGTAGAAAAATGCACCCGGCGGCTTGATGATGGCATGGCTGATTTCCAGCATGAGTTTCATCCAGAACCAGCCGCTGTAATTAAAAAGTTCCGTCGCCCACGGAAACCAGTCACCGCAAATCAGGCTGCCGAGATTGCACGCGAGCGCCGCACTGCTCAAAGGCACGATGAGCAGGTTGGCGACCAAGGTGACCGGACTGAAGATGTGAAAATAGTAAGCCGTGAGCGGCCAGGAACCAAACCATGCCGCAAGCGAGGTTGCCAGCCACGTTGAGACGAGCCACAGCCCGGAGTTTGACCATCTTTTCCATCGTGGGATCAATTCGCGTGGCAGCAACGGATTAATTTGCAGCAACCGGTCACGCAGTTTCTCCAACGGCGGCATGAACAAGGCGATGCTCAACACGACGAAGAACGAAAGTTGAAAGCTCGCTTGAAACAACTGCTGCGGATCGTAGAGCAGAATGATGAACGCGGCGGCGGCGAGCGAGTTGATGAGATTGCTTGGCCGTTTCAGCGACCACCCTGCGATGATGATGGTCATCATGATCGTCGAGCGGATGGCCGACGGCTGCCAGCCGGTGGCCGCCGTATAAAACCAGATGAGCGGGATGATGACGATACCGCACCAGAAACGCGGCACCTGCACCGTGCGTAAAATCGCCACGAGAATTCCGGCGATCAATGCGATATGGAGACCGGAAATTGCAAATATATGCATGGTGCCGCTTTGCATAAACGGCGCGGTGACTTCGCCGGTGAGCGCGGTTTTCCAGCCGAGCGTCATGGCCCAGAGCAGTTTCAACGGCTCATCTTCCCCCGGCAGTCCAAGCGCTAACGTTCGTTGCGACCACGCGAGAAAGCGGTCGCTCAACGGCGGAGTTGAATTCGTCGAAAGCAGCTTCCAGTCACCCGTCGAAGCGGTCTTGAGTTGGTAATAAATTCCCTGACGCTGCAAATAAATGCGGTAGTCAAACAGTCCTTCGGCGACCGGAACCGGCGGCGGGCCGAGGATGCCAAAGATTTCCACCGGCTGGCCGGCAAAAAAATTACCGGCAAGCGCGTTGGGTGTCGTCACAATGATGGAACCGACGGCAGGTTCCCAATTTCCGGCGCGTCGCAGTTCGCTGACATGAAGCTGGACGAGCGTGCGCTCGGCTTTTTCACCGTCATGTTCATAGATTCTCAGGCTGGGTGTTTCAGCCAGCATTCCACGCAGCGTGACGAGCGCGGTTTCATTTCCCACCAAGGTGCGTAAATCATTGGGCGAAATGACGGCTTGGTGGACCGCCAGATTTGTCCAGCCAGCGAGCACAAGCAGCAGCCAGATGAGCAGGGGACGGAATTTTTTGAGAAATAGGGCGGCGGCGAGAATCAGAAAAGAGGAGGCGAAGAGTACAGTCAGCGGTGGTCGGTAAGAATCAGCAACCAGCAGCCCGGCGGCGTAGCAGATCACGACGGCGACGAGCGGATATTTCATGGCTCTTTCTTTTGCCGATGGTTTAAGATCCGATGGACAAACCAGAGGAACAGGAGGCCAAGCGCACTGCCGGCCATGTCTATGAACACATCAGAGACTTGGGCCGTGCGGGTTGGTACAAAACTCTGGTGAACTTCATCGCTCGCGGCGAAAAGAAACACCACCAACAGTGTGCCGCCAACTTTCGGCCACGACCATCGCGGCAGTTTATTTTTAGTCAAATGCAATGCACGCCAGACCAGCAGCGCAAGCAGCGCATATTCCGTCAGATGACCGCATTTACGGATGATGTAATGGATTTTATCTACATTTATCTGGGACATGTGCGGAAAGAGCCAGTGCAACAAAGGTTCGACGAAACGCGAGGAATGTTCGGCGGAGTGCATGTCGCCGGACGCGGAAAAAATCACCATCATCCACACAAGCACCGGCAGCCAGTAGAACAGGAACGCGCGTAATTTCGACATTTCCGATGAAAGCCGAAATGATGGCGGCGGCGCAATGAGAATGTGATTCAATTTGCCAAACCGTGCCGCATTTGGCACACAAAAGTCCGCGATGGGAAAATTATTTTTGATCTATGCTTAAGCTGGGCGTCAACATCGATCATGTCGCGACTTTGCGCGAGGCGCGATACCGCGGGCGGGGCTTTGGCGAACCCAGCCCGGTCGAGGCCGCGCGGATTTGCGAGGCGGCCGGCGGCCATGGCATCACCGCGCATCTGCGCGAAGACCGGCGGCATATCCAGGATCGCGACGTCTGGGAGCTGCGTGAGAAAATCGAGACGCGGTTGAATCTGGAGATGGCCAACATTCCGGAAATCATCGCCATCGCATTGAAGGTGCGGCCGGCGATTGTGTGCATCGTCCCTGAACGTCGGATGGAAGTGACGACTGAAGGCGGGCTGGATGTCGTGGCGGCCGAAGAATCCTTGACCGAGACGCGCATCAAGATGAATGATGCCGGTGTTGAAGTGAGTCTGTTCATTGCGCCGGATGAAAATCAAATTGCGGCGGCGGCGCGGACGGGCAGCCAGTTCATTGAACTGCACACTGGACAATTCGCGGAACATTTCAGTGACCGGGCTAAATGTGAACTGGAATTGCAGCGTCTCATTTCCGGCGCCAAGCAGGCGCACGCATTGGGATTGCAGGTGAATGCGGGACACGGATTGAACTATGAAAATCTCCCGGTGTTGTTTCGCGTGCCGCACATGGTGGAATTAAACATCGGTCATAGCATCGTTAGCCGCGCCGTTTTTGTGGGGATGGAAAAGGCCGTGAAGGAGATGCTGGTGCTGATGAAAAGTTATCATGGATAAGCGGCTGGAGCGCGGCCAGTCCGTCCGCAAGTTTGCTTGCACCTCAATCGCCAATCGTCAATCGTCAATCGCAAATGATCTTGGGCACTGGCATTGACATCATCGAGGTGACGCGCATTGCGTCGTCGTTTGAAAAATTTGGCGAGCGGTTCGTGAACCGGATTTTGCTGCCGGATGAAATTACCTACTGCCTGTCGCACAAGAATCCCGCGCCATTTCTCGCTGTGCGGTTTGCAGCGAAGGAGGCGATCTCCAAGGCGTTCGGCACGGGTATTGGCGGGTCGCTCGGCTGGCGGGACATGGAAATCCGCCGCAAGGAATCCGGTGAACCATTTGTGCTGTTGCATGGCAAGGGCGGAGAGTTGTTTGCGGCACGCGGAGCAAAGCAGTTGCTCATCAGCTTGAGTCACACGGAAAATTACGCGGCGGCCACGGCAATTTTGGAAGGATGAACGTGTGTCTTAAACGATTTGATTAGAATTGTTTGGAGAATTTGCCTTGACCGTTTCTCCTTTTTTCAGCCCGCCATTTAATCCACACTCTCCCGCGCATGGAGCTGGCGATAACGGCGATCTTGATTTTCGCGGGCGCGAGTTTCTTCTTCGCGCTGGCGGAAACAGCTCTCTTTTCCCTCGGCCAGTGGCAGGTGCGCCAGATGGCGGAACGGCATCCGGTCGCGGGCAAAATCGTGGCGCAACTTCTCGAACGTCCGCAAGATCTGCTGGCGACGCTCGCGCTGGGCAACACCTTCGCCAATGCCGCAATCCTTGCTGTCGCGCTGCGGATGGTATTTGACGCCGGCTGGGCGCTGGCGCTGACGATGATTGTGCTGCTCGCGTTTGTGCTGATCGGTTGCGAAGTCTTCCCTAAAACCCTGGCCGTCCGAAAGCCGGAACGCTGGGCGCTGCGTGTCGGCTGGGCGCTTTTGATCTTTCAGAAAATCTGCACGCCGTTATATCGCGCGGCGCAATGGCTCAATTCCATTTTTGTGAAGAAAACCGGGCCGCAAACCGCCGCGCCCGCGCCCGCTCTTTCCGATGCGGAATATCAGGAGCTGCTCGACATGGCCTACCGGCAGGGCACGCTTGCGGAATCGGAAAAGGAAATCATCCTGCAAATCATCAGCCTCGACCAGCGCATGGCGCGCGACGTGATGCGTCCTCGCGCCGGCATGGCGTGCATCTCCGACGAGGCAACGGTGGAGGAAATGATAGCCGCAGCGCAAAAATTCAAGCATCGCCGCCTGCCCATCTACGACGAAACGCCGGATACGATCGTGGGGATTTTAAATACCCGCGCCTTGCTGCTTGACCCGAAAATTGATCTGTCCGAGGTCATTGAATTTCCATCATTCGTACCGGAAACGATGAACTTGCTCCAGCTTTTTCAAAGCTTGCAGAAGCAGCATCGTGGCATGGCGGTGGTGCTGAATGAATTCGCTGGCGTCGCGGGTCTGGTGACGATGGAGGACATTCTCGCCCAGCTCGTCGGGAAAATCCGCACGAACGCACAGCCGGAAGGTTTTGTGATGGAAAAAATTTCGTCAGGCCGCTGGCGGGTGAACGGCTCAATGCGCCTGGACGATTTCCGCCGCGAATACCCTGCGCTCGGCGGTGCGGCCGAGGTGGAGACAATGGGTGGCTTGCTCACGCACATGCTGGGCGTGGTGCCGGGAGTCGGCACGTCGGCGACGTTTCACGATCTCAAATTCACCGCGCAAATCGTTGATGACCGGCGCGTGCGCGAATTGCTGGTGCAGCGGCTAAAATAAATGGACACGAACATTTTCAACTGGATCGGCCTGGGTCTGTGCCTGTTGCTGTCCTTTTTGCTGTCGGGCATGGAAGCAGGCGTGTTCGCCTTGAACCGGCTGCGGGTGCGGCGGCTGGCGCGTGCGGGCAAACCGTCGGCGAAATTGCTGCAACGGTTTCTTGAAAATCCCGAAAAATTTCTCTGGACGATTCTTGTCGGCAACACACTCGCCAACTTTTTGATTCTCGGGTTTTTGTTCGTAAAGATTCATGACTGGTTCCTGGGCGACCATATTTTGGTCCTGGCAGTTTTTGCCGTTGCCGCCTTTTTATTCTACACGTTCTTCGACCTGCTGCCGAAAATGCTGTTCCGCGCACACCCAAATTCATTGTGCCTTTCGGCGGCTAAGATTTTCCGGATCGTCAACTTTGCCTTGAGTCCATTGGTTTTGATTGTTGCCGACGTATCCAAGGCGATTTTGAAATGGACGGGCGGCCAGGCTTTCACCGGGCGGCTGTTTGGCAACCGCGAGGAGATGCGCGCGGTCATGCAGGAATCGGCGCAGGCGTTCACGGGCGACGAACGCACGATGATCAACCGCGTCCTGGACCTGCAGAATTTTAGCGTCGGCCAGATCGCGATACCTGCCGCGAGAATAGTGGCGGTGGAAAAAGACGTTTTGATCGGTGATGCCATGAAGCTCGCCCGCGAAAAGAATGTCTCCCGCCTGCCGGTCTGGGAAATGCGGGATGGCCGCCGCCACACCACAGGATTGATATCAATCAACACCTTGCTGTTCAACCCGGCGCTCGACTTGCAAGTTCCCGTCTCCGCGCAAATGATCCCCGCGCTGTTCATGGAGGAGGATGTGCGTCTGGAGATCGCGTTACGCCGGATGCAGCGTGCCGGCCAGCGGCTGGCCATCGTGCTGGCGCGTGACGGCAGTGAAGCCGGCATTGTGTCATTGGAAGATATTTTGAAACTCATGTTCGGCGAGGTGAAATTGTGAACAAAACCGGGCTCATTCATGACGGTCTGATGCTGCTGGCGGTGGGGCTGCTCGTTTTGCTCAACGCCTTTTTTGTCGCGGCGGAACTGGCGCTGGTGCGCATCCGGGATACGCAACTGGAGCCGCTCGTGGCCAAGGGCAACCGCCGGGCGAAGATGGCGCGGCACATCGTTAACCACATTGATGCCTACATCAGCACGACGCAATTTGGCATCACGCTCGCGAGCATGGGGTTGGGCGTGGCGGTTGAGCCGGTGTTCCGCGATGTGCTCGACCCCGTCTTTGATTTGTTAAATATCAAGGCGGAAAAGATGCAAAGCAGCATCGCCATCGGTGTCGGCTTTTTCGTGAATTGTTATTTGCTGATCGTGGTCGGCGAATTGGTGCCGAAGGCGATCGCCATCCGGCGCACGTTGCAAACTTCACTGTGGGTCGCCAGTCCGCTGAACTGGTTCTACCGCATCTCCTACCCGTTCATCTGGCTGCTGCATCGTTCCTCGCAATTTGTTTTGCGCCGCCTTGGCTTTTCCAGCGAGGAATTTCATAGCGTGCATTCCGAGGAGGAACTGCGGCTGGTGCTTTCAGCGTCGCAAACTGCGGCGGGCGGCACGGCGGCGGGGCGCAACATCATCTTGAATGCGCTCGACCTGCGTCATCGCACCGTGCGCGAAATCATGCGTCCACGCCACGACATCACTGCGTTCAACACCGAGGCGACAATTCCGGAATGCCTCGCGCTCGCCGAGAAGACGCGCTACTCGCGCTTTCTGATCTGTGAAGACGGCGACCTGGATAAGACGCCCGGTGTCGTGCACATCAAGGATCTTTACGCCTTGCGCGACAAGGCGCGGACGGCGGCTGAGCTGGTGCCGCTGGCACGCAAGCTGATTTACGTTCCGGAAACGGTACGACTGGAAAAATTGCTACAATTATTTCTTGAACGGAAATCACATTTTGCCGTCGTGGTTGATGAATACGGCGGGACGATCGGCATTGTGACCTTGGAAAATGTGCTCGAGGCGCTTGTCGGCCAGATTCAGGACGAATTCGATTTTGAGAAGTCGGACCTTATCCGCATCGGTGATAACGTCTGGGAGGCGGCTGGCACGCTGGCGTTGCATGACTTGGAAAAGATCACCGGGCCGGTAGAGCACGACGAAGCGATTGCCACCGCGAGCGGCTGGGTGACGCAGAAGCTGGGTGGCTTTCCGAAATCCGGCGACACGCTGGCGGTCGGTGAATGTGAATTGCGGGTGGAAGAAATGGATGGCCCGCGCGTGGCGCGATTGAAGATCACGAAAGGCGTGTTGAAGATGTGATTGACGCATAGAAAGAGATAACTTGAAACAAATCTAAGCATGAGAATCAAGCGATCATCAGTGCACTGAGAAGGTTCGCGCAAATTTTAGTGTGGATTGTTTTGATTCTTGTGACGATTTGTCTGTTTCTCGTTGTTTTCTTGCGTTCAGTTTTTATGGCCTTGCCAATGACGAGTAATTCCATGCAGCCACTTATTTCCATGCAGCCACTTATTGCCAGCAAGGATACAGTTTTGGTCACGAAATGGTTTCGCATTACCTCTCTTCGCACCGGCGATTTGGTGCTTGTTCAAATTCCAACGCCAGCCGGCCAAGTTCTGACAGTTCGGCAGATCGAACAGCAACCGGAAACTCCGAAAGGCTTTTTTTATTTGCGTTCAGTCAGCACCAACGGCATTGATTCAAGGCAATTTGGAGCCTTACAAGCATCGAATATTCAGGGCAGAGTCGTCTGGATCATAAAAGCAGATTGAAGGGTAACGCCGTTCGGAAGTTCACCAGCGCGCCCCACGGATTGCAAAGATGGCGATGAGAACGACGATAATTCCATTTACGATCACTGCTGGCCAGAGTCCGTTCGTGGCCGCACTAATTGAGAAAAGCAAAATACTTCCAAGCCAGATAGCGAGCGGATGAAAGTCCGGCGCGCTACGTTTGCTCAGTTGCTTGTTGATCAAGGCGGGCGTCACAAATGCCAGCATCAACACCGTAACCATGAACCAGGCGATGGAATTGGAAATCGGCACGCCCTGTGGCGTCAGCAAATAACCCGTCGTCGTCCAGATCCAATAATGTTTCACATGCGCGGCGAAGGGTTCGAGCGCGCAATCGAAGAGCATCGTAAACAGTGCCGTCATGCCGATGAGCCAGAAGCCGTAGGTGCGCATTTTCCGCCATGGACGCAGGACCAGCCGCGCCACGCCGCGTGAATTCAAAACCACCACAATCCAGAGCAGGGGTGTTGCCCACGGCAGCATGTTAAACAATCTCTCGCCGATTTCCGGGCCAAATATGAACGGGCCGAAAGGAATCCCAGACTTGACCCCCAACACATGCAACGCGCTGCCGATGAGCGCGATGATGAATGCGGCGAGCAGGACATTCTGCACCGGCAATTGCCGGGCAAGCGCGGCGAGCGTGCTGAACGTGGCGACCAGCAGCAACAATGCTTCCGGCCAGTTGGAATCTGATTTTATTCCGACGCCGACGAAGGCTGACACAAAAGCGGCGGCGAGCAGAAAAGTGGACAGCCAGTAGAGCCATGGTAGCAAGATGACGCCGGCAGCAGGAGAGGAAAAGATTTTTGGTGTGGGTGACGGTGGCATTCTTCAAGGCAGAATATGGATTTCTACGCGCCGGCAAAGGTTTTTTTACTGGCTTTTAAATTCCGCTGTTTCTGGCGGAAAACTTGCTTTCATCGTTGAACAATATGACTTTGGACGAGGTAAAAGTTCTCATCAAAACGAGCGCCACCAAGATGGATGCGCTCTACGGTAAAACTGTTTTTGATGAATGGGCCATCATTTCTCTGGCGGAAAACCGGGCGCGTGTGCTGGCTTATGTCGGTCCGCGCAATGACGATTTTCTTAAAAACTTTGCGAACGATCTTGGAACCTTACGCGCGGAATTGCTAACGGGAGAGTATGGTATAGGCGATTTCTCCTTCGCCCGCCACGGCTTGGGGACGCATTTTGAAGCGTTCATGGTGCTGGGCGTGGCGGTCTATCTGATCTTCAACAACACCAGTGATTCGATGGATAACATTGCCAAGGACCCGCGCTGGATACAGGCGCAGGTGCCATTTGCCGAAATTGGCGACAAGCTGCGCATGAATCCGCTGGTTGTCACCACGGACACCCAGTTCTTCAAGAAATAATTCAACGCTGGCCCGGCTTCAGCCGAGCAGCCCCTTGTAGAGAAAAAATCCATAAGCCGCCACCAGCATCCAGCCCATGATGCGCGGGAGCCTTCCGAACAGGGCGACACAAAGGAAATGCACCAGCGTCGCACCGAGCAAAATGAACATTGCCACATGAAAGAACGGCCCGATGACGAGTGTGTGGTAAAGGCAGTAGATGCCAATGCACAGTGGGATTGAGACGTGGGCGTCGCCGACTTGCGAGGCATACACCGTCTCCGGCTGGCCGCGCCAGCTATAATACAACGCCAGCAGCGCGTTCGGCAGCACCATCAGCCAGCCGCTCAGCCAGCCCATGTGTTTCGCGCTGACGAAGCCGGTATGGATGTGCGAAACCCAGTCCACCAGCCATCCCGTGCTCAAATAAATCCCATAGGCGCTGAGCGCGAGCAGCGCCAGGTCCACCGGCAGCATCCAGCGCCAACCTGATTTTCCCTGCCGCACATTATGCTTGAGCACGTCAAACACATGGAAGCATTGCCAGAACAGGAACAATCCGATCAAGACCAGACCGTCATTGAAATTCAAACTGCCCTTGCGTCCCAGCGCCCAGACCGTGCCGGTGAAAAACAGGACCGCCGTGAGCGTCAGCAGGAGTGAAAGCCGGTTCAATTCGTGCGTTTTGCCGGCCGCTGGTTTTTTGTTGAGCGTCGCGTTGAGTTTGACGTTTTGGCGCGACCTGGCTTTTTTCGGCATGACGTGAATGCCCCACAAGATGGCCGGCAGACCCAGCACCAGCGTCATGTTTGTGACATTGTTGACGAGTGAATTCGTCATCACGTCCGTCCCGTTGCCGCCATTGCGGCCGAGAATGAAAGCGAACACCAGATTGCCGAAGCCCGAGCAGTAGGGCATCACCAGCGTGCCCAGCACCGTGCCCTCAAAGCCGTTGGAACCCATCGCCTCCAGCCGCCAGATCATCAGGAACGAAGAGGTGACGAATAGAGCGAGAAAGAGCCACGGTGCCTGATCTCCTCTGGATTCGAGTGAATGAACTAGCGTCTGCTGCACCCGCGAAAGTTTACCGGTTAATACTTCGGGCGCGACATAAAATTACGCCGGCGCGCCGCCGGCAATGTATTGTTCCATCTGCTCGATGGTCGAGTTCTGCGCCGAGATGATCCAGTTAACTAAATCGCCGATGGAAATGATTCCGAGGAGCTTTTCATTTTCGACCACGGGCAGGTGCCGGATGCGATGTTGCGTCATGAGCCGCATGCATTCCTCGACATAATCACCCGGGGTGACGCAGATGACTTCACTGGACAGGACTTCCCAGATGTGCGTGTCCTTTGAGGTTTTCCCCATGAGCGCGATCTTCCGGGTGTAATCGCGTTCGGTGAAAATGCCGACCAGCGTGCCATGTGAGAGAACGGGCAGCGCACCGATGTTTTTTTCCGCCATGACTCTGATGGCGTCGAAGACCGAGGCGTCGGGTGAAACGTGCCACACGGCCGAACCTTTTTGATGCAGCAGGGAGCTGATGGGGGTGAGGATTTTCATAGTTCTAATACCCTTATCTGCCTGTTGCTTGAATCTTGCAAGGGAAAATTATGCACAAAATGAAATTCAGATTTGCTTTCCGCCGGGGTGAATTTCTGATTTCATGTGCGCTTCATTGCAGTTCCTGGCCCTGTTGAGCGAAACCATGCCCGGTGTTTCAAACCAAACTGTTTACAAACTATGGAATCATTAACGACTGTCCTGCTGAAACCGGGCGAGGGCGACCGCATTGTCGCCGGCCATCCGTGGATCTATCACGGTGAAATTCTCCGCCTTACCGGTCCCGTCGTGGACGGCTCACTGGTCCAGGTCAAAGACCATCGCCAGCGGCTGCTCGGCGTGGGCTTCTACAATTCCCGCTCGAAGATCAACGTCCGCCTTCTCGCGCCGGAACGGGTGGAAGTGAACGAGAAGTTTTTCGAGAATGGCATCCATACTGCACTCGCCGTCCGGCAGAAGCACATGCCCGGTGCCACGTCATTCCGGGTCGTGAATGCCGAAAGCGATTTCCTCAGCGGCCTGATCGTGGATAAATATGAGGATGTCCTCGTTGTGCAGATTTCCGCGCTCGGCATGGATCAGCGCAAAGAGATGATCGTCTCGGCCCTGCAAAAAATCTTTTCATCGCGCGTCATCATGGAACGCAGCGATGTCTCGTCGCGCAAGTTTGAAGGGTTGCAGGAATCCAATGGCGTACTGTTCGGCGAATTAAATAGGCCGGTTTCTGTGAACTTAAATGGTTTGAAATTTGAAACGGATCTTGTTGGCGGTCACAAAACCGGCATGTATCTCGACCAGCAGGCGAATTATCAGGCCGTGTCGCAGTTTGCGAAAGGCGGTCAAGTGCTTGACTGCTTCAGTTTCCTCGGCGGATTCGGATTGCACGCGGCCAGGGCAGGGGCGGCGCACGTTCATCTGCTCGACCAGAGTGCCGACGCAATTGAAGCCTCGAAGCGCAACGCCGTCACGAATGGACTCGCGGACAAGTGTTCCTTCGACGCCATCAATGTTTTCGACTGGCTCAAGAACAACACCGCCGTCAAGCCGCATGAGCGTGTCATCCCGCGCTTCGACCTCATCATCCTCGACCCGCCTTCGTTCACGCGCAACCGCGCGTCGGTGCCGGATGCGTTGCGCGGCTACAAGGAGATTCATCTGCGCGCGTTGAAGCTTTTAAAGCCCGGCGGCACGCTGGCGAGCTTCTGCTGTTCGCATCATGTGGACGCCGGGCTGTTCCTGGACTCGCTGCTGTCGGCGGCGTACGACACGCGCCACATTTTGCGCCGCGTGGCCACTTACGCGCAAAGTCCAGACCACCCGATCATCCCGATGATTCCCGAGACTGAATACTTGAAAGGTTTTGCGTTTGAAAAGGTGCGGTGAGGTATAATTGAAATTTAAGCCGGCTAAAAGCCGGCGCTCCGAGACGGAGCGCCGGTCTATGACCGGCTTTCCACTGACGGGTATTTTAATACCCCGTATTCATCCCGAAACCGCGCACTGCTCCAGGGCCAATCTTTGGAATCCAATACCAGCTTGGCTTTTGTCGGGTTATTCTCGATGTAACGCACCGCTGTCTGTCGGTGTTCCTCGTCCTCGATGACCGTATCCCAATATTCGCGTTCCCAAAATTCACCGCTGCGTCCGAGCAGCTTGTTCGCTTCGCGCCCGGTAAAACTTTTCCAACTTTTTACCAGTTCCGCCAGCGGCGTTTCCCAAACGTCCACCAGCAGATGCACATGATTGGGCATCACCACCCAAGCGGCCAGTTGGTAACGTTGTCCGTCAAAAAAGCGCAATGCGTTTTCGGTCAATTCAGCAATGCGCGGCTGATTAAGCCAACATTTACCTGAGCCACGGTCTAGATACGCTTCCAACTGGCGACGGCGTTCGCGGTTATCCTCAATGCTTAATAAATGTTCCCACTCGCCACGACGGCTGGCAGGCAGCGAATCCGCCAAGCGCAGGGTGACAACCTGGGTTATGCCGGGAGCGTCGTAGTGCGGAAGATGGCCGCGTTGATGCCAGCCGAGAAAACCTTTGGCTTTGGCGGCGTCATCCAGCGGCAAGGACTGCGCTTGTTTGCCGTCCACAAGTTTTTGCAAGCCGGGATTGTAAGGCGGCGTTGAGCGACGCGAACGCCGAGGAGCGCCGGTCTGCGACCCGCTTTCGGCACTTGCACCCCGACTCAGCTTGGTTGGTTTTTTAATATCGGACATTGCTAGAATGTTCACGATTTAAGCCGACTGAAAGTCGGCGCTCCGCTCTGCGAGCAGCACGTTACCGCACGAAATCATTTCAACAACTCGCGCTGCCAGTTCATCAACTCCGGCGAGTACTTGTCCCAATCGCGTGACAAGTCACCAATGACCGCCTTGCTGGCAATGAGCGTGGGGTCAATGCCAAGTTCATGTGCTCGGGCGTCGCGGCGCTTCTCAATCTCGCGGAAGCGACGAAATTCCGCTTCGCTAGGACGCCGGAATTCGTGGCGCAAAATTTCTGGGTGTCGGTCAGCCGGAACGGCCAGCCCGGTCTTGACCGATTCCAGCAAAGTCTCGCGGCGGCGCGGTGACATCTTGGGCGGCAGAATGTTTTCAAATGGCTGCTGCCGCGGCGGCGGCATCGGAGATGTCCACCATGCGTTCATGACTTAAAACAAAGAACGGCGGGCGGCAATAAGCGATTGCTTCCTTCTCACGCCATTGCCAGATCTCGCGTAAAATGGCGAGGGCAGGGCGATTCAAGATGGAACTGCCTTTGACGCGCCAGACGGCATCGGTGTCCACGGCAGCCGGGGCGCGAACATTCTTCAATACAGGCGTGCACAGGATTCCTGATGCCAGGTCAACCGGCCCTTCGCTTCGAGCGCGGATTTTAATTTATCCGCCAGCGGCTTGAGATAATGCGTATCATTGCGGGCGTAAATCTCCATTTTCCCTCCCCGTCTAACGGCCTTTGCGCCCAGTCGGCTTTTTGGGAACCTTTATCCAGCTTCACGCCGAGAAAATTCTCCACTAGCGCGCTCAAGCCGAAATGACGTTCGCCTAGCAACCGTGCCGCCAGCATTGTGTCAAAAATCGCAGAAGGCCGGAACTGATGGTGTTTTTCCAAAAGCCGCAAATCATAATCCGCCGCGTGAAAAATCAATTCCCGGCCATTAAACACGTCGAACAAGGAATCGAGGTTGATGGGCGCGAGCGGATCTACGAGGTCATCACCATCGGCGGTGCTGATCTGGATGAGGCAGACTTTTTCAGGATAGGCGTGGAGACTGTCGGCCTCGGTGTCGAGCGCAAGCCATTGGGCGGTTTGTAGTTTCGGCAGGAGTGCCGCGAGTTTTGCATCAGAATCAATCACGTGTCTGCGCATTTTGGCAAACCGCACGGCAAAAGAAAAGAATTCACGACATTCTTTGAAAGAATCCGGCTATGGCAAGAGCTTTCCATCAGCTTCAAGCAAGTGGTTGATTTCTCAACTTTTACGCCACTTTTTTCAAAGTTGCGCTGCCAGGTCGTTTCCGATAGGCTTTTTAAGCCGTTCACCGCATAAAGCGTGGTACGGTAAAATATTTATGGCCGAAGGATATTGTGTTAAAATGCAAAGCCAAACGGGAGATTGCCGATGGCGTCGAAGAAGTAATGAAAAACGGACGCAAGGCGATCAAAGGCAAATGCCCTGTCTGCGGAACCGTGATGTTCAAGATTTTGGGTGGAAAAGCCGCCCCGGCCGCACCAACCACGCCAGCCAATCCGCCTGCCACGACCTGATTTATGTCGCAACAGCTCGCCTACGTCATTCTAACCCCCTATTCGCTCTATAAATCGCGTAATGGCGGCATTTTGAGCCGTCTCATTTCGCGCACCGGTCCTGGATTTGGCCGCGATGCGGATGTTTGCGCCAGCACGGAGCTGGTGAAGCTCTACGCTGATACCATCGTATCGGCGCAGGACAATCAGGATCGTAAAATTCAGGAATTGCTCCGCGACTATGTCCTAGAGAATCTTTCGCCCGATCCAAAAACCGGACGCACGTCGCCGCGTGATGACGCTGGTTTTTCGCGGTGAGGATGCGGTGCGAAAAGTCCGTTCGGTTGTTGGCACTTTGAGCCCCGACCGTCGTGGCGGTGAAACCATCCGCGATACTACAGCGACTTGATTTTGGACGAAAGCGACGGGCATGTCCGTTATTTTGAAACCCGCCGTGCTGGCTGCGCCCAATGTTGAAGAAGCCGAGAAGAAATTGAAGCTGTGGGCCAAGTATTCCGACGCCGATGGCGGCATTCTGGAAAATGTTATTGCGTATGGACCCAACGACAACCCGAGCGCTCACTGGTGCTCATCAAGCCGGACAATTTTAAATTTGCCACCGGCCGTCCCGGGAACGTCATTGATTTCTTCTCACGCACCGGCCTTTTTGTGGTTGCCGTCAAGGTGTTGCACATGAGCACCGCGCAGGCGATGGAGTTTTACGGCCCCCGTCCGTGAATTCCTGCGCGCCAAGCTCAAGGACGGCGTCAGCGCCAAGGCCAAGGATCTCCTCGAAAAGGAATTCGGCTTCAAGATTTCCGAGGCCGATCAGAAGGCGCTGGGCGACATTCTCGGCCCGATCCAGGGTGACAGCCAGTTTGACAACATCGTCCGCTTCATGTCCGGCCACGCGCCCGCCGAAATCCCGCAGGCCGACTGGAAACAAGCCCGGCACGCAAAAGTGCATTGCGCTCGTCTATGAAGGTGTCGGCGCGGTGAACAAGATCCGCGACGTGCTTGGACCGACCGATCCCTCCAAGGCGCCGCCCGGATCCATCCGCCGTGAATTCGGCTCCACCATCATGGTCAATGCCGCGCACGCGAGTGATTCGCCGGGAAAACGCCCAGCGCGAATTTGGCATTGTCAAACCCGGTGAAAATAATTTCAAAACAGGTCATCGAGGAAGTTTACGGGAAGATTTGAGATTCTGCGGCATTCTGACCGGCGAAGTGCGAACCACGCGCTTCGCCGGTTTTGCTTTTGGAATCAGTCAAGGAATTGCAATCTGTCTTGGGATTTGGCCATGGGATAAGTCAATCCCTCCACCAATAAAGAAACGGCTCGGGTGCAAGCTGCATAAGCACGATGCTAACAACGAACACGAACGCATATAGCACAAAATACAGAACGAAATGCCTCCATCTGGAAACGAGCAAGCACACCAAGATTGCGACGGGCAATATGAAAATGCTCAAAAGGATTAATATCCAGAAATAACTCGTGGCAACCGTAGCATGTATAAGCAACGCAGGTGGAAACCCACGCTCACCAATGCTGGTTGGCCAACCGCCGAGACTATGGTGCATGTGAAAAGCCAACGAGTAGAACAAGCCAAGAGCGAACAGACCTGGCAGAACTGAAATTACAATGCCTTTGCATGACACTCCCATGAGGTCTGTCAAATAATGAACGGCTTGGTTTGCAATATTTCCTCGATACAGTTTTGAGTTTGGTTCCCATTTATATTTCTGTCCAGCCCGTTTTGAATTTATATGAGATGTCCCCCACCATTGGCCTGTCAAAAATAACCTACAGCCCATAACCAAACTGGGGCAAGCGGGCGTGCGGACTTTCATCTTGGCTATTGACTATCGGCCATTGGCTATTGTTTCCTGCTCGCAGAACTACAAACAAGAAAGGAAACCCACCATGGCCAAGTATCAAAAGTTTGAAGACCTGCCGGTGTGGCAGGAGGCGGCGCGCGCTTTACAACCGGGTGCTCGACCTGCTGGAAGAACCGCGTGTGCCGCTAACGCCGGGTTTTCGCAATCAGCTCGACCGCGCCGCGCTGTCCATTTCCAACAACATCGCCGAAGGGTTCGAGCGCGTGACGACCAACGAGCTCAACCATGTTTCTCCGCCATCGCACGCGGCAGCGCCGGCGAGGTGCGTTCCATGATGGCGGTGGTGAAAGATCGTCCGCGTCTGAAGCCTGCACTACGGGAGCTACAGGGAATCCGCGCGCTGGCAGAATCCTGCGCCGGCAACTTACGGCGTGGACGGCATCCATTGACAGTTCGCCCGTGCAGGGCAAACGGCATCTGACTGGTGAGGTAAAGGAAAGGCGCGAAGCGGCGCAGAAGGCAAAAGATTTCCGCCAGAATTTTCTGCGTAATTTGAAACCGGAGCATCCGCTCTACCAATCCGCCGAGGCTCGCATGGCCCGCAATGAAGCGGTGGAAGAATAGCCGACAGCCAATAACCATCGCCAAAAAAACAATAATGTCTGCCTACTGTCCTTGGCTATCCGAGCAGAGCAAGCAGTAACGCAGTTCAAAACCATTTGTGCCCGCCTGGCTGGATTTTCAATTTCTCCAGCAACTGCGCATCGGCGGCGGGAAACTGGTGTATCATTTAGTTCTGATTTGCTGATCCACTTCATGGCCGCGCAGTCCAGCGGCTGCGGTTCGCCTGACAAAGCTGGCAGATGAAAAATTTCAGGTGAACGGATTTTTCAGGATAGGTATGTGAAACTTCTTCAAACAATTCACCCACTGAAATCTCTACGCCAAGTTCTTCGCGGATTTCGCGGACAAGGCATTGCTCAAGGTTTCGCCCGGTTCACGCCTTGCCGCCGGGAAATTCCCACAGTCCGCCGAGGTGCGATGCCGCGTGGCGCTTGGCGATAAGCAGTTTGCCGTCGCGGAAAATCAGGGCAAGCGGAAACTTCGACACAGTTTTGAGTTTTCAATTTTGAATTTTTAGTTGGGTTTGAGGCGTGATTGCTCATCTCAACCAAAAACCGAAAACTTAAAGTTTAAAACTAACGGCCAATGCTCTTGTAAATCCAGCCGAGCTTTTCCATTTCCGCAGGATCAAAAAGATTACGTCCGTCGAAGAGGATGGGATGCGTAAGCCCTTTCTTGGCGCGGACGAGATCAAGTTTCTTAAATTCATCCCATTCGGTGGCGACCACAAGCGCATCGCAGCCTTCAGCCACGGCATTCATGTCTTCCACGTAGGTGACGTTGGGCAAAAGCGACTTCGCCTTCTCCATCGCTTTCGGATCGTGAACGCGGAGAATCGCGCCGTCCTTGATCAGCGCTGACAGAGGTCAATCGCGGGTGAGGAACGCACGTCGTCGGTGTTCTGCTTGAATGCGAGGCCGAGCACGCCGATTTTCTTGTCCTTCAACACCCAGAGCGTATCGGTGATCTTTTTCACAAAACGCTCCATCTGGTTGGCGTTGATGTGCTGGACTTCCTTGAGCAGCTTGAAATCATAGCCGATCTGCTCGGCGATCTTGATAAACGCGCTCAAGTCTTTCGGGAAACAACTGCCGCCGAAACCGATGCCGGCGTTAAGAAAGCGGCGGCCGATGCGTTCGTCCAAAACCGATGCCTTGGGCAACTTCCTGTACGTTCGCGCCGGCGGCTTCGCAGACGTTGGCGATGGCGTTGATGTAGGAAATCTTCAGCGCGAGAAATGAAATTGGCCGCGTGCTTGATGAGTTCGGCGGAATTGATGTCGGTGACGATAATGGGCGCGTTGAACGGCGTATAGATTTCCTTCATTGCGCTGACGGGCCGTTGCGAGCCAACGCCGATGACCACGCGGTCGGGCTTCATCAGATCGCCGACGGCAAAACCTTCACGCAGAAATTCGGGGTTGCTCACCACGTCAAATTCCACCTTGGCCGGGCAGTAACGCTTGATGGTTTCCGTGACTTTCTCGCCGGTTTTGACGGGAACAGTACTCTTGTCCACGACGATCTTGTAGCTGGTCATGGCGGCGGCAATGTCGCGGGCGACGCGTTCGATATAGCTCATGTCCACCGAACCATCCACTTGCGGCGGCGTGGGGACGGCGATGAAAATGACATCGGACTTCTGAACGCTTCCGCCGTGCTGTTGGTGAACTGGAGCCGGCCGGCGGCGACATTCTTTTTCACCAGTTCCTCGAGGGGCCGGGTTCGTAAATGGGAATTCCGCCAGCTTGAAGTTTTTTAACTTTGGCAGCGTCGTTATCTACGCAGATGCCGACTTCGGCAAAACAGGTGCCGCTGACAAGGCCGACATAACCGGTGCCGATGATGGTGAGCTTCATATTACTTGCTTATGTTAAACGGAAGATTGGTTGCCGCGGCTGCTGCAGGAGCAGGAACGACCGGCAATTTCGCTTTCAATTCCATTGCGCGCATCCTGGCTTGTGAACCCAGCGATGTGTTGGCGTAAGTCATGGCCACTTCGTTGAAAAGCCTCGACGCATCGGCCAATTTGCCCTGTGCTTCGTAAATCCGCGCGAGGGAAAATTTCGCATTGACGGCAACATTCGCATTGGCCGTCTGCCCGGCGGCCTTTTGATAGGCACCGAGGGCAAGATCGGTTTTGCCTAATGCATCGAGGCTGGCGGCCACACCGAGCGTGGCCTGCGGTGTGAAAAAATTATCGGGATAGGTGTCGAGGAATTTTTGGAAGGCGGTTTGCGCATCGGCATATTTACCGGTCGTGAACAGCGCCGTTGCGCCTTCGATCAGGGCACGCTGACCGGCGACCGTGCCCGGATATTCATTGGCGATCTTCAGGCACGCGGCGGCGCGCTGGCTGCCGTCGCTGAACACAGCGGCCTGTGTCAATGCCTGGCCGGCGGCGATTCCCTGCTGATTTAGGCGGTAGGAATAAAAGGAATAAATAAAGACGGCCACGAGAACCAGGGCGAGAACCAGGGCGATACGTTTCAGATTGTCCTCAATCCAGGGTAAAAGCCTGAAAGATGATCCGTTGCGGTTAAGTTTGCTTCTTGTTCTTGCATAAAGGTTGGCAATTTTCAGGCCGAAACGCAAAACGCAAGCCTGAAATCTCCGGCCACACGGTTTGCACAGGTCCGAAACGCATTGACGCCGGTGCGGCACTAAAATCAAACTGCGGGTTGCCAACGCAAAGATGAGCCACGATAAAATTAAATTGAACCATGTCCCGCTGAAGGAACGGATGCAGGCCGCCGCTGAATTGCTGGAAAACATCGCTAGTAATCGCGAGCTGCTGGCCGAGGTTTCCGAGACGGAACGCACGCGCTTGCTCCAAGCCGCCGGCCAGATTTCCCGGCCGGATGCTCGGGCGCGACGGCAATTGGTGAAGGTTTCCAAACGTGACCGCAAGGTCGCCAAATCCCAGCGTGCGGAAAAAGCACTGAACCAGACCGGCATCCGCAAGCTGCGCCGGCAGACCGTTTTCACGACGCCCAATGTTTTCCCACCCGCTGACTTCAAGCAGATTGAAGTTGAAAACGACCCGGATTTCCACGAAGCCGTCGAGGAACAGAATTGTTACATCTGCAAACAGGATTACTCGACCATTCATCATTTCTACGACCAGCTTTGTCCGGCGTGCGCGGAGTTCAACTGGGTCAAGCGCACCGAGACGGCGGACTTGCGCGGACGTGTGGCACTGCTCACCGGCGGACGCGTGAAGATCGGTTATCAGGCGGGTATCAAATTATTGCGTGCCGGGACGCAACTTATCGTCTGTACGCGTTTCCCGCGCGACTCGGCGATGCGCTATTCACAGGAACCAGACTTCAAAGATTGGGGAAATCGCCTGGAGATTTTCGGGCTCGACCTGCGTCATACGCCGAGCGTGGAGGCGTTCTGCAAACATCTGCTCACCACACGCAACCGTTTGGATTTCATCATCAACAATGCCTGTCAGACTGTGCGCCGTCCGCCGGATTTTTATGTGCACATGATGGAACGCGAGAATGGGCCGTTGCATGACTTGCCAGCCGAGGCACAGAAATTACTCGGTGCCTACGAAGGTTTGCGTGGTTATCACATTTTGCCCGAAGGCGGTTCCCTCGTGGGACAGGCTTCCAGCCTGTCCAAGTCCTCGGAAAAGCAAACCAATTTGACAGGCAAGATGCCTGTCCCACTACCAATTGCCGGACTCACGCACGCCGCCGCGCTTTCCCAAGTGCCGCTGTTGCCCGAAGAACTTGAAGCGCAGAAGGGGTTGTTTCCCGAAGGCAAGCTCGACCAGGATTTGCAGCAGGTGGATTTGCGCGAACGCAATTCCTGGCGCTTGCTCATGCATGAAGTTCCGTCCGTCGAATTGCTTGAAGTGCAGCTTGTCAACGCCATCGCACCGTTCATCCTGAACGCGCGGCTCAAACCGCTCATGCTCCGCACGCCGGAACGCGACAAACACATTGTCAACGTCTCGGCGGTGGAAGGGCAGTTTTACCGGAAGTTCAAGACCACGCGCCATCCGCACACGAACATGGCCAAGGCGGCGCTCAACATGATGACGCGCACATCGGCGGCGGATTATCAGACTGACGGCATCCACATGAACGCCGTGGATACAGGCTGGGTGACGGATGAAGATCCGGTTCACATCGCGACACGCAAGGTGAAGGAGCATCGCTTCCATCCGCCGCTGGACATCGTGGACGGCGCGGCGCGCATCGTGGACCCGATCATTGCCGGCTTCAACACCGGTGAACACATCTGGGGCAAGTTCCTAAAAGACTATAAAGAGACAGATTGGTGAATGCTTAAAGAAGCAGTTTATCGTAGCGGCGGTCACAGACCGCCGCTACATTTCTTTTGTACGATGTTATCTGCCGCCGGAACTATTGAGACATCTTTAACTGTTCGTTCCAGAAAGGGTCATCCGTGTAGGTGTAATTTTCCACCACGCCATTGATGATGAGAACTTCCAGGGTCTTCTTCTCGCCCGTGGAGGTGACGACGGTCCCGTCCGATCCGTGGGTGGTTGTGGACTTGCCTTTCTTCCAGGTGTAATCCCAGTAATTCACCGCGCCAGCCGGCTGCTCCGAGGTGGTGAAGGGCGGGCCTAGCAACTGGATCAACTGCTCGCTGGTGGTCGTTCCCTTTTGGATGCTGCCAATCTTCGTGACATCAAATTTGCGCCCACCGGTGATATTTTTTGTGGCACAGCCGGCCAGGGCCACGGCGATGACCACGATGAAGAGGTGTTTTAAATGATTCATTTTAAGTATTGGCCGGTGATAAAATGACTGAATGCCGTTTAACTTCAGGAATTGAGCCGCGTTGGAATCGCGATGTCAACCGCGAATGCAGAATGCAGCACTTCTCGACCGTCGGACGATGTTCTAATAAATCAACGGGACAAGCCGCTTGGTGCGTTGCATGTAATTTTGATAATTGTCGCCCAACGCACTCAGTAAAACCGTTTCTTCCACATGGATTCGCCAGAGCATCGCGGCACAGCAGGGCGCAAATATGATCAGGAGTGAGGCCCAGTTGGTGAATATTAAAGCAAAGCCAAGCGTGATCAGAAGGTCGCCGGTGTAGCTCGGATGCCGGATGAAGCGATAGGGGCCGGAATCAATCAAGCGATGATCCCTGGCGATGGCGACATTCGTCGTGAAAAAGCGCCCAAGATAAATGATCGCATACCAGCGCACGACCAAACCCAGCACAAACACACCGCAGCCGATTCTCAAAAAAATTGTTTCGGCCACGGCATTGCCCAAGCGGGCAGCCGGAAGCTGGCGAAGACGCCCAGCATGATGGCTAGAAGTCTGATCACCCAGATCATGCCCATCGAGTGGCGATCCTTTGAGACGGCATTGGATTTGGAACGTCTGGCCAAGGCGAGGCAAAGTTCCGAGCCGCCCCAAACCAAACCTAGAATTTCAGGTGGATTAGTGTCATGAAAATTAATTATCTTAATTTTTCCACTCTTCAACTGCATCAATCCTCCATCCCTCTGCCGTGCGGCTCAAATCATACGATCGTCCGCTATTAGGTCTGAGACTGCCATGACCTGTAGTCGCACCAGCTTTGTTTGTGTTGACGATATTGATGGATACAAGATAACGCTCTCCTCTATCGCGAACCAACTGCTCAATTTGATGGATTTCTGCATCTGAAACAAAGCCTGCCGGGTTGTATATGTAAGGAAACTGACTGTCACGCACTCTGAAAAACGACTGTCACGCACTCTGAAAAACCAGAGCGCTCCCACAATAATGACGAGAAGAACAATGACAAAGATTACCAGTGCTGGTTTATTCATGCGACCATACCTAACAGCTAACATGTTAAATTTTAGCTAACAATCGTCTTCATAATTTTAAGTGTGTTTCGCAATCAAACTTTTGTCGAGCATCCTTTGGATTGAATTTCCGCCATTGATATCATGGCATAAAATAATTATTTACTAATGATCGGTTTGCATTTCCAGATTTTGCGATTGGCTCACGGAAATTTTGTTTGCCAATTTTTTCCGCTCGCTAATGTCCGCGAACACCGGTCATCAACCGGCGGATTAAGGAAGCAAACACTCAAAATTTTATGACAAGAGAACCATTGCGGGCTGCTGAATTGAACGAACTGGTCGCGGGTTTGAAGAAGTTGTCCCGCAACATCTGGTGGTGCTGGGACCAGGAAGCGCAGGATTTGTTTCAGGAACTTTCGCCGCGCGGCTGGACGAATCTGTTCCACAATGCCGGCCGCCGTTTTGCAGGAAGTCTCGGACTATGAACTGCGCGTGCGCCTGCAGGATGCCGATTTTCAAAGCCGTGCCAAGGCGGTACTATCCGATTTCAACACCTATCTCGCAGATAAAGAAACTTGGTGCCATCATCATGCGCCCGAGCTTCACAAAAATCCCGTCGCTTATTATTCCGCCGAGTTCGGATTCCATGAATCGCTGCCGATTTCAGCGGGCGGTTTGGGCATCCTTGCGGCGACCATGCAAAGTCCGCCAGCGATCTCGGCCTCGGCCTTCGTCGGCATCAGTCTTTTCTACCGTGAAGGTTATTTTCAACAGGCGATTGACGCCACAACTGGCAGACGGAATTTTATAATCCGATCAATCCGCAGAACATTCCGGTGGAACCGGTGCTGGACGCGGCCGGCAAACCGGTCTTGTGCGAGGTGGAGATCGGCATGAGTCGCGTGGTCTTTCAGGCATGGCGCGTGAATGTGGGGCGGGTGCCGGTTTACCTGCTGGATACGAACCGCCCGGAGAACGAACAGCATTTCCGCGACCTGACCCTGCCGCGTCTACGGCGGTGACAGCACCACGCGCGTCATGCAGGAAATCCTGCTCGGCATCGGCGGCACCCGGTTGTTGCGCAAGCTGGGCGTGGAGCCGTCCACGTTCCACATGAACGAAGGTCATGCGGCGTTTCTCACCCTGGAATTGATCCGGGAGAAAATGGCCGCCGGGAAAAGTTTTTCCGACGCGCTGGTCGCAACAAAATTGCAATGTCATTTCACCACGCACACGCCCGTCGAAGCCGGTCATGACCGCTTCACCCCGGCGTTGATGGATTATGCGATGCAGGGCTATTACGCCTTGCTGAATGTACCGCGCAACGATCTTCTGGGGCTGGGGCCGTGTGCATCCGGCGGACGCTAATGAATCTTTCTGCATGACAGTGCTGGCGCTCAAGGTTTCCCGTGCCGCCAATGGCGTCAGCGAACTGCATGGCGAAAGTCAGCCGTCAGATGTGGCAGTCGCTTTATCCAAACACGCCCGTTGAGAAAGTGCCCATTGGTGCCATCACCAACGGCATCCACCTGCTCGGCTGGATGAAAGGGCACCGTGCGCCAGTTCTGGCGCAAGAAGCTGACCAGCGATGGCGATGGTCCGATCAAGATGTGGCATGAGAAATTTGGCCATGACTGGGGCGGCGGCGGTCCACTCCACTGAATTTTGGGAAAAGATGGCCGACCCGTCATTCGTTTCCGACGAGGAACTCTGGGCGTTGCGTTACAAACTGCGCCGGCGAACTCATCGAGTTTGCGCGCCGCCGGCTCCTGCTGCAAAAACTCGCGCGCCACGCAGGGCGATTTCATCCGCTTCGATCATTTCCTGAATCCCGACGCGTTGACCATCGGTTTTGCGCGCCGTTTTGCGACCTACAAACGCGCGCCGTTGATCTTCCAGCAGTTCGACAACATCGTGAAGCTGTGCAAGGACAAGCAGCGGCCCATACAGTTCATCTTCGCCGGCAAGGCGCACCCGCGCGACGACGAAGGCAAGCGTTTCATCCAGCAGATCATTCATTTGAGCAAGCATTCGGAATTGCAGGGTAACCTTGTCTTCATTGAGAACTACGACATCCACGTCGCGCGTCAGATGGTGAGCGGCGCTGCGACATCTGGTTGAACAACCCGCGCCGTCCGCTTGAAGCGTCCCGGCACCAGCGGCATGAAAATCCGGCTGCCACGGCTGCATGAACCTGAGCATCCTGGACGGCTGGTGGCGCGAAGGCTACGACGGCACCAATGGCTTCGCCATCGGCAAGGATTCGCATCCCGACAACATCGAACAACAGGACCGCGAGGACAGTGCGAACCTTTACCAGACGCTCACCGAGCAGGTCGTGCCAATGTTCTTCGAGCGCGACGCGCAAGGCATTCCGCGCAAATGGATCCAGCGCATCCGCCGCACCATGGTCACGCTCGTGCCGCAGTTCACCACCGACCGCATGGTAAAGGAATACACGCAGAAGTATTACCAGGCGCGGTAAGAATTTTTGTAAATACAATCAAAGCCGGAACGAATTTATCGTTCCGGCTTTGTCATTTCACGAACACGCCCGGTCCCACTACAAATAATTTTTGGCGCATCCATTCTGTGCCCTAGCTTTGCCTCGGTAGCGTTGAGCCTGTGGCTCAACCGCCAAGTCACAGGCTCGATGCTACAAACTGCGTGGCAGGAAATTCTTTACAGTTTTCCGCCAAATCCGCAAAGTAGGTGCGTGTTGATTGACAGTGCAAAACGGGTGCAGCCCGAACTTTTGGCCCCCGACGTCCAGTTAGAATTTTTTCGCGATTTGGAGACCGCCATCGGGCGGTCCCAGCAATATCTCCTGCGCGTGCAAAAGCCGGAAGGCTACTGGATCGGCGAGCTGATGGTGGATTCCACGCTTGTTTCCGACACGGTGGCCTATCACCATTGGAACGGGAAGATCGACTACGAATGGCAGCGCAAGGCGGGTCAATCATATCTTCTCGATGCAACTGCCGGATGGCGGCTTGGAAACATTTACTACGGCGGCCCGTCCGAAGTGAACGCCACCATCAAGGCTTATCTCGCGCTCAAGCTGGCGGGCGTGCCGGTGACCGATCCCAGAATGCTCAAGGCGCGCGAAGTCGCCCTGTCATCTCGGTCGGTGTGCCGCGCATGAACACGTTTTTCCAAGCTGTATCTGGCGCTGCTGGGGCTGTTTCCGTGGCAATACGTCCCCACGATTCCTTGCGAAGTTCTGCTCATCGGCAAATGGTTCCACGTGAATTCTGGGACATTGAGCAACTGGTCGCGTGGAATGATCGTGCCACTGTCCATCATCAACCATTTCAAGCCGACGCGCCCGCCGAAGAACAAGGTCAATCTGGACGAGCTTTATCCCGAAGGCGTCCAATGAACGCGATCTGGCCATCGCCCGTGATCCAAGCCGCCTCACGTTGCGGAATTTTTTCCTCTGGATGGACCGCCTGCACAAGTTCGCGGAACGTTTTCGCGCGGCGCGGCGTTCATCCATTTCGCAAAAGCGCCTTGAAGAAAGCCGAGCAATGGATGCTTGAACGCTTTGAAGGCGCCGACGGTCTGGCCGCCATTTTCCCGGCGATGCTCAATGCGCTCATCGCGTTGAAGGCGCTGGGTTATCCCGATGACCATCCGCAAGTCATCCGTGCCGCGCATGAGCTCAAGAAGCTGGAACACGAAACCGCTGACACTGTGCGCATCGAACCGTGCTTCTCGCCAGTCTGGGACACGGCGATCGTGCTGATCTGCCTGCACGAATCCGGCATTCTGAAAATCATCCGGCGATGAAAAAATCCGCCGAATGGCTGATCGAAAAAGAGATCCGCTTTCGCGGCGACTGGAAATATAAGAACCCGCCAAGGTCGAGCCGAGCGGCTGGGTGTTTGAATTCAACAACAAGTGGAACCCCGACGTGGACGATGCCGCGATGGTGCTCCTCGCACTGCGAAAAATTCCCACGGACAATCCCAAAAAGCGCGATGAATGTTTCCAGCGCGGCTTGAAAATGGATGATGACCTTCCAGTGCAAGGACGGCGGCTGGGCGTCGTTCGACAAGGATTGCACCAAGAACATTTTGGAAAAAAGTTCCGTTCGCCGACATAACGCGATGATTGATCCGAATGTGCCGACATCACCGCGCGCATCTTGGAATTGCTCGGCTACGAAAAATTTCAGCATCGAACATCCGCAGGTGCAGGAGGCGCTCCAATTCATCCGCAAGCATCAGGAATACGACGGCTCGTGGTATGGCCGCTGGGGTGTGAATTATATTTACGGAACGTGGCAGGTGTTGCGTGGGATGCGGGCGATGAACCTGGACATGAACCAGCCGTGGCTTGTCCGCGCCCGTTCATGGCTCGAAAGCGTCCAGCACGAGGACGGCGGGTGGGGGGAACGTTGCAATACTTATGATGATCCGGTTTTTAAGGGCCGCGGCCCCAGCACGGCATCGCAAACTGCCTGGGCCGTGATGGGCTTGTGCGCGTTCGACGATCCCGAAAATCCCGCGCTCAAACGCGGCATTGAATACCTCGCGCGCACGCAAAACATCGACGGTTCCTGGACGGAACACGAGACGACCGGCACTGGTTTCCCCAAAGTGTTCTACTTGAAGTATGACATGTATCGCAATGCCTGGCCGCTGCTGGCACTGGCAACCTATCGGAAAATTCTAAATCAATCGCAAAAGGCGCATACCAATGGCTTGCTCAACGGCAAGGTTAACGGTCACGAATTTCATCCGGCTGCAAGCGCGGTCAAATAATCCGGGCTTTCCAGATTAAAGCTTTATTTCGTCCGGGAGTGTGTAACATTCAATGGAGGCTGTGAATAGGAGAAGCACAGCCTGATTCCAAACCACTGTAAATTTTTTTACCAATGAAAACAGGATACTTGATTGACATGGACGGGGTCATTTACCGGGAAAACAAGCTGATTCCCGGGGCCGTGGAATTTGTCCAGGCCTTGATTGAAGTTGGTGCGCCCTTCCTTTTTCTTACCAACAACTCCGCCCGACGCCGGAAGATCTTGCCGTACGGTTGAAACATCTCGGTGTTCACGGTTTGTCTTCGCGACAATTTCTATACCTCGGCGATGAACACGGCGGATTTTTTGAACGAGACGGACCCGGGCTGCACGGTTTTTGTAATCGGTGAAGGTGGATTACTCACCGCGTTGCACGAATGCAAGATTGCCAACGACGCCATCAAGCCGCGTTACGTCGTCGTCGGCGAAGGCGCGCCTTCTACCGAGAAACTCGCCAAAGCCCATGAATGCATCGAGCGCGGTGCCGGCTTGCTCGCCACCAATCCTGACATATGGTGTCCGGTTTCAAGTGAGAAAAACCCGGCCCGGGGCCGGCGCAATTCGCCGCGTTTCTTGAAGCCAGCACGGGGCGCCGCGCTTATTATCTCGGAAAGCCCAATGGTTACATGTTCCATCGCGCGCGTCAGAAGCTGGCCGATCTTTGTCTCAATGAACTGGAACGTGTGGTTATGATCGGCGATACGATGGAAACGGATATTCGCGGCGCGGTCGAGGCCGGCATGTTGTCGTATCTGGTTCTGAGCGGCTCGACGCAATTTGAAGACATCGGCGATCAACGTCTATCAGCCAACGCGCGTATTACAGAGCGTTGCCGACCTGGTGGAAGAAATTCTCACCGGCAAGTCATCCGATCCGTTTCAGAATCGGGCTATCAATGAGAAAGGTTCCCATGTCAAATCCGGGCTGCGGCACCAGACCGACGTTTTTGCCTGCACAAGCCGCGTCCGCGTCCGGCAATGACGAAGTAAAATTCATTCGCCATTCGCCGCCAGTCCTTCATTATTTCCACGTGAGCTGGTTTTATCGTCGCGGCATCCGTCCCATCTTATTCCGGCAAGACGCCGAACGTGCGCATAACGACGCCCTCAAATTTTTGAGCAGCGCCAGCCGCAGCCAGTTCCTCTGCGGTCTGCTTGATAAGATGTATGGCGCGCCGGAACTGCCCGTTGAAGTGTTCGGCCTGAAATTTCCCAATCCCATCGGCCTGGCCGCCGGCATGGACAAGCACGCCGCTGCTGTTCCGGTCTGGGAAAAACTCGGTTTTGGTTTCAGCGAACTTGGCGGCGTGACGTGGCACGCGCAGCCGGGAAATCCCGCTGCCCCGAATGTTTCGCGCGGTCGCTGATGAAGCGATTGTGAACCGCATGGGATTTAATAATTCCGGCGCGGAAGCTGTCGCCGAAAAACTGGCTGAATGGAAAGAGCTTGGACGCTGCCAAGACATCCGGTGGGCATCAATTTGGGAAAGTCCAAAGTCACGCCGCTCGACAAGGCCGCTGAGGATTATGCGAATTCCTTTAAGGCTCTGCGCGGTCTGGCCGATTTCTTCGTTGTTAATGTCAGTTCACCGAACACGCCGAATTTGCGCCAGCTTCAGGATAAGGCCGCTCTGGGCGAAATTTTTGCGGCGATTCAGGAAATCAATGTAGCGGCACCTCGGCAGAGCGCCGCCATTCAATCTCCCCTCGGGAAATCAGCGGCGCTCTGCCGAGACGCCGCTACGCCGATCGATCTTGGTGAAAGTCGCGCCCGGATCTTTCGTTCGAGGCTTTGGATGAAATCTTGGAACTGGTCGCGCCGCGAAACATCGCCGGCATTATTGCGACAAACACGACGATTTCCCGTCCACAAACCAGCGATGCCGCCGCGCAGAAAGTTTATTCCGAAACCGGTGGTTTGAGCGGGAAACCATTGCGCGCTCGTAGCACGGAAATCATCCGGCATTTGCATAAACAGACCAAAGGCAGGCTTCCCATTATCGGTGTCGGGGGAATTTTTGACGCTGATGACGCCTGGGAAAAAATCACGGCGGGTGCATCGTTGTTGCAGATTTACACCAGCCTGGTTTATGAAGGCCGGGCGTCACCAAGGAAATTTGTCGCCGGTTTGATTCAGCGGTTGAAAATCGCTGGCATGAAAAAACTTACGGGAGGCCGTCGGTTCGGCAAACCGGGAGCGCGGCGTTCACGCCGCTTGAACGTGGTGGTTTGATGGAACGCTGAAATAACTCCAACGGTTATCGCCATTCGGTTGGCGAAGCGGGCTAAAAGCCCGCGCTCCTACTATCCTGTATTCTCAAAATCGTTTTTTGCACTTCGCCCATTTCCAACTATCCTTGGCTTTAATGAAGAACGCATTCGCCAAATACCACGCGCTCGGCAACGACTACATTGTCATTGATCCGAAAAATGTGCCGGTCCCGTTGACGCTCGAACAGATCAAAACCATCTGCCATCGCAATTACGGCGTCGGTTCGGATGGCATTCTGCTGGGGGCCGTTGCCGTCCAAAAAGGGCGCAGTTTGGTTTGCGTATTTCAATCCCGACGGCAGCGAGGCGGAAAAGAGCGGCAACGGCCTGCGGATTTTCTCCCGCTATTTGTGGGACAAGAAACTCGTCGGCAAGGATGAGTTCACCATCGAAACACCCGGCGGCGTGGTGAAGTCCACGGTCATGCAGCGCGGCAAAGTCGTGCGCGTTGAGATGGGCAAGGTCAGTTTCTGGAGCGATGAAATTCCCGTGGTCGGCCCGCGCCGCGAAGTCATCAACGAAGCGATTCATCTGCGTGGACAGAAGTTTAGTTTCTGCGCCGCCACCGTGGGCAATCCGCATTGCGTGGTGCCCGTTGCCGAAGATCAACGCCGATCTTGCGCGCCAGCTTGGGCCATTGCTGGAAACGCATATGCGTTTCCCCCAAACGCATCAACGTGCAGTTCATGAAAGTTCTCGACCCGCGCAAACATCCAGATCGAGATCTGGGAACGCGGCGCGGGTTACACGCTGGCGAGCGGCAGCAGCAGCAGCGCGGCGGCGTCCGTGGCGCACAAGCTCGGCCTGTGCGACCGTTCCATCACCGTCCACATGCCCGGCGGGCAGATCCAGATTGAGATCGGCGATGATTTCGCGATTGAGATGACCGGCCCGGTGACAAAAGTTGCCGAAGGCGTAATGAGCAAGGAGATGTTTGGTTAACTTTGCCACTGTTAATCTCTAAGCCTTCGAATAACCCCAGATTCAAGATGTCGGTAATCCTGGTATGAAAACGAAACTTCGACTTGTTCTTCAGGCATGCCTGATTCTCGTCGGCGGTTTTTATTTTAGCGGATGCGCTTCTACCGGGTTGGATGGATATCGCGGAAGACCATTCCAAGACGCCGTCCTATCAGGGCGGACCGCAGAAAATTCCAGGACGTGTTCAATGCGCCCGCTACGATCTCGGCGATGAAGGTGTCGCTTATCACGACACGGACACAGTGAACAACGGCAGCGGCAGGTTAAAATCCAGCCGATGGAACCTACCTGAATGAATTTCGCATGAACGAGGGGGTAGACACCTCCTACACGAAATTTCACGACGCGATTGACAATAATCCCTACAACTTGGTGCACCGCCTGAGGGGTCAGCTATACGTCGGCCTGGACGGTTCCCGATGAATGGTTCAACCTGACCGTTGAGGTTGATCACGCCGGGGTTTACGTCATGGATCTGTTATACACCTCCAACCGGGGAGGGACAATTTCCCCTGGATCGGAATGGCAGGCCTTTGGTTTCTTCAATCAACCTCCAATCAACCGTGATGACCGGGATTCCGATCGCCTGGCGGCAATGGCATCATTGGAATGTTGCGACCAGCCTGGCCGAAGTGAAACTGCCCAAAGGCGTCAGTGTTTTGACTGTGCATATCGTCACGGAGGGCAATATGAACCTGGCCTGCCTTGATTTTAAGTTGAAAAAATAAATGACGATTGCATGCTTCTTCGTGTGGCGGGGACAATTCGTGTCTAAATTTTTCTTGGTGTCTTGTCGTCTTGATGGTGAAATGTGCCGAAATTTATGAGCAACATTCCTTCCGATCTGAAATTCGCCAAATCACATGAATGGGTCCGCGTCAGCGGCGACATCGCCGCCGTCGGCATCACCGACCACGCGCAGAGCGAACTGACCGATGTCGTTTTTGTCGAGCTGCCGAGGTCGGCCGCAAGGTCAAGGCCGGGCGAAGCCTGCGCCGTGGTGGAATCCGTGAAAACCGCGAGTGACATCTATTCGCCCGTCAGCGGCGAAATCGTGGAGCTGAACAAACCCGTCACCGACAATCCTGCGTTGGTGAACACCGAGCCTTACGCGGGCGGCTGGTTTTTCAAAATCAAATTGAGCGACCCCGCCGAACTGAACGCGCTGCTCTCGCCGGAGGGATTACAAAAAGCAGATTGGAAACTAACCAAAATTTGGGGTCGGCATGATAATAATTTACATCATTGCTTGCCTTGTCTTTGGTTGGCTTGCTTGGATGTTTCTGAATTTTTATTTTGGGTATTGGGCGATACGCTCTAATCCTATTCGATCAGGGCAGGCATATATTAAAGGACTACTTCAAAGGAACTCTGTAATAAACGCTGGTCTGATACCAGATGAAGCATATAAAGACATGGCATCTTTAGCTTTTGGAATGGCCGACCTTTCATACGAGTATCAGAAGCAAAGCCTCAATGCAGTTTACATGAACAATCTGGACATATTCATTCGTCAAACTGAGATTGTTATGACGGGATATGGAACAGATTTAGAGAGTAATGTGACGAAGATTTTGTTGAAGTATGGCGTTCAGATTCCTAAAGCTAAAAGCTGATTGATTTTTAACGTGGCCAATTTCGTTAATTTGAGTCTCGTCGCTTCGACTCCTGCAATTGAAACAGTGAAAATCCGTTTATTTATCAAGCCGTATTGTGGTTGATGTCACAAGGCGATGCGCTGGCTCCGACGGATACTTGCAAGCTTTGGTTTTTTCGATTACACGTTAAGCATGAAACTTTCAGTGACACTAGACCGCGATGAGGACGGAATCTGGGTGGCCGAATGCCCGTCTATTCCCGGCTGCATCAGTCAGGGTAAGACTAAACCGGCGGCGTAAAAAACATCAAGGAGGCCATCGCGCTTTGCCTCGAAGTCCGCGCCGAACGCGGCTTTTAATTCGTAGGAGACGACGTGATGAGTCTCTAACTTTTCTTCTTTGATTTGAGTCTCATCACCTCGACTCCTACAATTATAACAATGAAAACCCGTTTATTCATCAAGCCGTATTGCGGTTGGTGTGACAAGGCAGCACGCTGGCTCGACGACCACGACATCGCTTACGAGAGGATTGACGTGATTGCGGACGACGCGGCGTTTTGCCGAGATGGTCCGTCTTTCTGGCCAGGAACTCGCACCGGTGCTGGACGTAGATGGGCAAGGTGCTGGCGGATTTTGGACCAGAGGAACTTCCAAAATTCTTTGAATTGTTAAAACGTTGAATTGTTAAAACGTTACATCGTGGTAAATTCGAAATCGCAAATGCAATTGAACGATTCAACAATTCAACCATTTAATAAAACACGCCCTCGTCTTCCCCGAATGGCTGCGCATCACGCTGCCCACGTCGGACGGCTTCGCGCGCACGCGCGGTCTGCTGGATGAACTGAAGCTGCACACGGTCTGCGGAAAGCGCCAAGTGCCCGAACCACTGGGAATGCTGGAGCAAAGGCACGGCGACATTCATGATCGCCGGCGACCGCTGCACGCGTGCCTGCGGCTTTTGCGCAGGTCAGCACGGCCAAGCCGCTCGCGCTCGAAGCGGATGAACCGGCGCGCGTGGCTGAAGCGACGCGGCGGATGAAGCTGAAGCACGTCGTCATCACGGGCCGTGGCACGCGATGATTTGAAGGACGGCGGGCGCGAACATTATCCGCCAGGACGATTGAGAAAGTGCGCGAACTGAATCCGGGCTATCGTCATCGAAGTACCTCGTGCCGGATTTCTTGGATAATGACGTCGCGATTGCAAATGTCCTCGCCGCGAATCCGCACATTCTACAATCACAATCTGGAAACCGTGCGCCGCTGACGCCGAGCGTGCGTCATCGCGCGACTTACGACCGTTCGTTGACCGTCCTGAAAAAGTAAAGGAAAAGCGCGGCGACACGATTTACACGAAGTCCGGCGTGATGCTCGGCTTTGGGCGAGACGGAGGAAGAATTATTGCAGGCCATGCGCGATTTGCGTTCGTCAAGTTGCGACATCCTCACACTCGGCCAATATCTGCAACCAACTTTAAAGCATTTACCGGTGGTTGAGTTTGTGACTCCGGCCAAGTTCGCTGAATATAAAGTGCGCGCCGAGGAAATGGGCTTTGTCCATGTGGCCAGCGGACCGATGGTGCGGAGTTCGTATCATGCAGACGAATTTACACTGCCGGTGGCGAGCTAGAACTTCAAGTAGAGGCGCGGCAGCGCCGTCTTGCTTCAATGTGAAAACGAATTGCGCTGGATGAACAGATAGGCGGCGATGCCCAAACAGATGATTCCAATCGCGAAGCCGAGGATGGTGACCACGGTTTTAATCGTGCGGGCTTTTTCCATGACACGATCAGTGTCTTTTTTTTCGGTTGCCATGAAGCCAGCGAATTGCTGTTCAATGGCAGCGGTGATGACTTCCTCATTCTTAAGCTGAAGCGTCAGCCAGCCGCCGTCGAATTCATTTTTCCATTCGGCGGGCAGGCGGTTGAGCAGTTGGGCGTTTGGCGGTTGAAAGCCGTAGCTTTTCCAGAACGGCGAGCGCTCCTGCGTCCAAACGCGAAAGACACCAAGGTTGGCGGCCAGCGTCTGCACGCGCTCCCAAAACAACTGCCGTGCGGTGTCGGCCACGCCGAAATCAGAATAGCCTTCGCTGTGGAGCAGGGCGTGCTGTTTTGAGAATTGAATCCCGATGGCGCCGACAACTTCGCCGTCGGAATTTTCGACGACTTGAAATTCAGTCAGGCGCTTTTCGAGTGCGTCGGCCGGCAGCCGCATGGACTCCCATAGCGATTTGAGAACCGCCCGGTCGTCCACCGTGGCGCGGCGGATGCGGAGCGACAACGGCGTCATGTCTGATTTATATGAATCCTGGGCCATTATTGCAATTGCAGCAGATAATAAAGTTGCGGGACGGTTGGGTTCAATGAATTTGTGAGGTTGAAATTTCCTGCAGGGCCGAATGGGTTGGTCTGGATGGATTTCCACTGGGTAAATGGCAGGGCGAGGTTGGTGGAAATGAGCACGCGGTAATTCTGCCCCGGCCAGCCATTGGTGCCGCTAAACAACAGATTTGTTCCAGTGATCTGGATTGAATTGAAAACCGGCACATTCGGCGTTCCCAGGAGCGGCAATGATGCGATCCAATCGCTGACAAGAGAAATATCCTGGACATCCGCAAGATTGGAATCCAGCGGCGGCATCTGGATGGGCGGCAGCCCGCCAAGGTCGCGCGTGGAAAGGCGGGTCAACAAGACAGAATTGGTGGGCGACTGCGGCGCGATGATGAAACTATTGGGGCTGCCAAGATTGTTCACCGGAATGCCGTAGATCAAACCGGCGTTGGCGGTGGAAGTGGTGATGCGCGCGTCCCAATTGGCGCGTTGCGCTGCGCCGCCGGGTTGGTGGCATTGTGCGCAATTGGCGGCGAGAAATGACCGGGCGCGAAATTCCAGGGAGGCGTCAGTGTTGGTGGCGTGGGCCAAGGCGAGCAAGGTGGCAGGATTGTTGGTGACAGATGCGCTAAAATATCCGGCGGCGCTCAATGCGGAAATTTGATTCGTGGTCAATGAGCCGTGAGTAAAATCACGATTCAACTGCTCGGTGCGAAAACCGAGGACGTAACCGCCCGCCGGCGTGTGACAGATCAAGCATTCCGAACGGCTGGGATAATGCCAGACCTGGGTGCGCAGGTTGCCGCCGTCGTTGATGGTGAAGCTCTCATTTGTTCCCGCCTCCGGCACCAGGGTCGCGTTGGTGGCTGAATCCCAGCGGTAGGTGATGCCATAAATCCCATTGGTATTGCGCACGATGAAACGCGTTTCCAGCCGCTTGCGGGAAGCGGCCACGCCATTGGTGAGTTCGAGTTCAAAATGCTTGATCCAGACGGACCCGGTGGGAAACGACCAGTTGCCGTTTGGATTGAAACCGATTTTTTGATTCACGTTCGGCACGGAAAACCAGCGGGATTTGATGGCATTATCCGACCAGAACGGAACGTTCAAATCATAAGGCGCGATGCCCGCGCTCGGCGCGAGAGTTGTCAAGTCGGTGAACGCGTGCGTGTCAGCGAGTGTCGGTGGCAGAGGAACGCCGGTTGGGGAACCGTTGTAATCGAGCCTTCCGATCTGGCCGCTGCCGACTTGCGCGATGAGAATGTCGCCATTGCGCGGATCGGTTCCGAAGGCCGACGGCCCTGCTCCGGGAGTCACGCTCGTCAGGTAACTGAAAGGAACAGTATTGCTGCCGTCGTAACGCAACATCCAGACACTGCCGCTGCCGTTGTCACTGAAAATGTACGCGCCGTAAAGTTGTGAGATGCGGCTGCCGCGATAAACCACGCCGCCGATGACGGCGTTGCCCGTATAATTTGCGGTGCCGCTGTGAGGAATTTCCTGGATCGGAAAAGTCAGACCTGCCGGTGGATTGGTTAGAATCGTTGGCTTGCTTGGATAAAGCGGCTTGGCCAGGTGTAATCCTCGTAATAAGCCCAGCCGCAATTAGCGCTATTGGTCACAACGTCCACTTCCTCGTATTTATCCTGTCCGACGTCGCCGACGTATAGAAATCCAGTGCCGGGGTCGAATGAAAACCGCCATGGATTGCGATAACCGATAGAATAAAATTCCGTGCGCACGTTGGTGGCCGCGAAAGTTTGCCGTTGAAACTGGTTGCGCCAACGAATGGATTGTCGGCGGGAATGAAATAATTGGTCGTGTTAGCCGGATGCGAATTTGGAAGGAGATTTCCCGGGCGTTTATCCACATCAAGGCGGAGGATTGCGGAGAAAAATTTATTGGTGATGATCTGGGCATTGCGGTTGCCATTGTATTGCGGGCCTTCGTCACCGACGCTGGCATAAAGATAACCGTCCGGTCCGAAGTGCAAGTCGCCCCCGTTATGATTATCGGCCCCGTCGATTTGGGTGATCAACGGCAGTTCCGTGTCGGGCAAGGCGACATTAGCGTTGGTGGCGGTCGTTTGAAACCGGGAAATGCGTTCATGAAGTCCGCTTGCCTTGCGAGGTATTCAATGAACGCGATGAGAAGACGAAAAAATAACGGTTGGTCACGTAACCGGGATGAAATGCCAGTCCAATCAGGCCCGCCTCACCGGTGGACACGACAGGCAGGCTCATGAATACCGTTCGTGTCGGCGCGGCGAGATTCGTGATGACAACGATGTTTCCGCCTTTTTCAAGGATGAAGAGACGGTTGGTTTCTTGGGGCGGTGAGGCGATGCAAACCGGTGCGCTCAAACTGACGGAGGAAAACGCATTATTGACGACGTAGCCAAACCGTGGCGGCTGGGAAGGCAGGTTGGTGAGCGAAGTGTTCGGCATGCGTTGCAACTGCGCGTCGGCGGCAAGGGCCAGCAGCATCGGCCCGTAAAGAACAACCGCCCGTAAAAATGAAACGATCGGTTTCACGGAAGCAAACTATCAGTCAACCAACCCAAGTCAAACGGCGCCGATGATAAAAAATTTACATTCCCCCGCGGCCATGCAATTCTAATAACCATTTTGTTTATGAGCAATCAAACCTCTCAATTATCGAACGCGCTTCAATGGCGCTATGCCACCAAGGTTTTTGACGCCGCCAAAAAAATTCCCACCGACACCTGGCAGGCGCTGGAGCAGGCGCTGGTATTGACGCCGACCTCCTACGGTTTGCAACCATATAAATTTATCGTCGTGCAGAACGCGGGAAAACGGGCCGAACTCCTGCCGCATTCACGGGGACAGAAACAAGTGGTGGATGCCTCGCATTTTGTGATTTTCACCGCCCGCACGGAAATGATGGAGGCCGATGTGGACAAGTTTATCAAGCGCGCCACCGATGTGCGTCACCTGCCCGCCGGTGCCTTGAATGCCTATCGCGGCATGATGATTGGCGATGTTATCAACGGTCCACGCAGCAAAGTGGCGCATGAATGGGCGGCGCGTCAGGTGTACATCGCGTTGGGCAACCTGATGACGAGCGCCGCCATCCTTGGCGTGGATACCTGTCCGATGGAAGGGATCGAACCAGCCGAATACGACAAGGTTTTAAATTTGAAGGGCACTGGTTATGCCACTGTTGTTGCCTGCGCGCTGGGTTATCGGGCTTCCGGCGACAAATATGCGAGTCTCACCAAGGTCCGCTATGAAATTAGTGAGCTTGTGCAATATGTCTGATTTTGCAACCATAAACCGCAAAGTTGACGCCTATGATCAAAAAAATCTTTTCCCCGGCTAAAAATTCACCATCCGCCAACCTGGCACTTCTCGTTTTGCGGTTATGGATTGGTTTGCAGATGCTGATCGTTCATGGCATTGATAAGCTTTCAAACTTCAATGGGATCGCGCCGCACTTTCCCGATCCATTTGGCATCGGCCATACCGCGAGCCTTGGTTTGTCCGTGTTCGCGGAGTTTTTCGTCTCATTGCTGATTATCATGGGGCTGTTCACCCGTTTGAGCGCCTTGTTGCTGATCATCAACATGACTGTGGCTTTCATCGGTGTTCATAAGGCGGCACTGACCGGAGAACATAGCGGCGAACTGGCATTTCTCTATTTAATGGGGTATGTGGTGTTGTTTGTGGCCGGACCGGGCCGTGTCTCTGCGGATAAGTTTTTGTTTGGCAAAAGTACAGCCGGGCAGCCTCGTTGAAACCTTGCCCCATCCCGGCTCATGCGGCGATTGCCCTGTTGTCTTCGTGTTGGCCCAATGGCGCAAAGACGGCTAACGCTTCAATGTTTATCTCTGCCCGCATCAAGCCGCCCGTAGAGCGGTCAAGCCGGGCAAATTTTCCAAAAGATTTTTGTGGCGCATTTGATTTCTTTTGATACATTCCCGCGCCCTTGGTAGACCGGAACCGGTAAATTATTTTAATTTTGTGACAGCAAAGAATAAAGAAACAAAAAAGCCTGCGCCACGCGGCAAGTCGCCGGCATCTGCCACCTCGGCCTCCATTCTTGGCCGGCCCATGACCAAAGCCAGTGCAACCACCGTTGAAACCAAGAAAATCAAAGGCGAATGGCAGGGATTTTACGACAACCTGATTGAATTGCGCGAACAGTTGTTGAACCAGATGAATGGCTTGGCCAAGGAATCCGCACAGGAGATGGCGGGATACAGCCTCCACATGGCGGATTCTGGCACGGATAATTTTGACCGTGATTTTGCCTTGAGCCTGCTCTCGGCAGACCAGGACTCAGTTTACGAGATCGAAGAGGCGTTAAAGCGCATCGAAAAGAAAACTTACGGTGTTTGTGAACTGACCGGCAAGACGATTCCCAAGGCCCGCCTTGAGGCGATTCCTTGGACAAGGTTCACGGTGGAGGCTCAGGCGCAATTGGAACGCGACGGCGCGTTGCGCCAGCGGCGTCTCGGCACGCTCGGCACGGTGGACAACGCCGGCATCACGGAAGTTGAAACCGACGAGGACGAACAGCCGGAAGAAAAACCAGTCAAGGAAAAGGAATAATTTATGGCACGGGAAATCATCACCATCGAATGTTCGGAGGCACGGAAGGAAGGCAAAACGCCCTCCCGTTACACGACCACCCGCAACAAAAAACTGAAGCCGGAGAAATTGGAACTCAAGAAGTTCAACCCGTTTCTGCGGCGCCACACCTTGCACAAGGAGGTTAAATAATTTATGCCCCGCAAGACCAATACCGACAAGGATAAGCGCGGCAACCGCCGCCCGACCGAAAATCGCACGCCCCGCCCGAAGCCGAAGATTGACTTCACCGAGGACGCGCTCGATTTCAAGAACACCAATCTGCTCAAACAGTACGTGACCGACCAGGGCCGCATCCTGCCGCGCAAATACACCGGCATGCCCGCCCACTACCAGCGCCGTCTGACCAACGCCATCAAGCGCGCGCGCCAGATGTTGTTGATGAAGTAATTTTGATTAACTTTTCAAGCCGCCGCTGCATTGCAGTCGGCGGCTTTTTTTATTTCCTAAACATGACCGGTCCCAACTTCGAATATTTCTCGCCGTCAGGAGAACATGAAAACCGGACAACATTTCTTCGTGATACAATCGGCGAACCCATCCTCGCCGTTCAAGGTTGAAACACCTTGCCGAACTGTTTTTGAACTTCAGCGTCAATTCAGAGTCGCTAGGGGACGCTCCGCCTAAAGCGATAGAGCCGCGCACTTGCGCGGCTCTTTCATTCCAGTTGGTTTAAATTGTTCAAGCGGGTTCTTCCTGCCAGTCAATCAGGTGGAGATACTCCTTTACTTTTCGGCGCTCATATCGGTTCTTGAGCGTTTTTTTGGGTTGATGTTCCATTTTACGGAACGGGTGGCTGGGATCACGGACGATGTCCGTGATGGCTTCGATCATTTTCTTCATAACACATTTCCTTTGGTTACGGTTACGGAGCTTTGCAGCGGCTCAAGCTTTCCTTGTTCGCTGGCCTGATATAGCCAACTGCCTTGTACGCTCCGTTTATGAGACATAAACGTGCGTTTGTCATTCAAAATTTTCAAAAATTTTTCTTAAAAGTAACAATGAGAAAAATAAAAAGCTAATGAGCATGGTTGTCATTCAATGGTGGCGGACGAAAATCTTATTGCGTCGGGAAGCAAAATGAACCAGAACGCCACTCTTTTTCGTTCTTTGCGGCTGCCAGTTTCAAGCCCAGATCTTCAAACGCCGTTTGCACTTGCGTGAATTCTGATTTCAAGATGCCCGCCAATACCAGTGTTCCGCCGCGATTCACTTGCGCCGCAATCCGCCGGCGTTCTGCGATGAGCAGGTTGGAAATCAGGTTGGCGCAGACCAAATCATATTTCTGCGATGGACGAAGCGGGAGTTTTGTCGCGTCATCGCGCGTGATTTTTAATTTTCCCTGAACTTGATTCACGCGAGTGTTGGCCGAGGCGACGCGGACGCATTCCGGATCAAAATCAAAAGCGCGCACTGGTTTGTAGCCGAGCTTCACCGCCGCAATCGCCAGGATTCCCGAACCCGTGCCGATGTCCAAAAACGATTTGGCCGTAGCGGCTTCTCGGTAGAGAACCGCACTCTTCAATGAATTTTGAATATGCGGCGGTCTGCCGACCGCCGCTACAATCTGATGCAGACAAAACGAAGTGGTCGCGTGCTGGCCGGTGCCGAAACTCAAACCCGGATCGAGAATGACCACCTGCTGATTTTTGCGCGGCGGACGTTTGATCCAGCTTGGCTTGATCAACAATGTTTTGCCGATTTCAATCGCCTTAAAATGCCGCTTCCATGATTCCGCCCAATCTTCGCGGCGCACTTTGGCGATTTTGATCTTACCGGAACCGATATTGAGGCCGTAGTCCTTGATTTTCTTCAATCCGGAAGAGACTTGCTCATGGAGCTCCCTCGTTATGATCTTTTTCTGCGGAACGAAAATACTGACCAAACTCACCTGCGTTTCGACATTAAAATGCGACGAAGCCAATGCGCTAAAAATGTCGCCCAGAAGTTCGGAAACCGCATCTTCCGCCTCAATTGTGGTTGTGACCGAAATGCGCCAGAGCGCTTTGCCTTTCATTTTGGAAGATCCCGCCACGGTGTGAAATTAAGCAGTTCAATCTCGTTCATGTGCGGATGCAGGGCGACTTGGGTGACGCTGGTGTATTCGACATCGAACGAACCGGTCTTGGGCAGCGGCAAATCCAAGAGGATGGCGAGCATCATGCGGATGACACCGCCATGGCAAAAAATTGCGACCGTCTTGCCGCGATTTTCACGGATGGCGCGGCGCAGGCAGGGCTCAACGCGTTTGCGAAAATGCACCGTGCTTTCGCCGTTCGGCACCACGCCCAGTTCAATCTTGTCGAGCCATTCCCATGGTTGAATGTGGAACTTCTCGCGCACCGCGTCCCAACCGTAGCCCGTCCAATCACCGAAATCTATCTCGCGCAAACCGGGCAGGATAACCTGCTTGACCGGATGATGCCTGGCCGAGGGCGCGAAAGTCTGCTGCACGCGCTTCATCGGGCTGGCATAGATGGCATCGAATTTCTTGCCGCGCAGAAATTTCGCGAGGAGTTTCGCCTGTTTGTGGCCACGTTCGGAAAGGTTTATGTCAAGTCGCCCGCCGAACACGCCCTGATAAGCGATTTCAACTTCAGCATGGCGGATCAACAACAGCCTCGTGATGGGCACCGCTCTGGGTTTGCGCAAACGTTTCGTGGAGGACATGACTTAAATTTCAGCAAGAGCTTTCTGTTGGGCGACGAGCAGTTCCTTAATGCCTGACTTGCCGAGCGCGAGCAGGGCCGCCAGTTCCGATTCGCTGAACGTCGCTTCCTCGCCGCTGCCTTGCAGTTCGATGAACTGGCCGCTGTCGTTCATCACGAGATTCATATCCACCGACGCAGCGACGTCTTCCGTGTAACACAAGTCCAGCAGCGGAACGCCGTTCACAATGCCGACACTTACGGCGGCAACGCCATGGAGAATCGGGCTGGTTGTGAGTTTCTTGTCGGCGATCGATTTTTTAATCGCGAGCGATAGCGCGACGAAGGCGCCGGTGATGGCCGCCGTGCGCGTGCCGCCATCGGCCTGCAACACATCGCAATCAATGCAGATCGTCCGCGCGCCGACTTTTTCCAGGTCAATCGCGGCGCGGATCGAGCGGCCAATCAATCGTTGGATTTCCGACGAGCGGCCGTCCAGTTTTCCCTTAGCGATGTCGCGCGGCTTTCGTTCCAAGGTGGAGTAGGGGAGCATGGAGTATTCGGCGGTCAGCCAGCCGCCGGTGACTTTTTGTTCCTTCATCCAACGCGGCACGGATTCCTCGATGGTCACGCCGCAGATGACGCGCGTGTTGCCCCATTCGATGAGCGTGGAACCGGTGGCGTAGGGCGCGATGCCGTTTTGAAAACGCAGCGGGCGAAGCTGGCTGGGTGAACGACCGTCGGCACGGGTGGATGAATCAGGCATAAGCGGCGGCGATATTAAACCGCAACCGATTCTAGGGAAAGTAAAACCGCCTAGAGCAACTTGCTAGAGTCCGTAATTTCATGCTTATAGATCAACCTGACTTTATCGCAGAAATCTTGAATGTCTTTCTCTTGAGCGTTTTTTGACAGAACCAGCCGGCAAACACCTTTCGTTTTGTGAACTTCAAAAAAATATCTTTTCTTCAAAGTATCAAAAACCATGGAACCGCCGATTAAGCCAAAAGCCACCATTCCCAATTCATACCGGAATCCTCGCGGCGCCTCGAATAATTCTGTAAGTCCAAAAATACCGACCATTGCCAAAGCGATACCAATCGACATGGTGAGAATCGGGTAGTGATCCGACCTGCCAAATTTCAAAGTGACTCGGTTTATTTCAGGTGCTGGGACAAAAATCACGACCTTTTTTGCATGAACCTCTGCAATGCCGCGCGATGAAACGAGAATATTATCGTATTTCAAGACTGGCTTGGCTTCTGAGAATGGCGCTCCGGAATCACGAGCTGAAGATGAAGGTTCCTGCTGTTTTTGCTCTTCAGGTTGAGGCACTACTTTAGGTTGCTCAAACTCCGTGCCGCATTCGCGGCAGTTTAAGGCATCATCAATATTGTCTCTTCCGCAGTATGAACACTGTTTCATAGTGTGGATGCATAGTTACTTCCGTTGCTCCGCTTCAATATCCGCGAACAAGCTTTCCAGGTTATTCAACGGCGCGCCTCGTTTGGGGTTCAGAATCGAGCGCAGATATTCCACGGCTTCGGGGATGTTGCGGATGGATTTGGGGAGCATCGCGCCAGAGGCGTTGGCGTGTCCGCCGCCCTGAAATTTCTCCGCCACCTTGAGCGCCTCGCCGTTGCGGCTACGAAAACTGGCGATGACGACGTTGTTCGCGCGCTTGAACAACGTGACCAGCACGGGAAATTTCACCGCCGAACGTTCCAGCAGTTGATGCACGATGAGGTTGTTGTTGCCAACAACAGTCTCGACGTAGCCGACGGCGGCGCTGATTTCGGTGACGTGATTTTTGCTCCACTCGTAGCCAAGCGGGTCTTCGATGCGGCGTTTCACGGCCATGACTTCGAGCAAAGGATGATCGAGCAGCTTCTCGATGTCGCCGTCAATGAGCGCGTGCAAATTCCAGAACTGATAAATCTTCACGAGGTTCGCGTAATCGCCCGCGAGCACAAAGTCGGGATCGTCTTCCAGGAACAGGTCGGCGACGTTGTTCAGGTGCGCGAGCCGGGCGAGGGCAGGGGATTCAAGGCCGTTGCGAATGCACAGTTCGTAGCAGAGCAGCCCGGCGGACTTGGTGAGGTCGTGGATAAGATGCGCGCTCTTGGGCGTGGCATCGGTGACGTGATGATCAATGATGACCCATTCCTGTTTGTCGAGCCGCGGTTCGTAGGTGAAGTCGGTGACCCACGCGGCTTTTTCGCGCAATTCGCGCTGCTTCCAGTAATTGTAATGATACGCCTCCAGCGGCACGTCGCGGTTGTAGAGCTTCTTGGCGAGCTTTTGGAGCATCAAGCCCGCCACCAAGCCGTCAAGGTCGCTCTCGTGCGTGAAAATAACATCCGGCTTGGGCAGTTCCATCATGGCGCGAGGTTAAATCAGATCAACGCGCGTAGCGAGCGGGGAATTTTTCTTTGGGGAGCGCGGCGTTCACGCCGCTTCAGTGGAGATAACGCAAGCGGCCGCCGCGCTCCGTCACCCAAGTTCATTCAGGCATGACATGGCCGGGAATGCTGCACGTGGGCGCTTCATTCACGGGACCGATGGTGTAAGTGCCGTCTTGCGGGCAGACTGGAAATTTTTTGCTTCTACCGATGAAAGTCATCAAATCTTTCTTGGTCGGAATGTCCGTGCCTTGTTTGCTTTTCTCCAAGGCCCATTGTTGCTTGGCGGCGTCAATGATGCGGAGGTTGTTGATGCACGCATTATGCTGCGCCGTGGCGCGGGCTTTCACGAAGTTGGGAATGGCGATGGCGGCCAGCATTCCGGGCACGGCGACGGCGGGCAGCAACACCGTTTTGGCAAAACTCTGGCTGCTATTGCCGACGTGCAAGCAACCTTGCGGGGTGTTAATGCCAACGCCGTAAGTGAATGCCGTTCTGCTGTTGTAAAAGGACTTCATCCATTGCGCCTGCGCCGCCGAACCGCCTTGGGCGGATTGGGCGCTCATGGCCTGATCCTGGATTTTGTACATCGTGCGTCCAAACTTTTCGCTCATGAACGTGAATTGATTTCCCTGGTCAGGAATGTTCTGCGAGAGACGCTTGAATTCATCAGTGCTTTTGAGGCCGGGTGATTTGCCGCTTTTCACGGCAAGCGCTTCATTCACCAGCGCATCGGAGGAGGCTAGGAACAGATAGCCGCCGCTGCTGGCGGCGCTTGGTCGCAATGTGCCGATGAGCGGGAGTGGCACTGGCATCGTCCGCATTTTCAGGCCGGCCTGCTCGACGCTGATGATGTCCGGGTTGGCTTTCAACTGCTGGTCAATGCGGTTGAAGATGGTGTCATCCTTGACCTTGAACACAAGGAGAAGTCCGGGTTCGGGAATCATTACAGCCGTGCCAGCCAGGGGAATGGGGATGGTATTGGACTCATTGAGCGTCAGGACGAAACCACATTCGCCGCCGAGCGAATTGAGAAAGGCGTCCCATTTCAACTGGGTTTTCTCTTCAAATTGGGCCGGCAGCTTTTTAAGAAATTCCTGCGCCTGCGGAAAGCCGGACTTTGCGACTTCATCCTGCGTCACGTTCCAGAGCAACGGCAGGTCCGTGTCGGAAAAAACAGCGAGCGCGGTATTCGCAGGCAACAGATCAAGCCCGGTGAGTGCATGTGGTTCTTTGCCGCAGAACTTCCATATAAAGCCATTGCCCGCGCCGGGATAATGGTGCAGCAGCAGTTTGTTGCGGAATGTTCCCTTCTCGATTTCGATGGAGCTGGCGCCGACACCCGTGAGGTCTTCGATGCCGCTGTCGGTGATCAGGCGATTGGCTATGTCAAAAGCCTTGTTGATGTTGGCGGTGTTGTCCTCTGTGACATTGGGGAAGTTGGTGAAATTCTGCCGCCAGCCTTCCACCTTGGCCGCGAGATGTTCCAGCCATTGCGCGGTGCCGAGATAAAGATAAAATTCGCCGCCGGGGTCAAGCTGCGCGGTGACCTCGGCAAAGCTAGTCTTTTCCGCCGAAGTAAATTGGGATTTGCCTGCAGCTGGTGCCGGTGAAGAACTAGGCTGACTGTCATTTTTGCCACAGCCGAAACTGAACAAGGCAAGGCAGCCGAGCAGCACCATCGTTGATGCGCCGATAATGAGATGAGTTTTTTTCATGATTAAAGGTTGATTGGAAGTTTAGAGCCAGCCCGCAAAGCCAAACAGTTCCCGGCCAAAGGTAAAGTGAAAAATAATTCCTTCCGACAAGGCCGACCATTTTCAGCCTTACTTTTACTTTGAATTCTTGGGTGTTTCTCGCCACTATGAACATTCGCTTTTGCGAAATTTCAAATGAAACGCACGCATCATTGCAACGAACTGCGCCCGGCACACATCGGGCAAACCGTTACGCTCTCCGGCTGGGTCCATTCGCGTCGCGACCTCGGCGGCCTGATCTTCATTGACATTCGCGACCGCGAAGGCCGCACGCAAACGGTTTTTGATCCGTCCGATTTGACGCCCGAACTCTTTACGCAAGCCGCCGCGCTGCGGAGCGAGTGCGTTGTCAGCATCACTGGCAAAGGTCCGTCAACGTCCCGCCGGCACAAACAACGCCAAAATTCACACCGGCGAAGTCGAAGTCGGCGTTACCGGCCTCGAAGTGTTGAACATGGCGGAAGTGCTGCCGTTCCCCGTGGACGATCCCGAGATTGCCAACAAGGTGAACGAAGAACTGCGTCTGCAATATCGCTATCTCGATTTGCGCCGTCCCGAAATGGCGCGCAACCTGAAACTGCGCAGCAAAGTCGCCATCGCCACCCGCAGCTACATGGACGAACAAGGCTTTCTCGAAGTCGAGACGCCCACGCTGTTCAAGTCCACGCCCGAAGGCGCGCGGGAATTTCTCGTGCCGAACCGCCGCGAACCCGGAACGTTCTACGCATTGCCGCAATCGCCGCAGCAATTCAAACAGATTCTCATGGTCGCCGGCGTGGAGAAATATTTCCAGCTCGCCCGCTGCTATCGCGATGAAGACTTGCGCGCCGACCGTCAGCCGGAGTTCACGCAGGTGGACATTGAGATGAGCTTTATTGATCGGGAAGACATCTACAATCTCATCGAAGGCTTGCTCAAGCGCGTCTGGAAAACGGCGTTGAACATTGACGTGCCGACGCCTTTCAAGCGCATCAGCTTTGAGGAAGCGTTGAATCGTTATGGCATTGACAAGCCTGACACGCGTTTCGCGATTGGAGCTCGTGGACATGACGGAAGATTTTAAGGCCAGCTCATTCAAGGTGTTCAGCGGCACCATCGGCCAACGGCGGCGTCGTGAAGGCGCTCAACGCCAAAGGCATGGCCGGCGCGACGCAGGGTCAGATCGAAACGATGACCGAATACGCCAAGAGTTTTGGCGCGAAAGGCCTCGCGTTCATCAAGGTCGAAGGTGGCGAATGGAAATCGCCGATTGTGAAATTTTTCAACGAAACCGAGAAGGCCGCGCTCACCACCAAGCTTGCGATTCAAGAAGGCGATTTGATCTTATTCGCCGCAGATCAATGGCTGAATGCCTGCGAAATTCTGGGCAAGATACGTTTGTATTGCGCCGACGTTTTGAAGACGCAGGGCAAACTGGTGATTGATCCGAAGCAGTTCAATTTCCTGTGGGTCATCGAATTCCCCCTGCTCGGTTTTGACCGCGAACAGAACCGCTGGTATTCCAGTCATCATCCGTTCACTGCGCCGGTGGCCAATGACATCCCATTGCTCAAGACCGATCCGAAGAAAGTGCGCGGCCAGCACTACGACGTCGTCGTGAACGGCGTGGAACTCGGCGGCGGCTCGATCCGTATCCATCAGCCCGATGTGCAGAAAACCATCTTTGAGGAACTGCTCGCGATTCCGCCGGACATGGTGAAAGCGCGGTTCGGTTACATGCTCGAATCGTTTCGTTATGGCGCGCCACCACACGGCGGCATCGCGCTCGGATTTGACCGGTCTCATCGCCATCCTCTGCGGCGTCACCAGCATCCGCGACGTGATCGCCTTCCCCAAAACGGCGAAAGGCACGGACTTGATGACTGATTCGCCCAGCACCGTCGAACCGAAGCAACTGCGCGACCTTTATCTCGAGGTGAAGGTGAAGCCGCAAACGGCTCCGGTGCCGACACCGGCCAAGTCTTGAAACAACAAATCGGACGCCGACATCGCCTTCCACGAATCCGAATTTTCAACGACTACGGATCGATTTAAAGGCGGCGCGCGACACCAGTACATTGCCTGAAATGATGAGCGACGAAACAAGGAGCGCGCTTAATGATTTACTGACAGGGATAATGTTAAAGGGTCGCACTGGAATACACGTCGACTTAATTTCGGTGATTTTGTTTTTTGAGAATTGAAGTTAAGGGTCAATATCCCCATGCTTGTCGCCGATAATATCTTGGTGTTAATGTCATTTCACCAGACTTGAAAATTAATGGGCATTTGAAAAATTGAATCTTTTTCATTTTTTGCGGTTTCAATCTTTGAGGCATAAAAAATCAATACATCTACCCTACAATGAATGAGATTTCACCCAAAGAGGTAAGCGAGTTACATATCCGTATTACCCAAGGGCTCAATCAGGCGATCGTCGGCCAGGAAAAAATCGTCCGGCTGCTGCTGGTCAGCCTGTTCGCCCGCGGGCATTGTCTGCTGGTCGGTGTGCCGGGGGCTGGCCAAAACATTGATCGTCCGCACATTGTCCGATGTCCTGCAATTGAGTTTCAAACGCATCCAGTTCACGCCAGATCTCATGCCGGCCGACATCATCGGTTCTGAAATTCTTCAGGAACGTGAGCGGCGTTTGGAATATCAATATCAGCCCGGGCCGATTTTCGCGAACCTCATCCTCGCGGATGAAATCAACCGCACGCCGCCAAAGACACAGGCCGCCATGCTGGAGGCCATGCAGGAACGCAAAGTCACTGTCGCCGGCCAGTCGCGTGCCTTGCCCGACCCGTTTCTGGTCGTGGCCACGCAGAATCCCATCGAACAAGAAGGCACGTATCCCCTGCCGGAAGCGCAGTTAGACCGGTTCATGTTCTCGCTCAATCTGGATTATCCGACCAAGGCGGAAGAAATTGAAATCGTCAAGCGCACCACCTTCCAGGAAAAATCTTTTGTCCCTCAAACCATTAGCATGGAGGATTTATTGCGCGTCCAGTGCCTCGTCCTGGCGGCTCCCGTTTCGGATCACGTGATTGATTATGCAGTGTCGCTGGTCGCAGCCACGCGGCCCGGCAATCCGGAGGCGCCGCAATTGACCCGCGATTTTGTCGAATGGGGAGCCGGCCCGCGGGCCTCGCAGTATCTAATCTTGGGCGCCAAGGCGCTGGCGTTAATGAAAGGAAAAATCAGCCCCGAAATCGCCGAGGTCCGCGAAGTGGCGATGCATGTCCTCCAACACCGGGTCATCACGAATTATCGGGCCACAGGTGCCGGAAAAAAATCGCGCGACCTGGTGCAAAGCATCCTGGCGGGGGTGCCGGAAAAGTCCTACTAACCACTGGCGATCACCGGCTCAAAGCTCATGAGCGAAACAGCCACAAAGCAGCCGCGAAGCGCGTGAACGCGCAAAGAAATTGAACGAGGCGGTTCGCCAGCCTCCGATTATTAACCGTCCCCCGATTTTAACGTCCCGAATCCCACCGGTGCTGAAGAACTTATTCAGGATGCCCGATTCAACCATCCGCAGCGGATCGCTGCTCTCGCCGGCGGAACTGGAACGATTTGGAAGTCTGCTGGTGTTCGCCCGTTCGATGGTCGAGGGCTACTTTGTCGGCAAACACAGATCGCCCCATCACGGTTCTTCCGTCGAGTTCACCGACTACAAGGAGTATGTGCCGGGCGATGATGTGAAGCGGATTGACTGGCGTGCCTATGGCCGTTCGCGCCGGCTGTTTGTCCGCCAATACGAGGCGGAAACCGACATGGTCATTTACCTGCTTGTGGATGTCAGCGCCTCGATGAACTATTCAGGCGAAGGCCGCGAATCGAAATATGTGCTGGCCGCAAAAATTGCCGCCGCCCTTTCCTATCTCATGATTCATCAGGGGGACAAAGTTTCGCTCGTGCTATTCGCGGAAACGATGAAACGCTTTCTGGCGCCCGGCGGAACGCGCAACCACCTGCACAACCTCGTTTCCGAACTCGAATCGGTGGTGCCGGCATCCACCACCGGCACTGCCGGCTCGCTGGCTGAATGCAACACGCTTTTCAAAAAGCGCGGGCGGCTAATCGTAGTGTCGGATTTTTGGGATGACGCCGACCAGACACTTGAAGCACTAAGCCGTTTCCTGCATCGGAAGTTTGAAGTTCTTTTGCTGCACATCGTTCATCCGCATGAACTGGATTTGCCCGGCGTATCTGTCGCACGCTTCCAGGACATGGAGACGCACGAAGTCGTTGAGGTGGAGCCGGAGGAAATCCGCGCCGCGTATCGTGTTTCCGTCCGGGAGCGGATAGATAAGCTTGCCCGCGAAGCCCACAACCGTCGCATCAGCCACGCGCTGGTGCATACCGACCGGCCTTATCTGGATGCCATCGAAGCTTACATTGGTTTCCGCGGAACCAACACCCCGACGGCACGTTGACCCATGTCATTCCTAAACCCAGCTTTGTTCGCCATCCTGATTCCGCTGGCGGTACTGCCGCTGATGCTGCATTTGTTAAACAAGGGCTTCCCGCGCCACTTTAAATTTCCCGCCATCAAGTTGATTCGGGAAACCATGGCGCGCCGTTCCAAATTGCATCGCTGGCGCCATTGGGTGCTGCTGCTGCTGCGCACAATTTTTCTGCTGCTGCTGCTGCTGGCATTTCTTCAGCCGATGCTGCGGCGCTTTGGTTCGAATCCGGCGGACCGCAACGGACGCCAGGTGCTGATTGTGTTTGATCATTCGGTGAGCATGGAACACAAGGGCGACGGTCCGACCTCGCGCGAGCGCGCCATTCACGAAGCCGCCAAGCTGATAGATTCACTGGGAGCGGATGACACGGTGAACATCCTGGTGATGGAGCCGAATCCCACCACTTGCTTCGTTTCGTTTTCAAAGGACACCGCCGAGGCGAAACGGTTTTTGAACCAGCTCAAGCCCGGATTCGGACGCGCGGACGTCAATCTGGCCAGCAGTGTGGCCGCCCGCCTTTTATCCCAGCCGGACGCGCGGCCGGAAATTTATTACCTTTCTGATTTCGAGCGTAAGAAGTGGGCCAACGCCAGTTTCACCGCGCTGCCGCCGGCGGTGAAATTATTTTTTGTGGACGTGGGGCCGGCACATCGTGATAACCGCGCCATCCGCAATGCCCGCCCTTCGCAAACCCGAATGCTGGCCGGCGACACCGTCCCGCTCGAAATCACCGTCGGCAATTACAGTGCGGAGCCGTTCAATGATCACGTCACCGTGACCCTTGATCAGCGTTTCAGCTTTGCGCAGGAGATTTCCATTGCCCCGTGGTCGGAGGAGAAGATCAGCGTGCCGGTACCGGTGGGCGGACCCGGCGTGCATTTATGCGAGGTCATTCTTCCGCCGGACGCGCTGGAGTACGACAACCATTTTGCCCTGACGCTGGCGGTTCAGAAAAAGGAGGAGGTGCTTATCGTCACCGACGGGGCTGATGCCCGGAAGAGCGGGGCTTATTATCTCGAAACGGCGCTGAACCCGTTTGAGAATGAGGCCGGCTCGCTGCTGCCGCGAATCATCTCATCGGAAGAGCTTTCGCCGGCCCGCCTCGCGGGCGTGCAAAAATGTTCTTCACCCAGATCAATCACTTGAGCCCTGAAGCATGCGATGCCGTCACAAAATACCTGTTTCAAGGCGGCGGCCTGATCTACTTCCTCGATGGCGGGGCGGATGCGGAAAACCTGGCATCCCTGGAAAAAGTCATTGGCCCGAACACCATGCCGCTGCGTTTGTCGCGACGGGTGGTCGCCACCAATGTGACCGCCGGTGCACAGCAGATTGCGCGCGGTGATTTTCAATCGCCCTATCTGAAACTGTTTCAAGGCGATGCCCGTCGCGATCTCGCGATGCTCGAATTTTACGATTACTACCAGGCTGGCGCGACCAGTGCGGGAGGCGTTCTGCTGGAATATGGTGACAAATCACCAGCCATGGCTTCATTGCATCATGGTCTTGGAACGCTGCTGCTGCTGAATTTTCCGCCGGCGAGTTTGCGAGCAATCTTGCGCGGCAACGGATTTTTCCCGCGCTGATGCAGAACTTGGTGAAAGCCATCGCCACGGACGAACCCCCGCCTTCGTCCTATACCATAGGCGAAACGCTGCACGCCGAAATCTGGCGCAGCGAGATGCGCAACGATCTGATCAGCCCGGCGGGCGCGCGCGTCACGATTCAGCGGGAATTGACTGGAGAACGTTGCAGCCTCGCATTCACGCCGAACCAACTGGGATTCTACACGCTCGGTTCGCCGCAGGTGCTGTATGCCTTCGGCGTCAATCCGGCCACGGATCAATCCGATTTGCGCCCGATGGACATGAGTTTGTTGCCTAGGGAATTCGCAGACAATCATGAGTCGCATTTTGTCTCCGGCCATGAAGATTATGATGAGCTGGCAAAAGGCCGGCCCGTTTTTCACTGGTTTGTCTTGGGTGCGCTCGCGTGCTTGCTGCTGGAAAGCGGTTTTCAATTTTTAATCCGGAGGCAGGCAACATGAACAATACCCCGGACAATGGGCTCGTTTTGGATCCGATCCTCCCAGTTCCCATCGTTGCGATCATTGGCGCGCTGCTGTTGCTCCTGACCATTCACGTTTACTGGCGCGTGGGCGCGTCCGTCGGGGTCTGGCGGAATTTAACGCTGTTGTTCTTCCGCGTCATTGGGATTGCGCTGGTCGTTTTGCTGCTGCTCCAGCCCTCGCGCCGCGAAATTTTGCCACCGCCCACGAAGGATCGCGTTACGCTGATCGGTCTGGACACTTCGTTGAGCATGAAGCAACGCGATGCCGGAAACAAATCCCGTTTCGACGCCGCCAAAAATCTGCTGCTGGATTCCGGTGCTTTGGGTCAAAGTGGATTACCGGCCGAATCACGCCTACGTTTGTTTGGAATCACTGACGACGCCCGGCCATTGCAACAATCCATCTTGGACGTTGTACCCGTCGGCAAGACCACGCTTTTTTCACAAGTCCATCAGTACCATGTTAAGCACCCCGGCGGGCGATGAAGCGATCAACGCGCTGATTTTGCTGACGGATGGTCATGACTTTGAAATGGTTAATCCGGTGAAGACCGGTCTCGCAGCGCGCACGCGCGAAGCGCCGATTTACGCCGTCGCCTTGGGCAAGCAAGGCACCGTGCGGGATGTCGCCGTCCGCATCACCGGTTTCCAGCCGTATTGCTATGTCAAGCAGAAGGCCCGGATCAACGCCACGCTTCGATTGATTGGATGTGAGCTGGAAGACCTTAACGTGCAATTGCTGCGGCATGGCCAGGTCGTCCAGACCAAAAAGTTCAACGCCCAACAACTGCAGGAACTGCCGGTGGAGTTCGAGGTCACGGAACCGGAGGTCGGGCAATACGAGTACGAAGTCCGCGTGCAGCCGCTGGAAAATGAGGTGGACCTGGCGAATAACAGCGCGATCACTTATCTCAATGTGATCGACCAGCAAATCCGTGTGCTGCTTCTGGAAGGTGATCCTTACTGGGACACAACGTTCCTGCAACGTTCTTTGATGCGGGACGACAAGTTTGATGTGGATGCACTGATCCGTTATGGACCGGATCGTGTTCGCGCGATCCGCAAGACGCCGGGCACCGGCGAACTCCACTTGCCTGAAACGTTGAACCAGCTTGCCACATACGACGTCGTGGTTCTCGGACATTCGGTGGATTCGCTGGCCGGTTCGTCCCAGGCAAATGCCGCCGGACAGTCTGCGGCCGTGAAATCTGGCCTGCCGGATTTGCTGGACCAATACGTCAAAGACCGTGGCGGCATGGTGATTTACAGCCGTGGTCGGGCTTTTCAGAATTCGTCCGTCGGTGGACTGGAGCCTGTTAATTGGAGCGACAAGACGAACGATCGTGTCCATTTGGATGTGACGGCCGAAGGTCGCGGAATCTCCCCGTTTCAAGTTTTGAACGATGGCCAGGGCGGTTTGGACGCCCTTCCGATTTGGTGGATGGGAAAATTCCACAAGAGACACTGCCGCTGACTTCGGTGTTTGCCCTGGCGACCACCCGCGATTCCGCGGCATCCGATCCTGCCATTGTGCACCGGCGTTACGGGCGGGGTCAGGTCGTGAGCATTGGCGTGGACGGATTATGGCGGTGGTCGCTCAATGCCAAAGTTGAAGGGGTGAATTCGCCCTTCGACCGTTTTTGGGATCAGATGATTCTCTGGCTGCTGGCAGGCCGCGATTTCATTCCCAACCGGCAGTTTTCTTTCCGGCCCAGTTCCGCCAACATTTTGCTGGGTGAAAAGATTTATTTCCGGCTCTCCTGCGACAGCCGGATCCCAATTTAAAATCAATTCCAGTCACAATTTATTACGGAGATATAGAAGCTGGAAGGACGACTCTGGCTCCGGTGGCGGCAAGCACCGCCGGCTCACGGCCGAATTCCTGCCGGAGCGCGTCGGGCGTTATCGGTCGGTGGTGAAGCTGCCTGATGGCACGACGCAGGAATCGCGATTCGTTGTATTCACGGAAAATCTCGAGGAAACCGAAGTCGCCACCGACGCACTTTATCTGCGCCGGTTGTGCGAAGCGAGCGGCGGACGTATAATTGAACCGGCGGAACTGCCCCGGCTGCTCAAGGAATTGACCAACGAGAAAGCTGATCTGACGCCAAAAATTATTGTGCAGCCCGTTTGGAATGAGGCTTGGGTTTTTTATCTGGCCGGCCTACTGTTTGGACTGGATTGGTTTTTGCGGAGGCGCTGGGGATTATGTTGAATGAAACGCAAAACATCTTGGACCGGTTGGCGGTCGCCGACCGAGAGCATCAGAAAGAGGCTGGCGGCAGCCTCCTGTTACGTGGCGTCAAATACGTCTGTGCGGCGGTGCTCGCGGGATTCGTTCTTGATGTCATTTTTCATCTGAACGCCGGCTGGCGGCTGGGGCTTTTATTGGCGCTGTTTGCCGCGATCATTATCCTTCTAATCCTCGGCTGGCGGCTTGCCTACTTGCAACGAAACCGGAATGAGCACATCGCACGGCTTCTGGAGGCGCGTGATGCTGCGCTCGGCTCGCGCCTGATCAATCTGCTGCAGTTGAATGAACAGACCCGGGACAACTCGCTGCCGCCGCTGACCCGCGAGCTGGCGCAGCAGGCGGTGGAGAATTACGCCGCCGGATTGCGGGAGGTTCCCATTGAAGCGCTCGCACGGACGGATGAAGTGCGCCGTCAACTGAAGGCGGTGACTTGGGCCTTGCTGGGCTTCGCCGCCGTGCTGGCGCTGGGCTTTCGCATAACGCTGATCGAAGCCGCCCGCTTCGCCGATCCATTTGGTGATCATCCGCCCTATTCCTTCACCCGCCTGGAAATTGTGCAGCCCGGCCCGTTGGGAACCAATCTGCTATATGGGAAAGGATTGATCGTGAAGGTGAAGGCGTCGGGGCACCGGCCGAAGGACGTTTATCTCACCTCATTTCCGCCGGGCCATCCCGAACAAGCCGTCACGCTCGCCATGTTTGGCGAAGGCGGTGCGGGCTTTAATCAATTGCTGGACAATGTCCGCACCGGATTGGTGGTCATGGCTCACACAGGGATCATGTGAGCGAATCCAAGCAGGCGCACATTGGCGTGGTGCTGACTCCGCAGTTGAACATGTTTTCGTGCGGATCGCGCCGCCCGCCTACACCGGCCTCAAGCCGGCGGAAAAAACTTTTCGATTTCAAAGGCGTGCAGGTGCTCGAAGGCGGCGAGCTGAAATTCCGGCTGCAATCCAACCGGCCCCTGCGTGAAGGCTGGCTTGAAATCACCGCCGGCGATCAACCGCCTCAACGCATCGTGCTGAAGAAATCGGCGGATAATGAGGTGGCCGCTCCTTTGTCGTCACGGAATCAGGGCGGCTGCGCTTTGGCGTAGTCGACGTTGACGGCCTCTCTTCTCAAGGCGAGAACGAAGGGGCACTCACGGTTACGCATGATCTGCCGCCAGAAATCCGTCTTACCAATCCAGAGCATGATGCGTTCGCGGCAATGGATTTTAAATTGCAGGCGCAAATCGAAGCGAGCGACGATTATGGTCTTCGCGAGATCCGGTTGCATCGCGGGCTGAACGGCGTTTATTCTGCCCCAAAGGTCTTCAAGTATGACACGGTGGTCCTCGACAGCCGCGCCACCGAGGGTTTCGATTTTGCCGGTCTGGGCATCCAGCCCGGCGATGTCATTTCCCTTTTTGCCGAAGCCGTGGATAATGCGCCTCAACCGCATCTGGCCCGCAGCCAGCTCGTCCGTCTCCAAGTCATCAGCGTGGAGGATTACAACAACTATCTACGCGAACAAAGCGACCTCGCCGATACGGCGGCAAAATACGAGGAACTTAACAGTGATTTGCAGCAGCTGATCGAAAAGCAAAAAGAAGTCGGTGCCGCCGCAGAAAAACTCAAAAGCCAGGTTGCCAAGGCGGATCCCAAACAACGCGAGGCGCTAGTGCAGCAACTGGACAGTCTGATCGCGCAGCAAAGCGAACTGAACCAGCAGCTCAACCGGCAGGCCGAACGCATGGATAATTTTGTGAGGCAAAATCCGCTTTACGATGTCGAAAAAGACTTGCAGGAAATGTTGCATGAACAAGGGGGAAATATCCGGCTGAGTACGCAGGACAACAACGCTGCCGCCCGCGACGTGGCACAGCGCAGTTCGCCGCCGGCCGGTCCCCGCCAGTTGTCGCCGGAGATGTTAAACGATTTCAAAAAGGCTTCTGACGATCAAATCGCACGGCTGGGGCAGATGCACGAGGAGGCTGACCAGGAAATGGTTCAAAAATTGGATGACATGAGCCAGATGCAGGAATTGACGAAGGATTTCAATTTGTTTGAGTCGCTCTACCGCGCACAGCAGGAGCTTGCGCAACAAGCGCAGGCTTACAATCGTCCCGGCCAGTTGGGCCGCGAAGATCAGCTGGCCTTGAAAGATCTCGCGGCCACTGAAAAAAAAGTGGCCGATGCGCTGGAACAATTGCAGGAGAAGCTGAAGGCCGACGCCAGGGACGCTGAAAAGAATTTTCCAAAGGCCGCCCAAAGCGGACGCGACCTGGCGGATCAAATCGGCGAACGGCGCATGGAACCGCTGGCGGAACAGGCCACGGGCCAGATGCTGGCGGGTGCCGGCGAACAATCCTTTCAACTGGCCAATCGGCTGCGCGGCGAGATGGAGAAATTGTTCGGCGAATGCCATGGCGGCAATTGTCCGTCCGGCGATGAGCTGGACACATATTTGAGATTGCAACGGATGAATCCCGGCAAGAATTTTGCGCAGATGGCGCGCAGCCGGAAGTTCGGATTCGGCAATGGCAAGGGCCTGGGTGCCGGCATGGGTGAAGGTTCGATGGGCACGTCCGGTTATGCGGTGATTGACGGTTCGAGCATGAATGTGATGGGCAACGAATCTTCCGCCCGCACCGGCAACGCCGCCGCGCGCCAATCCAGCCGCTTTGGCAAAGGCGCGGGCACGGCGGCCGTCGGTGGCCGGGGCGATGTCGAAAAACCCGATGTGATGAAAGGATTGAATCCGGTCAATCGCCAGTCCGCCGCCAACTCATCGGAGGCGGTTATCGAGGAATACAACGAGGTTGTGGAAAACTATTTCAAGGCTATCACCACAAAGAAGGAAAAACCTGCCCATGAAAAATAAAATTAAGCATCAGTCACTGAATTTGTGCCGGGTGATTTTTGCGGCCGTGTATTTTCTCGCGCCCCCGGTTTTCAGCCAGTTGGCACCTTTGCCAGGAACGCCGGTCCATTCGGATCTGACCCTGTTGCAATGCGGCAATCTGATTTATGCCGGTGACAAAAGTTCAGTCTGTTTTGCCGATCGTTTCCTCACCGACGTCGCCAACCAGACCAACTTGCGGGTAAATAAGAAGCTCCTTCCGGTGCGGCTGGATGCGGAGACGCTGTTTGATTATCCGTTCTGTGTGATGTCGGGCAATGAGGAGTTTGCCCTCACGCAAAAGGAACGGGAGCAATTGCGGAAGTATCTCACACACGGCGGATTTCTCCTGGTAAGTCCCGGCTGCTCGGATGAAAAATGGGACAAATCTTTCCGGCAGGAGATGAAGTTGTGTTTCCCTGAATATCCGCTTCAGAAGATCCCGATGACGCATCCAATTTTTTCCATCGTAAACCCGATTCCCCGGCTGTGGAAAAACATGGCAGTCCCGTGGCGCTTGAAGGACTTGAGATCATGGCCGGCTGGTAGTGGTCTATTCCAAGGAAGGCTTGAACGATGTCGCAAATGCAAAAGGCTGCTGCTGCTGCGGCGGCAATGAAATCCAAAATCCAGCCAAGGTGAATGTAAATGTTTTTACCTATGCGGTGCTGTATTAAAGCTCTGTTCAAGCTGTTTAGCTTTCGCCCACCGAGAACGCCCTGGCGCTTTGACCTGATTTTATTTTCCGCTTTGCTGTTCAGCGGCTGTGGGGAATCGCCGAAACTTCAAACGATTGATCTGCCCGTTTATTTTACCTGCGATATCGACGGGCGTTTGGAGCCATGCGGCTGCTTTACCGGACAGTTCGGCGGCCTTACCCGGCTCAAGACGGTGCTTGATGCCGAGGCGCCCGATGGCGCCTTGCGGGTGGACGTGGGCGACGCCGTCGGCGGGCGCGAAGATTACGACCTGATTGAGTATGGCTATCTCCTGCGCGCCTTTGCAGCGATGAAATACGACGCCCTGAACATCGGCCAGCACGAGGCGCGATTCACCGTCGCTCAATTGCGCGCCATCAAGCAAACTTCGCCGGTGCCAATCCTGAGCGCCAACCTGCTCGACCAAGCCACCCACAAGCCCGTTTTTGATTCTTATCGCGTTGTCCAGCGCGGCGCGTTTCGGATCGCGGTCGTTGGAGTGCTTGACCCGCGCGGGCTGGAACAAAAACTAGGGGCGGGATTATTGGTGGGCGACATGGACTCGGCCATTGAACGTTGTCTGGCAGAATTGCGCGGCAAGGCAGATCTGATTGTATTGCTGGCTTTCACCGACGAAGCCACGCTCACGCGGCTGGCACAGCAGTTTTATGAGTGTCAGGTCATCCTTGGTGGAAAAGTCAGCCAGCCGGCGCAGGACTTGGTGAAGGCAAACCGCAGTCTGATCTACTTTGTGACCAATGAATCTAAAGCGCTCGGGATTCTACGTCTGCAACTGTTGAAAGGCGCACCGCTTCAGGTGACTGGAAACGAAGTTCGTTTGTTGCACGATAAAATCTCCCAGGATGCTTCCTTCCATGAATTGGCGCAAAGTTATCGTGATGAAGTGCGCCAGACCCGGTTGGCCGTGGATGACCCGGATCATTTAAGTGCCGACATGGTGCCAGGGGTACGAACCGTGGCCGTCTATGTCGGTACCGAGAGTTGTTTCACCTGCCACAAAACCGCTGCGGACGCTTGGGCGAGCTCTGCTCATGCACATGCCTTTGCCACGCTGACCGCCCGCAAAGCAGATGCCGATCCGAAGTGCATTGGCTGTCATACCGTGGGTTTCGGGGATGCTTCTGGTTATCGCCGTGAATTTGGCGCGGACAAACTCATCAACGTTGGTTGCGAAAGTTGTCACGGGCCGGGTAGCTTGCATGTGCGGCAAAAAGCGGGTGATGCTTCGATCAATTTCACCTTCCGGCCGCTGGATGCCGGGGACTGTCAAAAGTGCCACTATGGCGAGTTTAGCCGCCCATTTGTCTGGAACCAATTTTGGCCGCTCATCCAGCACGGCAAGGAACCGGTCAGCCAGCCGGTGAAATTAACTCCATGAAAATTATTTTATGCATCTTATTATTGTTCGTCGCCACCAGTGTGGTCGTGCGCGCCGGGGTGCCTGATGGCTGGAGTACCAACTATCCGGCCACGCTTTCGGTGGCAGAGTCCGCACATCATCCAATATTGGTTTATTTCACCGCAAGCTGGTGTGGCCCATGCAAGCTCATGTCCCAGATCACGCTTACCGATCCAACGATTTTGCAAACTATTTCGGGTATGGAGCACGTTGCCGTTGATATTGACCAGCATCCAGATATTGCAACGAAACATCGTATTAAGGCTGTCCCCACATTTGTCATGCTCTCCACTGCGGATGATGAAGTGGAACGCACCACTGGTTTTCAGGCTGCGGCTGATTTCCTACAGTGGCTTACCAATAGCTTTGTAAATGCAAAGCAGGTCGCAGTTCAACAAGCTCTCGCCCAAAAAACCCTGGCTGAAGTGGATAAGCTGTTGGATTCACAGGCAACTAACGCGGTTCATTTGGCGGCAGTGAAGCTATTTGATCTTTGCGGCGAGCATGACGCGATGATTGTCAAAGCAGCCACCGAACGCTTGAAAATCATCGCCGACCGTGACCCGGCTGCATTGCTGGACGGCCTCAACGACTCACGCCTGGCCGTACGCATTCAATTTGCAAACACGTTGCATTCAAAAATTGGCAATGCATTTGATTTTGATCCGTGGAGTGACGCAGCGACCCGTGAAAAAAAGATTCTTGGCCTGTGCAATACATTTACAAAGTAACATGGACTGCGACAAAATTCGCCGGTCATTCATTCGTGTGTTTCAATTTCTCCTCATCGCATATCTGCTCATTGTTCTGATGGTGCTGATCTTTCAGCGCCGCCTGATTTATTTGCCGACCAAAATTCCCGCCGATGTTATTGAGTCCGTCGCAACGGAACATGGTTTTGCACCTTGGAAAAATGCGGCCGGACGGATCATCGGTTGGAAGATGGCCGCCAGCGGAACCGCGACCGGCAGCGTGCTTATCGTCCATGGTAATGCTGGCTGCGCCTTGAGCCGTGATTATGTTGCTAGTCCTATTCACGAAGCCGCACCGGTGGATGTTTATGTTTTAGAATATCCTGGCTATGGCGCGCGACCCGGTTCGCCAAGCAAAACGAGTTTGCTTGCGGCGGCCGAAGAGGCGTTTCAATTGTTGCCGGCCAATCTGCCGAAATATATCGTCAGCGAATCGCTGGGCACCGGCGTGGCGTGTGAACTGGCGAAAAATCATCCGCAGGAAATCGCGGGGCTGATATTGTTCGCACCCTATCACAACCTTGCTTCGGTGGCGCAACGGCAGATGTGGTTTTTACCCGCTTACTTTTTATTGCTCGACCGTTTTAATCCGGAGGAATGTTTGAAGAGCTACCACGGCCCGGTTAAATTTATCGTGGCCGGCCAGGATGAGATTATCGGACCGGCTGCCGGTCTTCGCTTGGCCAACAGTTACAACGGGCCAAAGAAGTTGCAGGAGTTTCCGCTCGCCGGACACAATGAAGCGTCAGCGCAATCACCGGCGTGGTGGCGGGAGGCATTTTCCTTCTGGCAGCAAAATGCAGGACAAACAGCCACAGCATTCCATGAGTGATCAAATGTTAATGCGGCGAAAAATCTGGAAGATGATCGTCTTGTTGCTGGCGCTGCTGATCTTGTTATTTTTGGTCGCAATAGCCAGGCCGGCGTTTCATATTTTAAAGGCCATCTGTCAGGATAAAAATGAAACCGTGGTTTCGCCACCCGGAACGGTCAATGACGCAAGCCATCTTGACCAGACGCCGGTGGCAAAGATCTGGCAGATTCCCAACGATCCGTCGGCCGCGGAAAAGCAGCTTGGTGAGCTTCTGCAATTTGCCCGTACCAATCACCTCAAAGTCTCCATCGCCGGTGCGCGACATAGCATGGGCGGTCATGTGATTTATCCCGATGGCATCGTGATTGACATGCTGCCCTTTAATCACATGGAACTGGACGAGACCAATTTGGTACTACACGTCCAGGCGGGCGCACGTTGGAGCGAGGTGATTCCTTTTCTCAATGCGCATGGCTTGTCGGTCGAAGTCATGCAATCCAATGACGATTTTTCCATCGGCGGTTCATTAAGTGTCAATTGTCACGGCTGGCAGTTTAATCGTCCGCCAATTGATTCCACGGTGGAAGCTTTCCGGTTGATGTTGTCCAGCGGGGAAATTGTCAAATGCAGCCGGACTGAAAATCCTGAATTATTTTCGCTCGTCCTCGGCGGCTATGGATTGTTCGGCGTCATTCTGGACGCGGACTTGCACGTTGTGCCGAATGAGAAATATAAAATCGAACGGGTGAATGTATCGTCGGCTGATTATGTGAAAATACTCGCTGAAAAGACTTCGGATACAAACGGCGTGGCGATGGTTTATGGCCGGCTGAACGTGGCGGCGGGTAATTTTCTAAACGAGGGCGTCATCAATATCTTTCGCCGTTTGCCCATGACCAATCTTTTGACAAGCGCGCTTGAATTAAAGGATAGAAAGCTTGAGCGGGCGATTTTTCGCGGCGGTGTGGACAATGATTACGGCAAAGAGCTTCGCTGGAGTGCGGAAAAATATTTCTCCGCAGTTTTGTCCGGTGATGTTTTTGAGCGCAACAACATTCTTTATGTGCCGTCCCAATGGTTTTCCGACCACGGCACCAACACCACGGATATTTTGATTGAATGCTTCGTGCCGCCATCTCAATTTGAACCTTTATTGGCGGAGTTGCGAAAAATCATTCCGGAAAACCATGCCGATTTGCTGAATGCCACCGCGCGGGACATCAACCGTGATGCTGATTCTTTTCTAGGTTACGCAGACAGAGACATGATTTCCGTCGTGATGTTTTTCAGTCAGGCGCGCGATGGACAAGGCGAGGTGCAAATGACAAAACTCACGCAGGAAATCATCGCGGCTGCATTGCGGCACGGCGGGAGATATTATTTACCGTATCGTTTGCATGCGACACGAGAACAGTTCAACGAAGCCTATCCGCAGGCAAAGGCTTTCTTTGAGCTTAAGAGAAAATATGACCCGGAAGAATTATTCCAAAACGGATTTTATCTGAAATACGGGAAATGACAGCTCCTGGATGAAATGGCTCTAGTTCTTTAGTTCGATAATAGCTTGATCTTACGGGATGACCACTGCGCGATAAAAGCGCTTGGGAAATTGCAGCGGATTCGATTCGATGAATTGGAACAGGTTGGTGCCGGAACTGTTGGTCGCCACCGGCGTCCAATCAAGCAGGTTATTGGAGACTTGAACGACCTGCTGCTGGCCGGCGATGCTGGAGAGTAAAATTCGCGTCTGATTGTTGGTGATGGAAATCGTCAACCGGGGTGGTGATGAGATACCGACGTTGAGCGTAAAACCTTGGGTCAGTTCCGGGCCGGCTTCGTGATAGTCACGGACGCGCACGGTAAAATTGAAGACGCCATTCGTGGTCGGAATTCCGGTGAGCGCGCCGCTGTATGAATCCAGGGCCAATCCCGGTGGTAACGTGCCATCAATGATGTCCCAATCATAAAATGGAATTCCTCCGCTGGCGATGAAGGCTGCCGAATAAGGCTGCATGACGGTCGCCACAGGCAACGAATTGCTGAGAAAGTTTAGCGGCGCAAAGGCTGACGAGAGACGCAGCACATAGCCCACTTCCTGCGCGCAGAGCAGGTCGAGCTTGGTTGGGATCCAGCGTTTGCGCGGGATGTCGCCGTAGTATTCATAGCCGAACGCGCCCTGGCCGCTTTCGGGATCAATCGCGCCGTCCAGATGATCCACCGCATCAATCGCCACCGGCCCGCCGTAATAATCCATGACCGCCGCGCTGGAAAATTCTCCGGCATTTTTAGCATCATTGAAACCTGGATGCGCCACGTTGAACATCAGCGCATGTCCGATCTCATGGTGCGCGATGGAATAGAAGTCATTGGTCTCATCGCCTAGGTTTCCCGTCACGAGCCAGTCGTTGTCGTTGGTGAGGAACAACCAGCCGAGGGTGTTATAGTTGCCGTAGATCTCCGACTCGAACCCACCCGACCGTTTCATTGTCAATGGCGTGCCGCCGCTGGTCTGCACGGTGCCGTTGAAATTTCCCTCGCCGCCGGAACGATGCGTGTCGTTTATCGTGCCGTAGGCGTAGAGCAGATAGCCTTTGTAGCTGTTCGTGCTCGTGAAGTAATAGCCCCCGTCAAAATTGTTCGACCAGATGTAAGTCTGCTCGGTTCCAGCGGAAACCGCGTCAAGGTTCAGACCCGCGAAAAAATACGCCCAGTCGTTCGCCGCCTGCGTGGTCAGCGCGCGTCGGGTGGCGTTGGTGAAGACTCCGGTGATGTCGCGGTCGAAATTTACGGTCACCACGAAATCGTTCGTGCGCTGGAGATCCTGGTCAATGACATGGATCGGCACGGTGTTCGTCTGCCTCGCATTGTTCGCGTCTGTAAAGACCAAGGTGAGCGTGTAATTTTCATCCAGCCCGTCGCGGTCGGGAAAGATTGAAAGCCGCACCGGCAATGGCGTATTCAAATCATTCAGATAAACCGTCATGCTGGGGCCATTGCTGCTGACTTCATTGGAAGCTTCAAAATAAAGCCGCGCGCCATCGGCGGTGAGCGTCACCGATCCGGGCAGCGCTGCATTGGTCGGGGGCAGCAAATCAAATTTGATGAGTGGATTGGCCAGATAACCATCCCAGTCCACCAGCGTAATGCCATGCTGGTTGAGCGAGCGTCCGAAAATATCACTTACCCTCGTTTGAGCCGTGACAGTGGAATTCTCTGTGAAGAGACAGATCGTCACCAAAAGAACAGCCGTTCTGGGCGATCTAAAAATGAACGTCTTTGAAACCTTGGTTATCCAAGCCGTCATACTGGCAAAGCATTACCAACGCCTGCATCGCCGGACAATGCTTAATTTTTGAAAACTGCTCACGAAATCCGCCTTACTCTTGAATGAAGTAGCTCAAGTTCTCCAGTTCGATGGCGAGGTTGACGTTGTTCACGCTCACGTCCTCCGGCACATCAAGCATGATCGGCGCGAAATTGAGGATGCCGGTGATGCCGTCGCGCACCAGGCCGTTGGTCACTTCTTGCACCACGGCGACCGGCACGGTGAGAATGGCCATCTTGACGCCGCGTTCCCGGACGAATGCCGGAAGTTCCTCCATGCTATAGATGGGCTGCTTGATCTCCTTGTTGCGCTTGCGCTTCGGGTCGGCGTCGAACGCGGCGATGATCTCAAAACCTTCCCGTTCAAACCCGCGATACGAGAGCAGCGCGAGGCCGAGGTTGCCGACGCCCACGAGGATGACCGGCTGCAGGCGCGACGTGCCGAGTTCGTTGGCAATTTTTTTGTAAAGTTCGGAGACGTCATAACCCAGGCCACGCGTGCCGAACGTGCCGAAATACGCGAGGTCTTTGCGGAGCTGCGTGGACTTGACGCCGGCGGCCTTGGCGAGCGCCTCGCTGGAAACGGTGCCGATGCCGTTCTCATGCAGGCGCGCGAGGCAGCGCAGATACATCGAGAGACGATAGATCGTTTTGCGCGGGATGACGGGGCGTTCGGTCTTTTTCAAGGCGCGCAAAAACTAAGCGACCCGCCGCCGCAGGGCAAGCGTGGGGATTTTGATAACTATGTGCAGTCACAGCGCGCTCGGTTATAAATCCCCTGTGGACTTTAAAACCAAACTCAACTAAACCATGGCTCATGCGCCACTTAAACTCTGTCGATCAAATCGTGACATGGCCAGCTCTTGTGAAGATTAAAAATCGACTAGCATGTAACCGTGATTTTAAATTTGATTGCTCGAATAAAATTTTTACAGCATGGCCTTTAATTTGTTTCATTATTTTAGTGAATATAATACTTGCTGGTTGCAGTAGCACTAAATTGGAATCGAACAACGCTGTCCAATCTTTAGATGATGGTGAACCTTTTGGTGCAATTACAGACAATGACGTCGAACAACTTGTGAAGTTTGCAAAAGAAAAAGATTATGATTTAGATCCGGATCTGACAAAAGCGTTTGCGGATGACACAAATGCATTATCTCGCATCTTCAAATTCTCCTTGTTTTTTAAAAGTTTCGACAAGAACGCCCACATCTATGGACAAGTAATTTATAACAGTTTTTTAAATCAAGGAGAAAAAAAGCGCTCTGAGCAATATGCTCAAGTTGTAATTGCTCAAGACCCACAGGTGCGGCAGCGCATTAGGGATTTTCTTTATTTCCCTGTAATCCTTGTGCCAGAAAAAGAGCGAGCACAAGTTGATAGAGATATCCGAGAAAATTATCCGCAGTTATTTCCAAGTCATTATAAATTTGGTCTCGACGATCCGTTGTTTGCGAAACGGCTTTAGTTGAACTCGACAAGCTGACCGCAACGCGCGTGTCGCCGATGAAAAATAAACGCTGACAAGGGTGAGACTTTAAAGCACCCCCACAAATTAGTTGGAAACGCTTCAAAGGGAAGCAAACCTTACTTACCTCTGAGTTAAAGGCCCAACCCGACTTCAAGGCGCTAGATGTTCAACGGTAATTTTATTTTCAATCCGGCACCACCGTTGAAACACCTTCAAATAATGAAAAACCGCGTGACAATTGCGGGGGAAACCGCTTTGCTTGGCACGCGTCCAGAACCGGTCTGGCCGAAAGGAATGGTTGAAATTGTCCATGCCGTCGAAAATGACGGGCGATTGCTGATATGATCCAAGATTACAAGGCCAACAATTGTTTCGACGAGATGCTCGATGGCGCGGGCAAGCTACGCGCGCATTACGCCAAATTTCAAAAACTGTTCCAAGGTTTCACCCCCGCCGAGTTTGAGGCCAAGCGACAGGCCATGGACATGGCGTTTCTGCGGCAGGGCATCACCTTCAATGTCTATGGCGACGCGCAGGGCGCGGAGCGGATTTTTCCCTTCGACATGATTCCGCGCATCATCCCGGCCAAGGAGTGGGAGCACATCGAACGCGGCCTTGCGCAACGCATCACGGCGCTGAATCTTTTCCTGCACGACATTTATCACGAGCAGAAAATCCTGAAGGACGGCATCATCCCGGAATTTTATGTGCTGTCGGCGCGACATTTCCGCCGGGAGTTCGTGAACTTTGAAGTGCCCAAAGGAATTTACATCCACGTTTGCGGCACGGATCTCATCCGTGATCGTGATGGCAGCTATCTCGTGCTGGAAGATAATGGCCGCTGTCCGTCCGGCGTCAGTTATGTTTTGGAGAATCGCCGCGCGATGAAACGCACGTTTCCCGGAATGTTTGAGAGCATTGGCGTCCAGCCGGTGGATCATTATGCGCAGGAACTGTTGAAATGCCTCCAGCACATCGCACCCGCCGGCGTGGCGGAACCGACCGTGGTGCTGCTCACGCCCGGCGCTTACAACAGCGCATATTTCGAACACACTTATCTTGCGCGACAGATGGGCGTGGAGATTGTCGAAGGCCGCGATTTGTTTGTGCGCGATTCACGTGTGTTCATGCGCACGACGAAAGGTCTGCAACCGGTTCACGTCATTTACCGGCGTATAGACGATGATTTCATTGACCCGACGGTTTTCCGTAAAGATTCCATGCTGGGCGTGCCCGGCCTCATTCACGCTTATCGTGCTGGCAACGTATCACTCGCCAATTCCATCGGCACCGGCCTGGCCGACGACAAGGTCATGTATTATTTCGTGCCGCGCATGATTAAATACTATCTGGACCAGGAGCCGATTCTACAAAACGTGCCGACGTATCTTGCGAACGAGAAGGACGACCTCAAATACATTTTGGAACATCTGCCGGAACTGGTCGTGAAGGCGGCGAATGAATCCGGCGGTTACGGCATGTTGATCGGGCCGAAGGCGACCAAGGCGGAGATCGAAACATTCCGTGAAAAGATCATCGCCGAGCCGCGTAATTACATTGCGCAGCCGCTCGTATTTTTCTCGCAGCACCCGACGGTCTGCGACGGCGCGGTGGAAGGCCGTCATGTGGACTTGCGACCGTTCATCCTGTCGGGTGAGCGTATTTCAATCATCCCCGGCGGCCTCACGCGCGTCGCGTTACGCAAAGATTCAATTGTCGTCAACTCATCGCAGGGCGGTGGCAGCAAGGACACCTGGGTGCTTTATGGAAATGAATGAAAACAACCTCGAACATTCAACATTCAACACCCAACTCTCAACGCAGAGAGACTTTGATGCAGCTCTTACTTGGACGTTCGTTGTTGAATGTTCAATGTTCAATGTTTCTCCTTTGAAGATATGTTAAGCCGCGTCGCCCACTCGCTCTATTGGATGGCCCGTTACATCGAGCGCGCCGAAAACATCGCGCGCCTCGTGGACGTGAACCTGCAACTGCTCCTCGACTTGCGTGACCTGAACGAAGAACGGCTCGCCCAGCACTGGTTGCCGATCATCCAGAGCACGGGCGATGAAAAGGATTTTTTCAAATTGCATCCGCGCGCCACGGGGCAGGCGGTCACCGAGTTTCTGGTCTTTCAAGCGGAGAATCCGAACTCCATCGTGCAGTCCATCTGTTCGGCGCGCGAAAACGCCCGGATGGTCCGCGACCAGTTGACGCTCGAGCTGTGGGAGGAGCTGAACCGCCTGTATCTGTTTGTCCGTTCGCCCTACGCGCGTGACGTCTGGCGGCGCAGCCCCAGCGAATTTTTCCAGGAGATCAAGGCCGGTTCGCTGCACTTGAATGGCATCGCCAGCGCGACCTTGATCCACGATGAGGGCTGGTGGTTTGTGCAGACCGGCCAGTTTCTCGAACGCGCCGACAAGACCACGCGCATTCTCGACGTTCGCTATGAGACGCTGCCTGAACGCGGCGCACCAAAAACGGTCAGCCAAGCCGATGCGCTCGAATGGGCGGCGGTCTTGCGCTCATGCAGCGCGTGGGATGCCTACAAAAGCATTTACGGCGCGGACGTGAATCCCCAGTCCGTGGCGGAATTTCTCCTGCTCAACGATAATTTTCCACGGTCGCTGCGCTTTTGCGTGGGCGAATTGAACTACGCCATCCGCCAGATTTCCGGTGCGGCAGAAGGTTATTTCCGCAACGACGCCGACCGGCTGGCCGGACGTTTCCTTGCCGAGCTGCAATTCAGCACAATCGACGAAATTTTCGACCGCGGCCTCCATTTGTATCTCGACGATGCACAGATCAAGCTGAACAACGTCGGCGCCGCGCTGTTCAACACATACATCTTCCAGCCGTTTCAGGGCACCGATGGCGAGCACATGGTGCAGCAGGAGGAACAACAGCAGCAAATTCGCGCGTCCGGTGTTTTTCCGGCGGAATAGCTTCCGCTCTCCGGAAAATCCTAATGAAACTCGATATTTTACATCGCACACGCTACGTTTACTCCTCGCCGGTGCGCGACAGTTTCAATGACGTGCGCCTCGAACCGCCCTCCATTCCCGAACAGACCGTCGAGTCTTTTCTGCTGAAGGTGCTGCCCGCCGTGCGCATGAAGCACTATACCGATTTTTACGGCAACTGGATTCATCACTTTGAGATTCCCGAGTCGCATGGTTATCTGTTGATTGAAAGTCAGGCGCGCGTGACCACGAACTGGCCGGAAGCGCTGCCGTTGGATGCGAACCTATGCCCTCTTGCCAAAATCAGCGAAGTTGCGAACGTCGAGCGCTGTTTTGATTTCCTCCAGACCAGCCGTTTTATCGAATTGGAAGCCGACGCTTGGCGGCTTGCGCTGGACGCCACCGTTGGCTGCACCGATGTCTGGCAGGCGACGCTATCGCTGATGAGTTTTACGCACGGCTATCTCAAATACGAATCCCGGTCCACGCACGTTCACACGCACATGAGTTCCGTCATCAAGGACCGCAAAGGCGTGTGTCAGGACTTCGCGCACTTCATGATCGGTTTGTGCCGCAGCCTGAAGATTCCCGCGCGTTACATCAGCGGTTATCTCGCCACCGAAGCCGCCAGCGCGACACATGCGTGGGTGGAAGTGTTTATTCCGAATACCGGCTGGCGCGGGCTTGACCCCACGCACAACCACCAGATTGACGGCACCTACGTGAAGATCGGGCATGGCCGCGATTACGCCGATGTGCCGCCTGTGAGCGGTAATTATCGCGGCACACTTGAACGGACGATGGAAGTCCAGGTGCAGATTTCTGCCGTGCAATAGCCGTCGTTAGTTTACTAATTTGTTCCCGGAGGCGGGCTTCAGCCCGCTTCGATGCGATAGTTGCAACAGGCACTGAAGCGGTATAAATGCCGCGCTCCTCAATCAAGCCGCCTGTGTCGCCACCAGCCAACAATTTCGTGCGTTGTTGAAAGCGCTTTGTTAGCGTCTGCGTACTATGCGAGTCTTGATTGCGACGGTCACGTGTGGCGCGGGACATCTGGCGGCGGGCGCGGCCTTGGAGGAAGCCTGGCGCGCGGCGCACCCTGACGATGTCATTGAGAAGCTTGATCTGCTGAAACTGTTTTCCCCGCTGCACCGGAAGATTTATCTGGATGGCTACGTCAAACTCATCGAACGTGCGCCGGAACTCTGGGGCATGGTCTTTGCCAAATCGGACAATCCGAAATTGCTGCAGCGAATGAAAACCATACAGCGTAAATTTCCCAGCGGTTCCAAGCAACGCTTTGAAAAGCATGTGAAGCAATTCAAGCCGGATGTCGTGCTCTGCACCCATTATCTGCCGCTGGAAACGCTCACGCCGATGCGTGAAAAAGCGGATGGCAAAGGCCCGTTCGTCGCTTGCATCGTCACGGATTTCGAGGCGCACGCATTGTGGATGGAATCTTGTGTGGACTTGTATTGCGTGGCGGCGGAAGAAACCAAGGCGCGGCTGGTCGCGCGCGGCGTGGCAAAGGAAAACATTGTGGCCACCGGCATTCCCATTGCGGCGAAATTTTCTGCCAAGACGGACGTAAAGGCCGTTCGCAAACAATACGGCCTGCGCGATGACCTGCCGACGCTACTCGTTTTAAGCGGTGGTTTTGGCATGGGGCCGGTCGCGGAAATTCTCGCCGAACTCGACAAGTCACCCGCTCAATTTCAGACGCTCGTTGTCACCGGGCGCAATGAAGAATTGCGCCGCAAGCTGGCCACGCAGGATCGCAAGCACCCGACGCACGTTCTTGGCTTTTCGACGAACATGCACGAACTCATGGCCGTGGCCGATCTGATCATTACCAAGCCGGGCGGCCTGACGACCTCCGAGGCGCTGGCGCTGGGTAAGCCGCTCTTCATCTTGAATCCCATTCCCGGCCAGGAGGCGGCCAACAGCGATTTTCTCCTCGAACACGGTGCAGCCGCCAAGGCTAATCGCGTCGAGGATTTGCCGTACCGCGTCGAACAACTGCTCGGCTCCAAGAAATTGAGCGAGATGGGGAAGATGGCAAAATCCCTGGGCCGGGCAAACGCAGCGCAAACTATCTGCAGAGAAGTGTTGTTGCGAAACAAATGAGACAATTGAGTTTGCCTTAATCAATACGAGGCAAACTCAAACCGTTTTTCTCAGTGAGACTTCTGCAAAAGATGTCGGCAGACGGAGCGCGGAGCATTGCTCCGCCGGAAACTCCCAAACGATTCGCACAGATAATGTTCTGCGCTCCGACCCAGTGCTGGTTTTTGCAGAGGCTTTTAGTGTACTAATAGCCGGAAGAAGCGGACATCGGAACCTTGAGTGCTGATGGTTTGGTTGATGTTGGTCGGACTGGCGAAGGGACCATTGGTATTCAAATTGGCCCACGTTGAGAAATTCGCGGAAGATTGAAGGACATACACGCTTGACGGAGAAGCGGTGAAGGAAAGGGTTAAATTTCCGCCGGTGGAAGTTATGCTCAAATAAGGAACCTCCACCAAATGTGAACCATATTCAAAAGCACCGACGTCCGGACCGTCGCCAACCGGGCGGATGTAGCCACGTTGGTCGGTCGGGGGGAAGTTTGAGCTGTCGGCATAATCAATGGCCGGGCTGTCTGGTAGCAAGGACATGCACAGGGTCGGCCCGCCGTAGTCGGCCAGCGGCCCGAGTTTTGGATCGGTGAAATTAAAGCTGGAACCGCCAAATAATTGCGCCGTGCCATCGGAGCAGATGTTGTAACCATCATCGGTGATGGGGCCGTAGGCATTGAAGTTGGTGCCGGCGATGGCGGAGTTATGGAGGCGCAACGTGCCGTTGGTGTTGGCGATCTGGCTGCCGGCGGCGATGCCATTTGTGAACCCAAATCCAGCAGGCGAACTGCAACTGTTACTAGCGATGGTCAGGTTCATGGCGATGAATGTCGCGTTACTATTATTGAACACTCCACCGCCGAATCCGTTTCCACCGAGGGTGCCAATAAGATTATTTGGATTCGATTCACCGGTGCCTCCATTGGCCGAATTAAGCGCCAGAGTGCAATTTGTGACTGTCAATTGTGCCGCGTTAAAAATCCCCCCGCCCAATCCATCCCCTCCATTTGCGTGGTTGTTTGGATATGCATAAGCTGATCCACCTTGAACAAAATTTGAATAGACTGCGCAGCAGTTTAGAACGGCAGTGCCTGCATTATAAATTGCTCCGCCCAATCCATCCATTCCCTTGGTCCCACCTTGGGGAACAGTAGTACCAATGCCAGCGAAAGATTGATTTCCGACGAGTGAACTTTCAGTCAGAGTTAACACCGCTCCCGAATAGATCGCTCCGCCAAATGCCGGCCCCGCTCCACCATGAAAACCTCCATTTCCGCCTTTTGCCGTATTCCCTGAAAACTGGCTATGATTGATCATCGTGCTGCCACCGGTGATTGCCAGTGCTCCGCCCCACGCCGGACTGGCCATTACACTTGGTGTTATTGATGCAGGTCCGTTACCGCCGAGCGCCATGTTTATTACAAAGCGGCTGTTGACCAAGGTTAAATCACCGGAATCTTGGAATATTGCTCCTCCCATGGTTAGACCATTTCCATTGGCAATCATCTGATGGTAGAAACCCGAATTATCACGGAGAAAAGCCGTTACTGAAACCCACAGACCCTGGCAAAAATTACCGCTTATATCGCAGTCGGCAATTATTAATGATCCGTTTCTGTTATATATGGCTCCTCCCAAGCCGGAATTTGTTGCAATTACCGCGATTGCTCCATTTGTCCCGCCCGCAATTACATAGTTATTGGTGAAAACAGATTGGAATAACCATGTTATGCCACCGTTATTGAAAATAGCCCCGCCCCGAGCCAATCCACCAACGATTAGAGATTGGGTACTGTTATTTGTTGCTGTACAGCCGATCAAATTCACGATGCCACCGTCGTTATAAATCGCTCCGCCATCCGCAGGGATTACCGTTTCTCCATTTGTGAAGATTAAACTACCCGTTGTAAATGCCAGCCCATCGGCCAGGGTCAGGTTGGTTGCAGAGAGACTTGCGCCCGGTGCCACATAAAACAGGCGGACTGCATTGCCGCCGCTGATAGTTGCCGAGACGCCACTGGCATCGAGGATCACACTATTGGTGACAACAATGGTGTTGGTCAGGGTGAGAGTTCCGTTGAAAGCCAAACTGACCCAACCACCAATCTGGACCGCCGCACGCAAACTGGCTTCATCTGGCGAACTGACTACGTTGGCGGAGCCGGAGACATTTGTCAGCACCAGCTTCACGACCGAACTGGTCGCGCTGCCGTAATTATTCGTGGCCACCAGCCAATAATTTCCCGCCTGATTCAAAGCGGCATTCGTCAGTGTCAGCGTTGGACTGGCCGCATTATTTAATGAGCCTCCGCTGAAAAACCATTGATAGCTGACGAGCGCGGTGCCCAGCGAATGCCCGGTGAAATTGACGGTGCTTCCCACGGTATTGGTGACACTGACCGGTTGCACATCGAAAGCGGGTAACTGGGCGAAGTTGCCGTTTAAAGACAAGTTTGCATTCACTACAAGCGACACGGGATTGACGCTGGTGTTTGTAGCGCCCGACCATCCTGTAAATACCCATCCGGCTACTGGCGTGGCTGTCGCTGTGACGATAGAATTACTCAAGTAGCTGCCACCCGCCGGGCTCAGGGCAATGGTTCCCTGACCATTTGTTGTCAGTGTGAGGGCATAAGTTGGATACGCTAGGAAATTTCCGGTGATGACCAGGTTTGCGTTCATGGTCACATTGAGCGGATTTACCGAACCGTTTGTATCGCCGGACCAATTGGAGAAATACCAGCCGGCGCTTGGCGTGGCGATGGCGGTGACCGTGACACCTGACGGAAAGGTGGCGTTATTCGGATTTTTAGTGACGGTTCCGGAACCTTGGGCGCCAACTGTAAGGGTGTAATTGACTGCTTGCGCCGCGGGGGTGGTCAGAAGACAGAAGAACAACGCAAGCATCAATGTCGCTCCAAACATTTTTGTTTTCATGAGAGGATATGAGGAGTTTAAAATGTTTATAGTGGCTCCGCTGGCACCTGTCAATGTTGGAGTTTGTGACATTTTAAAACTAGCCCCGATCATTGTCTAACTCAGTTTCAATCTGCCGAATCCATTTTCTTTCCCTCCATTTTTTTGTTTAAGTAAATCATGGATGCTGTTTTACCGCCGCTTACCGTTAGCACGCTTTACCTCGTGGCCACACCGATTGGCAACTTGGAGGACATCACGCTGCGTGCGCTCCGCGTCCTCCGCGAGTGCGACGTAGTCGCCGCCGAGGACACGCGGCATTCCGGCCAGTTGTTGAAATATTTTGGCATCAGCAAACCGCTCCTGAGCTATTTCCAGTTCAACGAGGCGAAACGCAGCGAGGAAATCATCGAACGTCTCCGGCGCGGCGAGAAGGTCGCGCTGGTCACGGACGCCGGCAGCCCCGGCATCAGCGATCCCGGCGAACGCGTAGTGAAGGCCGCCATCGCCGCCGGTTTCCGAGTGGAAGCGGTGGCCGGCCCGTGCGCGCTCATCACCGGACTTACGGCGAGCGGTTTGCCCACGGAGGAATTTCATTTCGTCGGTTTTCTGCCGCACAAATCTGGTCAGCGCCGTAATAAACTGGAATCGTTGAAAATGGTCGAAGGCACTTTGGTTTTCTATGAATCGCCGTATCGCATCGAAAAGCTGCTGGGCGAGTTGAACGAAGTTTATCCCGAACGCGATGTGGTGCTGGCGCGGGAGTTGACGAAGAAGTTTGAGGAATTCCTGCGTGGTAAGCCCGCGATGCTGCTCGAAATCGCGCAAAAGCGGAGTTTGAAAGGGGAATTTGTTGTACTGGTCAGTGGCGCGACTGAGTAGGATGCTTCGAGCCTTTGGAGAGGGCTTGCTGAAACCATCAATTAGCGGTTGTTTCTAAAAAATTTGAAGAATCCAATTTCCGACAGACACGCCAGTAGAATTCCAACCGAATAGGCGATGATGTCTGCCTAGGAAAATCCGCTGCCTAAAACCAAATGGCCGACGGTTGTGGCGCGTATGGAATCAATCCACGGAGCATGATAGATTTGAAAAAACTCGACGGCGCACGCAAAAGTCAGGGCTGCAGACCAATCATGACCGTCGGCTTAACGGGAAACAAAAATCCAAAACCTAAAAAGACCATGACCGCCCAAAGAGCGTCGCCGGGAGATTTGCCGAGAAGTTTTGGAAAAAGATCAGGATGTCGCCGGGAGAGCAGGCCGATGACGATCACAAAAAAAATTGTGATCGCGTAAAGTGCGCGGCTGCGTTTCAAAGAAATTTCCCCGGATTCAAAATGCCCCTAGGATCGAGAGCGCGCTTCACGGTGCGATGCAGTCCGCGCGCTTCCCTGGAAACCGCCAGCGGCCACCAGCGTTTTTTGGCGAGGCCGATGCCATGTTCGCCGGTGATCGCGCCTTTCACCGAGAGCACCCAGCGGAATAAATCATCCAGCATCGCCTCGGCGCGCTTTTTCGCACCGGGCTGCGTGAAGTCCACCATGACATTCGTGTGAATGTTGCCATCGCCAGCGTGGCCGAAGCACGCGAGTTGCAATCCATGCTTCTTCTGCAACGTAACGGCGAACTTAAATAAATCTTCCAGTCTTCCGCGCGGAACGACAATGTCCTGGTTCAATTTTGTCAGGCCGGTGTCGCGGAGTGCATATGAAAATTCTCGGCGAATCTGCCAGACTGCCTCGCATTGTTCGTTGCCAAAACCGCGCTCGATGAACAACGGCTTTTGCTGCCGCACAATCTTTTCCACGGTGGCGATTTCGTTGCGAACGGAATTTTCCTGTCCATCCAGTTCAACGATCAGATGCGCCTTGCAGCCGAGCAGTCTTTTGCTACCGGTGCGTTTTGCAGCAGCGGCAAGCGTGAACTCATCCGCGAGTTCAGCGGCGCAGGGCAAAAAGCCGGCGGCAAAAACCGACTGGAGTGCGCGAACGGCTGAATTCATTGAATTAAATCCCACGGCCAAGTTGGCCCGGAACGGCGGGAGCGGCAGCAGTTTCAAAGTCGCTTCGGTGATCACGCCGAGCAGCCCTTCGGAGCCGACGAACAACCGGTGCAGATCGAAGCCGGTTTTATTTTTATGAGTCCGTCCGCCGAGCTTCACGATGTCGCCATTGGTCAACACAACTTCAAGGCCGAGGACGTAATCGCGGGTGACGCCATACTTCAAACAGCGGGGTCCGCCGGCATTCGTCGCGATGTTGCCGCCAAGCGAATTGTTGGCGCGACTTGCTGGATCTGGCGGATAAAAGAGTCCAAGCTTTTCAACTGCGGTTTGAAATGCTGCGGTGTTGACGGCAGGCTGGACGACGGCGACGAAATCATCGGGATTAATCTCCAGAATTTTCCCCATGCGTTCGGTTGAGAGTGCGATGCCGCCTTGCATCGGCACGCAGCCGCCGACATAACCATGACCCGCGCCGCGCGGCGTGACGGGAATGTCATGCCGGTTCGCGAAACGGAGAATTTTGGAAACTGATTTGGCGGAGCGGGGCAGGGCGACGGCATCCGGTTGATGAACGGCAAACCATTTGTCGCCGGCATAATCCGCGAGCTTGCGCGGCTCGAGGAAAATTTCGCCGGGCAATGCTTTTTTAAGGCGAAGAAGCAGTTTTGACCTGGCCGGAGTCATTCAGCGGGTTCCGTCGGGGTTTCGAGAAATTCCCGGACATTGGCGGCTTCAGATTCGGGAACCTGGACGCGGATGCCGCCGGCGGTGATGGCATAACCGTCAATGCTCAACGCAGAAAGTTCGTCGGCGACGAACGGATGAAATCCCGCCGCCTCCAGCCGTGAGCGCACGAGCTGGGCTTCCGCCGGGTTGAATGCTTTGTAGATGGTGACGGGACTCATTTGGTGATGAAGGTGGTTTCGGATTTGTCGGACAAGACCGTCTGCAATTCGGCGAAGACGATGATGCCCGCGCCAGTCTGGAGCAGGCTTTGAACAACGACTTCCGCTTGCGTGCCGATATGGGACTGGCCGTTGGTGACGACGACCATCGTGCCATCCGGCAGATAGCCAAGCCCCTGGCCCTTGTCCTTGCCTTCACGAACGATCTTCAATCGCAAAATTTCGCCCGGCAGCAAAATTACTTTGAGGCACTTGGCGACTTCATGAAGATTAAGACAACTGACATGCTGCAGTTCGGCGACCTTGGCCAGATTATAGTCGTTGGTGTAAAGGCGGGCGTTCAAGTTGCGTGCGAGTCGTACCAATTTGGCGTCCACATCTTTTTCTTCGGGAAAGTCGCCGTCATGGATGCGAACTTCCATATTAGTGTTGCGCTGGATACGATTGAGCATTTCCAGTCCGCGTCGGCCGCGCGCGCGCTTAATAGGATCGGCGGAGTCGGAAACCTGCTGAAGTTCCCGCAGAACAAAGCGTGGCACGACGATCAAACCTTCAAGAAAATGGGCCTCGATCAAATCGGCGATGCGTCCGTCGATGATAACACTGGTGTCGAGCAGCAGCAGATTGTCGGGTTTGTTTTGCGGGGAAAACCGGACATACGGAATGATGAGTGAAAAATCCTCCTTGTTGCTGCGCATGGCGAGAATGATGCCGATGTAGCCGAAGCTTAGGAACAGTCCGAGCCGGATGACCCAGCGGACTCTTTCCTCGGCGTTGTCGAAGAGATGGGAGTTATCAATGAGCATGGCCACGACCGTGCCCAATAACAAACCGAACGTAGTGGCCGAGAAGGCCCGGAGCGAAAAGCCCTTGAGCATTTCGTCGACGGCAATCATCAACCCGCCAAAGCCGAAACCAATGGCAACCCCGATCAAGGGGCCGTATTGGTGACCAACAAATTCCGGGCGCACCTGGCTGACGGCACCGCCACCGGCCATGCAGAGACCAAGAAACAAAATGCGGATCGCCCAGAGCTGAGTCATGCAATGATTATTCTATTTTTGCTGCCTGGGTGAAGCGACTGTATTGGTGGCCGCAGGCTTATGCGACCAAAGAATGCCCCACAATCCAATCCGGTTCAAGTTGCTTGAGGTGATGGACAGATTCGCGGCGATGGCCTGCACGTTGGTGGCCACCTGTTCGTTTTGCAGAAAGGTGCCGGCGAGTCCGCGGCCGGCTTGCACGTCCTCCATTATTTTTTTCAACACTTCGGTGGAATTCTTTACGTTCTCCACGGCCAAAGTGACCTCCGCGCCGTTCGTGGCGAGCAGGCTCTTTGCGGAGCCGGCCAGTTCCGTAAGCGATTCTGAAAAATAAACAGCATTGCTGACGGCCAGGTTGATCTGGCCGGCGTTCGTGGCGACCAGGCTGTTGACGTTGCTGATGGTGCCGAACGCCTGTTCGGAAACAAGGCGGCCATTGTTGATGAGAGTCGCAAAATTCGTCAGGGTCTGCTCGTTCAACACCAGCCGTTGCAGATCATTTACCGACGTGTCCAGTTTTTTAACGGTTTCATCAATGCGCTGAATGAAACCCGCCGCCGAACGGGCGACTTCCTGCAAATTGAACGGTTCCTGGCACGGCACCTCGTCACCGTCTTTCAGGAGCGGGAGGTTGTTGGTGGTGGGAATCACGGCGACAAACTGGTCGCCGAGAAATCCCGCCTGTTCGATGACAAAACGCGCGTCATGATAAATTTTGTAATTGTCATGGATTTTCAACAGGATCCAAACCCGCTTGCCGTCCTCATCCAGTGTGACTTTGGAAACGCTGCCGACTTCGACGCCCGCCAGCAAGACCCCAGCGCGTTCCTTGATGCCGCCAACGTTCACGGCATGAAGGCGCAATTCATAGGTGTCGTGAAACAGGCTAGTGCCCTTGCTGAACTGGATGAGCACGACCGCCAGCAACACCAGCCCGATCAAGACAAACAGCCCGACTTTGATTTCCAAACGTGATTTATCCATGATTTAAATTAAACATTCCTTCGCGTCCGCGACGCCATCCACAAACTGCCGGATGATCGGATCCGGTGACGCAAACAACGATTCCGGCGTGCAGTTCGCATAAATGCTCTTGTCGTGCAGCATCAACACATGGTTGCCCACCCGCCGCGCGCTGCGCATATCGTGCGTGACCACGATGGACGTGACTTTCAATTGATCACGCACGCGGATGATCAGCTTGTCAATGCTGTCGGACACGATCGGATCCAGTCCCGTCGTCGGCTCATCGTAAAGCACAATCTGCGGCTCGTAAACGATTGCCCGCGCCAGGCCGACGCGTTTTCTCATGCCGCCGGACAGCTCGGCCGGCTTGCGGTTTTGCGTGCCCGGCAGATCCACCATGTCCAGCGCCGCCGCCACCCGGCTGGCGATCTCGCCGGCGGTCAGATGTTTGTGGTTCCGGAACGGAAAGGCCACGTTCTCCGCCACAGTCATGGAATCAAACAAGGCCGCTCCCTGAAACACCATGCCAAATTTTTCGCGCACGCGCAGCAACTGGCGTTCGTTCAGCAGTTCGATGTTTTCGCCATCAATCAGCACTTCACCGGAATCCGGTTTTAACAGGCCGACAATGTGCTTGAGCAAAACGCTCTTGCCGCCGCCGCTGCGCCCGATGATGACGACCGATTCGCCGTTTTCAATCTGGAAGCTGACATCATTCAGAATTTTGGCCGCGCCAAAACTTTTTTGCAGATGGCGGACTTCGATCATAGCAACCCCACGAGTTTGCCCATGACCAGGGTCAGGAAAAAATTGGTGATCAGGATCGTGATGGACGAATAGACAACCGCCTCCGTCGTGGCCAGTCCAACACCTTCCGCACCCAGTCCGCACGTCAGTCCCTTGTAGCATCCGATCAGCGCGATGATGCCGCCGAAGATGAATGCCTTCACCAGACCGATGACGATGTCCACGTCATTGGTATAAAGCAGCATGTTTTCCCAAAGATAAACGTGTTCGATACCGAGAATATGCACGCAGACCAGATAACTGGAACAGATGCCCACCACGATGGCTTCCAAGGCCAGCAAAGGCAGCGCGATTTGGGCGGCGATCATGCGCGGCAATACCAGGTAATCCACCGGATGCGTCGCCAGGGTTCGCAACGCGTCAATCTGTTCCGTCACGCGCATCGTGCCGATTTCGGCGGCGATGGATGCACCCACGCGTCCCGCCACCATCAACGCCGTCAACACCGGGCCAAGTTCGTCACATAGCGAAACGCTGACGACGGCGAGCGTGGCCGTGTCCATCTTGACCTTGTGAAATTGAAAATAGGTCTGTGCCCCCAGCACCATGCCGGTGAATCCGCCGGTGACCAGCACCACGGTCTGCGACTTCACGCCGATGGAATAAATCTGGAAGAGCAGGTCGCGCCAGATGATTTTGAACGTGAGCAGGGACGAGAAGATATCCTTGATCAGGAAGGCAATCTGCCCCAGCTCTGAAAGTACATACCGGATGCGTTGTTTGACCGAAAAATTCATCGTCGCGCGGAGGATAGCAAAGCAGCGGTCGTTGGCCAGCGTTCGATTCAAGTTTGCGGCTGGCCCCGGCCGGAAGTTTTTTGTAATTTTCGACGCGTGAAAAAATTAATTTTCCGGGCCGCGTTGTTTTTTTCCTTGTTATGCGCCGCGCTGGCCGCCGCGGCCTATTTTTTCCCCCAAGACATTTTGACCCTGGACAACGGAAGGGTTAAGGCGGATGTGATTGTGGTCCTGGGCGGCGGTTCGCATGAGCGGCCTTTGCGGGCGGCTGAGTTATTCAAGCATCAAGACGCGCCGCGCATCATCGTCTCCGGCAACGGCGACGACGAAATCAACCGGCAGCTTTTAATTCAAGCTGGTGTTCCGCCAGCCGTGATCCAGGTCGAAGGCAAATCCATGACGACCGAGGAGAACGCCGAATTCACCGTCAAGCTGCTGCGCGCCGAAAAGGTTCATGAAGCAATCCTTGTGACATCCTGGTATCATTCCCGCCGCGCGCTGAAAACCTTCCAGCACTTTGCGCCGGACATAAAATTCTATTCCCGCCCATCCTACTTTGCTTTCAAGCGCAAAGACTGGACGCGCGCCATAAAGCGATATGTTTATTGGGAATATGCGAAGCTGCCGGGTTATTGGATCCGCCATGGTGTTTGTCCGTTTTGACGCGGCAAAAATACATCCGCGAAACCGCTTGAGCTTTGGTGGAAGCCTGTTATTTTAGGACTCCTTGTTCGCGGGGTGGAGCAGCCCGGTAGCTCGTCAGGCTCATAACCTGAAGGTCGTTGGTTCAAATCCAGCCCCCGCAACCAATTTCCGGCCATGAATTAAATTTCATGGCCGTTTTTTTTCTCATTTTGAGTTGTTTTCAACTGGGGCAAGGCGAGATTTCTCTATTTGCCTAATATGGCTAACGTTTCTGCCAGAACAATGACGCCTTTTTCAATTTGCTGTGGCGAAGAGTATTCATCGGGGCGATGGCTATAACCTTTGAAGCACGGGATAAAAATCATCGTCGTGGGGCAGATTTGCGCCATGAACAGCGAATCATGATAGGCGCGGCTGATCATTTTTTTGTGGGAAATCTTTTGGTTGCGGCAAACATCGGCCACTGTTTGCACCAGCTTCGGGTCGCAAACCGCCGGCGGGTCAACGTTCAATCGTTCGATGCCGATCTTTATTTTCCGGCGAGCGCAAATTTCCCGGGCGGCTTTTTCAATCTTAATCAGCGCTGCATTCCGCGTTGCGACCAATGTGTCGCGCAGATCAATTTCCAGAACCGTCCGGCACGGCACGCTGTTCACCGCGCCGGGTTCAATTCGGAAAACTCCGGTGGTGCCGACCGTGTCAGGGCTGCCGCTGGCCGTCACAATCTTTTCGATGGCGAGTGCTATTTCAGCACCGGCGAGCAGGGCATCGCGGCGACCCGGCATAAGTGTCGCCCCGGCATGACCGCCCACGCCGGTCAGTTGAATCCGCAAGGTGCTGGGCGCGGCGATTTTCTCCACGATGCCGATGGAAATTTTCTGCTTTTCTAAAATGGGACCCTGCTCGATGTGCAATTCAACGAACGCAGAGTAGGCATTTTTCGCCAGTCTGACCGAATCCAACCCGCCTTTGCAGCCGCCTTGCTTGCGCCAGTAATTTAAATTTATTCCGGCGCGGTCTTGCAGAATTGCCGCTTTTCCCGGCGATAATACGCCGCTCAGCAAGCGGCTGCCCAGGCAGCCAATGCCAAAACGGGTAGGTTCTTCCGCAGTAAAAATAATCAGCTCAATCGAGCGCTTTGGCTTGAAGCCAGATTTCTTTAGTGCTCGAATGGCTTCGATTGCGCCGAGCACGCCGACCACACCGTCATATTTCCCTGCGTTAGGGATCGCGTCAATATGTGAGCCCGTCGCAATCGCTGGGAGTTTTTTATCCAAGCCTTCCCATCGCGCAAAAATATTTCCCACCGCGTCCTCGCGCAAAATCAGACTAACTTTATGGCAAAGGGCTTTCACAAATTTGCGCCCGCGCAAATCAGCTTCCGAAAATAAAACACGCGTGACAATGGGAGGCGTGTTTTCCGAGATCAGCCCAAGGCTGTCAATTTCGTGTTGTAGTTGATGAATGTTGATGGGCAGCTTCATTCGCCAAGGGGGGCGCGATTTACGTCCTTGTAATAAATATAGCTCGCGGGAGTTTTGCCCGTCGCGATGAACCATTGCGGACAAAATGACGCCATCCAGATCACGTCGCCGGCTTTGACCGGATGCCGCGCTTCATCCAAGCGGTAGATTCCCTTGCCGCGCAGCATCAAGAGGCCATGCTCCATGACGTGCGTCTCGACGAACGGCAGAGTCGCTCCCGGTTGATATGTGAAAATGTTCACGGCCAGGTCAAATTCCATTTTATCGGGCAGCAAAACCTGCAGGCGCGCGTCTTTGTTTCCAAGAAACGGCTGGCTGGGAATTTCCTTTTCGTGACCAACGATGATGCCCGAAATTTTTTTGCCCGTGAGCGGCTCGAATTTTTTCTGGAAAACAACAAGCTTCGTTTCCTTGTCGCCGGAAAAATGAAAATTTATCCTTGGCGGAATAAAAACGTAACCACCCGCCTTCAAATCAGTTTTTTTCCCGGCAATTTTTACGGTGCCTCTGCCTTCGAGAATAAAAACAAACAACTCCAACGCGCCGGTATTGCCTTCGCCGGTCCCATTTTCACCGAACGTGATGTGCATCTGTGAAAATCTCGCGCCCATGACCGGCGAGATGTTCACGATGGCTGTCACATTTTTCCAGCCGGGCAGATTGCTGGCAACAAAACCGTCCGGCGTCAGCAACGCATAAAGCGGCCTGACAACTGTGCGGGTTGATCCGGACGATTTCTTCATAGAAAAATGCTAGCAGATTGCCCGGCAGGCTGGCGATATTTCTCCGCGAGCAAATGCAGAAAGTCATTCATTATATTGAGCGCGACTTGAACGTCTTGAATACTTACCGACTCGTCAGGATGATGACTGATCCCGCCTTTGCATCGGATGAACAACATCGCCGCCGGCGTAATTTTGCCCATGACCGCCGCGTCGTGGCCGGCACCGCTCGGAAGTTTGACGATTGTTCGCTGGTGATTCATGGCCGCGCTCGTCAGCAAATTTGAAAGCGTTTTGGAACATGGAACGGAATCAGTCTGCTGGACCACCCGCCAGATGATTTTGGTTTTGCGGGCTCGGGCGATCTGTTGCGCAGTTTTTTGCAATGCTCCGCTAGCCGCTCGTCGAACGGAGTCCTTTTGATGCCGCACATCAAGCGTCAGTTGTGTCTCGCCGGGAATTACATTGCTCGCGCCGGGTTCGGCCTTGATCTGGCCGACAGTGGCAACAAGTCCGGGCGTTTTGCGTCCCAGCTTTTCCACGGCCAGAACAAACTCCGCCGCCGCACAAAGGGCGTCCCGGCGCAAATTCATCGGCGTGGTTCCTGCGTGTCCGGCGCGGCCGGTGAAAGTGATTTTGAATCGAGACTGTCCGGCGATGGCGGTCACGATGCCGACCGCTAGATTTTTTTCTTCCAACACCGGGCCTTGCTCGATATGTGCCTCGACGTAGCCAATTAATTGTTTTGGATTCAGTCGCGCTAATTTTAACTTTGCCGGATTGCCGCCAAAATTACGGATGGCCTCGGCCATGGAAATTCCTTCGGCATCTTTGCGCTTCAAATCGTTCGGATCAAAGCAACCCGCGAGAACCTTGCTGCCAAGGTAAGCGGTCTGATAACGCACGCCTTCCTCGTCGGCAAAACCAATCATTTCTATGGCAAACGGCAATCGAATCTTATGGCGGTGCAACTGGGCAACGCAGGCAATGGCAAGCATGACGCCAAGCGGGCCGTCGAATTTTCCAGCATTGCGGACGGTGTCCAGGTGCGAGCCGAGCAAAAGTGTTTTTGCCGCAGGCTGCCCGCCATTATAGCGTCCGATGAGGTTTCCTATTGCGTCCACGCGCGTTTGCATTCCGGCTTCCCCCATCCACGAGGCGACGAGTTCATTGGCGCGACGCATGGCAGGGGAGGCGAACAGGCGCGTGATCCGGCCCGGTTCATCGGTGATTTTTGCGAGTGCTTCGATCCATCGCAGGACTGATTTTGCGGAATGATGGCTCATTCGAGTGTCGTTACTTACACGATTTGCCAATGATTGTCATCTCCCGCATTTTCAGGAATAATTTTTCACGCCGCTTTACTTAACTGCCGGGCTTCTGCAAAACTGCGGCAGGATTTTAAAAACAATGCACGGCATCACTTTTCTCCAAGACCTGGCAGTCGTGATGATCGTGGCCGGTGTGGTCACGATCATTTTTCACCGTCTCAAACAGCCGGTGGTGCTGGGCTATATCCTCGCCGGATTGATCATCGGCCCGTACACGCCGCCCTACAAACTCATACATGACGAAGACACCATCAAGACGCTCTCGGAAATGGGCATCATTCTCCTGATGTTTTCGCTTGGTCTGGAGTTCAGTCTGGGAAAATTAAAACGGGTTGGTGCCACGGCCTTCATTGCGGCGGCGCTGGAAATCGTCCTGATGCTCGGCATCGGTTACCAGATCGGACGCTGGTTCGGCTGGAGCCAGATGGACAGCATTTTTCTTGGTGCGATGCTCTCCATCTCCTCCACCACCATCATCGTCAAGGCGTTGGCGGAACTCGGTAAAAGCAAGGAACGGTTTGCCGAACTCATCTTCGGCATCTTGATCGTCGAGGACATTCTGGCCATCGCCATCATCGCATTGCTGTCCGGCATTGCAATGACCGGTTCGTTGCAAATCGGCGAAGTCGTGGGAACGGTGAGCCGGCTGGGAATTTTTCTCGTCGTCACGCTAGTGCTGGGACTGTTGTTCGTGCCGCGCCTGATCGGTTATGTGGCGCGATTCAAGAGCAATGAGATGTTGCTGATCACCGTGCTAGGGCTATGCTTCGGCTTTTCCTTGCTCGCGGTGAAATTGCATTACAGCGTGGCGCTCGGGGCGTTCATCATCGGTGCCGTCATCGCCGAGGCGCGCGAAGTCAAAAAAATTGAACACCTCACCGAGCCCGTCCGCGACATGTTCAGCGCGGTTTTTTTCGTGGCCATCGGCATGTTGATTGATCCAAGCCTGCTTGCCCAATACTGGGTGCCCATCGCCGTCATCACGGTGGTCGTGGTGGTGGGGAAAGTATTGACCTGTTCCTTCGGCACGTTCGTCGCCGGCAACGACACCAGGACTTCGTTGCGCGTAGGCATGGGCCTGGCGCAGATCGGTGAATTTTCATTCATCATCGCGGCGCTCGGTTTGAACTTGGGCGTGACGAGCAAATTTCTTTATCCCATCGCCGTGACGGTTTCCGCCATCACCACCTTGTTGACCCCGTATCTCATCAAAAGTTCCGATGGCTTGGTGAACTGGTTCACCCGGATCGCGCCCAGTTCGATCGTCAATTCACTCGAAGTTTATACCCACTGGCTTGGCCAAAAGGGTGGCGGCGAACAGAAAAGCATGGCAGCGCAATTCATCCGCCGCTGGACGCTGCAAATGGTCCTGAACATGATCTTGATGGCGGGAATCTTCATCGGCGCCGTTTTTCTTTCGCGGCAGCAACCGGCCTGGTTTGAAAGGGTGCCGGCCAACAAAATGGGCATCAACGCGCTGCTCTGGTTCGCCGCCGTTTTCCTGTCGCTGCCATTGATCATCGCGACCTACCGGAAGATGGAAGCGCTCGGAATGTTGCTGGCCGACATGCGCGTGAAACGTTTGTCCGCTGACGCACCGGTGGCGCAGATCAAGGCCGTCATCACCACCACCGTGCCGCTGGCCGGAGCCGTCGGCCTGGGTCTGCTCATCTTCGCCCTGAGCACGCCGTTGTTGCCGTCGGTCGAAATTCTGGTCGTGCTGCTGCTGATTCTGGCGGGGCTCACCTTCCTGCTCTGGCGTTCGTTCGTGAAGGTTTATTCCAAGGCGCAGGTCGCCTTGCACGAGACGTTTGCCCAGACCGCCCTGCCGTATGAAGCCGGGACACCCGCGCCGCTGCAGAATCTGTTGAAGGAAGCGAAACTGCAGACGTTCGTCATCACCGCCTCGTCGCCCGCCAAAGGACGGTTCATCCGTGAACTGGAATTACGGACCAAGACGGGCGCCAGCATCGTGGCCATCGAACGCAACGGCGCAAACATCATCAACCCCGGCCCGGATGACGACCTTCAGGTCAGCGATCAGGTGCTGGTGCTGGGCAGCGACGCCCACCTGAAAAAAGCCTGTGAACTGTTGCTGGGTGAAAACGCCGCCGCCGAAAACCCGGTTCAGCTTCCGCGATAAGTCGAGTAAGACCAGGGAGTGCATAGCAGCGGCACGTGATAAGCCGCCCCCGCATCGGCCACGCCAAAGCGCACCGGGACCTTGTCGAGAAAGCGGATCTTCGGCAGGTTCGCCGACTTGGCGGCAAAGTAATCACCGACGTGGAAAATGATCTCGTACTGGCCCGCCTGCATTTCTTCCGCCGCCAGCAGCGGCGTTTCCGTGCGGCCGTCGGCATTGGTTTTCGCGGTGACCACGAGCGTACGGTCGTCGCCCTCAAGCGACCACAGTTCAATCTTCATTCCGCTCGCCGGGCAGCCGTGCTTTGTGTCGAGAACATGCGTGCTTAATTTGGCTGGCATAATCACCCGCGAGTTATATCTCGCAGCCGCAATTCCGCAATCTTGAAAATTTCCATCAATGCCGTATAGATTTCCTCGGCGCGCGTATTTTTTAACCGTTGTTCAAAGCCCGCAAGAACCGTCTCTTTTTTATTCAATCGTGCGCAGATAACGAATGGAAAGCCGAATTTACTTTTGTAGGCGGCATTTTGCTTTTGGAACAATTCAATTTCCTCCGCAGAAAGTTCCCCAAGGCCGGCACTGGCCTGTTCATTTGTGGATTCCTGCGTGAGCGTTCCCGCCAATGCAGCGCGCCCGACAAGATCGGGATGTGCGCGAATCAGGGCGAGTTGCTTCTCGACTTCCGCGTGTTTCACGATGTCGCAGAGCGCGCGATATAAACCATCCGCGTCAACAAAAGGCTTTTTCAAACTGGCCGCTTCCGCGATCCATGGCGAATGTTCAAAGACCGGGCCGATGACACGGACAAATTCCGTCCGGTCAAACTGGTTGATTTGCGAAACGGTGAAACTCATTTCAATCAACAAACAAGCCGGTTTTTTTAAGGATCGTTGCATCAATCAAACCCTGATCCGTCAGCTTCAGTGATGGAATCGGTGACAGCGCCAGAAAAGAAAGTGTCATGAACGGTGCGGCCAGATCACAGCCGAGCGCATGGGCTGCGGCGTTCAAATCGTCTATCAATTTCATCGCCTTGGGCAGCGGTTGATCGGTCACAAGACCGGCAATCGGCAGCGGCAGTTCCGCTTTTACCTTTCCATTCTCAACGGCAACTTGTCCGCCTTGCAGACGTTCCAATTCCTCAATCGCGAACAAAATGTCGGCGTCGTTCGTGCCGGCAACGATGACATTGTGCGCATCGTGCGCAACGGTCGAAGCAATGGCACCACTCTTCAATTTGAATCCGCGCACGAAGCCGACGCCGACATTGCCGGTTGCACGATGCCTTTCAATCACGACCATTTTCAAGATGTCGCGCGACGTGTCGGCAACGATTTCACCGTTCTCAATCTTCGGCGAAATGATCAGTTCCTTGGTGACGATCTGCTCTGGGATGATTTCGATGACCTTAATTTTTTTGCTGCCGCTCGATTTGACGACAAAATCCTTCGGCACATAACGCAGGTTCATCGTGCTGCGCGGCAAGGTGATTTTGGCCGCCGATTTGCCAAAAAATTTTCCGTTTTCCGCGACCAGGATTCCTTTCTTGTATGTCTGGCGCACCTGAAAATGTTTCAAGTCGTCAAACACGATGAAGTCCGCCCAGTAACGCGGCGCAATCGCGCCCAGATTATGCAGGCGGTAATGCCGGGCGGTATTGATCGTGGCGATTTGGAGCGCAGTGATCGGCGGCAGGCCGAGCCTGATGGACTTGCGGACGCAATGGTCAATATGACCTTCGTTCACGAGGTCGCCGGCAAGTTTGTCATCCGTGGCGAAGGAGCAATTCTGCGAATTGTGCGCGTTGACGAGCGGGATCAGATGTTCCAGGTTTCGCTCGGTGCTGCCTTCACGCAACAGAATGTGCATGCCGAGTCGCAGCTTCTCCCGGGCTTCTTCGACTTCGACGGATTCGTGATCCGAACGCACGCCGGCCAGCGCGTAGGCGTTCAGATTTTTCCCGCGCAAACCGGGTGCGTGACCGTCAATTGCCTTGCCTTTGCCCGCCGCGATCTTTGCCAGCTCGCTTTTGAAGCCGAGGAACACGCCGGGAAAATTCATCAATTCGGCGATCCCCGCGACGCGTTCATCATGAATCATCAATTTCAAATCATCCGCCGTGAGCCGTGCACCGGCGGTTTCCAGATGCGTCGCCGGAACGCAGCTTGGCAGCATGATGAAAAAATCCACGGCGAGATTTTTGGTGGATTCCAGAACGTAACGGATGCCGTCGAGACCGAGAACATTCGCGTATTCATGCGGGTCAATCACCACCGCACCGGTGCCGTGCGGCACAACGGCACGCACAAATTCCGGCGCGGTGAGCATGGAGCTTTCGACATGAAAATGCCCGTCAATCAAGCTCGGTGCGAGATATGCGCCTTTGAGATTGATAGTTTTCTTTGCTTGGTAATCGCCGAAGCCGACGATGCGGCCATCTTCAACCGCAACGTTGGCTTTGTGGATTTCGCCGCTGAAGACATTGACGACCTGGGCGTTCTTGAAAAGCAGCTCGGCACGCTGTTCGCCGCGCGCCACGGAAAGTTTTTGCTGAATGTTACGCATGATGCCTTGGCCTCTTTTGGAAAAACTAGCCCATTCTGCTCCGAACGAAAACAAAATACAGCACCAGCAAAACGGCGAGCACATAAGTCAGCCAGCCCGCCTCGCGTCCGCGTCCGCTGAAAAATTTGATGATCGGATAGCTGATAAAACCCAGCGCCAGCCCGTCAGCGATGGAATAGGAGAGTGGAATGCCGATCAGCGTGAGAAAGGCAGGAATGGATTCCGTATGATCGCGCCATTCAATCTTGGCGACGCTTTGCAGCATCATTGCGCCAACGATTACCAGCGCCGATGCTGTGATGGGTGGATAGCTACCGACCATAGCAATCAGCGGACTGAAGAACAGCGCCAGTAAAAACAGCGCCGCGACCACCAACCCCGTCAATCCGGTGCGCCCGCCTTGTTCCACACCGGCGGCGCTTTCGATGAAGCTCGTCACAGTGCTGGTGCCCAGCGCCGCGCCCGCCACGGTGCCGACGGCGTCCGAGACCATCGCTTGTTTTGCGCGCGGCAGCTTGTTGCCGCGCATCAGACCGGCCTGTTCACTGACGCCGACGAGGGTGCCAATCGCATCGAATGTCAGCATGAAAAAGAACACGAATACGAACGGCAGCATTGTCGGTGACAACGCATGCACGATGTCCATCTGTAAAAATGTCGGTGCCAGCGACGGCGGGGCGGCGACGATGCCCTTGGCAAAGACGAACTGCTTTACCAGCATCGAGTCTGCAACGAGCGGCGAAATGGCCGGCGACAAAGCCAGTTTCAGGACGACGGCCAAGGTCGTCGCAATGACGATGCCCCAGAGAATTGCGCCGCGAACTTTCCGCGCAAACAAAACCGCCGTGGCCAGCAGGCCGGTGAAAAAGACGATCAAATCCGGCGACGCGAAATGCGCATTGAGCTTCACGGCGGAGCCGGCGTCCTTGACGATGAGGCCGGTGTTTTGCAGGCCGATGAAGGCGATGAACAGCCCGATGCCGGCGGCGATTGCACACTTCATGCTCGGCGAAATGGCGTTAAAAATCATTTCGCGCAGGCCGGCGAGCGACAAGATCAGAAACAGAATGCCCGACACGAATACGCAACCGAGCGCCACCTGCCAGCCGTTGGCAAAGCCCGCCACCGTCGCCGCCGGAATCACCGAGAACACAAAGAAGAAATTCTGACCCATGCCCGGCGCCTGCGCGATGGGATAGTTGGCCAAGAACGCCATGAGGGCAGTGGCGAGTGCAGCCGCGAGGCACGTTGCCGTTGTGACCGCGCCAAAGTCGAGGCCAGTTTTCATGCCAAACATCGCACCGGATAACACCGCCGGCTGCACGACAATGATGTAAGCCATCGTCAGAAACGTCGTGACGCCGGCGAGGACTTCCGTCCGCACCGAAGTGCGGTTTTCCGAAAGATGAAAAAATCGTTCAAGATGGCTCATCGTCAGGCTGGAACGGCTGCGGATAACCCATATGCGGCATTGGCCGTTTTCTCCGGCAACGGCCAATGATTAAAATTTATTTTCCCTTGATCCATGTCATCGTCTTTTCCGCCAGTTTATCAAACGCGGTCACACAAAGTTCCAAGTGTTCTTCCTTCGTATCTTCGATCTTGTTGTGGCTGATGCCATGCAAACTTTGGACGAACATCATCACCGTCGGCACACCCGCAGCCGCAACTTCGGCGGCGTCATGCAACGGACCGCTCGGCAGGCGATGAACTTTGCCGCAGGTCTCGCGGATGGATTCATCGCACAATTCGATGAGCTCATCGTTGAAGGGACGAGGTGCAATCTGCCAGAGTCGTTCCCACGAAACTTTTACGTTGCCTTCCTTGGCAAATGTTTCACTCGCAGTTTTGGCCTCCGACAACATGGTCGCAAGCTTGCCAGCATCAAGATGCCGTTGGTCCAAAGTGATCCGACATTCCTCGACGACGCTGGTGACGATGCCGGGTTTGGTTATGCAGGAACCAATCGTGCAGACGCCGTTGCCGCTGCGCTCGGCGATTTTATAAATCTCCGAACTCATCCTGGCCGCAGCGAGGAAAGCGTCTTTGCGGCGGTTCATCGGTGTGCTGCCGGAATGCGCGGCCTGACCGTGAAAAGTGATCGCGTGACGCTCCACGCCAAAAGTTCCCAACACCGCACCGAGCGGCAGGTCCAAATCCAGGAGCACCGGCCCTTGCTCGATATGCAATTCCAGATAGGCGGCGGCATTTTTCAATTCTTTGCCGGAATCTTTCAAGCGTTCAAAATCAATGCCGACGTTCTTGAGCGTGTCAGGAAGTTTGATGCCTTGCTTGTCCACCAAGCCGCGCGCTTCGTTCATGTCCAGAAAGCCGGAACACGCGGACGAACCGAACAGGCTTTTTCCGAACCGCGCGCCTTCTTCATCCGCCCAATCCACGAGACGAACGGTGACCGGCGGCTTGCCGTTATATTGTGCATTGATGCGACGCAGAATTTCCACGCCAGCCAGAACATTCAGGCAGCCATCCAGCCAGCCGCCGTTCGGCACGGAGTCCATGTGGCCGCCGATTAGCAGACACTTTTCCGATTCGCCGCGCAGGGTGGACCAAAGATTTCCCGCCTCGTCCACGTGCGTTTCAAACGGGCAGTCCGGCCAGCTTTTCCCGCAGCCCAGGCGCGGGTCTTCGTCCACATCGGTGTGAACGCGACGCGTTGCGAGCCGTTCTCATCGCCGGTCAGGGTGCGCAGTTCTTTCAGTTCGGCAATGGTGCATTTGGCATTAATGAGAGTGCTCATGGAAAATTAGGAGATGATTAAAATTTCAGCTTCCATTTTATTGGGGTGGGATTTAGACTTCAATCAGGAATATAAGAGTTTTAGCTGCACACTTGGCGCAGAGATAAACATGTATACCAGTTCACGACTTGTTACGCAAAAGGGGCCTGCCGGGAGCTACAAGGAGGACCGCGCGGTTCACACGCTGGCCCCGAGGCACAGGATTCCCCACAGCATTTAGATTGGCACGGTGACCGGTATGTTGCGTCGATTGATGAAGAAGGCTTTAAATGCCCGACGCCATGGAGAGAATCACTTGGAACTCAAAATCAAATTGAAAGGAATAAAACCATGAAAAACAAAATCCAGTTCGCAGCCTGTTTCATCCTTATCTATTCAACCTTGGTCCTTTTGGCAAGCGCCCAGGGCACGGCCTTCACTTATCACGGCCGCTTAAACGACGGCGCAAACCCGGCCAATGGCAGCTATGATTTACGCTTCACTCTTTACGATATGGACACTGGCGGCAGCCAACAGGGGCCGACTCTAACCAACAGCACCACTGCCATCAGCAACGGTTTGTTCACCGTGACCCTGGACTTTGGCAGCGTATTTCCCGGGGCCGCGCGCTATCTGGAAATCGCCGTGCGCACGAAACGGCGGCAGCGGGTTTATTTTGCTGAATCCGCGCCAACTCTTGACCCCAACGCCCTATGCCATCACGGCCCGCAATCTCAGCGGCATATTGCCTGCCGCACAATTAAGCGGCAGCATCTCCTCGAGCAATCTATCCGGCGCGTATGCGGGCGCGGTGACGATGACCAATCAGGCGAACGTGTTCGTGGGCAGTTTCACCGGCAACGGCGCGGGCATGACGAATGTAAATGTCGCCACGCTCGGCGGCTTGAGCAGTTCGAACTTCTGGAAGCTCAGCGGCAACACGGGGGCAAACCCGACCAACGGAAATTTCATTGGCACCACAGACAATCTGCCATTGGAAATTAAAGTGAATGGACAGCGCGCGTTGCGGTTGGAGCCGAACACGAATGGCGCGCCGCATATGATTGGCGGTTCACAAAATAATTACGTTTCCAACGGCGTGGTCGGTGCGACGATCGCCGGCGGTGGAGCGGACCAATTACTTTGGTAATAGTTACACAAACCGGGTGACTGCCAACTTCGGCACTGTCAGCGGCGGATACAACAACATTTGCCAGCGGCCATGCTGCGACGGTGAACGGCGGTTCTCTAAACACTGCCAGCGCCAGCGGTGCGACGGTGAGTGGCTTCAATAACACTGCCAGCAGCAGCGGTGCGACGGTGGGCGGTGGTCAAAGCAGCACCGCCAGCGGCTCTGCTGCGACGGTAAGCGGCGGCGAACAGAACACCGCCAGCGGCGATCATGCGACGGTGCCCGGCGGCTTGTTCAACACCGCTAGTGGCAGTTATTCTTTCGCCGCTGGCTTGAGCGCGCAAGCCTTGCACAGCGGCTCCTTTGTGTGGGCTGACAACAACGGTAGTGGAGCTTTCTCTTCAACCACCGCCAACCAGTTTTCCATCCGCGCCAGCGGGGGAATCCGTTTGCGGGAGATGTGCAATTGTCCGGCGGCAACGCGTATCACAACCTCTCCCTCAGCGGCGGCAATGCCGTCGGCTATTTATATGGCTATTATCCGGCTTTCGCCGACGGCATTCATCTCGGCTACAATTATTACGCTGATTCCAGTGGCATCGGTCGCGTCAGCAACAGTGGCGGCGCTACTTCACGGATTACCGCCGGCTACGGCTTTATCGGTCTTTATATTGGTGGCGTCAACGGGACACCTAACACCCAACGGCTGTATGCCGACAGCGGCGGCGTGACCGTCAATGGCACGTTCAACAACAACAGCGACCGCAACACCAAACAAGATTTCACGCCGGTCAGCGCGTCACAAATTTTGGAGTCGGTATTACTGCTTCCAGTTTCCGAATGGAGCTACAAGGACGACCCCACGACCCGGCACATCGGCCCGATGGCGCAGGATTTTCACGCAACATTTCAGATTGGCACGGATGACCGGCACATCGCGCCGATTGATGAAGGGGGCCTGGCGTTTGCGGCGATTCAAGGGTTGAACGCGAAGGTGGAAGCCCGGAGCCAGAACGCGGAGGACAGGATTCAAGAACTCGAAATGAAAAACGCCGAGTTGCGTGGCGAGCTCGACGAGATAAAGTCACTGCTAAAATCACTAAACGAGAAACAGAGCGGCCGCGCAAAATAAAAATGAGAAGATGGAAGATTTGAAATGGCAAGAAGGCGCCGCTCTTATTATCGGTCTTTTCAGCTTTAGGCCAAAACGATTCGATTGGTTCAGCATTGGCGGCGGAAGCTGTGTATGCAGTCAGAGGCAGACCGGAAATCGCCGGTGAGAAAACGCAGTTCCTTCAACTCGGCCATGAATTCCTGCGTGGATTTTTCCTTGGCCGAAAATTATTGTAGCCAATGCAGGCAAAGCGAGTTAAAAATTGAAAACAAAAAGGAATAAAGACGTATGCCCACATTAGCCACTGTCGTTGACGGACTCAAACTGCCGAACCCATTCATCATCGGTTCCGGCCCGCCGGGAACGAACCTGAACGTCATCTCCCGCGCTTTTAAGGAAGGGTGGGGTGCGGTCATCGCGAAGACGGTGAGCTTGGACGCCTCGAAGGTCGTCAATGTCTCGCCTCGTTACGGAAAATTGCATTCGACCGACGGCAAGGAAGTCATCGGCTGGGAAAACATCGAGTTGATCAGCGACCGGCCGTTCAAGATCTGGGAGGAAGAATTTAAGAAGTGCAAGAACATGCATCCCGATGGCGTGCTCATCGCGTCCATCATGGAAGAATATAATAAGGACGCATGGATTGAACTCGTCAAGCGCTGCGAAGCGAGTGGCGTGGATGGCTTTGAACTCAACTTCTCCTGCCCGCACGGTTTGCCAGAACGTAAGATGGGCGCGGCGATGGGCCAAGACCCGGACATTCTCGAAGAAGTCTGCGGCTGGGTGAAATCTGCGGCGATGAAACCGTTCTGGGCGAAGATGACGCCGAATATCACGCACATCGAAGAACCAAGCCGCGCGGCATTGCGCGGCGGTGCGACTGGACTTGCTGCCATCAACACCATTCGCAGCGTCGTAGGTGTGAACCTCGATACCTTGCGCCCAGAGCCAACTGTCGAAGGCTATACGACTCCCGGGGGTTATTCGTCACGCGCCGTCAAACCCATTGCGCTCCGCATGGTCATGGAAATCGCGACCATGATCCGCAAGGAATTCCCCGGACGTTCGCTCTCCGGCCTCGGCGGCATCGAAAGCGGCAACGATGCGGCACAATTCATCCTGCTTGGCTCGGATACAGTGCAGGCTTGCACCGGCGTGATGAAGTTTGGCTACGAATGTGTGAAGCCCATGTGCGATGAATTGCTCGCGTTCATGGACAAGCACAAGTTCGAGACGCTCGCCGATTTCAAAGGCAGGAGCCTGGATTATTTCACCACGCATGCCGACCTGGTCAAACGCCAAGCCGAACGCAAGGCCGCGCAAAAAGCTGCGACCGCAACGAAAGTCGTCAAAGCTGACGGTGAATGGAGCGGGGATGAATTTGTGAAACAGTCGGATGCTTTGTCGCGCGGATAAAACAATCCCACGCGCCTGTGATCACTCATTACGTCAAAGTCTATCCATCGAAAGTTCCGTTGCCGAAGACGGAACAACTCGCTTGGAAAATTGCGTCCGTCGCCACTGATAAGGCGGCGATTGATTCCGCTGCGGGCGAGATGGTGGCGAACCGCATCATTGATAACGCCTCCGTCGCCATCGCCGCCATCAACCGCGAGCCGGTTGCCAATGCCCGCACGCAAGCGCTCGCGCATCCGCGCGCGCATAGTGGCACAGGCATCTTGCCTGTGTGTTCTGAGAAAATTTCTTTTGAGTCCAAAAAGAAACTCACGGGCGAGACGCCCATGCCACTACTTGGCGGCGCTACTTTGTTCGGCGTGGCGAGCGAGCAGCGATTTGATTGCGAGTGGGTGGCGTGGGCGAATGGCGTGGCCGTGCGCGAGCTCGATATGCACGACACGTTTCTCGCGGCGGACTATTCGCATCCCGGCGACAACATCCCGCCGTTACTCGCCGTGGCGCAGCAAATGGGCAGGTCCGGCTCGGACTTGCTGCGCGGCCTCGTTGTCGCCTATGAAATTCAGATGGACCTCGTGCGCGCGATTTGCTTGCATGAATTCAAAAAAGATCACATTGCGCATCTGTGTCCGTCCGCCGCCGCCGGCATCGGCGCGATGCTCAGCCTCGATACCGACACGATTTATCAAGCCATTCAACAGGCCGTGCATGTCGGCTTCTCCACGCGGCAATCGCGCAAGGGCGAGATTTCCAGTTGGAAAGCCTACGCGCCCGCGCACGCCGGCAAACTCGCCATCGAAGCCGTGGACCGCGCGATGCGTGGCGAAAAAAGTCCGTCGCCGATCTACGAGGGCGAAGACAGCGTCATCGCATGGATGCTCGGCGGCAAGAACGCGAGCTACGACGTGCCGTTGCCCGCGCCCGGCGAACCGTGCCGCGCGATTCTCGATTCCTACACGAAGGAACATTCCGCCGAATATCAGGCGCAGGCGTGGATTGACCTTGCTTTCAAGTTGCGCCAGCAGATCACCGACCTGAAAACCATCCGCGAGATCGTCATCCACACGAGCCATCACACGCATTTTGTCATCGGCACCGGCGCGGGCGATCCGCAGAAATCCGACCCGAACGCCAGCCGCGAGACGCTTGACCACAGCATCATGTTCATCTTTGCGTCGGCGTTGCACACCGGTTTCTGGCATCACGTCAAAAGCTACTCGCCAGAAATCGCGCAGCATCCCGAAGTCGTCGCGCTCTGGAAAAAAATCACGACACGCGAAGATGCCGAGTGGACGCGGCGTTATCACTCCATTGACCCAAAGGAAAAAGCTTTTGGCGGTCGCGTGGAAATTATTTTCAACGACGGTAAAAAAATCACCGATGAAATCGCCGTCGCCAACGCGCATCCGCTCGGCGCCAAGCCATTCGTCCGCGCCAATTACATTCATAAATTTGAGACGCTGACGGAAGATTCGGTTTCCGCCGACGAATCAAAACGGTTTCTGAATCTCGTTCAACGCCTGCCGCACCTTTCAGCAGCGGAAGTTGGCGAACTGAACGTCGTGCTGCCGCCGGATAAACTGACTTGCTCAAGGCGCGATCAAAGAGGCATTTTCTAGCCATGCTTCAAGCCACTGAATCCGCCTCCGACAAGCGCAAGAAATTTCGCGCCGCACTCACATCCGGCAAACTGCTGCGCTTCCCCGGCGCGTTTTCGCCGCTCGTGGCTATGGCCATTAAGCGACACGGGTTTGATGGCGTATATGTTTCCGGCGCGGCGTTGTCGGCCGATTTGGGGTTGCCGGACATCGGGCTGACCACGCTTTCCGAAGTCGCCACGCGCGGCGGAGCGATTGCGCGCGCGACGGATTTGCCTGCGCTTATTGATGCTGACACTGGCTTTGGCGAGCCGCTGAACATGGCGCGCACAATTCAAACGCTTGAAGACGCGGGTTTGTGCGGTTGTCATCTCGAAGACCAGGTGAATCCAAAACGTTGCGGCCATCTTGACGGCAAGTCGCTCGTCACCACGCAGGCGATGGTGGAGAAAGTCCGCGCGACTGTCGGCACGCGGCGAGATAAGAATTTTCTCATCATGGCGAGAACGGACGCACGGGCTTCTGAAGGTTTGGACGGCGCGATTGCACGGGCCAAGGCTTACGTTGATGCCGGTGCAGATGCGATTTTCCCCGAAGCGCTGGCCGATGAAGGCGAGTTTGAGAAATTTCGTAAGGCTGTCAAAGTGCCGCTGCTGGCGAACATGACGGAGTTCGGCAAAAGCAAATTACTGACCGCAAAACAGCTTTCTGATCTCGGCTTTAACATCGTGATTTATCCGGTGACGACGTTGCGGCTGGCGATGAAAGCCATTGAGGACGGATTAGCCACAATCAAGAGCGAAGGCACGCAACAGTCTGTCGTGGGAAAAATGCAGACGCGCGCGGAGCTTTACGAATTGTTGCGTTACGAAGATTACACGAAGTTCGACAAGGATATTTTTAATTTTAAAATTTGATGGTAGGGCAAAGCTGCCGCTTTGCCCAAATTTTGAAGTGACACGAAGAGGCGGCGCGGCAGCACCGCCCTACCGAGAGAAATAACATGTGCGACGAATCAACAATCCACCGCGGTCTAGACGGCGTGGTGGTGGACACGACGAGCATTTCCAAGGTCATGCCGGAGATCAACTCGCTCGTTTATCGCGGCTATCCGGTGCAGGAACTGGCGGAGCATTGTCGCTTCGAGGAGGTCGCCTGGCTCATCTGGCACGGCGAACTACCAAATGCGGCGCAACTCGCGGAATTTGAAAAAACTCGAGCGCAGCCAGCGCGACATCAGCAACGACCTGCTCGCGGTCATCCAGAAAACTCCGCGCACCGCACATCCGATGGATGCTTTGCGAACAGCCGTAAGTTTTCTCGGCACCGAGGACGCCGAACTGGACAAGAGCGATGCGGCAACCAATCTGAAACGCTCCATCGCCATGCTCGCGAAAATCCCCGCGATAGTCGCGGCGTTTTACCGGTTTCGCAAAGGTCAGGAATTCATCCCGCCCCGTCAAGACATCAGCTTCGCGGAAAATTTCTTTCACATGGTTTTCGGCAAGGTGCCCACGCCGGAAGTCGTGAAGGCCTTCGACGTTTCGCTCGTGCTTTATGCCGAGCATGGTTTCAATGCGTCCACGTTCACCACGCGCGTCATCGTATCCAGCATGTCGGATATTTATAGCGCGGTGGTCGGCGGCATCGCCTCGCTGAAAGGGCCGCTGCACGGCGGTGCGAATGAAGCGGTGATGCACATGCTCCTTGAAGTCGCCGAACCGGAACGTGCAAAAGAATGGATGCTCGCTGCCCTGCGCGACAAACGGAAAGTGATGGGCTTCGGTCATCGCGTCTATAAGAACGGCGATTCGCGCGTACCGACGATGAAAAAATACGCACGCAAGATAGCCGACTTCACTGGCAACAAAAAGTGGCTGGACATCGAAGACATCCTTGAAGGCGTCATGATTGAGCAAAAAGGCATCCATCCGAACCTCGATTTTCCGAGCGGCCCGGCTTATTACATGATGGGTTTTGACATTGATATGTTCACGCCGTTCTTTGTGCTGGCGCGCATCACCGGCTGGACGGCACACATCATGGAGCAACAGGCGAACAATCGGCTGATTCGTCCGTTGTCGCAATATACAGGACATGCGGAAAGGCGTGTTGTGCCGTTGAATCAGCGCGGATGAAAATTAAGCCACAAAAAATTATTCTGTGTGTCGTGCTGACGGCAGCGGTGATTTATTTCGGCATGATATTTTATTCGCAGTATCGGCCAATTAAAATCTATGTCAGCAGAATTGCTCCCATGCCTACTGAATTGGCAAATGGTTTGCAAATGGAAGAACATAAAATTGATCCGATGGTGAAAATTGAATCTCCTTATGAAAATGCGTCTGAGAAAATTCTTTCAATGGAAGAAATCCGGCGCCTCCGGTCACAGATTGCATGGAGCAAGGAGATTTCTCCGTTTTATGATTCGCTGACAATTCAAAGTTCAGAGCGAGTTCAGATTCGTCGCATGACGAGCCGCACCATGTATGAGTATCAGCTTTTGAAACAAGGAGACAAATGGGTGTTAGAAACAGCAACTCACGTCATGATTGATCGTAGCGAAAACAATTCAACAGCTAAGAATTAAATGGATAAAACAACACTCGACCCCTGTCCCAATTTCATCGGCGGCGAATGGCTGCAACCGAAAGTCGCCGGCACGCCGGTTTTCAATCCGTCAATCGGTGAGGTCATCGCCGAATGTCCGATGGGCACGACGGCGGATGTGAATGCCGCCGTCGAAGCCGCGCACACCGCGTTTCCCGCCTGGATGGAAACGCCGCCGGTTGAACGCGTGCGGATTCTTGCCAAGTTCAAATTGCTGATGGAGGATAATTTTGAGGACATTGTCCGCAGCAATACCCGCGAGCACGGCAAGACGCTCGTTGAATCCCGCGGTGATGTGAAGCGCGGCATGGAAGTCATCGAGTTTGCGCTCGGCATTCCGTCACTATTGATGGGCGAAGTGCTGGAGAATGTCGCACGCGGGATTGACTGTGAGGCGATCCGCCAGCCGCTTGGCGTTTGTGTAGGCATCACGCCGTTCAATTTTCCCGCAATGGTTCCGCTCTGGATGTATCCCATCGCCATCGCTTGTGGCAACACTTTCGTCCTGAAGCCGAGCGAAAAAGTTCCGCTCACCGCGATCAAGATCGCAAAGCTGCTGGAGAAGGCTGGGCTGCCGAAAGGCGTCTTAAATATTGTTCACGGTGGACGTGAAGTCGTGGATGCATTGCTCACGCATCCGAAGGTGAAAGCGATTTCGTTCGTCGGCTCGACGCCCATCGCGCGCTACATCTACGAAACCGGGACGAAGCATGGCAAACGCGTCCAGTCCAACGGCGGCGCGAAAAACTACGTCATCATCATGCCGGACGCGGACGTGGAAAATTCCACGCGTGGTGTGATTGAAGCCGCATTTGGTTGCGCGGGCGAACGTTGTATGGCGGGTTCAACGGCTGTGGTAGTCGGTGGTGCCGAAAAATCTGTTCTGCCCACGCTCATAGAAGCCACGCGTAAAATCAAAGTCGGGCCTACCGACCGCGAAGCGCAGCCGGACATGGGGGCGGTCATCACGAAACAGCATCGCGACCGGGTTTTAGAATTGATTGAAGCCGGCGTGAAGGAAGGTGCAAAGATTCCCGCCGACGGTCGCGGTGTCAAAGTCAGCGAAGCGCCGAACGGCTTTTACGTCGGCGCAACAATTCTCGATCATGTGCAAAATGGCATGACCGTCGCCAAGGAAGAAGTTTTTGGTCCGGTGCTAAACGTGATGCATATGGACGATCTGGACAAGGCCATCGAACTGGCAAACAAATCATTCTATGGCAACGGTGCGTCCATCTTCACACGCAGCGGCAAAGCGGCACGCGAGTTCAAGCATCGCGTCAACTGCGGCATGGTTGGCATCAACATCGGCGTGCCGGCCTCGATGGCGTGGTTTCCGTTTAACGGCTGGAATGAATCCTTCTTTGGCGATCTGCACATGCAGGGCAGGGAAGGCGTGCAATTTTTCACGCAGCAAAAAGTCACCACCAGCCGCTGGTTTAGTTACGGCGAAGGCGACATCTGGCATACGGAGAAAAAATGACGAATAACAAATAACGAATGATGAATGGAATCACAGAAAATCTTGAGGATTGTTCGCTGGATGAATTGGCGTTTTGGGGTTTTGACTTGCCGGGTGAGGCGATGGTATTTCGCGATGATCCGCCCGCCCGTGTTTATGACTTGGAAGAGCGGACGGCAAAGTTCGGAGAACGAATCATCATCTTCGCGAAAAAGATTCCGTGGAGTCCGGTTAATAACCGGTTAATTGATCAACTTGTCGGGGCGGGAACCAGCGTGGGCGCAAATTATTGTGAAGCGGACGACGGAGTTTCCCGCGCTGATTTCAAACATCGTATAAGTATTTCCCGCAAGGAGTCGCGTGAAACTAAATTCTTTCTCCGCATGGTCGCCGTCGCCGAACCCAAGTTGAAGACGGAAGCACGTGACATCTGGCGCGAGGCACATTCGCTTCACCGCATATTCAGCCGCATCTGGCGCAGCACAAAAACATGAAACCGGAATGGAATGACAAATGGCGAATATCGAATAGCCAACCAGCGCCACTCGCACCATTCGTCATCCGTCATTTGTCATTATTAAACATATGAGCTTATTGATCAAAAATGGAGAGATAGTCACCGCGGACAGCCGTTACTTCGCGGACATCCTTTGCGAAAGTGAAACCATCACGCGCATTGACCGCAATATCACGCCGCCGAAAGACGCGGAGGTGATTGATGCGAAAGGGAAATATGTTTTCCCCGGGTTCATTGATCCGCATGTTCATATTTATCTGCCATTCATGGGCACATTTGCGAAGGATACTTACGAAACTGCCAGCAAGGCCGCGCTTATCGGCGGCACGACCACGTTGATTGAAATGTGCGCGCCTTCACGTGCAGACGACACGCTCAAAGGTTTCGAGTTGTGGATGAGCAATGCTGTCGGTAAATCCGCATGCGACTTCACGTTTCACATTAGTGTGACGAAGTTTGACGACAAGACCGAAGGCCAGCTTCGCGAGAATCGTGAAGCGCGGCATCAGCTCGTTCAAAGTGTATCTCGCCTACAAGGGCGCGTTCGGCGTAGACGATGCGGAACTGTATCGCACGCTTAAGCTGGCGAAGGAACTCGGCGTCATCGTCACTGCGCATTGCGAAAATGAAACGCTCATCGCTGAGATCTCCAAGGATCTGCTCGCCGCCGGCAAGTTTGATTCCGGCCAGCATCACGAAAGCCGTCCGCCTTCGGTCGAGGCCGAGGGCGTGAATCATCTGATGACCTTTGCCGAACTCACTGGCGCGGCGACTTACATCGTCCACTTGAGTTGCAAGGAAGCGCTGGACCGTGCCATCGCCGCGCGGCAACGCGGTGTGCGCGTGAGCGTCGAGACGTTGATCCAATACCTCACGCTCGACAAAACTTACGCGGAGAGACCGAAAGATGAGGGCATGAAATACGTCATGTCGCCGCCGCTGCGTGACAAGCGCAACCAGGAAATACTCTGGAACGGACTGCGCGACGGCCTCGTGCAAACCGTCGCGACCGATCATTGCCCGTTCGATTTCAAAACCAAGAAGAAGATGGGCAAGGGTAATTTCACCAAGATTCCCAACGGCATTCCATCGCTCGAAGATCGCATCAACCTGCTTTACACCTATGGCGTGAAGACCGGCAAGATTGACCTGCACACCTTCGTGAACGCCGCGAGCACGCAGGTCGCGAAGACGTTCGACCTGTTCCCGCGCAAAGGCACCATCCAGCCTGGCGCCGACGCCGACCTGGTGGTTTACGATCCGAATTATCGCGGCAAGATTTCCGCCAAGACGCATCACATCAACGTGGATTACAGCGTGTTTGAAGGCTGGAAGATTGAAGGCCGCCCCAGCCACGTCACCGTGCGCGGACAAGTCGCCGTGCGCGATGGGAAATTCGTCGGCAAGCTCGGACACGGAAAATTTCTCCAGCGCAAGCCGAGTCATTTTTGAGTAAACAACCAACATTTGTGAAAAAGGAAAAAATTTGGTTTGGCCATCCAGAAGAACTTGCCAAACTTGCTGCGGTTGTTTCGCATGGAAAGACGCCAACAGAAGCCGTGACGTATGCGTTGGAGTTATGTCGCGAATCAATGAAAGCCTTGAATCGTATCGCTTTGGAAGAAGGAGGCGTGCCGGGATTCGGGTTTAATCCCCACAGCTTAGATGCGACTTTAGAGCGTATCCGAAACTTTGAGAGCGGAAAAACGGTGCCGAAGCCTGATAGATTTCCTGCCAAACTTAGCGATTTCTTTGACAGAATAGTGAAAGCCAAAACACCGGCAGATAATACCAAGCGATTGCGCGACTTCTTTTGCCAAGTCTCTTTTAGTGACGATGTTGAACCAGAATCAAAGGCAGCCGAATTTATCCAACGTATTAAGAGCGACGATGACAATCAGGAAGGTTTTTTTACCGAAACTAAATGGGAACAAATGGCAGCAAGATATCTGGAATGGTGGAAAAAACAGAAATCCAGTAAAGCCCGTGAATCTGCGAAAAAGCGTAAGAAAGTTCATTGACACACTTCAGACCTGACTTCACTGCCGTTCGCTTAACTCTCTTTGGAATTCGCATAATAAGAATAAGAATTCGCTCTTCTTTTTTCTGAAACCGCTAGATAAAACCGGTTTTTACATACTCAAATTGCTGCTTGCGCGTTGTCTATGTTACATCGTGAGCAAAAACTCAAAATTAAATACATCGCTAAACCGCAAATTTTCGAGCAACCGTAAAAATTCGAAAAGATTACGCCAGCGACTTTTATTTGGCACCGCCTTCATTCCATTTGGCATTGAGCTGATGCGACTGGTAGAAGAATTATTGAAGCTATTTAAGTCGTGAACCAAAGCTTGATTCACTTTACCTCGTCAGTTTTAATTTAACCGAAGCGAAACAAGGAAATTTTTACCGGAGCATGAGTTCCATTCCCAACGGCCTTGCCGCCAACGCACCCGATGTCGAGGCTGACATGGCGCAAAGCCGGCTGTTCAACGCCGACCTTGCGCCCGTGCCGCAGTCGGCACGCAAATGGGGCGCGTTGAGCTTCGCCGCGCTGTGGATTTCCATGGCCGCATGCATCCCGACTTACATGCTCGCGTCATCGCTCATCAGCGGCGGCATGAACTGGTGGCAGGCGGTGCTAACCATTTTTCTCGCGAACATCATCGTGCTGATTCCCGATGATCCTCAACGCGCACGCGGGCACACTCTATGGAATTCCATTTCCAGTTTATTGCCGGGCGTCGTTTGGAACCAAGGGCGCGAATGTGCCGGCGATTCTCCGCGCGCTCGTCGCCTGCGGCTGGTTCGGCATTCAAACATGGATCGGCGGCGAGGCAATCTACAAGATTTGCGCGGTGATCTTTCACCTGAACATCGCGCCTGCGACCAACTGGTTCGGGATCACGTTCGGCCAATTTCTCTGCTTCCTGTTTTTCTGGTGCATCAACATGGCCGTGGTTTATCGCGGCATTGATACGATCCGCTGGCTGCTGAACATCAAGGCACCGCTGCTCCTCGCGCTCGGATTGGCGCTGCTGTATTGGGCTTACAACAAGGCGGGCGGGTTCGGGCCGATTCTCTCGCAACCGTCGGCCTTCGCGCCCGGACAACCGAAAGCCGGACAATTCTGGCCTTACTTTTTCCCCGCGCTCACCGGCATGGTCGGCTTTTGGGCGACGCTCTCGCTGAATATTCCCGACTTCTCACGCTACGCAAAATCACAACGCGACCAGGTCGTCGGCCAGGCACTAGGCCTGCCGCTGACGATGGCGCTTTATGCCTTCATCGGTGTCGCGGTGACTTCGGCGACAACCATCATTTACGGCGAAACCATCTGGAATCCGGTGGACGTGCTGACCAAGTTTACCAATCCAGTCGTATTGATCGTGGCCATGCTGGCGTTATGTCTGGCTACACTGGCGACCAATATCGCGGCGAACGTGGTCTCGCCAGCAAATGATTTCGCCCAACTTGCGCCAAAGCAAATCTCTTTCCGCATCGGCGGACTGATCACGGGCGTCGTCGGCATTTTGATGATGCCATGGAAACTGGTGGCTGATCCATCCGGTTACATCTTCACCTGGCTTATCGCTTACAGCGCGCTGCTTGGTCCGATTGGAGGAATTCTGATTGCCGATTACTTCGTCTGCCGCCATTGCAAACTGAACGTCACCGCGCTTTATCAAGCTGATGGCGAATATCGTTTCACGAACGGTTACAGCGTGGTGGCGTTATTTGCACTCGCTATCGGAGTAATACCGAGCGTACCCGGATTTCTCGCGCAAATTTTACCGGGACTTGTAAATATTCTCCACGGTTTGCCTCCTTCCATCTTCAGAGACATTATTCATTTTCCAGTATCGTTACTTGGAACGGTGGTGGATTATTCTCCATCTTGGATGATTGGTTTGTACCATTACGCTTGGTTCATCGGTTTCGCCGTGGCTTTCGTGGTTTATATCGCCGGACGAAAACTTGCGCGAAAGTCGTAGTTGTTTTCTACGCCGGCAAAAGAAGTTTTAATCCGCTTTATCTGTTTCCTTTTTACGAGAACGAACCGGCCATATTGCCATGCGATCCAGCAGCCGGTCGCGAACGATCAAGGTATGGAACAGCACTGCGCCAAGATGGAGGAGAAATGTCAGGAACAGCAGATAGGCGAGGACCGTATGCGTTTTGCGCAAGACTGAGTAAAACGTTGGATCTGCCGGGAGAATTGACGGCAAGTGGAAGGACCCAAACATGACGATGGGATAATGGCCCGCTGAAAGCATTCCCCATCCCACCAGCGGCAGGGCCAACATCAAGGCATACAGCAACCGTTCAGACATCGAGGCCATGAATCGTTCCCTGCTCGACATGGTTTGCGGGAATGGTGGCAGAGTGCTGAAGAACAGCCGGTTTGCGAACCGGACGACGGCCAGAATCAGAATCATGATGCCGAGCGGACGATGAATCGCCACGAGCCGATGGTAATCTCCCAACGAAGCGACCATGGATACGCCGATGAACAGCATCGCCAGCAGCATCGCGGCCATCAGCCAGTGGAGGATGCGGGACAAGCGGGCGAATTGCGTGGGCGAATTGGTCATGTTCACTTTCCGGTTTCGGCGGATGAAACTGCGCTGGGTTCTTTGTGCTCGCCTTCGCGGCGGGTGAACGATTCCGAATACGCCGCCGAGCGAGCGCTCAACAAGGGATCGTCCGACGGCGCCATTCCATCCGGCAACACGAGCGGGTCGAAATTAATGTCGCGCGCGGGACTGGTACTTTCGCTTTCTACATGGTCAATCGTCAGCATCCCCACGTCCACCTGCTGCCGTTCCGGCGGCCAAGGGAGCGTTGCGTCAGCAGTCGGATCTTCCGGCTGACCAACCGTGATGATTAAACGCCATTGCAATGGGTGGCTGTGGATGTTCGTGATCAACGCATCAAACAAATAATTTGTGTCGCTCTGTTCGGGACTTGTGGTGCTGATCGGCTCGAACGGTTGGACAGGAACCATTGCCCAACGAACTGGAATCACCGCGCCACGAGCATTGATGAAATGAAACGCGTTCAGGCTGTTGTAGGTGCTGTTGTCGAACCCGGACGAGACCGGATTGCTTTGAATCAATTGAAAGGCCTTGGCAGTTTCAGGATGTGCGGCCAGAAAAGTTTTCATCCTGGCAGGATCAGGTTTGCCGGTGGTCGGATCGGGTGCTGACGCCAGCAACAGATCATAAAATCCTTGAGCGGTGGTCACAGGAAAAACTGGTATGTTGTTGATGCCCGTGCGCCATTCTTCGCCGTCCGGCAGTTTGAACAGCATCGCCATGCTGCGCACGGTATGCGCTGCATCCGCGACGTAAGGCTGGCCTCCGGCCAGTGCAAACCGGCCAATGACCGGCACGTGACCGGGCAGGAAAACCGCCGCCTTCGATAACTCAACGCCACGACCGTTGCTCTCGAAGTAACCGCTGACGCAGACGCCTTTGGCATGGTTGCGGCGGAATCCGGGGTGCGATCCGTTTACGTGTTCAAACGTATTGATCATCACGTCTGGCGAAAGCTCATGCGGCGTGAACCAGCCGCCCGCATATAAGAACAAACCGGCAATGACTGCGATCACCGCACCGATTGCCGTGAAACGCAGGATCAGGTTCGCTTTGGATAATTTTGCGAGGGGTGCATCCATCATCATTCAGGTTTAAAAGTGTCAGATGAACGGATTATATGAAATGAATATAAACATTCTAATTCACAGCAATTTTCTGCGCCGAATTTTTTGCGGGAACCGCATAGATCCTGTGAATGGCTCAATCATTCCATCCTAACCCGGTAAAATCTGGCTGGAATGCCGGTGATGGCATTGGTGAATTCTTTGAGTTGTCCATCGCCGGTCACAAGCAGGCCAAGGTTATTCCAGTTCAACAGATTGGTGGAAGCTTCCACCTGGAAATTAAAACCGGGAGAGGTTTGATAGTTGAACTTGAAATTGCCGGGCGACGCTGACATCACGCTGATGGTGGGCGGATTGGTGGCCACCAGCAGATCTATTCCGGCGGCGGTGTATCTCGGCACCAGGACAACGCCGGGCGCTGAATCGAGACCGGTGAATGAGTTGAAGGTGCCGCTGCGTCCGGACGGATAACGAATCACGGGAAAGACCTGTCCGGGCGAGGGAATGAAGCCATTGATGAATTTCACCACAACTGCGCCGCCAAGCGGAAAGTTGACGCCGTTCAGGATGAGTTGATCATGCTGCGTCCCGGCAACCATTCCGCCGATCTCAATCTCAATCTGCGATGCGGGGGCGAAGTCAATGGAGGCGTCGGTCCGGATGATGGTGAATGTTCCGGGCGAAGCTCCCGGACGCAGCGTGCCGCCGAGCATGGCGGTTGCGGATGAAGAAAAACCGCGCAAGGTTCCATTGCCGGTGATGAGGCCGCCGGTGATGGTGGAGGTGGGGCCAGAGTTGAAGCGGACTTCCGTTCCAGCGGCGAGACGCAATTCACCCGCCGTCTGCCGCAGGCCGGACAGGCGCAGCAAGCCGATCTGCACATCAATCAGGCCGGTGTTGGTGCAAATCCCGCCCAGTAAGACGCCGCTGCTCAAATCGGTATTGGTTGTTTTCGTCAGCGTGCCGGCATTGTTCAGTGAACGGTTACCAAGCGTGCCGACGGAACTCAAAATGATCGTGCCACCAACCAGGTTGTCCAGCGTGGGGGTGTTGGTGACGGATCCGGACACGCCCAAAGGTGAACTGATCGCGTGGAGAATGGTGCCGGCATTGCGGACATTTCGGTTGAGAACGGGTGAGCTGTTGTTCACCGTGAGCTTGAGAATCGCGCCGGGTTGGATGTCCAGCTTGGGCGCCGGACTGACGGTATTGATATTCCCGTTTAACAACTCGCCCTGAAAAGTGCCGCCGCGAAAGTTGAATGTGCCGTAAAGCGTGACGTCGCCGGGGCCTTGCAGGGTCGCCCCGTCGCTCAGCTCAAAATTGTCCACCGCGATCGGGCCGGTGATCGCTGCGTTGATAAATCGGACCACACCCAGACCTAAAATGTCCGAGCCCGCCTTGAGTTCGCTCAGCGAGCCCGTGATCTCAATGACTGCATTCGTGCCGGAGGGAACAATCGGCCGGCTGCTGATGAAGGCCCCGCCGGGGCTGCTGCCAAGCGAAAGCGTGCCGCCGGCGCAGCCCACGGAACCCGCGCCGCTTTGGGTGAGCTTTCCACCTGAAATTAATGCAGTATTGGTTCCGGCAAGTTTTAGAACCTGGCCAAAACTGTCAATGCGCGCGCCGGAGGAACAGTTGATGGCTGAGCCATCGTTTAACCAGATCTTCCCGGCAACTTCATTAGTAAGAACCGTGGGTGGGTTGCCGCCGAAGGAACCCAAGCCCAAAGCCATTGGCGCGAAGGTTCCCCGGTTGATCACCACGCAACTGTTGAAGCCGTTAGCGCTGGCACTGCTGGTAGTGAGTGAGGCATTATCAAGCAGGGTGACCGTGCAGGCATTGATGGCTCCGGCATTCAGGATTAGATTGCGGCTGATGTTGAGAAAGCCTCCAGTGATGGAGCCGTTCAAGGTGATGTCTTTCACCGTATTGGCGGGATTGCTCACTGTTCCATTAATCACCACCACATCGTCCGGCCCAGTTCCCGGCGTCCGGGCCGCCGCCAGACCGTTTAGGTTCCAGTTTTCCGGCTTCTGCCAGTTGGTTGGCTCAGTGGGGTGATGGCCGGTGAACTCAAACAACGCATCTTGTGCATGTGAGCAGAGTGGACGCATTGAAAGAACGAGAACAACGGGCACGGCGATATTCAATGCACAACGGTGGAGAGTTTGTGGCATCATATTTCTGATTATACACGGATTGAAATTGCATCCATCAGGTTGGTCAACAAAATAAAAACCTTCTTCATCGTAAATTAGGGCGGTTTGGCCTGTTCTTTTGCGTCAATCCGGTGTGCCAGAAGGTTTTATCCCGCTACACCCCGAGGCAGCTTAAGTGCAGAATTTTTTTCAGCGTTGAACATTTGGCATGGAATGGCCAAGATGTTTTGCAAAATTAAAGAGGAATGCATTCTCGTTTCGGATCATGAACAGACTATGAAAAATATCCCGTTACCGCAGACCAGTCATCAACCGCAGAAATATGCCGGGCCGTCCGCCGCCCAAGTGCTGGCGCAACGGAAGCAGTTCATGAATCCGGGGATTTTTCTCTACTACAAAAATCCACTCATGATCGTCGAGGGTTCGATGCAATATCTGTGGGACGAAACGGGCAAGCGTTATCTCGACGGCCTCGGCGGCATTGTGACGGTGAGCGTTGGACATTGCCATCCGCACGTCGTCGCGGCGGCGAACAGGCAGAACGAATTACTCCAGCATTCCACGACGATTTATTTGAACCCGAACGTCGGCGCGTATGCCGAGAAACTGGCTTCGAAAATGCCGGGTGATTTGAAGGCTGTTTACTTTGTGAACTCCGGCTCCGAGGCGAACGACCTCGCATTGCTCATGGCGCGTGCCTACACGCAAAATTTTGACATCATCGCGCTGCGCAACGCATATCACGGCGGCAACGCGTCGGGCATGGGCGTCACGGCGCACAGCACTTGGAAGTATAATGTGCCGCACAGTTTCGGCGTGCATCACGCGCTCGCGCCGTATCAATATCGCGGGCCGTTCGGCTACGACGACGCGGACGCGGGCAAGAAATACGCGGCCGACGTGAAAGAGGTGATTGATTATGCGACGCCGGGAAAAGTCGCGGGTTTTATCGCGGAATCCATTCAAGGCGTCGGCGGCTTCGTGGAATTTCCGAAAGGCTATCTTAAGCAGACTTACGAATACGTCCGCGCGGCAGGCGGCATTTGTATTGCAGACGAAGTGCAGACCGGCTTTGGTCGCACAGGCACGCACTTCTGGGGCTTTGAAACGCAGGACGTGATTCCTGACATCGTCACGATGGCGAAAGGCATTGGCAATGGTGCGCCGCTCGCCGCCGTGGTGACGACGCATAAGATCGCGCAGTCGCTGCTCGGCAAGGTTCACTTCAACACGTTCGGCGGCAATCCCGTCGTCAGCGCGATTGGCAAAGCCGTGCTCGAAGTCATCGAAAAGGATAATCTCCAGGCAAACGCGCTCAAGCTCGGCGCTTATATCCACGCTGGCTTGGCGAAATTAAAGGAGAAGCACAAGGTGATCGGTGACGTGCGTGGCCAGGGTTTGATGGTCGGCATCGAGATGGTCAAAGATCGCGTGACGAAAGCGCCCGCGTCCGCTGAGTGTGCGGCAGTTTTGGAAAAAGCCCGTGACCTTGGCTTGCTGATCGGCAAGGGTGGTTTGTGGGGGCAGACGATCCGTTTCGCGCCGCCGATGTGCATCACGCAGGCGGACGCGGATTTTCTGCTGAAAGTTTTGGATGAGTCATTTTCGTCACTTTCATAAAACGTAGCGACAGTTGGCAGACTGCCGGATTTTTACAGGATAAATTGCGGCTCTCTGCCGAGGAGCCGCTACGCTGAATGAAGATGAAATTGATTTATCACAATTACGGCAAGGCGAAAGTGCGGGTGCTGAAAGTCTTTCGCGCCGGCAAAGTTCATTCCATCAAGGAACTGGACGTGCAAGTGATGTTGCAAGGCGACTTCGACGCGTCCTACACAAAGTCAGACAATCGCCTCGTCGTGGCGACGGACTCCATCAAAAACACTGTCAATGTGCTCGCCAAGCAAAAGCTGGGGACAGAGACGGAACCCTTTGGCATCGCACTGGGTGAACATTTTCTCAAGACATACAAGCATGTCAGCCGGGTGGAAGTAAGTTTGACGGAACATTGCTGGGGAAGAATCAATGTGAACGGCAAGCCGCACGCCCATTCCTTTCAGGAAAAGAGCGCGGCAAAGCCTTTCGCTAAGATTATCGCGACCCTGAAAGAAACTGCCGTTGAATCCGGCATTGAGGAATTGTTCATTCTGAAATCAACCGCGTCCGGCTTTGAGAATTTCCTGCGTGATGAATTCACCACGTTGCCTGAAACCAGCGACCGCATCTGCGCGACGAAACTGAAAGCAACGTGGACGTTCGCGAAGAAGCCAAAAAAATATTCCGCAACGAATGGCAAGATTCTTGACGTCATGCTGACAACGTTTGCGAAGAACTTTAGTCCTTCCGTGCAGGCGACCTTGTTCCAAATGGGCGAAGCGGCGTTGAAGATCGCGCCGGAAATTTCCAAGGTTCATATCGCAATGCCAAACAAGCACTGCCTGCTCATCAATCTCAAACCATTTGGCCTCGAGAACAAAAACGAATTGTTTGTGCCGACGGATGAGCCGCATGGGCAGATTGAGGGAACGGTTGCCAGATAAGAAAAGCTCCAAATTCCAATCACCAGCCTCCAGAGAAGCACCAAGAACCAAGCTTCAATATCGGCGCGCGACTGGTTAATGTTTTAGACTTGTGGTTTCTCTGGAGCTTGGATGTTGGTGCTTGGAGCTTACCGTTACTTTTTCAAAATCTTCCGCAGCGCTTTCAAAACCGTTGCCACGTTTTCTTTTGTGGAACCTGCACCCATTAAACCGATGCGCCAGATTTTACCTTTTAGCGGGCCGAGGCCGGCACCGATCTCGATGTTGTAATCGGCCAGCAGTTGTTTGCGCACGGCGAGTTCGTCCACACCAGCGGGGACGCCAATGGCATTGAGCTGCCAGAGTTGGTGGCCGGCTTGTGAAACGATTTCGAGATCGAGTTCGGCGAGGCCCTTTTTCAGCAAGAGATAATTTTGCTCGTGCCGCGTCCAGCGGTTTTCCAAGCCTTCTTCCAGCACGAGGCGCAGGGCTTCATGCAAGCCGTAATTCATCGTAATGGGGGCGGTGTGATGATACACGCGTTCCTGTCCCCAATACGACGAGAGCAGGTTCACATCAAGATACCAGCTTTGGACTTTGGTTTTGCGTCGGGTGGCGATCTCCATCGCGCGCGGACTGAACGAGATCGGCGACAATCCGGGCGGCGCGCTCAAACATTTTTGCGTGCCACTGTAAACGGCGTCCACGTTCCACGCGTCAATCCGCACCGGACAACCGCCGAGCGAAGTGACGGTGTCGAGCAACAGCAAAGCTCCGGCGGCATGTGCGAGTTTGGAGATTTCTTCGACTGGCGTCAGTGCGCCTGTCGAGGTTTCGGCATGAACGATGGCGACGAACTTTGGCTTGGAGACTTTCTTGAGCGCATCGGCGACCTGTTCGGGTGTGATGATTGTGCCCCAGGCGGATTCAACCTTGGTGACCTTGGCGCCACAGCGTTCGGCGACGTCGCACATGCGCGTGCCGAAAACGCCGTTGACTCCGATGATGACTTCGTCGCCGGGTTCGATGAGGTTGACGCAGCAAAATTCCATCCCGGCGCTGCCGGTGCCGCTGACGGGGAATGTCATGTCATTCCGGGTCTGGAAAACTTCTCGGAGCATCGCCTTGATCTCCTCCATCATTTTAACGAAAACGGGGTCAAGGTGGCCGACGAGCGGCCGGGACATGGCGTGCAGCACAGATGGCGCGACGTCACTTGGCCCCGGGCCTAGCAGCAGACGCGGCGGCGGAATGAATTGAGCAGGAATTTGCATCGAAAGATAATGCCAGAATCAGAATCCGGGGCAATCAATTCGCCGGGAAATTTACGCTGTGAACGAGCGACCCAGCCCTAGTTTGGCAAGTCCTTGCCGGTAGGTGATGGAACTTTTGTCGGCGCGGATATGGACTTCCTCTTGAAGATCAATCGGCAGATCCTCGGGGAATTGTTGTTCGACGATGTTCTTATCCTCCTCAAAGACCTGGTGGTTGAAATCAAGCGTCGGTTGCAACGGCGCGTCCTTGTCGAAATTCCGGCAGATCGGTACGAAGACACGCGTCTTCCGGGCGGAAACGGGAGAGGCGGCGTTGAGGATGTGCAGTTGTCCGTCGTTCGGAAAAAACACCGTGAGCTTTGCGGTGAACGGCAGCCACGTTTCAAACAGCCGCCGCCATTTGAAGCCGGGCGGATTGAGATGCTTGAAGGCGGTCGAATAATTGCTGACGGTGCTGATATAATCGGCGCGAAAACCGGCGGGTGTAATCTCGATTGGGTAGCTCGGCACTTCACGGTTGTCGAGTTCGCCAAAGGTTCCGACGTGGACAAACGCAAAATGGCTGACGTCAAGAAAGCCTTCAATCTGGCGGCCGGCGGAAGCGTTCAGGTCAACGCTGTTGGGCAGCACTTGTAAAAAATCAGGATTATCCCACTCGTTGAATTCGGGAAATGGCGACGGGTTGTTGTCCACGAGCCGCGTCCAGATGAGACCGAATTTTTCCTGCACGGGAAAGGTCTGCACTTTTAATTTCGGCGGAATCGCCGCGCCGGGATGTGCTGGGATGCAAACACACTGGCCTTCGGCGTTGTAGCGAAAGCCATGGTAACCACAGACGATTTCATCGCCTTCGATCCGGCCCGAACTCAAAGGCGCACCGCGATGCAGGCACAGATCACGGGCGACGGTGACCTTTCCATTCACGCGAAAGGCAACAATGCGTTCATCCAGTAATCTGGTGGCGAAGGGCTTGTCCGTGACTTCACGCGAAAATGCGATCGGATACCAGAATGGCGCGAGCGCGTGCCAGTCGGATTCGGCGAAAGTGCAGCCGCGCGGCAAAGCGGATTTCCCCGGTTTCTGTGCAGCGGCGTTGGAAGCGGTGTTCATGACTGATACTTCATCCTTTATCCGACAACCCCATTGTGCAAATAAATTTTTCCTTTTCAAGTTCAAGAAGTACTGCCGAGGATAGGTCGGCTTGCGACAATCGATATAAGCCCAACCACACTGGCTTTTTTGTTTTGCATCGGCACTCCAGCCTTTATCCTTGATTCATGCGCTCCATCATTGTTCCGCTGGGAAATCGCAGTTATGCCATCAAAGTCGGTGCCGGCTTGTTGTCGCGGCTCGGTGTTGCGTGCGCAGAACTCAAACTGGGCCGGCGTTGTGCGGTCATCACGGATTCCAACGTCGGTAAAAGATTTGCAAAGCCTGCCTTGAAATCACTTTCAGCCGCGGGCTTTGAGCCGGTGTTGATCACTGTTCCCGCCGGTGAGAAATCCAAGCGTCTTGCGGTCGTTGAAAAATGTCATGACCAGCTCGCGGCGCACCGCCTGGAAAGAAAATCCTTCATCGTTGCGCTGGGTGGTGGCGTGGTGGGCGATCTTGCCGGCTTTGTGGCGGCGACATATCTGCGCGGGATTCCATTCGTGCAGGTGCCGACAACATTGCTCGCGCAGGTGGACAGTTCCGTTGGCGGCAAGACGGGCGTGAATCTCAAAGCCGGCAAAAATCTTGTCGGTGCATTTTATCAGCCACAACTCGTGCTTTGCGATTTGGACGTGCTGAAGACTTTGCCCAGGCGCGAATACATTTCCGGCCTCGCCGAGATCATCAAATACGGCGTCATTTACGATGCAGACTTGTTCGCCCAACTTGAACGCGATCTGCCGGAAATTTTGAAACGCGATTCCAAAAGGCTTTCGCAAATCATAGCCCGCTGCTGCACAATCAAGGCGGAAGTCGTGAGCCAGGACGAAAATGAAAGCGGTTTGCGCGCGATCCTGAATTTCGGCCACACCATCGGTCATGCAATTGAGAACAGTTTTGGCTATGGAAAATTCCTGCATGGCGAGGCGATTTCCATCGGCCAGGTTGCGGCGGCAAAATTATCGCAGAAAATTCTCAGTCTGCCGTCAGACGAATTGGGACGCATTGAGAAATTATTCATCCGCGCCGGATTGCCGGTGAAGATCAAATTAAACCCCGTTCAGCGTAAAAAGCTTTTCGCCGCGATGAAGCTCGACAAGAAAGTCAGCGCTGGCGAGGTTAAATTCGTGCTCGCAAGACGAATTGGCAAAGTCGCTTGGGGTCAAAAAGTCCCGACAGGCTTGATTAACGACGTTCTGGCCACGCCGGTTTAATCCGTTGGAATAATTGTTTCCGCTGTCCGCAAAATCACCGGGCCGAGCAGGCCTGATTCCAGCAATGGCGAATCCTTCGTCCAGTGATGCCACGTCGTAAAGGTCAGCCTGCCGGTGGGACTTGGCTGGTTGTCCAACAACCATTGCGGCCAGGCTTTCAATTGTTTGCCGTCCCACTCGCAATCCGGCGGCAGATGCTCGTCGCCAATCAACCGGTTGGGCCAAAGGTTTGTGACTTTGACCTCAAGTTTGTTAACGCCTGCTTTCGCAGCGGGAGTGAGGTCCACGCGAAAAGGCGGTTTCCAAAGAACGCCGAGGTTTTGGCCGTTCAGGGAAACTTCGGCAAAGTTTTTTACTGCGCCCAGGTCGAGCCAGAGATCGCGTCCGCTGCTCAATCGCCCGGACGGAATCTCAATTTCCTTTTCATAAGTCGCCGTGCCGGAAAAATATCGGACACCATCGTTGGTGTGCTCGGTCCAAGAAATCAGTTTGTCCAACATTGCCGATGGAGGCGCGCCCCAGTTTGGCGGAAAGCTCAAGTTCCAATCGCCGGCTACCTCCTGCGGTACGGGTAGATTGGATGCGTTGGCGTGCAAAACTTTTCCGCCGTCTGTGTGTAATTCGATTTGCCCATTAGCCCAAGCGATCACGACCGGTTTGCCGTCAGTGATGCCCACTTCCCATTGCGGCTGCTGGCCGATCATTGCTGTTGCGGGCAAGGCAAGCGTTTCGTTTTCATGTATGGCAGCATGACCTGGCTTATCGTCGAGCGTGTAGTCCACGCGCAACTCCTTTTCGCGATTAACTGCCGGGTCGCGGCCCAAGGCGTCGTTGCTGGCGGTTACGATCAATTGTCCTTCGCTTATCAGCCCGGAAAGTTTTTCAGTGACATCCATTTCGCCCGCGCCATCCAGAGCGATGTAAACAGCGCGCTGTATTTCGAGTTTCGGTGGAGCGGGTGCCAGGGCAGGAGCCGTCATGGTGGCGTTCGCGGCCACAACCTGATCCACATCGCCCGTCGCGTGTCGAAAAATAACGAACACCGATTCGGCAGGTTCGAAATCCAGCCGCACGGTGGTGCGTCCATTTTGGGTGCTCCAGACCGGTGCGGGTTCAATGATGCCGGTTTCAGGATGCCATAATTCGGGAACCTTGCCGCTGACGCGGAAGGTGCATTCAGCGGAATCAAAACGCCGGCGCTGGTTTGAAATAAAATAAATATCCGACGACCTGTCAACGCGATGGGCATAGGCCAGTTGCGTGGCTTTGGAAGCGCCTTGAAATTCAAAATCCGGTTTCAGGTTTTGCGCCGCGAAAACGTCGGCCAAGGATTTTCCCCACACGATCCGGCCTTTGCCGACAGAATTTTCCTGAACACTTTTGCCGTCGCAGTTGCCCCATAGTTCATCGGCAAGTTTTTTGACCCGCACGTCGCACTTCGGATAATTGGCCAGGCTCGGCGAATGTTGTGGGCGTGGACCGACCACAGTCGCTCCGGCACGCACGAGTTTGTTGAGGCACTTCAACATCTCCGGCGTCATATCAATATCGCTGGGCGGTAAGATCAACATCGCGTAGTTCGCACCACTGGCCAAAGTGATCCGTCCATTTTTCACCGTCGCACCACGCAGCAGCACGTCGGCATTGACTGCGTCATAATCATAACCGGTGGGCAGTTCGGGATTGCCGACGCGCATTTCCACCGGCGCACTTTCACCGGTGAAATAGGCGGCGTCCGCCACGGCACGGCCTTGTTGCAGCAGAAATTCACAACGTGAAATGTAATCAATCCACGGTTTGCCTTCATTCCACCAGGTTTCCGTGCGCTCGAAATGGAAACCCCATTGACCCATCGTCATGCCCGGCCAGCGGTTGGTCCAAGGCTGCATCGCGTAACGGTGGAAAATATAGCGGTTCAAGCCCTGGCAAAACATCAGGTCGCCCAGCGTTTTAAATTCATACGGATCATTCTTCCAGCGCCCCGCTTCGGGGCCGGCGGTGAATGATTCCGCGCCGACGATGGTTTTGCCGTAAATATGCGCAATGGACGCGGCCAGTTTCACGGAGGGATGTCCCTGGCTGCCGCTCCAGAATTCGCCCATCACGACATCCGCCGGCGCGCCGCTTTGCAGCGATTCAAACGGCCCGGTGTAAGGCTCGACCGCATTCAACAGGCCATGCTGACGACAGAGTTCGGCGAAATGCCCGAAATAATTTTCCGAGAACAAATCAGCGATCGTGCGGCGCAGATCCCAGAGGAAGCGCTCGGAAATTTCCGGACTGTCCACGACGCGACCGGTGAATGTCGGCAGATATTTCAGCAGGTCATAGCCGCGACGCTGCTTAAATTCCTGGCGAAAGTTTTTTGTCCAGTTCTGGCCGCCGACTTCGTAGCTGTCAATCAACGAGGTGGTGAGCGTTTTGCCGGTGAGCGGGCCGATGTCGTCGAGAACTTTCTGCATGAAACGTCCCAATGGGCGTCGAGCGCCGTCTTGCTCATCTTGTCGCATTCCAGACCGGTGCCTTCCTTGGGCGCAGGATGATTATCCTTGCCGGTTGTCGTATGGCCGAAACGTAGAATGATCCACTCACCGGCGGGAACCTTCCAGTTTAAGCGTCCGTCAACCGTAAGCTTGGAGGTGAGATCAACAATTTCCCGGCGTTGAACGGCTCCGTTAGTCGCGCCACCACTATCATGTGACGACAAGACGGCGTCACCGTTAACCCCGGCTTTGGCATTAATGTTTTCAATGGCCGCCTTGGCGTCGGACGAAGGAAAGGCGAGCACGGAGATGTCGCGGTAAAAATCAAGTTTCGTGGGTGGCTGCGGCAAAGCAGCGTTGAAATTTGTCGGGCCGGTCACGCGCATTTTCACTGGTCGTGACCCGTTGCATTGCGTTCGTCACCGTGTTCCACGGACCGCCACTGCTGGACCAGCCGGCACAATTTTCCACGGTCAGGTCGAGTCCCAGCCGGCTGGCCTCCTGCACGGCGAACTTGAAATCGTCGCGCCATTCCGGGCTCATAAAATTCACGGGGCCGCGGGGGATCTCGCAATCCACATTCACAATGGTCGCGCCACCCAGGCCGATTTGCTTCATCGCTTCGAGATCGGCGGTGATGCCGACCTTGGTGATGTTCCCGTTCATCCAATGCCACCATGTCTGCGGCTTGGCGGAATTCGGCGGGTTCAAGAAGCCCGTTTCCAGTGAATCAGCATGAACGGCGGATGCGGAAAAAACCAGGCAAAGACAGGTTGAAGCAAGAATGGGGTGAATCAGTTTCATTTTTTAGATTGCGGTGTTGCCCATTCTGCTTGTTTGGCCGTTCCGCTGACAAGCGCAAAGGTATTTCCTGCGAAATGATCCGGGTTTTGGGCTGTTGTGATTCGTTGCTCGCCAGGCAGTTGATCGCTAAAAATTACTTCGCCGCCGTCGGAGGAATATCATTTGTTTGCCAGCCGGCGCCAAGGGCCTTGACCAGATTGACGCTGGCGGTCAGGCGCGTGCCTTGCAATTGGACCAACGTGCGTTCGTGGAGCAGCGCGTCAGCCTGTGCAATCGCCACATCGAGGTAAGTGACCAGGCCGGCTTTGTAACGGTTGCTGGCGATTTCCAATGTCTGCCGGCAGAGATGACCGTTTCATTTTCCGCCGACCATTTTTTCGCGAGCAATTGCTGGGCGGCCAGACCATCTTGAACCTCGCCGAAAGCGGTAAGCACCGTCTGACGGTAATTCGCCAGAGTTTCGTCATAAACTGCGTGGGCAAGGGCGAGCCGCGAACGGTTCAAGCCTCCGGTGAATAATGGCAGTTGGACGGAGGGGCCGACCGACCAAAAGCGGCTCGGCCAGTCAAACCAAGTGCTGGAATCCACAGATTGAAAACCGGCAAGGCCGTTGATGCGTACGGTCGGGAAAAAGGCCGCTTTCGCAACGCCGATGTCTGCATTGGCGGCGCCATTTGCCGTTCGGCGGCGGCAATATCGGGGCGATGCTCCAATAGTTCACTTGGCAAGCTCGGTGGAAACGTTGGGAACAAGCTCGACGTCCGGCTGATTTGTTGCGACGACAAATCCTACCGGTGATTCACCACAAAGCACGGCAAGGGCGTGCAATATTTGGGCGCGATTTAATTGAATGTCGGGCAACTGGGATTCAGCGCTGTGCAGTTGGGTCGCCGCTTGCGAAACATCCAAATCTGAAGCAACACCGCCGCGCCGGCGGTTCTGCGTGAGTTCCAGCGAGCGCCGATACGCCTCGATGGTATTGGTAACCAAAGTGTATTCATTCTCCAGGGTGCGGAGGGCGAAATAATCATTGGCCACTTCAGCGGCGATCGCGAGCCGGACTGATTCATAATCATCCACGCTGGCGATGAAACGTTCTTTGGCCGCTTCGGATTGCCGACGGACGCGACCCCAAAGATCTATTTCCCACCCAAGATAAATCGGCGCGGTGAATGTGTTGTAAGTATTCGCCGTGCCGTTGGGCCGGCCTTGATTTGGCTGGTTTTGACTGGTTTGCTGGCGCGTGATGTCGCCGTTGGGCGTGCCGCCCAAAGTCAGTTGCGGATAAAAATTTGCACGGGCTCCGCTCAACAGGGCGCGGGATTGTTCAAAGCGCGCCACTGTTGCCGCGAGGTTTTGATTGTTGGTTAACGACAGGGTTATCAAGCGGTTCAATTCGGAATCATTGAATTCCCGCCACCATTCGCCACGCGGCAAATGTGCGGATGGTTCGGCAATTTTCCAGATGCCTTGATTGGTGCTGGCGTAGGTGTCGTCAGTGAATTTTTTCGGCAACGGCTGGCTGGGGAGAGCTTCGGGGCGTTTATAATCCGGCCCGACGGCGCAGCCCGCCAAACTAGCGGTCAATATGATGGCACTGATGAAAATGTAGTTTTTCATTTGGCCGGAGTATTCGTTGCGGTTGGTGGCGCGATCTGCACGGTCATGCCATCGGCGATGGAGTCTGGCGGATTCATGATAACGCGGTCGCTGGCTTCGAGTCCACTCAACACTTGCACGGTGTTGCCGAAATCGCGGCCAAGCTTGACGGAACGTATCTGCACGGTGTTGTTGCTGTCCACGAGAGCGACCTGCATTCCCTGTGCGCGGAAAATCAGCGCGTTGTCGGAAAGAATTAAAATGCGCGCGTCGGTGGCCTCATTGAAACGAACCTGCGCATAGCTGCCCGCAAGAATTTCATTTTTCGGATTGGCCACCTGCAATTCCACCTGCAACGTGCGCGACGCGGGATCCACTGCGCCGGCAGTGCGCGTCACGGTGGCAATGAAGACGCGGCCCGGCAATTCTTGAAATGTCAGTTCGGCGGTCTGCCCGACGGCGACGGCATAAATGAGCGATTGCGGCACGCGGACATAAACGCGCAACGGATCGGTCTGTGCAAGACGAAACAATTCAACACCACCGGTCGCGCTGATAAGCTGGCCGATGTCGGTGTTGCGTGCCGTGATGGTGCCGTCGAACGGGGCGACGACACGGCTGAATTTTTTTATTTCCTCCAGGCGCCGGACATTCGCTTGGGCGGCCGCCACGTCGGCCTGTTTCAAAGCATAATCAGCCGTTTTTTCAGCCGTTTCCTGTTCACTGACGCTGGCGCTTTTGAGCAAATCGGTCCAGCGGTCGGCGCTGATTTTCGCCAGCCCGAGATTGGCATTTGCCTGGTCCAGTTCCGCCTTGGACTGCGCGAGCTGCTGGTCCACTTCCGGCGTGTCAATTTCTGCGAGCACCTGGTTGTTCGTGACGTGCGTGCCGATGTCCACATACCAATTTTTCAAATAACCGCTGGCACGGGCATGAATTGAAGCTTGAATGAACGCTTCAACTTCAGCGGGCAATGGCGTGCCCAGATCAGGTTTGGAAGCCGTCGGATTGACGACATCCACGGTGATGGTTGAATCGGCGCGGGTTTCCGTCAGCAATTTGTGACGGGCGATCCAGCGCGGCACGAGGCCGGCAATCAGGCCGATGACGACCAACAAGACGACGATTTGCGCGATCAGGATCAATCGCACGGACTTGCCGGCCGGCGTGGATTCAGGTTGGGGTGAATGAGTGTTCATGGCTTTGAAATTGGATTAGTTGCCTGATGATGCCGGTGCATGAAGCTGAAAACGATGGGGACAAAAAACAATGTGGCCACGGTGGCGAACATGAGTCCGCCGATCACCGCGCGGCCCAAGGGCGCGTTTTGTTCGCCGCCTTCACCCAGGCCGAGACTCATCGGCAACATGCCGATGATCATCGCCATCGCCGTCATCAAAACGGGGCGGATACGTCCCGCGCCCGCTTCGAGCGCGGCGGCGATGGGTTCCATGCCGCGATTCAAATTTTCACGCGCAAATGAAACGACCAGCACGGAATTGGCCGTGGCCACGCCCATGCTCATGATGGCGCCCATCAAGGCCGGAACGCTCAAGGTGGTCTGGCAAAGGAATAATCCCCACACGACGCCGGCCAGCGCAGCGGGCAGGGCGGTGATGATGATGAACGGATCCAGCCAGTTTTGGAAATTCACCACGAGCAGGAAATAAATCAGCACGATGGCTCCGACCAATCCCAAGCCCAGCCCCAAAAAGCTGGAGCGCATCGTTTCCGCCTGGCCGCGCACCACGATGCTGCTGCCACGCGGCAGATCCTTTTTGATTTTATCAACCAGCGGCTGGATGGCGTTCAAGACTCCGCCGAGGTCGCGCCCGTCCACATTGCCAAAAACATCGATGACCGGGAGCACGTTGTAATGTGAAATCACCGGAGCAATGTTCACGCGATCGATGCTGGCGAGATTGGCGAGGATTTGCGCGCTGTCTTCATCCGTGCGGCTGGAGCTGATGGGCAGGGCGTTGAGTTGGGCCAGCGAATCCATGGCGTATTCCGGCGCGCGGACGTTGATGAGATATTGGATGCCGACTTTCGGGTCGAGCCAGTAAGCGGGCTGCACCTGGCTGCTGCCGCTCAAGCCGAGCAAGACGGAATTGGCCACGTTCTGTTCGGTCAAGCCGAGGTCGGCGGCTTTGGAACGGTTGACGGTGATGCGGAATTGCGGCCAGTTGTCCGGCTGCTGCACGCGCACGTCCACTGCGCCGGGAATCTTTTTGATCTGTTCCGCGAGCTTGACGGCGATGGCGCGATTGCCAGTTTGATCGCGGCCGACGATCTGCACGTCAAACGGCGCTGGCAGGCCGAAGTTCAATGTCTGACTCACGATGTCCGCCGGCAGGAAATAAATCATCGTGCCGGGATATTTACGGTTCAAACGCTCGCGCAACTGCCGCACATATTTTTCCGTCGGCGCATGGCCGGGTTTGAGCGACACGAGAATGTCCGCATCCGCCGGCCCAATGACGCCGCTCGTGTTGTAACTGAGATTGATGGATGAATTCGGGATGCCGGTGTTGTTGAGGATGCCCTCCAGTTCATCCGCCGGAATTTCGTTCTTGATGGACTGGTTGATCTGATCGGTCAGGCGCTGGACTTCCTCGATGCGGGTGCCGGTGTGCGCGCGGATGTGCAGCAGTATTTGACCGGCGTCCACGGATGGGAAGAAATCTTTGCCCAGCGTCTGCGTCAGCAGCCACGAAGCCGTGCAGAAAATCAGGAAGAAGATCGCGAATGGCTTGCGATGCTCAAAGCAGGTCGCAAGCAAAGCGCGATAACCGGCTCGCAACCGGTCGAAGCCGCGTTCGAAAGCATGTTGAAATTTGATGAACGGCCGGACCCAGCGCGGCGACTTCGATTCGTCCGCGTGTTCGCCATGGATTTCCACATTGCGATAAAACCACATCACCAATGTCGGCACGAGCGTCCGTGACAGGACGTAGCTTGCGAGCATCGCGAACACCACCGCCTCCGCCAGCGGCACGAAGAGAAACTTCGCCACCCCGGCCAGGAAAAACATCGGCACAAACACGATGCAGATGCACAGCGTCGAAACAAAGGCGGGCAGGGCGATTTCCTGCGAGCCGACTACGATGGCATCTTCCAGTTTTTTCCCCGAAGTCATGTGGCGATGGATGTTTTCAATCGCCACCGTTGCATCATCCACCAGAATACCGACGGCCAGCGCCAGCCCGCCCAGCGTCATCAGGTTGATCGTCTCTCCGAGCGCGCTCAATGTGGCAATGGAGCAAAGCACCGAGAGCGGGATCGACAAGGCGATGATGAACGTGCTCCGCCACGAACCGAGGAACAGCAGGATCATCAACGCAGTCAGCGCGGCGGCGATGGCGCCTTCCCGCAAAACGCCAGTGACAGCGGCGCGCACGAACAGCGATTGATCGGCGAATTCCTTCACGTGCAAATCGGGCGAGACCGTCGCCATCACGCCGGGCAGCGCGGCTTTGACGCCGGCGACAACATCGAGCGTGGAGGCCGAGCCGGCTTTCATGATGGTGAGTAATGCGCCCTTCACGCCGTCATGACGCACCGAATTTTGTTGCGGCGTATAACCGTCATGCGCCTGCGCCACGTCGCTCAGATAAATGGTCGCGCCCTTGACCACTTTGATGGGCAGGCGGTTCAAGTCATCAATCAAACGCGGGTTGGAATCCACCGCCACGCTGTATTCGGTCACGCCGATCTTGGCGGTGCCGCTGGGCAGGATGAGATTCTGCGCGTTGATGGCGTTCACAACATCTTGCGCGAGCAGATTCTTGGCCTTGAGCGCGGCCAGATTCAAGTCCACCGAAACCACACGCGTTTTGCCGCCATAAGGCCACGGGATCATCGCCCCGCGCACGGTTGACAGGCCGACGCGGACCTGGTTCGCCGTCACGTCGAACAATTCCTGCTCCGACATTTTCGAACTGCTGAAGGCGTATTGCAGGATCGGCACCGAGGCGGCGTTGTATTGGATGATCAACGGCGGCTGCATGCCCGGCGGCATCAGGCGCAGGACGGTCTGGGCCGAGGCGGTGATCTGGGCGACGGCAGAATCCACGGAGGCACCCGGTTGCAGGAAGACTTTCACGACACTGATCCCGTTGTAGGACGAGGATTCAATGTGTTCGATATTGTTGACGGTGACCCCGAGGATGCGCTCGTGTGTGTAGGTGATGCGCTGCTCAAATTGTTTTGCATCCAATCCGGTGTATTGCCAGATGATGCTGATCACCGGGATGTTGATGGCGGGAAAAATATCCGTGGGCGTCCGTATCAAAATGAACGGCGTCAGCATGACCAGCAGCAACGCCGCCACCACAAACGTGTAAGGCCGCCGCAAAGCTAAAAGGACAATCCACATATAGATTGATTAATTCAGATCAAATTAAAACCGACGCACTCCTGTGAAACTCGATGAATCACTGCGGCTGAACCTTGGAAACTTTCGCCCCGATGAGCGCGAAGACCGCTTCCTGCAAATGGCTCAATATCTTCAGATCATTGTAAATTTTGGCGCGCAATAAAAGTCCGACGACAAACGCATGGACCAGCTTGCCTTTGACTTCCGGATCGCCGGGTTCGGCCGCGCCGGTCATGATGGCGTCGGCCACCGTGCTCGTCAGATATTTGACATGGCGGTCAATCAAATCGCGCGTCTTGAGGCGGACCTTTTTATCCTGGGTCGCCAGTTCGCCACCGACGCTCGTGTAGGGACAGCCGCAGACCTGCTCGTATTTCTTGTGCCGTTGCTTCTGCACTTCGCGGATGTAATCGCACCACAATTCCAGCCGTTTCAACGGGGGATTCTGCGGGGAGAAAATGCGTTCGTAGTCCGGCTCCTTCAGCCGCCAGTGTTCTTCGTAAGCAGCGACGACCAGATCGGTCTTGGTCTTAAAAAAATAATAGAAGCTGCCCTTGTTGACCTTGGCACGCTTGCAGATCTGGTCCACGCCCACCGCGCCGTAGCTGTTCTCGTGGATGAGATCAAACGCGACGGCTAAAAGCTTTTCTTTGGCATCACTGGTGCGGCCCATAATTTTTATAGCGCAGATTTATTTAAGCTGCGAGCGCAAAATAATATATTTATACAACCGGTCAACTATTATTTGTTCACACGACGACAATTTATGGCCGGGTGGAAAAGTAATTTTGTTGGGGGCGGTGGCGGTGGTGGCACGGGCGTCCCGCCCGTGCCACTAAAGATTCAAGATTTGCAAAGCCGCCGCTGTGAAGTAGCTTGTCCGCCCATGATGCTGGTTTTGGACAACTACGATTCGTTCACCTACAACCTCGTGCAATACCTGGGGGAGCTGGGCGTGGATTTGCAGGTGCGACGCAACGACGAGATCACCATTGATCAAATCCGCGCGCTTAAGCCGGAGCGCATTCTGGTGTCGCCCGGTCCGTGTTCACCGCGCGAAGCGGGTTTGTCCAACGATGTCATCCGCACGTTCGCCGAAGAGGGCATTCCCGTTTTTGGCGTGTGTCTTGGGCATCAATGTATCGGGCATACGTTCGGCGCGGAAGTGGTCGTGAATTACCGCATGATGCACGGCAAAACCTCGCCGATTAAGCACAATGGAAAAGACTTGTTCGAGGGCATGCCGAATCCATTTCCAGCCACGCGTTATCATTCACTGGTCATCAAGCGCGATACGATGCCGGACGTTTTGGAGATCACCGCCGAAACTGAAGAAGGCGAAATCATGGGCGTGAAACACAAAACGTTGCCTATTTGGGGTGTGCAATTCCATCCCGAAAGCATCCTGACTGAAAGCGGCCGGACAATCCTGAAGAATTTTTTGAAGTTGAAGTGAGGTAGGGCGGTGCTGCCGCGCCGCCTTTTATGGCTTCAATTAGATGGCGGAGCAGCAACTCCGCCCTACCAACAAAAAACGCGCTGACTTTCATCAGCGCGTTTTGCTTTTAATTTATTTGGAACGGCAAGATGGCCGTCCGCAGGGACTAGAAATTCTTCGCGACTTCCGACCAGTTCACCACGTTCCAGAACGCTTTCAGATAATCCGCGCGTTTATTCTGATACTTCAAATAATACGCGTGCTCCCAAACGTCCACGCCGAGGACGACTTTGCCTTCGACGCCGGAGACGGCTTTGCCCATGAGCGGATTGTCCTGGTTCGGTGTGGAAACAATTTCCAGCTTGCCACCGTTCGAGACGAGCCACGCCCAGCCGCTGCCGAAACGTCCAATACCCGCCGCTTCAAGCTTCGCCTGAAAATCTGCGAATGAACCGAACGTGCTGTTGATCGCGTCACCAAGTTTTCCGGTCGGCGCGCCGCCTGCCTTGGGCGCGAGAATTTTCCAGAAGAACGAATGGTTCCAATGGCCGCCCCCGTTATTGCGCACCGGCCCACGAATATTGTCCGGCACGGACGCGAGATCACTGATGATTGCTTCAAGCGATTTGCCTTCCAGCGGCGTTCCGGCGATGGCCTTGTTCAGATTATCCACGTAGGCTTTGTGATGCTTGTCGTGATGGATTTCCATCGTCAACGCGTCAAAGTGAGGTTCGAGCGCGGCTTTGTCGTAGGGGAGAGGTGGTAGTTCAAATGGCATAATTTTTCTTTCGTTGAGGTTTGACTGTTAAAATTACTGGACGCAAATTGCGTTAACATCCCGGAAAATGCAAGTGCGGACAAAAGATTGCAATCAGGTTAAATACTTAGGGCGGGCAATTACCTCACGTGAAAATTGTGCGGCGATTGCTTGGATAAATTTACAACCCAACCCAGTGCTGGCGACAGTGACTGGTCGAGCCAATTACAGTCAAATCACAAACTATTTTTTAGCCAAAGCGCTGGTGACGGCATTTTCCAGGTCGTCGCCGCGCAAACTTTTGCCGATGATTTTTCCGTTTTGATCGATGAGGATGGCGAACGGGATGGATTCAACGCCGTACTTCGCCGCCAGTTCGTTTTGCCAGCCCTGGCCGTCATAAAATTGCGGCCACGTCATGCCGTCTTCTTTTTTGAGAAAAGTGTCCAGCTTATCGCGGTCGGAATCCAAGCTGACACCGATGATCTCAAAGCCATCCGTATGATGTTTTTTGTAGGTGGCGATGACATTTGGCAGTTCTTCCCGGCATGGGCCGCACCAAGTCGCCCAAAAATCCACCAACACCACCTTGCCTTTCAAGCCGGCGACGGAAATCGGGGCGCCGTTCAGATCTTTTTTCGAAAAATCAGGGAACGCTGCTCCGTCTGAAAGCGAGTCTTGGATTTTTTTTGCTGCTGCGGCGCTGGCCTCCTGTTTTTCCACCTTGGCGACCAGCTTGGTGTCCTTGAAATCAGTCTTGAGCTGCTTCATCAATTCATCACCTTTATCGGTGTCACCGATCACCTGCGTGTAAAGCATCGCCTTCATCAATAAAACTTGGGCCACTTCATCGGTTTTCTCACCCTGATGTTTCGCGAGAAGCGCGTCAAACTGTTTGATATCATCCGACAATTCAGCCTGGGTTCTTTTGCCCGCCTTGATGTCAGTGGAAGTTTTCTTCATCAAATCCCCAAACTCAACAGTGATGCTGTTGGTTGCCGCAGATTGAGCGGAAACGTGGGTGATGGAGAAAAGGGATACCGTAAATGCAAGGACGAATAATTTTATTTTCATAATCAGATGGGATTTACAATTCCACTTTTCGCCAGATGTCGCAATCCTTTTCGGTTTCATAACTAGAAATCGCAGAGCTGACCATCCATCATAGCCATACAAATTCATTTGTATCATCTTGCTAAGTTATAACAAACTCTTTGGCATCTATCCGGATAATCTGTCCCTTATGGGTGCGAGGCACTCGCGCTCGTTTGTTGCTGTCACTTGTGACAAACTCAATCAAACTTCCATCTTTGACATATTTAGAGCGGATGATCCAACTCACTCTTTGCCTGATCGGGTTGCCAGTATTTCGTATCGGCACCAGCGTATTTAAGAACCGTGAACATGCCGGTTACCATGTGATAGGCGATGTGGCAGTGATAGGCCCACACTCCAGGATTGTCCGCGTCGAACACGATCTTGATGATCGATTTCGCCGGCACGGAGATCGTATCGCGCAAGGCTCCCTTGATCTTTTGCCCGTCAATTTCGGTGACCTCGAAGACGTGGCCGTGCAGGTGCATGGGATGCGCCATCGCCGTAGGGTTTGTAATCACGATCTCGACCCGCTCTCCATTTTTTACGTTAAGGCTGTTGCGGTTGGGGTAAGCCGCGCCATTGATTGTCCATTGGTAGGGCGTCATGCTGCCGCCGAGCACGGAAGGCAGGGAGCGTTTCGCTGGCTTATCAGGCAAAGGCTCCTTCGCCGCAAGACGCACCTCCTGCGTGTTGTCGAGCGCGCCCATGGTCCGCTCCCCGTGTATCGCCAGAGCCTTGGAGAGCTTCGTTCCCGGCGTAGCCAGGACAATACCGGTTTGCAGCGTGGTGCCTTCGCCCAGCGCGAGGATGGGAAACGCGCCGCCCTCCTTCGGAATGGCAACGAGCAGGTCGAGCCGCTGCGCGATCGCTAATTGGAAGAAGTCACCTTTCACAGGCTGGACGTCTTCGCCATCCACCGCGACGATGGTCGCGTCAAGCCCGCCGGTATCAACAAAAAAATCGGTTGCCGAGGACGCGGCTATCAGCCGTAAAAGGACCTTTTTTCCCGGTTTGACCGACACGACTTGAGGCTGGTCAATCGTATGCAGGTTGGCCAGCAACGCGTCATACTTCACGTCGACATTGGGAACTGGGGCCTTTGTCTGGCCGGAGACGAGTCGATGCGAAACGGCATCCCACTTCTGCACGACAAGTTCCTTCTCCGGCCCCGACATATTCATGTCCTTCGACATATCCGGCGTGTTTATCCCGTCCAGATTTGACATACCGGCCATGCCATTCGTGCCGCTTTTATCCTTGGCCATGTCGCCGCCGCTACCGCTCAGCCCCTTGAGGATTTGCTCCGGGCTGGAGAAGGAAAAGTCGCTTAGCATTACCGTCACTTCGGTATCTGCCAGCTTGGGTTTCGCGTGCGTGCGAATGACCATTGGTGCCACGATCAATCGTTGCTCCTGCAACCCGTAGTGAGAATGCATCCAGTAAGTGCCGCTCTGCTGTAGTGGAAAATCATAGTTCTTGGAGCCTCCTGCGGGAATGGGGTCCTGCGTCACATACGGCACGCCGTCCATCAGGTTCGGCAAGATGAGGCCGTGCCAGTGAAGCGAAGTTGGCACCGGCAACTGGTTGACCACCTCGGCATGAAACCCGGTTGTGATATCCGGACTGAAGCCCATCTCGCCATTGGCCTGCCGGATGGAGCCAACCTTCACCGTCTTGCCCAGCACGGTGATCGATTCCTCGCGAACGAAGAGCTTGATCCGCACCGGACTGCTTTCCGTCGGTGTTGAATCGGCATGCAACCAGCCGCCGAATGCAATCGCCGCCACTGCCACGATTCTCCAGATGGCGTAAAACTTTGTATCTCTCCGGGCGGGCGTCATGGAGACTGATTTGGATGAATAATACATAGTAGACCTCGGTTGATACATGTTGAAATGTTCTAGGAAATACCTCTGATCTGGGATTTCCCATTTAGGTTCCAACTCCCGACCAGCGTGGACCCTTGTCGTGATTGAATATCAACTTCTTTCATGGCGTGAAGTGGCCTAATAGTTATTACCCTGAACTTTTGCGGCCTATCCTTGGCCTTTTTAGCGTTGCAAACGTTCTTTGTCCAGCGTTTTGCTCGCGCTGCATTTGAGTCTGGCACCCTTTGCAAAGACTGAATATTCCACATAGCCAAGGGATAGGTGATTGCCGATCTTAAAAACAAGACCGGATCGTGCCGCCATCCACACGTAACGCGGCGCCGTTTGTGGCGGAGGACAACGGGCTGGAAATATAAACGACGAGATTCGCGACTTCTTCGGTGGTGGCAAAGCGCTTCAGCAGAGAACTGGGTCGCACGCTGGTGAAAAATTCCTTTTCAAACTCGGCGAACGGTTTACCGCCGCTCAACTGTTTGACGAATTCATCCACACCGTCGGAACGTGTCGGGCCGGGCAGAATGGCATTGACCGTCACGCCGGTGCCACCGCAGGTTTCGGCAAGGCCGCGCGAGACGGCCAGTTGCGCAGTCTTGGTCATGCCATAGTGGATCATCTCGGCGGGAATCTGGATTCCGCTCTCGCTGCTGATAAAAATGATGCGGCCCCAATTTTTTTGCTTCATGCCCGCGAGATAGGCGCGACTCAAGCGAACACCGCTCAAGACATTCACATTGAAGAAGCGTTGCCAGTCGGCATCGGGGATTTGCTCAAACGGTTTGGGTTCGAAGATGCCGAGGTTGTTGACGAGAATGTCCACGGCGGGAAAATTGTTCACCAATTTCTCAACGACTGTGGCATCGGCCAGATCACCGGCGAAGCCGCCGAGTTTTGCATTAGGCAAGATTTCGCGAACCTTCGCCAGCGCCGTATCAATGGATTCCTCGGAGCGGCCATTGATGATGACATTGGCGCCTTCACGGGCGAGGCCGGTGGCGATGGCGAGCCCGATGCCTTTGGTGGAACCGGAAACGAGGGCGAGTTTATCAGTGAGTTGTAAATCCATAGTGGAAGCAAATTGGCATCGCTCGGGACAATGTCAACCCTCCACTAGATCCACAAAATTCTTCAGCAAATGCAAGCCGACCTTCTGGCTTTTCTCCGGGTGAAACTGCGTGGCGAAAACGTTGTCGCGCCAGACGGACGACGCAAAGCTGTCATTTTTCATGCAGTTTTCATGTGCATCTCGCCATGAACCTTGGCCACGCCTTTAACGAGTGCTTCCCAATCCGCTTCGTTCGTCTCCCAGCCGGCGCTGAAACGCACGACGCGGACGGCTTGCGCGGCTTTCACGCCCATCGCGGAGAGGACGTGCGACGGTTCCTCCTTGCCGGTGGTGCAAGCCGAACCGGTGCTGACCGCGAAGCCCGCCTTGTCGAGGCGGATGACCCACTGATGCTTCTTGTCGCCTTCGGGCATGAGCGCGGAAACGGTGTTCCACAAACGCGGCACGTTCGAACCGATGATGGTTGTGCCGGGCAAGGTGCGGAGCAGTTCGCGCTCGAAATTATCACGCCACACGCCGCGCAGCAGATGCAGGCTGTGCGAAATCTGTTTCTCACGCACTTCGAGCGCGGCCATCATCGCGGCGATGATCGCGACGTTTTCCGTTCCGGCGCGACGACCGCTTTCCTGTTTTCCGCCATGCAGCAGAGGCGTGATGGCCTTGCGATGCGGAATTTTCAAAAAACCCACGCCGCGCGGCCCGCCGAATTTGTGCGCCGCGCCGCTGACGTAATCCACTTCGCCCAATCCCTTCAAGGGCATCTTGCCTATGAATTGAACGGCGTCGGTGAAGAACGGAACTTCGTAGGCTTTGCAGATGGCATGGATTTCGCGCCACGGCTGGATGACCCCGGTCTCGTTGTTCGCAGCCATTACACCGATGAGGCCGGGACGCGCGTCAGCCAGTTCAGCGGTGATCCAGTCCAGGTCCACCACGCCATCACGGGTAACAGGGATCAATTTTGCGCGTTTGCCGAAATAATGTTTCGCCGAATCATGAACGCACGGATGTTCGATGGCGGAAATCCAGATCTCTTTTTTCTCATCCAACGTCTCGGCGAAATGGTGCGTGACCATGTTGTTCGCCTCGGTTGCGCCGCTGGTCCAGATGATGTCGAGCGGATGGCAGCCGAGATACGCCGCGAGCTTTTCACGAGCATCCGCCAGCGCGATGCTCGCGCGCGTGCCGGCTTGGTGCATGGAGGACGGATTGCCGCCGGTCTTCTCGGTGGCGTTCAGCCAGGCTTCGCGCGCCTCGCGCATCACGGGCGCCGTGGCGTTGTAATCGAAGTAAATCATCGGCCTGACATGATAATTGAGCGAGGACGACTGGCGAGAATTTTAATTGACCCTTCGGTTTATTGCGCTTGCCGGACACGGTAAAACTGCAAATTGTGATTGGTCGCCAAGTAATCTGTGAAGAAAAACGAATTGCTGGAACTTTTGTTGGTGCTAACAGGAATCCACGACCAAAAATTGGTGGAGGCTTCAATAAAATTTGTCCGGCCCGACAAAACGCCACTGACGTGCATAGTGAATCCGCCGTTGACGGCCATGCCGGCGGAATCAATGGCAAGCTGCATGAACAGGTCGCTCAAGTCAGTGGCATAGACAGCGTCGCCCAGCCAAGGTGACACGCCGAAAATCTCCTGCATCGTCCGCACAAACGAACTATGCGTGTAATGGATATTATTGAAATAACCACCGCCGCGCGCCAATGGTGAAAGCAGGATCATGCCAATCGGTCCGTCGATGCCGCCCTCGCCTTCATCCCAGGTGATGAACAACGCACCGTTGTTTGAATAGGCTGCCGAGCGGAGAATTTTTGGAATCTGGCCTGCCAGCCAGTCGTCCGTTTGCCGGATGGAATTGGTTTGTGGGGCGCAGACATCGTGACCGTCGTGACAAAGGTTGGGAGTAATGAAATTGTAACGTGCGACAGAGTTATTTGTCAGGTCGCCCGCGAATTCCGTGTAAGGCCGGATATGAGCGAGTGCATAGGCATAATGCGGATTGTTGGTGCCGCTGGTGTCCCGGAAATAAACAAATGGATTATGTCTTGGCACATAGCCATTGACGCCGGTCATCGGCACCACGTCCCCAACGATATCTTCCTGATACGTTTTCCATGAAATGCCGGCACGACGCAGCTGCGTGACCAGGTGGTTGGTGGAATTCTGGTGGTTAACAGCCGGATCATTGTCATCAAGAATCCCAAAATTGGTCCCCGCTTCCAGCCAGAGATAATTCGGTTCGCTGGGATGCAAACCGGGCGGGTTGTAATATTGCTCGCAGTATGACGACATCGGTAACAGTGTTTCATTAAGGAAAGGGGCGTTGGTGTTGCCTTTAAACTCAGACCAAATGTGGTTTTCAAGCACGATGACGAACACGGTCTGCACCGGCGGCAGATTTCCGGCGTGAGCCGCGATCGTCAGAACAACCGTCATGAGAATGGCTCGCAGGAATTTTATCATCAAGTTCAGGCTAATGCTAATCACCGGGAAGTAAAGCCGCCCTCAACCGTCAGCCTTTGTGATCAATGCCTGTAAAACCTTTCGGTGGGCGCTGGTGAAGGCGAGTAATTGCATTTGTGCCGGAGTTTGCCAGCTGCCTTCGGCTGCCTTGGGGATTTTTTTGAGCCGGACAACAAACGCGTCAAGCGTGATGCGATAACGCGTGATGGAATGTTTCACCGTGCAAAGCCGCTCAAGCTTTTGAGAGTGCGGGTCAGGCACCCGCAACGCGTCTAATTCTGCAAGAATCTCCTGCGGCTCATTGCGCCGCGCTCCGACTTCGACATTGGGGAATTCCCACAAATGCGCGTTCACAATTCCCGCCGGTCGCTGGCGCACAAGGAATTTCCTCTTGTGTTGAATGGCAAATGCGACGAAGTGTCTTGCCGTGGCCGCTTCGCGCTTACCAAGGTTTGGCAATTCTTCCGTGCGGTTTTCCTTGAAGGCAACGCAGAGTTTTTTCACCGGACAGATCAAGCATTGTGGATTGCGCGGTGTGCAAACCAGCGCGCCGAGTTCCATGAGGGACTGGTTGAGGTGCGAGCAAGAATCTATGTCGCGCGAAGAACGCGAAGGTGACGAAGTTAATTCCCCTTTCGCTCCCTTCGCGGCCTTCGCGCGACAAACCAAATCCTCCGCCAGTTGCCAGAGCTTCGCATTAGTTTGCTTCTCCTTTGGATTTTCCGCGATGCCAAAAATTCTCGTGAATACGCGGATGACATTTCCATCCAGCAATGGAGTGGGCTGGTTGAAGGCAATGCTGCAAATCGCGCCGGCGGTGTAACGTCCGATTCCCGGCAAGGCTAGAACGTCGTCGAAGTTTTCCGGGAATTTGTCGCCGTGCTTCTCAACAATAACTCGCGCGGCCTTTTGCAGATTGCGAACGCGCGTATAGTAACCAAGACCTTCCCAAAGTTTGTGAATTTTAGCTGAAGGCGCATTCGCAGCGGCTTCAATTGTCGGCAACTCCCGGAGCCAGCGTCCCCAAAATGGAATCACCGTTTTCACCTGCGTCTGTTGTAACATTATCTCCGAAACCCAGATTGCGTAAGGATCGCGTGTGTGCCGCCAAGGCAGGTCACGTGCGTTTGCAGAAAACCAATTCAACAGAAGCAGGACAAGGCGCCGCACTTTTGAGACAAGATTAACAGAATTTACAGGATTATTTTTCCCGACGAGAATAGTCTTATGTTTTTTAATCCGGTTCATCCTGTTAATCATGTCTAAGTTCTTTTCTCAAGTTCGTTGCGAAGTTTAGGTGAAGTTCCTACGATTGGGAAAATTTTTGTGAAGCCGCTCACCATCCACACTTGCAAGCTGACCGACGAACAGGCGTCGGCACTGCTGGCCGCGTTGCAGGCGCGCAACTGGAAGCCGCGCGAAGTGCCGTATGCGCGGTTCGCATTTGAATCGGACAAGACGAACATCGTTTTTTACGAGAGCGGCAAGCTGGTGGTGCAGGGGAAGGGCACGGCGGAATTTGTCGAGTTCGTGCTGGAGCCGGAGATTCTCAAGGAGGTCAAGCTGGGCTACGAAACCATTTTGAATCCCGACCTGCTCCTGCCGCGCATCGGCGTGGACGAAAGCGGCAAGGGCGATTTCTTCGGGCCGCTCTCCATCGCGGGCGTTTATGTGAACGAGAAAGTCATTGCCGCATGGAAAGATTTGGGCATCCGCGATTCCAAGAACATTTCCAGTGACAAGAAGATTGCTGAACTGGCCGAGAAAATCCGCAACACGCCCGGCTGCGTGACGGATTGCGTCGTCGTCGGCAACGAGGCTTACAACCGGCTTTACGCAAAGATGAAAAGCGTCAACACGCTGCTGGCGTGGGGTCATGCGCGCGTGATCGAGAATCTGCTGGGCAAGCGTTACCAGATGAACCCGCCGCCGGTGAAGGCCATCAGCGACCAGTTCGCCGCGAGCAAAAGCGTGATTGAAAACGCCCTCATGAAAGAGGGCAAGGAACTGCAGCTCGTGCAGCGGCACAAGGCGGAAGAAGACATCGCCGTGGCGGCGGCCTCGATTCTGGCGCGCGACGGATTTGTGAAAGGGCTGGCGAAACTGGAACAGGATTTTGCCATAAAATTACCGAAGGGTGCGTCTGCGGCGGTGGACGCGGCGGCGAAGGAATTTGTGGAAGAACGCGGTGCGGGCGAACTGGGTAAAATCTCCAAGCTGCATTTCCGCACGGCATTGCGCGCGCAAGGTTTGCCCGAACCACCGAAGACGGAGTGGCGGAAACGATGAAAACAATGATGCGGAAAATCCGTGCAGCAAAGATATGGCGGGAACGTGTCAAAATCGCGCAAGACAAACTGCCTGGGACTTCTTTCGATCCTTTCTTTGAACGAGCGCAAATCGCAAAGGATGCAGAAACCAAATGTCGACCAATTGCTCGACAATGCCATGAACACTTAGGTGTCTGGCTGGCTGAAATTATTCTTAACAGAGAGATACAGGTGTTGCATGACATGGCTAATGCACTCGCCATGTTGAAGCGTCATAAGCCGAAACGGAATTACGAATTGGAAGTTCTATTCTTAAGAAACGGCTTGTTTTATCCCGGCTGGGAAAAGAATTGGGGCAAGGATTCTTCTGGGAAATTACTTCCCGGCCGCACTCCAATTTCTCAGAAGGCTCGTGTCACGAACGCAATGCGAGACATAAAAGAAAGCCTCGCTCGGCTTGATCCAGATTTTAATGAGGATATGTGGGAAAAGCGTCGTCGTAAAATTCAGCGATATGCAAAGGAATTTAAAATTCCATTAGATGCTAAAGCCGGCAGACCACCAAAAAAATTGCGACAATATTCACGCAAGAAAGCCTGATTGCGCCGTTATTAGCATTAATTCGTTTTCGCCATGCTGCATTGCATGAGCGCAAGCAAAAATCAAATCAGATCGGCGAAAGGTGTCATTTACAAAAAGAAGTTCAGTCGACGTCAGCCTGACCCGAAGAAGCCGGAATTAGTTTTTTGGGTCATGATAATTATGCTGCTGGTGAAATTTGCGATTGTTTTATTTGGTAACAAGTGATTAATGATTTAAGTCGGTTTGCTTCAACAGCTGCCATCGTCGATTGGCAAAACCCAATTTCAATAAACTGCCGGGATCCTTGCCGCGCCGGATCATTTTCTGAATATGTCGCCCCGCTGGGGCTGGAAATTTTATTGATTCTGGCTTCTACAAATAGGTCGCTCCTGACGGAGCTTGAGCGGTGCAATTGTCAGGGCTGAATGCCCGCCATGTGACAGCCCAGACTGGAGGGAGCAACGCGAGCGGAGGTCTGGGGTATGGTGTCACAATTTTCCCAGAGGCATGTAAGGCTGGAACTCATTCGTTAACATGTGACGGCCTTTCAGGCCTTGGAATGGTTTTGTATGTTTTCCCTTTCCCGGGACTGCGCTGCGCTTCAGCCCGGGCTATTACATGGCGGGCTTTCAGCCCTGGCGCGGCGCATAACGACCGAGTCATTTAATCTTGGTGGAATATATCTAATGGACATTCAGCGCTGGCACGGTGCATGGCCTGATGAGCTATTCAATCCTGATGTAGGTTATAACAAACAGGTAATTTCAACCCTTGAAATCGGCCGGCAAATTTTGTAATCCGTAAAATATATGTCCCAATCCCTCGCCAACATTGTGGTTCATCTAGTTTTCAGCACGAAGGAGCGGCGACCGTTGCTGCGCGATGAGGAGCGGGGACATCTCCACGCTTACATCACGGGCATTCTAAAAAATCACGATTCGCCACTGATTGAGATCAATTCCGTTTGCGATCATATACACATTCTTTTCGCACAATCTAAAAATCATGCGCCCGCAAAGATCGTCGAACAGGTCAAATCGCATTCGTCGGGCTGGATCAAAACGCAAAATCCATGGTATGGCGATTTTGCCTGGCAGGCGGGTTATGGCGAATTCAGTGTGAGCCCGTTGCACGTTGAAACGGTGCGGGAATACATCCGTCGCCAACCGGAGCATCACGCGCAGGAGGATTTTCAAACGGAATACCGGCGGTTCTGCGAGAAAAACGGTAAGCCGCTGGATGAACGTTATGCATGGGATTGATGGTGATTGCCGATGGCTTATATCGGCTGGTATCATCAAAGCATGACCAACCCGACCCTAGCAAAGCGTTCAACCGTGAACTGATTTTATGAAAACCAAAAACTCATTTGGAATTCTGTCCGCCTTTATATCGCTGTTGATGGTTTCGCTGTTTTTAAATTCCGGTTCAGCGGCAGGATTTCTTCACACGCAGGGCGAAAACATCGTTGATGAACACGGCCAGAAAATCATGCTGCGCGGTGTCGGGCTGGGGAACTGGATGTTGCCGGAAGGTTACATGTGGCGGTTTGGCGATGAGGGTGATCGCCCGCGCAAGATGGAAAAGATTGCCAGCGATTTGATCGGCCCAGACAACGCGGCGAAGTTCTGGCAGGAATTTCGCAAGCAATATATCACGCAGAAAGATATTCAGCGGATCGCGCAACTGGGGTTCAATTCGGTTCGGCCGGCATTGAACGCGCGCTTGTTTTTATCCGAGGGTGAAAATCCGGTTTATCAGGACGAAGGCTTTGAACTTTTGGACAACTTGATCAAATGGTGCAAGCAGAGCGGCGTTTATGTGATCATAGACATGCACGGCGCGCCCGGCGGCCAGACGGGCCAGAACATTGACGACAGCATCAATGATGAGCCGAGGTTGTTCATGAATCCGACCAATCAGGACCGGCTGGTGGCGCTGTGGGTGAAGATTGCGACGCGCTACAAGGATGAACCGACGGTGGCCGCTTACGACTTGCTGAACGAGCCCTTGCCTGAACGCACGGGTGCAGCCGCTAAATATAAGAATGAGCTGGAGCCGTTGTACAAGCGGATCACGCAAGCAATTAGAACGGTTGACAAAAAACACATGATCACAGTCGAGGGCGTGAACTGGGCGAACGACTGGTCGGTGTTTTCTACGCCGTTCGATAGCAATCTGGTCTATCAATTTCATTATTACTGCTGGGATAATCCGACGAAGCTAAAGGGTATCCACGAATATCTGGATTATCGCAAACGTCTGGGCGCACCGGTGTGGGTAGGTGAGACCGGTGAAAAGGATGTCGCCATCTATTGGGGGACCACTGATTACTTTGAAGCCAACAACATTGGCTGGTCATTCTGGCCGTGGAAAAAGATGGATACGCACAACACGCCATATTCCATCAAGTCTCCGAAAAACTGGGATGCGATCAGGGCTTATTCCCGAAAGGAAGGAGCAGACAAGCCAGCGCCCGAAATTGCGCAAGAAGCTTTCAACGAGCTTCTACAAAACATCCAACTGGCCAACTGCAAATTCTTCCCCGACGTGGTGAATGCTCTATTCCGCCGGGTGCCGGGAAAAGTGGAAGCCGAGAACTACGGTCAGGAAGGCTTGGATCATTCCTATTCCGTCAAAGACCCAAAGCAGAAGTCAAAATTCTATCGCACGACGGAATCCGTGCTGGTGGAGTTGGTTGAGCCTGGTCAAACGATTCGATTGAACGCGGGTGAGTGGACATCGTATGTCATCAATAGCTTGGAAGCGAAAATCTACACTTTGACGGTAAGAGCTAAGGCGGAAAACGCAACGGCAGTGTTTGAAATCTCAGTCAATGGCATCAGTCAGGAGATCACCGCCGATGACAAAGGCTGGGTTGAATTCAAACTCAAGCCGGTGAATATGGCTTCGGGAGCGAATCAGGTGAAGCTGTCGGTTAAAAATGGCGCCGCTGGTTTTGATTGGATGGAATTTCGATGATTAAAATTTGGCGGCGGCAGGAATAGTTGATTGTCCGTAACCATGCTGGTCTTCCTTTCCAAGGGCAACGAGGTTTCATAGATTCACTGGTGAATGGCCAAACCTAATTTTATCGAGCTGCCCGGTTGCGACCCGATTCCCATCATCTTTGAGGATCGCTCGGTGCTGGCGATTGACAAGCCGCGCGGCTGGATGCTCGTGCCGGATTCGTGGCGCAAGACGAACTGGAACTTGCAGACGGCAATTGATTCGTCCATCCGGGCGGATGATTTCTGGGCGCGTTCGCGCAATCTGCGCTATCTTCGGCACGTCCACCGGCTGGATGCGGACACGAGCGGCGTGATGCTGTTCGCCAAGAGCGAGGGTGCAATGCGCGCGATGGGCGAGATGTTCGAATCGCGGCGGATGGAGAAAACTTACCTCGCCGTCGTCGAAGGCGCGCCCCGCGAGAAGGAATGGACATGCGAACTGCCGATCGGACCGGACCCGAAAAACTTCGGCAAGATGCGCGTGGACATGACCGAGGAAGGCAAGGAAGCCGAAACGCATTTCCGCGCGTTGATGAGCAATGAACGATTCACATTGATTGAGGCAAGTCCGCTAACGGGGCGCACGCATCAGATTCGTTTGCATTTGGCTGAGTCGGGCAGTCCGATCATGTGCGATGAGATTTATGGCCGCGTGGAGAAAGGATTTCGTCTTGGTCTGCGTGCGGTGCGGCTGGCTTACAAGGATACGTTCACGCGACGGCCGGTGAGCATCATCGCGCCGGCAGAGTCCTTCTTGAAGGAATTTGGTTTCAAGCTGACGCCGGAATTGCAGCAGGCGAAGTGGGTGCGGCGCGCTTTCGTGACCAAAGAAAAAGTGCAGGGCGGAAAACCGCCACCTTTAAAAACTTTGTAGAGTCGAGCCTGCGGCTCGATTGATCCGGCCACAGACCGGACGCTACACAACCCGGCAAATCAATTGGCGTAATGAACTGCGCAGCCGTAAGGCTTTGTTTGCGCAACAGTTACGGGCTTGTCAGCCAGCAGATCATCCACGGCGGCGCTGACATAATTTTTTGCGGTGCGCGGATCGCCAAAAGGCTGGGGACGATTATCAATCGCGCCGTCATAGGCCAGCGTGCCATCCTTGGCGATCACAAACATGTGCGGCGTGGTCTTCATATCGTACAAATGTCCGATCTCGCCGGAATGATCGTCAATCCATGCGGTCGCGACAATTTTCCTATCAGCCATTTCTTTTCTCGCCTGTCCGGGTGTGCGATAACTGAAATTCTTCTGGCTGACGGAATCCACAATCAACCACACAACGCCTTTGGCTTGGAGATTCTTTTGCAGTTCCTGCATGGCGCCAGTTTGATAATGATTATTACAGAATGGACAGTCCGAATTGTAAGATTCAATGACGACGATCTTGCCCTTGTAATCCGAGAGCTTGATGGTCTTGCCGTTGATGTCAGTGCCGTTGAAATCCGGCGCGGGTTTGCCAACTTCCACGGCGAAGGTGTTGATCGCAAAAGCCATGGCGGTCAAGAAGCCGAATAATTTTTTCATGGTCTATTTTGGTTTTACTTGCTGAATGGATAGACGCACTTTAAAGGCGTCAGGTTCAAACAAAAATTGCTCAACGTGCCGCCTTGTCCAGCGCACCGAGGACGATGCCAGGCGTCAATACTTCCGGCAAAACGATGGGCGGGGCGGCGGCATCTTTCGGATAAACCAAAACCAATGGCACTCCGGCACGGTCATAGCGTTGCAGTTCTTTGGTGATATTGTCGGGTGTGCGTGTGTAATCGCCGATGAAAGCGACAACGCCAAGTTCCTTCAATTTTGCGCGGACAGACGCAATTTCGATGCTGGTCTTTTTGTTTACCTGACACGTGAGGCACCAGTCCGCCGTGAAATCCACAAGTGCGGTATGACCTTCGCTGCGCGCCTTCGCAACGGCTTCAGGGCTCCAATGCTGCCAGTCAATTCCCTCGGGCGATTCTTTGAGTGAACCGGTCATCGTGGCTTCGGCAATCGGCTCGCGCCAGCGCAATTGATTTTCCAGCGCATAAGCATAACCACCAATCAACAAAACGAGCGTGAGGATCAAAGCGATACCGCGCCGTTTGCGTCCGCGCTGGAAAAATTCACCAAAAATCCACGCGGCAAACGCGACGACGACGAGAAATAAACCGAGCCACAAAACATTTTTGCCGTAACTACCAGCAGCGAGGTTGAACAGCCATGCGGTCGTCGCCAGCATCGGGAAACCCATGGCGATCTTGAATTTTTCCATCCACGCACCGGGCTTGGGCAGAAATTTCAGCCACGCCGGATTCCAGCTCAACACGACATACGGCGCGGCCAGTCCAACGCCGACGGCCAGAAAGATCAACACGATGAACGCCGCGTTTTGCGCGAACGCAAACCCAAGCGCGATGCTCAAGAACGGCGCGGTACAAGGTGTCGCCAGAACCGTGGCCAGCACACCGTTGAAAAACGCGCCCGCAGAACCGTGCTTGGAGGCCAGGTTTCCCGCAGCGTCGAGCGCGCGTCCGCCGAGCGTGACTTCAAACACCCCGAACAGATTCAATGCGACGAGCGTGACGAGGACGGTCAGGCAGACAAGAAAAATGGGATTGCCGAACTGCATGCCCCAACCAGCCTGATGTCCGGCGGCTTTAACGCCGATGACGATGGCGGCAAGTGCAAGAAACGAAATCAAAACGCCAATCGCATACACCAACCCCATGGCCCGGACGTGGCGCGGTTCGCTTTTGGCCTCGTTGACAAAGCTGAGGATTTTCAGGGCGATGATCGGCAGCACACATGGCATCAGATTCAAGATCAACCCGCCGATAAAGGCGTAAACCAGCATCTTCCAAAGTGGTTGTGAAAGCGGGACGGGCCGGGCAGGCTGCAAGCTTGTCCCGCTGCTTGCCGGCGTCGGTGCGGAAATCAATCCTCCGGCGGGAGCCAGTTCGCTGATGGGCAATTTAAGCTCGTAACCATGGTGGGAACTGTCTTGCTGGACCACCAGAACGCCGGAGATTTCCTTTGGCCAGCCGCCGGAAAATTTCTTCACGAGCTTGCGGAAATGTAATTGAGCAGAGTCACCAATGAGGACTTCGGTGGCGGCCTGAACGTCAAACTGGTCGCTGGCGTACGGAAAAAAATCCACGGAATCAAACTGGGAATTCGTGCCGGCACCACCTTTGGGATTACCAAGGTCGAGCGGACGCAGGTCGCCGTTTGCGGGTTCCCACCAGGCTTGAAGTAAAAAGGGATTGGTGGTTTGCGGCAGCTTGCTTTTCCAGGACTCAATTGTCGGCGCGTCCGCTGAAGGTTTGGTGTCGCTGCCAATGGTGAGCGTGGCTTCGACCGTCGCACTGCCGGGCAGGCATTGTTCCATACATTCCAGCCACGCTACGTCTGCCTTCAAAACAAGCGGGCCGGTTGGGAGATTTGTGGCGAGCGTGAGCGGCACGAGCAACATGACTTCGTGTTCGTAGCCATAAGTGGTGACTTCGGCGGGTGGAAGTTTTTCCGGCAGCGGCCATTGGATTTCGCCAACGGTGACGCCAGGCGGCAAATCCCATTTAATACTCGTGGCGATGCCGGATTCACCGGGATTTTTCCAATACGTATGCCAGCCCGCGTCCATCTTCAGATCCACACCCGCCCAGATCGTATCGCCGGGGCGCGCGGGATTGGCGGACAGGAGCAATTGCACCTGGGTATGCGCGGCGCGGGCGGTCAAAGCCGCGAGACAAAAACAGATGGCACATAGAATTCCGATGCGTCGCACAGTCATTGGATGCCAGATTTGCAGGATTGTTAGAAGTTATTTCGCCGGGCAGAAATTTATTTCTGGAAAGCGGCGGGAATTTGCGTCAAATTGTTCGTTCGTTAAATTATGGACGTTAAACTTCCTAAACTCGGTGAGGGCGCGGATTCGGGCATCGTGGTCAATATCTTCGTGAAAGAGGGTGACACGGTCGCCAAGGATCAGGCCATTCTTGAATTGGAAAATGAAAAGGCCGTCGCTTCGATCCCGTCCACGGGCGCGGGTGTCGTCACCAAGGTTCATATCAAATCCGGCGACCGCATCGGCGTGGGCGCGCGGTTGATCACAGTGACTGAAAGCGGCCAACCTGCCGCTGCTCCGAGTGCTGCGGCCGCACCGGCATCCAAGCCAGCTGCCAAAAAGGTTGCCGCGAAAGCTGCGCCGGAACCGCAAGAAGTTGAGGAAGAATCGACCGAGGTCGAAGAAGAAGTTTTTGACGCGGCGGTCGCGACATCGCCGTCTATCCGCAAGATCGCACGCGAACTGGGGATCAATTTGGGCAAAGTCCGTGGTAGTGAATCCGGTGGCCGCATCGTCATCGGCGATGTACGCGCTTACATTCAACGGCTCGTCAAAGCGGCTGCCAAACCGGTAACCGTTGCCGGTGGTGAAGCCGCCACTGCGAAACCGGCCGCCGTGCAGGTTGATTTCTCACAATGGGGTCCGGTCACCAAGAAATCGGTGACGCCTTTGCGCAAGGTGATTGCACGGCGCATGTCTGAAAGCTGGAACACCGTCGCCCGCGTCACGCAATTCGATGAAATTGATTTCACCAAGCTCGGCGAGCTGCGGAAAAAATTTGCGGCTGATTACGAAAAGAAAGGCGTCAAGCTTACGCTCACGCCGTTCGTGCTCAAAGCTGTGGCCGAGACGTTGAAGAAACATCCGATCTTTAATTCCAGCCTCGATGAAGTGGCGAGTGAAATCGTTCTCAAGGAATACGTCCATCTCGGTATCGCCGTGGATACCGATCAAGGCTTGATGGTTCCGGTCATCCGCGACGTGGATAAGAAATCCCTGTTTGATCTGGCGAAGGAACTGGAAGCGCTTGCCGCCAAGGCGCGCGACCGGAAAATTTCCGCCGAGGAAATGAAAGGCGGCACCTTCACCATTTCCAATCAAGGTGCGATCGGTGGCGCGCATTTCACGCCGATCATCAATCTGCCGGAAGTCGCGATTCTCGGCCTTGGACGCGGCGCGATGAAGCCCGTTGTGCGCGAAGGAAAAATTGAAGCCCGCCTGCTCACGCCGATGGCCTTGAGTTACGATCATCGAGTGATTGACGGCGGCAGCGCGGCGCGGTTCACGGTGGACTTGTTAAAAGCCTTTGAAAACTTCGGCGAAGACGCGGTAAAGATTTAATTGTATGGATCCAATCAAAACAGAAATAGTTGTTGTCGGCGCAGGCCCAGGTGGTTACGCAGCGGCGTTTTACGCGGCGGACCTGGGCAAAAAGGTCGTCCTGATCGAAAAGGAAAAACGGCTCGGCGGCGTCTGCCTAAACCGCGGCTGCATTCCTTCCAAGGCGTTGCTTTACGCGACCCACCAGATTGTCAATTCGCGCGATTCGGCCAATCGCGGCATCACGTTCGCCGAGCCGACGGTTGACCTGACCAAGCTGCGCACGTGGAAAGACGGCATTCTCGCCAAGCTCAGCGGCGGCGTAGCGACGCTGGCGAAAATGCGCGGCGTGCAAGTCATTGCCGGGCGTGCTTATTTTGAAGGCTCGAACAAATTGCGCGTCGAGACAGAGCAGGGGCAGCAGTTCGTGGAATATGACCAGGCGATTCTTGCTGTCGGTTCCGTTCCGGCCATGCCCAAGGCGTTTGACTTGGGCAATCCTCGCGTGATGACTTCGACCGAAGCGCTCGAGATCGAAGACATCCCTGAAAATTTGCTCGTGGTCGGCGGCGGTTATATCGGCATGGAAATGAGCACGGTTTACGCGGCGCTCGGCAGCAAGATCACCTTGGTGGAAGCATTGGATGCGATTCTCGCCGGTGCCGATGCCGACCTCGCGCGTCCGGTCATTGCCCACGCGAAAAAAATGTTCAAGGAAATCCGGCTCAAGGCCAAGGTCACCAAGATGTCCACGGTCGGAAAGCAGATCAAAGTGGAATCCGAATATAACGGCGAACAACTTTCCGAACTGTACGATCGCGTGTTGGTTTCCGTCGGCCGCGTGCCCAATAGCAAAGACCTCGGATTGCAGAACACGAAGGTGGAACTGGACGAGCGCGGTTTTGTGAAGGTCAATCCGCAGCAGCAGACGAGCGACCCGAGCATTTACGCCATTGGCGACATTGCGGGCGGCATTCTGCTCGCGCACAAGGCGCACAAGGAAGCGCGCATCGCCGTTGAAGTCATCACCGGCCAGGACAGCTCATTCGACAGCGTGATTCCCGCCGTGGTGTTCACTGATCCTGAAATCGCTTGGTGTGGACTCACCGAAAATGAGGCGAAGGAAAAAGGCATCAAATATGAAATCGCCAAATTCCCGTGGTCGGCATCGGGACGTGCATTGACCTTTGACCGCACGGATGGGCTGACGAAAATTATTGTTGATCCTGAAACCGAGCGCGTGCTGGGCGTGGGCATCACCGGCGCAGGCGCGGGCGAATTGATTGCCGAGGCCGTGCTGGCGATGGAAATGGGCGCGACGGTTGAGGATATCGCCTTGACGGTTCATGCGCACCCGACATTATCCGAGACTTTGATGGAATGTGCGGACGCTTATTACGGCCACGCCACGCACACCTTTTCCAAAAAACGGCCGACGGAATAATCTTCGTGATTGCCAGCCGCTGGCGAGTGCGTAGAATCTACAATTCAATGTTCGGGGTGTAGCGTAGCCTGGCTAGCGCGCTTGCTTGGGGTGCAAGAGGTCGAGAGTTCAAATCTCTCCACCCCGACCATTTTTAAAAGGGTTTTCAAGGAAGTCATGGCTTCTTAACGGTTTCTTAACAGGGAATTGTTATTGCAAGCCCGAAAATCTTGGTTACTTCCGTCGCCGGTTTAGATCACATCTGAAGTCCGTCGAGGTTGCTTTGTGCGTATTGAAACAGGCGCGACTATGATTCAGAGAGATCGATCCCTTTAGACGAGTCCGACCTAGTAAGTTTCACATCTCGCATCAACTTCATAGAGGTATCAGGGTCAAACCCACGCTGTAATAGTGCATTCAGTATTAACTCTGGTGAGGCTTTTTTATCAAGCATTGTGTGAATTTGCAATAGAGCGGAAGAAATTGTTGGTGCAAGTTGATTTCCAAAGTTACGACCGTTTAAGAAATCTTGGTTTTCCGACATAGCTTCAACACGTCGAATTCTATGTCCTAGGCTGCGGGTAGATTCAAGAATCTCCTCCAACAACGTGTCTGGATTGCGTTTGGGGATTTTCTCTGTAGGAGGATGCTTCGCCAATGCAGCGGCGAACTTCTCTTCAAAAAGCGGCCAATAAGTGTTAAAAACCTCCTCTAGTATTCTATCATCCAACGGATTTATGCTGGCACAACCATTCAATGTGCGAGTCAATTGCAACATGTTTTCTCTGGTTGGAAGTGTATGATTAAATTGTGCTAAAGGATCACCAATATCGGCTGGCTGTAAATCGACTAAAAGTGTGCAAACTCGTGCGGTGGTCAATCCTTTTGCCAAAGCTCCGGCTTCAAACAGAATCCATGGTCGGTTTTTGTTTTCTTGTGTGAGGCAGATAATTCCAACGGTGTTTTCCTTTAATTGCGCATTGATCTCAGTAAACCAAAGCGCCCCTCGATCTATGTCACGGGTGGAAATCCAAGGTTTTGAAACTTGAATGACGCATTTAATCCAATCACGCATCATCTCAGCGACAGCTCTACTGCGGTTGCCTGACCAACTGATAAATACATTCATGCCGGCAGGAAACCACACGTCCAAACTGGCAGCAATGAAATTAGCAAGGCGATTGGACAGCCGTTGTCCCTGCGACTCACTAAAGTCACGGCATGAATGGAGCCCGCTCTTTTCAACGCCGTGAAGATTATCAGCCGGCACAGCCGCGCAACCCGCGCCTGTGCCAGTTATTCAACATCGAGTGCGTCAAATGCAAATCTGTCAATTTGAGGTTTATCAATGAACACGACGATGAAAGCGGACAGCTTACGTTTATCTGTTTTGCACAAGTTGTCGTCAGCGGGAAAAGCTGCCGGTGTAGTTGATTTCTAAATCGCTAGACACTTCCCTAAAATGATGCTTTAGTCCCATCTCAACGCTTCAAAATGCCATGTTTCTTCGGCTGCTGTTTTTGATTCTACGATTTATACAAGGACCATAATATGAGCGAAAAAAAGAAGATCTTGAAAACAGTGCGAAGCTCCTCGAAGAAATAAAGGTAATCAAACTGCAAGCTGAAGCACATTTGAAAGCCGCAGAATTAAGTCACCAAAAAGCGGACGAGGAAGCAGCAGCTACCTCTCAATTTAGACAAAAAACCGAGGAGCAATAAAAGGCAGCAGAGATTGCCCGAAAGAAAGCTGATGAAGATGCCTCGTATGCAAATCAGGCAAAAATCAACAGCGAGGAACATTCAAAAGCCACAGCAGTTTTTAAAGGGACATCCGAAGCAGATGTAAGTGCTATTGTTTCAAATAAATTGAAATCCGATGAATTGTTGGCAGCGCTTACGCGGGGGAAAGTGGATATTGATGCTGACCAAAAAGAAATTAGTGAGTCTAAGAAAAAGGTGAATTTAGCCGCTGAAGAAATTACTGCGGTCGCTAAAACAGGCGCATCTACATTGCAAGAGGTGGAGGAAACAAAAAAAAGCTTCAACTGAATTTTTGACGGAAATAGAAGGCAAACGTGACGCAATAATTGAAATTGGCAGATTGATGGTCGAGGTGAAAGGATTGACGCAAAAAGCGTCTTCAAGAACGATTGAATTAGAAGCCGAGGTTGCAGAAACACATACGAAAATAACCGAGCAATCAAAGGCTATTGAAGAATTATCAACAAACGCAAAGTCGGAAGAAACAACCCTTGCTGAAGTTCTAACTCATATTCAAAAAAGCGATGCTATTGCTATTTCTTACGAAACTAGAATCAAAAAATCATTAGGGGAGCTGGAGGCTTTAATTGTAAAAGCAACAGGTTTGCTGCCGGGATTTGCAAGTGCAAGTTTAGCGCATTCTTTTAACGACGAGAAAAAACGCTTCACAGACCCTCAAACAAAATGGTTGAAGACTTTTGTTTGGTGCATTATCGGACTTGCTCTAGTCGCCTTGCCTAGTTTTGTCGTGGCCATTATAAATGCTTGCACAGGATCAAAGCCTGATGACTGGGATTTGATTTTTCGCAGCATGGCAATGCGGCTCCCAATTGTGATACCCTTGGTTTGGTTGGCAATTTTAGCTGGCAGGAATTATATGTCAGCCGTTCGGCTTGAAGAAGATTATGCCTATAAAGAAGCACTTTCAAAAGCCTTTGAAGGTTACAAGAGGGAAATGCAAGGAATTCCCGCTGAAGAAGACGGCAAAAATCCATCACCTCTCAATACATTATGTGTGAACGTCCTGACAGCAATTGCGGAGCGCCCTGGCAGAATTTACGATGGCAAGCTTGCTGACGTTACGCCATTAAATGAATCCGTTAAAATGGCAAATGACATTCGGAATAAGCACATTGCGAAACACTAAGTTATGACAATAGAATTTTCGCTACGTCAGAGGGCTCATCAAGCGCGGTGGAATGCCATAACGTGGTTGATTTTGTCGGTCACCATTCTTATAGGTTCCTATTTGTCGCTTCCCTCAATCGCTGGGCGCACTCTAAACTACGTCAACCAAGTTGAAAGCCCGGGGGCAGGAAATTTTGATTTAGCGTCACCAACTTCCGAGAAGGCTACATTTATTCATCTTCATACTTTTGCACTGATCATATTAGTTTTATGTGTCGCAGTCATATCTCTTGCAAGTTACCTATTGGCCCGAACTGCTTTTATTGAATTTGATTCAGCAGCGCGATTTATCGGCCTTGCAGATGCGATTTGTGTTTCTGGTGAAGATATCGAAGACCTTCAAGCTGCGGCTTCATTATTCGTTCCAACAACAAAATCATTTCCTGAAATATCAGAGAAAAGTCTGAAGGCTCTGCTTGAGGCTGCAAAGGATACACAGGAAAAATGAATGCCAATCTTTCTTAACCATTCTTAACTGAAAGGCGTCTCTGCTTTCATCTTGCTTCATCTAAACGTTTCTTTAGAATTCACAGAGTCATTGATTTACTTGGTTTTCCTATGTTTCTTGGGAAATATGGGAAGCGGGCAAGCGGAGTTCAAATCTCTCCACCCCGACCATTTTGAAAATTCGCCGGTGAAGGTCTGATTCCGTCAAGAAATCAAAGCCAGATCCAGTTCGCTTCCCATCAAAGAATCAGTCGTCACTGTCTTGTTTCTCTCCGGCGCTTTAAGCTTTTGGATTTTGGGCTGCGACGAATACAGCTTGACCGCTTCAACCATCTCGAGTTCGGTCAATGCGCGAAATGCGAACACGCGATAAGTCATGTTGCGGTCTGCGTCGTGGAAGATTGAGAGAATGGTGGGCTTTTTCATTATGTGCCACTTTTCGTGTCTGTCTTTTGTCTTTCAACGGCCATGATGTTTTTGCATGAGGGCAGCATCGTTGCAACTTCTCCGGCGCTTATCCCGGCGATATTGATGATTTTGTTGTCTATTTGCGTGAGTGAAATTTTTCTAAAGCCACCGGTTTGCACCCACGCGACCATGACTGCAGCCAGGTCCGGCCAGGAAACGCCGTCGGCAATCCTCGCCCAGAACCCGGCATCCAGAATCTGCCATGGTCGTGGAATCCAACGTTCGTAGGCGATGCCGGCTGAATCAAAGTCAGCCAGCAATGATTCAGAACCACGACCAAAAAGTATTACTTCCATTATCCGAAAATTTACACAACTTCCGCTGGCAACCACAAAGACACGCCGGGCTGGTTATGTCAAAGGTAATCCGCAAATATAAAATGGCGTCGCCAGCAAATTTGGCTGGTTGAAAATCCTGCTCGCCAAAGTGCGCCGTTTTTCTGATTCTATGGCCAGCCATGTTCACTGGAACCTATACCGCCATTGTCACGCCGTTCAGAAACGGCCAGTTAGATGAGGCCGCGCTCGAACGCCTGATCAAACTTCAGATCAAGGGCGGCGTGGACGGCATCGTGCCCGTCGGCACCACCGGCGAATCGCCCACGGTGGATTTTGCCGAACATATCAAAATCATCACACTGTCGGTGAAGTATGCCGCCGGCAAAATAAAGGTGCTCGCCGGAACGGGTGGGAACTCGACGAGCGAGGCGATCTATCTCACTCAAGAGGCCGAGAAGGCGGGTGCGGACGGTTCGCTGCAAGTCGCGCCGTATTATAATAAGCCCACGCAAGAAGGGTTGTATCAGCATTTCCGTGCCATCGCCAAAGCCACGAGGCTGTCCATCGTGCTCTACAGCATTCCCGGACGCTGCGGCATTGAGATCGGCGTTGAGACGGTGAAACGCCTGGCGCGCGAATATAAAAACATCGTCGGCATCAAGGAAGCTGGCGGCAGCAGCGACCGCGTTTCGCAACTGCGCGCGGCAACGAGCCCGAAATTTACGATTTTGTCAGGCGATGATTCATTGACGCTGCCGTTCATGTCGGTCGGGGCGCAGGGCGTCATCAGCGTTGCGTCCAATGTCATTCCGCGCGAAATTTCGCAGATGGTTAAATTATTTTCCACCGGCAAGGCGGCGGCGGCGCTGCGGATTCATGAAAAGTATTATCCGCTGTTCAAGGACTTGTTCATCGAGACAAATCCGACACCGGTCAAGGCCGCGTTGGCGATGATGAAAGTGATCGAGGAAGAATACCGCCTGCCGCTTGTGCCGATGGATCCGAAAAATTGGGATACACTGCGCACCACGCTCAAGCGCTGCGACGTGCTGGATTAACATGACCCGCGTTATTATCATCGGTTCACAGGGCCGCATGGGCAAGGCGCTCATCGCCTGTGCCGCAAATTTCCGCGAGCTTAGCATCGCAGCCCAGGTTGGTCGCGACGATGATTTGCGCACGGTCATTGGCAAATCAGACGTGCTCATAGATTTCAGTTCCCACGCCTCGACGGCAGACATCGCCGCGATCTGTGCGAAAAACAAAAAGCCTTTGATCATCGGCACAACGGGGCAATCTGCTGCTGACAAAAGTAAAATCCTGAAACTGAAGTCAAAGATTCCAATGGTGTGGGCGTCAAACTTCTCGACTGGCGTCAACACGCTGTTCTGGCTGACGCGCAAGACGGCGGAAATCCTCGGGCCGGATTTTGACCTGGAGGTGGTTGAGATGCATCATCGTCTGAAAAAGGATGCGCCCAGCGGCACGGCAAAATCACTTGCGGAAATTCTGGCGAATGTGCGTAAATTACAACTGGCGAAGGCGGCGCGGCATGGTCGCGTAGGTATCGTAGGCGAACGGACAGCGAAGGAAATCGGGGTTCATTCCATTCGCGGCGGCGATGTCGTGGGCGATCACACGGTTATTTTTGCCAACACGGGCGAGCGTGTGGAACTGACGCACAAGGCGTCGAGCCGCGATACGTTTGCCAATGGCGCATTGCGTGCCGCGCTCTGGGTCGTGAAGCAGAAGCCCGGCCTTTACGACATGCAGGACGTGCTCGGGTTGAAATGAATTCAGGGTTCAGAATTCAGGATCCGGAATTTCAAAAACTTGCCATCGTCGCGCTCGGCTCGAATCTCGGAGATTCGCGGCAAATTATTTTGGACGCGATGGCGCGCCTCGAAACCTTTTCCGACAAGCCAATCCTTAGATCGTCTTTGTGGGAAACTTCACCGGTGGATTGTCCGCCGGGTTCGCCGAAGTTTATGAATGCAGTGGTCGCTTTGGTTCCACACGACAATGAAGCGCCAATATTGCTGTTAAGAAAACTGAGAAAATTGGAGAGAAAATTTGGCCGCCGTCCCAAAAAAATCCTGAACGAAGCCCGGCTGCTGGATTTGGATTTGATCGCGTTTGGCAGCAAAACCTGGGACTCACCTGAGTTGATCCTGCCACATCCGCGCGCCCATCTGCGACGGTTCGTGCTTCAGCCATTGGCTGAAATCGCACCTGCATTAATTTTGCCGGGGCAGGGGAAGACAGTCTCTGAATTGCTTGCAGAACTTCCGCCGGACGCAACGGTCACTCGGCTTTAAGCTTCTGGCCGAAAAGCCGTTCGCATTCGAGCATCACATAACGGTCGGTCATGCCGGCGATATAATCACAAACGGCCCGGTGCAAACCATTTTTTTTGATTCGCTTCTGCGAGCGTTCCCCGATCTCCTTCGGATGGGCGAGGCAGTATTTGAACAATTGTTCTAGCATCTTCACCGCGCGTAGATTTGGCAGATGTACGACGGGGTTGTAGTAAAGATTTTTGTAAAGATAATGGCGTAATTCCAGATTCAGCTTGTGTCGTTCAGGACTGTGCTGAACCAGCGCTTTCGCCGACAATCGCACTTCGTCGGCAGATTGGACGCCCGCCTTTTTTATGAGCCGCTCACTATGTTCAACGACATCATGAATTTGCATGTCAATGATGGTGCGAATCGTAAAATAGCGGCGGGATTCATTTGTCAAAGCGCCGTATTCTTTTTTCACCAGTTTCGCCGCATGGGCCCAGACGCGGACATTGGCGGTTAATTCCTTTTCCGACAACAAGCCGGAATCCAAACCGTCATCGAGGTCGTGGCTGTAATAAGTTATTTCATCGGCGAGGTTGGCGATCTGCGCTTCGAGCGAGGAATTTTTTGCGTCGAAACCTTTGCGCCTGCCGGGATGATCGTAGGCGGTGTGATGTTTGGCCAGACCTTCGCGTACTTCCCAAGATAAATTCAAGCCTGGAAAATTCGGATATTTCTGCTCCAGTTGCTCGACAATGCGGAGGCTGTGCTGGTTATGCTCAAATCCGCCGTGGCCTTTCATCAAGCGTGCCAGGACGGTTTCGCCCTTGTGGCCAAAGGGTGAATGGCCAAGGTCGTGCGCCAGGGCGATGGTCTCGGCGAGATCGGTGTTGAGTTTCAGTGCGCTGGCGATGTTGCGCGAAATGGCGGCGACTTCAATCGTATGTGTCAGCCGCGTGCGCAAATGATCGCCGGTGCCGTTCAAGAAAACCTGCGTCTTATATTCAAGCCGGCGAAAGGCGCGCGAATGAATCACGCGGTCGCGGTCGCGTTGATAATGCGTACGCCATTCCGGCGGGGCTTCTTTGTGTTCACGACCGCGGGTGTCTCCACTAAACTGCGCGTAGGGCGCGAGAATTTGACGTTCGATCTGTTCCAGTTCCTGTCGGGTGCGGGGCATAATTAATTAGGATCGTATTTTCCACCATAACCCGGCTGGTAAAGCCGGATTCCAGCACCAGATTCATACATCATTTGAAAATGTTTATCCACGGCGTAAATCCTGCAGTCGGCCTTGACCGAAAGGGTTGCGATCAAAATGTCATTCCATGGTGTGACGCAGCCCTTGTCCCGCAGCCGCCAAGCCAGATTTTTCGCCAAGTCCCAAGCGATGTCGGTCATCGGAAAATAAGGAATGCAACTGAATTGTTCCTCCAAGGCTTTACGTTCTTGCGCACGCGCCCCACCAAGAACTTCCAGCTTGACCGGACCGCACCAGGCAGCTTCGTATTCTTCCAAGAGATTTTCGAGGGCGAGCTTCACGTCCAGTCGGCCGTCACGTCGCAATGCTTCGATCCACACGGATGAATCCACAAGCACCATGATAACTTAATTATCCAACGCCTCGATTTCGCCATTGGTGGCGGGATAATCAAACGTACCTTCACGCAACATCCGTCCGAAGTCTTTGGATTTTTTGCGATTGATAAAATCACGCACGGCAAAAGCTACCGCCGGACTGTTTTTTTTATGTCCGGTTACTTTTAACAATTCATTCAAAGTTTTCTCGTCCAACTCAACTGTCATTCTCATGTGGCCATAATGATGCTATTTGCATCATTTGTCAATACTGGATTCATCATCCGTTATTGAGCAATTCTTGCACGGAAATCCCCCGCAGTTCAAACAGGCGGCGGATGGTGTCTTCGATCAGATTGTTCGGGCAGCTTGCGCCGGCGGTGATGCCAACGGTGATTTTGCCGGATGGCAGCCAGTCGCGCGTTTCAACTTCCTTATGCAGATGTTGGTTATAATGAACAATGAGTTTGTCCGACGCCATCTTGCCCGCGTTTTTAATAAAATAAGTCGGCAGTTTGGCCTCGCCCATTTCAGCTAGGTGCGACGTGTTTGAGGAATTGTAGCCGCCAATCACAACGAGCAAATTCATCGGTTCCACCAGAAGCTTCTGCAACGCGTCCTGGCGATCCTGCGTCGCGCCGCAGATCGTATCGAAGAAGCGGAAGTGTTTTTCAATCTCGCCTGCGCCATATTTTTGTATCATCGCCTGTTTGATGCGGCGTTGAACCTCCTCGGTTTCGCCGCGTAACATTGTTGTCTGGTTGGCCACGCCGACGGCCTGTAAATGCAGGTCTGGATCAAAACCGGCGGAATAGGCGCCCTTAAATTTTTCGAGAAACTCCTCTTTATTGCCGCCTTCTAAAATGTATTCGCAAACGTAATCCGTTTCCGCAAGTGTGAAGACGACGAGATAATGTCCGCTGCCATAGGCACGGGCCTGCGAGGTGGTCGCCTTGGTTTCTTCGTGCTTGGCCTTGCCATGAATGATGCTGGTGACGCTTTCCTTTGAATATTGACGCACGCGTTTCCAGACGCTCATCACGTCGCCACAGGTCGTGTCGACGATGACGCAACCTTTGGCCTCGATTTTTTTGCGTGTGCCTACTTCCGTGCCGAACGCGGGAATGATGACGGCGTCGCCGGATTGCAAAGTTGATAAATCCTCATCCGTCGGCTTGGGCGAAATGATCTGGATGCCCATGTTGCGGATCTGGTCGTTCACCTCGGGATTGTGAATGATCTCCCCGAGCAGATAAATGGGCGTTTGTGGGGGAAACTTCCGAGAAGTGTTTTTTAGCGGCATAGGCCAGATCAATCGCGCGCTCAACGCCATAGCAAAAGCCGAATTCCTTTGCCAGCTTGACCGTTAGTTCGCCGGCGGAAAGCACGCCACCGCCGGCGCGGATGCGTTCGACCAGTTCGCTACGATAATGAGTGAGAACCTGCGCCTGCACCGCTTGCATGATGTCGGGACGGCGAAGGTTGATTTTCTGCGGGGCAACGGGCGCTCCAATTGACATGCCACTAAATTAAGCGCGAATCTCCGATGCGTCTAGCTGTTTCAACGGCCGGAGATGGCAGATTATGATTGCGCGCCGGGCAAATCATGAGATGATGGTGGCTCGTCGGGGCGTAGCGTAGCCTGGCTAGCGCGCCTGCCTTGGGCGCAGGAGGTCGCGAGTTCGAATCTCGCCGCCCCGACCATTCTCATCTCCACTGCTGTTCAAATTTGTTCACCAAGTTTTCACAATCCGTAAACTCAACGGGAGTGGCTAAAATTTTTGTGCGTGGGCAAAAGAACGCAGAAGAACGCTTCTGTCCGTTTTGGAAAAATAATTCAAATTGAAAATTACTCTTTAGAATCAAGGCGTTTATTGAACCGGTCGCTGCGCGAGCCGACTTGGCATCGGCGTTGCTAAAGGGCATTTGCCGATGACCACCACGCCAGGGAGGAGTTGGGTTCTGTCCGCAGTTCGCGGCGGGGAAACGGGGTTGGGACCGGCAAAGCAGTCAACCATCAAGAGAAAAATATGAAGAAAATTGAAGCCATCATCAAACCATTCAAACTTGAAGAAGTGAAGGACGCGCTCAGCGAACTCGGCATCGAAGGAATGACCGTGAGCGAAGTCAAGGGTTTGGCCGCCAAAAGGGCCATACGGAAATCTATCGCGGCAGTGAGTACAACCGTGGATTTCCTGCCGAAGATCAAAATCGAACTCGTCGTCGCGGATGCCCAGAAGGACGCCGCCGTCGGCGCCATCGTCAAGTCGGCCAAGACCGGCAAGATTGGTGACGGTAAAGTGTTTGTCTCAACCATCGATGATGCCATTCGCATCCGCACCGAAGAAAAGGGTGATGCAGCAGTTTGATAAACCAAAAAACTTGAACCTCACTAAAACAACAAAAATGAAAAATATTTCTGACACTTGCTTTGGCCGCCATCACTGCGTTCGGAATTTCTTCGCTGCACGCACAGGACGCCACAAATGCGGTTGCCGGAACGACGGATACCAATACCCCCCGCGCCGGTGACCATTGATCAACGTGTGGCTGATTTGGAATCCTATGTTAAAAATGCGGGTTATCCAAGCGCCACCGGCAATCTGGCCAAAGTGCCTGGCCCCGGTCATAACGCCTGGATGATGACCAGCACTGCGCTCGTGTTGTTCATGACGCTGCCCGGCCTTGCCTTATTTTATGGCGGCATGGTGCGCAAGAAAAACGTGCTGTCCGTGCTCGCCCAGTGTTTTTCTGATTACCGGCCTCGTCACCATCTTGTGGTGGCTTTGCGGATTCAGCATGGCTTTTGGCCCGGGTACGGGAGGGCATGGTCCATTCTGGGGTGACCTTGGAACTTACGCCTTTTTCAAGGATGTGACCGGTTCAGTGGACGGCGTGGCGCCATATTGGGTTTCGTTAGACGTATTTGCGATATTTCAATTAACCTTCGCCATCATCACGCCGGCGTTGATCATTGGTGCCATCGCGGAACGCATGAAGTTCAAGGCCATCTTTGTGTTCATTACATTGTGGATGTTCGTCGTCTATTTCCCGCTGGCGCACATGGTTTGGAGCGGCACGGGTTATATGGATGGCGCATTCAATTCCGCCGCAAAAATCAAGGCGATTGATTTCGCGGGCGGTACGGTGGTGCATATGTCGTCCGGTTGGTCGGCGCTTGTCCTTTGCTTGATTCTCGAAAGCGTATTGGTTTCGGCAAAGAAAACTTCATGCCGCACAACTTGGTTTTGACGTTCATTGGTACCGGTATGCTGTGGGTCGGCTGGTATGGTTTCAACGCGGGTTCTGAACTCGGTGCGGACGGCACTGCGGGTAACGCCTTCACGACAACCACATTGGCGACCGCCATCGCATCTTTCGTATGGCCGATGTGGGAATGGTTGACCAAGGGAAAGCCGAGCTTGCTCGGTTTCTGCTCGGGTGCCGTGGCCGGATTGGTTGTTATCACACCTGCCTGCGGTTGGGTCAATCCGACTGGCTCGGTGATCATCGGTGTTGTCGCTGGTACCATCCCTTGGTTCATGTGCTACAAGGTCAAGGGCTGGCTGGGTTATGACGACGCGCTTGATACATTCGGTGTTCACGCTATCGGCGGAACCGTAGGTGCGATCCTGACCGGCATGCTCTGCGATACGGCGATTAATTCATTGATTCCCATGAAAACGGCTGCTGGTCTGGCTGACCACAATGCGCAGACGATGGAACAATTGAAAGCCGTTGGCGTGACCATTGTGTTGTCCGTGGTCGGAACTCTCATTTGTGCCTACATCACCAAGGTGCTCGTTGGTCTGCGTCCAACTGAAGAAGTCGAACGTGCCGGCTTGGATGAGTCCGAACATGGTGAATTGGGCTATCATAGCTAATTCGTAAAAAAATTCAGCAGAGTTCACAATGCGCCGGTTGCTGACGAAAGTCACAGCCGGCGCAGTTTTTTATCTGGTAAGAAATGTTTGAACTTCCCCTTGATGATTTTCCAAAAATACCGGGCTGGTTTATTTAAGCCGGCGGATTTACCCTCGATGTGTTTATGAACAAAAATAGAGATCGCAGAAAACTTGCGGCAGGAAGTCGGCGAACTTGAAGTTTTAATCAAAAAACTCCAGGCACGTTGTGAGAAGATGAAACGGTTCGTGCTCGACTTGGAGGAGGAAATCACCGGTCCGGTTGTGCAAAAAAAAAGGCCTTGCAGAGAACAGCAAATTCAGAAAAGTCGTTGATCAAATCTTTGGCGAAAAACCCCGGCGGTCCAAGCGATGATGCGAACTAGAATTTATTGAACTTGGATGACCAAGGCTGTTGTATTGTCGCGTCCGTAATTTTTGACTGCCGCGTCCACCAAATGTTGGGCCGGATTGAAATCAATTTTCATTATCCCCGACTCGCGCAGCAATTCGACCAGTTGCCGGTCAAAAAGCCCTTCTGTCAATCCATCCGTGCACAGCAGAAAAACATCGCCGCGTTCGCAGCCGACCGCACCTATTTGCGGGTCAACAAACTGGTTCCCCGCCTCCGAGCGCGCGTTGCAGGACATTCCGGCGCGGATGTGTCCGTGCTTCGTATTCATTGATCTGACCATTGCGAAACAGCCAGCCGACATAGGTGTCGTCCTGGGTGAGCTGCTTGATTTCTTTTTTCCTTTTCGGCAGATGATAAATCCGGCTGTCGCCGATATGGCCGAAATACATCCAGCCTGGCGTGAACCAGCACAGGCTCAATGTCGTCTGCATCCCTTCAGTTTCCTCGTAGCTGCCGCCGACAAAAACCAGCGCCCGGTGGATCTGGGTGAACAACTCCGTGAGCACGTCGGAAAAGCCAGCGCTTAGTCCGCTGGCCGATTGTTGAAAGGCGCGCGGCAACAGCGTTGTAATTTTTTCGGCGGCGATGCGGCTAGCGAATTCTCCCGATTTTGCGCCGCCCATGCCGTCGCACACCGCAAAGGTGCAGTCGCTTTTCGCCAAGGAAGTCTCGCCGTATTTTCCCAGCCGGAACGTCTCCCGCGCGTCAAACTGCAGGCCGAGAAAAGAATCCTCGTTGTTTTTGCGGATCTTGCGGTGTCCGAGCAGCCGGACCATTTCAATGACGGAACATATTTTTGACGTGGCGGCGGGTGTCTCATGTCAGGCTGGATTCGGAAAGAATGGTGGCGAACTCGAAATCAATCAAACAAAAGCGCCCGTCTGATTGCCGGTAAGTCACGTTATGCAATTCCCGGTCATCGTGCCGGACGCCAAATGGTTTCAACTCGGCAAACAATTCCTTCATCCGCTTCTCATCCAGATGATCCACCCTGCTGCCGCAATTCGTGGTGATGATCCGGAGTTTGTCCGCATCCGCATCCAGTAATCGCGGGACGAAATTGCAGCCTTGGGCTTCCAGATGGCGCAGCACGCGCACTTCATTATCGAAGCGTATCTGTGCATCCGGCCCGTGGTAAATTTTGAATACCCGGCCGTCAAAAGTAAGGTTTACTGTTGCCCGGAGCGTATCTTTGACTGTCAGCATATGATTCGGCCACCGTGTTGCATTCCACTATTGCCGATTCTGTACCCGATGCAAGCTGCTTGCTCGCCCGGGGGCGAAGCGATTTGCGCAGCGGGGGATAAATTTGCACAGTAAATTTTGCGGCCGGCATGTTTGTGAATAACATTTCGATGTTGAAAATCCCTCATCTGGCGCGGCAAAGATGATTTCCTTCCCGGCGGCCAGTAATGTTCTTGCGACATGGCATCCGCCCTGCTAAAAAATTTCACCACAAGGTTCAACCGACGGCGCGGGCGCGTCTGTTTGAACCGGTTTTTACACAGACAACAACTACATCAAGCACTCACATGGCAAAATATAAATTGGAATACATCTGGCTCGACGGCTATGAACCCGTCGCCAACCTTCGTGGCAAAACACAGATCAAAGAATTCAAGACTTTCCCCAAGCTCGCTGAACTCCCCATGTGGGGTTTGACGGCAGTTCTACCCGCCAGGCCGAAGGCCGCACCTCGGATTGCATGCTCAAGCCCGTGGCTGTCTATCCTGACACCACCCGCAAAAACGGCGTGCTCGTCATGTGCGAAGTCATGATGCCGGATGGCAAGACCCCGCATCCATCCAATGCCCGGGCAACGATTCTTGATGACCCCGGCGCCTGGTTCGGTTTCGAGCAGGAATATTTTCTCTACAAGGACGGCAAGCCCCTGGGTTTCCCATGCCCACGGTTATCCGTATCCGCAGGGTCTTTATTACACCGGTGTCGGCTATGACGCCGTTGGCTGCATCGCCCGTGAGATTGTCGAGAAACACCTCGACCTCTGTCTCGATGCCGGCATCAACCACGAAGGCATCAACGCCGAAGTGGCGAAGGGCCAGTGGGAATTCCAGAATCTTCGGCAAAGGCTCCAAGAGCGCTGCCGACCAGATGTGGATGGCGCGCTATCTTCTCAATCGTCTCTGCGAAAGCTACGGGCGTGGATGTGAACTATCATTGCAAACCGCTGGGCAAGGATGTGGACTGGAACGGTTCCGGCATGCATTCCAACTTCTCCACAACGTTCATGCGCGAAACCGGCGGCAAGGAATATTTCGAATCGCTTATGGCTGCGTTCGACAAATACAAAAAACGAGCACATCGCCGTTTACGGCCCGGACAATCATCTGCGCCTGACCGGCCTGCATGAAACGCAGTCCATTGACAAGTTCAACTACGGCGTGGCGAACCGTGGCGCGTCCATCCGCGTCCCGCACAGCTTCGTCAACAACGGCTACAAGGGCTACCTTGAAGACCGCCGTCCGAACTCACAGGGCGACCCGTACAAGATCGCGAGCCGCATCTTGCAGACGATCGCGACGGTGCCCACCAAGAAGGGTAAGAAATAATTAGGTTAGAGGAACTGAGGAACGGCGCGAACGAAAGTTCGCGCCGTTTTTTTATTAGGAAAGCCAGTGTGATTGATGTTTGCAGCCTATCCGAATGTTAGGCGGCAGTTTCATTTTTGCTCGCTAAACTTTCCTGTCGTTTGGTCGAAAATGAAAGAGATCTGTGCAATGTGGTTCGAGGCCGTCATGTGCTTCATGTTGTCATAATTACTTACTCCATCACCCCAATCGTAAAATTCAACCGACACTGTCCTATCGGAATCCCAACTTATTTTCCATTCGATATCCGAACCTGTCAAAATATAACGCTGCTGAAATAACACTTCGGAGTCGGTGGAGCCACGCTTCCCGATACTGATCCAAATCTTCTTTTTCGTTTTATCCACATAAGCTTTGCCAGATGCGCCGTGGCTGTTGAGCCAAAGACTATAATGCTTGGCAGGCGAATCACTGCCACCTTCGACTGTGTGCATGCATCCACATAGCGCGATGGCCATAAAGCCGATAGAAGCGAGATGCTTTTTCATAACGTGTGCTGCCGCCCAACATTTAAGTAGGCCGCAGTTTTTGTGGCCTGTCCTGTGTCACGAATTCGAGGTTGTGCTCGACGTAAAAGATTGTCCAGCAATTTCAGAATCCAAACGTCTTCATGGCCGCGCGCGTCTTTTCCGGTGACTCATGAAAAATTGTTCGCCAGCCGCGTGCCGCTCCACCAGCGATGTTTTCAGCGCGGTCATCAATGTAAATGATCTCGTCACTGCGTTTGCCTGCCATCTTTTCCAACGCTTCATAGATGGGCGCGTCCGGCTTCATCGCTTTGACTTCGTAGGAGAAAATGTAGCCGTCGAAGTTTTTAAAGAACGGGAAATCCCGGCGGATCAGTTCGATGGCGAGATCGTTCGTGTTCGAGAAAATGTAAGTCGGAATACTGCGCCGCCGCAGCTCCGCGTGCAGTTCAACCATCGGCGAAATCTCTGTGAAAATTGCCCCAAAGTAACCGCCGAATTCTTCAAGGCTGCCTTGAAAACCGGCCGCTTCACGGACCGCTTCAAAAAAATCCTTCCTTGTGATGTGGCCGGTTTCATATTGGACCAGCAAACGGCGAAGCGCCCAGAAACGCGTGTAAATTCTCCGGTGGCCGCGTACTGCGCGCCGCAATCTGTGTGGCGGCAATCGAGTAATCGAAATCCACCAGCACCTTTCCGAGATCAAAGACAACGACGGATGATTTTGTATTCATAGAACAATCCTCATCTAGAACCGGAGCGCGGCTGTGTCGCGGAGACCAGCCGCAGCACTTCCCAATGTCGAGCAGTATTGGATACTCGCGACGTTTTCAGTGATGCGAAGCTGCTGCGGCTGGTCGGGGACGACACAGCCGCGCTCCGTCAGAGCTTTCGCCGGGTTTGTGAATTTAATTTTCACAGCATCTCTCTGCGGCCTTCCAGCGCACGGCTTAGCGTCAATTCATCTGCATATTCCAATCCGCTGCCAGCCGGCAGACCGTAGGCGATGCGGGAAATCTTGAGTCCGCTCCGGGCCAGTCGCTTGGCGAGATAAAAACTGGTGGCGTCGCCTTCCACGTCCATGGCCGAGCGCGATGACAAATTTCCTTGATGGGTTCATGCGTCAGGCGTTTTTCCAGTTCCGCGATGCGCAGGTCGTCCGGTTCCACGCCGTCGAGCGGTGAAATCTTTCCGCCGAGCACATGAAATTTACCGCGAAATGTGCCGGACTTTTCGATGCTCAAAATATCCACCGCGCGTTCCACCACGCAGATGAGCGAACCGTCCCGGCGCGGATCTTCGCAGATGGAGCAGGGGGATTTCTCGGTCAGTGAACCGCAGATCGTGCAGAACTGAATTTTTTTCCCTTGCAAGCACGATGATGTCCGCCAGTTGCTTTACGATGGCGGCATCGGTCTGAACAAGATGCAGCGCGATGCGTTCGGCGGAACGCGGCCCCCACGCCGGGCAGCTTGCTCAACGCGGAGGTCAACGCAACGATGGATTCGGGAAGCACAGTTGAAACGGGTTAGGTGGTTTGAATATTGAAGCGGGCTAAAGCCCGCGCCCCGGAGCGCGGCTTTCACGCCGCTTCACATCCCTGGCAAACTTAAACCCGCCGTGATTTTGCCCATTTCCGAGTTGGAAATATCCTTCGCCTGGCCCAGCGCTTGGTTCGCGGCGGTCAAAATCATGTCTTCCAGCAGTTGCGCGTCGGAAGGATTCAACGCCTGCGGATCAATCTTGATGGCGGCGATGGAGCCGTCGCATTTCGCAACGACCTTGACCGCGCCGCCGCCACTGGTGGCTTCAACCGTCCGGGCGGCGAGCTGCGTTTGCACTTCTTCCATTTGCTGCTGCATCCGCGCAGCCTGTTTCATTAATTTTGCGATGTTGGCCATGGTCTGTAAAACTTATGGGTTAATGGTTAAAATTTAAGAACGGACTTCAATGATCGTGCCTTTGAAAATCTCCAGGGCTTTTTGAATCAACGGGTCGTCTTTGAAAGTGTCTTTGTTGAACGGGACGGACGCGGATTTTTTTTCAGCGGCAGGTGAAGTGGCGGCGGTTTGTTTCGGAGCCGCTGCTGCTGGTGCAGTTGGTGGAGCGGCCACCGGCGCAACCGGCGTTGGTGCTGCCGGTTTTATCCGTCCGACCGCCGCCTCGGCTTTGATGAATTTTATCTGGCAGTTCGCATGGCCGAGTTCGGCCAATTTGGTTTGCAACAACGAATGGTTGCGCGCGTTGTCCACGAGACCGAGATGATCCTCAAATTCAGGATCAAACCAATGACCAGCACGTTCTTGAGGAAGGAAACGGGATTCGCATCAATCAGATAGCTACGCGTGAACGGGCTGACGCGGCCAACGGCTTCCACGAGCTGCGTCCACAAAGTTGCCAAATCAGAAGTGACCGGCGGGAACTTCAGCAAGTGCGGCTGGCGCGGAAATTGGAGCGCCGGCCTCCGGCCCGGCATGAACCTGTGATTCTGCAACAGGCCTGGCCGGAGGCCGGCGTTCCGTCGGAGTGGAGCAGCAGCGGCCAGGCTGGAAGCCTGCCCCACTATTGCCACGCAATTGATTCAATTGCTTCAAAACCGCATCAAGGCTGACAGCGTTGCGCGCTTCAATGGCTTTAAGAGCAGTGACTTCGAGCAGGATTTTTTTAGAAGCGGTATCGCGCAGCCGCAATTCGGCATCCGTCAGCACTTCGAGAATGCGTGTCAACGGTTCCGTGCCGGCGAGCGGCAACTGTTCCTTCAGGGCGGTGATTTCGGCTTCGGGAAACCTCCAGCAGGTTCAGATCACCGCGTGAAATCTGGAAGACGAGCAGGTTGCGGAAATGGTTCAGCAGGTCGCCGAGCAGACGACCAAGGTCTTTACCGCCGCGCGCGAGTTCGTCCAGTTGCGTGAGGGCAATGGCGATGTCGCCGGCAAGAATGGCGTGGCTCAACTTCAGAATCTGGCTCTGGGCGGCGAGGCCGAACATCGTGAGCACATCGGCTTCCTCGATTTTGTCGCCGCAAAAGCTGATGAGTTGATCCAAGGTGGATTCGGCGTCGCGCATTCCGCGTCGGCTCCGCGGGCGATGGCATGCAACGCGGCGGCATCAATCTTGACGTTTTCCTTGTCGGCGATTTCTGCGAGATGCTTGGTGATGAGCGCGCTGGGAATCCAGCGCAGGTCGAATCGCTGACAGCGCGAGAGAATCGTCGGCAGAACTTTTTCCGGATCGGTCGTGGCGAACATGAATTTCACGTGCGCCGGCGGTTCCTCCAGGGTTTTCAGGAGCGCGTTGAACGCCGCCGTGGAGAGCATGTGGACTTCGTCAATGATGTAGATTTTGAACTGCGAATTGGCGGGCGCATATTTGCAGGTCTCACGCAGTTCGCGCACCTGCTCGACGCCGTTATTGCTCGCGCCGTCAATCTCCAGCACGTCCAGCGCCCGGCCTTCGGTGATTTCCTGAACGCGCGAATCATTGTCGTCAAAATCTACTTTTGGTCCGCCGGTGCAGTTCAGGCATTTCGCAAAAATGCGCGCGATGGTCGTCTTGCCGGTGCCGCGCGGTCCGCAGAAAAGGTAGGCGTGGGCGATGCGTTTCTGTGCAATGGCGTTGGCGAGCGTCTGCGTAACGTGTTCCTGGCCGACAACGTCGGCGAAACGCTGCGGGCGGTATTTTCTGGCGATGACTTGATACGACACAAAATTAAATTGAAAGTGTCAGGGTGACCACGGCAGATACGGAGCAAACTACCGTTGCTGCCTTCCGGCCCTGGCGGGGTTCGTAAGTCCACATTCCATGGGCCCTGACGAAATCAAAGTTGCTGCAAAACGGGCGGCATGTCGAGCTAAAGCACACATTCCGGTAGGCCCGCAGGACAGACATTAAAACGATGCCTTGCTAAATTTTTCAATGAACGCCTTCCAACTGGATGAATTAATCTCCGCGCAAGGTGACAAAACACGCGTCATCCGGCCATATACCCAAGGTAATCATCATGAATGCATCAGAACCGTTGACATTTAAATTTGCAAGCGAAGTATGGGAATTCGAGCAGATCCACCGGCTCAACTATCGTACCTTTGTCGGGGAAATACCGCAGCATCAACCTTCAGATTCACGGCGGCTCGTGGATAAGTTTCACGTTGAAAACACCTACCTCATCTGTCTTAAAAGCAAAATCTCATCGGATGCTGGCCGTGCGCGGAAGCCGTCCGTTCTCCCTCGCTCAAAAATTACATGACTTGGATTCTTATCTGCCACAAGGGCGCACCATTTGCGAAATCCGGTTGTTGGCTGTCGAAAAGCGATTCCGAGGTGGCCAGGTATTGCGAGGGCTCCTCGCCCTCCTCTGGCAGCTTAGTGTGGAAAAGGGTTATGACTTGGGAATCATCTCCGGCACGACGCGGCAGTTGAGACTTTACCGGCACCTCGGCTTCGTGCCGTTCGGGCCGCTGGTCGGGAGCGGTGCGGCGCAATTTCAACCAATGTATGTCAAGATGGAAGCTTTCGAGGTCGCTGCCAGGGAATTTTTGCGCACGTCGTTTGCCAGGTCCTCCTCGCCCGGCGCGGTGAATCTTCTTCCCGGGCCGGTTACCGTGCGGGCTGAGGTGCGTCGCGCATTCGAGCAGGCACCGGAATCACACCGCAGCAATGACTTTAAAAAAGATTTCCAGACCGTCAAACAAATGCTTTGCGATTTAGTCCACGTCCGGAACGTGGAGGTGTTCATGGGCTCCGGGACACTAGCCAACGACGTGATTGCCGGGCAATTGTCGAGGTTGGGCCGCCCCGGGCTAGTGCTAAGCAATGGTGAATTTGGCAGCCGGCTGGTGGATCATGCCCGGCGGTTTCGTTTGGAATTTGAAACAATGGAATTTGCAGAGGACGGGCCGCTGGATCTGGCTGCGATTGAGAAAAAGCTGGCATCCGGCGCGGACTGGCTCTGGTGCGTGCATTGCGAAACATCCAGCGGCGTGCTCAATGATATCGCGGCCCTTCAGGTTCTTTGCGCCAGAACACGAACGAAGCTATGTCTGGATTGTGTCAGCACCATCGGCAACGTGCCCGTTCACTTGAGCGGGGTATATCTGGCTTCGGGATCAAGTGGCAAAGGACTGCGTGCCTATCCGGGGCTGGCAATGGTCTTTTACCAACACAAAGCCGTCCCCGCGCCGGAATGGCTTCCGCGCTGCCTCGACCTTGGTTATTACGCTCAAGAAGCTGGCATCCCGTTCACGTTCTCTTCCAATTTATTGAACGCACTGCATTTTGCCATTCGCCAGACGGATTTAGAAAGGCGATTTCAACAAATCATTGAATTGTCCGCCGAATTACGCCGCCGACTGGCAGCAGCAGATTTTGTGTTGGTAGGCACCGGTGCACTGGTTTCTCCGGCGGTGGTTACCATTGCGTTGCCGCCAGAATTGAATTCGAGCCTGGTGGGCGAAGCCATGCAACGAGCCGGCTATCTTTTATCCTACAATAGTGGTTATCTGCTCCGGAAAAACAGAATCCAAATCTGTCTGATGGGCGAGGTTCCGAGCGAGAGGATTTTGCCCTTCGCCAAAACTCTAAAAGATATTTGCTCCCGCATATCGCCGGTTTCAATGCATGGAGAACTGATCGAATCTAGCCGTTAATTTCACCGGCCCGCATGGCGGCGGCTTCAAGGACAATCGGTTGTTTTCAATTGTCGCTTCAAACGGCAATTGATAAACTGCCCCGGCTTGAACCGAACTGCACATGGCTTTGCCGCTGAACTGTTCCACCCCGGTTTGGGCAACGAGGTGGTGAAGGGCAGGATTTTCATCGAGCCCCGGGCATTGTGCTTCCAGTCGGACATAACCACGATTGAGATTCCAGTGGGACAACTGGAGGTTGAACTGGGCGATGACGACGGCAGGATTTATTTCCGTGACCGCAAAACTTCCGGCCTGCAGATTTTTACCACTGACAAATCCATCCTTCACGTTGATATCGGCCCCTCCGGCACCATCCGAAATCATCTGGAACAAGTCGCGACCCGCCGGGAAATCACGCGGCGGTTGCGCATTATGGGATACGCTTTGGCGGCATGCATCGTTTTCGGCTGGCTCGGCGTGCTTGCCACACATTTAATGGTGATCTCACTGGTCAACCGGGTGCCGCCGGATTGGGAGCAAAAAATCGGCGATGAACAAATCGCGGAACTGAAAGGCCAAGGACTGCTGCTGGATGATTCAAACCGGGTCGCAAAATTGACGATCTTGGTCGCGCCGCTGATGCGCGTGGTGCCGGGCGGAACGAATTTCACATTTCATATCGCGGACGCAAAGGATCCCAATGCATTCGCACTGCCCGGCGGTCATATTGTTATCAATACGGGGCTGCTCGAGATTGCCGACAACGATGAACTGGTCGGAGTCATGGCCCACGAATCGGCGCACATCGCCCAAAAACATCATGCCCGCGAAATTATTTCTTCGGCCGGGCCGTTTTTGATTTGTGGATTTTTCCTGCACAGCCGTAGCGGCTTGCTGAATCTGCTGGGCGAAGGTTCGGGCATGATGCTGACCAGGGTTTTTCCCAGGAATACGAATCGGAAGCGGACGAGGTTGGCTGGAATTATTTGACGGCGGCGAACATTGATCCGCGCGGAATGATCGGGATTTTCCAGAAATTCAAAGCCGCAGAAGAAAAGGAAAATCATGCTGGCGCTCTGCCGCAGGCATTCCAGAGTCATCCGGCCCTGGACAAGCGCATTGCCCGCCTTGAATCACGATGGAAAAAGCTGCGGCATCAATCCGGTTTTGAGGAACTTGAATCCGTTGACCTGCGCAAATGAATCAAGCTGGTGGATCAATACCAGCCGAGTTTTTCCTTTTGGGTCGCATACAACAGGCCCATGATGCGCATGTTGACTGTGAGCAGATAAACACTGGTGAAACTCCAAACGATGCGGAAGGCGAGGGCGATGAGCAGGGTGGACATGTCCATGGTCGAAAATGTCACCGATCCGGCCACGGTGGAGATGAGGCTGCCAATGTTGTTGAAAGCCAAAGATGCCGGCGAACAAAATGACGGTCACCAGATATGGCAATGGCACGCGCAGGATTGATGGCACGACCACCAGCGGATTACACGCCAAAACATTGTCCTTCATCGCAACAACGAGGAATGCCATCGGAAAATAAAAACATCCCAGAAGAATGGTTATCATGATTACGGAAACCGGTATGTCCACATCATTAAATTTCGCGACCAGCAGGCAGAAGGTCAGTCCAAAACTCATCGCCACCGTTCCCGCGAGGCGCAAAAAACCGCCAAATACGTCGTCCATTCCCGGCAGTTCCGGCATGTGCGTCTCCCCGGCAGCGGTAGCGTGAATGATGTTTTGCATGTAAGAAAACAGATAACCAATGGCGCCGATTTTTATCAGGATGCCAAAAATTCCACCCATGGCCCCCAGGACGCTGAAAAGGATGGCGGTGAAAATCAAGACCAGCACGCCGGCACCACGAAACGGATAGATGAATGCGCCGGGCAGGCTGGTGATGAAGCCTTTTTCCGTTACGGTCGCGGCTTCCAGCTCCAATGGCGCACATTCGACGCCGCAGGCGCGGCATTTCTTTTGATTATGGTGTGAATTGACGCACAGATCACAGAACGAGCGCTTGCATTTGCCGCAATACCAGCGGGCATGGCTTCGAGGATGAAATTTACAGACACTGGAAGCCGCCGACATGTCCAACTGCGGAATCAATGGCGGCGGCAGTTCCGCAACAGCCGGTGTTGCGGCTTCCGGTGCATGATGCAAGCCTGAAACTCTTAGCCGTGGTGCTGCCGCTGAAATAGTGACCGGAGTTGACGCCTCAGCCGGTTCCGTTGGTTGCGGAACATCGGCATGGAAAATCATTTCAATGTTACCCAGCCGGATTGTCTGTCCGTTTTGAAGTCTGGCTTCATTCGTCGGTTGTCCATTGATAAAAGTGCCGTTGGTGAACCGAGATCCTGGATTGAGACGTCGCCGTTGTTGACTAAAATGTTGCAGTGCGAACTGGAGACCGAGCTGTCGGCGATCTTGAAGTCGGTGGCATCACCACGACCAAGGTGGTTCATGCCTTCCTTGAGTTCAATTTCCAGGTATCCGGCTTGTTTGGATTGACCACCAGTCGGTTCATAGTCGCAGGGTTGTGCGGAACGCGAAAAATTTATAGCCAATGGATTGTCCTTTCACAACCACAATTACGTGTCCTGTCTGATTTCCAGACGGAATGAAATTTAAGGACCGCCTAAACCTTCATCGGCCAGCCGGATTCCTTCAGCGCCTTGTAGCCGCCGATGAGTGAGTGGACGCTGCGATAGCCCATCTTTTGCGCGACATCGCAGGTCAGGGCGGAACGGAAGCCGCCGCCGCAATACATGATGATTTCCGTGTTCACGTCGGGGAACATTTTTTCCCAGGTCGCGTTCCAGGATGCCTTTGCCCAAGTGAATGGCTTCCGCCGCATGGCCGGCGTTCCATTCCGAATCCTCGCGCACGTCCAGCAGCACGACCTTGGGATTCTGCGCGAGCCAGGCGCGGGTTTGATCCACGGAGATTTCGCGGACGCGCGTTTTGGCGTCGGCGACGATTTTTAGAAAGCCGGGTGAATGTTCCATGTGCGGAACTTAATTAAAAGGCGGCGTCGGTCAAACCAATTTCCACTCGAACGAGCCCAATCGTCTGACCTGTTGCTGGAAAAACTCGACAAACGGGTTGAAGGCGGAAATCATTGAGCAGGTTTCACAAGGTTGTTCCTGATTGGTAAAAATTATGAATACTGGAATTTTATCCCGCACGTTTGCTTCAACCCTCTTGATCAGCGCCACCCTGGCTGCGCCGGTTGCTTTACTCCCAGTCCGCGCGCAGACCAACGACGCCCCGGCTTCATTAAAGATCGCACCGTTGAAATATGAGGAGCGCACGCCTGGCCAACGGCTTGACGGTGCTGGCCATTGAAAACCATCAGAGCCCGACCGTGGCGGTTCAAGTATGGTATCACGTCGGCGGCAAGGATGATCCGGCCGGGCGTTCCGGATTCGCGCACTTGTTTGAACACATGATGTTCAAGTCCACGCAGAACCAGAAAAGTGAAAACTTCGACCGGCTGACGGAAGATGTCGGCGGGCGAGAACAATGCCTTTACGGCGGAAGACAAGACCGTCTATCACGAAACGGTTCCTTCCAATTATCTGGAAACCATCCTGTGGGCCGAAGCCGACCGCATGGCGCACTTGAGTGTCAATGAACCTAATTTTGTCTCCGAGAGGGCGGTGGTTGAAGAAGAATATCGCCAAAGTGTTCTTTCCAATCCTTACGGCCGGCTGGGACTTTATGTGAACCAGAATTCGTTTGTGGTTCATCCTTACAAGCGCGACGTCATCGGTTCCATTGCCGATCTGGATTCCGCGACCATCGCTGACGTTCAGAAATTCCATTCCACTTATTACCGTCCGGATAACGCCACGCTGATCGTCTCCGGCGATTTCGATCCAAAGCAATTAAACGCCTGGGTGGACAAGTATTTCGGGCGCATTGACAAGCCCGTCACGGAGATTCCGCGCGTCACGGTGACGGAACCGGCGCGCACAAATTCCGCGCGCTTCAATACGACCGGCCCCAATGTGCCGCTGCCCGCGACCGTCATCAATTATCTGCTGCCTTCGCGGCAAGAGCGACGACCTGAATGCGTTGCGCGTCGCCGAGGTAATTCTTGGCCGCGGGGAATCATCACGCCTGAATCAATCGCTCGTTTATCAGCAACAGATCGCGGCGCAAGCGGGTGCGGATGCCGATCTCCGCGATGACGCCGGGTTGTTTGGCGTGACGGTTATCACTGCAGGCGGAAAGTCGGCGGACGACGCCGAGAAGGCGGCGCTGGCCGAATTGGAAAAACTGAAAACCGAACCCGTGACTGCCGCCGAACTCAACAAGGCGCGAAATCTTTTGCTGTTTGACGTGCTTGAAGCCCGCGAGACTGCTGAAGGCCAGGCTTCTGCGTTGGGCGAAGCGGCGGTGAGTTATGGTGATCCCGAACGAGTCAACACGGACATTGCCCGCTTGCAGGCGGTGACCGCCGCCGACGTGCAGCGGGTCGCGCAAAAATATTTCACGCCGGAAAACCAGGTCGTCGTTCGTTACGAAAATGGGCAAGGAAGAGCAGGGCGGTAAAAGTAATGCCACCAAGCTCGCCGCACCGACCAACTCCGTCGCCTTCATGCCGCTGGAAACAGCACCTGCACCCGCCGCTCCACATTCGGTTGTTTTTCCAAAGCCGGTTCAAAAAAAGTTGTCGAATGGTGTGCGCGTCGTGGTGGTTCCGCAACCCGGAACGGGCCTGGTCAGTGTCCAAGCCTTTGATCAATGCGGGCGGCGTCTTCGATCCGAATGGCGCGGCGGGCCTTGCGGATTTTACCGCGTCGCTTTTGACGCGCGGTACAAAAACGCTTTCGGCCCCGCAGATCGCTGAAACGATTGAAGCGCTGGCGGTTCGCTTTCTTCCTCTGCCGGTTGGGACGGTGCCTATGTCAACCTCTCATCGTTATCGTCCGGCCTCAGCGACGCGCTGCCGACTTTCGCCGATGTCGTGCGCTCCCCGGCTTTTGCCGGCGAGGAAATTGAGCGTCTCCAATCTGAAAATCTCGACGGACTTTCCGTGTCACTGCGTTCGCCGGAACGCTGGCGCGTTTGACCGCCGCCCGCGTCGTATTCGGCGACAGCGGTTACGGTCACTCGCTCAATGGCACGCCGGAAACAATCAAGGCTTTGGAAGCCGGCCAGATCAATCTTTTCTACCAGGGCCGCTATCAGCCGCAGAACACCGTGTTGGTTTTTGGCGGTGACATCACGCCGGAAGCCGCTTTCGCGTATGCCAAAAAATATTTTGGCGAATGGAAATCACTGCGCATCGCTCCGCCGCCGGCACCGGAACCGGCCGTGGCGCAGAAAGGCGGACGCATCATCGTCGTGGACAAACCTGATGCCGGTCAGGCGGCAGTATGTCTCACGCGTCCCACGATTCGTCGCGCTGACAAGGATTATGTCATCGGCCGCGTGGCCAACGGTGTGTTGGGCGAGGGATTTTCCGCCCGGCTGAACCAGGAGGTGCGCATCAAACGCGGCCTGTCCTACGGCGCGAGCAGCACGCTTGGTTTGCGGAAAGATAGCGGGCTGTTTATCGCCTCCGCCCAGACGCGCAACGACGCCGCGCCGGAAGTGGCGGCATTGCTGAAATCGGAATTAGTCCGCCTCGCAACGGAACCGGTTTCCAGCACGGAGATCATTCCTCGGAAAGCCGCCCTCTCCGGCAATTACGCCCGTCAGTTGGAGACTGGTGCCGGACTGGCGTCCGCCGTCGCTTCCTTGATGACGTACGATCTGCCGTTGTCTTCATTGAACAGCTATCTCCCAAAAGTGCAAAAAGTCACGGCGGCGCAGATTGAAAAGTTCGCCGCCAAACATCTAGGTGCGGCTGATGCCAACATCATCATCGTCGGCGACGGTCGCCAGTTCCTGCTGGAATTGAAGAAGCGTTTTCCGAATGTGGAAGTGATTCCAGTGGACAAGCTTGACCTGAACAAGGCAGGCCTCGTCAAACCATAAGAACCGCCGCACCAGTTTTCAACGCCAAGACGCCAGGCGGCCAAAACGCAAAAGAAAATTCATTCGCAACTTTCCGGCTATCGCATAACTTCGCCGCGTGTTGGAAAAGAAAAATAACACTGCGATTATTGTCGGGCTCCTGACGGTCGTCTTTTTGTGGGGCGGCAACAATGCCGGCACCAAGTGGCTGGTCGGTTCGTGGCCGCCCATATGGACGGGCGGCACGCGCTTCCTGTTTGCGGGTGCCATCCTCTTTGCCGTGCTTCGCTTTACCAGGCTGCTTGGCACGCATCAGCCGCTTACTCCGCAATTGCTGCGCTCACTCTGGCTGCGCGGCGGCTTGAGCTTGTCGGCGTATATTGTCGCCTTCTGCTGGGCATTGCACCTCGCGGCGGCCTCCCACGTGGCGTTGTATCTGGGCGCGTCGCCGATCTGGGCGTTGCTCTGGGAGGAGCGGCCGAAAAGAAATTGGGCGAGCGCGCGGCGTTATGGCGCAGCGTTCCTGGCGTTGACCGGCGTTTTCGTTTTGTTCTGGCCGGTGCTGAAAGTCGGGACCCATTCCAGTTTGCTGGGTGAATTGTGCGGATTGATCGCCAGCATCACGTGGGCGAATTACAATCATCAAAGCCGCATCCTCGCGAAGCACATCAACGGCGTCGCCGTGGCGGCGCATTCAATGTGGATGTCCGGTGTCTGGCTGCTGCCACTGGGATTGATTGAGATTGCCCGGCAAGGTCTCGTGCTGGACGCGCCGCATCTGGGCGTGCAGGCGTTGTGCGTCATCTTTGGCGGCGTGGTTCCCTATGCGGTGTGGAATTCCGCGCTGCGCCACTGGCGCACGAGCCAGGTGATGCTGTTCAATAATTTCATACCCATCACGACGACGGTGTGGGTTTATTTTTTATTCCACGAACCAATCACGCCCACGTTCTGCGCGGCGATGGCCTTGATCATCGCGGGCGTGCTGTTGGGCCAGATGGACTGGTCGAAGATTTTCAAACTGCCGGAAAGTTTTTGATGCCAGATCTTTCGCCCCACATTTGAGTTTGCTTTTCGAGGTTAAACTGGCTGGACACTTTTATTTGCCAGAGTGGTTTTGCTTTTGCAGAACAACAGCCAGCCGATGACGGGCAGAAAAATGTCAGTCCAAAATACAATCCCGGCATTTCCGGGGGAAAAATCATGCGCCGCAATCATCTGATACAAGTGGCCTCCGGCGGCACCCCATAAAAATGGAGTCACTCCAAGCAACGCCGCTAACCGCAGCCCAGAATTGCCCCGACAAGCCAAAAGGCCGATCAATCCGAATCCCAAAGAGGCATAACCAACCTCGTATTGAAAAGGGCTGTTCGCCCAGCCGATGAACCGGGCGGCCATTTCGGCAAAGAATACATGCATCACAAAGTTGTATAGATAGCTGATACCGACGGAGAAAAGCAGAAAGTGTGCGAACAAAGCTTCGATGACGGCGGCTTTGCTTACCGGCTTTTGCGCGCGAAACAGAGAAATGGCCGCCGTCAACAAACCGAGGATAAAAAAGGAAAGGGTGAAGTTGCTCAAAATAAATTTCATGACGCGAATGGATTTATGACCGTTTGAAACTGTTAATTTTGCCCCGCATTCTCACGGTGGCGGTTTGGCTTCTACTCCAAATACCCGTGATTGCCAGTTTTTTGAATTCAGTAAAAATTGATTTATGGACATTACAAATCTTGACGAAGTCCCTGCATTTACAACAAAAGACGGTTCGGAAATCCGCGAACTGCTCGCGTATCGCAATTCCGTCATTCGCAACCAAAGTCTGGCCGAGGCGCGATTGCCCGTTGGTGGCGCGACGCAGGAGCATTACCATCCCAAGTGCGAGGAGATTTATTACATCACGCACGGCAACGGAAAAATGCGCATCGAAGGTGAATTGCGTGAAGTCAGGGCAGGGGATGCGATTGCGATTCCGCCCGGCCAGAAACATAAAATCTGGAACACTGGCCAGGAAACGTTGCGCCTGCTCTGCTGCTGCGCACCGGCCTACGAAGACAGCGATACGATAATCACGGAGGCGTGACCAGATTTTTAGCCACGCGCCCGGATTACTTTTTCATCGGCCCGAAATTTCCCTGTTCGCAACAGGCGACAAATCCCTCCGTGGCGGATTTCAATTCCTCCCAACGCGCGCGAATTTGCCTGGCCTCGGCGGTCGAGATTTGATTATCGGCGGCAGCAGCGGCGATGACCTGCAGCAGGTCGGCAAATTCCTGGACGATTTCATTGGTCGCCGGAATCAGGAAATGCGGATGCGGCGTGTTCTTGGGATTAAGAATAAAAAATCCACCGGCGCGCTCGCAGAGCCACTGGATCAGCCGGGGGTCGCCGGTACTTTGATAGAGCGCCTCGACGCGGTCGAGCGGGTTTTCGATGCCGCTGCCCTTGTCGTCCTGCGGCTGCGTCCATTTGTAAATCATCGAAGTCGAGAGCGAAAGGTCGGCGGAGACTTCCTTGGGCGTTTTCTTGTCGAAGATTTCGCGAAGCAGTTCGTGCGATTCCATTCCGTGACGATGCGCAAGCGGCGGAATTTTGGCAAGCCGGAAGCATCAGAGGAGCGTGGGCTTTAGCCCGCTTCAGCGTTCGCAAAACCTAATCGCTGGAAGTAACAGCATCACAGTCGCGCTGGATGTTGAAGCGGCATGAACACCGCGCCCCAAGAAACGATTCCGAATCTTCTGCAAAATTATCAATGCTTTTTTTGAAGCAATGTTGTTTGATGGCGGCGTGAAACGACACGGCCAGCCAAAGTTGGTTCCAGCTTGCAATGACAGACGCTTTGGTGGTCTAATCAGTAAACAAAATCGACCCGGACGAACTTATGATAATCTACGGCATTTGTCTTTTGGCGGGGTTGGTGTTCACCTTGATCAGCGTGCTGGCCGGTCATTTCTTCGGCGGCCACGACGCCCACGTTTCTGGCAGCGGCGGTCACGCGGAAGCCGGTGCTGACAGCAGCGACATGCCGGGCATCTCCATCTTCAGTCCGACGGTGATGGCCTCGTTTGTGACGGCCTTCGGCGGCTTCGGCCTGATTTTTACCCAGTTCTCCGCAACGCGGTCAACAATCATCAGCGCACCGCTTTCGATGCTTTGCGCGTTTTTTGTGGCAGGGGCCATCTACAAATTTTTAGGCATGGTGTTTCGCCATACTCAAAGCTCCAGCGAATCCAAAGTCGGCAAACTCATCGGCACCGAGGCGAATGTCATTACACCGATTGCGGAAAATGGCGTCGGCGAAATCGCCTATGTCGTCAGCGGCTCGCGTTACACGGCGGCGGCGCGCACGGAAAAAGGAATTCCGGTCGCCAGCGGCCAGACCGTAAAAATCACGCGCATAGTCGGCACCCAATTTTACGTCACGTCAGTTTAATCAGAATTCATCTCTAAATTATGCAACTGAACATTCCCTCCATGCTCGCCGAACTGAATATCATCCAGGGCGGCATAGCCACCATCGCCACAATTGTCATCGTAGTCGTGGTGTTTCTGCTGCTCTACATGATTTTCAGCCGTTACACCAAGGTCGGTCCCAACCAGGTGCTGATCGTGTCTGGGCGCAAACATACTTTGGAAGACGGGTCATCGGTCGGCTTCCGCATCGTGAAAGGCGGCGGCACATTCGTCGTGCCGATTTTTGAAAAGGTGGATTTGCTCTCGCTCGAACTGTTGACGATTGATGTGCAGACGCCGGAAGTTTACACCAGCAAAGGTGTGCCGGTGAAGGTGGACGGCGTCGCGCAGATCAAGGTCAAGGGCGATGACATTTCCATCCGCACGGCTGCGGAACAATTTCTTGGCAAGGCGCAGGACGAAATCCGTAACATCGCCACGCAGACGCTTGAAGGCCATTTGCGCGCGATTCTTGGCACGATGACGGTTGAAGAAATTTACCAGAACCGCGATGCCTTCGCCTCCAAAGTGCAGGAGGTCGCCGCCGGTGACATGGCGAACATGGGGCTGGGTATCGTGAGCTTCACCATCCGCGACATCCGCGATACGCAGGGTTATCTCGACGCGCTCGGCAAGCCGCGCATTGCCCAGGTGAAACGCGATGCACAAATCGCGCAGGCCGAAGCCGACCGCGATGCGATGATCAAATCTTCGCAGGCCACACAGGCGGGACAGGAGGCGAAGTTCGCCGCCGATTCAAAAATCGCCGAGGCACAACGCGAATATCAGACCAACGTGGCCGGCTACCAGGCCACGGTGAATCAGAAGAAAGCCGAGGCCGACCTCGCGTATGATTTGCAGAAATTCAAGACCGGCCAGCTCGTGAAGGCCGAAGAAGTGCAGGTGCAGATCGTCGAGAAGCAGAAGCAGATTGAGTTGCAACAGCAGGAAATTCTCCGCAAGCAGCGCGAACTCGAAGCGAACGTGCAGAAGCCTGCCGATGCCGAGCGTTACAAAGTCGAGACGCTGGCAAACGCGACCAAGTTCCAACTTGAAACAGAAGCCGCCGGTGCCGCTTCGGCGACGAAAGCGAAAGGTTTTGCCGCCGCCGATGTCGCCAAGGCAACCGGTCTGGCCGAAGCCGATGCGAACAAGGCGCGCGGTCTGGCCGAGGCGTCGGTCATCGAGCAGGGCAAGGCGACCGCTTCCGCGATGCAGGCCAAGGCGGATTCGTTCAAGCAATACAACGAGGCCGCCGTCATCGAGATGATCATGCGCGTGATGCCGGAGATCGCCGGCAAGATCAGCGAACCGCTGGCCAAGCTGGACAAGATGGTCATCATCAATTCCGGCAACGGCCCCGGCGGCGGCGCGAGCAAGCTGACCGGCGACGTGACCCAGATCATCAGCCAGTTGCCGCCCATCATTGAAGCCTCACTGGTGTGAAGTTAGAGAAGCTGCTCGAACAAGTTCCTGCGTTGAAGAAGGCGATGGAGAAAAAACGAAGACGATAAGAAAGCGTAGCGTTCGGCCTGTGGCCGAACCAGTCGAGCCACAGGCTCGACGCTGCACCAACAAAACAGTCAAGCGAAAGGTGAATTATGATCAGTGGAATCATCGGAATATTCATGTTCTTGTTTCTGGTACTCATCGGGCTGACGGCGTTCGTGTTCTGGATCTGGATGATCATTGACGCCATCCAGAACAAGGGTTTGACCGACGGCGAAAAAATCGCCTGGGTGCTGGTGATCGTGCTTCTGCATTGCCTTGGCGGACTGCTTTACTTTTTCATCGGCCACCCAAAACGGAACACGCCGCTGACGGTTTGAAAGTTTAGGCTGCGCGGCAGCACAGCCCTACCAGATTATATGTTGGTAGGGCAGAGCTGCTGCTCCGCCCAGTTTAATAATGAAATTGTGCCGTTCAAATAACGACTGCTGTGTGGCTGGAGTTTGTGGCGGCCTGGCGAAATATCTTGGCTGGAGTTCGACGCGGCTCCGCATCATCTGGGTGCTGGCGACAATTTTCACGGCCTTTGTCCCCGTGATCGTCTATCTGGTGCTTTGGTTTCTGATGCCGGCAGAACCGCCGCCCGCGCCCACTTTTGACTCGCCACCGTTGCAGCCATGGAAAAGGTCACTGTGAAATTTATGGCGGAAAATGAGCAAACTAAAGTATGTCCGCTTGTGCTGAAACAATTAAAGCGGCGGCGAGGGTTTGCCCGTTCTGCCGCAAGTCTCAAAACCGTTTCTTTTTTATTTCTCAATACGATTTGCAGGCGGGTCTGGTTTTGTTGTTTCTTATTTTATCCGTGTTTCTTGCTTTTTGGTTCTTTGGAACGGGTCGGCGGTATTCACCGGAACTGCATAAAATTACGGTGTTGAGCACGCAGTTTGGTATTGAGGCAACGAGGTGAGCATACAAATGTCGTAGTTTCGGGCGTTTTGACGAATGAGAGCAGTTACACTTGGAAGTTGACTGGATTTCAGATTCGTTTTTTGGATGCGCTGGAAAAACTATTGAAATGAGCAATGCCGGGAGCGAATACATGGATTTGACTGTGCTGCCATACAGCGATCGTTCGTTTCACTTGGATTTATCTTCCATCAAAACAGTTCCTTCCTACGCCAGCGTCAAAATGACGGTCACGGAAGCGACGGATCCAGGGTTTTTGGTTCAATAACTGAATAAGCCATGAACAAGATATGTCCATATTGCTCGGAAGAAGCAAAGTCTGCCGCCAAAGTTTGCCCACACTGCCGGAATTGGTTGTCCGTTTTCTCGTTGAGGAATCCAGTCGTCGGTATTGTTTGTGTTTGCATTCTTTTTCTCATACTGACAATTGGATTTCTTACATCTGTTGAACATCTAATGAATCCGGGCAAAGACTTCTCATCTTATCGTGATAGTATTTCTGTCGTGGAATCCCGGATGAATTTTCAAAAGGACGAATTCGGACCGCAATTTATGTTGTTGCGGTTCTTACCAACAAATGTGAATTGGCCTGGAAAAGCCCGCAGTTGGATGTGAGATTTTATAATCAGACCGGAACTTTAATTGACGCGGTTGCTTATTCCGGCGGCGGAATAATTTATCCCAATGGTGAACTCGCACTTCGGGTGAAAAACCGTCCAAGTCACGCCGTTTCTGAATATGATTCTTGCAAAGTTTTTGTCCGGTCTGCCTTGATCCTCGAAAACGGTTTAATTGATTTATATGCGCCTCTTTGAATCCATCATTGACGCGAATCATCGCGCGGTTGCCGGCGACGCCAGCGCGGGACTCCATCCGGCGGAGTTTGCGGAGAATCTGCCGATCATTGCGCTCACGTGCATTGATCCGCGCTTGAACGCGCTGTCCCCAATGTGCTGGGCATCCCGACGGAACAGTTCATCTGGCTGCGCAACGCGGGCAACATCGTCACCTCGCCGTTGAGCAGCACCATGCGGTCGCTCGCGCTGGCGTGTGCGGTCAAGGGCGGCCAGGAGATCGCCATCATCGGCCACACGGATTGCCAGATCTGCAAGACGACCACCATGCAATTGCTCGACCTGCTAAAGGCCGCCGGTGTGGAGCGCGGCGGGTTGCCGGAAAACCTCAACGAATTTTTCGGGATGTTCGCGACGGAACGGCAGAATGTCATCAAGGCGTGCGACATCATCCGGCACAGTCCGCTCATCGGCGCGAAGATCCCGTGCATGGTCTGCTGGTGGACATGGAGACGGGCAAGCTGGAATGGCTGTGTGAACGGATATGAAGTGTGGGCAGCAGCAACCGTCCATGATGAAGAATGTTTTTACCGCCTTGACCGATGCCGCAACCAAGGAACTCGGGAGCGGACCGATGACAGGTTTTAACTTTGGTGAAATGAAATTTCCCGAATCGAAAATTGGTGAATTAGCCGCAAGATTATCGGTTCGGAAATCAAACCGGCACCAACCGTGGCGGTGCCGGTTAGCCCAGTGCCTCCGTGACTGTGCGTCCGCGAAAAATCCCATTGCCACCGCCCATCCGCCCGCCGACCAATTGGCAGAGATGATTGGTTCAACGCCTGTCTAAGTTTTCCAGTCCAGCGCCTTTTTCTTCACCGCGTAAACATAGCCGAAGAAGAGGATGCCGAGGAACGAAACATCGAGCCGAAAATCAGATTGCGCGTGGCGTGTTCGGCCAGCATGTCGCGGTAAACCACCGCCCACGGATACATGAACACGACTTCAATGTCGAACAGGATGAACAGCATCGCCACGAGGTAGAATTTCACCGAGAAACGGGAGGTGCCTTCGCCGATTGGATCTTTGCCGCATTCATAGGCGGAGTCCTTGGCTTTGCTGGTTTTGGCGAATTTGCCGAGCAACACGGAAATCGTCAGCGTTCCGCCCGCAAAGCCGACGGCGGCGGCGAGCAGAAACAAAATCGGGATGTATTGGATGAACTGTGACGGCTGCGAATTATCCATGGCGGAAATAGTAGGATCTGTGGCGAAAAACTCAATGATGAAAAATATGAACTATTTACGAAACAGCCACAGCAGCAACGTCAGCACACGCTGATCAGCAGGCAGGTGACGATGGGAAAATGAAAATTGAAATCGCCCTTGGCATAATGGATGTCGCCCGGCAGCCGGCCCAGCCAGCCTTTGCCAAAGCCCGACCACATCAGCGCGCCGATGGCAGCGGTCAACAGGCCGGCGATCACGAGAAATTTTCCGAGGTCATTCATCAAGGATTGCAAGAAATCAGGAAAGCGAATGGAAAATTACCGCTTCGACGGCCACTTTTTCTTTCAGGAAGCTGTTCCATGTACGAAGCCATGCTTATCTTGTCAATCCAATTATGGGAACGCTGAATTCAAGATCACCGGGTTGCCCCGCGACTGGTGCCCACGATTTTTCCGTCGGTGGGATTGGATGGTGAATACCAGTCAAACACAGTCGTGGTGAAAGGTTGCAAAGCCTCCGCCGTTCCGTAAATGCCATAAGGTGCCACAATCACCCGGCCTAGTTCGACACCGAACGGGTTTACGATAATGAACTGCCATTTTCCATCGGCATAGATAGGCGTGGGACAAGCGCCACCGGCCCATGGTTTGATCAGAATAAAGTCACCGGTAACCGCCGGCGTGCCGGAACTGGGAATGATGGCATAGAGACAACCGAACACGGGGTTTTTCTCCGCGCGGAAGAAACTCATGGAACTGGTATAGTTCACGGTCGTTGGTGGTACGATGTTTGAGATGGTCGTCCACGGGCCAACGGGAGTGGCGGACCATTGCAGCTTGGCGTCGGCAGGCCAGTTCAAAGCGGCGGCAATGGGGCCGGGCGAGATGGTCACGTTGAACGGGCGGGAGTTGGCGCAGTTGGCCGGGTCGGTCAGGCAATCTCCAATGAAGTCGGAGGTCAAATCCAGCTTTTCAGCTAGCGGCAGCATGGCATTCAAAATACTGAACAGGTTCGAGCGGACATAATCAACCGTGAGTCCTTGCAACGACTGCGCGAGATTCAGTTGCAGTTGCGCGACCATGTAGTTGGGCGTTTCCTTATAGCCGTTTACCTCGAGATTATTCAGCAGATATCCCGTGTCATCCCTCAATTTTGCCGTCCAAAGCAGAAGCTCCCTCAATTCTTGCGGCGTCCAAGGCGCGCCGTTCCAGTACCGGAGGATGCGTGCCTTCACCCCTTCGATCACCGAGTTAGTCTTGGGCACGATGATTTCCTTGATGATTTTTACCTGTAAAACGGGTTGGGGACAAATCTTGACGAAGCCTTCGTAGATGCTCCAGGAACCAAAGCCGTGCAGTTCCCAGATGGTATTCGTGCTCAAGACGCTGTTCGTAACCGTGACTACCGTAGCGGGCTTGGATATGCCCCTGTCGGGTCGACCGTCACCCTGGGCGTCTTCGCCGTAGCAGTCGTCATTAAAATTGATGGTGATCTGGCCGTTGGTGTCGGTGGTGATGCTTGAACCCACGACAATGTGTCCGCCCTCTCGCCGCCACTCGTTGGTCACCATCCCGCCAGCATTGGTGATGGCAAAAGGCCGGTAGTAGCCCATGCGCATGATGATGTCCTGCCCCGCCTGCAATTCCCGGGCGAGTGTGGCGGGCGGGTTGGTGGGTGCCATCAGCGTCACGGTCAGCCGGTTGCTCAATCCGGCAGATTGCACATAATTGCTCATTCCAGAGACCAAATCGGAAAAAAATGTTCCATCTACGACCGAGGTTTTCATGTAATTCGTTCCCTTGAGCGCATCGTAAAATTGTTTCACCGAATTGGTCACCCCGAGGTCATATTGGCTGTTCAACCAACCCAAGCATCGTGCCCCTCCACCGGGTGCGCAGTGATTGACCTCCTCGCTCAAAGTAGGCATGCCACGCCGGGCGGCCACCGCTACCGGCCCGGCTGGCGCATTGGTGAAATTTCGTGCCGGCAGACGAAGCTCGGCTGCGGAAGGCGGCGCATTGGTTTCCGGCTCGGTGCTGGGATAGACCCGCTTTTCGGCGACCGCGAGGAGGTTGGATACGTTGATGACTGGTGGATTGGTCAAGGCATTCTTGGTGAGTGTCCAAGCCAGGTTCAGGTTGCTTACCACCACGCCAGGAGTGTTGCCCAGATTGAAGCTCACATAATGGCGGGCCGGTAATCCAGCCCGGTTTTCCCGGGCCTGAATGGGCAGATTTTGCACCACCCATTCCCCGGCACGGACAAGGTTGAGCCAGATGACCTCGCCGGGTGGCGGCTGCACCACCCGGGCTTCCAACAGCGCGTAATCGGTGTATGGATCAATCACCTCGCCCGTGGAATTGATGAAGCTTTCCTGCCACAACCGCAGGTCAACCTGACATTCATCCGGGATGCCGTCCAGATTGTTGTCCAAACTCGTTCCGTCAGCGATGTCCACGGAATCCAAAATTCCGTTGTTGTTGCAGTCGCCCACCGGTGTACCGCCAGTAATAGGGAACAACATCAGGTCAAAACTCAAATCATCAGGCACGGTGCTGGCCTGATGCACCTCCACCGCAATGACGTTCGGGCCGGGTATCAGGAATTGAGAAGTGACGATGGCCGAAAGATACGCTGCACCATCCTGCGGTTCCGCCGTCAAGGCCAGCGTGGAAGCGGCAATGTGACCCGTGGGCATGTTATATCTGAAAACCTCTTCACCATTGATGTAAACCACCGCGCCGTCATCACACAACAGTCTCAAGTCCAGCGCCTGGATCTGGGCGGGATCTTGCACCATGAACGTCTGTCGGAAATACGTGGTCACAGGTTTTCCCGACTGTCCGAGCAAGGTCTTTTCGGGGCGGCCATTGACCGTATCACCATAGCCCAGTTCTCCCGCTCCCTCCGGCCACGTCGCATCGTCATTGAAACTCCACTCGACCCAAAGCGGTCCCAAATCTTCCCCGGTTTCATTGAAGCGCCAAAGCGAACCGTTGCTGATCAACGGCGGACTGGCGCTGTCAAAAACTGCCGTGATGTTAACCACCGAAGACGTCACCGAACCCGAACCGGTTGTTGCGACTGCATAAAGCGTATGCGATCCTTCCGTGATGTTGCCAACGGTGAACTGGAACGGCGGACTTGTGACGGCAAAGACTTGCACATCATCCAAATAAAAAGAAACCTGCCCGGTTCCAACCGGGGGATTGACCGTGTCCACAAGTACATTGGTGCCGGCATGAACCACAGCCCAATTTGGCGGCGTTGAAATATCAAACTGGGCCTGGGTGCTGACGGTTCCACCGAACCAGGCAAGCGCAACCAGAAGCATCGACATCAGGCTGGAAACTTTCCGTTGAAAACGACCGGACTTATTTTTTGAAGTCCATATAAGCCAAAACCAGAGTTTGGAAGGCAGCAGAAGGTTCATACCTTATGTCTACATGGTGCCATACTGACCAGTAATCATTCATTGTCAAGTTATAAATCGGTGTCGGGCTGATGCTTGATGAAAGACAAACGCTGGTTGAAAATTTTAGCTGAGGTTCGAACTGACGGATTTTTCTATATTTCGTCAGCGTCAAAAAAATTTCCTTTTGCCCGTGTCCATTTGCCCGTTCAATTCACCGCCATGTCGCGCGAATATGTCCTGAAACCTTATCATGCGGAGATCAAGCTCCAGATTGATTACGCGCGCGAACTCAATCCGCAGCAGCTTGCCGCCGTCACCGCACCGCCCGGACCGGCGCTCGTCATCGCCGGTGCGGGTTCGGGCAAGACGCGCACGCTGACGTATCGCGTGGCGTATCTGTTGGAGCAGGGGATTCCGCCGGAAAGAATTCTGCTGCTCACGTTCACGAACAAGGCCGCCGGTGAAATGATGCGACGCATCAGCGACTTGCTGGGTCACGAATTGCGTTCCCTGTGGGGCGGCACGTTCCATTCCATCGGCGCGCGGATTTTGCGGTTGCACGCCGACCAGCTTGGTTATCAGCGCGATTTCACCATTCTTGACCGCGACGACGCGCAGGATTTGATCAAGGCTTGCATGGCCGACGCGCAGATTGACAAGAAGGACAAACATTTTCCCAAGCCGGCGGTATTGAACGAAATTTTCTCGCTTGCGGCCAATACACATAAAACCATTGAGGAACTGGTGGATGGCCAGTTCAGTTATTTCTCCGCGTTCGTTGAGCAGATTGCCGACCAGCATAAGCGTTACGTCGCCCGCAAACGTTCGACGAACGGAATGGATTTCGATGACCTGCTCGCGCTCTGGCTCAAACTTCTGCAAGACAACGCCGAAGTGCGCGAACACTATCAGCGTCGGTTCCAGTTCATTCTCGTGGATGAATATCAGGACACGAACAAGCTCCAGAGTGATTTGATTGACCTGCTGGCGGCGAAGCATCACAACGTCACGGTGGTGGGAGATGACGCGCAGAGCATCTACGCGTGGCGTGGCGCGAACTTTGCGAACATCCTGGAATTTCCCAAGCGCTATCCGGGCGCAAACGTTTTCAAGATCGAAACGAACTATCGCAGCACGCCGGAGATTTTGAACGTCGCGAACGCCGCCATCGCCGCAAACGTGAACCAGTTCGCCAAGGAACTTGCGCCGGCGCGCAAGTCCGGTGTGAAACCCGCGCTCGTTGCCTGCCAGGACGCGGGACAGCAGGCGGCGTTCATCGCGCAACGGGCGCTCGAACTGCGGGATGAAGGTGTGAGCCTGAACAACGTCGCGGTGTTGTATCGCTCGCATTTTCACGCGCTGGAATTGCAACTGGAACTGACGCGGCAGCAGATTCCATTTTCGATCACGAGCGGCGTCCGTTTTTTTGAGCAGGCACACATCAAGGATGCGACGGCTTTCCTGAAATTTGTCGCCAATCCGCGTGATGAAATTTCTTTCAAGCGGCTGGTGTTGCTGTTGCCGGGTATTGGGGCGAAGGGCGGGGATAAACTTTTCCAAAGTTTCACGGCGAAGATGACGGAGGGAGGATTGAAGATTGAGGGGAACATTCAACATCCAACATTCAACATCCAACATCCAATCGCGGCCACCTTACAGTCCTGCACAAAAATCGTTTCCCAAAAAGCCGCCGTGCCGTGGGCGCAATTCGTTGCCACGATTTCACAACTGGAAAATGAAACTGTCCGCAAAAGCGCGGCCAAGATGCTGCGGCTCGTGATGGATGCGGGTTATGACGATTACTTGAAGGAAACCTACGACAACTACGAGCGGCGGCTGGAGGAATTGCAGCAGCTTGCGGAGTTCGCCTTTCAATTCGGCAGCGTGGAAGAATTTCTCACCCAGCTCGCGTTGCTCACCAATGTCGAGGCCGAAGACGATAACACCACTAAGGGTGATGAGGAGAAGCTCAAGCTCTCGACCATCCATCAGGCGAAGGGGCTCGAGTTCGACGCCGTGTTTGTGATCATGTTGTGCGATGGGATGTTTCCGTCCACGCGTTCCATGGAAAGCAATGAGGGCGAAGAAGAGGAACGCCGGTTGTTTTACGTGTCCATCACGCGCGCGAAAAACGAATTGTATTTGAGCTATCCGCTGATGCGCGGCGGCTTCGGCAATTCGGGCAGCGACGCCTTTCAGTCGCCCTCGCGCTTCCTGTCCGAGATTCCCAAGGCTTTGCTTAACGAATGGAATCTGCGATGAGCGCAGGAATCACTTGGTTATGCCGCGCTCGCTGGCGCGGATGAATTGAACGAGGTGTTGAACTTCCGGCAGCGATGGCAGTTCCTTTTCAATCTTCAGGATCGCATTGGGAGTAGAAAGTTCTTCGCGGAACAGAATTTTATACGCCTGCCGCAATGCCGCCTGGGCTTCATCGGAAATGCCGTTGCGTTCCATCCCGATTTTGTTGATCGTGCGCGTTTCAGCGGGATTACCTTCCACGATCATGAACGGTGCCACGTCCTGCGGGATGCGTGAACAACCGCCGGTCATCGAAAACTTGCCGACACGGCAGAACTGGTGCACCGCCGTGTAGCCGCCCAGGATCGCGTGATCTTCCACGACGACATGACCGGCCAGTCCGGCGTAACCCGACATGATGATGTTGTCTCCAAGGACGCAATCGTGCGCGATGTGAACGTAGGTTAGAAACAGATTATTCGATCCAATCTTGGTGGCATCGCCATCATTGGTGGCGCTGTGAACGGTGACGCCTTCGCGGAACACATTGCGGTCGCCGATCTCAAGCCGCGTGACGCCGCCCTTATATTTCAAATCCTGGGTTTTCTTCCCGAGGGTGGCGAACGGAAAGATTTCATTCTGCGCACCAAGCTTGGTGTGGCCGTCAATGACGATGTGCGAATGAAGCCGGCAATTCTCACCGAGCGTCACGTGTTCGCCGATGACGCAATACGGGCCGATCTCGCAACCGGAGCCGATGCGCGCACTAGGATGAATGATAGCGGAGGAATGCAACGAACTCATGATCTTTAACGGATATGGAATACTGCTTGGACTGTTTTGCCGCGAACCTCCTCAATTTTAATCCACAAACTTTTCTCATTCATGGGAACCCAGCGGCGTTCTTCCTTCCGATAATGCCAGTCTTTATCCCGCTGAAAGAAAATCTGAATGCTGCGGCCTTCTATGATGTTCAAGATTCCATTGTCATGGTAATTTTGTTCATCGTAATCCGTCAATGCAGACTGTCCCATCTCGGAGTAGCATTCGTTTAATTGGAAAAGCAGATTACTGACTTCGGTGTCTAAAGGTTGAACATTTAGTCCAATGCGCTTTGCTTCGCGGAGTGTGATGGGATAGGAATGAGAAGGATAATTTGAATTCAGCGCATTGCTGATGGCAACCGCTCTTTTCTTATTCGTCAAATGATAAGAAAGAATTTCCAAACAAAGTTTAGTTGAAAGAGAACTTGCCCGATGCACCGCTCCAATAACAAGCGGGTGAATATGTTGAAATATGGCTTGATATGGGTTTAGAGATTTATCGCCGACCTCTTTTTGCCATAATTTTATAACTCGTGACAACTCATCCTGGCTGACACTGACGCGGTCATTATCACGATCAATGGGAGACAGGTCATGGGTAATTGAAGTGTCAACGGCTGACAAATGCGCCAGTGGTCCCATGTGGATTTCATCAGCTCCAAGCGCCAGCATAGTCGCGGCCGACTGGCACTCAAGCGGCACAACAGCGACAACCCGCACGGCATACTGTCTTAAAAGATTTACCATTCGCAGTGACGCCAGACCTGAACCGCCGTCGGATTTTATGAAAATTGTAATTCGCTTCTGTTTGCCAAGCTTGCGTAAAACCCCATAAAGTCCAATGACATCATTTTGACAAACAGCTCCATTTGTGGAATTCCAGTAAGTCAGAAACACTCCGTCCAAACGCTTCTCAATGGCTTGAATAATTTTTTGAGTTTTGGAGAAAAGTATTGGCGGCTTTTTAATTTTCCCTTTTTTCATTTTACAATAAGAGTCAAAGTTGCAGCGTTCTTGTAATTCAAAATTTGAAAATCACTGGGCGTCGCGGAGCATGAAGGTGATTTCAGCTTCGCTTACGGTTTCGTCGCCAACTTTGCAGACGCCTTTGGCCTTGCCGATTTTGGAACGAATCTTGAGAAGTTCGATTTCGATGATCAGCACATCGCCAGGAAACACCGGCCTGCGCCATTTCACATTTTCAGCGGACATGAAATACGCGACCTGATTCGCGGCCTCGATGATTTTCAAAAGCAGAACACCCGCGACCTGCGCCATCGCTTCAAGTTGCAACACGCCGGGCATGATGGGATGACCGGGGAAATGTCCCTGAAAGAACGGCTCATTGATCGTGACGTTTTTAACGCCGGTGATTTTGTTGCCGTCAATCTTCAGAATCCGGTCCACCATCAAGAACGGATAGCGGTGCGGCAGGAATTTCATCAATTCCTCAACTGTCATCGCGCCGCTTTCGGAAACCACGGGTTGCGGTACGGGTAGGGCGGGATTATCCGGTGGCGGTGCGAAGGTCTGCGCCGCCCGCAACGGCTTGTTCATCTGCGTCTGGACGAGCCGGGCAAATTCGCAGTTCGCCGCATGGCTCGGCTTGACCGCGATCAGGTGCCCGCGCACAGGCCGGCCAAGCAGCGAAAGGTCGCCCACGATGTCGAGCATCTTGTGCCGCACAAATTCCTCGTTGTAACGCAGCGGTTCCGTCGTCAGCACCGCGTCGTCGCGGATGACGATGGCGTTCTCCAGGCTGCCGCCCTTGATGAGGCCGTTCTTAAACAGGAATTCAATCTCCTCATAGAAGCAAAACGTCCGCGCGTGCGATAATTCTTTTTCCCAAGTCTGCGGCGTGATTTCCGTGCTGTAAAACTGGGTGAAGCGGCCTTGTTTGTCCGCGCTCGTGCAGGTGAGTTTGAAACCGTCGTAGGGAAATAACGTCATCACCGTCTCGCCGGACTGCATCTCGATCGGCTCGGTGGGCGTGAAGGCTTCGCGCTTCTCCGCCTGCGGCACAATGCCCGCTGTCTGGATGATTTTGCAGAACTCGCGCGAACTGCCGTCGGCGATCGGCGGTTCGTTCGCGTCTAGTTCGATGATGGCATTATCCACGCCACAGCCGGCAAGCGCGGCGAGGACGTGTTCGACCGTTTGAACTTTTACATTGCCCTTGGTGAGCGTCGTGGAACGGTTCGTCTCGCCGATATTTTCCACGCGCGCCTCGATCTCCGGTTTGCCGTCGAGATCCACGCGGCGGAACCGCACCCCGCTGTTGGCGGGCGCCGGCAGGATGGTCATGTTTACCCGGTTGCCGCTGTGGAGGCCGGTGCCGGAAAAAGTTGCGGGGCGATTGAGCGTCTGCTGATTGAGCACATGGAGATTAGACAAAATGAAAAGGCGGATGGCAAGCGAACATCAATTGCCAACCGGCTTGCCGTGTCAGCAGATAAAAAAATCCCTGCTCGACAGGATTCCACCCGGGATTTAACGTCGAAATCAACGGAATGAAAGAGACCAGATAAAAATGTTCGCCAAGCTTCAATTTTATATTTTAGGCGGTTGCATTTTGGCTGCGGCCGTTGTTTTCTCGGTATGTGAATTTTGGCAAAAGACTCCATTGCAAGAAGTGGCGTCTTCGGCGTCTCCTTCTTCAACCGACGCCGGCAATGCACAGGACCAGCCAGCCAACGAAGAAGCAACCAACCCGGCATTCGAAGAGGAATTGCAACCACAGTCTCCGTCGAGCGTGGCTCAAGTGGATGTTTCGGACGATAAAGTCATTGGTGCCGTGATGGAAAAATTGGAACACGATTTTCTGGCCAACGACTATTCCTACACCTTTGAAGTCATGTATGCCTCCATATTGGAATCGGTTGGAGGCAGGGAAAAAGGAATTGAAGCGGCCCAGGCCATCAAAGCACAAATGAAGGAGCAACAAATGGCATTCACGTCTTGGAAAGCCAGGAAACCATACCATTACATCACCGGAGAATCTCACAAGTATGCCATCATCCCATACGAAATGGAGATGACTGTTGCCGGGAAAAAGTTGAGATCAACAGGCTATCAACTTGGCATCAAGATGCCGGATTCGAAATGGCAGTTTGTCAGCGGTGACAAACTGACGTCCGAGATTTTTGAGGAGTTTTTTCCTGACTTTCCGAAGACTGTCGAGCTTCCGAAGGCTCAAACAATTTACGAATGAAGCATTTCTTTTGATGTCCTTTTAAGTTAATTCATGCTCGGCCATGCAGAATGGTTGGTGCCCACTTCTCCAGCCGAACCAGCCTTTCTCCGGTCTGGGTAAAATTCTTATCTGCCCTTTTTTTACGGGAACCTTTTGCGATGTCGAACCTCTCACTTCTGACTAAAGGAATATGTCACCGAAAACAATCTTAAGGAAAACACTATGAAAAATATGTTGCAATCTGGTTTCAACTTGTTAACCAAAGCAAGCGCGAGAACTTTTCTTGGACTCACGCTCGCAGCAGGGTCAGTCACCTTTGTCCACGCCCAAGGCCAGGTTGCCAGCGGCACGATTTCCGGCAGCGGCACCGGGCCTTACACTTACAACCTAACCTTCAGCGATGCGGCGGGCGCCACTTCACCGATCGGGAGCATCTGGTATGCGTGGATTCCGGGGGAATTTTATCTGCCCGGTGTTCCCACCAGCGCTTCCGCCCCTGCAGGCTGGACGGCCACGGTTCTGCTTAATTCCGTCCAATACGTCGCCAATTCCCCTGCGAACTATTTGACTGCAGGCCAGTCATTATCGGGATTCAGTTATCAAGCGACATTCTCGCCGGCACAATTGGCAGCGGCGCCGAATTCAGGAGTTTCGGTTGCCTATTCAGGGGGTCTTTTTTCTGACGCTGGCCAAACCTTTACCGTCCAAGTCGTGCCTGTACCGGAACCATCTGGATCAATGCTGCTGCTGTCCGGCGCGGCAGTATTGTGGTTCGTTCGCCGGAAGTTTCAAACTTGTTGATTCCTGGCTGTCGATCATTGGCAATGGCTACCGGCTTTGCAACCAGGGACAATAACATTCCTTGATTCAAAGTCGTGTTGACATCGGCATCGGAGCGTGGCTCAATTTCCAACATGAAAATGATCCATAAAACATTCTGGGTTGCACTGCTTTTCCTGTCTTCAACAGTCCTTCATGCCACTGATGCCGTTCAGGCGGAGAAAATTTTTGTTGGCCTCCTGGCGGCACAAACCGCCAAGGATTACAACGCTTTTATCGCTGATGCCGATGACAAGGTGAAGGCTGCATTGACACCGTCCATGTTTGAAGCTGCCTCAAATCTTATTATCAAACGCACCAGCGGCGGCTATGACATAACTTTCCTGGGTGAATTGAACCAGCATGGCTATCAGGTTTTTCTTTACCGTTTACGTTTCAAGGACGGCGGTGACGACATGCTTGGCACCATGAGCTTAAAGGATGACAAGGTTGGCGGGATTTATTTTAAATAGCATGGCCGAGACCGGCGTGACTTTTAATTTTTCCAATTCCTGTCCTTCGCGATGCAGGATGGTCGCCTCGACTTTCGGCACATACATCTGCGTCTCAGCAGGAAGGTAGGGTGCAATGCGTTCATAACTGGTCGTCTGGTAGCGTTTCAACAATCGCGACACAGTGCCGGGGCCGCAATTATAAGCCGCCATGGCCAGCCGCCAGTCGCCGAACCGGCCGTAAAGCTGGCGCAGATATTTGGCGGATGCTTGTGCCGCCGGTTCAATCTGCTTTCGCTGGTCGAATGGTAATAAACTTAACCCGAGATCTTTTGCGGTAGCCGGCATGAGTTGAAACATACCAACTGCACCTTCCGGGCTCCGAGCCCTCGCATCAAAACCGGATTCCACTTCCGCCAGCCACACCAACGCCGGTGGCACGCCTTCGGCGGCGAAGATGGATTTTAACTTTGGCAGAAATTTATCCGCGCCATTTGGCACCGGACGTGGCGAAACTTTTTTAATCCAAATTTCCTGCTCGATTTTGAAGGTCGGATTTTTCGGAGGAGCATTAGTTCTGGCTGGCAGCGTGAGTGACTTCAATTCATCTGCCACGTCAAAGTAATCCAGTCGGGAGCGCAGCCATGCGGCATAAGGTTGCGTCTCTTCATGCGCATCGAGCAGCGGGAGAACGGTGTTCGCCGCGCCCTTGAACTGCGCCATGTCCAGCACCTGGTCGCCTTGGAGATAATCCTGAAAGTGATTTAGAAAATCTTCGACCTTCGTGCGGTCCACAGATTGCAACGCCTGCAACACATCGGGGTCGAGATTGTCCTGCGCGAACTGTTGCGCGGCATCCAGCAAATCGCCGACATTCATTTCATTGGTTTGTGCCGGCGCCAGCAAGACGCCTGTGATCAAGATAAAGATGGCAATGCCATGTTTCACAGCCGGAGGATAATTCATATCGCCGTTCAATTCAAAGCCAGGAAACAACTTGCCGCTTGCCCGTCGTGCATCGTGGTTTAGTCTGTCAACGTGGTTTGGTTCACTGACCGGCATTTCTTTCTGCTCGCCGTGGTCGTTTACGGCTTGAGCTCTGCCTACTCGGTTTTTCTCTGGCGAAAGGGTTTTCGCAAGGATGACCGCGCGAATTATTTCCTGCTGCTGACCGCGTTCGGACTGCACACCATCGCGATGTTCAAACGCGGTTTTTCCATCAACCAATGTCCCGTCAACAATCTCTACGAGGCGACGATGTTCATTCTCTGGACCATTGTTGCCGCGTATCTCATCATTGGTTTGCTGCCGCGATTACGATTTCTCGGCGCGTTCGCGTCGCACGTTTTGTTTGCGATGGGTGTGTTCGCGCTCATGCCCGCGCTCGACCCGCCCCATGCGGCGCAGCCAAATTTTTCCCACGGCTTGACCAGCCTGCACGCCGCCTTGATTCTGCTGGCTTACGGCGGATTCGGCCTAAGCGCCGTTGCCGCGCTGATGTATCTCACGCAAGAACACGATCTGAAATTTCATAAGCTGCGCGCGATTTTTTCGCTGTTACCACCGATCCAACGTCTCGAACGCGTGATGAACGGCTTGCTGGTGACCAGCGTCGCATTGCTCACGCTCGGACTCGCCATCAGCCCGGCGCTGTTGAAGGAAAGGTATGGTGTCTATTTCAAAAATGATCCATTGCTGGATTATTCCATCGTCATCTGGGTGTTCTATCTGACGTTGCTGATCGCGCGCGCGCGGTTCGGCCAGGGCGGACGCCGCTTCGCGTGGAGCACGGTCGGCAGTTTTGTCTTCTTGCTGCTCACCTTCTGGGGTTTTCTGCTTCTGTCGCCCGTCCATCATCCATGAACGTCGTCGTCATCGGCTTGAGCCACCATACGTCGCCCGTTGAATTGCGGGAACGCTTCGCCTTTGCCGAGTCAAAAATCCCTGACGCGCTCAAATCGCTGCGCGAGTCCGGCATCGTCGGCGAAGCAGTGATTCTCTCGACGTGCAACCGCGTGGAGATTTACGCCGCGACTCCGCTTGAACCGGCCAAGGCATTTGCGGAAGTGAAACAGTTTCTCAAAACGACTTACGCCTTTGACGGGTGTTTTGACGATAAACTTTACACACTCGCCGAACCGCAAAGCCTGCACCATTTGTTCAAGGTCGCCAGCGGTCTTGACTCGATGGTGCTGGGGGAAACGGAAATTCTCGGCCAGCTCAAGGATGCATATGCGCTGGCTCACCTGCATAAACATACTGGCGCGCGATTGAACAAGGCGTTTCAGCGCGCGTTCAACGTGGCCAAGCACATCCGCACGCACACCAGCATCCAGCGGGGCAGCGTTTCCGTGGCCTCGGTCGCCGTGGAGCTGGCGGAAAAGATTTTCAGTTCGCTCGCCGAACGTGAAGTGCTGGTCATCGGCGCGGGGGAAATGAGCGAGAAGACGGCGCGCGCGCTGCTTTCACGCGGCGCGCGCAGCATCATCGTCGCCAGCCGTTCGCATGAACGCGCGCAAATTCTCGCCAAAGAGTTCGGCGGGCGTGCGGTGCAATTCGACGAATGGGCAGGGGAGTTTGAGAAGATTGACATTGCCATCAGCAGCACGTCCGCGCCACACCATATTCTCGACCGCGCGAAACTGGAGCCGTTGATGAAGGCACGCAAGCATCGTCCGCTGCTGCTAATTGACATCGCCGTGCCGCGCGACATCGCGCCCGAGGTGAATTTTTTGGAGAACGTCTATCTCTACAACATTGACGATCTACAGGCCATTGCCGACGACTATTTGAAACAGCGCAAAGAGGAAATTGTCCGCTGCGAGGAGATCATCACGGAAAAAGCGAAGCCGCTGCTGGAAATGAAAAATGTTCAAACCCATCTGCATCCGGATGGACGGGGATTTAAAACGGAAACAAGGCCGACTTGAAGCAGCCGCCGGGTTTTCTTTCCAACTGTGACCATCCATGTTTATCTGTGGTCAGTATATGACTTCGGAACACCCCATTATCATCGCGACACGCGGCAGTGCCCTTGCGCTGGCGCAGGCGAACCTGATCGCGGCGCGCGGGCGCACGGCGTTTCCTGAACTGAAATTTGAGTTGAAGGTTCTCAAGACGACGGGGGACAAATTGCAGACGGCCTCGATGGCCAAGACGGATCCGAGTTTGCCCAAGGGATTGTTCACGAAGGAACTGGAGGAGGCGTTGCTGCGGGGCGAGGCGGACCTGGCCGTGCATAGCCTGAAGGATTTGCCGACGGAGCTGCCATCGGGATTGTATCTCGCCGCCACACCGGAACGTGAAGACGTTCGTGATGTATTCATCTATCGTAATGCCCTTTCTGCTTCGCACGGCTTTGAAGCGCATCTTAAACTAAATGATTTTCCTCGAGGCGCAAAAATCGCCACCAGCAGCACGCGGCGGCGGATGGCACTGCTGGCGGCGCGGCCGGATTTAAAGATTGTGGAGATTCGCGGCAATGTGCCGACGCGTTTGCAGAAAGTTGCCGGGAGTAATGACTTTGATGCGACCGTTCTGGCGCTCGCCGGTTTGACGCGGCTGAAATTTTTAATCCAGCCAGATGGTAAATTGGCTGGCAATGCCGTGCCGGATGGATTGCTCGCGTCTGTGTTGGACTTGGACGTGATGCTGCCGTGTGTGGGGCAGGGGGCGATTGGGCTTGAGATTCGTGTCAAGGATGAGCGCATTGCGAGAATCGTTGAGCGGCTGAATCATGTTAATACCTTCCAATGCGTGACGGCGGAACGGGCGTTTCTGAGCGGCATGGGTGGGGGCTGCCAGAGTCCGGTGGGCGCGCATGCGGAAATGGTCGGCGATGAAATTTCCCTGCGGGCGGTTTCATTTCATCATCCCATCGCGCGGTGCGGTGAAGCGAAGCGGCCAATGGCGGAAGCGGCGGCGCTGGGCGCGGAACTTGCCGCACAGTTGAAATGAAGATTTCTTTTGCTGGCTCACAGACTCATCATTGATTTGTATGCCCGCGATGACAGATCAGAAACCATCGGTTGATCCGGCAGTTTTTCAAACCGGCATGAAGAACGCCTGGACGTTTTCCGCGTTCAACGCCCTGTCTTTCCAGATTGTGTTGGGCAGTCCGATGATTCTTTATGCGCAGACGTTGAACGCCAACGCCACCGTGCTGGGCATCATCGCGGGCATGATGCCGTTGATGGTCATTTTTCAGATTCCGGCGGCGCAATACATCAATCGCGTCGGCTACAAGCGATTTGTGCTGGCTGGCTGGGGAACGCGGACGTTGTTCACGTTTGGCATGGCGCTGGTGCCGCTGGCCACTCCGTTGCTGGACGCCACCACGCGGCTGGTGCTGCTGCTGGCATTGCTGTTTGGCTTCAACCTGGTGCGCGGTATTTCCAGTTGTGCATGGCTGCCGTGGATCACGCATCTGGTGCCGGAAAATTATCGGGGCCGTTATGTCTCCCGCGACGCCGCAATGTCCAATCTCGGCAGTTTTGTGACAATCGTTATCTCCGCCGCTTTTCTCGGCAAAATGCCGCATGCCTGGCAGTTTGCCATCATATTTTTATTCAGCGCGGTGATGGGCATCGTGAGCCTGATGTATCTCAACCGGGTTCCCGATGTGCCCATCTCGGAAGAAATCCGCACGTCCAACCAGCCGGTTCCCTGGTTGTCCATTCTCCGCCATCCGCCCTTCCAAAAATTACTGCGGTTCGTCACGGTTTGGGCCGTCGCATATGGCGGCTTCACCACGTTCACCGTCGCCTTTCTGAAAACGGAAGTCGGTTTGCCCGATGGAAAAGTCCTGCTCGTAACGTCCGTCGCTTTTCTTGGCGGGTTGAGCAGTTTATGGCTGCTGGGTCATCGTCTGGATCATGTCGGCAGCAAGCCCATCTTGAGTTTGAGCCTTTGCGTCTGGCTGGTTATTTTGACTGGCTGGATAGCGCTTGCGGGCGGGGTGCTGGTGGCTCATTTGCCGCTGGTGATTACGTTGCAATTTTTCATGGGACTTTTTGCCGCCTTGGTCGGCATGGCCAGCAACCGTCTGGCGATGGCCATCATTCCGGCCATGGGACGTAATCATTTTTTCGTTTTGTATTCGGTGTTTGCCAGCGTTTCCCTGGGCCTGGCACCCATACTTTGGGGGCTGATCATTGATCTGATTGGAAGCCGTCACGGCGTGTTGCTCGGGATCAATTGGAACCAATATACGATTTTCTTCGTGCTGGTTCTGCTGGCATTTATTGCAACACTGGTGCTGTCGCGCAAACTGCATGAGCCCAAGGCGGCCAGCCTTGAGGCGCTGCTCTCGGATATTCTGATCGAATCACCGCAACGAATCTGGCTGCGGATCTGGTCGAGGGATTGAATTTCTCACAGCAGTGCCGCCTGAAATTGAAATTAATTTACCGCAAATCATGATCGGCTTTCGGAATTTCGTCACTGTTGACATGCGCGCTGTTGTTGATGCTGCCAAGTGAAATTTTTCACAAACTTTTCTTGCACGCAAGCGGCCAGATGTTTAATCATTACCCCACGCGCTCGAATGTTCCGGGGCGCGATTTGAGATGCCAGCAATTTTCCCGAAGTGGACCAACCAGATTCCGTTCCTGCTACCCATCGGCCTCGTGCTGGTGGGCGGCGCGGTGGCTGCGGGCGTGACGGTTTATTGCACGCCCAAAAACACGCGCGTTGGCTACGAACCGATCCAGCCGGTGCCTTTTTCGCATGCGATTCATGCGGGACAACTGGGTGTGGACTGCCGTTATTGCCATAACACGGTGGAAAAATCCTGGTTCTCAAACATTCCGGCGGCTTCGACCTGCATGAATTGTCACAGCCAGGTTTTAAAGGATGACCCGCGTCTCGCACTCGTTCGGGAAAGCGCGGCGACCGGCAAGACGATTCCGTGGGTGCAGATTCACATTGTGCCAGATTACGTTTATTTCAACCATTCAGTGCATGTCGCGCGCGGATTTAGCTGCGTGGAATGTCACGGTCGCGTTGACCAGATGGACGAAGTTTATCATGCAAAATCGTTAAGCATGAAATTCTGCCTTGATTGCCATCGTGATCCGGCGGCGCACATCCGGCCGCCCGACAAAGTCACGGATTTGGGCTGGAACTGGAGCACTAATTTGACAGTCGCCGCGCAAATGCAATACACCAACGGCAAAAAATTTGTCCATGACTGGAAAGTTGAATCGCTCCAAAGCTGTTCAGCCTGTCATAGGTAATTATGTTAAATTGTTACATTGTTAAATCGTTGAATCGTTGCAGCGGACAGAAAACTTCCGCAGCGCGGGTGATTTTTCCCGATTCAACAATTCAACAATTCAACAATACAACGAAAGCTTTCCGCGCCAAATGAGCGAATCATTGAACAACTTGAATGCCGCCAGCGGAAAGCGTTACTGGCGCAGCCTGGATGAACTGGCCGACACGCCGGAATTCAAAGACTGGTTGCACCGCGAATTTCCGCAGGGCGCGAGCGAACTGGACGGTTCCAACCGCCGCCATTTCCTCAAGATCATGGCCGCATCGTTCGCGTTCGCCGGGGTGGCGACGCTGGGCGCGGGCTGCCGCCGTCCGGAAGAAAAGCTGGAACCGTTCGGCCAGCAGCCCGCCAATTACATCTATGGCAAGCCGGATTATTATGCGACGGCCATGCCGACACGCACTGGTGCGATTCCGTTAATTGCTAAATCTTACGAAGGTCGTCCGATCAAGATTGAAGGCAACGCGCTTTATCCCGGCAGCAATGGCGGCACGGATCGCTATGCACAGGCTTCGATTCTCGACCTTTACGACGTTGACCGTGCCAAACAATTCACGCATGACGGCAAGCCCGTTACGCGTGATGAAGCTCTGAAATTTCTCGGTGACTTGTCAAAGAAGTTTGCGGGGAACCAAGGGCAGGGACTTTCATTTCTCGTCGAAAGCAACACCTCGCCTTCGCGGGCACGGTTGCAAAAGATCATCGCTAAAAAATATCCAAAGGCGAAATGGTTTACACACGACGCGATTGATTCCGGCATTCATCAACGCGCGGCGACACAGGCGTTTGGCTCGGCTGTTCGCCCGATTTTCAATTTTGCCAAGGCAAAGGTCATCCTGTCACTCGACTGTGATTTTCTCGGCGGTGAAGACGACGGACATAATCACATCGCGGGTTTTGCCAAGGGCCGCAAAGTGGAAAACGGCGGCATGAATCGTCTTTATTCGGTGGAATCGCTGTTCACGCTGACCGGCGCGAATGCTGATCACCGGTTGCGCGTGGCTTCCAGCCTGGTCGAACAGATTGCCGGTCTCGTCGCTTCATCCCAATTCTCCATTGGCGGCACCGGTGGAAAATTGGATGGCGATCATGCCAAATGGATTGCCGAGTGCGCCAAAGATTTGGCCGCCGCCGGACCGGGTGCGCTGGTTGTCGCCGGCCAGCGCCAGCCGTTGACCGTCCACCTGCTGGCCTACGCCATTAACTCCGCATTGGGAGCGATTGGCAACACGCTTACTTTGATTCCGACCGTCGAAGCCCCGGCGGTGGACTGGGGAAGTCTGGATGGCGTGACGGAAACGCTTGTGATCCTGGGCGGCAATCCGGTTTACAATTCAAACTGGGTCCCGAAGGCGAAGACGGTGGTCCGGCTGGGTTATTACGAAGATGAGACGTCGGATAAATCCGGCTGGAATTTTCCGGCGACGCATTACCTCGAATCATGGGGCGACGCGACGACCAGCGACGGAACAGTTGTTCCCATCCAACCATTGATTCAACCGTTATTCGGCGGTTTGACGGAACTGGAATTTCTCGCCCGGCTGACCGGTGAGTCGCAAACAAGCCCATACGAAATTGTTCGCGCAACTTCTGGCGGTTCGGAAGAATCGTGGAAGAAGTTTTTGTTCGATGGCTTTGCCCGCAACGCGACGGTTGCAACCCCAAAGCTCAAGTCCAAAACGGTTTTCAAAGGTTTCACTTCGCAAGGCGCCCCGTCTGTCAGCAATCTGGAAGTCGTATTCTACCGTGATGCGAAGGCCGATGACGGTCGTTTCGCGAATAACGGCTGGATGCAGGAATTTCCCGATCCCATCACGAAGATGACTTGGGACAATGCCGTGCTCGTCAGCCGCAAAACCGCGCGCGAACTCGGCGTGCAAAACGGCGACCTTGTTGAGATCAGCTTGAACGGGCGCAGTGTCGTTGGTCCGATCTGGACACAGCCGGGCATGGCGGATTATTCGCTCGGCCTCGCGCTGGGTTACGGTCGCGAGAAGGCGGGGCGCGTCGGCACGGGTGTCGGCTTCAATGCGTTCAAGATTTTCAACGGAAAATATGTTGAGACCGGGGCGACGGTCAAAAAGACCGACAAGACCCATGTTCTGGCGACGACGCAAAGTCATTGGTCCATGGAAGGCCGTCCGGCGGTGCGTGAAGCGAACATCGGCGAATACGAGAAGCAAAAGGATTTTGCGGAGAAGATGCAGGGCGAAGAACCGCCGGTGGTGAAGTCTCTCTATCCCAACCCGCTGGACGAGGCCAAGAAGACCGCGCTCCATCAATGGGGCATGGCGATTGATCTGACTTCTTGCGTCGGCTGCGGCACCTGCGTGCTGGCGTGTCAGAGTGAGAACAACATCCCGATTGTCGGCAAGGATCAGGTGCTGCGTGGCCGTGAAATGCACTGGATGAACATCCACCGCTATTATACGAGTGATCCGAAGAAGAAAAACAATCCGAGCATCTTTGATTTTAACGCCGACGAAAACCAGTCGGATGTGAACCAGCAGTTTGCCGACTGGATTGACGACGTGCAGGCGGTGAACCAGCCGATGCTCTGCCAGCACTGCGAAGCCGCGCCGTGCGAAAACGTCTGCCCCGTGGCCGCGACCGTTCACGATTCGGAAGGTTTGAATGTGATGGCGTATAACCGTTGCATCGGCACGCGTTATTGCTCGAACAACTGTCCATACAAAGTCCGCCGTTTCAATTATCTCGATTTCAACAAGCGTCCGCTCGCCGACCTGAAGGGAACGTTGTATCCGACGCCGTTGACGCACAAGACCGACGGTAAATGGGACATGTTGCGCTGGTGGAAAAACCCGAACAGCGGGATGCGCGACGAGGAAGAATGGGACTTGATCAAGATGGCCAAGAATCCCGATGTCACGGTGCGCATGCGCGGCGTGATGGAGAAATGCACCTATTGCACGCAGCGCATCGAGCAGGCGAAGATCGCGCAGAAGGTCAAGGCTGGTGCTTCCGATGACGTCCGCCTCACACAGGCTGCGGGAAATATTCCCAAGACCGCGTGCCAGCAGGCGTGCCCGGCGCAGGCGATTGTCTTCGGTGATGTCAGCGATCCGAACAGCGATGTTTCCAAGTTGAAGGATCTGGAGCGCAATTATTCCGTCCTCGGCAATCTGCTCACGAAGCCGCGCACGACGTATCTCGCGCGCATCCGCAATCCGAACCCGCTGATGCCGGATTATACTGAATGGCCTTACAGCTTTGAAGAATACGAAAACCGGAATGGCAATCCGTTTGAAGGCGACCACAAGCATGAAGCCGCCGAAAAAGGGCACATTTAGTTCAACATGAATTTGACCAGCGACAATTTTTTGGGGAGCGTGCCCGCCCCGGGCACAGTTCGACGCGCCTCGCGTCGAACCCTCTCCGCACAATTGGCGGACGGGGCGTCCGCCAGAACACGCGGGGGCGCGTGTGCTCCAACTCTTCAAATGAAAGGGAACAGCTAATGGCTGAATCCAGCGTCATTTTGGAAGAGTTGAAGAAACTCGCGCCACCGGCGGAACTGCGCCGCGCGCCCGTGATTGAAAACAATCGTGGCCTCGGCGCGCTGACAGATCAGCTTTCGAAATTTGCCGAAGGTAAAATCCCGCGCTGGTGGTGGATTCTGTTCATCCCGTCCGCATTCTGCGCCACGGTGATTTTTCCGGCGGCTTTGATTTATCAAGTTTCCGTTGGTGTTGGTGTCTGGGGTAACAACCAGCCGGTGGCTTGGGGTCTGGACATCGTGAGCTTCATCTGGTGGGTCGGCGTCGCCCATGCAGGAACTTTGATTTCAGCACTCTTGTTTTTAACGCGCCAACATTGGCGCACAACCATCGGTCGCGCGGCGGAGGCGATGACGGTTTTCTCGGTGATGATGGCGGGACTTTACCCGGCCATTCACGTCGGCCGCGCGTGGTTCGACTGGTTCATGTTCCCGATTCCGAATTCCAATGGCAACTGGCCGCAATTTCGCTCGCCGCTGATGTGGGACGTATTTGCCGTAAACACCTACTTGGTGGTCTCGATGCTGTTCTTCTTCATGGGCATGATCCCTGACTTCGCCGTCATGCGTGACCGGGCGACGACGCGTCCGCGCAAATTCATCTTAAGCCTCGTCGCGATGGGTTGGACCGGTTCGGCCCGGCATTGGCATCATTACGAAAAAGCCTACGTCGTGCTCTGCGGCCTGTGCACATTGCTCGTGTTCACCGTGAGTTCCATTGTCGGTCTGGATTTCTGCACCTCGCAGCTCGCGGGCTGGCATGCGACGATTTTCCCGCTCTACTTCGTGATTGGCGCCGTGTTCTGCGGCTTCGGCATGATGCTTGTGCTGTTGATTCCGCTGCGCAAATGGTGCGGCCTCGAAAACGTCATCACCATGTCGCACATGGACAAGGTCGCCAAGCTGACGCTCGTGAGCGGACTCATCATCGCCTACATCTACGCGATGGAATTTTTCATCGCCTGGTATAGCGGCGATCCTTACGAACGCTGGGTGTTCGGTCATCGTCTGTTCGGCCACACCTACTGGGTGATGGGCTGGATTTTGATTGTGGTCAACGTATGCGTCACGCAACTGCTTTGGTTCAAGAAAATCCGGGCGAACCTCACCGCGCTATTCATCATCGGCATTTTGATCAACTGCGGCATGTGGACGGAACGTTTCGTCATCGTGGTCGGCTCGCTGTATCAGGATTTTCTGCCGGCGAATTGGGGCAAATACATTCCGACGATCTGGGACATTGCGCTTTACATCGGCTCGCTTGGCGCGTTCTTCATGATGTATCTGCTGTTCGTGAAATTCCTGCCGTTCATTGCCATCTCGGAAGTGAAGGGTGCCACGCCGCAGGGCAATCCACATTTGCCGGCCGGTGGCGCGAAAGGAGCCAAGCCATGAGCGCGAAACCCTACGGCATCCTTGCTGAATTTGATTCGCCGGCGGCCATTTTGGCGGCGGCGGAAAAGGTCCGTGACGCCGGCTACTCGCGCTGGGACGTGTTCACGCCGTTCCCAATCCACGGCATGGACAAGGTGATGGGCTTGAAAAATTCCCTGGTTGGCTGGGTGGCGCTGGCGGGCGGCGCGTTCATGTTTCTCAACATCGTCGGTCTGATCTGGTTCGCCAACGCCTTTGATTATCCGCTCATCGTCGGCGGCAAGCCGATGTTCAGTGTGCCGATGACATTTGTCCCGGCTTACATCATGATGATCATGGGCGGCGCTGGCGGCGCGCTTATCGGGATGCTGGCCTTCAATGAACTGCCGCGCTTTCATCACCCATTGTTCAACAGCGAACGCTTTGCGCTGGTCTCACGCGACAAGTTCTCGCTGCTGATCGGCTCGACTGATCCGAAATTTTCCGAAACCGAAACCCGCAAGCTGCTTGAATCTATCGGCGGCGCGCACATCGAGATCATCGAGGACTAATGCGTTATCTCCTCTATTCAATTTTGGTGATCGTCGCGACGGCGGCGACGGCGTTTACCATCATCGGTGTTCCTGGTCACCTCTCGCGCAAACCGCCGCTGGAAGTGTTTCCGGACATGGACCGGCAGGCCAAGCTGCGCCCGGAGAAACCGTTTGATTTCTTCACAAACGGCTTGAGTTCGCAATTGCCGCCCGCCGGAACGGTTGTCCGCAGCGCGCCGGTTGAGACGGCGAACGGCGAGGTTTATTCCTATCAGGATGTTCCGTTCAACACCGGCCGCATCACTGGCACGACGAATTTCGTGGTGACCAATCCATTGGTGGTGAATGCAGTCTTGCTCCAGCGCGGACGCGAGCAGTTTGATATTTATTGCGCGCCCTGCCACGGCCGGCTCGGTGACGGCAATGGCATCACCAAAAAAATCGGCGTCATGCCCGCAGTGGCCGATCTGCATCACCAGCGCATTCTGGAATTGACTGACGGCGAAATTTTCAACGTCATCACTCACGGGAAAGGCCTGATGGGCGCCTACGGCCCGTTGATGACGGCGCAAGACCGGTGGGCTGCCATCGCTTATACTCGCACCTTGCAATTAAGCTGGCTGGGTTCGCCAGATGAACTGACGGCGGAACAGCGTGCCACCCTGAAGAAATGATATGAGTTCTCATAACGAAAAAACTCATCTGCCGCCGCCATTGGACTTGTCCCTCTGGTCCAAGCTGCCTGCCGTCTTGATGGCCGTGGGCGGCGCGTTGTGCATTGCCGGGGTGGGAATTGATTTCAAAATATTTGGTTTGTCATGGCTGCTGGCGTTCATGTTTTATTTGAGCCTCGCGCTCGGGGCGTTGTTCCTCGTGATGGTTCATCACCTGACCGATGCCGGTTGGTCGGTCGGCATCCGCCGTTTCTGTGAACACATCGCGTCGCTGCTGTTTCCGTGGCTGGCGCTTCTGTTCATCCCCGTCCTGCTGCTGTCGCCTAAAATTTATCATTGGCTGACCTTGCCGGCCACGGATCATCTTATACATGTCCGTCTGCCGGTGTTCACATGCGCGGGTTTTGTGGTGGTGTCCGCATTGTTCTTCGGCGTATGGTGGCTGCTCACATCGCGTCTGCGCTACTGGTCGTTGCGTCAGGACGTAACAGGCGATGCGCTCTGCACACATAAGATGCGTTTTCATTCTGGCTGGGGCATTGTGGCGTTCGCGGCCACGCTCACCGGTGCTTCGGTGTTCTGGATGCAGGCGGTGCAATACCAGTCTTTCTCCGCGTTGTATGGCGTTTACTTTTTCTCGAACTGCGCATGGATCGCGCTCGCGACAGTGTATGTCATCGCGGCCATCCTGCAGCGGCAGCGCATTCTGGCGGGCGTGTTGCAGGACAATTATTTCTACTTTATCGGCGTGCTGTTCTTCGCATTCACCGTGTTCGCCGCCTACACCGAGTTCGCGCAATACTTTGTTGTCTGGAACGCCAACATGCCCGAGGAAACCTTCTGGTATATCATCCGCGAAAACCGTTCGTGGTGGTGCCTGAGCATGATCCTGATCTTCGGCAAATTCTTCGTGCCGTTTTTTGTGATGCTGCCGCTGAAGGTGAAGACCAATTTCAAGCTCATGATTCCCGTCTGCCTTTGGGCGTGGCTGATGCAGTTCGGCGACCTCGCGTTCAACATCCTGCCTGCGCTGCCTGACTGGCATTTCCCGCTCAAATGGCTCTGGCTGCCGTTCGGCTGCCTGATGTTCATGGGCGGATTTCTGACCTGGGTGTTCGTGAATAAATTCAAGAGTCATCCGCCGTATCCACAAAAAGACCCGCGCCTGCTGGAGGCGATGGGGATTCACCATCTGGAGTGCGAAGAAATTTCCGGCGTGGTCCCAACCGCAGGAGGTCCTTCATGAATCCTGAAACCACCGAAAAACCCGTCTGGCATTTCGGCATTTTTTTTGTCGTGGCGTGCCTTCTGTTTTTTGTGCTCACCGCCATCGTGAAATTTTCCGTTTCGGTTCCCGCAGTTGATGCCGACCGCGCCGCTCTCCGCTCAAAGGCGCTGGCGGACATTCATGCGACTGAAGCGACCGCGCTCACCACGGCTGGCTGGGTGGACCAGGATCGCGGCATCGTGCGCCTGCCGATTGAAACCGCGTTGCAACTTTCCGAAAGGGCCGCGCAAAATCCCGCTGCTGCACGCGCTGACTTGATCGCCCGCGCCGCGAAAGCCGCCGCGCCATTGCCGAAAACCGCGCCCAAACCCAGTGCTTTTGAATGACCGTGAACGAAACCAATAAAATCGACGCTTCCTGCCGCGTGCCCTTGCTCGTGCTGTTCGGCGGAGCCGCCATGTGGCTGGTCCTCGGCTCGGTGCTGGCGCTGGCCGCGTCGCTCACTTTTCACATGCCGGACAAATTCGGCGATTGCACGTGGGGAACTTATGGCCATCTGCAACCCGCTGCCGATAACGCATTGCTCTACGGTTTCTGCATCCCGGCCGGACTTGGCGTCGTTCTCTGGATTTTTGCGCGTCTCGGCCAGACACCACTGCGCGGTGCTCTGGTGCCGGTTATTGCCGCGCATCTCTGGCATCTTGGTGTGCTGGTTGGATTGGTAGGAATTTTTGTCGGCGACAGCACGGGCTATGCGTGGCTGGAATTTCCCCGTGGCGGTTCGGCACTGCTGTTCTTTGCCTATATGCTGCTGGGCTTGTGGGCGCTGATGAATTTTTCTGGTCGCCGCGAGGGTGGAATGTTTCCCTCGCACTGGTTCCTGATCACTGCGCTGTTCTTGTTTCCGTGGATTTATTCGATGGCCAACATCATGATCGTCGGCTGGCCGGTGCGCGGCGTGGTGCAGGCCGTTATCGCGTGGTGGTTCGGCAACAATCTGACCTTCCTCTGGACCAGCCTCATTGGCTTGGGCACAGCGTTTTATTTCCTGCCGAAATTCAGCGGCCGTCCATTGCATACTTATTTCTATGCGCTATTCGCGTTTTGGACCTTGATCATCTTCGGCTCGATGCGCGGCGTTCCGATCGGTGCGCCCGTCCCGGCCTGGCTGCCTGCCTTGAGCGCGTTGAACTCGCTGATGTTGCTGGTTCCCATCGCCGCCATCGTCGTCATTGGCTGGAAAACCATTCGTGGCGGGACCGGACAGGCGTGCAAGGGCGGTTCATACTGCATGATCAAATTCGGTTTTGTTTCGTTCATCCTGTCGGCATTGCTGCTGGTTACATCGGCCTGTTCTCATTTCAGCCAATTGACCCAGTTCACCTGGTTTGGCGCGGCGCAGACACAACTTCAGCTTTACGGCTTCTTTACCGTCACGATGTTCGGCGCGATTTATTACATCCTGCCGCGCGCGGTTGGAATTGAATTTGCGTTCCCCAAATTCATCCGTCTTCAACATTGGCTGGCGATGACCGGCATCATTTTATTCGTGGCGGCACTGGTCATTGGCGGCGTGGCACAAGGCTTGAAGCTTCAAAACCCTGACGCAGCATTTGCTGATTCAACAAAAGCTGCGCTGCCATTTCTGCGGGCCAGCACGATGGGATTGATGCTCATGTTGCTCGCCAACCTGCTGTTCGCCTTGAATGTTTTTGCGATGATCGGGGCCTGGAAATGGTCGCTGGTCAAAACCGTGTTCGCCGCTGTGATTGCGCCTTTGAACAAGCCGGAGGTGAAAGCATGAAAAACGGTTTTGTCATTTTCCTCGCGGCGTTTGGCGTGCTGCTCATGTCGTGGAGCACCTTTGTACTACTGCCGCAATTGCAACTGGGCGGCGCGAAGCAGGTGGCCGTTCTCAATTCATCCGATGTGTATCCGGTCAACCGGCCCGGCGAAGCGAACCAGGGCTTGCAGGTTTATCGCGCCAATGGTTGTGCCGCGTGCCACACCGAACAGGTGCAGCAGACCGGCGTGGTTTGTGAAGTGGTGCTGACCTCGGCGGGTAAGAATCCGTCGGTTGTCTCCAATTTGGTTGCCACCTTGAAATTGCGCAGCCTGACGGAACAGGAGGCCGAGGCCGCTGCGGGTAAAATCACCGCTGCGGGTGGCAAGGCGGAAACGCACGTCATTGCCACGGGAGCGGACATTGCGCGCGGTTGGGGATTGCGCCGTAGTGTCGCGCAGGATTTTCTTTACGACAACCTGGTGCAGCTTGGCAGTCTGCGCGTAGGGCCGGATCTGGCGGATGTCGGTCGCCGTCGGCCGGACGCCAACTGGCAATTGCTCCATCTCTACGCGCCGAAAAGCGTTGTTGAAAATTCCGCGATGCCCCCATTCCGCTATTTGTTTGAAACAAAAAAAATTGGCGCCACGCCCTCGCCGGATGCGCTGATTCTGAAGAAAGAATTCGCGCCTGCCGCCGGTTACGAAGTCGTGCCGAAACCGGAGGCGAAGAAACTGGTCGCCTATCTCTTGAGCCTGCACACCGACGTGCCGCTTTATGACGCGCCGTTCACGGCGCTACAAACTTCCACGAATGCTCCCGCCAAATAACCAATGAGCAACGAACCAAAATCTCCCGGGCCCGGCACCGAACCCACGGCGTCACGTTCGCATCTGCCGATGTGGACGCTCGTGGTGTTGCTGACGTTGCTGTATCTGGGCTCGATTTATTTTGATCATCACAGCGGCTGGTTCGACAAGCAGGTTTATTCACCTTACGGGACTGCGGCCGAGCTGGAGTTGTACCAGCCCAAGTCCGGTGCTGCGGCTGCTGCGGCGCAGGGGAGAAAAGTTTATGAATCCATCTGCGGCACCTGTCATGGCAACGACGGCCTGGGCAAGCCCGGCCAGGCACCGCCGCTGGCCGGCTCGGAATGGGTCATCGCCAAGGGGCACAACCGTCTGGCGCACATCCCGCTGGCCGGCATCAGCGGACCGTTGTCGGTCAACGGCAAGGAATGGAACATGGCGATGGCGGCAATGGGCGCTGCGCTATCCGATGCCGACCTCGCCAATGTCCTGACCTATATCCGCGGTTCATGGGGCAACAAGGCGGGGGAAGTCACGGCTGACGACATCAAGGGCATCCGCGCCAGCCTGGCTGGCCATAGCCAGACGATGACCTATGACATGCTGATGGCGATGCCGGAATAACCTGCCGTTGCGGAAGATGGTTCATAGTTCTCTTTTTTTTCTGCTTTGCTGGCGCAGCATCATTTTCGACGCTCTGATGTGCGTTCAATAAAGTTCGTCGCTGCTTTGGAGAACTTCCAGTTTTGAAGTGAATCAGCCGCCGCGAACTGCCAGGCGAGCACGATCAACCAGAAGACGATCTGGTAACTGCCCTTGGAGCATTTATGCCGCAACCGTCGTTGCGCTAGAAATGCCGCCGGCCAGCCGCCCAGCAATTCCAACAGATGTAATCGCACTTCAGGCACGCGCCATTCTCCGTTCTCCGCCCGCCGCTTGTCGCGCGCATAAATCCAATAAGTGAGTGCGTTGATGATCAGCGCATACGCGCCCACCCACAGAAGATTCGCGCCGCTCCGTTGCAGGGCAAAGGCTGGCACTATCAGCAGTCCGATCAATACCACGAAGCTCATTTGCGGGAGCGAAGAAGTTTGCGCAGCCGGACTGTCGTCTGCTCGCGGTCGAGGCGGCTGGCTGCGACATCCAGCGTCAAAGCCTCCCATTGATCCACGTCCAGATTTTCATCCGGCAGCAATCCGTTTTCGCTCAAAAAGACCAGGCATGTTGCCAATGCCGTGCGCTTGTTGCCGTCAATGAACGGGTGATTTCGGCAGAGATAAAACAGATAGGCCGCCGCGATTTCCAGCGGCTTGGTGAACAATGGCTTGCCCGCCATCGTGGCTTGAGGTGCAGCCACCGCCGACTCCAATAACGCCTCCTCGCGCAGTCCCGCACCGCCACCATGTGCGGCCAGCACTTCAGCGTGGATCGCCTTCACCGCCTCCACCGTCGGATGGGAAAGCGGCCGCTTCATGACAGTCTTCGGAACAACTCCGCATTCTTCTTGATCAAACGCTTCGCAGTGGCGGCCGCCTTATCCGGGGAGATGATTGGCCGCACCGGCGTCAGAACAATCGTGCCGCCTTCATGCAGGCTGACGCTTACCTGGTCGCCCACTTTGATGCGCGCCATGTCCATCAGAGCCGCGTCAAACATCAAGCCCTGTGAATTGCCAATCTTCGTGATCGTTTTAACCATGCCGTTAAACTATGTTTGACGCCCGATTCTGTCAAGCCGGTTGACCGACTGCCGGAGATTGCATTAGCCTTCCGCCCCTATGGCTTGCCGGATGTTTGGATATAGCGGGACGCGCGAATCGGATGTGCACGAACTGCATGCCGCTCTCAAGCGCGCGTGCGCCGATGACCCCACACTCTGCGCGGTCGCTCCCGGCTGTTCCGCCCACTGCCACGGCTGGGGCTATGTCATCCACGCGGACAACGGCTTCTTTCATTACCGCACCGCCCGTTCGATCTATCAGGATGAAATCGTCCTGCCGAAACTGGAAGGCCATATCCGCGCGATTTTTCACGGACGCTACGCCAGCAAACCGGAACTGGCCGGCCACATTTTCTCGCATCCGTTTGTGGCCGCCGACGACACCCGGACAACTTATTTCGCTCATAACGGCGGCCTCGAAGTGCCCGGCCTGCCGGAACGGAAGGTGGACAGTGAATGGGCGCTGGAACAGGTCATCGCGCTGGGCGGACTGGAACCGGCGTTGCCCAGACTCAAGGAACACACCAAATCCGCGCTCAATCTTCTGGTGCTAACGATTGGCCGTGAAAAGGGAACGCCCGCCTTGTTGAACTACTTCCATTACTTCAAGCCCAAGGAACCGGAGAAGGTCAAATACTACAAAATGTTCGAAGGCACCATGCCCGGCGGCCGGGCCTTGGTTTCATCCACCCTGACGCTGCCCGATGCCGGACTCAATAATCTGGCAAATATTCAACCGGCGGTTTTTGACAAGCTCATCAGTCTGGACTCGTAACTGCGTCCACCTCCGCTCACAACGCGCTCTGATCGGTTTGTCCCGATTGATTCATAATTCAACTCAGTTAGGGCCGGCAGACAAAAGTCACGAGGTGGCTTTGCTGATCAGGTCAGCCTTACAAGCTGGTCTTCAACACAAAATCGTTCTCTCCTACACGCGTCCGGGTTGGGATCAGGTTGCGATCCAACTGGCCTTTGAGCGTGTATGCCAGGTCATCATACCAGATGGAATCTTCCAAATACCACGAGTGCGAAGTCATGCCGTTAATCGTTTGGAATTTCCGATCTGGCACGGCGGCATAGCGGGGGCCGCAATCCACGTCCACGGCCTTTTCGTGACCCGGATTGTCAGTGGGCATCCCGACGCGGCCCACACGTGAACTGATGTCGATGTTCTTGGCGTTGGAGACTGCCAGCGCTTCGTCGCAGCCGCTAAAGTAATTGGTCAAACGCCCGCAATGATTGAATACAGGGATCATGTCCGAATTTCCGGCATCGAAACAACTGGACGACACGTCGGCGGCAAGGAAGACGACCTGGCCCAGCCGCCAATCATTCGAGAGCGTCGCATCACGCCCCTTGTCAATGGAACGGAACGCCTCGCGCACGACGAACCCGCCCATAGAATGCGCCATCAAATGAATCTCTACGGGGCAATCTTTAAGGTTGTATTTGGTGAAAGGGATAATCCCCCCATCCACCAACTGCGAGGCGGCCGCCTGGGCATTCATGCGATCGCGCAAGTATAACACCGCACTCCCGGATGTCGGCCAGTCAAACCCGACGACCATGCTGGCAAAGCCACGGTTGCGGAGTTCCCTCTCCACCAGCCGTTGCCGCGTCAAGGCCTCCTCCGGCGGCGTGTTATATCCATGAACGAAGAAAATAATGTCCAGTTCACCGCCCGGCTTGGGCGTGGCTTGGGCGACGATGGCATCCATCCAAGCCTTCACACCACCGACTTTATGCGATGGTCGGGGGATTTTTTCACCGTCCGGCACTGCCAGGTATGAAGGCGCGCCAACGGATCCACCAAAAGTATCGGTCTGCGAATCTTTGTTGCGGACACACAAAACAAAACTGCTCATAACATATTTCCTTTCGTTTTAATTTGTTGGTTTTTTTGGTTAACGTAATCATTGTAATTTTCCGTCCAATCGTCTTCTGGATTTTGGGAAACGAATTTGCCGGCGAAGGCACGGACGGGGCTTGTCGCACCAGAGCAACGCAGCGGCGGAAAGAGACGGCATGAACTTGACCACTCGTCCGCGCGCCTGCGCCAGTCGCAACTCCAATTGGTCGGCCAGCGCGAACAGGCCCGCCACTCGCCGCACGATTTCCTGTTGCTCGGTCAGGTTCTTTGATGGTGCGATTAATTGATTCATAACATTGATTTAGAAATCTCCTCTTAAGAGTTTACCCTCGCGCGTTGTCGCATCTAGCACCGGCGAGAGAAGCCAAGGAGTGTTTTGCAATTCAGGCGGCGGCGGTTCAGTCGTTGTAATAATATATTGAAAGCTCAAAGGATTGCGTTTGAAGCTTGTCTCCAATTCAGCAATCAGCAGGAAGATGCGTTGATAAAGCTCTGCATCCATATCTGCTTCACGAGGGCCGTCATGAATCAGGAAGCGGGGGTGACCACCGCGACCTTCAACGCCACTGACCAGCGCGGTAAGATCAAAACAAATGATTTTCAATGTTTCCAGCGCAGCACTTGTTAGATCAATTTCGTGTATGAGAGTCGGGCGCATCTGACGACCACGAAAACGTATCAAACCAGTCACATCGTCGCCCAATATAGCTCGCGAGACCCGACCAAAGGTTTCTGAAAACTGGCTCAATGCTGCATTTTGCTGTTCCCTAATTACACTTTGGCGCTCCTGTGAGCGGCGCATTTTTTGATCCAGATCATCAAGGGATGCTTGTAAACGGTCTGCCTCGAGCTGATCGGCTAAGGCCCGCTCTGCTTCACCCGCTATCACCCGGCCTTCAGTAATCTCCTGACTCAATTCTGAACGGGTGTGGTCATAAATTTCGATTTCTCGTTGCAAATTTGCATCTGCACCCTCGGTGGTATTTTTATGCTTTTTGACTACTTCATGGGCTTTTGTTAATCGGGCATTTTCCGCGCGCTTACGTTCTTCAAGTTGGTCAATCGTCGGTTTTGTGGCAACCCCGTCCATCTGCTTTTCGATGGGAAGTTTTCGGCCATGCGCAAGCGGGCAATCCCATTCAATCGCTGCTGACAGCGGCTGCCCACAGAAACGATCAGGCGGGAACTTTTTTCTGAACCAGGCATCAAGCTCGGAGTCCGTTGTCTCACCACGAAGATTTTTTATTTGCTGTTCGATCCATTCCAATGTGTCACTGACTTCTTGAGATTGCTGCCTGGCAGCATGGAGAGCACCTTGAGATTCAACCAGCCTGGTCCTGGCTTCGTGTAGTGACACCGGCTCTCTTATCTGCTGAAGCTGCGAATTGAAGGCATCGGCATGTTTTGTCCACTCGGTTTTCACGGCATCCAAAAAATCTGCCCCGATGAGATCTGTCCGGAAGTCAGGCAGTCTGTCGCGCAGTCGATTCAAGCCCGAATCACCACGGAAACGCAACAAGGGAGCGTCTTTTTCGGCTCGCTGGCGTTGAGCCAAGTAGGTTTTATTCTTTTCCAGTTCCGCTTGTTCGGCCGTATCAATCAATCCAAGCACGGCCCGAAAAAGAAAGTGGCGGTCTTCAGCGGCCATATCCGGGGCTTCGGAGTCACTGGAGGGATGACGTAAATCCGCCAGTGCCGCAAATCGGCATTCTTGATCACGCGTTAACCATTGCACCAAATGTTGCCATGTGATTGGTGTGGGCGATGTCGCAAATGTCGCCACTGGTAATGGCTCTGCGAGTATTTTATCCAGTGTTGCACGGTATTCGTCGAAAGCAGTGCGCCCTTCATCACCGGCAAATAAGCTATCAATGGTTCGTCCACGATACGCTACCGGATGAGGTCCTACTTTGAATGGGCGGCAAATCAACCATGACTCTCCATCAAGCCTCACTTCCCCAACTAGCCAACCTTCCGGAAAGGCGCTTCTCAAGCCTGCCCGCTGGTCGTCATTTCCAAAAGCTGGTTCGCCCAATAGATGACGAATGAAACGACAAAACGTTGTTTTGCCTGTCGCATGTCCTGAAAGGCCAGGCACATGAAGTTGTGCTTTTTGCGAACGATCCCTTGGCCGTGCCCAGAGAATATTCAGTCCTGGTCGCAAGCCGATGCGCCGGATCACATTTCCATCGCCTGGAGCCAGCACCCGATACACCCGAAGTTCTCGCACCCATAGTCGCGGTTCTTTTAATGACGACGATGGGCGAAATCCACTGGTCTGCGGAAAAAGTTCGTCTTGGTGTGGCATAGCGTGTTTGGGTTATGATATGGCCATCAATTCTTCGCGGAGTTCCTTCGGACAAAGTTTGCTAACCACCGGCTGTAAAGATTCCGTCGGAGTTAAATTTAACACCTCAACCAGATGGCGGGCATCTTCAGCGATGACCGCGTTGATTGGCGGGGCCTCGGCTTCATTCAAATGAAGCGTCGCATTTTTTGGATCACTGGTAATGATCCTGTTCTCTACCAGCAATCGTAACATTGCAGCAAATCCCGACTCTTTGAGTGGCTGGTTGAAACGATCAAAGTGGGCAATAACCGCAGCATTGCCGATGCTTGCCACCAGTGGCTTCAGTATTTTTGGCAGGAACAACAGCGCTACCGTAGCATTAAGTTTTTCGAGCGATAATTTCCCGCCAGCCGCTCGCAATAGAGCTGGGATGAATTGGGCAAAATAATCCTCCACTTCAAAAGTCGCACGCGGTTGCTTTAGGCGTGCAAGTAAAATGGATGCCGACTCGTCGTCGGGGTCTTGCGGGACGAGTTTGCCGGCGAAGGCGCGGGCGAGGAGGGAGGGCGTGAGCTTGGCCACTTGCCCGCGCGCCTGAGCCAGCCGCAACTCTAGCTGGTCGGCCAGCGCGAACAGGCCCGCCACTCGCCGCACGATTTCCTGTTGCTCGGCCAGCGGAGGTATTGGAACGGGAACACCGGCTACGACTGTTGTGTTAATTACACCTTGAGCAGAGCCAGTCGTCAGGTCTTGGAGCGAAGCCTGGCAAAAAGGTGTCTGAAAATAATTGTTCAGAAAATCTGAAATACCGGCGAATGGCCTTGCTACAATTACATTTCCACAATTCACATCACCAAGTCCTTCAGGAAGCAGGCACGTGTCGCCTCGATTTGCCCCGACTCGGACAATTAACAGGTCGCCGGGTTTCAATTGAGACTTCTTGTTCAACTCGTGAAATTTCCGACTGATATAGAGGCTTCCCGTTAGATCAAGTTTTGCAGGGCGAACATTTTGTGACCGAAGGTAAAGAACACCCTCAGACTTCTCACAATAATATTGTGAGGTCGGCCCAACATAGGTCACTGACACGCGCTCTGAAATGTCATCTAGGCGGCGACAGTCCCACGATTCAGGCAAGTCTGGCAAATCATCGCTCGTAATCGGCACAGCTTCGATGTTCCATCGTTTTGACCCCGATTCAATGTCTGGATTCTCTTCCCGCCAATCGGCGGTGAGGCGGCCGGAGCAGGCGGCGGCGAGGATGGATTGGCGAAAGCGTTTGAGCAGTGTCGGCATTTTTTCCAGCCGCTGCTGGCAGGCGTCCACCTGGCCCAACAGCTTCTCCAGCTTCGCCACAATCCGCCGCTGCTCGGCCATAGGTGGAAGCGGCATTTCGAGCGATGCAAGTTTGGAAGCGTTGACGTTCGGCACAGCAATGCCAGCGGAGAATTCAGAAATTGAACGCCAGTAAGAATCCGAGTTGAGAAAGAACTCAACATACTTCGGCGGAATGCCGTCGAGCGGTTTGAAGCGAATCAGGTAGGAGGCAAAAACAGCATCACACGGCACGTCAACAATGCGAAAGCTCACACCAACCGAACCTGCCCGTGAGACGAGAATGTCATTTTCGGTGACACGGTATTTCTCAACATCTTCAGGAACTTCCTCGCAATACGGAACGCTTGGCCAATCAATAATACCGCCATCAGAGATGTCAGTTGTGCGAACATATTTGATTTTCCCTTCCTTCGCCGCTCGACACGTCCAACCATATTGTGGCTTGGAACAAATTTCGCCGAGCGTCGTTAATGCCCAACCTTGTGGCAGTTCGTCGCTCATTTCTCCACGCCTCCCTTCGTGCCAGTCGTGGAGCGAGATTCGGCAGTGGCAAATTGAGATTTGCAATTCATTCGGTTTTTCAGCATATTCTTCCCGGCGACCAGAGCGGGCCGGACCTTTTCCGACTCCGTGATTTATTTCCCTGGCCGCCCCTTTTTTTGTTCCGCTTCCAGCCAGGCAATCACGTCGCCCAGCCGTTCATCGCCGACGTGGATAAGCGGCTCAATCAAAGGGATACCGCCTTCATCAATGGGTTTAACCGGCAGGCCAAGCTTCTTTTCCTCATGCCGCCGGGCGGTATAAACGCACAGGTCGCACAATTGTAGGATCAGGCTTTTTTCGGATTCGATGAAAAAGCCTTTCTCAATGATCTGCCCCAATTTTAAAACGCCTTCCGCGCCCCGAAAGAAACGGATGGCCTTTTCCACATCGCCTACCACTTCGTGATTTTCGTCGGAGATGAAAATGCCGAGCGGTGTTCCGGGCAGTGATTTAAGCAAATCATCTACAACGCGGGCCACAAGTGGAAATGCGGCAATATGAGGATTGATGGCCACGCCGGAACCGAACGTGTGATGGCTCCAATCGGCAAAGCGTTTCTTGGAAATCGCCCGATAGACAAATTTCAAAGAATGCTTGTGAGCCAGGCGAAACCATTCGTCGCGAAAAGCCAGTCGGTGGGCGATGGGAAATTGCCGGAAGTAGCCATGGCGCGGGTTACTGATCTCGGTCGCGTGAACTTCAAAGTCATCTGGGCGGGGCGAAGAGAACGATTTTTCGATGGACGCCTGCAAATCCTTTTCCAAAGCCAGCCAGCAGGTTTCTGGCACGACTAACGCGCCCAGCACAAAAACCGGCTGGGCGGTATCTTTCAGATTGGTGCCCGTCTGACCAGATTCGTCGAGATAGATAAGGTGCATATGCGTTTTCGTTCGCGGTCTATTTCTCCACGCCTTCTTCTTTTTCCAGCAGCGTGATGATTTCGCGCAAATCATCCACGACGGATTCCAGTTCCGTGATGGCTTCGCTGGCGAGGTCCTGCGGTTCGGGCAGTTCGTCGCTGTCTTCCAGCGAGTCGTCCTTGAGCCATGTCACATCCAGTTTGTAGCCGCGTTCTTTGATGTCAGAGATATGAAAGCGACGCAGTCGCCCCAATTCTCCACCGTCCACGCGCTTCGATAATCCATTGGGGTCTTTGCCGTAGGCTTTTTCAAATTCTTCAAAATGCGCCGCCGTGAGCGGGCGATCTTTTTTGGTGATGCCAGGCACATTGGAGCGCGCGTCGAAAATCCAGACGTTCTCCGTGGGCTTGCCTTTCTGGAGGAAGATGACATTGGCTTTCACGCCCTGGCTGTAAGGTGTGAACGTGCCGCGCGGCAGGCGCAGGACGGTGTGCAGGTTGCAGTCCTGCATGAGAATCTCGAACACCTCGCCGGCCTTGCCCTCGAACAGGCAATTGTCCGGCAGCACCAACGCGGCGCGGCCACCGGGCTTGAGGATGGTGAGGACATGCTGGACGAAGTTGAGCTGTTTGTTGCTGGTCTCGATGGTGAAGTCGTCGCGGTCGGGCGCTTGATTCGCGCCTTTCGTGCCGAAGGGCGGATTGGTGAGGACGCAATCGAAACGGTCGCCGCGATCCGGTTCGTAAATGGTGTCGCCAAGCGCGATGTGCGGTTCGACGCCGTGCAGAAATAGGTTCATCAGCGCGAGCCGGCGCGGGCGTGGCACGAGGTCCTGGCCGTGATAAACTTTTTTGCGGATGAAATAATCGGCGCGGTCGAACACGCCGCCGGAGACGGGCTTGGAGATGAGCCATTCCCACGCGCAGACGAGAAAGCCGCCGGTGCCGCAGGCGGGATCGCACAGGCGGAAGTCGGGATTCCCGCGCGGGTCGGGCTTCATGACTTTGCAGATGGTCTGGATGAGCGGGCGGGGCGTGAAGTATTGGCCCGCGCCTTTCTTGCCTTCGCTGGCGGCCTTTTCGAGCAAACCCTCGAACGCCGCGCCTTTCACGTCCACGTCCATCGCCGACCAGTCCTCCTCGTCAATCATGGCGATGACGCGCTTGAGGTTGACGGGATTGTTGAAGCGCGGCGTGGCCTGCGCGAAGATGTCGCCGAGGATGCCGGGCTGTTCGCGGAGCTTGCGCAAAATATCAGCGTAATGATCGGTCAACGCTGTGCCGGACTCGGCCTTGAGGCTGGCCCAATCGTGATTCTTGGGCACGACCGCACCGCGTTCCTCGGCCATTTTCAGGAACAGCAGGTAGGTGAGTTGCTCGATGTAGTCGCCGTAATCCACGCCGTCATGGCGCAGCGTGTGGCACAAGCCCCAGAGTTTTTGGACGATGTCAGACATGATTTGTTAGCGCGATGCGCAATTTACCGAATTGAATAATCGTAACTAGCAATCGGTTTTTTATTTTCGTCTTGCAGCTCAAAGATTGCCTCGGGTGCATCCAACCGAAGAAATTCCCAAAAAAAACCCATGCGCTCGGTGTTGGCCTGAATGTCAAAATCTTTTCTGTATTGGGAAGTCGAAAACACCTCAAGTTCCGACCTCTCCTCGCTTAGTCCGAGCCTGGCCGCCTCACTGATCTTCTCTGCGAGGAGAGCGCCAATATCTGGATATACGTGGAGAGGAGGCCCGAGACTGGCATGGTTGTCCTTCCGAAACTTTAGCACATCTCTGAAAGGTCCTGCTGTGGGTTGCTTTGGACCATAATCAATGTAGAAGATAATCAAACGGCCCGGCTGCTGGTTGGCTCCTGGGTTGCCCCACTTGAAAGGCGGGACGCTGCCGATTTGGGGATTGGAAGAATTTATTGTTAGATCAGTCTTGATTTGAGTTTGCTGCGGATTCGTTGCATTCAAATCAACTCCAGTGCGCCTGGTCTCATCCACATTTGATCGCGGCACGATCGCCGAATCGCCCCTGCTTTTCCAAACTTCAAATTTATTTCCCACATACAACATGCCCCCCGCTCCCAATACAACAACTACCAGCCAGAACAACCAGGGTTTCTTTTTATGTATTTTGAAGGCGGCGTTAACCTCTCGCTCACATCGCTCGAAGAATGTTTCCGGTTGCTTATTGTCCATTGGATCCATAGTCAGGTAGCGATCATTTCATTGAGTTGACCGACGAGCAAATTCAATTCACCAAAAACCTGCTTGGCTCTGGCAACGCCGCCGCGGCCTTGCAACAAGGGCGTATTATCAAAATCGTCCTCGTCAATGGTGAGGTTCTTGATGAGCTGTTCGCGGACGAGCGAAAGCCATTGCAATTGTTCGGTGGTGAATTTATGTCTTTTGGCCAGCGCGTCCATGGCGCGGCTCACCCGTTCCACGCCGTCATGGCGCAGCGTGTGGAAGAAGCCCCAGGGTTTTTGGACGATGTCGGACATGAATTGAAGATTTTGAAAATGGCTAAATTATTTTTGGGACAACACTATTTATCAATATAGATTTCGGCCTTGAGTCTTCTCAAAATTAAAGGGCCATCATCCCCAGGATTCCATATATGGCCATAATGAAGAAATACAAGATGAAAGCGGATTTCCGAATTTCTATCCAAGTGCATTGATTGTGCATCGTTCGAATCTAGAATTACTTCAAAGTTTAATTCCACAAAATCGCGGGGTTTGAGAACAATAGCACCAGTTGCAGCATTTCCGACCTTTACATTTTCAATTTTAGCTGGAAAGCGATCTGTTTGTTTCAATTTTATGGGTTCAAAATCATCGTCAGACTCCCCAGAGTGTCCCAAGCTTAAATTTTCAATATAGATCGGGTTAATATATAGGAGCAATGGCTCGTCCTTTCGGTTGAATAGATATAGAGACACCTCTAGACTTTGCGCGCCCATTTTATGTTTAACAGGATGCACTCTTCCCTCAACTGGCGAGTCGTATTGACTGTTAGCTTTTATTACGGCTTTGATGACAGGTCCAAATCCAATCACGTAAGCGCCAGCAATCAAAACTAGCTGTTGAAAAACAGACACCATTACAAAAACCTTCACGCGTTGCCACCTAGTTAACGATGGGAATAAGCGAAGAACTGCAGAAATTAGAACTAGAACAGGGAATAGGAAAGCAATCAAATTGATAATACAGGATATCAACCCAAGCCAGATGGCGGTAGTGCTAGTAAAGGAATCAAGAGCTATGGCCTTCCACATTGGCTGTGCAAATAGAAATCCAATCGCTGAAATCGAGTATGCCCATCCGGCAACGTATATTCCAATATGATCGATGAGGGACGTATCACCATCAACTAGCCATCGCATAGCTCGACCAAAACCTTTAAAAAATAATATGACACATGTATATACGACAAGAATCTGCAGTAACGATAAGAAAGTTGGAAACTGTGTTACACTAGACGATGCTTGCTGAAACCATTCGCTCTCCCCGTCGAAAAATGCATAGCTATAAAGAGAATTAATCGCCGCTCCTAGCAAAACGGTGCTAGCGGCCAAAAACGTTAATGGTCTTAAAAGATGTCGATCCGTAAGGTCTATTGGCTTGCCTTTCCGCAACGCACCAAGCCATCTGGCTACTGAACACATCGTAAAAACATATTGTGCAAGAAATTCTCTGATAGACATGATCGCCGCCTCAAGTTTAGGCTCGCCATTCTTTTCATCTGTTTTGTGTTCAATATTCATTTTTGTCAAATCGCAACTTGATAATTCAATTCTTGAATTAAGACTTCCAAATTTTGTTTAAATATTTGGCGCGCCTTACTGCTACCACCACGCATAGATAACAATGGCGTATTGTCAAAATCGTCCGCATCAATTGTAAGGTTCTTGATGAGTTGTTCTCGGACGAGCGAGAGCCATTGCAGTTGCTCGGTGGTGAATTGGTGTTTCGCCGCCAATGCTTCCATGGCGCGGTTCACGCGTTCCTCCGCGTTCAGCACGGGCGCTTGCGTCGTGGCGGCGTGTTTGACGATGGAGATTACGTCGGCCAGCGCTTTGTGGCTGGCAATCTTATGCGCTTCCTGAAGCTTGCGCTCGTCAAACTGGTTTTGCGCGAGCGTGCGGTGGAGTTCTTCCAACGCCTTGGGCCGCCAGTCGCGCGGGCGTTTCAGCAGGATGCCCAGGGCATCCACCTTGTCGGCGTTTTCCTTCACGAACCGCGAGAAGGCGTCGAGATAACCTTCGGCGGTTTCGTATTTGCCAAAGCGATCCAGTTGCTTGGACGAAACGGTGTCCTTAACTTCGTGACCGATTATGAACGGATCATAGGCGCGTTTATATTCCAGCAGCAGTTTTTGAAATTCCTCGTTGCGCAGCAGCTTCATCGTGCCGGTGAAATCCGATTTGATTTTCTGCGGTAGTTGGCCGGCGAACGCGCCGATGTCGCCGTCGGGAATCCACTTCGCAAATTCCAGCCGCGCCTCGCCGCTCATGTCCTTTTCAATCCGGCGCAGGCGTTTGGCCAGGATGCGGACATGGTAATCGCGGTCCACGTTCTGCCAGATGTTTTCGATGACCTCGGGCAGCGTCAGCGGCGTTTTGGTGGGCGGCTGGATTTCAAAATCGGTGGTGTTCTTAAAATACTGAATGAGCGTGCCGTCGAAACAATCGAAGACGACGAACTTGGTCTTGTTGATCTCCGGGCATTTGCGCGTGCCGCGTCCGAGCATCTGCACCCAGAGGATGCGCGACTTGACCGGGCGCAGGAAGACGATGAACTCCAGCGCGGGAATGTCCACGCCGGTGGAGAGCATGTCCACGGTGACGACGACCTTGGGATTCGGGCGGTTGCGAAACTCGCGGATGCGCTGGAGCGGGCGGTCCACGTTCGGGTTGCCGGTGATTTTCTGGACAAAGTCGTCGCCTTGACCAAACACTTCGCGGCAGGTTTTCACCAGTTGATCGGCGTGCGAGGTGTGCGCAATGTCGTTGACGGCGAAGATGAGGATTTTGGGGAAATGGCCGGTCTCCTTTTCGTGCGCGTAGGCGTGCTGGGCGATTTCCTCGATAATTTTGCGGTTGCTCTGCGGCGCGGTGATTTTTTTCTCGATGTCTTCGGAAGCAAATTGCCGCTCGTCTTCTAGTTCATCTCGATGCTCCTTGCCGGTGGTGGTGTCAATGTAGCCGACCTCTTCGCCTTCCTTGAGAAACGCCCCGTTCATGCGCACATCGGATTTGATGGCGACGGCTTCGTAGTCCACGAGAAAACCATCGAGGATGGCTTGCTCGACATTGTAACGGAACACCGGCGGGCCAAAGAGCGCGGTGGTATGCGGCGCGGGCGTGGCGGTGAGGCCGATCTTGACGGCATCGAAATGCGTAAGCGTATCGCGCCAGAGGCTCGTCTCCTGCATCGTGTAACCGCGATGACATTCGTCCGCGATGATGAGATCGAAAGCGTGAATGGGGATGTCGAGTTTGTCGGCGTCCCACTCACCCGTCCTTCGGACACCCTCTCCCCCAGTGGGGGAGAGGGACGGGGTGAGGGGGAACTCGTCAACGTATTCCACGTCGCCGCCGGTTTGAGGGAAACAACCTTCTGCGCCGAAAAGATTCCGCGCCATGCGCTGAATGGTAGAGACGTAAACGAAGGTGTGCGTCGAGTTGGGGTTGGTCAGGTATTCATTCGGCAGCACTTTTGGGTCAAACGGTTCGTCATCGCCGAAATCCTCTTTCTGAAAACGCTGGCTGTAAACTTCGTATTCCTGCGTCAGCTTGTTGCCCTGATTGGTGTCAAACGCGTTGAACGTGCGGACGGCCTGGGCAGCGAGCGCCTTGCGATCTACCAGAAATAGAATGCGCCGGTATTTTTTGCTCTCCAGCAGCCGGTAAATCTGCGCAACGGTCAGAAATGTTTTGCCGGTTCCGGTGGCCATGGCGATGAGCAGCTCGCGTTTGCCGGCAAGAATGGCGCTTTCGGTAGCGACGATAGAAGCGACCTGATATGGCCGGAGCCTGGTAATTTTTTCGGGTGGAGTGTCCAGCAGCCATTTACGTGATTTGCTGTCATCAAAGGCAAACCGTTCTTCCATTGCCAGAGCCGTTGGGAAATGTGCGAGTTGGCGTGAAGATGGTTTTTCAGAGCGTGCATCCAGATGCCAGATTATTTCTCCATTGGTCGCGTAGAGAAAAGGAACGCGGAAACCATTCCAGTTGCCCGAACCATTCAGGGCACCACGCGCATAACGCTTGGCCTGCTCCAGAACGTTCTGTGGACCTACAGCAACTTTTTTGGCTTCGATGATGCCCAGCAAAATTCCATTTACGAACAAGGCATAATCGGCAGGGCCATTCTCAGTCGGAAACTCTGTGACCGCGTGGCAGGTAAGCTTTGTTACATCCAGTCCGTCTTTCCACGGGATGATTTGCCATTGCGGATTGAGTGACTGCAACCGGGTGTCAATCCGTAATTTCCGGGTGAGCCATTCAGCTTCAATCCCATCGTTCGGCATTATAGAAACGATTGTGCGCAGGAAAATTACTGGGGTCAATTTCCGACTGCGTCAAATGGTATGGTGGCAAGCGGTTAAGGCTCGACATCTCACCCTTGATCGCTCTCACCGCCCGAGACGGAGAGGGGGCTTTGCAGCCGGCCACGAAACTGGATTTGCTCCATCGCCCAGCGCGCGTGTTCGGCGATCAAGGGTTCGGGGTCGTGCGTGGTGCGTTCCAGGGCGGGCAGGGCGGTGGCGTCGCCGGTGTTGCCCAGGGTGTCACCGTCGGCTACTGTTGTGCCCCATGCTCTTGAAGGCTCAGATTCATGGTCAATTTTGCAACTGCATGGCGAACTTATCAACGGCCTGTTGTGCGGCCTGGCTGCGGTCGATATTGTTGAGTCCACGTTCCGTAATCTCATTGTAGTAATGACTGGCCTGCTTGGCGACGTCATCAATCTGGGAGATATATTGAGCTTCGATTTGCGCGCTCGCTTTACGCAGGGCGCTGGCTTTGACCTGTTCATAGTTGGATTCGCTCGCAGTGTAATCTTTGCCAATCATGGCTTCGGCGATGCGTTTCGCCACGCCGGGTCCCAAACGATAAAACGACTCATATATTTTCCGGTGCCCTTCCTCATGAATCCGGACCTGATCATACGGATTTACCGGCAGGTTGAACTGACAGGACAATCCCAACGTGATGATGGCCTTATCAATTCGGAAATGGAGTGGCTGCCCGGCGGCGTTCTGTGTCACCCGGACATCAAAATCGGTATGGCACGTATAAGTGTGGTCACACGTTGAGACGGTGTTCTTAAGCCCGGCCTGATCGAGTTTGGCTGGTCGCTGATCGGGAGTATAATAGTTGTAGGTGGCCTTGGGGTCGGAACTGTTCACGACCACGGCTCCGGCTAGGTTGGGCCGTGCCGGCGTATCATCAACTACATTCAATGAAGCGGATCTGACCTTTTCGTCCTGTTGCAGTTTTTGGGTCAGCTCCACCATGGCAAGCCTCTGCTGTTGTTCGTAGTCGGCCGACTTCCCGGAATCGTAACCGAATTCTTTTTGGAGGGATTCAGGCAGCTTGACGAATTTGAGCTTGGCCAGTCCGGTGCCGCCTGCGGCGGGTTGGTATTCGACCAGCAACCCGTCGGGTTCGACGCGGGAGAGTTTCGGGTGATTGTAGGTTACCCCGTCAGTGGTCGTAATTGTTGCTGGCAATGAATTAGTGGGCTGCGGGCCGGCAAGGGCAAATGAACTGCCGAGAAAAATCACAAACAAGGCGGTGGTGCTGCTGCGGTAAAACGATTGGATCCAGCTTGCGTTCATAGGCTGCATGTTTTCCGTAGCGGTGACATCGGTCAACTCCAAACCCACTGACCGACCGGATAGCGAGGCAAGCGGAAATTCGAACGCGCAATAAACCATGCCCGGCTTCATGGAGACTCACATCCAGGTTAATCGATCAGAAGCCTACCAGATCAAGCTTTGATTTGGAGATGAATTCAGGCGTACTGTCCGAGCACCCGCAATTTTTTCAATCGCCCATTGCGCATGTTCGGCGATCAAGGGTTCGGCGTCGAGCGTGGCGCGTTCCAGGGCGGGCAGGGCGGTGGCGTCGCCGGTGTTGCCCAGGGCGACACAGACATTGCGCAACAGGCCGCGCCGTTTCGTCCGCAGAATGGGTGAACCGGCAAAACGGGATTTGAATCCGGCATCGTCGAGTTGCAGGAGTTCGATCAGGTCGGGGGAATTCAAACCGTCGCGCGCATGGGATTTCATCAGGCTGCCTTCGCGGGCAAAACGGTTCCACGGACACGCGGCGAGACAATCGTCGCAGCCATAGATGCGGTTGCCGATGGCGGGGCGCAGTTCGACGGGGATGGAACCTTTCAATTCGATGGTCAGGTAGGAGATGCAGCGGCGGGCATCGAGCTGGAACGGCGCGGGGATGGCGTTGGTGGGGCAGGCGGTCATGCAACGCGTGCAATGGCCACAATGGTTTTTCTCCGGCGCGTCGGGTTCGAGTTCGAGCGTGGTGAGGATTTCGGACAGGAAAATCCAGTTGCCCAGGCGGCGGCTGATGAGGTTGGTGTGCTTGCCGACGAAGCCAAGTCCGGCACGTTGCGCGAGGTCGCGTTCCAGCAACGGCCCGGTGTCCACATACCAGAGCGATTTCGTTTCCGCGCCGCCAAGTTGATCCACGAATCGTGTGAGCACCTTCAGTTTTTCCGCCAGCGCATCGTGGTAATCATCGAAGCGGGCGTAGCGGGCAATCAAGCCAGAGGATTGAGGATGGAAAGTGGAGGATGGGTTAGATTTTAGATCCGCCCCGTCATCCCGTCCTTCTCCCCCGGTGGGGGAGAAGGTGGCCGCAGGCCGGTTGAGAGGGAGTGGCGCGTGGCTGCTCGGATGATAACTGGCAGCTAGGATAAGCACGCTTTTTGCGCCGGGCAGGACTTTTTGCGGGTCTATGCGTTTTTCGGCGTTGCGTTCGAGCCAGACCATTTCGCCATGATTTTTTCCAGCAAGCCAGTTCTGGAATTGTTCCGCGCTTTGCGGCGGGGCGGCGGTGGTGAAGCGGCAGTCATCAAAGCCCAGTTCCAACGCGCGTTGTTGGATTTCCGCCTTCGCATCAAGCTTCGGCGCGACTTGATTTGTGGCTTGCCGCGCCGAAACGAAGTGGAGACGGGCGGCTTTCATCGGTGTCGGGTTTCGAGGCGGAATTGATGGATGACTTGCTGCGCGACTTCGCGGACGGAGCGCAGCTCGGTATTCAACAACACGTCGGCCTGTTTGTAAAACGGCGTACGTTCGTTGAGCAGTTCCCGGATTTTCGCCTGCGGATTGGGATCGTGCAGCAGCGGCCGGTGGCTCTGATGCCGCACGCGTTCCCAGATTTTTTCGGGCGATGACCAGAGGCAGACGACGAGCGAATGCGATTTGAGGTTGTCCAGGTTTTTTGAATGGACCGGCAGACCACCGCCGGTGGAGATGACGATTTTTGCGCGGGTGGCCAGTTCCTGCACCACCCGGGCTTCGAGCGCGCGGAAAGCCGGCTCGCCGTCCTTGGTGAAAATATCCGCGATGCTGCGGCCGGTGCTGGTCTGGATGACATCGTCGGTGTCGAGATATTCAAAGCGCAACTGTTCGGCGACGAGCCGGCCCACGGATGTCTTGCCCGTGCCCATGAAACCAATGAGCGCGATATTGGCGAGATGGCGGCCGCTTTGCATCCGGGGAGTTTCAAGTTTCAAGTCTCAAGTTTCAAGCGCGCAGTTGGAGCGAAGCTTCGGCGATCACAGACCGCACGCTACAGCAATAAAATTTCTCCCGCTCGACACATCCGTAATCTGTGCTTAGATTTAGCGCGTGAAATTGCCGCCGTTCATCCTGGCCTCATCTTCCCCGCGCCGCGCGGAATTACTGCGGCAGTTGCCGGTGAAATTCCGGGTTGTTCCCAGCGATGCGAAGGAGTCGTCGCACGAACATCTTTCGCCGCTGGAACTCTGCCAGTTGAACGCGCATCACAAGGCGCGGGCGGTGGCCAAGAAAATTCCCGATGCGCTGGTGATGGGCGCGGACACGCTGGTGTTCCTCGACGGCGAAATTCTGGGCAAGCCGCGCAACCTGGCCGACGCGCGCCGGATGCTGAAGAAACTCCACGGCCGGACGCACCAGGTCGTGACCGGAGTCTGCCTGATTCACCTGCGCAGCTACCGCGAGAGCATCTTCGCCGTCAGCACGGATGTTTTGTTTCGTTCCTGCACGGATAAAACGATCACCGAGTATCTCGCCAAAGTGGACACGCTCGACAAGGCCGGCGCATACGCGATCCAGCAGCACGGTGAATGGCTGATCTCGGAAATTTCCGGTTCCTTCAGCAACGTCGTCGGCCTGCCGCTCGAACGTCTGGAGTCTGAGTTGAAATCATGGGAAACGCGGTGAGCGATTGCCGGCGGATTTACGGCCGCTTGTGGGACGAGGCGGTTTCCGCCTTTGAACGGAGTGAGCTGGATTTCGATCATCATCTGCGCAATAAGGACAAAGATTTGCGCCGTGGCCTTACCTTGCTCTTCCGGCCATCATCAGAGGTCAAGGCTGTAATCGGGAAGTTTTTGAAGCAACTGGCGGACGTGGCACCACAACAATATTTTTACCGTCCGGAAGAATTTCATACCACGGTGTTGGCAATCATTCCCGGATCGGAGTCGTGGCAGGAAAAATTTCAACATCTGCCCGCCTATCAAGCGATCATTGATAACGTCTTGAAGAAGCACCGGCCATTCTCAATCCATTTTCAAGGAGTGACGGCGTCGCGCGGTGGCGTGATGATTCAAGGATTTCTTGGTGATGATACACTGGAGAAAATCCGGGATGATTTGCGGGAAGCCATGCGGCAAAATAATTTTGGCGGGCAGTTGGATGTTCGCTACAAAATCAATGCGGCACACATTACGGTCATGCGTTTCCGCGAGGCGGAAGCGGATTGGAAACGCGTGTTGGAATTGCTCAAAGTCAACCGGGCTGCCAACTTTGGTGAAGCGCGCGTGGAAAATCTGGAGCTGGTTTTAGGCGACTGGTATGCCTCGGCAAATACGGCCCGCACGATCCAGAAATTCTCGCTGTAGCGGCGGTCTGTGACCGCCGTTTTTACGGACGGGCGCCAAACGACGCTCATAGAGCGTCGCTGCTAAAATCATTGGCCGCAATGAGTCTGGTATTTTGCCGGAACTAATTTAAGCTCCGCATTTCAATGCTCGAACTACTGAACAATTCGCAGATCCGCAAACTGAAGGCCACCGCGCAACTCATGGAACCGATGCTCAAAGTCGGCAAAGCCGGATTAAGCGAAGGGTTTATCCGTTCAGTGGACATGGCGCTGGCGCAACATGAACTGGTGAAGATCAAGTTTGTAGAGTTCAAGGAGCAGAAGAAGGAACTCGCGCCGCAACTGGCGGAAAAAACAGCGAGCCATCTGGTCATGCGCGTCGGCAACGTGATGGTGCTGCATCGTCCCCGCCCTGCCGCCAAAATATAGCTTCAATTTTTTCGCCTCAGCGACCCGGCCCGGCGCGGTGGGAGCAAGTCAGGATTACACCCCATAGAGGAATGCCACCCGGTTGACTAGGATGGCGACATGAATCGCATCCCTTTAGCTGCCCTGGCCAGTGGAATTTTTAAACTATGCAGAGTGAGAAAACTGCTCGTTGCCACGGTCTTTGCAATGAGCTTTCTGGTTCCGTCCCGAATGTTCGCGGCAGGTCCGGCGCCCGTTGATTTAAGATCGGCCGCGCACTTCACGATTCTAGCCGGCGCAACGATCACCACTACCGGAGGTGGCAGCATTAATGGAGACATCGGGGCAAGTCCAATCACCGGGGCTGCCATTCACCTGACCCAAGCGCAAGTGAATGGGACGATCTACACGGTGGATGCCGCCGGGCCGGCCGGTTCGGTGATAGCTCCAGCACTGTTGACCACGGCCAAGGGCGATTTGACCACCGCGTTCAACGATGCTGCCGGACGTTTGCCCGCACCTACGGGGACTTTCCTGAACCCGGAACTGGTTCCCGGATCCGGAGATTTTGGCGGGATGACTTTGGTCCCGGGCCTCTACAAATTCACGGGCACGGCGGCGATGTCGGGAGCGGACGTCACCCTGGCGGGCGGTCCGGATGATGTCTGGATTTTCCAGATCGCCGCCGATCTTCAAATGGGCACCTCGGTTCATGTCATCTTGGCCGGTGGCGCGCAGGCCCGAAACATTTTCTGGCAGGTCGGCACTTCCGCGGTTATTGGAACCTTCGCTGTGTTCAAAGGAACCATCATCGCGGACCAATCCATCACCATCAACACTACGAGCGCAATGGACGGCCGGGCCTTGGCGTTCAGCGCGGGGGTCACTTTTAATGGCAATGTCGGCGAGCTACCCACGCCTACGGCTCCCGTATTCACCAATATCTCTCGAACGCCCACCAACGTCGTGCTCGTCCTCAACACCACGCCGTTTTTTCTCGTCTCATTGCAAGCCACTCCGGAACTGGCCTCCCCGGCTTGGACGATAATCGCCACGAACACACCGTCTAGCAGCCCTTGGATATTCACGGACAACACCGCCACGGCAGCCGTGACTCAACGTTTCTACCGCGCGTTCATCGCCACTCCCAATTGACATATCCACCCATGACAAACATCTCCTTAACCGCTCAAAACCCGCAGCCTCTTAAATTCAGAAGAACGAAAAAGCGCCTCGTCGGCATGATGCTGACCGTGGCGTTGATGGCCCCGCTTGGGACGTTGCTCGCGGCTGGTCCGGCACCCATTGACTTAAGATCGGCCGCCCATTTCACGATTCTGGCCACCTCCACCACCACGACCACCGGCGGGGGCATCATCAATGGCGACGTGGGATTGTCTCCGGTTGGTTCGCAGGGAATCCCTCCGGAGAATATCCATGGGACGATCCACAACGGCGACCCGATCGCCGCCCAAGCCCAAAGTGACCTGACCGCTGCGATCATCGCCTCCAGCCCGGCGCAGCTTCCCGGAGGCATCAATGCCGGCGCTGAACTTGGCGGGAAAACTTTGGTCGCGGGTGTCTATGAATCGCCTTCGGGCTCATATGGCATCACCGGCGATGTCACGCTCTTTGGTGGTCCGGATGATGTCTGGGTTTTCCAGATGGCGAGCACGCTCACCGTGGCCGTCAGCGCCAGGGTAATCTTGACCGGCGGCGCGCAGGCCAGAAACGTCTTTTGGCAGGTCGGCAGTTCAGCGACGCTGGGCACCTCCTCAGTCTTTAATGGAACCATCATGGCTTATGCCTCCATTACGATGAATGCGAGTTCAACTTTGGATGGTCGGGCGCTGGCCCAGAATGGAGCAGTTACTTTCAACGGCGATGGCGGCAGTCTGTCTATCCCGGCGAGCCCCCGATTTACCAGCATTGTCAAAACAACCACCAACTGTGCGGTCGTTCTCAACACCGCGCCGTATTTTCTTGTGACCTTGCAAACCAGCCCGAACATTTCCCTCCCGGACTGGACGACGATCGCCACAAATTACCCGGTCACCAACATTTGGATGTTCACCGACACCAACGCGACACCCATTGTGAGTCAGCGCTTCTACCGCGCGTTCATCACAATGCCTTAGCTGCCAACGCCAGCTATTATTTTTAGCCCGATGAAACTTGCGGATGGTGAATTTTTATCCGCAGATCAGGGCTTGGCCATACCTGAAGTTTCAACTATGGGCTAACTCCTGCCATAGCAGCGCGCTCATGCGCTGGCCGTTGGCAAAACAGTCGAGGCTGAATTTTTCATTGGGCGAATGTGCGCCATCGTCCGGTAGACCCAGGCCGAGCAGCAGGGAATCCACACCGAGAATTTTTTTGAACTGGTTCACGATGGGGATTGAGCCGCCTTCCCGCGTTAAAACCGGCTTGTGTCCAAATGCCTCTTCCAACGCACGCAAAGCCGCCTGCGCTTTTTTGCCGGTGGGCGATACGAGATAGGCTTCCGCTCCATGGCCGGCTTCGACTTCCAGGCGCACGGTCGGCGGGCAAATCTTTTTCAGATGAGCGAGGACTTTTTTGCGAACATGTTCCGGTTTCTGGTTCGGCACAAGTCGGCAGGTGATTTTTGCCCGCGCCCACGACGGAATAATGGTCTTGCTGCCTTCGCCCTGATAACCACTGGTGAGCCCGTTGATCTCAAACGTCGGGCGTGCACTGCGTTGTTCGCCGGAAGTAAAACCGTGTTCACCAAAGAGTTTTTTCACACCAATCAGTTTTTGCAGGGTGGCGTCGCTGCCGGGCAGACGGGCATATTCCTTCCGTTCATAGGCGGAAAGTTTGGCAACGCCATCGTAAAATCCGGGAATGGTGATGCGCCCATTTTTATCGCGCAGCGAACCGAGCAACTGGCTCAAGGCCATCGCGGGATTATCCACCGCGCCGCCAAAACCGCCGGAGTGCAGGTCGCGCGCGGGGCCGTGCAGCGTGATCTCGAACGCCATGATGCCGCGCAAGGAATAACCGAGTGCCGGATGTTTCGGACTCGGCATGCCGGTATCAGAAATCACGACGGCTTCGCAGTCGAGTTCGGCGCGATTGGTCTTTAGAAAAGTGGAAAGATTTTCGCTGCCGACTTCTTCCTCGCCTTCAATCACGAACGTCAGATCGCAGGGCAGGGGAGTTCCGGTTTTTAAATACGCTTCAACCGCTTTCAAGTGCGCGAAGAACTGGCCTTTGTTGTCCGTGCTGCCACGGGCAAAAAGATTACATCCTTCGATGCGCGGTTCGAACGGCGGCGTTTTCCACAAGTCCAGCGGCTCGGGCGGTTGCACATCGTAATGGCCATAGACCATGTAGTGCGGCTTGCGGGAATTTTTCGCGCGTGGCGTCTTGGCGACGACGATCGGATTGCCGGCCGTCGGGCGAAGTTTTACTTCCAGCCCGATCTGGCGGCAATGCGCTACGATCCACTCGGCGCAGGCGCACAGATCCTTTTTGTGCTGCGGTTGCGCGGAGACGCTGGGGAAACGGATGAGTTCGCACAACTCGTTGACGAAGCGGGCCTGGTTTTGTTTGAGGTAATCAAGGACGACTTGCATGGCGCATAGTTAATCCGTGAATGCGGCGCTTGCCAAAACAAAACGTGCGGAGAAAGTTTATTTGTTCAGTAATTGAGCCGTTTCATTAGAACCGGCGCAGCTTGCTCAGAACAATTGAACTGAAGGTTAAAGCCCCTTCACGCAGCGGAAGCCATAAAATTCATTGGCGATGATGGGCCGGTCACCGGCGCGACCTGAACACCGCGCGTTGCCGGCTTCACCATTCCAACTGCCACCGCGCAAAATGCGATATATTCCGGATGACGGTCCGGACGGATTGCTGCCTCCCAAGTATGGACTGCCTGCAGAATAAGGTGGGGCGCCATACCAATCCCAACACCATTCAAAGACATTCCCGGCCATGTCATAAAGTCCGTATCCGTTTGCAGAAAAATAACCCACCGGACTGGTTAAAGGAGAGCCACCGGACGCGAAAGCCGCATTGAAACCGTTCGGGCCCAAATCGTAGAAGGTGGTGGTTTTGCCAAAATAATTGGCCTGGCTTTGCGAAATCGTATAGCCCCACGGAAACCGCTGTTTGCTCAACCCGCCGCGCGAGGCTTTCTCCCATTCCGCTTCCGTCGGTAACCGGTAGCCGTTGTTCGTCCAGTTCACGTAAGGCGTTGTTTCTGCATTCGTGTAAATCTGCGTTAACCCGGCGTCGGTGAAATACACCGGAGCCAATCCTGCCTGCTGCGACCTTGCATTGCACCACTTCACGACATCATACCAATCCATGGCAATCACCGGATGATTCGTTGCCTTGGCTCCGCCGGAGTAGGTAAAGGAATATCCCTGGTTGGTGGCATACGAATAAAGCGACTGCCATTGATTGTAATCCACAAGATTCACGTCCATGTAAAACGCTGACACATAAACATTGGTGGGCTTGGCATCGGCTTCGCCGTCCAAAGTATCTCCCATCAGAAACAACCCGGCGGGAACGAGAGCCATGCCGGCGGGCGGATTGAAAGCTACGATCAGATTGGTGTTGAGATTATTGGTGACAGGGATCTGCACATAATCCACCCAATTGGTTCCGCCGGGCAGGGAGCCGGCGGTCTGGACGATGTAATTGGTTCCCGGCAGTGCGTTGCTCCAGATGATAATGCCATCCGGCTGAAAGGTGGAGATTGTTGTCGTCGCCGGCCCGTAAATGCGAAAATACCTTGTCCCTTGCGCGATGGATTGGTTGATGCCAGCCAGCAATGCGAGTGCGATTAAAAAATTAGAGAGTTTCTTCATGGCGATAGGAAGAACGCTATCAATCCTTTTCCACGCTGGCAAATGACAATTATGTAACACTGAAACACCTTGGAAAGCCTCCATGCTTTACTGCACCCCAACGCGGTAGAAATATGGACCGCCATTGGTTGCGTGTATATCTGTATAACTCGTCGTACCAATTTGCCCGGCAATATTGCTTTGAATGGTAAAGAAGGCAGGTTGCGAGGCGAAATTGGTGCTGCCTTGCAAATAATATATGACGTTCGTGACACTTTGCCACGTCACGGTCACACCGGAGACGCTGTTGGAGGGAGTCGCGAGCAGTAGCACAGAAGCTGCGTTGGTGGGAATTGTTCTAGCCTTCCACTCCTGCCAGTTATTCAGGCCGTCACCATCTGAATCCACGTAATCCACCGAGCCATCCGTTGGTAAACCGTATTGTTGCGCCCAAGCGTAGGAAAGAATCGAAGACGGCGTTTGATATTCGTAAGCACCGATGTCCACGGTGTCGCCGACGATGCGCAGATTACCGTCGAGGTCTTTTGTCCCAAAAACATAAGCATTGTTGCCTGCGTTGATACACGGTGAGTTGGACTGCAAACGAAAATCACCACCTGCTGGATTTACGAGTTGCGGGTCGCCGGTAATATTACCAATCCCAGTTGTCGGGAACGGAGCGGTGCAACAATATCTGAAAAAAAGAGCAAAACCAAAATAGTTGGAACCAGATGGCGCAGTGTTTCCAAACACAATGCAATTTGTGACATAAATGGAGCCTGTAGACCATATTCCAGAACTTGCCAAACCGCCGCCGCCAAATGAGGCTGAATTCCCGTAGATGGTGCAACTGTTCAAAATCGCTGGCATGTCGTATGAAAACGCAACAACCGCGCCTCCGGTTTGAGCCGAATTAGCCATCATCATACAATTGTTCAACATGCCCCCACAAACACCGCCGCCGGCAGTGTAACTTGAATTGTTCATTACGGTGCAATTGATCAAGCTGCTCTGAAAGGCGCCGCCGCCATAAGTGCCGTAAAAAGAATTAACGGTATTGTTTGTGGCCTTGTTTCCAATCAATAAGCAATTAACGAGCGAGTTTGACAAAGCACCACCACCATAAAATTTTGCCGTGTTGCCCGAAATGATGGTGTTGCTGATCGTCCCACAACACATTCCGCCCCCGAAATGGGCATAATTATTACTGACGATGCAATTGTTCAGCGTCGAGAAATAGGTTCCACCGCCGTTAGGCGCAGAATTTTGAATAACCAAACAGTTGCTTAGAACTCCGAAAGCGGCACCGCCGCCGCCGCTAAGATCTGTTTGTAGGTGATTTCTGGTGACAGTGCAGTTGTTCAAATTGGCCTGATAAGTTCCTGCACCGCCCATGACGGCGGTGTTGTTTGAAATGATACAGTTGTTGAATGTGCCTTGATAGGCCGCACCTCCATTTTTGTACGCTAGGTTGTAAGTAAGCACGCAATTGGAAACGGTTGTCGACACCGACTCGCACCAGACACCACCGCCGCAGTCTTGGTTGGTCGGATTATTTGCCGAACTGATCACTGCACCATTCTTAAGAGTGAATCCGATCAACGACGCCCCGTTGGTTAGATACACGCAGCGAATGTCATAATTTCCAACGATGACGGTTGAGCCCGGTCCGTTGACACTTTCAACGGTTACCGCTTTGTCCACCGCCAAACGATTTGTAGATGTTCCATAAACCGCCCGTCCGCCCGTGTTGTAAGTTCCGTTGCTGACCACTATGAAATCTCCCATGCTCGATGCATCAACCGCGTCCTGAATGTTCGTCGCAGCAGTAATCCAATTCGTGTAAGGCGGCGCGGAGTTGGTGCTATTCAAATTCACATAGAGCACCGAAGCAGAAGCGCTGATAGCAAAGAAGAGTGAACCTAAAATCCAAAATGTAAATCGACCTCCCAGAGTTTTCATACGACAAGGCGACATTCTTTGATTCGGCTCCAATTTACAAGTTGATTCACAAATGAACAAATCACAAATACGGCGAGAACAGCCGTGCCAGCGCATCGCGCAATTTTCCAGGAACTGTTCGGGCGTCCACTTCGGCCAAGGTCGCTTCATGCGCGCCGAGCATTTTTTTGGCGATGACCTGTTCCATTTCATTTGCAAATTCGCGGCCATAGCATTCGACGTTCATCTCAAAATTCAGCCGCAGGCTGCGCGCGTCCCAGTTGGCGGAACCGAGAAAAACCCAGTGACCGTCCACGATCATCAGCTTGGAATGGTCGAAGGGAGGCGGCGTGAGCCAGATGTGACAGCCGCGTTCCAGCACCTGCCACCATAGTGAGCGCGACGCCCAATGCACAAAGGGCAGGTTGCTTTTCGACGGCAGAATGATGTCCACGCGCACACCGCGTAGCGCTGCAAGATTCAGTGCGGTGACGAGTGCGTTGTCGGGAATGAAGTATGGCGTGAGGATCTGCACGGATATCTGCGCCTCGGCCAGCGCGGCGAGCAACGTCCAGCGGAGTTTGTCATAATCCGCATCCGGTCCGTCGGTGATGACGCGGGCGATCACATTGCCGGACTCCTTCAATTCGGGAAACCAGTTCCTGCCATCGAGAACTTCGCCTGTGGTAAACGCCCAGTCATTGACAAAAGCCTCCTGCAACCGGGTGACGACCGGACCTTCGACGCGGAAATGCAAGTCTTGCACGGGACTTTTCGGTTTGCTTGCGAGCACATTGCCGTGGCGGATGTTCATACCGCCGGTGAACGCGATGTGTCCGTCAACGACCAGGACTTTGCGATGGTTGCGGAGATTGATGGTGGCCACGCGCCAGGGTTGCAGCAGCGATGACGGCAGAAATTTTGCGAACGGAATTTTTGCCTGCCGCAATTTGTGGGTGATGGGCGGCCATGAATAGCGCGTGCCGGCGGCGTCAACGAGCACGCGGACTTCCACGCCGCGTTCCTCAGTGGCGCGTCGCAGTGCATCAATGAACCGGTTGCCGCTCGGGTCGTTGTCGAAAATATAGCTGGTGAGCGAGACGGATTTTTTCGCGGACGCGATGGCGGCAAGCATCGCAGGAAACGCTTCGTCGCCATTGAGCAGCGGCTGAATTTTATTCCCGGGCATCAAGGGCCGTTCGACGACGCGACCGACGACGCGCGCGAGCAGTTTCAAATGTTCCGCACCGTCGGGCTCCGGTTCGCCCAGGTTGTCGGGAATTGCGGGACTGATGTTTTGATGCACGCCCAGTTGTACGGCGCGGCGGCGGATGCGATTGACGCCGAAGACGAGATAAAGGGCCGGCCCCAGCACAGGCATAAGCCAGATGATGCCGATCCAAAGCGTGGCGGCACGGGAATCGCGCTTGTTAAGCAGGGCATGACAGGAAGCCAGCGTTGCCGCCAGCAGGTCAAAGCCGGCGACCAGATGCGGCCAGAACAATGCGAGATGATCGAGCCAGTTCATCGGCGGTGTGCGGTGATAGGAAAAATGGCGACCCTACCGGGAATCGAACCCGGGCTATCTCCGTGAAAGGGAGATGTCCTAACCGCTAGACCATAGGGTCGCAAAAGGGCGGCAAATATAAACAACATCGGCGTGCTGTCACGCAAAAAACAAATTCACATTTGCCTCAACCTGTCTTTTAAAATAGATTTATGGCCGTTTACGCATGAAAATCTTTATTGACGGCAAATATCTCAACGAACGCGACGCCAAGGTGTCGGTGTTCGACCATGGCCTGCTTTACGGCGATGGCGTTTTTGAAGGCATCCGGATTTACAACGGGCGCGTCTTCAAGCTTAAAGAGCACATTGACCGCCTGTTCTATTCTGCCAAGGCCATTCTTTTGGAAATACCAATGAGCCATGCTGAACTGGTGAAAGCGACCATCGAAACGTGCCGGAAGAATAAATTGCGCGTCGGTTACATCCGCCTGCTGGTCACGCGCGGCGTGGGCAACCTTGGGTTGAATCCGCGCAGTTGCAAAAAACCATCCGTCGTCATCATCGCCGACAAGATCCAGGTTTATCCGCAGGAACTTTACGCGCACGGTATGGACATTGTGACCGTGCCAACAGTCCGCAACATACATAGCGCGTTAAATCCGGCGATCAAGTCGTTGAATTATCTCAACAACATCCTGGCCAAGATCGAGGCGAACAACGCGGGCGTGGAGGAGGCCGTGATGTTGAACGCCGAGGGGTTCGTGGCTGAATGCACGGCGGACAACCTGTTCATCATCAAAAACGGCGAGATGTTCACGCCGCCGCTTTCAGCCGGCGCGCTTTACGGCATCACGCGGCAGACAGTGATTGATCTGGCACAGGCTGTCGGCGTGAAGGTGTCCGAGCCGGACCTGACGCGTTATGACCTGTTCAACGCGGACGAATGTTTCCTGACCGGCACGGGCGCGGAGATCATGCCGGTGGTGAAGATTGACGGGCGTGTGATCGGCACGGGCAAGCCGGGAAAACTCACGCGCCAACTAACGGAAAAATACCACGCCTTGACGAATTCGACGGGCGAGCCGATATATTAGTTATGGCCGAAAAGAAAATGTGTTCTGTTTGCAAAGAAAAACCGGCGGCGCTTTTTCTTTCCAATATTTCTACAGATGGCAAGAAACAGGATTTGGATTTGTGCGATGCATGTGCCAAAACAAAGGGTCTTGACGGGGATCCAACCGCCTTCCTGGTGCCCGATGCCGACATCATGCTCGGTCTCGGGGCGGCGCAGGAAATCACACAGACCACCGGCGGCGTGGAATTGAAATGTCCGCGTTGCGGTTTTTCCCAGGCGGATTTCAAAAAGTCCGGCCGGCTCGGCTGCCCGGAATGCTATCAGGTTTTTGCCGAGGGCTTGGAAGGCCTGCTCAAGACGATGCACAAGGGCACGCGGCACACCGGCAAGGCGCCGGAAGCACTCCGCAAATCGCGCGACAACGCGGAACGGTTCAAGTTGCTCCAGAAAAAACTCGCCAAGGCCATCGAGTCGGAAGATTTCGAGCAGGCGGCGAAAGTGCGCGATGAATTAAAAGAGATCGCGCCGCACGCCGCCGAGACGGTCAGGAAATAATTTGAAAATGGACATCAATGAATTTCTCATCACGCCGGCGGAGGCCACGCGCTTGCATGGCCCGCATGACCGCATTGTCATGTCCAGCCGCGTGCGTCTGGCGCGCAATCTGAAGGACGCCGCCTATCCCGGCTGGGCGAAGAAACCGGAGCGCATCAAAGTTCTGGAGAAGATCCGTCCCGCCGTAGAAAGCTTGCCCGAAATGAAGGACGCCTTTTCCGAGGCGATGGATAATCTGGCCGCGCTCGACAAACAAATCCTGGTGGAACGGCATCTCATCAGCCGCGAACACGCCGCGAAAAGTTCCGGCAGCGGATTGGTTCTAAATCGTGAAGAAACGTTTTGCGTAATGATCAACGAGGAGGATCATTTGCGGATGCAGGCGCTGCGTCCCGGCTTGCAATTGCGTCAGGCATGGAGTGCGATTGACCAGTTTGATTCTCAATTGGAGAAAAAACTGGATTATGCTTTCAGTGATGAACTCGGCTATCTGACGGCGTGCCCGACAAATCTTGGCACCGGCATCCGGGTCAGCGCGATGCTGCATCTCCCGGGTCTCGTTCTCGCCGAGCAGATCAATCCGATCATCCAGTCCGTCAACAAGCTGGGCCTCGCGGTGCGCGGACTTTATGGCGAAGGCACGGAAGCGTTGGGAAATGTTTTTCAGGTTTCAAACCAGATGACGCTTGGTGAAAACGAGACGACCATTGTGGAGCGGCTGGACAAAGTTTTGTTGCAGATCATCGAGCACGAGGAAAACGCGCGGGCGACATTGCTGGAGAAAAAGACGAAGGTGGTATTCAACCACATCGGGCGTGCCTACGGCGTGCTCGCGAATGCGCACAGCATCTCCTCGAAGGAAACGATGAACCTGCTCTCGCTCATGAAACTGGGCGTGGATCTGGGGTTGTTTCCCGAAGTGAACCGTTCGCTCGTGGATGAACTGTTCATCATCACGCAGCCGGCGCATTTGCAGAAACAATTTTCTGACAAACTTTCCGCCGAGGAACGCGACCTCCTGCGTTCCGACATGGTGCGCGAACGGCTCAAGCACGTCAGCCGGCCGAGCGTGAAACCGCCGAAGACGGGGAATTAATAGAATTAACTTACAGGCAGAGTCGGAAAAATAATTCAGATTTCTGCCTCATCTTCGACTCTCACTGCTGTTCCATAAGCATTGGCAAAGAAATTTATTACATTCGAGTTCGAATCAACCTCAATGTTTTGACGGAATCCCACGATTGCATTTGCTCCAAGATAACTTGCCCGCATTTGCAATTCACCGACTAAAATATGGAATGCCGTCTCCATATCATTTGATTTGAATGAAGCTCCAGAGTGTTGCATTGAGAGACCGATATCACCCTCACTATCCAAACTAATTCCGCCAATTGTTTGCCCGAGACCGCTGCCGGTGGATGAAAGTTGTCCTTTATGTTTGCTCTTTGCGAGTTGATGTAAATAGACATCTTTCAGCCTATTAAATTCAGCACCCATTCCGCCTCTCGTCCCAATTGAGAAAAATACCGTTCCAAGTATTTTATACTTTGCTTTAAGGTCACCGCTTGTAACGGGCATTTTGTCGGGCCTGACACCCGCGCTTACTTTCGGCACCTCAAATTCGCCCGAACAGTTGGGACAAATTATTATCATCCCTGATTCGGTTTCATCTGCAGTCATGGTGGTTCCGCAATTTGGGCAGTTGAATCGGAAGGCGCTCATTTATTGAGAGTCTTACGTCTGGCGATTTTTCTGTCGAGTATTTTCAAATTTCTCAAACGGATTGGACAAACCGCCGAACTCGTAGCAATATGTTTCAAGTATGAGCGATGAATCCATGAGCAATTTCACGCCACGCGCGCAGCAGGTGCTTGCGCTGGCACGCAAGGAGGCCGACCGTTTCAACCATAACTTCCTCGGCACGGAGCATCTCTTGCTCGGGCTGATCAAGCTGGGTCAGGGTGTGGCGGTGAACGTAATCCAGAAAATGGGTCTTGATCTCGAAACCGTCCGCATGGAAGTCGAGAAACAGGTCGGCACCGGCCCCGACCAGAAGATGATCGGCAACATTCCCTACACGCCGCGCGTGAAGAAAGTTCTCGCGCTCGCGTCCAAGGAAGCCAAGGCGCTGAATCACACTTACGTCGGCACGGAACATATTCTCCTCGGCCTGTTGCGCGAGGGTGATGGTGTGGCCGCAAAGGTTTTGAAAAATCTCGATGTGGACATTGAACAATGCCGTCAGGAAATCTTGAAGGAACTGGATCCAAATTTTAGCGGTGAAGAATCAGCCGTTCCTCCAGAGGCGTCTTCAGGCGAAAAGGCTTCCGCTGGTCCGGAGAAAAAAGGCGAAGTCAAAACGCCCGCATTGAAGGCGTTTGGACGCGACCTCACGGAAATTGCGCGCAAGGGCGACATGGACCCGGTCATCGGCCGCAAGAACGAAATTGAGCGCGTCATCCAGATCCTCTGCCGTCGCACGAAGAACAATCCCGTTCTGCTTGGTGAAGCGGGTGTGGGCAAGACGGCCATCGTTGAAGGTCTCGCGCAGGAAATCGCGGCGGGCAATGTGCCCGAAATTTTGCGCAGCAAGCGCGTCATCACACTCGACCTCGCGCTGATGGTCGCCGGCACAAAGTATCGCGGCCAGTTTGAAGAACGCATCAAGGCGGTCATGGACGAAATCCGCCGCGCGAAAAACATCATTCTGTTCATTGACGAATTGCACACCATCGTCGGTGCCGGTTCGGCCGAAGGCACAATGGACGCCAGCAACATCATCAAGCCCGCGCTTTCACGCGGCGAGATGCAATGCGTGGGTGCAACCACGCTGAATGAATATCGCAAATACATCGAGAAGGACGCTGCGCTCGAACGCCGTTTCCAATCGGTGAAGGTGGAGGCGCCTTCGATCGAGGACGCGATCACGATTCTCAAAGGCGTGCGTCACAAATATGAGGAGCATCACAAGGCCGAGTTCACGGACAAGGCCGTTGAATCCGCCGTGAAACTTTCCGACCGTTACATCACCGATCGTTTTTTGCCGGACAAGGCGATTGACGTTCTGGACGAGGCCGGTTCGCGTGCGCGTATCAGCACGATGACCCGCCCGCCGGAAAGCAAGACGATGGAAGCCGAGATCGAAGAGATCAAAGGCAAAAAAGAAAAAGCCATCAAGAACCAGGACTTCGAGGGCGCGGCGCAAATGCGCGACCAGGAAAAGCAAGCGAAGGAAAAACTGGAAACGTTGCTGCTCAACTGGCGCAAGGCGGGCGAAGAAAAGCGCATCGTCGTGGACGAAGACGACATTCTGCACATCGTCGCGAAATGGACGGGCATTCCGCTCAAGCGAATGGGCCAGGACGAAACTCAGCGTTTGCTCACGGTTGAGGCTGAGATGGAAAAAGTGGTCATCGGTCAACGTGAAGGTGTTTCCGCGTTGTGCAAGGCGTTGCGCCGTTCACGCGCGGACTTGAAGGATCCGAAACGTCCGATTGGAACTTTTCTTTTGCTTGGCCCGACCGGCGTTGGAAAAACCCTGCTCGCCAAGACACTCGCAGAACAGATGTTTGGCGATTCGAAATCGCTCATTCATCTGGACATGAGCGAATACATGGAAAAGTTCAATGTCTCGCGGCTCATCGGTTCGCCGCCTGGTTACGTTGGTTACGAAGAAGGTGGCCAGCTCACGGAAAAAGTCCGGCGCAATCCATATTCCGTTGTGCTGTTCGACGAAATCGAGAAGGCGCACCCGGACGTATGGAACCTGCTGCTGCAAATTTTGGAAGACGGCAAGCTGACCGACAACACCGGTCATGTCGTGAATTTCCGAAATACAATCATTTTGATGACGTCGAACGTCGGTTCGGACACGATTAAGAAATCGTCAACGCTCGGCTTTTCGCCGATCACGGATGAGAGCACCTATGAGAAGATGCGTGAACGGATTTTGGACGAAGCCAAACGCACGTTCCGCCCGGAATTTTTGAACCGGCTCGATGACGTGGTGGTGTTTCGCTCGTTCACGAAGCCTGACCTTATCCAGATTCTCACGCTGGAGGCGGACAAGGTGGTTGAACGTTTGCGCCATAAAAACATCAAGCTGGAACTCGACGATAAGGCGAAGGACTTTCTCGTGGAGAAAGGCTATGATCCGCAATACGGCGCGCGTCCGATGCGCCGTGCGGTGGAGCGTTTTCTGGAGGATCCGCTGGCCGAGGAAATCCTGCGCGGCAGCCTGCAGCCCGGTGAACCCATCCTCGTCACGAGCGACAAGGAAAAGCTAGTGTTCAACCAGAAGGCGGCGGCTGAAGGCGCTGTGGCGGGCTGAATCTCTTCAACAAATTAAAAGGCGGCCTTCGGAAACGGAGGCCGCTTTGTTTGCGGATAGGCCTGGCAATTTCCTGAATCAAGGAAACGTTTCGGCCAATGAGGAGTCAATGATGCCAATGCCTGTTTATTCTTCTGGCAATCATCTTGACGCCCACAATTGCTTTTGCCGAAACGAACGTTGTCAATTCTCCTGCGCTTGTTTCCACAAACATTTCAATCACGCCAACAAATCCCGCTCAATTTCTGGCTTTTTTTGAGATTATAATTGAGTGGGGGCATGCCGGCGGTAGACTCACAGCTAAAACCTCTTCCGAGGAGATTGGCCGTTGCAAAACTAGCAGATGAATAAAATTGATATGAAACATTCATGGCATCTTCCGTTTTTCATTCTTGCAATGCTGGCGGCAGGTTTTTCCGCCGCCACCAGTTTCGCCGCGGCCCCGGAACCGCTGGCCAGCCCGGAAGTGGCAACGGCGATGCAGCCGTATCTGGACAGCTACAAAATCGCGGGGATCATTGGCATCATCGCAGACCGGGAAGGCAAAGTGCATTATAAAAACCTGATCGGTTACGCGGATGTCGAGGCCAGGAAACCGATCAGCGAGGACAATGTTTTCTGGGTGGCTTCGATGACCAAGATGTTCGCCGGCGCATCCATCATGATGCTGGTGGATGAAGGCAAGGTGAGTCTGGATGATCCGGTGACGAAATTCATTCCTCAACTTAGCAAGTGGATGGTGGTTGAGGAGAAGGATACGAACCATGTTTTGCTCAAGCCGCTGGTTCGTCCGGTCACGATCCGGCATATATTGAGCCACACCAGCGGTCTGACCGGCATGTCCGAGTTGCAGCGGGTGACAGGCTCGGATAGCACGCCGCTCAAGGCCCGCGCCCTCAGTTCCGTGACCGGCCCGCTCCAATGGCAGCCGGGTGACAAATATCAATACGGCAATCAAGGCATGAACATCGCCGCGCGCATCGTCGAAATCGTCAGCGGCATGGCTTACGAGGATTTTTTGCAGAAGCGCTTTTTCGATCCGCTGGGCATGACTGAAACCACCTTCTGGCCGAGTGACGCGCAAATCGCCCGGCTGGCCAACACTTACGGGCCAAATAAGAGCGGGTCCGGCTATGCCAAGAGTGATGTTGATTTCCTCACGAAACCGTTCAGTGACCGGGTTCATCGTTTCCCGGAGGCAGGCGGCGGATTGTTTTCCACCACGCACGACATTCTGCGTTACGGGTTGATGCTGGCTAACAACGGCGAACTGGACGGCAAACGCTATCTCTCACCGGCCGCAATGGATGAATTGCGGAAAGAACAGACCGGCGCGACGAAGGTCAATTACAGCCTGGGCTACCATCTGCGCAACGGCCTGTTTGGCCACGACGGGGCCTATGGCACCGATTTGTCAGTCAATCCCAAGACCGGTATGATCACCATTTTTATGGAGCAGAGCACGAGCGATGACCGATGGACGGCGCGCGACCTTTTTCTTAAAATCGCCACGGAAGTTTTTCAGAAATCGAAGTCGGACTGAATAATTGAGTAGTGCGGAAAATTAGATGGTGACAGCCGCCGATAGCGGCAGGCGCCGAGCTTGGGTCATTGATATGGCTATGCAATGTCAAGGGAACAGAAGTTCCGAATCTCAATCGTTTCCGGCTGGCGGCATTGCACTGTTTTGAGTCAAAAGGAGATAAGCGAAGTCTCGAAAAGTCCTTTTCGCCGTTGTTCAGTAATTTTCCTGGAATGAGTTTCGCATTTCCATTTCCGCGCCGAATCATTACGCTTTCCGCAAATGAAAGGCATCATCCTCGCCGGCGGCGCTGGCTCACGGTTGTATCCGCTCACACTCGTTGCGAGCAAGCAGCTCCAGCCGGTTTATGACAAGCCGATGGTTTATTATCCCCTCACGACACTGATTGAGAGCGGCATCCGCGAATTTTGCCTGATCTCCACGCCGCACGATCTGCCGCGCTTCAAGCAGTTGCTCGGTGACGGCAAGGCTTGGGGCTTGAGCATCGAATATCGTGAACAGGCCAAGCCGGCGGGTATCGCCCAGGCATTTCTGATCGCGGAAAGCTTCATCGGTGCCGACGCGGTGACGCTGATTTTGGGCGATAATATTTTCTACGGCGGCGATACATTCCAGCGCGCCTTTGCCGACTTCAAAACTGGTGCCACAATCTTTGGTTATCATGTCAACGATCCGGAACGCTACGGCGTCGTGGAATTCGATGCAGGTGGCAAGGCGGTTTCCATCGAGGAAAAACCCAAAGCGCCCAAAAGCAATTACGCCGTGCCGGGACTTTATATCTATGACAATGAAGTCGTCGCCATCTCAAAAGCGCTGAAACCTTCCGCGCGCGGCGAACTGGAAATCACCGCCGTGAACATCGAATATCTGCGTCGCGGCACGTTGCGCGTGCACCGGTTGAGCCGCGGCTTCGCGTGGCTGGACGCGGGCACGAGCAGTAGCCTGCACGACGCATCGGCCTATGTGCAGACGATTGAGAAGCGCGCGGGCATCAAGATCGGCTGTCCGGAGGAATCCGCGTTCCGGCAGGACTTTGTCTCGCTGCCGCAGCTTGATGAACTGGTTGGCAAAATCCCCAATTGTGAATACCGCGATTACCTCGCCGCCGTCGTCGCTGAGGCCAAACGTTTGAAATAAATTTATGATCCTGCTTCTTGGTGCCACCGGTTACATCGGTCAGGAATTCGCCCGTGTCCTGACGCAACGCAAAAAAGAATTCATTGCCCTGTCGCGCAAACAGGTTGATTACACGCGCTTCGACACGCTGCTGGAATTTCTCAAAACGAAAAAGCCGGCCTTTGTCGTCAACGCCGCCGGTTACACGGGGAAGCCGAACGTGGATGCCTGTGAATTGCACAAGGCCGACACGCTTCAGGGCAACACGCTGTTTCCGCAGACGGTCGCCCAGGCCTGCGCGGCGGCAGGAATTCCTTGGGGCCATGTTTCCTCCGGCTGCATTTATTCGGGCGCGAAAATTTTTGAAAACGGAAAGACGCGCACGGAGAAGGATTTTACCAAGCCGGAAATGCGCGAACTGGTTGCAAAATCCCCTGGCTCAATCCACGGGTTCACCGAGACGGACGCGCCAAATTTTTCCTTCCGTGACGGTCCGTGCAGTTTTTACAGCGGCACCAAGGCGTTGGGTGAAGAGGCGATTGCCGGCATCGGGCAAAGTTATATCTGGCGGCTGCGCATTCCGTTCGATGAGTATGACAACGCACGGAATTATTTAAGCAAGGTGCAGCGCTACTCGAAGGTTTACGACAACGTGAACTCCGTTTCGCATCGCGCCGACTTCGTGAAAGCGTGTCTGGATACTTGGGAATTGCGCGCGCCCTTCGGCATCTACAACGTGACGAATCCGGGTTTCGTGACCACCAAGCATGTTGTGGGTTTGATCGAAAAACACCTGAAGCCGGCGAGAAAGTTTGAGTTCTGGGCGAGCGATGAGGAGTTTTACAAAGTCGCCGCCAAGACACCGCGCTCCAATTGTGTCATGGATACAACCAAGCTTCTGGCAACCGGTGTAAAAATCCGGGGCGTTGAAGAAGCGCTTGAAGATTCTCTTAAAAATTGGAAGCCCGAATAAATTCCCATTCTCAACCATGAACTTGTTAATCACCGGCGGCGCGGGTTTTATCGGCTCCAATCTGATTCATCATGTCATTGACGATGCGCGCATCACCAAATTAGTGAATCTTGATTGCCTGACCTACGCCGGGCATCTGGCCAATTTGGAAAAGGTTTCCAAACATCCGAAATATGTTTTTGAGAAAGTGGACTTGCGCGACAAAGCGGCGACGTTGCGCATCGTAGAACAGCACGCCATCACACACGTCATGCACCTCGCGGCGGAATCGCACGTGGATCGTTCCATCAGTGGGCCGGGCGATTTCATACAGACGAACATCATCGGCACATTTAACTTGCTCGAAGCCTGCCGTGGATTTTGGAACGGCAACTTCGCCGATAAAAAATTTCATCATGTCTCAACGGATGAAGTGTACGGCTCGCTCGGTGCGACAGGGCTTTTTACCGAGACGACGCCTTACGCGCCCAACTCACCTTATTCCGCCAGCAAGGCTTCCAGCGACATGCTGGTGCGCGCCTATCATCACACTTACGGTTTGCCGACGGTCATCACAAACTGCTCGAACAACTACGGCCCGCTGCAATTTCCCGAGAAACTCATCCCGGTTATCATCCAGAACGTGCTCGTGCGTAAGGCAATCCCGGTCTACGGCGATGGCATGAATGTGCGCGACTGGCTTTATGTGCGCGACCATGCTGAGGCGTTGTGGACGGTGCTGGGGCAGGGGAAGCTGGGCGAAACATACAACATCGGCGGCCACAACGAATGGGCCAACCTGCGCATCGTAGAACTGATCTGCGACACGATTGATGAATTCATGCCGCAACTTGGCGGCGGTTCGCGCAAACTGATCTCGTTCGTCAAGGATCGGGCCGGGCATGATCGTCGTTACGCGATTGACGCCACCAAGATTCAGCGCGAGCTTGGCTGGACGCCGGCGCACAAGTTCGAGCAGGGCATCCGCGAGACGATCCGCTGGTATCTTGATAATCAAGCCTGGGTGAAAACGGTGACCGAAAAGAAATAGTCTGAACGCTTTAACCTTGGGAGCGCTCAAACCGTCTGTTAAGTCAATGTTTTGTATCCGCCATCTTTGTTTTTTTCTGTCGCTTGCGTTTACGCTGGCGGCAACGGCCGCGAATACGAATTCCATCATCTGGCGTTCCACCACCGACAAGGTCAGTGCTGATTTGCATGGTGAACGGCTCTGGCCGCTGCTGGAAGACATCGCGCATCAAACCGGCTGGAACATCTTTGTCGAGCCGGACACGGAGCGGACGGTGGACGTGAAGTTCAAAGACCTGTCCTCCGGTGACGCGCTGAAGATGCTGATGGGCGACCTCAACTTCGCGCTGGTGCCGCAGACAAATGCTCCCGCACGCCTCTACGTTTTTCGCACCACGATGAAAAGTGCGACCAGGCAGGTGCGTACTGCCAAACCCGTCAAGCGGATTGCCAACGAACTGCTCATCCGCGTGAAGCCCGGCACGGACATTGATGCGCTTGCTAAAAAGCTGGGAGCGAAAGTTGTTGGCCGGCTCGACAAGCTGGGCCTATATCGCTTGCAGTTTGACGACGCAGCGGCGACTGATGCGGCCCTGACGCAATTAAAAACCAATAGTGACGTGACCGACGTGGATTACAATTATGTTTTAGATCCGCCGCCTTCAGCAGTGCCGCTTTCTTCCGCGCCGGTTCCACCGCTATCATTGACCCTTAATCCACCTCCCGATTCCGGCAAGGTCATTGTCGGTTTGGTGGACATGAACGTTCAATCACTCGGCTCCCAACTGGATAAATTCATTCTGCCGCAATTGTCCGTGTCTGATGGCACCACCCCTGCCGGCAGCGACATGACGCACGGAACCGCCATGGCTTACACCATTTTGGAAGCGATTGCACAACAGTCATCGGGCGGCAGTTCCGTGCAGATTCAACCGGTTGATGTTTATGGCGGGAGTGAAAGTACTACTTCCTGGTTGGTCGCGCTCGGCATTCAAAAGGCGGTGGACAACGGCGCAAACGTTTTGAATTTAAGCCTTGGCAGTGCTAACGACAGTACAGTTCTCAATGGCATCATCCAGTCGGCGCTGGCCAATAACATCATGGTTTTTGGCGCGGCCGGCAACCAGCCGGTCAACACACCGACTTATCCTGCGGCGACTGCCGGTGTTTATGCAATCACTGCTTTGAGCCAGCCCGGCCAGCTTGCATCGTATGCGAATTATTGGCCGGGAGACAGCATGGCGTTGCCGGGCATGAGCGTTGTATATTACGGAGGCCAGCCTTTTGGGGTGCAGGGAACTTCCACCGCCACGGCATATGCTTCGGGGATATATGCTGGTTTGAGGAGCGCTTCGGGATCAACTTCGGCACAAATCATTCCGGCCATGCAGGCACGGTTTCCGGTGCCGCACCGGTGACCTCGGTCAACCGCGAAGTTAGTGCGATTTGCAGCCAATCCGGGCAAACGCAACAAGAAACCCGACCGCTCCGATGATGAGCAGCCACGGCTTGCCCTGAAGCAGCATCAGAATTCCCAGTCCCAAAATCAGGGCGATGACCACATAAGCCAGAATTGCCAGGGCAAATTTCATTGCAAACGATTGTAATGTTTTTGAAGTCGGGCGCAAGCGCACGGTTGAGTGGGTAGCGGTTCAATTTGGTTTTGGGAGCGCGCCCGCCTCGGACGCAGCCGACGGCACCCTCGCCGTCGGCTTTTGTGGCATTCGATTTAAAGGATGGGTGAGATTATGGAAAGATTCGACGCGAGGGCGCGGCGAATCGCAGCCGAGGGCGGCTGCGCTCCCCGAACCAATGTAAATTGAGCCACTATTTACTGCTTCCCGTTCACCAGCGCCTCCACCACCTGCGGGTCGGCCAGCGTGGAAACGTCGCCGATCTGCTCGGTCTGATCTTCGGCGATCTTGCGCAGGATGCGGCGCATGATCTTGCCGGAACGCGTCTTGGGCAGGCCGGGCGCGAACTGAATTTTATCCGGCACCGCAATCGCGCCGATTTCTTTGCGCACATGATTCGCGAGTTCTTTTTTTAATTCATCGCTTTCGGAAATGCCATCCTTGAGCGTCACGAACGCGTAGAGCGACTGACCCTTGATGTCATGTGGCATCGGCGCGACGGCGGCTTCGGCCACTTTCGGATGACTTACGAGCGCGCTCTCGACTTCCGCCGTGCCGATGCGATGGCCGGAGACATTCACGACATCGTCCACGCGACCGAGCAGCCAGTAATCGCCGTCGGCATCCACGCGGCAACCGTCGCCGGTGAAATACATGTTGGTGAATGTGGAAAAATAAGTATTCACGAACCGTTCGTGGTCGCCCCAAGTCGTCCGCATGATGCCGGGCCAGGGAGTTTTGATGCAGAGCTTGCCGCCTTCATTTGGCGTGCACTCGGTGCCATCGTCACGCAACACGACGGGTTCGACGCCGAAGAAAGGGCGGTTGGCGCTGCCGGGTTTCAGCGTGTTGACGCCGGCAGGGGCGTGATGAGATGGCCGCCGGTCTCGGTCTGCCACCAAGTATCTACGATTGGGCAGCGCTCGTGACCAATCTGTTTGTAATACCACATCCACGCCTCGGGATTGATGGGTTCGCCGACGGAGCCGAGAACGCGCAGTGAACTTAAATCATGTTTCGCCGGCCATTCATCACCGAGCCGGATGAGCGCGCGGATGGCCGTGGGCGCGGTGTAAAAGGAATTCACCTTGAACTTCTCGACAATTTTCCAAAAACGTCCGGCATCGGGAAACGTCGGCACGCCCTCGAACATCAAAGTTGTGCCGCCATTGCAGAGCGGGCCGTAAACGACATAGCTGTGGCCGGTGACCCAGCCGATGTCGGCGGTGCAGAAATAAACGTCGTTCTCGTGGATGTCGAAAACGTATTTGTGCGTGAGCGCGGCCCACAACAAGTAACCGGCGGTGCTGTGGACGACGCCCTTGGGTTTGCCGGTCGAGCCACTCGTGTAAAGGATGAACAAAAAATCCTCGGCGTTCATCGGCTCCGGCGGACAATGTGGCTGCGGCGCCCCCGCCGCATCAATGCCCGGCGACGAGGCGTCGCAGCCAACTGCCATCAAATCGTGATACCAGACATCGCGCCCGGCGGCGACATTGCACGGTTCGTCGTTGCGTTTGATGAGCACGACCTTTTCGATGCTCGAAGTTTTCTTCAACGCTTCATCGGCGATGGCCTTGAGCGGAATGACTTTTCCAGCACGCAAGGAAACGTTCGCCGTGACGAGCAGTTTGCAGGAGGAATCGTTGATGCGGTCGGAAAGCGAATCCGCGCTGAACCCGCCGAACACGATGGAATGGATTGCGCCGATCCGCGTGCAGGCAAGCATAACAGCGGCGGCCTCGGCGATCATTGGGAGGTAGATCGCCACGCGGTCGCCTTTCTTAACTCCCAGCGATTTCAAACCGTTGGCGAACTTGCAGACTTCGCGATGCAACTCTGCGTAAGTCACCTTCTTCACATCTTCCTCCGGTTCGCCCTGCCAGATAATGGCCACCTTGTCGCCCTTGCCGGACTTGAGATGGCGGTCCAGGCAGTTAACGCTCAAGTTCAACTGGCCGTCTTCAAAGAAAGTGTGCTCAATTTTTTTGGCGCGGGTGTTCCAGGTGAACTTCCGGGCGACCGTCGGCGGCTTGATCCAATCAAGCGTTTTGGCCTGCTCCAGCCAGAACTTGTCCGGCTCGCGGATGGATTGCTGATACAGCGCATCAAACTGCGCGGCATTGAGCAGCGCGTGCTTCACGACCTCCGGCGACGGCGGGAATGTGCGGCTTTCCTGGGACAGGGATTCGGTGGAAATAGTTTTATTTTCGGTCGTCATGGCATTTGTGCTGGGCGACATTTCCGCAAAATCCCTTGGACATGTCAATTCACACCGAAGAATTACTGTTCCTCTATTCAAAACGCCGCCAACCTGCAATGGCCCTCGACCAATCCCGACAACGCTGCCCGCTCCGATAACAATTCCGCCCCCTGCATCTTCGCCATCCACCACGCCGTCGTAAAATTGAATTGAAGAAAACGCGAAGTGGCTTTTGTCAACGGAGGCCGCTTTTCAATTTTAGGATGGTTGACCTAGGCAAGTCGCGTTTGACTTGTTCGTTTATACGTCCCAAAATCAGAGTCGTGAATGTAAGTTTTGATTTGAATGGCGTTGCTTCGTCTTCTTTTGAGGACTGCCCTTTCTGTGGGTGCAAATTAACATTTGGTGTGCTGCCGGTTTTCGGTAGAAGCTATACTCGTAAATGTGGAATCTGCCGCAAGTCGAAGCATTTTGACCTGCCCCCTCTTTCCAAAAAAGTGATTTATCTCGATCAGTTTGCTTTGAGCAACATGATGAAAGAGATAGATTCAAGTCGGGCTGGCAAGCAGTCGCAGCCTCATGGTGATTTTTTTCTGGAATTGTTCAAACAACTTGATCGGCTTGGAAAACTTCAACTCATTGTCTGCCCCCGTTCAAGCATTCACTTCAACGAATCAATAGTTGACCATAATGATTATCGAAAAATTCGCGCTGTTTACGACCTTTTGTCGCGTGGATTTAAATTCGACCACCATCAAAACGTATACACGCAGCAAATACTCAATGGATTGCACGCTTGGCTTAAAGGAAAAGCGTCTTTTGAAACCAATCTTGATCCAGCAAAGGTGATGACAGATGGTGCGATTACAGAATGGGATGATTGGTTTCGGATCTCAGCGAATTGGCCAGTCAGCGAAGAAGCATTGGCAAATGAATTAAGAACAGGCAAGGCGCTTCTCGAAGGCGGTCTTAAACCCGTGATAGCTCGCTGGCAGCAACAGCCGGATAAAAGATTCGACGATTGGTATGCGGAGGAAATTGCGGCGAATGGCGAGGCTTTAATCCGCTGTTGGTGTGAATATGCGCAAACCGCAACGGCTGTTTGCGCAGGCAAACTTCCGGCAGATTCATTTCCAAATCTGAATTACGCCGTTCGGCTGGTTTCAGAGATTCTTCTGCGCTTAGAAGCGGCGGGTGTTCAAAGTGCAGAACGATTTCCGAAAGCTCGCGAGTTTTTCGCCTCAAGTATTTTTCGTCAAATTCCCATTGTGAGTATCGGCGCAGCAATGTGGGCAGGCTTGGCGCACCGTTTAAACAATGGCCAGAAGAAGTGGAAAGTAAGTATGGCTGACGACATAACGGCGATCTCGACTCATCTTCCGTTTTGCGACGTAATGTTTTTGGAAAAGGAGTGCGCGAACCTTCTCGCTAGCGAGCCTGTTAAGAAACATATTACTTACAAGACACAGGTTTTTTCGTTAAAGAATAAAGATGAGTTTCTCGCATACTTGAAAGAAATCGAAACTTCAGCCACAAAGGAGCATCTGGAAAAAATTCAGGAACTGTATGGCAAGTTTTGGGCGATGCCATTTTCTAAATTACAACCAAGCAATCAGCCGACATGAAAACGAATTGGTGGGTTTGGATTTTATTTCTAGCGGTGAGGATGTCTGCACAGACCATCACGACGCAGCCGGCGAATCAAATTGTGCTTTTCGGCAGTAACGCGACGTTCAGCGTGGCGGTTTCCGGCACCGGGCCATTTTCCTATCAGTGGCAATTCAACGGAACGAATATTCCAAATAACACCATTTCTACAGTAGCCGGCAATGGCGTCCTGGGCTTTTACGGTGATAACGGTGCAGCGACCAATGCTGGTTTATCACCATTTAACGTAAGCGTTGACGCTTTCGACAATATTTTCATAGCTGACTCAAGCAATAACCGAATTCGCAAGGTGAATACTAACGGCATCATCAGCACAGTCGCAGGCAATGGGACGAATGGATTCTCAGGCGATGGGGCAGCAGCAACCAATGCAACTTTGGGCACCCCATATAGTGTGGCCGTGGACGGTTTGGGAAATTTATTCATCGCAGACCAGTCCAATGTTCGTGTTCGCAAGATTGACACAAACGGCATTATTACGACTGTGGCAGGCAATGGGTCTGCTTTTTATTCTGGCGATGGCGGATGGGCGACCAATGCCGGGGTGTATCCAGTCAGTGTCGCCGTAGACGTTAAGGGTAATCTATTTATTGCGGATTATATTAACGGTCGAATCCGTAAAGTGAACACGAATGGAATCATTAGCACAGTCGCCGGGAATGGAACAAATGGCTATTCGGGCGACGGTGGTTGGGCGATCTATGCCAAATTGAACTTTCCAATGGGTGTCGTTGTTGACGCTCATGGAAACCTGTTTATTGCAGATTCTTTCAATAACCGCATCCGTAAGGTGTTTGCTAATGGCATCATTACGACAGTGGCAGGGATTGGCTACGCTGGTGATTGTCCTGCATGTGAGGGAGGCTTGGCTGTCAATGCATTTCTGAATCAGCCAACCTGTGTTTCTGTGAGCACGCTGGGGGAGATATTCATAACGGACAGCGCCAACTGCCGAATCCGCAAAGTAGATACAAACGGCATAATGACAACAGTTGCAGGCAATGGGCCAAATAACGGTATCAACTGTTGTTTCGCCGATGGGGTCGCAGCCACTAATTCGGGTTTGTTTTATCCACACGGGGCTGTCTTGGATGCTGTTGGAAATTTGTTCATTTCAGATTCGGGAAATAATCGTGTTCGCGAGGTTAATTTTGCAGGTTCTCCTGAACTGACAGTGAAAAATGCAACTGATATAAACGGGGGCGATTACTCGGTCATCATTTCCGGTGCCCAAGGCAGCGTTACTAGTAGTGTCGCAAAATTGGTAGTGACAATATCGCCATCCTTTACCAGCCAGCCGCAAACAATAACAGTAACCAATGGGTATCCAGCGAGTTTCCTAGTGGCCGCCGCTGGCTCGCCGCCGTTAAATTATCAATGGTTCTTTAACGGGACAAACCTCCTTGCCTTTACAAACACAATTTTCACCCTGCAAAATGTATTTCCGGCGAATGTCGGGGCTTACTCAATTGTTGTCACCAACGCTTACGGTAGTATCACCAGCAATCCCGCAATGCTGACTGTGTTACCGCTTGGCATTACCGCACCAGCGATACTCGCCAGCGGCCAGTTTCAATTTAGCTTCGAAACGGCAACAGGCGTAAATTACACGGCGCAATACTCGACGAATCTAACACAGTGGTTTCCCTTCGTGACTTTGGGCGGAATCGGTGCTCCATTGACATTGACTGATCCGAACACTGCTGGCAGCCAGCAGCGCTTTTATCGCATCGTCGTTTCACCGCAATAATCAAAACATCGTGAGCTCGACCTGACTTTCTCAGCGGCCTTGTGTTAAAATGAAACGGGTAAAAACTCTAAATCTTAATGCAAGTTGTCCACAAGGCGGATGTTGATTTGCAAGCGCCGGAGTTGACAAAGGCGATTTTCTTCGCAAGGTTGCGGCCCAACAAATGGGCAAGACACTCATCATCGCCGAAAAACCGTCGGTCGCCGGAGACATCTCCAAGGCGCTCGGCAAGTTTGAGAAGAACGCGGACTTCTACGAAAATGACCAGTATGTCATCTCGTCGGCGGTCGGCCATCTGCTCACCATCGCCGTGCCGGAACAGTTCGAGGTGAAACGCGGCAAGTGGACGTTTGCGAACCTGCCGGTCATCCCGCCGCACTTTGATCTGCTGCCCATCGAGAAGAACGAGGCGCGGCTGAAAGTCCTGACGAAGCTCATCAAGCGCAAAGATGTCACGGCACTCGTGAATGCCTGCGACGCCGGGCGCGAAGGGGAATTGATCTTCCGTTACATCGTCCAGTATTCCAAAAGCGACAAGCCCATCCAACGGCTCTGGCTGCAATCCATGACGCCGGCGGCGATCCGCGACGGCTTCGCCCATCTGCGCACGGATGCGGAAATGATTCCGCTCGCCGACGCCGCGACGTGCCGCAGCGAAAGCGACTGGCTCATTGGCATTAACGGCACGCGCGCCATGACGGCGTTCAATTCCAAGACCGGCGGTTTTCATCTCACGACGGTGGGCCGCGTGCAAACACCGACGCTGGCGATTCTCGTCGAGCGCGAAGAGAAGATTAAAAAATTTATTCCGCGCAATTATTGGGAAATTCACGGAACCTTTGCAGCGGAAGCTGGTGAATACGTCGGGCGCTGGTTTGATGAGAAGTTTTCCAAGCAACGTAGTGGCACGGGCATCCTGCCCGAGAGTTCCGATGGCAGCGTGCTTTCAAAAACAGAAACACACGGGCAGGATGCCCGTGCCACTACTGTCGCCGATGACCAGCTCAAGCAGGAGCGCGTATGGGACGTCAGTTTTGCCGAAGCGATCAAGGCGAAATGTCTGGGCAAGCCCGGCATCGTCACCGAGGAAAGCAAGCCAACGACTTCGATATCGCCGCAGCTTTATGATCTCACGACATTGCAGCGGGAGGCGAACGGCCGCTTTGGTTTCTCCGCCAAGAACACGCTCGGCCTGGCGCAGGCGCTTTACGAAAAGCACAAGGTGTTGACGTATCCGAGAACGGATTCGCGCGCGCTGCCGGAAGATTACCTCAACACGGTGAAGGACACCTTGAAAATGCTTGAAGGCGTGACGGGTTATTCAAGCTACGCGGATTCAATCCTGAAGAACGGCTGGGTGCGCCCGAACAAACGCATCTTTAACAATGCGAAAGTGTCGGATCACTTTGCGATCATTCCCACGCTCGTTGCGCCCAAAGCGTTGAGCGAGCCGGAGCAAAAACTTTACGACCTCGTCACGAAACGCTTTCTGGCAATTTTTTATCCGGCGGCGGAATTTCTTGTGACCACGCGTATCACGCGCGTCGAGAGCGAGCCGTTCAAGAGCGAGGGCAAGGTGATGGTGAACGCGGGCTGGCTCGCGGTCTATGGCAAGGAAGCGGATTCGGACGAGACCCCAAACCTCGTTCCGGTCAAACCGAACGAGACGGTCGGGACCGAGAAGATCGAAGTCGAGGCTAACGTCACCAAACCGCCGGCGCGCTACTCGGAAGCGACGTTGCTCGGCGCGATGGAAGGCGCGGGCAAATTGATTGACGACGAGGAATTGCGCGAGGCGATGTCGGACAAAGGCCTCGGCACGCCCGCGACGCGTGCGACGATCATCGAAGGTTTGATCTGGGAAAAATACATCACGCGCAATGGCCGCGAATTGCAGCCGATGGCCAAGGCGTTTTCGCTGATCACGCTATTGCGCGGTTTGGATATTCCGCAATTGTGTTCGCCGGAGCTCACGGGCGAATGGGAATTCAAGTTGAACCTCATGGCGCGCGGCAAAATGAAGCGTGAAGATTTCATGGGCGAAATTGCTGACGCGACGCGCGACATGGTGGCGAAGGCGAAGAGTCATGAGAGCGACACGGTGCCGGGCGATTACGGCAAGCTCACGGTGCCGTGTCCAAAATGCGGCGGCGAGATCCTGGAGAACTACAAAAAGTTCCAGTGCCAGAAGTGCGACTTCGCGCTCTGGAAAATCGTCGCGAGCCGGCAGTTGGAGATTTTCGAGGTCGAGGAACTCATCACGAACGGCGTGGTCGGGCCGCTGCAAGGGTTCCGCAGCAAGCAGGGTTTTCCGTTCGCGGCCATCATCAAGATGAACGCGGAGTTCAAGCCGGAGTTTGATTTCGGCAACGACCAGAACAAGGAAGGCGAGGCGAGCGCGCCGGTTGATTTCACGGGCAAGGAACCGCTCGGCAAATGTCCGAAATGCGGGGCGCGCGTGTTCGACGCCGGCATGCATTACATCTGCGAGAAGGCGACGGGACCCGACAAGACCTGCGATTTTCGCAGCGGCAAAATCATTTTGCAGCAGACGATTGAACCGGCGCAGATCACGAAGCTGCTCGAAACCGGCAAGACGGATTTGCTCAAGAGTTTTGTCTCCAAGAAAAATAATCGCAAATTCGAGGCGTTCCTCGTGTTGAAGGATGGCAAGACCGCTTTTGAGTTTGCACCACGGGAAAAGAAGGGCAAAGCCAAAGGCGGCGTGCCGAGCGAGCCGCTGCCGAAGATTGATTTCACCGGCTTGACGCCCATCGGCAAATGTCCGAAATGCGGTGGCGATGTGTTCGATACGGAGCAGGGTTTTATTTGTGAGAAATCACAGGCGGATGCCAAGGCGTGTAAATTTAAAATCGGCAAAGTGATTTTGGAACAGCCGATTGAACTGCCGCAGGCGCAGAAGATTCTTGCCGATGGCAAGAGCGATCTGCTCGACAAATTTATCTCCAAAGCGGGCAAGCCGTTCCCGGCGTATCTGGTGATGGACGCAAAAGGCAAGATTACGTTTGAGTTCCCGCCACGCGACGAATAAATCATTTTACGGTGCGGACTGGGCGATGCTTTTGAGGCGGCTGGCCGGGGGAAAAGTGAAAGCCGGTTTTTTCATGGCAAGCGCCAGGCCAAAATCCAGCATGGCTTGCTGGCCTTCCCGCTCCACCGTGAGCGGCGGGAGAAATAAATTCACCGTTGCTCCCTTGAGGCTGCCGACGAAATTTTGCCAAAGACCATTGCCGGCGTCCTTTCGTTTCAATGAGGCCAGCGAAACTTCCATTTTGGGAGTGCCTGTGGTGCGGTGAAAAGTCAATGCATTCACCCGCGCCACCATTTCATTCTTTGCCCGGGCCACGCCATCTTGAAAAACAATATCCTGCAGGTTGATGGTGACCGGGCTTGCGCTTCCACGACGGTTGAAACGCAATTCCAACATATTCACGACGGGCTGGCCGTTGGTAAACATGCCTGCGATCTCGATGCTGCCGCTGCCGGTTCCGGTGACATTGATGGAAGCAAGCTGGCGCTTGAGCGTGCCGCCGGCCGAAAGTTCTTTCAAATGCTTCCGGATGGCGTTGGTGTGATCAAAGACATTCTGCTGCGAACCGGCGCCGGAAAATTCAAATTCACACGTGGCGCTAAACGTCTGGGCATTGGTCCGACAAACCGACAAAAGCACACGGACGCATTGCGTATTTCCAGCATTGGTGAAAACAGAAACGGATTCCGGCGAAATCAACGGCACGAAATACATGAATTTGTCCACGGAATTGCTGTGCGGCTCGCCGTGGCCGTAGTCAAATTCCAGGGTCGGGCCGGTGGGCGCGGCGGCTGATACCGTGATGGCAAAAAGAGAAAACGCGGCTACCATGAGCAGACGGGCGGTCTTTTGAATGGAGCGCAAAATCATCGAAGTGCATTCTCCACGGGTGACCATTTGATTTCAAGCATTGAGCATCAATCACAGGATTGTTACATAAACGCCTGCTAAATTTTACAATAATGCAATTACACTTCAAAGACTCGGGACAGGGCAGGGCGGTCATCCTGTTGCACGGACTGTTCGGTGCTTCGGATAACTGGCATACTATCGCGACGCGGCTGGCGGAATCGTTTCATGTATTTGCCGTCGATCAGCGCAACCATGGCCAGTCGCCGCACAGCGACGAAATGAATTATCCGCTGATGGCCGCCGATCTGGCTGAATTCATGGAGTCACGCGGCCTGGAGACGGCGATGGTCCTGGGTCATTCGATGGGCGGTAAAACGGCGATGCAATTTGCGCTGCAATTTCCATCCCGGGTAGAAAAACTCGTGGTTGCGGACATGGCTCCGCGCGCGTATGCGGCTTCGCATGATAAAATTTTCGCCGCCTTGCTCGCGTTGGATTTAAAATTGTTTTCGGCAAGGCAGGAGATTGAAGATGTCCTGGCACCGGAAATTCCAAATCTCGCCCTCCGCCGGTTTTTGTTGAAAAACCTCGGGCGAAATTCCGAGGGTGGTTTCTTTTGGAAGATCGACCTGCGTGGTCTGTTTAAAAACTACGGGCGGTTGCGCGAGCCGATCTCACCCGCCGCGCCGTTTAACGGGCCAACCCTATTCATTCGTGGCACGACATCGAATTACATCAATCCGGAAGACGAACCGCTGATACATGAATTGTTTCCGCAGGCGGCGATTCAGGACATCACCGGGGCGGGTCACTGGCTGCACGCAGAACAGCCGGAGGAATTTTCCCGGCGGGTTTTGAATTTTCTCAAGCCGGTTTGAGTTCTGTGAAGTTTACGCTAAGCTCGATGCCGATGGATGTGACGCCAAAACCAACCTCAACCGAAGTCCAGGACAAGTGGATTCAGAAATTTATGGCGCATCTGGCCGTGGACCGTGGCGCGTCCATCTACACGCAGCGGAATTATAAACAGGCGTTGATAGAATTTTTCCGCTGGCATCTCGAAGAACGCAAGTCGCCGCCTGTCTGGGAAAAACTCCAGCGCGATGATTTTCGCGGCTTTGTGCGCTTTCTGGGCCGGAATAATTTAAGCCGCGCGGCGGTGCAGCTCCGGTTTTCTGCGTTGCGGACGTTTTATAAATTTCTCATCCGTCACGGAGTCGCCGAGGCCTCGCCGATAAAAAACTTGTCGCTGCCGAAGCCGGAAAAGCGGCTGCCGAAATTTTTGACGAAGCAGCAGATGGAAGCGCTGCTTATCGCACCATTCGAACTATTAAAAGTTCAGAAGGTAAAAAAAGCCGGCCGGCCAGTTTCTCAACCGGCGGCATTACGTGATGTGGCTGTGCTTGAAACAATTTATTCCTGCGGCCTGCGCGTCAGCGAACTGTGCGGACTGCGCGTGGATGACATTGATTGGAGTGAACAGATCGTGCGTGTGCGCGGCAAAGGCAAAAAGGAACGACTCATGCCGATCGGTGGGCCGGCGTTGATGGCGATCCAAGATTATTGGCATACGTTTAAACAACCACCGGTGGGAGCATCGCCGGTTTTTTTTGCAGAGACGAAAAAGCCCGCCCCGCTCCGGCCGCTCCAGCTTGCGCGGCGATTGAAACAGTTTCTCGCCATCGCCGGGCTTGATCCGGCTTTGACGCCGCACAAACTGCGGCACAGTTATGCGACGCATCTGCTGGACGCCGGTGCGGATTTGCGAAGCGTGCAGGAACTGCTCGGTCATGCGCATCTCGTGACGACGCAGGTCTATACGCACGTCACAACGGAACGGTTGAAAAGGGCTTACGACGCAGCACATCCGCGGGCTTGAATCGGAGCTGTCCGGTTATTATTAATATCTGGCTGGAATCGCAAAAATAAGGCAAGATGGCATGTATTCAAAGCAACAAGAAAAAATTAAATTGTGTGTTGACAAGAAAGTCCCGGTTCAATAATTTGTCTGGCGTAGCAGGTCAGTAAAAAGTCAAACAGCCGATTTCCCCTCGGATTTTCAGAAGAAAATAAATGAGGGGATTGGTTTTTTGTCGTTTTTCGCATCGCTATCAGGCTGGACTATGATTTGTGCGCCCATGTAGCTCAGTTGGTAGAGCACGTCCTTGGTAAGGACGAGGTCATCAGTTCAATCCTGATCATGGGCTCCATTAAAAACGCAACGGGCAACGAACGAAACATTAACGCAGGAGAATAAAATGGCTAAAGAGCAATTTCAAAGAACGAAACCGCACGTCAATGTCGGCACGATTGGTCACGTTGACCATGGCAAATCCACCTTGACTGCGGCCATTGTCCACACCCAAAGCAAAAAAGGTCCTGGCGACGCCGATCTCTTATGCGGATATCACCAAGGGCGGAACGGTTCGTGACGACACGAAGACCGTCACCATCGCCGTCTCGCACGTCGAATACGAAAGTGCGACGCGCCATTACGCACACGTTGACTGTCCCGGCCACGCGGATTATGTGAAGAACATGATCACCGGTGCGGCGCAGATGGACGGCGCGATTCTCGTCGTCAGCGCGGCAGACGGTCCGATGCCGCAGACGCGTGAACACATTTTGCTTGCCCGCCAGGTCGGCGTTCCGGCCATCGTGGTCTTCCTGAACAAGGTTGACCTCGTGGACGACAAGGAATTGCTCGACCTCGTTGAAATGGAAATTCGTGACCTGCTCACGAAGTATCAATTTCCCGGTGACAAAACTCCCATCGTTCGCGGCAGCGCGACCGCGGCCATGGAAAACAAGCCTGAAGGCGAAAAAGCCATTCAGGAATTGATGGATGCGATTGATGCGTTCATCCCGCTGCCCCCCCGCGAAGTGGACAAGCCTTTCTTGATGTGCGTCGAAGACGTGTTCAACATTGAAGGTCGCGGCACGGTTGTGACCGGTCGTGTTGAACGCGGTGTGCTCAAGAAGATGGAAGAAGTTGAAATCGTCGGCTTGAAGGACACGGCCAAGACCACGGCGACGGACATCGAAATGTTCCGCAAGCTTTTGGATTCGGCGAGCGCGGGCGACAACGTCGGCGTTTTGCTACGCGGCACCAGGAAGGAAGACGTCGAGCGCGGCATGGTTCTGGCCAAGCCGGGTTCCATCAAGCCGCACACCAAGTTCAAGGCGGAAGTTTACGTCCTTTCGAAGGATGAAGGTGGCCGTCATACGCCGTTCTTCACGAACTATCGCCCGCAATTTTATTTCCGCACTTCGGACGTGACAGGCACGCTGACCCTGCCGACCGGCGTGGAAATGGTCATGCCCGGCGACAACGTCTCCGTGGACATCGAGATGCAGAAGCCGGTCGCGATGGAAAAGGGCCAGCGTTTCGCCATCCGTGAGGGCGGCCGCACCATTGGTGCCGGTCGTGTGTCGGACGTCATCGCTTGATGCGTTTTGAAATCCGGGAGCTGGGGATTGAATGCCCCGGCTCCCTTTTCGTCCAAAAAATGAAACGGTTTGTCAGAGTAGGGCGTTAGCTCAATTGGTAGAGTAGCGGTCTCCAAAACCGTTGGTTGTAGGTTCAAGTCCTACACGCCCTGCCAGCCGGAGAGGTGGCAGAGTGGTCTATTGCGGCGGTCTTGAAAACCGCTTTGGGCGAAAGCTCAACGGGGGTTCGAATCCCTCCCTCTCCGCCAAAGAAATTGTGAACGAATATACGAAAATCTTGATTTGGGTCGTTGTCATCGGGGGCATTTTTGGCCTCTTGTGGTGGCAGGGACAAATCCGTCGTCTGGTCACCTATTGGCAGGAAACACGCGAGGAATTGCGGAAATGTTCCTGGCCGACTTGGGAAGAACTTAAGGGTTCAACCGCACTCGTCATTGTTTCAATCGGCATGCTGGGTTTGTTTACTGTGGCGGTTGACTTTTTCATGAATCTGGTTTTTTTTAAGAATCTTATCATGAGAAATCAATGGTTCATCATTCAGACGCTGTCCGGCCAGGAAAACAAGGTCAAGGACAGCATCGAGAAACGCGTCAAGACTGACGAGATGCAGGACTACGTCAAGGAGGTCATGGTGCCGATGGAAAAGGTTGTGGAAGTGCGCAACCAGAAAAAGACCGTTTCCAACCGCAAGCTGTGGCCGGGTTATGTTTTTGTGGACATGGTGCTGCTCGACGAAAACAACCGCATCATCGAAGAGCCTTGGTATTTCATCAAAGAAACGCAGGGCGTGATCGGGTTTGTCGGCGGCGAACCGCCGGTGCCGACCCCGACGGCGGAAGTCGAGTCCATCAAGGCACAGATTTCTGCGTCGGAAGAAACGGAAAAGCCGAAGGTCAATTTTGAAGTCGGTGAGACGATCAAAATCAACAACGGGCCGTTCCTGAATTTCAGCGGCGTGATCGAGGAGATTGATCCGGATCGCGGCAAGTTGAAAGTGACCGTGAATATTTTCGGACGTAACACGCCGGTGGAACTGGAATACTGGCAGATTGAAAAAGCTTAATTATTTTTATGGCAAAGAAGATTACCGGATACATTAAATTGCAGATTGCCGCTGGCCAGGCAAATCCCGCGCCGCCCGTCGGCCCATCGCTCGGTCAGCACGGCGTCAACATCATGGCGTTCTGCAAAGAATTTAACGCGGCGACAAAAAATGACGCGGGGCTCGTGATTCCCGTGGTCATCACCGTTTACCAGGACAAGTCGTTCACGTTCATCACCAAGTCGCCGCCGGCGTCCGTTCTGTTGAAGAAGGCCGCAGGCATCACCGCCGGCTCAAAAGTGCCGAACAAGGACAAGGTCGGCAAGGTGACGCGCAAGCAGGTTTTGGAAATCATCAAGATGAAATCCAAGGACATGAATTATTCCACGGAAGAAGCCGCCGTCCGGATCATCTCCGGTACTGCGCGCAGCATGGGAATTGAAGTTGTCGGTTGATCAATAAACTAAATCGCGGGAGAGTCAAAAGCTCGCATGCACCGCACAAAACAAAATGGCCAGTAAACGATTCAAAAAAGCACTCGAAGTGGTGGACGCCAAGAAGGCGTATGTGTTGAAGGACGCCGTGGGCGTCCTCGCAAAATTCCCGAAGGCGAAATTCAACGAGACGATTGATCTCGCATTCCGCCTCGGTGTTGATCCCAAGCAATCCGACCAGATGGTTCGCGGCACGGTTCCGTTGCCTCACGGCAGCGGCAAGACGGTGCGCGTCCTGGTTTTCGCCAAGGGCAACGCGGCGGAAGCAGCCAAAGCTGCCGGCGCTGAAAACGTCGGCTTCGAGGACATGATCGCCAAGTGCGTGAGCGGCTGGACTGATTTTGACGTGGCGATCGCCACGCCGGACGCGATGATCGAAGTTCGTAAGCTCGGTAAAGTTCTTGGACCACGCGGCCTGATGCCGAATCCGAAAACCGGCACGGTGACGGAAGACACGGCCAAGGCTGTGAAAGAAGTCAAAGCTGGTCGTGTGGAATTCAAGACGGACAAGGCGGGCAATGTTCACGTGATCGTGGGCAAGGCTTCGTTCAAGCCCGAACAGCTTGAAGAAAATGCGCGTGCCGTCATCGAGGCCGTTGCGAAGGCACGTCCGACGAGTGTCAAGGGCACCTATATCAGTTCGTGCACTTTGTCGGCGACGATGAGTCCGCCCGTGCGTGTGGACATCCGTGAGTTCGTGAACAATTAAATAATTTTTTACCATGCGTGCTGAAAAACAAATTTTGACGAAAGAATACGCCACCCGGTTGAACGCTTCGCCGTTCTTCATCGTGGTCGGTTATCAAGGCCTCAAAGTCGCCCATCTGACCGAGTTGCGGAAACGCCTGAAAACGGCGGGCGCGGAAATTCACATTGTAAAAAATTCCGTCTTCCGCATCGCGGCGAAGGAATCCGGCGTGGCTGAATTGAACGGTTCCCTGGCCGGCCAGATGGCGGTCGTGACCGGGCAGAAGGACATCTCTGCGGCGGCGAAGGCGCTGAAAAATTTCGCGGCTGAATTCGACAAGCTGAAGCTCAAGTTCGGTTACTTGAACAACCAGCGCCTCGAAGAAGCAAGCATTGTTGCCCTGGCGGACTTGCCGAGCATTGATGTGTTGCGCGCGAAAATCCTCGGCCTGCTCGTCGCCCCGGCGACGAAACTGGTAACCTTGATCAATACTCCTGCCGTCCAACTGGCGCAGGTCATCAAGGCCAAATCCGAAAAGGCGGAATAACAATTTCCGGTTTGAGATTTCAAACCGGGGAACAAACAACAACAACGTAAATCGTCGGTTCACAGGCCGTGGACTGAAATCCGCCGAGGCTGAAGCGGACGACGAGACGACCGAAAGAAAGAAAATAATATGGCTGACCTCGCAAACATCGTGGAAGAATTGAGCAAGTTGACGGTTATCGAAGCCGCTGACCTGGTCAAACAACTTGAAACCAAATGGGGCGTTTCTGCCGCCGCTCCCGTCGCGGTTGCTGCTGCTGGCGGCGCTGCCGGTGGCGCTGCTGCTCCGGCTGAAGCGAAGGACGCGTTTGACGTGATCCTCGTCTCCGTTCCGGCGGACAAAAAGATTGCCGCTATTAAGGCGGTTCGTGAAATCAAAGCCGGCCTCGGTTTGGCGGAAGCCAAGGCGCTGGTTGAAGGCGCCCCGAAGCCCGTGCTCGAAGGTGCGAACAAGGCTGACTCTGACGCGGCCAAGAAGAAGCTGGAAGAAGCCGGCGCGAAAGTGGAAGTCAAGTAATTGTCGGTTTACCGGGGCGACGGCATTGTGCCGTCGCCCCTTTCCCGCGACACTGCGGGGTGCAGTTTATATTGAATTTTGAGTCAAGATTGGAGTAGTAAAACCGGTTTTAGTTTTGGCAATTTCGTCGTTTAACGCGACGGACTTGCCTTGTGTCGTTAAGTAAATTTACCGGTCCGGCGCTGATGCCGGGCCAAACCAGAAAGTCCAAATGCCATCGCGAGCCACTGAAAGAATCAACTTCGGCAAGATCAAAGAGATTGTCGTGCCACCGAACATGATCGAGTTGCAGACGAATTCCTACAAGGAATTTCTGCAGGCCGACGCCACGCCGAGCAAGCGCGACAAGCACGCCGGCCTTGAATCCGTTTTCCGGGAAGTTTTCCCGATCAAGAGCTACGACGAAAAGTGCGAGTTGAACTACGACTCGTACGAAATCGGCGCGCCCAAACTCGACTGGCTGGAATGCCTGCGCGAAGGCCTGACCTATGGCGCTCCGTTGCATGTGACTTTTCTGCTCAAAGAAGAGGCGAAGAACGCCAAGGAAGAAACTGTGTTCATGGGCGAACTGCCCTTGATGACGCCGCAGGGGACGTTCGTCATCAACGGCGCCGAGCGCGTCGTGGTTTCGCAATTGCATCGCTCGCCGGGCATCGCGTTCGAGGCCACGCAGCATTTGAACGGGAAAATGCTGCACAGCTTCCGCGTCATTCCGGACCGCGGTTCCTGGTATGAAGCGCAGTTCGACACGAGCGATCTGCTCTACGTTTATCTCGATCGCAAAAAACGCCGCCGCAAATTTTTGACGACGACGTTATTCCGCGCCTTGAGTTTCCTGGACCGGCCCAAGCCCGTTTCCAAGCCCAAGGAAAATGTCCGGCTTACCACCGGCACGGACGAAGAAATTCTTAAGTTGTTCTATGATGTCGAGGAATTGACGATCAAGGAAGCCGAGAAACTCGAAGACTTGCCGAGCCGTGTTTTGATTCATGATGCGACCGACGAGGAAAAAGGTCTCGTCGTGGCGCGCGCGTTTGAGCCGTTGTCCAAGGCGGTCATCAAGCAGATCGCCGAGCTGGGCATTACGAAAATCAAGGTCGTGAACACTTCGGTGGACGAAGGCATCATGATCAAATGCCTCAAGAAGGATCCGGCAAAAAATGAAGAAGAGGCGTTGAAAGATATTTATCGTCGTCTGCGTCCTGGCGATCCACCGACGGCCGCGAACGCGGAGTCGTTGCTCCGCCGCTTGTTCTTTGATCCGAAGCGCTATGATCTTGGCCGCGTTGGTCGCTACAAGATCAACCAGAAGCTCGGCATCAAGGACAAGGAAGAGTCACGCATCCTGACGAAGGAAGATCTCGTCGCTGCGACGAAGTATCTGCTTCGCCTTAAAAAGGGCGAGGGCAGCGTGGACGACATTGACCATTTGGGCAGCCGTCGTATCCGTACGGTCGGTGAATTGCTCGCCAACCAGTGCCGGGTCGGCCTGGCGCGCACTGAACGCCTCGTCAAGGAACGCATGACGTTGTTTGACCAGAGCATTGAGCAGATGATGCCGCAAAAGCTCATCAATCCTAAGGCGCTGTCCGCTGTGATCCGCGATTTCTTTGGCCGGAGCCAGTTGTCGCAGTTCATGGATCAGATCAACCCGCTCGCCGAATTGACCCATAAACGCCGCTTGTCGGCGCTTGGGCCGGGCGGTCTCTCGCGTGATCGTGCGGGATTTGAAGTCCGCGACGTTCATCCGTCGCACTATGGTCGTATTTGTCCGATCGAAACACCCGAAGGCCCGAACATCGGTCTTATCGCCTCGCTCGCAACGTTTGCACGCATCAACGATTTCGGTTTCCTCGAAACGCCGTATCGCAAGGTTGAGAATGGTCGTGTCACGGAAAAAATTGACTACCTGACCGCCGACCGTGAAGAACAGTTCATTGTCGCGCAGGCCAACTCGTTGATTGATGACAAGGGCCGCTTCCTGACTGAACGTGTCGTCTGCCGCTCGCGCACGGACTTCATTGATGTGGAGCCGGAAAAAGTGGATTACATGGACGTGTCGCCGAAGCAGCTGGTCTCGATCGCTGCGTCGCTGATTCCGTTCCTTGAACACGACGATGCGAACCGCGCATTGATGGGTTCCAACATGCAACGCCAGGCCGTGCCGCTGCTCATCACCGATGCGCCGCTGGTTTCGACCGGTCTTGAAGACCGCGTGGCGCGTGACTCGCGTGCCGTCGCTGTCGCGGATGAAGCCGGCAAAGTCGCCTCCGTTACTGGCAATCAAGTCATCATCACTTCCGACGGCAAGCTGCCCGAGACGAAGAAAAAGATTAAGCATGATCCGGCGAATGGAGTTCATGTTTATCCGATCCGCAAATTCATGCGCTCAAATGCCGCCACCTGCATCAACCAGAAAATTCTGGTGAGCAAGGGCGATCATGTGAAAAAAGGCCAGGTCATCGCTGACGGACCTTGCACCGAAAACGGCGAGCTCGCGCTCGGCCGCAACGTGCTGGTCGCGTTCATGCCGTGGAATGGTTACAACTTCGAAGACGCCATTCTCATCAGCGAGAAGATCGTCAAGGAGGACATCTTCACCTCGATTCACATAGATGAATTTGAAGTGGCCGCCCGCGATACGAAACTCGGGCCGGAAGAAATCACGCGCGACATCCCGAACCTCGGCGATGAAGCGTTGAAGAATCTCGCGCCCGACGGCGTCATCCGCATCGGTGCGGAAGTGAAGCCCGGCGACATTCTTGTCGGCAAGATCACGCCGAAGTCGGAAACCGAACTCGCGCCGGAAGAACGTTTGCTCCGCGCCATCTTCGGTGAAAAAGCGGCGGACGTGAAGGACACTTCATTGAAGGTTCCATCCGGCACCTACGGCATCGTCATGGACGTGAAAGTTTCGTCCAAGAAAGACGGTGAACGCACGGTCAAATCCGCTTCGACCGAGGAAAAGCGCCACTCGAAGCAGATCGAAGACGATCATAAGAAGAAGGTGGACGAATTGAGCGACCAGTTGACGGAAGCGTTGAGCAACATTCTGCTCGGCGAAAAAATTCCGCTCGACGTCGTGAATTCCGAGACCGGCGAGATCATCATTCCGGCGAACCGCAAGATCACAAAGACCTTGCTGCGCAAGCTGGCGATGGTTTATGACCGCATCGAAATTGATCCGTCGCCGATCCGCAACAAGATCACGGAAATCATCGGCCAGTTCAAAAAACGCTTCGACGATTTGCAGATGCAATACGACGAGGAGATCGAACGCGCCGAAGCCGGTGAGGGCACCGAGGCGGGCATCGTCAAGTCGGTGAAAGTTTACATCGCTTCCAAGCGCAAATTGTCCGTCGGCGACAAGATGGCCGGCCGTCACGGTAACAAGGGTGTCGTCGCCAAGATCGTGAAGGAAGAAGACATGCCGCATCTCGCGGACGGAACACCGGTGGAGATCGTATTGAATCCGCTGGGCGTGCCGAGTCGTATGAACGTCGGGCAGGTTTTGGAAACCCACCTGGGCTGGGCGGCGAAGATCCTTGGATTAAAGTTTGCGACGCCGGTTTTTGACGGCATCAAGGAAAAGGAAATTCGCGGCTACTTGAAACAAGCAGGATTGCCGGAACACGCCAAGACGCATCTTTACGATGGACGCACCGGCGACATGTTCGACCAGGAAATTGTCGTGGGCTACATCTACATGATGAAGCTCGGTCACTTGGTCGCGGACAAGATTCACGCCCGCGCCGTCGGACCGTACTCGCTCGTTACCCAGCAACCGCTGGGCGGCAAGGCGCAATACGGCGGTCAGCGCTTCGGCGAAATGGAAGTGTGGGCGATGGAAGCCTACGGCGCGGCTTACACGTTGCAGGAACTCCTGACCGTGAAGTCCGACGACGTGCAGGGCCGCACGCGCATCTACGAGAGCATTGTCAAAGGCGACAACTCGCTGGAAGCCGGCATCCCCGAATCATTCAACGTGCTGGTGAAGGAAATGCAATCGCTCGGTCTGGATGTGAAGGTCGGTTACACCAATCCGGCGGAACATCCGAATGGAAATGGCGAAGCGATCACGGCTTTGACCGAGAACAACTAAATTATTTATGACTACTTCAAAAGAAAACGCCCGGGAATTGCTCGGGCTCGAAAAAGTCAACCAGGTGGATTACATCGGGATCACGCTCGCGTCGCCTGATGCCATCCGCTCCTGGAGCAAGGGCGAAGTCAAGAATCCCGAGACGATCAACTACCGCACGTTCAAGCCGGAAAAGGGCGGTCTTTTCTGCGAACGCATCTTCGGTCCCGTCAAGGACTGGGAATGTTCCTGCGGCAAGTACAAGCGCATCAAGCATCGCGGCATTGTCTGCGACCGTTGCGGCGTTGAAGTGACGCTGGCGCGCGTTCGCCGTGAACGCATGGGCCACATCGAACTGGCCGTGCCGACGTGTCACATCTGGTTCTTCAAGTGCATGCCTTCGCGCATCGGCCTCGCGCTGGACATGACGGCGCGCCATTTGGAACGCGTCATTTATTACGAAGATTATCTGGTCATTGATCCGGGCAACACGCCGCTCAAACCACATCAATTATTGAGCGAGCTTGAATGCCGTGAAGCGCGGGAAACGTACGGTGCCGAAGCGTTCGTCGCCAAGATGGGCGCGGAAGCCGTGCGCGAGGCGCTCGAACGTGTGGATCTCGTCAAAGGTGCGCAGGCGTTGGAACGCGCCATGACCGAAACCAAGAGCAAGCAGATCCGCAAGAAGCTCGCGAAACGCATCAAGCTCTTGCAGGGCTTGGGGCTTTCCAAGAGCCGTCCGGAATGGATGATCCTCACGGTGCTGCCGGTGATTCCGCCGGACTTGCGCCCGTTAGTGCCGCTCGAAGGTGGGCGTTTTGCGACGTCCGACTTGAACGATCTTTACCGCCGCGTCATCAACCGCAACAACCGTCTCCGGACGTTGCTGCAATTGAAGACGCCGGAAGTCATCATCCGCAACGAAAAGCGCATGTTGCAGGAAGCCGTGGACGCGTTGTTCGACAACGGTCGCCATGGTCGCCCGGTCACCGGCGCGGGCAATCGCTCGCTGAAATCTTTGAGCGACATGCTCAAGGGCAAGGGTGGTCGTTTCCGTCAGAACTTGCTCGGCAAACGCGTGGATTATTCAGGCCGTTCCGTCATCGTGATCGGACCGGAATTGAAATTGAACCAGTGCGGTCTGCCGAAGAAGATGGCCCTCGTCTTGTTCGAGCCGTTCATCATCCGTCGCTTGAAGGAACTCGGTTATGTTCACACTGTCCGCAGTGCGAAGAAGATGATTGAGCGCCAGACGCGCGAAGTGTGGGACGTTTTGGAAGAAGTGACGAAGGGTCATCCAGTGCTGCTCAACCGCGCACCGACGTTGCACCGTTTGTCCATTCAGGCGTTCGAACCGATGTTGATTGAAGGCGAAGCGATCCGCATTCATCCGCTGGTCTGCACCGCCTACAACGCCGACTTCGACGGTGACCAGATGGCCGTTCACGTTCCGTTGTCCGTGGAAGCGCAGATGGAAGCGCGTCTGCTCATGATGGCGACGAACAACATCTTCTCGCCCTCATCCGGCAAGCCGATCATCACGCCGACGCAGGACATCACGCTCGGTTGTTATTACGTCACCGCCGAACCACGCAAGGCTGCGCCGGCGAATTCAAACGACCTGCCGTTGTTCGGCACGAAGGAAGAAGTCCAGTTTGCCTACGACGACGGCGCGCTCAAGACGCACGACCGCATCCGTCTGGCGAATCCTGACCTCGGCCGCAAGACCGTTTACGGTGATGCGACCAAGAAGATCATTGATACGACGGTCGGCCGCGTGTTGTTCAGCGAAATCTGGCCGGACGAACTCGGCTTCTACAACAAGTCCGCCGGCAAGAGCCAGCTCGGTGACTTGATCTGGAAGTGCTACAAATTTGCCGGTCACGAAAAGACCGTCATCATGCTCGACAAGCTCAAGGAACTCGGTTTCCGCGAAGCGACGAAGTCCGGCGTGTCCATCGGTATTGACGACATGATCGTCCCGAAGGAACGCGACGAACAGATCGAAGCCGCGCACAAGCAGATCCGCGAAGTCGAAAAACAGTATCGCAAGGGTGTCATCACGCCGGGCGAACGTTACAACAAGATCGTGGACATCTGGACGCATTGCACCGACCAGATCTCCAGCGTCATGTTCAAGACTCTGGAACAGAACCAAGGGAAGAAGGAATACAACCCCGTCTATTTGATGGTGGATTCCGGCGCGCGTGGTAACAAGCAGCAAATCCGCCAGCTGGCCGGTTTGCGCGGCTTGATGGCCAAGCCGAGCGGCGACATCATCGAGAAGCCCATTCTGGCGAACTTCCGCGAAGGTCTCTCAGTTTTGGAATACTTCATCTCGACGCACGGCGCCCGTAAGGGTCTGGCCGATACCGCGCTCAAGACGGCTGACTCCGGTTACATGACCCGTAAACTCGTGGACGTGTCGCAAGATGTCATCATCCAGGAACAAGATTGCGGCACGACGAACGGCATCTGGGTCTCCGCCGTGTACGAAGGCGAAGACGAAGTGGTCAAGCTGGCCGACCGTATCGTTGGCCGGTTCGCGTGCGACGACATCGTCAACCCGACGAACCCGAAGGAATTCCTCATTCATGCAAACGAGGAGATCGACGAAGAGAAGGCGAAACGCCTCGAGGCCACGGCCATTGATCGTTTGCGCATCCGCTCGGTGCTCACTTGCGAAAGCAAGCACGGCATCTGCATCCACTGCTATGGCCGCAGCCTTGCGACCGGCGCGCTCGTCAAACTGGGCGAAGCGGTCGGCATCGTGGCCGCGCAATCCATCGGCGAACCCGGCACGCAGCTCACCATGCGCACGTTCCACATCGGTGGTACGGCGGCGCAGGTGTTCAAGATTCCGCAGATCAAGTCCAAGCACGACGGCACCATCAAGTACAACGAACTCCGCGTCGTTGCGCTCGAAGATGGCAACAACATCGTCTTGAACAAGAACGGCACCATCTCGATCCACGACGAAGACGGCCGCGAGCTGGAAAATCACACCATCGTCATCGGTGCGGTCATCTCCTTCAAGGATGGCGCGAAGGTGAAGAAGGGCGACACGTTCGTCCAATGGGATCCTTACAACGTGCCGATTCTTTCCGAGAAGGCCGGCAAGGTGAAGTTCCACGACATCATCGAGGGAGTCACCATGAAGCAGGAGACCGACGAGGCCACCAGCCAGGAAGCGATGGTCATCATTGATCACAAGGAAGATTTGCATCCCCAGGTCATCATCAGCGACGACAAGGGCGAAATCGTCGCGAGCTACCCGATCCCGTCCGGCGCACACATCGTGTTGCACGAAGGCGACAAGATCGTGGCCGGAACGTTGATGGCGAAGACGCCCCGCAAGAGTGCCAAGACCAAGGACATCACCGGCGGTCTGCCGCGTGTGGCCGAGTTGTTCGAAGCGCGTCGTCCGAAAGACGCGGCGGAAATCTCCAAGATTGACGGCATCGTGGACTTTGGTTCGAGCGTGCGCGGCAAACGTTGCATTCTCGTTAAGGATCCCCGCACCGCCACCGAGGAGGAACATCTCATTCCCATCGGCCGTCACGTCATCGTCTTCAAGGGCGACTTGGTCAAGAAAGGCCAGCAGCTCACGGAAGGCCCGGTTGACCCGCATGAAATCCTCGAGGTCAGCGGACCGCAGGAATTGCAGGAACACTTGGTCGGCGAAGTGCAGGAAGTTTATCGTCTCCAAGGCGTGACGATCAACGACAAGCACATAGAGATCATCGTCCGGCAGATGCTCCGCAAGGTGCGCATCACCGAGGCGGGCGACACCCAGTTCCTCTGGGGCGAACAGATCGATAAGCTGGAGTTCGAGGCTGAAAACGACGCGGTCGAGAAGAAAGGCGGCAAACCTGCCGAAGCCTCACCGGTGTTGCTCGGCATCACCAAGGCTTCACTCGAGACCGACAGCTTCTTGAGCGCCGCGTCCTTCCAGGACACAACGCGCGTCCTCACCGAAGCCGCGACGCGTTCCAAGATTGATAGCCTGCGCGGCTTCAAGGAAAACGTCATCATGGGTCACATCATCCCGGCCGGCACTGGCTTCGATTACCATCGCAAAACGGAAATCCGCGCATTGGTCGATGTTCCGGATGAACCCGAAGTTGAAGAAGTCCACGAAGCGGCACCGGAAGAAAATCCGCTGCTCGCTTAAGGCAAAATACAATTCAAGGGCGTCCGGCGATCCGGACGCCCTTTTTATTTCCTGAAGCTTGATTGGTTGCTGACGTCGTTCGCGGCTTAAACGTCAAGCGCTCGGATCGGTCTGGTTCGTGAATGACCGCAAAAATCTGTTTAACGCACCTGAGTCCAGGAATTATCCGGGTCGTAAGTGGTCATGCCCTTGACGATTTTTGCGGTCTTGGGCCCGAGATTTTTTTGATAAACAACGCCCTGCTGGTTGACCAGGAAAGTCATCACGCCCGTGTTGCCCCATTCCGCCGGCCAGGCAACGAGGGCGAATCCCGCAATCATGCGGCCATTGATGATGTAATTATATTTACCACCCGGCGCAGATTTTCCCTGGCGCGTCAGAATTTTGTAATAATAGCCATGATAAGGGGCTTGAATGTCATTCAACATTTTCGCGGGGCGATGATACCCGTCCACGCGGGCCTGGGCGACGAGCGGTCCAAGCGGGCTTAATTCTGTGCTTGAATTTGTCGGCCAAAAAAGGCCGTCCTGGGTTCCCGACGTGCTGCACAGGAATTGTGCATAGGCGGGCACTCCGTCGGGCATGCGACTTTGGCTGACGTATTCGTATTGCGCGTCCACATACGCCTTGCAGACATTGATCACGCCCATTTCGTCCATGCCAATGCGGCGGTTGAGAATCTCCTGGTGTCCCGCAGCGGTATCAAAGAACCATTGCCCATCCTGCTTCACCAGCGGAATGGGAAACTGCCAGCCGTCCCAGCCAATCGCCAGCGTGAGGCTGGTCGGGGAATTGGTCAGCAATTGCCGGTCTTCCTTCAGGCGCTGGTCAAAAATTTTGTATTCAGCGGTGGCCTGGACCATGTCCGGTGAAACCAAATCCTGTCCCGCCAGCCCAAAAATGGAATGCAAGGCATTCGTGTCATGATTTGCGGTTGCGGTTACCAGCGCATTCACTGCGGCTTCCGGCGAGGCAAAAGTCTGCTCATCCGTCGCTGAAGCGCAGAGCGGCATCACCAAAATCAATCCCAATGCCAACCGGTGCAGATTCATTTTCATCAGGGCTAAATTTTTTGTAAAATTTATCATGGTAATCAATGCCTCGGATTTGAATTATGGCTTCCACCGCCGCCATTAGAAGGCGAAGTCGCGGAGGGGTGAGGGGCAGGAGCCGGGTGCGTGGCAGGCGGTGAAACCGGCGCTGAACGGGGAATTGTTCCGACGCTTTGCTGGCCGCGATTGCTGTAAGCCCGTGTATCCTGCGAACTTTGTATCCCAATAAACGGGCCGTTTGATTGCGGCCGGTTGATGGGCGCATAATGGACGGCATTGGGATTGTCTGGTGCATGTGGCGTCGTAGATCCGGGCCTCGTTGCAGGGGGCACTGGATGAACTCCGGGCGATGGTGTTCGTCGTGGGGCGGCGGAGTCTGAAATTGACCGGCTTACGGTGCCGACCACAGGTTGATTGCGTGGAATGTTCCAGCCACGGTCACCACGATAGCTCGCATTTGCGCCCGAATGATAGTTCGGATGCCATACAATCACGTGATTATAGTTCCGTTGGCGCGGAGGTTCATGCCACCAATTTGGCGGACGCGGATGAACGCGATTCCAAACAACGATATTGTGGTTTCGCCAGTCAAAATCACAATTCAACCAGTAACCAACCGCAAACCCGGCGCCGAAGCTGATGAAGGAAGGCCCGTAACAGGGTTGATAATAAACCTGGGCCGGCTGATAAACGGGCACATAAATCACCTGGGGATCCGCTGGAACAATTTCAATATCACCGTCATTAATGACTTGTTGTTGCGGTGTGGACTGCAGGTTGCCGAGATTGACCGCCGATTGGCGCAGGCGCTGGATGGACTGCATCACTTGCTGTTGTTGGTTCAGAAAAGCCAGGCCCACTTGCGTCGTCCAGGCCAGGTTGTCGTCCATCCATTTCAAAACCTCGGGATAACGCGCCAATGCCTGGACACTGGCATCCCATGGCTGCTGGTCAATCTGGTTGGGATCGCCGCCACCACTGACATAGCGGTCGGCCAGCACGATTTGCGTAGGCAGCGTGGACGCGGGCAAGATTTGCGCGATCAACGGATCGGGATACAACGCGATTGGACCCAACAACTGGTCCAGATCCGCGTCGCCTAAGAGTTGATAAGCGGGCGTTGGAGGCGGTGCCGATTCTTGCGCCCGCAAGGACAGGACAGTGCTGGCAATCATGCATGCACCAATAACGATTTCAGACCACAACTTCATATCTAAATGGTTAAGTTAAACCTTCATCATTACCAGACGCGGGGGATGACCGGCAGATTACATGAATACAAATAAATAAATCGCCTCTCCTAGACTTACAATTATTGGCATTTGATCATTGCCCCCTTATGCGAAAAAAGCTCGTGATGTTTGTCATCGGAACATTTGTGCTATTAGTGCTCGTCGTCAAGAGATCCCTCCACGAACCGGCGGGTAACGTATCCATTTGTTGCACGATGTACGGCGGTGAGCCACCCGTCCAATTTAAATTCACGTTTGTGCCGGCGGGTGCGATGGACACGTTGATGCTGTTTCCCGACGTGATCACCACGGCGTCATATGCCACGGTATGGATTCCATCGTCCGCGCTTAGTTCCAAATTATAAGTTCCCGGCACGCTGAAATTCACCGTCGTGTTGGTTTGCAATGCATTGCTGAATGTCACCGTGCCCGGCCCGGAATATAATTTCCATTGGTTCACCGGTGGCGTGTTCGAGAAGCTCACGAAACCCGCCAGTGACGCCGGCTGACCAATTGCCACCGTTTGATCTGGCCCGGCGTCCGCTACCGGCGCGCCTGCCGAACGCGGCCCTTCATTTGGTCCCGTCGCCTGGATGACTTCAAAATTTGTGATGCCGATGCTGCTGCTGACGATGTGGTCCAGCCTGCTTCCCCAGCGGTCGTCCGGTGTGATGGAAATGGAGAAGAACGAACTGCTGTTGTCCGACACCATCGCGCCATATTTTTTTAAGCCGAGCAACAATGCATTTTCCTCCTTGGTCCAGTTTGCCGGAATCACATAACCCGCCTTGAGCCGCAACCGCTGGCCCATCGCCGGATAGTTCGTCTGTGTCGCGGACACCGACCCGGCATCGTGTGTCGCCGGATAGATATGTTCCGACCGCGAACGCACCACGACCAGCCGGCACGCGTGCTCCACCATCCCGCGTTCACATTCATCATAACGAACCAGCGCCGGGAACATCGGAAAGCCCGCTGCGTCGCCCGAGGTCCAACCATCTGGTCGCAGATCATTTGTGTTCAGATTGAAGATCGCCCCGTTCGCCGCCTGCCAGTTCGTGTCTTTCAATAATGTCATCCACGTTTCATAAATGAATCCGTTGCCGGGCTGCACAATGATGGAATGACGGTCGTCCCCGGTGAGATTGTTCGTCTGCCATTGCGTGAGCGTCTGGTTGCCCGTCCCCGTAGGCCATTCCTCGATGGGCAAGTTCGTCGGGATTGGATACAGACCGTAGGGCGACTTCCCGCCGTTTAAGTCCGACTGGCTGGCGTACGTCACAAATTTATTGGAGACCAGCAACTGGCTGTCCGGCACCAGCACAAAGTTCATTTCCTGAAACAACCTCAGTTTGCGGTTCGACGAACCCACGTCCGAATTGATCTGCGCGATCATTGCGTCCGAGTTCACCAGCAACGGGCGACGCGAAATATCCTCGTTCCATGGATTCGTCACCGGAAAGATTTGCATCGCCGCAACCACCACGTCTGCATTGTTGGTGTTGAAGAGCAGGGGACTGGTCACGACCGGCACCGGGCCGAGAATGCGCCCCTCCTGGTTAATGCGTTCAGCGGCCAGATGCAGAACTGACAGTGACAGCAGAATTGAGGTGAGGATGGGAGCAAAAATTTTCACGCCGCGCGGATTTAAGCTAAAGCCATGCCACCGGAAATCAATGGGGTGAAAACCTGACGCAAAGCGGTTCCACAACCGGAAAAAGAAACTCGAGCACGACCATGCAGGGCGGGTTCTTTGTTGTAATAGACGCTTCGCTTCTTCTGCCTTGAACCATCAACCGCCTTTTGCCAGCATCGCTCCCACACCCGTTCGCCATATGAAAAAGCTTCTTTCCCTCTCCTTGACCCTGGCCTGTTTCACCCTCCTTGCCCGAAGCGAAACGAACCCGCCGGCATCATCAGGCAGTTCCGGTAAGAAATCCACCTATGTCCTCGTGCATGGAGCGTGGGGCGGTGGCTGGGATTGGAAGCACATGGATCAATTGCTCACCGCTGACGGGAATACAGTTTATCGCGCGACGCTCACCGGCATGGGCGAACATTCCAATATCTCCAACACCAACATTGATCTCGACACGCACATCCAAGATGTCGTCAATGTCATCCTCTGGGAAGATTTGCACGATGTAGTGCTTGTCGGGCACAGTTATGGCGGCATGGTCATCACCGGCGTGGCTGATCGCATTCCTGACCGCATCAGACGCGTTATTTATCTTGATGCCTTGCTGCCGGAAAATGGTGACAGCGCGGACACATCACGCCCGGCCAGGACGAATCAGTTTAAACCACCCATCAAAGATGGATTTGTCGTTCCTTTTTGGGTGCAAGGCAACCCGCCGCCGCCGCATGATGTTCCGCAACCGGCAAAAACTTTCAGCCAGCCCATCACCCTCACCAATCAGGCCGTCGCTCAAAAAATTCCCACCACTTACATTCTCGCCGTGGATCCCGGTAAAACGCCGGAGCAGGACGACTTTTATCCCTGTTACCAGCGCGCCCAAAAGCGTGGCTGGACAATGGTCACCCTCGAAAGCGACCATAACGTCCAGCGTTCCCACCCGCAGGAACTTTTGCAATTGTTGGAGCAGGCACCTTAACTTTAGCCAGCGGTTAAAGTGTGAACAGTTCCACGAAATGCCCGTCTGGATCGCGCAGGAAAATTTGATGCGCACCATCCGGGCGCAGGTTCGTAGTAAATTCCGCGCCGGCCGTTTGCAAATGTACTTCCCACTCTGCTGTATTATCTACCTGTAGCGCAAAATGATTGTTGCCATCAATAAGTGCCACTGGGCCGCGCCGGCCGATGAGATGCAGCTCCTGATTTACGCCCAGACGGAACCATGCGCCTGGAAAATTAAACGCCGGTCGTGGCAACGGCTCCAGCCGCAGCACGTCCCGATAAAACGCGGCGCTCTGTTTCACATCCGCAACGTGGATGGCCACATGATTCAGTTCGTGGATCTTCATTCCAAGAATGTTAATGGGCAAGGTGATGAGATTCCAAGCGGGATTGGACCAGATTTGTGCAATTGCGGCATATGACCTGCTGAATGTTGGGCATGAGCATAAGTGTGTTGACCTTTATTTTAACAGCATTCGTATCCATTTTGTTCGTGGGATTTATCCTGATCACTGAAGGTTACCTTAAGCTGCCGTCGTTGAACCGGACGGGCGACACCAGTTTGGGCGCACAGTCCGTGAACTGGCTGGGCGCGATGGCTCTCATCGGGGCGATTTTGATCTGCTTGATCTAGGCGGACCGCAGTGATAGCCGCTCGTGCCATCCTTGATTAAACACTTGATCTGATCAAGCAATCCTGAGTCCTTCAGGAAATGGACGGCAGGATATGGCGTGACGCCGAATTACCGGTTCACACTGCCCGCAACTAGGGATACACAACGCGGAAAAAGCGCAGAGGCGAACTGGAATTGTTCGTGAACACGAATTGAGAACCCGCTGCGGTGATGGAACTTTCCACAACCCATGTCGTCAGATTGGAACTGGATTGCACGGTGTAAGTCTGGTTGGAAACACCCGTCCAAGTGATCAGTTTATCGGACAGCGCGATCAGTTGTGGCGCGGCGATAAGCACAATGTTTTTTAAAACAACGGTGCCGCCAGCGGACGTCGTGTCATCGCCGAAAAAGAGGAAATTGGTGGAAGTATAGGGATTCGGAAATCCGCTGAACGCGGTGTAGTCACGTATAGGCCCGGACAGAATGTTTGTGCCGTTCACACTCAGGATATAATTCGTCGCGTGAAAAGTAAGAGCATAATCCACGAGATTCGTCGTCGGGAAATTGGTTTCTTCCCCGTGCGTGAACAGGGGCGAGTCGGATTGGGCGAAGATATTATTGGTCCAGAATGCAAGCTCCAGGCCACGCTTATCATCTGTCAGGACGATGACGGAAAATCCGGCACGATCGTTGTTGGCATGGGCTTCAGCAATTATCTGCGAAGTGAAAAGCAGGGTGAATCCATTGGTACGGTTGAGTCGGCCAGTGACTCGTGAGTAACCGGCTTGAAAATTGTTGTTGGCAGAAGTATTGAGCACCACTGCGTTGTTATTGGTCAGCGTCTGTGTTCCGCCAAGGACAACATAACTCCAGCCTTGTGACGATGGCAGGCCATTTGCGCCGTCGAACAGAATTTGTGCGTAACCGCTGACCGGAACGGCCAGCAGACACAAGGCGGCAAGTTGAAGATACGCGCCGATTGACATCGGTTGGATTTTAACGGATCGGGGAACGTATCGCCAGAGACAAAAGCAACTATTGTCTGGGATTATGCAGTTGACGGAAGTGAAAGCCGCCAAGGAAAAAGGCTGAACGGAAAGGGCAATTAACGCCGTGCTTTGCGACCGGTGGTAATGATCTTATCCCAGGATTGCTTTGGCTTGGCTCTCGCGCCCTGCCGCAAGGCTTCATCTGGATTGAAGGCGAACTTCAACGGCTCGTTTGCCCATTCGGGCAGTTTGCGTGCTTTGGTGGTCTTGGATTTAGGCATGATTGACTCGGTGAAATTGGTGTGAAGTCTAAAACTAACCCATTCCACTGGACTGAACAGCAAGTATTGGAATGGAGGCCACAGTTTTACCTCCATAAAGTAACGATGCGGAATGGCCGCCAGCTCGTGGAAGAGTTAGAAAATCCAACCATACCGCGCCGATTATCGGTTCATAACCAAAGCCGGGTAGTTTTGGCGGCTCCTCTACATCAAGCGTGATAAGTTTTAGATTTTCCCCCGCGTCATCATCAATCCGAAATGTTAAATGAATTGATCCGGCATGATTTTGTCCAAGCCTCAATTTGTATGCTAAAAAATGACTCGGTATTGATATTGGAAATCGGCGCGCGAAAAACACTTCGCAAATTCCAATAATGCACAATTTGTCGCCATACTCAGCGGCGTAGTCGCAGAATGTAAAAATTTCAACTTTCACTGATGCGTTTTGTAAATCAAACGCTTTCCAGCTGCCATTTGCAAGCCAACATCCGTGCGCTCGCCATCAGTCATTTTCCGGCAGTTATGGCGATGTTCAAACTCGGCAAGATACAATGGCAGATGTTGCGCACTGACATGGTGGAACGTGCCGACAACACCGCGCTTTAACAACGAGAAAAACGATTCAACATTGGCAGTTGTCACGACGTTATCACCCTCTTTCCTGCTGAAAACCTTGGTGCCATGTATCACTGATTTATGCGTGAACTCCTTTGACAGTCCTACAAATCCGCCGCCGCCGTCTGTATGGATTTCTGCGCCTTTGGCCACGTTATCGCGGATGGCTTGCTTTAGATTGGCACCGTTGACGGTCGGCATGGCCTTGCTGCGCGCTTCACCGCCGCGTTGCACCATCGCGAGCACCCGAACCTGCTTGCGCGTTGGCTGGCCTTTGCCGCGAGGAATCGGGCCGCCAAGAAAACATTCATCGGCCTCTATGATGCCAGTCATCTTTTCAGGATAGGATGATGCTTTCAATGCGTGGCGGATGCGGTGCGCCATAAACAAAGCCGTGCGATAGCTGCCCAGTTCCAAGAGCCGTTGCAATTGGAGCGAACTGATGCCTTTCTTGGAACTGCAAAGGAGATACCAAGCAATCAACCATTTGCGCAGCGGGATTTTGCTATCCTCGAAAATCGTCCCGATGGTTACGGTGAACTTATCCTTGCAGTTGGCGCACCAGCGCAGTCCGGCGCGCGTCTTGGCGGCGGCATTGGGCTTAATATCGGAAAACTTGGATTGGTCGTTGCATTGGCACTTTGGGCAGACAATACCGTCTTTCCAAAGGACAGATTCAAGATGTTTGCGCGCCTTGTCATCCGTCCCGAACCGGTCAAAGAGTTGAATCAGAGTGAGGTCTTTCGCAACGGGCTTCGTTTTCATGCCCCAAGACTATCAGGTTTTATACTTCCGTCAAGTGCATAATCCCACTATTGTCCACCACCGGACGCGCTTTCATGAGATGATTTTTTTCTGGTGAGGTTTGTCGAAAAATCCCTGTTGACGATGAGACGGTTTTTCCTTTTTGATTCAACCATGCATAAAATCAACACGAACCAATTGGAGGAGGTTTCTTGGACGTCGCCCAAGGGGAAATTTACGGGTGCGGGCAGGGAAGTCTCGGAGGCGCTGGGGCGCAAGCCGCAGTCCACGGACCTGATGGAGCGGCATCCGTTCGATGTGGAGATCTGCCGCCTCGCGCCTAGGCAGACGCCGTACCCGTATCATTCACACAGCGCACAATGGGAATTTTACCACGTCATTTCCGGCCGGGGTCGCGTCCGGCATCAGGCGGGAACGACGGCGATTGAACCGGGCGATGCGTTTCTGTTCAAGCCCGGCGAACCGCACCAGTTGATCAATGACGGCACGGAGGACTTAATCCTTTACGTCGTGGCGGATAATCCAATGGGCGAGTCTTGCCATTATCCCGACAGCGGGAAATGGGCGGTGCGTTCACCCGAACGTCGGCTCATCCGTTCGGAACCACTGGATTATTACGATGGCGAGGAATGATGCTCAACCATCAGGCTAAGCGAGCGGCGCGTTATTCACCCAGCAATTGTTTAAGTTTCGGCTCGATGGCGTTCGCCCAGATCAAGTAGCCGGCGGCGTTCGGATGCAGATAATCCGGCATGATGGCTTTGGAGATGGAGCCATCGTTCTCAATCAACTGCGGTCCGATGTCCAGATAGAAAACATTCTTGCCGTCATCGAGCTTGGCGAGTGCCTCGTTGACTTGCAGAATTTTGCCGCGCTGCGTGCTGAATGTTTCGCCGCGCGGGAAAATACCGAGCAGGATAATTTTTGTGTCCGGCTGGCGCGTGCGGATTTGTTGGACGATGGCAGTGACACCTTCGAGGATTTCCGCCTCCGTATTATCCTGATTGTTGGAATTGTTGGTACCGATCATGACGACGGCGACCTTCGCCTTAATGTCACTAAGCTGGCCTTGTTCAAAACGCCAGAGGACATGCTGGGTGCGGTCGCCAGTGACTCCCAAGTTGATGACCTTGCGCTTGTCGTAAAAGTCCGACCACACATTTTTGCCACTGCTTTCCCAGCCTTGGGTGATGGAGTCGCCGATAAATTCAATGTCGTAGTCGCCCGGCGCATCCTTGGCGCGTTGAAGAACTATGGCCTGGCGGTTGGTCGCCCAAGAATCAGTGCGGGTCACGGGAACGATGGCCGTGTTCTGCTGCGCTGTCGGCGCGTTGGCTTGCGCGTTAACAGAAAAGTGCAGCGCAAGGATCGTCGCGGTGGTGAGAACGTGGTTTAATCCGGGGAATTTCATGCGCGGAAAATGACAATTCCAGCCTGTGGCGTCAATGCGGTATTGATTTTCTCTGTATGATGACTGGCGGAGAGAAAAACGTCTGGCGGTCGACGCCTACAAACTTACGGGAACCACCCCGCTGAAAACACGGGTCCGGCCGCCAGACAGCGATATTCATCTCATAAATTACCCTCTTTTGGTAATCATTATTTGCCGTTTTTTGATATTTTATTGCCAGGCTTTCTGCTTCGATGACCAAAAACCTTTGATGCATCGGTGGCTTTGCAGATTGTCGGACTAAAAATTCCCGCCTCGGTCATTTTTCACCGGCGTTTCCCCACGACGCGGGCGACAACCCCGGTTTGACGGGTGGCAAGGTCAAAATCCTTGAAATAAATGTTGCACCCGAAAGCGGGTTTGATATATTCCGCGCTCCATTTGACCGGAACAGGTGTGACGGTACATTGGTCGAATAAATTTTAAGAGCATGCCGACAATCAATCAATTGGTCCGCAAGGGCCGCAACAAAGTCAACTACAAGTCCAAGTCACCCGCTTTGCAGGGTTCGCCGTTCCGTCGTGGCGTCTGCATTCAGGTCATGACCCGTACGCCCAAGAAGCCGAACTCGGCGATGCGTAAAGTGGCGAAGGTTCGTTTGACGAACGGCTTTGAAGTCATCGCCTACATCCCCGACGAAGGTCACAATTTGCAGGAACACAGCATCGTCCTGATCCGCGGCGGCCGTGTGAAAGATTTGCCCGGTGTGCGCTATCACATCGTGCGCGGCACGCTCGACGCCGCCGGTGTTGAAAAGCGTCGCGTCAGCCGTTCCAAATACGGTGTGAAGCGCCCGAAGAAAGCCGCTGCGGCCGCAAAATAATTTAAACGATCAACTTTAACGATTTAACGAAACTATGTCCCGCCGCCGCCAAGCCACCCGCCGCACGATCACCCCAGACGGAAAATTCCAGAGCACGCTGGTTTCCCGCCTCGTCAGCACCGTGATGATTTCCGGCAAGAAGAACACCGCCCAGAACATTGTTTATGGTGCGTTCGATTCCATCTCGGAAAAAAATCCGGCCAGCAACCCGATTGAAATTTTGCAGCGCGCGGTGGACAACGCCAAGCCGCGCATCGAGACCAAGCCCCGCCGCGTCGGTGGTGCGACGTATCAGGTGCCGCTGGAAATTCCGTCCGACCGCCAGAACGCGCTGGCGTTGCGCTGGATCGTTGATTTTGCGGATGCCCGCAAAGGCATGCCGATGAGGGCCGCACTCGCGGCGGAAATTCTTGAAGCTTATCAAGGGCAGGGGAACGCCATCCGGAAACGTGACGAAGTCCACAAGATGGCGCAGGCGAACAAGGCATTCGCACATTTCCGCTGGTAGTGTATAATCAATCTCCCGTTGGACCGTTAAATGGTGGATCGTTGAACCGGAGTTCGCGAGCACGATTTAACGGTTTAACAATTCAACGGGGTAACATTTAAAACAAATGAGTGCTGTCATGGACGAGAACAAAAAATCAGTCAACGCTCCGGGCCGTCAATATACGATGGAGCGCACGCGCAACATCGGCATCGCCGCGCATATTGACGCCGGCAAAACCACGACCACCCGAGCGTATCCTTTTTTTACACCGGCCTGATCCACAAGATCGGCGACGTTGATGATGGCAATACCGTCACCGACTGGATGGAGCAGGAAAAGGAACGCGGCATCACCATCACGTCCGCCGCCGTCACCTGTTTCTGGACGCAGAAGACTGCCAAGCCGGGTGAAGACAAAATTTACAAGGCGTTTAACAACGTTCCGCATCGCGTCAACATCATTGATACACCCGGCACGTGGACTTCACCGCCGAGGTCGAACGTTCCATGCGCGTGCTTGACGGTGCGGTCGCCGTGTTCTGCGGTGTCGCTGGCGTGCAACCTCAGTCTGAAACCGTCTGGCGTCAGGCCACCAAATATCATGTTCGCGCATCGCGTTCGTGAACAGATGGATCGTATCGGCGCAAATTTTGAAAACGCCCTGAATGACATGCGCACCAAGCTGCGCGCGTATGCTTTCCCTGTTTTCCTGCCGCTGGGCCAGGGTCCGACTGAAGCCGAAGGCAAGCCGGTCACCGGTGGTTTTGAAGGCGTCATTGACGTCGTCAACCAGAAGGTCATTTACTGGGACCGACCGAAGCCAATGAAGGTCTTAATTATGAGATCCGGGACATCGATCCGGAAGATCAGGAACGTGCCAAGGCCGCGCTTGCGGAATTGATTGACGCCGTCTCCAACAAGGACGACGAGATCGCCAATTTGGTGCTCGAAGACAAGCCGATCACCGCACCGGTGCTCAAGCCGCAATCCGCCGCCTGACCTGCAAGATCGAACTGGTTCCCGTGCTTTGCGGTTCGGCGTTCAAGAAAAAAGGTGTCCAGGTCTTGGTGGACGCCGTCGTTGACTATCTGCCCAGCCCGCTGGACATCCCCTGCGCTGAAGGCCTGGTTCCCGGAACGGAAGAAAAGCTCAAAGTTGAAACGGACGACAATGGCAAGTTCTGCTCGCTCGCTTTCAAACTCTGGACCGATCCCTATGCGGGCAAGCTGGTGTTCTTCCGGGTATATTCCGGCCAGCTCAAGAAGGGCGACAACATTTACAATCCGCGCACGCGCAAGCGTGAACGCGTCAGCCGCCTCATGGTCATTCAGGGCAGCGAACGCAAGGACATCAACGAAGTCTATGCCGGCGACATCGCCGCGCTTGTCGGCCTGCGCAACATCACCACCGGTGATACGCTCTGCGACGAAAGCTTTGACGTGACGCTCGAGCCGCCGACATTCCCGGAACCCGTCATCTCGATGGCCGTGGAGCCGAAGACGAAACAAGATCGCGACAAGATGTCCGAAGGCTTGCAACGTCTCGCGGAAGAAGATCCGACGTTCCGCTGCTTCACCAACGAAGAGACCAGCCAGCTCATCATCGCGGGCATGGGTGAGTTGCATCTGGAAATCATTATTGATCGTCTCAAGCGTGAATTCAAAGTGGAAGCCAACACCGGCGCGCCGCAGATCGCGTATCGCGAAACGATCACGAAGAAGGCTGAGGGCGAAGGCAAATTCATCCGTCAATCCGGTGGGCGCGGTCAATACGGCCATGCCTGCATCACGGTTGAACCGAACGAAAAAGGCAAGGGCGTCGAAGTTCTTGATGAAATCGTCGGCGGCACGATCCCGAAGGAATATATTCCGGCGGTCATCGGCGGCATTGAGGAAGCCATCAAGAGCGGCGTTTATGCTGGTTACCAGGTCATCGACATCAAGGTCGAAGTCACGGACGGCTCGTTCCATGAAGTAGACTCGAACGAACTCGCGTTCAAGATGGCCGGCATTTTCGCGCTTAAGGATGCTTTCAAAAAAGCCGGCCCGATTTTGCTCGAACCGATCATGAAGGTGGAATGCACCACGCCTGACGAATATCAAGGTGATCTCCTCGGCGACATCAACCGTCGTCGCGGAACCATTTTGAGCATCGAAGCGAAGAACGGTCAGACCGTGCTCAATGCGCAGGTGCCGCTCGCGGAAATGTTCGGTTATGCCACGGCGATCCGTTCGCTGTCCAAAGGTCGCGCCAGCTACTCGATGGAACCGCTCAATTTCGAGCAGGTCCCGAACAGCGTGCTGACGACGATTCTGGATCAGGCGGCGAAGAAACCGGCTGCACGCAGCTAAAAATCAAAGTTCATTTACAAAGCCGGAACGAAAGTTCCGGCTTTTTTATTTTAATGCCGGTTTCAATTGTCTGAAGGCAGGGATTCAATCTCCTTTTTCAGTTTGTCAGCCGCCATATCATGCCGGCGGGCTTCTTCCGAATGGCCCGCTTTGACGGCTTGAGCGGATAATTCGCGTTCTACTTCTTCTCCATATTCAAGGGCATTGCGCCATACCAGCGTCCACTGTGGCGATTGCTTTACGGCATCGGCCTGCTTATCACACAATGTCCATGCTTGGCGAAAACAATCCAGCGCTTCTTGGGGCTTTTGTTGACCGCGAAGGGCGGTTCCTTGATCAACTAAAATTTTTATTAGGAACATCTGCCATTCCCGATTGGCTGGATCGCGCTTCATCAGTTGCTCGCCCAGACTGACGCCCTCTGCCAGCGTGGCCACCGCCCCGGCATAGTTGGATTTGGTGGTTTGCGTTTCGCCGACGTAATTCAGCGCGAGCATGAGATCGCTCAATGGTGCGGGTGAATTGGGATCGTTCCGCACCGCTTCACGGGCAAGTTGAACATTATCGGCATAGGCCCGGTCTGCTTCATCTAACTGCCCGCGCTTGCTGGCCAGATTGCCGACCGCGCCGAGGGTGGTGGCCAGGCGGCGTTTTGGCAGTGATGACGCCGGATCGGCTGCCACCCATTGACGAAAGATTTTTTCAGCCTTTTGTAAATAAACGCCAGCCTCGTCCAAACGGTCCAAGTGGCGGGATACTTGTCCAAGGTTCGAGGCCGTGGCCCCATAGGAACTCAGCCACAAAATATTCGTCGGCTGAATCTGGATGAGTTGTTCGCGAAGATTAAGAGCCTTGTTTAATGCCTCGTAAGCATTCGTGTAATCGGCCTGCCGTGCAAAGGAAATCCCAAGGTTGTTCCAAGCGCGGGTCATCTCGAATTGCCAATCCAGATTAGTAGGATTGGCAGCCAGGAGTGGAATGTATTTTTGAATGGCGCGGTTATAATTGGTCAATGATTCAAGCAGACGGCCCTGGGCAGCGCGGATGTCTGCAAACTGATACAATGCTTTCGCCTGCGAATGCTGGCTCTCAGGCGTCATCTGATCCAACGGCATTTTTGCATAGAATTGATCCACTTGAGAGATGGTGCTTTCGAGTACGTCAAGCCGGCCGACCGGCTCCAAACGGTCCGACAGATCACCGAGCATGAAATTGATGAGTTGTTCGCCTTCGCGTTGACGGTCTTCGGCCCGGACGCGTTGAATGGTTTCAGAACGTCTCGCCTGCTCGATGCGATTCACAAAAAGAACCGAAGCAACCGCGCCGACAGCAATCAGCAAAAGGACGGCTCCAGTTAAAGAGGCCACCACCGGTTTGCGCCGCGCCCAACGCGCTAGCCGTCCAAGGTTGCCGATCGGTCGGGCCTGAATCGGCTCGTGGCGAAGGAACCGTTCCAAATCTTCAGTTACGGACCTGGCATCGGCATAACGCCGGCCCGGTTCTTTGCTCAAACATTTGAGGCAGATGGTTTCCAAATCCCGGGGAATCGCGTGGTTCAAAAGTGACGGAGCAACGGGTTCGTTTTCAATCACCTGCCTGAGAATATCCGTTGCGCTCTCGCCGTTGAACGGCGCGCGTCCGGTCAGCAGATGGTAAAGCACGGTGCCCAGTCCATAGACATCAGAGCGGGCGTCAACCTTGCTGGTTTTGCCGATGGCTTGCTCTGGAGACATATAGCCCGGCGTGCCCAGAAGACTTCCGGTTTGGGTATGTGAACCGGCGTCTTCCAAACGTCGCGCCAGGCCGAAATCCGTGACGTGCGGCCGGCCTTCTGCATCCATGAGAATATTGGACGGCTTAAGATCACGGTGGAGCACGCCTTGATCATGCGCATGTTGCACCGCATCAGCGACGCGCGCGACGATTTCAGCCGCCTGCCGTGCCGGCAACAATCCATCCCGTGTGATCACCGCGAGATCACGACCGGCGATCAAATCCATTGAGAAGTAATGCTGGCCTTCGCATTCGCCCACTTCATGAATGGAGACGATGCCCGGATGTTTAAGTGAGGCGGCGGCGGTGGCTTCCGCCCGGAAACGTTCCACGTCCGGCCCGGAAGCGAGTGCGCCATGCAGCAAAAGTTTGATGGCCACTTCACGGTTCAGCGCTTTTTGCCGGGCGCGGTAAACAATGCCCATTCCGCCACGCGCGATTTCTTCAAGCAGTTCATAATCTCCGAAAAGACGCGAAGTTTCCAGGGAAGCGGGTAGCATCGGTGAAACGGACAGGTTGCTGCCGAATGCAACAGCGGCAAGGCAATGGAGACACAGTCCTTGTGAACGGTTCGGAGCCAGTGCCCCGTTGCAGCGTGGACAACGTGGTGGTGCAATGGGCAAAGTCGGTGCCATACTTTATTCAGCGCGATTTCTGGCGGTGCATTACGGAGTTGAGTTCACGGAGAAAGAATGGCCAGGAAGTTGCGCATTTCATCTTCGAGATCCGCTTCTGAACCGACGGTGTCGGCGACTGCGGTTCGCACGAATTCACGCAAGCGCAGCCGAAAGCGGTGGACGGCCACGGCAACTGCACCCGAAGTCATGCCCAGTTCCCGCCCCAGTCCGGCGTAGTCGTCCGACGCATCGGCGGCCAGACACGGTTTAAGCGTTTCATAGAGTTTCTCTTTGCCGCGGGTGATGTTCTCCTGGCGCAATTTTTCGAGGGCCTGATCCAAAATCATTTCGGCCCAACGCCGGTCAAATGCCAGGTCAGGTGTCACTTCATCCGCCATTGATGTGTTGTAAAGCGCCTCGGCATTTTCGATGTCAAGCGAGATGATTTCCGCCCGACCACCGCGTTTGAGAGCGCCGGCCTGACGCGCCTCGCTCACCAGATAATTGCGCAGCCCGGCCAGCAAATAGGAACGGGAAACGTCCTTTATCCGCGCTGACCGTGGCCAGGTCTTCTCGTCCGAGTAACCGCGCCAGATAACCTTGCACCAGATCTTGCGCTTCATGCGGCGGGTGGCCGGAACGCCTCAAAAACGCATACAATGGCGGCCAGTAAAGCCGGCAAAGATCTTCGAGGGCATCATGGGAAAGAGAAGATGGCGAGGCGGTGGCGCGAATGATGACGCTCCATCTGGTCGCCGGAAACTCGGCATGCTTTTGTGTCGCGGACACGCTGCTGATACTACGCAAAACCGGTCGGCGCACAAGACCGGATGCCTCGTTTGTAATGTTTCATTCATTTTCGCGCTAATACTTGTGGAACTCGCAACTTATATGAAAAACACATTCAATATCAGCCATCATAACATTCTTCTTAAAACCATTACTGCAGGCTGCGCCATGATTGCCGCGCATCTTCTGTTGATCAACGGATCCGCCCAGACCTACACCTTTGACCAACAGGCGATGGGACAGCTTTACGAGACTTGCTATGATGGAGGCGGAAATGCCTATAAACAATATTGGCCCAGCAATAGTTCGTGGCTCCAATCGGTGCAAATGAGCGGGAACTGCGACAACACCGCCCCAAATTGTCGTCCAGCCGAGCAACTGGAGTCCGGCACCGCCTCCCGGAGTTTATCCCGGTGGCCCCGGTGCTGTCGGCGCAGATGTGGTTTTGGGAAATACCTATATCGAAGGTGGAAATGTCACGCTCAACAGTCTGACGTTAAAAACCAACGGCAGTTTGGGCATTGGCATAAATAATTTCGTCATGGCCAATACGATTGATATTCAAGGCGACACCATCATTGGTCCGGTTTCATATGCGGGAGCCCTTCGGGTTGCCAACGGCGGATCGTTGACCAAGTCCGGCGGCAATGGGGTGTTTGGTTTTGGCAAGGACGGTTTCGGGAACGCTGTCAGTCTTCAAGGTGTCAACGCCAGCCTGGTCGTCAAGTCCGGCACCTTCAACATGCCTTACAAAAACAGTGGTGCATGGTATGGCGGAACTTTTGCCGTTTCGAACAACGCTAGCTTGCTTTTGAATGTGGACAGCAGCGCGACTCCCAGGTTTGGCGGAGTGATCAATGGTGTTGGTGGCGGCCGGGTGGTTGTTTCAGGAAATTGGTCGGCGGGTGGCGGTGATTTTTACGGGACGTATCACGATGCCTTGACGCTCAATTTCCCCGGCAACCTGTTCCAGTGGGCGGGCGGAACACTAGATGGCACCGTCACAAACAATGGCATCATAAATATCACCAACAATCCTGCCATGGCCGCTTTTTTTTACAACAATGGCATCATGAAGCTGGCCGATCAAAGCACCTTCAATGTCTACAATGGAACTTTGAATAATCAGTCCGGCGGCACCATTGATTTACAAGGCGACGCGGGTATGAGCGGCGGGGCACCAATTTTCAACAGCGGCGTGTTTAAGAAATCCGGCGGCACCGGGATTTCTCAAATTTTCCGCAGTTCCAGAATTTTGGCGGCACGGTGGAAGTGGACAGCGGCACGCTGGCCGTGGCCTGACCCAAAATGATGTTATTTCCAACGCGACATTTGTTGTCCACGGTGGCGCGACCTTCGACCTGAGCATCTCGAACCAAAACACCCTGCTGGGCGGCGTCCTGACGGGTTCGGGCGGCGGCACGGTATTCATGAACAACGGTTCGGCGTTGGCCCGGGATGCGACGACGCTGAATTTTCCCGGTGCCATGTTCCAACTGGCGGGTGGCTTGCTGGGTGGTGAAAACAGCACGCTCACCAATGCCGGTACCATCAACCTGACCGGCCCGGCCGGGTTGCACTCGATTTTTGTCAACAACGGAACCATCATCGAAAGCGGCGCCGGCGACAATAACGACAACTCGGGACAGCTTTACAATTATGGCGTTTATGAGATACAAAATAATGGCGGCACGCAGTTAAACTACTTCAACAACTTCGGGCTTTTGGAAAAGACGGGCGGCAGCGGCACGTCGGTCATCAACTCATTTGTCAATAATTCTGGTGCGATCCAAGCCACCAATGGAACGCTCTCGTTCATCAAAACTTTTAATCAAAATGCCGGCACACTGCAAATCACGCCCGCGATCACCTTTACCAATGGCACCTTTTATTTGAATGGTGGCATGGTCACCGGCGTGGGTGCGGTGGACGAAAGCATTTATGCGGAAGGTGGCGTGATGGCGCCGGGCAGTCCTTTCGGCACCCTCAAGGTGAACGAATATGATTCGTATGGTGGTCCCAATTGCACCCTCAACATCGTGCTTGGCGGCACCAATAAATTCAGTCAGCTGGCCGTGAGTGGCGGCGTCATTTTACACGGCACGCTGAACGTGACGCTCACAAATGGTTATGTGCCGGCTATCGGCACCCAATTCCAGATTATTTCGTGCGCTAACAGAGCCAATGGATTTGATATCCTCAATGTGCCGGCTGGCATCGCGGTCACATACAGCAACAATGGCGTGTATCTCATCGTGACCGGTTCAACGCCGGTGCAGCTTCAAACACCAAAAATCTCGGGCGGTAATTTTGTCTTCAGTTTTGGAACGACCAATGGCCTGGGTTACACCGTGCAACAGAACGCTGATCTAACGACGACGAATTGGACTTACTACACGAACCTGATCGGCAACGGCTCACTTTATCAGGTCATCTCGTCCGTCACAAACTTCCCGCAGCGGTTTTTCCGGGTCAGCCAACCATGAGCAACCAAAAGACGCGGTGATGGACATGGCTTGTTTTTCAAGCAATCACGAGCCGGAACGAAAGTTCCGGCTTTTTGATTTAAACCGGGAACAACCAAAATTTATTAAAAATTTTATTGCACAAGAAACGACAGTTGATATATTTCGCGTCCGCTTTCGTTCAATCGCAGGCGTAAATTTAACACAACCATAACTATAAAATTGTTCTTTATATGGCTGCACAACGCATCAGAATCCGCCTCAAGGCTTATGACTTTCGCGTCATAGACCAGTCCGCCCGCGAAATCGCGGACACCGTCAAACGCACCGGCGCTCGCGTCGCCGGGCCCATCCCGCTGCCGACCCGCATCGAACGGTTCACCGTTCAGCGCTCGCCGCACTCGGACAAAAAATCGCAGGAAACCTTCGAGCAGCGTACGCACAAGCGCCTCATTGACATCCTCGATCCAACGGCCAAGACCGTGGACGAATTGAAGAAACTCAATTTGCCCGCCGGCGTGGACATCACCATCAAAATTTAACGGTGTAACAATTCAACCATTTAACGAATAACGAATTTTATGCCACTAGGACTTTTAGGAAAAAAACTCGGACACACGCGCGTCTATGACGCCAGCGGCAACGTCACCCCGGTGACCGTTGTGCTTTGCGGACCCAACCGCGTGCTGCAGGTCAAGACTCAGGGCGGCAAGGATGGATATAATTCCGTCCAACTCGGCTTTGACGATCAAAAAGAACAGCGCCTCTCAAAGGCGTTGCTCGGCCACATCAAGAAACAAAACGGCGCGGCGGTGAAACGCATCCGCGAGTTTCGTGATTTCTCCAAGGACGTGAAGCCCGGCGACATCGTCGGACCGACGTTGTTTGCCGTGGGAGATTTTATTGACGCCATCGGCACGACCAAGGGTCGCGGCTTTGAAGGTGTTGTGAAGCGTCATCGGTTCGCTGGTGGTGATTCCACTCACGGCGCGAAGGGCTGGCATCGCCGCTCCGGCGCCATCGGCCAGCGTTTGTTCCCCGGCACGGTCATGCGCGGCATGAAGATGCCCGGTCACATGGGCCAGGACACGCGCACCACGCAGAACCTCGAAGTCATTCAGGTTCGTGAATCCGACAATCTGCTGCTCATCAAAGGTTCGATCCCCGGCGCGGAAGGCGATTACGTTGTCATCCGCGAATCCAAGAAACGGCCGAAAGGCTGGAAGCCGCCGGTCAGCATCTCCACGAAGAAAAAAGGTGGCGATAAAAAAGCCGAGGCCAAACCCGCCGCTGCACCCGCTGCTGCCAAGAAATAACGCGCCATGAAAATTGCCATTAAAAATTTAGAAGGAAAAAATCAGGGCGAACTGGAAGTGAAGTTCGAAATGATTGAAAACGGACGCGGCACCCAGGCCGTGCACGATGCGGTCACCGCCTACCGGGCGGCGCAACGCAGCGGCACCGCCAGCACCAAGACCGCCGGCGAAGTGCAGGGTTCCAACAAGAAGCCGTGGAAGCAGAAAGGCACCGGTCGCGCCCGCGCTGGTTCCGTCCGTTCACCGTTGTGGGCGGGTGGTGGCGTGGTGTTCGGTCCGAAGCCCCGCGATTTCAGCAAGACGATCTCCAAGAAGACCAGGCAGCTCGCGCTGCGCAAGGCCCTGAGCGAACGCATCAAGCTGGGCGACGTGGTCATCGTGGACGATTTGAAATTGTCTTCCCTCAAGACGAAGGATTTCTCCAACATCATTGACAAGCTGGATTTGCAGGGCACGACGCTCATCGTCGCGGCGGCTGACAAGAATCTCATGCTGGCCTCGCGCAACATCTCCTACGTCACCATGACAACGGGCGATTCGCTGAACACTTATGACGTGCTGCGTCCCGACAAACTGCTGTTCACGAAGAGCGCGTTTGAAACTGTTGAAGCCCGTCTCTCCCAGGAATAATATGAACGCTTTCGAAATCATCAAGACCGTGCGCCTCACGGAAAAAGGCACGCGCCAGGGCGAAAAATTCAACCAGTACACCATCGTGGCCGACCGCCTCGCGACCAAGCCGCAGATCCGGCAGGCCGTGCAGGAACTGTTCAAGGTCAAGGTCACCAAGGTCAACACGCTCAACGTGCGTGGCAAAGCCCGCCGCAAGCGCACCGCGCAGGCCGGTAAGGCTCCTGACTGGAAAAAAGCCATCGTCACGTTGAAAGACGGCGACAAGATTGTTTTGACCTAGTCCACATTTGCAATCACTGAACGGCGTGGAATTTTTCCGCGCCGTTTTTTTTGTTTGGGCAATACCTCGCTTATGCTACTTTGCCAGTGTGATTCAGGCGGAAGAACTGGTTGGTGACGAGTGGGCCGAATGGTATCGGCTGACTCCTGTTCAACGCTGGCTGGAGAGTGAAAAACTCTGGCAAACCTATCTCACCCTTGGAGGCTCGCTTGATCCCGAACCCGATACGCAAAGTCCTTTCTTCGATGCGCGCGAATTTTCAAAGCTTCCAAAAGTTGCGATGAAAACACAGTTCATCATGTCTAAAAACGGAGAAAAGATTTCTTTGGTTTAAGTGGAGTTTAATCACGAATATTTGCCATCCGGATTTTATCACGCGTCCTTTGTTTACTTCGTTGGCTTCTGTTTAGCTTGGACAGCCTTTGTCCGGTGGCCTCTGCCAAAATCTCCACCATTGTGAACAACTCAACATGGCGTGGCGGCGGACGACACGTTAGTTTCGAGACAGGATTAACATGATTTACAGGATTTTTAAAAACTCGGCGCAACGCATTTTGAATCCTGTCAATTCTGTTAATCCTGTCTAAATAAATTTAATGAACCGGATTTTGCATGTGGACTGCGACAGCTTCTTCGCCAGTTGCGAGATCGCGCTCAACCCGAAGCTGCAAGGGCGGCCGGTCTGGGTCGGCGGCGGGCGGCGCGGCGACGGCATTGTCATCGCGGCCAATCGTGCGGCGAAAAAGTTTGGCGTTAAAACGTGCATGCCGTGTTTCGAGGCGAAACGGCTTTGTCCAAACGGTGTGCTGTGCCAGGCCGCACTATGACGAATATCGGCGAATATCGGCGGAGATGTTTCATGTGCTGGAACAATATTCACCCACGCTGGTGCCCATCTCGATTGATGAAGGCTTTCTGGATTTTACGACAATGGATCGCCATGTTTTCCGGAACACGTCGCCGGAAAAATATGTGCGGGAAATCTGCGAGCGGATTTCGCGCGAAGTGAAAATTCCTGTTTCCGCCGGACTCGCCAATTCTTCGCGGCTTGCGAAACTCGCGACGGATGCGGCCAAGCCCGGGTTCATCGAGATCAAATCCGGCGATGAAAAAGAATTTTTAAAAGACCGCTGTGTGCGCGAACTTTCCGGTCTTGGAAAAAACCGCCAGCGTTCGCTTGCGGCGCTGGGTGCGCAGACGTTTGGCCACGTCGCCAGATTGCCTTCGACCCTGCTGAAACAGACATTCGGCATCTGGGGCCAGCAACTCTGGCTGTTTGCCAAAGGTCTTTGGAACGAACCGCTGATGCTGGACGTGAAAGACCGCAAGACCATCTCCAGCAACACCACGCTGCCTTACAACGAGCCGGATTACGAGGCGGCGCTGACGTTTGCCTTGAGCGAGGCCACGCGGCTCACCGGCCAGTTGCGACGCGAGCAGTTGCAGGCGCGCGAAGTTTCGTTGACGATCCGCTTTGATGACTTCAGCGAGGTCGGCGGGTCGCATCGTTTTCGCGAGCCGCAGTTTTTGAACTCCGTTTTCAACACGGCACTGGAGGGGATTTTCCGCGATTGCATGAACGGCCAGTTCCGGACCGTGCGGCAGATCCGCATCGCGTTCTGGAACCTGGCGCGGCTGGACACGCAGCCGACGTTATGGGGCCGCACCAATGCGGAACGCTGGGGCGCGCTGGACGAGGCGGCGCATTTCCTGCAAACGAAACGCAATATTTCCCTGATGACCGGCGCGCAGCTTGCGTTACAAAAGCTCGACAGCGTTCACAAAAATCCCAAGGCGAAATGCCCGTTCGTGCCGCAGCGCGAGATGGTGAAAAAACTCTGGGGCACCGATGCCGATCCGCTGGCGCACAAGGGCGACTGGGAAAAACGTCTGGCCAAAGTCAGCAAGCAGATTCAGTATCGGCATTGAAGGGCTTGCCGTCGGTCGGATGATAAATCTCGGGTTCTTCGCGCAGGGAATCGAAGGGAGAAACTTCAGACGCGCTTTTCAACCATGCACCTTCATCCAGATCGCTGACCTCTTTAAAAATTATCCGCTGTATTTTTATACCAGGTCAAAATGGTTTCACGCAGGCGGATCGCTGCGGAGCAGGGCTTCAAAACCGGCCTGTTCAAAGTGAATGTCGTAAGCCAGCGCACGGTTGATGCCGTGTTCGCGCATCAGATGAAATGAGATACAGTCGGTGAGCGACCATTCCTTGTCCGGCCGTTCGCGGTGAAGCTGAAGACCGGCGGAAAACAGTCCGGGCGAGGCGTGAATCAATTTGCATTTGGAATTGTGCAGCACATGGTTCACCAGTTCATGAGCTGTTGCCCGGTCTTTTGGCTTCGAGAAGCCGTTCATACATTCCCACAAAATATATTCGCTGATGAGAAATGGTTCGTTCAGTCGCAACGACCATGCCATGGCGCGTTTGTGAAGATGGTCATCGGGCGTGAAAAGCGCGATGAAGTAGCCCGTATCCAAAAAGATCATGGTAGATCACGGTCTCTTGGGCAGGCCGTAAAGGTAATGATCGTGTTGAGCCGCGCCATCCGCCGCGCCGTCAAGGACGGGAAAGCGTTTTGCCAGTTCAACCAGGGACTTCAACTGGTTCGTCTCGGTTGACGATTTTTTCACGGGTTCAACGTGCAATTCCAAGGTACAGTCCATCGGCAGATTCACCGGTTCATCGGGAATCAAAACTTTGCCGTCGAAATGCGCCTTGAGCGTTGTCATACTTTGTGAAAGTAGTTCTTTTGACAGCCGAAGGCAAAGGAGAAAATCCGGCCAAAGTCAGCAAGCAGATTCAGTTCCGGCATTGAAGTATTCACCCTCTCCGCTCCGTCCGGGAGAGGGCAAGCTGAAATGTCGCGCCAGTTGCAGTTCCGACGTTGAAATGGCAGGATTACATCATGCCGAAACGGAAAAAATTTCACAAGAAGAAATACGGAAGTTCATCAACTCAATGTGCGGGAAATATAAGCTAAAGCCGGGGGAAAAGCCGTTTGCCGAACAATGGGCTGAATACAAACGTGAGGAAAAGGAATTAGAAGAAAGAAAACTTCAACGCCTTTCAGCTTTAGGCGGGAAAAAAACCGTCTAAAAGCTTCTTAACGCGGTAGCGCCGAATATTGCATTGGTTCAAGTGAACAAGTGTTGCGAAGCGACCCAGGCAAAACAAAAAGCTTTGGTTCGCGGGCAAAGTTAAACAGCCGGTAAAGTTGATATTCGTTTTCTCTTGTTTCAGAAACTAGAACCTCATTTTTAGAGGCAAAGAATGGTGTCAGGGATCCAAAACGTGTGGTTTTAACTTCAATTAGTTTTTCTCTCTCGTCGGTTTCAAATGATAAAATGTCAAAACCAAGGTGGTCGCCCTTTGAGTCGGCGACGTGTTCAATTCGGTTCGCCAAATCTTTTCTCCCGGCTTGCCAAAGCCGTTTATGCTCATATTCCAGAACCAGTTTTTCTCCGGCAAATCCCAATGCCTGATTTCGTGATTCCATCTCAAGATAATTTCTTCGCACCGGCGTGCGAATACGCGGAGCGCTGTCGTTAAGCTTGAGTTTGTCTTCTTCTCGTCGCGGAGGATTGACCAACATTGCCAACACATCGCTGACGACGGGAAGTTGCTCAACAACTTGCTCTACCGCCGCTGCTGTTGCCTGATTCAGGTCAGTTGCATTGAGAAGGCGGTCTTCACAAACTTGATAAAGAAGCCTTTGGAAATTGTATCGAGGTTTGTATCCGTCAATGTATGGATACCCGAGTTCGATAAGAACCGCGCTTATGTTTTGGTGCTTCAACTCCACAGCGGCTTTTGTTCGGGCATTGAGAAACTTCTGAAGATTCCGATTATGCTCAGTCTTGTTATACGATTCGCCACGAAGTTCCAATGCAAGCATCTCGAAATAATCCGAGACCGTTGCTTCAACTTCTTCGCGTGACCAATTCTCCGCCATATTTCAATGCCAGGTTGTGCTTTGACGACCATAATTGGCAAGTCCACACTTTTGCAAAACAATGAAACGAGCGCCTCACCCCGGCCCTCTTCCCGGATGTGGCGGAGAGGGAGAAGTCGTTGTGAGCGCTCTGTGTTCTCTTGTGGTAAATGAATCTGTGTCCATCGGTGTTAATCCGTGATTAAGAAAAAATGTCTGACGTGTTTTCCAAATCCAAGCGGTCGGAAGTAATGTCGCGCATCCGTTCGCGCGGGAACAAGGACACGGAAGTCGCCCTCGCAAAATTATTTCGTCGGAATAAAATCACCGGCTGGCGGAGGCAGGTGCGAATTCGTAGTAGGGCCGCATTGCTGCGCGGCCCAAATGTCAGGGCGGCGCGGCAGCACCGCCCTACCTTCCGTGTGAGACCGGATTTTGTTTTTCCAAAACGCAGGCTCGCGCTGTTTGTGGATGGTTGTTTCTGGCACGGTTGTCCGCAGCATGGAACGCAGCCGAAAGGCAATCGCGCGTTCTGGAAAAATAAATTCGGCGTCAACATTGCGCGCGACATTCTCGTCACCAAAACTTTGCGGCGATCCGGTTGGCGCGTTGTGCGCATCTGGGAACATGAGCTTGCGCGTAAGAATGAGATTCGTTTGATGCGGCGGATTCAGCGGTCATTAGATTTTCACAAATGATTCTACCGCTCTTGCAGGGCTTGAAATTTTTTTTTGCGGTTAACCCGGGGCGTTGCCCCGGGCTATTATCTGTCAGCCTTGCAGGCTTTTTAATCAGTGGCGATTGGTGAATTTTGCGTCGAGTTTTCGTAGTTGAATCCGACACCTCACCCCGGCCCTCTCCCGGTTCGAGGCGGAGAGGGAGGGTTTATACGGACGCGGATTTGATTTAGCGGTAATTTATGGAATTCGCGTAAACGGTTTTCTGATGAATTTAATAATTTTTTGGAATTATTTCCACATTGATAACCAACAGGGCAGGGGATTTCTTGGGATTCAGCGGGATTTGTTTCAGCCAACCAAAAATAATTCAAAAAAGATATTGCGTCTTATTTTGGATTTGATAGATTTCGCGTCCCGTTGCGCCTGAAAACGTAACCGGGCAGCATGTTTGCGGACCGATAACTGATTCCCAGCAGGGACAGGATTGATGGCCTGCCAACTTCAAAGTTGCTGATAAAAAAACTTTTGTATTTATGCCAGTTAAATCTTTTAGACCGTTAACGCCGTCTCTGCGCTACGTCACGTTCGCAGATTTCAGCGACATTACGAAGACGAAGCCCGAGAAGTCGCTGGTCGTCATCCGGAAAAAATCCGGTGGGCGCAACCACTACGGCCGGGTCACGGCCCGCGGCATCGGCGGCGGTCACAAGCAGAAAATCCGGCTCGTGGATTTCAAGCGCAACAAGCACGGTGTGCAGTCCACCGTCTCCGCGATCGAATACGATCCGATGCGTTCCGCGCGTCTCGCGTTGCTCGACTACACGGACGGCGAGAAGCGTTACATCATCGCCCCGGTCGGCGTGGTGGTCGGTGCAAAAATTTCCAGCGGTCCCACCGCTCCTCCGGAAGTCGGCAACGCACTTCCGTTGAAGGCGATCCCGGTCAGCACGGCGATCCACAACATCGAGATCACTCCCGGTCGCGGCGGGCAGATGGTCCGTTCCGCCGGCGGTTCGGCGACGTTGATGTCGCGTGATGAAGGCTTCGCGCAGATCCGCCTGCCCTCCGGCGAAATCCGCCGCATCAATGAAGAGTGCTATGCGACTATCGGCCAGGTCGGCAACACGGAACACGAAAACGTCATTCTCGGCAAGGCGGGTCGCACGCGTCATCGCGGTCATCGCGGCATCACCCGTGGTGTGGCGCGCAACCCGGTTGACCATCCGAACGGCGGCGGTCAGGGCAAATCCAAGGGCGGCGGCGGCTGGCAGCAGCTGGTTTCCCCCGTGGGGCTTTGTGGCCAAGGGCGGCAAGACGCGCGCTAAATATAAATCCTCGAATCGTTTCATTGTGGTCCAGAGAAACGGTCTGCCAATGAAAAATAAATAATTTATGGGACGTTCGATTAAAAAGGGTCCGTTTATAGATTTCAGCCTGCTGGACAAAATCCAGAAGGCGAAGGCGGCCAACCAGAAGACGCCGATCAAGACCTGGTCACGCCGTTCGACCATCACGCCGGAGTTCATCGGCCTGACGTTCACGGTTCACAACGGCAAGATTTTCAACCCGGTGTTCATCACCGAAAACATGGTGGGTCACAAGCTTGGCGAATTCTCGCTGACCCGCACGTTCAAAAAACACGGCGCACATACGGCCAAGGCGGAGGCCAAATAGTCTTTATGGAAGCTTTTGCAATCTTAAAAAACGTGCCGATGTCTGCGCAGAAAATGCGCGAGGTCACGCGGCAGGTTCAGGGTCTCGGCGCGCTCGAAGCGATGGCCGTGCTCAACATCGTTCCGCGCAAGGGCGCGCGGCTCGTCTCCAAGGTGCTGCGTTCGGCGATCGCCAACGCGGAGAACAACAAGAATTTGAAGCCCGAAACGTTGCGCGTGAAGGAAGCGGTTGCCGGAACCGCCACGACCCTCAAGCGTTTCACTCCGAAGGCGCGCGGCTCGGCCGGTCCGATCCTCAAGCGCCGCTGCCACATTAAAATCACGGTTTCCGACGAATAACTGGTATGGGACAAAAAGTTAATCCAATCGGCTTGCGCGTCGCAGTCAACAAAGACTGGCGCTCGAAGTGGTACGCGAACAAGAAGGAATTTGGCGCGCTCCTCAGCGAAGACCGCAAGATCCGCTCGTTCCTGAAAAAGAAACTCGAAGGGGCCTCGGTTCCAAAAATTTTGATCGAACGTGCGACCAGCCGTTGCCGCGTCACCATCATGACGGCGCGTCCGGGCGTGGTCATCGGCCGCAAGGGTTCGGAAATTGACAAGCTCAAGGAAGACTTGAGCAAGATGACCGGCAAGGAAGTTTACGTTGACATCGTTGAAGTCAAGACGCCGGAACTCGACGCGCAACTGGTCGCGGAAAACATCGCGTTGCAGATGGAGCGCCGTGTGTCCTTCCGCCGCGCGATGAAAAAAGCTTTGCAGACCGCCAAGGATTTCGGCGCGCAGGGGATCAAGATTCGTTGCGCCGGCCGTCTGGGCGGCGCGGAAATCGCCCGCACCGAAATGTATCACTGGGGCCGGGTGCCGCTGCACACGTTGCGCGCGGACATTGATTACGGTTTTGCGGAAGCGTTGACGATGTACGGCAAGCTCGGCGTAAAATGCTGGATTTGCAAAGGGTGAAAACAAGCCGAAGAAAGCGGTCATCGCCACGCCTATCGTGCCGCCGACGCCGGTTGAAACCACTGCTAATTGATTTAGATAAAAGATTTTTGTTATGGCAATGCAACCAGCAAGAGTGAAGTTTCGCAAGATGCACCGTGGCAGCCGCACGGGCTTGGCGACGCGCGGTCATACGGTGGCGTTTGGCGAATATGGTCTGATGGCGCTGGAACGCTGCTGGATGGACGCGAAGCAGATCGAGGCGGCCCGCGTCGCGATCGCCCGCAACATGAAGCGCCACGGCAAACTGTGGATCCGCGTGTTCCCGCAGAAATCTTTCACGAAGAAGCCGCTTGAAACTCGTATGGGTAAAGGTAAAGCGCCGCTCGAAGGCTGGGTGGCGGTCATCCGTCCGGCGAACGTGTTGTTCGAGGTGGACGGGGTGACGGAAGCGATTGCGCGTGAATCCATGCGCCTGGCGGCCACGAAGCTGCCGATCAAAACAAAATTTGTGTCACGGGCACAGTCACGCGCACTAAACGGTTATGAAATTTGCTGAATCCAAAGATATGACGCTGGTGGAGTTGGCGGCAAGGGCCGTGACTTGCGCCACGAAATGTTCAACCTGCGCCTGCAGCAGGCGAGCGCCCAGTTGGAAAAACCCGCGCGCCTGCGCACGTTGCGCAAGGACATCGCGCGCATCGAGACGCGCATCTCGCAATTGCAGAAGAAAGCGGCTTAATTTTTTGTATGGCTGAAACTGTTAAACAACCGGAAGTGAAGCGCGGCAACCGCAAGGAACGCGTGGGTGAAGTCGTCTCGAACAAGATGGCCAAGACCATCGTGGTCAAGGTGGAGCGCCGTTTCCCGCATCCGCAATACAAGAAGATCATCACGGCGTACACCAAGTTTTACGCGCATGACGAAAAAAACGAGGCCAAGATCGGCGACCGCGTGCGTATCGAGGAAACCCGGCCGTTGTCCAAAACCAAATGCTGGCGCCTGGTGGAAGTCGTCGAGCGCAATGCCGTGGAAGCAGTGGCGGCCTAATTAAATTTTATGTTGCAGATTCGTTCCAGTTTGGATGTCGCAGACAACACGGGTGCCAAGATCGTTTGGAACATCGGTGTGCTGGGCAAGAACCAGCGTTATGCCGGCATCGGCGACATCATCAAGGTTCACGTCAAGGTTGCCGCGCCGGATGGCACGGTGAAAAAAGGCGAGGTTCATGACGCGGTGGTCGTCCGCACGCGCCAGATCATTCCGCGTGCCGACGGTTCGTACCTGCGCTTTGACCGCAACGCCTGCGTGATCATTGACAAGGAACAAAACCCGAAGGGCACGCGCATCTTTGGTCCCGTGGCGCGCGAACTGCGCGAGAAGAAGTTCATGAAGATCATCTCGCTTGCGCCCGAAGTGCTCTAATAATTTTATGAAGTTTCATGTGAAAAAAGGTGATGAGGTGGTCGTGCTGGCCGGCAGGGAAAAGGGCAAGCGCGGCAAGATCATCGCCGTCAATTCCGGCAAGCAGCGCGTCATCGTGGAAGGCGTGCAGATGATCAAGCGGCACACGGCCAAGAGCCAGCAGCATCCGCAGGGTGCAATTGTCGAGCGCGAAGGCTCGGTCCATATTTCCAACGTGATGGCGGCCGCCAATTTTGACGCGCGCGCAACCAAGCGCGGCGTGACAACGGAGCCGGTCGCGAACTAAAGATTTGTCACGGCAAAATCCGTGACGCAAAAAAATGAAAGCCAGACTTTACGATAAATACAAGAACGACGTTGTGCCGGCCCTGAAGGAAAAGCACAACTACAAGAACGTTCACCAGATCCCGAAGATGGTGAAGATCGTTGTCAACATGGGCGTGAGCGCCTCGCTCGAAAAAGGCGCATTGGAAGATGCCGCCAAGGATTTATCGGCGATCACCGGCCGCAAGCCGGCGATCAGCAAATCGCGCCACAGCATCGCCCAGTTCAAGTTGCGCGAAGGCCAGAACATCGGCTGCCGCGTGACGCTGCGCAAGGACGCGATGTATGAATTTTTTGACCGGCTCGTCGCGACGGCGCTGCCGCGCATCCGCGATTTTCGCGGGTTATCGCCGCGCAAGTTCGACGGCCGCGGAAACTACACGTTCGGCGTGAACGACCAGGCGATTTTCCCGGAGATTGAACTGGAAAAGGTGAAACGGACCCAGGGCATGGACATCACGATTGTGACCGATGCGGGCGACAACGCCCACGCGCTGGACTTGTTGAAATTGATGGGTTTCCCGTTCGCAGACAAATAATTTTATGGCCAAGAAATCATGGTTGGAGCGCAACAAGAAGAAGTCGGAGACGGTGAAGAAATTTGCCGCGCTGCGCGCTGAACTGAAGGCGAAGAAAGATTACGTCGGCCTGACCAAGCTGCCGAAGAACGCGAGCCCGACCCGCGTCGTAAACCGCTGTTCATTCACCGGCCGCCGTCGCGGTTATCTGCGCAAGTTCGGCTGTTCGCGTTTGACGTTCCGTGAAGCGGCGTTGAACGGTTTGATCCCCGGTGTGACCAAAGCAAGCTGGTAATTTTATATGAGCGATCCGATTTCAGACATGTTGACCCGCATCCGCAATGCCGGACGGGCGTTGCTGCCGGCGATTGAATTGCCGCATTCGCGCATCAAGGAAAATGTGGCGAATGTTTTGAAGCAGCAGGGTTACGTCACCGACGTGGCCGTGGACGGCAAGCCGTTGAAGAAGCTGAAGATCAAGCTCAAGTATGACGGCAAAAAGAGCGTCATCGAAGGCCTGAAGCGCGTCAGCAAGCCGGGCCTGCGCAAATACGTCGGCGCCACGAAAATCCCGCGCGTGCGCGGCGGCCTGGGCGTGGCGATCGTGTCCACCTCCGAAGGCGTGATGACGGACGTGCAGGCGCGCAAGAAAAACCTGGGCGGGGAACTGCTCTGCTACATCTGGTAAGGAATTTAAGTTATGTCACGTATTGGAAAACAACCGATTGCCGTTCCGCCCAAAGTCAAGGTGGAGGTCAAGGGGCAGAAAGTTTCAGTCGAGGGGCCGAAAGGCAAGCTCAACTGGGAACTGCCGAAGCGCACGAGCCTCAAGGTTGAGGGCGGCAACATTGTCGTGAGCCGCGACAGCGATGACGCGCAATCCAAGGCGTTGCACGGCTTGAGCCGCGCGCTCGTCAACAACATGGTGAAGGGCGTGGCCGAAGGTTTCGTCAAGAAGCTGGAGATCCAGGGCGTCGGTTTCAAGGCCGCCGTCACGGGCAAGGTGGTCAATCTTTCCCTCGGTTACTCGCATCCGGTGAATTATGACATTCCCGACCAGGTCAAGGTGACCGTCGAGGAAAACACCAAGCTGACCATTGAAGGACCGGACAAGATGATTGTCGGCAAGGTCGCTTCGGAAATTCGCGCCTTCTATCCGCCGGAACCTTACAAGGGCAAGGGCGTCCGTTACGCCGGTGAAAAGGTCGAGCGCAAGGAAGGCAAGACCGTCCAATAATCAATTTTAGTTCACGGCACAATCCGTGAAACATCCAAATGAGAATCGAAAAAAAGCAGAAATTGGCGCAACTTCGTCGTTGGCGCATCCGCAAAAAAGTGGTGGGCACGAGTGTCCGTCCGCGCATGGCGGTTTGTTTCACCAACACAAACATCCACGTCCAGTTCATTGACGACGATGCCGGCGTGACGCTGGCGGCGGCTTCAACGGTCAGCAAGACGGCGGCGAAAGACGAGACCGCAAATGTCAAAGGTGCCAAAACCGTTGGTGCGCTGGCGGCCAAAAACGCCCTGGACAAGGGCATCAAGGAAGTCGTGTTCGACCGCGGTGGTGCGCGTTATCACGGCAAGGTCAAGGCGCTGGCCGAAGCGGCGCGCGAAGCGGGATTAAAATTTTAACCTGAATAAATACTGTGGCTGAAATCAATAAATCTGGTGGGGACGGACAGCGCGGATCGCGCGGCGGCTCGCGTGGTCGTCGTAAACCCGAAGGCAACGACAATGGCGGTTTTGGTGGCGAAGAGCTGGTCGAGAAGGTTGTGTTCATCAACCGTTCGGCCAAGGTCGTCAAAGGCGGACGTCGTTTCAGCTTCGGCGCACTGGTGGTCGTGGGCGACAAAAAAGGTCGTGTCGGTGTCGGGCTGGGCAAGGCGGCTGAAGTCGCGGACGCCATCCGTCGCGGCGGCGAAATGGCCCGTTCGCAAATGGTTTTGGTTGCGCTCAAAGACACCACCATTCCGCATGAAGCTTATTGCGCCTACGGCGGTGCAAAAGTTTTGTTGCGTCCCGCTTCACCGGGAACTGGAATCATTGCGGGCAAAAAAGTCCGCGCCGTTCTGGAGTCCGTCGGCTTGAAGGATGTTTTGACCAAATCACTTGGTTCAAAAAATGCGGCCAACGTGGTGAAGGCCACGCTCAAAGGTTTGATGAGCCTCCGCCTGCGCGAAACGATTTATAAGAGCCGCGGTCTGGAGATCAAAAAAGTGGCCGCTCCGCAGCCGCCATCGGCAACTCCGCCAACTGCTTAAAATTTTATGCGATTGCACAATCTTAAACCCCGTCCCGGCGCGAAACATCGTACGAAACGTCTCGGTCAGGGTGAATCCAGCGGCCGTGGTAAAACCGCCGGTCGCGGTGGCAAGGGCCAGACCGCGCGTTCCGGCAGCTCAATCCGCATCGGCTTTGAAGGCGGCCAGATGCCGCTCATCCGCCGCATGCCAAAGCGCGGTTTCAATAACACTCGTTTCGCGACGAAATATAACGGCGTGAACGTGGCCGACTTGAACAAGTTTGACGATGGTGCACGCGTGGATGAAATCGCGTTAAGCGCGGTGGGTTTGTCCAATGGAACTTCTGATGGCGTCAAGATTCTCGGCACGGGTGAGTTGACCAAAAAACTGACCGTCGTTGCCAGCGCGTTCAGCGCATCGGCCAAGGCGAAGATCGAGGCCAAGGGCGGAACCTGCGAAGTGGTCAGCCGTAAACCCTGCACCTGTGGCGAAGGCCTGACGCTGGACTAATTCATGTTCCGCTCCATCTTCAACACGTTCGGCAATTGTGTCAAAATCCCGGAATTAAAATCCCGGATTCTTTTCACGCTTGGGGTGCTGGCGGTGGTCCGTTTGATCGCCTGGATCCGCATCCCCGGTTTGAACGGCACGGTGCTTGCCGATTATTATGAAAAGCATTCGCAAGGCGGCGGACCATTGGGGATGTTGAACACGTTCGCTGGCGGCGCCGGCGAGCATTGCGGCATTGGAACAATGGGTATCATGCCGTATATCAGCGCGACCATCATCATCCAGTTGCTCACGGCGGTCTGGCCGAAATTAAGCAAGCTGGCGCGAGAAGAAGGCGGTCGCGCAAAAATTATTCAATACGGCCGTTATCTGACAGTGTTGTTGTGTTTGGGGCAGGGATTGTTTTATGCCTGGGGTTGGGAAAATCCTGAAAAACTGTTTCCCGGCATCGGCCAGCCGCTGGTATTCGACCTTAATCACATCTGGTGGTATCGCATCCAAACGGTGCTGATCATGACGACAGCCACGATGTTGCTTATGTGGCTCGGCGAACAGATCACCGAACGCGGCATCGGCAATGGTATTTCCCTGATCATCACGGTCGGCATTCTGGCGCGGCTTCCGCAGGCAGCGATGGGATTGAAGGACATGTTTCATCCCAGTTCCGGTGGTGAGAATCACTCCAATTACGGGATTCTAATTGTCATGTTATTGCTATTGGTGGGCGTCGTGGCAGGTGTCATCGCGGTGACACAGGCGCAACGGAAGATTCCAGTGCAGTATGCGCAACGGGCCGTGGGCCGCAAAATGTACCAGGGCGGAACTTCGTTCATGCCGCTCAAGGTGAATTACGCGGGCGTCATGCCGATCATTTTCGCGCAGTCCATCCTGATGTTTCCGCAACCGATCTTTCTGGGGATGGGAATTATTTTACGCAGCCCTTTTTGAAAAACCTATGCTTGAGCATTGCGCAGTCGCTTAACAACGGTACACCGGTTTATCTGACGATTTATGCGTTGATGATCTTGTTCTTCTCGTATTTCTGGGTTGCCACGCAGTTCAACGAAATTCAGATCGCCGATGATTTGAAAAAGAACGGCGGTTATATTCCGGGCGTGCGTCCGGGGCAGGGGGACAAGTGATTACCTTCACAAGGCGATGAGCCGCATCACGCTGGCGGGGGCAATTTTCCTGACGATTATTGCGACAATTCCGATCATTCTTTCGCATGAGCTAAATATCCCTTACACCGTCGCGAGCTTTTTCGGCGGCACCAGCGTTTTAATCGCGGTGGGTGTCTTGCTGGATACGATGCGGCAGATTGAATCGCATCTGATGATGCGTCACTACGACGGCTTCCTGAAAAAAGGCAAGCTGCGTGGCAGATTCTAGGCCACGTTTGTGGGCAAGATCATTCTCAAGAGCGGGGCGGATTTGGAAGCGATGCGGGCGGCGTGCGCGGTGGCGGGCAAGGTGCTGGACGACATCATCGCGTTCATCAAACCGGGGGGTGACAACGCGGCAGGTGGACGGGTTTGCGGCGGAACGGATAAAATTTTATGGCGGCAAGAGCGCCCTTTTTGGGTTATCGCAAGTATCCGTGCCACACTTGCATCTCGGTGAACGAAGAAGTCGTTCATGGGCTGGCGAACGAGCGCGAACTGCGGTTCGGCGACATTGTCAGCGTAGATGTAGGCGTGAATTATAAGGGTTTTATTGGTGATAATGCGCGGACGGTGGCGGTGGGCGGTTGCGGGGTTCTGGCGCAGCGGTTGTTGGACGTGACGGAACAGGCGCTGGGTCTGGGCATCAAAGCGGCGGTAGCAGGCAACCGGGTGACGCATATTTCGCGCGCGATCCAGGAATACGTCGAGAGCAACGGGTTCAGCGTCGTGCGGGAATTTGTCGGGCATGGTGTCGGGCGTTCGATGCATGAAGAGCCGCAGGTGCCGAATTTTGTTGACCGGAACATGGACCAGAAACTGCGGGCGGGCATGACGCTGGCGATTGAACCGATGGTGAACGCGGGTTCGGCTGAAGTAAAAATCTTGAAAGACGGCTGGACAGTGGTCACGCGGGATGGTTCAATATCAGCCCATTTTGAGCATACGGTGCTGGTCACTGACGGCGAACCGGAGATTTTGACATGGGTGACGCCTTCCAAGTTGAAGGTAGCGTGATCGAAGGTTTGCCGAACGGCACCTGGCGCGCGGAACTGGCCAACGGCCACCGGTTGACGGCATTCGTCACCGGGAAGGCGAGGAAAAATTTTGCCGGGTTGAAAGCCGGCGACAAAGTGAAGTTGCAACTGACGCCTTACGATTTGTCCGTCGGGCGGATTTTGGTGGAAACAAAAATTTAAGATGAAAGTCAGAGCATCGGTAAAAAAACTGTGTGAGCATTGCAAGGTCGTGAAGCGCAAGGGCGTGATTCGCGTCATCTGCTCGAACAAACGTCACAAACAACGTCAGGGTTGATTTAAATTTATGGCACGTATCATCGGAGTGGAAGTTCCGCCCAACAAGCGCATCGACATCGCATTGCGCTACATCTATGGCATCGGCCCCGTCAATGCCAAGGAAGTGCTGGAGCGCGCCAACATCGATCCCGCCATCCGCGCGAAGGATCTGACCGAGCAGCAGCTTTCCCAGATCGTTCATGCGATCCAGGATGGCAAGTATGTCATCGAAGGTGATCTGCGCCGCGAACTCGGCATGAATCTCAAGCGCCTGCAGGGCATCCGCTGTTACCGTGGCGTCCGCCATCAGCGTAGCCTGCCGGTGCGTGGGCAACGTACGCAAACCAACGCCCGCACCCGCAAAGGTCCGCGCAAGACCGTCGGTGTTCAGCGCAATGCGAACGCCAAGGCCGGGATCACCTAATCATTTGAATTGTTTATGGCCGAAGAAATTAAAAAGAAATCCGCCCCGAAAAAAGAAGCGAAGCCCGCAGCTGATGCTGCGGACAAGGCCGCTTCCGCCACCGCCGTGATCGCGGAAACGCCGGTCACCGTCGCCGCGCCGACCGCCGCCGAGCTTTTGGGCGAGGACGCCAATGCCAAGAAGATCATCAAGGCCAAGCACGCGAAAAACGTCGTCACGGGCGTCGCGAACATTCTGGCCACGTTCAACAACACGCAGGTCACCATCACCGACATGCAGGGAAACCTGATCGGCTGGTCCAGCGCCGGTCGCGTTGGTTTCAAGGGTTCCCGCAAAAGCACCGCTTACGCCGCGCAGCAGGTTGCGCAGGATGCTGCCCGCCAGGCGATGGCGCACGGCATGAAGGAGGTTGAAATCCGCGTCAAAGGTCCTGGCTCGGGTCGTGAATCCGCCATCCGCGCGCTGCAGGCGATCGGTCTGGAAATCAGCACGATCAAAGACGTCACGCCCATTCCGCACAACGGCTGCCGCCCGCGCAAGAAACGCCGCGTCTAAACTTTTCACTCATCACTCGTCACTAATTTTATGGCTCGTTATACAGGTCCCCGCGTCCGCATCAGCCGCCGTTTCGGTATTCCGATTTCGGCCCGACGAAATATCTTGAACGCCGCAACTACGGTCCCGGTGTCCACGGCCCGAAGTCGCGCCGCAAGACCACCGATTACGGCCTAGGCCTGATCGAGAAGCAGAAGCTTCGTTATTACTACGGTTTGATGGAGAAGCAGTTTCGTGGTGTTTATGAAAAAGCCTTGAAACGCCGCGGCATCACCGGCGAAACGATGCTCCAGATTCTGGAGACGCGCCTCGACAACGTTGTTTTCCACCTCGGTTTTGCGAACACCCGTGCCGCCGCGCGCCAGATGGTCTGCCACGGCCACATCACGGTCAAAGGCCGCAAGGTCAACATACCGTCCTACTCCCTCAAGGTGAATGACGTGATTGAAGTGAAAAATCACAACGTGTCGCGCCAGCTGGCCACGAAGAATTTTGAAGTTTCCACGAGCCGGGCGGTGCCGGACTGGTTGTCCTTGAGCAAGGAAGAGTTCAAGGGAACCGTCATGCGCATCCCGACCCGCGACGAGATCCAGCCGATCGCCAATGAGCAGGCCGTCGTCGAATTTTATTCCCGCTAAACCGTAAACCAGAAAAACAATTATACGGGTTCTTTCGACTGCGGGAATAACCGTCGAAAGGGCCAGATTAAAATTGTTGAAAGGAAAATATGCCAGTTCGTCTAGGACGTTTTGAAATGCCCAAGCGGTTGCAGAAGGAAGAATCCACTGCCACGCCCACTTACGCCAAATTTGTCGCCGACCCGTTTGAAACCGGTTACGGCCACACCGTCGGCAACTCGCTTCGCCGCGTATTGCTCTCCTCGCTCGAAGGCGCGGCCATCACCTCGTTGAAGGTGGACGGCGCGATGCACGAGTTCGCCACGATTGACGGCGTCGTCGAGGACGTGACCGACATCGTGTTGAACCTGAAGAAGGTCAAGTTCAAGGCCCACAGCCGTGATGAACAGACCCTGTTGCTCTCGGTCAACAAGGAAGGCGAAGTGACCGCCGCCGACATCCAGACCAACCAGAACATCGAGCTGGTTAACGGCGACCAGCTCATCTGCACGCTGGACAAGAAGAAGAAATTTGAGATGGAGCTGACCGTGAAGGTTGGCCGTGGTTTCTGCCCGAGTGACGAAAATAAGAAGGCTGGCCAGGCCATCGGTGTCGTGGCGATTGATTCCATTTTCTCCCCGGTCACCCGCGTGCGTTATGCCGTGGAAGCCGCCCGTGTCGGCAACCGTACGGACTATGATCGTCTGGTTCTTGAGATCTGGACGGACGGCCGCCTCACGCCCGATGATGCGCTCACGCAAGCCTCGGCGATTCTCGCTCATCATCTCGACGTGTTCGTCGGTTACGACAAGAACGCGGTTGAATTTGAGGAAGCCGCCGACAAGCAGGACGAAGAACAGTCCAAGAAAAAGAAACTGCTCGCCATGAGCGTGAACGAGATCGAACTCAGCGTCCGCGCCGCGAACTGCCTGAACAATGCGAACATCACCACCGTCGGTCAATTGGCGCTGAAGAGCGAACAGGAGATGCTCAAATATCGTAACTTCGGCAAGAAGTCGTTGAATGAAATCAAAGACAAGCTCACCGCCTTGGGATTGTCCCTCGGCATGACCTTTGAACCGGGCCTGATTGACAACACGCCGAGGAAGAATCAAAGGCGGAATAGGAATTTTATGCGTCATCTTAAAAGAACGGCCAAACTGGGCCGCACGTCCGAGCACCGTAACGCGATGCTGGCCAACCTTGTTTGCAGCTTGATCGAACACAAGCGCTGTGACGACGACTCTGGCGAAAGCCAAGGCCGCCCGTTCCGTCGCCGAAAAAATGGTCACGCTCGGCAAAAGCGGCACCGTTCATGACCGCCGTCTCGCGGTGGCCCGTTTGCATCAGGAAGCGGCGGCAAAAATTCTGTTCAAGGATATCGCACCCGCCTTCAAGGATCGCAAGGGCGGCTACACCCGCATCATCAAGATGAACCAGCGCAACGGCGATGCCGCCCAGCGCGCCATCTTGGAATGGGTTGATTTTGTGGCCGAAACACCGGCAACGACTGAAGAAGCACCAGCCGCCGAGACCAAGCCGGAAGATAAAAAGTAATTTTGCTTCAAATACAAAAGCCCGCTCAATTTGAGCGGGTTTTTTTTTGTTCTGGCAACCTCAATACGGTCGTGATGACTCGCCGGGTGATGCCGTCCGCGCGGTGCAAAATTTTAGGGTCAACACTCCAGCGCATGGCGAGCAGCGGGATTTTTTCAATATTCGCCAGGGCATTTTTTTTCGCCGCCATAAAACCGGCATCTTCACCGTAGCCGGAATATTTCAAGCCCAGCCCGCGTTCCGCCAAAGTCGCTTCGCCTTGGATCCAGATGGTTTCACCCGCCCACGCATAAGCGCGCGTCACGCAGCCTTCGTCCAGCCGCGCCCACGCATGGCACGCGGAAAATTTTTCAATGTGAAAAAACTGGACGTGGCCCAGCTTGCGGCTCAAAAAAACGAGAAAGCGAAAACATCCATCAACATCATCGCCGGGATCGGGCAGGCCGGGACCGGTCACAATGACCCAGCCATTCAAGCGCGGGCTGATGAAAAATTCCCGTTTATCAGGCAGAACGGCGCGGACAATTTTGGGATCAAGTGACCGGACGGCCAGCCAGGTTGCCGGACGAACGGCGGTCGCCATTGGCGGTGGAAAAAATTCCCTGGGGCGAGGATGAAGCTTTTCCGCCGTCTGTTTTCGCCGTTGCAGAAGCATCACCCAGCCGAACACCATCAAGGCCACTCCCAGGGCCATGAAGTGCGTCACCAGCAACGTCAACGTCATTGTATCCGACTGACTCACGTTTTGAATTTACGCCTGTGTCGTTAAGGTTCAACCAAAATCAATCATCACCCGCCGCCAGCCACGCCAGATATTTTTCACTCCCGGCGGTGATTGGCAGAACCAGGAACTCCGGAGTTTCATAAGGATGACGGGCAAGAATCAATTTCTCCAGCGCGCCCAGTCTGGGCTCCACTGTCTTCAGCACCAGCAACACTTCCGCACCCGTTTCAATCTTTCCCCGCCACCAATAATGCGATTCGATTTTGGGAATGATGTTCGCACAGGCGATGAGCCTGGCCGACAAGACGTTCTTGGCGAGCGCGCGGGCCGTTTTCAAATCCGGCGCGGTGACCAGGACAATGGCAAACTTCTTGGCGGGCTTCATCTCTTGGAACAACAAAGCCGACGCCCTTCGTTTTGTCGAACTTAAACGATCTGCAAGAAAACCTCTGGTTGCGGTTTCGTGGAAATGAATTTTGAAAAGCGTTGAGTTTCACAAGAAAAATGATTAAATCGTCAGGGTAGCGGCGACGATCCATTGCGAACCGATCAAAAATCATCGGGCCAGGCTCAAAAATTCTAATTTATATTTATGCAAAATCACCGTCGTCCGATCGGGAGTTTACCATCCGCTGGAGTCCTGTCAGGGTTTTCCATGGGGTTGCTGCTGTGTTTGTCGGCGTACGCGCAATTGCCTCCCTCTGCGAGAAGTCTTTACACCGGCACGATTTCCTCACGCGTTGAGGCCATGACCATTCTCGGTGGTGACTATGGAGTCGGTGGGGGCACTTTTAGCAAGTCCAGCAGGGACAACAATGCCGACATCAGTGTCAGCAAATTCGGCGGTGAAGGTGACATCGGCGCTCCGCGACAGCTCGGCACCCTGGACATCGGCTGGCAGCCGCAGTTGCAGGGAAGCATGGGTTATCTCTCGGCCAATAATAATTTTCACAATTTCGTCAATGGTGGCGACAGCAGCGACTACAACACGTTTGCCATCCAATTTGGCGGCGGCGCCCGGTTCTGGTTCAACGACAACTTCAGCATCGCCCCCACGGTCATGGGCATGTATGGCCATACGGAAAATCATTACAAAGGATTGAGCGTTTTTGGGCGGGCCAACGAAGCCCAGGCCACCCGGGAGGGATTGATCAACTGGAATGCGGACACCTGGACCATCCGGCCTTCCTTGAACCTCCAGTATCAATACGTCTGGAAGCGCACCATCTTCACCCTGTCCACCGAACCCACCTATTATTACACCGAAAGCTTTAACAGCTCTTCATCCTACGTGGACATCAGCGGCAGTTCCTGGGCGTGGGAAAACAAAATTGATATTGATGTCCCGCTGGGCGTGGAACTCTTCGGTCACGAACTGCGCACCGGCGGATTCTTCAGCCGCACCGAACTTTATGACGGGCTGGAGGAAGGCTTCAAGACCGACGCCATCTATGAGGCACATGGACGCATCGTCTTGGACTTTCTCGGCGAACTGTGGAAGGTGCAGTGGATCGGTCTGGGCGTGTCGCATATTTGGGGCGGGGACAATTTCACCGGATGGTCGTTCGGTGCCGACGTCGCGTTCCGCTTCTAGGGACCTCTGCAAAAGGGTGGAAGCGACGTCTCGTTGCCTCCGCGAAGTGCCAGCATCACTGCCAATTCCCACTGTTCTCGGCGACGAGGGCGTTGCCGCCACGAATTTGGCAGAGATCCCTTCTAGAGTTGAAAATACGAAATGCGGCCATTTTGGCCGAAGCAATGGGCTTGGTGACTCTCGAAAATTTCCCGGCGGTCTGGCAATTCAGGATCGTTGCGCCGGAAAAGAAAACCGCCTGCGCCGCAGTCAGCGTTTTGGCCTGACAATGGTGATTTACCCTTTAATCATTGACGGACTTGCGCGGCGTCAACTTCAGGCCGGGCAATCCATAAAAGCAGGTTGCGATCTTCAACGCGTGTATCCGCAGAATCGGCTGACGCGAAAGAATGGTGGTGGTTGAGATTTTCTTCCGGTCGGGTGCCGGGTGAGAATTTTGGACACAAGTGTCCCAAAGATGTTGAATCAACGGGAAATGGCTGCGGTTTTTATCCATGCAAAAATGCATCGCAAATGCAGTGCCAATTTGAATCATGCCGCGCAACAGAACAGAACGTAAATTTTAATATTGGGGTTGTGCAAAAAAGCGGCGGGTCATGATTAATTGCAGGAAGAACATGACGAATTGCAACACTGCCGAGGGCGGAATGGGAAGGCAGGCCAGAATCAGATTGTAAAAATGCCGGCGCAAGGACAACAATGGAGCGCGGACAGCCTGCAATCTTTCATGAAAAAAATATCTCGGTTCCAATGCCTGATGCGCTCTGCACTTTTTTTAGCGGCCGGCTGCGCGATGATTGCTTTTGTGAACGCATCGGCAATCGCGGCCATCAGCACGGCGGGTGATCCGACCAACCTGGTTTCATCGCCGTTCGCGCCAACGATTTCCAATACCGACCCCGCGCCAACGAACACACCGGCGGGCATGGTCTGGATTCCCGGCGGTGAATTCTCCATGGGCTGTATGACGCCGAACGATGGCATTTGCACCGTCGCCACGATGCAATCCGTCACCGATTCGCAACCCATTCACCGGGTCTATGTGGATGGGTTCTGGATGGACAAGACGGATGTGACCAACGATGAGTTTGAGAAATTCGTCAAGGCCACCGGTTACAAGACCGTTGCCGAAATCGCGCCAACGCAGGAGCAGTTTCCCACCGCGCCCCCGGAAAATCTCGTGGCCGGTTCCACCGTCTTTACGCCAACCACGAATGCGGTGCCGCTAAATGATTATTTTCAATGGTGGAGCTATGTGCATGGCGCGAACTGGCGCCACCCCACCGGGCCGGACAGCGACATCAAGGGCAGGGGCAACTACCCCGTGGTGCAAATCGCCTATGCCGATGCCATGGCATATGCGAAATGGGCGGGCAAACGGCTGCCCACGGAGGCGGAATGGGAATTTGCGGCGCGCGGCGGATTGGCCGGCAAGACCTATGCGTGGGGCGATGAATTGAAACCCAATGGCAAATGGATGGCGAACATTTACACGGGCAAGTTCCCGGTGAACGACACTGGCGATGACGGTTTCGCTGGCATTGCGCCGGTCGCACAATATCCGCCCAATGGCTACGGGCTTTACGACATGGCCGGGAATGTCTGGCAATGGTGCAGCGACTGGTATCGGCCCGATTATTATGCGCGGCTCAAATTGACCGGTGTCAAGGTGATACGCAATCCGCAAGGCCCGCCCTCAAGCTACAATCCTGGCAATGACCAACCGCAACGCGTGCATCGCGGCGGGTCGTTCCTTTGCACGGATGAATATTGCACCCGTTACATGATGGGAACGCGCGGCAAGGGCGACATTGACACCGGCAGCAACCATGTTGGTTTCCGGTGCGTGAAGCCGGAATGATTTGTGTTTTATGGGCGCCCTCACCCTGACCCTCTTCTCCGGGGAAAGAGAAGAGCCAGCGCACGTTTTCGGTTCATTGGTTGATCGTCCGGCAAATCCAGCCGTGGAATTTTCCAAGACGCGGGGAAGGTGGAAGCCCTCTCTTGGGGAGAGGATTTGGGTGAGGGCAGTCAAACTTCAAACCTCTTCTTCGCAATCTGCTCTTCCAGATTATGCCGCGCTTTGTTCGTTAGTAGCACATCTCTTCATGATAGATGGCTTGCTTTGTATGCGGAATCCGCCCGTGAGATGGAGGCCAATGCAATCCAACAGAATCAGGCCAGTCAGTCCGCCGCCTGGACCTCCCAGGCAAAATCCGCCGCCTGCAAACAAAAACAGGAGCGAAACTACGAGGAACAAAGTTTTCATGACGGCAAGATGTTCTACCGAAAGCATTGACACGCGCTGCTATTTCGCAATTTTCAAGCCGTTCTCTTTCCAGGATTCGAAGCCGCCGTCCATTTCCATGACGGAATAACCCTTCGCGGCGAACTGCATCGCGGCGTGGGCGGCCATGTGACAGTTTTGGGCATAGCAGTAAACGATGTTCATCGTGTCCCGGCGCAGACCGGTGGGGGTGCTCCATTTTTCCTGCGGAAGATTGAGCGCGCCAGGGACGTGGCCTTTCTTGAAATCTTTGGACTCGCGCACATCTATGATGACGACATCCTCTTTTTTTCTGAATCTGATGGCTGATTTCGACGGGGCCGTTCGTGAAAGCCATTTTGTCCGCGAAGAATTGCTTCGCCTTGGCCGCATTACCCTTGAATGTTTTAGTCATGACTAAAAAAATTACCCGGCTGGCTGAAGTCGCGCCATAGGGTGTTCACCCCACTTGCGAGACCGGCGAACGAAATTAAGCTGGACGATGAACCCTTGCACGAAGCAAGACGGTTCATTGCAAGGTGCGATGAGATTTACCGGAATGTTTCCAGAAAATTGTCATGGCATTGAAAAGCTGAAAGCGACCCGTCAACCACAAACAAAGCAACCACATGAACCAATACAAAAATCCAAACTGGTGGAACCAAGAAAACGACTCCGCATGGGAACGCACCAAGGCGCGTTTAAGCGGGACTGGGATCAGACCCAAACACGACCTGGGCGGCCACGAGCCGGACACGGATCAAAAAATCGGCAATACCACCCGGCAGGCTTCCGGTAAGGAAGTCATCCCGCCGCGCGGCGTGCCGACCTATGAAGAGGTGGAGCCGGCCTATCGCTACGGTTTCGGCGCGCGTTCAAAATATGGTGCCGAATATCCTGAATGGGATGATGAATTGGAAACACAACTTAAAGGTGAATGGGAAGAGATCGCCCCGGCCAGAAGGCAAACTTGGATGCAAGACCGCGCCGTCATCCGTCGCGGCTGGGATTATGATGCAGAAGACGTCGTGAAAACCGCTGACAAGTAACCTTGAAATCACCGTTCATCCAAAAAGAAATCCGGGCCGGGCGATTGGCCCGGATTTTTTTGTCCGGGGAACGATGGAACCGGTTCGCATGTTCGGCGTGGTTCGCGGCTCACCTCATCCGGCTACCGCCTGCAACAGGTTTCGGCGTGACGAGCCGGCCATCCGATCCACATGGTAAAGCGGCATGAATGCTGCGCTCCACGGATTGCCCGCCGGTTTTTTGCCATGCGCGGCAGCGGTTTATTTCTTTGTACGGATGAGTATTGCACCCGTTACCTGATGGGAACACGCGGCAAGGGCGACATTGATACCGGCAGCAATCATGTCGGCTTCCGGTGCGTGAAGGACAAATGACTTGTCGATCATGTTGAACTGCCATTGGTCTGATTGGATGATATGGAAGTCGCCAAAATCTGCCAATTGTTCGTCACAGAAATGAACTTTACAACCATCCACCCATTGTCTTAATTGTTTTCACCGAGAGTCGAAAACGTTGGCGTCTATTCGAGCTTCTGAATTCCTGCCTTTTCTCGTTCGAGATAAAATAAACCAACACGCAAGCAAACCCAGATATGAAAACTCAACTAATCAAACACGGCGTGACCGCATTGACAGCTACGGCGGCGCTGATGTGCGCCGTCGCCCCGGTGCAGGCGGCGGACAAGAAACCCAACATCCTCTTCATCATGGGCGATGACATCGGCTGGATGCAACCGAGCATTTACCATCGCGGCCTGATGGTCGGGGAAACACCGAACATTGACCGCATCGGGAATGAAGGCGGCCTCTTCATGCACTACTACGCCGAGTCGAGTTGCACGGCCGGACGCACCGCGTTCATCACCGGCATGCATCCCTACCGCGCGGGCATGGTTCTGCCGCAGTTGCCGGGCGCGATTTCGTATCTGCGTCCCGGCACGCCGTGTCTTGCCCAGTTTCTCTACGACCTCGGTTATAGCACGGGCGAGTTCGGCAAAAATCACCTCGGTGATCATCCGGATTCGCTGCCGACGGCGCACGGGTTTCAAGAGTTTTGGGGCTATCTTTACCACTTGGACGCGATGCAGCAGGTGAGTTTCCCGGACATCAACAGCAGCCCGACTCATCAGGCCGTGGTGCCGCCGATGAAGATGGTCCCGATTCCCGGCATCCCGGAACCTCCCGGTGAGATTGACCCCAAAGATGGTGTTTGCATGGCGGCTCCCCGGCCGATCCTGTGGATGAAGTCATCCGACGGCACTGCCAAAAGCCAGATGGGCCACGACGAAGGTCCGCTGACCCTCGAACGCTCGAAGACGGTGGACGAGGAAATCTCCTCCCACGTCATTGATTGGCTGGATCGCAACGCCTCCAGTAAGACGGGCAAGCCCTTCTTCTGCTGGTATAACCCGGCCCGCATGCACGTCACCACTGTGCTGTCGCCGAAGTATGAAGACATGATCGGCACCAAGGGAGGCAAAGACTGGGGTGCCAACGAAGCCGGCATGAAGCAGATGGACGACAACATCGGATACGTCCTCAAGAAGCTTGAAGACCTGGGGCGAACTCGATAACACTATCGTCGTTTTCACCACCGACAACGGTGCCGAGGTGCAGACTTTCCCGGACGGCGGCGTCACTCCGTTCAAAGCCGGGAAGCTGAGCACCTGGGAAGGCGGCATGAGGGGCCCCGTGCGTCGTCCGCTGGCCGGGCCACATCAAGCCGGGCACCATCTTCAAGGAAATGTTCTCCTCGCTGGACTGGGTGCCGACGTTCGTGGAAATCGCCGGTGGCCCCAAGGGAGAGGAACTGAACAAGGAGATCATGGCGGGCAAATACCCGGGCATCGTCAAGACCAAACTCGATGGCTTCAACCAGATCGACTACCTTACTGGAAAAGCGGAACACTCAAATCGCGACACGTTCTTCTACTACCAGGGCCGTCTCCCGTCGGCCGTGCGCTACAAGAACTGGAAGTTCTATTACACCATGATGGGTTCCGAGGGGCATCGATGCTCTCAATGCAGCCACGACGTTCCACTGGACTCAGCTCCAGAATATCATGCGCGATCCGTTTGAGAATAACGTCGGGGCCGAGCAGAAGGGCGTATTCTCGCAAGCGGGTGCGCTCGCTTCGCCGAGCACCGCGTATATCTATGACTGGAACCTGCTGCCCATCGGCCAGCTTCTGTGGGAGAAGGAACTCATGTCCTACGTTGACTACCCGCCGCTCCAGTTGGCGGCGAGCTACAACCTCGAACAGGTCCTCCAACAGGTGCGGGAGATGGGTTCAAAGCATCCAAGGAATAGACCCTCGGTTCGATTGTGAAAACACGCGGGCGGTGAACAAAACTGAAATGCAAAAAAAAACTGAAACTCTGAAAGTTTGCATTGCCAGCGAACTGGCGGTTCTGATTTCAGTATTCAGCTTTCAAATTTTCAGCTTTTCCCTCAACTGCCCGCGACTTCCACCAGCGAATGAAATTTTCTCCGCAATAAGGGACAAACAACAAACCCACCATCCTATAGAAATCCATTCGCAGCACATTAAGCCTGCTGGCGATTATCCATCGCCGGCCACACCACCATCGCCCAACGCCAGGGATCCGTTGCCCTCGTGGAACGACGGCGCGGCCAAACAGGCCATCGTGAATTTTGTGAAGGAGACCACGCAAACCGGCGGCGCGAATTTTGTCCCGCCGGAGGAACGCATCGCCACCTTTGACCAGGACGGCACGCTCTGGGTAGAGCATCCGGTTTACAGCCAGTTGATGTTTTGCTTTTACCGGGTCGGCGCGCTCGTGAAGGAAAAAACCGGAGTTGAAAAATGTCGAGCCGTTCAAGACGGTCATCTCCGGCGACCACGAGGCCATCGCGAAACTCTCGATGCGTGACCTGGAAAAATTGCGATGGCAACACTTAGTGGGATGACAATCGAACAGTTCCAAGCCGAGGCGAAGCAATGGATTGCCGGGGCAAAGGATACCGCGCTGGAAGAAGCCTTACACCGAACTGACCTACCAACCGATGCAGGAGGTGTTGAAATATCTTCGCGCCAACGGTTACAAAACCTACATCGTCACCGGCGGCGGTCAGGATTTTGTGCGCGTCTATGCCGAGGGAGTTTATGGCATCCCGCCGAACAGGTCGTCGGCAGCGCGGGCGAGACGAAATATGGCTATGCCAAGGATGGTAAACCAATTCTCACCAAGGAGCCCAAGCTGATTCTCAACGACAACGACGCCGGCAAGCCCCAAGGCATCCACCTGATGATCGGCCGCCGTCCGCATGCGGCGTTCGGCAATTCCACCGGCGACCAGCAAATGCTCGAATACACCAAGGCCGGCGACGGCGCGCGTTTGTCCATGCTGGTATTGCACGATGACGCCACGCGCGAATATGCCTACGGCCCGGCGACGGGATTGCCCGATTCAAAGGTTGGCACGTTCACTCAGAAACTTTATGATGAGGCGCAGAAAGACGGATGGACGGTCATCAGCATGAAGAATGACTGGAAGCAAATCTTTGCTTTCAAAGAATAAATTGGGTCTGATCGCGGCAGGCCATTGCGGCCGAGATGCAGGCGAGGATAATTTTCTGACATGCAAAATCATCATCCCGATTGCAACCAGCCGATGGCCGACGCCTCAATGGTCGCGTGTCTGGATTGTGATTTGTTGCAACGCATCCTCGAAGTTCCGGCTGGGGCGTCAGTTCGTTGCGTGCGTTGTAACAAGGAATTGTGGCGGCACAAGACGGATTCACTGAACCGCACATTCGCGCTGACACTGGCGGCGCTGGTGCTTTACCTGATCGCGAACACCGTTCCCATGCTTGGGCTTCACGCGGCGGGACGCCAGGCGTCACCACACCGTCGTTGGCGGCGCGCATCAACTCTGGCTGGACGGCCAGGAGATCGTCTCGGTGCTGGTGTTGTTCGCCGCCGTGATTTCGCCGGCGCTTCAGATTGCGTTCCTGCTGTTAATCGTGCTCGGCTGCCAGTATAAGCGGCCGCCTGCCTGGGTCGGGATTTTTTTTGCGTCATCTGCATTTCACGCGCACCTGGAGCATGATCGAGGTGATGCTGCTGGGCGTGCTCGTGGCATTAACCAAGATAGCGGATTACGCCACGGTGATTTTGGGAACGGCATTGTTTGCCCTGTTCGGACTGGTGATTTTGCTTGCCGCAATCCAATCCTGTTTTTGATCCGCGCGAAGTATGGCAGCGCATTCAATGGGCGGAACCGGAGGCGCAACCTTCCATGACGGCCGGGGAAACGTCCGAGGCAAAGTCGTGAGCGCATCCAATCCAACGGCGATGGAGCAGGGGCTGCAAAGCTGTCATGGCTGCGGACTGCTTTCACGTCCGCAGCCGGGCGCGCACGAAGGCCGCTGCCCGCGTTGTGACGAGGATCTGGTTTTTCGCAAGCCGCACAGTGTGCAGCGCACGCTGGCTTTTCTGATCGCGGCGGCGGCGTGTTACATTCCGGCCAACCTGCTGCCGGGTGCTCACCACCATCACGGCGGGCGGCAGCGAATCGGACACCATCATGCAGGGGGTGGTACTGCTGTGGTCGCCGACCGGCTGGCCGCTGTCATTGATCGTGCTCTTCGCAAGCATCATGATTCCCGAGCGCGAAGATTTTGGCATTGGGCTATCTGCTCATCACGGTGAAGCGCGGCTCAATCCAGAACAACGCCCAACGCGTGCGGCTTTACCGGATGTCGAGATCATCGGCCGCTGGTCCATGGTGGATGTGTTCGTGGACACGTTTACGGTTTCGCTGATCCAGTTGCAACCGCTCATGTCCGTGGAACCCGGGCCGGGATTATTATTCTTTGCAGCGGTCGTGGTGCTCACTATGATGGCGGTCGAGTCATTTGATCCACGTCTCATTTGGATTCCACCAGCGCGAAAGAAGTTCAACGAGAGGTGCAACATGCCTGACAACGAAAAATTTCCGCCAGTTCCCGACGCGAAGGCCGTTCCCAAAAAGCGCACGCGCATCTCGCTGGTCTGGGTCATTCCGATCATCGCGGCGGTCGCCGGCGCCTGGATAGCGTGACAAAAATTTTGGAAAAAGGCCCGGAGATCACCATTGTGTTTTCCTCCGGCGACGGCTTGGAAGCCAACAAGACCAAGATCACTTACAACGGCTTGCAGGTCGGCATGCTTACCGGCATCCGGCTCGCGGACGATCATAAGCACGTCATCGCCACGGCGCAGATGAGTCCCAAGGCAAAGGAATTTCCTTGTGAAAGACACGCAGTTTTGGGTCGTGAAGCCGCGCATCTCCGGCTTGAACACACCGGGCTGGGCACGCTCATTTCGGGTTACTACATCGGGGTGCAGCTCGGCCAGTCCAAGGAAAGCGAACGCGATTACGCCGCCTTGGAGTCGCCGCCGTTGACCGGAAATGTTCCCGGACGTCTTTTCACGCTGCACACTCCGGAACTGGGATCGCTCGGTGTCGGCACGCCGATTTATTTCCGGCAGATCCAGGCCGGGCAGGTGGTTTCCTACGAACTGGACAAGTCCGGCCAGTTCCTGAACGTGGACATATTCGTGCAGTCGCCCTATGATCAATTTGTCACTACCAACACGCGATTCTGGCAAGCGAGCGGCATTGATGTCTCGCTCACGGCGGCCGGATTGCACGTGCAGACGGAATCGGTCATGTCCATTTTGGCCGGCGGCATCGCCTTTGAAAATCCCGACGCCGATACACCGCCGTCATTGGCCGGGGCGGGCGCCGGATTTACTTTGTTTGATGACCGCAATCATGCGTTCCAGCCGCCGTCTCACGAGCCCTACACCTATCTCTTGATCTTCAAACAGTCGGTGCGCGGATTGTCCATCGGTGCTCCGGTGGCAAATGGGCGGGGTGAAAATTGGGGAAGTCACGGGCATTCAAGCGCAGTTTGACGCGAATGAATTTGAGTTTTCCGTGCCGGTCACCATCTCCGTGGATCCCGTCAGATATGGGGTAAAATTTCTAAATTTCCCAAAAACGAAGAGGGGGCGGCCGGCCATCAACGGGTGATGGATACCTTGGTTTCACGCGGGTTGCGCACCGAATTGAAAACCGGAAATCTGATCAGCGGATCGTTGTTCGTGGCGATCAATTTCTTTCCTGACGAACCCAAGGTGACCTTGGACTGGTCGCAGAAGCCGGTGCAATTGCCGACCCACTCCGGGAAACTCGAAGCGATTGAAGACAGCGTCGCCGCCTTGCTTAAAAATCTCGACAAGACCGTCAGCTCCACGCGTGGAACGCTTACCAACGCCGACCTGTTGCTCCAGAATCTGGACAGAGACCCTCGCCACCACACGCGGCACGCTTACCAACGCCGACGTGCTGATAAACAACGCCGGCAGCCTCGTGGCGCCGGACTCCATCTTCAATGCCGAACTGATCAACCTCCTGCAGCAGGGCGGCGGCGCGGCCCAGTCGCTGCGCGTGCTGGCCGATTTATCTTGAACGTCATCCCGAAGCGCTCATTCGCGGCAAATTGGAGAAGCCAAACCATGAAAAATCTTCAACCTTTCATTGTCATTGCATTCGTCGCGTTGATCGCCGCCGGTTGCGCCTCGGCCCCTTCACATTTTTACACGCTCAATTCACCGGCCGTTGGCGATGGCTCAACGAACAGCAATTATGCCGTGATCATCGGGCCGGTTTCCATTACCGGCGGAAGTGAACCGGCCGCAGTTCACAGTCCAGGTCGCGCCCAACCAGGTCGCTGTGGTGTACGATCAAACCGCTGGGCCGCGCCATTGACCGATAACATCGCCCGCGCTGTTGCCGGTGATCTGGTCGCGCTATTGGGAACGGCCGCAGGTTGCGGTGGCGCCCATGCAAATTTTGAATCCGCTTATCGTGTGTCCATCAGCGTTCAACGCTTTGAATCGGTTCCGGGCAAGTCTGTGCTGGTGGACGCCATGTGGGTCATCCGCCCGCCAGCAAGTGCTGTCGTGCAACCGGGACGCACGGTGGTGCATGAGCCGGTGACGGGCAACGATTTTGACGCCATTGCCGCCGCCCACAGCCGCGCACTCGCAAAAGTGAGCAGCGACATCGCCGCCGCCATTCGCGCCGGGGCGGACAAAAAATTTACGCCGCAGAAATAGCTTGGTCTATAATTCGGAATCGTTGTGTGAACCGCCTCGTGCGGGGTGAAGAGCGTGAAGATTTTTGAAAGAATCGTCGATGCGCCGACGAGCTAAGGGAGATGGATGTAATCATGGCAATAAATAAGAGGATATTTCAATCATGGCCATGCCGGTTTAACAGAGAAACGTCTTATGAAAAATTTGAGGAGAACTTTTTTCACAATCTTCACTGTCTTTCTGACCGCCTCGGCCTCGGCCCTGCCATTATCGCTGGTATCAGTCCATGATGATTTTCAGGTGCCGCCTGCGGGCGGCAATGGTGATTCGCGGGCACCGATTCTCACACCGGACGGTCGTTATGTTCTTTTCACCAGCACGGCCAACAACCTCGTTGCCATCAACGGCAGCAATTCCCTGCCGGTAGTCGGCGCTCAAAAATTCAACGTCTTCCAACGTGACCGGATGAGCGGCACCACCTTGCTAGTCAGTGTCAACTTGGCGGCATCCGGAGGCGGCAGCGGTGATTCGATTCCGACGGCAACTTCTGATGATGGACGCTATGCCTTGTTCGAGAGTGATGCGACCAACTTGGTTTCAAACGATACGAACGGTTTGACCGATGTATTCCTCCGTGATGTCTGGAGTAACACGACGGTCTTGGTCAGCGTCACCACCAATGGCTTTTCCGGCAATGGCGTTTCGCGCGGTTCAACTTTGACGCCAGACGGTCGCTACGTCGCCTTCACCAGCGCTGCCACCAATCTGGTCGCGAATGACACGAACGGCATAGCGGATGTCTTTGTGCGGGATTTACAGACTGGCGTGACACGTCTGGCAAGTGTCAATGCCAAGGCAGCCAGTTCTTATTCCGTGCTTGGCTCGGAATCACCGGAGATCAGCGCCGACGGCCGTTACGTTGCCTTCTACACGGTCGCGACCAATCTGGTGCCGGGCGTGACGAACAGCGGCGAGATTTTTATCCGCGACCTGGTCGCTTCAACCACCACTTGGGCGAGTGCAGGAGCGCATACACGTCTCGGCAGCAAGGCCGTTTCTTTCAATCTTACGTTGAGTGCTGACGGAAATTTCGTTGCCTACGAGGCATGCACCAACTCCGGAAGTGGTTACGTCGGTGCCGTGTTCCGTTTCAACCGGACCTCAGGGCTGACGGATTTGATTTACACCAACGCCTACACTCCCACCGCCAGTTTCGAGGATTTTCACGATCTCAATATGACACCGGATGGACGCTTCATTGCCTTCGTCGCCAACTCTAATTCGATCACTGCCACCAGTATTTATCTATGGGATGCTCAATCTGGAATTAACACTCTTGTAAGCCGTAACCTTAATGGCGGGGTTTCATTGAACTCAATTTGCGACTGGCCGGCTGTGGATACCAGCGGGCGTTTTGTGACCTTCTTGAGCAGTGCGAGCGGCCTCGTCACCAATTCGGTCACGAGCGATTATCATTTGTACCTGGCTGACCTGCAGGCGGGCATGACGAGATTGGTGGATGCCGATACAAACGGAGTAGGGGTTGGTGTTGGCGTGGCGACGGTTCCGCAATTGAGCGCGGATGGAACACTGGTGGCGTTTGAAGCATCTAATTCCAGTTTGGTATCAAACGACCGCAACCATGATATTGACATCTTTGTGCGCGACTCCGTTGCGGCTACCAATGAACTGATCTCTGCTCACGACTCCAATTTTCCTTCGGCCAGCCCTAACGGTAACACCGGCATTGCTGCGCTCTCCTCAAGCACTGATGGCCGTTGGCTGACTTTCGCGAGCGAGGCCGACAATCTTGTGTTCAACGACACGAATGGCTTCCGCGACATCTTTGTCCGCGATTTTCAATTTGGAACCAACCTGCTCGTGAGTGTGGGTACCAATGGTGTGTCTGCCGATGGCATTTCGAGCGAACCCGCCATCAGCACCAGTGGTGGCTTTGTGGTTTTCAGCAGCTCTGCGGATAATCTTGTGAAGGGCGACACGAACAAGGTGCAGGATGTCTTCGTGCGCATCCTGCCAGCCGGGCCAACTGTACTGGTCAGCACCAATGCCAGCGGCCCCGGCCAGGGGAATAAATTGTCCGGCTCAGCCTCAATCAGCGGCGATGGCAGATACGTTCTGTTCCGCAGCCAGGCCAGCAATCTCGCCGCCGGTAGTTTCAGCGGAACGGAAAATCTATTCCTTCGCGACATGCAGACGAGGACAACCTACGCCCTGACGACCACCGGGTTGAATTCTGCATCCATGACGCCCGACGGCCGGCTGGTCGCATTTACCGGCACAACGGGTCCGGCGTATGTATGGGATTCACAGGCAGCCAGATTGATCCAGACAAACGCTTTTTTGTCAGGAGCGACCAACATTTCAATCAGTCCTGATGGGAGTAAGCTGGCGGGTTTTGTCACTTCATTCCTGGCTTTGTCGGATCGGATTGCGGGCACCAACGGCTCAATCGCCTCGCGCTACCGACTGGGTTCGCGAGCCGGCGTCCGGTTTAGTTTTGATGGAAGATTTTTGACCTATGCCGCCGGAGTGTCGGCCTTTAGCAGCAATCAGGTTTATCTTTATGATTTTCAAACTCGCAAACAAGCGCTGGTGAGTACGGCGGCAAATTCGATTCTTGCCGCCAATGGCATTTCTGATTCGCCGGATATCAGCGCCGATGGCCGTTATGTCGCCTACCGTAGTTTCGCCACCAACCTGATCACCGGCGGCACCAGCAACAATGTGCCGGATCTTTTTCTTTACGATAGCTTTAGCGGCACTTCGTCACTGCTTACGGCAGATCGTCTCAATGGTGGTCCGACGGATAATCGTTCCCGGACACCGGTGTTCAGCCCGGATGGCCGGACGCTTTTTTTCCAAAGTTCGGCTTCGGATCTCGTGCCATTGGATTTCAATCACAATGGCGATGTTCTGGCGCTGATGTTTTTGTATGTCTCCATCGTTCCTGACAATGGATCCGGGGCCGGCCCGATGCTGACCTGGCCGAACCGTCCGGGCGAGACGTATCAGGTTCAGTTCAAGGACAGCTTGAGTGATCCTGCCTGGCAGGATGTCGGTGGCAGTGTGACCGTCATCGGCAATCGGGCGAGCGTCCAGAATCTGGTGCCTTCGACCGGCCAAAGATTTTACCGGGTGGTGGCGTTCTAAACAAAGGAGTTATTGTGAAGATACAAAACGAAAAACAAATTCAATCCGCAAATCCAAGCGCACTGGTTGACCGGATTTCTACCAACCTGAGCGGTTTCACACGGCTGGACTTGGTGGCGGTCATCGCGGTGCTGGGTGTTTTATTTTTGATCTTGCTGCCGGCGCTGGCCAAGCCCGGCGTCAACTCGAAGGTAATGCAATGTCTCAATAACCACCGTCAGTTATGCAATGCCTGGCGCATGTATGCCGATGATAACAACGACGTTTTGCTCTATGCCAGCACTAGCGGTGGAAATAGCGGCGGCAGCGAGACTTACCCCAATAATTTCGCATGGTCGGGAGTTCATATGGATTATAATAGTGCCAATCTGGCCAACTACGATCCTGCCTATGACATGCAAAGAAGACCATTATGGACTTACAACAAATCCATAGGAATTTACAAATGCCCTTCTGATCTGTCGGCTATAATGAATTTATCCGGGACAACCGTTCCACGCATTTTGTCCATGGCCATGAATTTATATGTTGGCGGTTTTGCCCCAGCCGCCAACAGTGGCACTCTCATCGGCACTGATGGTGGTTGGGCGTTTGCTGCACCATATCGCATTTTTTCCAAATCCACCGGACTGACCAAGCCTGGCCCGGCGAAAGCGTTTGTTTTTATTGATATGCGTCAAGATTCAGTTAATTGGGGCAACTTTATGCAGGACATGAGTGGTTATAATCCTGTGGCTCCAACTTCGTGGAGTTTTAGCGATATACCCGGCATGTATCATGATAAAGCCGCAAGTTTATCCTTTGCCGATGGCCATACGGAAATGAAACGGTGGCTTGATGCACGCACGACTCCGCCACTCGCCCCAGCTGGCACCACTTTGGATCAACAAGGTTTTAGTTACGCTGCTACTGGAAAGAACAATCAGGATGTCTACTGGCTGCAAGACCACTCGACTGCGCTAAAATGAGTGTGCAGTGGAATGGATTATGAAAATGCAAAATCGGGATCAAGTTCAGTCGGCCAAACAGAATGGATTTGAAGAAATTGCTTCCGCTGGCTATCGCGCCTTCACGCGGCTGGACTTGATGGCGGTCATCGCGGTGTTGGGTGTTTTATTTTTAATCTTACTGCCCGCGCTGGCCAGGCCCGGTACCAACTCGAAAACCATTCAATGTCTTAACAACCACTGCCAGTTGTGCAATGCCTGGCGCATGTATGCTGATGATAACAATGACGTTTTGCTCTACGCCAGCACGAGTCTTGGGACGGGTGCCCGAAGTGGTAACAGTGTCCCTGTGTCAGTAAGCGGAAATAGGTCAAGTGATTTTGCATGGTCGGGAGCTCATATGGATTTTAGTGCCGGCAATCTGGCCAATTATGATCCGCGTTATGACATTCAAAAAAGGCAATTATGGGCTTATAACCGCTCAACAGGCATCTACAAATGTCCTTCTGACCTTTCTGCAGTAACGAACTTGTCAGGGCAAATCGTTCCACGCATTTTGTCCATGGCCATGAATTTATATGTTGGCGGTTTTGCTCCTGATTCTGGCGGTGGCCCCGGTAGTTCCGGGGGCTGGGCTTTTGCTCAACTATACCCCGTTTTCTCAAAAACAACTGATTTTGTTAAACCCGGGCCGGCCAAGACATTTATTTTTATTGATATGCGCCCTGATTCAATCAACTGGAGCAATTTTATGCAAGACATGGCTGGTTATAGTCCGTCCATTCCCACGCAATGGCGGTTGGGGGACATGCCTGGGATGTATCATAATCGAGGTGCCACTGTGTCATTTGCTGATGGGCATACTGAAATTAAAAGGTGGGTTGATGATCGCACGACACCGCCAATGGCGTCAAACGGTGAATTGTCGCCGGAAGTAGGCATCACTAGTGGTAACCAAGACGTTTACTGGCTGCAGGATCATTCCACGGCACTAAAATAGACTGCGCATTTTAGTCTGATGAACTCATTGAAATTTCCCTGCCGCCGCCCGGTCAGCCACCACCAAAGCATTCTCACGGCGGATTCTTCCGGCGGGTATGGTAAGATCGCCCTCACGCAGACGCGAAAGCATTTCAGTTTTTTCGCCGCCGGTGGCCACCCACAATACGCGGCGCGAACGGCTGAGCAGCGGATATGTCATGGTCATGCGCCTCCGCTTTTGATAAACGCCGGTCAACGCCACGTCGGCATCGATGACATCGAGAACTTTATCTCCGGGAATCAGCGAAGCCGTATGGCCATCAGGTCCGAGACCAAGATGAGCCAGATCCAGCACGGGCGGCGCACCGGCGATTTCTTCCAGCGTGACGGCATAACTTTTGGCGGCGGCTTCCAGATCTTTTTCCTCGACCGGCATGGCGTAGATTTGTTCGGGCCGCAGCGGTACATGTGACAGCAGGCTTTCGCGCAAGTGCGTGAGATTGCGATCCGGGTCGCCCGCCGGTGCGATGCGTTCGTCCACTTGAAACACATGGACGTCCGCCCATGGAACTTCTTCACCGGCCAGATCGTTCAGCATCTGCCACGGGGTTTTTCCGCCACTCACGGCCATGATGAATTTTCCGCGCGTCGCCACCGCCGCCCGCGCGTCAGCGGCGATAATACTTGCCGCAGCCCTGGCTGCCGCATCGGCGTCGGCGAATACCTGTATCTTCATTTTTCTTGCGGCGGTGTCACGACCGGATCCTGCCAGCCACCCGGGGGCGTGACGCGTTGGTCCACCATCGCCGGCCCCCAGCTGCCGGGCTCGTAGTCAAACACCGGCGAACCTGCTTTCAATACCGGATCAACAATCCGCCATGCCTCCTCCACGTAATCTTCTCGGGCGAACAAAGTGGCGTCACCCGCCATGGCATCACCGAGGACACGTTCATAGGCGTCCATCTCCTCGGCATTCGGAAAACGGCTGCCCACAATCTCCACTGGCATGCTGGCCGTTTCGTCGGCGGGAGTGATCGTGTTCAGGCTGATCCCAAACGCGATGTCGGGACTGATGCGCAACCGGCAATAATTCGATTTGAGATTGTAGCCTTCATACATCGTCGGCGGCTGGCGCAGCCGGACGACAACTTCTGTGCAGGTGACAGGCAGGCATTTTCCGGCGCGGATGTAAAAGGGAACGCCCCGCCAGCGCCACGAATCAATCTCCAGCTTGAACGCCGCAAACGTTTCCGTCGTGGAGTCTGCGGCAACGCCCGCCTCTTTGTGATACCCACGAAATTGTCCGCGCACGAGATTCTTCGCCTCCAGCGGCGGGATGGCTTTCAGCACCTTAACCTTCTCGTCCCGCAACGATTCGCTGTCCGTGCGCACCGGCGGTTCCATTGCGATGTTGGCCATGACTTGAAACAGATGATTTTGCATCACGTCGCGGATGGTGCCGGTCTGATCATAAAATCCGCCCCGGCCTTGAACGCCGAAGTTTTCCGCCATCGTGATCTGCACGCTCTCGATGTTATGCCGGTTCCAGAACGGCTCCAGCAGTGCATTGGCGAAACGGAAGAACAACATGTTGTGAACAGGTTTCTTTCCGAGGTAATGATCAATACGGAAAATCCGTTTTTCATCGAATTCCTTCAGCAGAATTCCATTCAGTCTTTGCGCCGAAATCCGGTCGGTGCCGAACGGTTTTTCCACGATCACCCGCGCGCCTTCCTCGGCGCAACCCGCTTTACCGAGTTGTTCCACGACCGTTCCAAACAACACCGGTGGAATGGCGAGGTAATGCGCCGGACGTTGCGCATTGCCAAGTTCTTTCTTGATGGCTTGAAAGGTCGCGGCTTCCTTGTAATCGCCATCCACGTAGCGCAGCAGGCCGCTTAATTTCTCAAACGCCGCCGGATCCAAGCCGCCATGTTTTTCAAGGCTGTCCTTCGCCCGCGCCTTGAGCTGGTTCAAATTCCAGTCCGCCTTGGCCACGCCGATCACGGGCACATTGAGATGACCGCGTTTGATCATCGCCTGCAGCGACGGGAAGATTTTCTTATAAGCCAGATCGCCGGTGGCCCCGAAAAACACCAGCGCGTCAGAATGAAGAGCGCTCATAATTTTCACTTCGAAGTTTTTTCCAGATGGCCGCCGAATTGATAACGCATCGCCGAAAGCAGCTTGTCCTGGTAGTCCGCTTCGCCGCGCGAACTGAAGCGTTCGTAGAGCGCCGCCGTCAACACCGGCACCGGCACGCCCTCATCAATCGCCGCCTTGATCGTCCAGCGACCTTCACCGGAATCGGACACATGGCCGGCAAACTTGGTGAGGTTGGGATCTTCAATGAGTGAATTAGCCGTGAGGTCAAGCAGCCATGACGCAATCACACTGCCGCGACGCCAGACTTCCGAAATGTCGGCAAGATTCAGGTCATATTGATAATGGTCCGGATTGCGCAACGGCGTTGTCTCCGCGTCGCTCGCATGCGATTGCTTGCCGATGTTCGCGGCGCGTAATACGCCCAAGCCTTCGGCATACGCCGCCATCATCCCGTATTCAATGCCATTGTGAACCATCTTGACGAAGTGGCCCGCGCCGTTTGGTCCGCAATGCAAATAACCTTGTTCCGACGTGCCGCCAAGTTTCTCGCGTCCCGGCGTGCGCGGGATGTCACCAATGCCCGGCCCGAGTGTGGCGAAGATCGGATCCAGATGTTTCACAATTTCATTCTCGCCGCCGATCATCATGCAGTAACCGCGTTCCAACCCCCAGACGCCGCCGCTGGTGCCAACGTCAACGTAATGAATTCCCTTGGCCGCGAGTTCTTTGGCGCGGCGGATATCGTCCACGTAATAAGAATTGCCGCCATCAATGAGGATGTCGTCCTTGGCCAGCAGCGGCAGCAGGTCGGCGATGGATTGATCCACCACGGCGGCTGGCACCATCAGCCAGATGGCGCGCGGGGTGGCGAGTTTCTTGACGAAGTCCGCGAGCGATGAAGAGCCGACGGCTTTTTCCCTGGCCAGTTGATTGACGGCGTCCATTGAACGGTCATAGACCACGCAATCGTGGCCGTCCTTGATGAGCCGGCGCACCATGTTCGCGCCCATGCGACCAAGTCCGATCATTCCGAGTTGTAATTTTGTTTTTGTCATAATCAGAGTTTATTTCGTCAGTTGGATGTAATTTGAATTGTTCCGCGCCGAATAAGTATTTCATCAAAACCTTGCTGCCTTAACCTTGTTGACATCGTAGAACATTCGCTCGAAAAAAGCCAAGCGGAGTTTGAGCAACAAATATTATTTATCCGAAAGCGATTCAAAAATTCATCGAGCCTTCCAGGCCGAAAGAATAACCGGTGAAGGCATGGCACCGGAAATAGCCGCCGTTTATGCCGATGGATTTGAATTTCCAAAGCCGGTCCATGACATTCTATTTCACGCGCCCGTTGGTTTGATAAAACAAAGGCCGCTTTTTATGCATTGAAGAAGCCAGCCAATGATTTAAGTGTGTCTTTCCTTTTTCTTCGCCAGAATTTTCCGCGCCCGATCGAGGGAGGAGTCAATGTCACCGCATATGTTATCCATGCCCAGGCGGTCAATGAGACCCGCCCGTGTCAGTGCAAACAAAGGTTGTGAATGCGGTGCGCACAAAATCAGTTCCTTTTTGTCTATCCGTAATTTTTCCATCAAATCTTCCAGTGCGTCGAGGCCGGTTGCGTCAAGAGCCAGCACGTCGCGCATCCTTAGAATCAAAACTTCCGGCAGTTGTCCGGCACGCCGCAACGACGTTTCCAATTTATCCGCCGCGCCGAAAAAGAATGCGCCAAAAATACGAAACACCATGACGCCTTCGGGAATTTCCTTGCCGGCGACGGTTTGTCCCGGAGAACTCGCTTGCGTGACCTCATCGTTGACTTGAGTCGCTTCCGAAAGTCGTTTCACGAGCAGCGCCGACGCCAGGATCAGCGACGCGCCAACCGCCGTCGGCAGGTCAATGGCGACGGTCAAACCAAACGCACAAAGAAAAATCATCACGTCGCTTGTCGGCCAGCGTTTCAAGCGCGCGAACTGATGCCATTCACCCATCCGCAATGACACGACCACCAGCACCGCGCTCAACGCCGCCAGCGGAATGTCTTTTGCCAGTGGTGCGGCCACGAGCAAAATCACCAGCAGCGTGGCAGAATGCATGATGCCCGCAACGGGCGTTTGCGCCCCGCTGCGAACGTTCGCCGCCGTGCGTGCGATCACCCCCGTCGTCGGCATCCCGCCGAAAATCCCCACGGCGATGTTGGCGACTCCCTGTCCCATCAATTCCTGATTCGAGTCGTGCCGGTCGTCAATCATGCCGTCTGAAACAACCGCCGAGAGCAGCGATTCAATCGCACCCAGTACTGCAATCGTCAATGCTGCCGGCAGCAACGCGCGCCATTCATCGAATGGCAGCGACGGCCAGTGCGGCATCGGCAAATTTCCTGGCATTTCGCCGAACGCTGTGCCAAGCGTTTGAATCCCAAATTTTTCATTGAAATGAAACAATACGGATGCCGTCGCCGCAAGCATGACAATGACAATCGAACCGGGAACGTGGCGGCCGATTTTTTTCGGCCAAAACCAGATCGCCAGGGTTGCCAGCGTTGCAAGAACGACCGTCGGCCAATTCGGTTGAAAATTTTCCACGAGTGAACGCACTTTGCCGATGAAGTCCGGTGGCAATTTGTTTTGCAGGCCGAAGAAATCGCGGATTTGCGTGCTCATGATGATGATGGCAATGCCGCTCGTGAATCCGGTCACGACGGGAAACGGAATATATTTGATGAGCGTGCCCAGTTTGCTGGCACCCAGCACAATCAAGATCACACCTGCCATCATCGCACAGACAACCAATGCTTCCGGTCCGTGCTTTATCACAATTGGCGCCAGCAGCGGCACGAACGCCCCGGCCGGACCGCCGATTTGCACGCGGGAGCCGCCGAGTGCCGAAACCAGAAGTCCCCCGATGATCGCCGTGAAAATCCCAATTTCCGGTTTCAAGCCGGACGCAATCGCCAGTGCCATCGAAAGCGGCAGCGCAATGATGCCGACCGTGAAACCCGCCATTGAATCAGAGTAAAATTTCTGAACCGAATAATCCTTCAGCGCATCAACCAGTTTTGGCCGGAATGAAATGGGAAAATTCATCAGGAGAAAAATTCCATGAAGCTGATTCTGCGAAAGCGGCGGCAAAATTCAAACTAATTCAAATGCTTCTATGCCATATCCCAACAGGCGGCCTGTTCAGTGCTGGAATTTTGCCGTTCCAAGTTGCGAATTGAGTCTCAACCAACTCATGAGATCTGCACCTTCTTCGGAACATATTTTATCACCAGCGCCAGTGTGACGGCGACCAGCGCGGCGCTGATCCATAACACAATTTGCAGACCGCCTCCATAAGCGCGGGTGACGAGTTCGGCCGCGTCGCCCGCCTCGGTGACAAGTGACTTTGGGATTTCGTGAATGCTTCCCGCGCCCCGGAACACGGCTTCGACGGCGGCATTTTGAGAGGAGGTCAGCGAAACATTTTGCGACGCGAACAAGCTTTTCAAGCTCTGGGTGCTGACTGAAGCGAAGATGGCGGTGTTGACTGCGAGCATCACGGCGGATCCGGCAAGCTGGCACATGAAAGTGATGCCTGACACGAGGCTGGCCTTAGCAGTACCGACCGTTTCGATCGCGCGAACGCTGATGGTTGGAATGACAGCGCCAACACCGACCCCCAATAACACGAGTGAACCGTTGAAGGCCAGCCACCCGCCGCCCGGACCAACCAAAGCGAGCAACGTCGAAGCTGCGGTCGCGGAAATGAGACCAATCATAATCAATCTTCGAGAGCCCACAAAACGGCACAACGGACCGCCGAAATAGGAGATCACGCCATAGGTCAGCATGAATTGCACGACCCGGCTTCCGGCCTGCACCGGATTGTCGCCCAAAAATTTCATCGCGTATTGCGTGTAGTAAAGCAGCACGATGAAAAAGAGCTGGCAGATCACGAGCGAACAAAGGCAGAGAACCTGAATCTCCCGGTTCCTCATCAAATCGGGCGGCACGAGCGGCTCGGCGGTGCGGCTCTGAAAAAACGGAAACGCACCGAGCAATCCAAGTGCGGCAACTGCGAGGCCGATCGTCCTCAGGTCACGCCAGCCCCACGCGTCCACTTGATACACCACCAGCATCAGCGCCACGAGACCGAACGTGAGCATTCCCATGCCAACAAAGTCGTTTCGTGGTCGCGCCGCATTGGTCCGGTCCCAGGGAATTTTCCAGAGTGTCACCAGCATGGCAAAGACCGCCATCGGCACGTTCACCCAGAGCACCCAGCGCCACGAAAAATACTGCGTCAGCGCGCCGCCCACTATTGGTCCGGCGGCGTTACCGACCGAGCAACTTCCGAAGATTAACCCGAGCGCCAGCGCACGTTTACTATCACCCAGCGCGGAGCAGGCCATCCCGATCATCGCCGGCCAGAGCAGGGCGGCACCAATGCCCTGTAACACCCGGAAGGCGATCACGCTGCCACCGCTCCACGCCGCACCGCCGAACAGCGATGCAAACGCAAAGATTCCCATGCCGATCAGGAAAATTTTTTTTCGTCCGTATGCATCTGCAAAACGTCCGCCAGCCACCATCAAAACGGAAAACGCCAGCACATAACCATTGATCACCCATTGAACACTCTCGAGATCGAGCCCAAATTTATTTTCCAAAGCCGGCAATGCCAGGTCCACCGAGGCAAAATCCAAGGCGATTGCCAGAGCGCCGAGGATGATCGCCCCATAAATGAAGGCATGTCCACCACGTGAAGCCAAGGCATTGGGGACTTCTGATTTAGCCGGTTCACTCACTTCATTTTCCGGTAATGGCGGATCAAATTATTGGTGGAGCTGTCGTGCTTCAGGTTGGGAGCAGTTTTGCTTTCCAACTCGGGAATGATGCGTTGGGCAAGCGCCTTGCCCAGTTCGACGCCCCATTGATCAAACGAATTGATGTTCCAGATCGTGCCCTGCGTGAAGACAATGTGCTCATACAACGCAACGAGCTTGCCCAAAACTTCCGGCGTAAGCTTCCCGGCAAGGATGACATTGGATGGACGATTCCCCTCGAACACGCGATGCGCCACCAGCGCACCCTTCGTGCCTTCAGCTTTGACTTCCTCAACAGTTTTGCCGAACGCCAGCGCTTCGGACTGCGCAAAAACATTCGCCATGAGAATGTCGTGATGCCGGCCCAGCTTAGTGAGCGCCTGGCCGAACGCGATGAAGTCGCACGGAATCAACCGTGTGCCCTGATGGATGAGCTGGTAGAATGAATGCTGGCCGTTCGTGCCGGGTTCACCCCAATAAACCGGACCGGTCTGGTAATTGACATGTTTGCCGTCCAGGGTGACGTGCTTGCCGTTACTCTCCATCGTCAACTGTTGCAGATACGCGGGAAAGCGTTTTAGATATTGTTCGTATGGCAAAACCGCCACGGTCTCTGCGCCGAAGAAGTCATTGTTCCAAACCGAGATCAGGCCCATGAGCACTGGCAGATTCTGCGCAAACGGCGCGGTGCGGAAGTGCTCATCCATTTCATGAAAGCCCGCGAGCATGTCGCGATAATTCTTCGGCCCGATGGCGAGCATGGTGGAAAGGCCGATGGCCGAATCCATCGAATATCGTCCGCCCACCCAGTCCCAGAAGCCGAACATGTTCGCCGTATCAATGCCGAACGCGGAAACCTTTTCAGCATTCGTCGAGACCGCCACGAAATGTTTCGCCACGGCTTTCGGATTTCCGCCGAGACCTTTGAGCAACCAGTCGCGCGCGCTGCCGGCATTGGTCATCGTCTCCAGGGTCGTAAAAGTTTTTGAGGAAACGATAAATAACGTTTCCGACGGATCGAGGTCACGCGTCGCTTCCACAAAATCAATGCCGTCCACGTTGGAGACAAAACGGAAAGTCAGGCTGCGCTCGCTATAATGTTTGAGAGCCTCGTAAGCCATCACCGGGCCGAGGTCGGAGCCGCCGATGCCGATGTTGACGATGTTCGCAATGCGTTTGCCGGTGAAACCTTTCCACGCGCCGCTGCGGACACGTTTTGAAAAAGCTTCCATCTTGTCCAGCACCGCGTGGACTTCTGGAACGACATTTTTTCCATCCACGAGAATCTTGGCGTCTTTGGGCGCACGCAAAGCGACATGCAGCACCGCGCGATTTTCCGTGATGTTGATCTTCTCGCCGCTGAACATCGCTTGGATGCGCGGTTTCAAGCCGGATTCGTCCGCTAGTTTCAACAATAGCTTGATCGTTTCGCCGGTGATGCGGTTCTTGGAGTAATCCAGAAAAAGTCCGGCGGCTTCCGCTGTCATCCGCTCGCCACGCTTCGAGTCGGCGGCGAAGAGTTCTTTAAGATGCAGTTTTTTGATTTTTTTATGATGCGCCGCGAGCGCATTCCACGCCGGACGTTGGGTGAGCGGTTTGATGATGGCTTTCATAGTTTCTTACGGCATTGGATTGTGGGCTGGCTCGATCATCGTTGGCTGACTGCCATGCGACCACGCCGCCGAGGCACGATGTTGCCAAGTTCAAATTGTTCTGCAAGCGACTTTAGGCAGCCGTAGTGTCCTAATTTTCCGATAAGAGCGCGGGCTTTAGCTTGCTTGAACGTGTCGCCACTTTGAATGGCGAAGCGGCATAAATGCCGCGCTCCGGAAACCCATTTGAAATTTATTCCTGCACGTGCCGGGTGTCGTTCCATAAGCGGATGCCCGGCTCGGTCAAATCGTGCTCGTAGCTTAATTCGCTCACACTGGTTGTGCTCAACAGAAACAACCGGCCCGCCGCAACCTCCAGTCCGAGCCAGCGCGCGGCCAGCACGCGCAAAAGGTGTCCGCTTGAAAACAACAGCACATCGCCGTTCACCGCACGCAAACGTTTCACCACCCGGTCGGCCCGCGCACCGATCTCCGCCAGCGATTCGCCATCCGGACAACCATCGCGGAATAATTCCCAGCCCGGCCGCTCCGCATGGATTTCCGCAGTCTTGCGGCCTTCGTATTTGCCGTAATCCCATTCGACGAGATCGCGGTCCACCTCCGCCACTTTTCCGAAGCCGGCGAGTTCGCAGGTCTTGGCTGCGCGTTGCAACGGACTGGTGAACACTTTTGCGAAGTTCAATCCTTCCAGCCGCGGGCCGAGCGAACGGGCATTGCGTTCGCCGCGTTCGGTCAACGGCAGATCGGTCAGGCCCGTGTGTTGGCCGGAAAGGCTCCACGCCGTTTCGCCGTGACGGGCGAGATAAATGACGGGAAGTTTTTCGCTCATGATTTTAATAATCAACCAAAGTGTCGGCCTTTGCCGCCAATTATTTGCCCCAAATCGTCCGGATAATCAAGAAGCCAGAAGGCCAATGATGTTGAAAAGCCGGTTCGACGTGCCACCCGACGTGAACTCGGCGCTTGCGTTAACCAAAAACTTTCTGTTATTTTTGACCTTCGACGACATTGCGGATTCAACCACCAATGATTGTCGGTGAGAGATGGCTGAGTAGCTCAGTTGGTAGAGCAGAGGACTGAAAATCCTTGTGTCGGCGGTTCAATTCCGCCCTCAGCCACCACTTCTTTAACCGCTAAAACGTTTGTAAACAGAGGGTTTTTAGCGTTTTTTATTTTCCGGCATCAATGAGGACGAATTAGGCCGAATGGGATGCAAAAGGTGAATTTTGGCAACTATTGGCAACTGCCGTAACGAGCATTTAAGACCGCGAACCGTATTCCGGCGTCTTTCCCGCTTTCCATTAAGATCTGGCCTATATTCCCCAGAAATTCCAAAAACAAAATCTAAAATAAAGTCAGTAAAAGCTCGAATTGAAAATTAAATAGCTTAGCTATTTGCAATTCCGGCCGGCTTTGCTTGATTAAGCAGCCTCTTTTGTTGTCTGCTATTTTCATACTCGCCTCGAAGCCAAATTGTTAATGAGTAAATAAACAAAAAAACATTTATGATTACGATGGCAACATAAATTGCATAAACCTTTGAATTGGAAACTTCGACCGTTAGTAAAACAACAAGAAACGAAACAGCCGTCGAGAACGAAATTCCCATAAGCGTAGTGTGCACAGCGCGCATAAAATGCGATCTATTTAATGCACTTAAATCCTGTTCAGTTACTTCGTAAATATGCAGTAAAGGCAATGGATGCTTAGCGACTTCAATTGTGCCTGTTGCTCCCTCTAGGTGCCCTTGGTCACGCATATATGCCTCCTAATAAAATTTGAAAGTCCACCCTGTTCATGTTTCCGGCTTTATGTTGAAACACCATAACTCCAAGATTCCGACCGTCGTGATATGTGCCGATTTTTACAGGATTAATCAAAGAGGAACCCAAAGAATTATTCCAACATTTGAATTCCATTTTTAAAACGTTTCCGGTTGGAGTAAAAATGTAGTTTGGAGAGATTCCGTCATTCGGTTTAAAGACCAATCTGAATTGATAGGGCCAATTGGCCAAAACATTCGATATCTCAACCTCGACATCATCAGCTACTATAATCGTCGTACTGAAAACTACTTCCTTATTATCTATTACTATCATATTAATTATGTGAAATTATGTATCAAAAGCCACATTGTAACCCGTATCATTTTTGATCTGTGACAATTCGACGAACAACCCTTCCTTTTTTTATTTTCGGTTTTTCACTATTTTCTGATATTTTTTCCGGCAAACGAAGGATAGGCTCACCTTCTAGCTTTAAAAACTGCATGTTTTTAGAAGCTGTTTGTATGGTTTGAATTTCTTTTGCGACCTTTTTAGACTTTTCGTCTTCTGCGACGTTTTCCAAAGGTTGAACTCTTACTTCGATATTGTATCCGCGATCAATTCGATTCGCCAATTTGTTTAATGAAATCCGAGTCTTGATAACGAGTTCATTTTTTCTCCCATCGTCAAGTTTTGGGTGGGCGGTCGCAACAATCTCAACTGACAAATTTTCAATTCCCTGGTCCATCAGGTTATTCGCGTGCGATTCGATACCTGTCATTTGTGTGTCAGGTACACCACTTTTGATTAGTTCGCTTCGACTCCGTTTTATGTCTAATAGCTGTTTATAAAGCGCGACGATACGCTCAATACATTTCGCCAAACATACGGCGAATGGAATCGAGGCTGCAAGATACACAGTCAAATCGCTAGAAGAGATAGTTTTAATTGTATGATCGGAAGGCTTGCTTGTAGAAACCTCGGAAAGAGTATCCAGAATAAAAGTTAATTCTTTTAATTCTGCCGCAAATTCGAGCATTTGGTTATGAACTGCTTTTCTTGGAATCAACAGGCCAATTTCACACTCACCGGGCTGTAATTTTTCGTTTCCAATATGAAACTCCTTAAATGAAGCTATGATTCCATCTAAAGCTTTTTGAAATTCTTCAAGCTTTTCACGCAACTGTCCGATTTCTTTTAAGGCCACCGAGGGAGTGATCTGATTTCTTTGCAAAATTTCCTCAACGGTTTTTTTAAGACGGCTTCCAAAGAAGACATCACCTCCAATTTCTTTAAGAATTTGCCTCCATGCAGGGCTGAGATTATCAATGGGACTCGCATTCAAAGACGCATAAAAAGCAGTAAGGCTAGTTGCTAGATTTTCCTGATACCTCGAATGATTTTGACCAAGTACTGTTTCTAGCGAACTACGCAATTCCTCAAGTTTGCCCACAGTATCGTTTGAGGTCATTTCAGCGTGCAAAACCACCGCGATTGCATGTAGTCTTTCGGCGTTCATATTATTCTGTTACTGATTTTAATTTTGAATCTTTGAATCAAAACAAGCAGCCGAAACGACACGGCATTTTGAAGTTAGATTTTCCAGTTTATTAAGGCTGAATACATCATTCCAAAAACCCAATGTCGAGATAATAAAAATGTTCGGCCACGACGGCCGAATTGCATTCTTTCCATCGCGGCGTGAATCATGTCCGCAACCTCCCTTTGCCGACAACACGGGCGCAAAGCAAGTAAAACGCCGTCTCGCCGAGTTCGTCGACGAACGCCGGTTCCGATCAACTGGCCGTTTGGAAGGCCGCTAAAGAAATGGAGGGAGCTGATGATAAAATCCTCTCGGGCCGGATCGCCAAAAAAAAACGATTTTCCTCAATATTTTGATATAATAAGCGTGCCCATACATGGTTAAATTACTGCCATGGCAAAACAAAGGCCACCTATCAAACTCGAGGAACATACCGTTTCGGATTCCGTCACAGGTTACTCCCGGTCTGTCCGGCTGCTGCGCGGCCCTGGGGACCAACCGCAACGGCTCTGCCTCTTTCTCGATGGCGAACTTTATTTGCAAAAAATGAAGGCCGCCCCTGTTCTCAATGACTTGCTCAATCGAGGCGCGTTGCCACCTGTGACATTCGCTTTTATCGATCACCTTAACATGAAGGCTCGCGAGCACGACTACACCTGCAACGATCAATTTGGCAACTTCATTGTGGGAAAAGTCATCCCGTGGTTGCAGCAGGAGATCAGCAGCCTTCGCCCCGGTCATCATCTCATCGGTGGATTGAGTCTAAGCGGCCTGGCCTCAGCGTGGCTGGCCTTGCAATACCCCGGCCATTTCCGCTATTGCCTTTCTCAATCGGGCTCGTTTTGGTGGAACGACCAGCATTTCACCAAAATGGCAGCGCACCACGCTCCGGTAAAAACCCGGTTCTGGCTCAGCGTTGGCGATCAAGAAACTGAGGTGGACGACCCCCCTGAAGTTTCGCAAATCGAAGGAGTCAAAAATGCCCGTGAAGTTCTAAAGTCCCTCGCTGCGTCCGTCCATTACCATGAATATCACGGAGGTCATGATCTAAAATATTGGCGCGCGGAATTGAACCAGGCTCTCCAGTGGCTTCTTTCTGGCAATAAACCCTAAACTGATAGCTGGCCGCTGGGGCCGGCGATGATCTCGTTGGAATTGGCGCCAGCTGCTTGGTTAGGTATTTCCCCGGATTGATTAGCCGGTCCTTCCGCCCGGCTTAGCGGCGTTCCACGGCTGGCTGAAGCCGCGTTTTGTCGGCGGTCCACCCGGATTGCTGCTATCAACGCCAGCGTCGGGTGATCACGATATATCTATCGCAAGAAATCATGTCCGCAGCCTTTCTCGTTGCCGGCAACGGGGACAAAGCAAATAAAATGCAGTCTCGCCGAGTTCCTCATCGAACGCCATGATGAACTTTAGGTTCACGGAACCGCACTTCACGCACGATATGTCGAATTGCATGGAAAGGTTCTCGCTCCGAGCCTTGGACAGTTGGTGGTTTTCTCGACTTTTGGAATATTTTGCCCCGTTCACGCCGCGATTTTATAGGACGGAAAGGACAACGGCTGTCCGAGGTCTTTCCGCCGAACTGTCCCAAACGATTATGGCTATCGCTTTTACAAATGTTAAGTTGCCGCCAACCAGACTTGGGAAACGGCCGTTTCAAAGGCCTAAGGTGACCCCGGCATATCACTGCTCAAGATGTGGTTCGACAATGTTGAAAATCATTTTCAAAGCAAATGTCAAGAATGCCAGATGAATGATCGCATTTCCTGAGTGGCAAAGCACTTTGCTTCATGGGTTCGTGTGGCGGATTATCGGCGTATTTGCTTTTTTCAGGCCTTATCGTTATGATCCGCGCATGGATCATCATGAATTGCATCGGATCAGGGCGGCGGTTGAGGCTGACGTGCGGAAAGCGACCAAAGAAAGCCCGGCGTTTGTTGACGAACTGGGCGAGAAACACGGCCACCACGAGGCTGGCATGATTGAAATCATCAAGTCTCTCAAGGATGAAAAATTCCATGGGATCCAACTTGAACGAAATGCCGACGGCCGCATGATGACTTGGATTTAACCTTTTCGGACGCCAGCCGAGGTTTGACAATTGCGACATTACCTGCCAGCGCATTTCCCTCCAAGATTGACCAGCGATCTTCATCCTCAATGGCCAAGAACAGCACCCAGATCAATTTTGGGCTGCGAGGGCGCCATCCAAGGCGACCGAAAGAGTATGCTCGCCATCTAACTGCATCGTTCCGGCTAAGGCGGTGTGACCGGATTTCCTCCGCTTTTATCCGGCGGTGCAACGATGCTCGGCTGTGCATTTTGATCCACCGAATTGGTGGGTAAAATGACCGCGTTCGGCGGCGTACTTTGATTGTAGGTTCGCAGGTTGGGGTCAATGCTGGAACGTTCATGAGTGCTGCAACCTGCGATTGCAAAACAGAACAGGCCGAGGATCACAATTTTCATAACATCGGTCATGCAGATGCCATACCGTTGCAAACCTTGGCAAATGCTGGGGAATTTTTTATTTTCCAATGCAAAATGCCACGAATTTTGACTGTGGTTGCAATCAGCAAAGATGCCGCAGGCAACAAACCACCAATCTCTGCTTGTAAGCGTGCCAGTTTAATCAACCGGTTCCCGATGCTGGCAGTCTTGACAATGATAGAAAGAGGAAATTCTCGACGACTCCACCTTGAAGATGATTTTGAATTTCTGCGAGCTGCATTTTAAACAGGCTCCGTTCATTCTTTTTAATGAACCAGTGACGGATGGTCCGGTACTCAGCTTCTGTTGGGCGTTAACCGGTCGCTTATATTTGGTTTGAGAGGCCATGCCTGTTAGCAGTTGATTTGCCACTTTTGAACGGTCAATCCGCAAAAAAATCGCAATAATGCCGCACAAAGCAAGGAATCCTGGCAGACGGCTCGGCAAACTTTTCCACCGGCCTCGCGTTGAATAATCCTGCTTTTATTTCCAAATGGAAAAGGGCATAATCATTGGCGTCGTTGAAAAAAGGGAGTGAACAATCAAAAGGCAAACCAATGAAGTTATCATCTGCCAGGCTGGCGCTGGTCATAAACTGTTTCTATTTTGGAATCATGGTGCTCACAGCCTGGGCGCAGAACGAACCGCCCGCCCGCCCGCCGATGCCTGTCTTAAAGGTCAAGCAGGGGATTCAGGGTGAAGCCGCCATCGCCGCGCTCGGCGACAAACTGGCCGAGGTCGCAGCGCACTATGGCAAAGGCACCAATGAACTGCGTGCGCTGCTGCGCCGCGACCGCTCGTTGCACCTGGATGAGCGCGCTAATTTGTTTTACGCCTGTGAAGGACTGGTGGCGCCCCCGAATGCGGCGACGAATGAAAACAATTCTCCGGTGACGCCGCTGATCGCCCCGCTGTCGCAGACATTTTTTCTGCACAGCCGGCCGGGTTCGTCGAAGGTGATCTATCTTGATTTCAACGGCCATACCTTGTCGGGCAACGCCTGGACGGCGAACAATAACGGAGGGGCGGACATCGTGGCCCCGCCGTGGAGCATTGACCTGCCCGCGACATTTAACACGACTGAGCAGACCACCATCCAGCAGGTCTGGTATCGCGTGGCGGAAGATTATGCGGCGTTTGACGTGGATGTGACCACTGAATATCCCGGTGAGGCGGCCATCACCCGCAGCAACTCGGGCGACACGCAATATGGCACCCGCGCCCTCATCAGCGCCATAAGCAGCTACTTCGGCAACTATGGTGGCATTGCCTATTTAAACGCCTTTGACGGCATTGGCGACTTCAACAAACCCGCGCTGATCTTTCCGGAGAATCTGGGCAACAGCGCCAAAAACATCGCCGAGGCTGTCAGTCACGAGGTAGGGCATAATTTCGGCCTCAGCCATGACGGCACCACGACCGGCGTCGAATATTACGCCGGGCAGGGGAACTGGGCGCCCATCATGGGCGTCGGTTATGACGAGCCGATTTCGCAATGGAGCAAGGGTGAATATGCCAACGCCAACAATACCGAAGACGACCTGACAATCATCACAAGCCATGGTGTGACTTACCGCACAAATGATTTCGGCAACAGCATGGGTACGGCCACTCCTCTGACGGGCTTTGCCATCACCACCAATGGCATCATCAGCCGGGGCACGGACGTGGATTATTTCTCATTCGTCGCCAGCGCCGGCGCTTCGCAGTTCAGCATCGTGCCGTGGGAACTCGGTGCCGATCTGCACTTGAAGGTTTCCCTCTACAACTCCGGGGGCGTGTTGCTGACCAATGTTGAAACGGCGGATGACGCCACCGGCACGCGCACCGTGAGTTTTGCTTCGATGCTGACCAGCGGACTGAACTACATCGCCATCGAGGGCACCGGTACGGGCAATCCTTTGACGACCGGTTACAGCGACTACGCCAGCCTCGGCCAATATACCTTGAACATCACGCTGCCCTCGGCGGGTTCCTGGCTGCCGACGCCGGCGGGAAATTATTCATGGACCAACGCGGCCAACTGGGCCTCCGGCACTGTCCCCACCACGCCCGACATCAAGGCCACCATAAAAAATGCCATCCTCGGCAACCAGATTCTAACGCTGGATACGCCCGTCAGCGTCGGGCAATTGCTGCTGGGCACCACCGTGTCGGCGAACGCGTTCACCATCCAGAATGGCGCGGGCGGCCCGCTGACTTTTGATGTGACCACTGGTTCGGCCCTGTTGCTGAAATCCGGCGATGGCGCCGACGAAATTTCTGCGGCCATCGCGCTGGCCGATTCGCTGGTCGTCAGCAACAGCCTGCCGGCCGCTTTTAAATTGTCCGGGCCGGTCAGCGGTGCGGGCGGACTGACAAAAATCGGTGCGGGAAGATTATTATTGTCAGGCACGAATACTTTCAGCGGCAGCCTGGTTGTTTCCAATGGCACACTCGAGCTTGACCCGGCCGCCTTATTGGCCACGCCGTTGCTGGATGTGCGCACCGGGACATTGTTGGAAGCCGTGAGTGGATACACCGTTGTCAGCGGCCAGACACTGGCCGGGAGCGGGGCTGTGACGGGTGCTGTGACCATCGCCGGCTCCGGTGCCTTGGCTCCCGGCAATTTGGGGGCGGCGGGCACGTTGACCTTCAGCAACAGTCTCACCCTCGGCGGCGGAGCGAACTGGAAGGTTGATCTCGCAGAAATTACCGTGCCCGGCGGCAACACGAACGACCTTGCAATGATTGCCGGCGATCTGCTGCTGGCGGGCACCAACACCATCACCGTGAACGTGCTGGGTGCGGGGCTGGTGTCGCCCGGAGTTTATACGATTGCCACTTACGGCGGCGCGTTGGCGGGCGGCGACACAAACCTGGTGGTCATCAGTGCCGCACGCTATTCAATCACGGCGGACACCACCACGCCCGGCGAGGTGCGGCTCATCGTTTCCGGTTCGCCGGTGAACCTGACATGGCATGGCGACGGTGCGGGCAATGTCTGGAATGTGGCTGGCACCGCCAACTGGTTTAATGGCGCGGGCAGCGACCAGTTTTTCCAGCTGGACACGGTGCTCTTCGATGACACCGGTTCCAACACCACGCCGGTCAGTTTGAGCGGCACGCTCGCGCCGACTCTGTTGACTGTTAGCGCAAATAAGAATTTTATTTTCACCGGCTCCGGCAAAATTTCCGGAACCACCGCGCTCGTCAAATCAGGTGCCAGCACGCTCACCATCAGCAACGCCAATGATTTTACCGGCCCGACGATCTTGAATGGCGGCCAGTTGAAGCTCGCCAACGCCAGTGCGCTGGGCATAGCCGCCGGAACGGTTTTCGTCACCAACACCGGCGTCCTTGAACTGAACGGCCAGAGTCTGGGCGCGAAACCACTTGTGGCTTCAGCCACGATCCTCAACAACGGTGCCCCGCAGACCAACGCCCTGCGTTTTGTGACACTGACCGGTGACACGACTTTGGGCGGCAGCGGGCGCTTGGATGTGCGTCCCAACCCGACGGCGTCATTGACCGGCAACGGCTACAAGCTGACGAAGACCGGCGCGAACGAACTCTGGCTCGCCGGTCTGGGAGACACGGCTTTGGGTGATATCGAAGTGCAGCAGGGATTGCTCGGCCTCGAGGGTTCAACGCTGCTTGGCAACCCGGCAAGCGTTTTATCCGTCGGGTCTGGCGCGGCATTGCGGTTGTCCATCGCCGGCAATTCCACGCTCAACAAAGTGCTGAACCTTGCTGCTGCCATTGTCAGCGTGGACACCGGCACAAATACAGCCACGGGAGCTGTGACCATGACCGGCTCGAACAATCTTCCCATCAGCACATCGTTTACGATGAGCGGTTCCATCAGCGGCAGCGGCTCGATTAACAAGTCGGGCGCGGGCGTTTTGATTTTGAGCGGTTCCAATTCTTACACCGGCACGTTCTACGTTGACAGCGGCACCGCCACGACGAATGACGGCGTGGTGCGGCTGGCAAACAGCCAGGCGGTGCAAAATTTTGCCTCGCCCATTTACATCCGGAACACCGCCAGCGGTGCCTCGACGCTGCAGTTGTCGGCCGGCGTCGTTGCAACGCAAACGGTTCAATTGAGCGGGCGCAACACCAATGTGGCGGCGATTCAAAACGTGAGCGGCTCCAACACGCTGGCGGGCGGTTTTGTTTTGCAGGCGGGTGGATCAAATTATTGGTTTCAATCGGACAGCGGCACGCTGGCGCTGGACGGCCAGATCCCCATCAGCCAGCCCGCCGCCGCGCGGATGTTCCGTTTTTCAGGCGCGGGCAATCACGTCGTCAACGGTACTTTGCAAAACGGGGCGGGTGGCGGTTCGATTGGCATCGTCAAAACAAACCTGGGCACTTTGAAACTGAACGGAACGAACACCTACTCGCGCTTTACGCTGCTCTCACAGGGATTGATCGATGTGAACTCCAGCTTCGCCTTTGGCACCGGTGCGGTGACGAATGACACGGGCACCAACACGGGACGCATTCTGCTGGAAAACGGCGTGACCGTGACGAATGCCATCGTCGTCAAGACGGCCAACGCCGGCGCGAACCTCGGAGTATTGACGGTGAACGGCAACGTCAGCGCCACCTTTTCCGGGCCGGTAGCCTTTAGCACGAACCCCGTCGCAGGCGGACATATCGCCGGCCCGGCGTCGGGAAATCCACTGCAATTCAACGGCCCGATCACGCTCCCCGGCGGCGTGCCGCTCGTGGTTCAATCGGGCAACGTCCGCTTTTCCGGCGGGGGAAGTTATTCGGAAATCCAGCAGCGTTCCGGTACGGCCAGCCTCGGTGCGCCTAATGGCATTGCAACCGGCGCAGTTTTGGATCTGGCCGGCAGCGGCACCGTTGGCACACCCACCGTCCTGGACCTGAACGGTTATAACCAATCACTGGCTGGTTTAAAAAACCTGATCGCCAGCAACAACGCGGCGTGGGTTTCGAACAGCGTTGCGACGACTAACATCCTCACGCTCTCGCTTGGTGCTTCAAACTATTACTTTGGCGGCAGCATTGGCGGTTCCGTGGCGCTGACGTTGAATTCGGGAACGCAGATGCTGACGAGGTCGGGGGCCACCATGCTCAATGGTGCCTATAACTATTTCGGCAATACGACCCTCAACGGCGGGAAGCTCGTGCTCGGTTCCGGCATTGCGATCACCAACACGCCAGTCATCGCCATCGGCGCGGGCGCAATTCTGGACGCCACGGCCAGCCCTGTGACGCTGGCCGCACCACAAATACTGGCGGGCAACGGCACGCTGCTCGGAAACCTTTCTGTGAACGGCGTGGTTTCCCCCGGCGCCTCCGCCGGGAAATTGACCTGCAGCAGCAATGTGACATTCAACGGCGGCGGCCGCGCGTTGATGGAAATCAGCAAGTCGCCGCTGACGAACGACCTTTTGCAGGTGAACGGCACGCTGACCTATGGCGGCACGTTGACTGTGACCAATCTCGCGGGCGCGCTGGCGGTGGGCGATTCCTTCAAACTGTTCAACGCCGCATTTTATGCCGGCAATTTCACCGCCACGAATCTGCCGCCTCTGTCAGCGGGCCAGGGCTGGCAGTTCACGCCGGCGAATGGTACGTTGAGTGTTGTCCAGGCCGTGGCGACGAATCCGACCGGCATCGAGTTCGCCATTGTCAATAATACCTTGCAACTGTCCTGGCCGGCGGATCATCTCGGCTGGACATTGGAAATGCAGACGAATTCCCTGGCTGCCGGCCTGGGAACGAATTGGGTGACCATCCCTGAAACGTCTGCCACCAATAATTTCAGCGTCCCGATCAACTACGACGCGGACGTTGTGTTTTATCGCTTGAGATTTCCTTGAGCCGGATGGCCTGCTCACAGATCAGGGACATCGCTTGCCCCAGCGGCAGTTGGAAAGCAATCAACCTTAATTCCGCCTGCTTGACGCCGACGGATTAAATTTAACGGAAAGTCAAACTAAAGTCTTTCGGGCTGTCGAATGGTTCAAGCGGGTCCGACTGGTACGGATAAATTTTTCATCTGCCCGACCGGGAACTTTTTCTGGCGGCGCGCGTCTGGAAGATCTGGTCGGCCAGCACACCAAACAAGACGACCGCGCCCATGACGGCGAAGTTCAGCGAGCTGGGAATGCCCAGCAGATTCACGAGATTTTGCAGCACGAGCAGCAGCGCGGTGCCGATGACAATGCCGACCACCGAGCCTTCCCCGCCGCGCAGACTGCAACCGCCCAGCACCGCCGCCGCGATGCCGTAGAGTTCGTAGAAATTTCCGTGGTTCGACGGCGACACGGAGTTCGTGTAGAACGCGATCATGATGCCAGAAACCCCCGTGAGCAGCGCGGCGACGACGTAGGCGCTCGCGATGATGAGCCGCGTGTTGATGCCGGAGAAGCGCGCGGCCTGCTCGTTGCGGCCTACGGCCAGCAGGTAACGTCCATAAATCGAGCGGTGCAGCACGAACCACATCACAATCGCCAGCACGATCAGGATCACGAATGGCATCGGCAAGCCAAACAGTTTTCCGCTCGTGAGGTAACGCAGGAGTTCAATGCCTTCCGCGCCCGAAAAACCTTTCGTGCTGTCGCCGGCGATGAAACGCGCGACGCCACGATAGATCAGCAATCCGCAAAGCGTGACAATGAACGGCTGCAACTTGCCGCGCGTCACCAGCACGCCGTGCGCCAGGCCGAGCACCATGGAAACGCCCAGCACCATCGCAGCGGCCAGCGGCCAGGGCCAATGCCATTCCGTCACTGCCATCGCCAGCAGCACACCGGTCAGCGCGCACAGGGAACCCACGGACAGATCAATCCCGCCGGTGATGATGACCAGCCCCAGGCCGAGGCTGAACACGCCGTATAGTCCGATGAGATTGGCGGTGTTGAACAGGTTGACGGGCGAAATGAATTTGGGATTCAAGATCGCCGTGACTGCGCACAGTACAAACAACAGAACGGAAATGCCGAGTTCTTTTTTCATGTCATAGATTCTGAAATTATATCCAACGGAGCGCGGGCTTCAGCCCGCTTCAACGTTTCCAGACCAACTGCATCAAAAATTACTCATGACGACGTTTGTGACGGTGAAGCGGATTAAAGTCCGCGCTCCGCTAATTATCTACCGCCGTCTTGGCAGCCGCGATGGTTTTGCCAACGGCGAGGTTCATCACGTTTTGCTCGTTGCAATCGGCGCGCTCCAAGATGCCGGTGATCCTGCCTTCGTGCATCACAGCCACACGGTCGCTGACGTTCAGCACCTCTTCCATGTCGCTGCTGATCATCAGAATCACGCCGCCGCGCTCCGCGAGTTCGCGCATGAGCCGGTAAATCTCCGCTTTCGCGCCGACATCAATACCACGCGTCGGCTCATCGAGGATCATCACCTTGGGCGACATCGAAAGCCATTTACCGAGGACAACCTTCTGCTGGTTGCCGCCACTCAAGTTCACCACGAGCGCCTCGCCGCCGGACGTTTTAATTTTAAGCGAAGCAATCTGTTCGTTGGTGACTTTGCGTTCACGCTCGCGGCTGATGAAGTGAAACGTGGAATATTTTTCGAGCGAAGGCAGCGTAGTATTTTCACGCACGGTCATGCCGGTGACAAGGCCTTCGCCGCGCCGGTCTTCCGGCACCAGGAAAATCCCGTGCCTAATCGCATCGGCGGGCGACGTGATGGCCACGCGATCATCGCCAATGGAAACTTCCGCGCCGCTCCAGGTATCGAGGCCGACGATGGCCTTGATGATCTCCGACCGGCCGGCTCCGACCAGTCCGGCGAAGCCAAGAATTTCCCCGCGCGTGGCATCGAACTCGACAGTCTTTCCCGGATAACGGCTGGAGTGCGCCTTGCGGACTTTGAAAAAGCCCGGCGTTTTGGCAGCTGTCGAAGCCGTGTAGGAACTTTTGATCTCGCGCCCGACCATCAGGCTCACGATACGGTCATGGGTGACTTCGGCCTGTGGCAATTCGCCGGCATTTTTACCATCGCGCAAAACGACAACACGATCCGCACAATGCTCAATCTCACCGAGCCGATGGGAGATATAAATGACACTGACACCTTGCGCGCTCAATTCACAGACCAGCTCCAGCAAGCAATCCGTCTCCTGCAAGGTCAGGCTGGAGGTCGGCTCATCCATAATGATGAGCCGCGAGTTCAGGGAGAGCGCCTTGGCGATCTCGACCATCTGCTGCTGCGCGAGCGACAGGCGATCTAATCGAGTGCGGCTGGAAACCTCCAAGCCCAAGCGCTTCAATAGCGGCGTGGTGTCCGCGTGGATTTTTTTAGAGTCAATCAGACCGATGGCATTTCTCGGCTCGCGGCCGAGAAAGACATTCGCCGCCACGTCCAGGTTGTCGAGGACGTTCAGTTCCTGATGGATGAACGCAATCCCATGCTTCATCGCGTCTGTGACGTTGCCGATCTTTACGGGCTGGCCGTCAATCAGGATTTCGCCGCCGTCGGGCTGATACACGCCGCCGAGGATTTTCATGAGCGTGGACTTGCCTGCGCCATTCTCACCGCACAGCGCAAGGACTTCGCCCTTACTCACTTCGATGCCGACATCATCCAAGGCGATGATGCCGGGAAATCTTTTGGAAATCCCACGCATGGAGAGAATCGGACTGTTGCTCATGTTTAAATACAATTTTCAGCTGTGCCGGGATGAAAAGTTCCAACTTCCAAGCGCCAAGCTCCAGAGAAACACCAAGCTTCAAGCTCCCAAACAACGGCCATGCGCCTCTTGATGTTTGGAATTTGAAATTTCTCTGGTGCTTGGATGTTGGTGCTTGAAGCTTTTTTCATTTTACTTGCCGAGAATCTTCGCGAGGTCCGCCTTGAACGCTGCGATGTCGTCCTTCTTCAGGCTGCGCGTCGCAAGAATTTGTTTACCGCCGGCAAGTGCTGTTTTATTGCCGCCAAGGTGTTTAGCCATCCTGGTGATGGACTGTTTGCCAAACTCAAATGGCTGCTGCACCACCGTGCCGTAAATGTCACCGCTGGCGACGCCATCTATCGTCTCGGTATTATCGTCGAAGCAGACAATCTTCACCTTGCCTTGCGTATTTGCGGCGCGGACGGCGTTGAGGATCGCGGGGCCATTATAATTGTAGAGACCGACAAGCATGGAGATGTCGGGATATTTCACGAGCGTGTCCTCGGCATTTTTTTGGGCACGGACGGTGTCTGCGTCATCCGTGCGTAAGTCAATGACTTCAACCTTCGAGCCTTTTAGTTCTTTTTTGATGCCGCCGAAACGATCCTTGGAGTTCTGCGCGTCAGCGGAACCGACGAAAACCATGATCTTGCCGCCATTCGGCAAAGCTTCCTTGATGAGCTTGCCGGCTTCCTGGCCCGCCGCGAAGTTGTCCGTGCCGATGTAACAGACGCGCTTGCTGTCAGAAGCGTCGCTGTCCACACAAATGAGCAGCGTGTTGGCCGCGATCTTGTTCAGGAAATCAATCTGATTCTTCGGGTCAATCGGGCTGACCGCGATGCCGTCCACACCCTTGGCCACCAAGTCGTCAAGGATCTGCTGCTGCTCGGCGGCGCTGCCGGTCGAGGGAATGCGGAAATCCACGTCAACATTGCCGAGTTCGCCCGCCGCCGCTTCGCAACCGGTGCGGGCAATGGTCCAGAACGTCGCCGCGTTGTTGGAGACGAATGCCAGTTTTAGTTTCTTGCCGGCCGCCGGGGCATTACCGCCGGGAGCGGGTTCGGAAGTTTCTTTTTTACCGCAACCGGAGATGATAACGCCGACACACAGCGCGAGGAGAAGGGATTGGATTTTTTTCATGGTCGTATTTGTGTGGTTGGTTTCAGGGTTTTATTCAGCGCCGAATTTATAGATGATCGTGTTCTGGTAAGTCTCGCCCGGCTTCAACTCGGTCGTGGGAAACGCGGGATGATTGGGTGAATCGGGATAATGTTGCGGCTCGAAGCAGAAGCCGTCGCGGAATTGATAAACCCGGCCGCCTTTGCCGGTGAGCGTGCCATCGAGGAAGTTGCCGGAGTAAAACTGCGTGGCCGGTTCCGTAGTCCAGACTTCCATGGTGCGGCCGGTCGTTGGTTCATAAACACTGGCCGCGAGTGAAAGTTCATTGGTCTGCTTGTTCAACACCCAGTTGTGGTCATAACCGTTCCCGAAAACGATCTGTTCATCGTTGGTATCGCCGATGCGCGCGCCAATCATGGCCGGCGTGCGGAAATCGAACGGCGTGCCCGCCACCGGCCGCAGCTCGCCGGTCGGAATCAAGGTGCTGTCCACCGGCGTGAATTTATCCGCATTGAGATAAACTACATGGCCCAGCACGTCGCCGCTGCCGCGCAGGTTGAAATACGAGTGATGCGTCAGATTGACGACCGTTTTCTGATCCGTGGTCGCGCTGAACTCCACCTTCAATCCGTCGTCCTCCGTGACACTGTAAATCGCCGTGATGAGCAGGTTGCCTGGATAGCCCTCCTCACCGTTCCGGCTCACTAAAGTCAGGATGAGCGACGGCCCGTTCCCGGTCAGCAACGACCGGGCAGACCATACCGACTTGTCAAAACCCTTCACACCGCCGTGCAGCGAGTTCGGCACGTTGTTCACTGCCAAAGTGTATTCCACCCCGTCGAGCGAAAATTTCCCTTTGGCGATGCGGTTGCCATAACGCCCGATCAACGCACCAAAATACTGACTGCTCTTGAGATAATCCTCCAGATTGTCATAGCCGAGCACGACATCGTCAAACTTGCCATGCTTGTCCGGCACTTTAAGCGACGTGACGATGCCACCATACGTCATGATGGTCGCCTCCATGCCTTTGGAATTGCGCAGTGTGTAGATTTCAACCGGCACCCCGTCAGTGGTTTTGCCGAAGTCCGCCTTGGTGATAGTTCCTTTAGATGCGTTTGACATAGATTGGCAACCGTTCAGGCACGCCGAAAAATTCCCAGCGGCATGACCGCGATAAATGGAATCAATTTGTTCAAGTTTGTGGACGGATTACTTCTGGCCATAATAGGCGTTTGCCCCGTGCTTGCGAAGAAAATGTTTGTCCAGCAGATGCGGCTGCATCGGCTTCATCCTGGGATTGATAGCGTAACGTCTCACTGTTCAATCGCGCGACGAATTCCAGCACGCCGGCATTGTGAACCGCGTCGGCCACGTCCGCACCCCAGGCGAACGGCCCGTGACTCGCCACCAGCACGGCTGGATGGTGTATCGGGTCTAACCTTAATTTTTTGAACGTCTCCACGATGACTTCGCCGGTGTTCGCCCCGTAATTTTTTTTGATTTCGTTCGGCTTCAGCACGCGCGTGCAAGGCACGTCGCCATGCCAGTAATCCGCCTGCGTCGTGCCGTAGCCGGGCAAGCCGCGCTGCGCCTGCGCCCACGCCGTCGCGAACAGACTGTGCGTATGCACCACGCCGCCAATTTTTGGAAACGCGCGATACAACACCAGATGCGTCGGGAATCGCAAGATTGGCCAGCTTGCAGGCCTCGATCACCTGATGTCCACAATCGTCGTTGCACGCCATCAAACCGACCGGCTTGGGAAGTGATTGCAACCAACTTGAGCTTGGGCCATGCCTTTTCCAAGCCGCCCGGCTCCCAGAAAAACGAGCAAGGTCCAAAATGCCGGGCATAATTTACGATGCCGCAAAGCAGCGCCCGGCCGGACGCACGCGAAGATTCAATCAACAGCCCGATGGTCGGAATTTTTTTGAACCACGATCAAATTGATTTAGCGCTTATGCGATGATGAAACATAATTGACTGACTTCAACCTTGAAATTTGAACTTTCCAGTGGGCTTTCGAGGGCTCCTTTAAAGCGGATTGATGCTACAGCGGTTGCCAAATTGTAACGAAAAGGGCTTGAATAAGATTCAATGGCGATTTACAAACGTGGGCAATGACGGGAAAGAGGCACTGCCATTTAGCGCCGCCCAAGTTCAAGCATGCTCAACCATCCATCATTCTTCCGGCCATGAAAATTCTTTTCTCAAATCACCTCTTCGTTGCGCTCGGTTTGGCCGGGCTGTTATTGCAAATTTTGCCGGTGTCGTGTGCGCGGGCAGCTGACCTTTCCCAGCAGGCTTATCTCAAGGCCAGCAATAATGAGCAATTTGACCATTTCGGTAATGTCGTGGCTATTTCAGGCGACACCGTCGTGGTTGGGGCGCACGATGAATGCGGTGGTGCCACCGGCATCAATGGCAATGGCTCGACCAACGGCGCAAATTTTTCCGGCGCTGCCTATGTCTTCGTCCGCGATGGAGCGAACTGGATTCAACAGGCCTATCTCAAAGCCAGCAACACGGGGGCCGGCGACCAGTTCGGCTATTCCGTGGCCGTGGCCGGCGATACGGTGGTGATCGGAGCGCTCGCCGAGGCGAGCAATGCCGCCGGTGTCAATGGCGATCAAAGCAACAACAGCGCTGCGAATTCTGGAGCGGCCTATGTTTTCGTTCGTAATGGGACCAACTGGACGCAGCAAGCCTATCTCAAAGCCAGCAACCCGGAGGGCCCTGATGGTTTTGGTGTATCCGTTTCCATATCGGGGGACTTCATCGTCGTCGGAGCGGCCGGGGAATCCAGCAATGCCCAAGGGATCAACGGTGATCAAACCAACAACTTCTCCTTCGCTTCCGGCGCGGCCTACGTCTTTGTGCGCAGTGGAAATGATTGGAGCCAGCAAGCTTATCTCAAGCCCAGCAATACCACGAATGGCATCAGCTTCGGTTCGTCCGTGGCGGTGGCGGGCGACACGGTGGTGGTGGGAGCGCCCAATGAGCGCGGGGCTGCCACCGGAGTCAACGGCGACCAGACCGACAGCCAGATCTCCCAACCCGGCGCCGCCTATGTCTTCGTCCGCAACGGAGTGAACTGGTCCCAACAAGCCTACTTGAAAGCCAGCAATACGGGGGCTGGCGACCAGTTCGGCTATTCCGTGTCCGTGTCCGGCAACACGGTGGTGGTCGGTGCTTACGGCGAGGACAGCAGCGCCACCGGGATCAACGGCAACCAGAACAATGACCTAGCCGACTTTTCCGGTGCGGCTTACGTCTTCACGCGCAGCGGAGCGAACTGGAGTCAGCAAGCCTATCTCAAGGCCAGTAACACGGGGGCAAGTGATCAGTTCGGCTATTCAGTGTCTGTCTCGGGCGATACGGCCTTGGTCGGGGCCATTCGTGAAAGCAGTTCTGCAACGGGAATTGACGGCAGCCAAACCAACAACCTTGCCAGCAGTTCCGGCGCGGCCTACATCTTTACCCGCAACGGCGTGGACTGGACTCAGCAACATTTTCTCAAGAGCAGTAATTCCACGGGCGGGCGATTTTTTCGGCAAGAGTGTCGCGGTATCAGGAAACGGCATGGTGATCGGTGCAGATGGCCAGGACGACAGCACCGATTCCGGCGCGGCTTACGTTTTTGGTCCGCCGTTCGTAGTGTTGCCGCCGCAGATTACCATTCAACCGACCAACGTGACCGCATTTGTCGGCGATGCCGTCGCGTTTACGGTTCAGGCGACTGGCACCGGCCCGTTGAATTATCAGTGGCGAAAAGATAACAATCCGTTGACCAACGGTCTGAATTTTTCTGGCGTCACCACATCAAGTCTCGTCATCAGCAACGCGGCGCTCACTGATGCCGGGACTTATTCCGTTATCGTCAGCAATTCCGCCGACAGCGTGACGAGCACCGGCGCGGTGCTGACGGTTGTCCCGCCAACCTTGGAAATAACCCTGCAGCCGGCGGATTTGGTGGCCACTGCTGGCGACATGACCGTGTTTACCGTTCAGGCGACCGGCACCGGCTCATTGAGTTATCAGTGGCAAAAAGATGCCAGCCCGCTGGCCGACGATGGTGTGAATCTTTCCGGCGCAACCACGCCCAGCCTCATCATCAGTAACACCGCCTTTGCCGACGCCGGAACTTATTCCGTGATCGTCAGCAACTCCGCCGGCAGCCTCAGCACCACCGGCGCGGTGCTGACGGTCGTGCATCTCGTGCCCGATCAAAATCTGCGCGAAGCTTGCTTTGAAGCGCTCGTCGAGATGGGAATTTTACCGCCACCCGCCAATCCCACGGGAAATTATTATCTTAATTTTTATAATGCCAGCAGCCAGCCCGGCATCACCGCGAGCAATTTGAACAAGGCGGATCTGGCCTGCTTCACGGCGCTGGGAATTGAACTCACCACCGGCCCGCTCGATCTCGATCTGGAAGGGATGCAGCACGCCACCAGCTTGCAAGAATTCGCTTTGTATGCCGATGTACCGGGCGGCTCGCTCACCAACCTGCACCGGCTTTCCGGCCAGACGCAACTGGCGCAGTTGACGATAAATAATTTTCTCTCGCCCGACCTCGCCGCGTTGACCAACAATGTTCAGCTCCAGAATTTGCAGCTTGAAAGCGACAGCTTGGCAGATGTCGCGCCGCTTGCCTCACTCATCAACATCACCAACCTCAACCTCAATTACAATGAAACCATCGCCGATCTGGAGTTTGCCGCGAGCATGACGAAGTTGCAGGCGTTGAAGGCCAACTTCAATGCCGTTGAAGATGTCTCGCCGCTGCCCAGCTTGACCAACCTGACTCAACTGGAACTGGCCGCCAACTCGCTCACCAACGTCACGTTAATCGGGAGCTTGACCAACCTGACGCAGCTTGTCCTGGCCTTCGACAGCCTGACCGAGGCGGGCTTCATCACCAATCTCTGGCACCTCCAAAATCTCGATATCGGCTACAACCTGCTGTTTGACCGGGGCCTCACCTTCGTGACGGGCCTCACCAATCTTACGCAGCTTGGAGTTGCCGGGAATGGCGTGACCAACGCCGCCGCCCTGGCCGGGTTGACCCGGCTGACACAGCTTTCCATCCAAAACAATCAGCTTTCCGATGTCACGCCAATGGCTGGATTGACCAACCTTGTCGTATTGGATGTCAGCGACAATTTGATCACGTCCATTACGCCGCTCGCGGGAATGAAGGCGCTCTCCTCGCTCTACTTGAACAACAATCTCATCTCCAGCGTGACGCCGCTGGCTGGCCTCACCAATTCGCTCCGCTACCTTTTCCTGGCCAACAACCACCTGCAAAAACATCAACGCCCTGACAAATCTCACCGGGCTGACGTATTTGGATTTGCGCGGCAACCAGCTCAACACCGCTTCCAATTCCGCGTCCGCGCAAGGTTGTCCAATTTCTCCAAAACATGGTGTGACCGTGGATTTTCTGCCGCAGAATAGTCCGCCCGCCATTACCTTGAGCGCACCGGTTCGGAGCAACGGGGCAGTTCAGTTTTGTCATCACCAGTCAAAGCGGTACGGGCGTTTGAAGTGCAATACTCCACCAACTTGCATTCCTGGCTGCCGTTGTCGTCCGTCACGAACGTCAACGGCTCGCTCACCGTTTCCAACCTGCCCGCCGTTGGGTCAGCCGGTTTCTTCCGCCTGTTGGGATTGTAGCCGGCGGTGATGTCCGGCCCGTCAGGCTCCTTCAAGCCAGTGCGTCCGGCGAGAACATTGGCCATGTGTTGCGTGCGATTAAGAGCGAGGTGCTGGATCTGATGACGGGCAACTGGTGCCGGACGCGATGACGATGGTTCCGTACGGCTGGTGTTTGATTTTCTGAATGAGCGGCGCAGCGACTTTCAGCGACAGTTCATACTTCGATTCCGTCATCCCGAACGCGCCGGCCATGCCGCAGCAACCGGTGTCGAGCAGTTCGACCGTTCGCTCCGGCAGCCGCTCCGCGAGCTGGCGCATATAGCCTATGTTCGCCAGCGACTTGGCATGGCAGTGTGCGTGGATGACGATGTGCTGCGGCGCGCGTTTGAACTTCAAGGCGTTCGGCCATTGCTTCAGCAAGATCGCGATGAATTCGTCAAACAGATGCAACGTTTCGCAATCTTTTCGGCGTCCGGCAGATTCAATTCACGGTAGTCCTCGATGAACATAGAGTAGCAGGACGGTTCGAGAAAAATAACTGGCACGTCATCGTCCCGGTTCAGCAAGCCAAGATTATGTCGTCCGAGCCGGGCGGCCTCATCGAGATTGCCCATGCTGAATGCGGGCCGGCCGCAGCATTTGCGTTGCGTCGCAAGCGTGACTTCAAATCCGGCCGTTTCCAGCACGGCGACGGCGGCCATTGCCGATCTCCGGTTCGTGGTAGCGGGCAAATGTGTCGTCCCAGAGAATGACTTTTCCGCGATAGGCCGCCCGGAATTTGGGGGCGCTTCACAAACCAATGATCAAACCGTTTTGGAGGCGAACGGTGGCAAGGGCCGCTCAGTGGCGAAGCCGAACAACTTTCCGAAAATGTGCCGCATGGAACGCGACGCCAAAAAGAAGTTGCTCACAGCCGGCAGTGTACAGCCAAACTTTCCGAGCAGGTCCACGGAACTCAACATTCTTTCACGCAATTTCAAACCATCACGGCCGATGCGCGCATGAAACAGTTCTGCCTTGAGCAGCGCCATGTTCACGTTGGACGGACATTCCGTGGTGCAAGCCTTGCACGAAAGTCAATTGCTCAAAGCGATTTCAAGTTCCGGTGAGTGCAGGGGATCGCCGGTTCCGCGCAGTTCCAGCGCCATGCGAATGGCGTTGGCGCGGCCGCGCGTGGACATGATTTCTTCTCCAGTCGCAAGATAAGTCGGGCACATCGTCGGCGTTTGCTTGAGACATCCGCCGCAGCCATTGCATTGTTCCAGGTTGCCCGTGAAAGAGGCGTCCTTGGCCGCGAAGGCGAGTTGCGGCTGGAACGGCAGTTTCAACTTGTAATCCGCACCCCACCGCAAATGCCGGTCAATTTTGTAACGATCATCGGAAATGATTTTTCCCAGGGTTAAAGAGATTGTTCGGATCAAACGACTGCTTGATTTCCTTCATCAGGCCATAAAGTTCCTCGCCGATCTGTGCCTGCAAAAATTCCGTGCGCGCGATGCCGACACCATGTTCGCCCGCCAGTGAACCTTTGAATTGCAAAACCAGCGCGGAAACTTCATCGGCGATCTGCCGGAATTTTTGCAGGGTCGTCGGCACGCTGCAAATCCAGCACCGTCGCACGTGCAATAAACCCGCCCGCGCATGGCCATAATATGAAGCCGTGACATCCGTGCTCCGCATTAACTTTTGCAGGCTGGAAACATATTCCGGCAAATCCTGCGGGCGCACCGCCGCGTCCCTCGATGAAGCACGCCGGCTTTGCGCTGCCTTTGCAACCGGTCAACAGGGACAACCCGGCTTTGCGCACCGACCACACTAAGTCCGCTTCGGCTGAGTTTTCAGAATCAACTGGCGCAAGCCAGTTTCTTTTTCTTCAGCAACACGAGCCGTTCTTTGACATCTTCAAAAAATTCAACGATCAAAATAGATTCACAGGGCTTTGAATCAAGTTGGAGCAAATCTCGTGCAGCTTGAAATTCTTTTTGGCCGCGTGTCTGGTCGAATAGCGGACGGTCAATGTGCTCAATGGCCGCAGGTTTGAGTTCGAGCAATTTCTCGGTCGCCTGCATCGCCTCGGTCACGGACGCAAAGAAAACCAAGCCAACGCCGCGCGCTTCCGGCAGCGGGACGATTTTTAATTCTGCCGATACAATCGCGGCCAGCGTGCCTTCACTGCCGGTGAGGATGCGCAAAAGATTTTGCGGGCTTTCCAATGCGCGCGCCAGCCCGTAGCCGGGCCAGCGTTTCAAAAGTCCCGGCGGAAATCGTTCCGTGATTTTCAGCGCGTTAAGTGAAACCAAGTCTTCAACCAGATTACGCTGACGTTGCAAGGAGTCGTGGCCGGGGCCGACCTTGACCACGCTGCCATCGGCGAGGACCACTTGCAGTTCGTTCACGTGCATGCCCGTCGTGCCATAAACCGGCGTATGCGAACCCGAGGAATCATTCGCGATCATCCCGCCAAGCGTCGCCGCGAACTGGTTGCCACGTCCGGTCCGAACCGGAATCCTTGCGGCTTGAGAAAGCTGTTCAGCTGGTCCAGCACCACGCCGGCCCGACGCGGACGGTACGGCGGTCCTTATCAAAATCAAAGAATCTGGCGGTTGATGTTTGGCGAAATCAATGATCAGGCCCTCGCCGATCGCGCCCCCGGAAAGTCCCGTGCCCGCGCCGCGCGGAGTCACTGCAATGCCCTGCCTGCGCCCGCCGCCCGATGATGGCGCCGGCCTGCTCCGCACTTTTGGGAAACGCCACCGCCTGCGGCACAACCTGATAGGGCGAGGCGTCCGTGGCGTAAGCTGGCAGGTGAGATTGTCATAGGCCACCTCGCAGGTGGCTGCGTTCAACGTGGCCAGTTGTTGGGTGGACAACATAAGGACGCCGACAAGTTATCGGCGTGACCGAAGGCTGACAATTGAATTGATGCCCGGATGGGCCGGGAAAGCTCGGCCACCTTTGGCGAGTGGCCATCATGATGACCTTGGATAATTCTTCGGCAATCAATGAATGGGCAAATTCGGTGATGTGCATGCCTCCACCCAGGAAAATCTTGTGACGTGGATGCCTCCGCAACAGTTTTCTGGTTTGCACAACCTGAAAATTCAGCTCCTGGCTAAGGTGTTCAATCTTGGTGGAAAAACGACTGCTGATATGGTCAGACCAGAGATCAAGCAGGGGAAACAGGCATCAGCACTATGGGCTCGGCCCCGGAATTCTTGATTTCGGAAACCATGCTCCGCATTGTTTCGCAGTATACTTCAAGGGATGTACACGGAGGCAGTTGTAAAACCGCGCCGCCATTTTATTTTTTTAGCGAAACCAGGCGGCTGCATCGGCCCGAAAAATTCAACCAGATGCTCCTTTGAAGTGGCAGGCTTTGCAGTCGATGCACTGGACGATTTGTCTGCGGAATCCCTTTTTCTGCCGGGCCAATCCAAGACGTTGAGAATCGCATGGCGCAGACCTTTTGGCGGAACTATGTCGACGGAAGAAAACTGGATCACGACATAATCCGGGCGCGCGCTAAGCACCTGCTTTGCAAGATACTTGCGGGCGCGGTCGATCGGGAATCCTCCAAAACTGACGACGTCCGATTCAACTGGAAAAAGAGACTCAAGACGCTTCATCGCCTGGTTAAAAAAGGACGTTTCGGGTTTATACGGTTTTCCACTGATCATGCACGCTCCAAAACCTTTTATTCTAGGCATTCTTTCCATATTCCCCTTTGGTTGAGAACTACCTTTTGATTGAAAAACTCCACGAAAACAGCACCGAAGGCTCACCCTGAAAGTCTGGTTTTTTTACAGAAGCCTGTTTGAACAGCAGCCCGTTTATATGTTGTAGAAATTTTAATGTCAAGAGGTTATGCCGATGAAGCCTGTGCGATTTTTATTCCTCACGCTGACACTCGAATTAATACCCTGCCGTGAGAGTGTTTTCTGTCGAAAGCGTCAGACGCACATCATTTGATGTATATGTCAACAACCTCATTCTTCATTTGAATGGAAACGACAAAATCAGTGATGCCTCGAAACCTATAAATCAATCGAACCATGCCATTTTCTCTCAGTTCCCGACGCTGTCTGGTATTTGTGAGGCTTTGTAAAAACTCTTTCGTGTTTTCTGCTGTCAGCAAGGGCCTTCAATTTCATGCGGTTTTCCATCTAATAAAATTACCGGCGGAGCGCCAACGTAAAGCCTTAGCGCTTCCGCCCGATCTGAATTTACGAGGTGAAGCAAATCGTCAATGGAGTGCATATTTCTAATATGATGTTGTCCGGCAAGCTATCGGCGTGACATGAGGCTGACAATTTTATTTACTACGCGGCCATGAGTTTAAGCTCGTCCGCGCGTTCTGCGGAATTTTTGAAGATCAGCAGCCAGTTCAAGCTGGGCGCGCTGGTCACCGAATCGTCGCATCCCGTCACGGCTAATTTAAGCGAGGTGGCCAAGCAGGATGTCACCGCCGCGCTAAAACTCCTGTTCGACGTGGATGATGACGTGGTGAAAACTTTTCGTGAATTCGTCGCATCCGGCCGGGCGGCGGCGATCAAGGAAGCAGTTTTGCGATCGTTGAAAAGTGGCGGGCGGATTTTCTTTACCGGCTGTGGCTCGACAGGTCGTTTGAGCATTCTGCTGGATTCCATCTGGCGCGACTTCTGGCAGTTGCAACGCGAGGGTAAATTATTTCCCGTGTCAGATTATGAGCAGCGGTCGTTCAGTGTGATGGCGGGCGGCGATTACGCGCTCATCAAATCGGTCGAAGGCTTCGAGGATTTCACTGCGTTCGGAAAAAAACAGATCAATGACCTTGGCGTGTCGTCGAAAGATATTGTTTTCGCCATTACAGAAGGCGGTGAAACGTCGTTCGTTATTGGCACGGCTTGGGCGGGCGTGGAAGCCGGCGCGAAGGTTTATTTCGTCTATAACAATCCGGACAACATTCTCTGCGAGACAGTCGAGCGCAGCCGGGAAGTCATCCAAGATTCCCGCATCGAGAAAATCAACCTGACGACCGGCCCGATGGCCATCATGGGTTCCACGCGGATGCAGGCGACCTCGATCCAGTTGATCGTGATGCTGACAGTTTTGGAAATGGTCGTGCGCGAAATGCTTGGGTTGAGTTTGGCGGACGTGCCGGAACAGACCTTGAAAAGCCTGGCACAAATGCTCGCGAATTTAAAATCTCCGGAGCTGCTTGAGCAACTGGCAGAACTTGTTTCGTTGGAAGAATCGCTTTATCGCAGCGGACGCAAAAAACATTATTTCGCCCAGCAACTGGCCATTGATGTCCTCACCGATACGACGGAACGTTCGCCGACGTATTGCACCCCGCCGTTCCGCAAGTTTGACGACTCGACCGCTTCTGAATCGTGGGCATATTTATTCCTTCCTCAAAACAAGACGCCCGGCGCGTGGCGGCATTTACTAAAGCGCGAACCGCGCTGCGTGGAATGGAGCGAAGCCGAGGCTCGTGAACTTGTAGGCGGGGAAAAACTTCCGCGCACACTGGAAACGCTTCGCAAAATCACCTGCAATGAACTGATGCGGTTTCGCATCGGACAGGACGGGCGGCAATTTCGCCCGCTGAAGGAAAGCGACGGCAATGTGCCGTGGTGGCACGCATGGAGATCGCCTCCTTCCTGCAAACCCGGGGATTTATCACACACAGTTTGAGTCGGCGCAACTGGCCGGGGCGCGCACGGGGCTCATTCATTTTGGGACTGAATATTCCATCCGCCGCGTTCGCGACGCCATCACGGGCTGGGCGCCCGAATGCATTTCAGTTCTGGTGCCGTTGCCGGAAACGGACCTGCTTTTGGACGGAGTTAAACGCACCGGCGTAAAGCTGCTGTTGAATGCGCTCTCCACCTGCACGATGGTCGCCTTGGCCGCGTGATGGGCAACACGATGATCTGGGTCGTGCCAAGCAATCTGAAATTGATCGACCGGGCGACTCGTTACATCGTGCAACTCACCGGCCTGACTTACGAGGCCGCGAACGGACTGCTTTTTGAAGTCATTGAATATGTCGAGCCACGCATGAAAACGGACCAAGCCTATCCGCCGGTGGTGGGCATGGCCGTGCTGCGACGAAGGAAAACCTGACGAACGAAGAAGCGGAAAGCCGCTTGCAAGTCATATAAAAAATTCGGGTTTCTGCCCGACGTGGAAGCCGCAAGACATTTGCCTATATTGAAATCATGTTTTTAGCGACAATAAACAAGGCCAAAGGGTTGCTGCACATCAGCTACATTGGCCAGGTGGGCGTGCTCGAACTCAAGCACGGTCACGATGATGTGGTGGCGTTGCTCGCGGATTTGCCCGCCGCTTCAAGATGCTCGTTGATCTGGACCGCTTGGAATCCATGGATACCGACTGCGTGGAAGAACTTGCAAGATGATGGAGTTGTTCGACCGGCACGGCCTGAAACAAGTCGTGCGGGTGATTCCTGACCCGTCAAAAGACATCGGCTTCAACATCCTCGCCCGGTTCCATTATCATAACAATCCCCGCATCACAAATTGTGCAACGATGATCGAAGCGGTCAGACTGTTGGAACTTTGAGGCGCGTTTAGTTTTTTGTAGCGGCGGTCTATGACCGTCGTGTTCTCCTATAAACTGGGTTCCCACATCAGCGCTCATTGAGCGTTACTATAAGATTCAAACCAGATGCCGTGCTTGCGTTTCGGCAGATTGGTTTTCGACCGGGGCAACAATGATTCTTCTTCCGATGAAAGAAAATCCTTCATGAAACCCGCTTGTCATGCCGACCACCGCGTTTGTAATCGCGCCACAATGTTTCGGCAACCAGCTTCTTGTCGAGGCTGAGTTCGACGGTGAGAAATTCAAAGAGCAGCTCCATCAGCCGCATCAGCGCGATGCTGTCGGTGCGTTTCACCCGCGCGTGCAACCAGTCGCTCCAGTGCATGAAAGCATGAAACGGCGATTCCGTGCGCCAAATTAGCGGCGTTGCCTCAAGAAAGTTACCGCTGTTGCCGGTCAAATCCCAATAGCGCGCAAAGCGGCGCATTCTTTGCATCGTGGCGAATCCAACAGCTTGTTCTGCAAAATTTCGTACGGGGGATGCGCGCCATAAACCATCTGCCATTCGGAATCGTGGCGGGTAATTGGTGTGCCGCGCAGCCGTTTCAGGATGCCTACCTGGATTTCCTGCGGGCCTAACGCGACAAGTTTATCGAATCCAGCCGCAAAACTTTCGAGTGTTTCACCCGCAGGCCGACGATCAAATCCGCATGAATGTGAACACCGTTTCACGCCGCAGAAAATTAAAGTTATCTGCGAGTCGTTCGTAATTTTGCCGGCGGCTGATATGCGTGCCGACTTCGGGATTGAACGTTTGGATGCCGACTTCAAATTGCAGCGTGCCCGGCTGAAATTTGGCGATGACTTCGCGCAGCTCGGCGGGCAGGCGGTCGGGATCATTTCAAAATGGTAGAAATGGCCGGGTTGATAACGCGCCAGGAAAAACTCGAGCAGCGCTTTGCTGGTGGCGATGTTCAAGTTGAACGTGCGGTCCACAAATTTGAATTGCTTTACGCCTCGGTCGAGCAACCGCTGCATCTGGTCGAGAAAAGCGGGCAGGGGAACTTGTCGCACCGGAATGTCGAGCGACGACAGGCAAAACTCGCACATGAATGGACAGCCACGCGACGCCTCGACGTAAATAATGCGATGCGCGAGATCGTCATCGGTGTAAAGGTCGTAGGGTAGGGCGATGCGCGAAAATTCCGGCACCGGTGCGGGAATGATTTTGGGAAGTTGGAGTTCACGCTTTAGCGTGTCCGTCGAACAAGTAGGAGCTTGAACTCCAACTAAAAGCGCGCGGCAAACTTCCGCAAATTTCAAATCCGCTTCACCGCTAATGACATGATCGGCGAGCTGGACTATGGGCTGGCCTTCGGTTTCGTAGCTGACCTCGGGGCGCCGAGGATGATTTTGATTTTGGGGGAAACCGCTTGATGGCGGTGATGACTTCCATGGTTTGAACGACATTCCAGATGTAAACGCCGAAGCCGATGATTTTCGGTTCGCGCGCGAGCAGCATTTCGGCGATGTCGAGCGGGCGCTGGTTGATGTCAAATTCCGCAAGCACGGCCGTGGGCCGCAAGTCGCCCAAGTTGGCCATGAGATAGCGCAGCCCAAACGCGGCATGAATATATTTCGCGTTGAGCGTGGTTAAAACGATGTCGGCCACGCTGCAATCTAGCAATGGAGCGGCGCGCGTGCAATGCGGCAGCCATCGTGGTTCAATTTTCATTCGACCCGCCATCGTTTCATTGATAGCCTGTTCCCATGTCATCCGATGAAATTTTACTGGAAGCGGAAGAAAAAATGATCAAGACCGAACAGGTCATCATAAATGAATTTGCCGGCGTGCGCACGGGCAAGGCGTCTGCATCACTTATCGAAAATATCCTCGTGGAAGTTTATGGTTCGCAGATGCGCCTGCGTGAACTCGCCGGCATTTCCACACCGGAGCCGCGCATGTTAGTTGTGCAACCTTGGGGATATCACGGGCATTCAATCCATTGAGAAGGCGATCCAGAAGGCGAACTTGGGTCTCTCGCCCGTCGTGCAGGGCAAGATCATCCGTGTTTCATTTCCGAATTGAGCACCGAACGTCGTCAGGATTTGTGAAGATCACGCATCGCATGGCCGAGGATGCCCGCGTAGCTGTGCGCCATGTGCGCCGCGACGCGATGGAACTTTTGAAAAAAGCCGTCAAGGCCAGCGAGACCAGTGAAGAAGATCAAGAACGCACCGAGAAAGAAATTCAGAAACTCACCGACCAGTATATCGCCAAGATTGACACGCATCTCGCGCACAAGGAAAAGGAAATCCTTACTGTTTGAGTTGGCAGACGAGGGAAGGTCTGATGTCTGATCATCGCGTCCAAGTTTCGGTTCGTCCCAGAAGCGAAATGCCAACGTAACCGCGAACTTCGAGCCGGTTTGAGGAGACCAATGTAAATTTGCACTTGTAGGTCTTGCGCAGCCCGGGTCATAAACTCTTCCATTCTCCCAGACATTTTTGTCGAGGTTGTAAATGAACCCGTGCATGATTTGCATTCCGACAATCGGCCGGCCGCGCAGGTCGGCGTTTGGATTGTGACGGTCATTCTTCGCCTTGCCGGCCATCCCTTGATTGTCGTCGGCAGGCCAGTTTGGTTCTGTAAGGCTCGCGATCTTTGCGCAATATTCGTTCTGCTCCTTATAGATTTCGATGGTGCTCTCCAGCTTGCCCTGCTTGTCGAAAGTTTTCCAGACGCCCAAGATTTCATCCCGGATTGGGATGAGCCGGCGGTGGCGCAAACCAGCACCAGAAGTCCAAACAAACATGTGATCAATCTCTTCACCTGATAATAAAAATAGCGGCCTTAACCGGCTGGAAGTCAGCAGGGGACGTGCCAGCAACTCGTAGTTCAGTCGTGTGTCGGAATTATTTCAAACGGCGAAATATGGAAAAGTTGGCGGAGCAGATCTTCAGTGTGGCAATGGATTGCAGTCTTTTCCTCTACGAAGCGCAAGACAGGAATGTGGCGTTTGCCGATAATTAAAATCGCCAACCCGATCCATGAGGTTGCAACCAGAACGAGTGTCACGGGCATCATCGTATGTGAATCAAAAATACCGATGCTGGCGGACGCCAGGCCGGAGACGCCGATCTGCAGGAAGCCCAGCATGGCGGAGGCACTGCCGATATTGCGTTCGAACGGTACCAGCGCCAGCGCGGCGTTCGGATAGGCCAGGCCCAGGCTGGACAGAGAAATGAACAACAGCACCAGCGTAGCTCCAAGCCAAACCAACCACACATCGTTCCACCAGAAACAGCAAGGCCACGGGGCATTCAATCAGCAACGTGGCGCGAAAAATCTGTTCGCTGGAAAATTTGCGGAGCAAAAGCACGTTGACCTGGTTGCTGCCGATGAAACCAACCGACAGCGCGGCAAAGATGGCGCTAAATTTCTGCGGGCTGACGTGAAACACTTCCATGAAAATGATTGGCGCACTAGCCACATAGACGAGCAACCCTGAAAAGGCAAACGCCCCGGAAAGCGCATAAGTGATGAACTGCGGTTCTTTCAGGACGGTGGCATAGTTGTCAAAAATGGGCCGGAACCGTAGCGAAACACTGCGGTCAGGCTGATGTCCCTGCGGCAAAAGCCACCAACAGACGGCCAGCATCAAGGCCACGAACGCGGACAGGATGATGAACACCCACTGCCAGCCGAGATGCACCGCCACAAAAACACGACGCTCGGGGCGAGCAGCGGCGAAGCGCTCAAGATCAGGATCAGCAGCGAAATGATTTGGCAGTGTCTTTTGCAGGGAAGAAATCCCGCACATGGCATGGACGCAACCTGCGCCGCGCATCCGCCCAGCGCTTGCAAGAAACGCAGGGCGATGAGCCATTCCACTGTGCGTGATAGCAGACATAATAAGGAAGCTACGATGAACAATATCAGTCCGGCATACAGCGGGAGTTTCCTTCCGAAACGGTCCAGCAAGGGGCCATAGAAAAGCTGGCCGGCGGCGAGTCCCGCAAAGTAACTGGCTAACGACAGGGAAACACGGGCGGTGGAAGTGTGCAAGGCGATGGAAATCTCCTTGAACGCAGGCAGATACATGTCAATGGCGAATGGGCTGATGGTGGAGAGGGCGCCTAAAATGACAATGATTAAGAGCGGCTTTGAGACGGATGCATAAATAAAATCAGTCGGAGAATTTATATCAGTCCTTGAATGATGCAAAGACCAACAAACCGAATACCAAACATGGCATGGCTAACAGCATTATCGTCCCGCCGCATTTGTCGCCACTGGCTCGAAGCGGATGACGGTTTCATCGGGCATGGCGTAGCCAAGTTTTTCGCGCGTCAGACGTTCGACCGTTTTTGGGTCATGCTGCAAGGCGTCCAACTGCGTCTGAAGTTGTTTGGAACGGGCTTCCTCCTTTTGAATTTTGTCCTGATAAATCATGATCTGGCGGCGCATCCGCTCGTTTTCCTGGATGACGGCAGATAACCCATGCCGATGAGCAGCAGCACGCCAGGACAACCAGGCCGACGGCCACTTTCGTAAGTTTGCTCCAGATGCCCAGGTCAACATTCACGCGGCGAGTAAAGCACGCGCGTGCCTCCGGCGAAAGCGGATTTTCACTGGGTATATTTTTTCATTCAGTCAGCTTGCCGTCCGCCCCGAAGGTCAGCCGCAGAAAATAAGTGGGTGAATAGCCCGTCGTGTAGTTTGGCGCAATCGGGCCGCCCGGATAATAACCATAAACCGGCGCACCGACAGTACCATAAGTATAACCCTGGCGGGTAATCCAATTGGCGACGATGATGCCATTGTCCAGCTTGGCAACTTTATCGGGCGGGCCAAGTTCCAGCACGGCCTGGTCGTAGGTGTAATGGCCGACGCGCGCGCCCAGTCAATTTTCGGTCCCGTCGCACAACGGCGAACACAAGCACCACAGCAACCCCAGAAAGATTCTTTTCATGCGGTAAATTAACGTGGCCTTCGGGAAACGCAATGACACGAAGATGCGGATTTGATTGTCAGCGCCCCGGCAAACAGTAAAACTCATGGCGTGGATATTCTGCAAAATATTTTAGCGACGCTGGTGGAACTGGATAACGCCGTCAAATCAATGCCGACGGCCAACCCCAAGCCCATCTCCTGCCGCTGTTCGCGCGCATTGACGAGCTTACTCTTCAATTGCCACGCAACACCGATCCCCAGTTGCTGCATTACCTTCATAAAAAAAGTTACGAAAAGGCGCGGCTCTGGTTGCTGGATCGTGATGCGGAGAATCAAGCGGGTAACTGTCGGCATGTATGATTCGTTACATCGTTGCATCGTGAACTGTCATTTTCCGTTGCAACGATTTAACCATTCACGATTCACGACTTGATGCATCACGAAGACACCATCGCCGCCATCGCGACGCCGCTTGGAGAAGGCGGACTGGCGGTTGTTCGCATTTCCGGTGCCGAAGCATTCGCGGGTCGCGGACAAAATTTTTCTGCCGAACGGTAAAAGCTCTCTAAAACCTTCCGCTGCGCTGACACACACGATTCATTACGGAAAGATTATCCGCCACAAACCCAAGCGGCCCCTCGCACGTCCTTCGGACACCCTCTCCCCCTCCGGGGAAGAGAGACGGGGTGAGGGGGAAGTGATTGATGAAGTGCTGCTTTCTGTCCTGTGTGCGCCGCGCACATTCACACGCGAAGACACGGTCGAGATTTCCTGTCACGGCGGGCTGCTGCCCGCGAAGCTCGTGCTCGATACGATTCTGGAAAATGGTGCGCGCCTCGCCGAACCAGGTGAATTCACGCGGCGCGCTTTTCTCAATGGCCGGCTTGATCTCGCGCAAGCCGAAGCCGTGGCGGATTTGATTCATTCGCGCACGGAACTGGCGCTCGCCGCCGCCAACGAACAACTCGCCGGCAAACTTTCACAACGCATCAATGAATTGCGCGATGAGATGATGAAGGACGCTCGCGCATGTCGAGGCGCACATTGATTTTCCCGACGAAGACATCGCGCCAGAAACGCGCGCCCAACTGATCCAGCGACTGGAAAGCGGGGCGGCGTTTATGGATGCGCCAGTGAAGCCCTTCGGGCATAAGCCGACGCCCTGCACGCGCCGGAATAAAAAATATTCAGGCGGCGGCGGTTTGTGGCCGGTGCGCCAGCTGTCTCTTGAATCGACACGCGATGATAAAGCCAAACACAGCGGCGGGGCGCAATGTTTTTTGCCGTGCGGGAACAAATTTGTTTTTTTTTGTTAAATCTGTTTGACCGTTTGGAAAATTTGCCGTAGTAACTGCGTGCTGTCCCGGACAAAATGAAAATTTACCGGGCCAGTTTAGTTGGCAGCGGTGCGATTTGTAACAGCAATGCTGAATTCAAAATCATTTTTAACGGTGGATTTTGGGGCGGGGAGCTTGAAGCTGGCGGAGTTCGAAACGAACGACGCCGGCGGCCTGTCCCTTAAGAGCTTTGCCATCAAACCGCTCGGGCTGGAAGGTTCGGCGGATTGCCTCGCGGGAGGCGGTCATCTTCAAGGCGTTGCAGGAAGCGCTCGTTGAAAAGGGACATCAAGTCCAAAAGCGTCAATGTCTGCCTGCCGGGTTTCCACGTTTTTTTCCAAGTTCGTCAAGCTGCCGCCGGTGGATGCCACCAAGGTGACGCAGATCATCCAGTACGAGGCGCAGCAGAACGTCCCATTCCCGCTGGCCGAGGTGGTCTGGGATATCAGATTCTTGGGTCCGCGCCCGGTGGCGAACTGGAAGTATTATTGGTCGCCATCAAGTCCGATGTGGTTGAGGGCCTCTTTCGCGTCGCCGCCAAGGCCAAGCTCAAGTTAAACCTGTGCGATGCCTCGCCCGCCGCCCTGTGCAACGCCTTTCGTTATAATTATGGCGAACTTGAAGACTGCACCATGCTGCTGGACATCGGCGCCAAGACCAGCAATCTGTTGTTCTTCGAAAAGGGCAAAGTTTTCTCCCGCAGCATCAATCTCGGTGCGAACGCCATCACGCAGGACTTCGCCAACGAAGCCAAGCTGAAATTCGACGACGCTGAAAAAATCAAAATTGCCGAAGGCTTCGTCAGCCTGGGCGGCGCGTATGAAGAGCCTGAAAACCCGAACCAGGCTGCCATCTCCAAGATCGCCCGGCAGTTCATGACCAAGCTCCACATCCAGGTCAACCAGACGATTCAATTTTACCGTGGCCAGCAAGGTGGCGCCGCCCCTCAACGCCTGTTCCTGTCCGGCGGAGCGGCCATCATGCCCCTATACGGCGCAATTTTTTGCCGAGAAACTGAACCTGCCCGTTGAATATTTCAATCCGTTGCGCAACGTGCAAATTGATCCTGCGGTGAATCTGGAGGGAACTCGCCCGCGTGGCCCATTCGCTCGGCGAAGTCGTCGGGCTTGGCCTGCGAAATCTGGCGCATTGTCCCGTGGAGATGAACCTGATGCCCGAGAGCACGCTCCGGTGGCAGGCGTTCAACCAGCGCAAGCCGTATTTCATCGCCACTGTGTTCAGTATTGTTCTCGTCGCTTTCGCCGTCGGTTATCTCTTCGAAAAACTCGCGGGACTCAAGGAAGCGCAGATCACCGAACTCGAACCCAAAGTCTCGCAAATCCAGTCCAAATCCGACGCCTTTGCCAAGGCATATTCAAAAATGCAAAGCACGCGCAAGGAAGCCGACCAGATCGCTGCCTGGATGGAAGACCGGTATTACTGGGGCGATGTGTTGCAACAATTGCGCGGCGCCCTGATCCGTTCCGAAGACGCCGTGAAGAAAAAGCTCTCGGCCCAGAAACCCGGAGTTGAAGCCGGAATCTGGATCGAGCAAATGACGACCAACCCGCACCTCGGCGCGGGTGCTGGCACGGCATTTAATAATATTGGTGGCGAGCCAGATCAAAATAGGCCGATGCCGGGTAGCCGTGGTCGAGGTGGACGCGACAATCCCTACGGTGGCCCGCCTCCCGGCGTTGATCCCAACATATCCGTGGCTGAAGCCCAGTCCGGCGCGGCCGGCACCACGAGCACAAACACGATTACGCTGTTATTCCGGGCCGTAAACCTGACGAGTGTGGATCCTTCGGCCATGAGTGAGATTGCCTATACCGTTGAGAAAGAGTTACAGGCCAGCCCCGGCGTTGACCCCCAAAGGCACGACGTTGACGGGGCAGATAACGCCGGACGATGCCAATGGCACCTTCACCTTCGGTCTGACCCTGGCGCTCCTGAAACCTTTGTCGCTATGAGTCAAACGCTAAAACCCAAAAAGCTGAAAGCTGAAACCAGCCGTTCCAATTTCAGTCTTTCAGCCTTTCAAGTTTTCAGCTTTTACCTGAAACAGCCTTTCAGCCTTTCAGCATTTTCCTAATATGGGCTGGATCAAACGAAATTTATTTTTTGCCATCGGCGGACTGGTGGCCTTGCTGTTGTTGGGCGGGGCGGCTTGGTACGACTGGCAGAGCTGGAACCACAACCGCTCGTCGTTTGAACGCCTGAATGAGATTTATGGCAAGCTGACGGAACTGAACAACCGCAAACCCAACTGGGGCAGCGCCAAGGTGGACAACATCAAAACCGCCCGGGAGCAGGAACAGGAAGTGCGGGCCTGGGTGGATGGAACCGGCAACACTTTCAAAACGGTCGCCCGATTCCCAACGTGCCGGTCGTGACCAGCGAATTATTCGCCGCCGATTTGCGCCGCACCATTGACTTGTTGCAACATGAGGCCGAGGCCGTCCCCGTGCAGTTGCCCCCGAAATATAGTTTCTCGTTTGAGGCGCAGCGACAGATTGTGAAATTTGCCGGTGGCCTGAATTCGCTGGCGGAGCAACTGGGCGAGGTGAAAACCATATCGGAGATTCTTTTTGCGGCGCGTGTCAACGCCCTCGACAGCATCCAGCGCGTCCGGGTGTCGGATGATGACACGACGGGTCCGCAAAACGACTATCTGAACGAAACGTCAGTGACGAACAATCTTGCGGTGCTGACGCCCTACGTGGTCACATTCCGGTCCTTCACCCCGGAACTGGCTGCGGTGCTGGCCGGGTTTGCCGCCTCACCGAACGGGATGATTGTAAAGGCGATCAATGTTGCGCCGTCCGCCGCTGCCGCCCAGGCGGGTGGCCCCGGCTATTCTGGCGGAATGCCCGGAATGCCCGCACCGCCTGCTCCGCCGTCCGCCCCAACGGGCAAGGGGGGGAATTTGCCGACCGTTTTAAAGGAGCAGTTGTTGCGGATCACGCTGGAGGTGGTCATCGTGAAGCCGCTGCCAAAAAAATAAGCCATGGATTTTGCCAAAAAACATTACGAGAAGATCATCTTGAGCGCCGTGCTGCTGGGCGTCGTCGGCTTCCTGGTGTTTTTGCCGTTTGTCATCAAGCACGATCAGGAAGAGTTGAAGCGGGTGGCCGACGCGGTCATCAGCGGGTCGGTCAAACCTCTGCCGCCGCTGGACTTGACGCGCGAGGCCGCCGCCCTGCAACGGGTGCAGTCACCGGCGCGTTTTGATTTTTCAACGACCAACCGGTTGTTCAATCCTCTCGAATGGAAAAAGGCCGCTGACGGCACGTTGTTTCCCATCCGCAGCGGCAATGAAATCGGTGCCAACGCAGCGGTGGTCACTAAAATCACGCCGCTGAATCTGATCATCACCTTTGATTCGGCCGAGACGAACGGGACCGTCCCGCGTTATGTCATCGGCGTCGAACGCCAGTCGGCGGACAAGCCGGCGCAGCGCCGCAAGCAGCAGCGCTACGTCTCGCTGGGCGAGAAAAAGGATGCCTTCATCCTCTCGGAGGTGAAAGGTGATCCGGCGGATCCGAGCGGGCTGGTTTTAAAATTGACCGACAGTGGTGAGACGGTGACAATATCCAAAGATGTTCTGTATCAAAGGGTGGATGCTTACACGGCCGATTTAAAATACGATCTGGAGAAGAAAAACTTTCCCGGACGGCGGGTGGGTTCGACCCTTTCTTTTGGCGGCGAAGATTACATTGTCGTTGCAGTGGACGTGGATGAAGTGATACTATCGGCGCAGTCAAACCAGAAAAAAACAACTTTACGATACGCGCCGTGATGCGCTAATTAATTTTTGACCGGACCAAGGTATTTTAATGTTCAACCCGAAATCAATCATGACAAAAGCTGTTTCCGTTTCGTTCGGCCTCATCCTTTTGCTGGCTTCCAGCGCCACGCTTTCCGCACAGTCCACCCCGACGGACATGGCGGTCAATGAAGGGGTCATCCGGCAGGCCAACACCATCTTGTTGCGCCAGAAGCTGTCGGCCGCCAGTTCCGCGCTCTCCCGGGGCGACCTTGCCGGCGCTGCCAAAGATTACGAAGACGCCTACTCGCTGACCAAGGATATCGGGTCGGGTATTGACGTGGAATCTGCCCAGGCCGTTTCCGGCCTCATCTCCACCCGTCTCGAACTCGCCCGCCGGGCGCAGGCTGCCGGCGATTTGCACGAGGCCGAAACCGAGGTCAACCGCGTGCTCAAAGTGGCTCCGCAAAACCAGGCGGCGCAGGCTTTCAAGAAACAGAATGACCAGATGATCGCCGCCATGCGCGGCCAGGTGCCGGATGCGGCCACGCTGGAAAAGGTGCCAGGAATTGTGAATGAGAAGGTGGAGGCGGGCACGCTCACGCAGGATGGCAAATTGTTATATGAGATGGGCAAGCTGGAAGAGGCCTCGGTCAAGTTCAAGCAGGCGTTGAAGATCGATCCCAACAACGTCGGTGCCTATTATTATTTGAACCTCGTCACACAGGCGCAATATGCACGGGAAGAAAAGGCGCACGGGGTGGTGACCGGTGAACGGCTGGTGGAGGTGGAGCAGGCGTGGGAGAAACCCAAGCCCAACACCTCGTTGCCCACGCCCAATCCTTATGCGCGCACGAATCTGATTTATACCGGCACGGGCCGGCAGGCGATTGTCAGCAAGCTTGACCGCATCCGGCTGGATCAGGTGTTGTATGATGGCTTGCCGTTGAGCGAGGTGATCCGGAACTTGAGCGAGCAGGCGCGGTTGCGGGACCCGGACAAGAAGGGCATTAATTTTTTGATCAACCCGAACGGGGATACGAGCGTGCCGGTGGCCACGGGAGCGGGTGGCTTCGGGCAGCCAGGAGCGCCTCCGGGTTTTGGCGGGGCGGCGGCGGTGGACCCGGCCACGGGGTTGCCGGTGAACCAGGCGGCGGCGGCCGAGCCGGTGGATTTGAATAACGTGATCGTGAAGATCAATCCGGCCATGATGGATGTGCGGCTGGCGGATGTGCTGGATGCAATTGTGCAGGTGGCGGACAAGCCGGTGAAGTACAGCATCGTGGATTATGCGGTGGTGTTTGAGGCGAAGGGGGCGGAGACGCCGGCGCTTTACAGCCGTCATTTCCGGGTGGACCCGAACACATTTGAACAGGGGTTGCAGAGCGTGAGCGCGTTGAGTTTTGGCCAGAATAATAATTCGAGCAGTGGCGGTAGTGGCGGTGGTGGTGGTGGCAGCAGTGGTGGTGGTGGCGGTGGGAGCGGCCAGAATCAAGGCGGAGCGGTGGTGCCGGTGGTGAATGTGGCGCCGAATTCGAGTAATCTGCGCTCACAAGGTCAAGGTGGTGGTGGTCAGGGGGGCGGTGGGAGCGGTGGTGGTGGAGGAGGCGGTGGGGGCGGCGGCGGTGCTGCCGGTGCCACAGGGTTGGGTTTTGGCGGTATCGGTGGGTTGCTGAGCATTGGGGAGGGCAGTAGTGCGAGCGGTGGTGGAAACGGGGGTGTTAACTATGTGACGACACCGAATGCGACGGTGGCGGTGAGCACGCAGGCGCGGATATTTTTCTCGACGCTCGGAGTGAATTTGAGCCTGCCGGGTAAGAGCATATTTTTCAATGACCGGCTGGGTGAATTGTTTGTGCGTGGCACATCGGAGGATTTGGATACAATTGAGAATGCGATCGAGGTGTTGAACCGGGTGGCGCCGCAGGTGCATATCAAGGCGCGGTTCATCGAAATTTTGGAAGGGACTCAAAACGCGCTCGGTTTTGATTGGTATCTCGGAAATTATGTGAACGGGAAAGTCGTGGCGAATGGCGGCAGTGCGCCATCGCTGAACGTGCCGGTTTCGTCGGCGAATCCGCTGGGGACATTCCCCGGAAACACGCCAGCGAGCCAGATCGCAGGGGCGGCGAGCGACCAGTTGGTGACGGGCGGATTGCGCAATCCGCTGGGAGCACCGGCATTGACGACGGTGACCGGAATTTTGACGGACCCGAATTTCCGGGTCGTGATCAACGCGCTTGAGCAGCGCAGCGGTTCGGAAACGCTGGCGGAACCCGAGGTGGTGACGACGAGCGGACGCCAGACCCAGATGCGGGCGACGGTGTTGCAGACGATCATCACGAGCTACAGTTTCCAGCAGGGCACGGCGGCGACGACCACGGGCACGACGACGCAATAATCATTTAAGACGAGCAAAAATGAACACGAAGCACTCAGAGAAAATTTTCAAACTGGCCTTGGGCACGTTGCTGCTCGGCGGCGCGACGACGATGAACGCGCAGGTCGTCAACAACAACCCCGGCACCTCGGCCGTCGTTCCCAACACCCAGCAGGTCGAGACCGGGCCGGTTTTGGACGTGGTCCCGTATGTGTTGTCGGACGGCTACACCATCAACCTCACTTTGATCCCGTCGCTGGTGGAGTTCGCCGGCTATGCTGATCCGCCTCCGATTCAAAACGTGACCCAGGGCCTCAACGTCGTTCAGATTCCGGTTGTTCTCCCCGACTTCACCGTCCGGCAGGTGGTCACCACGGTGAACATCTGGGACAACCAGACCATCGTCATCGGCGGACTGATTTCATCCAGCACTCAAAGCACCAAGGACAAAGTGCCGGTGCTGGGAGACCTGCCCGGCGTGGGCGTGCTTTTTCAAAGTTCATCCAAATCGGTTCAAAAGAAGAACCTGATGATTTTTGTGACCGCCACCATCGTCGATCCGGCCGGCAACCGGGTGCATTCGGACGATGAACTGCCGTTTGCCCAAACTGCCATACCCGAACAGCCTGAGGCCAAGGGGCAGACGTTCAAGCCGGTGACTCCGGTTACGACCCCGCCCCCGGCTGTCAAACCGTGATCCGGTCGTGGCGATTAAAACGATTTAACCGGAGGGAAAAATTATGAGCCGGTTGCTCATTGTTGACGGTCACGCTTACGCATATCGCGCGTTTTATGCGATCCGCGAGTTGCGTTCTCCGGCCGGCCGGCCGACGAATGCGATTTATGGCTTTGTAAAAATGCTGGCGAAAATGCGGGCGGGCATCGCCCCGACGCATTTGATCGTGGTCTGGGATGGCGGCTTGAGTAAGGAACGCATGGCTGCGCTGCCGGGATACAAGGCGCAACGTCCGGAGATGCCTGAAGATCTGGAGGCGCAACTGGATGGGATCGTCAGCTATTTGAAAGCGGCCGGCATCGCCTCGTTCCGGCGCGATGACTTGGAGGCGGATGATTACATCGCCTGTCTGGCGCGGCACGCAACGGAGGCGGGGATGACGGTCGTGATCGCCAGCGCGGACAAGGATTTTATGCAACTGGTTTCGCCGCAAATCGGGTTGCTGAATCCAAATGACAAGACCGAAACCATCTGGACGGACGAACAGGTGCGGATGAAAACGGGCGTGTCGCCGTCACAGATCGTGGACTGGCTGGCGTTGATGGGTGACAGCGTGGACAACATTCCGGGTGTTTCCGGGGTCGGCCCGAAGACGGCTGCTGGATTGTTGAACCAGTTTGGCTCAGTCACCGCTCTGTTGGGGCGGCTCAATGAGGTGAAGTCGGAAAAAATTCGTACGGCATTAAGCGCGGCGGAGCCGGTGGTGCGGCGGAATTTGCGGCTGGTGCAGTTGCATGATGTGCCGTGCGACTTTGTCCCGGAAGAGCTGGTTGAAAAAACGGCGGATGCAGGGCAGCTGGCCGGGCTGTTCCGGCAATGGGGATTTAACGGGCTGCTCAAGGCTTTGGAAAAGCCGGTGGACATGCAGCAGGCGGTTTTGATTTAAAAAATTTGAAGAAGATGAATTTGCAACGTTGGATAAAAAAAATGCCGGCGGACAAACGCGCGGGTCGTGTTTGTCGCGGCAAAAGTTTTTTTGGACAAAATGCCCCGATGCACTTAAAGTTCGCCCAAGCTTTTATGTTTTTATTGTCCGCCCGCAGGGTCGCCATTTATTTTTGCCTGGGTTTTTTTCTCGCGCTTCCCGCCGCCGTTTTTGGGCAGACCAATTACTATTCCAAGCACGGCACCGAATACGCCGTCATCGGCAGCCTGCCCGGCGACCAGGTTTTTCCTGATGCGGCGGTTTCTTCCGCGAGAGGTTTTGTGGTCTGGCAGGATAACGCGACGGACGGCAGCGGGTGGGGAATCAGCGCCCGGTGCCTGGATGGCACCCTGTCCGGCACTTCTAGCCCGTTCCGCGTGAACCAGCAGGGCACCAACGATCAGGAAAATGCCCGCGTCACATTGCTGAAAAACGGCGGGGCTGCTTTTGTCTGGCAAGGGGGCAAGGCCGGTTACCAGCATATTTTTGCGCGATTCCTCACGCCCACCAACACTTTTCTGACCAGCACCGACCTTGTGATCAGTACTTTTGCTAGTAATTTCCAGATCAACCCCGCCCTCACCACCCTGAACAACAGCAATGTCGTCATCGTGTGGGGCAGTTTCAACCAGGCGGGCACCAACAGCCTGCAGGACGTATATGCCAAGATTTTGTCGCCCAGCGGCACCACCATCAGCAATCAATTTCTAGTCAACCAGTTCACCAGCTACAACCAGCGCACCCCCGCGCTCGCCACTTTGAAAGACGGCAGTTTTGTGGTTGCGTGGGTTTCTGAACAGCAACGCGTCGTGGCCCCCAATCTGGGTGATAACACGACTGGCGCCCCGAAGAGTGCCCTCGTCTTTCCAAGCGTGGACATCTATGCGCGGCTCTACGCCAGCAACGGCGCGCCAAAGGGAAATGAATTTCTGATCACCACCAATACCAGCCCCGCCGCCAATCCAGCCATTGCCGCCAGCGGTGATGGCGGGTTCATGGTGACGTGGGACGCGCGTGATCTGACGAACCCGACCAACAGCTTTGATATTTACGCCCGGCCTTTCACCGTCAGCGGCAGCACCGCCACTGGCGGGGCCATCTCGCGTGTCAATTCGTATCTCACCGGCGATCAATACGCCCCGCGCATCAGCGCGATTGGCACTGAATTCATGATTGTGTGGACCAGTATTGGGCAGGATGGTTCCCGCGAAGGCGTCTTCGGCCAGTTTGTGCATAACAACGGTGCGCGCGTGGCCGGTGAATTTCGGGTGAACACCACCACTGTCAGCCGGCAGATTCATCCCGTGGTGGCCTCTGATGGCGTGGGCCAGTATCTCACAGTCTGTTCGGGCTACGCCGGCCAGCCAAACAGCATGGACCTGTTCTCACAGCGTTACCTCAACGTGGCCGCCTTGCTGCCGCCGATGGCCGCGCCGTTTGTGTATGCGCCTTTCGCTTTGGATGGCGGCGGTGTTTACCAGCCGCAATTGCAGGTCACCTGGCCGCCGGTGCAGGGCATTGCCATATCCAATTACGAGATCTACGTGGACGGTTCCGGTGTGCCGGCCGGCATCACGACCAGTAACGTCTGGACCATGACCACAGCCAACGGCTTGGCCGCCAGCAGCACGCACACCTTCCAGGTGGATTATGTCACGGTCAGCAATTCCATTTCCCCGATTTCCCCGGCCGCCAGTGGCACGACTTGGAGCGGCACCCATTTAAACGGCATTCCTGTCGAATGGCTGCAGCAATACTACGGCAATTCTGTTGCCAATTGGCCGGCCGATGTCAACGCCCCGCTGGCACCCGGCGGATTGAGCCTGCAACAGGTGTTCGCCAGCGGCGGCAGTCCGCTGGACGCGGGCACGTGGCTGCGGACATCGCTCACTCCGACGGCCCAGGGAATGTTTTTGGGCTGGAACACGGTGCCCGGCCTGACGTATCAGGTGCAGACCCTGTCGAACATGGTTTGGAGCAATCTCGGGGTGCCGCGGTTTGCGGCGGGCACCAATGATTCAATCTTTGTCGGTGGGGGTTCGGCCGGCTATTATCGCGTGTTATTGTTGCGTCAATAAAATGAGCAGTATGTTGCAATCATTAAAAAAACTTTTCTGGATTCTGTTGCTGGTTTCTGTTCAGCAGGCGGCCTGGGCCTTTGCGTTGCTGGGGCCGCTGCCCAATTATACGAATGGCGTTCCCCCCAATTTCGGAGATGACTGGCAGGTGTCAACGATTGGTTATGACTATCCCGGATCCGGGGACATTGGTGGACCGAAGAACATCGGGGAGGAATATCGCCGTAACGCCCAGGTGTATTATTACGCCTGCAATCAAAACTTTCTGGACTTCTTCGGTTCCAACGGGGTGGTGGCGATTGACCAGGCCTTCAGCATCATGAACGACAGCCTCACCAACGTGGACTCCTTCAGCCCCGCGCTCACGGAATTCCCCCTAGTTTCCCAGTCCATCAATTATGATGCCAGCGGCCTGGACTTGACCGATCTAAAATCCATAACCTTGGGGGCGCTCGTGGAGAACATGGGCCTGGCCGGTCCGGTGCGTTTCGCCTGGACCCTGCATGACCGCTATCTGCCGGGCGGCGCCCAGTGTCCTGCCTATGAGTATCTCGTGGTTCAAAGAAATTTTGACACCACCGCCTCGCCGTTGAACCAGGCGCAGTATTCCCCCTACATTAATGGAACGCTTTACACTTATTACATTGATGAAGTCTGCCCGGCCAGTGTGCCGGATCCCCAGGCGGTGGCCGTGCCGGTACAGGCGGATGCGCTGCAGAATAGTTTTACTGCGGTGGCGGGGATGCACGACTCGCTGGTTTTGCGCAACAGCGCTTTTATCAATGCCGGTCTGCAATTAGGGGGTTTTTATACCGGCTTGACGCGGGACGACGTGGCCGGGCTGCGGTATTTGCTCACCACCAACAATATCAATTTTGAAACACCCACGTTCGGCAGTGTTTTGGTAAACTCCAGCGGACCCGGCGGCACCAACTACGGCCAACCTTTCGTGCTTTTTACATCCAATTATAATGCCTTTGCCGCCATCGCCCTGACCAATGATCCGGTCACCTTGTCAAATCTGTATCCGGGGTTGATCATCACGAGTTCCCCATACAGCTTTGTACCTAAAAATATTCCAATAATCGTTTTGACCACCAACAACCTTATTGGTGCGCCGGCCGGGACTCAAGTTTTAGGCATCAGGACAAATGGATTTACGCAAACGTATGTGACCCAGTACAAACATACCTATGGGAATCTCATAGTTCCTGCTGGCTTTTCTTCAACAAACAAGAATACTACCGGTTCCATAGTGACTATAACGGTTTCTCCGGCTAGTGGAGCTCCTGCCGGTACATTGATAACCAATATCTCTGCTGTGCCGGTCATACTTTCTGGTGTGCCTTCCGGTGACTATTACATCGCGACCAACGTCTGCGGGCCGGACTTGATTTTAAGCAATCTGCTTACGATCAAGAAGACAAGCAGCACGGTGCTTTATTCCATCAGCAATTCTGCCGGTTTGTCCTATACTCAATATCTGATAACCACCAATACGACCCACGCGTTGGTGGCTCTACCCATTGTTTGCGGGGCGGTGTCCGGCGGCGGAGGAACCAACGCGCCGGCCTTATATCAAGGAATTGGCAAGGTTCAATTTGTGAAAACTTCGTATGATTCGTGGTTTGGCCAGTTCTACCAGCCCCTCACAAACACATACACGCAGTATCAGATCGCCAACAGCAAGCTGGTCAAGCAGACCTTCCAGCGCGTCGTGACAACTCCGGATTTTCTGATGAGCGCGGTGGACTTGTCACCCGGACCGGCTGCTCTTATAGATGGCACGGCTTTTACCCGTAACATCAATTTTGATTTATCCAATATCCTGCCGGGTCTGGCTGGTCCGGGAACCATCAATCCTTTCACCCAGATTACGTACAACAAAGCCGGGAACGATTACATAAATGTGGCGGGTGGGAATGAGCAGTCCCAGTTTGTGCATCTGGCTTGGGCTTCATTTGATGGTTCCACTAACGCCCCGATCTTATATCCGAACGGCACGAGCATTGAAAATCTGGCCAATCAGATTCTGGTGCAGCTTACCCCATCCAGTTTGCCGGTTGGAACCAATCACGTGGCATATCCCGCCACCACGTTTGTCGCCACCGGGGGTGCTTTCTTCCCGCCGTTCACCTGGTCATTGACCGGGGGTGGCTTGCCGCCGGGACTGACCTTGTCGCCGGGAGGAACGATCAGCGGCACGCCGACGCAGACCGGCACTTTCGACTTTAATGTGCGGTTGACGGATTCCCTTTCGCGCACCGTCACCTGGAGTTTTGCCATCACCATCAATTAACCCTGTTTGAATGAACCAAGTTTTTAAATCCTTCCGCCGGTTTGCCTCCGGGTTGTTGCTGATGTTTTTGGGTTGCGGGTCGCCATTCGTCGCGCTGGCGCAGCCCATTGCAACTTACATCAGCCCGCCGGTGGTGAATTCGGCGCCGAATGTGAACGCGACCAATTTTATCAATTCGGGGACTTGGAACATCTCGGTCAATAACCTGCTGCCCTATCAAACTTTCAGCACCTACAATTACACGAACACCGGCACGATGAATTCCACGATCGGCTGGGAGTTTGATCATGGGCCATACCCGGCGGGTGCACGCGATTGGTCGGCGAATTTTTTCAACGGCACGCCAGGAACAATTTCTGCGTTTGATAGTGGTGGCTTTGCTAATACCAATTTAGTGGTTTCTTTCAGCCCAAGCCTGCTGCTGATTTCAGCCACGAATATTGTGAACATGGGAACGCTGGCGGCGGGCCCGTATGGACTGATGCAATTGAAAGGTTCAGGGGTGAATTTAAGCCGGAGCGCGCTGGAGATTACTTCACTGACAGGAATAGGGGGAAGCATCAATACCGAGACGAACTTTATACCGGATACGGCGATTTATGATGAGTTTTGGCGCGGAGGGACGAATGATTTTGCTTTTGGCCCGATGATATGGAACGGAAATACGGTGGCGCAGGGTATTTTCAATAACATCGGTGCCCCGTGCGGGGTGACAAATGCATCAGTTGGAATCGGGCCGTTGACGCCCTTGGTGGCGAACTCCTTTACGCAAAATTTGAATCCGGGTTTTTTGCTCACAACCAATAATCAGGGCGTGCCAAATCCGCCCATTCCCATCTATTCGAATGTGGTGCGTCAGGCGATTTTCGTGACGGTAAGTGATTCACGCATTACGCCCGGAGCACACTTCGGGCAGAGCATCGGCATATCCAATATCTTCCGGCCGATGGCGGTGGAACTGTTCACGACTGCAACAAACATCGCGACGGGGGTGCCGGAGACAAGCACAATTTACGTTGTGGACAATCTGGCGGCCGTGGGGACCAACGGGTATTTATTGAGAAACACCTATTTTGACCCGGGGGCGGCTTGTCAGAACCCGACCTACCGGCCGGACAGCGTAATAGTCTCGAGGTCTGACGATGGGACATATGCCAATGGTTCGACCGGGAACGGTGGACGGCCCACGAACACTTTTTTTTATCTGCCCAAAACGATGGGTGCCACCTCTTACTTCTCCAACGCCACTGTGATCGGGCGGGCGGATGTGTATTCGGCTTCGGTGGATAATCTTGCGAAGCCACCCCCGGCGGGCTTCTCGATCACCAATGCTCCGGGCCGCATCGAGATCACGGCCAGAGATTTGAACCTGAACAAGGCACGTATCACGGCGGCGGCGGCGATTGTGATTTCTGCGAGCAATCTGGTGAGCAGTGCAGGGGCGACCTTGGATTGCCAGAATCTAAGTTTTAACGTGGGTTCGACGAATGGCTTTTTGAACATCACGAACCTGGCGCCGCAAACCGTCAACCGGTTGAATGGCACGGTGACCGAGTGGAGCGGGGTCTGGACCAATTATCAAGTGGACATTTACACGAATAATTGGGTCACCAATGCTGCTGCTGGCGGCTATACAAATTCTGCGGTGACGAATTATGTGGAGATGGATCTGGCCATCACAGTGGTGGACGCGGGCGGACTGCGCTCCACCTTTCCGGTCAGCGTGCTGAACCTGCTCATGCACAGCACGAACATGGTGGTGAGCGACTATTTGACGGTGAACAGCAAGTTGTTGTTCGACGGGCAGAGTTTGACAATCAACGGCGGCGTCACGCTGTCGGATCCACTGGTGAACTGGAGCAGCGCCACGGCGCCGACGTTGCGTTACTTCACAAACAACGGCACATTGACTATTCCGCAGACGGCAAATTTCGGCGTGGGCGGGGCGACCAATTATGCGGCCTTCGTGAACAACGGCAGCATTGACGCCGGGACGGAGACGATCAACAGCACACTTTTCTTGAATAGCGGGAGCTTGACTGCGGCGGGCGGGTTGTTCGTGACCATCACGTCGGGTCTGGTGCAGAATTCCTCTATTTTTTCCGCGCAGGACGTGCAGTTCACTGCCGGCACGTTGAAGTTCAGCGGGTCCACTGTCGAGGCTGACAACCAGTTATATTTTGCGGTCACGGGTTCGCTATTCGACTCGGGCGGGACATCGGGCAATTCATTTACTTGCTACAATGGATTTGACTTGGCGATTAAGCCGGCCACGGGCGACCTGCTCGGCACGGCGCTGACCACGATCACGCCGCAATTCGGCGCGGTGAATCATTACTGGTCAGGACTTGACTTAGGACCATTCCCCGCCGGTTTTAACAACAACACGGCGGTGGGCCAGCTCATTTTGAATGAAGGCTCGGGCAGCGAATTCATATTCAGCGCCACCACCTCCAGCAACGCCATCTACGCGGATTTGCTGGACCTGTCGCTTTGCCCCGACTTTCTGGATCCGGACGTGCTGACGATTGATCCAAATTTTGTGATCTATTATGCCGCCGTGAAACTGCCGCCCACCTTCACCGTGCCGCCGAACACGAACGGCATTGCGCAGCAGCCCGAAGAATATCTGAACGGCCAGCTCGGCGGGCATCTGCGCTGGGTCAACAGCTTTGCCGGGCCGAACAGCTCGGTGGACGTGCTGATCAACGGCCAGACAGCCCAGGTCAACAAGGCCTTGCGCCTGAGCAAAATCATAGACTCCAACGGCAACGGCATCGCCAATTATTACGACTTGAATCCGTTCGACGCGCCGCCGGTGGTCGTGTCCGGCGCGGTGGTGACGAACAATCCGCCGCCCGCCAGCAAGTTTGCGATCTCCTGGACGGCAGTGGCGGGCGCAGTCTACCAGGTGCAATACAGCACGAACTTGTCGCCGACCATTTGGACGCCGCTGCAGAATTATACGAATTACAGCCCGTCGAGCGTGGTCGTGACGGTGTATGACACGAATGCGGTGGCCGGACGGCGGTTTTATCGTGTGAGCCGCCCATGATTTTATCTGACGCAAAATTAACGTTCGTGGACTGCCATGCATTCAAATCCTGACTCGATGAAATGTAATTTTTTCAAAAAACTTGCCGCCGCGACTTGCGCGGCGCTTTTATTTTTCCCGGTGGCGACGGTGCTGGCCGCGCAACGGACCGTGTCCGGCAGCGTGCCACCCATCATCGCAAAATTGGGGCTGGTCCCGCTGAAAAGTTTGCCTTCAAGCAACATTTTAAATCTGGCCATCAGTCTGCCGGTCCGTGACCAGGCGGGTCTCGACCTCTTCCAGCAGCAGGTTTCCGATCCGGCCAGTCCCAATTATCGGAAATACCTGACCACGACGGAGTTTGCGGAGCGGTTCGGGGCGAGCAAGGAAGATTATCAGACCGTGGTTAATTTCGCCCAGAATCATGGATTGACGGTGACGGCGACGCATCCCAACCGGCTGGTGCTGGACGTGAGCGGAACGGTGGCTGCGGTTCAAGCTGCCTTTCAAGTTCAGATCAAGGTTTACAACGATCTGGCTGCGGCGCGGACATTTTATGCCCCGACCACCGAGCCGGTGGTCAGCACCACCCTGCCGATTTTGAGCATCAACGGTTTGGACAATTATTATCTGGCGCAACCAAAAGCCCGCATCAAGCCGTGGACCGGTTCGTCAAATCAACTGAACCGCCTCACGCCCAACGTTGGTTCTGCGCCAGACGGAATATCTTACATGGGGAGCGATTTTCGCAAGGCTTATGCACCCGGCGTCTCCCTGACCGGCAAGGGGCAGAGCGTCGGCTTGCTCCAGTTTGACGGCTTTTATCCTGCGGACATCGCGGCGTATGCCGCCTTGATCGGTTTGAACAATCCACCGAAAGTCGTCGTGGTGCCGGTCAATGGCGGGGTGCCCGTTCCCGGTGGTGGAAATGGCGAGGTATGCTTGGACATTGAAATGGTCATGTCGATGGCTCCCGGAGTTTCGACCATCTACGTCTATGAAGCGCCTAATTCGATTAGCTTATTTGTCAGTATTTTGAGCAGAATGGCCAATGACAATTTGTCCCGCCAATTGAGCTGTTCTTGGGGAGGTGGCCCGACGAATGCAGCGGCAGAACAAATTTTCCAGCAGATGGCGGTGCAGGGTCAGTCTTTTTTCAATGCCTGCGGCGACGACGATGCATATGTGGTCGGAGTTAACCCGGTCACCTTTCCGGCTGACAGCCCGAACATCACACAGGTGGGCGGGACGAAATTGATCACCGGGCCCAACGCCGCCTATAAGTCCGAAGTCGTTTGGAATGATAATATTCCTTATCGCACCGGCTACTTGGGCACTGGCGGCGGCATCAGTCCAAATTATCCTCTCCCCTATTGGCAGCAGGGCATCAGCATGGTTGCCAACCACGGTTCGACCACCAACCGCAACGTGCCGGACGTGGCTTTGACCGCTGAGGACGTGTGGCTTATTTCTGATAACGGCCAATCGGGTTCGAGTGGCGGCACGAGTGCGGCGGCACCGTTATGGGCCGGTTTCACGGCGCTCATCAACCAGCAGGCAGCACTGAACGCCAACCCCTCCGTTGGTTTCGTCAACCCCGCGCTTTACGCCCTCGCCAAAACCATTGCTTACACAAATTATCTTCACGACACTTTGGTGGGCTCCAACGCCTGGCCGTCCAGTCCGACGAATTTTTTTGCCGTCCCCAATTACGACCTTTGCACCGGTCTGGGCACGCCGAACGGTTCCGCCCTGATTTATAAACTCGCCGGTAAGCCGATTGCGACTGGTTTTATCCAACTCACCGTTGATCCGGAATCTGGTTCGACGCTGCTCAACTCCACCGCCCAGACTCTTTTTGTCACGGTCAATGACGGCGGCTATGACGTGACCAATGCCATCGTCACGGCGATCATACCGGGTGTGACCAATTTGACTTTACGCAATGACGGCCAGGCACCGGATGCCTTTCCCAACGATTCGGTTTACAGCGGCACGTTCCAAGTTCCCGCCGCTGTGAGCGCGCTGACGCTGACCCTGACTGCCACCGCCACCAACATCGTCGGTGCTACTAATGTGATTTATTATACGGCAGTCACCGTGCTTAACGATAATTTCGCCAATGCCACCAAGGTGCCGGCTGGCGGTGCCGCGTATGTATCCAACAACCGGCAGGCGACGTTGCAGCCGGGTGAGCCGGCGCATAACGGCGATACAAATGACGCTGCTTCCTTGTGGTGGAGCTGGACGCCATTAACCGCCACGAATGTCTTGATTGACACCATTGGCAGCAAAATTGACACCTTGCTGGCAGTTTATACGGGCAGCGGTATTTCCAATCTGGTTTCGGTCGCTTCAACCAGCGGCAACGTGGCGCAATTGCAGCCGGCGTTTTTGAGTTTCAATGCGCTGGCCGGGGTGACGTATCGCATCGCTGTTGCCAGCGTCAATTCCAACTCGGTTGGTTCGCTGGCGCTTCATGTCACGCCGGGCGGGCAGTTGGACACCGCGTCGCCGAATGTGGCGGTCAGCAGTCCGTTGAGCGGGCAGACGGTGACCAGCCGGGGCATCAAGATTTCCGGCGTGGCCTCCGATTCGTCGGCCAACGCCAGCGGCGTCAGTCTGGTGACGGTGAGTGTCAATGGCGTGGTCACGGTGGCTACGGGAACGACGAACTGGACGGCGGCGGTCGCCTTGCAGCCGGAACTGAACTCTGTTCAAGTCTACGCAGTGGACGCGACGGGTAATTATTCCACCCCGGCGAACATCACGGTGAATTATCTGCTGCTGACCGCCACAAACGACTTTTTTGTTAATGCCATCTCTTTGACCAACACCAGCGGCGTATTCACGTCCGGCAATACCAATGCCACGAAAGAGGCGGGCGAGCCGAATATCGCAGGCAATCCGGGCGGCAAATCCGTCTGGTGGTCTTTCACTCCGCCGGCCGACGGCGTGTTGACGTTGAACACCACCAATTCCACCTTTGATACGCTGCTCGGACTTTATACCGGCCCGGACGCGGCGAACTTGACCACGATCGCCGATAACGACGACGCCTATCCCGCCGCGCCTGGCGGGTTCAGCTTCCTCAGTGTGGCGGTCAAAGCCGGTCAAAATTACAAAATTTCCGTGGACGGTTATGACGCGGCGTTTGGCAGGATCTCCTTGAGCTATGCCTTTGTTCCAGCGCCGGTTTATCAGGTGACCTCCGAATCCGCCGGTGGAACCGTTCAATTGACGGTCACCAATGTTTTGGGCGGCACGACGTTGTTGCCGGGACAAGCGGGAAATTTTGCGGGCGGCTCGGTCGTGACGCTGTTCGCGGTTCCCGCTTCCGTCGGCCAGTTCAACAACTGGAGCGGCAGCATCGCTTCGTCCAACAACCCGCTTACCCTCGTCGTGCAAAGCAATTTGAACCTGACCGCCAATTTTGCCGCAGTCGCCTACACGGACGGATTTGAATCTGGGAATCTCTCGCACCTGTCATGGGTCACGGACGGTTCCGCGCCCTGGTTTGTCCAGACCAACGTCGTTGCCCAAGGAGTGTATGCGGCGAGATCGGGTGTGATCACCGACAGCCAGTCGAGTTCACTCATCCTCACCACCAACTTCACCGCCGGCACCGGCTCCTTCGATTACAAGGTCAGCTCCGAGGCGGGCTGGGATTTCCTGAATTTCTACGTGGACGGCGTGTTGAACCAGCAATGGTCCGGCACCATCGGCTGGGCGAATTATGCGTTCGCCTTGACCGTCGGCACGCACACGCTGACTTGGAGCTATGTCAAGGATCCGAATTTAAGTTCCGGGCTTGATGCCGCTTTCATTGATGATGTGAATCTGCCAATTAGCTCGACGATTCCGCAGCCGCCGCAGCTTCAATTGCAGCGCCAGGGCAATGGCAGCTTCCTGATGACGCTCACCGGGCAGGTTGGCAGCCAGTACGTGACTCAAGTCTCCACCAACCTTGTGACCTGGCAGAATTTCTCCACCAACACCGCCAACGGTGGCGTCATTCAGATCACGATACCCGTTAGCACCACCAATCAGGCGCAGTTTTATCGTGCCTTTGCACCTTGATGCTGTCCGTTCCAGATTGACCTTTGTTCCGCCGCTGGCCACGTTCCACTCGGCATGAAAATTATTGGCTTAACCGGGGGGGTTGGCATGGGCAAATCCACGACGGCTCAACTGCTCCGTGCCCAAGCCATACCGGTGGTGGACACGGACGATCTGGCCCGACAACTGGTCCAGCCCGGAAAACCTGCTCTTGCGGAAATCTCGGCCGCCTTTGGAAAAACTATTGTTGCCGATGGCCGTCTGCGCCGTGATGAACTGGCGCAACTGGTTTTTTCTGACCTGGCCGCCCGTCAAAAACTTGAAGCCATCCTGCACCCGCTCATTCGCAATGAATGGCTTCAGCAGGTTGAAGCATGGCGGGGTGAAAATCATCGTCTGGTTGTAGTTATCATCCCGTTGCTTTTTGAAACTCGTGCGGAATCCCATTTTGACAAGATCATTTGTGTGGCCTGTTCCAATATGTCCCAGCATCAACGCCTTTTGGGACGGGGATGGAACCCGGATCAAATCCGGCAGCGCCGCGCCGCGCAATGGCCGGTAGAACAGAAGATTGCCCGGGCGGATTTTTTAATCTGGACGGAAGGCAACGCTGCTGTACACGACAAGCAATTAAGGCAAATATTGGTGAAAATTTAGTCATCCTTTGGTTTTACGCCTGCCCGCTCACGATAATGTAACCTGATAATATTTTTATAATCCTTGACAAGATTAGTTTATCTTCATATTAATACGGCATAGGAAGGTTTAAATCAAAAATAAGACTATCAATATGAAATCTATCTTTGTTCCTTTAGGTTTCTCGATAATTTTAGTCGGAGTTCTCCTTGAATACGGGAGTTACGTGTTGCAATCAGCACAATCAAAGCCGGACAGTGTTTCTATAACAGATTTGCCCAAGGAAGGGCCGGGGTCAGACGTGACTGGCCAGCCATTTTTTAATGGTGTATTCACCAACGGATCCGGCATAGCTACTTCTTTGCATTAAAACAAAAAAGACCCGCTATTATGAACCGCCACGTGAAAAAATCCTTTCATCCAGAAGCACCCAGACGGGAAAGAAAGCAACGGCTGCAGATGTTCGCGGTGATTGTACTCTCGCTCATCACGGTTTGCATCCTGGTGGTTATGGGAATGCATCATGTACGTCAATTGCCCGCCCGCCCGCCTTCACTCTTCAACTAATCCGCCGCTTTGCCCCATCGTTCCAGGACGAATGGTAAACTGCTCCAGTTTCTTCATGGATAAACTTTGAAGAATCATCCTTACGGTGCAGGACAAGGGCCTAGGTTAAACTGGTTTTTCAGGAGGGTGGGCTGGTCGGGGGTGGCTCCGTTCTTGATGATGTTGGCCGCCATGCTGCCCCAGAAAATGGTGAAGGTACGCTGGGCATTGGGCATGGTGAGGGCTTTGCAGATGACATTTGTCTTGGCGGACCGGATGCGCAAGTCATCAAAATCATCGAAAGAGATGTTCTCCCGCATGGTGTGGCAACCGCGGCAGGAAACACGGACGGCGTTCAAGTAAAGCGCCTTTTGTCCGGCATTGGCGCTCCAGCCGGCGGGCACAAAATTGGGGGCGAACTTATTATTGTTGGCGTTATTCAAAGCACCGCCATACCAGCCTTCAATCAGTTCCTTCATCGCCGAAGTGAGTGGAGTGTGGAGATAAAGGCCGCGGTTTAACGCGCGGAATTGATCCTGTTGAACGCCGGCACCGGGTTTATAGGTAAACGACTCCAGGTCGAAGGGAATAAAATGCCCGCCGACATCTCCACTGGGCGGATCAATGACCGAGCCATCCTCCCGGGGAATTTTCAAGAATTTGAGCGGTTTCGAGCCGTGACAGATGACGCAAAGATTGGGGGTGATTTTGCCGCCGCCCCCGTCCAGATCGGCAAAACGCCTCAGGCCCATGTTTTTGCTGAATCCGCCATCTTGAAAACCAAAGACATAAAACCGCGTGATCCGGTTGGTGACGTAGTTGGTTGCCGAGGAGGTGATATTCGTCAGAATTTTAGCGACATAATCCATCGCCACGGTGGCAACCGCCTTTTTGTCATCTGTGGGATGCGCCACCGCATCCTGCATGGTGGTGTAATTAACGACGTAATAGGCTATGTCCATTTTCCCGTCAATGCCCGGCTTGGTCTTCATGTGCATCGAGCGGGCAAATCCCAGGTCCGTGGCGTTGAAATAAAGGGCCGAGGCGTCCTCGACAAAGTTGTTTTCGAACGTACCGTTGGGCCCGTTGATAAATCCATTGTTTCGCAGCCAGTTCAGGAAAATGCTGCTGCTGCTGTTGATCGGGTAGCCCGCCGCACTGTAATAATCGTCCACCGCGCCGCCGGGCACGTTGGCACCATATTTTTTTTCCGGGTCATTATAAGTCAGGAAATGCAAGCCGCTGCTGACGCGGTTTTTCTTTAACAAGGGGATTTGCGCGGAAAGGCCCAGTTCAAGATCGTCGTCTTCCGTGAAGGTCCTGGTGACGCTCAAAATGACGGTCTTATCCTTGTCCTTGCGCAAGGTAGTGAGGTCGCTGGGATTGCTATAATAATCGTAGGGAGCCTCCTTGGGACTGAGCAATTGAAAGGTAATCGCCTGATTGACCGGAACCTCCATGCCCTTCCCGCCAAGTTCTCCCTGGGTCTTTTCGTTGATTTCGATCAACTCCGGCTTTGACGACACGCGCATGACGACCGGTAAATTGATTGTACGGTCAACCGAAATTTTCACTTTGCACGTTGCCTGGGCTGCCGCAACCGCCTTCACTCCCATTTGGAACATGGGACTGGCAAACGGGCCGGAAGCGCAATCGCCGGCCAGGTTCGTCGCGAGACCGGTCATGTGCCAGACCGCGTTGGTAGGATCCCAGTCCCAAGCTGGCAGCACGCAACTCGTGTTTGTCAGCGGCATGCAGGTTTGGCCGAGCGGCAGAATCAGTGTCGCCGGCAGTCCCGGTACGATCATCAGCGGATTGCCGCTGGCGTCCGAAATGGAAACATAGACGGTGACCTGCGGGGTGATCCAATTTGTGTTCCCCATGTCATCAACAGCATTATTTCCCGCCGGATAGGGCGGTGTGTTACTGCATGGATCATAGGTGACAATCGAGGCGCAAATGAGTCCGAAGTAAGGCACGCCCGGAGCGGATTCCAATGAATTCACCTGCAACGCCACCGCGGTGCCGTTGGGATCTGAAAATATCACCGGCGCACCGGTCCAGTTCGTACATTGTATGTAAAGCGGAGCCAGTTGATAAGTCTCACCAGTGGTGGAATCATTCAAGACTTTGGAGAATGGCGCATATCCTGCGGCCGTGATGTTCAGCAGGAATTGATTCTGGCTGAAGGGCAGGGTGAATGAGAAGTAGCCGTTGGTATCGCTCAAGGTCGAAGCCGAATTGACGCTGACGGCGGCATTGACGATGATGTTGCCGCCAGTGTCCTGGACATAACCGTTGAAAGTCATTTCATCCTCAACATTCAAGCTGAGCTGGCCCTTTGTATAACCGCCGTGTCCATCACCGGCCTGCACATACACGATCACCAAGCCGTTTGTGTTAGGCAAGGTGAGGGAAAGGTTGGAAGAATCCATGCCCACCAAATCATAAACTCCGGGACCGCCCAACCAGTGGTAATGCAAAAAATTGTTGTCGGCATCCGTGGCTGTAACCGTCAGTTGCACCGTTGCGCCGGTTGGTGCGCGGCCAACCACCTGTCCGTTCAGCCGGGCCACCACGCTTTCAATTACTGGTGGTGTGTTGGGCAGCACGAGGTCGGCCTCGCCCGTCACCGAGGTGTCAATATTTGAGGAAACGGACGCCGCCTCAGCAATGGCGGTCAGGGTCAGATTCGTGCCGGTCGGAATGCCTGCGAAAAGAAACTGTCCCAAGTCATTCAAAGTGGTCTGAGCCACCAAATTTCCCACACTATTCTTTAGGGTGACGGTCGTCGCCAGACTCGTGCCGAATTCATTGGTATCAAACTCAGGCACGCTGCCATCGAGCAGCTTCACATCGCCGAACACCAAACCGGTTCCCGGGGTGGATAACGGGTCGATCTCCTGCGGCTCGAGATAAACCACTTGGTTGCTGACGGTCACCAGTTGCGTGCTGCAACCGGAGACAAAGCCCGGCGCACTCCAGCAAACTTGATAAATCCCCGCCGGAACCGTTACCGCCACAAAATTTCCGGTGCCATCCGTTGTTGCCTGCGCCAAGGTCTCTCCGTTCGCTTGAAACGTTACGGTCACGCCGGGAACAAAAATCTGGCTGGCCGATGCGCCGGCAACTGGTGTAAAAAACGACCCGTGCACCTGGCCCTGCGGTCCGAATATATCCGAGCCTTCGTTGGAACCGGCGCTTTCGCCCTGGGCATTGACCGCCGTCGCTACAAAGTAATAGCGGAGATCTGGGATCAAATTGTCAAAGACGGCCTGCGTCTGGCTGAAACCCGCCAGCACTTCGCCATTGGGCAGGGAATTGTAATTTAAAGGCGTCACGCCCGGGGCCGTTGCCAGATAAAGATTATAGGAAACCGCGTTGGAGACGGTGTCCCAAGTCACATACATGAGTCCGTCACCGGCCATGGCCCGCATTCCCGTGGGCGGCGGCAGAAACGAAGATGACACCAGCCGGAAAAAGCGCATGTTCGAATCCATCGGCACGGTCGTCGTGAATTGCGGGCCGCCGCCGCTGGCGGTCCAGGGTGAATTATACCACCACAGAGGATCACCCAGCTGGTCGGCCGCCTGCAGCCAGTAACCCGATCCAGCCCAGGAAACGCTGGCCGTGCCATTTGTCGGCTGGATTTGCAACGATGGATTGGGCGGCGGACAGTAGCCTTTATAGGGCAGCAGCAAGGCGAACAATGTCGCAAGAAAGAAACTTTTTGAAACCGGTTTTAGAAAAGGACAAAGAATTCCTTCCCTGAAATTTGCGTTCATAGGCGAAAGGCCGTTTTCTTTTCTGAAAAGAATTTCTAATAAAAACTATTAGCAAAGTCAAGATAATAACTGGCCGGGTGAATGATGGTTTCAATACTCCGGGCCGGATTCGGAAATCTATTGAGGCCAATCGCAATGGCCACGTCCAGCCGATTGCACTTTAAAAAAAACCGGCTTGCAGATGACGTGTCGTGCGTTTATCTCTCAGGAGATGAACATCTGGGCCATGGCAGGACGCATCCACCCGGCGGCGCGTGCGGTTTGGGCATGGCTGTTCGCGGTGTGGCTGCTGGCCGCCAGTCCGCTGCTGGCCGGAAATTTTTATGCCGGAATTACCCCCGCAACCGTGCCGTGGCCGAACGGCATCGTGCCTTATGAATTCACCAACACGCTGACCGCCGCGATGAAGCAGACCTACCTCGACGGGCTTCGCGAATGGGAACTGGCCGCAAACGTGAAGTTCATGCCGCACACGAACCAGACGCGCTGGATTCTTCTTACTTACAATACGAATTTTTTGAATACCTATTATGGTGATTATAATCCGCAGGTAATTGACATCAGCAGCTTGAGTCGCGCGCAGGTCGGTCATGAGATGGGTCATTCGTTTGGCTTCAACCACGAAAACATCCGGATTGACCAGACCAATTATTTGACAGTGATTCCCGGCAATGTCACATCAGGCAACCTGCCTTTTTTGCAGATTGATCCGACCACCGTGACCAACGGTGCTTATGATTTCGAGTCAGTCATGCATTTGGGCTGGGACTTTGCCTCGATCCAACCGGGCGTGCTGCCTACGCAGCAACCCAACCCGGCTTACTTTCCCCGTTACCAGTTTCGCATGGGTAACTTTTGCCTCAGTCCGGGCGACCGCGCCGCGCTGGCACATCTTTATGGCCCGCCGGTCGTGCCGCTGACCAATATCGTCACCACCACCGCCGACTTTGGCCCCGGCAGCCTGCGCGCGGCGCTGTATTACATCACTGATAATCCGGCGGCGAGCATTCAATTCAACATCCCGACCAGCGACCCCGGCTACAGCAACGGGGTGTTTAACATCCATCTCACCGGCCATCTGCCGCCGTTGGCTAAGAATGGCATAGTGATTGACGGCTCCACGCAGCCGGGTTTTGCAGGCAAGCCGCTCATCGTCGTGGACGGTTCGCAAATCATTCCCGAAACTTTCACGTCCAATTCCGGCCTGCTGATTTATTCGTCCAGCAACCAGGTGAAAAATATTTCGTTCAGCGGTTTCAACTGGAACGGTCTGACGCTGGAATATGCCGATGCAACGAACAACACCGTCGCTGGCTGCTGGGTTGGATTGGATGGGAATGGAAGCAACGCGGCTCCCAATGCTTATCAGGGAATTTTTCTAGTCAATGGTGCAGGCCACAATGTTATTGGCGGAACCAATGCAAATGCTCGCAATGTCATTTCCGGAAACGCGCAATATGGCATCTGGATGTCGGGTTCGAACACGACCGGTAATATTGTTCTTGGCAATTACATCGGCACCGATGCCGTTGGCGTCATGTCGCTTTCTAACACAGCGGGCGGTGTGATCCTCACCGATGGCACCAGCGGTAACATTGTTGGCGGCACAAATGTCGCAGCCCGCAATGTGATTTCCGGCAATGTTAATGCCGGACTATGGATCGTCGGCTCCGGCGTGTTCGACAATTCGATCCAGGGAAATTTCATCGGCTTGGACGCAAGTGGAACGGCGGCGCTGCCTAACACTTTTGCTGGCATGTTTGTCCTGGATGGCGCATCCAGCAATCGCATCACGGGCAATGTGATTTCGGGTAATTATTCCGAAGGTATCCGTCTCGCCGACGCTGGTACGGCGGCAAACCTGGTCCAGGGCAATCTTATCGGCACAGATTTTACGGGTGCCAGTGCGGTTCCCAACGGCTTTGCGGGTCTTACAATTTATTCCGGCGCAACCTCCAATCTTATCGGCGGCACGAGCGCCAATGCACGCAATGTCATTTCGGGAAATTATTCGTATGGCGCGGTCGTCGGCAATGCTGGCACCAGCGGAAATCTAATTCAGGGAAATTATATTGGCTCCGGCGCAGATGGGTTGGAGGCCGTACCAAATTACTCCGGCGTTCTATTCTCCGACGGCGCCACGAACAACACATTGGGTGGCACAACTGCCGGCGCGGCCAACCTTGTTTCCGGCAACAGCCGTTATGGCGTTTTCATCAGCGATGCCGGCACCAGCGGGAATTGGGTCCAGGGTAATTTCATCGGCACCGACCGCACCGGCACCAATGCCCTGGGCAACTATGACAACGTGGAACTGCAGGCGGGCGCGACGGGCAATTTCATCGGTGGCGTCACTGCCGGGGCGGACAACGTCATCGCCTTTGCCGATGGCACCGGCGTGATTTTATACGACAACGGCACGACGAATAATTCCATCCGTGGCAATTCCATGTTCAGCAATTACTATCTTGGCATTGACCTTAATGGCGACGGCGTCACGCCAAACCATCTCGGTTTTCTTGCCGGCCCGAACAATTTCCAAAACTTTCCGGTCATTACCAATGCCTACGGCTCCGGAACCGGCACCGTGGTTTCTGGCAATTTAAACAGCCTGCCTGATCAAAGTTATGTCATTGATGTTTATCGCAACATCAGTCCCGACGATGCTGGTTATGGTGAAGGCCAGTTTTATCTTGGCAGCGTAAGCGTGACGACCGATGGTTCCGGCAACGCCAGCTTTTCGCTCACTAATCCAACGGGCAATTTCGCGGGGCAATACTTCACCGCCACGGCCACTTCCACCGGTGGTGACACCAGCGAATTCAGCGCCGCCGTGCTGGCGACCAACCAAGCGGTGGCATTCGCGACATTCACGGGTCCGTATCAGGCGCGCACCAATGGGTTTGCATTTACCCTCACGCTGGAACCCAATTTCAGTTATCGCATTCAGGCCACGACAAACCTGTCGGCCAAACCGGTTTCATGGGTTGACCTCACCAACTTCACCGCCACCAGTGCAGTTTTCAATTTCACCGATCGCACGGCCACCAATTACAACCGGCGGTTTTACCGGGTCATCTCGCCTTGATTTTCCGGCGGCACGAATGAGTTGACTCGGGCGGGACGGCCATCAACAATTACCGAAATTCGTCAGCTAAACGCCATACAATTTATGAAGACATTACTGAACCCATTAAAATTATCCGCCATCCTCGGCCTCTTGATTCTGGCCGCCGGCTGCACGACGACGAAGCATACGGAAAATTTCCTCACGGCCGCCGGTTTTAAATTGGTCGCGGCCACCACCCCCCAGCAGGAGCAGAGGCTCAAGACTTTGCCGCCGGGTAAAATCACAACGGTTCAGCGCAACGGCAAAACTTATTATGTTTTTCCCGACGTGGCACACAATCGAATTTACCTCGGCACGCCGAACGAATATCAAAACTACCGGCAAATTGTTGCGGACAGCAAAATTGCCGCGCAGGATCGCATGAGCGCGGAAATGGAGGCGGACGGCGCTTATGACTGGAACGATTGGGACTCTTGGGAGGTCATCACTTGGATTCCCAACAATTAAGTTCTGAGCGGGCTCGGGATTTTTTAACTGGGCGAATGTTAAAGTGCGGGTCAAATGACATTGATTGCCCTGCCCGTGACGTTTGTCATTGTATTTGCTGGGCCGGCTGAGCCTTGAAAAGGAGTCTCATCTGGTGGAAGCTGCTTGGCGCGATAGAAACGTCGCGCAAAAAACATCGCATTGGTGTCGGTGAAATTCACCAGACCGTTCGGACCTACTGTTGCAGTGCCGATGACGGTCCACACTTTGAAATCCGGCGTCGCTTCGATGGCCAGATTCTGTTTGGCCGGCCCGTTCATTGTCAGCATGAATTGTCCGTCAGCCGTTTTCTGAATCTGCACAGTTCCGACCATTGCATTCGTGGGGACTTCTGTGGGAACTTGATAGACGGCCTCATTTGAAAAGCCGCTTTCCTCGTTTTGAGCATTGACGGTCGTGGCGGCAAAATAATAAGTCGTCCCGCTGTCCAGCCCGCCAATGGTCGCGCTGGTGGAGTTTTCAACCGCGACCACATTGTTATAATTGTGGCTCACAGTTCCATAATAAATTTTGTAGCCCTTCACATTGGGGTCGAGACTTGGCTCCCAACCAAGAGTGACGCTTTGTGCCGCCCAGGCAGAATTTTGGATCAAAGTGAGGAACAGGATGCCGGCCAGTAATCTTGAATGTCCATTGAACTTCCAAAGTATGCGCCGGGTTCGGTTGACTCGGCGGTCTTTTCCTTCAAAATTCAAGAACATAACACGAGGGCAGGCGGGCAGGACCATGGCGCAGTTGCGGCCATCTTTACATCAGTCAATGAAATATTGCTGCATGAAGCCGGTGAATAAATTGATAAATCTTTTTTTATAATGCCTCCTTGAAAAATACCTCCTGCGAACAGTGCCACGACAACATCTGCAAAAAACAATTCAACCCGAATTTAACTAAATTTTTATTATGGAATCAAGCGTTGGAATTGCAGTCGGACAAATACTCCACTCGCTCAAATGCTTAACGATTTTTTTTGTCATGCGACTGCGGCTGCCGGGCGCGATTTTTCTCCTGATGCTGTCAAAAAACCTCTAAGATGAAGCCGCATGGCAATTCTTGGCAAACGCAATTTGCTTTCCGTCGTCCGGGAATCCAGCCCCGGCCTTTACCTGGATGGTGGAGAACTGGGCGAGATTCTTCTGCCCGGCCGCTACATTCCCGCAAATCTTGCGCAAGGTCAGAAGCTCGACGTGTTTGTGTATCGCGATTCGGAAGACCGCCTGGTGGCCACCACCGAAACGCCAAACGCGATGGTCGGCGAATTCGGTTACATGAAAGTCATCAACGTGCATCCTCAAGTCGGCGCGTTTCTGGATTGGGGGTTGCAGAAAGATTTGCTGGTTCCGTTCCGCGAACAGGAATTTCCCCTGCGCGTCGGTGACTGGGCGATTGTCTATGTCGCGCTCGACGTGAAAACCAACCGCATCCTCGCCAGCACACGGCTGAACCGTCATCTCAACCGCGAACCCGCCGCCTATCGCGATGGTCAGCCGGTAAATCTGCTCGTCACCGGCAAGACGCCGCTCGGCTACAACGCCATTGTGGACAATGCCCATCGCGGACTGCTCTATCACAGCCAGCTTGCCGCCGCGCTGAAGACCGGCGCGAAAATGAAGGGTTTTGTCCGCACAGTCGGCCCCGGCGGCAAGATTGATTTAAGCCTGGACGCCTCCGGCTACAAACGCGTCGCGCCGTTGACGAACCAGATTGTCGAAGCGCTCGAAAGCCGCGGCGGCAAGCTGGCGTTTGACGACGACAGTTCGCCCGCCGCCATCCGGCAGACTTTTGGCGTGAGTAAAAAGGCTTTTAAGCAGGCGCTCGGTAAACTTTACAAAACGCGACGCATCACTTTTTTAAAACCCGGAATCCAATTGCTCGAAAACACCGCTTGGACACCCGGTCAAAAAAGTGCCGTTGAAGAATGACCAAGAATGTTCGCCAAAATCTGGCCAGATATAAATGGACGTTTGTCTTCCATCCGATTGTCCGGGTCAACAGTTGAAAATTATCGCCGTCAGAATCCAAGTGGTGCCAGCCGGAAAAAGGCGCTCCCGTTCGTTGTCGGGAGCGTCAGCACATTGGTCGTTCCGTTCACATCGGGGACATTGGTGACGGCGTTCCAAGTGCTGGTGGCCGACAGGCTGGTGGTTTTTTCAAGCTGGTAGTTTGCGGCCAGGGCTGGCCAGGTGAGGATCACATTGGCGCCGGCCGGGGCGATTTTCAGCCACGGTGGAATCGTGAACAGGGTCGTCTGCGTCAGGTAATCCCAGCCGGCGGTGATGCTGCCGGCGCCAATCCCGCCGCCCGCCGGTGTCTGCCGCTCGCTGAAATAAAGCCCCACGTCATAAACCCGGCCATACTCCAGTGTGTCGGCCGGAATGTTCGTCGAGGTGATTTCCGGCGGCCCACTGGGACCAATCGCAAAAATCCCGGAGTCATGGTCGGAAACGGAAAGGAACGTGTAGGCATAGTCCGCTCCGGGCGTGAGGCCATAGCTGTTCCAGCTCAAAATGAAATCCTGGGCGGGATCCACGTGCCGCATGGCGGTCCAGCAACCGGGCGTGAAGGCGGGCACGGCATCCGGATAAAGATTGATTGCGGATATGTCAAAATAGAGATCGGCGTTGATTACATTGCTGGCGGCATCAAGGCAGTCAAAATTATAGTCATAAGTGCCGCCGGGATAATCCGCGTCTAAATTGGTTTCATTCGAATAATAGGGGCTGCTATTTTCAAAATAGGTGGGGGTGAACTGGTTCAAGGGCAGTTCGCCGTAGTCCGGCGGATACACCACCACATTGGAGACATAGGTGCCTGCATCCGTGTCAATGTAGGTGCCGAAAAAATAGGCGTCAGGAAAGTTTGGGGCGGCGGGCGGCGCGGAATTCGTCTGGTTATAAACCGTGAACTTGAACTGGTTGACATCCACGATTTGAGCTGAAAGGCGGTCAGCGGCGGTGAGCACCAGTGCGGCCAGCAGCAAACGAACGATGATGGTTTTCATAGGTGGCCTGTTATTGTTGATAGTTCTTAAGCTCCTTCTCCAGCTCCTTCTCCATGACCAATGCGATGGGCAGATGGCCGCTTTTTAGTAAGGGAGAACCGGGTTTTTATTGCAAGCCAAATCTATCGAGTAGGCGAAGTTGAAGTTCATGACCGGTGGTTTGCACCGGGTGCTGTATTTGAAATTATATCGCCGTCCGCGCCGGATTTTGCCATCCTAGGCGCATGATTCTCACCCGTGACGAGTTGCGCAGCTTGAAGGAATTGACCCATCAGTCGCCGCATTCGCTCCTCGGAATGCAGCCGCTGGGTGATAAATCCGGCGTTGTCGTTCGCGCCTGCCTGCACGATGCCAATAAAGTCGAAGTCCAGCCGGTGCACGAAAAGGACAAACCGAAGTTTGAGCTGAAGCGTATTCCGAACACGGATGTTTTTGAAGGCGTCACCAAGCTGGCGAATAAAGTTTACGCCTATGACCTGGTCATCACCAATCATTCGGGCCAAACGCGTCGTACGCGCGACGCGTATTCCTTTCTGCCGACGTTAAGTGAAGCGGATTTATTTTTGTTCGGCAAAGGCGATGAGCGAAAGATTTACGACAAGCTCGGCGCGCAACTCCGCACGATTGACGGCGTTCCCGGCACGAGCTTCGCGGTCTGGGCGCCGAACGCCCAGCGCATCAGCGTCGTCGGCGATTTTAATAATTGGGACGGACGTTTTCATCCGATGCGTTTGCTCGGCGCGTCGGGTGTGTGGGAGATTTTTATTCCCGGTGTTGGCGTTGGCACGCACTACAAATTCGAGATCCGCGACGCACACGGCAACGTCAAACTGAACACTGACCCGTTCGGATTTTTCTTCGAGGTCGCCCCCAAACAGGCGGCGATTGTCTGGGACACGAAAAAATTCAAGTGGACGGACGACGCCTGGTTGAAAAAGCGGCGTGAACGCGACGCCTTGCGTTCGCCCATGAGTGTTTATGAAATGCACGTCGGCTCGTGGCGCAAAAAATCTGCAAATGAATCGTGGAGCTACCGCGAGCTTGCCGAGCCGCTTGTGATTTACCTTCAGCGCATGAGTTTCACCCACGTTGAATTTCTGCCCGTGGCCGAACACGCGTTCTATCCGTCGTGGGGTTACCAAGTCACCGGCTTTTTTGCGCCAACCAGCCGGTTCGGCACGCCGGAAGATTTTCAATTTCTCGTCAACGCGCTGCACGAAGCGGGCATCGGTGTGATTGTGGACTGGGTTCCCGCGCATTTTCCGCGCGACGAATGGGCGTTAGCAAAATTTGACGGCACGGCACTGTTTGAACATGAAGATCCGCGCAAAGGCGCGCATCAAGATTGGGGCACGTTGATCTTTAACTTTGGTCGCAACGAAGTTTCAAACTTCCTCGTCGCCAACGCGCTCTTCTGGTGCGAGCGCTTTCACATTGACGGCTTGCGCGTGGACGCCGTTGCTTCGATGCTTTATCTCGATTATTCACGCAAAGAAGGGCAGTGGGTTCCGAACCAGTTCGGCGGCCGCGAGAATCTTGAAGCGATTGAATTCCTGAAAAAGTTCAACCACATCACGCACACGGAATTTCCCGGCATGATGACCATCGCCGAAGAATCCACCGCGTGGCCGCAAGTCACGCGTCCACCCTACATCGGCGGCCTCGGTTTTTCTTTCAAGTGGAACATGGGCTGGATGCACGACACGCTCGGTTATTTCAAACACGATCCAGTGCATCGCAAATATCATCAGAATGATCTCACATTCGCGATGTTGTATCATCACAACGAAAATTTCGTGCTACCGCTCTCGCACGATGAAGTCGTCCACGGCAAGGGATCGCTCATCACGCGGATGCCCGGCGACGACTGGCAGAAATTCGCGAACCTCCGCGCGTTACTCGGTTATCAATGGCTGTTCCCCGGCAAAAAACTGTTGTTCATGGGTGGTGAGATCGGCCAGCGCGCCGAATGGAATGAAAACGCGCAGCTCGACTGGTGGCTGCTCGACGCCGGCCCGTTCCATCGCGGCTTGCAAGACTTTGTTGCGGACTTGAACCGGCTCTACACCGGGGCGCCCGGACTCTGGCAGTCAGATTACGATTATTCCGGGTTCAACTGGATCGACTGTAATGACCGGGAAAACAGCGTGCTGTCCTTCTTACGCCAGTCCTCCGACGGCTTCAATCAGTTTGCCATCATTCTAAACCTGACACCCGTGCTGCGTCCGGACTATCGCATTGGCCTGCCGCGGCATGGAAATTGGAAAGAAGTTCTAAACAGCGATGCCAAGGTTTACGGCGGCAGCAATCAGGGAAATTATGGCGGCATCCACACGGAAAACCAGGCATGCCATGGCCAGCCTTGCTCGGCAAGGTTCAATCTGCCGCCTTTGAGCGTGATTGTCTTCCAGGCGAACGTCGCGGCTTAGCAAAGGTTTCTCCAACAACAATGGCGGCGCAGGCCCATTTTGTGAATAATTTTTTCAATTAATTCAAAATTACACGTAAACATTAAGAAAAACTGGAAAAATAAGTTTTGAATAAGTGGTGAATAAGTATTGAAATTGGTTTTGCGATGTGTTATTTCTTTTGCGGCTCAGGTAAGGGATTCGTTTTTAAATGAAATAAGACAATGAAAACGCTGAAAATTACAATCTTGCTGGCGATTCTGACGTTAGGGATTAATGTTAAGGCCGATGGTCTTTATGATATTTTCTTTACCGACGGTGGTGCCAATGTTGGTTTTGGGCAGATTAATGTCCAAGGTGGATATGCCATCAGCGGTTTCTTCAATGTGACGGCTGGTGCTGCTATCGGCAGCTATTCATTATACACGGCTGGTGGAACCGGAACTTATCAGAACCCGTTGGATTCTCCAGCGTTGGCGTTTCACTACGACAACGCGGTATATCTTGGTTCAAATCCACAATTTCCTGTCAACAACCCTTTTGTAGATTTCAGTGGTTTGTTATTCACGGGCATCAGCAACAACGAAATTAATCTTTTTGCACCGGCTGACAACGGCACCTACAGCTTCAATGCTTTTATAAACAACCTCTATCTTGACCCCGTTGGCATTGTCGGGACGTCATCAATTACGCCGGCTCCTGAACCTTCAAGCATGGCCATGGTTGGGTTGATGCTGATTCCAGCCGCAGCCTTGCTGCGGCGCAAGATGAAATCGCAGCAATGTTTTTGCGTGCGTTGACGGGGTTGCCTGCCGTTAGCTTAAAAGGAAAGCCGCACTACGCGCTCTTGAATCTGATTGTTCCAGCGGTTTAAGTAACCAAACAGCCTGTACAGTTCCTCCAGCTGCGGCAAAATTTTCCGGCGCACGTCAGCGTTTCCTGAAATCCACTCCGCGTCGAGTGATTTTAATTCTACGGCCTGTTTCTCGCGTAGTTCATTCAGCTTCCGTTGAAGAATGTTGAGCTTCTCGACCCAATCCTGGCCGCGCTCGAAAAGCTGGACTTGAACCAAGGGCGAAGTCGTCTTGTCTTTTTCGGTGAGAAAAATATCCGCGTTCCGGCAATGAACCGCCACTTCGGCGAACAAATCTGCAAGTGCAGCGGGGATTTGCTGGATGTCCTTTGGCTTCGCGCCCAATTCGAGTTCGAGCAGATGAAGCAGGCGCAGCTTGGGTTCGGCCAGGCAGGTATAGGCCGCATTCAATCCGGCGTAACGCTTCGTGATTTCGGCCTTCTGAGATTCACTGGCGTTATGAAAACGGTCTGGATGCGCCTCTGACGCCAGGGTGAGGAATTTTTGTTTGAGCAAATCCGCATCCAGCCATGGGCGGCGCGGTTCGTTGAGAAGTGCGAAATTGTCCGTCACGCGCTGAAACTTTCGCCACAGGAACAACTCGTGGCGGCGTTGGGATTTTTCACCTTGAACCCGCCGTCCTGCAACGCCTCGATATAATCCAGTTCACTGCCGGTGACATAAAGCGCGCTCTTGGGATCAACCACCACGCGCACGCCGCCGCTCTCGACAAGGATGTCACGGCTGGCCGGTCCGTCCTGTAGATCCATCTTGTATTGCAACCCGGAGCAGCCGCCGCCGACCACGGCCACGCGCAGCACCCCATTGATTCGGCCTTGCTTGTTGAGCAACGTTGAAACTTTGTTCGCGGCACTGGCCGTGAGTTTCACGAGCCGTTCATCGCCCGTGCGGAAATTGGGAACGGACGTTGGTTTGCTGGCAAGATTGGCAATCATTTTTTGACTGCCAACAGATTAGTCGGCTTTGTCCCCAACGTCAACGTGTGGCCGTTGTCACGATTTTCAGTTCGTTGGTTTTTGCTTCGTGATAATCAATGATCCGATTGATCACAACCTCGCGGCCTTCAAGATGCCATTGGGTGTTTCGGGCAAACCAATAGCCTTCGGGCGTCCGCGCGCGGGTGAATCCATAATTCAACTTCCTCACTGTGCCGGCCAGACCACCGAGCACATTCACCGGTTGGATCAGGTGCAACTGCGTCTGAGCGACGGCGTAATCTTCTTCGTCCACCCAGACGCGGCCGGTGGCCTGATTGATGAATTTGTCGGCGAAACTCTTCACCGACAGATCATCACTGGCGGGTTTGAAATCTGCCACAAGCGTTGGGCGACCGTTGAGCACCTCCCGCCCGACCAATGTGAATTGGAACCGCTTCACCAGATCTGGGATCGAATAATTTTTCACCTTCATCGCTTTGCGTGGCATGTTGGAACGCATGGCAGAAACGAGTTTGTCGTTGGCCACCGTCGTTGGCACTGGCTCCGCACCCGTCTGGGCGGCTTCTGCCAGGCGCAATGGCTTGTTTTCAACCGTGTTTTTTTCTTCGCGGCTTTTCACTTCACCCTGATTGTCACGATATACCCATGTTCGGACGCGGTTGTATTGGTAGTTCATGGTGAACAGATCATCGTTCTGGTCTTCCTTGCCAACCGCTCTGGCCACCATTTGCTGTAAAACAAAATCCATTGTCGGCAGCGGCTTTGCGATGGCTTCGTCAACGCGGTTAGTCTGCGCCGGCATAATGCACACGAGTGACAGCAACATGGCCACAATCATAAAAGCCATTTTCATATAACTATATGATGCCAGAGATTCAGGTTTATTCAATCTGGTGAGGTTGCAATTCTGCTGATTTGTATCTCTTTATGGTTTTGGTATTCTTGATGTCATGAAACTGATTTCATGGAACGTCAACGGCCTGCGCGCTGTGCTGAAGAAAAAATTTCTGGAGTTTCTCGACACCGAAAAGCCCGATGTGCTCTGCCTGCAGGAAATCAAATGTGGCAAGGACGATGTGGAAGAACTCTGGCCACGTCATTACACGACGTTCTGGAACAGCGCGGAAAAGAAAGGCTATTCAGGCACGGCGATTTTTATCAAGAACCAGCCGCTAAACGTTGCACCGCATATCGGCATTGTTGAGCACGACAAAGAAGGCCGCGTGCTGACCGCCGAACTGGACAACTTTTTTCTTGTGAATGTTTATGTGCCGAATTCCAAGCGCGATCTGTCACGGCTGACTTACCGGCAGAAATGGGATCGTGATTTTCTGGCATACCTGAAAAAGCTGGAGAAGAAAAAGCCCGTGATTTTCTGCGGCGACCTCAACGTGGCGCATACCGAGATTGATCTCGCTAATCCCAAGTCCAATGTCCACAACCACGGGTTTACCGCCGAGGAGCGTGCGGGCTTTACTTCCTTCGTGGATGCAGGCTTCCTCGACACCTTCCGAGAATTTGAAAAGGGCGGCGGCCACTATTCCTGGTGGAGCGTGTTCGGCGGTGCGCGTTCCCGCAACGTCGGCTGGCGGCTGGATTATTTTTTGATCTCGAAATCCCTGCGCCCGCGCCTCAAAAACGCCTTTATCCGCCCGCAAGTGATGGCCAGCGACCATTGTCCGGTGGGGATTGAGATCAAATAACTGCAAAAGAAGACTTCGGCAAAACTCCGGTGAGCCATTGTAGTGACAGTCTGTGCCCCTGCCCCGAATAGCGCATTTGCCTAATGCCGTCCGTGTCGAGCCGTAAGAGTTGGAGGAATTTCAAGCGTAGCCCACCGATCGGTGTCCAGCTGGCTTGGCCAGCCCGAAAGATTTCAGGCTGACCAAGCCATGTGAAGCTGGCGGCGGATTACCGGCGCATGTTTTTGCGCCAGAAGCCCAGACCGAGCAGGCCAAGACCAACAAGGGTGGCCGTGGTGGGTTCGGGCACTGGTGTTGGGGTATAGTTGATGCGCAGCGTGCCCGAGGTAATAATTTCATCGGGAGAAGCACCGTCAGCAAATAAATCGTACACTGTGATCCAAAGAACCCCATCCGCCGAGACAGTGAAAGGAGCTCCTGCTGCTTGGTCGCCAACAATCCAAGAGCCGGAGGCAGGACCAAACGTGCCAGCACTGTTCAACAGGCTGGGTTCAAAGTCCATATAGCCGTCCTCGTAATTCAAGTTGTTCACTGAAAGGACTAGGTCAGAGCGCCAACTGGGAGAATTGGCCGTGAATGACAGATTAATGAAATCGTAGCCGGTGATGGCGGTTCCGGGGGCAAAAGACAGCAAGACGCCACTATTGAGAGTATCGCCATGGTCGCCATAGCCTTCCCATGCCTGCCAGCCGGTAAGATCAATATCAAGGAAATCCGCCTTTGCAGAAAGCCCTCCCAAAGAGAGGAGACCTGCGGCGGCAATCGCCATGATGTTTTTTAAGGATGTTTTTGTTGTGAACTTAGTTTTCATGTTTTCTGAGTGTTTGTTTTTCTGATTTTCTGATGAATGGAGCAAAGTGTGCCTCCAAGTTGATTGCAACACACAGTGTGCCTCCGCACATGGTTACAACATATTGCCCCGATTTTTGCAAGAATTATTTTCTGAGATTTGTTTTAAATAAAATGATGAAAGTCGTTGCCGGTATTCCCAATAGCAGGGCGAATCATTCTCTGTCCACTACAAAAATTTCAAACAACGGCGAACATTTTTGGCAATGGGTTAGTTGAATCATGGGAAGCACAGCCGCCCGATTGTCGTTCGCCGCGCTCGTGCGGATGTTCCGTGCGAGCCAAATAACCATCATCTGCCGCATCGCCTGTGTTCGTCCCACTGGCGTTGCATTGGATTTTCACTGCCGGACCGGCAGCAACAAGGGTATCGGGAAGAAATCAGACCGGCGGATGCTGGTCTTTTACGGGCAGTTTGAACTTGTCTTCCTTCCGCCTCAACATTGTCAGTTTATCATGAATCGTCACCGGGATGACGGTCAAAAAAAGCTTCACCCAAAAGATGAACATTGAAAATGCGCCGGCCTGACATCACGCTAAAGCCAGAGCCGGTGGAACGGTGGAATTGAGCTTTCAATGAACAAAAATAAACCACAATGGAACTTTGGTGAATTGTTTCCGACGGAACAGACGCGGCAGGTTTTGTCCGTCAGCGATTTGACGTCGCAAATCCGGCGGTTGCTGGAGCAGCGCGTCGGCGCGGTCTGGGTCAGCGGCGAGATCACGAACCTGCGCGCGCAAGCTTCCGGCCATATTTATTTCACGCTCAAGGATGCGGGCGCGCAGTTGAGTTGCGTATGTTTTCGTGACGCAGCCCGTGCATCGCGCGCGTTACTGGCGGACGGGCAGCAGGTCATCCTGCAAGGCGATGTCACCGTCTATGAGGTGCGCGGCCAGTATCAACTGATCGTGCAACAGATTGAATTGCGGGGCGTGGGCGCATTGCAAGTCGCGTTCGAGAAACTCAAGTTAAAGCTGGCGGCGGAAGGACTCTTCGCGCCTGAGCGCAAGCGGGTGTTGCCGAAATATCCGCAACGCATCGGGCTGGTCACGTCGCCCACAGGCGCGGCGCTTCATGATGTGCTGCATGTCATCCGGCGGCGGAATCCCGGCTTGGAAATCATCCTCGCGCCATGCCGCGTGCAAGGGCAGGGCGCGGCGGAGAAATTGCGGAAGCAATAAAATCGTTGAATCGTTACAATATTGAATCGTTACATCGTCTTCCGATTCAACGATTCAACGATTCAACGATTCTTGATTTGATTCTCATCACACGCGGTGGCGGTTCGCTGGAGGATTTGTGGGCGTTCAACGAGGAAGTTGTCGCGCGGGCGATTTTTGAATCGGCTATTCCAGTTGTGTCGGCGGTCGGGCACGAAATTGATTTCACCATCGCGGATTTTGTGGCGGATGTGCGCGCGGCCACGCCGAGCGCGGCAGCGGAAATCATTACGGAAGGTATTTTTGCCAGCCGCCAATTGGTCGAGAGTCTGACGCAGCACATGATGCGGATGCATCCGCGCCGCCAATTCAACGAGCATTTGCAACGCCTAGACGATTTGCAAACCGGCTTGTTGCGACAAACGAAGCAGGGTGTGAATGAACGGCTCGTGAACTGGAAGAATCTGGCGTCGCGTTTGCGGCAGGTGCGCCCAAAAGAATTCCTGAAACAGCGCCGCGAACTTTTGAAAGCGAGCCAGCGGCGTTTACATGAACTGGCGCGGGTGCAATTTAAGAATCTTAAAAATTCCATGCAAACAACCGAATCGCGTTTGCGATTGCTGGGCAGGTTTTGGCGCGGGGCTATTCATCACTACGGACGCGGCGACGGGCAAAGTCTTGCGGGATGTGGCGCAAGTGAAAGCCGGCCAGCGTTGAGAACGCGTCTGAAGAAGGGTGACATTTCCAGCCGCGTGGAGAAATGATTTGTTCAGGGCTGGGCCGGCGTGGCACGGTAGAATTTTTGCGGCGCAGTGAGGTCAAAGTCGGTGAACGTGAACGGCGAGACGTTGGTGATCTGTGGAACCCAGTTATTATCCATCAGGTTCGTGGCGGACTGGACAACGTAAGTTGCGCCGGTGGTGCCGGTGAGCAGGAATTGAAACTGGCCGGACGTGAATATCGGCGTGCCGAGCGTCGGGGCGTTGGGAGGTGTTGGGGCGATGTCAATGAAAACGCCGGTGACTGTGACCATGTCGAAGCGCGTGTGCCACCGCCGCTGCCGCGGCGTACGTGCTGCCGGTGTTGCGGCAATGTAGACCGCACTGCCGGAACCGGTGGCGGTGCTTTGAAATTCCGAGACGATCTGAAAAGTGAAATTGGTGTTGTCATCCACCCCGGCGATTCCCACCAGACTGTTGGTCTTGACTTCAAATACCGCGCCGGCACCCAGGGAAACTGGCGTTGGAAAATCCATAAAATTTATCCCGTTGGTCGAATACCGGAGCCGGGCATATTTGGAGCCCGTGTTGCTGGCGCGCTGGCTCCACGAGATGAAGATGTTGGTTTTGCCAAGCGTGCTGGCTTTGAATTGTACGCCGGCGGTCTTGTTGCCGGAGGTTGCGGCGGGATAAGTGGCGGTGTTCCATCCGGAATTATCGGCGTTGCCCGCCGGATCGAACGTCGTGTCGCCGGTGGCAAATGTCGCCGACGTGCCGCCGATGAGCGCTGCCATGCCGCTGCCGTGGAAGGCAAGATCGTGCCGCTGCCGACGTTGTGTCAGCCACGGCGCTGTTGAAATTCCACTGGCAATGACGACGGCCTGCGTGGTGAACACCGACAGCGCGGCGATGGAACTGGTGACACTGCCGGAAAAATTGGTGACGAGGAGGCTGTAATTACCGGCGTCGGCCAACTGGGCGTTGTTGATGGAAAAGAAATTTGTGGTCGCACCGGAAATGTTTGTGCCGTTGAAAAGCCACTGGTAATTCAGCGGTGCTCCCCGCCCGCGACGGCGGTGAACATGGCATTGTTGCTGAGGTTGACCGTCTGGCTGTGCGGCTGGGTGAGGATGTAAGGCGAAAGGTTGACCGTGAGGACGGCGACGGAACTGGTCGCGCTGCCGTAGAGGTTGGTGACGATGACAAAATAATTTCCCGCGTTCGTGGCCTGCACGTTGTTGATCGTGAAAACATTTCCCGTCGCACCGGGAATGTTTGTGTCGGCAAAAAACCATTGATAGCTCAACGGGCTGGCACCGGTGGCGGTGACGGAAAAGCTGGTGTTGAGGCCGACGAAATTAGTCTGGCTGGCTGCCTGAGTGATGAATGAGGGGCGGATTGGTCGAGATGCCGACGGGGATGAGAAAATCCTTCATCACGGCCATGTGCTGGGCGTTGCCGGAATCGGCGATGAGCACGGGCGGGACATCGGTCAACGGCGTGTAAACCCGCGAATCAAAACCAGTCCGCTGGGAAATGAATGCGAGGGCAAAACCGTGGCAGTTTCAAAATTGGTTAAAGTCAGGCTCGGCAGCACATAATCATGCGGCGTGCTGCGTCCGGCGCTGGTATTCGAATTGCCGCTCTGATCCACAGGAATCGGGGAATCCGTGAGATAACCGTTGAACGTCGTGATGCAGGCTTCGGTGCGCGGGTCGGCATTGAAATCGCCCGTCAGCACAATCCAGGCATTGGCGGGAAAATTCGCCTGCATCAACGCCTTCAGATTTACCGCCTCGGCGGCGCGATTACCCGACGAAGTGGTCAGCAAAGAACGCTGACGACATAAAGATCATTTGTGCCGGGCAGGTCAATCTGCGCCCAGGCAAACCCACGATTGGCAACCAACGTATCCACCCAATAGCCGGAGTTGATCATCGGATAGCGGCTGATGATGCCATTGGGGATGCCGCTGATGGGTTCGCGATAATAAAAGAAGTTCGTGCCAAAGCCGATGTCCACCATTTCGCGGATGGCCGCCGGGTTGTTGCGTCCACTCCGTTGGTGCTGGTGTAATTGAATTCCTGGATGCAGACCACATCCGGCTTCAATCCCTGAAAGATGCGGAGGGCGAACGGCTCATATTTTGCGAGTTGCCGTTCAGGTTCGCCGCCATCACGCGGATGTTCACGTTGCTTTGAGCGAGGGCATCGCAAGAAACCAAAACGACCAGCGCAGTGAACAATAACGCCCGGATGACGCGCCGGGCGGGGTGTGACTTGAATTCCATTTAATAATCCTTGCGCATATGATTGTCCGCGCTGCGGCCAAACGCAAGTCGCAGTTATTAAAAAAGCCTGCGATACGCGCTGGACGAACCGGCGGAATTATTTTATTTTTTGTCCAATGTCTAAAACGGCCAGGGCCGGCGATTCCGCCAAAAGCAGCAGTTTGCCCTTGAAGAGTCCCTCCAAAAGCTGGAAGCCATCGTGGAAACGATGGAGTCCGGGGATTTGCCGCTGGAAACCCTTGATCGCGCGTTACGAAGAAGGCACGCGGCTGGCGAAAGCCTGCCAGGAAAACTCGCGGAGGCGGAGCTGAAGATTCAACAACTGGAAAAAAACACGGCGGGCGAAATGAAATTAAAACCGTTTGATAAGGATGTTGAATCGTGAACCGTTGGATCGTTGCCCCGCAAAAGACGCGACGATTCACGGTTAACCATTCAACGATGTAACGATTTACCGAAATTATGAGCAGATACCTCGACATGGTGGACGGACCGGCGCACGTCAAAAAACTCACGCCCACGCAACTGGAACAGCTCGCCGCCGAAATCCGGCAGGAGCTGATTGACGGCCTCGCCAAGGGCGGCGGCCACCTCGGCCCCAATCTCGGCGTGGTCGAATTGACCATCGCGCTTCACAGCGTTTTCACAACGCCCAAGGATAAATTCGTCTGGGACGTGAGCCATCAGGTTTATGTGCACAAGATTTTGACCGGCCGCAAAGATCGTTTCCGCACCATCCGCCAGACGGACGGCCTGAACGGTTTCGCGCTGCGCACCGAGAGCGAGCACGATTGTTTTGGCGCGGGTCACGCCGGCACGGCGTTGTCCGCCGCACTCGGCATGGCGGCGGCGCGCGACAAGAAGGGCACGGACGAAACGTTGTCTGCATCTTTGGCGATGCGGCGTTGACCAACGGCATTTCTTTCGAGGCGCTCAATAACATCAGCACACGACCAAGAAATTCATCGGCATCCTCAACGACAACGAGTGGAGCATCGCCAAGACGTCGGCGCCATTTCCGCGTATCTCAACAAGCTCATCACGAATCCGCGCTATAACAAGCTATCCAAGGATTTTGAAAATTTCGTCAAGCGCCTGCCCAAGGGCGAACTCGCGCTCAAACTCGCGCACAAAGCCGAGGAAGGTTTCAAGGGCGCGTTGAGTGAAGTCGGTATGCACCAGAAGAATGAAGTTGCACTGGGAGATGGTCGCGGCGGTTTCGGCAACCCGGTTCTGTTTGAGGAACTCGGCATCCGCTACCTCGGCCCGATTGACGGCCACAATTTGCCGCTGCTTATCAGCACGCTGGAATTCGCCAAGACCTGCGATCATCCAATTGTCATCCACGTGCTCACGCAGAAGGGCAAGGGCTTTGAAGCCGCGCTGAAATTTCCGGAAAAATTCCACGGCCTCGGGTCCTACGATGCCAAGACCGGCGAAACGCCTGCGACCAAAGCCGGCACGCCGCCGATGTATCAGGACGTGATGGGCCAGACGATGGTGAAACTCTGCCAGAAAATAACACGATCGTTGGCATCACCGCCGCCATGCCTACGGGCACTGGCATGAAGCATTTGGAGAAGGCCATGCCCGACCGTTACATTGACGTCGGCATCGCCGAGGAACATGGCGTCATCTTCGCCGCCGGCATGGCGACGATGGGCTTTCATCCGGTGGTGGCGATTTACTCGACCTTCTTGCAACGCGCCTATGACTGCATCCATCACGACGTTTGCTTGCAGGATTTGCCTGTGATTTTCTGCATGGACCGCGCCGGATTGAGCGCCAACGACGGCCCCACCCATCACGGCCTGTTCGACATTTCCTACCTGCGCTGCCTGCCGAACGTCATCGCCATGGCCCCGGCGAATGAAGACGAGCTCGCGGACATGATGTTCACCGCCACGCACCAGAATCATCCGACGTTCATCCGCTATCCGCGCGGACGGCGGAAGGCGTGCCGGTCAAGGACCAGCCGCAACTGCTTGAAATCGGCAAGGCGCACGTCGTCCAGAATTTTTCGACCACGGCAAAAAGAAAGTCGCGTTGTTCGGTCTTGGGCCGATGAACACCATCGCGCAAAAAGCGGCGCAGCAACTGGCGGCTGAGGGCTTTGATGTCGCCGTCATCAACCCGCGCTTCACCAAGCCGATTGACGCTGGCATGCATGAATTCTTTGGCAACGCCGCTGATCTGGTGGTGACCTTGGAAGACCATGTGATCATGGGCGGTTACGGCTCGGCGGTGCTGGAACTGTTCAGCGAGAAAAATGTGACGACGCCCGTCGTGCGAATCGGTTGGCCCGACCAGTTCATCGAACACGCCACCACGCAGGACGAACTCCGCAAGAAATACGGCTTGTCCGTGGAGAACACGGTCGCAAAGGTGAAAGCGCAATTCAGCGAAGCTCCGGCGAATGTGACTAAGCTGGTTGAGGTGGCTTAAGAAGCCGGATTTAACCTTCAAAACGGGAATACGCTTTCCTTGCGTGTTCCGTTTTTTGATTTGTTCCTTGATTTCTTCTGCGTTCGGCGGTTTCCTTTCAGCCACATTTTAAACACTGAAATAATTATGGCTTACAAAGACGTTACCCCGCCCCGTGGTGGCAAAATCACAATCGCGAACGGCAAGTTGACCGTGCCCGAAAACCCCATCCTGCCGTTCATCCGTGGTGACGGCACCGGCCCGGACATCTGGGCAGCGAGCGTACGCGTGTTCGACGCGGCGGTCCAGAAAGCCTACGGCGGCAAACGCAAGATTTCCTGTTTGAAGTTTTGCGGGCGAAGAAAGTTTCAAGAAATTCAACAACTGGCTGCCGGACGACACGGTGGAGGCGTTCAAGGAATACTTGGTCGGCATCAAAGGCCCGCTGACGACACCGACGGCGGTGGCATTCGCTCGCTCAACGTGGCGTTGCGTCAGATGCTGGATCTCTATGTCTGTCTGCGTCCCGTGCAGTGGTTCACCGGGTGCCGTCGTCGCCGTGAAACATCCCGAGAAGGTGAACATGGTCATCTCCGTGAAAACACAGAAGACATTTATGCCGGCATTGATTTCGAGGCCGGGCAAGGAAATGGCGCTCAAGACGATTGAGTTCTTGAAGACGAATTTCCCCAAAGAGTTTAAGAAATCCGTTTCGGTGAAACGCCGGAGGTGGTCGGCATCGGCATCAAGCCCGTTTCCAAAACCGGCACACAGCGGCTCGTGCGCTCCGCATCGATACGCCATCGAACAGAAGACAGGAAATCCGTGACGTTCGTCCACAAGGGCAACATCATGAAATATACCGAGGGCGCGTTCATGCAATGGGGCTACCAGCTCGCCCGCGAAGAATATGGCGCGGAACTCATTGACGGCGGTCCGTGGTGCAAGATTCCCGAAGGCAAACGTGGCGCGGGCATCGTTTTCAAAGATTCCATCGCCGACATCACGCTCCAACAGGTGCTCACGCGTCCGGCGGAATTTGAAGTCATCGCCACGTTGAATCTGAACGGTGATTATTTGAGCGACGCGCTTGCAGCGCAGGTTGGTGGCATCGGCATTGCGCCCGGCGGCAACATCAATTACATCACCGGCCACGCGATTTTTGAAGCCACGCACGGAACGGCCCCGAAATATGCGAACAAAGATCAGGTCAATCCAGGCTCGGTCGTATTGAGCGGCGAAATGATGTTGCGCTATATGGGCTGGACAGAAGCGGCGGATTTGATTCTCCAAGGCTTGAATGGCGCGATCGGATCGAAAAAAGTCACCTACGACTTTGCGCGTCAGATGGAAGGCGCGACGGAAATCAAATGCTCCGCATTCGGCGATAACATCATCGCGCACATGTAGTGAGCCGATATTGAGCCACAGGCTCAACGCTAAACAAATTCAAACGCTGGTTGTCACCATGACAGCCGGCGTTTTTTCCTTACGGCCCGCGCAATGTCTGCGTGCGCCCTGAATCCGGGAGCGTGAGGTGAATGACAGAGTTGAAGGTTTCGCCGTTGAGCCGGTGGCCGTGTTCATCCGTGAGGTGAATGACAGAGTTGAAGGTTTCGCCGTTGAGCCGGTGGCCGTGTTCATCCATAAGATTCCAAACCGTTTTAAACTCGCCATTGGTGGTGCTGCCGGTAAGCGTTGCGAGATGCTCACCATTGGTGGTAAGGCATTCAATTTTATAAAGACAATTCACTTCTGGTAAACGCGCGTGAAAGGTCGCGCCAAGCTCAACATCGTAAGTGGAAGAATCAAGACTGAACTGGCAAAGGTTCGTGGTATTGACAAGGATTGCCGGGCCTTTGCCGCAGAATTCGCCGCCGCGTTCAGTCATGGCGGTCAGTTGAACCTGGATGGCGTGACGGCCCGGCGGATCATAAATAGTATGCCAGACCACAAGGCAGTTGCCGTTAGTCGCCCGGCTGAGTTCCTGCATTTTACCTCCAGTATCAGCCGTCATAGGCTCTTCCAAATCGGCATCGACCATTAAAACCAGGCTGCCTATATTGGTGATCGCCTTGTAACTCACCGGCATTTCAAAGGTCAAATCTTCCGGCTCAGCGCCCGTGATGACTTGTCTGGGTGTCAGCAAATCGGCAAGGCTCATCAAATTGGTGCCGGTGAATTTTTCATTGCGAATATAATCGCCTAACGGCTGGCCTTCAAAAGTCATATTGCCGGCATTCGGATTCCATTTCGTCGCCAAAATTTTTTCAGTTCTCGCCTGGCGCAAAGGTGATTGTTCCCATTCCACTTCCGATTCCTGTTCGAGTTGACGTTGATTTTGCATTTCCCTGGCGCGAACCTCCCGCCGGTGTAGTTCTTCCACTTCGGCAGTTGTCGCCGGTCGCGGCCAGACGATGTCATTTTCCGGCAACGGCGAACCCAAACGTCCCGGACGCTCGAAACCCTCATCGCCAGAATGAAGCGGAATTTTTCCACCGTTATCCACGCTATCCAACCCCACGGAGTAAAGCATGAAATGTCCGTCATCTGTGAGCCGGTAGCGCAACGGCTGGCCGTCCATGAAATCCAGCGGTACAGATTTTAAGAAATCCGGCGCAAGCTCAGTGAGCGTTGCCGGATACGCGCCATGTTTGCCGTGATAGCGTTCCAAGGCGATGGCCGTGATGAGGATTCTACGCCGGGCTTCAACCTCAGCGGCGCGACCCAGCAGGCCACCGCCCAACAATTGGAGACGCATGCTCATTTGTTGCATGTTTAGCAGGGTTTGCAACCGCGAACGGTAAGGCGATTTGAATGCCACAATGTTGGTCACGCCAGGCATTGCGCACATGTCCGCCCACGTCGGCGACTGGATGGCGTGACGGATTTCGAGTTCGCGGTTCTGATAATAAAGCAGGAGATTTTTTTCGTCATCGTATGTTCCAGAGCTTCGGTAACGCGCTTCATTATATTCGTTCTTCAATTCGGAAGCCGCCGCCGCAGGCGACCGGACGGCCTCCTTGACGAGATCAGCAAATGAAATTCCTCCAGCCAGCGGCTCATGACGTTGCTGCTGGCACATCGCCACTGCACTGGCGCGGCTGAAGGCGGCCGTGTCCGGCAGATTGGTAAAGAAATTCACCATCTCCCATTCATGCTGTAGCCCTGCCAGTTTTTCATCCGGCCAACCGGTGGATTGCAGAGCCTGCCAGGCGTCGTCGAATGCAGAGGCTGCGAGTCTGAAGCGGACAATGTGTAAAACTTCGGCAGGTTCCGGTTCCCAGGCGGTGGCGAGACGCGTGGCCGCAAGCAGGTTGGTCCATGCAGCATCCGGGTTCTTCTCATGCAATTCCAACACCTCGCGGCTGCTTAGCGCCAATGAAAGATTTCGCAATGAGGCGAGAGGTCGCAGTAGCATCTTGCTGCCTTTTGAGGCGTCGAGGTTAAATCGGATTGGGCCGGATAATATTGCGTCGCAGGCCGCATCCAGCGCCCACTGGCTTCCATCCAGCGCTTCGCGTAAATCCGGCCAATGAATCTCATCGGAACCGGTTTTCACCCAATCTTGTTTCCAGATGACTATTACTGCGTTGTTTCCCACCGTAGGCATAAATTCCAGCCGTGCGCCGGACGCATTGAACCGCAGGGGCGTGCTAAACGTGCTCAACGCGGCTTCGCGGGCACGAGGAGCCGCATCTGTGGAGAAATTAAAATCAGCCAGATCAGTCTTGAAGCCCTGTTGTCGCAATGCCTGGCGTGTGTCTGCCAGGGACTGCTCCACATTTTTCCCGCGTCGCATTTGGAATAAGGCGGACACGATGCACATCACCATCACGCACAGAATGATGATCCAAATGACTTTTTTAAGACTGATATTCATCAAGCAATCCGGCCTTCAATATCGGTTACAAAGGTCTGCATTACTTTTAGGCATCGGGCGAGCTTTTTTTGCGCAGGTTGGTTCTGATCTTGGGGATCAATTGCGCTTGCGCTTGGAATTCGTCGAATGCAGGGCAGGGAGATAGAATTAAATTGAACTCGTTTTAAGTTTCTGACATCATGTTTTGACAAGGAAGGATTAATCACAACTCTCAATAAAATGAACTCAGCATTTTCACGCACTTTTGTTTATCTTGCGTTATTCGCCATAATTCAAACCTCTCAAACCGCCTCCGCCCAGAGCAGCCAGAAACTGGTGGAAGATACCTGGCATACGGATGGCCGAACAACGCCGAAGCTGGTATTCCCTCCCGCCACGGCGACCCTCATGGCCGCACCGATTGCGCAAGGTCGGGCCGTTGCTGATAACTATTTAAAAGCCCATCACGACGAGTTCAAGATTGCGGCGGATCTTTCGAACTTGGAACTGATGTTGACCCAGGAAAGCTTGATCGGAACGCATTATCGCTACCGGCAAGTGTTGAATGGTCTGCCAGTTGAAGGTGCCGACTTGGTGGTTTCGGTCAGCCAGAAGAGCGGTCAGGTTTATCAGGTGTATAACAACACTTATCCAGTATCCTCCACACCGGCCGTTACGAAGGCTTCTGTCGGAATTGACAATGCAATTGATGCAGCGTGGAACCATTTGCGCGTCCACGGCCGGCTGCTGGACGGCACACGCGCCGAGCTGGTTTATGTTCCCGTGAAGGGCGACTTCCGGTTGGTCTACAAGACATATGTGGCGGTTGAAGCTCCGTTTGGATATTGGGAGCATCAAATTGACGCCGCATCTGGCGAAGTCGTGAGCGTGCGGGACACAGCCGTTTGTGGCAACAAACGAGGAGAAGAAATGCCGAACTTCACCGCCTATGCCGGCCCCACATGGTCGCGGGCGCAAACGACGAAAGCTTGGGAAGCCGCCAATACTTTGATCAACAAATCCAATGGTCTCAACAAGAGCACGGTTGACGGCTCGGCGCAGGTGTTTGACGGCGATCCCCGGACTTATCTCAACAATGGCTCGCTCGTTGATAGCAGCGTGGCATCGGCTTTCACGGCAGCCTACGTCCCGCGCGTTCTCAAGGAAATCAGTGAGAACGCAGGCGTTTATACGCTGGTAGGTCCTTGGGTTCAGATCATCGATTTTGAATCGCCGGCCACCGCACCGAGCAGCACTGTCAACGGCCAATGGACGGCGTTGCGTGGCAACAATGCGTTTGATGATGCAATGGTCTATTTCCATATAGACCAAAGCCAGCGCTATATTCAATCACTGGGCTTTTCCACGATCCAGCACGGCTCGATCGGTGCGGATTCAGATGGTTTGAGCGGAGACGACAACTCCCACTATATTCCAGGCAGCAACCGGCTGGCCTTCGGCCACGGGGGTGTGGATGATGACGAGGATTCGGATGTCATATTGCACGAATACGGACATGCGATCACCCAGAGCATTGTGCCCACCTGGGGCGGCGGCGACAGCGGTGCGATTGGCGAAGGCTTTGGCGATTACTGGGGCGCGTCCTATAGTTCTACGACTACCAACGGAACTATTTTTCATCCGGAATGGGCGTTCAGTTGGGATGGTCACAGTGCTGACTCTTGGTCGGGTCGGTGGCTTGATCTGACAAATCTGACCTATAACCAATCCGTCACCTACTCGGCACACCAGACCATAAACGGCGTCGCGAACTACTCGGATCAACTCTGGTCTACGCCGCTTTTTCAGGCGTTCCGCACCTTGTTGAACTTGGGATATCCCCGCACCGACATGGATAAAATCATCCTGCAATCTCAGTTCAGCGTCGGCTCCGGCGTGAAGATGCGCGACTTGGCCAACGCCACCGTGAATGCGGCAACGTTGCTGTTTCCTTCCGGCCCTCACGCGGCGGTGTTCCGCGAAAAATTCACCGCGCAATTGATCCTGCTGCCTCCGCCGCTACCAACTCCGCAATTGATACTACCGGTCGGCGGTGAAACATTTGTCACGGGCGCGGTTGTCCAAGTGCAATGGAATAGAAATGGCGCTCCGGCCGCTGCTGCCGCCCGGCTTGAGTATTCTTCCGGTGCCACGCCGAGTTTTTCCGATACGATGGAAAGCGGCGTCAATGGCTGGACGGTCAGCCATGCCAGCGGTGCTTTCGACTGGGCGCAGGTAACCACCGCCAGCCAATCACCTATGCATAGCTGGTTTGCCAGCGACATCGCCACCGTCAATGATCAATACTTGACATCTCCGCTCATCAGTGTGGGTGCCGGGGTCACTCTTTCCTTCTGGCACCGATACGTCTTGGAGAACGGTTCTGCGAGCGGATACGATGGCGGCGTTGTCGAAATCAGCACCAATGGAACGACTTGGCTGGATATTGGAACGAATGCCACACTAAATGGCTACAACTTCACGATTTCCACCGGCTTTAGCAGCCCCATCGGCGGGCGCCGGGCTTTTTCCGGTAACAGCGGTGGATTCATTCAAACCCAGATTCCACTTACCGCCTATGCCGGCAAGAGTGTTTATATTCGTTTCCGTCAGGCTGATGATAGCAGCCAGGCTGCCACCGGTTGGTATGTGGATGATGTGTCCATTGCCCAACAATGGGTGAGCATCGGAACCACGCCGACGAACACGTCCAGCTATGCTTGGACCTTGCCGACCAATCCTTCTACCAATTATGTGTTGCGCATCCAGCACTTCGCCAGTGGCTACACTGACTCCGCTTGGGCACAAAGCGCTCCGTTCACGGTTGGTGCCGGAACGACTCCGGTGGCAACCAACATCAACCTGACAACGGCATCAGTCCTTCCAAGCGGGTCATTCCAGTTTGCCTTTACGAACACGCCGGGTGCATCGTTTAGCGTGCTGACGACCACGAATCTGGCATTGCCCCTGGCCAGTTGGACTGTGCTCGGAGCGGTGACCGAAGTTTCTCCCGGCCAGTTCCAATTCAGTGACTTGGAGGCGACGAACAATCCGCAACGTTATTACCGTGTAAAATCGCCGTAAGCCAGATGTGATCTTGGGATAGGGTATTGGAGCGAACGACTGGCTGATAATTTCAACTGGACGCTATCCGTCTAACTGCGGTGCTGATAATTTTTCGCGCATGATTGCAATCCGATTCCGGTGTCCACTGTTTATTGCGTTGCTAGTTTGCCTGGCGTTTTCCATCTCTGGCCTGGCGCAAACTGCGTATGAGCACGATTGTGAAAAGCTTGCAACCGACAAGCGCAACGACACCGAGCGCCTGCATGAACTCTTCAAGCTGAACTGGGATTACACCATGCACGAATATCCCGAGTTCGCCACGCAGGTTGGGTATCCGGGATTGAACGATCGTTGGACGGATAATTCGCCGGCGGCCATCACCCGTCGTCAACATGAATTACAACCGACGCTAAAAGTCGTTCAATCCATTAAACGTTCAAAACTGAACGCGACGGATCAATTGGATTTTGACTTGTTCAAGCGGGACATCGAACTAGGCATTGAGGGAATCCGGTTTCATGATGAACTCATGCCGGTGAATCAAATGGGCGGTGTGCAGCAAGACGCCGCGCAAATGCTGGAGATTTCCCCGCGCGCCACGGTCAAGGATTACGAGAACATCCTCGCCCGCCTCAATGCGCTGCCAATGGTTATTGACCAGACCATCGTGCTCATGGAAAAAGGACTCGCAGCGGGTATCACACCGCCTCGCATCACATTGCGCGACGTGCCGGACCAGGTGGCGAGCCAGATGAATCCCGACTCGCAAAAGAATGCTTTGCTGAAACCGTTCGCAGAATTTCCCATGCAAATCTCTGAAGCCGACCGCGTCAGGCTGCGCGAGGAGGCAGCGGTGGTGCTTAAAGAAAAAGTCGTGCCGGCGTTTATGAAGCTGCATGAATTTCTGGTGAAGACCTATTTGTCGGGCGCGCGAGAATCCATCGGCCTGGGCGCGTTACCCGACGGTTCCGCATGGTATGCTTACAATGTCCGTGTGACGACAACCACCACACTGACGCCGGAGCAAATCCACAAGATCGGCCTGGCCGAAGTGAAACGTATTCGTGCGGAGATGGACAAAGTGATTGCGCAAACCAGATTCAAGGGCAGCTTCACGGAGTTCTCAAAATTCGTCCGCACCGACCCGCAATTTTATTACACCAATGCAGATGATTTGCTGACGGGTTATCGCGATATCGCCAAACGCATTGATCCCGAGCTGCCACGGCTTTTTGGTAAATTACCGCGTCTCACCTACGGCGTGGTGCCCGTCCCGGATTACGCGGCAAAATCGCAGACCAGCGCCTACTACATGCCCGGTTCGCCGGCGGCGGGACGCGCCGGAGATTTCTTCGCGAACACTTACGCTCTCAACACCCGCGCCAAATGGGAGATGGAATCGCTCACGCTCCACGAATCGGTGCCCGGCCATCATCTGCAAATTGCCCTGGCGCAGGAAATGGACGATGCGTCGGAATTCCGCAAGGAGGGCAGATACACCGCGTTCGTTGAAGGCTGGGGACTTTACGCCGAAAGCCTCGGTGGCGAAATCGGCCTCTACAAAGATCCTTATTCAAGATATGGCCAGCTTACTTTTGAGATGTGGCGTGCGATCCGGCTGGTGGTGGACACGGGCATTCACTCGATGGGCTGGACGCGGCAGCAGGCGATCGATTATTTCCTCACCAACTCCAGTAAGAGCGAACACGAGGTTGCCGTGGAAGTGGACCGTTACATCGTCTGGCCCGGACAGGCGCTGGCCTACAAAATCGGGCAGTTGAAAATCCGGGAACTGCGTGAATACGCGACCCGCGAACTGGGCGACAAGTTTGACGTGCGCAAATTTCACGACCAAGTGCTCGACAACGGCGCGTTGCCGCTGGACGTTCTGGAAGCGCGGATCAAGTCTTGGGTGAAGGAACAAAAATCGAGCGGGAATTAAGTTTTTGTATCCGTCAAAATCACATTAATCAATCATGTGGAATCAAGAATGGCAGATAAATTTTTGAAGCGTCCGATGCATTGTCTTGGAATCGTCCTCTTGGGATTTTTATCAAGCATTCCCGGAATGTTGATTTTATTGTTTGGGATTCATGGTTTACATAGCGGCCAGATCAGCACAAAACGTGGCAGTCTTCTGACTGGGGCCGAGGCTGCCAGTTATTCTTGGGTGTTGATCGGCATAGGCATTTGGGCTTTATGCCTGCTTGGAACGTTCTTCCAAAGATGGCCGATTTTACGAATGTTCGGATACATATTGAGCGCAGGCGCCGTTCTTTGGGGGATTACAGTTCTTGTTCGGCGTATTTTTGGATTTTAGAGACTTTCCCACAAAAATGCCAAAGGCATTTCTTCGGCATTGTTGTCTTCACCGGCCTATGTTTATTGTGTCAACACGCGCACGAAACCCTGCTTGGACGAATTGAACACGGATGCCGGAACCGGAATGGTCTTCAGGCTGCCGTCGCCGGTCACGTTGGAATATGTCTGCCAACTGCCAATCGCCAGATTGGTGCGGTATTGAACGCTATGGGTGAAGCCGGCCTGCGACTGGAAGGACAACTGGAAGTTGAGGCCGGATTTCAGCGGATTAAGGAGTGTCACCGGCAACGGAGTGCCCACGCCATCAGTGATCTTGGCCAGCCAGCCGCTCGGATGATAGACAAGGTAGCCAAACGGAGAGCCAACGACGGTCGCCTGACCGTTAATGGTGATATTGCCGAAAACGCTTTCTTGATTGAACAAACCACAACCCCATACGCCATCCGAATCAATGGCGATGTCGCGCAAATTGACAAAACTAAATTTTGATTGCGCTATGCGCGCCCACAGGGCGTTGCCGTTCCGGTCAAATTTGGCGATGAAGGACTGTCCGGGAATTCTATTGTCTATGGAACCAACAGACTGCACCGTCTCGTAAAACGGAGCGGCGATGATGTTGCTGCCAAATACGGAATAAGTATCAAAGTCGCCACCCACATAAATATTCCCTCCCGCATCGGCAACAATGTCCCAAGGCCAGGTATATTGGCTGCCAAAAGCAGTCGCAGCCTGCGGAGTGCCATTCGTATCATATCGGGCAAAATACTGGCCTTTTGAAGTCGGAAAAGTGACCGTGAACGGACCGAAGGCGGCGTTGGAACCATAGGCGTTGCCCGCCAGAAAAATGTTTGTGCCGGCAACCGCCAAATAAGCATCATCATTTCCAAAAACCTCGGGCCCATGATCCATCTGTGCGCCGACACCCCGCATCCAGATGGCCTGGCCGTTGGTGGCATTCAGCGCGAACAAAACCTTGCGCCGGTCAAAAACATTGGTGAGTCCGCCGACGAAATTGGCCGAATCCGCACCCATGCTGCCATAAAGGCGGCCGGCGCTGTAACCCAGGGATTCCGTCCAGCCGGAAGTCACCTGCACCCAGCGCAGATTGCCATTGGCATCGTATTGCGCGAGTACGCCTTTCTGTCCCTGGACGAGAATATTGGTGGTGCCAAAGCTGGTGTAATCAGCGATGAGCGAGGAAAGCGTGACGTTGCCGGCGGGGTCGGACGCCAGCATGTGATATGTCGTGAAATTAAAGTTTGTGCCGGTGATGGCGCGTATCCACAGATTGTTGCCATTGGCGTCGAAGCGCGCCAGCCACGTTGAACCTCCCGGGACACCCACAAGTAAATTGGTGCCCAGCCAGTTGGTGCCGAAAAAGTTTCCCGACGCATAAAAGCCATCGCCGGGCGCGGCGACGATGCATTGGGCATAGGAAGAACCCATGCCGTTGTTGGTCATGGAGCGGCCCCAGATCGGCGTGCCGGTCGTGGTCTGTTTCAGGAACGAACTGTCAAATCCGCCGTTGCGCGAGATCAGCGTATCGGGACCAAAGGTATTGGTGCCGTTGACTGAACCCACCGTGTACATGTTCGTGCCGGTCGAATCCAGCATGCAGGCGATGTTGTAATTGGTGGTGTCGTTATTATTATTCTCCATCTGGGTTCTGAAAGCGCGCGACCAATCGGGCGGCAACGTGGCATTCGCAAAAGTTATGACGGCAGTCAGAGTGGTGGCCGTGCCGACCAGGTTGCTGGCGACGGCATAATAACTTCCCGCCACGCCCGCCGTGCCGGAATTAGTTGGAATGAAGAGCGTATTGGTCGCGTTGGCAATCAGGCCAGTGCCGACTTTGAACCATTGCCAGGTGGCGGTAGGGTTGCTCGTCGCAGCGGCGAAGAGCGCAACACTGTAGCCAGGATAATTAGTCTGACTGAAGGGATTGATCGTGATTACGGGTGCAGTGTTGGCGCTTGGTGGAGTCGGGACATAATTGACCTGATCGAGAAAACCAGCATCCAGACCATCACTATCACTGCCATCCTTGGTATATTCCCAGCGGAGCACATCCCCGGCTGATACGGAATAACTTTCCTGAAACCAGTCAACATCCCCGGAAATGGAGTCCTGTTCATTGCCATTGATGTAAAACCTTAAGTAGTCAAAATCTTCCTCGGAAGAAACTTTCCAGTGGAACGATACTTCGCCGTCGGTGGGAACCGTGGTTTCAAGATAGCTGGATTGGTCATCATCAATCGCTCCGCTTTGCGCGGCCAGGCCATCGAGTGTAATGGAGGTTTGCGTGAACCACGGTAAATCTCCATCGGTGGTCCAATTCAAGTTTGTAGTATTGAGCGCATCGTCGAAGACGCCGCCACCACCGCCATCGGGAACGGTCGAGCCGGGATTATCATGAAGATACGCCACGTCGCTGGCTGACAACACCCCTGAATAAAATTGTATTTCATCCATTTTGCCAGTGAACACTTGTCCATTATTATAGCCGATGGTTAGTTCAGTGGAATCGTTCAACAGATCGGTAGAACCGAAATCAGACGCGTCCAAGACACCATTGACATAGATTTTCTTTTCACCCGATCCCTGATTACGGGTTACGACGACATGCACATATTGTCCGGTGTTTATGTCCGCCTGAGAATGCAGCGTGTCTCCAGAACCACCGCCGGTATAAAAGGCCAGTTTGCCGCCGGTAAGCCCCATGGGCATGCCTACGTTTTGGCCGCCAGCGAATGCAGAAACAATGCCGGCGGCAGAATATACATCGTCGTCGTCATTTCCATGAACGTCAGAAGTCTTGAGCCATAGAGAAACCGAAAAACTGCCCGCCAGCGTGGATAGTAAATTAGTTGATGGATCGAACCAGCCTGAACCCCCAAAACCACCGGCATAAATTCCCGACACGGCATCATTGGTCACAATGTAAGGTGGCGTGCCGAACCAAGAATAGGTAAAGATATTGTTGTCATGCCCGGAAAAATCGTGGGCAAAGAGGTTGTTGTCCTCGAACGAATAATAGGCAAGCAAGACGTGACCGCCATTGGAACCGCCGCCGTCCGCCGTTGTGGAGCCGGGATCGGCATAAAGGCTCGCCACCTCACCTGCCGAAAGCACGCCGGAATAAATCTGGAGATCGTCCACTTCACCGTCGAAACCGTTGCGGTAATTGAAATCATTAGGATTGGCATCGGAGGCATCTGCAAGAGCACCAATGGTCAGTTTCTGCGGGGCGTTTAATGAGTTCTTGGAACCCGATCCGAAGCTGTCCATCACGCCGTCGATATAAATGATCTTCTGCCCGGTCTGCTGGTTCCGCGTGACGACAATGTGGTGGTAATTCCCGTCATTGACGCTGGCCATGGAATTGACAGTGACATCATCATCACCGCCGGTGTTGAAGCCAATTTTACTTCCCGTCAATGCAATGGGAATCACGTCATTGGCCTGACCGTCGTTATCCGCCGAGACGATTCCTGCGCCTTCATACGCCGGAGCCTGATCCCATCCATAATTGTTCTGTGTCGTCTTGATCCAGCAGGAAACTGTGAAACTTCCGGCCAACGTGTTCAGCAAAGGTCCGGGGCTTGGATCCCATCCGACGTATCCCGCGCTGTTGCCGTCGCCATTATGAAACTGGATGGCGCGCGGGCCTGCCGCCGGGTCTTCCGTGGAATTCACCCCGCCTTGACCGCCATATCCGCCGCCAAAGTTTATGTCATAGCCATTCCCGGAGGTATCGGCACCCGAAGCCGTCCCGTCCCCGTTCGTCCCGTCCCACGCATAATGCGCGATCAACGTATGGCTGGTGCCCGAAAGGTCCACGGTGCCGACCGTGAACTGGCAGGTTGAATAATCCTGCAGATGCACGGTGGAAATCCAACTGGAAATCGGGCTGGAAGTGTTGTCCACCGGCAGGGAGGCGACGACAGCGGTGGTTGAGTTGCTGTCATAATGCGCCGTAAAACTGTTCAACCCTTGATATAGAACCCTCGAACTAAACCAACTGGTCTCCGTGATTGAAAGCGATGCGCCGTCATTGTATGAGTAGACCACCAGGCCGTTGTAGTTGGTTGGACCCTGCCAGATGTAGGTTGGCTGGTTCGTGACATTAACCGCGCCATCAACCGGAGAGGTGATGGATACATAGGGCAGGCTGTTGCTGCTGATATTCGCGGTGACGGTGAAATAATAAACATTGGTGATGACGGAATTGGTGACGTAAATGCGCCAGTTGCCGTTGGTGAGTTCGTGGATCATCGAATCGAAATCGCCGTATCCCCAGGTACTGCCACCGTTCTGGTTGAAGCCGTTCGCATCAAAATGATAGGATACCGATGCACCATTCGTGGGGGCGTTCAGCGAAGAAATGTAATAATCGCCAAAGGGAACTTCTGGCGCGGTGCTGTTCGTCATCAAGTTGGGATAAAAATAATAACCGTCATGGTGATAACGGATCACGTTCATCTCCAGGCTTAACCCGGCATGGCCGGTCGGAACACCTAATGAAAACAACACGCACAATGGGAAAATCCACCACAAGCAAAGAAGAGACGAGGTTTTAGTTGGAGATTTCATGAAAAACAAGGGTTGGTTTATTTATTAGAATTACACCATCAGTTACAGCGCAAAGCGAAAGGATCTATTACAGGAAATTTGCAAAAAATTTGCCGATGAGTCCACCTTATCTAAAATACAACTAATCATGGTGATTTCTGATTCTTTCAGCGCCAGGTCTGATTTTTAACCGGGTTTGCTCTTTTGGCGCGTGATCAACTCTTTACAAGACTTACGATGCATCAGGCCATAGGTTGGACTTGTAATCAAGGAAAAAACGGTCAAGCAGCGGGGTTCTGTGCGGGTGTAACTAACCAAGCATTGTGAATTTGCGCAATTTCAGATGCCTGCAAGGGCCGCGCCAAGCACACCGGCGGAATCGCCAAGCTGGTTTTTTACAATGGGCGTCTCCAGTTCGTCGGTGAAGGCATGCTTCCGCACGGCGGCAATCCCCTCGGAATAAAGGGCTTGGAAATTCGAAACACCACCGCCGAGAACCACAATATCGGGGTCAAGGATGCTAATCAAATTGGCCAGGGCGCGTCCAAAGCGGTCGAAGAATTCCTGCATGAATTCCACGGCTTTCGGGTCACTGTCAAAATAATCGCGTTCGATTTCCTTGAGTGGCCGGCGTACACCATATTTTTCATCATAGCGATTTTCCAGTCCGCCACCGCTGATCAAGGTTTCGACGCAGCCCCGGTTTCCGCAGAAGCAGAGCGGGCCTTGCGGATCAATGCTCATGTGGCCCCATTCGCCCGCGATGGCCTGGGTGCCGGTAAGAACTTCGCCCTTGTAAACAATCCCGCCGCCGCAACCCGTGCCCATGATGACGCCAAAGACCAGCTTCTTGCCCTTGCCCGCGCCGAGCAGCGCCTCGGCCATGGCGAAACAGTTGGCGTCGTTCTGGATTTCGATTTTACGCCGAAGCAGCTTTTCCAAGTCGGCTTTGACCCGCTGGCCGTTCATGCAGACCGTGTTGGAATTTTTCAACAAGCCGGTGCGTGGGGAGATCGCGCCGGGTGTGCCGATGCCAAAAGTTGTCGGCGCGCCCTTGACGGTGGTTGTCAGTTCATCGTGCAACGATTTTACCCGGTTCAAGATGTGCTGGTAGCCACGGTCACGCTCGGTGGGAATACGTTTGCGGATGAATTCGCGACCTTCCGCGTCGAGAACCACGCCTTCGATTTTTGTGCCGCCCAGATCAATGCCTATTCGATAATTGGACATAATCTTTAACATTCCATCCGGGCAACGGCTTTAACTTTTGAATTCAAGCCGCGAATAAAAACGAAGCAGTGATACTTTGGCGAGCAAATAAAGCACAATTGACACAGCCTAAGATGTTGGAGATTATTGCGCGTGAAAAATCAAATGCTCAACACCCGCCGCAAACAAGCCAGTCAGCAGAAATAAGCTTCTATGTTTGTACGATATTCCCCGACCAGCGACGCCACGTCTTCATCCGCTTCACCTGACAAAATGATCGAGCAAACGCGCAGGCTGGTGGAAGAAACTGTAAAGCTTTCCGACCTCACTCACCGGTTATTCTGGGTGACGCTTGTTCTCGTCGGCTTTGCAATCATCCGGTACATGGACATGGTTTTGGACTTCTGCGATCATCCCTGAATCATTTGATAGCAACGGCTATTTCCCGCAGCAGTTCTTGTATTTCTTGCCGCTGCCGCAGGGGCAGGGGTCGTTGCGACCAACCTTCGGGCCGGTGCGGACGGGCTTGATTTTAGCGCGGGCTTCCGCCGCCGCCGCCGCTTCGCTGACCACATCGCTGGCCTTGCCGGCTCCCGTTGGCGGGTTGCCGTCAAAAGCACTGGTGTTCTGGTGCAAGGTTTTTTGCGGAATGTTCTTCAGAAAATTCTCAAACGCCATCATGCTCGACGCACTGCGAAAAATGTTGTGACAGATCTCCGTCTTCACGTTGACCATGAGTTCGTCAAAAATCTTGAAAGCTTCAGCCTTGTATTCGATGAGCGGATCACGCTGTCCATGTGCGCGTAAACCGATGCTATGGCGTAGGCTGTCCATCTCGTAAAGATGTTCCTGCCACAATTTATCAATCGCGCTCAAGATGGTGAAGCGCTCGACTTCTTTCAACGCAACGGGATTTTCGAAACTGATCTTGAGTTCGTAAGCCTTGCGGATGCTGTCGGATATGAAGGTGCAGACGGCGAATTGCGCCGGACTCAAGCCGTCGAACAATGAACCGCTCACGGGTTTTTCCTGGCCGGATTCGGCGGCCTTGATGATTTCCGCCTCGGGCAAACCCAGCGGGAAATTCAGATTCACCCAGTCGGCGAGTGAACGCACTTTCCACTCGCTGAAATCGGAGTCGGCATTGGTGAACTGCGCGACCTTGTCCAGAACAACTTCCTCCATGATGTCCATCAAACGGTCACGCACATCATCCGAGTTGATGATCTCGTTGCGGAAACCGTAGATGACGCCGCGCTGCTTGTTCATCACGTCGTCGTATTCGAGCGTGCGTTTGCGCTGTTGGAAATTGTGGCCCTCGACGCGTTTCTGCGCCTGCTGGATGGAACGGTTGAGCAGGGGATGCGTCAATTCCTGACCTTCTTCAAGGCCCATTTTCTCCATCAACTTCACGATGCGGTCCGAACCAAACAAGCGCATCAGATCATCCTCTAGCGAGATGAAAAAGTGTGATGAACCGGGATCGCCCTGGCGCGAGCAACGTCCGCGCAACTGCCGGTCAATGCGCCGCGACTCGTGACGTTCGGTGCCGAGCACATGCAGCCCGCCGACTTCCGCGACGCCCGGCCCGAGCTTGATGTCCGTGCCACGGCCGGCCATGTTCGTGGCGATGGTGATCGCTCCGCGCTGTCCGGCGCGGGAGACGATTTCCGCCTCCTGCTGGTGATATTTGGCGTTGAGGACGGAATGAATCAGTCCCTCTTTTTTCAAAGCACGCGAAAGCATTTCGCTCGACTCAACGGAAACGGTGCCGACGAGAATCGGGCGGCCCAGCGCGTGCATCGCCTTGATTTCAGCGGCGACCGCGTTGAATTTTTCGCGCCGCGTTTTGTAAACAGAATCGTGCCCGTCCTTGCGGATGTTGGGCCGGTTCGTCGGGATCGTCAGCACGCCGAGTTTGTAGATGTCGAAAAACTCGGTCGCCTCGGTTTCCGCCGTCCCTGTCATGCCCGCGAGCTTGGCATAGAGACGGAAATAATTTTGGATCGTGATGGTGGCGAGCGTCTGCGTTTCACGTTCAATGGTGACGCCTTCCTTGGCCTCGACGGCCTGATGCAGACCATCGCTCCAGCGGCGGCCGGGCATCAAACGGCCCGTGTGCTGGTCAACGATCATGACCTTGTTGTCCTGCACGACATATTCCACGTCGAGCTGGTAAAGACTGTACGCTTTGAGCAATTGCGAGATGGCGTGCATCTTCTGCGCCTTGGCCTCGAAATCCGCCTGCAACTTCGCCTTTGCTTCCAATCGCTTCCGCGCGTCCGTTTCCGGCCCGGCGTCAACGTCGTGGAGCAACGTGTTCAGGTCGGGCAGCACAAACGCATCCGGATCTTTCGGGCTGATGAAATTACGGCCCTTCTCGGTCATGTCCGCTTCGTGACCCTTTTCGTCGATGGCGAAAAGCAATTCCTCCTTCTCGCGATAAAGATCCACTTTCTTCTGATCCTTATGCAGATCCAGTTCGGCCTGGTTCATAAGCTTGAGATATTCCGGGTTCTCCAGAACTTTCATCAAACCTTCGGATTTCGGCTGGCCGGTTTTGACGCGGAATAGTAAAAGACCAATTTCACGTTCAAGCTCGGCGGCATTTTTGATGTTCGAACCATCAGTCGGATTCAGCTTCTTGATCAACGCCTCGGCCTCGTTCAAAAAGCGGTTGCACAATTGTTGCTGCGCGCGGACGAGCGATTCCACGAGCGGTTTCCATTGCGCGAACTGTTCGTCGTGCGTGTGCATGGACGGGCCGCTGATGATGAGCGGCGTGCGCGCTTCATCAATCAGGATGGAATCCACTTCGTCCACGATGGCGAAGTAATGGCCGCGTTGAACCTGCTGTTCCCGGTTCCGCGCCATGCCATTATCGCGCAGATAATCGAAACCGAACTCGGCGTTGGTGCCGTAAGTGATGTCGCAAGCGTACTGCGCGCGGCGTGAGCTGGGGTCCTGGCTGTTCAAAATACAGCCGACGCTCAAGCCGAGAAATTTATAGATCGAACCCATCCACTCGGAATCGCGCGAGGCGAGATAGTCGTTCACGGTCACGACATGGACGCCGCGACCGGTGAGGGCGTTGAGATAGACAGGCAGGGTGCCGACAAGCGTTTTGCCTTCGCCAGTGGCCATTTCCGCGATCTTGCCGTTATGCAGGCCGATGCCGCCTATGAGTTGTACGTCGAATGGAATCATTTCCCATCGCAGCGGATGTTCGCGCACGATGACGTCGGTTTTGCGTTCAGTCAGGCGGCGGCAGGCGTTTTTGACGACAGCGAAGGCATCGGGCAAAATTTCCTCCAGCGCGGCGGCAAGTTCGGCTTTGTCCTCGATTTTGGCCAGTTGCGCCTTCCAGTCGGCGGTTTTCTGGCGCAGTTCGTCGTCGGACAGCTTTTGCAATCCGGCTTCAATTTCGTTGATTTGCTTGACGCGCGGCCAGAGTTTCCGGACTTCGCGTTCATTTCGATCAAAAAGTTTTTTAAACCAACTCATGATAATCTTTTGAAAATAGGACGGAAACGCTACGCTAGGAAACGCCCAGCGTCAAAGCGAATCGCCATGACGATGGGAATCAAAAAAGAAAAATCCTTCAGAAAGTCAGTGCCTTGTGCCTGCACCAAGGGGATGATATGAAGCTTGGCGACCGCGATGTCCGCAAATCTAAACCGGAAATATGTTAACCGCCGATCATCGACGCCGGGGAGTTTTGGCGCATGACTTCTCCCGAACTTGCGGCCTTGGCGTTGCGGACAACAATGGCGGCGCGCCGGGCGGCCTCGGAGATCAATTTCAAATCGGGCATCAACGCCGGGTTCTGGCCATGGCGCAGCAACAGCCGGTCGGTATAACCTTGGACGATGGTGAGAATGTTGTTCAATTCGTGGGCGACATTGGGGGCGATATGCCGGGCCGGATCAAATGGTTGCAGCGGGGTCAACAGGGCCGGCTTTTTTTTCAAGATGGTCTCGGTGGAAGACATGCTCACGGAAAAGCAACTTATACGCCAATTGCCACAAGCCGGGATTCAAATCCAGATTCGCATTGTTGTTCCCTGCTGGCGTGAATCGAGAACCTCGCAAGATGAGACAACCTGTTCCGAAGCGGGACAAGAAATCCCGCGCTGGATTCTTTTCCGCGTTCAATTATTCTTTGCCCGCAAACTAAAAATGAATCTCGCCCTTGAATCCATCGGCCTCATCGCCGGCAACCGTTCGTTGCCGCTGGAATTCGCCCGGCTTGCCCGGGCTGCCGGCGTGAAACGCATCGTCTGCGCCGCCGCCGAGGGCGAAACCGATCCGGCCATAGCGGAACTGGTGGACGACATCGTCTGGGTCAAGGTCGGCCAGCTCGGCAAGATGATCTCCACGTTCACCAGCCGGGGCGTGAAGCAGGTCGTCATGCTCGGCCAGATTGCACCCAAAAACCTGTTCGATTTTCGCCCCGACCTGCGCGCGATGGGCGTCTTTATGCGTTTGAAGGAGAAGAATGCGCACACGATTTTTGGCGCGGTTGCGGATGAATTGAAGAAGGACGGCGTGGAACTCATCGAGGCCATGCCCTGGCTGACGCCGCTCATGCCGCAGACCGGCTTTCAACTCGGCGCCAAGCTTTCGGCTGAGCAACGCGCCGACGTGGAATTCGGTTTCCGCCTGGCCAAGGAGGCGTCGCGTTTGGAGATCGGGCAGCTCGTCGTCGTCAAAAATGGCACCGTGCTGGCGGTCGAAGGCTTTGAAGGTACTGACAAGTGCCTCGCTCGCGGCGGGGAACTGGCCGGCAAAAATGGCGGGGCGGTCGCCGTCAAGGTCGCCAAGCCCAATCACGACATGCGCTTTGACGTGCCCTGCATCGGCCTGCAAACGCTGGAGACGTGCGCCGGTTCCGGCGTGGCCGTGCTCGCGCTGGAATCCGGCCGGACGCTTTTGCTTGAACGCGAAGCTTGCGAAGTGCTGGCAAAAAAAAATAAACTCTCCCTCACGACCGTTTCTTGATTTAAAACTGAAACCTTAAAACTTAAAATTTTCACAATGCTCACCTCCCACGAACTCTTCGGTTTCATGTCGCCGGCCATGGCGAATGAAATTCTCGGCTTCACCTTTGAATCGGACAAGCCGACCTACAAGTCCATTATGCACGGCGTCGCCGACGCCCGCAAAGTCCGTCCGGTTTTCCTCGAACGCCAGCCGCGCACGCAACGTCATGCCATGATGATCTCGACCCTGGCGCGCCCCGGCCTGGAAGCGGTGTCCAGCAACCTCATCCGCACCTGGCTCGTGAAGAAAGAGCGCACCATGCTCGTGGATTTTTTGAATGCGCTCGAGATCCCCAACAACGAAGGCGTCGTGGACGATCTGCCCGCCAGCGTGGACGACGAGAAATTAAAGGCCGCCATCGAAGTGTTGCTTGCCAAATACAAACCCGAAGCCGTGGCGGTTTATCTCAATGCCTTCAACGACATGAACGAGGCGCATTGGGCAAACTTGAAAACCGTGCTGGAAAACGATGTGCGTTTGCAGCTCGGCGCGAAAGCTTGAGTGTAGCTGAGCAACCGAGTTTCTGTGGATTATTTACCAGAAACGGACGTTTGCGGACCGCTGATAAACGGTGCTTGTGCTTGAAGACGTCATGCCACTATGACTATTGCACGCCAACCCGGTAGAAATAGGAACCTGAATTTGTAGCCGCTGCGTCTGTGTAGCTCGTGCTATTAACCAGTCCGACTAGGTTGCTGGCCATTGACGAAAACTGGCCGGCTAAATCCGAACTCCGCTCCAGATAATAGGTGACATTGGTCACGCTTTGCCACGTAACCACCAAACCATCTGGACTGCTGACTGGCGATACCAGCCGAAGTACCGAGGTTGAATTGGTGGGAATGGTTCCAGATTTCCATTCCTGCCAGTTATTCAACATGTCGCCATCTGAATCTACAAAATCTCCCGAACCATCAGTCGGGAGGCCATATTGATACAACCAGGAAATAAATGCTTCAAAATCTATGCCCTGAAATTCCATCACTCCGACATCCACGGATGCGCCGACAATTCTTGGCCTTCCATCCAAATCAGTTCCTCCTATAGTCAGGTCGCTGTTACCGGCATCAATGCAAGGAGAATTAGTTTGAAGGTGATAGGCATTATCTAAAAACAGTGGTGCATTTGTGAAGTTTCCAATGCCTCCCGGAGGCAGCGGCAAAGTACAACAGAAATTGAATTGACCCGGATACGGAGAGGTATTGGCGTCCGGTCCCATTGCATTATTAAAATAAACGATGCAATTTACATAGCTGCCGTCAGGGAAATCAGGGGAATAGGTCCCGCCACCCTGCATGGCGATGTTTCCCACCACGGTGCAATTGGTCAAACTTGTACTGTTGGCCCCCCCGCCAAACCCTCCAAGCGCGTTGTTGTTTATTATCAGGCAGTTTTTAGATGAACCTCCCGCTACGCCTCCGCCACCAGATCGTGCGCGATTATTTTTAATGATGGAAGAACTTGCCGTCCCATAACAATATCCGCCACCCCATACTTGTGCGTAATTGCTGGATACCAAGCAAGACAACAAGTCACTTTCAAAACCTCCTCCTCCAAGCTGGGCTGAATTATTACTAATGGTACATGAAGTCGCGAAGCAGTCGTAAAGTCCTCCGCCTTGGTTAGCGACATTTCCTTGGACGAGACAATTGGTCAATGTGGCAAAATAGGCTGCGCCGCCATTGCCCGTGGCATAATTGCCAACCAATGTGCAAAAGTAGAGCACATTGGAAGCCGTGCCACCACCAGCGCCGGCCGTATTATTCGTTAATAGACAACCAGATAAAATTCCATATACGGCCCCTCCGCCACTATTGGTGGCCCGATTGCCGGCTACGGTGCAGTTGGTCAGCGTTGAGAAAAACGTTCCGCCTCCCGATTTTGTTGCCAGATTATTCGTCAATGTGCAGTTGACCAACAGGCTGTAGGCTGCCCCGCCGCCGTTCGTGGCAACATTGCCAAACAAAATGCAATTTGTAAGTGTGCAGGCATAGGCACCGCCACCAGAAACAAAGGGACTACTGCCGGATGGCTTGTTGTTTGCCAATGTGCAGTTGAGCAGAACATTGGAAGCAGCACCCCCGCCAGAGACTGAACTGTTTCCCAACAAAAAACATCCAGACACTAATCCCCCGAAGGTTCCGCCTCCTTGATAGACGGAAGTATTGTTTGAAACCACACATCCAATAAGTGTGCTATAAGCTGCCCCTCCTCCATACTGAGCCGATAAATTGTCTCTAATCAGACAATTCGACAATGTTCCCGAAAAAACACCAGCCCCATAATAAGCATTTCCACCGTTAATCGACCGGATGACACAATTAATCAGAGTGGCATTGGTGGATTCGCACCAAGCACCTCCTCCTGATCGGGATCGAATTGTATCTCCCGAAGTGGCAAGAGCACCGTTGGTCAGGGTAAATCCCATCAGGGTTGCGCCGTTGGTCAGATAGGCACACCGGACGGCGGACGCACCAGGAAACTGGTAGCCCTGAATCACAGTCACCGACGGACCGTTGAGGCTTTGGACTGAAATCGGCCTGTCGAGCACCACGCGGTTGGTCAAAGTCTCGTACACCACCCTGCCTCCGGTTCTATAGACACCGTTAGAAACAATAACCGTCTCACCGTCGCCCGCCACATCAATAGCGCTTTGGATATTTGTCGCCGCCGTGAGCCAGTTGGTGTAAGGAGCTACGGGATTTGTTCCGCGAATACTTACAAAATGCGCAATCCCAGAAAATTGATTTTCATAAGCTCCCATGTCCACGGTGCCGCCAAATATCCTGGAATTGCCGGCCAAATCAGTCGCATTGGTTACAAAGTCATTATTGCCCGTATTGATGCATGGCGAGCCGATCTGCAAACGATAATCGCCATGCTCTGTATCGTAAAAACCAGGCCAGTTCGTCGAACACCCTGAACCAATGTAACCAGAAAATTCAGGCGCACAGCAGTTGCTGACCGCTAAAGCAACAGGGGCATAGACATTGGTGTATGGAGAAGATGATGAAACATCATTGAAATAAATGATTGTATTCAGAAAAATCCCGCGGAAAGGAGCACCAGGACCACCGTATATGCCTCCACCGAAAGCACTGCCACAAGAATTACCTGAGACGGTGCAATTTACCATCGATATTGGAAAATATACTCCTCCCCCAGAACTAACCGCTCTATTTCCGGCGATTATACAGTTTTCCAAAGTACATTGAGCTGCCCCACCCCCACCGATTCCAAAAGCTATATTTCCCGTTATTACGCAATTTTTGAATGTTCCTCCTGTTGCCCCTCCTCCTGCTGAACCCGCTGAAGCATTATTGACAATGTAACAGTTATCCACAATGGCGTTGGAGGACTGACAAAAAACACCACCGCCGCCGAAAGAGAATGTCGCGCCATTTGTCAGGGTAAAACCACTCAAGACCGCGCCGCTTGCCAGGTAAACACAACGAATGGCGGTGGTTCCGTTCGTGGTGCCAGGAACTTGATATCCTTTGATAATCGTCTTTGCAGGACCATTGATGCTCTGCAAGGTAATGGCCTTGTTCACCGCCACACGATTGGAACCGGTCAACGATGTCGCTCCTGTTTGATATAAACCATCTGTCACTAACACCAAATCTCCATCGCTGGAAACATTAATGGCATCTTGTATATTCGTTGCTGCTGTGGCCCACGTCATGAACGGAAATTGTGGCACGGTGTTGCTAGCGTTCACGAAATACGTAGTGGCAATGGTGTTCAAGCAAGAAAAGGAAACGAATGCTGCCACTGCCAAAAAAATCGAAAATCTGTCCCTCCAAGTGTTCATAGAATATCTCTCCTGCTTCTGATTGCATTATCCTAACTAACCAAATGGATTCAGCCGCCAGCCGGATAAATTGTGTAAAGGCATGAACCAGACGTTACATTATGTCAATACGATTTCAGTTTCTTTGGATTGATTTAGCTCGCCGCCCATGGCTGATTTTGTATTTTGAAAGTCAAATTTTATGGAACCACAAGCCGACATCGCCCTCATTGGTCTGGCCGTCATGGGCCAAAATCTCATCATGAACATGAACGACCACGGCTTCACCGTCGTCGCTTACAACCGCACCACGGAAAAGGTGGATCATTTTCTCGCCAACGAAGCCAAGGGCACCAAGGTCATCGGCGCGCATTCCATCGAAGAGATGGTTTCCAAGCTCAAGAAGCCGCGTCGCGTGATGATGCTCGTCAAGGCCGGCAAGCCAGTGGACGAATTCATCGAGCAGCTCGTGCCGCATCTAGAGTCCGGCGACATTATCATTGACGGCGGCAACTCGCTGTTCGACGACACGAATCGCCGCGTGAAATATTGCGAGTCGAAGGGGCTGCTCTACATCGGCACCGGTGTTTCCGGCGGCGAGGAAGGTGCGCGCAATGGCCCGAGCATCATGCCCGGCGGTTCAGCGGCTGCGTGGCCGCACGTTAAGGAAATTTTCCAGGGCGTTTCCGCCAAGGTCGAAGGCAACGTGCCCTGCTGCGACTGGGTGGGCGAGGGTGGCGCGGGTCATTACGTGAAGATGGTCCATAACGGCATCGAATACGGCGACATGCAGTTGATCGGCGAGGCTTACAATATTTTGAAGAACGGTCTTGGCATGTCCGCGCCGGAGATCCATGAAGTGTTTGCCGAATGGAACAAGGGCGAACTGGATTCTTACCTCATCGAAATTTCCCGCGACATCATGGCGTTCAAGGACGAGGACGGTTCACCGCTCGTGGATAAAATCCTGGACGCCGCCGGCCAGAAGGGCACCGGCAAATGGACTATCATCAACTCACTCGACATAGGCATCCCCATCACGCTGATGGCGGAAGCAGTTTATGCCCGCGTAGTTTCTTCGCTGAAAGATGAACGTGTGAAGGCGGCGCGGAAATTGAAAGGTCCGAACCCCGCGCTCAAGACCATCGCCGGAAATCCGGCCAAGAAAAAAGCCTTCATCGCCGACATCATGAGTGCGCTCTACGCCTCGAAGATCATCAGCTATGCGCAGGGTTACATGCTCATGCGCGCGGCGGCGGCGGAATATAAATGGAACCTGAACTACGGCGGCATCGCCCTCATGTGGCGCGGCGGCTGTATCATCCGCTCGCGTTTCCTCGGCAAGATCAAGGAAGCCTACGATAACAATCCGAAGCTGACGAACCTGCTACTGGATGATTATTTTCGAGGCGAGATCAAGAAGTCGCAAAAAGGCTGGCGCAATATCGTCGCGACGGCGGCCAAAAAGGGGATTCCGGTTCCCGCGTTCAGCACCGCGCTGGCGTTCTACGACCAGTATCGTTCCGCTGTTTTGCCGGCGAACTTGTTGCAGGCGCAGCGGGATTATTTCGGCGCGCATACTTACGAACGCATTGATCAGCCGCGCGGAAAATTTTTCCACACCAACTGGACCGGCAAAGGTGGCACGACCAGCAGTAGTTCTTACAATGTGTAAGCTGTAGCGTCGGTCTGTGACCGCCGCCGTCGCTCACAGAGCGACGCTACAAAATCCAAAGCGCGGGCTTCGGCCCGCGCTTTGGATTTTACGGCGATTCCTTGAGACGGATGCGACGGTATTCCATCTGTCCACGATCGCCTTCGAGGCCGATCGGGCCGGTGGCTGGAACCTGGAGCGCGGCTTCCAACACTTCACCGTTGCAGGTGCAATACGCCACGTTGTTGGTTACCGTGATCTCAATTTCATTCCAATCCTGCGGCTTGTATTTCTTAAGCTCCGTATAAGGCCCCGCCACTAGATAATCGCGGCACTGAAGCTGCGGTTCGCGAATGTAGATGCCGCTGTCCGCGTTCGTGGCGGCGCGAAATTCCAGCTTGAGGTTGAAATCGTTGGAGAACTGGCGTGTCGTCCAGATTTTCTGGATCAGCCGGGGCGTGCGCGGATGAACGGTGAGAATGCCGTTCGTGGCCGAGTAACGACCATCATCACTCGCGGTCTTGCCGTCAAAATGATTCGTTTGATAACCCCAGCCCGTGAGGTCCTGGCCGTTGAACAAGTTGATGTAACCCGGCTCCAGCTTGAAAGCTTCAGCGCCCATGGCGGCACAAGAAGCTGAAAGCATCACGAATCCAATCAAGGACAGCAAGGCGGTGCGGTTCATGGACGCGATTGTTAAGATAAATCAGTAAAAAGAAAGTTGAAACTTGGAACCGCCAATTCAAACCGGCATTGGCAATGGACTGGTTTTATGCTGGGAATAATAAAGGATTTATTGACGCGCCAGCGCATCGCGGCAAAAATCCGGCATGGCAAAACCTGAATTGAAAATCGAGAAACTCACCACCGGCAACGGTGCGGCCCCGAAAAAAGGCGACACCGTCTCCGTTCACTACACCGGCACGTTCACCGACGGCAAAAAATTTGACAGCTCGGTGGATCGCGACGAACCATTCGCGTTTGTACTTGGCGCTGGGCAGGTCATCGGCGGCTGGGATCTTGGCGTCGCACAGATGAAAATCGGCGACAAAGTGAAGATGACCATTCCGCCGGAACTTGCCTATGGCCGCGATGGTTATCCGGGCGCGATTCCACCAAACGCCACGCTGATTTTTGAAGTGGAATTGTTGGGTATTAGTTGAAGGCAGCCAGCTGTTGACCACCAGCGCAGTCGTGCCGAAACTTACAGCTCGTCCGCAGAATTTAATTTAACCGAACCAAGGAGAATCTTATGTCAACCGAAGCTAAATGCCCTTTCAATCACGGTGCCGCAGGCAGCACCCCGAAGCAGACCGCCGGCGGCGGCACGACCAACTGTGACTGGTGGCCGAAACAATTAAAGGTCGAACTTCTGCACCAGCATTCCGCGAAGTCCGATCCTATGGGCGGGGATTTCAATTACGCGGAAGAATTCAAAAGCCTCGACTTGGTGGCGTTGAAGAAAGATCTCGCGGCGCTGATGACCGACTCTCAAGACTGGTGGCCGGCGGATTTCGGCCATTATGGCGGTCTGTTTATCCGCATGGCGTGGCACAGCGCGGGTACTTACCGGACTGGTGACGGTCGCGGTGGTGGTGGCCGGGGACAGCAGCGGTTTGCGCCGCTTAACAGTTGGCCGGACAATGTGAGTCTCGACAAGGCGCGCCGGCTCCTCTGGCCGATCAAGCAGAAGTATGGCCGGAAAATTTCGTGGGCCGACCTGATGATTCTCACCGGCAACGTCGCGCTTGAGACGATGGGTTTCAAAACGTTCGGTTTTGCGGGCGGCCGCGAGGACACCTGGGAGCCGGATCAGGACGTCTATTGGGGCCGCGAAAAGACCTGGCTGGGTGGGGACATTCGCTATTCCAAGGGTTCACCCGGTGTCGAGGAAGGCCACGGCGTGCTTGTTTCCGACGACGACAGCAAGGTGAACCACACGCGCGACCTCGAGAATCCGCTGGCGGCGGTGCAGATGGGTTTGATTTACGTGAATCCTGAAGGCCCGGACGGTAATCCCGATCCGCTCAAGGCGGCTTTCGACATTCGCGAGACGTTCGCCCGCATGGCGATGAACGACGAGGAAACCGTTGCGCTGATTGCCGGCGGCCATAGTTTCGGCAAGACTCACGGTGCCGCCGCGGCGTCTCATGTGTCGCCCGAACCTGAAGCGATGGGACTCGAACACCAAGGTTTTGGCTGGAAGAACAATTTCGGCACGGGCAAAGGTGCCGATGCGATCACCAGCGGCTTGGAAGTGACCTGGAGCACGACGCCGACGAAATGGAGCAACAGCTTTTTCGAAAACCTGTTCGGCTATGAATGGGAACTGACAAAGAGTCCGGCTGGCGCGCAACAGTGGAAACCCAAAAATGGCGCTGGTGCCGGCACTGTGCCGCACGCGCATGATCCGTCAAAGCGCATCGCGCCTTCCATGCTGACCACCGACCTTGCGCTGCGGGTGGATCCCGCCTACGAAAAGATTTCGCGGCGCTTTCTGGCGAATCCCGATCAGTTCGCCGATGCCTTTGCCCGCGCCTGGTTCAAGCTGACGCATCGCGACATGGGACCGCGCGCACGTTATCTTGGTTCGGAAGTTCCCGCCGAGGAACTCCTTTGGCAGGATCCGATTCCAAAGGTGAATCATCCCTTGGTTGATGCGGCAGATATCGCGCCGCTGAAAGGCAAAATTCTGGCTTCCGGCTTGTCCGTCTCGGAACTGGTTTCCACCGCTTGGGCGTCGGCGTCCACCTTCCGTGGATCTGACAAGCGCGGCGGTGCAAATGGTGCGCGCATTCGTCTGGCACCGCAGAAGGATTGGCCAGTCAACCAGCCCGACCAACTGGCGAAGGTGCTCAAGACATTAGAAGGCATTCAAAGCGCCTTCAATGGCACTGCGGCTGGCGGAAAAAAAGTCTCGCTTGCGGACTTGATCGTTTTGGCAGGATGCGTTGGTGTTGAGAAGGCGGCAAAGAATGCCGGTCAAGATGTGTCGGTTCCTTTTACCGCAGGACGCATGGACGCCGTGCAGGAACAGACCGACGTCGCGTCGTTCGCCGTGCTTGAACCCATCGCAGACGGTTTCCGCAATTATCTCAAGGGCAGATACACCGTCCCGGCCGAGGCGTTGCTCATTGACAAGGCGCAGTTGCTGACCCTGACCGCGCCCGAATTGACGGTGCTCATCGGCGGTCTGCGCGTCCTGAAGACCAATTTCGGCGGGACGCAGCATGGGGTTTTCACCCAGCGACCGGAGACGCTGACCAACGACTTCTTCGTGAACCTGCTCGACATGGGCACGGAGTGGACGCCGGTCTCGAAAGACGTGGACGTGTTTGAAGGTCGCGATCGCAAGACGGGCGAACTGAAGTGGACGGGCACGCGCGTTGATCTGGTGTTCGGCTCGGATTCCCGGCTGCGCGCTGTGGCGGAAGTTTATGGCAGCGCCGATGCGGAGAAAAAGTTCATCAACGACTTCGTCGTGGTGTGGGCCAAAGTGATGAACTTGGACCGCTTCGACCTGGCGTGATACCGGCGTTTTTCGATTGAGTCATTACCGCCTGCTGTCTTCTCAAATGAAGGGGCCGGCAGGCGGAAGCTGGTGAACTGGGCACAAGCAGTTCCGATGTCGCGAAAAAACTTTTCATTTTCACACCATCTGATTTAGTGGGCAGCATGAAACTCCACATCGGGCTTTTGACGGCCATTCTGGCGTCGACATTTTCAATCCTGTCGTTCAACAACGTCTCCGCCGCTCCTGTCGGTCGGGAACACATCGGCGTGCAGCTTTACAGCCTGCGCAATCAACTGGCGACCAATGTGCCCGGTACGCTCGCCGAAATAAAAAGCTGGGGGATCACGAACGTTGAGCTGGCCGGCACTTACAGCCTTTCACCCGGACAATTCAAAACGCAGCTCGACGCGCAGGGCATGAATGCCTTCAGCGGACATTTTCCTTATGACCGTTTGCGCAATGATGTCGAAGGCGTGGCACGCGATGCGAAGACTCTCGGGCTCCAATATGTCGGCTGCGCGTGGATTCCGCATGACGGCGACTTTAATGAAAAAACGTGTCGCGAAGCCATCGCCGTATTCAACAAGGCCGGGGAAGCGCTCGCAAAACACGGGCTCAAATTTTTCTATCATGTGCATGGTTATGAATTTCAGCCCTATGAAAACTCCACCTTGTTGGATTTGATCATGCGCGAGACGAATCCGAAATTCGTCAATTTCCAGATGGACGTGTTTTGGATCGTGCATCCGGCCCAGGATCCGGTGAAGCTGCTGGAAAAATACGGCAAGCGCTGGCAGCTCCTGCATGTAAAGGGAATGCGCGACAGCACGCCCACCGGTTTGTTGACCGGCCACACCGACGTCACCAACGATGTTGCAGTTGGAACGGGCAAGATTGATTACGTGCCGGTTGTGCGTGAGGCGGAAAAATTGGGCGTAAAATGGTATGTGATTGAAGATGAATCGCCATCATCGGAGCAGCAAATTCCGCAGAGCATTCACTATCTTGAAACCTTCAAGTGAACACAGGTGGGAAGTTTTTGCGTGAAACACCGGAAGGCGTTTTGCTTTCAGTGAAACTCCAGCCGCGCGCATCCGCCAATGAAATCTGCGCTCCCATCGGCGATGAACTGAAGATCAAGGTCACCGCTCCGCCGGTGGATTCTGCGGCGAACGAAGCATTGGTAAAATTTCTCGCGGAGAAAATTGGTTGTCCGCGGAACAGGGTTGAACTTATTCGCGGCCCAACTTCGCGGCACAAGACGGTCTTGCTGCACGGCTTCAAACCAAGTGAAGTGCTTCCACTTCTGGTTTAATTTTTGGGTGTAGGAATCACAATCACTTGTCCGATCTTAAGTCTGCTTGCGGTCAGACCCGGATTCGCTTGAAGAATATCTTGGACAGACAACTGCCAGCCATAGCTACTGACAGCTTGAGCGATTTTGGCCAGCGAATCACCGCTCTGGATTACATAGGTCTGGCCGGACATGCTTTGTACATTAGGATCGGCGGCGGGTTGTGCTTCGGCGGGTGTTTTTTCCAGTGACTGGCCCGGTTCGCTCTGGCTGGGATTTGGAATGTCAATCATCTGGCCGGCGCGGATTTTATCCGTCTTCAATTTGGGATTGGCCAGCAGCAAATCAGCCACGGTCATCGGCGGGCCGGACTGGCTGGCAATTTCTGCGATATGAAAAAGCGTGTCGCCAGCATGAATCACATATGTTTTTCCCGACGTTGGAACATCTTCCGCGTTGAGCTGTCGCCGGATCACGCGGCCATTTTCATCCAGTTTGGGAAAGCCGCCAATGCGCGCGGTTTCCCGGCCAATCTCCGTTTGCCGGAAACGTTGCAGAATCGCACGATAATACGCGCCGGCGGGTTTTGGATTGAGCCACGCGCCGGACAGGCAGAGAATTTGGGCAGCCTTATCGGAATTATCAGGCAGCAATTTGGCGGCTTCCCAGCCCTGCTTTGCGGCTTCCTGTTTAAGGGCTGTGGCCTGATGGCGATAGTGAAACCGTTTTTCCGGCATCACGTTATTCTGGACGGAGCGGCTTAATTCTTCATCTGAAGCCGGCAGCAATCCAGTTTTGCGTGAGGCGACCGTCAAGCCGTAGTCAAAGCCTCCGTCGTAGATATGCCAGTCCGGCTCCACTTCCGTGCCGATCAACTCCATGCCGTTGGTACGCGTGATCCATGCTGCCGCGACCAGCGCATAAAAACGCTGCAGGCTGGGCAAGGATTCATTCCGCCCAATGGCGAGTTGTTGAATGAGATTGGCTTGTGCCGCCCGCCATTCGACTGGATAATATCCACCAGCTTCACCGCTGCGTTCCATGCGAGTCAGGCGGCGTGCCAGCAAATAACGGATTTCCCGGCGCAGATTGAACGATCCATTCTCGAAAGTTGCGCTGTTGCTTTGATCGATGGAATCGTGACTGGCATCTGCCTCGGGCCAGTTGTCATCCACGTAAGCTTTCAGTTCACCCACGGTCAGAACGCGTTCCGCCACATAGGCCGCATCCATCCAGAAACCGGCTCGCAGCAAGGCATCGAGCGCCTCGGTGTATTCGCGCCGTGTCAGGTGCAGGACGCCGAGTTCACCGAGCATCTGGCTCGGAGCATTCACGCCGCCGGGGTAATAACTATATCTGGCGACTGTTAAATCATCCACCAAAGTCACCGGCCCGTTCGTATAAGGAGATTCAAGCGGGAGATTATTTTGCCGCTGATAATGTTCATTCATTTGCACCTCATCACGCTGCGCTGTCGTCTCTGACGAAGTGACTGGAAAATTCCGGCTGACCGAGGCGAGCAGGGTGGCCGCGTCGTCAGTTTTTCCAGCACGCAACAACAGTTTGACCTGCAACCATTGTGTGGTCGGCGTGTTGGGCGCGCGATCAATCCAGCGTTGCGCCAGATCCCATTCGCCGATTTGATAGGCGGCGAGCGCGAATTCTTCCGCCGATTCAACCTCCCGGACATTGGCGGCTTCCACGGCGACGAGCCACTTGTTTGCTGCCATGTCGGTGTCTATGCTCAAAGAAGAACAGCGCGAAATGAGAAAAGCCGTGATCACCCGCCGTGCTTGAACATCGTTGGCCAGTTGATTCAAAACGTCCGGGTCGTCGCTCGTCAAAGCTTGGGCGGCTGCAAAGCGGAGCGAATTGGCCGCCGTCAGGTCGCCCGTCCCCAACTGTTCGAGGTAAAGATTGATGGCGGGAATAAATTTTTTCTGTCGCAAAACCAAACGTGCTTCTTCTCCGAAACTTGCGGCAGCGAGGCCGTTGGAATCCGCAAACCCGCGTTTTGCCAAAGCGCGGGTCTGCTGGAAATAACCGGCGGCTTTATCGGGATCTTCCTGCGCCCACGCTTTGCCGAGCATGAACGTCGCGGCGACGGATTTGAAATGGCGCTGCTCCGGCGGTAATTCCAGCAACTGATTCCACATCTGACGACACATCGTCTTATCCAAAGCGAGCGGATTATTCCAAGCAATTGCGCCGTCAAAATAATCGGCAAATTCATCCGGCAAGCCGGCGACGACGTCAATGACAGGAAAGGCCGGCGGCTGGATGTTTGGCTGGCCGCGCACATATCTTTGAGCGTCCATATCCCAATTATCTGGCACGGAGTTGCTCCATTGCTTCAAGCTCGCGATGAATTGTTGCAACTTCATCCGCTCCGCGAGATGGGCGGCAGCGATTTGCACTGCGTCCAAATCATTCGTACCAGCCTTTCTAAAAGCCGCCAGCAAATCAGCCTGTTCGAACGCAATGTTTTGCTCGGCGTAAGAGTTCGTGGCCAACACGGCGTGAAAACGGGCGGGCGCCAGATGCAGCCGGTCCAACTCACGATAAAAATCCGTTTTCGGCGCCGCCAGCACCGCAGTTCCGCCGTCATCAAGCAGATTGTTGGGAAAATCCGGCCCGCACGCCGCCAGTTGACCGGCATTGAGTCCGACGGCCACCGACAGCAGCAGCATTCTAATTTTTTTTGACTTCAACTTGCACCTCACAGTTAGTATTGAACCGCAGCCAGCCAACGACCCGCTCCTCGCCAGCAGGCAGTGGACGGAATTTCGGTTGGGTGATGAATCTCGCGGCGGAAACGTCCGGCTCCGCCAGTTTAAAGTCTCGCAGGCCATCGCCCGCAACGAGCCGGGCATCTGTCCAGTGGACTTCCAAAGCGAGCCGTGAGGAAATGTCGAGGTCGCCATTGTTGACGAGGCTGATTTCCACCAGCCCCGGCTCGACTCGGCGCGCATCCGCCCGAAAACTTTCGCGGGGAACACGCGCCCCGAGCATCGCATTGAGCGTCGGCCAGCGCCAGTTTAAGTTATCCACCGCCACTGGGAGCCGATACCAGATCACGCCCTGCATCAAAGCCGGGCGATTTGTCGCCCAATTTTTAACCAATGCCGACAATTCAATCGGATCCGAACGAACCTCCCGCAACTGCACATCATCCGGCCAGTTCTTGCGCGGGCCTTCCGCCGACAGGTCGAAGAATTTGCCATTGCGGTCAAACGCCAGTACATAACCGTAAGTGGGCAACGCCACGCGAAACGGCACGCCAATCCGCGCCGCCTTTTTGACGGCTTGCTGTGCGGTGTGCGGATCGCACAGCGTGAATGGCGCATTGAAATTCGCCGGACGTGCCAATGAGTGAACTTGCAGAACGTAATTGCTGGCCGAGTGCGCGAGACCTGTAAACGCCGCCGCGTCCAACCAACTGGGCAGGGCGGTGATGGTCACGGGCATCGGGGAAAGTTTGCGTTGGATAGCTTCAACCCAGACGCGATAGCCATCTAATTTTGCGGTGGCACAATCGAAATCAATTTGTAGTTCGCGCAGTTCGACCTGATTCGCCCGCGCTTCGGCAACTAGCGACGTGACGAGGGCCGTGAGAAAATCGGTCGCCGCATCATTTTCCACAAACGGTCCGGAATACGGGCCGATGCGCAATGCCAGACCTACAGGCGTCCTAGCTTTGGCGAGAGCCGGGTAATCTATCGCGATGTGTGTGACCTGCGGTTTATGGTCATGCCACGCCATCTCGGCGGCAAGCGCGACCAGACTGTTGAAATTAGTGGCATGTTCCCTCACCGAGTCGCGGACTGGCTGCGTCCAAGCGCGTTGCCAGACATAAACTTCATTGGTCAAACCGCTGCGGGCCGGGACTTTAAGGATGGCCATGCACATAAGCGTGATGAGTATTATGCTCGTTAATTTTAATTTTGCGGCCAGCATGTTGACCCGGTATTTCATCAATAAACCCAAGCATTTCTGAAAAATTTACTTAAATCAAATTTCCTGTCACCTTTTCGCGCTTTCCGGCCACTTATGCGACGATATGATGACAAACAAGATTATGCCCGTCGCAGTGAACAATGACGCTGAACTGGTCCATGGCACGCTCGCCGGCAACCGCGATGCCTTCAGCCAGATTGTTTCACGCTACCAATCCTTGATCTGCTCGCTGGCCTACAGCGCCACCGGCAGCCTCGGCCAGAGCGAGGATCTGGCGCAAGAAACCTTCATCACCGCTTGGAAGCACCTCGGCCATTTGCGCGAACGTGACAAGCTTCGCGCGTGGCTCTGCGGCATTGCGCGCAACCGCATCAATAATTTTCTCCGGCGCGAAGGCCGTGAACCGATTCGTGAAGCCGAGCCGCTGGAAAATATTTCCGAATCTCAATCGTCCGAACCGTTGCCTACCGAGCAGACCATCACCAATGAAGAGCAGGCGATTCTCTGGCGTTCGCTGGAACGCATCCCGGAAATCTACCGCGAACCGCTTGTCTTGTTTTACCGCGAGCATCAATCCATCGAGGCCGTCGCGCAAAGCCTCGATTTGACGGAGGACAACGTAAAACAACGCCTGTCGCGCGGAAGAAAATTATTGCATGAACAGGTGCTTGTGTTCGTCGAGGGTGCGTTGGAACGCACCAATCCGGGGAAAGTTTTTACTGTCGGCGTTCTGGCCGCGCTTCCGGCGGTCGCCACTTCCGCCAAAGCCGCGACGCTTGGGGCGGCTGCGGCCAAAGGAGCGACAGCCAAGTCCGCCACCGCCGGTTTGCTCGGCATCATCTTGAGTCCGCTCCTGATTGTCTTTGGCAACTATGTGGCCTATCGCATGAATCTGGCCGAAGCGCACACGGAAGAACAACGCGCGGACATTAAATCGATGTATCGCAAAATTTGCCTTATTGTCGCGGGATTTTTTGCGGTGCTGGCTGGACCGACGTGCTGGTTTTTCTGGAATCAAAAACTGATGTTTAGCCTGTTGTTCGTCGAGTTGGTCGTCATTTATGTTCTGACCACATTGATTTGCATCATCCACAAAATTTTGAGCCGGCGTAAACATTTTGCCGGGCAGGTTGCCAATGATTTTCCGCAACCGGCGTATGAATACCGCAGCCGGCTTGATCTTTTCGGACTGCCCTTCATTCATATCCGCATCGGCGATCGCTATGCCGTGCTGCGAAAACCCGTGAAGGCTTGGATTGCTGTCGGCGATTGCGCCTTTGGCGGCCTGTTTGCCTTCGGCGGCATTGCCATTGCGCCTGTCAGTATCGGCGGTTGCGCGTTCGGCCTTGCCCCCCTCGGCGGCATAACCATGGGATTGTTTGCGATGGGTGCGATTACGCTCGGAGTTGGGGCCTTTGGCGGGTTGGCACTGGGTTTCTGGTCGTTTGGCGGTTGCGCCATCGCTTGGAAGGCGGCGATGGGCGGGGTGGCCATCGCCCATGATTTTGCCGTCGGTGGCGTCGCGCACGCCTTGCAGGCCAACAACGAACTAGCCACGCAATTTTTCCATTCCAACATGTTCTTCCGCTGCACGCAATTTGCGGGCAATCATTCCATCCTGTTTAATTTAATCTGGGTGATTCCGATGATTGTGCAGTGGTGGATTATTGCGAAAAAAAGCCGTGAACGGAAATTAACAAATTCTTAATTTCGATTGCTATAAAGGAAATATGAAATCATCAATTCTTGTTTTAATCATTCTGGGTGCCGTGATCGTCGGTGGGGGTATTATTTATTTGAATCACCAGAAAGCCTCATTGCCCGCTCTGGCTGCCGAATCTTCACCGGTGCAAACCTTGGACCAGGCATCATCGGAAAAGGCGGTTGCCGCCGAACAGCCGCCACCGACGGTTTCTGGAAAAGTGGACCGGCCGGCACAAATGCCAGTCGCAGCTCCAGTCGCCAATGAGGCCAGGGCCGATGGTTCTACTAACGCAATTGCCAAATTGGTGAATGCTTTACTGACCGCCAAAACTGCCGCTGAGAAGCACGAGCTGTTTCAGCAATTGCTAAAATCGGGCCAGATGGATCAGGCGATCACGGAATTGAAACAACGCGCGGCTGACGATCCGAACAACCCGCAGCTTCCCACCACCATCGGCGAAGCGCTCCTCAACAAAGTACGCGCCATCAAGGAAGCGGGCGGCGATGTCAACGACATGGGTATCCTGGCAATGCAGGCCGACCAGAACTTCAACGCCGCGCTGAAGATAGATCCGCAAAACTGGGAGGCAAATTTTGTCAAGGCCGCCTCGATGTATTACTGGCCGACGGAAGCCACGCGGGACAATGATGTTGTGCAGCGCTTGTCGGGCTTGATCGACCGGCAGGAGACCATGCCGTCACAGCCTGAATTTGTGCAAACTTATCTCGTGCTGGGGAATGAATACCAGAAGATCGGCCAGCCCGACAAAGCCCTGGCAACGTGGCAGCTTGGTTTGACAAAATTTCCCGGCAACCCGGCGCTTCAGGGCAAAATCAACGGACAATGATTTTGCCGGCGAGCCCCTCCCTGGACAGATCTGGATTTCCGCGAGCATCAGATGCTGGTATGGGCCGTCATCTTGAGTTCACCGCAACGTCACCCGATGGTCATCCGGCGTTACATATTTTGTGAAATACTTGATGCCGGTCAAATGAACAAAAAAACCTGGTTAATTAATTTTATGCTTGTGGCGACTGCCTTGTCGTCGGCGATTGGTGAAACGAACCAAGTTGCCGCCGTACAAAAGCGTAATGCCTTGGCGCTGCAAACCACTTCTGCAGTGACTAATGTGGTGATACCACAAACTCCTCCGCCAAAAATTAAGTTAAACGGCATCGCAATTCTTCCGCCGGACAAATGGGCTCTCTTGGAAATTCAAGCTGAAGGCCAGCCTGTTGATCGAGTGGCAATGACCGAGGGTTCGCGGAAGGCCTCGCTGGAACTGGTGACAATTGATGCGAAAGGCAAATCGGCAACCATTCGTAATGCCGGCGTATTGACAACATTGGCGATCGGGAAATCCGAGTCACCTTCAATGATGGCCGCAAATTTTGGCGGCGAACACGTCCCATTGCCATTGCTGCCGGTCGTCGGTGCCGGTGATCCTTGAGTGAAGTTTTTTGCCCGCGCTTTGATTTTTCGTCGACTGATGCTAAACGGCCAAGCGCCTTTTTTCGGATTTTCCTGATCGTCACCATCCCATTCTTTGTTTGTCACACACCTGGTTTATTTTCACCCGCAGTCGATTGAAATGCTGTGTCGGCAAAAAATCAGACCAAGAAGATAAACAATCAAGAAGCCCAAACCTAAAAAACCATCCTATGAAAATAAAATTCCTTTCACTCGCTGCCACCACAATGTCATTGGCCTGTCTCCCCGTTTTCGGCGACACGCTGAACTTCAGCGGCGACACCACCGGCCTGCCCACCTTCAACCGTCCCACCGAGCCGGGCGACGATCTTTCCCTGTTCGGCACTTCCGTGCATTACTTTGCGGAAACTTTCACGGTGAGTTTGATCGGTAATTACAACTTCTCGGCAGTCGCCAACGATCCGTCGAATTTCGACACGTTCATCCAGCTTTACTCGACATTCAATCCGTCTCAGCCGCTTGGCAATTACATTGCCGGCAATGATGACAACGTGAACGGCCCGGAATTCGGGTCGGCATTGAACGGCATTTCGCTCCTGGCCGGCAACACCTACACGTTTGTGATCGATGGCTTTGGCAATTCCGATTTTGGTGCATTCACGGCCAACATCAGCGGGCCCGGCGTCATTTCTCCAGTGCCGGAACCTTCCGCGCTCGCGCTTGCCACCGGTGGTTTCCTCGGTCTCTGGTTGCTGCGTCGCCGGCTCGCCCAATCCTGATTCCGGACCGCCCCAATCCCGGGGTCGTGATATGAGAACAAAATTATTCATTGCTCTGTTTGTGGTCATCGGGCTGACGGCGCTGGCGCTGGCGGTGAAACGCGTGCCTGAGCCAAGCCGGTTCTGCGACCGGTGCGTGATGCGGCAGGATATTGTGGAGTGGCGACTGGCCGGACGCTGGACATTGTTCAAAAATGAGTCGGTCAGCGCCACGCCGGTAAGTGAGTTATTGGCCGAACGGCACGCCTGCCCGGCGCACCAACATGCCTGGACGGCGCCGGTGCATGTCGCCGAACGCGACTTGGAAACCTCTGAAGCCCCGCCTGTTCGGTCCGTGGGCTTTCTGAATGCGCCGCGCACCGTGAATTTTCTGCGCGACGTGCTGGATTACACCGATCAGGAATGCGCCACAAACTGGCGGACGGTGGCGTGGCAGCCGGTTTTTGCCGCCGCCTTGGAGCCGGCATTGCGCTTCCGCCGTTTCCCTGAAAATGGTTTTGCCCGGCGCGAGGAATTTCTCGCCTGGTGGGGCGAGTCGGCTTATCCGCTGTTCAACAAGCTCAATGAAATGACTGTGGCTGATTAGAAACCTGCCGCCGAAAAGAATTTCGGTGACGCCCCGTCGGCGTCGCCGTTGAGAAGGAAGCACAAGTGAACCTTGCTGTAAAACATCAACCCAAATAAAAAAGACCTATGAAAAAGACCCTGTTATTCGGACTGCTCGGCGCGATGGCGCTGAATGCCGTCGCCGTTCCAACGGTAAAAATCCGCCTGCCGGAACGTTTCCGGCTGCTGACCGATCAGCGCTTTGACCTGCGCGTCGAAGGCACCGCGCTGACCGGCACGAACGCCACCGTGCAAATTCTCATCAACGGTGTGGATGTGACCGGCTCATTGCCGCCCGCCGAGTTCACTGCCAACAACATCGGTGTGAATAACACTGATGTCGCATGGACTTACCGGTCTTATAGTTTTCCGGCCGCCGGCATTTTCTCCGTCGTCGCCAATGTGACCGATGCCAGCGGGAGCAGTTCCACCACCGCCCGCATCGGCGTGCAGAAATTCAGCCAGGCCGGTCTCGCCAAAAAAAATTACATCCTCTTCATCGGTGATGCCATGGGCACGGCCTATCGTGACAGCGGACGGCTCGTCGCCAAGAGCGCCGACGGCCACATGCGCGAGGGTTTTTATGACGACCTGCAGGAGATGGACAAGATGCCCTATACCGGCATGGTGATGACTTATGCGTCGGACAACATCGTGCCCGACTCCGCCAACACCGCCACCGCATGGACCACCGGCAACAAAACCATCAACGGCACGTTGAATGTGTTCGTGGACAACACTGACCCGAAAGCCGCCGGTGCGACGAGTGGCAGCGCCAACAAAATCTATGCGCTCGACAATCCGCGCGTCGAAACCTTGTGGGAATACCTCAAGCGCACGCAGGGTTACAAGGCTGGCATCGTCACCACGGCGGATGTTTGCGACGCCACGCCTGCGGGTGAGGGCGGCCACACGCTGTTCCGCTCGCTGCTCCGCGACATCGCCCGGCAATATGTGGACGGCATCCCCGGCTTCACGAGCGGCCCGGAATTCGATGTCATTCTCGGTGGCGGCAAGGAAAACTTCGACACGCGCACCGTGGCCAATAGCGGCGACACGCGCAACCTGCCCAATGAACTTGTCGCGGCCGGTTTCACCTATGTCACCAATCGTACGGATTTGAATGCACTGCCCGGCGGCGGTTCTGCGCCGGACAAATTGCTCGGGCTTTTCCGCACGGGTAACATGGATGTGGCATATGACAAACTGGGTTATGCGCGCACATCAGACGAACCGGCGCCCAATTTCCTGGGCTTTCTCGACCAGCCGTTTCTTGATGAAATGACCGCCAAGGCCATCGCCACCTTGAGCAAGGACGGCGCACCGTTCATCCTCATGGTTGAAGGCGCTTCGATTGACAAGCAATCCCATCCGAACCACGAAAACGGCGTGATCTGGGACGTGATTGAATTCGACAAAGCCATCGGGGTGGGCCGCGCCTTTGGCACCAACAATCCGGCACAAAGAAACACCGGCACGCTCATCTGCGTCAGCGCCGACCACGACCAGTCCATGAGTATCGTTGGCCTCACCGACACGAGCGTTGCCAATGCCGTGCTCAACACGCGCAGCCAGTCCATCTATCCGCGCACGATCGCCCCGTATGATCCGTTCATCGGCAATTCCGTGGCGCCGAACAATGCTGGCAACAACGTGGGCGAAGTCTCCGGCTTTCCCGATTACGTAGCCGGCGTGAACGGTTATCCGTCCAACACCAATCGTTACCGGCTCGCGGTCGGTTTCCGTACTGGTAATCACACCGGCTCCTCGGTGCCCATCACGGCGGAAGGTCCCGGGGCCGCGCTGTTCAGCGGTTATTACGACCAGACCGACATCTTCTTCAAGGCCGCGAAAGTTTTGTCGAGCAGCACCTCGGCCATTGACGAATTCCAGAAGGCGGTCTCAAAGTTGAACACCATCAGCCAGAATTATTGAGGCTTGTCTCCTGGCTTGGACGCCACGAAGGCCGGAGTCCTCCGCTCCGGCCTTCGTTAGATGAACGGCGGGGTGATGTGAAAGCCTTTTTCGCATTGCCCCGCCTCTTTGTAAAACCCGGCGCCGCTTACACGAGATGAAAATGACCGCTCTCCGCATTGCCTGGCTGATGTTCTTGCCATTTGTTTGGAACAATTGGTCAGCCGATGCCGCAGATTTTACCATTGAAACGCCAGGCGGCATCTTCGCCTTTCAGATCAATGGCCAGAATGTTCCCACGCTGACATTGCTGCGGGGACACACCTACACGTTTGACGTCAAGACCTCCAATATTCATCCCTTTCACATCGAGAGCCTGGGGGTGGAGAACAATGACATCAATGACGGCCTCATGACTTTTACCGTCCCGACCAACAACGCAAATTATTACTACCATTGCGTAATTCACGGCGCCCAGATGCGCGGGGAGATCACCACGATTGCGCCGCCACATATTGAGATTCTCAAACTTTCCGTCGGCACCAACCTTGTTCTGACCTCCACCGCCACCAACAATTGGAATGTTTATCCCGAATATTCGACGAACCTGAGCGAGACGAATTGGTTCGCACTGACCGTCCAGAGTAATCGCTTCGTCAACGGCTCGCGTGAAACTATCTGTGGCCGACCCGAAGGCGATTCGGTTTTTATCCGGATCAAATCAGCGCCTTGATGACAAAGGTTTCGGTTGAAGTTACAAGCGACCTAAACCGGGTCATTTGATTTTCTCCGCCAGTTCCTCCGCCGGGTAAGTCCAGATCTCCGCGAGCGTGGGATGGTAATGTGGCATCGCCGCCAGCTCGTGAACCGTCATGTGCTTGGCCATGGCGGCGACAATCTCATGGATGAGTTCTCCTCCGACCGGCCCGACACACGCGCCGCCGAGAATTTTCCCGGTCTTCGGATTCGCCAGTAGTTTCACGAAGCCATCCTTGGCCTCCATGAGCAGCGATTTGCCATGGTCGTTGAACGGATAGCTGGCCGTGAGAAATTTGATTCCTTGTGCTGCCGCAGCTTTTTCCGTCAACCCGACGGTCGCCACCTGCGGATCGGTGAAAACAACGGAGATCAGCAGGCTGTAATCGGTTTCCCTTAAATTCGGGCTGATGATGTTGTGCGCGGCGACTTCACCCTGATGAATGGCGATGTGCACAATTTCATGCGGGCCGGTGCAATCGCCGGCCGCAAAAATATGCGGCGCGCTGGTCCGCATGTTGCGGTTGGCAACAATCAGGCCGTCTTCCGTTTTCACGCCCGCATTTTCCAGGCAGAGTGATGCCGTTTCCGGCTTGCGCCCCAGGGCAAATAAAATTTCCCCGGCGGCAACGGCGTGTTTTTTGCCGTTTTGTTCAAATAAAATCTTTTTCAATTTTCCGGTCCGTTTCGCATCCGTGATTTTCGCCGCCGTAAAAACCTGAACGCCTTCACGGCGAAATACTTTTCAACGTTCTGCGCCCGCGTCAGGATCGAAATCCTTCAGCAGATGCCCGCTGCGCTGGATGACCGTGACCTTGACGCCAAAGCGCGCGAAGAATTGTCGCGAACTCACAGGCGATGGCGCCGCCCGCCGAGAATGATGAGCGACTTGGGCAGTTTCTTGAGCGCCACCGCGTCATCACTGTTGAGATAGCTGATTTGATCCAATTGGGGCAGGGGACTCGGTGCCACACTGGAGCCGGTGGCGATGACGAAATGTCTGGCTGTGAGCTTTGCCTCCTCACCCGGCCTCCGGCCACCCTCTCCCCCATTGGGGGAGAGGGCGGGTGAGGAGGTTGGCCCGCCACGTTGGGACGCTTGAATCGGCCATAGTTCCACCGTGTGCGCATCCAGAAATCTGGCGTTGGCGCGGATGAATTTGAATTTCCCCGCATTAAGTTGCTGGACGCGATGACCGGCAAAATCTTTGACCATACGGTTTTTCCGCGCCATGACTTTGGCGAAATTGAAGCTGACCTTCCCGGTCTGGATGCCCCACGTTTCTGCGTGTTCGGCGAGATGCTTCACCTCCGCTGCATAAAGGCATCGCCTTGGTCGGCATGCAGCCGCGCAGGATGCACAGTCCGCCCACTTCTTTGCCACCCTCGATGACGACCGTTTTCAAACCGGCATCTGCCGTCGTTCGCGCCGCCGCATAACCGCCGCTGCCGCCGCCGATGACCGCAACGTCAAAATCAAATTCCGCATGATTGAAAATGCTTCGCAAAATGAATTAAGCAATCCGAATTTTTCGTGCGGCATTTTTTGTAATCGTTGACAGGCTGCGCTGCGCTTCGGATTATTTCCGCATGAGCGAAATCATTTATCCCCGCAGCCCGCGTGAAACCATGGACGGCTGGAGTTACCTGCCGCGTTACGTTGACAAGATCCGCCTGCACCTCGCGGGCAAACTGCATTCGGATTACGCGGAAAATCTCGGGCAAGGGCTTTGACGGCATGTGGCTCAAGGCGGCGGATTTGACCCATGAACAATTCGTTGAAGTCGTGAAAAATTCAATCACCGACGGCGAGGTGTGTGACTGGGTTCGCCAGAACGTGAAGAAGTCTGACGCCGAAAAAGCCGCGCACTGGCAGAATGTCTGAGCCGTCCGCTGGCAAATGACGAGGCGGCCTGCGCGCGTTTCAAACTGCGCAAAGAACAGTCTGGCATTGCCCATCGCTGCGAAATCAAGACGTTTGTGGACTACATAGACGCGGACGAGAAGCGGATTTAGGCTGGGAATCTGGTGGTGAGAATGCAGCCCATTAAGGCCGATGCCCGTCGTATTTGGAGCCCGCCGGTCACAAGATCGGCCTCAGAACCATCCGGCCATACACGATGAACGCCATGAGGAGGCCCAGCACGCCGCTCAAAAATATCGGCGCGACCTCGCGGTACTTGACGTGCACCCAGGACGAACACGAGGCTCTCGACCGCCAGGATTGCGGCCGCCAGGATCGTCAGCGGCGGCTTCCAATGGAACGCGGCGGGGGACGATGAGCCCGACCGTGCACACGAGGCTCCAGAATGCCCAAGGTCATCCAGGTTTCCCGCGACAACGCGGCCAAAGGACGGGACGTCGTGGCTTACCTTGTCGAACATTGAAGACCTTCATGACGCCAGACGCTCCGTACAGCAGCGCGGCGAGGACTTGCAGGACCCATAACAGTATGTTCATTGTGTGCTCCTCGGCTTCCAGCTCAGCTTGACAAAGAGTGTCTCAAGCCCCTCGAACTCCGTCACGTGTTTTCCCTGCGTCAAGTCTGGGCGCGTAACATTTAACCAGGCCCGCAGTTTTTGTGGCCAGTCGTTTCATGGCTTTGGAAACTATTCTGGACGTAAATTGCTGTCCAGCCTGATTTTTTGACCTTGATGACCAATGACTTGTTCTCAGCAAAGACTGCAAGCGCGCCGCTGGAAGGCTTGAACGACCAATCCAAAAGGCCGGCCGGAGAACAGTTTTCATAAAGTGGCGCGGTTCAAGCCTGCGTGACTGCGCACAGAGTAATCCGGCTTGGCATATCGCGACGACCTCAAGACCTTCGTGGATTACATTGATGCGGACGAGAAGCGGATTTAGGTCGGGAAACTGGTGGAGGGAATGCAGCCTATCAGCATGTTAGGCGACTTCGTCATCATTTGGAATCACTCACGGTAAAAGTCGTATGGTCGCCAATGAAAACAAACTCGTCGCCGTCCAAGAAAAAAGCACAACTACGTCCCGTCCGTGACTCAAACCAAAAAGTCGGGCGCTCGTTGGGCTGCGTCTTCGGCTTTGGTGTGACCGAGCCATGTGAGGAAAGCCACTCGATTTCTGTTCGGCTGGCTTGCCACGAAGCAACGCCTGAAACAGCCAGCGCTTGGGAAACGAGGTCAATCAGGTGGAAAGTCGTGTCCATAGTCGCCTAACGACCCAAGCTCAGCGACCCGGCGCACGGGACGCAGGGATTGCAACCGCGACGCTCCCGCCGGGTTCGCTGCAGCGCAAGGTTAGGTGGCATGTCAAAGTCCTCTCTCATCCAGCATCACTCCGCAATGAGTGCAGGCTCGAATCTTGTAATGGCGTCCCTTGCCTCGTCTCATGCTCTTGCCGCAAGCGTCGCAACGAGGCGACCTAAACCAGCCACCGCGCTGCAAGGACTGACTGCCGCACTCCGGGCAAAACGCTCCAAAGCCCGCCTCGAGCTTGGAGTTGGCACGCCGGACAATCTGGTGTCCGTGGGCCTGCGAAAACAATTAAGAACCAAGAGCAGATACCCGCAGTCCAGAGATACATGAACAGGTGCTTCGGCAAAGCCATGCCGAGGATGATACAGCCAAAAAAAGCGGCCATACCGAACATCGCGACGCGCGAACGCCGATGATAGCGCTCTGTCCACTGGCCTGAACTGCTCTCGAAAAGCCGCGACTTCTTCGGGGCGATAATCCGTGACGACGCGCGCTGGCGCTGTCACAGGCTCACGCAAATATAGATGGAACGATTTCACGGCGTGCGAATGACACCTAACGAAAAAAGCTGAGCCACCGCCGACCTGCGGCAGGGCAAACCCGAACCTCTGGCGCGAGCCTAAAACCGCTCTCGGCGTTGGCTCCGGCGACTGGTTAGGCGCGTCATCTTGGTAATCCTTGAACACTACCATCGGCCATCAATGCAGTCACGCTGCCATCTGGCAAACGCGCCCGCATCAAAATCGCCTGCGGATCAGCCTCATCAGTTTTGAGTGAAATCGTCACATCCCATGCCATCAAACGCGTGAACAGCACCGGCTGAAATATAACCACCGCTGACTAGCTCGCGCAACGAAACGGTAGCTGGCAATGGCTGACCTCGCGCTGATAGGCCACGCGAATATGCCTGCATCGCTGACATCAGCTTCGGTGCGTCTCGGAACACCGGCTGCTTCCGCTGCCAGCAAGTCGTGAGAACAACGCAAACAACGACGGCCACCGCAATGGGCCGAAGCTAGGAAAACTATAAAGCGTCGGGTTTTCATAAGACGCGAGCCGCCTAACGAAAAAAGCTGAGCCGCGCCGTATCTACGATGTGGACCGCGACAGCGGAACGGACCGCGCCAACGGCGGTTGGCTCCGGCGACTGGTTAGGCGGCATCTTTGTCATAACAACAACCCACTCCTGAAAGCAAAAGCAACGGCCCAACTGCGATAATCTCATAAAACCGCAAAAGTCCGTGCGGATGAGAACCAAAAAAACTCACAAATACTAGCTACGATAAACATAGCTCCCAACACCATAAAGATCATCCCTAATCCCAGCCCTGAATTTGTAGCGTGTAAGTTTCATGACGCTCGATGCCGCCTAACGACGGCGCTGAGACGCGCCACACAAAAATATGAAGCAATCCAAGACGTTACCGAAAACTTGCAAGGCGTTCAAGGCGTCGTCTCTCAGCAACTTGTTAGGAGGCAACCGTGATACTCACAATCTACTGCGCCATGATCTGCGTGGATATGTGCGCCTACTACGCGAGCGGCCAACAACGATTCAAAAAACGCCGCTATCTGCTGCCCGCGATAGGTGGCTGGATTTCGCTGCATGATAAACTCAATGCCTCCTAACATTTAAGTAGGCCTGAGTTTTTGTGGCCTATCAGTTTCATGGTTTGGAAACTATTCTGGACGTAAATTGCTGTCCAGCATAATTTTTCAGGAAATATGACGGATGACATGTTTTCAGGAAAGGCTGCAACAAAGGCTGCAACCGCGCTGCGGGAAAAGTTGCTGCCCAATCCCAAAGGCCGTTTGCAGGAGCAGTTCCATGAAGTCGCCGCGGTTCAAGCATTTGTCCTTGCGGACGGAGCAATCGTATTGGGAATGGGTGCTGCGGTATTTGAAGTTTCACCGGGATCGCGCGGGAGGCTGGCAGCATCCCAAGGATTAGGCAGCACGGGCGTGACGCCATTTTTGACGGAGCTGGCGGTGCAGGGGGGGTGGCCATCTCCACGCAGAATCAGGCGTTGAATGCCTTGTTGTTTCTGCATCGGGAGGTGTTGCAGGTGCCGTTCGTGGCGGGGGATTTTTTACGGGTGGCGCGCCCGCCGCGCCTGCCGGTGGTGTTAAGCCGGGACGAGGTGCGGGGAGCTGATCGGGTTGCTGGACGGGACTTATCAATTGATGGCGCAGATGTTGTATGGCACGGGGCTGCGGCTGTTGGAATTGTTGCGGCTGCGGGTGAAGGACATTGATTTTGCGCGTGGCCAGATCATGGTGCGGGAAGGCAAGGGCGGCGGCAGCCGGGTGACGATGCTGCCAGAGAGCTGTGCGTGAGCCGTTGAAAAAACATCTGGAACGGGGTGCGGAAACTGCATGAGAAGGATTTGGCGGCGGGTTTCGGCTGGGTGCCGCTGCCGGGGGCAACTGGCGAAGAAATATGTGAATGCGGGCAAAGAGTGGTCGTGGCAGTGGGTGTTCCCCTCGGCACACCGGTCGCGCGATCCGGTCAGCGGCAAAATTGCACGACACCACACGGCGGAAACGGGTTTGCAGCGGGTGATGAAACAAGCGGTGCTGCGGTCAAGCATTAACAAACCCGCTTCGTGTCTACACGTTGCGTCATTCTTTTGCGACGCATTTGCTGGAAGGCGGGACGGATATCCGCAGTGTGCAGGGTCTGCTGGGTCACAGGAGCGTGGCGACGACGCAGATCTACATGTCATGCAGAAACCGGGGCTGGGGGTGCGGAGTCCTTTGGATAATTAAATTCACTGCCCCGCGTAAAACGCCTCAACTCGGGCATTAACGTCTTTGTAGCTCGCGTCAATTTCATAGATCAACTTGAATTGCTCGATGGCCTCGTCCTTCTTGCCCATGTTTTCCAGCATCACGCCGAGGTTATAGACCAGTTCTTTTTTCTCTTCGTCGAACACCGGCTTTTCCTTGATGGCGTTCTGCAGCGTACGGGCGCCAAGATCATACATCTTGCGCTTGCCGTAGCACTGCGCGAGATAACCCATCGCCGCGAGACGTTTGTGCGGGTTGCCCTGCGCTTTTTGAAATTCCTGGATTGCCTCGCCAATTTTCCCAGCCTTGAAATAAAGCACACCCATCTCAAAACGAATGGCCAGGTCAGTCGGATACTTCTCGACGCGTTTCTGGGTCTCGGCCATTTGAAAAGCCAGCTTGTCCGCCTGAATCTTGGCCACTTGATCGGCGTGGTCTGGCGCCGATGCGTCCAGTGTTGTGATCTGGTAATCGAACCGCTTGACCGTCGTGTTCGCAATCTCGGTGTCGAGCGACGGATCATTACCCATCTCGGAATTTTTGATGCGTTCGTAAAGTTCCAGCGAGCGGTCAAACTGTCCCTTGTCCGTGTAAAGCTTGGCGAGTGCACGCACGACTTTCAGGTTATTCGGCTCGGTCTGCATCCGTGTCTCATATTCACCGATAAGGGCGTTCGGTGACATCCTCGGATTTGACGATGCGGTTTTGCTGTTCCAGCGAAACGGCCTCGCTCTTGTTCTTGAGAATGTCACGAAAGGAACCTTCGCCCTTTTCAAGCGCGCTATAGCCGCCCTGATTCATCGTTTTGCGAGCGGAAAGATTCTTCAAGGCGGTATTCAAATCGCCGTCCTGGGGATTGTCGCGCAAAAGATCCATCAGGATTTTTTCGCCGCGGTTGTTTTCAGAGGCGCTCACATCGCCAGCGGCCGCCAGCGCCTCGGCAAAAGCAATCGCCAGGTCACGATCTTTGGGAGAATTCTTCGCCAGCGTTTCGTAGGACAACACCGCCGTATGCGGCAGTTCCAGCGCCTGCGCCGCGTCCACGATGATGCGGTGCGCGGAGGAATTGTTCGGGTCGCCGTTCAAAACCGATTCGGCAATGGCCATCGCCTCGCCGGGGTTTTTTCCCAGAACCATCTTGGCTTTCGCGATCTGCGGGGAAGATCCGGCGCCGCTCATCATCTTCTTGAAGAATCCGCCGCCACCGCTGCCGGCTTTTTTGAATTGCGCATCGCGCAAGGCCTTGCGGCAGCCATAAAATGCCGGCTCTTTTTCCAGCACCTGGTTGAACAGGCTGATGGCATAATCCGTGTTTTCCCGTTGCGCGGCCTCGGTGCCCTTGGTGAACAGGAGACGGGCCTCGCGGGAGATTTCGTTGACAGTTTTTTCAGCCATAAAATTTGTGTTTGTAAAAAATCAAGTTGGCATTTGCCGCCAAAAAAATCAACCGCACTGTGCTTTATGCCGCAGTGCGTGATCCACGAGCACGAGTGCGGTCATCGCCTCCACCATCGGCACGGCGCGTGGGAGCACGCAGGGGTCGTGGCGGCCCCCGGCCCTTGAGCGTGGTGTTGTGCAAGGATTCATCCACCGTGTCCTGCTCGTGCATGACGGTGGCAACGGGCTTGAATGCCGTGCGGAAGAAAATGGTCTCGCCGTTCGAGATGCCGCCCTGGATGCCGCCGGAACGGTTCGTGGTCGTGAAAACTTTTCCGGACTTTGCACGAAACGCATCGTTATGTTCGCGGCCCGTCAGCAAAATGCCGCCGAAACCGGAGCCGACTTCAAACGCTTTGGACGCGGGCAGGCTCAACATTGCCTTCGCGAGATCAGCTTCGAGTTTGTCGAACACCGGTTCGCCCCAACCTGCGGGTACGCCGCGCGCAATGCCTTCGATGATGCCGCCGACGGTGTTGCCTTCGCGCCGCATTTTCTCGATGAGGCGGATCATCTTCTCGGCGGCTTTCGCATCAGGGCAACGAACGATATTTGCTTCAACATCTTTGAGCTTCACTTTGTCAGGATTCACATCGCCGATGATTTTCTGCACCTGCTTGACGTAGGCGAGAACTTCCACGCCGAATTTCTCACGCAAAATTTTCCTGGCAATCGCACCGGCAGCGACACGGCCAATCGTTTCGCGCGCACTGGCGCGTCCGCCGCCCTGCCAGGCGCGGATACCGTATTTGGCGAAGTAGGTGAAGTCCGCGTGCGACGGGCGGAACTTGTCCTTCATCTCGTTGTAAGCCTCGGAACGCTGATCTTCGTTCTTCACCCACATCGAGATGGGCGTGCCGAGCGTCAGGCCGGTAGTGGAGATGCCGGAAAGGATTTGCACCGTGTCGGATTCCTTGCGCGGAGTGACGATCTTGGACTGACCGGGCCGGCGACGGTCCAGATCCGGCTGGATGTTCGCTTCGGAAAGTTTCAGGCGCGGCGGACAACCATCAACAACGACGCCCACGCCGCCGCCATGTGATTCGCCCACGTCGTGATGCGGAACAGTTGTCCAAAGCTGCTTGCCATGGGGTGATTGTGCGGAAAATTTCAGACGCGGTCAAATCCGGTGTGATTCAGCAATGCTCTGATTAAGGAGCGCGGTATTTATGCCGCTTCATTGCCGCAAGTAATTTTTACGTTGAATTGGGCTAAAGCCCGCGCTTCAAACGCAGTTAGTTTGGCTGCGGATCAAAAACAGTGCCGATAAACAAATCGTTCCGGTCAGGCTGTCCTCGATCAAAAATAGAAAAGGCCGGTTCACAATCATCTTAAAGGGATTTGGCGGAGGCATCATGATTCCAGTTGGCATCATGGCTATTCCAGTCACCGCCGCTGCCTCCGTGCCTTCTTCCGTTACTTCCACAAATGTCTTTTGCCGGCGGCTGAAATGAAAAGTTGCGGCGCAATTCCTGAAAAATCGGCGGTGAGCGGATCAAATGCCGATTTCATTCCTAATGCTTCCAGCGATTCTTTTAATTCCAAATTGTATTCGAGCTTGAACCGGGGCAGCGCGAGCGTGCCTTCTTTATCATTGAAACCAGGCCGGGTCACTCGTCGCCAAGTTTCGCCGTCCATGAGGCCGAGCAGTTTGTCCGGACTGGAATTGGTATCTGGCAGGAAAACATACATCGCAATATTTTTGCCCTCGTAAGGCAACCGCACTGCTTGATATCCCGTTCCATGCCGGTAAGTGAATTCCTTTGTTTGTGACATCATGGATACCGTTTTTTGCCCGCCGCTTTGCAAATAAAACGGCCGCTTCATTGTCGCCTCCACTTTAAACGGATCCGCCCATTTACCTTTGAAATAAACCGCGTTAGCGAGAAATAGTTCGGTGTTGCGGCTTAACATTCCATCTGCAAAGTGGGTGATCCTTCCGTGTGTCTCATCACTGGCCCAAGTGTTGATGATGTCAACCGAATGCGGGTCGAGGAAATTCATGGCCGCCACCGTTGCTCCGAAGAACTGCTGATTATTGGCGATGAACTTCGGGTTTACCGACGCGCTCTCCCGATACCAAATCGCATTGGCGGTTGTGAGAATGACATTTGTGTTGAAGTTCTTGAGCGACAACGCGATTTTTTTATTAGCCGTGCAATGGCGTCATCGGACAGGCCGGTTGTCCCCAAAACCTTCTGCATTTCGATCCTGGTCTGCCCCGCTGCGCCACTGCCGACCATTTGCAATACCGTCGCGGCGCTGTAAGGCGAAATGAAAATATTTTTGGCCGGCTGGTTTTTGGCGAGCTGCTTGAGGAGGTTGAAAGCGAAATCGTTGTCCGCCGCCGCCAGGGTCTGATCCTCCGGCGCCGCGCCAGCAAGGTTTCGAATAATCAACAGGAATAGAGTGATAAACGGCACGAACAGAATGCCCATCAATGTGATTTTTGATTTCATATGTTTCTGGTGATCAATTTTGCAAGGAGTTTTGATCTCCAGGCTTTGCTTGGCAATTCAAATACGTTTGTCAGTTTCATTTGAAAAAACTTGCCGCTTGAATCTTCGCGCTTGAAACTTGAAACTTTCGCGTACATGAATCGTATCGTCAAAAAATTCGCCCAACTGAAAAGCGCCGGCAAGAAAGGCTTCATCGTCTATGTCGGCGCGGGGCGATCCCAATCTGGAAGCCACGCGACAACTGGCGCTCGCTTTTGACAAGGTGGGCGTGGATGTTCTGGAACTCGGCGTGCCGTTCAGCGATCCGCTCGCCGACGGACTGGTGAATCAGTTGGCGGCGCAACGCGGACTGGAATCCGGCACCACGCCGCCGAAACTTTTGCAAACGGTTATCGCGATCCGCAAGGAATCTCAAATTCCGATTGTTCTCTACATTTATTTCAATCTGATCCACAAGGTCGGCATGGAGAAGTTCATTGCCGTTGCCGCGAAAGCAGGCGTGGATGGTTTGCTTGTGTTGGATTTGCCGCCAGAGGAATCGGATAACTATGAGGCGTTGATGAAGCAAGCCGGACTTTGTCACATCTACCTCGTCGCGCCGACGACGCCGGACGACCGCATGAAGCTGATAGTGAAGCGTGGCAGTGGATTCATTTATTATATCTCGCGCGAAGGTGTTACGGGAATGCAAAGCCAAGTAGCATCAAACCTGGCATCACAAGTCGCCAAAATCCGCGCATATACCGATTTGCCCATCGCGGTCGGTTTCGGCATCTCGAATCCCGAACAGGCGAAACTCGTCGCGTCGGAAGCCGATGGCTGCGTGGTCGGCAGCGCGGTTGTGAACCAGGTCGCCGAACATGGCACATCGCCCGAAATGGTCGGGCGCGTCAGTGAGTTTGTCGCGAAAATGGCGCAAGCCTTGAGATGATCAGGTCGAGCCGCAACGGCGTGTAAACTAAATTAGTGACAAGACTTCCAGATGGATTTGGCATATTCTCAAGCATCAGCCGGTCGGAATACCCAAAACATCAACTCGAATTATTATTATGAAGCGGATTATCAGAACTTCACTCGGAATGGCAACCGTTGCCCTTGTAATTGGTGCGATTCACGCGCAAGGCCAGTCGGTTAATTACGATTTCTCAGGTGGCACCCCCAATGGTTGGGCTACTGGAGGATTCGCCGGCAGCCCGGTCGCAACAGTCTCAAACTTCAGCGGTCAGAATTACATCTACCTTCCACTTGGCGGTTTCCAGGTGGGAAATGTCGCGTCCGGCTATACCGGCAATCTCTCCGCTTTCGACGCTGCGATGCGCCGCCGCCGCCGCCAATCCCATCGGTTACAACATCAGTTATGATTATTACATCGATACGGCCGGTTTTTCAGGTGCGACCTTTTTGCAGCTTGGCACGTTCGTCAACTCAGGCAGCGGGTATTATGCGCAGGATTTCGGTGCCACCAAAGAAGTCGAATTGAACGGCACCCAGCTGGCCAGCGGCCAGGTGTTCACGGGTCACGTGTCATTTAACATGGCTGCGGTTGGTTTTGCCATTCCCCCGGCAGACACTTTTTTCCGGCTGGGATTTATTGAAAATGGGAATGGCACCGGCGTCGGGGTGTATTTGAGCAATATCAGCATCTCTCCCGTTCCTGAACCGTCGTCTCTGGCCCTGATCGGTCTGGGCATGGCCGGATTAGCCATGATTCGTCGTCGTAATTGATAAATCGATTGTTTTTTTCAGCGCCGGCCCGGCGAAAGTCGGGCCGGCGTTTTGTTTTACCTGCCTTTAAAACAGATTTTGCATTTTTCACATTGTCCGTGTTCAATCAACCGAAATGAAAATGCAAACCAATGATAAAGATCGTTTCGTGATCATCATGGCCGGTGGGCGCGGCGAGCGATTCTGGCCATTGAGCCGTGAGAAGATGCCCAAGCAGTTGTTGACACTGCTCGGCAAACGCTCATTCCTGCAACAGGCCGTGGACCGCGTGCTGCCGCTCGTGCCGATGAAAAATATTTTCATCATCACCAATGCGGCGCAGGCCGCCGAGGTGCGCAAACAATTGCCCAAGCTGCCCAAGGCAAATGTCGTGGCCGAACCGGTGGGGCGCGACACTTGCGCGGCGGTCACGCTTGGCGCGGCCTTGGTGGGCGCGCGTTCCACGACCGGAGTCATGGCCGTGCTGCCCGCCGACCACGTCATTCCCGAGGAGAAAAAATTTCAGCAGGTGCTGGGCGATGCGTTTGATCTGGCGGCACAAGGGCAGGCGATTGTGACGATTGGCATCAAGCCGAACGAACCAGCCACCGGTTATGGTTATATCCAAACCGGAAATGTTTTGCCCACGCCGTCCGGTGCCAAAAAAACGAAGACAACATTTTTCAAAGCCGAACGGTTTGTCGAAAAGCCGCACTACGACAAAGCGCTGGAATATGTGAACAGCGGCCAATATCGCTGGAACGCGGGGATGTTTGTCTGGAGTTTTATCACGGTCACGAACGGGCTGGAGAAACATCAGCCGGAAATGTTCGCCGCCTGCCAGCGCTGGTTCAAGGTGGCGAACAATCCGGCCAAGCTCGCGAAAGTCCTGGCGAAGGAATATCCGACGATCAAAAAAGTCTCGATTGATTATGCGTTGATGGAGAAGGCGCAGAACGTCGTTGTGGCGGACGGCGCATTTGAATGGGACGACCTCGGCGCTTGGCGGCGCTGGCACGGCATCTCAAGCCGGATGCGGAAGGCAACTGCGCCGTGGGCGATTTCATTCATGTGGACGCGGCGCGGAACATCATCTTTGATGCGCGCACCAAGAACCGCACGCCAATTGCCGTGGTCGGTTTGCGTGATTCGATTCTGGTGCAAACGGACGACGCGGTGTTGCTCGCGCACAAAAGCCAGGCGCAGAAGATCAAGGAACTGGTGAAGAAATTGGGCGAGGATGCGAGGTTGAAGAAGCTGGTTTAACCGAAATTGAACGATTAAATTTTAGGGGGTTCGGCCAAACCCAATCGCCTTTGGTTGGGTCGCTGTAACCGTATTGAGTTAATGCAACTTGACCGCCATCGTCTGTTTCGTTCCATCCGATTGAATAAAGTAAAAATTTCCCGCCATCCGTTCGGCGATAATGCAATGGTTGTCCGCCGATGACATCGTGCGGAATTTGTGCGATGAATTGCGGCGTGAGCGTTTCAAGCGTTTCGGGATATTCGTCGTGTGCGAGGCGGTATCGTTCCAAGGCGCAAGCAACACGAACCATATTGACTGAATTTTGACCGTATGCGAACTTTCGACCACTGCTACGCAACTCGGCAGAAAAAAATGCGATGCCATTCCATGGCCCCGGATTTAATTTCTAAAGTATTCATTTGCATCATTTCTGATTTTCGGCAAAGCCACTTGAAGATTCGTATCTATCATAGGAAGAAAACACTGCTGGTGCATTTCTGCCACGGTTAACTCATTTTCAAAATACCAGCCGTCAGGCATAAGATAAATACCGAGTGGACAGAGCAAAATTTCGGAAACCTTCGATGGCACCGAATATTCAATAGAAGGCTCGCTTTCGTCTGCAAACCGCGCATTCCGCCAAGAAGCATTTCGGTTCTTTTATAGTCACGGTGTCGGCGCATTGAATCTATCTCAAGGATTGCGCCTGCCCGTTCGTTGCGCATGGTAAATCTGTAATCGTTCAAAAAATTCAACGACACAAGCTCGTGATCTAATTCCGCAAGCTGCGCATCAGACCATTTATGTTTGACCAACCCTTCCCAAATCGGTTGTAAGGCTATACTGGTCATGGCAATTCTCACCAGATGCGAAATTAGAAACGGTTCGTTTTGAATTGAGTCAGTCAGACGAAACATAAGTTTCACGTCATCCAATGCTTTGTCGCTTTGGCCGTTTTCCAGTTCTGCACATGCACGCAGTTCCAAAATCTGACTGCATCTTTTCAATGGCGCTAAATGAGGAAGAAGAATGTCCCTCGAAAGGATGATCAGAACTGTAATTAAGTGGAAATCGTGAGTAAGGCAATGTGCTGGCCTTGCGGACTTCTTCAATGTCTGAATTGTATTTGCTCAACGCCAGCAAGACATCAGCAGCCGGGGTTTGAGGCGTTGGAGAAGCAGGAAATTCATTAGTTTTAACCGCAAGTGCTCGATAATAGTTCTGCCAATCTTTTAAGTCGGCCATTTTTGACCTCGCCCAAGCGGCATAATTTGTTGGTGAATCAAGCAAACCAGAGTTGCTTTCGCGATTCATTGACAGGCGATCAACATAATTTGTTTTGGGCGGGTTTAATTTTTTGCCGTTTTTATCGAGAAGCCAGTCATAGGAACTAGCAACAATCGGTGTGAGCGCAAAATTCTGTTCGTCAGGAACTGGTGGAGGTGCGAAACTTAAATGATTGAAATTCTCACCTTTCGCCTCTTCCTGCTGTTTGAATTGATGCCACGCATACCAGCCACGAAAATCTTCTTCAGCATAAAAGAGAATGACCAAAGCAATGAAACAAGCCAAAGCGAAGAGCATCCGACGAAAATATCGCCATGTAAAAAACCAGCGGATAAATAAATACAAAAGGACAATGACGACCACAGGCGCACAGACCAACAACGCAAACCATGAATTATTGGTCAGCCAATCGCTGCGAATGATTAATCCGAGCATGAGCATGAACAGAAACGTGGCGATGCTGAAAAAGAACAGCCAGCCGGCAATCCGCTTCAGCGATTTAGGAATTTTTTTCACGAATTCAATTGGCTGAATATGCGTATCGCCGAATATTGTCCAGAGTTAATTCAATTACGCGGCTTGACCTTTGCCTTATAAAAGGCATCCTGTTCGACTATTTTAGAATCTATGTTGCACATACGAAATATCGCCATCATCGCGCACGTTGACCACGGCAAAACCACGCTCGTGGATTGTTTGCTCAAACAGTCGGGAACCTTCCGCGAAAACCAGCATGAATCGAAGGAAGAGCGCCTGATGGACTCCATGGATTTGGAAAAGGAAAAGGGCATCACCATCCGCGCCAAGAACGCCGCGTTCAAATACAAGGATTACAACATCAACATCGTGGACACGCCCGGACACGCCGATTTCGGCGGCGAGGTGGAGCGCATCATGAACATGATTGACGGCGTGCTGCTGGTGGTGGATTCCGCCGAAGGCCCACAGGCGCAGACACGTTTCGTGCTGCGCAAGGCGCTCGAAGCCGGCGCCAAGCCGATTGTAGTCATCAACAAGATTGACCGCGAGAATGCCAACCCAAAGAAAGTGCTCGACCAGGTTTTTGAATTGTTCGTCTCCCTCAACGCGACGGATGAGCAGCTTGATTTTCCGTTCATCTATTGCTCTGCCAAGGAAGGTTACGCCAAAGTGGAACTTGAACACGCCAGCGGCACGATGGAGCCGTTGTTCGACGCGATTGTGAAGCACATTCCGTCGCCGCGCGCGAAAGCCGGTGAAGGTTTTCAATTGCTCGTCGCGAATTTGGATTACAACGATTACGTGGGTCGTATCGCGTTCGGCAAGATCGTCGAAGGCAAAGTAAAAGTCGGTGATCCCGCCATCTGCCGTCACGGCAGCGGTAAAATTTCCAAGGGCAAGATCACGATGATCTACCATTTCGAAGGCATGAAGCGCATCGAAATCACGGAGGCCCACGCTGGCGACATCGTGGGTCTCGCGGGCTTTGAAGATGTGTTCATCGGCGAAACAATTTGCGATTCTGAATTGCGCGCCACGCTGCCTTATATCCCGATTGATCCGCCGACGATTCAGATGGAATTTGCCGTGAACGACGGGCCGCTCGCCGGACAGGACGGCAAGCTTGTCACTGCGCGCCACATCTGGGACCGCCTGGTGAAGGAAATCCGCACTAACGTCGCGCTCCGTATCGCGCAGACACCCGATCCGAAAGTATTCGCGGTCAGCGGTCGTGGCGAAATGCAGATTGCCATTCTCGTTGAGCAGATGCGCCGCGAAGGTTACGAAGTTCTGGTTTCCCGTCCCGAAGTGCTCTGGAAAAAAGGTCCGGCGGGTGAACTGCTCGAACCGATTGAAAAATTATTCGTGGAAGTTCCGAGCGAAAACCTCGGCACCATCATGGAAAATCTGGCCAACCGCAAGGCGCAGATCACGAACATGAACCACGTCGGCACCCAGGTGTCCGTCGAGGCGCTCGTGCCGATGCGCGGGCTGATCGGCTTTGAGACTGACCTCGTCAATTCGACCAAGGGCATGGGCGTGATGAGTCATCTGTTTCACGAATACGGCCCGGACACCGGTGAGATTGCCGCGCGCAAAAAATGGGTCGCTTGTTTCGATGGACAACGGCGAGGCCACCAGCTACGCGCTCAAACATGGTGCAGGAACGCGGCCGCTTGATGGTGACAGCGGGTGATGCGATTTACGTCGGCATGATTGTCGGCGAAAATGCGCGTGAGAACGACATCCCGGTGAACCCGGTGAAGGAAAAACGCCTCACGAACATGCGTTCGCAGGGCGACGGCAAAGGCATTTCGCTCTCGCCACCGATGAAACTCTCGCTGGAACGCGCGCTGGAATACATTGATGTGGATGAGTTCGTGGAAGCCACGCCGAAGAACCTGCGCCTGCGCAAAAAAGTGCTGGATGAAGGACTCCGCCGCCGCACCGAGAAATCCCGCATCATCAAGTTCGTGCAGGAATAAAATCTTGCGGCGGGCGATGAACCATCTATCCGGCCATTTTGCTCGATCGCGGATTTAATTTGGCGGCGGATTTTTTTCATCCAAACGCCTACCTGCCGCAGGTATTGGTGGTGACGACCATGGAGAAGTAATTGATTTCGGCCTCATCAATAATCAGTAAACGAATGTCATTCGTCCCATAATGCAGGAGGTTGGGAGCGACGCTTTGAAAGGATTTGAAGGACGACCACTTGGCCGCACCACCACTGGAAAACGTTTCAATCGGCGCGTTTGAATTATTGAGATACAGTTTATAGTCGTTGTCTATGGCGATGGAGTATTGCACCTGCGACAGTGGCACGGAGTTGGTGGCAATATACAGCGCGATGTGATTGGACCAGGTTGTGGCCGCGGGCCAGTAGGTGTTTGGCAACGGATAAAGATTTAGGTATTGATTCGTGCCAAAACTCGAAAAACGGCGCCTGCAACCTGACCACATTCGTGGGGTTGGACAAATTCGTCACCACATTCCAGACGGCGTTTGGCGGAATCAAATCGTCGGGATTTCGACCTGACGCTTTAATTTCGTTGGACAAAGGCGATTCGTAATTGGCGGCGCCGGTGGAATTGGCGGATTCAAAATTCACGACGTAATAATTGGTCTGGCCGACCACGGCGCTGGCATCCAGATAACTCATCTGGATGGTGGTATTGGTGGCAATAGCCGTATAGTTGCTGCCGGAAACGGCGGAGCGGTAGATGATGAAATCTTTGATGTTGAGGCCGCCATGCTGCACCATCTGCTGCACGTTGGTATCCAGACTCCAATCCAGTGCAACCGCCGTCCCGAACGGGTCACATTGGGGGAACAGAACCGGCCCGGCGACGACAAAAATAGTGACGGTGGCGTCTGAATCATGGGGAAGGCCAGACGCCGTCGCTGACGTTGAATTGAAAAGAATCCATTCCTTCGCCATTGGTGGGCGTGTAGGAGAGATTGGGCGGCGTGCCGGTCAGATAACCGTTGGCGGATTGCTGGTCACGGTGTAAGTGTAATAATTGGTGTCGGCGTTGCAGTTATCAAAGTCCGCCGCGCTCAAGGAGATGGCCACGGCCCGATTGGTTCCGGTCATCACGCTTTGAGGATTGGGATAAGTAGTGGCGTCGCCGACGGTGATGGTGACGCTATTTGTGGCAAAATCGCCGCCGCAGCCGCTATAGACCATGTAATTGAAGGTGTCCGTCCCGGTGAAGTTTGTGCCCGTAGGAGTATAAGTGAGATTCGTCGCCGTGCCGCTCAAAGTGCCGTGAGCCGGATTGGAAAGCACGGCGTAGCCCAATGTCTCGCCACACTGAATCCCCCGCCGGATAATGCGATGCTGACCGGCGTGCCGCGACAGGTTTGAGGATAAACCGCATTGGCATTGACCGGGTCGGAAATGATTAAATTGACGGTGGCTGGCGCGGAATCAAACTGGCCGTCGTTGACCTTGAAGGTAAAACTATCTGTGCCCTCATAACAATTGGTTGGCGCGTAAGTGACATAAGGCGCGCCATTGGTATGAAGTGTTCCATGTGTCGGCCAAGTCAGGATAGTGTAAGCTAGTGGCAGATTAAGAAATTCAGCGGCACGCAAAGTAATATTATTCGTTGTATTTGGGCACATGGGCGGCAGGTTATCGCCAAAAGCTATCGGATACACTTGGGGATTGGCTTGGAGAGCATTTGTCGCTGAATGGTATGCAGGGTCAATCAGATAGTTCGTGTTTTGCATCAGCGTCAAAACGATGGTCTGGTCGGGCTTCAAGCCGTCGGCAATCGGGTCAATGTCAATTTCCGCATAGGCTTGATTGAGAGGAACGGTGGCTATGCCCGTGAGATTGGAATAATCAATGCCGTTCTGCGCCGTGCCGCCGATGGTGTAATAAACCGTGACATCATTGGTCGCCCAGCTTTCATTTTGAATGTAAAAAGTGCCGACTTGACCGGGGTCGCTGTTGGTCGGATTCGGCTCAATCGCATACTGGCTGTTGTAGATTTCCATCACCGGATTGGCGTGATGCGCGCGGAAGAGGGTCATCTTGTTGGTGATAGGAACGGCCGAAAAATCTGCGTAACCGTCGGATGCGCCGAAAAGGATTTGCCCCAAGTTCCAATTGGTGTCAGACAGGTTGGTGCTGGAAAGCAACTGGTAGTTGTCGCCGCCAACAGTTCCATGCAGCCGCAACCAGAGATTTGTGGTGACTGAATTGGTGTTCAAAATTTCCAGCCACAAGCCGTTGGTATAAATCATCGGGGTAAAACCGTAGGGCTGATACTCTCCATTTGTTCCGTAATCGTCAAGCATCTGCTCGATGAGCGAAGCCGTCGTTGCCGCTTGCGCCTGCGCGATGGAAGCCGCCTGCGCGCGGCTCATCCGTCCGGTGGATGCCGACGCGAGTTGCCCGCCGGTGCCATCCACCATGTAGATGTCATTCGTTACGGAATAAATGGGCAGGCCAGATAAATCTGGCGGTAAAACAGGATAAGGCGACTCGATCAGATTGCCGTCGGAATCCACTGTCATCACCCAAAAAGTTCCGCTTTCTGGCAAGACTGTGGCAGATGACGGAGCAAGTCCGGCTTCGGCTGCGGTGGCTTGAACGACGGAATCGGCTACGGCATGAAGCGAGAAAACGGAAATGGCAAATAAGAATAAAATGACGAGCTTGGAGCGACGTTTGAAATAAAAAACCAAAAGGCTGCTTAATCCAATCATAGTCAAAGTAGATGGTTCAGGCACACTAACGATTCCTTCCCGAAACCAGAAATCAGAACTTGGTTGAATCAAACCTCCATTAGCATATAGTTGGCCGCCAGAATATGTGTTAGCGAGCACTGCTATATCCCAAGGATTATCGCCGGATAAAACGACTGGCTGAAGATAGTAAGTTTGCCCAGGAGTGAGTGTAATAGGAGTTGAAAAGTAAAAGTTGGTTATTCCGGCAAATCCGAGGCTGCTGTTCACAAATCCGTTGGGCATATAAACCGGAGTGGTTGAGCCGAGTAATGTCGCCGAATTGATGTTCGGCGAACCCGTCCAAAGTTTCACATAAACCGTCGCGCCATTATTGCCGTTGCCGGGTATATCCCAAAATTGAAACTGGACAAATCCAATCGCTGAAAGTGTCGGCATAAAAGATTGCGTCAGCGATGCAGTTTGAATGTTAAAGAAATCATCTGCCGGCGGGGATGTTGGACCTGTTGCCGATTGCTGGTCATAAATGAATCCTTGCCCGTGGGTTTGCAGTGAAGCGGCAACCAGCATCGCCGCACTGAATAAACTTCTAATTGTCTTTTTCATAGGCTAATGAAACGGAAACGCATACCCCTGCCGAACAAGCGTATGCTACAAGTGTAGCGTCCTTTCGTCAAATTTTTTTTCGTATGACTCTCATGTGTCAGTCAGCAAAATATCGGAAGCCGTTTGTTCTCAAGTCGCGCGTCTTTTGAAAGAAGAGCGCGCCAAATGCGGCCTTTCGCTCAACTTGGTTGCTCAAAAAGCTGGATTGTCGCGTCAAACAGTAACTTTTATCGAGCAAGAACAGCGCATCCCCACATTGGATACTTTGCTTCGGCTTACTTTGGCTTTGGACATTGACCTTGAAAAAGTCATCGCTAAAGCTCGCAAATCAGTTCAAGACAAATAGTTTGACAGTTAGAAGTTTGTTTCCGGCGTCAGGATTTTACCGGTCTGTTTCCCAAGGTATTCCATGCCGACCAGGCAGACATCATCCTCGAATTCCTGATCGGTGGAAAAGGTGCGGATGGTTTTCAGCAGATGGTCGAACATCAGCCCGGCAGGCTGGTCGAGAAGGCCTTGCACGTCCACCAGCAGCCGTTGCTGGGAATATAATTCTTCATTCGCGCCCTGCACTTCGTAAAGACCGTCAGTGAACAGCATCAGGAAATCACCCGGCGCGATGGTAGTTTCGGTGGTTTGATAGGGCGGGTCATCGAACAAACCGAGCGCCGGCTGGCCGCGCCCGCACTCGTTGGCCAGCGGTTCGACCCGTTTGCCCGCGCGCCGGACGAGCAGCGGTTTGGGATGGCCGGCATTGGCGAAACGCACGACGCCCGTCTGCCAGTCGGCGACAAAATAAAACGCCGTCGTGAGCATCGGCGAACCCGTGTTCTTCAGGATGGCACACAGGTCGAAGTTTAATTTCTGAAGAAATTTCCCCGGCTCGCGCGCGATTGGTTTTAATTCCTCGGCCAGTGCGCGGATCATCGCGGTGACGAGCGCGGCGCGCACGCCGTGACCGGCGACGTCACAAATGAAAACACCGACTTCCGTTTCGGAAAGCGCGGTGACGCTGAAAAAATCGCCGCTAACCGACTCGGCGGGCTGATAGCGATGCGTGAATTGAAACGCACTTTGATCGGGCGCGGCGTTGGACGGGAAGACCGGATATTGCTGAGGCAGCATGGCCGTCTGGATTTCGCGCGCCATGCGAAGGTTTTCCTCCATGAGCTGGTTTTTTTTGCGCAATTCCTCACGGCTGCGGGAAAGTTCGACCGTTGTCCGCCGGATTTCTTCCTCGGCATGTTTGCGTTCGGAAATGTCCTCGACGGTGCCTTCATAATAAAGCAGGTTGCCCTGCGGATCACGCACGGCGCGGCAATTCTCCGAGATCCAGATGATCGTCTCGTCCTTTAGATAGATGCGCGACTCAAAACCCGTGATGGTGTCGTTGGCCTGCATCAACTGGACGAATTCTTCGCGCCGGCCGGGTTCGACGTAAAGGCGGTGGGCGATGTCCGTGATGCTCGCCATCAACTCCACCGGCGATTCGTAGCCGTAGATGCGGGCGAGCGCGATGTTCGCCAGCAAGTAATGCCCGTCCGGCGTCGTACGAAAAATGCCTTCCACCAGATGATCGAACACGCCGTAGTAATTGTCTTTTTCCTCGATCAACGAGGTGCGCTCGTGCTGGCGTTCCAGCGCGCACCGGAGCGCGCGTTGCAGCAGGTTTCCGTCGAGACTGTCCTTCGCCAGATAATCCTGCGCACCCGCCCGGACAATTTCGGTCGCGAACTCCGCGTCGCCGGTCGGGCCGAACACGAGGATGGGCAGCCGGGGTTTTTTGACGGACAACAAGCCGACCTGCAACAGGTTGTCCTTGTCCGCCGCCGTCAGATCGAAAAAAAATGGCCTGAAACGGATGTTTGCCCGAGAGCTTGGGCATCGCAGCCTCTATCGTCGGTGCGATGACCAGTTCATTGGCGGCGTCCAACATTCCGGCGACCATGCGCGCGAATTGTCCGTCACTTCCAATTAACAAGATTTTCAACGATTCTGATTCCATAGTGCGACCCGTCTCCCTTGGGGAATCAGCAGGTCACTTGCCAGTCGAACGAGCATACAACTTTGCCGCCCGCCCGCAAGCGAGTTGCCAAACATGTTTGTGTTTCAACTTTTCATCCATCCGCCGCCCGCCTATCCTGCTTCCTGAAATCATGCCCAGTGTTTTCATCAAGACTTACGGTTGCCAGATGAATGAGCGCGACAGCGAAGCCGTCGCCGCGCAGCTTGTCGCCAAAGGCTATTCGCTCGCAAAGACCGAGGGCGTCGCCGACGTAGTATTGCTGAACACTTGCAGTGTGCGCGATCTCGCCGAGCAGAAGGCGATGAACAAGATGAAGAACCTCGCGGGAACGGCGCGGAAAGACAATCCTGAACAGATTCTTGGCTATATGGGCTGCATGGCGCAGAGTCGTGGCAAGGAGCTTATCGAGAAACTGCCGGATGTGGAATCTGGTTCTCGGCACGCAGAAATTTCATCGCGCGGCGGAATATCTGGATGAAATCATTTCCGGTCGGCGCGAAAAAATCGTGGACATTGACTCCGAGGAAAAAAGCGAGGCGACCATCCGTGAACATCTGCTCAACGGCAGCGCGAAAACTTCCGTGTCCGCGTTCGTCAGCATCATGCAAGGCTGCAATCAATACTGCACCTTCTGCATTGTGCCTTACACGCGCGGCGAAGAACGCAGCCGCACGATTGACGACATCGTGGCCGAATGCCGCGAACTGGTTGCGCGCGGTGTGCGGGAAATCACTTTGCTTGGCCAGATTGTGACGAGCTTTGGCAAGCGCGACATTCCTACGCTCGACGGCAAATCCGCCTTCGTCCAACTGCTCGATGCCGTTCATGAGATTGACGGGCTTGAGCGCATCCGCTTCACCTCGCCCCATCCAAAGGGTTATGGCGATGATCTCGTCGAGGCTTACGGCCGGCTGCCGAAGCTGTGTGAAAGCGCGCATATTCCATTGCAAAGCGGCAGCGATCGTCTGTTGAAGCTCATGCACCGTGGTTACACGCGCGAACGCTTTCTCGGGATCATCGAAAAACTACGTCGCGCCAAGCCGGGCATCGGCATCACCACGGATATCATCGTCGGCTTTCCCGGTGAGACAGAGGAAGACTTTGAGCAAACACTCTCGCTCTGTCGCGAGGTGAAGTTTGATAACGCCTACATCTTCAAGTATTCCCCGCGCCGCGACACACCCGCCGCCGAGATGCCCGACCAGGTGCCGCAGGAAGTTCGTGAGGAGCGCAATCATCGCTTGCTGGATTTGGTGAATGAGATCGCCGCACGCAAATATGATGACTTCATCGGGCGGCAGGTGGAGATTCTCGTGGAAGGCCCGAGCAAGAAAAACGCGGCGCGCTACACTGGACGCACGCGCTGCAACCGCATCGTGCTGTTCGACGGCAGCACTCGGCATCAGGGGCAAATCTTGGACGTGAAGATCGAGCGCACCGGCTCCTTCACGCTCTACGGCGACCCGGCGGTGGTGGGTTTGTAGAAGCATAAATATTTTCGGATAATTTTCCGCCAGGATAATTATTCCGCCTTCAATAAATTCCTTGTATGTAGACACTATTGAGTTGCCGAGCTGCGCTTGACTCATAACAAATTATGTTACAAATCTGCATTGCCGTGCTATTTGTTGTGGTAACATCTATGAAGCGAAAATTAGAAAAAATCGCGTCGCGGACTCTTCCGTATCTGTTGCTGGCATTGATTTTATTGACTCCCGGGCTTTGTCGGGCTGACTGGCAACTGGTTTGGTCGGATGAATTCGACCAGCCGGACGGCAGTTCGCCCGATTCGGCCAAGTGGGGTTTTGACGTGGGCGGCGGCGGCTTTGGCAACAACCAACAAGAATACGACACGTCCCGGACGAACAATGCGCGGATAGAGGAAGGACATTTGGTGATTGAAGCCAAACAGGAGACCTACACCGGAACAGACAGTGTCACGCGCAATTATACTTCGGCCCGGATGTTGACCAAGGGCAAGTGGTCGTGGACTTATGGCCGCATCGAAGCAAGCATCAAAATTCCGCGCGGACAGGGAATTTGGCCCGCCTTCTGGACGTTGGGTGAAAACATTGATCCACTCGGCTGGCCTAAATGTGGCGAGATTGACATCATGGAAAACATCGGCAAAACCGGTGAACAGGGCAAAGTGTATGGCACGATCCACGGCCCGCAACCGGGCGGCGATTACAATGGCGGCGCTGGGGTTGGCGGAAGCTATACATTGCCGGGCGGTGCAGTTCTCGGGGATGACTTTCATGTTTTTGCCATCGAATGGACCACCAACCAGATCAAATGGTTCATGGACAACCAGCAATATTTCACCGCCACGCCGGCGAGTTTGCCCGGCGGCGGAACCTGGGTGTTCACGAATTCACAATTCGTGATTCTCAACGTCGCGGTTGGGGGCAACTGGCCTGGCTATCCGGATGGAACCACGGTCTTCCCCCAACAGATGCTGGTGGATTACGTCCGGGTTTATAGTTTTGCGAGCGCTCCACCGACTCCGGTTTCGGTTGTCATTCAGCAGGGAGAACAGGTTAGTTGGCCTACGAAAGCCGGTGCGACCTGGACCCTGCAATCGGCAACTGGCGGCATCAACTGGTCGAATGTGCTTGGGCCAACGGCCGGCAATGGCCTGACGAACACTTTTTTTGATGCGCTCTGGCCGGCGCAAGATACGCAATACCGGATTTTGGAAATCACCAACGGCACCGGGAACATTCTGGCGAACCCTGGATTTGAAACCGGCAGCGGTTCCGTCGCCAGCAATTGGACCACCGTCGGCAGTCAACCACCAATGCGCGTTAATACCGGCGCACACGGCGACAGTTATAGCATGCAGCTGTTGGTGACGAACACAGCGTCCACCGCGAACACTTCGGAGATTGATCAAAACGTCACGGCGGCGGGCGGCGTCCCGGTGATCGCCGGCCAGACCTACACGTTTTCCTTTTGGGCAAAACAAATCAGTTCCGGCGTGAGTTATGTGCAGAATTACGGCATCACTTGGCGCAACAGTGGTGGTGGCACAGTCGGCAGCACGGGATTGCATGGTTTTTCCGCCGGCAACGGCGTCTGGTCGCAGTTCACCGTCAACAATTTGGTTGCTCCGGCCAACGCGGTAAATGCTTACCTACAAATCTACGGTGCGACCGGCGGCGTTCTGCATGGTTACGGCGGCGTGTTGATTGACGATGTCGCGCTTTCATTCGCCACTGCCAGCCAGACCAATGTGATTGCTGCAGTCGTGCAACCCGGTATTCAGGTGAGCTGGCCTTCAATCGGCGGAAGCCTCTACGACGTGCAATGGACGGACAATGTGGATGGCGGCAATTGGTCCAATCTCGTTTCCTCCATTACCGGCAATGGCAGCACCAACACGGTGTCAGATACATTGGGAGATGATCAATGCCGCTTCTATCGGGTCGTGCAACATTGAAACTCAAAATAATTTTCAGCAGCACTTCTGTTATGTTTCCGATTGCTCAGAATGAACGGGTTCAATTTCTTCGTGTCCATTTGGGTGAATTCATGGTTTAATTTTTGAAATGAAATTGTCGCTGCTTTCCATTTTGCTCGGGGTCGGCATGAGCGTGCCGCAGGTTTATGCGCTGACGAAGCCCGTGGAGTTCACCGCCGCCGCGCGCAAGCTGCCGCGCAACGTGCCCGTGGGCGTCGCGCTCATGCTGCTCGGCACGGCGTGGTTCTTGTGGATCGTCAACGCGGAACCGATCGCGGATTTCTCGGCCTACAAGCCGATTATGATGGTCGCCTTTGCAGCAGTGGGTGTGCTGACCTGTATCTTCATCCAGGATTTTCTGGCTGTGCGCGGCCTTGCCGTGGTGCTGATGCTGCTCGGAAAATTGATGCTCGATACCGGGCGTCCACACCTGGGCCAATCACCATTCGTGCTGCTGATCCAGGCTTGGGCTTACGTTTTAATCGTCGCGGGAATGTGGTTCACCATCGCGCCGTGGCGATTACGCGACCTGATAGAATTTGCCACCGCCACGGCAAATCGCATCCGCTTTGTCAGCATGATCCGACTGGCATTCGCCATTTTCATTGTCGTGCTCGGTCTGACGGTGTTCCGTCAAATGTAAAATGAACCTCGGTGATTTCCGCGAAGATTACCGGCGCGGCGCGCTTGACCGCGCCGGGTTGGACGCAAATCCCATCGCGCAGTTTGAATCCTGGTTCCGGCAGGCGACGGGCGAAGAATCGCAAAGCCGGTGGCGGAAAATCGGGATCGCCCTCTACAAGCTCTGGAGCGCCCTTTGCAATCACCGTCCCGCCGACATCAATGCGATGACGCTCGCGACGGTGGACAAGTCCGGCAAGCCTTCGACGCGCACGGTGCTTTTGAAAACCGTGGACGAACGTGGCTTCATTTTTTTTTACGAACTATGACAGCCGCAAGGGCAGGGAGCTTGCGGAAAATCCCCATGCGGCGCTGACATTTTTCTGGTCAGATTTGGAACGACAAGTTTGCGTGGCGGGTGCGGCCACAAAATTGCCGGTTGCGGAATCGGAGGCATATTTCAAGAGCCGTCCGCGCGGCAGCCAGCTGGCGGCGTGGGCGTCCGAACAAAGCCAGCCCGTTCCCGACCGCGCCTTTCTGGAAGCCAAATGGCGGGAACTGGAAAAGAAATTTGCCATGGACATTCCGCTGCCGCCGAACTGGGGTGGTTTTATTTTGAAGCCGGAGCGGATTGAATTCTGGCAGGGCCGGCCAAGCCGCCTGCACGACCGTTTTTGCTACACGCGACAGCCGGACGATTCTTGGAAGCTGGAACGGCTCGCGTCATGAACGGCGGGGGATAAGGGCAATTTCCGCAAACAACCCCGTTCCCAAAACCAGCCGCAGCTATTCTGTCACTGGTTAAAATTTATAAGTGACGCCGCTCACAATCCGGGCGTCATTTTTCTGACGCCCCGCCGCCGGTTCATTGTTGAAATTGTCAGTCAGAGAAGTTTTCAAGCTAATGGTCTTGGTGATCGAGGTTTCAATGCCGACCTCGGCGTTGATGATGTAATTTTCAAATTTATTGACCTGGGGCAGAAATTCCACATTTTCGTAGACGCGTGCGCCGTATTTTTTGAATTTATATTCAAAACGCTCGGCGAGGCGGAAAGTGACATAGTTGTGATCCTCATTACCGAGACGTTGGGTCACATAGGTGGAACCAAATTCGCCTGCAAACGTGGTGTTTGTTTCCTTGAGAAAATAATATCCGACACCGGGACCGATGTTGATGCGGTATTGCAGATCAGCAATGCCATCATGTAATGCCTCTGTGCGGGCGTAGAGGTAAAACTTTTCACTGAACAGATGGTTATACTGGCTGATCCCATGAACGGTGTTGACGTTGGCCACCGAATTATTTTCGCCATAAGCGCCATCAACTCCGAAAGAAATTTCATTTTCCGGGGTTTTCTTGTGTGTCTGGATGCCCGCCGTGAACAGCAGGGTGTCGCTGTTTCCCCGCGTCAGGGAGAACCCAACACCCAAACTGCTTTCCCACGGGTGTTTGACGGGCTGGGTGATGGCGTTGGTGGAGGTCATCGCCTCCGTTTTTGAGAGGGTTCCGGATGTTTCCTGTGCTCGCGGCGCGGCAACAATGTTGGTCACCGTCACATAATTCGTTATGGTCACGAAATTGGTCACCGTGATAAAATTAGTCTGCGTCCATGCCGAAAAGGAAAATCCCATCATCACAGTGACGCCCACAATCATGCTTGCGAAATACTTTATCATTTAAAAATAAACAGGCCGCACAAAAGCATAATTTGTGCGGCCTTGGCAAGAGATTATCCCGGATTATTTCGGCGGCTCGTCTTCGATGGCCGATTCCGCCTTGTCCTCGCCGATGACGGAGGCGATGGCTTGCAGCTTGTCGTCGGCATCCAGGTTGACCAGCTTCACGCCCTGTGTGTTGCGGCCGGCTTCACGGATGCCGCCCACGGGAATGCGCACCATCTGGCCGCTGGTGGTGATCAGCATGATTTCGTCCGTGTCCTTCACTGTGAGCGCGCCGACCACGCCGCCGGTCTTATCGCCGGTTTTCATCGTGATGATGCCCTTGCCGCCACGCGACTGGACGCGATATTCATCAAACCCGGTGCGCTTGCCGATGCCATTCTCACCCGCGACCAGCAGCGCCGCATCCGGCACCACGATCGCCGCCGCGACCAGCGCGTCGGTTGGTTCCAGGTTGATGCCACGCACGCCGCCTGCCGCACGGCCCATTGAACGCACGTCGGTCTCATGAAAGCGGATGCTCTGGCCTTCCTTGGTGATGAGCACCACGTCGTCGCCGTGATCCCCTTCGCCGGTGCTGCCGCGGGTGAGTTTTACATCGATAAGCGTGTCGCCCGGCTCGATGCCAATGGCGATGATGCCGCCTTTGCGGACATTGGAAAATTCGTTGAGTGAGGTCTTCTTCACGGTTCCCAGTCGCGTGGCAAAAAATAATTCGCCGGACTGCGACCACGTCACGTCTTTCCTGTCGCCATCCGTCTTGGAAAGAATGCGGATGAGCGCGGCCACTTTTTCGTCCGTCTTCAATTCGAGAAGATTCGCGATGCTGCGGCCCTTGGCGGCGCGACCCATGTCAGGAATCTCGTGCACGCGCTCGACATACACACGACCGGTGTTCGTGAAAAACATCAGGTAGTCATGCGTGCTCGCAGTGAACAGATGTTCGACGAAATCATTGTCCGCTTCCGTCTCGCCTTCGCGCGTGGTCATGCCGATGACACCCTTGCCGCCGCGCCGTTGTGCGCGATACTGGCTGACATTGGTGCGCTTGAGCAGGCCATTGTGCGTGAGCGTGATGATGACGCCTTCGTTCGCGATGAGATCTTCGATGGCAATTTCGCCTTCGTCGGGAACAATTTCCGTTTTGCGCGGCGATGCGTGTTTTTCTTTGATCGCCAGCAGCTCCGCCTTGATGATCGCCATCACCCGTGATTCCTTTGCGAGAATGTCGAGCAAGTCCTTGATGACTTCGATCAACGCCTTATATTCCTTGTCAATCTTGTCAATTTCCAAGCCGGTCAACTGATACAAACGCAGTTCCAAGATCGCATCGACCTGCCGCTCGGTCAGCGCATAACGACCGGCTTCCAGGCGCGTTTCGCTGCGGATAAGAACACCCCATTTCTCAACCTGTTCGCGCGACCATTCAAAAGCGAGCAACTTCACGCGCGCTTCTTCGCGGTTCTTGCTGGAACGGATGATGTGGATGAACTCGTCGAGGTTTGAGAGGGCGACGATGTAGCCTTCGAGCAGTTCGGCGCGCTCCTCGGCCTTGCGCAGTTCAAAGCGTGTCCGGCGTAAAACGACTTCGCGACGATGCTCGATGTAGCACTGGATGATTTCCTTGAGGTTAAGCGTCTTCGGACGCCCGTGGTCAATCGCCAGCGCGTTGACGCTGAAGGAAACTTCAAGCTGCGTGTGTTGAAAGAGTTTGGCGATGACAACCTTGGGGTTGGCATCGCGCTTAAGTTCGATGACGATGCGGCAGTGTTCGTCCGACTCGTTGCGCATCGCGGAAATTTCCGTGATGATTTTTTCATTAACGAGGTTGGCGATCTGTTCTTCAAGGCCGGCGCGATTGACGTTGTAGGGAATTTCCGTGATGACGAGCTGTTCACGGTTGCCCTTCATTTCCTCCACACCAATGCGTCCGCGAATCTTGAGGCTGCCCTTGCCGGTGGTGAAATAATTTTTGATGCCCTCGATGCCGCAGAGGAATCCGCCGGTCGGAAAATCCGCGCCCTTGATGAATTTCATCAACTCGGGAATCGTGATCTCTGGTTTGTCAATCTGCGCACAGATGCCATCCACGACTTCGCCGAGATTGTGCGGGGCCATGTTCGTGGCCATGCCGACCGCGATGCCGGTGCCACCGTTGACGAGCAGATTCGGGAACGCGGCGGGGAAAACTCTTGGCTCGGTGAGCCGCTCGTCGTAGTTCGGGACAAAATCCACCGTGTCCTTTTCCATGTCCTGCATCAGGGCCGCGCCCAGATGCGTCAAGCGCGCCTCGGTATAACGCATCGCCGCCGGCGGATCATTTTCGACGGAACCGAAGTTGCCCTTGCCATCCACGAGCTTTTCGCGCATCGCCCACGGCTGCGCCATGTGCACGAGCGTCGGGTAGATCACCGCTTCACCGTGGGGATGGTAGTTGCCGGAGGTGTCACCGCAGATCTTCGCGCACTTGTAAGGCTTGCGTCCCGGGAACAGCGAAAGCTCGTGCATCGCGTAAAGGATGCGCCGTTGCGAAGGCTTCAATCCGTCGCGCACGTCGGGCAGCGCGCGCGAAATGATCACGGACATCGAGTAGTCGAGGAACGAATTCTTGATCTCGTCGGCAACGTTGATCTTGGAAATCTTTTCGCCCTGCGTGTAAGCGCCGCCGCTGGGTTGTTGTTCCGGCGGGGTGGGAGAGGCTGTGGGGTCGGTTTCGTCTGGCATGGGAAAATCAGTCTTTTGTTATTTCGGAAATTTGTTCTGGAAAACACATCACGCCCATCCGCTCGGCGGCGGCGCGGAGTTTTCCGTCGGTCGCGCACATCGCGCCGCGTGGATGCATCATGGCGGTGGCAAGATGAATCGCATCCAGCGAGCGCAATGCTACTTCCGGGTGGCAACTCTCTAACAACCCTGATGCGTGCCGGATCACGGCGGAACTCAACGGGTGAAAGCGGATGGTTTCGGCCTGGTGCATGGCTTCAAACCGGGTCAGGGCGGATTTTCGCTGGGCGACGGAAATCCGCCCTGTCCGTTCTTTGATGAAAATCGCCGAGCGCACTTCGGTCAGCGCGAGTTCGGATGACCACAATTCATGGCCGCGCACATTGCGGTCAAACCACGGCGAGTCTTCCTCGCGCACGAGCAGCTTAACGATGATGGCGCTGTCAAGATACATCGTCAGGGTCGTGAATCACGCTCGGCCCGGATGATTTCATCCGCGCTCGGTCCGCCATGAACCGGCTGCTTCATCAGGTAATCACCCATACCAGTGAAAACTTTCCGCGCTTCGCGCTTGCCGACTGGTGACAAGACGGCTTTGGGAACGCCATCCGATGTGATGGTGACTTCCTGCCCGCCGGCGACCAGTTCCAGCAAGGCCGAGAGCTTGGCCTTGGCCGCGCGCACCGGAATGGAAAGCCCCACGCCGGGCAATGAAATTGCTTCCCGCAACTCCATCGTCGCTGGCTTGATTGCCGGGTATTTGATTGTTGATTTTATTTTCATACGCCAAATGTAGTCACGTGTGACTACACTGTCAATCCTGATTTACACATCAAGGTTGCGGACGTTCAGGGCGTTATCCACGATGAAATTGCGGCGCGGTTCAACCTCTTCGCCCATCAAAGTGACAAACATCTCTTCGGCCTCGACGGCGTCGGAAAGATCAATGCGTAGCAGCTTGCGCTTCACCGGATTCATCGTGGTCTCGAAAAGTTCCTTGGCGTCCATTTCACCGAGACCTTTGAAGCGCGTCATCTGGATGCCTTTCTTGCCCACGTTTTTTACGCCTTCAAGAATTTCGGGAATCGAAAACAACGGCGTGACATTCGCGCGCTCGCCTTCGCCCTCGGACAATTCAAACAGCGGCTTGTCTTGCGCGGCATAGTGATCCACAGCCAGGTCTTTCTTCAAAAGTTTGCCGAGCAAATCCGCGATAGCTTTGCTTTCAAGGTGCAGGTTGGATTCTTTGGCGCGCCGCGTCGGGCCGTCCTTCTTGCGCTCGACTTCTGTATCGGTGCCGAACAGATCATTGTTCGCAGCCTTGAACTCATCCACTTCCTCTTTGCTGAGAAAATAATGAACCTTCTCATCGTTGCCGGAACGGACCTTGATCATCGTCTGCGGCAGCATGCCGTCCTTCGCACGCTTCTCGACGTAATCGGCGAAATCACCGCCGAGCCGCTTGATGTGGGTGGCATGTTTGTCGAGCGATTCGAGCAGCGTGAGAATTTCTTCGAGCTGCTTCGGGTTGAATTCTTTTCCGTCGGCGAGATTCTTCAACCGTACTTCCTCGACGCCGTTCTGCAACAGGATGCGGTTGAGCTGCACATCATCGTCAATGTAATCGGTCTTCTTCTTGCGCGTGATGGAGTAGAGCGGCGGCTGCGCGATATAAACGAAGCCCTGCTTCACGAGCTGCGGCATCTGGCGGTAAAAAAACGTCAGCAGCAACGTGCGGATGTGCGAGCCATCCACGTCGGCGTCCGTCATGATGATGATCTTGTGGTACCGCAGCTTCTCGAGATTGAATGCGCCTTCGCCTTCGCCGTCACCGATGCCCGTGCCGATGGCCGTGATCATCGTGCGGATTTCCGTGTTCTGCAGAACCTTGTCGAGCCGCGCCTTTTCCACGTTGATGAGCTTGCCGCGAATCGGCAGGATCGCTTGAAACTTACGGTCGCGTCCCTGCTTGGCCGAGCCGCCGGCGGAATCGCCTTCGACGATATACAATTCCGTATTCGCCGGATCGCGATCGGAACAATCCGCCAGCTTGCCCGGCAAACCGCCACCGGTCAGCGCCGATTTGCGAACGGCTTCGCGAGCCTTACGCGCCGCTTCCCGCGCACGCGCCGCCGTGAGACCTTTGTCCACGATGCGTTTGGCGACGGGCGGATTTGCGTCGAAATACGCCATCAAACCTTCGTAAGTAACCGAGCCGGTGATGCGCTCGACTTCGGGCGAGAGTAATTTCACCTTCGTCTGCGATTCAAATTTCGGATCGCTGTGCTTTACTGAAATCACTGCTGTCAGACCTTCGCGCACATCGTCGCCGGTGATCTGGGGATCTTTGTCCTTAATCAGTTCGTTCGCCTTCGCGTATTGATTGATGGCGCGAGTCACCGCGCTACGAAAACCAGAGAGATGCGTGCCGCCATCGGGGTTGTGAATCGTGTTGGTGTAGCAGAGCACCTGATCGTTGTAGCTGTCGTTGTATTGCAGCACGACCTCGATATGGACTTCGATTTCTTTGTCGTCCAGCTTCTCCTTCGTTTCCTTGCGGAACGAAATCGGCTTGGGATGCAACGGCTCCTTGCTCTTGTTGAGCTGCTTGACGAATTCCTCCACACCGTTCTTGTAATAAAACCGTTCCGGCTCGCTGGTCGTCTGACGTTCATCCGTAAAGATGATCTCCAGACCCGAATTCAAAAATGCCAGTTCGCGCAACCGTTGGGCGATGATGTTGGCCTTGAACTCCACCGTCTCGCGGAAAATTTCCTTGTCCGGCAGAAACGTGATGAGCGTGCCGGTCTTTTTGGATTTGCCGATGACTTCGAGCTTCTTGACCGTCTTGCCGCGCTCGAATTCCATGTGATACACCTGCTCGTTGCGCGAGACTTCCACCTCAAACCATTCGCTCACCGCATTCACGCATTTCGCACCAACACCGTGCGTGCCGCCGGAAAATTTGTAGCCGCCCTGGCCGTATTTGCCGCCGGAGTGCAGCGTCGTCAGCACCAGTTCCACGCCGGGCAGGCCGGAATCTTTGTTGATGTCCACCGGAATGCCGCGCCCGTCGTCGCGGATGGAAATGGAGCCGTCCACATGGATTGTCACATCAATGTGATTGCAATGCCCGGCCAGATGCTCGTCCACGGAATTGTCCAGCACCTCGCTTACGCAATGATGCAGTGCGCGCTCGTCCGTGCCGCCGATATACATGCCGGGTTTCTTGCGGACGGCTTCAAGTCCCTTAAGTTGGGACAGCTTGGAAGCGTCGTAATTGCCATCGGCAATCTTGTCCGGCGATACAATATTCTCTTCAGAGGAATCAGAAATACTCGACATAATTATGGTGCAATTTCCGGTAAAATTTAGTGCGGCAACGAATGCCTATAAAATATGAAAATCCGCCCGTTTTCACAATGCGAAACTGCGTTTTTTTAGAGATAAAAAACGTCTGAAATCGGCTCGTTTTTGCTTGCTAACCGGGCATTGCGCGTGTGGTTTTCCCTGAAGAAAAATTGCCGGTTTGTTTTTGGTCTGGCGGCTACTTTTTATCCGTCAAATAAATTCCCGCCACCGCCTTGGCGACCCGGGTGGCTGTGCCGTCCTCGCCGGAATTGCAAAGCACAACAATCGTCAGGCCGTCGTCGGGAAATCTTTGATTCGATGCGGAGAAGCCCGAAGTGCTGCCCGAATGACCAATGTTCTTATGACCGTTCAATGGGTTGAGAAACCAGCCGAAACCGTAGCCGGTTAACGTTCCGTTGTTCAATGTGCCCGAAGTCCACATCTGTTCCTTGCTGGAATTTTTTAAAAGCTTTTCTGAATCTAGTGCGGCGTTCCATTTCATGAGGTCGCCCAAGGTGGAAACGATTTCGCCGGCGGAGAACAGATCAGTGTAATCCACATCGCGGTTCACGAGGCCGTTCGTCTTGCTTTGCTCGTAACCGGCGGCGCGCAATTTTAAAATGCGGCTTGGTTCACGGTTCGTCGTCGTGGACATGTTCAAGGGGCGGAGAATCTTTTCCGTGAGAAAATCCCAATACTTTTCCCCGCTGACATTTTCAATGATGAATCCAAGCAGGTTGTAACCGGAATTGCTGTAGGAGAATTTTTCACCGGGCGGAAACATCGTCGGCACTTCGCCGATTTTAGCGATGAACTGTTCCTGTGTCAGATGCCTGGACAACTCATAGCCATCCATGCCGGTATAATTTTTGATGCCCGAAGTGTGTCCTAAAAGCTGGCGGATCGTGATGTCATTCCAATTGGCTGGAGTGTTTTTCAAGTATTTGCTGATTTTATCATCAAGGGAAAGTTTGCCTTCTTCAGCCAGCAGCATGATGCAGACGGCGGTGAATTGCTTCGTCACGGAGCCGATCTCAAAAATGGTTTCCGGTGTCGCCGGCACGTTCCATTCCAGATTGGCAAAACCATACGCGGCGGTTTTGACCTGCTTGCCCTGTTGAACCACTTCCAGTGCTAAACCAGGAATCTGGTGTTTCGCGATTTCGTCTTTGATCAAGTCATCCACTTGATCAGCGAGACAATTCAGGGCCAGAAACAATGCCGTAATGAGACAAATAATTCGCACAGGGCAATGGTAGCGGCCCGGTTCAATTTTGCCATCAAGACTTGATGTCACGCACTTGAAAGGCCATGGCCCCGATCACAAACACCGTTGCGCTCACGGCGAAGAGGATGATTTCCGACTGGCAGATTTGCGGCCATGGAGTCGGATTTTGAAAGATTAGCAGCCAGCATTTGAAATGATGCGTGATGAAAAAATCTTCATAACTTTCAAAGAAGGGAATATTTTCCATTACGAGGCTGACAATGACAAACGTGAGTGCAAGAATCGTCGCTGCTGCAGGCTTCATGTTGAAACAGGAGAACATGAACGCAACCGATACCACCACGCTGGCGTTCATTGCTAGAAACAGGTGGCAGAACATAAAGCGAATCAGTCCATCCTGTGCGGACAAAATACTGAAACCCTGGCCCGGCTCTATCACGATCATCCCTTTCCAGGGAAAAAACAGGCTGGCAAATCCTACGGCAATCAGCCCAAGCGATAAAACCAGGAGGATGGCAAAAATCACGCCGGCGCTCCACTTCACGAACAACAGCCGGATGCGCGAAATGGGCCGTGAGAGAATCATTCGCAGCGTGCCATCTTCGGCTTCCTTTGCCACCAGATCGCCGCCTATTAGCGCCACATAAAGCGGCATTAGTAGTGCGATTTGGGGAAGGAGAATAATGACAGAGACTGTCAGCACAGAAATAAACTCCGAGGCGATATAACCGTTGCCATTAAGAAGTTTTTCAAGGCTTTTTTGTGCGCCTCCATGTTTAAAAGCCAGCATCATTGCTGTCTGCGCGAGCAGAAACGCGGCAAAGCCGATGTAGGTGCGCTTTTTGCCGAACAGCTTCCAGAGTTCGTTTTTAAGTTGGGCGAGGAACATGATTTAGTTTTTTGGAAGAATCGGCGGCGGCTTGATCAAGTTCATATAAAAATCTTCCACCGTCTGCTCATGCTGCCAGATGCCTTCCACCGCAATGCCGGCGGTAACGAGAGCCTGGGTCACGTCTGCCGTCGAGTGGCCGCTGGCAAGTGTGATGAACTTCTCCTCCGCCGTGGCGGTGATGAGGCCGCGCTCGCGCAGCAACTTGGCGGTGGCGGCAAAATCATTTGTCTTCAACGCCACCTTGCCGCGCGCGGCTTTCACGTCGGCGACGTTGCCTTCAAAAACCTTTTTGCCCTTCTGCAAAACGGCGATACGCGTGCAGAGCTGCTCGACTTCATTCAACAGATGCGACGAAAGCAAGATCGTGAGGCCAAGCTCGCGTTGCAGGCGGAGAATCGTCTGGCGCATCTCGTGGATGCCTTCGGGGTCGAGTCCGTCGCTGGGTTCATCAAGAATGAGCAGTTCCGGTTTGGGCAACAGCGCCTGCGCCAGCGCCAGCCGCGAACGCATCCCATGCGAATACGTCCGCACCTTGGATTGTTCACGACCCGTAAGGCCGACCCATTCAATCACCTCGCGAATGCGCGCCTTGGAAGTCGGCGCGGTGTAGGTGCTCAAAATTTCCAGATTGCGTGCACCGCTCAAGTAATCGTAAAAAACTGGCGCTTCAAAAATCGCGCCGACCGGCATCAACGCGTCGCGGCGATTGGTTTGAATATTGTGGCCGCAAACCTTCACCTCGCCGCTTGTGGGCCAGACCTGGCCAAGCATCATGCCGATGGCCGTGCTCTTGCCCGCGCCGTTGTGGCCGAGCAGGCCGAAAATCTCGCCGCGCGGCACCGTGAACGACAGGTTGTCCACCGCGATGCGTCCTGCGAATTTCTTTACGACGTTGGTGAGCTGAATCATTTCGTTCCTTCAATCGCCAGCAGATTTTTGATATGGCCGTCGGCATAGAGGTAGTTCACGGCCTTGCTCGCGCCGCGCGCCTTGTGGAAATCTTCCTTGTCATAAACAACGGGAATTTCATGCGCGTTGAACTGGATGTTGAAGACCTTCAAATTATCCGCATCTTCGCCATTCAACAAACTGTTCCACGCATAACTCGAACCCGTTCGCTCAAAAAATTGCTGCAAGTCAGAAGGACATCGCAACACGTTTGTGTTACCAAGCTGTGCGGCTAGCACGTTCTGTATGGCAGGAAAAGTATTGGTCGCGGCAACTATCGGATCAGTCGAAACATCGCGCATCACCGGCAGCTTATTGTTGTTTTCCTGCACATAAATCTGCAGCGCGACGCCGACCTGATGGAGATTGTTCAAACACGCAGTGGCGCGGGCGGATTCCTTGGTGCGCCCCAGCACGGGCAGCAGCAAAGCCGCGAGAATGCCAATGATCGCAATGACTACCAGCAATTCGACCAGTGTGAAGGCGCGGCTGGCTCCATTCATTCGTTTTATCATCGGCACGCAGTTGGTCGTTTCAAGGCGAAACGAATTTTGGCCACTCCTCCGGGTGCGGTTGGTTGTCCACATACCAGTGTCTTGCCCAATAGTCCGAACGCTCGAAAAGCTTTGCGCGTTTTACCGTCTCAATGTGCCCGTCGCAAAACAAAATGTTCCGGCCCGCCGGATGCGGTTCGGGAATCCATTCGATGAGGACGACGGGAGGGATTTGTTCGTTGTCAAACTGATACATTCCGGTAGGCAGCGTCCCGGCCACGTCAATTGGAGACAACTCCAAACGCGCGTCTGCAACCGCATACATCTCGCCGGGATTCTTCACCGCACTCTTGGGCGTCGCGCCCGTTGGTGATGACGCATTGTATCGCCGGCCCAGCGCCAAAACTTGCGGGGATGTCACCTCCGCACTGGTATAGCCATAACTCCCTATCGCACCGGTGCTGTCGGGTGTTACTAATGTCCCGCCCTTGTAAGCCGGACACCGATAAAGGTTGTTCGTCCATCGCGCCGACGTGTAGGGTTGAAGCGCATCCGCCCAAAAAAGGCCGGCTGACGGTCCCAAAGGACTTGCATATGGATATTTTGCGAATTCCGAAGTGTATATGCCAAATCCAATTCCAATCTGCCGGAGATTGTTTTTGCAGGCAACGGCTTGCGTTCTCGCTTTGGCCCTGGACAACGCTGGCAACAGCAACGCTGCTAGAATGGCTATGATTGCGATGACCATCAGAAGTTCGATCAATGTGAACGCCACCTCGTGCAGCCTGCAAAGAATTCGACAGGCCAGGCAATTATTGAATTCGTATGGCAACCGTCGGTGCTGGTGGGAATGGTTCATTTCTCACGAGTCGAATGTTCCTGCAGCCAAGCGATGTCCGGGTTTCTGGAAGAGGGAACATACTCCGTCGCATTCCAGGCGGCTCCCGTCTGAATCGGCGGCATGGTCCGATTATCGCGCCATTTCTTGATCTCCGCATGGCCGTCTGCGAACGAAAATCCCGCCGCACGGTGATGATAGCTGGCCGGCAGATCATAATGAAACCGCCAGCTTCTCCACGCGTCCGGATATCCGGTCATGTCGGTAAACATGTTGCCGTAATTGATGCGGTCTTCCCGTTCATCCGTCAGCACCCACGTCTGGGTAGGGCCGGGATCGTTCATTTCTGTCAGCTTTGAATACACCCGCCACTGCGGACCGGAACACCCGCCATCGGTCACGGTTCCATCGTTCTCCTTCCAACCACCCGCCCAGATGCTCATGGCCATCGTGCGCACGCGGGCCACGGTTTGCCCGGCAAACTGGCCGCTGGACGGCACCACCGTGCTGCGATCGGCCGGGCATTTCCAGATGCCGGCCGAGTTGCCGCAGTAGGACCACAACAGACTTTTTTTTATGTCCTGGTTTACGTCCCAATTCGACCGGTTGCCAGGATTGAAATCCAGCACGCCTTGAACCCATGAATAAGCGGCATAGGGGCCGGGTGAGTCTGCGGTCGAATACACCAGCAGGTCGTGGTTGTCCTCGGCATACATCCGCCAGGCCAGTATCAACTGGCGATGGTTGTTCATGCACTGGATGCCCTGCGTCTTGAGCTTCGCCTTCGTGAGCGCCGGCAGCAGCATCGCCGCGAGAATGCCGATGATCGCGATGACGACGAGCAGTTCAATCAGCGTGAAAGCCCGGCGGGTGCATCTGGTTTTGTTTGGCGGGGAAAAATTCATTATTGTCGCGGCCCGCGCATCATGCGGCCGCTTTCCATCATGTGCTGCATCTCCTCCAGCAACGGCGCGAGTTCCGCCTTGGTCTGCGCGGAGCTTTGGCTGTAAAAACTTTGCAGGCCGATTTTGGTCACCTTCTCCTGAAGCTCCGGGCTTAACCCGTTCCTGCCCGGCGGCGGCACCTGTCCGGCGGCGGCCATTTTTTCGTTCGCTTCCTTCATTCGTTTCATGGCTTGATCCACAACCCGCTGTCTTTTTTCGGGTGGCATTTCCTCGAAGGCGGTCAGCATCTGTTGAAACCGGTCGGCATGGTCGCTTCCAGAAATTCGCCCTTCTCCTCCTCGCTCATTTTTTCAAACCAGCCCGTCCGGTCCAGGCGTAAGCTCCGCCGGTCTTCGAGGGAGAGGGCATTCAGCATTGCCGCGAGCTTTTTGATGGCCGCCGCCCGTTCGGCCGCAGACAGTTGGCTGAAATCCACCGAGCCGACATAGGCGCGGATTTTCTCCGGTGTTACCTTGGCATGTTTGGCTAGTTCGTAACCGGCAATCGCCAACACCCAGATCACCACCAGTGCGACCAAGGCCAAAAGAATCGGGCGTTGCCGCTGGTTCAACATGGCCAAAGTCTATGGCATCGTTTGCGATTCGACAAAAAAAATCGCGCCACCGGGGTGCTTTTAAAAATTACCCTGCAAATCAAACTTGATTTACGGCGGCTCAAACTTACTTTCTTCGGATGTTGTTATCTGAAAACGCCGCCGCTGACCCGCTCGCCCACCCAGACCAGTTTGTTAACCGCCATATCGGCCCGAATGCCGCTGAAACCAAAGAACTGCTCGCGCTCCTCGGCCACAAGAATTTGGACGAACTCATAGATGCCGCCGTCCCGCAGAAAATCCGGTTGGAAAAGAAATTAAACCTTCCCGCCGCCAAGAGTGAATTCGATGCGCTTGCCGAACTGAAGAAAATCTCCAGCGAAAACAAAGTTTTCCGTTCTTTCATCGGCATGGGCTACTACGACACCATCACGCCGCCGGTCATCCAGCGCAGCGTGCTCGAAAATCCCGGCTGGTATACTCAATATACGCCGTATCAGGCCGAGATTTCCCAGGGCCGCCTCGAAGCGCTCCTGAATTTCCAGACGATGGCCAGCGAACTCACCGGACTCGATCTCGCGAACGCCTCCATGCTCGACGAAGCCACCGCCGCCGCCGAGGCCATGACAATGTCGCACCGGCTCAAAGATGACCGGAATATTTTCTTCGTTTCGGAAACCTGCCATCCACAAACGATTGAAGTGGTCGTCGCGCGCGCGAAGGCATTGGGGATTGAAGCCATCGTCGGCAATCACGAAACCTTTGCGTTCAGCGACAAAGTCTTCGGCGCGCTCGTGCAATATCCCGATACGTTCGGCGCGATCCATGATTACTCCGGCTTCACCGAGAAAGCTCACGCCGCCGGCGCAATGGTCACCGTCGCGACGGATTTGCTGGCGCTCACGCTCATCAAGCCGCCGGGCGAATTTGGCGCGGACATCACCGTCGGCAGCGCGCAACGCTTTGGCGTGCCGCTGGGTTATGGTGGTCCGCACGCGGCGTTTTTTGCGACGCGCGATGAATTCAAACGCCAGATGCCCGGACGCATCGTCGGCGTGTCCAAAGACACTCGCGGCAAACCTGCCTTGCGCCTAGCGCTCGGCACACGCGAGCAACACATCCGCCGTGAGAAGGCCACGAGCAACATCTGCACGGCGCAAGCGTTGCTCGCGAACATGGCTTCGCTTTACGCCTGCTATCACGGCGCAGAAGGCTTGAAGCAGATCGCACGGCACATCAATACGCTGACGACGATGTTGGCAAGCGGCTTAGAACGGGATTTCAAACTCAACAAGACGTTCTTTGATACTCTGACTATTGAAGTTGAAGATGCGAGTGCTATCCATAAGCTCGCTGAGAAATCACAAATCAATCTTCGCCAGATAGATTCTACTCACGTTAGCATTTCATTGGATGAAAGTTCTTCTCTCAAGGATGTGAACGACCTGATAGAGGTTGTTTGCAACGGGAAAAAACTTACGCCCGTTCACGACATTCTTTGCATTGATTCAATTCCAAAGGACTTGAAGCGCGCTTCAAAATTCCTCCAACACCCCGTCTTCAACCGCTACCACTCCGAGACCGAAATGCTCCGCTACATCAAGCGGCTCGAAGCGCGCGACCTCTCGCTCACGGCTTCGATGATTCCGCTCGGCTCCTGCACGATGAAACTCAACGCGGCGGCGGAAATGTTTCCCGTATCGTGGCCCGAATTCGCAAAGATTCATCCGTTCGCGCCGATCAAACAAACGCGCGGTTATCAGAAGATGTTTGAGCAGCTCGAAACCTGGCTCGCGGAAATCACCGGATTTGCCGGTATTTCACTTCAGCCCAACGCCGGTTCACAGGGCGAATACGCCGGTCTGCTCGTCATCCGCGCTTATCACGAATCGCGCAATGAGCCTCACCGCAAAGTGTGTTTGATTCCCACTTCCGCGCACGGCACGAATCCCGCCAGTGCCGTCATGGCCGGCATGAAAGTCGTCGCCGTCGCGTGTGATGCCAACGGCAACATTGACGTGGCCGATTTAAAGATAAAAGCTGAGACGCACAAGGCCGATCTCTCGTGTTTGATGATCACATATCCGTCCACGCACGGCGTGTTCGAGGAAACCATCCGCGAGATTTGCGAAATCATCCACGCGAACGGCGGCCAGGTTTACATGGACGGCGCGAACATGAACGCCCAGGTCGGCCTCACCAGCCCCGGCTTCATCGGGGCGGACGTCTGCCATTTGAATCTGCACAAGACGTTTTGCATCCCGCACGGCGGTGGCGGCCCGGGCGTCGGGCCGATTGGCGTGGCGGAACATCTCGTGGATTTTCTGCCCGGCCACAATGTCATCAATCTCGGTGGCGAAAGTCCCATCGGCGCCGTCAGCGCCGCGCCGTGGGGCAGCGCGAGCATTCTCACCATCTCGTGGATGTATATCGCGATGATGGGACCGGACGGACTCACTGACGCGACGAAGGTTGCCATCCTCAACGCGAATTACATCGCCGCGCGTTTGGAAAAATATTTTCCAACTCTCTACCGCAGCAATGGCCTCGTCGCGCACGAATGTATTTTGGATCTGCGCGCCTTCCACAAAACGACCGCCGAAGATGTCGCCAAGCGCCTGATGGATTACGGGTTTCACGCGCCGACGCTTTCGTGGCCCGTCGCCGGCACGCTCATGGTCGAGCCGACCGAAAGCGAATCAAAATACGAACTCGACCGTTTCTGCGACGCGATGATTTCCATCCACGCCGAAATGACCGCCATAGAAAATGGTTCTGCGGACGCAAAAAATAATTTGCTCAAAAATGCTCCGCACACGGCGGACCAGATCGCCAGCGACAATTGGAATCGTCCCTACACGCGCGAAGCGGCGGCGTTCCCGGCGAAAGATTTGCACGACTACAAATTCTGGCCGCACGTCAGCCGCGTGGACAATGTGTTTGGAGATCGCAACCCGGTGTGCTCGTGCATGGGGATGGAGAATTATTCGTAGCGGCGCGTCGGCAGACCGCCGCATATCTGCTGAAGTTGCGTGATGAGGACGACAAGTCCCAGTTTCTTGCACTGACGTGCCGGAGAACGGGTGCAAAGGATTTTAAATGCTGATTCAAAACTTTGCGTTATCGCTGACAAAGATGGAAATCGAACTAAATATTGCGCTGGTAAACCCCTTTGCCTTGAAATGATCATCAATCCGGCAACTCCGCCTCCCAATGCACTGAACCCCTGACTAATCCTATCGGACTTTCGCTACATTCCAAATGTCTTGCTCAATAGCGCATTCAACAGCGGACTCACATTGGAGAGAGCAAAAAGAAAATAGAATCCCAGCACCTTGAAGGCTGCGAGTGGAGCACGGTAAACACTTTGAACGGCAGGGTGGTGGAATTTTTTGGACCAAAACTGAAGCTTAGTGAAGTCTGCCACCCAAAATTCAGAGTGAACCAAAAACGTGTGAGCCGTCCACGCCCCGTCAGGCTGTCCGCCATCGACGTTGTCTGCGTCCAATAGACACGGAAGGCCACAAGAAAAAGCACCAACATCCAAAACAAAACCCGAAGCGGTCTTACTCCGTATCCCCAGAAATAACAGGATGTTATGTTAGCTAAGCGACGCCAGTAACCATCCCCGGATTTACCTTCCAAGAATCTCCGTTGATACATCGCTTTGTTTTCACCTTCCAGATTGCTTGCCCGCTTAAAAGCATCCTCAAAGGTCTGCCAAACATCCGGGTCAGGAATCAATCAGCTTGGTTCCGTGCCAACTTCCCTGCTCCAATTGCTCCCAGTCGAGGATTAACGCTCCATTTATAAGCGTTCGACTGTCAACAAATACGCCGGTTTTGCCATTGGCTAATCGAGTGGGGAGCTGGGCATGGTTGAGATTGAGGTTGGCTTGGAAAAACACATTGGTGAACGTCAACCTGTTTGTAATATCAGCCAGTTCAAAGTGACAATCTTTTTGAAATTCTGCCCCGTCAAAATCAACCACCTTGACTCTTATTTTTTGAAAATGCGCTTCTCGCTCAAAAGTCGCCGGTGAAAGGCCCCCTCTGAAATCCAAGTGCGCCAGTTGCAGGCCTTCAAAATCCGCTCGGCCGGAAAAATGGACGTCGTGGAACTGTAATAATGAAATGGCATTGTAGCTGTTGTCTGCTGCGTCCTTGAAAGAGACATCTCCGCCAAATTTAACTTTGTTAAACAAAACGCTATCCCTCGTATGCAAATTTCTGAACGAGGCACCCTCATGGAAGTTGATTGTGTTAAAGCTCAAATTGTGACAATCCGCATTCTCGAGCATGAATGAACCCGAGAACTCTATATTTGTGAAAGATAGATTATTGTCCGTTAATGTGCCGGAAAAATCGGCATCATTTAAAAATTTATTATCAAAAAATTCGGTTTTTGCCGAAAAATGATTTTTGTAGAAATAACCTCCATTCGAAAATACGCAGGAAACAAAAGCTACCTGGCAGTCGAATTTGTTTGTAATGAAACGGGCACTGTTGAAATTAACCTCTGTAAATAATATTCCTGCAAAACGATCTGAGAAAGGCTCTGGAAAACCAAAATAATCTTCAGGGAGGTGATAAAAATGTGCACCACAGATTTCGACGAGACCCTGAAAATCAACATGGCTAAAACCTACTTCCCAAAAATCTGCATCATTAAAAGAAACATTTCCTTTAAAAGTCACACCTTTAAAAAAGCTATTAGTGAATTTGGCATTGTTAAAATAGGCGGTTTTATTGAAACAGGCGTTCGTCCAGGAATCAAAACCGCTTTCTCCAAAGATCGCTTCGCCAAAATCAGCAGAACCAACAAAAGTAGCTGCCCGAAAGTTAGCTTTGTTGAATTTGCCGTTCCTAAAGTAGGCTTCTTCAGAAAAAGTCGATCCTCTAAAATTGGCGCTTTCTTTAAATTTTGCGTTATCAAATGAGGCGCTAGATAGAAAAGTTGCTTTGTGAAAGTCTGCGCGCTTATTTGCAAAAATGCCTGAGAAATGAACATCGTTAGTGAACCTGGCGTCGCCAAAATCTATGGCCTCTGAAAATGTCGTCCCTGAAAATATAAGGTTGGAACTAAATTTTGTTTCCCCGAACCGCGCTGCTTTTACAAAATGGCAATGACCAAATATCGTGGTGCCACCAAATGTAATTCCTCGAAAGTCTGCCTGTTCTAAAACGGAATCGAATATTTTAAAATCAACATTGATAACTAGGTTTGTTTGAGAGCTAAGCAAACCATATTCTTCGCCTTTCTTAACGATGGAATCGCTAATAATTACTTCCCCTTCCCAACTATCGCGCACGGCGAGCAAACCTTTTGCCAGAATATCAAACGAAATTTCACAATGATTGAAATTAGTGCCTGCGCGAACGCCGGTAATAAATTCATCTAGTTCCACACGATGCAAAAGCGTATTGGTATCAATTCTGACAGGTTGCTCGGATACCGGATAGACGCCGGCAGTATACAAAAGTTCTAATTCAAAGGCGTTTGTATTGGTCGCGGCAGCCCACGTGGATGCCGAATAACTGCCAGTCAAAAACAAAAGCATCAGACAAAATCTAATGCTCAAGCTTGATTGAATTAGAGTGAACATCATATTGCTACCGGACGGCGTTCTAGGTTGGCTGCTCACTGCCTGACTGTATCGCAAATCACCAACGACGGAAGCCCGAAGATACCTCACACCTCTGCGCCTCTCGCCTTTACGTTGTTTCGCCACTGCAGGTCCGGTTAATCAGTCTTGAACGGCAGTTGGATTTCCGTCAGGTAGTTCTTGAGATTGCCTTCGCCGGGTCGAAACCATGTGATATTGAAGACAAGCCTGCGCGTGTCTCGGGTGTAGAACTGGAAGTTGAGTTTGCTCCGGCCCGGTGCAGACCGGCCAGCGCCAGTTCCACCGCATGGAGCAGATCATTGTTAAGCGTGCTCATGGCCGTTGTTTTACTGCCGAATGGGCGCAGTAGCAAGTCCGGCGAATGATTTGCACGGCTACAAATTCTGGCCGCGCGTGGGCCGCGTGGATAGCCTCTTCGGCGACCGCAATCCGGTCTGCTCGCCTGTGGACATGGAAATTACACTGGTTGAATCTCAGAGATTCAGATACGAATGTTCGAGCACATATGAAGAAATACACTGTCTCGAAATATGAAACCTTCAAATTATCTGAAATGCCATTGCTCTGCATGTCAGGGCAAGATTGAGTTTCCCGCTCACGGAGTCGGGCAAGAGGTTGCTTGTCCCCACTGCAATGCGCCGGTGATCCTTTCGCTTCGGCGAAAAAATCGTTGGATGTTGTGGGCGATGTGTCTGGTGGTGCTCGCGGTTGGATCAATGGCAGCGTTTGCCATCGTCAAAGGAAAGATTATGGCGGCCAGAATTGAACAGGCCGCGAAATTGTCGGCGCAAGGCGGGCCGGAAAACCTTCAAAAAAGTTTGCAGCTTTATGAGGAGTTGGCGGTGACCGGCAATGGGCCGGCCTGCTATGAAGCCGGCAGGCGTTACGCGAACGGCATAGGCGTGGTGACCAATCTGGCGAAGGCATTCGAGTGGTATGAGCGAGGCGCGTTGATAGGCGAAACCAATAGCATGTTGGCGCTGGGATGCTGTTATTCTGATGGCATTGGAATCGCTAAGAATCAAGAGAAGGCTGTAGAGTGGTTTCAGCGAGCAACAGAAAAAGGGGTTCCCGGGGCGATGAGGAGACTTGGACTTCAATATGATTATGGCAGAGGGGTGAAAAGAGATTTGGCCAGGGCCTACCAATTTTATCTGCAGTCAGCCAACCACGGTGATTCTGCCGGCATGTATGATGCAGGGGAGTGCCTTTTCGCGGGCGACGGTGTTGTCAAAGACCAAGGAAAAGCAGTGGAATGGTTTCGGCGGTCGGCTGAAGCGGGATACGCTGAGGCCATGGACAGTCTTGGAAGGTGTTACAGGCATGGCGTAGGAGTGACCACGAATTGGATGACTGCGATGATGTGGTTTCGAAAGTCAGCAGAGGCGGGATGTGCCAATGGCATGGCCAGTCTTGGAGTTGCCTATTTGGACGGGCTGGTAACGAAACCAGATAAGAACCACGCTTTTGAATGGTTTCAACGGGCGGCAAATGCAGGTCATTCTGGAGCAATGGTAATTATTGGTGAGGATTATTACTTGGGAAACGGTGTGAAGCAAAACGTGCTGGAGGCAATCAAATGGTATCAAAGATCCGCTGAAGCTGGAAATGCAATCGCCATGTGTGCACTGGGCGAGGTTTATCGAGACCAGAAGCCGCCAATCCGGAATCCGAAATTAGCTGCTGAATGGTTTCAACGGGGTGCGGATGCGGGGCAGAGAGATTCTATGACATGCCTCGGCTACTGTTACAGTATTGGGTTTGGTGTAAAACAGGATTATCAAAAAGCTGCTGAATGGTATCAAAAGGGAGCCGAAGCTGGAGATCCCTATGCCATGTGTGAACTGGGTGATATGTATCGGCTTGGCGAGGGAGTAAGCAAAGATAAAAATCAGGCGGTCAAGTGGTATGAACGTGGAGCCCAAGCCGGCAACGTCAGCGCAATGGTTAAAGCCGCTGGCAGCCTATGTTCTTTCGACGGTTACGGAACGCCCGAAGATCTTGCCCGTGCATTTTCTTATTATCAAAAAGCCGCTGCTGCGGAAAATGCCCAAGGCATGTATGGCGTTGGCCTTTGTTACTACTACGGGAAAGGGGTTGAACAAAATCAAGCGCTGGGCATGCAATGGTTCGAGAAGAGCTCCAACGCTGGCTGCGATAATGCCAAAGTGATGCTAAATGATATATTAAGCGAAAGGATGTTCGGCGTAGCCCGAGCCATGTCATCCTTGTTGGATTATGACAGCAGCAGCGATGTGGACGCACACGCCGAGGCTGTCCGACGCGCGAAATATGCACATGAAACCCAGATTCAAGCCACCGGTAGGGATTGGTAGAGATTCCGGTTATTGAGATAGCGAAAGCTGTCGGCTAACAGAATCGTCAAATTTTTTGGAGACAATCCGAAGCACTTTCGAGGTTCAAATATGCATCTCCGCGTCTCTGTGGTTCAAAATTCTTCGTGTTGAATTGAATCTGTGTTCATCGATGTTCATCCGTGGTTAACTCAGCTTTGATGGCGGCCAGTTCTGCGCGCGGTTCGTCAGCGACGTGATCCATCCGGTTAGCGCGGCGATACCAATAGCGGGCGTTGCCCAAGTCGCCCTCCATCTTATGCAGCACGGCGTGAATCCACGCGGCGTTGGCATCGTCTTCGTATTGCTGGACCAGTTCATGCGCGGCATCCCATTTGTCGGCCAGCGCCAGTTCAACCGCCTTTAGCAATTCATTGTTCAGCGCGCTCATCGTTGAGGAGGTTAGGAAAGTTTGCCGAGAGCCTTGGCCAATTCTCGCTCCTGCCTGTCTTATTTGGCCTTGGCAGACTTACGATGGAGATTTGTTTTGATTTTGCTCAAGATGGAGACGCCTTCACTTTTGAGATAGCCACGCCCGGTCTTGGCAAACAACGGTTCGGCCACGAAGCGATCTTGGATGCGCAAAGCTTCGCGCATGACCGCTTGAAGATTTTTCTGAACCTGACTGGCCGTTGCCATGGGGAAAAACTATCGCCTAAATCATGTTTGGTCAATCATGGCATAAGTTCGACATTTATTTGCGGCTCGTCAGCAGCCTCGCCCCACCAAACCTGTTTAGACAATCCGATTTTCTTGCATAGCCTTTTGATACCAGTGGAAGCTTTGCTTGGGCGTGCGCTTTTGTGTTTTGAAATCAACGTAGGTCATGCCGAAGCGGCGAGTGTAGCCCCAGGACCATTCGAAATTGTCCATCAGGCTCCAGTGGAAATAGCCTTTCAATGAATAACCTTCGGCGACGGCGCGCTGGGCGTTGCGGAGATAGGAGCGTTGATACATCACGCGCGTCAGATCCAACACTTCGCCCGAGCTGGTCAGTTCATCGTCGGTGGCGCAACCGTTTTCGCTGATGACGATGGGCAGATTCTTTTTGCCGAGCGCATCGGTGATCATCCGCACACCCCAATAGAGTGACTCAGGCACAAAGTTAAGCCACGGCATGTAAATCTTCGGATACTCGCGGGGCAGGGGCAGAACTTCGTAGCCGCGCGCATTGTCTGCCGCGCGCACATAGGAGCCGGTGTAAATGTTGTAGCCCAAAAGATCAAGCGGCTGGCCGATGATTTTCATGTCGCCGTCCTGAATGTCTGGGGCATTCGCGCCAAGCGTGGCAATGGTGGTCGGATTGTATTCGCCGGTGAGTGCGGGGACAAGCACGGTGCCATTGTGTTCCTCGGCAACAAAAGCGCGTTTGGCGGCTGCGATGTTTTCCGGCGTTTCAACCACAGGAACGAACGCGTCATAATTCACCACAAGCGAAACCTGCGCGGGTTTGGGCGTTGCTGCGCGAATGGCCTGGCAACCAAGACCGTGCGCGAGCAAGGCGTGATGCACCGTTTGGAGAACGTCCTTGCGCGATTTGACCACGGTGCCGGGAGCATGCGGCGGAATTTGATTCACGCCATAACCTAAATAGGTGAAACACATGATTTCGTTGATCGTCATCCAGTTGGTGATGCGGTCGCCGAGGCGTTTCACGACTTGGGTGCAGTAATCGGCAAAATCTTTCGCAATGTCGCGGCTGCGCCAGGAACCATAAAGGTCTTCGAGCGCCTGCGGGCTGTCCCAGTGAAACAACGTGGCGTGAGGCGTGATACCATGCTTGAGCAGCGTGTCGGTCAGGCGGCTGTAAAATTCCACGCCTTTCTCGTTCACCGCGCCGCGACCATCGGGAATGATGCGCGGCCACGAAATGCTGAAGCGATAATGTTTGATGCCCAGATCGGCCATCAATTTCACGTCGTCCTCGAAACGGTGATAATGATCGCAGGCAACATCGCCGGTATCGCCGTTCTTCACGCGGCCAGGCGTGTGGCTGAACGTGTCCCACACGCTGGGCTTGCGACCGTCTACAGCAGCCGCGCCTTCGATCTGATACGCGGCGGTGGCGGCACCCCAATAGAAATCTTTCGGAAATGAATTTTGGTCAGGCACGCGCATGGTCGGTTTGGCTTGAGCAACCGAACCTGGAATGTTCGTGGCCGCCGCCGCCAGCGCAGCGAGTCCGGCGGTTTGAGTGAGAAAAGTGCGACGATTGGTGCCGTCGGCTTTTGGCTTGTCGTTCATTTGAATGGTTGGATGACATTGCTCTGCGAGCAAAATAATTTCGTAGTGACGGCGGCAAATTATCGTGTTTCCTCGGAACTGTCACCCCGCAAAAATGTGGGACAAGTGGCTGGCGAAAACTGTGTGATTGGATCAACCTGCCAGCGCTGCATTCACGGCAGCGACCAGCGCGTCCACGCGGGCGGGCAGGGGAAAGTCGGACGGCGCTTCAAGCGTGTAGCCCTGACGTGACTTGTAGCTGATGAGATACAACGCCTCCGGCCAGGCGGGTCGTTCCTGCGGTGAAATGATCGGACGGATGATCCCGTTTTGCGCCGGTCGGTCTTCAATGTTTTCCGAAAGATCAATCGGGCAAATCTCTTTGACGGCAGAGATCATTTTTTCCGCAAGCGAAGGCCGGTTGTCGGGATTCTGTTCGTAAAGATAAAAGCCGTGTGACTCCCAATCTTCGTGCAGGCAGAGATACAGATCAAAGTCCGGCTGACGTTCCAACCAGGTGATATGCGCAGCAGCTTCGGCGGATTTGGGCTGGCGATAGTCGCGGTTCAAGTCTATGCCGCCGGCGTTTTCCCGCGTCCCTAAAACGAAACCCTCGGGATTCAAGCAGGGCAGCAACCACAGTTCCGCATCGGCCGGCCAGTGATTTTCTTTAATCAACCGCAACGCCGCGAGCGGGCTAGCGGGTTCGTCACCATGGATGCCGGCGGAAATATAAATCCGCCTTCGCTTCGCTTCGTCGCGACAAGTGCGGTGGAATGCTAATAATCTCAGGTCGCCAATCTTGTAATACAATTCGGAATCCCAGCCGTGCGTCTGCGCGGCAGTTTCCACCTCGCGCAACACGGCGCGAACATCAAGCGTTTCACCAAAATAGCCACCAAGATTTTTGCCAAGCTTTTGCACGCGGAGAATTTCACGTAAAGACGCAAACGCGCAAAGAAGTTTTTTATGCCGGCTACGGAATCAAATCGCTGCGTGGGGAACTTTCCCATGCGATGATCGCGCGCTTGCGGATGTGTCCCCAATGATAATCTCCGATCACTCCGGTCTCGCGGATCACACGATGGCAGGGAATAAGATACGCCAGCGGATTTTTGGCAACGGCGCTTCCAACCGCTCGTGCAGCTGCGGGTTTGTCAATCAAGCTGGCCAATCTTCCGTAACTCGTAACCATGCCATGCTGGACTTGCAGCAACGCCCGCCAGACGCGCACTTGAAACGGCGTGCCGCGAACAAACGCGCGCAACGCTGGCTGCGAATTGGATTCATCCGGTCGCGCAAAAATTCTGGCGGCAAGCCGTGCGACTGCGGAATCGTCGCGTTTCAGTTTTGCGTGCGGCCAGTCCTTTTGCAGTTCCGCAAAAGGTAATTTCTCGGTTTCAACGAACGAGAGATGGCAGATGCCGCGCGGACTTTCAGCGATCAGACATTTTCCGAACGGACTCTCCGCAAAGCCGAACGAGATCGTCCAGCCCGCACCGCCGGATTTCAATTCGCCCGGCGATGCTGCTTCGAGATTCACGCATAGGTCATGCAACCGGCCCGGCCCGGACAGGCCGGATTCCAGCGCGACATCCAGGATGCTTTCGCCGTTGCGGAGCCGTTCCTTTGCGTGCGCGAGTGTGAGGCATTGGAGAAAATCCTTCGGCGTGACGCCCGCCCACGTCGCGAACAGGCGGTGGAAATGGAATGGACTCAAGCCCGCGCGCTGAGCCAGCGTCGTCAAATCCGGCTGCTCCACGTGGCGCGTATTCAGAAACCGGATGACCTGGGCAATGCGTTCGTAATCGTGCATGCCCTCACTTTGCCACGAGCCGCTGGCCGCTCCCACCCGATTCTTGCGCCAATTAATTCCCAGCCCATGAACCGGAAGGCCGAGCACCGTCTTGGCCCGTCGTCGGCATCCGGTTCGGGAAACGGGCCGAGACTATGTTCGGCGTTCGGATCCGGGGGAGTACGACACGAAGCAAGCAGTCGCCAGCTAGTGAAATTTTTGCCCTTTGGCCAGCATCTCAAGGATGGCTTTCATGCGCCGCTCGCGTGTTTCTGGTTTTGTGGCGGTTTGCAGCCGCCATGCAATCGAATACAAATTTGTCTTGTTCAAAGTTTCAAAAAACGCCTTTGCCTTTTTGTTCTTGCCGAGTTGTTTGAGGAAATCTTCGGGGATGGAAAACTTTCCGTGCGGATCATAGGCGGCCTCCCAGCGACCATCGCTTTTTGCCGCCTCAACCGCCGCGAGACCGGCGGGTTTCATCTTTTTCAACTTGTGCAGCCGCGTGACATGGCCCGTGTTGATCTTGGACCACAAACTTTTCGGACGTCGCGGGGTGAATTTCTGCAACCAGGACTCGGCATCGAATGATTTCTTCTGCCCGTCAATCCAGCCGTGACATAACGCTTCGTCCAGCGCCCCGGCATAAGAGATTGTCTGGCGGCCGGAGTTCTTCTTGAAAATTTGCAGCCACACGCCCGCCGATTTCGCGTGATTTTCGATCAGCCATGAATCCCATTCCCCCGGAGTTTCAAAGGAAACGATTGGCAGATTGGATTTATCAGCACCCACGCAGGTTGGATAACAAATTCAAATCCGGTTGTAAACCTTGGCAGGTTTGGTTTTCTACATGATGTCGCGCAAACGGCTGGACAGAAAATCAAAAAAGTCTAACGTCAATTCTGTGAAACGAGACAAGCCACAAAACTGCGGTCTGATCATTGTTAGGCGCACTCGCACCCATGCTTAAATGGATGGCATTCATCTTAGTGTTGCTGGTTTGCGCATTCATCGCGTTTTCGCTGCTTCAGGGTCGGTCTCTCCGTCACGCCAGCTTGATCAATGGTAAGAACTCATTGCGAGTGGCTTATGATGATTACGCTAAGACGGGTCACATCACGAATTACCCGACATCAGGTTATCAGGTATGGCTCTCCACCAATTTCGTGACCATCGGCGGCACGAGGTATTATTGCTTCGCCGAGGTTGGCGGCGGTTGGGGTTATGATGGCGGCACACTTGCAATGACTACGAATCAGATTTTTATTTGGTTGGACACCGAGCGTCCTCCAAAGATTATCACCAACGGTTACATACCGTCAGTTTTTGGAGGTCGCTTTTAGTATGAGACGTGCGCCAAAAAGGTTGATAGGCTACAAATGCCCCTTCGCGTCCTTCGCGCGACAAAATTTATGACTAAACCCGAACTTGAAATAATCCTGCGCGACACGCCCGCCCGATTTAATTCCGAGACCGGCACCATCCACAAGCTGCATGAGCCAACGCAACTACTTCGCCTCGTTGTGCAAATTGGCCTGCCGCCGGAGTTGGTGAACATGGTGAGCATCATCCCCGTCGGCAAAGGCATCGCCGGCGAAATGTAATTACGATTTGCGTCATCCTCTTGCCAAAGATATAAGAATGCCATTTTATGAAACTATTCCTCGACGATCTTGAGTTTGATGCACAATTACAACGCACGGCGGCTGCGGTAAATTCCAGCTCGGCCGATCTCGGCGAAATACTGGCTACGGCAAGCCGTGTGGCGCCGGGTGATTTTGATGACTGGTTCGTCAAGTGGTCCGAATTAGCCGAGGCGACCGGCAAGAAAGCCGACGATGCGGCAAAAGCAGGACATCCGGTGACTGCGGGCAAGGCTTATCTGCGAGCAACGGAATACTGGCGGCAAAGCATCTTTTTCATCCGACATGACCTCGATGACAAGCGGCTGCAGCGCGGCTATCAAGAACATCGTAAGGCCTTCCGTTTGGCCATCCCCTTCCTGCCGTGGTCCGTCACAACTGCGGAAATTCCATTGGAAGGTGCGCGAATGGGAACATATCTGTTCCGACCGGATGCCGGTACAAGTATTGCAAGGCCTACTCTTCTGATTCCCTGCGGCTATGACTCCACGGCTGAGGCGGGATATTCAAACATGGCTTACATGGCCCTCCCACGAGGCTATAATGTATTACTTTGGGATGGACCTGGCCAAGGCGGCATGCTCTATGAGCAGCGTGTGCCGATGAAGCCGGATTTCGAATCGGCGCTTACGCCTGTGATTGACTGGGTATCGAAGCAACCAGGCGTGGACGCCCAACGGCTGGCGCTCATTGGACGGAGCTTTGCCGGATATCTTGCGCCCCGCGCGGCAGCGTTCGAGAAACGGCTTGCGGCGCTGGTCTGTGATCCGGGCCAGGTGGAATTTGTTTCCCGCATCGTGCCGAAGACGTTCGACGAGGCAACCTGGCAGCGCGTGCTCGCGGGTGATGCCGCGCTTGACAAAAAACTGGAAGGCTTGCTCAGCAGCCCGCAAAAGCGCGAGTGGTATGGTGCCCGCATGGCGACGATGGGCGCAAAAACTCCGGGGGATTTCCTGCGCCAGCAACCCGCCTATTCCTTCGAGTCCATGGCGGGCAAAATTCAATGCCCGACTCTCGTTACCGACGGCGAGGGCGATTTTGCCTCGCAGAGCCAGAAGCTTTTCGATCTCCTTAAATGTGAAAAGAAACTCGTGAGTTTCAAGGAGGCTCAAGGCGCAGGCGGGCATTGCTGCGGGCTTGGTCAAACCCTTTGGGAAGAGACCGTCTTTGACTGGCTCGACGACCAATTTGGCCTTCGGAAAGACAAGCCATAGGATTTTGCCACATCTCATGCAAGACTTAAAAATTATGAACACGGCTGACCTGGAAAAAATCCTTAACGACACGCTCGCGCAATTTAATTCTGAAACCGGCACCATTCACAAGTTGCACGAACCTACGCAGCTTCTTCGCCTCGTGGCGCAAGTCGGCCTGCCGCCGGAGATGGTGAATATTGTGAGCATCATCCCCGTCGGCAAAGGCATCGCGGGCGAGACGGCGGCCAAAAATCTGCCGGTGACGATCTGCAATCTGCAGACGGACACCAGCGGCGTGGCCAAGCCGGGCGCGAAACAGACCGGCGTGGGTGGCGCGCTGTGCGTGCCGGTACGCGATGGCGAAAAAGTCATCGGCACGCTCGGCATTGGCACGGCCCGCGAACATGAATACTCCGCGAAGGAGATCAATGTGTTGCTGGACATCGCCGGCAAGGTTGGTCCTTTATTGAAAGCGTAATCATGACACCTTCTGAATTGCCGGAACGAAGACCAAAGGTGGTTCTGTCGGCGATTGAACAACCGAAGGGACTTTCACCGGCGGAAGTTTCGACCATTGCGCGGCAGCTCATCACCAATGTCGAGAAGGTCATCGTCGGCAAGCACGAGCAGATCGTCCTGGCCATCGCCGTTTTTCTCGCAGAAGGACATTTGCTAATCGAAGACGTTCCGGGCGTCGCCAAAACCATGCTGGCGCGCGCGATCGCGCAAAGCGCCGGCTGCTCGTTCAAGCGCATCCAATGCACGCCGGATCTGCAACCATCGGATGTTCTGGGCGAGGCGAAACTGGAACCGCAGACCGGGCGCACGGAATTTCGTTTCGGCCCGATATTTTCGCAATTCGTCCTGGTGGACGAAATCAACCGCGCCAGTCCGCGTACACAATCGGCGCTGCTGGAAGCGATGGGGGAATCCATGGTGACAACGGGTAACGTCACCTACCGTTTACAAAGACCGTTCATGGTCGTGGCCACACAAAATCCCATCGAGCAGGAAGGAACCTTCCTTCTGCCCGAAGCGCAGAAAGATCGCTTTCTGATGCGGATGAATCTCGGCTATCCCTCGCTCGCCGATGAAAAGCAAATGATCGAACGCTTTCAACTGCGACATCCGATTGAAACGCTCGAAGCCGTGACGACGCCCGACACCATGACTAAATGCCAGGAAGCCGTGCGTACCGTGACCGTCGGACCGGATGCGAGCGGTTACATTTTGAAAATTGTCCGCGCGACCCGCGAACATCCGGCGCTGGTGCTTGGTTCAAGTCCACGCGGTTCGCTGGGATTATTTCGCGCCGCGCAGGCCATGGCCGTGATTGATGGTAAAGATTCGGTGACCATTGATCAGGTGAAGGCGATTGCCGAAAAAGTTCTGGCGCACCGGCTCATCCTCCGAAAAGATGAAAACCATCGCGATGCCAACGTTGCCGCCGTCGTGGCGGAAATTCTCGCGCAGCCGTAGTGGCATGGGCATCCTGCCCGTGAGTTTCTGTTAACGCAGCTTCATCTTGTTTGGAACGCCGGGCGGGAAGCACGTGCCACTACAACATCGTCCGCATTCAAATTTGAATTGTCGCCTGCCATCTTTCGCGGCAAGCTGTGCTTTCACTTATGCAGCAGGTTAACCTTGGAATTGTTGGTGGCGGAACCGTCGGCAGCGGCGTCTTTGAGGCGCTTCGGCGCAACGGGACGCTCATGGCCGCGCGGCTCGGCGTCGGCCTGCAAATCATCCGCATCGCCGTGCGTGACGTAAAAAAAAATCGTGTCGCAAAAATCCCGCGCAGCCTGCTCACCACCGACTGGCGTGAAGTGGTTTGCGACCCACAGGTTAATCTCGTGGCCGAACTCATCGGCGGCACGACCACTGCGCGCGAAGTGGTCCTGACCGCGCTCAAGCTCGGCAAACCCGTCATCACGGCGAACAAGGCCCTGCTCTCCGCGCATGGCGAGGAACTGTTTGCCGCTGCTGAAAAATACGGCGCGAATCTTTATTACGAAGCAAGCGTCGCCGGCGGCATCCCGATCATTAAATCGTTGCGCGAAGGATTTGTCGGCAACCGCATCACGGCGCTTTACGGAATTGTCAACGGAACGTGCAATTATATTTTGACGCGCATGAAACTGGAAGGCGCGGATTTCAGCGAAGTCCTTGCCGACGCGCAAAAACTGGGTTACGCCGAAACGCCGCCCGACCTCGACATTGACGGTCATGATGCCGCGCACAAGATCGGGATTCTCGCATCACTCGCGCATGGTTTCTGGGTGAACCCGGAGAAAATCCATGTTGAGGGCATTCGTCACATTTCTGCGCTCGACATTAAGTTTGCCGGCGAACTTGGTTACACGATTAAGCTGCTAGGCATGGTGAAAAAATCGGAGACTGGTTGTCACGTGCAGGTTTCCGTTTACCCGACGCTTGTGCCGGACTCGCACGTTCTCGCCAGCGTGAACGGTGTCTTTAATGCATGCTTCGTGCGCGGCGACATTGTCGGCGATGCATTATTTTACGGACGCGGCGCTGGCAAGGACGCCACGGCCAGCGCAGTGTTGAGCGACTTGGCCGATGCCGCCCTGGATTTGAAATTCTCCAACAAGCATCGCTTGCCGCCGTTCGTACCACATGAATGTTCGGGAGCCGTCGCACCGATTGAGGAAGTTGTCTCGCAGTATTTCGTCCGGCTTAACGTCGTGGACAAACCTGGAGTGCTGGCCAAGATCGCGACCATTTTCGGAGAATTGAACATTGGCATCTCATCAGTCATCCAACCCGAAGGTCATGAAGGCGAAAGCGTGCCGTTGATTTTCATGCTGCATTACGCGACCAACGGTGCGGCGATGAAGGCGCTGGCCAAAATCGCCAGGCTGCCCGCCATCAAAGGCAAGCCGGTGATGTTGCGCGTAGAAAGTTTTGAATAAAAGAATTGTCGCGCGAAGGTCGCGAAGAAAACGAAGGACAAAACTGATTTTACTTTCCTTCGCCGCCTTGGCGTCCTTCGCGCGACAAAAAACAACATGAGCAATTCTGACATTGAAAACATTGGCAAAGCCGTCCTTGACGCGGCTTTCCATGTGCATTCCGTGCTTGGTTCAGGATTACTCGAATCCGTTTATGAAGCTGCGCTGGCCATTGAATTGACAAAGCGCGGCTTGAACATAGAGCGGCAAAAACCAATTCCGGTGAATTATGATGGTCATTTGCTCGACGTCGCATTCCGGGCTGACTTGATCGTGAACAATCTGGTTTTAATTGAACTTAAATCCGTTGAAACCGTAATGCCGCTTTTTAAAAAGACCGTGACCAATTATCTCAAATTGATTCCGCTGCGACTGGGCTTCCTGATCAATTTCAATGAAGCCCATTTGCGGCATGGCATCACTCGGGTTACAAATGACCTTGAAGGCAAAGATTTTTTTGGAAAACCAGGCATTTCTGACGTTGACTCAAAAAAACCTTCGTTTCCTTCGCGCGACAATTGATTTTATGCCTTTGCTGTTTCATTCCACCAACGGCCAGTCGCCTGCAGTCAATCTGCGCGAGGCTTTTCTTCAAGGTCAGGCACCGGATCGCGGGCTTTATCTTCCCGAAAAACTCCCAACGCTCGCGCCGGAAGAGATCGCGGCGTTCGCCCGGCTGCCATATCATGAAATCGCGTTTCGCGTGCTGTCGAAATTTACGGAAGACATCATTCCGCGCAACGCCCTCGCCGCAATGTGCCACGAGGCGTATAACTTTCCCGTGCCGCTGGAGATCATCCACGTCCGCGTTTTCCTGATGCGGCTCGATCAAGGACCGACGGCGTCATTCAAGGATTTTGCCGCGCAGATGATGGCGCGCATGTTCGGACGTTTTCTGCGGGAAGAAAACCGGCAGGTGACGATTCTGACGGCGACGAGCGGCGACACGGGTGCGGCGGTCGCGCACGCGTTCCACAATATTCCCGGCGTGCGCGTCATCGTGTTGTTCCCGGTGGACGAAGTCAGTGAAAGCCAGCGCAAGCTGATGACCACGCTTCAGGACAACGTCCGCACCGTGGCGATTGACGGCAAGTTCGACGACTGCCAGGCAATGGTGAAACAAGCCTTCGCCGATCCGGCGCTCGCGCATATTCCGCTTTCCTCCGCAAACTCCATCAACATCGGGCGGCTGCTGCCACAGAGCGTTTATTATTTCTACGCCGCGTCGCGCGTCGCGCAGGCGGGCGAGCCGGTCGTGTTCTCCATTCCGAGCGGCAATTTCGGCGACATGATGGGCGCGGTCGTCGCGCGCGAGATGGGTTTGCCGGTGAAAAAAATCATCGCATCCGTCAACGAAAATGACGCGTTCCCCAAATTTCTGGCGACCGGCAATTACCAGAAGATTTCACCGTCGCGCAACTCGCTTTCCAATGCAATGAACGTCGGGCATCCGAGCAATCTCGCGCGGTTGGTGGCGGTTTATGGCGGACAGATGGATGAGACTGGTAAAATTAACAAACTGCCCGATCTCGCCGCAATGCGCCGCGATATTTTTTCAACTTCGATTTCCGACGAACGCACTGTTGCCGGTGTACGCGAGATCTGGGACAACTTTCAACTGCTGCTGGAACCGCATGGTTCAGTTGCGTGGCAGGGTTTTCAAGATTGGAACGCCGTGGAACCGCTCGGCAACTCACCGGCAGTTATTGTCGAAACCGCCAACCCGGCAAAATTTCCTGTTGAAGTCGAAAAAGTTGTAGGCTGGGCGCCGGACGTGCCGGCGAACATGCTCGCTTCTCTGCGTCTGCCGGAAGATTTCGACCGCATGGGCGCGGATTACGAAAAATTCCGGGAGTATTTGCTCGCAAAGCACGGTTGAAATTAATTGCGCCGTGGTTTCAATGCGCTCATAAGTTCTCTGTCGTTATATTTTTACGGGCTGGCTTTGACCGCCATTTTTGCTACTATTATCCGCAGTTCTAATGCCGCTAAAGTTACAACTTGATGGGGAAGCGTGGTCGGCAGTCTTGGCCGACCTTGCCCAGGCTCTCGGCCCGGAAGGTTCAATTGTCAGGCTTTGTTTAATTGGCTCGGCGGCATGTTTGTTTGGCGGAATGCAGGGACGCACTTCCGCCGATCTGGACATTTGGAAACCGGCGAGTGATTACGACCGGCAAGAATTAAAAGTGGCGGCGGAAAAAGCCGGCCTATTGTTTGATCCCAAACAAACCCTGGAACCAGATCGCCCATATCTGCAACTCGTCGAGCCGGGACTGACGCAGTTGGGTGAATTTGAGCCGGTCTTCATTGACCGCATTGGACGGCTGCATCTTTACCGGCCACCGGTGGAAAACCTTGTTGCCGCCAAATTGATTCGCGCCGAACCAAAAGATTTGGGTGACATTCAATTTCTCGTGAGCCGCCATCGGCCGGATTTACAACGTGTGCGGCAGATCGTCGCCGGGTTCAATTCGCAAGCCAGCAAGCGCGCCACGGAAAACCTGGTTTATCTGGACGTATTGGAAACTTAAAACATGAATGCCCGCGAAGAAGAATTGACCGCCCGCGCCCTGCTGGCCGACCCAGAGCAGATAAACGTGTGCTTTCAAAAAAAGCGCTGGGCGGAATTGGCGGCGCTCGTGCGCTTTGCCCGCCGCGATGTGCCAGTGCATTTGGCGCAGACTGATCCCGCGCTGTACCGCCAGCTTCGCGACCAGATCACCAGTTTTTTTCTACGCGGCGGCGATGTGCTCTCGCTCAAGAAAATCGAGAAGCTGGCGGGTGAGTGATGCCAGCAACGGCGGCACCTTTCCAAACACCGCTGCGGAATTCCATCTTTTCAAACAACGACCATCTGACTATTCTCCCGCTCCCGTAATTCAAAAATGGCCTTAATTGTTCAAAAATTTGGCGGCACCTCGGTGGGCAACACCGGCCGCATCAAGAATGTCGCGGCCCGCGTGGCGAAATACCACGCGCAAGGCGACAAGATTGTCGTCGTCGTCTCCGCGATGAGCGGCGTGACTGATGGCCTCATCAAACTCGCCAAGGACATTGCGCCGCTGCCCAGTGAACGTGAGATGGACATGTTGCTCGCCACCGGCGAACAGCAGACCATCGCGCTCACGGCCATCGCGCTGCACGCGATGAATATTCCCGCCGTTTCGCTTACCGGCGCGCAGGCTGGCATCGTCACCGATGTCGTGCATACAAAGGCGAAGATCCATAACATCACGCCAAAGAAAGTTCATGAGCTGCTCGACGCCGGCAACGTCGTCATTGTCGCCGGTTTTCAAGGCGAGACGAGTGAAGGCCAGATCACCACGCTCGGTCGTGGCGGTTCGGATTTGACGGCCATCGCGCTGGCCGCCGCCCTCAAGGCCGACCTCTGCCAGATTTACACGGACGTGGATGGTGTTTATACCGCCGATCCGCGCCTCGTGCCGAATGCGACGAAGCTTTCGGAAATTTCCTATGATGAAATGTTGGAGCTTGCGAGTCTCGGTGCGAAGGTGATGCAGAGTCGCTCGGTTGAATTTGCCAAGAAATTCGGTGTCGTGTTTGAAGTTCGCAGCAGTTTGAACGAAAACCCAGGAACGATTGTGAAAGAAGAAACGAAAAGCATGGAAGGCGTCGTCGTGCGCGGCGTCGCGCTCGACAAAAATCAGGCCAAGGTCACGCTCGTAGGCGTGCCGGACAAACCCGGCGTGGCCGCCAAGGTTTTCAAGGCGCTCGGCGATGCGACCGTGAACGTGGACATGATCGTCCAGAACATCAGCCACGGCACCGGCACGCCACAGACGGATATTTCCTTCACGACCGACAAGCCGGATTTGCTCAAGGCGCAGAAGGTCATTGACGGCTTGAAAAGGGAACTCGGTTTCCATGAAGTGTTGACCGATGAAAAGATCGGCAAGCTGTCTATCGTCGGTGTCGGTATGAAATCACATACCGGTGTCGCTGGAAAAATGTTCGACGTGCTCGCCAGGGAGGGCGTGAACATCGGCATGATCTCCACAAGTGAGATCAAAATCTCCGTGACGATTGATTTGGCCAAAGGGGAAGCGGCAACTAAAGCGGTGCATGCGGCGTTCATCGGCTAGGACATTCAAGGCAAAACGTCGAACTTTCTGGTCACGGTTATGACCAATTGTCACCAATCGGAGTTAGACAGAATCAGCCTCGTCGAATATAGATGTTCGGCATTATATGCACCTCTACGAAGTGATAGCTGGGTTGAGAGAGTGTCCGGCGGAGTTCATGATTTTTGCTGAACGCATCGGAGGCGAGTTTCGGCCGGGGTCAGCGGCAGTTGTTCTTGAATTATCCGAGAGTGAGCTTAGTCGTCCAGTACGCGAGGTTGCGGCTGAGAGAGCCCCCGGTATGGAGTATTTTTTGGAGGTTTTTATTGCGCTCGAAATGCTTGAGGGATTGCGAGCCAAAGGGACAAACCTTGGTGCGATTGTTGAAAGGATTATTTATTATGCCGAAAATGATGCCTAATATGGAAATAGCGGAACCCTTCCCCAATCCATCAGACAGACACTTGACCGCAGCCATGGCCGGCATATAATCATCACGAAATGAACTTGAATCTGAACCTACTGCTTACGAACGCGCTGCTGACCAGGGCGGCGGCCGGGTTTTGATTCGTTCACGAAATATATCAACCCACTGCCGAACGGCGGTGGGTTTTTTGTTTTAACTTCATCGCCGGACGGCAATACTAAGAAAGCCAAACGACCATGCAAAAAAATCCGTCATCGAAATATCGCGCGTTTCCGCCGGTTCACTTGCCCGACCGGCAATGGCCCGACCGCGTCCTCACCGCTGCACCGCGCTGGGCAAGCGTGGATTTGCGCGATGGCAACCAGGCGCTCGCCGTGCCGATGAACGTGTCGCAGAAACTGGAATTGTTCCAGACGCTCGTGAAGATCGGCTTCAAGGAGATCGAAGTCGGCTTTCCGTCCGCGTCGAACACGGAATTCGCCTTCAACCGTTTGCTCATCGAGAAAGGCCACGCGCCGGACAACGTTTGGTTGCAGGTGCTCGTGCAGGCGCGCGAAGATTTGATCGAGCGGACGGTCGAATCTTTGATTGGCGCGAAGAAGGTGGTCATCCATTTGTATAACTCCACTTCGCCCGCGCAGCGCCGCGTCGTGTTCGGCAAATCGAAGGAAGAGATCAAAGCCATCGCCGTGCAAGGTGCGCAGTGGATCAAAGACCGTTTACCCCGGCTCAAGGGCACGGAAGTCATGCTCCAATATTCGCCGGAAAGTTTCAGCATGACGGAAGTAGAATACGCGAAGGAAATTTCCGAGGCCGTCATGGATGTCTGGCAGCCGACGCCGGAACGCAAAATGATTTTAAATCTGCCGGATACGGTTGAGGTCGCCATGCCCAATGTGTATGCGGATCAAATAGAATGGATGTGCCGCAACATCAAAAACCGCGATTCACTCATCATCAGTTTGCACACGCACAACGACCGATACACCGGTGTCGCGGCGACGGAACTCGGCTTGCTCGCCGGTGCGGATCGCGTCGAGGGAACTTTGTTCGGCAATGGCGAGCGCACGGGCAATTTGGATATCGTGACCGTGGCGTTGAATCTCTACATGCACGGCATTGATCCGAAACTAGATTTCAGCGACATCGGAAAAATCCGCGAAGTCTATGAACGCTGCACCGGTTTGACCGTGCCGCCGCGCCAGCCGTATGCGGGTGAACTCGTCTTTACGGCATTCAGCGGTTCGCATCAGGACGCAATTAAGAAAGGTTTGGCTGAGCGGGAACAAAAACAGAAACTCACAGGCGGGACGCCTGTGCCACAACATTGGGACGTGCCCTATCTCACGATTGATCCCGCTGACATCGGGCGCGAATACCGCGAAGTCATCCGCGTCAATTCACAGTCCGGCAAAGGTGGTGTCGCGTATCTGCTTGAAAGAGAATTCGGCATCGAACTGCCCAAGGATATGCAGCGCGAGTTCGGTCCGATCGCGAACGATGCCGTGGACAAACTTGGCCGCGAAGTTTTGGGCGCGGAACTCAAGGCGATGTTTTGGAAAGAATATGTTGAGCGTAATTCGCCGTGGCAATTGTCAGCTTTTGAAACTGAAAGTAAAAATGGCATTGTAAAATGTCGCGCAAAATTGTTGCGCAACGACCAGCCGGTGGAATTTTCCGGTGAAGGCAATGGTCCGCTCGCTGCACTGGTTCATGGATTCTCACAAGTTGGGGTTCCAAAATTTGAAATTTCGAATTATAGCGAACATGCTTTAAGCAGCGGCGAAACGGCGGCGGCGATTTCATATATCCAGATCAAGACCACCGACGGCAAATCACGCTGGGGCGCGGGCGTTGATACAAATATCGAACTGGCTTCCGTGCGCGCCGTGTTGAGCGCTCTGAACCGGGCAGATTTTGCTTCTGGTAAAGCATTCGCATGATAATTATAGTTGGAAAATAGATTATGAATCCCATGCGTTATTGGATTGCGATTCCGGTTTTCAGTGTTGCCATTCTCTTTCTGGCATTTGGCTGTGCGTCGAAGTCCGAAAGCCCCAAGGCCGTTGCGCCGGTTGCCGCCAGCGCACCCTTGCCGCAGTCGGTACCATTAGTGACCAATGTTCCGCCCCCGATCACAACGTCACCCGCCGTCTATGTTCCCGACATGTCACATGTCGGAGAGGCGTTGCCCGATGGCATTCTGGCATGGGATGATCTGGTGAAATCCACGGAGGCCGCCGCCGACCAGGCCCAGGCGCGCTTCACTTTTTCGCTTACGAATGTTTCTGCCGACCACGTGGCCATCGTGAGCGTTCATCCGTCTTGCGGCTGCACCACGGCGCAATTACCGCCGATGCCGTGGATCCTGGCGCCCGGTACAAACGGCCAGATCAACCTCACGGTGAATCTCGCGGGCAAAACGGGCACGTTGTTGAAGACGGTAAATGTCGCCACGGACAAGGGCAGCAAGACGCTTTCGTTGCAGATCAAGATCCTGCCGCCGGTGATCCCGACCCTTTCCGACGCCGACCGGATGCGTGGAATGGAACTGGCCAAGGCAGACCGGCAGGCGGTTTTCAAGAACGATTGCGTGACATGCCATGTGAAACCTGCCGAGGGCAAGTATGGCAAGGCGCTTTACGAGGCCGCCTGCGGCATTTGCCATGAGGCTGAACATCGCGCCTCGATGGTGCCGGATTTACACACGCTCAAGACACCGACCAACGAACAATTCTGGCAAACTTGGATTGCCCACGGAAAGCCCGGCACGCTCATGCCGGCGTTCGCCACCACCGAGGGCGGCCCCCTTAACGACATGCAAATTGCCTCCTTGGCAGCTTATTTGAACGTAACCATCCCTTCAAAAGTCCCACCGGTGGGCCAATAATCAGGCTGACTCAAAAAATTTCTGCGGGAAAAATCAGTTTAGTGTTGCAAATTGGGACACACTGGCTAGAAATAGGGCGGAGCGAAAGTAATAAGCCTTATGAAGACCGCAATGCCTCACCCCCAGCGAAGTTTGGTCGTCTTCAATGCGTATCACCTGCTGGCGGATTACCGCTCACGTCTTTCATGGGCATGGTTTTTCGAGCATTTTAGCGGGCTGGCGGTCGTGATTGGCATGGGGACGTTGACATACTTTCTAATCACTCATTTTGTTTTCCAATCCCTCACGGTCAGCGGGAGCAGCATGTACCCCACCTTGTTTGATAACGGCAACTACTGGCTGAACCGCAGTTATTATTTCAGGCACGAGCCGCAGCGGACCGACATCGTTGCACTCAAAGATCCCGTGGATGGCGTCCTGGTCGTCAAACGCATCATCGCCATGCCCGGGGAATCCATCTATCTCAACCGGGGCAAGGTTTATGTCAACGGCAAGTTGCTCGACGAGCCTTACATTTCCAAATACACACCGACCTTTGCCTTCGCGAAAAATGAAAGTGAATTTCTCATCATCGGCAAGGACTCTTATTTTGTCCTGGGCGACAACCGGGGCAACAGCATGGACAGCCGCTCCTACGGCCCCGTCCCGCGCGGGAACATTCTTGGCAAATTGATCGAGTGAGGGCGGTCGGCGGTGTTCTCGGCAAAATCCCCCGTTTCTTAAACGTTGCTTGCGGAACTTTTTCTATTCCGTATCCTGTCAACCATGATGGCTGCATCAGTTGACGCGACGAATCACCAGAAACTTTCCACACTTGGCGAGCGCGTCCTCGGCGGCGGACACATTTCCCGCGACGAAGCTTCCTGGCTTTTCAATCTTGAATCTTCTGCCGACATTCTGGATTTGCTGTCATGGGCAAACCGCATCCGCGAACATTTTAAGGGCAACAAGATTCATCTCTGCTCCATTGTCAACGCCAAGGCCGGCGCGTGTTCGGAGAATTGCAGTTTCTGCGCGCAATCGTCGCATTACCAGACTGGCTCACCGAAATATGGATTCATCGAACCCGAACCCGTGAACGAAGCTGCGGACGAAGCGAATAAAAATTCCGTCACTGCCGTCGGCCTCGTCGCCGCGTGGAAAGGGCTGAACGAAGGCCCGATGCTTGACGAAGTCTGCGACCGCATCCGCGAATTGAAAGCCGGCGGCAAGACGCGCCCCGACGCCTCGCTTGGCATCATCAAGAAACAGGAAGTCGCCGACCGCCTGAAGGAAGCCGGCCTCGAATGTTACGGCCACAACCTCGAAAGTTCGCGCCGCTTTTTTCCGCAGACCTGCTCCACGCACACATTTGACGACCGGCTCGAAACCATCGGCTATCTGAAAAAGGCCGGCATCAAGATCTGTTCCGGCGGCATCATCGGCATGGGCGAGACGCGCGCCGACCGCTGCGACCTCGCGTTTGAATTGAAAGCCATCGGCGCGAACGTCGTGCCCGTCAACATCCTCAATCCGATTCCCGGCACGCCGTTTGAAAAACTTGAGCCGCTGCCCGTCATGGAAATTTTGAAAACCATCGCGTGCTTCCGTTTCATTTTGCCGCGCCAGGAAATCATGATCGCCGGAGGCCGCACCGTAAACCTGCGCGATGCGCAGAGCATGATCTTCATGGCCGGCGCGAGCGCGCTGATGGTCGGCAACTATCTTACCACGCTGAACCAGCCCGTCGAAAAAGATCTCCAGATGCTCAAAGACCTCGGTCTCGATCCGAACTGGGACAGCCACGATTTCAGCGATCAGGAAGAAGGCGGATGCGGATGTGGGAAAGAAAATTATGAAACCGCGATGGTTTAGGTTATTGAAGTGCATCCATGAACGACAACGGCCAAGAGTTTTTCAAAATGACGTGCCCAAAATGCGGCCAGCCGATTGAATGTCCAAATGAACTTTATGACCAATTGATTGATTGTCCCAGTTGCAGTAACAAGGTTTTAGGAAGGCCAGACAAAAATCTTGTTGAAGTGGAAATGTCTTCCACACGATTGCCAGGTGGTTTCTCCCGAAAAAATATTGAAGAGCCGACTGCGGGTAATCTGATTAAGTGCAAGGATTGTGGAAGCATGGTCAGTAAAAACGCGAAGGCTTGCCCGAAATGTGGATTGTCATTAAAGCGAACAAGCGCTCTTGCCCTTGGCTGCGGTGGCTTATTGGTCTTGTTTTTAATTATCTTTGTCATCGGACTTTTCTTTAGCGGAAGCGGCACATCTCCAAGTGAAAGAAAGTCGGCTATTCAGAATTATAAAAGCCTCACCCATCAAAGCACCTATTATGATGTGATCAAGGCGCTGGGTCAGCCAGACAAAGAAATCGAAGAAAGAGATGTTCCGCTGCCAAATATAGTTTTAGGTTACGCACGTGAGCAATGGATAGTTTATGTGATGTATTCCGACCGGAGCTTTGATAAAGAGAAAAGTTTTTACGCAGGAATTGTAAGCACCACCGGAATAGTAATTCACGCTGCCGATGAAAAGACCCGGGTGATTTTAGAAGCGCTTGCTGAAGGCATCAAGAAATGAAATCGCGCTACCATTAATTTCCCAGCGCCGTAGGCGCCACATCTTTGTAGAAACCCAAACCAAAAATTCCCCAGCCCCGTACCGCCTTCATCTGATTTCGGCGCGGCAGGCGTGGCGGCATTATCCGTCTTTTGCCAGAAGATTCCGCTCCTATGGAGCTTTTGACCGTTTTAATTTCTGACTACACAGATGCCAGCCCTATGGGCTTTCAAAAATGGTGTAGCGTCGCTCCAGCGCTTTCACATTGTCACCTGCATGATTCAACTTCCTTTCATGCCGTTAAGCATCGTCCCGAGCAGATAGCCGAGCCAGACAGCGATCAGGCACAGCACGACGGACAGCAGAATGTTGCCGCCGGCAAAAAGCCATTCGCGACGCTGGACGAGTTGCAGGGTTTGCAGGCTGAACGCCGAGAAAGTGGTGTAGCCGCCGCAAATGCCGACAAGAAAAAATTGCCGGAAGCCGGGGGAGGCAAAGGCGCTGTTTTCGGTCGCCCCCAGCGCCGCGAGGATGCCGATGATAAATGAGCCGGTCACATTGATGACCAAGGTGCCGAGCGGAAAATTTTCACCGAAACGCGTGATGATGAAACTGGCGAGCCAGAAACGGCCTACGCTGCCGAGCGCGCCACCGAGGGCGACCCAAAGATAGGCGATGTTCATAATGTTCCCGCGAATGTTGGTTTATTCGTAGGAGTCATCAGCGCTGAATGATCAGGCGGTTTTCCCGCAGGCGCGGAAAGGCAAACTCCATTGCCGGGAAAATTCATAACGAGCCGGCCGGCGGTTGGCAACGGAATTATGCTTAAACGGCCGGCGGCACGGCCGGCAACGGCTGCAATCCGGTCGGTGGAATGGGAGCTATTGGCGGGAACACATCGTAAAGCGGACCGAACTGGGCGAGAAAATAAACCGAATACGCCCGTTTGAAGATGAGTACCGGCAGCAGCAGTACCGTGCCGAGATACGGGAGGAGCATCAAGCAGCCGGCGATGCAACAAGTCACAAGAACAACCGCTACTACAATCAGGCCGATCACAATCGCAAGTATGATTTTAAACAGGATATACAGTGCAAAGCTGCCGGCGTGGGCGGTGAGCAAGCTCCAAAATTCCTTCCAGGCCGAAACGCATTTTTCGCCGCGCAGAAACATAAGCGGCACGACGAAGTCGATCGTGAACTTTTGGACCAGGGCAAATCCGATGCACAGAACAAAGAGCATCAGTGTCAGTCCGGCGGCCAGAAATATTCCCCCGATGTTGGGTTCACCACGGACCACCATACGAATGACGATGATTGCTATAAATGCCACCAATGGCAGGCTTAACACTGCGCCAATCAATCCCAATACGAACCGGAACCAAAACAGACTATTGGCAACACGTCCGAATTTTTGCCATGGCTCTTTGACTTCCGCTTTGTTCAGAGCCACACAATGGAGGAACATGAATTTTCCCCGGCTGTTTAACCAGAGCATCACCATTCCCAGCGCCAGCAGGAAAATCAAGGCACCCACCGCGACGGGAATGATCCAGTAAAGATTTTCAGTCACGTAACGCGTCACTTTGGCGAGGGTTTCTTGAAAATTGTGCGAATGACCGTCGTTGCCAAAATTATTGAAATTGCCATTGAAGCTGCCGCCAGATTCACCCAGGCCGGCCAGCCATGCGCAGAAGCCGATGACGAACCATTTGCCGATGTCAAACGGCTGAAACAGCATCAGCTTCATCCGGTCGAAGGCCTGGCTGACGGGTGTCGTGACGCTGATTTCTGGCGGCTGATTCGTCATGCAAACGACATAGTGCTATGACATTGCCGGACAAATTACAATGAGAAATGAGTGGCCATGCATTGTTGACAAGGCGTATCCAGGATAACGCTTTCTTGACTCGCTACGTGTGGCTTTTATCATGCGCGTTCAACTTTATTTATGACAAACATTCAAAGCATCCTGGCGCGTGAAATTTTAGACTCACGCGGAAACCCGACGGTGGAAGTGGACGTGACGCTCGATTGCGGCGTAATGGGTCGTGCGGCAGTGCCTTCCGGCGCCAGCACCGGCGAACACGAAGCCATTGAACTCCGCGACGGCGACAAGAGCCGCTACCTTGGCAAAGGCGTGCAGAAAGCCGTCAAAAATGTCGGCACGCTCATTGCGCCCAAGCTCATCGGTCTCGACGCGTGCGACCAGCTCACCGTGGATGCCACAATGCTCAAGATTGACGGCACGGAAACCAAATCCAAGCTCGGCGCAAACGCCATTCTCGCCGTCTCGCTGGCGACCGCGAAAGCCGCCGCCGCCGCGCTGAACCAGCCGTTGTTCAAATACATCGGCGGACCCAACGCGAAAGTGCTGCCCGTCCCGATGGCGAACGTCATCAACGGCGGCGCGCATTCCGATGCGCCGATTGATTTCCAGGAATTCATGATCCAGCCGCACGGCTTTAATACGTTCAGTGAAGGCTTGCAGGCGATCACGGAAGTTTTCCATGCGCTCAAAAGCGTGTTGAAGAAAAAAGGCCTGAGCACCGCCGTCGGTGACGAAGGCGGTTTCGCCCCGAAACTCGAAAGCACTGAAGCCGCGATTGAAGCGATCCTGCAAGCTGTGAAAGATGCCGGCTACAAAGCGGGCAAACAGATTTATCTCGCGCTCGACGTGGCGGCGTCAGAGTTCTATACGGGGAACGGCACTTACACTTTTAAGAAAAGCCATGGTCGTAAATTGACCGGCGACGAGATGGTTGATTTCTATGCCGAACTTTGCAGCAAATATCCGATTGTCTCCATCGAAGACGGTTGTGCGGAAGGTGACTGGGTGACGTGGAAAAAATTGACCGACAAGCTCGGCAACAAAGTCCAGCTCGTCGGCGACGATCTCTTCGTGACCAACGTGAAGTTCCTGCAAAAGGGCATTGATACCGGCACGGCGAATTCAATCCTCGTGAAGGTGAACCAGATCGGTTCGCTCACCGAAACACTCGACGCCGTTTCGCTCGCGCAGAACAGCGGCTACACCGCCGTCCTCTCGCATCGCTCCGGCGAAACTGAAGACGCGACCATTGCCGACATCGCCGTGGCGACAAACTGCGGCCAGATCAAGACCGGATCCTTGAGCCGCACTGACCGCACTGCGAAATACAACCAGCTCCTGCGCATCGAACAGTTGCTCGGCAAGAATGCCGTGTATGCCGGTTTGACGGCATTGAAGAAAAGCAAATAAGGCAGGGCTGACCCGCCGATCAGCCGATTTTGGGCGGCGCAGCAACGCCGCCCTACCTTGAAATTCAAACCCGGAAGCCAGGCAACTGACTTCCGGGTTTTGTCTTAACGTTATTCTGGAGAGCCATGGGGTAGGGGTAATTTAGGCGGATTGCCATCGGCATCGAGGAACTGGATTTCGCCCCAGCCCAGTTCACGAAGCGGGGCTTCAATTTTGGAGCGATCCCCGACAACCACCCAGACCAATTGATCAGGATGAACCAGTTTTTTGCCGGCTTGGGCCAGGTCGTTCACCGTCAGGGCGCGGACTTTTCCGGGATAAGTGTCGAAATAATTATCCGGCAGATTAAAGGCGACAATATCGCCGAGTGAACCGCTAACCGCGCCCAAGGTTTCCCACCGGCCTGGCAGGCTGAGTGTCCGGTTCTGCTGCGCCTTGGTCAATTCGTCCGCGCTGGCCGGTCTGTCGCCGAGAATGGCCCGCAATTCTTTGTCCAGTTCGATGACGGATTCCTTGGTCTTGTCGGTTTGCACCGGCGCAAACACTATGAACGGTCCCTGGCCGCGCGCCGCTATAGGCACGGTGTTGACGCCGTAACTCCAATGCTTGTTCTCGCGCAAGTTCAGGTTCACGCGCGAGGTGAAGGCTCCGCCGAGAACCGTGTTGAAGGTTTGAACTGCGATGTCGTCCGGGTCGGATTTCGGTAGACCGGGCTGGCCCGCGAGGATCACGGATTGAAGGGCGCCGGGCCGGTCAATCAAATACAGGGAAGATTTTTTCGGTTGGGCAACATTGGCCAGATTTATGGCCGGCACTTCGCCGGCCTTCCAACCGGCAAAAAGTTTTTCCAGCTTGGGCATGATTTCCGCCAGCGTGGTGTCGCCGACGATGATGAGCGTGGCGTTGTTCGGTTTGAACCACGTCTCATGGAATTTCCGGAGATCGGCCGGCGTTAATTTGGCGACCGAGGCTTCCGTGCCGGAGCCACGCAAAGGATTGCCATAGGCATGGTCACCGCCATAGAGAAGTTTTGGGAACACGCGCAAGGCGATCCCAAACGGCTCGTTCTTTTCCTGTTGAATGCCGGCGAGAAGCTGTTTTTGGAGCCGCAGGAAGTCGGCTTCCGGGAAGGCGGGATTCATGATGATGTCGGCAAAAATATCAAGCGCTTCGTCCAACGTGGAAGTGAGGGAGGACAGGCTGATCGTTGCCACATCGAGGCCGGAGTTGGCGTTGAAATTGGCGCCGAGCGCCGTCAGTTCGTCGCTGATCTGGATTGAGTTCCGCCGGGTGGTGCCCTCGTCCAACATCTGTAGCATTAGTTTTGCCGTGCCGGGAAGGCCAAGCGGGTCGGCGGCATATCCGGCATCCACCTTGAGAGATAATTCGACGAGCGGAAGGGAATGACGTTCTGCCAGGATGATCTTCAAACCATTCGACAAAGTGGCCCGCTGAAATTTGGGGAAAGTGACTTCGGGGTCCGCAACCGGTGTCGGCAGCTTCGAGCGGTCCACCGTGCTTTCCATGGTTTCATAGCCAGCGTAAGGATGGACTTCCAGAATATACACATCATCCGTCAGCCATTGTTTGGCCGCGTTTTGCACCTCGCTGGTGGTGGCTTCGCGTGTGTATTTTAGCGGTGTCTGGTAAAAACCGGGATCGCCGCGAAACGTTTCATTCTGCGCCAGCACGTCGGATTTTCCGCCAAAACCACCTATGCGTTCAACGCCACGCACGAAAGCGGCAACTTCTCCCGTCTTGGCCCGTTCCAGTTCCGCTGCTGTCGGGCCGGTCGCCAGAAAACGCGCCACTTCCTCGTCAACCGCCTTCTCGATCTGCGCCAAATCTGCTCCGGGCCGGGCGGTAGCAACGATGGTAAACTGGCCGCTGATTTCATTTGGATCGACATAAGCAGAAACGTCCGTGGCAATTTGCTCGTCATACACCAGCCGTTTGAAAAGCCGTGATGATTTTCCCGAAGCCAGGACGTCGCTTGCGAGGTTCAAGTAGGTGTTGTCGGCCTCACCGTAACCTGGAATATTCCAGATTTTGTAAAGCCGCGCCAGCGGCACGCGATCAGAGACGACCTCACGGCGGGTGCCGGAAATTTTTGGCACCCAGGATTTATACCTGGCGACGGGCGGTCCGGCGGGAATGTCGCCGAAGTAATGTTCAACTTTTTTAAGCGCGGTCTCCGCATCAATGTCGCCGGCCAGGACAAGCACCGTGTTTGCCGCGCCATAATAATTTGTGAACCACGTTTTCACATCGTTCAGCGAGGCGGCATTGAGATCTTCCATGGAACCGATCACCGTCCAGGAATACGGATGACCCACCGGCGCAGTGCCTTTGACAATTAATTCTTCGGTCACGCCGTAGGGTTGGTTTTCGCCCTGACGCTTCTCGTTCTGAACCACCCCGCGCTGAGCGTCCAGCCGGGTCTGGTCAATTGATCCGAGCAGGTGGCCCATGCGGTCGGATTCAATCCACAAGGCGACATCCAACGCGTTCGTCGGCACGTTCTCGAAGAAATCCGTGCGGTCATTGCTGGTCGTGCCGTTCAGATCCGTGGCGCCAATGCGCTCCATGGCCCCAAAAAATGCGCTTTGATCACCGTTACCTTTGAAGTGTTCGCTGCCAGTGAAGAGGAGATGCTCGAACAGGTGGGCGAAACCGGTCTTGCCCGGCAGTTCGTTTTTCGAGCCGACATGATACCAGAGATTGACCGCGACAATGGGAGCCTTGTGATCCTCATGCACGATGAGCGTCAGGCCATTTGTGAGGACGAATTTTTTATAAGGAATCTCAATCTTGACATCCAGGTTTGTGCCGGACGCCTTCATGGAAGACGGCGAAAAAACGGAAATGAATAATCCAATGACGGCAATTATGATTCGGTAACTTTGCATAACTTTTATTCGTGTGATTTTTTTAACGGTTTAACTCCTATTTGCCAGCTTGAATGCCACAAGCATGAAGCTACTGCAATGTAAAACCTTCTTCCTTTCAAAATATGAATCGAAGTTGCGACAGGACGAAAGATAGCTGGGCAAACTGGGGGTGGTGGTGCCGGATGCGACTATACAGGTCGCACACTACAAAATTCAAACCCCGGAAGCTGAAGTTGGCTTCCGGGGTTTATTTTAGAAATAACTGATGTTCATGGTCCCGTGGCGGTGCGGTAGGTTTGGACTTGGTCCGGCCCGGTGTTGGTGTTGAGGACATGCGCCGTGTGGCTGCCCCAGAAGATGCCGAAGGTCCGCTGCGAATTGGGCATGGTGAAATTTTCAACCACGGTTTCACTCGCCTCCACTTTTTTCATGAAACTGGCCAGGCTGTTGAAATAAGTGCCTTGCGGCCGGCGGCTGATATGACAGCCACGGCAGGAAGTTTTGAAGGCATCGCGGTAAAGGGTGGTGTTGGCGCTCCACTCCGGCGGCACGAAGTTCGGATTGAAATTGGTGCGCGTGCCGCCCGGCACGCCGCCATACCAGCCAACAACCAAGTTGCTGATGGCCGGCGTTGGCTTGGTGTAGAGCACGCCCAGATTCAGTTTGGCGAATTCATCGTGCTGGATTCCGCGCGCCTTGGAAAACGTGTAAGCTTCCAGATCAAACGGCAGAAATGTGGCTTCGAGATCGCCGCCGGGCGGATTGTTTTTGCCCCCTTCGTTTTTAACAAACTTTCCACCATGACAGACGATGCAAAGGTTGGGCAGCGGCTTGTCACCATTGTTGACGTTATCGAGATTGGCGACGGGCAATAGCACGCCGTTCGCTCCCGGTCCGAAAGCGTAGAACTTGGTATAACGGCTCTCGCCATTGGTCAACGCGGCGTAATCCATCGCCACGGTCGCGATGGAATCCTTTTCCGCAATGGCATCCTCGACCGTGCGATAGTTCGTGACGTAGTAGGCGACATTGGTCTGGCCATCCGGGCCGAGCCGCACAGTCATGGCCATGCTGCGGGCGAAGCCGAGGTCAATGACGTTGTAATATTGGGCTCCGGCGGTGAGCACATTGTTCGAGCTGTAGAATCCGTGTAATTGTTTCCATTGAGCAAAATTAGCCGGTGCGTTGATGACCTTGTAATAATTGTTCGCCAGAGTGATGAAGGCGTCCCGGCCAAGATTGGCAAGGTTCGTGTCGAAACTGTTGCGATAGCCTTGGGCCAGGAAATGTTGCGGACGCGAGATTTCGTTTAAATCAATTTCAGGAGCCCAGTTCGTGAGGGTCATGCGGACGATATTGGTGCCGGCAGCGGCGACAAAATAACTCCCGGCGATGACCGTTTTTTGGGAGTCGGGTGTGGCCGGCTGGCCGGGGCTGACGTTGTGGTAATAGTCGCCCGGCGCTTCTTTCAAGCCCAGGATGTCCACCAGAACCGATTCGCCCTCATGCACGTCAAACACGCCCGAAGTTGCGTCGTCAAACACCGTGCGATATTCCGGCTGGCCGAGTGTGTGGCTGACGCGCGCGACGAACGGCAGGTTAATGGTGCGATCCACGACGATCTTCACCTTGGCGAGCGGACGGAACTGGTAGTCGTTGAACAAGCCACCCTGGGTGTAATATGAGAAGTAATAGTTCGTGCCGTTGTAATAATTGGTGGCAATGGTGACGGAGCCGACGATGTTGGTCGTGAACCGGCCGTGCCGCAAGGTCGGTGGCACGCCGTTGCTGGCGCAATTAGGACCGACGGGCATACGGATCCGCCCGGGCGTCAGGGGCGAGATTTCCACCGGTTCGCCGTTGAATGGCAGCTTCATGATCGCATAACCGGCCGCGTAACTTTGCATGTAGCCGTGGCCCAAATCCGGATCGTCAATCACGCGCGGCGTCGGAAAATAAGTCGTCGGGTCGCAAGGATCAATCACGCTGGTGTAGATATCCACCAAGCCGGTATAGAGGTTGCCATTCGTGCGCACCACGCTGTCGGGCGGAATTTCCAGGATGATGCCGGACGTGGTCATCACATTCGTTGCCTGGCCGGAAACGATATTGATGCGGTTGGTGGAAAGTTGTTTCAAACGGATATCCAGATAACTTGCCTGATCGTTGAACTGCAAAGTGACGGGCACAAATCCCGGGTAGGAGGCTTGGAGCAAATAATTCGTCGCCAGCGGAACGCGGACGTCAAATCCGCCCACCGTCGTATTGGTGGTCACGGCATTGACACTGACCGTTGCGCCGACGAGCAGAACCGGGTTGAATGGATCATCGGTTTTGACCGTGCCACTGAAGCCGATATCACCGCCGGCAATCAAGTCAACGCGAGAGAAGGCATAACCACCCTTACCATCGCGGGCCATGACGTAGGCGTAATAAGTGCCATTGTCGGCCGGCACCGTCCAGTTCGGCGTCGCGCTGTTCGCCGGTGCGGGGGTGGTGAGGCTGGTGTTGACGCGCCACTCAAAGGCCAGAGCGTCGCCATCGGGGTCGGTCGTGGTTGCGCCTAATTGCACGGCGGAACCGGGAGCCGCCCGCAGCAAGGGCCTGCCATTCTGTGCGGCGAAGGCGTCGGTGATGCTTGGTGGACGGTTGGGAATCACCACGTCCACCACGGTCGTCGGCACGCCGGTGAACGGCACGTCCACGGACGCCGCTTCCACCGTGGTGTGCAGGGTGTAATTCACGCCGGTTTTCTGGACGGGCGGCAGTAGCACCACGGAGCCGTCATCAGCTACTTTGCCGGTGGCCACGACCATGTTCGAGGAATTAAGCAGGGAGATTTGTGGCCGCACGTTCACATCCCAGAACGGCTCAAAGAGAACCGGCACGGTGCCATCGGCAAACCGCACCCGCGCCACCACGGCATCCAGGCTCGTGTTGGTGGCGAGCGCCACTTTTATCGGCAGCAGAATGCTGTCGTTGGTCAGCACGAGGTTCGTGGCTGTGAAGTCCGATACAATGCCGGGGCCGCTCCAGCCGATTTTCCAAGTGCCCGCGCCGACATCCGCGAGATCATAGACGCCATCCATGCCGGAAATCGTCACTGGAGCGACTACGCCGGAAACAGTATTCGAGGCGAACACCGAGATGCCTTGCAGGTTCACCATCACTGTCTGATTCCCGCGCACAACTTCGGCGTAAACTTGTCCATAAATGAATGAGAATGGCCCGGTGCGTCCGCTGACGGCGACGGATTCATTTCCTTCGCCGGCGGCATTGACGGACGAGACGGTGAAATAGAAGGTTTGTCCCGAAGGGAGGCTGGTGACGTTCACATTGTTGATCGGGACGTTGAGCAGGGAATAGACGGGAAGCGTCACACCCGGCACCGGCGGCTGATCATACACGCGCACATTGTAAGTCACGGCACCCGGCACCGCTTCCCAATCGAGCGTGACAAAATCGTCATGTTGCGACACTTGAACAACCGGCGGCGGCAGCACATAGGGCGTCGTTCCCAGTTTAAAAAAACGGATCGGCGGCGGACTCGTGGTGGGGATGTAGGCTTTGCGCAGATTGCCGACAGTGTAAACTGGCACCGAATAAGGCTGCCAATTCACCGGTGGAGTCAGGCTGGTGGTTGAGAGCACCTGGAAATTTCCCGCCGTCACGTCCCAAGAGAGCGTCAGTTGTCCGGAGGACGGGGTGGTGGCGAAAGCCAGCACCGGCGTAATGGTGAAGACCAGTTCCGCTAGATCATCCTCGCCCACCACGCCGTTGCCATGCGGTGAATCAGGATCCGCCGGGTTGCCCGTCGTGACTTCCAGCCGGTTGGTCCAGATTCCTGAAGTGGCCGCCAACGCGTCGAATGTCAGCAAGGCCGAGCCATTCGCCGCCAGACTGCCGACGCTCCACAACCGGGAACCCTCCGAATAACCGCCCACCGATGGCACCGCCGAGCCGGACACGAATGTCAATCCCGGCGGAAGCGAATTCGATACAATGATACCGCTGGCGGCTGATGGTCCGCGATTTGTCACGGTCACTTGGATTGTCACCGTGGAGTTGATCACCGGCGACAACACATCGGCTTTGGCCATCAATTCCAAATCCGCCGCGTCGGCGTTCGTGCCGGTGACTGTGACCTGGCTGTAATTATTTGCTGTGATTATATCCGAGGGTGAACAGGCCGTCAGTGTTGCGGTATTAGTATAGGAACCAGCAGTGGTTACGGTGCCGACCAATGTCAGGACAACCGTCTGCGAAACACTGAGGCTGTCCACCGTCCAAACGCCGGAGCTGATATTATAAAAGCCGGCGGTGGCGGTGGCAGTCACCAGCCCCAGACTTGGCGGCCAGTTGACCTGCACGCTAATATTTGATACGGACAAGAACGATAGATTGGCAAGCTGCACCGTGAATACCGCCTGTCCGCCGACCGCCACATTGGTGGGGTTGACCGTCTGATAAACTTGGAGGTTGGCCGACGGCGGAGGCGATGCGCCCAGCCAGATTTGAGCAAAATCATCTTCAAATGGATTCTGATTTCCCGGCACAGAATCCGTATCCGGCGGGCTTGCCGTCAGCACTTCAACGGCGGCGTATCCGGGCGACGATAAATTGATCAAAAAAGTCACCGTTGCGGTGCCGCCCGGCGGGCTTGAGCCGGTTGGCACGGGACCGGGATTGCCAAAGACTGCTGCCGGAGTAACCGTTGCGGGAACAAAACCGACGGTCGCATTGGCCAGCACCGCCGGACCGCGATTGGAAACTGTGATGGTCACATTCCCGAAAGGCGGGGATACGGGGCCATATTGGGCTTGGATTTCCAAGTCGGCCTGGCCCAGCAGGGCGAGCTGCGTCATCAACAGAAAACCGAGACCGAGCGTAAAGCCATTGCGTATGACATGCATAGTAGACTCCTTTCGTATAAGAACGTTTTGTGACTATTGCCCACCCAATAAAAATTATCATCGGCCATTCATCATCCGCTTTGGCCGTCAGGTGACACGCTCATCCAGAACCGATAATGGCTTCGCCATCATCTCGGGTCTTGGGTCAAGCGGCTGCGGGGTCAGGCAGCCGGGCGGGTTTGATCAGTTTCGCCATCACCAGTCCCGCCAGCAGCCATCCGAATACTTGGTCAATGGCGTCCAACGTCACAAACGCAAACGGAAACGCATACCAGTTCCATTGCGAAACGCTGATGGCCAGCCACGAAAACAAGCCAAGCATCATCACGATCGCCACACGGCGGACGAAGGAGCCGACCGTCGAAGTGAGGATGAATGCCGCGATCAATGCACAGCCGAGGGTGGAAACAAATTCGATAATCAACATGCTCGGCGGCATCGGATTGTCGCCCTTGGGTTGGACGAGCAGCAGCCCTGACGGGCCTATTTTATATTTCGCCGTCCAGGCGGCCTCCTGTTCCGGCGTGATAGATTTCGACATGTCTATGCCGGGAAAGTAGTATAACCCCGGCTGCGGGACCTGGTCTCTCACCGCCGCCATCACGACATCCTCCTTTTCGTTCAACATGCTCAAGCCCATCATGCCGGTGAGCGGGTTCATGTGCACGACGGCGCTCCAGGCAAACGTTATGACCGCGCCGAGAATTCCGGTCAGAATGATTCTTTTCATGGTTCCTTTTTATGGAGATGGGATTTTTTTGGCTTTGACTTTCCGCCTTGCTTTGTGGTCGCGCCCATAATCTTCTCGACGCGGGCGATGTAATCTTTCACCGATACGCGAGCGATGACCTGACCAATCACATCCAACGCTACGTCTTCCAGTTTTTTGAATCGCACACAGCACTTGCCCATGTCGAGTTTCTTTCCGGTGGCCTGCCAGGCCTTGCGGAACCATTTCTCCGTGGCCGGATCGCCATAAATTGTCATCACGTGGAGGGACATGTGGTTTTTTTGCGAGCCGAGATTGGCGAACGGCAGCGGCAGTTTGGGATCGCAATGATAACCGGCGGGAAAAAGACTGTGCGGAACCACGTAACCGATCATGCCATAACCCATGCATTCCACATAACCTTTAGGCAGATTGGCCAGGATGACTTTGCGCACGGCACTGATGGCGGTTCGCCGGTCGGCCGGCAGCTCTTGCAAATACTCTTCAACGGTGGTGGCGTTGCTTTTCATCGCTTTGAGGATATTAAGCAGGCGCGTCGCCACGTCAAGCCTTGCGCGGCGATTTACCGCTTGAACGACTGGCGCTGGAAATATAAGGTGTTCATCCCATTGTTAAATGATGGAAGCCGGGTAAAATCCGAAAACAAATTATGAAAAAAATATTCGTCATTACTGCTCTCGTCATCAGCGCCGCCGCTCTGCGCGCCGAAGAAGAATCACACTTCTTTCAGGCATCGCTTACGCCGGACATCGCCATTTATCCGAAGACCGCCGAGATCAGCGGACTCTCGTTGAACATCTGGGGTGAAAACCCGCAGCACGGCGTGGCGTTGGGCATAGTCAACGGCAGCAGTGGCGAAAGCGGCGGCTTCACCTGGGGCGTGGTCAATTATTCCGAAACCTACGCCGGCGTTTCGTGGGCCTGGGTGAATATCAACAAAACCAGCTTCACCGGCTGGCAGGCTGGTATCGTCAGCGTCGCGCAGGGAAAGTTCACCGGCTTCCAAGCCTGCTGGGTCAACGTGGCGAAGGAATCTCACGGCCTCCAGTTCGGCTTGGTGAACTATGCGGAAGATCTTCACGGCGTGCAGATCGGGCTGGCCAATATCGCGATCAACAACGGATGGTTCAACGAATTCCCGGACAAGCTGGCGACGGGCTTCCCGCTGGTGAACTGGTCGTTCTAAAGTGGAATGGCGAATCTTAAACCGGGAGCCGGGCAACCCGGCTCCCGGTTTTTAAAATGGAAATGTGCGAGCCAGTCTTGGATAGCTTAAAAAATTTTCCACAAATCATGAAAAAAATATTCGTCATCACCACCCTCGTCATCAGCGCCGCCAGTTTACGCGCTGAAGAATCACACTGCTTTCAGGCCTCACTCACGCCGGACATCGCCATTTATCCGAAGACCGCTCAGATCAACGGTCTCTCGTTGAGCATCTGGGGTCAAAATCCGCAGCAAGGCATCGCCGTGGGCATCGTCAATGGCAGCACGGGCGATAGCGCTGGTTTCAGTTGGGGCTTGGTCAATTATTCCGAGACTTACACTGGCGTCTCGTGGGCTTGGGTCAACGTCAACCAGACCAGTTTTACCGGCTGGGAATATGGCCTGGTCAATGTCGCAAGAGGCGACTTCACCGGCTTTCAATCCGGCTGGATTTTTAACTACGCCGGTAAAATGAAGGGTCTTCAACTGGGACTGGTGAACTATTCTCAAAACCTTCAAGGCGTGCAGATCGGACTCGCCAACATCGCGATCAACAACGGTTGGTTCAATGAATTCCCGGACAAGCTCGCCACCGGCTTTCCCATTGTGAACTGGTCGTTCTAAAGCGGAATGGCAGATCTTAAGCCGGAGACAATTCCGTCCTAGCGGTGAAAGCTCTCATTTTGCGGATGGTCAATAGCCTTGTTTCATCAGCCACCAGACCGCGAACACCGCCGCGAGGCAGACCAATGACATCACGAGCGCGCTTGGGCCGATGAATGACATGACGGTCATGACCAGTCCTCCGAGAAACGGGATCAATGATTTTTGTTTCCAGCCGTAGACACAGTAGCCGCTGGCGATCGCGCCCCAGATACACGAAGCCCAGAGGAAGTTTTGGTCGAACAGGAAGTTTTGATGCAATGTTTCCATCAGTTCCTTTCAATATGAAGTCACCGACCTTCTCCGGCAACTGCTGGCTTTCCTAAAGCGGTGTGCTAGCATTTTTACATGAGCCGTTTCTTCCAGCCCAACATTGATTCGCACGGACGACTTGTGCGTGGCGGCATTGCTGCTGCGCTTCTTATTGCTGGTGGCTTGACCGCCTGTTTTATTTTATGGCTTGGTCTTGCATTTGTCGGCATTGGAATCTTTACACTGTTTGAAGCCGTGCGCGGTTGGTGCATTGCCCGCGCCTGCGGAATAAAAACCAAGGTTTAATTTTTAAAATTCTTCATGTCCACTTGACGACGGCCATATCGTCCATTAAGTAAACAGCCCCTATGAGTAAAACCGAGACACATCATTTTCAGGCGGAGATTCAGCAGTTGCTGAACATCGTCATCCATTCCCTTTACACCGACAAAGAAATCTTCGTGCGCGAATTGATTTCCAACGCTGCTGATGCCTGCGAAAAACTTCGCTTCAATCAATCTTCCGGCAAGCCCATCTACCAGTCGGAGATTGCGCCGGGCATTACGGTCATCACGGACGACAAGGCCGGCACGATCACCATCACCGACACCGGCCTCGGCATGACGCATGGAGAACTCGTCGAAAATCTCGGCACCATCGCACATTCCGGCACGAAGGCGTTTCTCAAACAGCTTGCCGAGGAGAAGAAGCCGGACGTCGGCTTGATCGGCCAGTTTGGCGTGGGTTTTTATTCGGCGTTCATGGTGGCGAAAAAGGTCACGGTGCTGAGTCGTTCGTTCGCGCCGGAAGAGCAGGGATGGCAATGGATCAGTGAAGGCATGGGCGGTTATGAACTCGCGCCCGCCGCCGATCTGCCGCGCGGCACGAAAATCACGCTGGAGCTTAAAGATGACGCCAAGGATTTTGCGAAGGAAGCCACCGTTGAGCGGATCATCGAACGTTATTCCAGCTTCGTGCCGTTCCCGATTGACCTGAACACCAAGCGGCTCAACACCGTGCAAGCCATCTGGGCGCGGAACAAGAGCGAGATCAAGGAGGAGGAATACAACGAGTTCTACACTTTCGTTGGCCACGATCACGACAAGCCGCTGTTTCGATTGCATTTTTCGGCCGATGCACCGCTGGCGATTCAGGCGCTATTATTTGTGCCGGGACGGAATTTTGAAACGCTCGGCATGGGCAGGATTGATTCCGAGGTGAACCTGTATTGCCGCAAAGTGTTGATTCAGGCCAAGGCGAAAGGACTTTTCCCCGAATGGCTGCGTTTCCTCAAGGGTGTAGTGGACAGCGAAGATCTGCCGCTCAACATTTCACGGGAAACGATGCAGGACACGTCGCTCATGCAGAAATTGAACAAGGTGCTGACGAGCCGGTTCTTGAAATTCCTCGACGAACAATCCGAGAAAGAGTCCGAAGCCTACGAAAAGTTTTACAACGAGTATCAACGCTTTCTCAAGGAAGGCATCGTCACCGATTTCACGCACAAAGAGGCGCTCGGCAAGCTGCTGCGCTTCGAATCCTCCACGCTCGACAAGGGCAAGCTCACGTCGCTGGCAGATTATGTGAAACGCATGTCGTCCGAGCAGAAGGAGATTTATTGCCTGCTCGCGCCGAATCGCGCGGCGGCGGAAGCCAGCCCATATTTTGAAGTTTTCAAGGAACGGAAATTTGAAGTGCTATTCCTCTTCGATGCCTGGGATGAGTTCGTGATGGAGCATCTCCATTCGTTTGATGGCATGCCGCTGAAGCTCGCGGAAAAGGCGGACTTGAATCTCAGCGAGACGAAGAAGGACGGTGCGCTTTCCGAAGACGCCGCCAAGGAACTCGCCAAATGGCTCAAGGAAACGCTCGGCGACAAGGTCGGTGAAGTGCGCGCCTCGCAACGCCTCGTGGAAAGCCCGGCGGTGGTGGTGGATTCGGACAAATACATGACCGCCAGCATGCGGCGCATGATGAAGGCCATGAAGCAGGACGGCCCGGAGCTGCCCGCCTCCAAGCACGATTTTGAGATCAATCCGGCACACCCAATGATGTCCCGCCTGGATGCCATGCGGCAGAAGGACAATGCACTTGCGGCCAGCGTCGCCGAGCAAATCCTCGACAATGCCCGTGTCGCCGCCGGCGTGCTGGAAGATCCGCGAGCGATGTTGACGCGGTTGAACTCGTTATTGGAAAAAGTGCTGACGAAAGAGTAGGGCGCTTCGTTTAGCGTTGGCACAATCGGTCATGACGTGGGGAAAGCGGCAGAGGGCTACCGCAGTCCGAGACGCTCCGTGTCCAACCCGACGCAGGAACCACGCGCAACGTCTTGGAGTGCTCCAGCCCTCTGGAGCTTCATCGCCTGACAAAACATTTTTCTTTAGGCCGATTTTCTCTATTCTTAGGCCATGAATTTGTTGCCCTTCAAAAATCTGGCCGCACACAAACCGCGCACGTTCGTGCCGAAAGAGATCAACCTCGGTGAGTGGGCGCAAATCGCACCGCTGTTTGATCGTCTGGAAGCGAACGCTGCAATTGCCAAATCCGCTTCCGAACTGGAGCAGTGGCTGCTCGATTGGAGTGAACTGAATGCCGCGATTGACGAGGAAGCGTCACGGCGTTACATCGCCATGACATGCCACACAGATCATCCGGAGGCGGAGAAGGCTTATCTGTATTTCGTCGAACACGTCGAGCCGCAACTCAAGCCGCGCCAGTTTGCATTGGAAAAGATTTACGTCGCTCATCCGCAGTTTAACCAGTTGCCCAAGGCGCGTTACGAAGTTTTCAATCGCGACGTGAAAAACCACGTTGAGTTGTTCCGTCTGGAAAACGTCGCGCTGGAAACCGAGGAGGCAAAACTCTCCCAGCAATATCAAAAACTAATCGGCGCGCAGACGGTGACGTTTCGTGGTGAGGAAAAAACGCTTGTGCAGATGGGGCGTTATCTCGAAGACCCGGATCGGGCGTTGCGTCAGGAAGCGTGGGAACTGGTCGCGAAACGCCGATTGCAGGACGTGGACAAGTGTGAAGAAACTTTTGAAGCTCTGATCAAACTGCGCGCACAGATTGCGAAGAACGCCGGCTTCGACAATTACCGCGATTACGCGTTTCGCCAAAAGGGGCGCTTCGATTATACGCCGGAAGATTGTGTTCAGTTTCATGACGCGGTGGCCAACGTGATCGTTCCCGCCGTCCGCGAAATCCAGAACGAACGCAAGCGCCAGTTGAAGCTGGAGAAATTGCGTCCCTGGGACCTGGCTGTTGATCCGCAGAACCGCGCTGCATTGAAACCATTTGCCGAAGTCGGCGAAATGGTTTCGCGCTCGCAAAAGATTTTTAACCAGCTCGATCCTGAACTCGCGGCGGGTTTTCAGCAGATGCAGGATTTGAAGCTGCTCGATCTCGACAATCGCAAGGGCAAGGCCCCGGGCGGTTATCAATCCACGCTCAACGAGGCGCGCGTGCCGTTCATCTTCATGAACGCCGTCGGCTTGCAGCGCGACGTGGACACGCTGCTGCACGAGGCCGGCCATGCGTTTCACGCGCAGGCGACACGCAACGAGGATTTGTATGCGTATCGCGGCGCGCCGATCGAATTTTGCGAAGTCGCCTCGATGGCGATGGAACTGCTTGGCAGCGAATTTCTGGAAGAATTTTATTCAACGCCGGAAGCAAACCGCGCGCGCAAGACGCATCTCGAAGGCATCATCGGATTTTTCCCGTGGATGGCGGTGGTGGACGCGTTCCAGCATTGGATCTACACGCACGCCGGCCACACGCGTGCCGAGCGCAAGGCGGCCTATCTGCAATTGATGGACCGCTTCGGCGGCGACGTTGACTGGTCCGGTTTTGAGGAAGCGCGGGCGCATTCGTGGCACCGGCAGCTCCACATTTTTCTGCACCCGTTTTACTATGTGGAATACGGCATTGCCCAGCTCGGCGCGCTGCAAGTGTGGGCCAATTCAAAGGCGAACAAGGCGAAGGCGTTGAATGATTACAAAAGCGCTCTCTCCCTTGGTGGCTCGCGTCCGCTGCCGGAATTATTTGCGGCGGCGGGTTGTAAATTTCAATTCGATGCGGCGACGATCAAGCCGTTGATTCAACTGACGAGCACAGAGTTGAGGAAGTTGTAATGCCAATATCAATCGAAATGGCGGCTTAAACCCAGATCAATGAACTGGGTTGGTAGCGTGCAGGCATTGCAGCCGTGATCGCACGCGAGTTTGGTCCGCTCATTTCTCGACCGGGTAGTAATACACACGGGAAATCAATCCACCGCGAAACTCATACACGGAAAGACTGGCCTGGGATTTTGGGCCGGACTTGCCCTGCCAGGAAGCGTGTTCCAGCGCCGCCACACGGGATGCGGTCGCCTGCACCCACTCCAGCTCTGACTTCGCGCTCGGCGTGGACTTGAAGTAGGCCTCCATGCTCGCGCGCAGTTGCGGTTTGCCCTGGGTTTCGACAGTGATCTTGTCGCCGGTCACGGTGAGCCATTGGATGTCGTCGGCAACCATGCTCAACATGGTGTCCACTTCGCGTTTGTTGCAGGCCGCCACGTAATCCCGCACGCGCTGCTCGTTCGATGCCGGTGTGTCGGCGGCAAAGGATGCCGGTGTAGCCACCAAGGTCAGCACTGCGAGCAGCGTAAGAAAAGTTCGCGTGTTCATTGAGGGTTGTAATTGTGGTTGCTTGTCTGGTCGAACCTTGGAATCGAAACTAAACAGCAGGGTCATATCTGGCAAATTAATTGCGTCCTAAAAAACAGCGGCCAGCTTGATAACTCCAAGTGCTGTCAATGCCAACCAGCCCGCCTGCCGTTCTTTTTGAGGCGTTCTGCCATCTCTGGCTTCCCTTTTCCAGCTTCAATGCACTTATCATTTTGCCTTGGGTTCCCATAGCTCGAGGCGATTGCCTTCCGGGTCCTCAAGCCAGGCGAAGCGCCCGTAATCGAAATCCTCGACCTTCTCGATTTTCACGCCGCTCCGGCGAAGCTGTTCGAGCATCCGCTCCAGATTCGCCACCCGGTAGTTGATCATCAAAGCGGACGACCCCGGGCCGAAGTACGTTGTGTTGGTGGGAAAAATCGCCCAGGCGGTGTGGCCGACCTCCTCGGGATGATCCTTGTCGCGCCAGGTGAAGTCGGCGTAGCCACCCCTGGATTGAATGCCGAGATTCTTCCGGTACCACGCGGCCATCCCTTTGGGGTCTTTTGCTTTGAAAAACACACCGCCGATGCCCGTCACCTGTTCCGTCTGAAGCTCCTTTGCCGTCGTGCCGCCGGATTTCTGTGGTTGCGAAGCGCAACCGCACACGACGATTAATGGCCAAAAGATTGCAAGGTGATGGATTCGCATAAAGTTTATAACGCCTGACGACCCAAGCTCAACGACCCGGCGCGGGACACCCGGACTGCAACCGCGACATTCACGCCGGGTTCGCTGTAGTGCGTGGTCAGGCTGACGGCTTCTCATCTAATCTGGTTAGGCAGCATGGTCATCCTTACTCTTTGTGGCATTCGCGTGTCTTCTCGTCAAGATTCTGACAAGCAACCAAACCATACCAACGACCAAACTCAACACCAAAATAACTCCTCCAAAAACAAGGCAAACGCCTCGGAACATATCCCAGTCGTGGTGAACTGCGGCATAACCTAAATAAAGCACGACCACGCCCGCGACGATCCAACCAACCAACCGCGCCTGCTGCTTCTGATACTCTGGATGCTCTTCCCACATGGCGTGTAATGATGCCTAACGAAAAAAGCTGAGCCACGCCTGCGTGACATTAACCGCAATAGCGGAACTGCGATGGCCAATAGGCGTTGGCTCCGGCGAATTGTTAGGCCACTGGTCAGTGTTCATGCTCAGCACTCCTTAAGCGTCTTGCTCGGCGATTCCAAAAATATGCGAACGTGAATTTATAAAATATAAAAAAACCGACATAGCCGAACAAAAGAGCAGCGCATCCTAGCAAAATCAGAAACAGCATGTGTCCAATCGTAAAAGGACGTATGTGCTCAAAAGCAGCACTCAAAAAAACGAAAATCATAGGTATGCAGCCAAAAAATGGAGCAAGCCTAAGAACGATGCGGTTGTCAATGTCTTGATTTTTCGGAGGACGCAACGAAAGAAGAGGCTCCCATCCCCAATCCTTGTCGGTGAGCCAATTCATAAAATCTTCGATTCGTCTCATGTGGTGCGAAGTGGCCTAACGACCCAAGCTCAGCGACCCGGCGCACGAGACGCAACGATTGCAAACCGCGACGCCCCGCCGGGTTCGCTGCAGCGCATGGTTAGGCCACGGTGTCATGTTTGTAAATGCGCCCGGTAAACCAAGGTGGAGGAGCTTCCGCTCCATACCAGCCCCAATCGTTGAGCGTTTCGATGTAATGCTCGCGGCAATACGGCTCATAATGGTGTGGACTCAAGCCGGAAGAAAAGTAGCGGTCATCCTCCTCGATGTCATCCATCCAATCAGGATCAAATCGAGTGCGAAGCAACGTGCCATGCTGCGATCCAAAATCTGATAATAAACCGCCGGTCGTGGTCAGAGACTGCCCATCCTTGGCGACGAAAGTGAATGGATGAATGTAGCGAATGCCAAGGTCACGGCTCGCCTCAATCCAAGCTTGTGCGGCGGGGTTACTCATAGTGGCCTAACGTAAAAAGCTGAGCCACGCGAGAACTGTGACATGGCGAATCCGAACGCTCAACAGCAAAACTGAACGCGCAGACCGCGTTGGCTCCGGCGACTGGTTAGGCGGCGTCATATCGTGGCTCAATCAACTCTACCTGAAACTGTGGCCCGATGTAAACCCGAACGCCGCGATCCAAGAGCGGTGGAATGCCCATGTCTGTAACCGGATGTTTCGTAACACCAGCCTCAAAACAGCGGCGAAAATGCTGGCCGCTGGTGATGTGTGCATGCCTGCAAAATTCACGACTCACTGTAAAAAGCGGCTCTGGCAATCCCTCTCGAAAAATGCTGACACAAACTGTCGGCTCATACTCAAATATCGTGACTAGCAATCGCAAACCATCACGGCTGATCTCGAACGAATACGAATATGCGTCGGCGTGGTAGGTGGGAGCCACTCCGAAGAACTCTGTAAAATCTGCCTCACTCCATTTGAGCATAACGTGTGCAAGCCGCCTAACGACCAAAGCTGAGCCGCGTGGGAACTGTGACGCGGCGAATCAAAACGCTCAAGCGCAAAACTGATGCGCCCAACCACGTTGGCTCCGGCGACTGGTTAGGCCACACGATGTAACCACCATCTGTCATAATCTCTCAACTGAGCCAAAATAGCCGCCGGAAGTCCAACGTCAACAATGGCTGAAAAAGTAAGTCTCGCCTCGGCCTTCTCTGGAAACGGTCTAAACACCGTCAATGATGCCGATGTTTTGCCATCCCGCTCGGCCAAACTGAAAACGAAGTAATCGCTCAAGTCTGCGAGTCGCGCTTCTGCTTGTGAGCCTCGCGTCATGCTGCCCAAATCGGAAAGAAATCTGTCAAAGCTATCGGTGCCAAACCAAATGTTGGAAGCTTCGTAACAAAACCTGCCTGTCGGGTGCTGAATCTCGCAAACAACCTGGCAACGAAAAGACGGAAGACGCTGCTCGAACTCCTGCGGGTGAAGAACCAGCGAGAATGGCACAAGCGGTGACTGAATCTTTATGGCGTCAAATTCTTCCATACGCGTAGTGTGGCCTAACGAAAAAAGCTGAGCCACGTGGGAACGGTGACGTGGCGAACCAAAACGCTCAAACGCAAACTGCTGCGCCCAACCACGTTGGCTCCGGCGTCTGGTTAGGCCGCTCACATGTGAAACTGAATCGCAGTTGCACCTTTGATAACTTTTGTCCTCTTATCGGATTTGACATACATGAGATAAAAATCGGTGTATCGTCGTGGGCCTGTCTCGACGGTAATCTGAACCGCATGTCTGCCAGACTTATCTTCGTAAATCGAAACCAAATCAGGCAACCAAATTGGATATTCCGTCTGGTTTTTTTTGACGAAGGCGCGGTAGTCATCAATGACTCCTTGATATTTTTTATATGTCTGTGCGTCGGGTGAATCCGGCATATACCAACCGCTCGACCACACGCTTGTCCAACCCCTGACTGGATTTGTCGAGCAACCAATAACCCAGACGACAACAAAAAATAGAACGATACCCAAAACCATCGCTATCTTTGTCATGCAATATCTCCTGTATTATGTCACGCTCTTTCGGGTCGAGAGCGGTGCAGCTCTCCCAACCTCTAAACGTGAGCCGATAGCTCTGCTCCTCAGGCCAGGACAAATAGTCATGGAATGCATCCCAGCTACGCCCCTCCCATCCGCCGCCCACATGCCTGCAAAGTCCCTCGTTGAACGCGCCAACGAAGTCCTCAAAGGACTTGGCGGATGACAAATCGATGATGAACTCTCGCATGGCGGCATTCGCCTAACATTTAAGTAGGCGACATATTGTCGCCTATTTCAGTTTTCATGTTCCGACTTTATTTCTGACTTTCCATTTGGTCAAGAAGTGTTTAGGCAGTATTTCGGCATGGATATTGAAAAAGCAAACCGGACATCCCGGGAGGGTTTTGTGCCGAATCCCAAACTGCGTCTGCGGGAGCAGGTGGGTGAGGTGATGCGTTACCGGCATTATTCCTTTCGCACGGAGGAGGCGTATTGGCAGTGGATCAAACGATATATTTTCTTTCATGGTAAACGGCATCCGCGAGAGATGGCGGCGGAGGAAGTGCGGAAGTTTCTATCGCATCTGGCCTCGGTGGAAAAGGTCGCTGGAGCGACCCAAAACCAGGCGCTCAATGCGCTGGTGTTCCTGTATCGGGAGGTGCTGCACCAACCATTGGGTGAAATTGGCGAGGTGGACCGGGTTCGGCGGCAGCCCAAGGTGCCGGTGGTTTTGAGCAAGCCGGAAGTTCAGCGGGTGTTGGCGGCAGTGGCGCGGGGGTATCAGTTGCCGTTGCGCTTGATGTATGGCACGGGGTTGCGGGTGATGGAACTGCTGCGGTTACGCGTCAAAGATGTGGATCTGGAGCGGCGGCAAATCGTGGTGCGCGGGGGCAAGGGGGACAAGGACCGGGTGACGATGTTGCCGGAGAGTTTGCTGGCGGAGTTGCGGGCGCATTTGGAGACGAATTATTTGCGGCAGCGAAGGGAGCTGACGGAAGGGGCCGGAGCGGTATCGTTGCCGGAGGGCGTCGGCAGAAAATATCCCAACGCCGAGCGGGAGTGGGCGTGGCATTATGTTTTTCCAGCGGCGGCGGTGGCGCGTGACCCGCGCAGCGGCCGGATGCTCCGCCATCATTTGCACGAAAAAAATTTGCAGCGGGCAATGAAACTTGCAGTGGCAGCGGCGGGAATTCCCAAGGCGGCGACGTGCCATACATTGCGCCATTCGTTTGCGACACATCTGCTGGAGAACGGCTACGACATCCGCACATTGCAGGATTTGCTGGGCCACAAGGACGTGACGACCACGCAGATTTACACGCATGTGATGCAAAAACCGGGGCTGGGCGTACGCAGTCCGCTGGATGGCTGACAGGCTTATTTCACCGGCGCCACTTTTCCGCGCAGGACATGGATGAGGGCTTTGACGGTGAGTTCGATGAAGAGAAACGGTTTGGCGATGAAGTCGTTGCCGCCGGCCATGGTGGAACTGGTGCGGCTGTCGAAATCGTTCAAGGCGGTGACGAAGACGACGGGGGTTTTCTTGTGGGCGGGCAGGGCGCGGAGCTTGGCACACAGTTCAAAACCGGTCATGCCCGGCATGTCCACGTCCAGAAACACGAGGCCGAACTGGGTGTCGGTCAGCAACTGGTAGGCGGTCTCGGCGGATTCAACGTTGACGGATTGCAGGCCGGCTTTTTCGAGGGAGTAGATGATGGCGCGGCGGGAAATTTCCTCGTCATCCACCACGAGGATGTTGGCTGCGGGAACTTCCTGGACGCCGGGCTGGATGCCGTGTTGAAACAAAAACCCGAGGAAATCCACGGCGGAGGCAACGGTGCGCACGGTGGAGGGATTGATGTTGCCGGGCTTCTCGTACAGTTCCTTGAGCAAGGCCTCGAGGGCGGCGGCCATCTGCGCGATGGTGACCAGGCCGGCGACCGCGGCATTGCCATCGAGGGCGTGGACGCGGCGGTACAGTTCGAAAATCCCCTCCGGCCGTGACTTTTCGGAATCGGCCTTGATGATTAACTGGAGTGAAGCACGCAATGAAGCAAGGGTGGCGGGCAGGCTGGCGATGAACGTCTCCCGCAGGTCGCTCTGAAATGTGGAATCGTCTGCCGCGCGTAACGGGGCAGAAGCGGCGGCGGAAGTGACCACCGGCGGAGCGACCGGACGGCCCAGCGGCGCCACGGCGTTGCGATCGCGGATGCTGTCGTGGATGGTGCGATTGACGACTTCAATCAACTCACGTGGGGAACAATTTGCCTTGGAAACACATTTGGTCGCGCCGGCTTTCCACGCCTCCTGGACGACGTCGGTCTGGTAGGCATTGGAAAAAACCACGACGGGAATTTTGGAGAATTCAACCTCGGAGCGGATGTGCTTGATGACATCCATGCCGGACATGTGGGGCAGTATCAAATCGAGCAGGACCAGGTCGGGTTTGAATGCGCGCAACGTGGTCAGGCCGGTCTCGCCGTCACCGGCGGTTTTGACATGATAACCCTCGGACATCAGATGGTTGTAGCAGACGTTGCCAAGCACCTTGTCGTCTTCGATGATGAGAATTTTTTTCATGTTAAGCGACGGCAACAATCGCCGCCAGGCCGGGCTGGGTCGCGAGAAATTGTTTCACCGCCCGGTATTCCTGCCGGGCATCTTCGCAAATCCGGGAGGCATCCGTCAATGTGCCTGCGGCCCCTTCTTTTTCCAGGCGGCGCATGAGTTCCCCCAGCCGCGTCATGCCGAGCGTGGCACTGGAACCGGCGCAACTGTGGGCCAACCGGCGGAGCGCGGCCGGCTGGTTCGCGCCAATGGCGGCCTCGATCTCGGTGAACTGCCGGTCGGTCTGCTTGCAATACATTTCGACGAGTTCACGTAGATTTTCCGCATTCCGGTCGGTCAAGTCATGCAACCTGGTCATGTCAAAAACCGGTTGCATGGCCGGTGTTTCAGACGGTGCGGCTGGTGGTGCGGCGGTCGCAGGCGCGGCAACCGAAGCCCATTTTTCAATCATGTTGCGGATGTCGGCCGGGCGGATGGGTTTGGCTAGATAATCATCCATGCCGGCATCGAGGCATTTGTCGCGGTCACCTTGCATGGCGTGCGCGGTCAACGCGATGATCACGATGCGTCCGCCGTAGTTTGGATGGGCGGCGGAATGTCGCTGGCGTTCCCGGATGATGCGAGTGGCCTCCAGCCCGTCCATTTCCGGCATCATCACATCCATGAAGACGAGGTCGCAGGCATTTTTGTCCAGCGCCTCCAACGCCTCGGAGCCATTGCCGGCGAGGCCGGGTTTATAACCGATCTGATGCAGGATGCGCGCGGCGACCTTTTGATTGATTTCATTGTCGTCCACCAAAAGTATCCGCAAGGGCGGATGTTTTGCCGCGAGGGGAATGCTTGGCACCGGGGCGGGCGCGATGTTTTTTTTCCGGGGACTGAACAGGGCCTGTTCCAAAGCCGCGTGCAATTGCGCCGACTTGACCGGTTTGGCGACACAGGTGGCAAAACCGAGCCGGGCGGCGGCCGGTGCATCCGACCGGATGCCCAGCGGCGTGAGCAGGACCACCGGCAGCATTTCTGCCCCGGGCAGGGTGCGGATTTCTGCGGCCAGCGTGAGGCCCGATGATTCGGCCAGCTTCATGTCAATGATGGCGATGTCAAAATGTTCCTTCTGCCGCATCAAGGCCATCGCCTGCGTTGCTGACTCGGCGGCGACCGGAACCATGCCCCACTTGGTCGTCTGCTCCATGAGCATTCGTCGGCTGGCCGCATTGTTTTCCACGATCAATGCCCGCAGGCTGGCGAGTTTGGACGGGGGCCAGTCGCGCGGACCATGTGGCCCGGCCTGGAAATTGGCGCTGAAGTGAAACGTCGAACCCTGTCCCGGTACGCTCTCCGCCCACATCTTTCCGCCCATCATTTCCACCAGCCGTTTGCTGATGGCCAGGCCCAGGCCCGTGCCGCCATAGTGTCGCGCGGTTGAAACCTCCGCCTGAACGAACGGCTTGAAGAGCCGGACCAGCCGGTCGGGCGTGATGCCAATGCCCGTGTCCAGCACGGAAAAATGGAGCTTCAACGGATAAATCTCGTTGTCCTGATGAGGCGGCGAGGCCGACATTTTGATGCGCACGGACACATCGCCCGTGGCGGTGAACTTGATCGCATTGCTCAACAGGTTGGCCAGCACCTGGCGCAACCGGAGCGAATCGCCCTCGACTATCTCCGGGACGGCATCGTCCACCTGGCAGACCAGGTCGAGTTTTTTTTCGGCGGCCTTGGCCGAAAGCAGGTCAAACGTCTCCTCCACGCTGGCCCGCAGGTTGAACGGGCGCGAATCCAGTTCCATCTTGCCCGATTCAATTTTGGAAAAATCGAGGATTTCGTTGATGATGTTCAGCAGCGCCTCGCTGCTGGCATAAATGGTGTCAAGGTAACTGCGCTGCTCGGTGCTCAATGGTGATTCGAGGAGCAGGCTGGTCATTGCGATGACGCCGTTCATCGGCGTGCGGATCTCGTGGCTCATCGCGGCCAGGAAGTCGGACTTTGCGCGCGCGGCGGCCTCGGCGGCCGTGCGTGCCTTCATTAGTTCGCCATTGTAACGCCGCAACTGGTCGTGGCGGTCCTTGGTCCGCAATGCGGCTTGCAAACGGGCGCGGCAGATTTCCGGCTCCAGCGGCAGGTCAACGCAGTCGAAAACGCCAAGATCAAAGGCACGTATCTTGCCCGCCGTGTTTCCGGCCGGTGTGAAGGCGATGGCGAAAGGCGGCGGTTGCAGCGGCTGTTCCTTCAACTGACGGAGCAGTTCCAGGCCTTCGGCGTTCAATGATCCCAAATCCACCAGCATAAGGTCGGCGGGCCGGTCTTGGAACAGTTCCATCGCCTGCTCGACCGTGCGCGCAAACCGCAGCAGGATGTGATCATCCCGCAGGGCGGCGGCCAGCGCGTCCAACGTCTTGAGGTCGTTGCCGGCCAGGATGATTTGCGATGCCCGTGGGCTCATGTCAATGGATTCGTTTGCAGTTACGGAATTAAGTCGTGCCATTGAAGCTTAATTTGGGCCACAGGCCAATTTGTTTTTACAAGGGAAATTTTTCCGCCGGCCAAAATCAAACATTGCAGCCTGCGGTTCCGGCGATAAAATCCCGTCATGCCTCAAACGGTGGTTGACGCCAAACTGGCGGATAAAACTGCGACCGCACACGACACGACGCTGGTCGCCTTTCGATTCATGCTGCGGGCGCGCCTGCTGGACGACAAGTTCGCCGCGCTTTACCGCGCTGGAAAGATCCACGGCGGCGTGTTTCTCGGACGCGGCCAGGAAGCCCTGAGCGCGGCCATCGGCGTCTCGCTAAAAAAAAGCGATGTCTTCGCACCTCTGATCCGTGATGCCGCCGGGCGCCTCGCGTTCGGCGAAACGGTCTTGGACGCCGTGAGAACTTATCTTGGTTCGTCGCTCGGCCCCATGCGCGGACGCGACGGCAACGTCCATCGTGGCCGGCCCACGCAGGGTTACCTGCCGATGCTCAGCCATCTGGGCGCGATGGTTTCCGTCGTTAACGGCGTACTCTTTGCGCGGCGCATGAAGGGACTTTCCGGCATGGTCGGCGTAGCATGCCTTGGCGACGGCGCAACCTCCACAGGCTCTTTCCATGAAGCGCTCAACCAGGCTGCTGTGGAAAAACTCCCGCTCATCATGGTTCTGGCCGACAATCAATACGCCTACTCCACACCGAGGTCGCGGCAGTTCGCCTGCGCTGACCTGGCCGACAAGGCGGTTGGCTACGGCATCGAATCGCACTCGGTGGACGGCACGGATCTCGTCGCCTGTTTGCACACCGTTGGTGCAGCCGTTGCCCGCGCCCGCGCCGGTCACGGACCGCAACTCGTCGTCGCAAAATTACTCCGGCTTTGTGGTCACGGTGAGCACGATGATTCAAATTATATTGACCCTCAGTTGAAGAATTCGCCACTGGGTCGCGACTGTTTGCAGCTCGCCGAGGAATTATTATTTCAGGAGGAATTGCTGGATGCCGCGACACTGACCATCTGGCGCAATGAGATTGTCCATGAAATCGAGGAAGCCGTCGCCACGGCGCAACGCGAACCGGCGCCCGATCCGTTCACTGAAGACTGGAGCGCGTTGTCATCGGAGAATCTCATCGAAACCCACCATCTTGATGCCGTTCGCTAATTTCTTTATCGCGCCATGAGCATCACCTATCTCGAAGCCATCCGCGAAGCCCAGGCGCACGCCTTGCGCGACGATCCGCGCGTATTTATTTATGGGCAGGATGTCGGCCCGTTCGGCGGTGCGTTCAAGGCGACAAAAAATCTGGCCAAAGAATTTCCCGGACGTGTCCTGGATTCGCCCATCAGTGAAGACGCGATGGTAGGTCTTTCTGTGGGCGCGGCAATTGAAGGGATGCGGCCCATCGTCGAGATGCAATTCGCTGATTTTTCGACGGTTGGTTTCAATCAAATCGTCAATCAGGCCGGGGCGCTTTTCTGGCGCACGAATGTGCCTTGCCCCATCACAGTTCGACTGCCGTTTGGCGGCACGTCTGGCAGCGGGCCGTTTCACAGCCAGAGTCTGGAGGCAATCTACGCACATTTTCCCGGCATTGTCGTTTTGACGCCGGCGACCGTCGAGGACGCATACAGCATGTTGCTGGCGGCGGTGGCCATTGACGACCCGGTTATTTTCTGCGAGCACAAATTTCTTTATTACCATCTCAAGGCGGAAAAATTGCCGACCGAAGCGCTGCCTATTGGCAAGGCCCGCATCGCGCGCGAGGGCCGCGACCTGACCATCGTCACTTACAGCGCGATGGTTCACGAGGCGCACGAAGCGGCGACTGAACTGGCTGCCGAGGGTTGGGAGATTGAAATTGTGGATTTGCGTTCGATCAAGCCGCTCGACACTGACACTGTCATGGCCTCAGTCGCCCGCACGGGGCGGTTACTCTGCGTCGGTGAAGCGTGGCCATGGGGCGGCGTGACGGCGGAAGTCATCGCCCGCGTCGCCACTGAAGGATTCGGCCTGCTTGATGTGCCACCGCAACGTCTCAACGCCAAGGACACGCCCGTGCCCTATCATCCCAATTTGTGGACGGCGCATCGCCCGACCGCGCGCGCCATTGCCACCGTCGCCCGCAAATTGTTACGGTCATGAATGAACTCATGAAATTCGTTCATCCTTTGAATCGCCATAACACGATGGCGATTCCATCATTTAACAATTCAACGATCTAACGTCATGCCTTCCATTCCCATCATCATGCCCCAGCTCGGCGAATCCATTGCCGAGGCTGCCATCGTCAATTTCCTGGTCAAGGCCGGGGACACCGTTCATGCCGACCAGAATCTCATCGAGGTCGAGACCAACAAGGCCACGATGACCGTGACTTCACCTTGTGATGGGCGCATCGAAAAATTCACCGTTCAATTGAATGAGAGTTATGCGGTCGGTGAAGTCCTCGGACAGATCGAAGCCACCCAGGAAGAAATCGTACGGCTCGGCCTGGATGCCCCGGTGGCGGCAAAAAATCCTGACACCGAATCCATTTCCAAACCTAAAATGAGCGTTCGCAGTGGACGCGTTGAGCCGACCGTGCGCGGCCTACCCGTGCCGGCAAACGCGGCGGGCGCAAGCTATCTGTCTCCACGGCTCAAGGCGCGCATGGACGAACTGGGTTTGCATGCCGCCGACCTGGCAGGCGTGGCTGGCAGTGGCTCTGCTGGCCGCGTGACCGTCGAAGACTTCGAACGCTTCATCACGCATCTCGAAAAACAGAAGATCACCCCGGCCTCATCCATGCGTGTGGCGGTGGCGGACGCCATGCGCCGCAGTTGGTCGCGCCCGCTGGCGACGGTCGGTTTGCCGGTCAATCTCGATCCTCTGTTTGCGCATCGCAAGACGGCACGGCCAAAACCCGGCCCGGCGCTTTGCGCTTTACGCGCGCTGGCAATTGCGCTTTCAGAAAACGGCGCGCTGGCCGGACGCCTTGTGGGTAACAAGATTGTCCACCCATCTTCCTTTGACATCGGGTTTGCCGTTGAAGCCGAAGATGGCGTGCTGGTACCGGTCATTCGCAATGCTGATAAGAGGTTGCTGGCCGATCTAGTCGAGCCTTACAATAATCTCGTTGCCCTGGCGCGCGAACGGCGTCTGCCCGCCGAGGCCACCGGCGCATCCGTTGCCACTGTGACCAATTTCGGCAGTTTCGGTTTGGAATGGGCCACACCCATTCCGTTGCCGGAACAGCCGATGGTGCTGGGCATGGGCGCGGCGCGTCAAAAACCAAAATGGGATTCCGTGAAAGGCCAGTTTGTGCCGGTGATGGAGGCGAATCTCACGATGAGCTTCGACCATCGCGTGCTGGATGGCGGCGGCGCTGGGCGCCTGTTGCAACGCATCGCCGAATTGATGCAGAGCCCGGAGAAATTGTGAACGCAACCAGCACCCTGACGGCTTGAGTTTATGAAAATTCAAATTGAGAAACACCAAAATGATCTGGGTTTCCTTGTTAAAAAAGCGGATTATCAGGCGGTAATAAGCCACCTGGAAGGCAAGGGGTTTTCGGTCTGGGGATTGCCGCCGGAATTATCCCAGTTTGGCACGGTGCATTTCAAGAACGCCCACCCGGAAAAAATAGAGGAAGCGATGAAGGACTTTGTGTCCTCTAAGGATTAATTTTCCCAAATGGGCAATTGTGCCATCCAGTTTTTTGGAACACAGGCAGAATCTTAATCGATTTTAAATGCTGCAATGATCGGACGGTGATCGGATCCGATTCCCCAGTTCGGAATGGTGGGAATATACGTTTCATCCTTCACCCATTCTCGCGCCATGGCCGGACTCAAAAGGATGTAGTCCAGACGGCTGTAGCTGTCCTCGACTCCATAATAATGTGTCCAGACAACATTGCGCGGCGTATAGCGCGGATTGGGATTGGGCAGGTTGTCGCCATTGCGTTCCGCCGGGCGCGTGTCCACCAGTTTGAATTTACCCTGGCCGATGACGGCCTTGGTTGAAGGCGCATTCGGTGTTTGATTGAAATCACCCAGCACGACAACGTTGGCCTCCGGATTTTTGGCGAAGATGGCGTCTACTTTTTCGCGCAGCAATTTTGCTTCCTCCAAGCGCAGTTGGGCTTCATCGGCTTCCGGCACGGGGCGTTGCGATTTCAAATGCGCGCCCAGCAGTGTGAAGATGTAATTCGTCCTCGCTTGAATATCCACTTCCAGAAAGCCGCGGCTGACTTGGAATCGGCGTCCATCCAGAAGAAATGAATCATTGGTGTGCGGGCGGCGGGCGATGATGGGAAATTTGCTCAACACGGCGACGTGGATGTTCGTATCCCAGCCTTGAACATGTTCCCAATACGGAAAATCCAGGCCGTCGGCCTTGAGCGAAGCGCGGAGTTCCAGGAAGGCATTGGTGCCACCCATTTCCTCAAAGGAGATGACATCGGGATTGATGGCCTTGATGCTTTCGCGAACCTTGGCCTTGGCCTCGGCGGACTTGGTGAAGCGGCGCGACTCGGTGGATTGGTCGAGGTAGTTTTCGACGTTATAAGCGGCGATGCGGAACGTGTCCGCACCGAAGGCAACTCCCTGAATCAAAATGAATGCCCCAACCATCAAGCAGACGCAAAATGAAAACGTGTTCTTCATGAAATATTATTTAAGGTGATATATCCTTGCCCCAGAAAATAAAGATTCGGCCTGTGTTTTGCGAGAACGCTTTTGCCAAAACCGGCAAAGCTGGTATTATTTTCACCATGTCTAAAGTTCTGACCAAACGGCCTGCATCATCGAAACTCGACGACAAGCAGAGCGAGCGCGATACGCGGGAACTGCGCATTGACAAGGTCGGCGTGCGCGGGCTGCGGTTTCCCATCCGCGTGCGCGACAAGGCGCGTGCGTTTCAAAACACCGTCGCCACCATCGGGATGTTCGTGGACCTGCCGAAGGAATTCAAAGGTACGCACATGAGCCGGTTCGTCGAGGTGCTCAACGCGCACGGTAACATCATCCACGTCGAGAACATTTCGGATATCTTGCATGAGCTGCAGAAAAAGCTGCACGCAGCGACGTCGCATCTCGAGATCGAGTTCCCGTATTTCATGTCCAAAACATCGCCGGTGTCGCGGCTGGAAAGCCTGATGGATTACACCGCGCGGTTCGACGCAGCGGCGTGCGGCAAGGAGATTGATTTTGTGCTTACTGTAAAAGCGAACGTGACGACGCTGTGTCCGTGTTCCAAGGCTATCTCCAAACACGGCGCCCACAACCAGCGCGGTGAAGTGACGGTGCAGATCCGTTCGACCAAATCAGTCTGGATCGAGGATGTGATCGGGATGATTGAAGGTTCGGCGAGTTCGGAACTTTACGCGTTGCTCAAGCGGCAGGATGAAAAAGCAGTGACTGAGCGTGCCTATGAAAATCCAGTGTTCGTGGAAGACTTGGTTCGCAACGTGGCGCTGCGTTTAAATGCAGACGCACGCGTGAGCTGGTATAAAGTTGAGGCGGAAAATTTCGAGAGCATCCACAATCACAACGCGTATGCCTGTATTGAGAAGGGGTGAGTTTTCTCGAGTGTCAAAGGTTGGCCGACTTAATGTGCATAATATAGTTTGTCGTCCAAACTATTGTTTGTAACGGCATCGAGAAATGCTTTGAAATCTTTGAGCCGTTCTAAGCCAACTCCGCGCCAGACAAAACTCGGTTTTTTGTCGCCGGCTTTCAATTTTGCGACCAAAACATGAAAACTATGCCCGCGCCCACCACGCTCATAATGCACGACATAATAATCGCCATCGGTGACGGCCCAAATTAATCGCTTGGTGGGGAGTTTGTTGTCAGTGATGTTATCGGTGGCTTCCCAATTATGTCCTGGCTCTGCAAGCCTGCCGTTGTAGTCGGCACAAAGCGCAAATATTGTTGGTGGCAAGTTTGTGACGGAATGAATCTCCTGAAGGCGCGAAATGTCACGCAGTGCTTTTTGGTCAGCGGCGGGGAGTTTGGTGACATCGGCAAAACAAATACTTTGAATTGCCATGATAACCAGCAAACAATAAGCGAAACATTTCACGGATTTGAGATTGTGTCCTCAAAACCGGCTTGTCCAGCCGTTTTCTGTAGCGGTTTTTAGGGAGCGCGCCCGCCCTCGGGCGTTGTCGGGGACGCCTTCGTCCTCGGCTCGGCGAATGCAACGGTAGCTATATTTAATTTTTGAACGTTCGCCGAGTTCAACGCGGGGCCGCGTTGAACCGCAGCCGAGGCGGCTGCGCTCCCCAAAACTATATCACCATCCATTTTCCGCAAACCAGTCCGCTCAATATCGCCTTACCTTTTATTTTGTAGTATAAGATGGTTGAGATGGCCATTGAACGCGTCGGCTTGCAGTAATTCTTCCAACGTCAGGTGCATACGGTAGCGCCAGTAGTTTTTTGGATTGGCGGGCACGTTGATACGTTCGGCTTCAATATCGTTACGTCGCAAGGCTTCGTCCATGCCGAGTAAATCCTGAAGCTGAAAAATGCTCCACATGGCTGGCGAGGCTAAATGTTGCTGTACGATGGCTTTGTTGATCCACGGATCGCAATGCAATGGTGCTTCACCTGCTTGATGTAATTCCTGATTGAAGAATTTTTGCGTGAGCTTCCGGTCTTCCTCCCACCAACCGCGAATGGTGCTCATGTCGTGCGTGCCCGGCGTGATGACGCTCAAGTAGGGCGCGTCCGCCGGACGGGAAAATTCCACGCCCATCACCTTGGGCATGCGCTGGATTTCCAGGCTTAGCAGACCAAGCTGCTTCATCAAGACTGGCACGCAAGCCGGCACCATGCCCAAGTCTTCGCCGCAAACGAGCATGTTGGTGACGCGCTTCAAGGCGGGAAGTTTTTGCAACGCTTCTTGCATCCAGAAATCGTCCTGCCGCCGGAAGAAGTAATCCACGTAAAGCTCCTTGAGTTTCACCCGCGTCTGCGGATCGAGATTTTTGAAGGACAGCGTGTTTTCCATCGCCAGCCGGAAATGAAATTCTCGGCCTCCAGATTTTTCCACGTCGAATAAAATCACGTTGCTGATCAGGTCGAATAAACCTTCCTTCAGCTTGTCGTTCTGCGCGCTGGGCTTCAATTTCGCAAATTGACTTTCCACCTGTCGTTGCGTCGCGAACTCCGGCTTCAAACTGTAATTTCCGTCACCGTTTAAAACGAGGAAGTCATTTTTGATTTGTCTGGCGTCGGCGCCAAAAATTTGCTGCAAAATGTTTTCTTTGATGAAAGGTTTGACATAGCGGTCATGGTCGAAATGAATACCGCGCTGGCGAAATTCTTCGAGCTTCACCGGAATGGCGGGAACAAAATATCCGAGAATACCTTCGACCGCATGCGCCGGGCTGCTCCAGATGCGGAAGAAGCCGAGGATGTGATCAATGCGAAACGCGTCAAAGTAATGGCTCATCTGCTCGAAGCGCTGCTTCCACCACGCGAAACCATCCTGCTTCATGCGCGACCAGTTGTAAGTCGGGAACCCCCAGTTTTGACCTTTCACCGCAAAGGCGTCTGGCGGCGCGCCCGCCTGCATGTCCGTGTGGTAAAGCTCCGGTTGCTGCCAGACATCCGCGCCATGACGATAAACGCCGATGGCGATGTCGCCTTTTAGAATCAAGCCCTGGGCGTGGATATACTTGGCGGCGTCCTGAAGCTGAAGGTGCAGATGAAACTGAATGAAATGGTTTAACTCGATCTCATCGCGAATGGCGGAATCCTGCTCGACGAGCGTAGTAATTTTTTTTGCCTGGTAAGTGCGATGCGTCGGCCACTGATTGAAATCCGCCGTCCCAAACTTATCGCGCAAAGCGCAGAACGCCGCGTAGGGCGTGAGCCAGTGCTGATTCTCTGTGAAAAATTTCTGATAGTCGCTGCGGGCAAAAGTTTCGGATTTCTGTTTTTTGAACAGGCTGCGGACAAATTTCAGTTTGGCCGACATCACGGCCTCGTAGTCCACAGCCTCCAACGCGTTGAGTTCTTTGCGCTCGGCTTCCAAAGCTTTCGGCAGATTCTTATTTCCGATGAGCTGGTTCAGGTTCAGATAAAGCGGATGCAGCGCGAAGGCTGAAATCGCGGCGTAAGGATAGGAATCCAACCAGGTTTTCGTCGCGCAAGTATCGTTGATCGGAAGAATCTGAATTAATTTTAGGCCTGCACGTTTGCTCCAGTCGGCGAGCAGTTTTAAATCGGTGAATTCGCCGACGCCAAAACTGCTCTCGCTGCGCAGGCTGAAAACCGGAATCGCCACGCCCGCGCCTTTCCAAGTATCGGCGGGTAGACGGACGAAACCATCGTTGACGATGGTGTGTTTTTTTGGCGCGACGGCATCATGCAAAGTCCGGTTGTCGCCCGTTTCAAAGCAGATAAAATTCCCGTGTGCCACATCGAAGACGCCGTATTTGTATTCAATGGGAAACGTTTCACGGCCAAGGTCAATCTGCGTGATCAGAAAATCTTCGCCGGCAATCCGGTTCAATAAAAGCGGTTCGGTCGTCTGCCAATTTCCCAAAGCGGCGCAGTTGCCGATGAGACAAAGCGTCTGGCCTTTCAGCAGGAGCGGAGCTTTGACCTTGAAGGTGTGGGTCGCGCCCGGCGTCGCTTTGGCAGTGACTTCGGAGTGGTTCGCTGGGAGCAACACCTTCTTGAACGGCTCGGTATAAAAAGCATTCTCAACCGCGCCAGCGTGATTCCACGAATCAATGATCAAAAGTTCATCCGACTTGAGAGATCCACGATTGACGGCGCGGTCGTTGCCCCAATCCTGAATGGTTGAGCCGTCGGCATTGCGCAAAAGGTAATTGTAAATGATGGCGGTGGCAGGAGTTGCATTGTCGGAGAACTGCACCGTAGCCTGCCAGAATTCGGCATTGAGATATTGGAGTGGAAGCGCCCGCTCCACCTTGCCGCCGCCGAGCAGTTTGTGATTACCGGTGATGAACAGCGACTGGCCGACTTGGGTGTGAAAGCGGAGCCGGAAAGTAATTTTCATGAACGTCTGACAAAGTATATCAAACTGTGGCGGGCTTTTCGTCCACGAATTGCGCGAGCAAGGCGGCAATGAGCATAAACACGCCACCCGCCATCACCGCGTGAACGAGGTTGCCGCCGAGGAAGTTTTTCACCAGCGGGCCAAAGGTAAGTGCGGCGAGAATCTCCGGCAGCACGATGAAAAAATTGAAGATGCCCATGTAAACGCCAATGCGCGCCGCTGGCAATGCGCCCGCCAGGATCGCGTAGGGCATGGAGAGAATGCTGGCCCAAGCCACGCCGCCGAAAGCCAGGGCCAGCAGCAGCCAGTTTTTATTTTCCTCGCCGTGGATGCAGCCGACCGCCAGCAACCCCAGTCCGCCCAACGTCAGACAAATACCGTGAATCCGTCGACGCGCCATTTTCCGCGACAGAATCATCAGCGCAAATGCCGCCACGAAGGTCACGCCGTCTTTCACTGCATAGCAGACGCCCGCCCATTCGGCACCGCGCTTGAACGGTTCGGTGGCCGGATCGCTGCTGCCGAACAACACCGGCACTGCGTTGGAAAAGTGCAGCCACATGCAGAACAAACCGAGCCAAGTGAAGAATTGCACCAGCGCAAGCTGCTTCATCGTGCGCGGCATTTCGCGCAGCGCGGTAAAAATTTCACCGGCGATTTGAGCAAAGCCTTTGCGTGCGGCCTGCCGGCGGCGAAACGCGGCCACATCTTCCGGCGGATATTCTTTGGTAGTAAATATTGTCCATAGCACTGCCCCGAGGAACGCGGCGGCACCAACGTAAAAAGATATTTTCACGTTGGGTGGAATGACGTTGCCCACGCCCGTGTCGCTGCTGACGTGGAACCAGTTTTTCAAAATCCACGGCAGCATCCCGGCGATGACGGCACCGACGCCGATGAAAAAACTTTGCATCGCAAACCCCGTTCCCTGTTGCGCGGGGGGCGATTTATCGGCGACAAAAGCACGGAACGGTTCCATGCTCACATTGATGCTCGCATCGAGGATCCACAACAAACCCGCCGCCATCCATAGCGCACTGCAATTAGGCATCAAGATCAGCGCGAATGAGCTCAAGATGGCACCGACAAGAAAATACGGGCGACGGCGTCCCAGCGATCCCCATGTGCGGTCGCTCATGGCGCCGATAATGGGCTGCACGATGAAGCCGGTGAGCGGCGCTGCGAGCCAGAGCAGGGGAATCTGTGAATCCGACGCACCGAGATATTTGTAGATGGGCGACATGTTCGCCATCTGCAAACCCCAGCCAAACTGGATGCCCAGAAAGCCGAAGCTCATGTTCCAGATCTGCCAGAAACTTAATTGCGGCTTTTGCATAATTGATTTGCCTGCTTCGCTGAAAAATCAATGCGGGACAGTGCGGTGATAGATGCGCCATTCAAAGCCGCCTAGTTGAAATTGCGGAAAATTATTGCCAGACGGCAACTTCAATCCGGAAATCTGAACGGGCTTGAATTCCTCACTGTTCATAACATCAACCTTGCCAATGACTGGCCGGTTGGAAAAATTGATTACGACCACAAACTCGTCTTTTTCGTCAAGGCGCATGAGCGTCACCAAATTGGCCGGGTCGGAATTTTTCAGCCAAACAACGCGGTTATTATAAAAGGCGGGGTATTTTTTGCGAAGTTGGATCAAGGAACGATAAATCTCACGCAGCGGCGGTCGTTCCCGCGGATTCCATACAATCGGCAGCTTGTCGAACAATGCCGGATCGCCGGATTCAGTGGCGTCGCCGACTTCCATGCCGTTGTAGAGCAGGGGAACACCATCAAGTGAGAACATCAGAGCGGACGCCGCGAGCGCTCCTTGAATACCAAAACGGGCGACGGCCCGGGCCTCATCATGGTCGTCGGAAATAGTCAGGTGCAGGGAGTTGGAGGGGAAGAGCCGTGTATTTTCCTCCCATGTCGCCTGCAACTTGGTGGCAGGGGCACCGTGCGCCACAACATCGTTCAATGCGTGCAGCAACGGCCAGGAATAATCAACGTTGAAGGCGTTGGTGAGCAGGTCCGGCTGACTGGCCTCGGCCAGCATCATGATGTCCGGCTTGCTTTTTTCGAGAGCGGCGCGCGCCTGTTCCCAGAAATCCATGGGCACTCCCCACGCCACGTCGCAGCGGTACCCGTCAATGTCACAGGTCTTGATCCAGTACTTGAGCATCGCAATCATGTATTCGCGAAGCTGCGGATTTTTATAATTCAACCCTGCCACATCCGACCATCCAGGTTCCGGCGAAATGACATTTCCAGATTCATCCTGCTTGTAAAAATCCTTGTTCGTCATCATCACGCTGTCCCAGGAGGTGTGGTTGGCGACGAGGTCCATGACGACTTTGAGGTTACGCTTGTGTGCCTCCGTCACCAGAGATTTAAAATCATCCAATGTGCCGTAATTCGGATCCACAGCATAATAATCCCTGATGGAATAGGGGCTGCCATAATCGCCCTTGCGGCATTTTTCACCGATGGGATGGATGGGCATGATCCAAAGCACTGTCACGCCCAAGTCCTTCAACTGATCCAGTTTGGCGGTAACGCCCTTGAGGTCGCCGGCTGCGGAAAAATCACGCGGGAAAATTTCATAGATCACGCCGTCACGCAACCAGGCGGGTGAAGTGCGGGCTGGTAATTTTGCCGCATCGGCAGCTTGAACGAGCCCAGGCATGAACAATGTGACGGCCAAAATCAGGTGAAGTTTCAAGCAGGCTTTAAGGGTTTTTTTCATGTTGGTGCTTATCAAATTCTAATCCCCGGCGAAGTTGAGGCTACTGCAACCGGCTCGGGACATAAAAGACATTTAACTGAGTGATACAGATTTAACTACTGCATAATCATGCGGTAGCAACGCAGCCTTGCCGCGAAATTATAAGTGAGTTGTCAGCTTTGAATCCAATAAACCTCCTTGGCCTTTTTAAGATTCAAAGCTCAGCGAGTCAAGTTGAGGCCTCATCAAACCAATTAATCGGCACTTTGTGAATACTGAAACCCAGCGAATGACTGCCTGTTGTGCTGGATAGCCCAATACGATGAATCAATTCTGCGGCGTGTGTTGGGCCAGCCAAGTAAGGTCATTCTTGCTGGCGGTGTCAGAGCCGGGAACGGTTATGCCTGAATAATAGCCTGACCAACTGGGGTTAAATGGTTGGGTTGCGATGCCGCCCTTCCACACATGAACTTCCGAATGACCGTCGGCAAAAACAACTCCCGCTGCGTTTCCGTGCATGGCACCGGGCACTTCAGTGAAAATAGTTCCAGTTCCGTCCGCATAAGCCGGATTGACGTAAAATGTAGCATCATCATTACTTTGCGGATTTTGATCCAGTATCATGAAACAATCCGATGGACCTGGGTAATGCATGTCAGAAGATTTTTTTGCATTATAAAATGCAGGCATTGAAGCATGGCCGCCATTAGGAGTGCCATCAGTCTTCAAACCATACCATTTTGCACCATCCCCCATCGCTCCGTTCATGCTGCAACTGCGCATACGGTTTACCCAGCCTTGCCCCCGTTGGGCACCAGTCAGCTTGTTGTCCGCCGGACATACAAAAATTTTCAACGTATTGGCAACATAACTGCCCAGCAGCGCGGTGGTTTGCGTTCCTAGGAAGGGTCCATCAATGGTCAGATACAGGGTGTTGGTATTGTTTGGGCTGGTGCTTGAGTCCAGCACCACAGCCGACCCGCCGATTGCCGGACAGATCCAATTGACCGCTGCCACCGGGGTGTTGTTCCGGTCGGAATTGGTCACTAGCTGGTCATTGTTGTCACCGGCAAACATAAACGCCGCCAAGCCCAGCTGCTTATAGTTGTTCATGCAAGAAATGGATATCGCCTTCTGTTTCGCCTTGCTCAAGGCCGGCAGCAGCATGGCCGCCAGAATGGCAATGATGGCGATGACCACTAGCAATTCAATCAAGGTAAAACCAGCCGATCTTGGTTTATTCACAGTCATATTATTTTATTTTTTATCCAGTCTGCCTGCCCGCCTGAAATTTTCCCCGACCGGGTGCGGGCTGTTTGCCCTTGCACCCAGCCGGGGATTTTTACAACTGCTGCTTTAAATCATGGATTCTTCTTCAACCGGAAGAACTGGCTGCCACCTCCGTTGGGCATGTTGGTGGCCTGTGTTCCGTCAGTTCCGATAACGTCAGTCCAAACTCCGCTGGTCAGACTGGACTTGGTCTGCAGTACCACGGCCGGGCGGCCAAGCCAGGTGATGGGCAGTGTGCTGCCGGAAGCCGGCTGGATGGCGAGGTAGCCGAAGCTTGGCTCCACAATGTTCGTGCTGGTGATGCCGGGGTTCGGATACGGTGCCGGCGGAACCACCAAGAAAGACCAAATATCCTGAGGAAACTTAAAGCTCGGCCCATAGGTGCGAATATAACGAACGTGGTTGGTCTGCTGTCCATTCTCATTGTCCAATCCGTCAATACCGTATTTGTAAGTGAGGGCGAGCGATGTCCCCTTCGGGATGATCAAGGTATTTGTGTAAACGTCAGGAATTTCCGATTCAGTCATAATATATTGGGGGGGTGCGGCATTAACTCCCCAGCCCCACCAACCCAGCCAGTCCCCGTTGATGGCAATATTATCGGCTCCTTTCGTGAAAGTGCCGCCATTGATGAGTGTTGTCCCATTTGTTAGATAAACGGAAAATGTTACTGCCGTCGGTGATATCACCAAGTCACTCACGGTATTGTTGTTGTAAAAAACTAAAGGCAAGACCTGATTGTTGGTAACGCTAGCGGTTCTATTGTCCACGCTTTCCCATCCACCGTTCATGCGGAACTTATATTCGATGCTGGCGGGCGGGAAACCTACTTGTTCAAAAGTTCCAGTGTAGATATTTGCCAATTGGCCGGGCAAAGCAGGGTTGTTGGTCATCACGTAGTTTCCGTCTCCCCATTGGATTGGAAATGCAGCGCCAGCAACTAGAAGAACGTTGCCCGGAGTTTGATTTGTAAAATTGCCAAGTGCGACTTGTGCTGACATATCGCATTGAAATGTAACATAATTAGTCGGGGCCGGTGGCCAGGTAGTATTTAGATTCCAACTGGTCTGGGGCAGCACTTGAGTTCCCGAACCCAAAACGAACTGCCGGTTAGGAATGCTTTCGTAATTACCGTCCGCTACAAATTTACAGCTCTCAACTGCGCCAGGAGCGTCATTGACTGTTACCGTATTGCTCCAAATTGTGCCGTTAACATTTATCAAGGGATTGGCGGTGGTGTTCCAGCCATTCAAACTGCCGCTCAGGGTCACACCCGCTGGAGGTGTTCCACCATTGTAACCAGACATGTCGATTGTGAAGGTAACATCCGTTGAGGCTTGGGTGGCCAACGCCGCGACGAGTGACATTCCGACGCCGAGCCAGCGGCGGGAGAAGCCATGAGAATTGATTGGTTTCATTGAATATACATGGGGTGAGGGTTGATCAGTAGTAAATGCACGTTTCTGGGAACTTTTAGACTATCAGTCAGTTTTGATTTTTCGTCTACCGCATGTTTGTGCGGTGTCGTCATGTCTGGCGCTTGAAGGAGGCCGCCCATCCAAGCAGCCGCTGGGCTAAAAAGACTTCTTGGCTTTATGGGCGAGAACGGAGGCGAGATAATCTTGGGCCGTGCGGTTGTTTGGTTCGAGCTTCAGCGCATTCTGGAAACAGGTAATCGCGTCATCAAACCGGTTGAAACGAACGAGCATCACTCCCAGATTCAAATGGCTGGTGACGTGGCGGGGGTTGATTTTCAGCACGGCGGAGTATTCGCGGATGGCCTCTTCCGGCTGGTTGGCGGCCACCAGTTCATTGGCCAGTTCAAAATGCGCCTCCCATAAATTGGGAGTCATCTGGATGGCCTGCCGGTAACGCTCAATGGCTTCGCCATGCCGGTTGAGCTGGCGGAGCATCTGGCCGGAGTAACAAACATAGGATGGATCCTGAGGGCGCAGCCGCGCTGCGCGTTCCATGCATTCCAAGGCCGGAGCAAATTTTTTTTCGGCGGCTAGGCAGTTGCCCAGTTCCAACCATCCTTCAGGCAGGCTCGGGCGCAACTTGGCGGCTTTTTCAAGAAATGGTTCACCTTCTTCCGGTTGATGCTGTTCGCGCAGCAAGCGGCCAAGTTGCAAGCTTGCGTAAAAATGATCCGGCATCATTTCGCATACCTTCCGGTAAGCCGTGATGGCGCCCTGCGGATCTTTGACGGCCTCGAGAAAATTAGCCAGGCCTTCATAAAGGTAATTATCCCAAGGCGCTCTTTTTATGGCGGCGGCAAATTCACCGTGCACATGCTCGATGGCGCCGGGTTGTGCCTGTTGCTGGCGGAGGCTCAATTCCTCAGCCTGTAATTTCTGCAGCCGTTCGGCGTTGTTGAATTGCGTGCTCAACGGGGGCGCTCCAAACCGCCGGCTCACTGATTGCAGCACAAACTGCCGGTTCCAAATGGTCAGACCCAGCGCGCGGTCACAGGCGGGCTGCGGCGCCCAGTTCGTCGTGGCGGGCTGGATTCCTTCCACCAGCAACCGTTGACCGATCTGTTCCGCCCAAAGTTTTCCAAGACGATAATTCCCATCGAAATTAAAGTGCACATGCTCGTAGAAAGTTTCATCTCCGGTGATTTGCGCGGGACTTTCATGGGCCAATGCATTTTCGGCATCGCAAAGAACCAGCCGGCCGCCCGCGTCTTGCCGGGCGGCCTGGCGGATGGCGGCGTTAATCCGCGTGTCAGCGCGGAACGGAAGCGCGTCGTAATCACAGGCGATTTGAAATTGTTCTACAGCGGCGGCATTCCTCAATTGAAGCTCACATTGGGCGAGACGAAAATGTGCTTCCGCAGATTGTGGATCCAATTTGATGGCTTCCATATACATCCCAACGGCCACCGGAAAATTACTTTGCGACTGGAACGATTTCGCCTCGGCAAAAGCCTGTTCAAAGCGCTGGCCGTCGGCGGTGGACAGATTCCGGTTGGTCAATGTGGCGAACGGCGGGCAATCCTTGAGGTTCACCGCGACCGTATTCAGGATGACTTCTGCGCCGGAGTTTATTCCGTTTGCAACCATGTCCCGTAAATTGCCTTCAAAGTTCCGATAAACAGTCTCCTTGCGCGGATCATCGGGTGCGATGCGATTTTCAAGAAACATCTCCATGCCGCCCCACGATGTATTCTTCGATTTGCCGCCAAGTTTGCGCATCCCGGACACCAGCAGTTGACCGGTGCGGGTTTGCTGCAGGGCGAGATTGAATTGCGCTGCGCGGCGGGGCAGCGCTTGGGCGCCAAACACCGTCGCCGCGCCATACGGCCCCACCATTTCATTATTGCCCATGTAAACAATCCAGAAGTCGCCGTCGTGCCTGGCGCATTCCCGTGCGATGGGCAGGATGACATGCGAATTGATGGCGGTGATGCCCAGGTTGATCACCTCGAATTTTTTGCCCGGAAACCGCTCGCGCAGCAACACGTCCATGTACCGGCTGGCGCCATAGGATGGTTGTGGATCGCCCATCGCGGCGGACTCGCCAAAAATAAAAATGCGCACTGTGTCCGCCGGTTTGACCGCCGGAAAAACGAATGGATCCGGCCAGCGCGCCAGTTGCGGCGGGAAAAACCGCTGGCTGAATTTTTCGTTGTTGATGAAATACTCTTTTCCACTCATCTGAACAGAACGAAAAAAGCCGGTGTCATAACCGTATCCGCCAATCCGCAGGCCGATCTCCAAGACAACGAATAAAAATAAGCACAGTAGCAGTGGCATGACGACCAGCGCGCCAAAGCGAAACAACCATTTGCGTCGCGGCGTCAACGGGACTGGCGGCTGAATATGCGGACGCCGCTGGGACGATTCATGGTCGTTCCGTTTGCGTCCGTGCTTTGAATTGTGTGGGCGTTGTTTCAAAGGATGATTTTTAAAAAAGCCGGTCTAGCGGACTGCAATCTTTGGACGAAAGCCAGTAGGATTTTGCATCGTGCGGCTTTCTTAATTGCAAGGGATCCTTGCCTGCGAGCCGGAGCATCCATCCAACGGGCGTGATGATGAAAATGAAAAAAAGCAGCAGCACGCAGCGGCCGACGAACTGGCTGGAATAAAATCCCAGCCATAGCGACACCCGGTACCAGCCCCGGAACCAGCGCGGTTTCATCAGGGCGATCACCGCCACCAGAGTGAGCACTACAAGCACGGCGCACCAAACGTCTGTTGAAAGATGCCGCCGCCAGCGAAGCAGCGAGCTGACAACCGCCAGGCCCAGCGCGGTCAGCCATGTGGATTTGCGCCATTCCTTCGGGTCTTCTTTGTAGATCAAGTTCATTTCAATCAGCTGATGGCAGAATGCGGCGCAAAATTTTTTGCCGCGGTTGTGCGGTGCGCTCGATCACAAAACTGCCCATGATGAGATAGTCCATTTCCGTGTTCATGAAGCAACGATACGCGTCATCTGGCGTGCAGACGATCGGTTCGCCACGCACGTTGAATGAGGTATTTACCAGCACGCCGCAGCCGGTCGCTTGCTCAAAGCGCAACAATAAATCGTAGAGCAGGGGATTGTCCTGGCGTTCCACGGTCTGGATGCGCGCCGAATAATCTACATGCGTGATGGCGGGCAGCGTGGAACGGATTTCCTTGAGCCGGTCAAGACCTTTGATTTCCGACGAGACTTCGCGGCACAATTCTTTTTTCACCGGCGCGACCAGCAGCATGTATGGCGACGCCACATCCAGTTCGAAATAATCCGACCCGCGCTCACGGCGAACGATAGGCGCGAATGGACGAAAGGATTCGCGGAACTTCACCTTCAAATTCATCACGGACTGCATTTTGGTCGAACGCGCATCGCCAAGGATCGAACGGTTGCCCAGCGCGCGCGGGCCGAACTCCATGCGGCCTTGAAACCAGCCGATGACTTTTTCGTTTTTAAGCAGTTCGACGGTGAAATCCAGCAGCGCAGCCTTCTCCAATTTTTGAAAGACCGCGCCGTTCGCGCGCAACAATGCTTCAATTTCATCGTCGGAAAATTCCGGGCCAAGCAGCGATGCCTGCATCGAATCGGTGGAAACGGCCACGCGTGAGTTTTCTTTTGGCGCATACCACGCGGCCAGCGCGGCTCCCAATGCACCGCCCGCATCGCCCGCCGCCGGCTGAATCCAAATGTTCTCAAAAATCTTTTCACGGAGAATAATCCCGTTCGCCACGCAATTAAGTGCCACGCCGCCGGCCAGGCACAGATTTTTCTGGCCGGTGATCTCGCGGGTATGGCGTGCGAGCAGCAGCATAATTTCTTCGGTGACCAATTGGATCGAGCGTGCGACGTCCATGTGGCGTTGTTGGATCTTATCTTCCGACCCGCGTGGCGGCCCGCCGAACAGTTCATGAAACCGTCTGTTGGTCATGGTCGTGCCGCCCAGGAAATTAAAATATTCCATGTTCAGCCGGAACGAGCCGTCGGGCTTGATGTCGAGCAATTCGTTGCGGATGGCATTAGCAAACCTGGGTTCGCCATAAGGTGCCAGTCCCATCAGCTTGTATTCGCCGGAATTGATGCGGAACCCGCAATAGTAGGTGAAAGCAGAATAGACAAGGCCAAGCGAGTGCGGAAAGCGCAGCTCTTTGAGCATCTTGATTTCATTACCACGCCCCAGGCCAATGGTGGTGGTCGCCCATTCGCCCACGCCATCGATGGTCAGGATCGCCGCCTCATCAAATGGCGATGGATAAAACGCACTGGCGGCGTGTGATTGGTGATGCCCGGTGAAAAGAATTTCACAATCCGGGCGCAGTTCTGGAATCTGGGCGCGAATCGCTTTGCGTAGATCAAGTTTTTCGCCGAGCCAGTTGGACAAAGTCGTCGGAAATGTGCGCCAGCCACCCGGCGCGACGGCCAGATACGTTTCAAGCAGCCGCGCAAACTTTAGAATGGGTTTGTCATAAAAAACCACTGCGTCCAACTCGGCGGCTGTCAGGTTCGCGTGGCGGAGGCAGAATTGAACGGACAGGCCTGGGAAATCGGAATCGTTTTTCTTCCGGGTAAAACGTTCCTCCTGCGCGGCGGAAATGATTTTGCCCTCGCATACCAGGGCGGCGGCGGAGTCGTGGTAATATCCCGAAATGCCGAGGATGTTGCGCGGCGCGGGCATGGATCAAAACGGATAAAGTGCCCAGGCGATGCCGGAACTGGCGGTGAAAATTATGATTGCCCCAATGATCAATAACAACACGGCCAGCGGCAGGAGCCACCATTTCTTTTCCTGGCGCGAGAATTTTAGAAATTCTTTAAAGAGTGACCACATGAGATTTCTGAAACTCGCATTTTGAGCCGGTTCTGGCAACGGAGAAATTTTTGTTCCCCACCGGACCAATGACAGCCAGTTTAAGTTTGGCTTTGTGAGCCGGGTTTTGAATAGTGTCGGCATGTTTCTAAAATGGATTTTCATAGGCATGATCACCGTGAGCCTCCAGAGCGTTCACGGCCAGCAAAGCCAGATTAGAGACGAGATGGTGCATTCTGAAGTGACCGGCACCGATCGTATTGTTCACGTTTATCTGCCGGCTTCCTACGAAAAGGAGGAAAGCCGGCGGTATCCCGTGCTTTATGTCCAGGACGGACAGAACATTTTCAGCACGGCTGGCACTAACGCCGCATTCGGCTGGGGCAGCTGGCAGCTTGATAAAACGGCCGACAACCTTGCCCGCGCCGGAAAAATGCCGGAAATCATCATTGTGGCCGTGGACAACAGCCCCGCACGCATGAAGGAATATTCGGGTCATGAAACCGCCTTTGAAAAGTATGCGGATTTTCTGTTGACGGAACTCAAACCCAAGATTGATCGCGAATATCGCACCCGGCCCGGCCCGGCCAGCACCGGCGTGATGGGTTCGTCTTTGGGCGGGATCTGCAGTCTGGCGCTGGCCTGGGAACATCCGGAAGTTTTCGAAAGAACGGCCAGCCTTTCCGGTTCATTTCAGGTGGACCACACCAATTTTTTGAACGAGGTGCTGCACAATTTTCACAGCAAACCCAAACCCTTCCGGGTTTATCTCGACTCGGGAGCGGTTGATTTTACCGGCGGCGACGACAATCGCGCGCTCACGGCGGAAGTCGCTGCAGAATTGCGGCGCATTGGATGGGGAAAAGATCTAATGCTGTATGTGGATGAAAAGCCACTCAGTCCTGAGACGCTGGCAACGACCGGCCTGCGGCGTGACAAGTGGAATGAAGCCCGGACCAGCCAGCACAATGAATTCTACTGGCGCCTGCGGGCATGGCGGGCCTTGTCCTTTTTGTTTCCGCCGGACGAAAAATAACCCATCGCTTGTCATGCCATTCAACTCGTCCCATATTCTTGTCATGCCTCGCCCCATTGCCGTCAACCTCAGATTTCTTGGGCTGCTGCTCATAGTCATGCTGGTGATTCCGGCGCATGCGGCCATTTTGTGGAGTGACGAAGGCGCGCGGGTCGTCCGGAACACCGGTGCCGGAGAGGATAATCTGGGCGGTAAGGTGAAGCGCGATGACAAGTCCAGCGACGTGCTCTATTTCAAGTTTCATGTTGATCCGATTTCGGATCTGGCCTCGGAACCTTACTTCGCCGGATTCCAATTGTTTGAAGGCAACGAAGAGCGTTTGGGACTTGGCAACGCCTTGGAGGCTTGGGGTTACTCGGCGTTCAACACGTCTGAAATGGGGCTTTCAAACAAAGTCGCCGGCGAATTCAACTTCAACTCCGCGCATCCTGAACCGGCCCACCTGGGCTTGTTCTGGCCTTATGAAGATGTGCATCACGGGGTTGAGCGCACGATTGTTTTCAAAGTCCAATATATTCCCGGAGGTGACGACATTGTAACCGTTTGGTTGAATCCAAATCTTGGGCGCGGGGCGACGGATAAAAACCAGCCGGAGAATATTACCACTCAATTCAAGGCCAACGCGGCGTTCGATCAAATCCGGCTGCGTCACGGAACCGGTGAAAAAGGCGACGGCGGTAACGGCTGGATTTTCAGCGACATGGCGGTGGCGACTTCGTTCGACGACTTCGTGACAGTGCATTTCTGGCAGACATGGTGGTTCATAACACTGGCGGCGACGAGCGTTCTGGTCGGCGTCGGCGCGACCGTGCGCTTCGTTGAAAAGACAAAATACCAGCATCAATTGCAACGCGCGGAACAAAAGAGCGCCTTGGAACGGGAGCGCGCCCGCATTGCCCAGGACCTGCACGACGATCTCGGTTCTTCGTTGACGCGCATTTCGCTGTTGAGCAGCCTGCTCCATGCGGACAAGGAAAATCCCGACCAAGTGCAAGCGCATGCCACCAAGCTGGCCCAGTCGGCTGATCAGACTGTGCGGGCGCTCGAGGAAATTGTCTGGGCCGTGCGGCCTGGCAGTGATTCCCTTCAGAGTTTGGTGGACTACATCGCCCATTTTGCGAGTGAACTGTTTGAAGGCACCCCCACCCGCTGCCGGCTTGATTTGCCACACGATCTGCCGGCACGGGCGTTGCCGCCGGATGTGCGCCATAACATTTTTTTGATCGTCAAAGAGGCGCTTACCAATACCCTGAAACACGCTTCGGCCAGGGAAGTCACCGTGCAGGCGAAAGTCGCCTCGGACGCCCTGGAAATCAGCATTCAAGATAATGGCAAGGGTATTACCCAAGCGACTCCGAAAGTCGAAGGCAAGCGGCATGGCTTGGATAATATGCGTCACCGGGCGGAAACCATCGGCGGCGTGCTTACCTGGCAATTATCGCCGGGTGGCGGAACCTGCATCCAGCTTAAGGTGCCATTACCGGAGCGGCGGGACGTTGGTTAAACTTGAACTCCATTCATTGTACAGACACACTGAATTGTTCCCGGTTTAAGCCAATCGAATCAATTCGAGCCAAGCCTGCCAAGCAATGCAAATCAAAGTTGCCATCGTGGATGATGATGAAGGCATCCGCTCAAGCCTCGCGACACTCATCCGCCGTGCCCCCGCGTTTCAGTTGACCGGCGACTATCCTGACGCCGAAACTGCGCTGAAAGAAATCCCGCGTCATCCGCCTGACGTGGTGCTGATGGACATCAATATGCCAGGAATGAAAGGCATGGAATGCGTGCGTCAATTGAAGCTGCAATTGCCGGGCGTGCAGTTTTTGATGCTCACCGTTTACGAAGACAGCGAATCCTTGTTCGCTTCGCTCAAGGCGGGGGCGAGCGGCTATCTGCTCAAGCGCACCGCCTCTGCGCGGTTGCTGGAAGCCATCCGCGATGTTCACGGCGGTGGTGCCCCCATGACACCACAACTTGCCCGGCGCGTCGTCCAGTTTTTCACCAAGCCCATTGAACGATCCTCGCCCGTATCCCTGCTGACCACCGGCGAAAAAGAATTTCTTGACCAGCTCGCCAACGGCTATGCCTACAAGGAAATTGCCGACCGCATGAAAATCAGCATTGATACGGTGCGTAGCTACGTGCGGACGGTCTATGAAAAGCTTCACGTTCACTCCCGCACCGAGGCGGTAGTAAAATATCTGCGCGCCAAAAACTGATTCAAGAAAAGCCGGCCTCCAGTTGTTTGATTATCACCGCCACCGCCAGACCCGCCAGCAACGCAGCCGAGAGTTTGAAACGATCGTGCGAATGGAACTGCAATTCTGGCAACAGGTCGCTGCTGGCGATGCACAAAAAGGTTCCCGCGCAAAACGCCAGCGAGCACCCCAGAAAAACTGCGTTGGATTCCGCGACGTGGTTTGCACCCAAATAAAACAATGCGGCCCCGATGGGGGTGACCAGCGCAAAAAGTCCGTTTAGAACATGCCGCGAAAACCGCGAACTGCCGCTGGCCGTCATCAAGGTCGAAACCGCCATGGCATCAAATGGCTTGTGCAGGATCACCACCATTGCCACGCCAAGACCCGCAAGTCTCATATGATCCAAAGCTCCAGCAGTGACGGCAGCGGCCAGCGCCAGCCCGTCCAGCAGGGAATGAAGTGTCAGGCCGAGAGCCGTGCCGATCCAGGAAAGCTGCTGCGCGGATTTATCCGCCAACGTATGAGCATGGTGATGGTCATCTTGCCCGGCGGTTTGTTCATGATCATCATGACAACAATCCTCGGGATCACCTTCGGGTGAGTCATGATGATGAAAATGAAAAAACCGTTGCAAAAAAAACATCGCCAGAAATCCTCCCAATACCCATGTCGCTGTCCGGTCCGCCGAATGCAACTGTTCTTCCGCATCCGGCAGAAAATGCAGCAGGGCGATTCCGAGCATGAGGCCGGCCACCAGGCTGATAGCGATTTGCAGACGCGCATGAGTGGGATGGATGACCAGCAGCAGCCAGCCGCCGGCCAAGGATGCCAGCAGCACCAGCAGGCAATAAATGGCCAGCAGGGCATTGGGCGAAAGCATGGTTTCGGGCATAGTTAAGCTCGGAAAATTATCCCGATGTTGGGCAAAGGTTGTGATCGCAAGCAGGTTGAAAATTAAACAATGGAAACTTCGGAGCAAGCTCCAATTTACCGCGTGAACCCGCTCACAGGAAGAATGCGATGCCTGCGGCTTACTGTGCTGCCAGCCGTGGGGTCAGGGTAAGATTCATGTCACCAACGGCCACATCAAACGATTCTCCTGATTTGGCGACTACTTTCACAATGCTCAGACCTTTAACATGGCCGCTGGCATTTTTTGATTCGAGCGCGACCATAAGCTGCAGATCATTGTGACCCAATGCGGTTGGCTTGATGGTGCAACTTTTTCCGGCGCCAAGATTGAAGGAAAGTTCATAATGATTTGTGAACTGAATTTCGCCCAGGTTTTTGTTTGTCAAGGATTCCGAAGATGTCGCAATGATTACAGCGGAACCTTGTTGATGTGCGGACGGGTTTTTTGACATGGTGCAACTGGAGGGAACCAGCCCGGCCAGAAGCGCCATCACTGCTGCAAAAAATTTTGTCAGCCACATGCACCGGCAAATCAGCATATGATGGGCCGCTTTTTACGCAGTTAGTGCCCAACAAACACACTCGAATAACTGATTTTCAGTCACCGGCTGTCTCATAAACGGAAACCATGTCTTCATTTCAGACAGCAATGGCCGATAAATCAATGGCCTGGTTTGTGCTTGCCAAAAAATCATGAAAACGATCGTTGGCAAAGTAAGGCGCAGTGGAGTGTATTATCTGATGACTCCGGTTACCCGCGTCGATGAAGCCCGCAACGCACGTTCTGACACTTGGGGAACGGTGGTCGTGGTAATTTTGCTTCTTGTTGTAGTCGGCTTGGTGAGGCTGTTGTTGACGGCCTGATCCAGTTGCCTGTGGGTTAATCTTCGCGGTCAAAGATCAGGATATTCTTGTCGTCTTTGAGCGTGAGGCGTGCGCCGCTGGTCTGGGCGGTCATGGATTTTGTCTCGCCATTGCTTGTGAGCGACAAATCATAGTTGGTTCCCTCTTCGGTCCATGAACCCTTCCATGTTTCAGGGGTGGGCGGCTGATTTTTAAAGTTCGGCAAATTTTTCAAAAATGCCTGACCATCGCCGCCCGCAATGAATGTCGTGTTAGCAAAACCTTGAGTCCACACGGCGCGGATGGCCTTCATTTCACTGGCCTGGATATTCGGTCGTGATTGCCGCAACATCGCGATCGTGGTGCTGACATTGAAATCCCAGTGTCCCAGAATGTGCTGGGGGTCATACTTTGCCGACTTGCCGGTTTTAAGGTACACCACGAGATCGTCCAGGTTGGTCTGCACCGTCACCCATACAACATCCATCAATTCGTTGTTTTGAAGAATATTTTTGACCGCCGGGTCATTCAATAACTGACCCATTGGCGCATGTGAGTTCCAGGCGTTTGTGAAATCACCGCTGTTGGCGAGCTGTTGCAAATCATCGCGTTCAACCAGCGAAATGAAAGCCGGATATCGTCCGAGGCATTCGTCCAATTGCGGGTTTTGAGAAATCAATCCTGCCAGGTCCGCCACTTTGTAGAAATTATCCGGCATTGTCACAAATGCATGCGCTGCCTTGGATAGGCCGGTACTTTCCAGGTCCCGTCCTAAATGATTGATGAATCTGGTTGTCCCGGTCTCTTCATCCGACGTCGCGATCTGTACGGTCCAGTAACTGAAGTTGAAAATCACAAACGAAATCAGCACCAGATATGCGGTGCCGTTCAACGTACCGATGCACGCGCCCAGACGTGCATTTAACCGCTCCCATAATGCCAGCCGCAAGTCGCCTGCCTGATATTTGTAATACACCGCAACCTTGCGATGTACAAAAACCCCTGCGGCCTTGAATGAAACCAACACCACAATAAACGCCACGACCGGCGCGATGGCCCAGGCCATTGTCTCGTTGTGGATGCCGACATGCGCGAGCACATGCTTGAAAAGGCCGCCCAGCGGACCGGCGAGCAACGCGGCCAGAACGATGCCGATGAACGTGAACGCCGCATTGATCGCCCCCAGCTTATGGCCGAGCGCGATGCACGCCGCCAGCAACACCAAAGCAAGAATCCAAATGAACATGGACACAGTAAAAAGCATCCGCTGGAAAAAGCACGCGGAAAATTCGGTTTATGTACGCCATCAATCGCGCGTTGAAACCTGGCAGGGGATGAAGCACATTCTCCGCAGTGAAAATTTCCATCGTCATTCCCGCCTTCAACGAAGAACGGCTGCTCGGCGAATCACTTGCCCAGATCAAAGTGGCGGCTGGCGCGTTCACGCAGCGCGGCTGGGAAGTAGAATTGATCGTATGCGATAACAATTCCACCGACCGCACGGCGGAGATTGCGCGCGCGGCCGTCGCGGCCGTCGTGTTCGAGCCAATCAATCAGATTGCCCGCGCGCGAAATACTGGCGCGGCGGCGGCGACCGGCGACTGGCTGGTTTTTGTGGATGCGGACTCACATCCCAGCACGGAATTGTTTGCCGATGTTGCGGACCAGATTCTCGGCGGCCGATGTCTCGCGGGCGGCGCAACCATCCAGCTGGACGAACATCATCTGGTTGCCGAAATGATCACCCGGATATGGAATTGCGCCAGCCGATCTTTAAAACTGCTTGCCGGTTCATTTATTTTTTGCGATGCGGCGGCATTCCGCCAGATTGGCGGTTTCAGCCATGAACTGTTCGCGGCGGAGGAATTGGAACTGGCCAAGCGGCTGAAAAAACTCGCGCGTGAAACCGGAAAACGAATTGTCATCCTGCACCGGCATCCGCTCGTGACTTCTGCGCGGAAGATGAAGCTCTACACGGCGCGGGAACATTTCCGGTTCTTTTCCCGTGCGATTTTCAATCAACGCCGCACCCTGACCAGCCGCGAGGAGGCGCATTTATGGTATGACGGGCGGAGGTAGTCGAAATCAACGTTGTCGCAAAATTGAAATAATTAACCAACGGCAAGTTTCTTCCCAGCGGTCAGAAAATTCAGATAAGCGATAAGCTGCACCTTCATTTCCTTGCGCGACACAATGGCGTCAATGAGGCCGTGATCAAGCAGAAATTCGGCGGTTTGAAATCCCGGCGGTAGTTCCGCTTGCGTCGTGTCCTTGATGACGCGTGGTCCGGCGAACCCGATCATCGCGCCCGGCTCGGCCAGAATCAGATCGCCCAATGTGGCGTAGCTCGCCATGACGCCAGCCGTAGTCGGATGTGTTAGGATGCTGATGTAGGGCAAATGGCTTTTTGCGTGGTATGCGAGCGCGGCAGAGGTCTTGGCCATCTGCATGAGACTGAACATGCCTTCATACATCCGCGCACCGCCGCTCGTGGAAATGATGATAACGGGCAGGTTCTTTTCCGTGCCGCGCTCGATGAGCCGCGTCAGTTTTTCACCGACCACCGAGCCCATCGAGCCGCCGAGAAAGTTAAAATCCATCACACCCAGCGCGACGCGTTGATCGCCAATTTTGCAAAGGCCGGTGACGACGGCGTCTTTGAGCGTCGTATTCTTCCTGTAAGCTTCCAGCTTGGAGGTGTAGGTCGCCACGCCTTTAAAGCCCAGCACATCCACGCTGGCCATGTCGGCATCCATTTCCTCGAATGTGCAAGTCTCGACCATTGAATGAATGCGTTCGCGTGAGCCGATCGGAAAATGATGGCCGCATTTCATGCAGACCTTCAGGTTTTCGTCCAGTTCCTTGTCGAACAGCATCGTGGCGCAAGTGGGGCATTTCGTCCAAAGCCCTTCAGGCATTTCGCGCTTCTTGGTCTTGGACTTGGTGCCGAGCTTGGGCTTTTTGGCAAAAGTCGTCTGCGTGGTCGTGACGGGCGGCGGCGTGAGCGCCGGTTCGACCGTGGTGACGCCGCCGATTGATTTCTTCGTGAACGAAGTCGTGTCCATTTAAGTGATTAAATACTACTAAAGCCCGCGCGCCACTGTCCAGACGCAAACCTCGCCTGCGCCGGCCTTCCGCAACGCCTTGGCACATGCGCTGGTCGTTGCGCCCGTCGTGAAAACATCGTCCACGAGAATGATCTTTTCACCCAAGAGCTTCAAGCCGGGGCGCACCGCAAATGCACCGCACATGTTGTCCGCACGTTGTTGCTTGCTCAGGCGCGTCTGGGTCATGGTGGCTGTGACCCGCCTGAGTAGTTTCGTGTTCAACGGAATTTTGGTGGCCACGCTCAAGTGGCGGGCAAGAATTTCAGCCTGGTTAAATTCACGTTCGCGTTCTTTCAATGAATGGAGCGGAACCGGCGCGATAAAATCCCAATCCTGACCGCGCAGCGCTGGCGTGGCTTCGCGGATCAGCAAGTCGGCCAGAAAATTCTCGAACCAGAGCGCATGCGAGTACTTGAACCGGTGGATCGCCTCCAACACCACTGATTTTGCGACGACGGCAGAACGGGCGTAACTGAAGTGCAATTCCATCTCGCAGCAGTTGGCGCATTCAAATTTATTCGTAATCTCACCTTCAAACGGCAGTCCGCAGCGTTCACAGAAAGGCGGGCGGATAAACCGTACCTGTCGCCAGCATTCTGGCCCGACAAAGCCATCCTTGGCCGTGGCGCGTTCGTTTTCGCAAAGCTGGCAGATTTCCGGGTAGAAGAAGCCCAGCCCGGTTTTCAGCCAGTCTTTGAACGGCGCGAGCGTTCGCATGGCGCGACGATATTTTTTTTGTCGCCAAATGCAACCGGATTCCGTCTGTAAACATGGCGGGCAAGGTTTGTATTCGCGGCTCCGCCAATAACATGGTATTGAAAGGAAGCATGGCGAGCTTATTGAACGAAGAAATGATGGCCGACCCGAAGCAAAAAAGTTTTGCCGGTCGCTTTTATCCGCAGGAACTCATCAACAGCGGCGGCATGTCGGAAATCTGGCTGGTCACCGACGGGCGCGGAAAACCTTATGCCTTGCGGAAATTAAAAAAAGAGCTGCGCTTCAACCTGCTCGCGCGGCGCCGCTTCTTTCGCGGCTGTGAAGTGCTTTCCAAGATGAATGAAAGCAAATTCATCGTCGGCTACATCGAGCACGGCAAGGCGGAAGGCACCCCTTACATGCTCATGGATTACGTCGAGGCGGCGAACCTCAAACAACTCTACGCCAGCGCCGATCCAATTCTTACAGAGAACGTCGCGCAAATCTTGATTGATATGGCTGCCGGTCTGTTGCACGTCCACGAGAGCGGTTACATGCACCTGGATTTCAAGCCTGAGAATGTGCTGGTCACGCGCAATGGCGGTGTGCGGTTGATTGATTTCGATTTGGCGCAACCAATTCCTGAGAAGCCGGTGAAGTTGTCCAAGAATCCCGGCACGCCCGGCTACATGGCTCCGGAACAATTGCAGCGCGAGCCGATTGACCTGCGTGCGGATATTTTTGCCTACGGTGTCGCGGCTTACGAGATTTTGACGAACCAGAAGCCATTTCCCGGTGAAACGCCGGCGGAAATTCTCGCCGCGCAGTTGAACGAGGCCGGGCCGGTTGCACCACGTGAACACAATCCGGGAATCCCTCCGGCGATGGAACAAGTCATCCTCAAGGCCATCGCCCGCGATCCCGACCGCCGTCATCCCTTCATGAGCGTCCTCAAGCATGAAGTGGAAAACGCGCTTTACGTTTGAATCCAGTTACGGCTTCACCACGGAAACCACGAACGCATCCGGCTTCAGATATTTTTGCGCGACGGCTTTGACTTGGTCGAGTGTGACGGCTTCAAATTTTGCGTCATCAAGTTCTGCGCGTTGGTAGCCCAGACCGTAAAGTTCATCGAGCGCGGTCAATGAGGCCAGGCTGCCGAGATCTTGTCGCGAGATTTTCTTCGAACCGATGATCTTGGCCTTAGCACGTTTGAGTTCATCAGCGGTCAAACCTTCAGTGCGTAACAGTTCCGCTTCCTTGAGAAATTCCTGTTCAACCAGTCCAACCTGCGTCGGTTCCGTGCCGGCGTAGAATGCGAAATAGCCAGGCGCGAGTCCGGGGAAATGCTGCGCGCCGACGTAATATGCCAGACCCAATTTCTCCCGCACGCGCAGGAACAGTCGCGAACCAAGATCGCTGCACGCTTCCTGCAACAGGTCGAGCGCGTAACGATCGTCGTCGTGAATGGTTGTAGCCGAGTAGCCGATGACAATCACGGCTTGCTTTTTATCGCGGGTTTCTTCAACGCGTTTGGTTGAAATTAGTGGCACGGGCGTCCTGCCCGTGTGTTGCTGTTTATCTCCGAAATTCACAGGCGGGACGCCCGTGCCACTACGCGGCCAGTTTGCAAACGCCTTTTCAACGGCGGTTTTAACTTCGCTTACTTTCACATCACCAAAGATCGCCAGCACGCAATTATTCGGCGCGACCAGTTTTTGATGAAGCACTTTCAGATCGGCGGCTTGCAACTTAGTGACGGTTTCTTCCGTGCCGAGCGTGTCGAGGCCGTAGCCGATATTTCCAAACAGCGTGCGGCGCATCGCATTGCTCGCGCTTTTGAGGAGATTGTCGCGCTGCGAGGCAATTGTGGCGATCTGCACCTCGCATTCGCGTTCGAGCGGGTCGGCAGGGAAGGTCGGATTCAGCAGAACATCGAGAATCAATTCAAGTCCAGTGGCGAAGTCGCTGCTCAATACTTCCGCGTTCACGCCAAAACTGTTGTTGCCGCCGTAGCTGTCAATATGGCCGCCGACGGATTCAATCTCCGTGGCGATTTTTTCCGCATCGCGGGTCTTGGTGCCTTTGAGCAGCATCTTGGCGAGCAACTGCGTGATGCCGTTGTTGTCGGCGGTCTCGGCCAGCACACCGCCTTGGAAGGCCGCGCGAAATTCCACGAACGGCAGGCGATGGTTTTCCTTCACCAATAGCCGCAGGCCGTTGGGCAGTTCAAACTTCTGGATCGGCGAATCATTGTTGGTCTCAACAGCCGTGGAGATTTTTGGCGTCGTGCCATTAGGCAACAGTGCGTAGAGCGTGCGGTTTTCCGCCGTGAGATACTCGCGGGCGACGCGCTGCACGTCGGCATTGGTGACTCGTTTGACGGCGGCGAGATAACGTTCGGAAAACGTGAGATTATTCGCGGCCAGCCAGCTTCCGCCAAGATCGTTCGCCTGGCCTTCCATCGTTTTGCGCGTGGAAAGCGTGGCGGACACAAACTGTTTAACGGCCTTTTGCAATTCATCGGATGAGACGGACAAAGATTTTATCTTTTCGATTTCAGCCAGCATCGCATCGCGCGCGGCGGAAAATTTATCGGCATCCACCATCGCGCTCATGCCGAAGAGTCCCGCGCTGCCCGGATTGTAAGTCCACGCGTCGGCATGATGCACCACGCCCTGGCGTTCACGCACCTGCTGATACAGGCGCGAGCTGCGTCCGCTGCCAAGCAACACGGCGAGCACATCGAGAACTGGCACGTCGGGATGACGCAGTTCGGGGATGTGCCACGCGAAATGCAGATGGCCGAGTTCGATGGGCGCTTCTTCTACGATTTCACGTGGCGCAGTCTGTTTCGGTTCCGGCGTTAAAAAGGAAGGCGGCAAGGCGCGGGACTTCGACTGCGCGTAAGCCGTTTTAATTTGCGCGATGACTTCATCCTTCTTCACGTCACCGGCTACAACGTAGAAGACATTGTTAGGAGCGTATTTTTCCGTGTAATAGGCGCGGATGTCGTCGGGCTTCAGTTCATTGAAGATGTCCAGATAGCCGATGACCGTGAAGCGATACGGGCTGCGCGTATAGGCGGTTTCAAACAACCGGCGGCCTGAGCGACGACCGGGATCGTCCTGCCCCATGTCCATTTCGCGGCGGATGACGTCGAGTTCCTTGGCGAGATCATCCGGCGGTAGCGATGCGTGCTGCATGATGTCGCACAAAATATCAATCGCCGTGGTCGCGCCGGTGTTGGGCACATCAATGTGATACACCGTGCGGTCGAAGCTCGTGTAGGCGTTCATGTAACCACCCGCCTCCTGCACTTCCTGATCAATGCGGCTGCCAGGGCGCGTGGTCGTGCCTTTGAAGAGCATGTGTTCCAACACGTGCGACAGGCCGGCGCCGAGCCATTTGCCTTCGTGAATGCTGCCGGCCATCGCCCATGCTTGTGCCGAGACGACCGGCGCACTGTGGTCTTCGCGCACGATGATGACGAGGCCATTTTCGAGCGTGGTCAAGGTGACGCCGGGAGGCAGTGAATGAATTTCGCCGTTGGAACTTGTTTTGCTCATTTCAGATGGATGTCGGACGGAAAGGTTATTCGGAAATACGCTTTGGGCAAATTCAATTTGCTTCCTCTTGATAGATGCTATCATCGGAGGTTCAAACATTTTAAATTGCAGAAACTAAATTTATGACGGCGGCCGGGATTTACGCCGGAGGACTGCCGGACGTGCCGGTTATTTTTTCAATCCAGCAGGCGGACAGGTGGTCATCGCGAGATATCTCGGTTTCGGTCATGCCGACCTTGGATTTAAACCACTGCTGTTCCTCGTCCAGCAAAGTAATCAGGGCGATGGGCATCCCGCAAATCTGCCAGGCCAGCAAGGTGATGTTTCAAATTGCGTTTCCGGCGCATGTCGAGGGTTTCATGACGGTGCAACCCCTTCAGCCGCGCTTCTTCATCCGTTGGCAGCGGTGCTTTCATTTCAGCACTTCGACTGGACTGGTCGTCAGGTCTTGTTTTCGGAGGAACGTGCTGTCGGTTTGATCATCCAGCATGGCGCGCACTTTGCGGACGAGGGTCGCTGGCGTGTAAGGTTTGGACAGAAACGCCATGCCCGGCTCAAAAAAAATGTTTTTGGCAACGGGGTCATCGGTGTAACCGGAAGTGAACAGGACTTTGAGGTCGGGGTAGGTCGCCTTCAGCCATTCGACCATCACTTTTCCGCCCATCAGCGGCATGATGACATCCGTGACCACCAGCCGGATCGGCGGTCCTTTGTGATCCCGCGCCACGTGCAACCCGTCCTGGCCGTTGGAGGCCGTCAACACTTCGTAACCCTGCGCCTCCAACACGCCCCGCGCCAGATGCCGCACCGATGGTTCGTCTTCCACCACCAGCAAGGTTTCCGTTCCGCGGGGCAGCGACCTGGTCTGCACCGGCCGGGTGGCGGCGGGCACCGCCTGCGCGACGCGCGGAAGATAGATTTTAAAGGTCGTCCCCTTGCCCAGTTCGCTTTGCACTTCGATGTGCCCGCCGCATTGCTGGACGATGGTCTGGCACGTCGCCAGTCCCAGGCCGGTGCCTTTGCCCGGTGATTTGGTGGTGAAAAACGCTTCAAAGATATGCGCCTTGACTTCGGCGGTCATGCCCGTGCCCGTGTCGCTGACGCGCAACATCACATAGTCGCCGGGAATGGTATTCGCGTGGCTGCGCGCGTAATTTTCATCGAGCGTGGCGTTGCCGGTGGCGATGGTGAGCTTGCCGCCGTTGGGCATGGCATCGCGGGCGTTGACGACCAGGTTCATCAACACCTGCCCGATGTAGCCGGCATCGGCCCGGATGCATCCCATTTCCGTTCCGGGGACAATCGTCATGGAGATGTTCTCGTCAATGAGCCGTTGCAGCATTTTGTCCATGTCGTCCACCACGTTATTGAGATTGAGCACGACCAGTTGCACCGTCTGCCTGCGGCTGAAGACCAGCAATTGGCGCGTCAACGCGGCGGCGCGATCCGAGGCGTGCCGGATCTCCTCAACGTATTTCCGCAGCGGATTGTCCGGCTCAAAATCATTCAGGATCAGATCGCTGTAGCCCATGATGACCGCAAGGATGTTATTGAAGTCGTGCGCCACGCCGCCGGCGAGCTGGCCGATCACCTCCATCTTTTGCGCCTCGATGAACTGCGCTTCCAGCTTTTTACGTTCGGCCAGTTCCTTGACTTCCTTCATGGCGCGCCGCACGGCGGGGACGAGCCGCGAGAGTCGTGCCTTCAAGACATAATCCGTCGCCCCGCTTTTGAGTGAATCAATGGCCCGCTCCTCGCCCAGCGACCCGGAAACCAGGATCACCGGCAGGTCGGGCCGCCGGGAGCGGACGATCTCCACGGCGGACAACCCGTCAAAGGCGGGCAGCGAGAAATCCGACAGGACCAGGTCAAGGCCGCCCTGTTCGAGCGCCGCCACAAAATCATTGCGGGTTTGCACGCAGGTCGTCGCACAGGCGATCCCCTCGGTTTCGAGCGTGGATTGGATGAGCGCGGCGTCGTTTGGATCATCCTCCAGGTGCAGGATGCGGAGCGGAATATTCATTTTTGTCCTTTGCCTTTCCGGGGAGAATGCCCCGGTTGTAATGACCTTCAGGCGGCGGTTCATTCACCACCCCCCAGAAAACGCCGAGTTTTTTGACCGCTTCCACGAACTCGGAAAAATCCACCGGCTTCACCACATACGCATTGACGCCATGCTTGTAAAATTCGATCAAATCCGGCGTTTCACGCGAGGAGGTGAGCACCACGACCGGGATGATCTTCAATTGCTCGTCGGCCTTCATGATCTTCAATACTTCCAGCCCGTTGATCTTCGGCATCTTGTTGTCGAGCAGCACCAGTACGGGATTGCCGCCGCCGCGCATTTTGAATTTTCCCCGTTGAAGCAGATAATCCAGCGCCTCCGCGCCGTCGCAGGCGACCGCCACCCGGTTGGCCAGGTGGTTCTCTTCCAGCGCGGCCAGCGTCAGTTCCACATCCCGCGGGTCGTCCTCGACCAGCAGGATGTCCTTGAAGGTTTTAGTTGCAGTGTTCATTGGTCCGTCCTCAATGTGCGCCCGGTGCCTGCACAAAGACATGTATTTCAGGTTTTATTATTCCAGCGTATGGCCGGCCTGGTTCGGTTTCGGAATGGAGAAATAAAACGTCGCACCGCACTCCACCGCACCCTCCGCCCAGACCCGGCCCCCGTGCCGGTGGATGATGCGCTGGACGTTCGCAAGCCCGATGCCCGTGCCCTCGAATTCCGCGCTGCTGTGCAGGCGTTGAAACACGCCGAACAGTTTGTGGGCATACCTCGGATCGAAACCTGCGCCATTGTCACGGACAAAGATCACGCTTTCGCCCTGCCTGTCGGGAACGCAGCCGATTTCGATCCTGGCCCCGGCACGCTGGCAGGTGAACTTCACCGCGTTGGAAATCAGGTTGATCAGCACCAGTCGCAGCAGGCTGCGGTCGGCCCGGATGACCGGCAACGGCTGGATTTCCCAGACGATGTTTCGGTCCTTGGTCTCGACCTCAAATTCGCCCAAGATCGCCAGCAGCAGCACGTCAAGATTGATGTCTGTCATTTGCAACACCTCCCGTCCGACCCGCGAGAAGGACAGCAGGTCGTCAATCAGAGTGCCCATCCGTTTGGCCGAATCGGAAATGGTCGTCAGATGCTGGAGGTGTTTTTCAGAAAGCGACGGTCCGGCGTCCTTTTGCAGCAGGTTCACGAAGCCCATGATATGCCGCAGCGGCGCGCGCAGGTCGTGCGAGACGGAATAGCTGAACGCCTCCAGTTCCTCGTTGGCCGTTTGCAACTGGACCGTGCGTTCAGCGATGCGATGTTCGAGGGTTTCGTTGAGCAGGATTATCCTGGCTTCCGCCTGTTTGCGCTCGCCGATTTCCTTTTGCAACTGGTCGTTGGCTAGATTCGCGGCTTCAGTGAGTTCGTGCTGGCGCACCGCTCCAAGGAGCAATGCCTCGTTCATGGCAATGGCATCGAGGCGGAGACTCGCCAGGTCAGCCTGCTGACTTGGCGCAACGGTCGTCGGGTTTGTCTTCATAAACCGGTTTCTACGCCGTTGACTTCGGTTCGGGGGGTGCTTCGTCTGGCTGTTCCTCGCGCGGGCCGGTGCGCGTGGGGATGCCGGTGATCAACCCCTCGTAATCCGTGCGCCGCGGGAGGATCACCACCACGCCCTTGTCCGTGATGACATATTCACGGATGTCCTTGCTGTGATTGCCGCCGCGCATTTTTATCACGACCATCACCTTGCGCAACTGGCCGTCAATCTCCACATAGCGCAGCCGGATGATGTCATCCGTGAGAAACGAGATGGCATAATGACTGAATTGAAGCGCGGTGAAATTGTCCTCCACCTCGACCGTGGTGAGAATCGTGACTCCCGCCCCGGTGAGCGCCACGATCATTCGGTAGAGCGATTCGCGAAAGTCATCGCGGAATCCGGGCGCGAGCGCCATCTCAAACCCGACCAGCGAATCAATCACCAGCCGTTTTGCGCCGACCCTTTTGACGGCATCAAGAATCTGCTGTGTGATTTCATCCACCGAAAGATCGAGCGGACGCAAATAGAGCAGTTCCAGCCTCCCGTTTTCCTGCGGCGTTTTGAAATGCAAACCCAGGCTGTCGGCGCGATCCGTATAGCCTTCCGGGCGTTCCTCGAAAAGCGCCATGATGGCCGTTTCACCCCGGCGCAACCCCTCGGCGATAAATTGCGTTGCCAGCGCCGTTTTGCCCGTGCCCGAAGGTCCAGCCACGAGAAGGCTGTCGCCTTCGACCAGACCGCCGTGCATCATTTTGTCCAACTCGGGAATGCCCATGGACAGCCGGCGCCGCTTCCGCAGAAGGTTCATTTTTTTGCCGCCCAATCCCAAGGTGCGTGAGAAGGCTTGCAACCCGTCGTCGTTGATGCGGAAGGTATGCATTCCCGGCACGGAGGCCTGTCCGCGCAGCTTGATGATCTGCAATTTGCGCACCACGGAGTTGCGCTCCGTAAGTTGCGACAGCCAGAAGAGGCCGTCGGCGACAGTAAACACCGGATTATCACGGATCTCTTCCGGGACATATTCACCCACCAGGAACGTCGTGGCCTGCCAGCTGGTCAGAAACTGGGCGAGGCGCTGGATGAACGACTGCATCTCCAGCTCGCCCACGTCGGCATTCATTTTGCGCACCACGGTGCGAAACGAGTCCACCACCACGACGCCGGGAACGGCGGCCGTGACCTGCTTGACGATTTCCTCCAGCACCGCGTTCAAATCCTGCTTCTCCACCACGTCGGACAGGTTGATAAAGCGGATGGCTTTGCCCAGCTTGGCTTCGTCGAAGAACGAATGCTGTTGCTGGTAGCGCAGCATTTTTAGGGCGGGTTCGCCGAGCACGGTGAAATAAAGCGCGGGTTTCTTGACCGTCGCGTTGGCGAAAACGATCTGGTGCGCCAGCGTGGTTTTGCCGCATCCAGGCGTGCCGGCGATGATGTTGAAGGAAAACTCCGGGATGCCGCCGCCAACGATTTCGTCCAGCCCGCGCACGCCGGTCGGCAGCTTGCGGATCACGACTTTGGCCGGCTGGCTTGCGATTTTTTTCTGGAGGCCTGCTTTCACTGCATTATTTTGTTTTTTCATTTTTGCCTCTGGTTTCATTTTTGCCTCTGGTTTCAACCTCCGAACCATTAGGCGTTATTTTCGGCCAGACCTCGCGGACCAAACGCAAGGTTAAATTTTCACCGATGAAGGCGACCAGCAGTTCGAGCAATTGAGCGACCAGAATAATCCTGGCTTCCAGAAATTCGTCCTGACCGTGTTGCGCTTGAAGCTCTTCCAGCCCTTCCATGTACCCGGCTGGGTTCACATGCACTGAACCCAGCCATGGGACTTCAGTTTTGGCCAGCGCAAGTGCGCGTACCATGAGCGCCTGAAAGCCGCCGTTACCCATCAAGGCCACCAGAGGCGGACGCAATTTTTCAGGAACGAGAAAAACCGGACGTGGTTCTGTTTTGAGAGATGTATTTTGCTTCAACTCAAAAACAATAAGTCCCTCGGCCAAATGCCGCATTTGTGGAGTGGTCCGGCTCATGTGAAAATGCACTTGCATGGATTGCGGGCATGGCGAAAGCCATCCGTCACCATTCCGAAAAGCTGGCAATGACTTAACTCGGAGGCACCGAGCGACTGCTCCATCCGCGTTTGATCCTGCTCCGTCTGGATTTTGGCTTGTGTGATCCAGGCTGCCGTCTGCTTGGTGCGCACCTTGTGGTCGCTCTGGTTCTTGTGATCGCTGCTCATGATTTTACACCCGCCGTTTTATGGTTCCGACAAAAGGTGGCTTATAAAACTTACGGAGATGTGATGGGATGGTGTGCGGAACAAGTTGTGCCCGCAATGGGGTGTTTACCCCATGACGGTGTTTTATGGATTCATGAGACGAAACAGAAATTTCGTCCGGCGGCCATCCTTCAGCCGCTTCGCTGCCGGTGATTTCCGGTGTCGCCCGGCCGGCGCTTACTGCGGCGTCGGTTGCCGAAGAGTGGATTTGTGCCCACCGAGCAACCTTGTTTTGAAGCGTGGATTGGATGTCCTTTTGCCCATGGAACTGGACATTTCGAACTCAACCTCCAATTGCCCGTTGAGCGGGGCTGAATTTTGCCAGTGAACGGAGATGCAATTGATGAAGCACTCCCACGTTCAACATTTCGCCGTCTTGCGCTTCTTTCCGATGGTGCCGCGCTTCTGGACTTTTCGGATGTAGTCGGGAGCGAATGGCATCTGGCACGCAGTATTGCCCATGTCCGCTGTGACCGGGCCGATCTTCTCTCCGATCTCCAAAGCGGCATCTGTCAGAGGCTTCACATAAGAGCCAACCGCGATGACAAATGAGTTCATCGGGCGGCGCGCGGCGTCCGGCGACTGATGGATCGTTTTCTGCACCCGTTGTAAAAGTCGTTTCAGTTCCGTGAGGTCGAGTTCGGAATCGTCCTTGATGGACACCAGGCTTTCCAAGGTTGCCCAACCGGCGGAGGCGATGAGCGGGGATTTGGAATCAATCCACTTTTGTGCCAATTCCCAGCCATGTGGGCTGCCCGCCGTGACCCATGCCACCGTCGATCCGCAGAGAGGCAGGCAATAAGCCTTGGCCACCCAGTGCTCAAGATCCTTCTTTGTCATCCGCGCATCATCGGCGATCAAGCCTGCCAGATACATCGCGTCGTAATTGCCTGTGTCGTAAAGATCGAGTGCGAGCTCATAATCCATTTTGATGCGCTTCTGGATTTTTTGCAGTTCGCTGATCTTCACGCCGAAGTAGGGTTCCTTCACGCCGTGGTTGAACATCACCCGCTTGTAGCCATCGCTGCCGAGTGGTTTTATTTCCTCCAAGATTTCTTTTGCGGTCATAAGCATCTCAAAACAGGCTGAACTTCTTGCAGCTTCGGCACCAGCATCCGCGCCCCAGCGTTGCCCACACAAGCAAGTATGTGCCGACTAATAAAAACATGATACCCAAGCGACGCACAGATAAAACTTCTCCAACTTAAAGGACATGTCGGTTCCTTGTGATCTGGCCATTGGAACCCTCGCTGTGATCCGGGCTTAGGGCTGACGCAGACGGAAAAATTGTTCATTCTTCGGCAGAGCATTGGTGATAAAATTAAGATTGTTCACAATATCCACCGCATTGGTGTCGGCACTCCAAATCGGTGAACCGAGGCTTGGGGATTCTTCCAAAAGAAAGCCTACTGCACCAAGAGGCCAGTTGAGAACAGCTTTCCCTGACACTTGCGCAATTTGCAATCGCGGCAATGGTTCGTCGGCGTCTAACACCCCATTAGCATCCCGATCAATTGCCATTCGTTCACCAGAGCCTGGCGGTACGCCCATGATCATAAGTGTATCACCGGTTTGAACCTTGGCTACAAGCTGTGCGCGGGAGAAAGCAGCGAAGTTGGTTGAATCGGGTTTGTAATTATTCGCCAGCGGCTGGTAAAGAAATCCGTGATGTTGACCATTGAGTGTTCCCTTTACGATAAGATTAATGTTTGTTCCCATTGCCGCCTGAGATTCAAGCAGAGTCCAATCGTTCGAGATATCGGTAGTAGTTACGTTCGTTGCTGCCAGGCTTCTGGCATGGCCAACGGCGGGCGCTGTGCCGGTATCAAAGCACCGCAAGTAAGCATTCAAATTGGTTCTGCGATCCGGCGGCAGTCCCACAAAAAAGATTTTTGTGAAGAACGCGAGCGGATCGGTGAAAGATCCATCATGCGATAATCCAAACCCGCCGATGCTGCTTGCACCGGGAGCAGGATTGAAATTGAGTTTTTGATAAACGTTACGTAAGTGCGGGACTTTGAAATCTTGGTTGGTGCCGGGACCAAGGGTCATCGCCGTGACAATAAAGCGTCCGCTGCCATTGGGAAGTTGGTGGCAGGTGGTGCAACTGGTTCCAGGAATGAATGTATTGACGGCAAAATTGGTGAAGCCGATGCGAGGATTACCGGCCACATTGGGAAGGCTTGTTGGCAAGGTGCGATCCAAGTTTTGGTTGGGGTTTGGTTCAAACTGAATCGTGTTGATAAAATCACGAAAAGCGTTTATATCGGCATCCGAAAGGGAACTTCCTCCCAGCAGGGTGGAAAATGCCATGTTGAAGTGTGTGAAGTTTGTCCGGTCACCGCGCCAATGAAATGGATCAAGGCCGTTCAATCCCCGCAAGGTTTGCGTCATCATTGGACCTTTCATCGGATGTACCACGGAGATTGAGGTATTGGTTAGGAAGTTGCCTATATCAAAAACCACTTTGTTCGTGGTCAACACTCCGTCTGGTTCACCAAGGTCCCAAGCCAGCAAATCCATTTCTGCATCAATATGGCAGGATGCGCAGGACACCGTTCCATTGCCGGAAAGTTTCGCATCGTACAGGAAACCGCGCCCCTGGCGAATCACTGCTGGTGTCGGATCAAAACTGCCGATGGAAATTTCTCGCACAACCGTGTCCGTTGCCGGGTTGATGATTGAAATGGTTCCTGAAACCCGATTTAACACGTAGAGCGCGACACCTGGATTCAAAGCCAAACCGCGCGGGCCGCGCATGTGCCGCGAGTCAGAAGCGGAGCCGATGGCCGTGGGACACAGTTCAATCCGCGTTGTCACATTGCCAGAAGCCGCGTCCACACGCGCAATACGATCACTTCCAAAAGCTGCGAGATAAAAGTTTTCGCCACCCGCTTCGAAAGCGATCGCAGTGGGTTGGGCCAGTGCGTTGGTCTTGTTCGCCAGGGTGAAGTTTATCGGGCTATATCCCGGATTCAAATCGTAGTGAGTGGTTGCGCCGCTGGTGATATTTATGCGCGTGAACCGGTTGGTCATGAAGGAACCGTTGAGACTGGTTTCAAAGTGGGTCAAGTTGCGGGCATCCGTATTTGCAACAAAGAGATCGCCGCTGCCTGGCTGGATTACAACGGCAAAGTTTTCGGTGCCAATCCTTGTGAAGTAACGATTTGTGGTCATGGTCGCCACGTCAATCTCCATCACATCATTATCGGGCATGGTGTATTTAATCACGGAGGGACTCCACGTTGGATCCGTTGCATCCACAATCAGTCCTACGGGTGGCCCGGATGGCAAGCTTGGATTGGTGGGGTAGCGACTGCGGCGGTGCGTTGCTAATGGAAATGATCGTGGTTCGATTGCCCGAAAGTACGAATGCGGCGTAAACTTTTGTCCCGTTGGCATTCACCGCTAGTGAACGCGGATTTTCGCCAAACACAGCGATGTTGGTCAACAGTACATGGCTGGCGAGATCAAAAACCGCGATGCGGTTGTTACGAGATTCTGAAATAAAAGCCTTTCCACCCGCAAAAACCACATCCGCCGGCTCATCTTTAACTTGGAGCGTATCCACGACTAACCGGTTGGTGACTGACACGATGCTCACATTGTCGGAAACTTCATTTACCACCCAGACCTCGTCATTGTTCAAGGCATTGACGGAAACCGGTTCAACTCCGACAGGAATTTCCGCGATAAGAAATGGATTGAGCGGATGGGACACATCAAATACGGAAAGCTGTGCCGCAGCTGTATTAACTGCAAATAATCGGCTGCCGTCAGGAGACAGACAAATCGGTCTGGTCAACTTACCTTCAAAATTGACGTAGGTTGACTGTGCGCCAGCAGTAATATTGGCCAGGATTACTATTGCGGCAATAATCAGAGAAGTTATCAATTTGCTGGCGTGCATAAGTAGCAATAGTTTTTTGTGGAGGGTTGATTCCAAGCTCAATAATTTAGTAGTTCAAGGACAGCTAGCTGCTTCGCGATATGACCGCGCCAATCGGAATCGGCTCCAGCAATTTCTCAAGGAGGCAGTCAAGTTAGAGCTTATTCGCACATCGTTTATTTAGTTGGAATTTTTGGTGATGGCAAGGCAGGAAAGGAACGTGCTTTCATTCGAACTCACGAGTGCGGACGGCATCCAATACGCATATGCGATGGCATTGATACCAGATCCAAGCCAAAAATAAACCTGCTGCGAAGGGCAGCAGGTATTGAGGAAGTGAAATGACTTGCGGAGTAGTCGCTGCCACAGCAGCGAGGCTAGTTGGTGATGTCGAATGTCGTGCTCGCTTCACGGATGGGCAGGTAAACCTTGTACCATTCCTTCTGGGCCGGGCTGTCCGCGTAGGCCTTGAGCGCCGCTTCATCTGTGAATTCGATGACAATGGCGTTGGCCTTGTCGCCCTGAACTTTGATGGATTTGACCCACACCCGCGTGATGCCCGGATAAGCGGCCGGCAATGCCTTGACGCCGTCCAGCGCTGCCTGGATCTGCTCCGGCTTGGTGTCCGCTTTCCATTTGACCGTCACCACATGAATCACGGACTTGGGAGTGGTGGGTGTCTCGGCGGACAATGTGCTTGCGCCGAACGCGATGAAAACAGCGGCTAGTAGAATCGTGGTTAATTTTTTCATATTTGTTTTTGGAAGGATGGTTGACTGCTTTTAAAAGTAGGACTCAACCACGCATCAAGCAAGAGCAAACTGACTGCGCCAGTCAGCAGGATTCACCCAGAAGCGCACTGATTTGAACAAGGTGACCTTTTCGTCTTCAATTTCTCCGGTGACAAAGCCGATGACAGTTGTCGCGCGCTCGGTGACAAAGGCCACACTTTGCCCTCCCTCGATCGCCTTTCGCCAGAGCTCCTCATCCCGTTGAGACTCCTTCGGCAAAGCAAAAAAATCGCAAAGCGCGTTGTGATGAAAAAGGCTGACTTCATTTCGCAGCGCGCACAAGGCCCGAAAATCAGCAATCGAAGCGATGCGATAGTTCACGTTCACTTGAGCGGCCTAACATAAAAAGCTGAGCCAACTCGAACTGAGGACGAGATGCGCAATGGGCGTTCTCGATTGAATGAAAGCGTCATCCTCACCGGGCCTTTTGCATTTGTTTGATGACCATGGCTCCTTCGGGCGTGATGCCCATGATCTCGGTGGCAACGCCCAGCGTTTGGTAGATGTCGAAGAAGGCCATTCGGGCAATGGGATGGTCCACTTCGCTGATGATCTTATAACCCTGTTTGCGCAGTTCACTGGTGACGCGCTCGAAATCGCTCACCGGCAGACGAAACGTAATGTGCTGGGTGCCGCCTGCGGGATACCGGGCGAGGTAGTCATGGAACATGCTTTGCCCGGAAACCGGCTGAACGAGTTCGATGAAGGCACATCCGTTATAGGTCTGAGCGGTCAGCCACAAGTTGGCCGTGATAGGTCATGCCCAGTTCCTGTGCGCTCATACGTTCCGGCTTGGGGAAGCCGGCGACACCCAAGGCGCTCGAAAGGAATCCAACGGCGGGATGAATGTCCGGGACCACCCAGCAGATTTGTGCCAGTTCGAGTCCGGCGATGGTCTTGTTAAGATTACTCATGTTTGTTTGCAATTAAGAACCGGTGGTGACTCTGCTCATGGGTTTGGCAAAATAGTTTGTCTAACGTAAAAGATCAGTACCTTGTTCGCCTTTGTATTCGTGAGGACGAATTCCAACATGCCATTGCGGCCCAAGGCCTCATGCTCTCTTTCCGACCGGATTTTAATTTTTCTCCGGCGCAGGCGTTGCCGGTGTCTTCCGCTTCCAAACTGACAGTGTGCGTCCGTCGCCGGGCTTGGTAGTGAAGTCCGTGGGTCGCTCATCACCGGGTTTGCCGAAACATGACTTGAACATGTCTCCATCCAGTTCATATATCCCCAGCTGGGTTTTGCCCTTGGTGAATCCTCGCGTCATCTGGTAGTCAATGGTCTTCGGCTTTTTCGACGGGTCAACGGCAATCTTCGCCTGCAAGTAAATCTGCCCGGCCATCCAGACCGTGGCCTCGTCGCCGGTGCAGACGCGTTTCATCTGCTTCCGCATTCCGTCCGGCATCGGCTGGCCATCGGCGGAGCCGGACACCATGGACCATTCGCCCTGCAACCCGGCCAGGTCTTTCTTTGCGGCTTCGGAATCTCCGGCCCGCGCCTGCGAAATGACGAAGGCAGCCAGTCCGATCAGTAATGCATTTTTTAATGTTTTCATGCTGTTTTTTTTAAGTTGATGTGGGGTCGCGGGGCCGCTTGACGACCCAAGCTCAACGACTGCGGCCACGCGACGCGCCAGTTGCAACCGCGCCGTCAGCTGCCGTTTGCTGCCACGCGGGCTGTGAGAAGCGTTTCACTGGTGAAACTTTTAAGGTTATGGGATGTCTCTGACAAGCAAGATCGGTAGCGAGATGGTGCCGCACATCAAGATTGAGGAACTCCTGCACGAACTCACCGGTATGACTGAGCAGACCTTTGTCGTCACGGGCGTGCCGGATGAAAAGAAGGGCGAACGTCTCGTCGTGCTGCACCGGTTGGGGGAAAACTGATCTGGCCGCCTGCTTGGAAAAATTCGCCGCGTGCGACTTGCCGAACTTGTGGAAACCCAAGGCCGAGGCATTTCATCGTGTGGACAGTTTTCCGCTGCTGGGAATTGGCAAGTTGGATTTGAGGAAGGTGAAAGAAACGGCGGCGCAGTTGGCGGGCTAAACGGAATGTTACTGTGAAAGGACGGAATCAGTTTTGCAGCCTATCCGCGTATTAGCTCTCATTTATGTATCTCAATGCGAACCGCGCCATAAGAATTATGTGAATCTACCGAAGAGATTGTCGCTCTGAGAGGTTGTTCTGCTCGAAGTGCAGCCCATATCGACATATTGCTACGCATCGGAATGTAACCAATCATGTAAGTTTTCCAATAAATGGCTACGGCATAAGAGTCATGTGGATTTGAAGTCAAAGCGATAAGCCTAACTGGATCGCCAACTCTAAATTGTGTTTTGAGTGTCGGCCCCTCGTAATATTGAAATCCAGCTACGGGATAAATCCCTGAAATGGCTGTATCTCGCTTTGTCCGAGGTTTTTTAGATTTGGGTGCATTTACTCCGGTTGAATTTGTATATGTTTGTTTTGTAAATAAATTTAGAGAATGTGAGAGATCTGAAATATCGATCTGTAACTCATAAATTACCGCAACGAGAGAAATGTCATATTTCGTTGCATGCTCAATCGCTTTTGTAAGTGCTGTCTGTCGTTCGGGCTGGAAGCCTCGCCCTCTTTTGCAGGCCAGGCGAAGCAAGTTATGAGTTTGTCGTAGTGAAGCAAAGTGTCACTCTAATTTTATTGAGCTAACATAGAAAGCTGAGCGCCACGAATCTATGAAAGTCGAACACATGAATCTTCTCGGACAATCCGCAGCGCAAGTCGTGGTTGGCCCCGCGCCTTGTCAGGTGTCACAGTTGAGTGCATCTGAATTTTAATGATTGGTGCTTATTTGTGTTTCACGACTTGGCTGCTGCACATTTGGGCTGGCTTGAACCGTATCCTTGCCAACCTTTACGACATGAAGCGCCTCCAAGAACAGTGGAATAGCGAGCACGACCAATGCGATGGTAAGCCTTTAAGCCAGCGTGTGAGCGAGATAATTGTTTCCGTCTGCCCGTCAAGCTTCTCCGCAAGTCGTTTCTGCTCCGCCGCAATGCCGACAAGTTGGGACTATCTGCCCAACAAGCTTATCTGTTTGAATCGTCAGATTTTCAGTTTGCTTGAAAAGGTTGTCAAAATTTTCTTTGGTCTCCTTCCGTCTAATCTCGCCATCAACCGCATCTTTAACACCGGAATCGTCCTGTTGCCGGATTGCAGCCAGCCAGCGCAGATTGCGCTCATTTGAAGAAGCTGCGAAATGGTCTTCTCGGAAAGCTTGCCAAGTCTCTGCATTTCCGAATTTCTTGATAAGTCATGAGCGCGTGGATGTGACACCTAACTTTTAAGTAGTCCTGAGTTTTTATGGCCTATCAGATTTATGTTTGAAAACTATTCTGGACGTAAATCGCTGTCCAGCATAATTCTTTGACCGGGATGACCGATGATCTATTCCTAGCAAAGGCTGCAACAAAGGCTGCAAAAGTCACAATGGAATAAATTCATGCCGGATGCCTTTTCCGTCGCAATGCAAGATGGCCACGCTGCGTTCCGTGCCGAACTTTGGCTTGCCGGAATAGCCAGGATTTAAAAATAAAATCCCGCCCAGCGTTTCGGAAAAGCGTTTGTGGGTATGGCCGAAAACGACCACATCCGGTTGTTCGCGCTTTATCCGCGCTTGTAATTTTTCGGCCGGCGCATCTGGTCTGACAATATGATGAACCAGGAATTTACGTGATGCCAGTTCCACCACCTCGGTTTCTTTGTAGGATAAATCGGGATCGTTATTGCCGACAACCACGGTGACTGGCGCAATCTGTTCGAGTTCGAACGGGATGAAGGAATCGCCTATGTCGCCCGCATGGAGAATATGCCCGACGCCGGCGAAAAGTTTGATGATTTGCGGGTCGAGAAAACCGTGCGTGTCGGAGATGACGCCGATTTTCATGCGCCAGCTTCTTCGGGAGATTTTTCTGTGTCCGGTTCGTCATTCCGAACACCCGCTTCCTTGTCCGCCGGCGATTCGGCGGGCGCGGTCAATTTCGCCGCCCCAACAAACAGTGCGGTGAACAGGCCGCCGCTCAGCAGCGTGTTGCGAAAAAACTCAAACGTGGGCGGCCAGCCGTTGATTCCTTTTGTCAGGGCCAGCAGCCAGCCCGAAAGGGTTTTGGCGTATTCGGGATTGTGGAACGGATTGAAGAACCATGAGGCCGTGTTCGTGATGAGATAGAATAAAATAGCTCCCAAGATTCCGCCGCCCAGCAGTGAAAGGAACGACGACTGCGGCTTGAACCGCGTCCAAGGAAAATCAGGACGGCGTAGGCGGCGTAGTTGAAGGCCAGATTTGCCAGATTGGACGCGCTCCAGACGTTGTAATCAGGATTTTTGTACTGATAATAAATATTCAAGGCGATGTCCGTGCCGAGCAGGACCAGGACCGGCAGCCACCAGGAATTTTTTCTTGGAAAATAAACGCCTGCACAGAACGCGAATGCATAGGCCGCGCTGAAATTCCACGGCAGCAGGCCGGGAATCCGCGACACTGCGAACAGTGCGACGAAAACCCAAGGCAGCCATGAATGCCATTTTTCTTTCACCGGCGGAGATGATACGCCAGCCTGACGCGAAGACAAGTTGCAGAAATGGAAAAACTGTTCGACATCATCCACGAAGACGACGAGTTGCTGGTCATCAACAAACCCGCGGGCTGGTCTGTCATCCGACCAAGAATGGCGAAATGTCCAGCCTCATCGGCCGCGTGCGGTTGCACCTGGTGGGGCGAGAGTCCCCGCGAGCCGACCTTGATGCGTCGGAGCATGGCGACGACGGCTCGTCAGTAGCCTCGCCCCACCTTGTCAACCGCCTTGACCGCGAAACCAGCGGCGTCGTCATCGTGGCGAAAAATTCCATCATTGCTGGCGAGCTTGGGAAAATTCTCGAAGGACGCGCGATTGAAAAGGAGTATCGCGCCATCGTCCACGGCCATGTCGCGGCGGAGCAGGGGATCATTGATGCGCCGTTGGGCAAGGACGAAGCCAGCATCGTCGCCATCAAAGATTGTGTGCGCCCTGACGGCGTACTTTCGCAGACGGAATTTTGGGTCGAACGAAGATTTTCCCGACCATCAACTTTCAGCTCTCAACTCTCAACTTTTTCGCTGCTCCGCATTCAGCCGCGCACCGGTCGCAAGCACCAGATTCGCATCCACCTGGCCCACCTTGGGCATCCGATTATGGGCGACAAACTTTACGGCGGTGACGAGGATTCATATCTCGCGCTTGTCCAGCAACGCCTGACGGATGAGCAACGCGCAAAATTGATTTTTGAAAACCACGCGCTCCACGCCGGTGCCGTCCGTTTCACCTGGCGCGATCAATTGCGCGAATTCACCTGCGTCCCCGAACCGTGGTTCACCGGTTTTTTGTGTGAAGACAAATCAATCTGCGGTAAGATTGCCCAGGGTGTGTAAGCTGCGGGGTGTGGTCGTCCACGGCCACAGCGGTATTCGCCAGACACGAATTCCCGATAATGCCATGCTTTCGTGGCATGGCAAAATTGCTGCGCCCGGGGACGGGGCGCACTCCGGCAAAAGATATTTACCGGTATGTCGGTTTTTGAGAGCATGACATGATTCAATGCTTGGTTGTCTATGAAAAATTTCTTCGGCCGGATTTTAAATTTTATTGCGGGTGCAGTCTTGCTAACAACCGTGGTGGCAAGGGCGGATGATTTTACAAATTTTATTCCCGGCACGCTGGCCCATCATGTCCTGACGAATTCGCTGGCCTCGACCAACGGCTTTGATCCCGGTTCCGGCTGTGTTTGCAAGAAACGATCAGCGGCTATCGTTGGAACACCAATCTATGGTTGTATAAATTTCCCGAGATAACTTCAATCAACTCCGGCCTCGGCCAGGGCGCGATGGGACAGGTGCCGGGAACGTATGGCATGCAGTTGATCACGCGCCGTCATGCTATTCAAGCCCATCATGTTTCTTGGGCCAATCCGGTCGGGGCGCCGGTCACGTTCACCGACAAGCGCGGCGTGGTGTTCACCAACCATGTGCAGTCCATGACGAACTTTGGCTCCGACATCAACGTGATCCAGTTCACCGAGGAACTGCCCAGGCAATTTGTACCGTTCGCATTGATGCCAACCAACTACGCCCAATATCTGGCCCCGGTGACAAATGGCGGTCTGGCGAATGTCCGGCTCCCGGTCATCGCCGGAACGTATGACCGGCATCTCTATTTCATGACGCTGTTGTCGGTATTAAATGATCCTTCGGGCGGGTACAACGCGAATGGAATCCAAGGAGGCATCAGTTACGATGGCGGCAGCGTCAATGGTTCGGGGCGATGGCTGACGAACCAGATCGGCTACGGCTGGGGCGAAACGTCCGCGCCTTACTACATTAAGAGGGGCGATTCCAGCCGCCCGATCATGATGATTGTTGGCAACCATCTGGTTCTTTTATCCAGCATTTACTCCTATGGTAACGCTCCGGACTACGCCAGCGCTGCACCCAAGATTCAGGAATGTATTGACGCATTGACTGTCGCAGCCGGTGAGAAAAAGGGAAAATACAAAGTGAAGACTTGTGACCTGAGTGCGTTTCCTCTTTATCCCTGAAATGACACTGTCAGAAAGATTTTCATTTCGTCCCTAATTTGATTTTTCCTGCTTCCGGCGCAAGGTCACGAGCGCGATCAAGCCACCCAAGCCAGCCAAGGTTAATATCGCGGGTTCCGGCACCTCGATGACGAAGTTGGCATCATTTGTCCATTATTACCTAAAGCGGGTGCTGGAGAAGCTCCTATGGCAATGCTGTTCATTGTGAAGGAACCCGAGCGGGCACGCCAAGTTGAAGAGGCATAGCTGGATCCATTGTAAGCCACCACCTCAAAAGTAATGGGGCCGCCAGTATAGCCGGGAATTGTGGCAATTCCTCCATCAAAATAGCCGGCTTTTGGGCCTGATAAATAATTCGCCGTGAAGCCCAAATCGGTTAAGCCAGCTGGAACAGAAATGATACTGCTCGCCGAGGAGTAATTGATTGGGTCGGCAACGGTTCCAAGGGCATAATAAAGATCTGCCGTATAACCGGCCGGAATCGGATTGCCAGAGCCAAAAAGGGTTGTTATCGCCCCAGCCCCATTGTTGGCATAATAACTCGAGAAAGCCACAAAACCCTGACCAAACGAAGAAATGCCGACGGTCGCCAAGCCGAGAGCTGCAAAGAATATTGATTTTTTCATGATTCATTCAGTCGATCGTTTTTGAGTTTGTATTCTTTCTGAAATGGTAAAGTTCATCGGCACATTGATGCTAGAATTATTGCTGGCCAATAACCTTTGCCGACTTCTAATGAGACGATTATCAATTCCTCAAACGGCTTTCAATAAAGACTTATTAACCACCTTCCACTCCTTTCGCGCCATGCAATTTGACGCCCGATGAACAACACTGTTACCCCTCCAATTAATGCACTCTAAGTTGCAGTGCCATTTTCAAATTTTCTTGGGCGGGGAGAAGTGTTGGATCCAGCCTAACTGCTTCCTCGAATTGAGCCACAGCCTCATCAAGACGACCTTTCTTGGCCAGGGCGACGCCGAGGCTGTTATGCGCCGCCGCGAAGTCCGGCATCAATCGGATGGCTTCCTTATATTCGTGGGTTGCTTCGTCGAGCAGATCCTTTTTTTCAAGAGCCATTCCCAGATTGTGGTGCGCCAAGCCATAATCCGGCTTTAATTTTACCGCGCTTTGAAACTCCACAACCGCCTCGTCCAAGCGACCCATGTTGGCAAGTGCGACGCCGACGTTGCAGTGATTTTCGGCGGAGTCGGGCTTCAACTTCAACGCCGTTTGAAATTCATCCAAGGCTTCTTCGGCGCGTCCTTGGCTCATCAGCGCGTTGCCCAGGCTACAATGCGCGCTGTAGTTGTCGCTGGTGACCGCAATGGCGTGTCGGAACAGGGTTTCGCTGTTTTTCCAATGACCGATATTCTGCCGGGTCAAGATAATGCAAGCCGCAACGATTACGAAGCCCGCCGCCGACAGGCTGATGGTTTGAAAGCGCCAGCCGCGCGTCATCCTCTCGACGCCCCACGCAATGATGATAAGCAGACCGATGGTGGGAAAATAAGTGTAGCGGTCGGCCATGGATTGTTCGCCCACCGCCACCAAACCGATGACCGGGGTCAGTGTTCCCAAAAACCAAAACCAGCCAGTCATCAGATAGGGATGGGAACGGCGAACGGCGATTGATACGGCGGAGAGACCTGCAAGCATTGCGCTCGCTATAATCGCAATTTGTGCCGGCCAGTGTTCAACAACGGGATAAACGACGGCGAGATTTTCCGGCCAGAACAACTTCTCAAGATAACGGTCATACGACACCAGCGCATTTTCAATGCGCGCATTGAGCGGCATCCCGGCCATCAGCACCATTGCGCCGCCATTTTTTTGGGCGATGAACGTCACGGCGCAAGAAGCCGCCGTCAGCAGAAAAAATGGGATTTTCTCCACCGTCAACCGTTTCAAATTTTGAATTTTGAATTCTGAATTTTGGATTCTGGCCAGCGGCCAAAAATCCAGCAGCAGCAGGACAAACGGCAGGGTGACGAGCATTGGTTTGCTCATCAGGCTGAGCGTGAAGAATAGCAGTGCCAGGCCATAGGGAGTTTTGGACTTCGGATTTTTGGCCCTGAATTTTTCCGTGTAGTCCGCATACATCAGCAGTGTGAGCAGTCCGAACAACATGCTTAAAACATCCTTGCGTTCCGAAATCCACGCCACGGATTCCACTCGCAGCGGATGCAGCCCGAAGATTGCCGTCACCAGCAGGCTCTGCCAGGTGGCGCCCGTCATCCGTCGTAATACCAGGAACAGCAGCACCGTATTGATCGCATGGAGCAGGACGCTCGTGAAATGATGTCCCTGTGGGTTCGGGCCGAAGATCGCGCAGTCCGTCGAGTGCGATAGCCAGGTCAACGGATGCCAGTTCGATGCCTCCATGCTGGTGAAAGCCCATGTGATGGTGGAAGGGCTGAGACCCTGCTGAACCTGGACATTTCCGGTGACGTAAACGTCGTCATCGTAATTGACAAACTTGTTTCGCAATGCGGGCAGGAAAGTCCAGACGACCAATCCGAACAACAAAATACAATAGACGATTACCTGCTGGTTGCGCGGAAATCTGGGTGTCCGGTATATCACTGCTTTCCCTTCAATGATTTGCTGCCGGGCGTAATTTCTTTTCCCGCTCGATGACGCGCATCAAATATGCAGCCTGGTTGTCGTTGGGATTTTGTTTCAACGCCATCGCAGTCAACATTTCAGCCTGCATCAGATCACCATCATGGAACGCTTTTTCGGCGGCGGCCACCGCACTGCCATCCGACATCGGCGGCGGCACAGGTTGTGGGGTCTGGAAAACGCAGGGCACACCGGCGTTTGGAGCCGTCCCAAAAATACAACGGTATAAATCTCCGTTGATGGTTGAAAAATCACTGAAGATGAGTTGTGTGCTGGCCAAAGGCAGGGCCGCCAGAGTGGCGTTTTTTTCAAGAGGGGCGAGCAATTGTTGCCAGGTTCTTTCATCAAAGCGCCACAACATTTGTGAGCCGTTGCCCATGAAGAATGCTCGGGGAGCGGAATATTCCAAAATCGGAAACATGTCACTTTGCATTGGTCCATCACCGGCGATGGCAAAACCAGTTTGTTGCGAGGCGAGTTGCCGCGCCAGCAAGGCTTCTGGTGATTGCACGTCAATCATCCACATGTCCGTTCGCACCCGGTCGATGGCAAAACCCTGCCGGAACACCTCTGCACCCGTCGGCCATGGCTGCTTCGAGCCGAGTATGATGATGTCGCCAACGCCCGTATCCCAGATCTCAACATGGGAAAAAACGGAATTAAAAGTGCGCAGCACCAACCGTACGATATCGTCATTCACCTCATACACGTGAAACCATTGGGCAACAATGCCATCAGGCTTCAAGCGGTTGGCGGCGATTTCGTAAAATTCCCTACTGAAAACACTGCCAACCCCAACCGTCCATGGATTTGAAGGTTCAGTGATAATGACATCGTAAAGTTGTGAGTGCAGCTTGAGCACGGTACGGGCATCTTCCCGCCAGACATGCGTTCGCGGATCGTCAAGAACATGTCGGTTCCAACCTCCAAAAATCTTCGCAGCGGTGACAACCGGTTCGCAATTTTCGGCGATGTCGATTCGTTCAATCGGATAAGCCAGGGCGGCTCCCGCAGTGACGCCCGATCCCATGCCCAGCACAAAAACGTCTTTGGCGGCTGGTTTGACGAGCAACGGCAGATGCGCCAGCAGGAGCTGATTGCCTAAATCTACGTCCGTGCCGGCGTCGGGTTTGCCATTGATGCGCAAGCCAATGCTTTCAGGTCCTACAATACCGTCAACTGCTTCCACGGAAACCGTGGCGTCAGGCGCATCCTCGTAAAACAATATTTTAATGTGTTGTTTGCGAAGTGGCATCAGCTGCGCGTTAAACTTGGGTTCCCAAATCCGGAACACGCCTGAACTCATCACGTTTTGCCAGCCCGTATTATCGGCCGCCAACAGGCAAATGGAAAATGCGCAAATGATCGTTGTAACGATTGCACCCATCCGCCAGTGCCGCCGCAACGCAACCACCGTTGCCATCAAGCCCAGCACCAGCGCCAAAATTCCAAATGAATCACGCAATCCCAGCCAAGGCATCAATCCGAAACCGGTGATCAATGTGCCGGCTACGGCGCCCAAGGTGTTCCAAGTTAGCAAGGTTCCGACGCTTGCACCCAGCGGCGTTCCAACGGCTGAAACCGCACGTATCATTAACGGTAACACGGCTCCGATGCATGCCGCAGGAATCCCTAGAATCAGGAGTGCAATGCCCGTGGAAAGCAGCAGTTGATAAACATAGCCGACTTCCGTCCGTCCTAATCCTGTGCGCGCAATCCGGTAAAAATCCACCCATCGTTCGAGATTGAAAACCAGCAGCGTCGCCCACGCCGCCGCAAAACACAGTAATACCACCACGGTTTTCTCGCCGGACTTGCCAGAACGTTTGGGCGAGGCAATCCACGCGCTGCCAAGGCCAATGCCGAGAATGAACGCCATCAGGACAATGGCGAAGGATTGCAATGATGAACCAAAAATCAGCGCCAGAGAACGTGACGCCAACAATTCCAAGCCCATTGATACACCTCCGGTCAATGCCACCATCAATCCTGCCCGGCGCAAATTCGCCGGCTTGAGCAGCGTTTCTGGTGCGCTGGCTGGGGTTGCCACTTGAGCTTCAACGTCTGGGTTCAACCAGTGACTTCGATTCAATAAAATTGCCGCCGCACCAATCAGGACATTCAACGTGGCGGTGATTTGCAACGTGGCAATCATGCCGTAATGCTGCACCAGCCAGAATCCGGCCAGCGCCGCGCCCGTCACCGCGCCCAGACTGTTGACGGAGTAAAATCGCGCCGAGCGACGTCCGGCATCGGCAGACTGTTGATGCAACCACGCCGCTAGCAAGGGCAGGGTGCCGCCCATTAAAATCGTCGGGCCGAGCAGCAACGCCGCGCTCAAAACACCTTTCAACATCAACAACCAGCCGGCATGTTCGGCAATGGGTGTGCCTGCGACGATGAAGATTTTATCCGTTATCCGGTCAAGCATTGGAAACAGGAAAGCGTAAATGCCGATGAGGATTTCCAACATGCCATAGGCTTTCACCGGCTGTCGCATACCATCCGCCCAGCCGCCAAAAATCCGGTTGCCGAGTGCCAGGCCGCCCATGAACACCGCCAGCACTACTGTTTGCGCGTAAATCGTGCTGCCGAACATCTGGGCCAGAAATTTTGCCCATACGACTTCATAGATCAACGCCGTCGCGCCGGAACCGAAGAACAAGGCCAAAATCATCCAGCCGCGATTTTTTGATTGCATCGCCGTAAGGTAGCGGACGCGTGACTTCACTCGCAAGTTTGGAAAACCAATTATGTTTGAACTGTGTCATTTTTTTCGGCAACATTTCAACACATGTATTTCCGTCCGGCCACGCTCGTTTTATTCACGGTGCTTTTGCTGGCATCTGGCAGCGGCTGCAAAAAAAACAAATCGGTTGCGCCGTCATCCTTACCCACGGCTTTATCACCGGATACGGCCGCCTCGATTCATTGGTTGGGCAAACATGAGCTTGGTTATGAGGCGACCGCTTTTTTTTTCATGCGGATATGGAATCTTCCCCAAGCCGTCCAGTTGGAGAAGCAAACCCTGACCAAGCTGGCAACCACACCCGGTCAATGGCTGCCCAATGGCACTCATCTGACAACGGATGTGGTCAAGCCACTTTGGATGCTGTTGAACGATCTTGTTCAACAAGAATCTTATCTGGAAATCCGCGCCGCCACCAATTCCGTGGCGGCGACGCCCTCGTCGCCGGGTCTTGCCGTCGTCGGTGAGGTGGGTCGTGAAACCTCTCAGCTCTCAACTCTCAACTCTCAACCCTCCTTCACCTTCGCCATCCGGTTGAACCCCGCGCAGACGGAATCATGGCTGACCAATCTTCCTGCCGTATTGCAACCCTTGACTGGCGCCCGCGTTCTCAACAACCCAATGGATCACACTTGGTCGCTTAAAACCACCAATGTTCTCAATGTCATCCGGCTCGCCCATGTTGGGGAATGGACGGTGTTGAGCGCCGGCCCCGAGCAAAATTCCTTGGCCGGCGAAATCGTCGCGCGCATCCGTCGCGATGGCGTTCCGTTCGTTTCCAGTGGCACCAATCTGTGGCTCGAAGCCGCCGTGGACTTCCCGCGCTTGGCTCAAGTTTTCTCGAACGTGGCAGCGACGCCCTCGTCGCCGTCTTTTTTTGTGCCTTCTGTTCTCAACTCTCAATTCTCAACCCTCAACTTCTCCATCACCGGCGATGGCGGCACCGTCATCGAGCGTGCCAGATTGGAATTCGCCCGGCCTTTTTCCACGCCATTGGAACCTTGGCGTCTGCCGGTTGAATTGATGCACGAGCCGTTGACCAGTTTCACTGCTATGCGCGGCCTGCAATCAAACCTGAACGATTGGGCATTTTGGCGCGATTTGGAAATGGATACCGCACCGGATCAGCTTTTTACGTGGTCGCTGGGCGGTAGCCCGTATCAAATCTATCTCGCTGCGCCATCAACGGACGCCCGTTCGCAGGTTGTCACGTTATCAAATCATCTGTTGCAAAATGCCAATCCCTGGCTGGCCACCAATGGTTACATCAGTTTTGACCGCGCCGCCGATGGGAATGGCGTGACGTGGGGCAATCTTACGGATATCAAGCCCTTCATTAAATCCGCCGGTTCCGATGGCTGGCTCCTCGCCGGCCTGCTGCCGGATACGAACAACGCCGCCGCCCCGCCGCCCGCCGGTTTAATTCAGGATGTTTTGCGCCGCACTAATCTGGTTTATTACGATTGGGAAGTCACCGGCCCCCGGCTGCAGCCCGCCCTTCAAGTCGCCCAGACCGTCCGCCAGGTCACGCGTCGGCCGGAATTGGCCATGGATTCCGCCGGCATCAACTGGCTGGCCATGCTGATCCCCCGTCTCGGCACATCGGTCACCCTCGTCAATCGCACCGGCCCTACTGAACTCACCTTCTACCGCCGTTCCACCCTCGGCTTCAATGCCGTCGAGCTGCACCTGCTCGCCGATTGGCTCGAATCTCCCCAATTTCCCCGCTGATGTTGTAGGGTCCGGCCTGTGACCGGAAATTTTCGGCTTCATGGTAAAGTCGAGGCGCAACCTCGATGCTACATCTTTTGCATATGGCAGTTTCAAGAAATATTGACCCAAGCAGGGCGCGCACGAAATGAGGCACCCTACCATAATCCCCCCACCATTGTTAACATGATTCGCCATAGGTTTCTTTCTTCAATGGGCTGCCGTTTTCGTTGGTGTCTTTGGCCTCTTGGCAGTTGTGGTCTTTTCCACTGGTGACACCACAAAATGCGTTACAATTTCGCGTTACCACTACCCAGCCGGCTGGCTTCAACCATTTGAAACTGTTTCCAGATTGTTTTTGGAATCCTCTTAGAACCAATAAAGACAGGCTTTTTATTCTCATTCTGGCTCATGGCTTCTGACTTCTGACTCCTTCCCAATTCCGTTCAAAAAAATGTAAGAAAATCATTGACTGGTGACACGGTCTTTGCGACAGTGGTGTTGCATACGGGTAATAGGAACAACAACAACTACACAAAATGAAATCAACAACACTACTGGTTGCAGCCGCCGCGCTTGCGGTTGAGGCCATTTCCGCTGGAGCGCAAGTTTATTCCGCCAACGTCGTCGGCTATGTCAATGTCGTTTTCACTAATAACAATAACTTCGTATTGGCCTCCAATCCATTAGATGATGGCACTAACACAGCCAACTCAATTTTGGCCGCTTTACCTAACAAATCTTCCATTCAAACTTGGAATGGATCTACATTTGATCTTGCTTCAAAAGGCTCTTCTGGTTTTACGCCTAATCCTTCGATTCCACCTGGTGCAGGTTTTTTTGTAAAAGTAGCTGGCACCTCTGTTGTTACTAATACCTTTGTCGGCAATGTGGTTCCTAATCCCGGCGGTAACAGCACCAATTCCCTTCCGTCAGGTACATTTGTGCTTGTGGGAAGCGCTTTGGCGGTTGGTGGCACTTTGAATGATGTTGGCACAAACGCACTTAATTTAATTGCGACCTTGCCAAACAAGAGCAGCATTCAGCTTTGGGATGTTGCAAGCCAATCATTTGTGCTTTCCAGCAAAGGTTCTTCAGGATTTACGCCTAATTTGCCATATGTTGTTGGTCAAGGTTTCTTCTTGAAGAGCAATAGCGCAACCAACTGGGTTCAAAGCTTTGCTCCATAAACTAAAATCTCGGAAACAAATAAAAAACAATAACAAACATAACATGAAAAAATCAATATTCATTGCAGTTCTCGGTCTTACAGCTGGTATTGCTTCCTCATACGGTCAAGGTTTTGTAGGATTTTCTAGCTATTTGGCTAATGGCACTGCTGGTGCCACCACTACAATTTTTGGTGGATCTACCTTGGTTCCGGCAGGTTATACTGCCGCATTATATTACTTCATTGGTACTGTTTCTGACCCTGTGGACAATAATTCTATCGCCAGCATTACATCGTTGCCAATCGGTCTTACTGCTTTGGGATTTACTCAATCATTTGCAACAGGTTCTGCAACGGCTGGTTATTTTGACGGTGGTGCCGCCACCATTCCTGGTTATACTGCTGCTTCTGGTCCAATTACATTTGAAGTGGTCGCTTATAACGGAGCAAGCTATGATACTTCTACCATTCGTGGTCGTTCTGGCTCTTTCACCATGACAGGCATTGCAACTGGCAACCAAGGTGTTCCTTACTTGGGTGACAATGGCACAGCCATGCCGAACTTCTTCGTGGCACCGGTTCCGGAACCCACCACACTGGCCTTGGTTGGTTTAGGCGGTTTGGCTTCGCTCGTGGCGTTCCGCCGCAAGCAGGCTTAAGCCTTCGAGATTGTTTGTTTTTGTTTCACAGGAGCCGCTCACCCGAGCGGCTCCTTTCTTGTTTCTCCGTAGCAGCCTGACGTGAGTCGGCTCAAACTTCCCCGTCTTGGAATTACCGGAAAACCATTGAGCGAACTCACGTTCGCTGCTACTAAAAAATGGTAGCAGCCGGCGTGAGCCGGCTCTATTCTCTCCAAGCATGACAACCTCGCCTGATGACAGCGCAAACCATCGTTTTGCCGGCCAAGGAACCAGCCGCACCTTTCATCTTTCCGCGCCTGGCCCGCGAACATTATCAAGGCGACGCGGCGATCCATTGGACCATGCCCATTGCCCAACGCGGCCTTGGCTGGCTTCACCGAAAAATTTCACGCCCGCTTTCGGGAGGTGATGCTCCACGCCGCCGCGCGGGAAGAGTTGTTCTGTCCGGCCTATTGTCTGATGCCGGATCACATTCATCTGCTCTGGATGGGAATACGGCGCGATTGCGACCAGCGGAACGGCATGAAATTTCTGCGTGAGCATCTAGGTCTGGCTTTAAAACCGCATCGTTTTCAACATCAGGCCCACGACCATGTCCTGCGCGAGGATGAAAGACGGCGCGGCGCGTTCGCAAAAATATGTTTTTACATCCTGGCGAATCCCACGCGGGCGGAATTGATAAAAAAGCCGGAACCGTGGCCGTTCTGCGGAGCCGTCGTGCTGGGCTACCCTGATCTTCATCCGAGCGACGGGGATTTTTGGCTGAAGTTCTGGAAACTTTACGCTGCCGCCCGCGCACCGGACGCAGGCAATCTCAAAAGATAAATGAGCGAACTGACGTTCGCTGCTACTTATCTACTCACTCATACCCAAACACCTTGACGAAGAGCGCGAGTTTTTCCATCTGTGGTTCAAGATATTTCTGATAATGGTGCCAGCGGCCCACGGCGCGCTTGTATACAGGCTGGGTTACGTCGGCATAAGTAGGCGAACGAACTGTTTTGTTCCGGGCATGTTCATCAAAACCCAGCACCTTGGCATCCCAAGTGACGCCGAGAAAGTCGAGCGTCCGGCGCGCTACGGATTCCAGATCCTCCACCATATCCTCATAGCGGACTTCCAGATAGGGATTGCCCATGCGCGCCTTGATGGTCTGCCAGACTGTCATAAGGGCGGTATACTCTTCGGCGGTGCTGTTCAAGGTCAGGCACGCTGCGCCGACCTGGTTGAGTGGAAGGTTTTGCATGAAACAACTCATGACCACGTCGCGCGGGTCGCGCAGGGCGATGAGCAGTTTGATCTCCGGGAAGATGCGGATCAGCGCGGGGATCAAAAAAGTATAGGAAGGGTTTTTGTCAACCAGCAGCCGACCGCCAACGGGCTGGCCAAGGGACAAATCCATGGCGCGAAAATAATTCTGCCGGATTGTCTGGAGCGCGCCGGGCGTCGCCGTGACCAATGCTGAAAACATGGCCGTGTCATCCGGCTGACCGCGTATCAGCGGGCCATAGGCATCGTTGTAAAAAATCTCGGTTTCCTCGGCGGACACCATGTCCGGGTGCGCGTCCAAAACCTGTTCCAGCAGTGTGGTGCCGGAACGCGGATGCCCGCCCAGCAAGGCCAGCCGGTGCGAAGGCGTAAGCTGGCCGGCGGCGTTGAACCATTGTTGCAGCAGTTCTGCCGAAGCGTTGGCGGTCAGGTATTGGATCCGGGTGCGGATAATCTTCAATTCGGCGGCATGGCGGGCGGCCAGCGGTTGCAGCAATGCCTTGGCTTCAAGAAAAGCGGTCATGGCTTCGTCGTACCGGCCCTGACGGTCAAGAATGCCCCCAAGTTCATAGCCGGCACTGGCGCGGAGGGCAGGCTCGGCCCGGACGGGAAAGGTGCGCAGGACGTGTTCGGCAACTTCCAGCCGTCCGGCCTGCCGTTCCAGCCTGGCGCGCAGGAGCAAGGCCGGAGCGCAGGCGTGGTCCGATTGCAAAGCGCGGTCAACCAAACTGGCAGCTTCACCGGTGCGCCGCAGTCGCTCATAAACATCCGCCAGTTTGACGACGGTGGCGGAGGAAACATCTTTCTGTGCCAAGGCTCGCTTAAGATAACTTTCGGCCATGGAAAGCTGGTTGAAGTCACGGCAATGCTGGCTGGCGATCACCAGTATTTCCGACTTGTTGGGCGCCACGCGCAGAGCCTGCTCAAAACTCTTTTCGGCGGCGGCGTAATCATAGCGCAGCCCGTGCATGCGGCCGAGATCCAGGTGGATGACGAATTGGGAAGGTGCCAGCCGGCTGGCGCGCTCCATCATTTCGATGGCCGGTTGAAAATCACAGCGCTTCCATGCCTCGCCTGCCGCCTGAAAGATGCGGGTCAGCGAGCCTTGGGAAACCAGTGACGGGCGTTTCATGATGCGACGAAGTTAATGGCCATGAACTTGAATGCAAGCGACTTTAAAACCAATGGGCCGGTTCTTCTCATTCTACAGCCACTGATGACTTGACCTCACCACCTTCAACCCTAAACTTTCAAGTGCTTGGACGGCGCATTCGTCTATCGGCTAGGACATGGCCTTCTCAAGGCTGAAAGAGGGGTTCGATTCCCCTATGCGCTACCAGTTCACCTTTGCGGGGTTCAAGCACAATCAGGCCGCCTTGGGCGTGCCGGATTTTTTAAGCGCATCCACATCTGGAAATGCCAGGTAATTTTTCGCATTCGCATAACAGATGTTTTTGATCATCGGACCAACAAGACTTTCATCATCAGGAATCGCGCCAGTCTTGATGTCGCGGCCGATGAGATTGCAAAGTGTCCGGCGGAAATACTCATGGCGGGGATAGCTCATGAACGAGCGCGAGTCGGTGATCATACCGATGAACCGCGAGAGCAGGCCGAGATTTGACAGCGCATTGATCTGCCATTCCATGCCTTCCTTCTGGTCGAGAAACCACCAACCGGATCCGTATTGAATTTTGCCGGGAATCGTGCCGTCTTGAAAATTCCCGATCATCGAAGCAAACACGTAATTGTCCGCCGGGTTCAAGTTATAAATGATCGTCTTGGGCAGGAGATTGTCGGAATCCAGTTTGTTGAGATAAGCCGAAAGCACCTGTGCCTGCGGAAAATCGCCGATGGAATCGAAGCCTGTGTCCGGCCCGAGTTGCGTGAGCAGGCGGGTGTTGTTGTTACGCAACGCACCCAGATGAAGCTGCTTCGTCCAGCCGCGTTTGGCATCAAGATGGCCGAAAAACACCATCATGAACGAGGCAAATTGCGAATGTTCGAGCGACGAAACTTGCAAGCCTTTGCGCGCCTTGTCAAAAATTCCGGCGGCGACTTTCTCGGAACAAAAATCCGCGAAGCAATGGTTCAAGCCATGGTCCGATAGGCGGCAGCCTTGCAGGTGGAAATAATCGTGCCGCTGCTTCAGCGCACCGAGGAACGCGCTGAATCCGTTGATGTCCACATTGGCGGCGGAGGCGAGTTGCGCCACCCATTGGTTGAAGTTCGCGGACGAATTTACCATCAACGCCTTGTCGGGCCGGAATGCGGGCAGCATTTTCGTGGGATGCCGTTGCGAGGCGAAGGTGCGGTGATGTTCCAGATTGTCCACCGGATCATCCGTCGTGCAGACAACCTTAACCTTGAATTTTTTCAAGATGCCTTGCGTGGTGAGCGCGGGCGTGGCCAGCTTTTCATTCGCCTGTTTCCAGATTTTTTCCGCCGTCGTTTCGTTGAGCAACGCGGTGATGCCGAAATAGCGCTTCAGTTCGAGGTGCGTCCAATGGTAGAGCGGATTGCGCAGCGTATGCGGAACGGTTCTGGCCCAGGCGATGAATTTGTCATGGGGCGAGGTGTCGCCGGTGACGAACTTTTCGGCGACGCCGTTGGACCGCATCGCGCGCCATTTGTAATGATCGCCTTCCAGCCAGATTTCAAACAGGTTCTTGAACTGGCGGTTGCTGGCGATGTCCTGCGGGGAAATGTGACAATGATAATCGAAGATCGGCTCGGCCCCGGCATATTTGTGATAAAGCCTGCGGGCAGTCTTCGTGCTTAACAAGAAATCTTCGCTTACAAAAGACATGTTTGTGCCTCCAAGCCATGCTCAAGCCGGGATGACTTCGAGGTGCGGGGAATTCTTAGCCGTTTTCCGGTCGTCAGGCAATAAACGTTTTCACAGGCGCTCGAAAAGTTTTCGTTCCTAACGACGATTACTTCTTTAAGCCTTTGCGGCTTTGTGCTTAAAATCATCGTACGGGTGAACCATTGCCCAACCGATGAATTCATTTCAAATCATATTTACTCCTGCCGGCGCGGCGGAACTGGCGCGGATGCCCAAAGAACTGCAGTTGCAGATTCTCGGCGAATTTCGCGGACTGCCGCAGCAGGTGCGCGGTACGGAACTGGATCAGTTCGGCAAGCTGGAGCAGGGTGACCGGACATTGCACCGATTCCGTGTCGGCGACTACCGGGTTTATTTTGAACGGCACGATCTCGGGGTGCTCGTGCATCGCATCTTGAGCCGGCATACGTTGAAGGATTTCTTTTTTCGTTCCGGCCTCAAAACCGGCGAGGATGAAACGCTGCAGGAAAATCCCAAGTTCTGGGAACTCATCGAGTCGGCTAAAAATTCCGCGAAGGTGTAAACGACCGTATTTGTCCCGGTTATTGGGCGGGAGTCCCACCGCTCCCGTTTAATTGCCCTGTTAATTCCGTTATTGGATAGATTACATGCGTCGGATCACCTTGCTGTTGAGCTTGTAGCCGGCCGGCTTCAATCGCGATGGTCTGCACTTCCTCCGTCAAGCCGGCGGGCACCTGACTGGCGGCGTTGAACGTGTTGTTACGCGTCGGTACGGGGCGGAGATTGGATCCGTCATTAGGGTTGCCGGCGTTGGCCGGATTTACGCCCGCACCATTGTATCCAGCTCCATTCGGACGCACGGAACCGCCGGGATTGCCCAATCCGGGACTGAAGCGGCCGCCATTTGGTCCGCCAGGAATTGCTCCTCCCGGAGCAGCGGCTGGAGCAGCCGCTGCCGTGGAACTGGGCTGGGTTACGACCAGCGCCAACTGTTGTACTTCACCGTGGTTGTTGAACGTGATGATCCCTGCCTTGCCATCAATCTTCATCACCTCAATATCGTCCTGACGCTGGCCTTCGCTCAAGATGTAGGACTGGTCTATGGCGGGCACACCCGCCTTGGGCGTAGCAGGAACTTTGAACAAAACCTGCAACTGGCCGAAGATGTCCATGATTCCGTTGGGAATAATCTTTGGGGGCGGTTCAGCAGCTGTCGGCGGTGCGGGCGGTGCGGGGGGATTTAAACCGAAGACGTTCCGGGTGACGACCACCGCATAAGGATCGCCCGCTGACGTATCTTGAGCATTCACGCCAACAGTCAAAGTCAGGCTGGCCGCGAGGGCGGCTGTCAGTTTTGCAAAAGCCTTCATAATATAAATCAACATAAAGCCTACCGCTGCAAATTCAAACACCGAGAACGATGTTTGGTTGCAAGTTTAATTTAATCAGTTCGCAGCGTTTTGTATTTGCATGACGGGATGAAAGTCTGATTCTGCAAGACACGGTTAATGCCGTGCTTCTTCAAGCCACATCTTCGCCCAGTTCGACGTTCCAATAGGCCAGGTCTATAAAATGTTTCCAACTGTCATGCCGGGGGAGGGAGAAGCTGATCTGCACAAAGGGACGCCACTTGGGACGCTTCGGTTTGCGGATGAGATGCAGGCCGGCCTGTTGCGGTGTGCGATTGGCCTTGCGCGTGTTGCACTCGATGCAGGAGCAGACAATGTTTTCCCAGGTGGTCGGCCCGCCGCGGTCGCGCGGCACAACGTGGTCAAGGTTCAAATCCTTGCGGTCAAAAACATCGCCGCAATATTGGCAGGTGTTCTTGTCGCGTTCAAAAATGTTGTGACGCGTGAACTTGACCTCTTTCTTCGGCAGGCGGTCATACATGAGCAGCAGGATGATGCGCGGCACGCGGATGCGGAAAGAAATGGCGTGGACAAATTCATCGCTCGGCGCGGACTCGGTAAGGTTGCGCCATTCGTGAAAATTAAAAGTGCGGAATGAGCCGTCCTCGGCGCTGATGACCGCCTGGGCCTGGCCTTGAAAAAGCAGGGTGAGGGCGCGGCGGGCGGTGCAGACGTTGACCGCCTGCCACAACCGGTTCAACACAAGCACGTGTTGGTGTAATGCGGTATTCATGGCCTCGACGGAGAAGGAAGCTAGCAAAACATTTTCCACAGGTCAATTGCCGGAATGACGGCCAGTTTATTCGTTGCGCGGGGACGTTGCCAAATCTGGCGCGCATGGGTTATTCTTCCGGCATGAAACACATCGCTGCATTTTTGATCGGACTGTTTGCCGCCGGGCTTTTGACCGCGCACGCGCAGCAAAATGCGGATAGTCAGTATTTAAGTATCTACAGCGCCATCCAGCAGGCTGATGCGTTGGCCGCTTCCGGCGACCCGCATCAGGTGCTCGCCGGCTATAACGATGCATTGTCGCAATTACAACAGCTTCAACGTGCGTTTCCAGATTGGAATACCAAGATCGTCACATTCCGCCTCAAATATCTAAATGAAAAAATTGCCGACCTTAAATTGCGGATCCCGCCACCGCCGCCGGCAGCCATCGCGACGAATGCCAGCCCGGTCGCCTTCAATGCCGACGAAGCGGAAGTGGCAACTTTACGCCGGCAGCTTGAGGCCACGCAAACCGAGAACGCGGCGTTGCTGGCCAAGCTGAAGGAGGCCCTGGGTGTGCAGCCCGCGATGGCGGAGGCCGGCGAACTGGCCAAGTTACAGGCGCAAATCATGTCTTTGATGAAGGAAAACGACCTGCTCAAAGCCGCCGCGCCATCGGAACGTACCGGCACAAATTCTTCGCTTCCTCCGCAAACAGCCTTGGCAGAAGCGAACCAGAAATTAACCGCATTGAACACCTCGTTGACGAATGCGCTGGCCAAGGATCAGGTGGAATTGAAGCAGGCACGACAGCAGGCCACCGCCCTGCAATCTGATGTGCAGGTCAAGAAACTGGAAAATACGGCGCTGGAAAATCGAATTCAACAATTGCTGGCAGGCACTAATACTGCCCTGCCAAACCAGACGGAGAATGAGTCGCGCATCCGTGAGTTGACGCAGGAGCGTGACAACCTGCTGGCCAAGCTGGGGGCGGCAAACCAGCAGCTTTACGGCACCAGAAAACCGGATGCGGTGGCGCAGGTGGATCAACTGTCGGATCAGATTCGGACGTTGCGTGATCGGCTTGCGGTGGCGGAAGCGCAGCCGGTGCCTTTCACATCCGAGGAACTGGCGCTGCTCAAGCAATCCGCCCCGCAGCCGGCCGCCGCCAGGACGCAAAAAAAATCCCTGCGCGAGCTTCCCCCCGGCTCGGCCGCACTGGTGGCTGAGGCGCAGAATTTTTTTGCGGCCCATCAATATGACCGTGCCGAGACGAATTATCTCAAGGTCTTGCAATATGACCCCAACAATGCGCTGGTCTTGGGCAACCTCGCAGCCATTGAGATGCAGGAAGGCAAGCTGGCGGACTCGGAGAAACACATCAAGACCGCGCTCGCGCAGGATCCAAACGACGCCTTCAATCTGGCCACGCTCGGTTATCTGAAATTCCGGCAGGACGAATTTGACGAAGCCTTAGACATCTTGAGCCGCGCCACAAAACTGGATCCCCGCAATCCCGAAATCCTTAATTATTTGGGCGTCACCTTGAGCCAGAAGGGTCAGCGAGCGCAGGCGGAGACGGCATTGCGCAAAGCCATCGAGCTGAACCCCGGTTATGCTGCCGCCCACAATAATCTGGCGGCAATTTACATCAGCCAGGACCCGCCGCTGGTGGAACTCGCGCGGTGGCATTATCAAAAAGCGCTTGATGCCGGCCAGCCGCCCAACCCCTACATGGAAAAGGCGCTCGACGCAAAAGGTGCGCCGCCCGCCGCACCCTGATTTGCCGATGTTCCGCCAAGCCTTCCACGAACTGACCATCGCCACGCGCGGACGCGGCCTTTATGAATTCACTTCGGAAGTTCAAAACTGGCTCGTGCAAAATAAATTAAAGGACGGATTGCTCACGCTGCATGTGCGGCATACTTCGGCTTCATTGCTCATCCAGGAAAACGCCGATCCCGATGTCCGGCGCGATCTGGAAGCGTTTTTCCATCGGCTAGTTCCGGATGGCGATGCATTGTTCATTCACACGGCCGAAGGCGACGATGACATGTCTGCACACATCCGTACTGCGCTCACGGTGGTAAATCTGAACATTCCCGTGCGCGCCGGACGGCCCGTGCTCGGGACATGGCAGGGGATTTATCTGTGGGAACATCGCACGCATGGTCATGCGCGCCGCATTGCGCTGCATTTCATCGGCGAATAAAAACTCGCCAAGCGCCGCCGCCGATGGCAGCTTGCCCCCACTTTATGCAAGCATTGAAATGTTTCCAGTGCGCGTCTGTGACGGCGCTGATGTTCGCTTTTGCCTCTTCCGTTCACGGCGAAAACGCCACGAACAGTTTGGGATTCACCGGTCCGGAATTTTATCCCCTTAACGATGGCATCGCCCTGTTGCACGCAGCGGATCTGGACGGGGATGGATTGAACGACCTGATTCTGGTCAACAATCTGCGTTCAAAAATCAATCTGCTCTATAACCGCACCGGCAAAACGAATGACGCGGTTGACCTGCGTCTGCCGCGCAAGTTGGAACTCAACGAACTGCCACCCGACGCGCGTTTCCGCATTGATTCAATTCCGGTGGATGAGCACATTGCCGGGCTGGTTGTGACGGATTTAAATGGCGATGGCCGGGCCGACCTCGCTTTTTACGGCGACGGCAAGGATCTCGAAGTGATTTATAATCTCGGCACCAACGGCTGGAGCGATCCGAAGCACTGGCATATCGAGGACGGACAGATGAGCGCCAACGCGCTGGCCGAGGGTGATTTGAACGGCGACGGCCTCACCGACCTGGCTCTGCTCGGTGATAACGGATCGCTATTTTTACTTGCTCAAAACGCGGATCATACTTTGGACGAGCCGCAGAAAATTGCCTATTCAGGCACGCCGAAAGCCATGCAGATCGTGGACGTGGACGCGGATGGGAAAAAGGATCTGCTGCTCGTGGATTTTGACAGCCCCACGCCGGTGCGGTTCCGGCTGCAAAACAGCGGAGGCCAGCTGGGGCCTGAAATATACTTCAAGCGCCCGCCTTTCCGATCGTTCACCGTCGACCACCTGGCCGGGGAGACGACAAATTATCTTGTGACCATTGCGCAAAATTCCGGGCGCGCGGCAGTGTCGCAATTCACGCACAAGCCGGCGGATGTTCTATCCGGCGACCTTCATAAAGGCCAGTTCCAGATCCTGCCTCTGAACAAAACGGAGGCGGCGCAACGCGGCCTGCTCTGGGCGGATGTGAACGGTGACGGCCGCCCGGACCTGCTTGTGGCCGAACCGGCGAGCGGCCAGTTGTCCGTTTATCTGCAACAGGCAGACGGCCAGCTCGCCTCGCCGAAAAAATTCCCAACCCTGGCCGGCGTGAGCCAGATTGTGGTGGCGGATCTGAACAATGACGGCCAGCCGGACATATTTCTACTGAGTCAGGGCGAAAGTGCGGTCGGAGTGACCCATTTTGACAAGTCCGGCCGGCTGCCGTTCCCAACGCTCCTGCCGCTGGAAGGCAAGCCGCTCATGATGGCGGTGGGAGCTTTGAAATCCGGCGCCAAGCCGACGCTGGCCATCATTGTGGATAAGGACGGCCAGCGGACGCTGGTCACCCGCACCGGGGAGGGGAAGGCGAAGTCTCAAAAATTGAGTGACAGCTTTAAGTCGAACCCGGCGGCGTTTTCATTTCAGGATGTGAATCAAGACGGGCTGACGGATCTCGTTGTGCTGATTCCTTATGAAAAGGTTAAAATACTTTTGCAAAAAACTGGTGGCGATTTTGACGAGGTGGATGTGGATCCGCCGGGCGGCGCGCTTGAACAGCCATGGCTGGTCTCGGCGGATGTGGACGGTGACGGCCGGCCGGAATTGCTGCTGCCGCAGAAAAATTTCGTCCGCGCAGTCGTGCTGGAACGCGGTGACAAAATCCAGGGCTCGACCAATCTGCCGGCCTGGTCTTTTCGCGTAAAAGACCAGATCAACGGCGCGGCGAGCGATTCACGTATTGTCGGCGCGGCGGCGATCCAAAACGGGAAAAATTCGACGCCTTCAATTTTCCTGTTTGATGCGGAGCACAAGCAGTTGACCTTGTGCGAGCGAGATGCCACCGGCGTGTGGCAGATCATCCACAATGTGGAGCTGCCGGTCACGGAATTCAGCCGTATGCAGCCAGTCACCCTTGGCGGCACCAACGTTCAGAGCGTGGCCTTTCTTGGGCAGAACACGGTAGCCTGGCAGGCGCTGGGAGGCGAAGCGTGGGATCTGACCGTGCTCGACGGGTATGAAACGTCCATCAAGGACGGCTTTTTGAACGACGTGGTGGCGGGCGACCTGGCCGGGAACGGCCGTAAGGATCTCATATTTTTGGAAACGGCCAAAAACTACCTCGATATCGTGGCGTTTGATTCAAACCACAAACTCGTTCCCGCAGAACGCTGGCAGGTGTTTGAGCAGCACACGTTCCGCGCCCGTGATAACGCGCTGCCCGAGCCCCGCGAGGCGCTCGTGGCGGATGTCACCGGCGACAAAAAAAACGACCTGATCGTGCTGGTGCACAACCGCATTCTAGTTTATCCGCAGGAATGAAGATGCCGTTGTGAAGACGACACCAATCAGGGATGCAACAAACGGAAGAATAAATTGCCAGACATTTGAGGCAGTGTAAGGCTCTTGTTTGTGCCATCGTCAGAAATGCCATGGCCGTTATAGCCAGCAACTCCCCAATTGGGTGCTGTCAAATCTGGATTCTGTTGCAACGACCAGCCTGCTGAAGCCGACGGCCATATCACCCGCATTCCCAAGCCTAAAGTGGTGATTGTGAGCGGCGGGATGGTGGTTGGTGCTGGGAAAATTGTAGCATTCGTCAGCACCGTCAGCGTGTTGTCACCGGAGTTGGCACTGATTAAATCCAACTTACCATCTCCGCTTATATCTGCTGCACAGACAGATTCAGGTCCAGAACCCACGTCCAGCGTGGAAGCGAGTACAAATCCACCACTCCCATTATTAGTCAACACCGTTAGCGTATGGCTTGAATCATTTGCGCAGATCAAATCCATCTTGCCATCGTTATTTACATCCGCCGCGCAAACAGAATCAGGAGTGGCACCTGCGCCAAGTGTGGAGGCGAGCACAAAGCCGCTACTTCCATCGTTGGTTAACACTGTCATGTTGCCATTGGGATAGAAATTTGCACAGATTAAATCCACCTTGCCATCCCCATTTACGTCTGCCGCGCAGACGTAATCAGGTGAGGTTCCTACCCCGGGCGAGGAGGCCAGCACGAAAGATGTGCCTTGCGCAAAGACACTATGGAAACAGGCCAATAATGCCAATGCAATGAACAGGAATTGGCATTTAGCTTTCACCATGATTTTGAATTCTTCATTTCACCTGCGGCGGGCGGGGCGCAAAGGCCTTGAAGGAAATGCCATCCACCGTGGTGCTACCGCCAAAAACGGAGAAGTAGAAATATTTCGAGACTGAATCGTAATCCGGCAGCAGGGAGAAATCCAGCCAGTCGCGGAAACTCTTCGGCAGGGCGGCCATTGAGCCGAGACCGGCGGTGCTGTCGGACTGGTCTTTCAAGAGGGTGAAGCTGGTGCGCATGATTTCACGCTGATTTTCGTAGGCGAACAATCCGCCGCCCGCGCCGCCGATGTGTTGCGCCGCCTCGGTCAGGCCGGCGATTTCACGCAACGGTTTGCCGGGGGTTCCAGTGTTGCGGATGAAACCTTCCAGGATCGAAGTGTCGCCGCTGATGGCCACATAGCCGCTGCTGCTCGTCATGTAAATTGAATTTGCCGGAGCTTTTGCGCCACCCGGTCCGCGTGGCGCGGGCAGGGCGATGCTGTAAATTTTCTTGCCCAGAAACTCACGTGGCTCCGTCGCTCCCTCCTGACGGTAAATCAATGACGCAACATTTTTTACCGCAAGGATGGCTTGCTCGGGATTCGGCGAGGCAAAGAGGAAAATGGAAGGAGCCTTGCTTAAATCCGCGATGGAACTTCCCGTCGGGCTTTTGGAATAACTGATGAAATCGTCGCCCAGGTTGCCGATGAGATTTTTCCGAAGGTCGAAGCTTGGATCCTTCTGTTGCGCGCTGGCGTTGGCCATGGCGATGGCGGCGTTGAGACTGCTCAATGCGGCCGGCGAAATATTGCCGACCAGAGTTTCCAACGCGGCCCAGTCCTTCTGGCCGTCCACACGCCAGCGCCAGAACTTGACGGCGTCCGCAGGCACAAATGCCGGCGGGTTCGCGTCCTTCGATAACGAGGCGATGATTTTGAACAGGCCGGCGCGATCCGTCTCCGGCACGGAAAGGAAGAAGCTTATCAACGCACCATCATGCGATTCGCGGTAGGCGAAACTCGCGCTCTTCAATCCCATCGCGCCCGAGGCGGCGAGCGTCTTGTCCCATGGAATTTGCGGCGTCAGGCTGGGCGCATCAGGATTCGGCTCCGGTTGCGGAATGTGCGAAAGCACGGTGAAAAAAGTCTTTGCGTTGAACCAGCCGTAATAAAGCGGCGAATCGCGGAATTGCGCCAGCTTGTCGGCGGCAAAAACGATGTTGTCCTTCAGGGCAGGCGCCGAACCGCCGGTCAAATGTGCAGCGACCGGCTCGACGGACGTGAGGGAACTGCCGACAATCAGCAGCGATTCAAACTGGCCGATGACCAGTTCACCAGGTTTGGGTGCCGGGGCGTCTTTGCCCAGTTCCGTAGCGGGCTGGTTTTTGGGCAGCAAACTGGACAGTGACGCTGGAATGTCGTTGCTGGAGAATGGCACGACGTAAAATTTTATCTCGCGGATGGTTTCGGTGCGGACGGTCTTGCCGGAGTCCGCCCATTTTTTTTGCAGGATGGCAAGGTTGGTTTTGAGCAGGTCGCTTTTGTCCTTCGCGTCGAGCAGCAAGACAATTCCGGGTGTTTGTTCGCCGGTTCCACTCCAGCCATTTTGCGTGATGGCAAAGGTGAATTGGCCCTGCGGTAGCGCAGTGAAATCAGCCAGCTTCAGTCCCAAATCTTTCTCCAACGGTGCGACAAATGCCTCATTCCATTTGCCCATGAACTTGTCATGAAACGGTTTCATCGCCGGATCGTTCCATAAAAGGAACTGGGGCGATTGATGCAAAGCGGTGCGCAAGGCTGTGGAATCCGGCGTGGTGACGATGAACAACGTGTCTGATGGCAGAAGATTTTCGGCTGGCGGAATCGCGGCCCTCAAGGAACTCCCAAGCGTCAACAATGCAGCGAAGGCGGCGATAAAAAGCGAACGGAAGTTTTTTGTCATAATGAATTAAGGGTCAACTGCGGTAAAAAGTTGCGTGGAATGGCAGATTATTTTTCATCCGGCTTCAACTTGGTCCGGCTGGGCGGTTCAAGGTAACGGTAGGGATTGTTGGGATTGTCGGCGGCATAGGCAAAGGCGTCGCGATGATCGAGAAAACTTTTGACCAACTCCACTGGAATCGCAAAGGCAAGACCTTCGCCGTAGGTAAGTTTCATGTTCGTAACGCCGACAACCTCACCGGCAAGGTTGAACAGCGGACCACCGCTGTTGCCGGGATTGATCTGCGCGCTGGTTTGCAGGAACAGATTGCCTTCAATCTGCCGTGTCTTGGTGCTCAAAATACCCTGCGTCACCGTGCGCTCCAAGCCGAGCGGGCTGCCGATGGCGAACACGGCGTCACCCACATTCAGCGCGTCAGCATTGCCGAGGGTGATGAATTTGAATTTTGGCGCATTCTTGTCCTCAATCTTCAGCAACGCGAGATCCTGAAATTTGTTGATGGCGATGATTTTGACCTGTTTGTAAGTCTCGCGGTCAAGCTGGCCGTCTTTCTGATGATATACCTCCACAGAGATTTCCGTCTCACCTTCGATGACATGGAAATTGGTGATGAGATAACCGTCTGCATTGATGAAAAACCCCGAGCCAAGGCCTTCCGGCGTGCGGACCTGCACGACCGCCTCTCCAATCTGCTTGACCAGCGAACTCACGTCGCGCGCGGGTGAAGTCAACAATGTGGAATAGTAGAACTGCGAAGGGTAATTGGTGCTGGCAACGGAATTGGTCCCTACGGAAGCTGGCATTGAGGTCACATTGGTGATGCCGGTGATGGAGCTGCGGGGCACGATCAAAACCGTATAGCCGACATCCACGACGATGGCATCTGGTTTTTCGGCCAGGATTTTACCCGTGAGTGCGGCCTTGTCCTTGAGCTGGATGGTATCCGCCAAGCCGCTTTGCGCGATGCAGCAGACCAGCACCATCCTTGTAAGCTGTTTCTTCAACGACATTGGCAGACAATAGTGGAGTCACGCAACTTTGACAAGCGGCGGCTTATGACAAGTCGTTCTTTCTATTTTACTGTTGTCATGAATTGTGAACCGATAAAAAATCAACCCAAACCATTCCCGAGGAATTGGCTTGGGTTGATGTAATTGCTTAGGGTTGGCCTGGCAGAGGATGCCAGAGTTTTTAAGCAAAAATTGATTTCATTCTAAGTTTGCGCGACCGATTTTCAAGCGCTTGAACACGAGCAATACGCCTAAACCAAGGAGCAGGCAACTGGTGGTGGCCGGTTCAGGAATAACGCTGTATGAGATGACCGGATCAAAGGACTGAACCGGAGGAAATGATGAATTTACTGGCAAGCTTGTGTTGCCACTAAAAGCGACCTGTGAAACCGGGCCCGCTTCAAAGCCATTGACCGGGCTTGCAGTGACGGGCGCGACCACCTGCGCGTCGTTTTGAAGCAGTGACAAGGTGTCAGTTGAAAAAGCGGATGATCCGGCTTTTGCCGAACTCAACATGCAGGTGGATAATCCTGCAACGCATAAGGCTGCAGCCAGGCGGATATAACGGTTTTTTTTCATATGATTCTATTTTTAATCTCAACTAATTGTTTGTCGGTATTGAATTGTGGAAAATCATGCGCGCTCACGTTTGAAATGCCGGACAAAGGCCAAAACACCCAAGCCCAAGATAAAACAGCCGACACTGGTTGGTTCAGGAACCACGGAAAGGCTTCCAGAATAGGAAGTCTGATACGCCCCGGAACCGGTGGTCAGGTCGCTGAGCGTTCTTCCAGGGGAAAACTGAAAGGTTAAATTCAATGCCGCCGGGCTATTCGCAACAAAAGTCAGCAAATCTGGATTGCTTCCAGCATAGCTCAAACCGGTGACGTTGACCGTTAATGATGCATTGATCGCTCCTGCAAAATCATGTGTTGAAATCTGTCCCCAATTAACAAGACCGGTCATATTGAAACCCGAACCATCGTTGACCAACAAGGCACCCGGCGATCCAGAAACATTAGCAGTCTGGTCAATGCCGGAGCCGCTGATGATGGTGGTAATCGAACCGTAACTAAACGGGCTGTTATTGACCCAGCCCAGCAAGCCGGTTGCCGACCCTGTCCCGCCTGTCTGGCTTCCAATTTGCCACTGGGTCCCGTTAAAAACTCCGCCAAAAATAGGGGAACTTGAGGAATTAAACTGGAATGATGAGGCGGCTCCATTGAATTGAATTGTTGATCCAGGAGTACTGGCAAAGTTCAGGCTTAAAAAGTCCTGCGCTTCTGCCGAACAAGCCAGCAACGCGCCTGATACAACGCTTAAAATTGCATATTTGGTTTTCATGTTGTCTTATAGTTCAATGAACTCTTTGCGGTGGTTAATTTCGATTTGGGTTGAACAGCCATTCTCTTGGAAGAATCAAGGGCGAGGCGGATTCTTGATGCGGAAAGAAGCAGCAGCGCCAGCGCATAAATGGCATACCAGAACAGGCCGCAAATCATTCCGGTCAGGTTCATTGGGTTTGCTTCGATTCGCATAATAAAAAATTGTTTTGTAGTTGGTGAACCGGTTATAACGTCAGGAAAATTCTCAAGCGGGATAAAAAGCCTGCCGGTTGTGGCACACTCGCGCCGCGTATGGTCAAAATCGTGTCACTGGTCAGCGGTGCTTTTCTTTCGACGGGTTCCCCTAAATTCGTCATTACTTGTACGCACCGGTCATCCCAGAGCTCGATCATTTTGAGATCCTTGACGTTGGTGACTTCCAAATCCGGCAGGTCATGAACCGCGAGCCATTTTTTAATCAACACAACCTGTCGGGGAGAAGAAGCTCTGGCGGTGAATATTTTGACGGTCTTTCCCTCGGCAATCCATTTTTTCAAACGATTCAACATCGGTTTGATGGGGCTGCCGATTTCGCCCAAGCCCTTGCCTTCGCGTTTATCGCCAAGGTCATGCGCCAGTGTGCCATCAAGATCAACGCCGATCCAAGGACCAGCCTTGTAACGCACTTGGGATTTGTCAGTGTATTTCTGACCACACCGGCTGCAAGCACTCATGTAACGGCCATCATCCGTCCAGAAAGGCCTTAACTCCTGGCCGCAACAAGCCATCGCCAATTCGGGTGAAAAACTGACTTCAACTTCGTTAAGACCGAACATTGCCCGCCGGGCACTTCGGGATGGTGCAGCAGTAGCAATCAATTCTTGTCCGTTTATGTCCATTTGAGTGTTTTCCATGTGAAAAAAAACAGCCACTTCAGGTCTGATTTGGCTCATTATTTTCTGACAGCGTTATATTTTTCCTCACGGCTCTGTTGTCGCTGATTGTCGCTTTCTTTACAACAATTACATATTTACATTCATGCGTAAGTTCTTCACTTATAGTTTGATATGTTCACAACTTTAGAAGCTTTATTCACAAACCTGGAAAAATATTCAGATGGTGGAAAAGTTATTCGCAATTTCCGGCAACTTACTCACAAAACCGTCCAAATCATTGACAGAGTCATTGGAGAACCTAAGATGGCCACCAAGACAGCAATGGCTATCACGGGATTGGTGAAAGATTGATTTGATTTAATAACTGGGAATTTTTCAGTTGGGAGGTTTATGCCGAAAGTCAGCATTAGTCAGACAAGCGAAATGTCCCGGAGTCAGGGGAGCAGCGGTTTGGCGAGCTTTTTACCTGGTGCCTTGGGAAGTCTGGCCTGCAAATGTTCGCCGGATAACGACATGGATTTCCTGGTCAAAAAAGACCGGATTGTCTGTGCCTCTTGTGGCAGTGAAATACCATGTCTCCCGCCGTTGATTGGAGTTTATCATGCCTCTTGCAACTGCTGCGTTTCCGTCTCGGTAAAATCAACTTTTGTTTTGGATTCAAGGGGCATATATACCTGCACTTGGTGTGGACGGACCAGGTAAGCAAGCGAACGGCTCGTTTTTTGGCCTTTTTACCGGTCGGACGCCATTTTACATCCGGGCACGCTTCAACATTCAACGTTTCAAGAAATAAACATTGTCACTGTCTTCCTTCCCTGATAATTTTCACGTCCCTCTTGCCAGATTACGTGAGGGAAAAACGGCCATAAATTCCGGGCTTGTGTGAGTCTGGAGCGGCCATAATAACATCATAAACAATCCCGTGTTCCGCGGGATGCTCTGGAAAATCCAGAGTCTCAACCAAAGGAAAATTGTGTTAAGCATCGGCGTAAAAGAACTGTTGGAATCAGGCGTCCATTTCGGACATCAAACGAAGCGTTGGAATCCCAAGATGAAGCCTTTTATCTTCGACGCGCGCAACGGCATCCACATCATTGATTTGAGCAAAACGCTCGCCCAGCTTGAAGCGGCGTGTGATTTTCTCGCCATGACCGTTCGCAAGGGCGGAAAAGTTTTGTTCGTCGGCACCAAGAAGCAGGCGCAGCAGTGCGTCAAGGAAACCGCGAAGGAATGCGGACAATTTTATGTCACCGAACGCTGGCTCGGCGGCACAATGACTAATTTCAACACTGTTAAAACGTCCATCAAACGTCTCAAGGAAATTGAGAAGATGAACACCGACGGCTCGATCAGCGATTACGTCAAACAGGAGCAGGCGATGATCCACCGCGAGGAAGCCCGCTTGCACAAGTATTTCGATGGTATCAGCTCGATGGACAAACATCCCGCTGCGCTGTTTGTCGTGGATATCAAGCGTGAGCACAACGCCGTGGCCGAAGCGCGCAAGTTGAAAATCCCCATCGTCGCGCTTGTGGACACGAATTCAGATCCCGATCTCGTGACCTATCCGATCGCGTCCAACGACGACGCCATCCGCTCCGTGCGCATGATCATGGCGACCGTCGCCCAGGTCATCACGCAGGCGCAGGCGGAATTCGAATCCAAGCGTTCCCGCAAGGTGGATGCTCAGGAAGCGGCTCCGGCTGGTGATCAGAAATTTGAATCGGCCCAAGCGGTTGAAATCGCCGCTGGCAACGATCCTTCCACGCCAGAAAATTCCCCGGTATAATTATTCTAATGAGGCGGGCGCGTGAGAAGTTTCTCCGTGTCCCACCCTTCAACTCTCAACTAAAACTCCTAAATTTTTTATGGCTGAAATAACTGCGGCAAATGTCGGCAAGCTCCGTGAAATGACCGGTGCCGGCTTGATGGATTGCAAAAAAGCGCTCGTCGAAGCGAATGGCGAACTCGAAGCCGCCATGGATTATTTACGCAAAAAGGGCATCGCGTCCGCGGAGAAAAAGGCGAGCCGCGCGGCCAATGAAGGCGTCATTGCGCAACACATCCAGCCCGGCGCCAAGGTGGGCGTGATCGTGGAGATCAATTGCGAAACCGATTTCGTCGCGAAGAACGAAAGCTTCCGCGCCTTCTGCGATGACATCGCCAAGAAACTCGCGGCGGATCCGTCCGAGAACCTCGAAGCTGACCGAGTCGCTGTCGTGGCGAAGATCGGCGAGAATATTCTGATTTCGCGGCATCAGCGCATTGAAGTCACCGGTAACGGACTTGTTGCGGCATACATCCACACTGGCGCAAAAGTTGGTGTGCTGGTTGAAGTCGGCGCGGGCAAGCCGGAAACGACCGCCAAGGAAGAATTCAAGCAGCTCGTGCGCGATATCACGTTGCAGATCGCGGCGGGCCATCCGCACGTCGTTTCGCGCGAGGAAGTGTCGCCTGAAGTTATCGCGAAGGAACGCGAGATTGCCGCGTCGTCCGACCGCCTCAAAGGCAAGCCGGCGCAGGCCATGGAAAAAATTCTTCAGGGCGTGCTGGACAAGTTCTTCCAGACTTACTGCCTCGTGGACCAGGGTTTCGTGAAGCGTAATTCTGAAGTCAACGTGAAGGAACATGTCGCCCAGATCGGCAAGCAACTTGGCGATGAAATCACGATCCGTCGCTTCGTCCGCTTCCAAGTCGGCGAAAGCGCGGCTTAAGTTCGCTTCAATAAATTCCAAAGGCGTCCAGCATTGGACGCCTTTTTGTTTTGAGAACAAGTAAAGTTAATCGCGGTCTAGCTTGAGTTCCTGAATATTCCGGTCGTTTGGGAATAAGGTTTTCATCATGGGAACGAGTTGCGCCCTCATCGGCGTAAAAATTGTGCCCGCGCTTACACGTTTAACGGGAGTTTCTTCACCTGAAAATACTCCCATCAAATCGCAATTGAAACAAAATGCCAACTGAACTGAACGTTGGTCGGAGTGGAAATTAAGCAAGACGCCATAGTCGGGAATACAACTGCTTGCAACATTCCAGCGATAGGAGGATGGCGATCTAAGAATTTTTTTAATTTTTTCAATATCGGCTGGAGAAACCGGAATCTCTGCGTCACTGGTGTAACCTTCCAATTTTTCAAGTTTAGCTTCGTCTTGTGATTTGTGCTGTTTGTGAAGCAGTTGGGCAGTTACTTTTTGTGAAGAGACAACGGCGTCGTAATTTTGTTGGTTGCCAAAAATCTGTTGAATGACGTCCTGTTGCTTGGGAAGCATTTGCCAATATCCATAACTAGCAGCAAGCACAAGCAGCAGGAGAATTCCAATGACAGTTTTGAATTTCAGCCTTTTCACAACTTGCCGGAACGCTAAACCTGCGTTTCAAATTTGTCCAGACCGCTTTGATTTGACGATTCGGCGCGTGGCTGTTAAACATTTTGCAATGCTGCTTTTGCTTCAACTCTTATGACCACTGCCAAGAAACCAAAATTTTCCCGTGTCCTGCTCAAATTGAGCGGCGAATCGCTCGGCGATAAAAATGGCGTGGGCATCGCGCCCGAGGCAGTGCAGCACATGGCCGGACAGATCCGCGAGGTCAGTCAGTTGGGCGTGCAGGTGGTCGTGGTCGTCGGCGGTGGGAATATTTTTCGCGGCTTGAGCGGCAGTGAGCGCGGCATTGAACGCGCCACGGGTGACTACATGGGCATGCTGGCGACGGTCATCAACGCGCTGGCGTTGCAGGACGCGCTGGAAAAACTCGGCTCGCCCACGCGTGTGCAGAGTGCCATCGCGATGGCGCAGATCGCCGAGACGTTCATCCGTCGTCGCGCAGTGCGGCATCTGGAAAAGGGCAGGGTGGTGATTTTTGGTGGTGGCACGGGCAACCCCTATTTTTCCACGGACACCGCCTCGGCATTGCGCGCCAATGAGATTGGCGCGGAAGTTATTTTGAAGGCGACGAAGGTTGACGGCATTTACGACAGTGACCCGAAAAAGAACCCGAAAGCGAAACGGTTTTCCGAAATCACCTATCTCGACGCGTTGCAAAAGCAGTTAAAAGTGATGGATTCCACGGCGTTTTCGCTCTGCATGGACAACAAGATGCCGATCATCGTTTTTGATTTTAACAAACCGCACAATCTCCGTCGCGTCGTCATGGGCGAAAAAATCGGGACGCTGGTATCGTAGCGGCTTTGGCAGAAAGCCGGATTTATTTGCGGCGCTCTGCCGAGACGTCACTACCACTAATCATGCCTGAACTTCCTGAAGTTGAAGTCCTCGCGCGCTACCTGCGTCCGGTGATTCGCGGCAAAACCATTCGCGCCGTGGACGTGCGGCGCGCGAAAATCACCAGGCCGACTTCCCTGCGCGAATTTCAAAAAGCCTTGATTGGTGCAAAGTTCACCGGCTTATTACGGCGCGGAAAATACCTTCTGTTCGAGTTGTGTCCCAAAAATTCAAAAAAAACATTCACGTTGCTCGGTCATCTTGGCATGACGGGTAAGATGTTTTTGACGCCGAAAGGTGAACCGCTGCCCAAACATGCGGCGGTGGTTTTTGATCTGGGTCGTGAGAATTTCATTTACGAGGACACGCGCTACTTTGGCCGGATGACTTTGGATTTGTCGGCGATTGAAAAATTGGGGCCGGAACCTTTGGGCAAAGATTTTCAGCCGGCGACGTTTGCGAAAGCGTTGAAAAGTTCACGCCAGGCCATCAAAGTCAAATTGCTGGATCAATCGCTCGTGACTGGCGTGGGAAATATTTATGCGAGCGAAGCTTTATTCCGCGCCCGCATTTCGCCAAAGCTGGCGGCGAACAAATTAACGCCGACGCAGATTAAGAAGTTGTGCGTTACAATCCGGGAAGTGCTGGCCGAGGCGATCGCGGGCGGCAGCACGGTGCAACTGAATTTCACCGGCCGCAAATCGGACGGGCTGTTTTATTTTGGCCGGGCGCCTGGCACGCCGGACTTTTATGAGGAGCGATTGCAGGTTTATGACCGTGCCGGAAAGCCTTGCTGGAACTGTCAATCGCCAATCAAGCGCATCGTGCAGGCCGCGCGAAGCACTTTCTACTGTCCGCGCTGCCAAAATTCGCGATGAATCGGTTTGACGCGGCGGGCGATGGTTTGTAGATTACGCGTCCGTTTGCGTTCCAGAGTAGCTCAATGGTAGAGCACGCGGCTGTTAACCGTGTGGTTGTAGGTTCGAGCCCTACCTCTGGAGCCATTTCTAACTGCTTGTGCAGTGATGAAATCAACCGGCTTACTGGCCGCACTTATTCCTCAAAATAAGAGTTTCATGGTTTCCTGCCATTTCATTGCGCCGGTTCAGACTCGACTAAATGTTTGCCATTTTTCCAGCCATTGAGAAACAGGGAAGCTTCCGTCAATTTTTTCTCCAAGTTTTGCGCCCGGCGCAAACGCTCGGAGGCAAGCGCCTTGGCGTCTTCGCACTCCCTCTCGATGCGATCCTGCAACGCCTTGAAATGTTCGGTGGTGGCGCGAATTTTTTCCTTTGATTCGGTTTCCCATTGAGCCTGCGCTGCACGATGTGCTTCCGCTTGCGCGGTCAGCTGGTTGACCAGATCCTGCTCCCGATGTTTGGCCTTGGCTTCCGCGATTTCGTTTTTTTGCTGCATTTCCTGGCGCAGTTTTGATTCGAGTTCAGTGCTGGCACGGAGACCGGCATCGGCTAATTCCGCATCGCGACGGCGGAGCTCCTGCTCGTGTTTGGCCTGCAACTCGGCCCGGGCGGAGTTCAACTTCGCCTGCACTTGTTCATCGCGTTGACGCAATTTGGATTGGAATGATTCTTCCTTCTGTTGCAGTTCAGCCTGCCAGCGTGATTCAGTTGCACGGGCGCGAGCCTCTGCATTTCGTTCCCACTCCTGTTCGTGGCTGTGCAGGCTCTGCTCCCACTGTGTCTGCAATTCGGCTTGGCGGGCGTCAAACTGTGTCTGCAGCTGGTGCTCGCGCTGACGCATGCTGAGTTTAAAAGCCTCTTCCTTTTGCTGTGCCTCATAGCCCAAACGGGTTTCGGTGGCATGAACGCGTGCCTCTGCTTGACGTTCAAATTCTTCCTCGCGGGTTCGCAAATCCGCAGCCCACTGGTTCTGCAGTTCGATTTCCCGGGTGGCGGCCTGGGCGGTCAATTCCTTTTCGCGCTGTTTCACCCTTGCATGGAAAGCCAGTTCTTTCTGCTGCAATTCCTGCCTTAAGCGTGTATCGGCTTCACGCGATTGCACTTCAAGCTGGCGCTCAAACTCCGATTCCCGGCGCCGCAATGCCTGTTCCGCCTGGACTTGCACGTCACTCAAGCGAATCTCAGTCTGCGCCTGAAGCTGCTGATCGCGCTCTTGCAGCCTGGCCTGTGACGCAGCTTCCAGTTGTTGAATTTCCTGATGCCACCGCGCTTCCTGTTCCCGGATACGGGCCTCTGATTGACGCTCAAGCTCCACCTCACGACGGCGGGCGTCCTGTTCAACCTTGGTTTTTTCCTCCGTCAGGCGGGCGTCAAATGCGGCGGACAATTCCTGCTCATTCTTCTTCAAGCGGTGCTCCAGATCCTCTTCACGTTGACGCAGCGTCTTTTCAAAATCCAATTGCTGGCGCTCCAAACGGTGCTTTTCCTGACGGCCGGCCTTTTCAATTTCACGGGCGGCATCTTCCTGGGCTTGAGCCAGCTTGAGGGAAAGGGAATCAGCCTGATGTTTTAATTGTGATTCTGCTTCATCGCGGGCGTGCAAGGCCTGTTTCAAATCATGCGACAACTTGGCGAATTTTTCCACACCAGCGAATTCGGCATCGGCCATCGCGCGACGGGCTTGAAAAACCTGGGTTTTGCTTTCTTCAGATACTTCCATCAGCTTCTGGTGATGTTCCTGAATCAGCGCTGTGCGTTCCGTTTCGGCGGCGGCTCGCTGGTCGTCCAATTCCTGGCGCAATTGAGTTAGACGGTCGGACCAGGCATTTTGACGCATCTGAATCTGACGTTCGATCTCCGACTTCTGCAAATCCCTCAAGGCGTCCTTCTCAATAACTGTTCGATTGAGCGAATCAGCCATGCCAGCCAGCTTGACAGCCCATTCATCCTTGTTCTTCCTAAGCTGCTCCGCATTCTCTGCTGCGGCGGCGAGGATGGCTTCTTGAGCCGCCTGCAACGCGGCTTCCTTATCCGCGCGTGCTTTCTCCACAGCAGCATTTGCGGCGGCCATAGCCTGCGCCACGTCATTGTTCGCAACAGTCAACGCTTTCTCCGCAGCAGCGTTAGCCAGAGTCACCGCCTTGTCGCGTTCGGTAATCCGGGCTGATGCTTCCCTGGCTATCCGTTCGGCGCGCAGAATCTTTTGACGACCGGCGCGGATGTAAAGCCAGTGCAGGCGTCGGCCGAAAAATCCGATGCGATACGCCGGGCGTTGTTTCTCGGGATGGAAAATAGTGGAGAAACCAACCTCAACCAACAAGGTAGGCAGGAAAGCGACGATGAATGCCAGCACCGGATAAACCCAGATGCGCACCATGCTGATCTGGTCGGTATACAAATCTCCACGCTCTTTTGAGGTGGCTTTAATGGAAACGGGGCGCTGCCCCAATAACAAGCCGCGCACGATTTCCACCGTGGTGGCGATACGATATACCTGGGTATTTTTTATGGAGGCCTCGCGCGCTTCATAAAACCCTTCTGCATTTTTAGTGCAGGTGTCTATCTCCGCGTTAATGCCGTCAATTTTTTGGGCTGACTCCTTAAATTCTAGATTGATCTGCTTCTGTTCCGCCGCCCATTGCGTACCCAATGCGGTCCGGGCGGCCAGTAATTCCGTGCGCTTGTGGTCGGCTTCCTCGCGTTTGGTGACAGAGCGGCTGTCAAACCCCGCGCGCACCCGGTGGGCATCGGCTTCCACTTGGGCAACTGCCTCGCGGCGCTTATTATTGACCGCCAGCAGTTCGGCTTCTTTGGTGCTGATTTGAGCTTCGATGTCGGCGACCAAAGGTTTAAGAAACGTGTTGTCTTCGCGCACGGGCGGGACGCCCGGGTCAACGGGTTCCATCATCACCAAGCGCTTAAGATAACTGGCATGGTCATACTCCGCCTTGTCTTTTTCATACTTCGCCTTCTTGTTGGTGTAGGCGGCCAGTTTCGTGTTATAGGCGTTTTCAATGCGGGCTTGTTCCGCATTCCATTTCGTGGCGAGGGGCAACTCGGTTTGGCGATGGGCACGCAACTCGGCGATGGCTTTGGTAAGCTGTGCGGTGTCAGCATCAAACTGCTTGATTAGATTAGCCTCGCGTGATTGCACTTCGGACAACTGTTGTTTCTGATAATCAGTCAGGGAAATGGCGTCTTGACGTGTCTCATCATTGCGTTTGAGCGCGTCCTCCAGTTCGGCTTCGGCCTTTGCCTTCGTCGCGGTCAGCTCGGCGAGCTTGTGATCGCGGTCAGCTTTTTTCGCCTCGATGGCCGCCAGCTCACCTTTGAGCTGGCTAATTTTGGTTTCCTCTTTGCTCGCCTGCTCGAGCATCTGGCTTGCGGGAGTCAGGGCGACGCCCATCTCATACACCGCCATATCCTTGACCAATTGGAATGTCAGCAAGCAGATCACGGGTAGACCTACCAGCAACATCATCTTTTTCTGCCAGCCCTGGCGGGAAGCGGTCCAAATGGCCAGTGGTAATTTGAGCAACTCCACCGCCAGGATGGTCGCGCCGATAGGGCCTATGCCAAAAAAAGTGACACCCATACCTTTGGGCAGGCAAACGATCTGCTGATATTTCCAACCAGTCGCCAGAATGACGAATTCCGTCACCGTCGCCATGACGATCAACGGTATGGTTAAATACGAAATGCGTTTGCTTTTCAACCGCTGCCACGGGGAAAACCCCGTAGTTTCCGCCGCAGCGGAATCGGGAGAGGGTTGCGAATTCGAAGAGTTTGAATTTTTCATAAATGAATGCCTAAGTTCTTACGATTGCCATTGGCAACCATACCCAGCAGGATTTGAAATTCCTCCCATGTAGTATTCAAAGTTGCACGATTTTCATGTTTCAAGCTGGCGTTGCTGTCCACGCCTCGCCTGAGCAGCTCATGTGCCAGCATTTTAGTCATGACATTTTACGCCGGCAAAAAATCAAGATGATTTACGGATTATAAGTCCAATCCGCAGGCCAACCGCCTCGTTCAGAACCAACTCCGGTTACATAAGTCGGCCATTCTAATAGACGTCAGCTTTTGGCTGGATAGCCGGAGTCGATGAGACATCAAGGGTGCAAAAATGGGTCAGCACAAGAATCTGACTTAAATCTTCACCTGACTGCCAATAAAAGTGGCAGCAAGTCGTCACTTCAGCACAATATGAAAAACAAGCAGAAGTTCGGTCGTCTTAATTCGGTATTACGTGTCAGAAGAAATCAGCTTTAATCCAATTCGGCAAACTGACTTAGATGAACTCGTTGATTAAGTTTTCTAAGAATTCCTGGCGGCCGCTGGCGTTGGGGGAGGCTTCGCCCTGCTTGAGGCTGTAGGTTTCGAGTTCCTTCAAGCCGGCTTTGCCCGATTCGATCTTCGCCCCGATGCCCGTGTCCCACGACGCATAACGCGCTTTGATGAACTCCGCCAGCCGCCCGTCCTGGCGGATCGCCGCCGCGATCTTCAATCCCCGCGCAAACGCGTCCATCCCTCCGATGTGCGCATGGAACAGGTCCACCGGCTCAAAGCTCTCCCGCCGCACCTTCGCATCAAAATTCACCCCGCCCGTCTTCAAACCGCCATATTTTAGAATGGCCAGCATCGTGTAGGTCGTCAGATAAAGGTTCGTCGGAAACTGGTCCGTGTCCCAGCCCAGCAGTTCGTCGCCCGTGTTCGCATCAATGGAGCCCAGCGCATCGGCCGCACCGGCCACTTCCAGTTCATGCTGCATCGTGTGGCCCGCCAGCGTGGCGTGGTTCGTCTCGATGTTCAGTTTGAAGTGCGGCAACAGGTCGTATTCACGCAAAAAGTTCAGGCACGCGGCGGCGTCCGAGTCATATTGATGCTTGGTCGGTTCCTTGGGTTTGGGCTCGATGTAGAACTGGCCTTTGAAGCCGATCTGTTTCTTGTAGGCGACGGCCATATGCAGCAGTTTCGCGAGATGTTCCAGCTCCCGCTTCATGTCGGTGTTGAGCAGCGTCATGTAGCCTTCGCGCCCGCCCCAGAACGTATAACCTTCGCCGCCGAGTTCATGCGTCACTTCCATCGCCTTCTTGATCTGGGCGGCGGCATAGGCGAACACGTCGGCATTGCAGCTCGTGCCGGCACCATGGACGAAGCGCGGATTGGAAAACAGGTTGGCCGTGCCCCAGAGCAGCTTGATGCCCGTGCGTTTCTGCTCGGCTTTCAAGACCTTGGCGACGGCATCAAAGTTCTTGTTTGATTCTGAAAGAGTTTTGCCTTCCGGCGCCACATCACGGTCATGCCAGCAATAGTAGGGCGCGCCCAGCTTCTCGATGAACTCGAAGGCGGCATGCACGCGTTTCTGCGCATTGCTGACGGAGTTGGTGCCATCATCCCACGGTCGCTGCATCGTGCCCGCACCAAACGGGTCGCTGCCGGTGCCTCGGAACGTGTGCCAGTACACCACCGCAAACCGCAGATGCTCCCGCATCGTCCTGCCGGCAACCACCTCGTCAGCATGGTAATGCTTGAACGCCAGCGCATTCTTCGAACGCGGACCTTCGTAATCAATCTTCGAGATTTCCGGAAATGCAGGCTTCATGTATGAGGTAATGGGCTAGTGAATAATCAAATCAACAGGAAATTGCAAGTTCGGTTGATGACGATCCACAAAGCCCGGCACTGTCACATATTACGCAATGTTTGCTCCGAAGAAGCGGTTTCCAAATCAACTTGCCCTTAACTCATGCTCTGGCATAATGAATCCCAGACGCTTTATGCCGGAAGGTTGGCATGAGCGTCTTAAACATTGAGATTTAAGGCTTAAATCTTCAATCAATCTCGGTTGCCTCGGTAGCTCAGTTGGTAGAGCAGTTGACTCTTAATCAATTGGTCGTGGGTTCGAATCCCCCCCGGGGCACCATTTTTTCTTACAGTCACATGGCGCAAATCACATTCGGCACCGACGGCTGGCGCGCGGTCATCGCGGAAGACTTCACATTCGCCAATGTGGCGTGCGTGGCGCAGGCGACAGCAGATTACTGGAGCGCCAACCCTGTCGAAGGCACGGAGCGTAAAGTCGTCATCGGCTTTGATCGCCGTTTTTTCTCTGATCGCTTTGCCCAGACCAGCGCGGAAGTTTTCGCCGGAAATGGTTTTGAAGTCATCCTCACACCCGAACCAGTGCCGACGCCGTCGGTTTCCTTTGCCGTTAAACATCTCAAAGCCATCGGTGGCGTGATGATCACTGCCAGTCACAATCCGCCTAGTTTTAATGGCTTCAAGCTTAAGTCCCATTATGGCGGCTCCAGCGATTCCGACACGTGCAAGGCGATCGAAGGATACATTGACCGCAATCCGGTCAAATCCACGTCGCTGACGGAGGCCGTCAAAGCCCGCCGGATAAAAATTGTGGACGTTCGCCCCGCGCATTATGCCGCGTTGAAGAAGCTGGTGAATTTCAAGCTCATCGCCAAATCAAAATTGCGTTTCGCGCATGATGCCTTGTTCGGCGTCGGCGCCGGTTGTTTCGAGCAATTGCTGGCTGGCACAACCTGCAAAGTCACGACGCTGAATGGAGCGCATGACGTCATGTTCGGCGGCATCAATCCCGAACCGATTGAAACGAATTACGCGAAGAGCCAGGCATATTTGAAAAAACATCCGCACGATATTTGCCTCGTGACGGATGGCGATGCTGATCGCGTAGGCGGCATGGACGGGCACGGCAATTATCTTTCCACGCATCAGATCATTTGCCTGCTGCTGCATCATTTCATCGTGAACCGCAAGGGCAGGGGACGCGTCGTGAAGGCGCTTACCACCACGGCGATGGTGGACAAAATCTGTGCGGCTTATGGTCTGGAACTCGTTGAGACCGGAGTTGGCTTCAAATACATCTGCGCGGAAATGCTCAAGGGCAACGTGTTGCTCGGCGCAGAGGAAAGCGGCGGTATCGGTTTTCCCAACCACATCCCAGAGCGCGATGGTATCGCCGCCGGACTCATGCTTCTGGAATTGCTGGCCACGGAAAAAATCTCCGTGAACAAAATGCTGGCCAGACTGGAGAAACAATTCGGCCCGCATCGTTACGGACGGATTGACACGCATTTCCCGCTGGAGAAACGCGCGGCGCTCATGGAATTTCTGAAGAACAACCCGCCGGCGAAACTGCTGCGTTCACCGCTTGCCAGCCTGAAGTCGTTCGATGGCGTAAAATACGTCGCGGAAGATTCTTCATGGCTGATGTTGCGTGGTTCCGGCACCGAACCTGTGTTGCGGATCTACGCCGAGGCAAAGACAGAAGCGGACGCGCAAAAACTGCTGAAGCTTGGGTTGTCGTTGTTGAAATCGGTCTAAAGAAAACTGGCGGAGAGAGGGGGATTCGAACCCCCGGTAGTGTTACCTACGCACGCTTTCCAGGCGTGTGCCTTAAACCACTCAGCCATCTCTCCACCAAGACTGCCAATGTGGCCGACCGGGCCGCGCTTTTCAATTCAAAATGGTGTCCATGTGCAAGCGCCTTGCCGCCGGTTCGTTTCAATGGCAACATTTCCGTCCGATGAAAAAGAAATCGTCAGCCAACAAAGTCATCAACCTCCGCCCCCATTCCAGCAGCCTTTTGGACGGACCTCACCGCGCCGCCGCCCGCTCCATGCTTTATCCCGTCGGCTTCACGGAGGAAGATTTCAAGAAGCCCCTCATCGGCATCGCTTCCACCTGGAGCAACGTCACGCCGTGCAACATGCACATTGATAAACTCGCGCTCGAAGCTGAGAAAGGCGCGAATGCCGGCGGCGGCAAGGCCATCGTCTTTAACACCATCACCGTCTCCGATGGCATCTCGAACGGCAACGAAGCCATGAAGTATTCGCTCGTGTCGCGCGAAGTCATCGCCGACTCGATTGAAACCGTCGTCGGCTGCGGCGGCATGGACGGCTACGTGGCCATTGGTGGTTGCGACAAAAATATGCCCGGCGCGATGATCTGCATCGCCCGCATGAATCGCCCCGCCGTGTTCGTTTATGGCGGAACGATTCTCCCCGGCTGCCTCACGGCTGCGACTGCGCCCCCGAATTCACCGAACGTCGGCAAGGGCCTCGACATCGTCTCCGTGTTTGAAGCCATTGGCCAGCACGCTGCGGGCAAGATCAGCGATGACGAATTGCACGCCGTGGAATCCTGCGCGATTCCCGGACCGGGTTCATGCGGCGGCATGTATACCGCCAATACGATGGCCAGCGCGATTGAAGCACTCGGTATGAGTTTGCCCAACAGCTCCGCGCAAAACGCCATCTCCCCCGCGAAGATGGACGACTGCCGCCGCGCCGGTGCCACCGTTGTGGAAATGTTGCGCCAAGGAATCAAGCCCATCGACATCCTCACGAAGAAAGCCTTTGAGAATGCCATTACCGTCGTCATCGCGCTCGGCGGTTCGACGAATGCCGTGTTGCACCTGCTCGCCATTGCGCACTCCGCGAAGGTGAAGCTCACCATTGACGACTTCACGCGCGTCGGCAAACGCGTGCCCGTGCTCGCCGATCTCAAGCCCAGCGGCAAATACAGCATGAGCGCGCTCGTCGCCATCGGCGGCATCCGTCCGCTCATGAAGACGCTGCTCGACGCCGGATTGCTCCACGGCGATTGCCTCACCGTCACCGGCCAGACCATGGCCGAGACGCTCGCCGACGTGAAACCGTATCCGAACGGCCAGCAGATCATCCGCCCGCTTGACAATCCCATCAAGAAAGACAGCCACCTCGTCATCTTCTACGGCAACCTCGCCCCCACCGGCGCGGTCGGCAAAATCACCGGCAAGGAAGGCACGAGCTTCACCGGCAAAGCCATCGTGTTCGAGAGCGAAGAGAAAGCGCTCAAAGCGATTCTCGACGGCACGGTCAAGAAAGGCCACGTCATCGTCATCCGCAGCGAAGGGCCGAAGGGCGGACCGGGCATGCGCGAAATGCTTGCGCCCACCAGCGCCATCATGGGCAAAGGCCTTGGCAAAGACGTCGCGCTCATCACCGATGGACGCTTCAGCGGCGGCAGTCACGGCTTCGTCGTCGGCCACGTCACGCCGGAATCCTACGTCGGCGGCCCGATCGCCCTGGTGAAGAACGGCGACAAGATCATCTTCGACGCCGTGAAACGCACGCTCACGCTCGACGTGCCCGCGAAGGAACTGTCCCAGCGCAAGAAAGCGTGGAAGAAACCCGCCCCACGTTACTCGCGCGGCGTGCTCGCCAAATTCGCCGCCCACGTCACCAGCGCCAGCGAAGGCGCGGTGACGGATAAGGATTTGGAGTTATAATTGATCAACTGGGTCAAGAATGAGCCACCTCGCTGTAATTTCAGAAACGTTTGATACTGAACTAAAGGGTTGGCTAGACCCTGCTAATCCCGCCAACGCTGCAAACATTGCACGCGCTTGCATTGCTCTTCGCAACAATAACGGCGGGCGACTCATCTTCGGCTTCGACAACAAGACTCTGCAAAAGAGCTCAGCCGGAATTCCTGCTGACGTAAAGCAGACGTATCACGCAGATGTCATTCAACACATCGTCTCGAAATATGCGCTACCAAAATTCGATGTCGAAATCATCTTTGAGGAAAATGATGGACAGATGCACCCAATCGTGCTGGTGAAAGCTGGCGTGGAATCTCCCGTGATGACAAGGTCTGGTTTTGAAAAAGAACTTCGCCAGAACACAATTTACATCAGAACACTTTCCAACAACACCGTTAGTTCGTCCGAACCAAAAACTCCGGAAGATTGGGATCGTCTCATTCGGATTTGCTTCGACAATCGGGAGGCAGACATCGGACGCTTCTTTCGCCGACATCTTCAATCCATAACAGCGGAATTAAAACAACTGCCGATGACGCCTGCCGCTGAGAATTTCCTCGCCGAAGGGAAGGCCCAGTTTGATCAACGATTGAAGGAGAAAGTCGCCGAAGGGAAGATTTCCTCTATTCCGATTCATGGGCTGCGAGAGGTTTCCTTAATCGTTCAGGGAGATTTTGAACAACCCGCAGTCAAATATCTTTTGGACAAGCTGTTTGTTCGTCAGCCTCGTTATACAGGCTGGCCCGCTTGGTTAGACAGCCGTGGCTTTGTGAATTTAGAATCACGTCCTTACGTAAAGAAAGGTGGCTGGGAAGCTTTGATCGTTAAGGAGCATCATTGGGACAAAGATCATATAGATTTCTGGCGGATTGAACCAACGGGTCGGTTTTATTGCCTCCGAACTTTCGAGGATGATACTTCAACTACGCTTCTCAGCCATGCCGTCAAACCGGGAGAACTTTGCGACTTTCTACTTTTAATATCACGAACGGCCGAAATTATCGGAACAGGCAAAGCCTTTGCCGAAGCCCTCGGAGCAAATCCTCAAAACACGAAACTTGATTTTGTTTTTCGCCTCACAGGTCTGAAAGGTAGAAACATTTGCTGCTGGGTTGAACCGGGGCGAAGTCTTTTGTATTCGGTCAAAGCAGAAGACTCTGAAGTCGTAAGCAAATGCTCAATCCCCCTCGAAACGCCACAGCCTCTGCTTTGGCAATCAGTAAAGGCAATCACACAACCTGTGTTTGATGCGTTCGGCAGCGGAGTTGGCGATGGGATCATAGAGGAAATTACAAACAACACCTTGAATCGGTCATTTTGAATCCCAACGGGATTACCTCCTTCAGCCCAAGGTTGCGCGCATCCGTCTTCGCCGAGCTTCGGCGGGACGAGCGCGCTACCCTGGGTCAACGCCCCAAACATTTCCTCACCCTGAAGGGGTTTTCCATCAGTCCCCAATGCCCCCCCGCTGCAACTCCGTTGGGGTTGTGGTTTCTATTTTACGTAAACTCAGCGTAGTCGCTTTGCTCCAACGCTGGGCTGAATGACGTAGCCCCGTCGGGGCATCTCTGTAGCGGCGGTCTATGACCGCCGGTTTTTGCAGACAGCCACCATCCGGCGCTCACAGAGCGCCGCTACAAGACGGCATGGAAATTTGTGACGGTTCGCTCACGTCCACCTTGCTGCGACTCGCAGAGTCGCGCTCCAACTGATACGGAGGGGAGTTGTCATCAGGAGCAAAGTGGTTTATTAACAAGCCATGGATGCAGCCACGGCATTGCAAAAGCAAATTGATCGCTACCGCCAGATGACCGGCGAACAGCGGCTCAAGATCGCTTTGGACATGCATGAAATGTCCTGCAACATCGCGCGGGCTGGCATCCGTCGGCAGCACCCGTCGGCCAGTGAGTCGGAAGTTGAAAACTTTCTCCACGCCCGTCTTAAACTGGCCCGGGCCGCATGAATGAACAGGAACTGCTGGCCGATTGTTTGCGCCGGTTGAACCGGAGCGGCATTACCTATTATCTTACCGGCTCGATGGCGAGCAATTATTGGGGTATTCCACGCACCACGCACGACCTGGATTTTGTCGTGCAACTGCCCATGTCCGCCGTGCCGCGAATCATTCAGGAATTCAGCGGTGATTTTTACATCGAGGAAGCCGCCGTGCGCGCGGCATATCAACCGCCGCACCAGTTCAATGCCATTGACACGCGCTCTGCGTTGAAGGTGGATTTCTGGCTGCCGAAGCCCGAACTGTTTGACCGCGAAATGCTCCGACGTCGTGTGCACGCTGAACTGTTCGGCGAAGCGGCGTGGATTTCCACGGCGGAAGATGTGATCTTGCACAAACTTTTTTGGAACCGTATCTCGCCTTCTGACCGGCAGCTTGGTGACGCAGCAGGCATTGTGGCCGTGCAAGCTGACGTGCTGGACAAAATCTACTTGAGGCAATGGGCGCAGGAGTTGAAACTCACCAGCGAACTGGAACGCTTGCTGAGTGGCGAAATCAAACTCAAAAACACATGACCAACTCCGCCAAATACTCCCATACCGTCACGAGCGCATCGCTTAGCGCGGTGACGGACGCGGATTTGAAGTTGTGATTCATCGCCAATGCCTACGACTGTTTATCTCGATGTCTGTTGCTTGAATCGTCCGTTCGACGATCAATCGCAGAATCGTGTGCGCCTCGAAACCGAGGCCGTGTTGAGCATTTTGGAAATGGCCGCCGCCGCGAAATTGAAACTCGCCAGCAGCGACATCATTGACGACGAACTTTCCCGGATGCCGGACGACGAACGGCGCGAGAAAGTCAAACTGCTTCTCGACGCCAGTTCCAAACACGTTTCGCTCAACGCCGCCATTGAGCGACGGGCGACTGAATTACATAAGTGGAACATCTCGCCGTTGGACGCCTTGCATCTGGCATCGGCGGAAGCGGCGCATGTGGATTATTTTCTGACAACGGATGATTACCTTATTCGCCGCGCCCAGCGTCATGCGGATGAACTCAAGGTAAAGGTTGAAAATCCAGCCAGATGGCTTATACAAGAGGCGACCGATGAAAGCTGACACGCTCAATCCCGCCGAACTGCGAGCCGCCGGTTACAAGGCGCTCGCCGCCGCGCTTGGCCCGCTGGGCATGGCGCGCTTCCTTCTCCAATTTGAGCACGGTCATGGCGACTACACCCGTGAACGCCACGAGCATCTGCGCGATAAGTCCGTCTCCGCCGTCACCGCCCGCATCCGCGCCCGGAAAAAGACGCGCGCCTGATTTTCCGATATCCGCCAGATACGCCCACACCGTCACGAGCGCCTCGCTTGGCGCGGTGACGGATGCGGATTTGGAGTTGTAAACTCGATGCCAGTTCCATAATCATCGACTAATACTTTATGAATCCAGCCCCACCAATTAAGCCACTTTTGCCCCGAATCGAATACTTCCGAATCTACAACGGTAGAAGTGGTCATGAATGATCTGAGGGATAAGGTATTACTCATTCCTGACTACCAACGTGATAGTGACCAATGGGGCGAAACGACCAAATCACTTTTGGTTGAATCTGTGATTAACAATCTGTCTATACCGGCGTTCTTTTTTGAAGTTGTATTGGACGAAGCCAATTCGGTCGAAAAAAATTATGTCGTTGATGGACAGCAACGCCTCACAACACTAAATGAATTTGTAAACAACAAGTTGAGGCTCGTAGATAGCCAAGATGCTCCTTATATTTCACCTGATAGCGTTCATTATGCGGGAAAGACTTTTGACGAACTTCCACAAGCATACCAACAGGCATTCAAGAAATATCGGCTAACCGTTATCAAACTTCGCAATCTCGGCAAGATGCGGCTGGAGGTTTTCCGAAGAATTAATCAAGGCGGAACACCTTTGAGCGGTCAAGATATCCGGCTCGCATATTATGGAGGTCAATCATCTTCAATCGCATTCATACGCATTGTAGGTGTTTATGATTCGACTAAAGTTTCTGGCCAACGATTTCGTGAGACAACAAAACAACTTTCAATCTTGATTACCCTTGGACGACGGAGGAAGGAAAAGAGGCTTGGTTAGAATGGTGGGGAGATAAGGACATTGCTCGTGGGCAAACCGCATCAGAAATGTTCCTTTGGTCATTGGCTGCAGCACAAGTTGATACATTGGATGCCTTGCTTAAGAATGTAGATGCCTTGCGCAAAATTGATTGCCGTTTCAACCGAGCTATTGACGAGGCTTTAGACGCATATTGTGCACAACTCAGATACCAAGACAAGGACACCTCAACACCTCCAATTCTAATGGGGTTAGCTGACATGAAGGATAAATTTTTCCCAGCGTTTGAAAAATGGATTGGCATGTTGTTAGCGCAGAAAGCGCCAAGCCTCGCTGTTGGGAAAAATCGCCTGGTGGCTTCCGTAATTGGGGCTGCATATCGCGCCGGGATAGACCCCACAACTCTATCTGAGCAAAGCTGGACAAATGTTGTTGAGTTTATTCGACGCCCTCAGCCGATTGCTGAAAAATTTGGCGAACAATGGCCCGTAAGTAAGGGGCGTTGGGATGGTCAGCGTGGGTATAAAGCACAGCTAGAAGCTGCTTTCATAATCATAAAGAAGCTGGTTCAGTGAAAGAGCCAATCCCCAACAATCTTGAACCGCTTGATCCACACACAAGATTGTATCCCGCAAGCTGGCGCGATGCGGCAATCCGTGGTTCTTTTGATTCAGTGAACGGCGGAGTTACCTGCCCGATGTGCAAAGCAACATTCCGTGGTCTAGGACGTCTTCGTCTCCTTCATGCTGACCACATTGTCTCATGGTCAACAGGGCGGTTTGACGACATGGGAAAACCCTGCAAATTCTTTGTAGCCCTTGCAATATCAAGAAAAGCGGCAACTGACTCGAATCCCAACGGGATTCTATCCATAAGCCTAGGGTTACGCGATTCCGAGCCGGATTGGCCACCAGCGTTACCCTGAGTCAACGCCCCAAACATTTCCTCAACCCTTGAAGGGGGGCGGTGCTGGCGCCCGGCCACCAATCCATCCCCAATTCCCCCGCTGCAACCCCGTTGATTGTAGCGGCGGTCTATGACCGCTCGTCGACGCTCCATAGAACGTCGCTACAGTTGCTTCGCTCCAACGCTGCGCTGAATGACGTAGCCCCGTTGGTGCAAACCCGGAGCGCGGCGTTCACGCCGCTTCACCGTCCACTTTGAAAACCCGCCCCCGAATTTATTTCCACGCTTCACACAATCTCACGTTGAAGCGACCTGAAGGTCGCGCTCCGTTCCTGAATCACGAACTTCGCCAGCGCGTCTTGGACTGCGGCAGCCCTCTGCCGCTTTTGCCCCTCACCGACCGTAGCCAATGTGCGTCAACGCCGGGCTGGATGATTCAATCCCTTTGGGATATGATGCGCTCATGATCTTTGGCGTGAACACCACCAAAAAGCCGTATTTATCGCGGAGACGCATGGAGCGGGGAAAACCTTCGCCGTAGATCGGTTCGCCGCATTCCCTTTCAACTCCGGCAGGCCAGCGACCTGGCCAACCTCTTGAACAACCTGTCTGCCATTCTTGGTCACAATGCCAGACGCGCCAATCGTTCCGTCGCAATTCTAAAATGCTCGGGTGGACGATTCAGTTCGGCATTGGAAGCCATCAAGGCCGAAGCCGTCGCTGAACTCGCCGCCTTCCAAAATGGATTGCCGGTCATTGAGGTCCGACCGCAAAGCTTGAAGAAAACCTTGGGTTGTGCCCCTGATCAGAAGTGGAGGGATCGGGCCAGGCAGATGTTCAACAAGAATGACGCGCATGACTTCTGGACGAAGGGCTTAGACGGTGCGATTTCGGCTGCTTACAACGGTGGCGGCCACACAGCGAGAAACAGGCGCGCCAGGCTCGTGACTCCCGTGAATCAAGCCGTGACGCGTTTGCGCGAGCATAACGCACGGTATCGGATTGTGTTGGAAAATGATTTTTTAGAGAAGGTGCGTGCACACCGTCGCGCTCCACTCCCGAATCCGATTCCATTCCTCAGCTCACGGTTGGTCTGAGCCCGGACTGGCGAGAAGTTACCCTGGGTCGTCCTTTCGTTACGGCGCACAAGCTCGCCAATCGTTGGGAAGTTTGGGCGGAGGGGCACCTCCGTCCTACCAATTTTAATCTGGTAGGGCAGAGCTGCCGCTCTGCCCATTCTAATTCCCCATCTACGTCGCGGGCTTTATAGCTTCGACGCGAGTTCCACGAGCTGGTCGAAGGCTTTGTTCCAACCGGCCATGAAGCCCATGGCCTCGTGATTTGTTTGCTTCTTCCGGTCAAATGGCGCGCGGGTGTTGGAAGACAAACAAGTGAACGCTTGACCCGGGAAAATTAACTGTTAAAAACTCTACCGCCAACATTGGCCACTTGTCTTTCAGAAGTGAGTTATAACAATTAATCAATCCTGCAACAATTCCTGACCTGCCTAAGCGGCGGTTTTTTGTTCGGTTAAAAATAATATGCATCAAGCAGCCTGTCGTTTGGCCCAGCGTCTATCAATCGGTTTTCTCATCACTTTCACAAGCTCCATTCTCCGGGCGGATCAGCCGCCGGAAATTCTCTACGCCACCGCACCCTACTCGGCCATCCTCAACCTGGGAGCGACGAACAGCGCCCCTACTGGCCAACGCCTCGGTCTGCGATGCGGCGGGAAATTTTTATGTCACCGGTTCCTTTGAAGGGACTGCCAAGTTCGGCACCCAATGTTTTGAGCAGCAACGGCGGTTATGCCTTTGATGACATGTATCTGGTGAAATACGATCCTGCGGGCAATGTGCTCTGGGCGCGGCGCGCGGGCGGCAGCGGCAAGGATTACGGCACGGCCATCACGCTTGACGGTGCTGGAGGAATTTATGTGGCGGGCACTTCCGATAGTTATCCCGCAACCTTTGGCACCAACGTGCTTTATATGTTTACGCAGTCAGCATTCATTGCCCACTATGACGGGAATGGCAATGTGCTCTGGGTGGGGCGCGGCGGCTCGACAGGGTTTCCCGGCGGCACGGTCAGCGTCAATGGCATTGCGCGTGACGCTGTAAATAATGTAATCGTGGCCGGCAGCTTCAAGGGAAGTCCCAATTTTGGCGGAAATTTCAACGGGCAGACCGGCAGCCAAACCATTTACCTGACCAATCACAACACCGTCGTGCCACGGGTTCGCAAGACACATATCTCGCAAAATTCGATGCGAGTGGCAGCTTGCTTTGGGCCATCAACCCAGGCGGCGCGGATGATGATTATGCCAACGCGGTGGCAGTGGATAGCACAGGGGCCATTTACACCAGCGGCGGCTTCAACCATACGAACATCCTCGGCGGCCAGACTTACACCAACAGCTTTGAGGGAATGTTCCTCGCCAAATTCTCCAGCGCCGGCGGTCTGGTTTGGAGTTCCAATCTGAGTGATGCGACCAACAGCAATCCCGGTCATGGCTTGGCCCTGACGATTGATGCCGCCGACCGCATCACATTAAGTTTTCAAGCCAACAGCAGTTCCCAGCCATTTGCCTTCCGGGGAACTAACTATGCACTTGCGTTTGGCGCCATCAACCTGCTCGCGCAATTTGATGTCAACGGAAACCTGTTTTGGTTGAATAAGATTGGTCTGAACACCGGCAGCAGTTCGCTCACAGTGGATAAACAAATAATATTTATCTGGGCAGCACTTATCAGGCCAACAACGTGATCACGCTGGCCTTGTTAAAAATGAATTCCAACGGTGGGCCGCTCTGGACCAATTCAGTTCTCCAAGGCGGGCTGCCGTTCGCCAGTGTGGATGACGCGGGCATCACGCACGTCACGACTACCGGTAGTCGGTGATGTCGGGGCTTATTTTACCGTGGGCTGGACGAATATCTATCCGGGCTTCGGCGGCTTTGGCAAGATGCCATCATGTTCGCGATTGCTTCCAATTTCGTGGCCGTGCCGCCGATGTTTGTGCAGCAGCCGACCAACATGGTTACCAGCCGCCGAAAGGTTTGACTAACTCGGCACTGGCGCATGCCTGGCCGGCACCAAAATATTACTGGTTTATGAATGGTGCCAAACTCGCCAGCCAGACCAACTTTTTCCTCGCTCTAAGCCCGACCGGCTTCACCAATCAAACCAGTTACTTCGTCGTCGCTTCCAACAGTTATGGCATGGCCACAAGCATCGTCGTCAACGCACAAGCGGGACTATCCTTTGCTGCGTTGCCCGCCCACGAACATCTATGTCCTGGTGAATACCTCGCTGGCCATCTCCGGCAGTGCGACCGGCACATCCGCGATCACTTATCAATGGCAATTCAAAGGCACGAATCTGGCCGGTGCCAACAGTTCGACACTGGCCTTGTCCAACATCGCCACGAACCAAGCGGGCAACTACACCCTGGTCATCTCGAATGCGACCGGTGTGCTGACGAGCGCGCCGCCTTCCTTGGTGACTGTCTTGCCGGTCGGCTCGGTGGATCCGACCCTGACCAACCAGCTTTCAGCTTACATTGGCGGTGTGGTGGGACTCGCCCGTTCGCCGGATGGCAGCTATTACGCCGTCAATGGCATCAACGCCGTGCATGTCGGCGCGAATGGCTCCTTGGACACAAACGGCTTCATCAATATCTTGAGCTATTATTATCGTTGGAACAACAGCTCGCCATCAGATCAAAATCTGGGGCCGCTCCTGGTTTTGCGTGAATCCAGCGGCAAGCTGATCATCGGCGGCACCTTCAAAGCTTATTATCCGACGCCCGTCACCGTGACCAACGTCAACCGGCTGGTCCGGATGAACACGAACGGAACCCTGGACGGCACTTTCAATGTGGGCCTGGGCGCGACGAACTCGATGGACGGCCAGAACTTCTCGAAAATCGAATGTGTGATTCCGCTGGCGAACAGCCAGTATCTCGTGGCCGGAACTTTCAACCGGTTTAATGGCGTTGCGGTCACCAATCTGGTTCGCCTGAACAATGATGGCTCATTAGACGGCACCTTTCCGGGCCATGCCTGCAAATACACTGCGGGCGGGAAATTCGATTGGTTATATCCACACCATCGCCCTGCAGGCAGATGGGAAAATTCTCGTGGGTGGTGAGTTTGAAGTGTTCGACGGCGTGCCCAATCATAATCTGACCCGCCTGAACGCCGACGGAACATTGGACAGATCGTTCGTCCAATCTGATCTGCCCGCACCTTCATTCGGCGAGTGCGGACGGTGTTGCCGCTGGCAGATGGGAAAATTCTTGTGGGCGGCTCCTGGAACAACCAGACCAACATCGGCATGATCCGCTTTGGCACCAACGGCGTGCGCGATGCGACATGGCTGGGTGTCATGCCCGGCGAGACCTACGCCATCAGTTTGGTCGCGAGCAACAAGCTGATCCTGGCCGGAAACGGTTTCGTCCGTCGCACGACCTACGACGGTGCAACCGACGCGGTATTTAATCCAGGCACGTTCTTTTCCGGCCCAGCAGGTATATGCCGTGGTGCCGGAACCGAACGGTAACTTGATGGTCGGCGGTTCGCCTTTCGGTATGCGGCGATTATTATTGGAACCCACGCTGGCAGTGCCAACCTTTTCCAGTGGATCCGGTTGTCAGTGTTGTGAATGGGCCAGTTTCAGCTTTCAGCTGGCGGCGTGGATGGTCAGAGCATTGTAGTCCAGGCGTCCAGCGACCTGGTGAACTGGGTGAGCGTGAGCACAAACGTGGTGTCTGGCGGTTGCATCAGTTACACCGATACACAAGTGCCGGCCCCGCCAAATCGCTATTATCGGTTGATGGTGCAGCCTTAGCTCTGCCCGGCCAAATTAACTTCACAGCTTGGCCGCGAGTTCCACGAGCTGGTCGAAGGCTTTGTTCCAGCCGGCTACGAAACCCATGGCCTCATGCTTTTGTTTCGCTTCCTCTGACCAGTGGCGGGCACGGGCGGTGTAGCGGGTCTTGCCGTTGGGCAGCGTTTCAAACTTGAGGATGGCGGTGAAGAAATGATCCGGGTTCGGTTGCCAGTCGCCGAGATAGGCGTCGGTGAAGACGAGTTTTTCGTTCGGTACGATCTCCAGAAAGACGCCGACGTTCGGGAATTCCTGGCCTTCCGGGCTGCGCATCGTCGTCCGGCAGGTGCCGCCAACGCGCAAATCCATCTGGCAGGAGGCTGTCGTCCACGGCTTGGGCGTGAACCATTGCACGACCAGATCGGGCTGCGTCCAGCCGGCGTAAAGTTTTTCGCGCGGCACATCCGTCTCGCGCACAATGACGAGTTCGTGATTCACTGGTGTTGAGTTCATGCAGAGCCGACGCCGTACTCCGGGCCGCTGTAGGTGTTCTTGACGTTGGGATCCACTTTCAGGAAAGGATTCCAGGCGTTGAATTTGTGGTGGTCGTTCACCTGTTCGAACAGCGCCTGTGCCGGTGCGGCAATCGTGGTGCTGCGCTCCACATGGAAGTCCGCCGGACGTGTGGCAACAACGATGACGAAGATGACGATGGCGGCAACAAGGCCAATGAGGATTTTTTTGATCATGGTTTTAGATGGTTAGGATTTCCTTGTTCGTGATTTGCGGGAGTGAGCATACACATCAGGCGTTTTGGCTCAACCGCTTTTTTGCGAAGGTTTGTGAGGCCGTTTAAGCGAGAATCCTAGGATTGCCGCAGGTTTTCTGAAACGCAGCCACGTTCGACCGATGGAAGTTCCACGAACGACTGACAACAAAGGGTCGTTGTATGACAAGAAACAGCAAGCACCGGCCGGTGGCCTATGAGATAACTGGTGCAGGGTTCGGTGGCAGAACGTCTCTTCAGCGGGATTCCTCATCCCCACCTCCTTGGCGTCTGCTGCCGGACAAGTTTTTTTATCGCAGCGGCTTTCGGTAAAAAGCCGCCAATTAAAAACTGAAGAAAGAAAATGCGGCACTCTACAGAGACGCCGCTACGCGACCGGGCGAGGGCGGCGGCGCGGATTGGCCCAATCCGCAGCGGGTGGCCAGCCAGAGGACGTATGCGGAAAAATCCCAGACCTTTATGTCTCGCGAAGTGCTGCGAGTTGGGACAACTCGCGCTCCGGTAAAAGGTGGCGCGAAGGATTTTGGCAATGGCGGCGTGCGTTAGACGCGATGGGGAGCGATGGTTTTTAGCCACGGATTGAACACGGATGAAACACGGATTTTTTAACACGAATTTCACGAATTAACGCAAATGGTTCTCGCCTTAAGTTTCCATCTGTTTTCTGGCGCGTTCTATTGCGGCGAAAATACGTCTAATGAAAGAATTCGCAGCGGGATTTTGCAATAAACGTGCAATGGCGGATTTTTTGTTGATGTGAGGGCGCAATCGTTTTTCAAATCCTTCAATTGCTTGATTGATTTGTGCCGTAAAAGGGTCAACAGTCGCATCATCCTCGCATACGTAATAAAGTTTTGGACGTATGTCCTTTTTTTCTTCAGGTGATAGCCTACTTCCTCCATCAAGCTTCTTTGTTTGCAAATGATTTTGAATCGCCATAACCAATTGGTGGCGATATAGCCTGAAAGGTATAATTACACCAACGAATTCCTTTCCCCATTCAACTTGAGCATCAAGAGTTTGACTTTCCAATTCAGCAAAAGCTTCTTCTAGATTTTTCATTCTCGTTTGGTAGGCATATAGCTGTCCTTCAAATTCCATTCCTTTCTTAAGGTGACCATTTTCATCAAAACATTCTTTGGAATATTCTGAAGAATCCATCCAAGGAGACCTGACAACCATAAAACCATTTTTCACACGATAAACAGCCTTTAGAATGTCCTTGGCCTTTTGATATTCAGACTTACCTTTTAATTCTTTACGCCAAGTTGCGAAGGCCAGAAACAGCGATAAAGACGCCAATAACGGCTGAAATGGAAACAATTTGTTCTTTAGAATCACCAAGCCAATTCCAGATTGTTTGAAAAGTATTCATAGCGGAATTTGACTCAACGCTTTTTCAATCCGTGCCACCGATTTTTCTTTGCCCAAGACTTCGAGCAGATGATACAGGCTCGGACCATGGGGATTGCCGGTGGCGGCGAGGCGCGTGGGGTGGATGAGCACGCCCACTTTCACGCCGAGGTCGGTGGCGGTGGTCTTGAGCGCGGTTTCAATGCTCGCGGCGTCGAAGGCCGGCAGCTTGCCAAAGGCGTCGCGGAGTTTTTCAAGGCGCGGTCTGTTTTCCGGCACGAAAGCTTTCTTGGCGGCTTCGGGTTCATAGGTGAGGTAGTCGCGGAAATAAAAGCCGGCGTAGGCGGGCAGTTCGTTGAACAGCTTGAATTTGCCTTTGCAGGTGTCGAGCGCGGCTTTGACGTAGTGCAGGGGAAACTTGTTCGTGTCTATCCCGGCCTTGGCGAAAGCGTGGACGGCGAGTTCGTAAAAGCGGTCGTCGGTCAGTTCGCGGGCGTATTCGCCCTGCAACCACAAGAGCTTTTCGTAATCGAACCGCGCATTGTGCCGGAGAATCTGCGGCAGGTCGAAGCGTTCGACGACGTCAGTGCGGGAGATTTTTTCGAGATTATCCTTGGGCGACCAGCCGAGCAGGCAGAGATAATTGATCACGGCTTCGGGCAGAAAACCATCGTCGAGATACGTCATGAGCGAGGCGCCCTTGTCGCGCTTGCTCATCTTGGAGCCGTCGCCGTTCAGGATGAGCGGGATGTGCGCGTAATGCGGCGGCTTGACGCCGAACGCCTTAAAAAGCGCGATGTGTTTGGCGGTGTTGCTCAAGTGATCTTCGCCGCGAATGACGTGCGTGATGTCCATCTCCAGATCGTCAATGACGTTGACGAGATGGAACACGGGCTGACCGTCGGAGCGCAGGATGACAAAGTCAGGATCGAGTTCCTCGCGGTCGGTGAGCGGACGCAGGACATCGCCGACGACGAGGTCGGGAATGAGAATCGGTTCGCGGGTCATCCGGAATTTCACCGCACCTTCGTGTTCGTAGGCGAGGTTGCGTGACAGCAAGCCTTCGATTCGGTTGAGGTAATTGGCCCGACGTTGTGATTGAAAATAGGGGCCACGGTCGCCTTTGCCGGGGCCGGTGGCGTCACCGGTGAGCGGGCCTTCGTCCCAATCGAGGCCGAGCCAGCGCAGGCCGTTGAGGATGACATCCACGGCTTCCTGCGAATTGCGGGCAGCATCGGTGTCCTCGATGCGCAGGACGAACGTACCGCCCATGTGCCGGGCATAAAGCCAGTTGAACAAAGCCGTGCGTGCACCGCCGATATGCAGATAACCGGTGGGCGAAGGGGCGAAACGAACGCGAGGTTTCATACGTTTATTTTAGCCGCAGAAACAGCGGATTGACACCGATAAAAAATAAAAAAGGCGCGACGAAGTTTAAACCGTTCCGTTTTGGGAAGCCGTGCGTTAATCAGAAGGTGATGTCCAGCGTGCCGCCGACACCGCCGTTGTATTCATGATAAGCGGGCGTGTAGTTATCGTCCGAATTTTTGATGTTGTAATTGAAGAAAGTGCGCAGGCTGATGTTCTTGTTGATGTAATACGCCAGCGTGAAACCGACAGAATTCAGGTAATCGTTACGGTCGGAAGTCTGCAAGGTGTCGTAGCGGTAGTTGGAATACTGGAAGCGATAATAGGGTTGCAGCATCAGGTGCTTCGTCATCTGCCAGGCCAGGGTGATGTTGACGGCGTCGTCAAAGCGGTTGTTGATTTCTGTGGAGCTTCCGAACGTCTTGGGCACGGAGGTGAAATGGTAGTCAACCTGGTTGCCGACAACGAACAGAAGTTTGTCGCCGATGGGAAAGAAGCGCTGAATGACGAAAGCCGGCAGAAATTCGTGGTAGGTTTCATCGTAATCCGACTGGTTCAGCAGGCGGGTGTAATTGCCGCCCAGGCTGAACTGCCAGTTGCCCAGCGCATATCTTCCGCTGATGAAAGCCGTCTGCGCATTGAAATCCAGCGAGTGCATCTGGTTATTTTCGTAATTATACCATTGACTGATATAGCCGATCGCCGACCCAAATTTACCGGATCCGAGCGTCAAGTCCGGCGGCGTGATCGCGATCTGGGCGGTGTTGACGAAGACGGCGCTGCCGATGATGGCCGAGCCCTGCGCAAAGTTGGCGTTGTCCGAATAAAAGACCTGGCTGTCCAGCAGGACGTCGAAATACTTATGACGCGGATTAAGCCGGAGGATTTTCTGCGGGCCGACGTCCACGTTTTCGCCGGGATACAATTCCGGCGCATTCGTGCCGGCGACGGGATTGATGAGCGGCGCCTGCAATTGCTGCGCCTGCTGGGTGTTTTGAAACTGCTGCACGTTCACGGGCTGGGCCTGCAAAGGAAAAATGCCCGCGCAACCCAACAAAAGAAACAACAGGATCCTTTTTAGCGTCATGGAAAATTTCGGCGGATTTTAGGAATTATGGATGGATGTAAGAATATATCCCCGGAGAGCTGCCGGGACCGCTGGAAAGAGTCACTTGGTTTGCGCTGGTGATGGGCGTACCCATCCAGCGACTGTTAATGATATTAAACCAACCAGTGGTCACCGGGCCGTTGACATTCACCTGGCCGGTTTGCGTTCCCGCATTGGTAATGAGCGGCAGGTTGGCATTGACAATTGTAATTGTATTGGCAACGGCGTTCAGCACGCCGAACGTGCTGAAGTCTGCATTTTTCACTTCAATTAAATTGGGCGCGCTGAAATTGGCGCTTGCACTTGTCCCCACGCCGGTCAGGATCCTGCCGTTGGAATCTAGTAAAATTCTATCGCCCGAATTCAACGTAAGAACATGCGTCCGGATGGAAGTGCCGGACACCTCCAAGGCGCCATTGTGGGAGACCAAATTGACCTGACCATCATTGTCAATCGTGTTGAGGACGTTATTGCCACTAATGCCTACGCCTGCGTCCCAAATGACGTTAATGGTTTTTTTGGCGGTGAGGGTCATGCGGTCGAAGGCGTTGACATCACCATTTATTATGCTTATCAGCGAGCCAGAGGTGAGCCCGATGTTGCCAATGCTGTTGAGGATCTGGCCGCCGTTCATTGTCAATGGTCCCGGGGTGATCAATTCAAAATCGGCAGCGTCCGCCCGCATCATGATGTTCGGGGCCAGCGTGATTTGGTTTCCGCCAATCAGGAAAAGCGAGTTTTGTGATGAAAGTCCGCTGAAGGTCACGGAGTTTGCGATGTTCATGGTGCCGGCGGCAACCAGATCAAATTCGAGGGTGCTGGCATAGGGGCCCAGGTCAATGGTCAACCCCGGTGAATTCGGGTCGGAAATGCTGAACACGACATCACGTCCGGCGAATCCCTTGAATGAGCGGCCGGCAAAATAGCTATTGTTCGCAAGTGTGAATGATTGATCCAAAAAAATGCGCGTGGGCGGGGTGGGGATGGCCGGGTCCGTCAGCGAGGACTGGCCCAGCGTGGCATCGGCCTTAAGCGCGATCTCAGCGGCGGTAAGCACAGGATCGGAATCGGTGTGAGGAATTACCACCGGCTGTATCGTGTTGGGATCAAGCACTTCAACCTGGTTGACACTGGCGTTGTTGCCGGCCAGCAGCCCGGTGTCCGTGGCCTTGCCGGACTTGATCAATTTCGTCTGCTTGTCAACTTCATTGAGCAGCAGCGGCATTGACGGCAGCGGGTGGACGAAACCCTTCACCAGCAAACTTTGACCGACCAAATCGTCCAGCCGGAACATGATGACCGGTGCGAGCTGTTTTCCGCCCGGCAGAATATAGGTCATCTGGCCGGGACTTAATTGCTGTTTGAGACCGTTGACAAGTTTGATTTGCGCATCGTCTTCCAGGCATATCACCTTGAACCCGCCGTTGGGCGTGGCGCAGACGATGAGCGTCGAACCCAGCACGGATGCCGTTGCCGAACCGGTGTGAATGGAACCGCCGCCCTTGCCGTGCGGTGAATGGAAAAGCAGGCTGCCCTGCTTCAAATCAATGGTGCGGCTGGCGGGATCAAAGGAAAAAATCGTGTTCGCACCCACGCGCGTAACCGTTTCATCCGGCGCGACAAGTTCCGCGCGCGATGCCGGCCCGGTGCGCAGAATATCCGGAATCTTGAAGAGATCGTTGACCGTGGCGGCCTTTTGCGCCTGGTCGGCGGCGGAAATGATATCCACCTGGTTCACCACCTCCGTGACTTTTGACTGCTTGAAGTCGGCGGCATGAGTTGTGGCGGCGACAGCCAGAAGAGTAATGATCCACGAACGAACAGGGAGTTTTTTCATATGATCAGTGGAATGATTTGCCTTTTAGAATAATGACCCTGGTTGGCCGTCGGAGCAAGTGTAAATCGTCATAAAATGCTTATTTTTCGTCAAGCGTAAACGACCCATCCCAATCGACAGGCGGTGGACTCAGTTCATAAGTTGAGCAACGCAGCCGGTACATGGTGCAAAGGAAATCTTCGGTGCCGATTTCCCGCCGCACATCATCAAAACGTGTGGACGCCTCGGTAAATTTTCTACCGCGATAAAGTTTGACTGCCTCGTGATACGTAGCAAGCCAAGCAGGGGGCGGCATGGAACGGTCGCTGATTAAAATAAAAGTTTCAACCGGCTTGGTTTTGCCTTTGAATGCGATGGCGGCAACATTCCGGTAGATAAAATGTTCGCGTGTAAGTTTTTCAGCTTCTTCGCCGACGAGGATGTCTGTGTGAAATTGTTTTGTGGCACTTTCCAGCCGCGCGGCAAGATTCACGCCATCTCCCAGCACGGTGAACTCCATGCGTTGCGGATGGCCGATGTTGCCGACGATTACTTCGCCGTGGTTCACGCCGATACCAATGGAGTATTTTTGACGGTCAGGATTTTTCTTCCAAGAATCATTTAATTTTGCTAATGCCGGACGCATTTGCAAAGCGGCGGCAACAGCGCGCCTTGCGTCAATGCCAATGCCTTCACTGTGGGTATCCCCCCACGCTGCCATGATCGCATCGCCAATGAATTTTTGCAGCGTGCCGCGATTTTTTTCCTGAATGATGTCAACCATTTCACGGAAATATTCATTCAGCTGCGTGACGAGTTTGTCCGCGTCGGAAATTTCCGTCATTGTCGTGAACCCGCGAATGTCGCTGAATAAAATTGTGACGGGCTTTTTTTTCCCGCGCATAGACGCTTCCAGTGAACGCCTGTCCTCAAGGATCACTTTGGCAACATTTTTGGAAACGTAACGGTTTATGACGTTGCGGTAACGCCGCCGTTCAAGCTGCTCCATCGCATATTCAAAAATAACCCCGAACGAGCCCGTGGCGACAAAGCAGAACAGCGGCGGCATCATGGAGACGACCACATTGCCGTGGGTAAATGCAAGCTGGCACCCGACGACAAACGCCACGGTCGCGCCGACGAGCAGCAACGCCTTGAGCAGTGCCTGGGGAATTCCAAAACAGATGAGTAGCGCGAGCAACACGGCGGTCAGGGTGAGCAGCAGATTTGTCCGCTCGGTGGTTTCCGTGAGCCACGCGCCTTGCAGCAGGGCGGCCAGTATCTGTGCATGGATTTCCGGCCCCGGCGTTTCGCCGAATGGCGTGGCGTGCATGTCATGAAAAATTTCCGCCATCGGGCCGATGATGACGATTTTGTTTGATACCGCCAGCCCGCCCTTGAACGGCGGTTTCTGCCATAGCGCGTCCACGAACATGTTTTCCACCGGCCACGCACGGTAGGTGTCGGGTGGATTTTGAAAATTGACGAACGTTTTTTCCCCCGGCGGCGGCATGGAGATTTTGCCCTTGAATTTTTCGGCGACGCGCGCCGTGATGTGAGTCAGGTTGTCAGGAATTGTTCCTTCGCGGATCTGTTTTTTATAATAAGTAATGATCCCTGGGTCATAGGCGGATTTTACAGCTGTGGCGGGCAGATCCAGAATCTCCCGTTCTTGCGAAGTCTGGTAGCGTGCGCGGCGGACGACGCCGTCGCTGTCCGTCCAAATGTTGACTAGACCGACCACCGATTCGGTTCCGGGCAGCAGCAGTCTTTTGTTTGGAGGGTTGAGTCTTTTGGTTATGCCGGTGGATCCCTCTTCATCCGCGAGCATCTCCCCGATGACGACACGATCCTTGTATTTTTCCAGGGCCTTGGCAAAGACGTCGTCGCCGTCCGTCTCGCTGGGAAAAACAAAGTCGAACATAACCACCTTCGCGCCGGCGCTCATCAGCTTTTCCAAAATTGCGGCGAAGATGGAACGATCCCAAGGAGGTGGTCGCTGCATTTTTTGCAGCGCCGGCGAGGCGGCGATTTCCTCCGGCGAGAGCGTGTCGAGTTGGAACGAGGTGTTGCCGACGCCGATGAGCTTGATGTTCGGGTCGGGCAGGATTTCGTTGCGCAGCAGGTAGCGGCGGTCGATCAAAGCCCCGTCTGTCTTCAACCAAAGGTGCGACTTTGTCAGCCACGCGGTCTGCGTCAGCCAGAAGACGAGAAATCCGACGATGACGACGATCCACTTCGGGCGATGAATTAAAAATCGGACCATGGAATTTTATGAACCTTGACGCAGTTAAATCGCAAGCCACGCCGCCGGATTCAAGGAAATAAAAAAGGCGCTCCGACAAGTCGAAGCGCCTTGAGGAAAAACGTCGATTACTTCTTAACGCCGAGGATCGCATCCTTCGCCGCCTTGGCAACGCGGAATTTCACGACGCGCTTGGCCTTGATCTGGATGGCTTCGCCGGTCTTCGGGTTGCGGCCCATGCGGGCGGCACGGTCTTTGAGGACGAGCTTGCCGATGCCGGGCAGCGTGAACGTGTCTTTGGCATGCTTGTAAGACAAGGCGGCCAGATGGTCGAGGATTTCGCCGGCCTGTTTCTTCGAGAGCGCCGCTTTTTCAGCGATCGCGGCGACGAGTTGGGATTTGGAGAGTGCTTTAGCCATAATATTTATGCTCTTTCGATGGTTGTTGATGTTCGGTTTAGTTACAAAAGTCGTGTGACTTGAATGGAATTAAAGGATTTCACGCGATTCGTGCAAGCAAAAAACTCAAAAATAATTCATGTTTCATTTGGGCGGCGAAGGGCTGTGCTTGACATCAACCGGTAATTTTCCACTATCAAAGTGTGCCGCTGTTCACGATCCAAAACGAATTTCGTTACGAAATCACCCGCAAAATTTTTGAGGGCGGCATGGGCGTTGTCTACGAAGGCGAACAGCACGGCGCGCGCGATTTTGTGAAACGCGTTGCGATCAAGATCATCCGCCCCAGTTTCGCGAGCCAGAAAATGTTCATCGAGAATTTCATCGGCGAGGCCAAGCTCGTCGCCGATTTGATCCATACGAACATCGTCCAGACCTACCATCTCGGTGAGGCGAACGGCATGTGTTTCATCGCGATGGAATTGATCCGCGGCGTCAACCTGGACCAGTTCACCCATCAGCTGGGCGACAAACGCCGCGTCCTGCCGAAGGAACTTGCAGTCTTCATCACCAGCCGCATCGCGCGCGGGCTGGCTTACGCCCATGCCAAGACGGACAAGAACGGCAAGCCGCTGGGCATCGTGCATCGCGACGTGAGCTTCAAGAACATCATGATCGCGTTTGAAGGCGACGTGAAACTGACCGATTTCGGCATCGCCAAGGCCCGCGGATTTCTCACGGATCAGGAAGGCGAAGTGGTCGCAGGCAAGGCCGACTACATGAGCCCCGAGCAGGCGGATTTTCAAGTGACCGACCGGCGGGCCGACCTGTTTTCCGCCGGTGTGGTGCTGGCCAGTTTGCTGCTGGGCAAGAACATTTTCAAAGGCGAGAATGCCGAAGAATCACGCCAGCGCATTTTGCGCCAGCCCATCCCGGATTTTCGCGCACTGGATCCGCGCATTGATGATAAACTCAATGACATTCTGCACCACTGTCTCACGCGTGAACTGGACCGGCGTTATGCCACGGCGGATGAATTGATGTATGATTTGGAATATTACATGTATCACGATGGTTACGGCCCGACCAACGAAACGCTCGGCAAGTTCATCCGCGAACTGTTCGGCCAGATTGTGCCCCTCGCCTCGGCGATTGAAGACTCGCACGGCAAAACCGTCCTGCTCGAACAAACCGCCCGCCTGAAAGATCACGCCCCGAAAAAATGAAACATGCCGCCCAGGTCGTAAAATTGGGGCTGATCCAGACCGAATGCTCCGCCAATCCCTCCGCGAATCTAAAGAAAACGATCGCGCTCATCGAGCGTGCCGCCAAGTCGGGCGGACAGATCATCTGCACGCAGGAACTTTTCCGTTCGCAATATTTTTGCCAGAGCGAAGACCACAAGAATTTCAAGCTGGCTGAAAAAATTCCCGGCCCTAGCACTGACGCCTTCCGCAAGCTCGCGAAGAAGCACAAGGTCGTCATCATCGCCTCGTTGTTCGAGAAGCGCGCATCCGGCGTTTATCACAACACCGCCGCCATCATTGACGCGGACGGTTCGCTGCTCGGTATCTACCGGAAGATGCACATCCCGGATGATCCGTTGTTCTACGAGAAATTTTATTTCACGCCCGGCGACCTCGGCTTCAAGACGTGGCAAACGCGCTACGGCAAGATCGGCGTGCTGATCTGCTGGGACCAGTGGTATCCCGAAGCCGCTCGGCTCACCGCGATGCAGGGCGCGGAAATTCTTTTCTATCCGACCGCCATCGGCTGGCATCCAAGCGAGAAAAAAGAATACGGCGAACGCCAGCACAGCGCGTGGGAAACCATCCAACGTTCGCACGCTGTGGCGAATGGCTGCTTCGTCGCCTCCGTCAATCGCATTGGCCATGAAGATATCAAAGGCGTGGGCGGCGACGGCCTTGAGTTCTGGGGGCAAAGTTTCGTAGCCGGAACGTCCGGTGAAATTCTTGCCAAAGCCTCCCACAACAAGGAGGAAATCCTGATCGTGTCCGTTGACCTCGCCAAAGTGGACGTGACGCGCACGCACTGGCCGTTCCTGCGTGACCGACGGATTGATGCTTATGGAAATTTGGCGAAGCGGCTGGTGGATTGAGCCATGAACGATTATTCGCTCAAGCGTTATATTGCGCCAGCAGTTTGGACTGTCGCAATTCTCACGATAGTCCTTGTTCCTCTAAAAATAATCAGCCTCGGCTTTTTGCCAATGGACGATGCGTTGCGCCACGCGGCGAAGGCGGTTTCAGGAAAGAACTGGCAGGAAATTCTCGTCATGCGCAGCGATTTTGCGATTGATCCAAGTCCAGGTTGGCAGGCAATTCTTGCGTGGATTCATCACTGGCAAAATTGCAACGCGGAAACTTTGGTGGTCATTTCATCCGTCGGCCTGATGCTGCTTGTCACGCTGGGCACGTTGCCGTGGCTGCGCCGCCCAGAGGCGTGGCTGGGCGCATTGCTGATGGCGGCGGTGTTCGCCCCGGAATGCACGACGCGCTTGATGCGTGGCCGGCCCTACATTTTGACGACCGCTGTTTTGATCACGATTTTATTTCTCTGGTCGCGACAGGAAAAAGATTCTCCGCGTCGTCTCGCTTTAATTCTCACCCCATTGCTCGTTGCAGCTTCGGCATGGATTCATGGCTCATGGTATATGCTTGTGCTGCCCGGCGCGGCGATATTGTTCGCCGGGTTCTGGCGCTCGGCCATCACTTATGGCGTCTGCTGGCTCGTCGGGAGTTTTCTCGGCTGCGCGTTGACGGGGCATCCATGGGAATTTTTATTCCAGTCCGTGCGGCACATGTTCGGTGTGTTCGGCAGCTTCGTGGTCAACCGCCAGCTTGAGCCGGAGTTTTATCCATCCAATGGCGCGACTCCGGCGGTGTTCGCGGTCGCGGCATTGTTGGTATGGCGGACAATTGCCTCCGGCTGGAATCCACGCGCCGTGCTGAACCCGATTTTCATGATGATGGCGCTGGGCTGGGTGCTCGGGCTGAAGATGCAACGCTTCTGGTGGGATTGGGGATTGTCCGCCTTCATCGTGTGGAGCGCGTTGGAATTGCAGGCGCGTTTCGAACTGCAACTTTCCTTTGATTCCGCACGGCGGCTGTTCATCACGCTCGCGTTGGCGGGCGGCGTTTTCCTCGGCTTCACCAGCGATCGCGAAGGCCGCTGGACGGATCATCTCACCACGGAATACCTCACGCCCGACAATCCCGCGCTGGCCGGCTGGCTCCCGGAATCCGGCGGCATTATTTACAATTCCGACATGGATGTGTTCTTCCGGACTTTTTATAAAAATCCCACTGCGCCGTGGCGTTACATCCTGGGTTTTGAACCCGGCCTCATGCCGCCGGAAAATCTGGCCGTGCTCCGTCAGGCGCAATGGAATTTCGGCGACGCGCGCACCTACGAGCCATGGGTGAAAAAGATGCGTCCCGAAGACCGACTAATAATCCACGCCACCGGCGGTTCGCCGCCGAACCTGCCCGAACTGGAATGGAACTACGCCGCCACCGAAACCTGGATCGGTCGCCTGCCGCGCGCGGCAAATAATTCCAGTACGCCGCCAGCCAAATAACCGCCGATGCCGCCCGCGAATCATCTTGCCTGGGTGACCGGTGCGAACGGGCTGATTGGAAATTATCTCGTCCAGACTGCATCACGATATGCTTCAGATTGGACTGTGCGGGCATTGACGCGTGCTGATTTTGACCTGCTTGATTTCGCCGCCGTTCGCCGGGAATTTCAGAAAGACCAGCCGCAACTCGTTATCCATTGCGCCGCCATCACGACCATTTCCGAAGCGCAAAAAAATCCCAACCTCGCGCAGCGCATGAATGTGGAGCTGACGCAAATGCTCGCGGAATTGGCAGCGGACGTTAGGTTCATTTTCTTTTCAACGGATCTTGTTTTTGACGGGCTCAAAGGAAATTATGCCGAACCGGATGCCGTGAACCCGCTGCATTTATATGGCGAGACAAAAGCCGCAGCGGAACAAATTGTTTTGAAAAATTCGCGCCACACTGTTATTCGCACATCCATCAACGGCGGTACATCTTTATCAGGCAATCGTGGTTTCAATGAAGTTATGCGACAAGCATGGCAATCGAGGCAGGGGATGAATTTGTTCACGGATGAATTTCGTTGCCCGATTCCGGCGGTGGAAACAGCGCGGGCTGCCTGGGGGTTAGTGGAGAAAAATTGCGCGGGAATTTATCATGTCGCCGGCGCGGAAAAATTATCGCGCTGGCAGATCGGGCAATTGCTCGCGGCACGTTGGCCGCAGCTCAATCCAAAAATCACGGCGGACTCGCTCAAGAATTTTTCCGGCCCGCCGCGCTCGCCGGATGTTTCGCTGAACATCACCAAGATGCAAACCGTTTTGTCCAAACCTTTGCCGGGCCTGACCGAATGGCTGGCGCAAAATCCGAATGAACCGTTCTGAAAAATATCGCGGACGCCTTGCGCCGTCGCCGACAGGACATCTGCACCTCGGTCACGCGCGGACATTTTGGATCGCGCAGGAGCGCACGCGTGCGAACGGCGGCGAATTAATTTTGCGGAATGACGATTTGGATTCCACGCGCTTCAAGATGGAATTCGTCGAGGCGATGTTTGAAGACTTGCGCTGGTTCGGTTTTGAATGGAGTGAAGGCCCGGACTGCGGCGGACAATTCGCACCATACAATCAAAGCGAGCGGATGAAGTTTTACCGTGCGGCCTTGGAAAAACTGCGTGCCGGCAATTTTATTTATCCCTGCGCCTGTTCGCGGAAAGACATCCAGGCCGCCACGCGTGCGCCGCACGCAAACGACGATGACGAGCCAATTTACCCCGGAACGTGCCGACAAAATCGTAAGCCTGAAATCGTAAACCAAAAATTTAGCTGGCGCTTTCGCGTTCCTGACGGTGAAACAATTTCGTTTGTGGACGGAAATTGCGGCGAACAGAAATTTGTCGCCGGAAAAGATTTTGGCGATTTTATCGTCTGGCGCGGTGACGACGTTCCGGCGTATCAGCTCGCTTGCGTGGCGGATGACGCGGCGATGGAGATCACCGAAGTTGTGCGCGGGGCGGATTTGCTGGTCAGCACGGCGCGGCAGATTTTAATTTATCATGCACTGGGTTTGCCGGTGCCGGCTTTTTATCATTCCACATTGCTGCTGAATGAGCAGGGAGTTCGGCTTGCAAAACGTCATGATGCTTTAAGCCTGCGAAAATTGCGGGAGCAGGGCAGAACCCCCGAATCCTTGCGTTAAAACCAATCAAAATTTTTTGAAAAAGAGCTTGTGAAATTTTTCACGATGAGGCAGATTCTGCACTCCTGATGCACAAACAGCTTGGATTGAAGCGCTATTTGTGTCGTCAGAAATCATTTTTAGAATTGAACCGATTCGCCAAAATCATTTTGTTTTGCGTCTTTTTCGCCGCGATTTTTGTCGCCCGGGCGGATGATCAAATTTCTGCCGTGTCGAAGACAAACGCGATTGCTGCAGCTGTTGAAGCTGCCCATCATGAAGCCGACCATGTCTTGGTTTCGCCCTCGGCGCTCACGGTTTTCAATATTGGTTGGTTTCCGGTGACGAATTCGATGATTTGCACCTGGATTGTGGCGTTGATCATTTTTGTCATCGTCCGCGCCACGACTTGGAAGGTGAAAGAAATTCCGAGCGCCGGGCAAAATTTCATCGAATCCATCGTGGAAGGCTGGGAAAGCCTGATGGGCAACGTGCTGGAACCAAAGGTCACACGCTGGGTTTTCCCGTTGGCGACGACATATTTAATCTTCATCGTGGTTTCCAATTTTACCGACTTGTTGCCGGGCATGGGCAGCATTGGGCTCGTTCACTCCAGTGAAATTGATAAAAACAGTTTGTTGCCGTTCAATGTCAATCACGTGACCACGCCGTTCTTCCGGCCGCCGACGACCGATGCCAATCTGACCGTGGCGATGGCCGGCATCTTTTTCGTGATGAGCCTTTACTGGGCTTTGAAATACAACGGGCCGGTGGGTCTGGTGAGGCACATTTTTGGCGTGAAGGTGGACACGAACAAGTGGATGTATCTGCCGTTGCTGCTGCTGTTCATTTTCATCGGCGTGATGGAATCGTTTTCCATCCTGTTCATCCGTCCGGTGGCGCTGGCCTTGCGGCTCTATGGCAACATCTTTGGCGGTGAAACCATGTTGACGATGGCGATGTCGCAGAAATCGGTTTTCATGGCGGTGCTGCTGGCGTTGCCGGGCTACTTTTTTGAAACGGTCGTCTGCCTGCTGCAGGCATTTGTATTCGCGATGTTGAGCGTCGCCTTTGTTGGCACGCTCTGCACACACTCGGATGAAGAGCACAGTCATTGAACCTTTAACCATTTGCAACCGGGAAACCTTCCGGCGAACGGTTGCGAGAAACTGAAACCAAAACGAAAGAAAAAGCATATGATGCTCGCAGAATTGACAGGTAACATCCACATCGGTCTGGCCTTCGGTGGCGCGGCCATCGGCATCGGCATCGCCGCCGCCGGCGGTGTCATGGCCATCGGCCGCAACCCGGGCGCGTTCGGCAAAGTCTTCACGACAATGTTGATCGGTATGGCGCTCGCTGAAGGGTTGGCCATTCTCGCCTGGATCGTGATCGGCAATCGCTAACCGTTTATGGAATCCCTAGGCATCCATTGGGTGAAGTTGATTGCGCAGACGATCAACTTTGCCATCGTGCTGTTCGTGCTGTGGAAATTTGCCTACAAGCCGATTTTCACCATGCTCGAAACGCGCCGCCAGAAGATCGCCGAAGGTGTCGCCAACGCCGACAAGATCAAGGCTGAACTCGCCGCGACCGAAGCCGCCCGCCAGAAAATTCTGGCCGACGCCGGCCAGCAGGCGAACAAGCTGATCGAGGATGCGCGCGCCGCCGCCGCCCGTATCGGCGAGACGGAGACGCAGAAGGCGATCGCCGCCGCTGAACAGATCGTCGTCAAGGCCCGCGAGGCCGCCGCGCAGGATCACGCTCGGATGCTCGCCGAGTTGAAACGCGAAGTCGGTCGCCTCGTCGTGCAGACCACGGCCACGGTCACCGGTAAAGTTCTTACGCCCGATGACCAGCGTCGTCTGTCGGAAGAAACTCAGAAACAAATCGCCTGATTCAAGCCGGTATGAAGGTTTCCAAACAAGCTCAACGCGACGCCCGCCAACTGTTCCGCAGTTGCGTCATCAACGGTTTGCTCGATGCCGGCCGCGTGCGTCAGGTGCTCACATTGCTGGCGGAAAAAAAGCCGCGCGGTTATGTGGCGATTCTCACCCGCTTGCATCGCCTGGTGAAACTGGATGTCGCCCTGCACTCGGCTAAAGTTGAGAGCGCAGTGGAAACTTCGCCTGAACAGCAGTCAAGCATCAAGGCCAGTCTGGAAAAACAATACGGCACCGGTCTGGAGATCACTTACGGCGTTGTCCCCGCGTTGCTCGGTGGCTTGCGGATTCAAGTCGGCAGCGACCTTTACGATGGCAGCGTGCAGACGCGTTTGCAGAAGTTGGAACAAAGTTTTTAATCCGAATTTATGAGTAATTTGCTACAGGAAATTGAAGCGCAGATCGCCGGGGCAAAGACCGCGACCGCCAAACAAAACGTCGGCACCGTGCGTGAAATCGGCGACGGCGTGGCCAAGATCGAAGGCCTGACCGACACGATGCTCAACGAGATGTTGGACTTCGGCAACGGCATCACCGGCCTCGCGCTCAACCTTGAAGAAACAGAAGTCGGCGCGGTGATTCTCGGCGATTACACCAAGATCCGCGAAGGCTCCGAAGTCCGCACGACCGGCAAACTGCTCCAGGTGCCCGTCGGCAAAGGATTGCTCGGCCGCGTGGTCAACGTGCTCGGCCAGCCGATTGACGGCAAAGGCCCGATCAAAGAAACCGCTTTTTATCCCGTCGAAAAAATTGCGCCCGGCATCATCAAGCGCAAACCCGTCAGCCAGCCTTTGCAGACCGGCATCATGGCGATTGATGCAATGATCCCGATCGGCCGCGGCCAGCGCGAATTGATCATCGGTGATCGTTCGACCGGCAAGACCACGATCGGCGTGGACGCGATGATCAATCAGGCGCGCATCAACAAAGCCGCTGAAGCGTCCGGTGAAAAAGATTTTCGTCCTATCTACAACATCTATGTCGCGATCGGCCAGAAGCAGTCGAACATCGCGCGCGTCATCGGCGTTTTGGAAGAAGCCGGTGCGCTGCCTTACACCATCGTGGTGGTGGCTTCCGCTTCCGATTCGGCGTCGAACCAATATCTTGTGCCGTTCACCGGTGCGGCGATTGGCGAATGGTTCATGGACAACGGCATGGACGCGCTGATCATTTATGATGATCTGTCGAAGCACGCCGTTGCGTATCGCCAGGTGTCGCTCATTTTGAAACGTCCGTCCGGCCGTGAAGCGTATCCCGGCGACGTGTTCTATCTGCACAGCCGTTTGCTGGAACGTTCCGCGCGCGTGTCTGAAAAATACGGTAATGGCTCGCTCACGGCGCTGCCGATCATTGAGACGCAGGCTGGCGACGTGTCCGCTTACATTCCGACGAACGTGATCTCGATCACGGACGGCCAGATTTATCTCGAAACCGATTTGTTCTATCAAGGTGTGCGTCCCGCCGTTTCCGTCGGTCTCTCGGTGAGCCGCGTCGGTTCCGCCGCGCAGATCAAGGCGATGAAACAGGTGGCCGGCCGTATCAAAGGCGACCTGGCGCAATACCGCGAACTCGCGGCGTTCGCGCAGTTCGGTTCTGATCTTGATGCGAAGACGCAGGCGATCCTCGAACGCGGCAAGCGCGTCGTGGAAATTTTCAAGCAGCCGCAGTTCAATCCGCAGCCGGTGGAGATTCAATCCGCCATTTTGTGGTCGGTGCAGAATAATTTCTTCGACGACGTGGCCGTGGACAAGGTCAAGGATTTTCAGACGAAGCTCATGGATTTTCTGGCCACGCGCAAAGCCGATTTGTTGCTGAAACTTCGCAACGAAAAAGCCATCAGCGACGCCATCGCCGGCGATTTAAAAGCGGCGGTCACGGAATTCAAGCAGTCTTATCGCTAAGTTTTCATGCCCAGCACGCGCGACATACGCCGACGCATCAAGTCGGTCAAGAACACCGCCCAGATCACCAAGGCGATGCAGATGGTGGCTGCGGCCAAGATGCGTCGCGCCCAACAGGCGGCGCTGGTCGGCCGGCCCTATGCGCAGTTGCTCAACGAGATCATGGCGGAAGCGGCGGCGAACATGTCCGGCTTCGATCATCCGCTGATGCAGGCGCGCCCGGTCAACAAGCGCGCCGTGGTTCTGGTCGGCACTGATCGTGGTTTGTGCGGCGGCCTGAACAGCAATTTGTTTCGTGAAGCGGCCAAGCTGGACAAGGACACCACGGTGTTTGTCACGGCGGGAAAAAAAGCGTCGCAATTTGTCGCGCGCACGAAGCGGAATCTGAAGGCGGAGTTTTCCTACAAGGACACGCCGCAGTTCGCCGAGGCGCGGGCGATCTCGAAGTTTGCCAGGATTTGTTTTTGAGCAGTGCAGTGGATGCGGTGGATATTCTGTATCCGCGCTTCATCAACACGTTGACACAGCAGCCGCAGACGGTGCCGTTCCTGCCGCTAGGCAAGTTGACGGCGGTCACGGCGGGCATTAATGCAGACAAAGTGGAGCTGGCCGAGCACGACACGCCCGAAGTGTTCGAGTTTGAGCCGGATGAAGAAACGGTGCTGGGCGCCTTGCTGCCGCACACGTTGAATTTTCAGATGCACCAGATCCTGCTCGAGACGAAGGCCAGCGAGCAGAGCGCGCGCATGGTGGCGATGAAAAATGCGACGGACAATGCGAAGCAGATCATCAAGGATCTCACGCTCGAATATAATAAATTGCGGCAGGCGAACATCACGAAAGAGTTGCTCGAGATCACCACCGCGCAGATGGCGGTCGGTTGAAAACAAATTTAATTTTTAAGAACATGAACAAAGGCAAAATAGTTCAAATCATCGGACCGGTTGTGGACGTGGGAGTTCGCCGGCCAGCTTCCCGCCATTTACAACGCGCTCACCGTGGATTACGACATGCCCGGTGGCAGCCGCACCAAGCTCACGCTTGAAGTGCAGCAGCATCTCGGCGACAACTGGGTGCGTGCCGTCGCCATGAGCACCACTGAAGGTCTCAAGCGCGGTTACGAGGTCACCGATTCTGGCGGCCCGATCTCCATGCCCGTCGGCGAAGGCGTCATGGGCCGCGTGTTCAACGTCACCGGCGAACCTGTGGACGAACAAGGTCCCGTGAAGGCCGACAAGTATCTTCCCATTCATCGCGCCGCGCCCGCGCTTGTGGATCAGTCCACCAGCCCGCAGGTGTTGACCACCGGCATCAAGGTCATTGATTTGATCTGCCCGTTTCTCAAGGGCGGCAAGGTCGGCGCGTTCGGCGGTGCCGGCGTCGGCAAGACCGTCGTCATCATGGAATTGATCAACAACATTGCGAAGTTGCACGGCGGTGTTTCGATGTTCGCCGGTGTCGGTGAACGCACACGCGAAGGTAACGATCTTTACAACGAAATGATCGAAGCTGGCGTCATCAAGGTTAAGAAAGACGCCAAAGGTCATCCCGAGCACGGCGAAAATGGCCTGCCCATCATCGTCGAAGGTTCCAAGATCGGCCTCGTGTATGGCCAGATGAACGAACCTCCGGGTGCGCGTCTCCGTGTGGCGCTGTCCGCACTCGCCGTGACCGAATATTTTCGCGATGAAAAGAACCAGGACGTGCTTCTGTTCGTGGACAATATTTTCCGTTTCTCACAGGCCGGTTCCGAAGTGTCCGCGCTCCTCGGCCGCACGCCGAGCGCTGTCGGTTATCAGCCGACGCTCGCCGCCGAAATGGGCGACTTGCAGGAACGCATTACCTCGACCAAGAAAGGTTCCATCACCTCGTTCCAGGCCGTGTATGTGCCCGCTGACGACTTGACCGACCCCGCGCCCGCCACGACGTTCGCGCATTTGGACGCGACTATCGTGTTGGAACGTTCTATCGCCGAGCTGGGAATTTTCCCCGCCGTGGATCCGCTGGCTTCCAACTCCCGTGCGCTCACGCCGGAAAACGTCGGCCAGGAACATTACGACGTGGCCCGTGGCGTGCAGAAGGTTTTGCAACGCTACAAGGATTTGCAGGACATCATCGCGATTCTCGGCATGGACGAACTTTCCGCCGAAGACAAGACCACCGTGTTCCGCGCACGCAAGATCCAACGTTTCCTGAGCCAGCCGTTCACCGTTGCACAGATTTTCACAGGTCGCGAAGGCAAGCAGGTGCCCGTCGCCGAAACCGTCCGCGGCTTCAAGGAAATTCTCGAGGGCAAGCATGACGACGTGGCCGAGCAGAATTTCTACATGAAGGGTGGCATTGACGAAATTAAAGAAGCTTGATGGTAGGGGCGCGTCACTCCGTGCGCGCCGAAAGACGAAAATGGCTGCAACCTTAAAACTCGAAATCATCACGCCGGAGGCGAAAGTTTACTCCGATGACGTGGAGATGGTCACGCTCACCGGCATTGACGGCGAGATGGGCATCTACCCGACGCACATGCCGCTGATGACGCAACTGGTCGCCGGCGAAATCATGGCGCGCAAGGACGGGCAGAATATCTTTCTTGCGGTCGGCGACGGCTTTGTGCAGGTGACCGGCGAACGCGTGGCGGTGCTGACCGACATGGCGATCAAGGCCGATGACATTGACGAAGCGAAAGCCGAGGAAGCCCGTCAGCGTGCGGAAGCCCGTCTTGGGGAAAAGATCACTGACGCTGAAGCCGCTTCCGCCGGTGCCGCGCTCGCGCATTCATTGGCGCAACTCAAGGTCAAGCGTCGCACCCACCGGTAAAATAAAATTCTTAAAACTGAACCGGCGCGAGGAATCCTCTTCGCGCCGGTTTATTTTTTGGCGATGATCAACAGCCCGGTCAACATCAGCAAACCGCCGAAGATGACCCGCCAGGTGATCTGCTCTTTGAGGATAAATGCCGCGAGAACAACGGCCACCACGACGCTGCCCTTGTCAATCAGCGCGACGGTTGAAACCTCGCCATCCTTAATCGCCTTGTAATAAAAAATCCAAGAGAGCGTTGTCGTCAGGCCTGAAATCCCCAGCCAGAGATAATTGTTCCAGTTTAACGCCCACAATTGACTCACGGGAACGGTCACCACTGCAAAGCCGAGGACCAGCACGAACACAAAACAGGTCCGGACCGCCAGACCTAGGTCAGCGGAAATGCCCGCGAGGCCCATCTTGGCGATGACCGACGTGAGTCCGGCAAAGACCATTGAGATGATTGCGAACAAGACCCAGGTTTTCATGATGATTTAATCAGATTGATTTTGATTCGTGAAAACGAAAAAGGCGCGGTGAACTTCACCGCGCCTCAGATTGATTTCATTCAACCGGCAATCACGCCGATTTCCACGGCTCCACGTTCACGCCTTGCTTGACCAGCCATTTGATGGCCGCCGCCACTTCGCTGCGCGCGCCGTCGAGTTCCAGGCAGACGATGCCGATCTCGTCGGTGATGCTGGCCTGGCGGATGTTCGTCACGACCTTGAACTTGTGGCCAACCTCATAGATGAAAGCCTTCTTGATGAGCTTGGGCGGATACATCAGCCACAGGCGCTGTTGCACGGGCGAGTTCGGTTTGGTGGCGGTGATTTTCTTTTTGGTGGCCATAAATAGTTTTGTGTTGTTGTTACCCCTCACCCCGGCCCTCTCCCTTGGGGAGAGGGAGAATCGTTGCCAGTCTCATGGCAAATCCGCGGCTGGCTTTTGTAGAAAGACTGTCTGAATTACTGAAATCGAACAACGGCTGTCCCCTCTCCCCGAGGGAGAGGGTTAGGGTGAGGGGAAAGCGCGCGTTCATTTGAAATCTCTAATCAGCCTAGCCCCCCGCGATGGCCGGGATGATACTGATTTCGTCGCCATCTTTGAGCGGCGTCTCGCGGTTTTTGAGGAAGCGGATGTCCTCCTCGTTGACATAGACGTTGACGAAGCGGCGCACCTCGCCTTTTTCATCCACGAGGCGTTCCTGGATGCCGGGGAAGCGCGTCTGCAATTCGACGAGCGCCTCGCCGATGGTGGCGGCGTTGATTTCGATGAGCTCCTCGTTGTTGGTCAACTTGCGGAGCGGCGTGGGGATGCGGACTTTTTTTGACATAATTTTTTTTCAATGTGCTTGATTCTTACCTGAATGAATAACAGACCTAAGTATAAATGTCGTAAGAACAGCGAGCGGTAATAGGATAATTGCAAAAATGGAAATGATACTGAGTAATGCGTAATATCCTCCGATTAGAAACACATTAAAGATTCCATATTGACTGCCATTTAGCCATGCGGATACATCTAATATGGAGAAAATGACTCCAAAAATAAATGCTCCGAGTGGCAAAGAAACTAAACCAAAAATTAAGGCCCATCCGCGTCCGAATCTCGTCAAAGGAGCTTTAAGAGCTAGAGAAACCGCTATGCCTGTCAACATTCCTGCAATACAAACTAAAGCAGCATCCTTTGAAAGAAATAGATTGTTAAGACCGCCAGGGGCTAATGACCAAAGCAAGCCGTTAACAACTCCAAATACGATGACTTTAACTGTCGTGCTCATTAATATTACGCATTCACTTTTTCTTCATGCGCCAACAGCGCCTCGAACTCGCGCAGGCTCGGCTTGATTTCGCGCGGTTTGTCGCAGTAAACCGTTGACGGCGTCCAAGGTCTTGAGGCCGTTGCCGGTTGACGCAGATGACAGCGGAAGAGTCCTTCGGAATCTTGCCGGACGCAATGAGTTTCTTGGCCACGCCCACGGTCACGCCACCGGCGGTCTCGGCAAAAATGCCTTCCGTCTCGGCGAGCAGTTTGATCGCGTCGCGGATTTCATCATCGGTCACGTCGTCGGCTGCGGCGTTGGTCTCACGCATCACTTTGAGCGCGTAAAAACCGTCGGCCGGCGTGCCGATGGCGAGCGACTTCGCGATCGTGTCGGGCTTCACGGGCTTAAAGAAATCAAGTCCAGCCTTCTGCGCGGTGGAGATCGGTGAACAACCTGTGGCTTGCGCGCCATGAATATGTGTGTCGTGCTGCGCGACGAGTCCGAGCTTCGTGAATTCCTGATAGCCGATAGCCCTTGTGGATCTTGGTCAGCAATGAGCCGGACGCCATCGGGACGATGGTGTGATCCGGCAAGCGCCAGCCGAGTTGTTCGGCGATCTCATACGCCATGCTCTTCGAGCCTTCGGCGTAGTAGGGACGCAATTGACGTTCACAAACGCCAACCAAACTTGCCAGCGATCTCGGCGCAGAGACGGTTCACTTCGTCGTAATGACCTTTGATGGCGATGACGTTGGAGCCATAGATCAGTGAGTTCAAAATCTTGCCCTGTTCAGATCGGACGGGATGAAGACGTAGGATTTCAGTCCGGCGCTGGCGGCGTTCGCGGCTACGGAATTGGCGAGATTGCCGGGTCGAGGCGCAGGCGACGGTCTTAAAACCCAGTTCCTTTCGCGCGGCTCAACGCTGACGCTGACCACGCGATCTTTGAACGACAGGGTGGGATAGTTAACGGCATCGTTCTTGACCCAGAGTTCGCGGATGCCGAGCTTCTTCGCGAGGCGGTCAGCTTTGACGAGCGGCGTGAAGCCCACGAGCGGGCCGACGGTTGGTTTGCCAGCAATCGGCAAAAGTTCTCGATAACGCCACATCGTTTTCGGACGCGACTGGATGGCTTCGCGCGTGAGCGATTTCTTGATGCGGTCATAGTCGTAGGCGACTTCGAGCGGACCGAAGTCGAATTCGCAGACGTGTGTGGCTTCCAGCGGATATTCGCGTCCGCACTCGCGGCATTTAAGCGCCTTCATGAACCCATGCTTTTCACTCATAAATTATTTTCCGTAGCGGCGACTCGTTAGAGCGCCGCAAATATTTCTTTCAGTCAGCGGCGGTCTGCCGACGCGCCCGCTACGATTTCAGGGCAACAAAAAAGCCCCTACTCATGACGAGAAGGGGCGACAAAACGGTTGTGCTCTTCTCATTTTTCCCAAGCTAATGATGCTCGAGCTGTGAATTGGCACCTGACGTTGAAAAACCAGTTCAATCGGTTGCCGTGGTGTCATCGGGCCAGTCCCTCAACCACTCGTTATGAGTCCGTCAAATCAACGGATGCGGATAGATTGATTTAATAGATGAACTCTGTCAAATAATTTCTAAAAACCAAAAAGACCATTGACCGGCTGATATCCGGGTCGTATAAAGGACATAGTGGTTTTAGAAGTCTGACAGCGGTTGCAGCGCAACACAAAATTCCGGTTCCTCACCAATTAGTTGTGCCGCAATTGCGCTTGTGTCCATTATGTTGTGGTTTTAACTTTACTTAAACAGGCAACTTTGTTTGTCTGAACCCGAGCAATGTATCTCAAAAATTTAACAGTTTTCGGCTTTAAATCGTTCGCGGACAAGACCGCGCTCAACTTCCAACCCGGCGTTACTGCCATCGTCGGCCCAACGGCTGCGGCAAGTCCAACGTCTCTGATGCCATCCGCTGGGTGCTTGGCGAACAGTCGGCCAAGGCGCTGCGCGGTGGCGAGATGGCGGACGTGATTTTCAACGGCACGGACGGGCGCAAACCGATGGGCATGGGCGAAGTCTCTCTCACGCTAGGCGACGTGGATGAAGAGCATTTGCGCGCGGCGGGCGTCGAGGTGTCCTACAGCGAAGTCACCATCACGCGCCGGATTTTCCGCGACGGCGGCAGCGAATATTTCATTAACAAGGTTCCGTGCCGGCTCAAGGACATCCAGCAATTTTTCATGGGCACGGGTGTTGCCGCACGAGCTACAGCATTCTGGCGCAGGGGCCACATCACGCAGATCCTTTCCAGCAAGCCGGAAGACCGCCGGATGATTTTGGAGGAAGCCGCCGGCATCACGAAATTCAAGGCGCAAAAAAAAGAATCGCTCCGCAAGCTGGAATACACCGAGCAGAATTTGTTGCGCATCGCCGACACCATCAAGGAAGTGAAGCGGCAGATCGGTTCGCTGCAACGTCAGGCCGGCAAGGCACGCCCGCTACAAACAGATTTCGCAGGAGCTGCAACATCTCGAAACGCAACTCGCGCGTCATCAGTTCGACGTGTTGCAGGGCGAGATTTCCGAACGCCAGACCAGCGTCGAAAATTTGCGGAACGAATCGAGACCGGCTCGAACGACATCCTGCGTTTTGAAAATGAGATCTCAAAACTGCGCGAACTGCTTTCCGAACTGGAACATGAAGTCGCCGCCCAGCAGCAACGTGGGTTGGAACTGAAGGCGGAGATTGACCGCAACGAAAGCCGCATCCAGTTCAACGACGAACGTCTGCGTGAAATCGAATCGCAGAACTCCAAGGCGCTCGCGGAGATCACGCAGGCCGAGGAACGCTGCCATGCCGCGTCGAGCGAACTCATGACTGTGACCGAACGTTTGACTGCGTCCCGAAACCGCACTGGCGCAGCACAAGGAGAATTTGCAGACGAAGCGCGATGCGTTGCAGCAGGTGGAAAATGATTTGCGCGACCGGCAGGAACAGTTGCGCCAGGCGCAGTCCGCCGCTTTTTCCGCCGCGCAGGATTTGTCGCGTCTCCGCAACGAAATCACTGCGCTGGACTTGCAGAAACAGGGCAATGTCGTCCGGCTCGAAAAACTTTCGGCGGAGAAGATCCAACTTGAAGTCGAACGCACCGGTTTGGAATCGCGTCTACAGGAATTCACCGCGAGCGTTGAAGTTGAAAAATTAAATGTCGCCACCACGCGTGGTTCGGTCGAGCAGCGGCAGAATCGTTTGCGGGAGTTGCAGACGGAACTACAGCAGGCGTCGGTCGAGCAGGATAAATTTTTGCACCAGCAATCCGACAAGCGTTCGCGCCTGACGGTGCTGGAGCAGTTGGAAGGTTCGCACGAAGGTTTCGATGCCGGCGCGGTCGCCGCGTTGCGCCAGTCGCGTTCCGTCATCGGCTCGCTCGCGGACCCGTATTCGTGTGCCGGACCAATTTGTCACCGCCGTCGAAAACGCGCTTGGTCATAATCTGCAACTGGTCTTGACGGAGCAGCCATCTTCCGCGCAGGAAATTCTCGCGGAATTGAGCACGAACAAATCCGGCCGGGCGAGCGTGGCGGCGCTGGCCATCCAGCAATATCAGGATGAAAAGCAGCTCTCGTTCGTTGGTGAGATGGCTCCGGGCGAAAAGAGCGAAGCAGCACAGGCCGGTTTGCAGAGTGGGCAGATCGTTCACGCGATGAGCGTGATTCACGCCGAACCGCAGGTGGAAGCATTGTTGAAATCATTGCTCGGCCGCACGTTCATCGCCTCTGATCTCGGCACCGCGACGGCTCAAATCCAGAACGGCCATGCGGGTTGTGACTTCGTCACGCTCGGCGGCGAACTCTTGAATCGTCACGGCATTTATACCGGCGGCTATTTGAACAAGGGCAGCAACGGCAAGGCGCCCAGCTCGATCCTCGGTCGTAAAAACCAGATTGCCGAACTTCAAACCGAACTCGCCGATTTGCAAAGCTCGTCGAAGATGCGAGCCGCAAGCGCGGTGAACTCTTGAGCGAACAGACGGAATTGCAAGCCAGCCTGCAGCAGGCGCAGACGGAATTGCGCGTGCAGGAAGTCGCCATCGCCACGCGTGAAGGTGAATTCAAGGCGCTGCAAAATTCCAACCGTCTGCTCCACCAGAAGATCGAGACCGTCGTGTTTGAAGTGCAAAGCCTCGCCGCACAGGAGCAGGAAGGTTTGCAGAAACGCGAGGCGCTCACCGCCCGGCTGAATGAACTGGAAGCGCGCGAACGCGCCGGCCAGAAACAGGTCGCCGCGCTGACTCTTGAACTGGAAAATCTCCGGCACGCGCGCGACGCCGCGAACGCGGCATTGACCGAGAGCAAGGTCGCCCTCGCGTCCGACGAGCAGCTTGCGTCGTCGTTCCGGCAGCAACGTTGTGGCGCTTGAGCAGCGCATCCGCGAACTCACGCAGGTCGTCGAACAGCGGCGCAGCGAATGTTCCTCCTTTGTTTCGCGCAAGGAATCGGCCGAATCCGAGATCCTGGTTGCGCGCGGCGAGATCGAGCGTTTGCAGCACGAACGCGAACAGGTCAGCGCCCAGACCGCCGAACTCGTCGGTCAGGAAAAATTCACAGGACAGCGAGATTTCCACGCGCGAAGAAAGCTTGCGCTCGCAGCGCGGACGTTTGACCGAATTGCAGAATTCACGCGGCGCGGTCGAGGTGGAACTGGCGCAGAAAAACATGGGCGTCCAGAACCTGCGCGAGAAGGTCCAGCAGAAATATCACCTGAACTTGGACGACATCCGCAGCGAATGCATCACCATCACTTACGCCGATGAAGGCCCGGCCAAGGTCGAGACGCTCACGCCCGAACAGATGGCCGAGGGCCGGCGCGGCGACCGATTGGAATTCCGTGCAGCAACAGGTCGAGGCGTTGCAGCAGAAGATTGGACGAGATGGGTCCAGTGAACCTTGTGGCCATCGAGGAATACGAGGAGACCGAGCAGCGTCATCAATTTCTCACCACGCAGCACGACGACCTCGTTCATGCCAAGGTTCAACTGCTCGAAGTCATCAACCGCATCAACACGCAGACGCGCGAGATGTTCCTCACGACGTTTGAACGTATCCGCGACAATTTCCGCGCAATGTTCACCGACGTCTTCGGCGGCGGCAAGGCGGACTTGATTCTTGCGGATTGAAAACGACGTGCTGGAAAGCGGCATCGACATCGTCGCCCGCCCGCCCGGCAAGCAGTTGCAAGGCATCTCGTTGCTGTCCGGCGGTGAGCAGACGATGGTTGCCGTGTCGCTCCTGTTTTCGATCTACCAGGTCAAGCCCAGCCCGTTCTGCGTGCTGGACGAATTGGACGCGCCGCTTGACGAATCGAACATCAACCGCTTCGTGCGCGTGCTGCAACGCTTCATCACGCAGTCGCAGTTCATCATCATCACGCACAACAAGCGCACCATCGGCATGGCCGACGTGCTTTACGGCGTGACGATGGAGGGAACACGGCGTGAGCAAGATCGTCAGCGTGAAATTCCACAAGGCGAACGAAGCGCAGACCGTCACCGCCACTTCCGGCACGCCGCTCGTGAAGATTGATGAACCGGCGGCGCAACTGCCCTCGGCTGCGGTCGAAACCACGCCGGCGGCTTGAACTGAACTGCCGGTGCGGTCGGCTCGGCTCAACATGAGCGTGGGGAGCTGTTTATTTTTGGTGTCTGGCAATTAGAGCGGATTAAAAATGTTATGGCCGCAGGACGGATGAGGGGGCAGCGTTTAACCAAAACACCAACGCGTTCCCAGCCAGCGGCCACAGTTTTATTGAAACCGCTCTAACTAGGTTTTCAATGGCCGATGGTTGATGGATAAACGGTAAACGAGATGTTGTGAATTTGTTTGTCACACAAAAAACCAGCCAATCCCGGGAAGTTGCCGCTTTTAAAAAAGGCGCGACGGATCTTTTCCTGACGCGGCCCCCGCCATGCGCGCGACGGCTTCACGTTGATCGAGCTGCTGGTGGTGATTGCATCATCGCCATTCTTGCGGCGATGCTGCTGCCGGATCCAAGATGAGGGCGCAGGGCATCCAGTGCGTCAGCAATTTGCGACAATTGACCATGGCCTGGCGGATGTATACCGATGACGCCAGCGACCGTTTGATATTTGCGAACGACGATGGTTTTGGCCAGCCGTATGCCACGACGGCGCTGGATGAGCACGCCCACAATTTATCCGCCTGACCTGGTCAATGATGGATTCCGAACCGGACAATCCTACAACTGGGATCCGACGGCGGACATCACCCTGCGGCCGCTCTGGCAATACATAAATAATGCGGCGGTTTATAAATGTCCCGGCGACCGTTCCTCGGCGCTGCACGACGGAACGTCTTCGCCACGGGTGCGCTCCTATTCCATGAACTTGTATCTCGGAGGTGTCGCTGGCAATTCCGAGTTTATTCCCAATCTGGGGAATTGGGGCCAGTATTTCCAGGCCTATTCCAAGCTGTCGCAACTGGGCAATCCTGAAATCGCGCCGGGCGCGTCTCAAACTTTTGTTTTTATCGGCGAACAGCCAAACCTGATCAACTGGGGAAATTATGCCACGGACATGAGCGGCTACCCGGTTGGCAACGGTCCGGCTAATCCGGCGGCTTACCGCTGGAACACCGATGCACCGGAGAGCCGCCATAACGGCGCGGGCGGGCTGTCCTTTGCCGACGGTCACGTGGAACTCCATCGCTGGAAGAATCCCGGATACTTTGAACCCATGACCTATCTCTCCATCAAACCCGCACCCAACAGTGAAGATGTTGCATGGATGCAAAGCGTCACGGCCCGGCCCCATTGAGCTTGGCGAAGTGGCTGCCTTGGGAAAACGTCCCGCAAAATAATCTTCTCCCTCTCCTCGCTTGTCGCGAACGCATCTTTCTTGTCGGCTTCAAGGAATGGCGCACGCTTGAATTATCGGAATTCCCGGCGGCAGGCCCGAAGCTCGGAATCCATTCTTGAGAACGAAACATCGGAGAAATACGCGCTGGCCGATCAGCTTTGGAACTGAGCTTGTCACTGCCAGCACCGTAGGTGCGGAATCTTTGTAGAACTCAAACAAAAAAGATTTTCAAGCTCCGTCAGGAGCGGCATCTTCGGTGAATGGCCAATACCTACACGCAAATCTATCTCCATGTCGTGTTCGCCGTCGAAGGTCGGCAAAACCTCATCAGCCCGAACACAACGATGAGCTTCAGAAATACATCACCGGCATTGTCTCCGGTCAGAAACAAAAATTGATCGCCATAAACAATATGCCGGACCATGTGCATTTACTCGTCGGCATCAAACCGGACATCGCACTTTCAGATTTGGTGCGTGATGTAAAAGCCGGCTCGTCGAAATTTATCAAAGATAAACGTTGGGTGAATGGAAGATTTTCGTGGCAGGAAGGGTTCGGCGCGTTTTCCTATTCGCGTTCACAGTTGGCAACGGTCATCTGTTACATCGAAAACCAGCAAAAACATCACGCGAAGAAGTCATTCCGGGCGGAATACGTCGAGTTGCTGGAGAAGTTTGGTGTGAAATACGACCCGCGCTACCTTTTCAAGACCGACGAAGAATGATTTTTCGAATATGCCGCCCCTGACGGGGCTGGGATTTCTTTTGGGACTGGTTTTCTACAAAGATGTCGCGCCGCTGGCGCTGGGCTTCAGCTCTGGAAAATCTCCTGTCGGTGATAACGTAGAAACTCTGAGTCAGGTTCGGCGAGTTTATCGGGCAAACGAATCGGCTTGTTCTCGAATTGTGCAAAATTTTGTTCGAGCGTGATTTGTGGAAAGAAACTTTTCAGCCGCTTGCTCAAAACAACGCTCAACTTCTCGTCGAGCGTGATAAGTCCGTCATCAAACGCCGCGTCGTGAAGTGTCGAAAGACAAAGTCCATTGCGCGGGTTCAGCCGGTCATTCGGAAATTTCCCCCACGGCTTGATATGGCTGGCAATGAGCAAGTCGGGCACATTGATTCCGCTGATGCAACAACGCACGCCATAAGCGGTGAGGACCGATTGCCGGGAAAATTGATGGCCTCGAGGAACTTTGACGGTCACCTGTCTTTCGGTTGGGCCAGTCGGCGCGACAAGTCGGATTTTGTTGCGCGCAAGAAAGTCCACTTCCTTCGTTTCGTCGTGCGTGAACAGATCGTGCAACATCTGCTCGCTCTCCGCACTAAGCGTGCAGAGAGGCGATGTCGCGGATTCGCGAACACCTTGATCCTCTCCCCCGGGAGAGGAAATGATGTGTGACCGTTTTGGTTTTGCGAACAGCCTTCCGGTTAATCCGTTGCTGGTTTTTCAAAGACGCGGAGAACATGAAAGCCCTCTTCGTGGGGAGAGGGTTGGGTGAGTGAGGTTGTGAACTGCAAGCGTCACAAGCTGCTCCACATGGCGAATGAATCGCAATCGCCGCAAAAATAAAAAAACTGGCGGCGGTGAATTGAAAGCCGCCGGTCACGATTTATAAAGTGACTTCAGGCTTTCATGCAGTTTCATTGCCAGTGGAGAGGCGGCGTAGGCATCCGTCACGACTTCGATATAAACTCCAGTTGTGGCGCGAGCCGCTGTTGCCAATGCCTGGTCCAGTTCGCCACAAGTGGTCACGCGCGCGGTGAACCAGCCATCGCAGCCGAGTGCGTGCGGCAGCTCGGCATAACGCCATGGTGCCAGGTCGTTGTAGGCAATTGCCGGGTCTTTGCACAACAGCCGTTCGATCAGGTAGCCGGAATTGTTCAGCACGAAAATCACCGGCCGCAGTCCAAGGCGGCCAAACTGGCTGACTTCCTGGGCGGTCAGTTGATGCGCTCCTTCGCCCGTGACGAGCACCACGCGGCGGTCAGGCGAGGCAACTGCCGCTCCGAACGCTGCGGGCGTCGCCCAGCCAATGGATCCCCAAAGCGTCTGGTTGTGGAACGTTGCTCCAGCAGGCATCCTGGCAAAGCCAAGCCCCATGGAAGCCGTGCCGGTTTCGGCCACGAGAATGTCCTTTGGCCGGAGGAAGTTTGCCCAGCGTGGATAGAGCGCCGCGACAGTGATGGGATCGGCTCCTTTTCCCGCCGGTTCGCCGAGGGATGAAGCGGGTATTTTTTTCCAGTCGTGACGTTTCGGCAGCCGTTGCGCCAGTGCTTTAAGCAGGTCGCCCATTTCCACGCTCGGATACGTTTTTCCTCCAACCCGTGTCCGGTGATGTGAAATGATGATCGTCTTTGCGGGATCGAGTCTGGCCGTAAAAGCGCCGCTGTTGAAGTCGGTGAGCATGGTGCCGATCTCGATCACTTGATCGCAGCTTTCAACAAAATTCCGCACGTCTTCATTCATCAATGCGCCGTTATACATCCCGACATAATTGGCTGTTCTTCGTCGAGCACGGATTTGCCCATGAACATGGTGGCAAACGGCAGGCCGGAGGCGTCAATGACGGCTTGCATGGCGGCCTGTGATTTTGTCCGTGCCACCAGGATGCCCGGCAGGGCACAGGCCGTGTCCGCTTTGGCGAGCGCCTCGACGATTGCATCGGCCGCCGCAGTCAAGAAGGCGGGATCGCTGCCCGGCGCTGGCACAGGTTGCACCGCGCCGACAACGGCCTGGTTCGCGTAGTCCGCAGGAAACGCCATGTACACCGGCCGCCGGTGATAGAGCGCTTCGCCGATCAGCCGCTCGGTTTCGAAGGCGGCATTTTGCGGCGTCATAACGGCGTGGGCACAGACCACGGGTTCCGTCATGCGCTGAAACAAATTGTATTCTCCATTGCCCAGCGTGTGGTGCATCAACGCGCGCGCCGCCTGAACCGCCATGTTCGGTGTGCCGACGAGATGAAAAAGCGGAAGATGTTCGGCGTAGGCCCCGGCGATTCCATTGAGAGCGCTCAATTCTCCGACGCCGTAAGTCGTGCTGATCGCGCCCACCCCTTTGATGCGGGCATAGCCGTCGGCCGCATAGGCGGCGTTGAGTTCGTTGCAGCAACCGATCCATCGCAGCTTGGGGTCGAGGCAAACCGCATCGTTCACGGGAAAGGAGAAATCCCCGGGAACGCCGAAAACATCGGTGATGCCGATGTCGCGCAATCGGGAAAGCACATGCTGAATGACAGTCGTGGCCATAATTGAATCAGATAAGGATTATTGAATATGGAATGAGATAATGAATTACGAACCCCGCAAATGCGCGTCGTCGAAGTGCCCGTAATATTTATCCTCCGACTCCCGGATTGCCGGCAGGCCGACGAGTTCATTGAACGCCTCGAATTCAATCATCCGGTCATGGTAAGCGGCCGTCGTGCCGCTGCGGAGAAGTTCTGCGGCCATATCCGTCGCGAGTTTGGCGTAAGCGTAGGTGAACGCATTCGGCCAGACCAGCGCGGCGAACCCCATCGCCTGCAGTTCCGACGCGGGCAAAATCGGCGTCTTGCCGCCCGGAATCATGTTGGCCAGCGTCGGCGCTTTGACGAGCTTTGGAATCTGGCGCATCTGTCGATGTTTTCCGGCGCTTCCAGAAAAACCCAGTCGGCCCCGGCTTCGATGCATTTGTTCGCGCGCTCGACGGCTTCCTGCAAACCGTTGACCGCAATCGCGTCCGTGCGCGCGAGAATGGTGAAATCGGAATCAGTGCGCGCGTCCACCGCCGCTTTGATCTTGGAAATGAATTCGTCCATCGGCACGACATGTTTGCCGGACATGTGTCCGCAGCGTTTGGGCGAAACTTGATCTTCTAGCATCAGCGAAGCCGCGCCCGCCTTCTCGAATTGTTTTATCGTCCGCCGGACATTCGTGGTGTTTCCATGGCCGTTGTCACCATCCACCCACACGGGAAGATCAACCGCATCTGTCATGCGCCATGCGGCGTCAACCATCTCGGTAAGCGTCAGCAATTCGACATCCGGGGCGCCAATGAGTGCGGCGGAGTTGGCGTAGCCGGCGCAGCCCACCACCTTGAAACCCGCCCGCTCGATGATTTTTCCGCCCAGCGGATCGTGGGCAACCGGGATCATCAATATCTCTTTCGCCTTCAAATACTGTTTGAAAAGTGTGGTTTTTTTCATAAATGCTTGATTCGTTTGTTGAGCGTTCGTTTCCCGGGATTCAGATGGTGTTAGAAACCAATGGTTTGACGGGTGATCCGACCAATGAAGCAAAAATGACGACGGCGAGGCCGGTGATGCAGATGCCGCGAATGATTATGTCAGAGTTCATAAGACCAAGCCGTCCTTCCGGCGGGAAAAAGCCATCTCGGAGTGGAAATGTCAACCGCAAATGACACACGGCGCGTCGTGAAAGCCTTTTCTCCTTCCAGAGCGAAAACGGACACGCAAAAATCAAATCTTAACCGCGCGTAACAACTCCGCGATCAAACCATCCGTCGTGTGTTCTTTCGCTTCGAGCGCGGGCTTCAATCCTAGAGCAGTAATGGCCTTGCTCGTTTCCGGGCCGATGGAGGCGAGTTTCAGGTTCGGAAATTTCTTCATCAGCTTGGGCAGGTCGAAGCGCGCATGGAAATGTTCCACCGTTGAACTGCTGGTGAACGTCACCCAGTCCGCGCCGTCTTCAAGCAGGCGTTCGCTCGCGCCGGTCGGGTCTTCGGTTTCCACCACGGTTTTGTAGATGGCGATGTCGTCCACGATGGCGCCCATTTCGGCGAGCGCGTCCGGCAGATCGCGGTTGGCCACCTCGGCGCGCAGCAGGCACATCTTCACGTTCTCGATGTCCTGATATTTCTTGAACGTCTCGGCGATCTTGCGCGCGGTGAATTCTTCGGGCGTCAGATCCACCTGCAAGTGCAGTTCGCGCAGCTTCGCTGCCGTGGCTGGGCCGACCGCCGCAATGTGCGCCCCGCCGATGTCGCGCAAATCCTGAAGCGGCGGAAGAAAATATCGAAGAATGCCGTTACGCCGTTCGCGCTGGTGAACACGAGCCAGTCGTAGGAATTCAATTCGAGCAGGCAATCCACGATGGCATCTTTCTGGAGCGGTGGGACCAGTTTGATCACCGGCACATTGAGCACTTCAGCGCCCAGCTCCGTCAGCCGCTTGGCAAAACTGCCTGTTCCGAACGTCGCGTGACGACAATGCGCTGGCCGAAGAGCGGACGAGTCTCAAACCAGTTGAGTTTGCCGCGCAGCTTTACCACATCGCCGATGACGGTAAGGGCAGGGGGCGAAATCTTTTCCTTGGCGGCGAGCGCGGCAATTGTTCCCAACGTGCCGGCGACGGTTTTCTGACGTCCGGTTGTGCCGCGATGAATGATGGCTATGGGCGTTTCTGATGCCATGCCGTTGGCGACGAGTGATTTTGTCCAGTCGCCCAATTGTTCCGTGCCCATCAACACGACCTTGGTGCCGGGAATTTTGGCGATCTGATCATAACGCAGGGCGGTGGCGGCATCGGCGGAATCGCTGTGGCCGGTGAATACGGTGAAGCTGGAGCAGTGATCGCGGTGCGTGAGCGGAATGCCGGCGTAATTTGGCACGGCGGTGATGGACGAAACGCCGGGCACGATCTCAAAAGGAATTTTCTCCGCCGCGAGCGCCTCGGCTTCTTCCGCGCCGCGTCCGAAAACGAACGGATCACCGCCTTTGAGCCGCACGACGGTTTTGCCTTCCTTCGCCCTGGCGATGATGAGCGCAGTGATTTCAGCCTGCGGCATGGCCATGTTTTTGCCGCGAGAAATAAATTCTGCCGTGGCCCGAGCAAGCCGGAGCAGTTCAGGATTGGCGAGCGCGTCGTAGATGACCACGTCCGCGCGCTTGAGCAATTCCGCGCCGCGCAACGTCAACAAACCGGCATCGCCTGGCCCCGCGCCGACGAGATAAACTTTGGATTTCACCGGCACAATTTACCCGAACGCAGGCGGCGGGCAATCAAATCAGGATTTTGATCGTAATGCAGACTAAAAACATCGGTGAATCGATCGCATCAACCATTGTTCATTTCGGCTTCTTGAACAGGTCAAGCAGGCCGCCTGCGGGAGAGGTGTTGGTGGTCGTCGAAGGTGAATTTGTGTTCGCGGATTTGCCGCCGCCAAACAAATCGCCGACAGCATTGAGGACGGAACTGACCTTCTCGCCACCTGCGCCACCGATTTTTTCAACGATGCCACCGCTGGTTTTCAATGCCAGCGTCGCCACTGCGAGCTTGTCAATTTTCGTCTGTGGCTTGCCGATGGTGCCTTCCATTTTTAGAAAATCAGGCAGGGCGACATACACGGCATTGGTTGGAGTATTGGCATCCACCAGTCCAATCTGGCCGGCCAATGAACGGCTCAACGCGGCGTGAATCGGAATGGCGATGGTGGAGTTGGTCAGGATGGGATCTAGTGTGATCTGTCCGGAGGCAAGTGCCTGGAAGGCGGCGCTGCGAAGTTCCGCCGATTGCAACTGCACCTTGCCGTCCGTAACACTGGCCGACATGGTGATCGCATCCACCGGTGAGGAAGTCAAAGAATCCGCAAAACCGCTTTTCTTGGTGCCGCTGCCAAACAGATTGCCGAGCACTGCCGTCGGGTTGCGGATCAAATCTGGCAGGCCGACGATGACATTGATGACGGATTTGACGAGCGGCGTGCGGATGTTGGGAACCGCCAGATCCATGTTGGTGGTGGCGAAGTTGAACTCGCCCGCTAGGTTTTTCTGAAGACTGGTGCCGGTGACGCCCGCGCCTTTGACTTGAACACTGATGATGGTCGTGCCGGCAACCTGGCCTTTGCTGGCAGGCGCGAAACTGTTCACCAGCGGCGCGAGCGGAACGGCGTCAGCACTGAACGTGACATCGTAAGTGTAGCCCGGCACACCCAGATTCAAATCCGTCGTGGCCTTCACCGGCGCGCCATTGAGCGTGATCTGGCAGGGTTTGATCAGAACATGCGCGCCGTCAATCAGGACGGTCGTTTGCCAGGCGGCAATGTCAACTTCATGCAGGAACAGATGACCGATGTTCAAGTCGAAGGTGAAATTCTTGAGCGGTAGTGTCATCGCGGGCGGTTCTTGGTCCGGCTTGGCCGGAGCCGTTCCGCCGGCAGCCACGGGGACATTGGTGGTCGCAGCGGGCTTGATGCTGGAGATCAGATCGTAGTAAGGCGTGACGTCGAGCGAATCCGCCGCCACTTTGAAAGTGCCGGTGATCGCATCGGCTTGGGAGGCGTCGATATTTCCGATGAATTGGGCTGCGTTTGTTTTTGCGCGGTCAGTTGGTGTCAAAACCAGCCCGCCTTTAATGGTGATTTTCTTTTCCTTGGCGGTGACACGGCTTTGGAAATTAATCGCGCCATCAGTCGGGCTGGAACCGGGCACGGCCAGCAATTGAGCCAGGGCGGCTTGGACCGTTACCTGCAAATCCGCATCTTGCGTTGCACTGTCAACGGTGGCGCTGCCGGAAACTTTCACGAGGGATTTTCCCTGCCGGACGACATCAAGTTGATAGTCATCGAGCTTGAGCAATTTCATGTCGGACACGCTGCCGTGAGCCTGCACACGCACATTGCCTTGATTGACGTTCGCGCTGCCGGTGCCGGTTGTGAGATTGTCCAGACGGGTATCCACCTGAAATCCAAGTTGTTGACCGGCTTTTTGCGAAATCAATTTCACAGCGACATTCAGCATGCCGCCGGGTGCGGACTCGCCGGCGAAGGCTTTCCAGTCCGCGAGGTTCAAATTGGTGACGGTGAGGTTGAGCGCGGCATCACCGACGGCGTTGCTGGCGTTGCCCCAGCCAATCATCATGGGGCTGGACAATCCAACCAGAAGGAAAGCACGTGAATTTTGCGAGCCGGTGAAATTCAAAGTCTGGAGCACGGCCGAGGAAGCAGCCTGATCCACCGTGACGGCATAATCGCCACGCAGATCCAAGGTGGGCGAAGTCATATCCTTCTGTTTGATCTGGAGTTTGGCCAGATTGAAACGGCCCGCGAGGGAAATCAACTTGCCGGCATTTTTGAGTTCGATGTCATTGGTGGAACTAAACGTGGTCGTGCCAAAATCCATGCCGCTGGCGTCACCGGCAAGATTCAACACCTGTTTGTCCACGCCGGAGACTTCCAGCTTCAACTTGCCTTCGGACTTGGCCGTGTCGAACGGACCGCTGATGCGGATTTGCGCGAGCGTCGCGTCGGCCTTGGTGAAACGCAGCGCCAATTCCTTCAGTTCAGTCGCGGTCAGATCACAATTAAAGGTCGCGGCAAACGTGTTCAAATCCGAAAACGGGCCATAGGCTTGCAACACCGTGAACGTGGTGCTGCCCTTGGCGGAGGCGGGTTTCAGATCTGGCGCCAGGGCGAAATCATATCCGCCCGCCAGCTTTGCCTGCATAGACGCCGCGACGGCGTTGGTCTGTGCCGCTTTTTGCACGACGAGCGCGGCGGCAAGTTCAATCTTGCCGTACTGACCGTTCTTCAAATCGGTGACGGTGAAGTGCAAGCCGTCACTTCCGTCAAGTCCTGGCCGCCATTGGGGGTGTTTTTGATGAGCCGGACGGTGGCGTTGTTCAGGGCAATTTTCTTGATGTCAATCTGAGCGGGTTTGGAAGCAGAAGAACTGGATGTTTCGGACTTTGATTCAGACGCATTCGTTTTGATGAGCGGATCAAGGTTGGAAGTGCCATCGGCATTTTGAACCACGGTGATCACCGGTGATTCAACGACGAGTTCCGAAACCACGATGTTGCCGCCAATGATGGACCACAGGCTGTAGTTCACGTGAAATTCCTGGACGGTCAGCACCGGTTCATCGCCCGGAGACTGGACTTTCAGATTGCGCAACAGCACATGATTGAACGGGCTGATCTGCGCATCGGCCACGGTGACCTTCGCGCCCAGCGCCTGGCTGACCCTGGGCAGGATCACGCCTTTGAGAAACGCGGAACTTGTGGCAACGAAATAAACCACGATCAGCAGGACGACCAGGATGCCCGCAAGCCAGACCAGTTTGCGCAGCCAACTGCTGCGTTTTGGAGAGTCATTTTGAATTTGATTTCAAGCATAAAGACATTGAGTTGCGATGGCACCGCTGCCGGATACGTCCTTACCCACCAGCTCGATTCATTCTATCCTAACATCGAGAATATCAAACACCCATTTTGCTTTGGGCGGCGAATGGCCGGAAGATTGCGGGACGAATCGGACTTTGCGCTTTGAACTCGTGCCTTTGCCGCTTATAAATTGCGGGTGTCACAACCGGTTCAATCCGTCATCAATGCCAGCACACGCCTGTGCGCGGTCATGGGTTCGCCCATCCGCCACTCGGCATCGCCCGCGATGCACAATGCCGCATTTGCCGCCCTGGGGTTGAACTGGCGCTATCTTGCCTTTGAGGTGGATCCCAAAAATCTTTGCGCCGCGATTGACGGTGCGAGAGCGATGGGTTTTGCGGGACTGAACCTGACCGTGCCGCACAAGCTGCTGGCGGTGGACATGGTGGATGCGCTGGATGCATCGGCCAAAACATGGGGTGCCGTGAACGTGATTAAATTTGATAGTGGCGCAGGCATCTTGCCTGCGAATTCGTCTCACACAGGCAAGATGCCTATGCCGCTAAAAGCCCGCGCAACCGGTTACAATACTGATGCCGATGGGCTAGTAAATTCTTTACGTGAAGATCTGGCTCTTGAATTGTGCGGATTGAAAGTCCTGTTACTGGGCGCGGGCGGAGCAGGGCGAACAGCGGCATTGAAACTTGCATCCGAAAAGGTGGCGGAATTGTTTCTTGTAAACCGCACGCAAAACAAGGTCGAAGACATCGCGCGGGAAATCAAAACGCAGTTTCCAGATGTGAAAGTTGCGGCCAATTATCCAAAACAAGCCGTAGATTTGATACTTAATGCCACGTCGCTGGGCTTGAAAGCGGAGGACGCTTCGCCCTTGGATGGAAAACAATTTTCATTTAAACAGACGCGCGCGGTCTATGACATGATTTATTGTCCGGCGGAGACGGCCTTGTTGAAGGCTGCCAAAGCGGCGGGCTGTCGCACGGCGAACGGTCTCGGTATGTTGCTGCATCAAGGCGCCAAGGCGTTTGAGATCTGGACCGGACAATCCGCGCCCATCAAAGTGATGCGCCGCGCACTGGAACAAAATATCTATGGGCATTGACGCCGTCTTTAACCTGCACAACTGGGAGGTCGTGCCGTTTCATTTCTGGTCGCTGTGCTTCTTTGCGCTTGGCTGCATGGTGGGCAGTTTTCTGAACGTGTGCATTTACCGGATGCCGCTGGAGCTGAGCGTTGTCTCGCCGCCGTCACATTGTCCGCATTGCAAATATGCGATTCCGTTTTACCTGAACATCCCGCTGGTGACGTGGCTGGTCCTGCGCGGCCGCTGTAAAAATTGCGGTGCACCGATCTCGCCGCGTTATTTCGTCGTCGAACTGCTCACGGGCGTGGCGTTCCTCGGCTGCTGGCTGGCGTTCGGGAATCCCGGGCATCCATTATCAACGCTTGCCATCTCGCTGGTTTATGCTGTCTTCCTCGCCGGTCTGATTTGTGCGACGTTCATTGATTTCGAACATTTTATCATCCCCGACGAAATCACCCTGGGCGGCATAGTTGTGGGCTTCGCCATGTCACTCGCGTTACCGTCGTTGCACGATGCGAACTCGATCCAACTCGCACTATGGCGCAGCGCCCTCGGCATCATGGTTGGTGCTGGAATTATTTATGCGATCCTGCGGCTGGGCAAACTGCTCTTTGGCCGCCAGAAGTTTCAACTGCCGCCAGGCACGACAGTTTATTTCACCGACACGGCCGTGTGCCTGCCGGACTTGGTGATTCCTTACGATGAGATTTTTTATCGCAAGTCGGACACCATCAGCTTGCAGGCGAGCCGGGTCGAACTGGTGGATCGCTGTTACCAAAATGTGACCGTGCGACTCTCGCCATCGGCGTTGCACATCGGCGATGAAAAAATCAATCCCGACGACATCGCGCACTTGGAGGCGGTGACTTCGGAGATTGTTGTGCCGCGCGAGGCAATGGGTTTTGGCGATGTAAAATTCATGGGTGCCATCGGCGCATTCCTCGGCTGGCAGGGCGCGCTGTTTTCGCTGATGGTGAGTTCCATGATCGGCGCGGCGGTGGGCATCCTTTTGATCCTGCTGCGCAAACGTGAATGGTCGTCGCGGATGCCTTACGGTCCCTACATCGCGGCGGCGGCAGTCCTCTGGCTGTTCGGCGGAAAGAAGTTTTTTTACTCGTTGTTTGCGATGTGAGTTTCGATGAGCCCGATCACGCACTTTCTGGTCAGTTGGGTCGTGGCCAATACTGCGGATTTGAATCGGCGCGAACGCGCCTGCGTAACCTTGGCGGGTGTCATTCCAGACGCTGACGGGCTGGGAATAATCGCGGAAATGGCTACGCGCAGTTCAGAGCATCCATTAAATTGGTGGTCCGACTATCATCATATCCTGTGTCATAACATCGGCTTTTGCCTGCTGGTGACATTGACATGCTTTGCCGTCGCCCGGCGACGATGGCTCACAGCAGCGCTCGTCTTTGGCACTTTCAATCTGCATTTGATCTGCGACTTGCTGGGTGCGCGGGGGCCGGATGGAAATCAATGGCCAATTCCTTATTTACTGCCATTTTCAAACTTATGGCAGCTTGTCTGGTCAGGGCAGTGGTTGCTCAACGCGTGGCCAAATTTTCTAATCACCGGAATTGCGATTGTCCTGACACTTGTTCTGGCTTGGAAACGCGGTTATTCACCGCTGGAGATGATTTCTTCGCGGGCAGACCGTGTTTTTGTGAAGACACTGCAAAAGCGATTTCCTCAAAAACTATTGTAATTGCAGATAAACACGGCTGCCATCCGAACGCACGCCGCCGGTTTGGTTTTCGTTGAGGAAAAGCCGGGCGGCTTCCACCTGACGGGTGCGAAGCTGTTTCTCCAAGGCGATCCGTTGCAGGCCGTCGCGGTCGCCGGCGCTCCCAAGCGCAATTCAAATCGCGAAGTCGGTATATTCCGGCCGCACCGCCTCGGTCGGGGCGGTCAACATTCCTGCGGCGACCGTGGCGTTCGTGCCTTGCTCGATCAAAATAAACGCGCCGGTCAGATGATTCGTGGAGTAACCGTCGAAGATGAGCGGCTTGGCCGTCTTCAACCGGACGGTTCCGATGTCATTGATCGCCAGCGCTGCCGGTTCCGGTTCCGAATCCAGCGTCATCATGTTGATGCGGTTTTCCAGTTTCGTGACGATGGCTTGAACGGTCTGAGTGGCGTGCTTGAGAAAATATTTTTTGCCCGCCTGCAACGGACGGCTATGCATCCAGCAGACGCGCGCCGATAATTCTGATGAACGGCCCGGCAAATTTTCCACGCCCACGAGCATGTCGCCGCGGCTGATGTCAATGTCATGCTCCAGGCAGAGCGTCACCGACTGCGGACAAAACGCCTCGTCCAGCGAACCATCGTAAGTCCAGATGTCGGTCACCCGGGTTTTGATGCCGGCGGGCAGCATGATGACTTCCTGCCCCTTCCGCACGATGCCGCTGGCGATCTGGCCGCTCAGGCCGCGAAAGTCGTGCAGCTTTTTATCCGTCGGATTGTTCGGCCGGTTCACCCATTGCACGGGGGAAAACGGAACGTGTTCAAGTTCCGGTCGCTCGCAATGTGGACGGTTTCCAAGTGGTCTAGCAACGTCGGCCCGCCATACCATTTGCAGGCCTTGGACAAATCCACCACGTTGTCGCCGTTCAACGCGCTCATCGGAATAAATTTTACGTCCCGGAACACGCCAAGCTTCGGCAGAAAATCCTCGATCTCACGGCGGATTTCCATGAAGCGTTCTTCCTTCCAGTCCACCAGGTCCATCTTGTTCACCGCAATGACCAGATGCGGAATCCCCAGCAGCGCCGCGATGAACGTATGCCGCCGCGTCTGCTCGATGACGCCCTGCCGCGCATCCACCAGCACAATGGAGAGGTTTGCCGTTGAAGCGCCCGTGACCATGTTGCGCGTGTATTGCACATGCCCCGGTGTGTCGGCGACGATGAATTTCCGTTTGGGCGTTGCGAAATAGCGATACGCCACGTCAATCGTGATGCCCTGTTCGCGTTCGGCGCGCAGGCCGTCGGTAAGGTTGGCCAGATTGATCTGCCCGCCTCCAGTGATGGCGGCGGATTTTTCCATCGCCTCGATCTGGTCCTCCATCAGCGACTTGGAATCATAAAGCAACCGACCAATGAGCGTGGACTTGCCGTCATCAACACTGCCGCAAGTGTTGAAGCGCAAAAGTTCGATGGGATGCTGCGTGTGTGGCATGGCAACGAGCGGGAAATTGTATTCAAAAATCTGATTCTACCAAGTCAAAAGCTAATATCACTTTTGTGGGCATAAGCCTGCTTAAAGCGCGGATCACTGTGAATGAATGAACCGGGAAAGTCATGGTGGTTTCGCCATCTTTCAAACCGTGTTTCCATCCGCTGGCTACCGGTTTGATTGCTTCCGGCATGTTGGCCGTGTTGCTGGCATCAAGTGAACCTTCCAGGGTGAGGACTTGTGCCGCGGATTTCGCCGGAATAAAGCCGGAGATTTTGAGGGGCACAGTCAGCGATTTTTCGCCAGCATTCACCACTTGCAATACGAGCGTTTTTCCGTCTTCACTTTTCGTAGCGCTCACGTCGAGATCGGCAACCGGGCTTTTGCTTTCGACGACGAGCGACTGATAATTTTTGGAAATCATCTGCGTCACATAACCCGGCGGTTGCAGCCAGACCTGCGACGGATTCAGGAACAGCAAGCCCTGGTCCCAGCCATTGTCATTCTGGCCATCGGGCTGGAGGCAGTTCGCCGAGCAAATGATCGGCAGGCGGCCATCGCGCTGAATGGCATTGATCGCGAGCGCATTCGCCAACGCACGCCGTTGCGCGTGATTGTTGGCATTCAGCTCAAACACCAGCACTTTATGTTTTGCTCCGTCGGCGATTTTATCCATCGCATCAACGTAAGACAGCATCGCGGACACGTTGTTGCCCAGCGGCGGATTTTCCGTCCAGACATGCAGATCAAACCAAACCTCGCGGTTATGCTGCTTGGCCAGTTGTAAAATTTTCTGTTGCGCCGCCAGAGTAGTGATGCCGCTGTCCGCGCCGCTAAAATTGAACGGATCCGCGATGACGTTGTGATAGGTAAAATCGCCAACAATCAAAATGATGGCGGGGTCTTTCGCCCAAATCACTTCAGCCAGGGCTTTGAATTTTTCAAAGTAATTGTCGTCCACGCGTTCCTCATTGCCCAACTCGATATATTTCAACCGATACGGCGCGGGATGGCCGTCGGCAACGCGTTTTTTACCCCATTCGCCATCCGGCGCTCCGTTGAGATAATCCATCAAGTCCGCCATGTCTTGCGGCGACTCGTTGATGTCAAAATCGGGTATGCCGAGGAAGCCGCAGCTTCGCAGAAATTCAGGAACTCAAAAATTCCCCAACCATTCGAGGAATAAGGATACCAGTGGCCTTCGTAAGGCGGACGTTGCGCGCGCGGCCCGATCATTTTCTTCCAGCGGTATTCAGGATTGTTGACCATGCTGCCGCCATAGCGCATCACGATAATTCCCTGGTTGATCAATCCTTCCGCAACGTCTTTTCGCACCGGCAAATGTTTGAAACGTCCCCACGAACCGGGTTGGAGGAAAGCATAACCTATCGTGACCGAGCCGGGTTGCTTGAGTTTGATGGCAAATCGTCCGGCCTGATCCGTTATTTTCGGCGTGAGTTTGAAATCAAGTCGCTGCCAGCCGCCGGCTTTAAGCTTCAAAGACTTTTCGACATACACTTCCGCGCCATCTTTGCTTTCCAAGGCGACAAACAATTGCGTCGGTGATTCCGCGCGCGCCCAAATATATCCATCGTAGCTTTTACCTTTTACGAAATTCATGCCCCAGCGATTCAGACCCTGGTTCTCGATGCCGATCACGCCTGAACCACGGCAAAAGTGATTTGCTGGCTTTGCTCTCCGGAAAACGCTTCATGTGATACGAGTGAAAAATTTCCTTTCGCCTCGCCTTCACGGATTGGACGCCACATGCCGCTCACGCTGTCAGCCGGATCACCTCCCGTGTCATATGCAAACGGAATCTTTTGCTGCGAGTCGTTCGTGCTGACGCAGAGATTGTGAAAATAGACCTTGTGCTGCCAGATCCGCAAACCCACGGCGCCGGCTTCGAGCGGATGCTCATCGTCTTCGTATCGGGTGATGCTTTTGTCATTGACGAAGACTTCCAACGAATTTCCGTTCATGCGAACAGTCAATTTGATCCACTCGTTCACTGGCACATCGCACGGCACGCGGCGGATCGGTTCCCAATTCTGCCGGTGGCGCCCCAGCACAAGAAATCCCGGCCTTTCGAGTGATACTTCATAACCGGTGAAAGCATCCGCGCCCTTGCCAGGATCGCGAACCTTTAGAATCAAACCTCCATTGCCGCCGGCGGTTTCTGTCAGCATCATCTCCACACTGACCTCGCCATTGGAGATCACCGAATCATTCCAGACAATTTTTGAACCGCTGCTCCCAATACCTTGAACATTCCCATCCTCCTTCAACGTCCAGCGGCCTTCATAAGTTCTAAACCCTTTCAACGGCAGTTGCGCGGCAGGCTCCGCGAAGCTCTCGCCAAAAACCATCTGGCTGTCCACGCCGCCATAAATTTCATGATTCACGTCCTCAAGGCAGGCTCCGGTCAGATAGGGCGTGATGCGATGAAGCACATGGCCGGCGTTGACGACGATGGCCGCGTCTTCGGCCCGGGCGGTGACTATTAAAAGCCCTAACAGGGCCGACAGATAAATAGCAAGTGAGTGTTGCATTTAAGATTTCAATACGTAATTACCACGATGACCATCCAGAAAAATATGGCCAGCTATAATCCCGTTCAGAAAGTACGTTTCAATACTTGTTGCCAAAAGTCATATTCGGCTTCCAGCAGGCGCTTAATGTAGTCGTCATTTCGATCAACGGTTACGAGGACTTCGGGACAGTTTGGCAGATAACAATAAAAATCAATCGAATTGAGACCGGTGACAGCAAGCGCATGTTGTAGTTGACCATAGTAGTAATCGGGGACTCTCCCGCTCGCTGAAGTTTTCCGATAAACAGAATTGCCGCATTTGATTTCGACCACTGCGCTGCCGCCAACTGATAAACCGTCAACGCTCGCACGCAGCCAATCGTATTGACTGCTCTGGAGGCAAGCGGGCTGAACATCAAAGCCACGGCGTAGAATATATTTTTTGCGTGCCTCTGGTTCAAGCATAGTCCCTCGCACCATCGCTTCATTCTCAATTTGGTCTCTTGGCGCACTGCGTTTGTGCCGCAGTAATTCAGAAACGTCTTTCCAAGGATTTTCTCCCATTATCACTGGCGCGTCCGATGCTCCAATCCCTTTGTGTCGCCACTCTAACCATTCACGAGTTCCTTGGTTGAGTTGAACAACCGTGTAATGTGGAGAACTTAATGGAGCGGCTGAAGATGAATCGCTTACCTCAATCGCTTGACAAGGTTTTTCGAAGACATCCTTAACAGGACTGCCTGTGATTTTCTGAAGAAGTTTTTTTAGTTCATCCTTTTCTTCTTTGGTGATGATGCCATCTTCTAAAATGCGTTCCATCGTTTGAGCAATTTCGGATGCTGGCCATTCGCTTATGAAGCTTACATTCTCGAGCCAGGAATTTATAAATTTCACCTCTGCAGTTGTGATTTTGTCATCAGCAATCAAACCACGGCAAATGCCAATAAGCTCGGGCATTGTTTTGACCGCGTCCGCTTTTTTGATTGGTTGTTGTTCGGTAGCGGGTGGTATTTGGCTAAGTGCTAGGAACTCGGCGCAATCACAATTGGCAATCCAATCACTCATGCCTTCACGCCAAACGTAGTAGGCTTCCAGATCTACGCTTTGGGTGACTTGCCAAGCTGAAAGCGGGCCGTGTGGATTCTTGGCGGCATCAATAAAATACCATTCGTCTTTAAGCGTAGGCTGCTTCGTGACGCTTGTAGATAAGCCTCGAAAAATAATGTCTCGGCATTTTGCGACAGGTGTCTGCTTGGCGAACATGGCAACTGCGTCATAAGTATCGAGCTTCGCTGTTTCCAATCGTGGCCGATAAACTTTCTGGAATAATTCGACAACCGTTAGAACGTCATTTTGTGCCCGATGGCTTTGTGATGGAGTAATGCGAAACTGATCCTTCAAAACTTCAAGCCGGTAGCTTTGTGTTTCTGTCACAAGTCGCCGGGCAAGCATCATGCAACAGAACCCGCGTTGGCCAATATCAGGAAGGCCAAGCCTTGCCCATTCTGGCTGAAGACAGCGATTCCAGTCGAAACTAAGATTGTGGGCGACGAGCGGGTAATCTTGTGCGTAATCCCTGAACAACTCATAGACACGCTTGGGTTTCTCACCGTGCTGCCTCAAATATTCCCGGGAGTAACCGTGAATGGCCTCGGCTGCAGGATCAATGGGAACGTCATGGTTCAAAAGCATTCTGAACGGTTCTCCTACTGCGTCCCAACCGTCCATCAATTGTCCAGACAACTCAACAACGTGAATCGGCTCGTAGAGGCCGTCAGTTTCGGTATCAATTACTACCCAGCGATTTCCTTTCATAACTTTAGTTTGGCAAATTGTTTTAAGTTGTGTATTTATTGTTTCAACCGCCTCACCTTCTTCGTCGCCTGCGTCAGCGCCAGATAATTTTCGTTCGTGACGACTTTGCGACCGCTTTTCTTTTCCAGTTCGCGGCGGGCGTTGCCGGCCACTTTGCCGCCGGAGCGCGCGGCTTGTTTATTTTCCGGGAAGCCTTGCGTGTCGCGATTGCGGGCAATCTCGGTCGTGGCCGCTTCGCCGAGCATGGAGAAGATGAGTTCCAAGTCGGTCATATGGTCGCGGAGGTTCTCGCGCTTAAGCCGCTTGAACTCGGCGTATTCGGTGGGCGTCAGGCCGAATGTGGCCTTGGAAATTTCAGCGGTGAGGATGGCATATTCGCGCTGTTCCCGCACGCCGCGCTTCTTCCATTCATCGGTCAGTTCGTCGCGGATGGCGATGGAGCGCATCCGCTTCTCGATCCAATCGGCGGAGTAGCCCTTGGCCTCGTAGAGTGCGCGGGTGCGTTTGGTGGCGAGTTCCGGGTCTTCAATTTCCTGAATGCGTTCGTAGCCTACCTTGGCCAGCCAGCGTTTGAATGGCTCGGCCTTGGGGCTGGGTATGGATTGAATGAGACGGAAGATGCCTTCGGTGTTCCAGCATTGCAGCAATTGGCGTCCGCCCGCTGTGTCGAACTCCAGGCCAAGGGGGGGGGCAATTTGCCCCCCCCCTTTGAGGGTCTCGGCCAATTGCGGATCACGCTTGCGCATGTCCTTGAAATAGCCTTGTGGATTGGGCGAATCGGTCAACACCGCCACGACATCGGTGATAACAAACCACCACTCGTTATTGTGAATGGCCCGGCGAACTTCCTTTCGCTGAAACAACGCGATGCGCTTTTCGGGATTGGAATCGGATTCGCTCATAGCGCGGCTAATTTAGAAATACCCCGCCTTCTTCCGGTCTTCCATCGCGGCTTCGCTGGCCTTGTCATCGGCGCGGGTGCCGCGTTCGGTCACGCGCGCGGCGGCGACTTCGGCGATGATGTCGTCAATCGTGTCGGTCTTGGATTCAATCATGCCCGTGCTGATCATGTCGGCAATGGTGCGGACGCGGACGATCATTCGCTTGATCGGTTCGTTTGGCTTCGGTCGCGCGCCGGCAAAGGGATCGGGCTTGGTCAAATCCGTGTGCGGCGGCGGCACCGGCAGCCACTGGCCGCCACGGCGGAAACAGTCGCGCTCGTGGCTGAAATAAATGTTCGGCACTTCGAGCTTCTCATTCCTGATGTATTCCCAGACATCCATCTCCGTCCAGTTCGAGAGCGGGAAAACGCGCATGTTTTCGCCGGGATTCACCCTGGCGTTGTAAAGATTCCAGATTTCGGGCCGCTGGTTTTTCGGATCCCACTGGCCGAACGAGTCGCGGAAGCTGAAGAAACGTTCTTTCGCGCGGGCTTTTTCCTCGTCACGTCGCGCGCCGCCGATGGCGCAGTCGAATTGAAATTCCTCAATCGCGCCGAGTAGCACGGGAATCTGCAGCTTGTTGCGGCTGGTTTCGCCGGGAGCCGGCTGCGCATGGCCTTTGGCGATGGCTTCGTCCACCGTGCGGACGATGAGCTTTGCGCCGAGTTCTTTCGCACGCCGGTCGCGGAATTCGAGCAATTCGGGAAACTCATGGCCGGTCTCGACATTCAGGAACGGCATTGGAATATCAGACGGACGGAACGCTTTTTCCGCAAGGCGCAGGAGGCAGATGGAATCCTTGCCGCCGGAGAAGAGCAGGGCGGGGCGTTCGAACTCGGCGGCGACCTCACGCATGATGTGAATCGCTTCCGTTTCCAAGTATTGCAAATGGTCTAAATGGTATGAACTCATGAAAAGGGTCTGGCGTCTTGGGTCTGGGTTCTGGAGTCTTTCATCGGTCACCTGATGAGCGAATTAGACCACTGATGAGCTTGCCAGATTGGATGCAAAGGTTTTGAAGATTGGTTTGTTCAGTCACAGATATAAATTTGTTGTCGAGCAGCACATAGGTCATGGAACGGACTTCACCGCACGATCTGCGGGCTATGTTATACGCTTGTCGTTTTTCTGCAACGTGCAGACTTTCCCAACCTTCGGCAACATTGTTCATCACGGAAACCGCCGCCCGTTGTAGTTGGTCACGCAATCCAAAATCTTTCGCCAAAGGTTCACGACGGCAAACTGAATAAACTTCATTTGTCAGCATCCTCTCTGACTTCCATGCTTCCGAATTTTCAAAAGGCTCGCCCATCTGACTAATTGGTTCCCGGGTTTGGCGTCTTGGTTCCGGAGATTTGGTTTTCCGAGACGCCAGAGCCTAGATGCCAGACACCAGCTTTTCACCGCCCCAGCTCGCATGCAGGCCGCATTCGCGTTTTTCGTCGGCTTTGGCGGGATCGAAATAATCCCACTCGTTCGGCAGGTTGTGCTGCTTCAGATAATTTTCCATTTCGGCGTCGCTCCAGTAAAACAGCGGGCTGATTTTCAATGAATTAAAATTCTTATCCTCGCTCACAATGTCGAGTTCCGCGCGGTTGGGATTCTGCACCTTGCGCAAAGCTGTAAGCCAGACTGTCGGCGCGAGTTCCTTCATGCCGCGTTGGAACGGCTCCAGTTTCATCGTCGTGCTGAAAGCCTTGATACGCTCTTCGTTTTCCGGCGTAGGCTCCGGCATCCCGCCAAACGCGGCGTCATAATGCGCGGCGGTCATCTTCGGAATGAAAGCTTTGATGTTCAGATTAAGCAGTTTTTTCACCTGCTCGGCGTGCTGGTAAGTCGCCGGACGATTGTAGCCGTGATCAACCCAAAGAACAGGAATACCCGGCTCCACCTGCGTGACGAGATGTAAAATCACCGCTTCGTAAGGTCGAAAATTGGTTGAGACAATCGCATGGCCATTGGTCTGTGCGATGGCCCAGCGGACGATTTCGAGCGGCGTTTTGGAGCGTAACTCGGCGTTAGCCTTGATGATTTGGTCGAAAGTCATTTGAAAATTATTTTTTGCGTTCGACTGCGACATCTGCAGCCGATTTCAGTGGTGTGGTTATTCGCTTTTCATATTCGATACGGAAACTTTCCAATAACGGTAATTCAATCACGTCTTTTTGCCGCCCGCTCGCGCGTTTGCTGGCGATGATATCGCGCAGGCTGGCGACGTGAAAAATTCCAGTCGTGATCTCGCGCGATCTGGCCTGCGAAAAACTTTCAATTCCGTCCGGCGCAAAAACCAGGTCCACGTCGAAAGGCCCGGTCTTGATCTGCACAAAATCTTTTCCCGCCAAAATCTCGCGTTCCAGTTCGGCGGTGATTTCAAATTCCAGTTTGCGGAGCGCGGCGGTGATGCGCCGCCCATTTTCCACCGAGCGCGCGGGAAAAATGTCCACGTCTTGCGTCGTGCCAGGATAGCCAAGCAGGATCGCGCCGCTTTTGCCTATGAAAAGATATTCCACGCCTTCGTCATTGAAGGCACGGGCGATCTCCTCGGCCTGAAGCGGATGGAATTCCAGCCGGCTCATTTCGTGGCGGGTTTGAACCCGAGATACTCCGGCAGATTCTCCGCGCACCACGCGCGATACTCTGCCAGCGTGGAAAACGAACGCCATGGCGCGTCGTCCAGCACCGGCTTATGGACGCGGTTGAAACCGTATTTCATCCTTGCGGTAAGCGGGCGATCAAGCTGTCGCCGGCATTGTTCACGGAAATTTTCCGCTGCTTCAATTTCGCTCATGATCTACACGGTTAGTTTAGGACAACAGGTTTTTCGTTCAACAGCACCCGGTCGCACCAGTCGCCGAAACGCTCGCTGCCATTGCGTTCCTTGGCGAAGCGCACCAGCACTGGGCGTAATTCGGTTTCCAGTTCTGGCTCCTTGATCACATCTTTCCAGATGCGGTTGAGACGCGTGCCGGTGGCGTTGCCGCCGAGCCAGACTTGATAGCGGCCGGGTGCTTTGCCGACGAATGCCAGTTCCGCCATGTAAGGACGCGCGCAACCATTCGGGCAGCCGGTCGAGCGGATGATGATCTCCTCGTTGCCCAGGCCGACTTCGTCGCACAGTTTTTCGATGCGGTTAATCATGCCGGGCAGCATGCGTTCCGATTCCGCGAGGCCGAGGCCGCACGTTGGCAGCGACGGGCAGGCCATCGCGGCGGCGTGCAGGAGGCGCGCTTGATTCTCGGTCTTCACGCCGTGCGTTGCCAGCAAGGCGGTGATGGCAACTTTTTCGTCGTGATTGGCGTTTGCCAGAATCACGTTTTGATTCGCGCTCAAGCGGAATTCGATGTTCGGAAATTTTTCAGCAACGTCGCGCAAGGCGATTTTCTGCGCGTTCTTAATGCGACCGGTTTCAACGAACATGCCGAGAAACCATTTTCCGTCCGTGGCTTTGTGCCAGCCGAGCAAGTCGGCGGTGGTCGTGAATTTGTAGGGCTTAGAGGGTGCAAGCGTGATGCCGGCGCGTTTATTGACTTCTTCCTGCATGAACGCGACGCCGCGTTCGGCCACGACATATTTGAGGCGCGCGTGTTTGCGGTCGGTGCGGTCGCCGAAATCGCGATGAATGGTCAACACGGCCTTCGCGACGTCCACGAGTTTGTCCGGCGTGAAGAAGCCGATTACATCCGCGAGGCGTGGATAGGTTGCCGTGTTGCCGTGGCTGCGCCCCATGCCACCGCCGACGGCGAGGTTGTAACCGATGAGCTGATCATTCTCAACGATGGCAATGAAGCCAAGGCAGTTCGTCAAAATGTCCATGTCATTCACGGGCGGAATCACAAAGCTGATCTTAAATTTGCGCGGCAGATACGTTTTGCCGTAGAGCGGATCAACGAAGTTTTTATTTTCTTCGGCTTCATTGTTGAGCTGCACGCCGTCAATCCAGATGGAATGATAGGCTGGCGTCTTGGGAGCCAGCGCCAGCGCGATTTTGTGCGTATCGGCAATGACCTGTTCGCGCGCTTTGGTATAAGCGGGGGTCGGTGCGGCCATGACATTGCGGTTCACATCGCCGCAAGCCGCAAGCGTGGAGAGCAGCGACTCGTTGATTTTCGCGACGAGCGGCCGCAGGCCGGACATCACGACACCGTGAAACTGGATACTCTGGCGCGTGGTGATGCGCAAAGTGTTGTTGCCGTATTTGGTCGCGAGATCGTCAAATGTGATCCATTGCTTCGCGGTCATGACGCCGCCGGGAATGCGGCCCCGGATCATCATGATGTATTTCTTGCCGGTCTTGCGCAGATCGCGGTCATCTTGCTGGTAGGAACCGTGAAATTTCAGGAACTGGTTGTCATCCTCGGAGAAATGATCATTGGCCGGATCATTCATCGTCGCGGCAATGGTGCCGGCCAGCGTGGGGATGGCGGCCTTGATTTCTTCGTTGTGTGTCAATTTAACTGGTGCTTCTGCGCTCATAGGCGGACGTTGAATCTAGCGGGGAACAAGTCATTGTTCAAGTGAAGCTTCAGCTTGGTACCGGAAAGGCCTGTAACCTCGGCAGGATTTTGTCGTCTTAATCTTGTCTTAAGGTCCGATTCATAACACTGTGACCCGGTAGAAATTTCGGCTCAAATATAAATGAAAACACTCGTCGCAATCATTCTCGCCCTTGGCGTCGGTTTTGCCGCCGCTTACGTCATGGTCTCAAAACCAAAGGAAGTACCCGCACCGGTCAAAGTGGAACCAAAGGTGGTCGCTGCGGCGCCCGAACCGGTTGAAAAGATTGTGACCATTGCTGCGCCCGCCGCGCCGGCTGAAGAATCGCCGGCGGAGATTCTTGAAGACCTGGTGAACATCAAGCTCGGAAGCGGCAACGCGCGCAACGCTGGATTGCGGATGGTTGTTTTCAAACTGGAGACGCTTTCGCAACGCGGCCATGCCGCCGTGCCCGCCATCCGCACGTTCATCGCCCGCAGTGTGGATGTGGACTACAGCCAGCCGCAGGACAATTCAAACACGAACACCAATCAAGCCGATGCCAACGGCGGTAATAATGGCGGCAACAATCGTCGAAATAGAAATGGCAACAATGGCGGTGCTTTTGGTGCCGGCAATGGTGGCGGTTTTGCAGGTGGATTTGGCGGTAATCGTGGCGGTGCCCGTCGTGCCCGCAATCTGGAAACATTATCGGCGAACTGGGTGGCACCGCCATCCCTGCGCCTGGGATTGGTCGGCACGTTGAAAGAGATTGGCGGAGCCGAATCGGAGCAGGCGCTGGCGGACATGCTAAACAGCACGGGCCGTGGCGTCGAAGTCGCCTATCTTACGGTCATCCTTGAGGAGCTTGCACCCGGCAAATATCGCAACGCCGCCGTTTCCGCAGCCATCGAACTGCTGATGAATCCGCCCGCGATTGACAGTCCCGACCGTCTGGATGAATTGTCCAAGTCCTATCTCTACGGTGTGCTGGAATTTTACAAGGACACATCGTTTGCCATCAACGCCCAGCAACTGCTGGTCGGCAAAGATGGACGCCTCGATCAGGATGCGATGGATTATCTTTCCAATGTGATGAAAGACCAATCCGTTTCCGCGCTGTATGCCGCTTACAAAAATCCGGCGCTAACCAACCAATTTGATAAAATAATGGTCGGCCGCGATGTGTTGAATTATGTCGGCCAGAATTCGCAGGCCAACCAGATGTTCACCGAAACACTGAGCAATCCTGATTTGGATTCACGAATGAAGGCCATGGTTGTCCTGCAGCAGGCAGGCGGCGGCTTCGGGCCTTTCGCTTCGGAGGCCCCCACCGATCAGAAAATCATTGATGGCAGGCTGGCCGTCTTGAATTCGGCGCTGACCCAGTTCGCCAATGATCCACAACTTTCCCAGGCGCTTGCCTTGACCATTCAAGGTCTGCAAAGCGGCCAGGGAGTCCAACCCCAGGACATGCGGCAGATTTTTGGCGGCGGTCGCAACGGCGGCGGTTTTGGCGGGCCGCCACCCGGCGGTGGGAATTGAATCTTCAAGTCGCCGGAACAAATCGTTGGGAAAAAAGCGTCGTGCCGAACAAAATAAAAATCACCGCTACCAGCCAGTGCGGGCATTGCGGGGCGATGGCCAGCCAGTCCACCAGGACAATTCCCGCCAGCAACCCGGAAACGATTCGTCCCACGTTGATTTCGCCCGGCTGAAAAACCGTTCGCACACAACCCGCCACCCATACCGCCAAAACCACCGAGACCAGCCCGGCTGGCGTCCATGCTTCCTTGGTGTTCATCAACAGGGCCAGGCCGATGGGGGCGGCCAGCAGCAGCAGTGGCCAATGCGGAATTGGCCCGCGAAAACTTTCGCGCTTGGCGACATAGCTCAATCCCACCACATAAAACGCCAGCACCGCGCCACAAGCGATTGGCCAGCCGTTCAAGCCTTCCACGCCCGCTGTTCCGGCGATGACGTAAACCCAGAACCGGCATAAGCCCATCAGCCACGGCGAAGCGGTGATGAACTTGTGAACGACGTTGTAGATCAATATGCAAGCGGCGAGGACAATCGCGAGAACGGCGGCGACTTTCCCTAAAAATAACAGGCAGATAATTCCCAGCGCCAGAAGCGCAAAACCAAAGCGCCAGACGGTGCCCAGTGGGATTTTTCCGGACGGAATCGGTCGTGCCGCGCGTCGTTGCTGGTCAAAATCCGCATCGAACGCGTCGTTCAAAAACATCCCGCCGGTGTAAAGCGCGCTCATGCCGAGCAGCAAGAACGGCAGTTTCCAGAAATTACCCCCACCCGAAAGCCACCAGCCGGCGAGACAGTTTGACCAGACTGTCGGCAAGTTCGACACGCGTCCGAGGACGAGCAGCGTGCGTAAAGCGGGAAAATTCATGGCGAATTAGGAAAGCAGGAAAGCAGGAAAAAGCAAACGAAGGAAATCACGCTTATGCAAAAAATTTCCTGACTTCCCGTTTTCCTTATTGAATTTTGAGTCCGCGTTCAGCCAGCCTTGCCAGGGTCCAGTCGTATTCCGCAACAAGCTGTTCGACGACACTGCGCGATTTCAATTCTGGCGGCAGCACTTCCCAAGTGTACGTTTCCATTTCAAGATGCGAACACAGCCTTGGATTTTCTGCGAGCAAATCCAGCACGCCGAGCAGATGATCGTTCGTGTTCTCAAACGGCGGTGCAGCGGGTGCGTGCAACGGGACATGGAAATGAACGCGCCACTCTGGTAGTTTCGAGTTTTGAGTTTTGAGTTTTGAGTTTTCTGCCAGCGCGTCCGGCAGGTCGCGGTAAAATTTCAGGTGTCCGCTTTCGTCACGGGCGATGACTTGGTGCAGATAAATGTCATCGGCAAAATTTTTCAGCGCCGCGCATGATTCTTCGGTTGGTTGGGTTTTCAAGGCGGAGCTTAAATGGATCTTGCTGATCTTGATTCCCGCCGCTTGCAACACGCCGATGGCGTTGCGTGGTTCTTCATATTCAATCGCAAAATGGCAGGTGTCGTAATTGACTCCCAGATGTTCTTCGAGACGCGAGTCATTGGGATGTTCTGCACGCAATTGTTCGAAGAACGAAATCGTCTCGGCGGAATTTTCCAGCAGGCCCAGCGGTTCCGGTTCAAGGCCGAGATGCAGCTTGCGTTTGGTTTTCCCGATCACGGCTGCGATATGTTCAACACAACGCCAAATGTTTTCCCGGATTAGGTTTTTTTGACTGTCCGTCCGAATGAATTCCTTGAACGAACCGGGCACGGTGCTGACGCTGCCTTCGACGCCCGCCGGCAAAAGCTGCGCCAGCAGATCAAACAGCAAATTTGTATAGGCAAGACGCAGGGGCGAAGTCCAGTCCGGCGCATAAACCTGTTCCTTGACGCGCGTGCCATGGAATTGACCATAGGGAAAACCGTTGATGGTAAAAACGTAGCAACCGTTTTTTTCGAGCCAGCGCTGGAATTCCAGGAGTTGTTTCGGGTCGGATAATTCAATCGCAGCCTGGCTGCTCAAACGCAGTCCGATGGCGAAGGCATCGCGCGGACAGACACGTTCCCGCACGGCGAGGGTATGGGTTTTCAGCGCGTCAAACGTTTCATGCCAGGTTTCACCGCGATGAATATTGGTGCAGTAGGCAAGGTGCAGACCGTGGTTCAATTTCATGGCGGGGCGAAGGCGACGATGTGCATGTGCCCAAGATGGCCGAAAAAGAGTCTTTGAAAAGTGCAAACGGCGTTGACACGTCCGCTGCAAACGTTTAGTTTTTTGAAAATTAAACCGCCATGTTGATTCGCATCAGTTTGTTTCTAGCCGTTCTCGCGGCACTTGCCGTGGGTGTCGTTAACGTTGTTGTCGTCAAGGACAAGATCAACACGCTCATCACCGACCGCAACAAAAACCGGGATGGCTGGCACATCACGCAAGCCGAACTTTCCCAGACCAACAAGGTGCTGGTCAAAACCCAGGGCGTTCTCAAACAGACCCAGCAGGATCTCGCCGACACCCAGGCCGACCGGGACAAGGCCGTTGCCAATGCCCTTGCTCAAGAAAAACGCGCCAACCAGCTCACCGACAAGCTCACCAAAACCACGCAGGAACGTGATGATGCGCAAAACAGCCTGGCAGCTTACATAGCCACTGGTTTAACCTCTGACCAAGTCGGTAAATTGAATCGCGCACTCAAAGATTCGCAAGATTTAATCCAGGTGGCCAAACAAGAATACGCGGTTCTGGAACAAGACCGCGAACGCATCCAGGCCCGTTTAAAAAAATATGAAGGCGATGACACGGACATCCTGTTGCGTGCCGATCTCAAGGGTAAAATTGTCGTGGTTGATCCAAAGTGGGATTTTGTCGTCCTTAACATCGGCAACGAACAGGGCGTCAAGGAAAACGGTGAGCTCTTGGTCAGCCGCGACGGCAAGCTCGTGGCCAAGATCATTGTCCGCTCCCTTGAGAAGAACCGCTGCATCGCCAACATCGTTCCCGGCTGGAAGCTGGGTGATGTGATCGAAGGAGACGAAGTCAGCCCGGCACATCCGGCCACTTAAAATGAACCGCGCCGCAAAGTTTTTTTTGCTGTTGTCCTTGGGCGCGCTAATCGCAGGTTTAACCGGTTGCACCACAGGTGAGCCGCAAAATGCCTCGGTTCGCCCATGGAATGCGCCGCAAAGCTGGGAAGGCACGCTGCCGATTGACATGGGCCAGCATCCCTAGTCTCCTCTCTGTTAAACTTTCTTCTTGGTTTTTACGCACCGTGAGGGTGTGAACACAAAATCCACCTTGGCATCATGTGGTTCGGTCGGAATATTTTCCAACAATTGAAAATCATAGGCCAGTCCGCATTTTATCCCGCTCACTTTTTCTAGCAGGCGGTCGTAGAAACCCTGGCCACGCCCCAATCGGTTTCCATTCAGGTCAAAGGCCATTCCCGGAACCAACACAAGGTCGAATTTATCCAGCGAGATGTCTGCACAACTTGCTGATGGTTCGCGCACGCCAAATTTTCCGGTGACAATATCGGCCGCCAGTTTCTCCAAAACGCGCGCACCATAAACTCCTCTTTCTGAATCGAAAAAGGGCAGGGCGCAGGTGGTTCCTAAGGCCATGGAAAGTTCCAGCATCGGCCATATATCCAGTTCATCCGGCAAGGGCGCAAAAAATAAGATGGTGTGTGCGCTGGGTATCTGCGTTTTTAACCGCTCACCAAGTTCGATGGATTCAACGGCTCGCACCGCCGGGGAAATCTTCTCCAACGCGATGCGAATTTTGGAACGCAGTTCGGATTTGTGATTGGATGTGGAAAGAATCATTCAAATTATCAAGTCAATTCAAGCAATGTTGGTTCTAACATATTCCACGCACTGCTTGGCATGAGTGATGGAAATCAGATGGCCGCCCTCTATCATCAAATCCACTTTGGCCGGCGGTGGAATGACCAGATCTTTCCTGCCATGAATTCGATGAACTTTTGTAGCCGAATCTGACAAACCCTGCCATTCAAATATCGCGCAGCACATCGCCCGCAAAAAAGGGGTTTCAGTTTCTGCAAACATTTGGGTGAGTTCGCCAGGAATTTTGCCGGCAGAAAAACGAAGCCAGTCGATTGGCGCAATCTGGATAAGCGGATGCAGGATTGAAAGAACAGCACTGATTTCGTCCTTGCTTATCGCGCTGCCAACTAAATACAGCGTTTTAATTTTGCGGATTTTCGTAATTTCACAAGCCACCATTCCTCCCAACGAAGAGCCAACAAGCGAGTCTCCATCACGAATCCCGCGCGCTTTGGATACCGCTTGTGCGATTTCTTTTAAAGTCTGCTCTCCTGAGTATGGTGTCCAATCATGCGCAACAAAGTCTGACAGGCTTGACCATGGTGCGGGATACATTCGCCGGTTTGCGCCCATTCCGGGAAGTGCATGAATCATGTTGTCGGATCTTCCTTTTGTGAAGCCTGTTTTTGTTTCCGCCAGTTCTCCAGACGGTCTTTGATTTTCTTTTCCACTCCCTGCTCAGTCGGTTCGTAATAACGTTTGTCCACGCCCAGATAATCCTGCACCACGAAATGATCCTTGCCGTCATGAGCGTATTTATAGCCTTCCCCGTGGCCGAGCTTCTTGGCACCGGAATAATGTGAATCGCGCAAATGTTCGGGAACGGCGAGCGTGCGACCGGACTCAACATCTTTCATGGCCGCGCCAATAGCCACGACCGTGCTGTTGCTTTTCGGCGCGGTGGCGATGTATATCGTCGCCTCTGCCAAGGGGATGCGCGCTTCCGGCCAGCCGATGAATTCTGCGGCCTGAAACGCGGCGTTGGCCAGAACCAGCGCCATCGGATCCGCCAAGCCGACATCTTCAGCGGCGTGAATGACAATCCGTCGGGCAATGAAGCGCGGGTCTTCGCCGGCGTGGATCATTTTTGCGAGCCAGTAAAGCGCGGCATCGGGATCGCTGCCGCGCATGGATTTGATGAAGGCGGAAATGGTATCGTAATGCGCATCACCGTCGCCGTCATAGACCACGGCCTTTTTCTGGATGCTTTGCTCGGCCACTTCCAGCGTGATCCGGACAATGCCATCCGCTCCGGGCGCAGTCGTCAGCGCGGCGATCTCCAGTGAATTGAGCGCCTTGCGCGCGTCGCCGTCGGAAATCATAGCAAGATGACGCAACGCCTTTTCATCGGCGGCAATTTTCAGATAACCAAGGCCGCGTTCCGTATCAGCCAGGGCACACTGCAACAGCGCGAACAAATCATCTTCGGTCAATGGTCGAAGTTCAAAGATTTGCGAACGCGAGACGAGCGGTGAATTGACGAAAAAAAACGGATTATGCGTCGTCGCGCCGATGAGCTTGATGACACCGCTTTCGACATCGGGCAGCAAAACATCCTGCTGTGATTTATTGAACCGATGGATTTCGTCAATGAACAGAATCGTCGGCTGGCCGGTGTTTTCGAGGCGGTTCGTGGCGGCGGACAAAACGCGCCGCATGTCGGCGACATTCGACTCCACGCCGCTCAAGCGCTCGAATTTGCTCTTTGTCTGGCGGGCAATGATTTGCGCGAGCGAAGTTTTGCCGGTTCCCGGGGGCCCGTAAAAGATGAGCGACTGGATGCGGTCGGCTTCAATCGCGCGGCGAAGCAACTGTCCGGGCGCCAAAATGTGGGACTGGCCGGCATATTCATCCAGATTGCGCGGACGCATCCTTGCGGCGAGCGGCTGGCTGCGGAACGTGTCGGGCGCGGGCGCTTCCTTCGATTTTTCAACCGGTGTAGAAAACAAATCATCGCGCGCCATGAGTTTAGTCTAGCACCGCACAAAATGTTTTCCCAAAACAAAAAAGCCCGCACGGGTGGCGGGCTTTGATGGCCGGCTGGTAAATGCCGCCAGACGGTAATCTTGAAAGAACCCCCGCCCTTGCCGTGTCTAACTAAACCTTTGAACATGTATTGCTACATGTGGAACTCATCGGGCTGTTTTCGACTTCCAGTGAAGGCATGTCGGCCACATCCATAACTTGCTCCGTGATCGTTTAACTTACGGTTCAAGGATTGCTTCGAATCACGAACAGGGCAGGGAAATTATTTTTATCCAAAGATCAAACGAACCTAATCACTTGCTCTGAATAATCAATCGCTCCGCGCGGACATTTTCTCAAGATAAATTTTCAACTTTTTTTTGCGTTCGAAACCGGCGGCTGAACACTTGGGCTTCTCTCTTTAAAACCATCCCCACCATTGCCGTGTGCAATTGTACAATGAATTTTTCATCATGCCGGACGGGCTGGACGGCTTTCGACTACCAGTCAAGGTGTCGGCCACAATCGCAGCTTCTATCGCTGATTGAATTATTTCCATTCAAGGACGAGTTGTGAATCACGAACAGGGCAGGTTAAAATCGGTTTCAAATTATTCAAAGAACACAGTTGCATGTTTAACCACGATTCATGCCAAGCCGGAGATTCCGATGTTTAACCTGACAACTTTGCGAAAATTCAATTTGTGCTGGGGAAGTGTCTTTGCATGGGTCACAGGCCGGCAAAAGAAATTACACTGGGAAAGGTCGCGGCTATTCTACTTCGACAGCGATGACGCCAAGGATTTTGGTTTCCCGCCGTTGCAGCAACCGGCCGAGCGGCGCCAGTGTCATCCAATAAACAAACAGCATGAAGCCGCAGAACAGCGCGGAGACAATCAGGTTTATCGGGACAAAGGCGGGCAGTTCCCAATGATGCCACAACCATCCCATGAGCGGGCCAAAAAACACCGGCAACATGGCCACGGGAAACAGCATTTGAAAGAAAATCAGCACCAGCATGGCCAGGCCGGGCAGCTTGGTCGGTTTCATGGTGCCGGGCTGGATGCGATAGGGCACGAGGATGGACAATAAATTCCCGATCACGCCAGCCATTAGCAGCAGGCTGGCAAGTTGAAACAGCGTTGCCAATAACGTGAGCACGGGCAGATGCAGACGCACGGCAGTAAGCGTGACCAGTAATCCTCCAAAGAGGCAGCCGACTGGCAGCCCGGCCAGATTTTTGCCCAGCAAAATCAAGCGCCGGTCCGCCGGTGACAAAACCAATGCGCGAAACCCGTCGCGGTCGAAACCAAACTGGTTGGCGAAAAATTGCGCAAGAAAGAAAACCGGGAACACCACAGATCCGGTGGCGAAAAAAGGTTTTACGGTTTCAGACAGATTCGTCGGATTGCGGAAAAAAAAAGTCACTGCAAGGATGATGGTCACCAGGAGCGACGTTCCCCAAGCCATTTTTACTTCCGGGGCGCGGAGCAGCGAACGGAAGGTGGCCAGCGCAAGCGCGGCGGACTGTTCCGGGACGAACGGAATGGAGCGTTCGAGGAATTCAATTTTGCTTTTATCGCGCGTGGATGGAAATTTTTTCGGCTGCACCAGATTGTTCTTCACTGCTGCTCTGCCTCCGTTTGCGCCCTGATAAAACCGCACGGTACCGCGGTAGGCGCGTTGTAATCCCAAAGCCGCGATGCCGGCGCATCCGACGAGCCCCAAACACGCAGGAAGTGCATTTCCATCGGCCAGATCCCGGGCACCGACGGAAACCCAGAACGGCGGAATGAAACGCTGTGACAGGATCAAGTGGTCTAAAAATTTCTTATTGGCTTCGTTGCGATGCTGCTGGCGTTCTTCCCGGGTGGCTCCGGTAACTGATGACTGGCCGCGTTGAAAGACATTGAAATAAAGATTTGGCGCCTGGCCGACCAGAATGAACGCCACCGTGATGCCCATGATGATGGTGCGGCGACGGCGTGGGTTGGTCATCATCGTCGCCAGCCAGCCGCGCAGGCAGTAAGTCCACGCCGTGATCATCAGCACCATGCACAACGCCAGCGGAATCAATAAAAGCATCGCCGGCCCGCGCTCAATTGCCAGGCCGATGCCCAATCCAAAGATGGCGGGAACGACGAGGACGATGCTCAACGAGAAATGTGACGCGACATAATTGATGCCGAACATCTGGCCCAGCGCCACCGGCAGGTGCATCAATTTTTGCAGATCAATCGCCTCAGAACGTTGCAGCTCTGTCAGCAGCCCGATCATCCAGATTAAAAGGAAAACAACCGTGACGCCCAGCCAGACGAACATGATGACTTGTGGCGATGCTTCTTGGCCCAAACCAAATATCGCAGCGAGCAGCGCGCCGGTAAAACTCGCCAGGCCAAGCATGACAGCGGCGGCGGCAATGAGGATGGTAAGTACCGCACCAAGGCCACCCGAACGACGCCATTGGTTGCTCTTCAGCCGCCAGCGCAGCCAGAGGATTGTTTTGAGCTGTTCCCAGTTCATTCCAGCCAGCTTAATTTTTGCGCCTCATGTCCGTCGGTGCCGACGACCGAAATAAATTTGTCCTCCAGCGACGAGCCGTCGCGCCGTAATTCCTCCATCGTGCCCGAATGCACCACTTTGCCATGGGCGATGATGCCAACGTCGGTGCACAGTTTTTCCACGATCTCCAAGACGTGCGACGTAAGAAAAACTGTCGCGCCGCGGGCAACGACTTGTTTGAGCATGTCGCGCAAGACCTTTGAGGCCACGGCGTCCACGCCTTCGAACGGTTCGTCCAGAAACAGCAGATCGGGATTCGGGATGAGCGCGGCGGCTAGCGAAAGTTTTTTCTTCATGCCATGCGAATATTCCAGCGTCAGCTTTTTATCCTCGTGCGCCAGATCCATCATGGTGAGCAGTTCCTCCGAGCGCGTGCGGATCGTGTCACGTGGCAAAAGATACATGCGCCCGATGAAAGTCAAATATTCGCGGGCCGTGAGGTTGTCGAAGAGCGCCAGGTTTTCCGGCACCACGCCGATGCGTTGCTTCACGGCCAGCGCGCGTTTCGGGTCGCTGACGTCTTCGCCGAGAATTTTCATCTGGCCGCTGCTGGGCGCGAGCAGGCCGGTGAGCATCTTGATGGTCGTGGATTTGCCCGCGCCATTCGGCCCCAGAAAACCATAGAAGCGTCCGGCTTCGACTTGCAGATTCAGTTCATTGACGGCGCGAAACTTTCCAAAATCCCGCGTCAGGTTGATGGTCTCGATGGCGACGTTCATAAAATCCTTCGCGCAGGAAATTATCTAGTGCCGGGCCACGTCGCAATGTGAATCGCCAGCGGAATTCATCTACCGGAGAAATAACAATTATACCCGACGAGGGAAGTGGCTGTTTAACCAGCTAGCTTCGTTTGAAGTTCCGCCACCTGCTTTTCCAGTTCCCGCGTGCGGCGGATCAACTCCGGCAACTGTTGCAATGCGATGACTTGGCGCTTGGTCTGTTTGTCAGGCAGGGCGGGGATGCCGAGCACGACGCCTTTGTCAGGAATGTCACGCATGACGCCGGACTTCGCGCCGACCATCGCCTGGTTCCCGAGTTTCAAATGGCCGGCGATCCCCGATTGTGAGGCGATCACACAATAATCTCCGAGCCGCGTGCTGCCCGCGAATCCCACCTGGCCCATCACCAGGCAGTTGCGCCCGATCACCACGTTGTGTGCGATGTGCACGAGATTATCAATCTTCGTGCCCTGACCAATGACGGTGGCCCCGAGCGCGCCGCGATCAATCGCCGTATTCGCACCGATCTCTACGTCGTCGTGAACGATGATGTTGCCGACCTGCAACATTTTGCGATGGCGGCCTTCATCAAACACATAGCCATAACCGTCCGAGCCGATGACTGTGCTGGCGTGAATGGAAACCCGATGACCGATCTGGCATTTCGGATAAATCACGACATTCGGAAACAGGCAAACGTCGTCGCCCAACTGGCAATCGTGGCCGATATGATTGCCTCCCTGCAATACGCAGCGGGCGCCAATTTTTACGCGCGCCCCGATCACGCAATTTGGGCCGATGTGCGCGGTGGGATCAACCTCCGCCGTGGCGGCGATTTGTGCGCTCGGATCAATTCCCGGCGGATAGTTGTCCGGTGGATAAAAAAGAGGAAGCAGTTTTGCCACGGCCACGCGGGCGTTCGGCACACGGATGAGAACTTTGGTGGTGGAAGTGAATTCACCGGAGACGAGAATCGCTGTGGCCCGGCTTTGCTCGGCGGCGGCGAAGTAGGCCTCTTTTTCGGCAAATGTGAGTTCACCGGGTTGGGCGCTGTCGGCGGGAGCGAAACCGTTCAATACGACTGAACCGTCGCCGAGGACTTCGCCCCGGAGTTTTTCCGCGATTTGAGAGGCAGTAAATGTCATGGCATGAATGGGTTCAATGGCCGCAACGGCGTTTGGGTTTGGACGATTAGATTTCCTTCGGCCGAGAAGCCAGATGGTTGGAAAGCCCGCAAGTTTTTGGAAGGCGAACCATCTGTTGCGCTTCCACGTCCCAGACCTTCAAGCGCAGGCAGCGGATGATGTCCACGAGCCGCAGTGAAGTGGTCTTGGGTTTGGCGAGCTCCGGGACCGCCTTCAAGACTTCCGGCAGACGGTAAAATGGGACGCGCGCATTGAGGTGATGAATGTGGTGATAACCAATGTTGGCCGTGAACCAAGCCATCATCGGGCCGGTTTTCATAAAGCTGGAAGATTCCAGCGCCGCCTTTTCGTAAGCCCAGCCGTCCTTGTCATAAAAAGTCACGCCGGGAAAATTGTGCTGCGCGTAGAACAGGTAGGAGCCGATGGCGCTGCCGATGAAGTACGGAATGATCAGCGTCAACAGCAACGCCAGCCAGCCAAAGAAAAAAGTCAGCGTCACCGCCAGCGTCAGGTGCACCAGCACGGCGAGCAGGCAGTCGTAATGTGCGCGCGGACTGTTGAAGAACGGATAAACGCACATGCCGTAAAAAAACACGAAACCATAACCGAACAGGATCGTCAACGGATGCCGCATGAACAGGTATTGCCGGCGCTCGGCCTTTGAGGACTTCAAATACTGGGCGCTGGTCATGATGGGATAGGAACCGATGTGCGCGCTGCGGAGCTTGGAATTATGCTTGTGATGATGGTTGTGCGATGCGCGCCAGATGCTGCTCGGGCTCAGGGATATGATGCCATAGATGCGCATAAAGTATTCGGCGAGGCGGGACTTGGGAAGGATTGCATGATGTTGCTGGTCGTGATAGATGACAAACAGCCGCAACATGAGGAGTCCGGCGAACATGCTGCAAACGATCCGGCCCGCCCAGTGAAAATTCCAGAGGGTTCCGGTCATGGCCGCCGCCAGTAGAAAGGTCGTGGACAAAATCACCATCCAGCTTTTGGCTGTGAAATCAGATGCGTAAGGTTTGGTGGCCAGAATCAGTTCTTTTCCGGTGCGCATGATATTGCGGGGTCTAATTGTTTTCTTAACAGGTGGGTGTCCAATGATTGCTTCAAAACATTTTTAAGCTTGTTAAAGTTTAAGGAATCGCTGTTCTGGCGATTTGATTTTGATGACTCAAAGAATTTGCGACGTGATTCTTTGCAAGAATCCAATCACATTGGTCACCAGTTATCATTGTGATTTTTTTTGGATTCATCATTCCATGTGAATTATATCCTTAATTCTAAATGGAGGGTATGGGGTGTTCACCCCATACGATCAGATTAGGGCATTACCGCCAAAAAATTTCCAACTCGCCTTGCAACCCTCATTTGCCTATGCTTTGGCCGTAGTCAGATCATCCGCATAAACCTCTGTGAAAAATCAAATTCTTCATACAAACCGCTTCGTTAAAATTTCACGCGTCGTTCTCGGTTGCCTGGCCGGATTATTTCTGGCTTGCACGGCGTTTTCGCAGTCTAGCCTTGCCATCAAAATGAACCCGACGGTTTCCATCACGGGCCCGTTGGGTTCCATGCAACAGGTGCAATACACCCACGGATCTTTCCAATTCAAACAGTTGGGCCACCATCGGTTTCGCGCCGGTGACCGCCAACCCGACTTTCTTCACCGACACGGGCGCCAACGGTCAGAAACGTTTTTACCGCACCATCACGGTGGGTCTGCCCGACACGAATCTGGTGTGGCTTCCGCCCGCCACCTTCGTCATGGGCAGCCCGGCAACCGAGGCGGATCGTTCCACCAATGAAGGGCCGCAGACGACGGTGACCTTGACGCAGGGTTTTTTATTGGCCGTTACGAGGTGCGCGGCGCGGATTACATCCAGACCGTGGGCAGCCTGCCGGTGGGGGGTGACACATCTTCCACAAACTCTCTGCTGCGGGGCCGTGCGCGGAGTGACATGGAGTGATGCCACGAATTACTGCGCCCTGCGGACGGCGGCCGACTCGCAGCAGGGCAAAATTCCGGCCGGTTTTGCCTATCGCCTGCCCACGGAAGCGGAATGGGAATATGCGTGCCGGGCCAACACGACCACGGTCTTCGCCTTCGGTAACGAATTGCGTGCGGATACGGTGCTGGGAGTGCAGGCAATTTTCAAGGGAGTTTTGCCCTATCCCACCGGCGTATATTCACCGTCTCCTTTGCCTGCGTTCCAATTTCCGGAACCGGTTGGCACCTGCGCTCCCAATGCCTTTGGTCTTTATGACCTGCACGGCAATGTGGGCGAATGGTGCCTCGACGGTTATAACTCAAACAAACCGGGTTCCTATCCCGGCGGTTCGGTCACCAATTTTTCTTCAGCCAGCGGAATATACCAGATTGTTAGGGCGGAAATTATCTTAGCCCCGGGAAAGATTGTCGTTCTGCATCCCGTCAGGTGTTGCTCGCTTTCCAGACAGATACGAGTGTCGGCTTCCGGGTCGTGCTGGGTCCGGCCAATAACTGATCAGTCGCGTTTGAAAACTTCCAACTCGCCTAGCACCGCCGGATTGGGCTAATCTTTCTGTTCGGTGTTAAATAACAAAGTAACCAGGTAACAAAGTTTGGTTGGTATAAGCCAGTCATTCCCTTTGTTCCTTTGTTGTTCCAATGAACATGATGACATCCACGCAAATCCGCCAGTCGTTCCTCGACTTCTTCAAGTCGAAACAGCACACCATTGTCCCGTCGAGTTCGCTCATGCCCGACTCGCCGAACCTGCTGTTCACCAACGCTGGCATGAACCAGTTCGTCCCGATCTTCCTCGGCCAGACCCAGTGTCCTTACACACCCGGTCGCGCGGCGGACACGCAGAAGTGCATCCGTGCCGGCGGCAAGCACAACGACCTCGACGACGTCGGTCTCGACACCTATCACCACACGTTCTTCGAGATGCTCGGCAACTGGAGCTTCGGCGATTATTTCAAGAAGGAGGCCATCAACTGGGCGTGGGAACTCGTCGTGGAGAAATGGAAATTCACCCCGACGCGCCTATACGCCACCGTGTTCTGCCCCTACCTCGACGAACCCGGATGGGAAAAGAAATGGGCTGTCGAACTCGAACAAGTCGTCACGCTGGCGATGACCTCGACGACTTACATACCGCCGAATTCCAACGCCTCCCCGTTTGAGATGGCCGACCAGGAAGCCGCGATGTATTGGGCCAAGAAATTTGCCACGTCTGGTTGCGATCCCAAAGTCCACATCGTGCCCGGCAACAAGAAGGATAATTTCTGGATGATGGGCGAGACCGGCCCGTGCGGTCCCTGCACTGAAATCCATGTGGACCTCACGCCCGCCGGCAACACCCACGGCAGTCTGGTGAACAAAGGCGATGCCCGCTGCATCGAGATCTGGAACCTCGTCTTCATCCAGTTCAATGCGAATCCCGATGGCACCTTCGCACCGCTGCCCGCGCAACACGTGGACACCGGCATGGGCTTCGAGCGCGTCACCAGCATCATCCAGGGCACGAAAGGCATGACGGATTTTCATAATGCGAAAATCTCCAATTACGAGACCGACATCTTCCGTCCGATTTTTGACGCCTTGGAGAAATTTTCTGGGAAAAAATATGGTTCAACATTACCCGAACTTGGGCCTGCATTGATGTTTGAGGAGGAAATGACGCATGAACAGCAAAATAGAAAGGCACTTCGCTGGCAACAAGAACAACTCGATGTGGCTTTTCGTGTCATTGCTGATCATATCCGCACGTTAAGTTTTGCTATTGCCGACGGTATCCAACCCGGAAACACCGACCGAAACTACGTTTTGCGCCGCATCCTGCGCCGTGCCGTGCGTTATGGTCGCACGCTGGGCTTCCGTGAACCGTTCTTTTTCAAACTCGTGGACGTGCTCGCTGATACGATGGGCGACGTCTTCCCTGAAATCCGCGCAAAGAAAAAACACGTCCAAGATGTCATCCGTATCGAGGAAGAGGCTTTCAATTTGACGCTTGATAAAGGCCTAGAAGAGTTTCAGCGGGTGCGCAATCGACGTATGACTGAAATTGGTGTGGAGGTTGTTAATAGTCCTGAATTGTCACAACTAATTGAAGTGCGCATTTTCCGAGACGGCATAGAAGTAAAAGATTTGCCAATTATTCGTGGTGGCGAAAAGGAACTATCAATAGAGATCAGCACAAAGCATGATGACGGAAACGAAGCTTACGAAAAGCTCATGACGATAAGTGGCGCAGAGGCATTTCGCCTCTATGATACTTATGGTTTTCCTCTCGATTTGACTGAAATAATCGCTCGCGAATCAGGTTTCAAAGTAGATACTGACGGCTTCCTAGACATGCTTAATGAGCAGCGCAATCGCGCCCCGCGCCGCGCAGAAGAAGGAAGTCATTTCGCTTTCGCAAATCGAAACCACCACGCCCACGAACTTCGTCGGTTTCGATAACCTCGCGGTCCCAGCCAAAGTTTTGGAAGTCGTTTCTCTGAAAGATAAGACTGCGGTCATCCTCGATACAACCGCTGCATATGCGGAGATGGGCGGCCAGGTCGGCGACACCGGCGAGTTGACCAGCAACGGCCAGCATTGGCGCGTCACCAACACACAAAAATCCGGCGACACTTTCCTGCACTTCATCGAAGCGCAAGACGCATCTGACATTTCCCGGGGAGCACACGCGCCCTCGCGTGTGCCCGACCGCGCCCCCGCGGTCGGGACCGACGCGCGCCCCCGCGCGTTGTCCAGCGGCACGACCGAGCCAAAATACTCACGCCGCAACTTCCCGCATTTTGAGCGTCCGTGGGCCAAATACATGGTCACGTTTTCCACGCGCGAACGCCGCAAACTCACGCCGCCCGAGCGCGACCTCGTGCTCAAGAGTGTTCTCTACGCGCACGAGCATCGTCAGTATCAGCTCTACGCCGCGTGCGTGATGCCCGACCACGTCCATCTGCTATTTGAACCGCAAATCAAGGCTGAAGACAACGAAGGCAAAACCGTGTTCTGGTCATTGAGCGAGATTTTGCAGGGCATCAAATCGGCCAGCGCGCACAATATCAACAAAGCGTTTAACCAGACCGGCCACGTTTGGGAACAGGAATCCATGGATCGAATGATTCGCGGGCAGTCCGATTTGGAGGAAAAATTTCATTACATCTGCCGTAATCCGTGGGACGCGGGCGTTGTAGAACTGGCGGAAAATTATGCGTGGTTGTGGACTCCCAGCGCTTCAGGTCCACGTGCGGAGGCGCACGCGGACACGGCGGACGAGGCGTCCGCCGTCACACGCGAGGCGCGTGTGCTCCCCGCGAAAGCCTTTGTACTCCCCGTTCTGGGAGATGTCGTCACAATTTCGATTGATCCGGTGCGGCGGGCGGCCATTCAACGCCACCACACCGTCACGCATCTGTTGCATTGGGCCTTGCATGAAGTCGCCAGCAAGGAAGCGTCGCAGAAAGGTTCGTTCGTCCGGGCCGGACAAGTTGACCTTCGATTTCAACAGCGCGCCGTTGACGCCGCAGCAGATTGCCGACATCGAGAAGTTGGTGAATGAAAAAATTGTGGAGAACGCGCCGGTGACGTGGATGGAAGTGAAGCACAATCACGTCAAGGATCGCAAAGACGTGATGCAATTTTTCGGTGACAAATACGGCGAATGGGTGCGCGTGGTGCAGATCGGCGGCAAACCCACCGCGCTCGACGGTTATTCGATGGAACTCTGCGGCGGCACGCATGTGCGCGCAACGGGCGAGATCGGCTTGTTCCGTATCATCGGCGAAAGCGCGATCGCGGCGGGCGTGCGGCGCATCGAAGCCGTCGCCGGCCTCACCGCCTACGACGCGATGAAGCTGGATCGTGAATTGATCAAGACCGTCGCGGGCAAGTTGAATGCGCCCATCCACGAATTGGACAAAAAAATCGAGAGCCTGCTCGCGCATCAAAAGGCGTTGGAAAAAGAAGTCCAGATCGCGCTGCAACGCAACGCGTCGAACGCCGCCAGCGAATTGCTCGGCTCGGCGCAGACCGTGAACGGCATCCCGCTCATCACGCACAATCTCGGCGACGCGAACGGTGATTTTCTGCAAGCCATCGCTGATGCGCTCAAGGGCCAGTTCAAAGGCGTGGTCGTGCTCGGCGGCGGTTCGGACAGTTCCGTGACGCTCATCGCCACGGTTTCATCGGATTACACCGCGAAGGTGCAGGCCGGAAAAATCATTCAAGCCATCGCGCCAATTGTCGGCGGCAAAGGCGGCGGCAAACCGGACAATGCACGCGGCGGCGGTAAGGATGTGAGTAAATTGGATGAGGCTTTGGCGAAGGTGAAAGGTTTGCTTTGAGAATTTTGATTTCCATATCTGGAGTTCTGCGCGATGTGGCACGCGCGGTCGTGATTGTCTTGTCGTTGTTTAGTCTTTGCGGTTGCGCAACTCCAAAAAATCCAACTGATAAAGAAATAATCGCCTCGATTAAGATGGACAATGGGATCAATGAACAGGAGGCTAATGACATCGCGTGGGTCTACTTTAAGCGCGTGTATGGCGGTTGTGGTATGATTGGGAAAGCCATCGACCAAGGCAGCTGTTGGAAATTTCAGGCAATGGTTGGCTATGCAGGTTCACATAAAGATTCAATTTTCGTTGATAAGAAAACAGCGAAGATTTGGTGTGGTGCTGGACCCACGATCGAAGATTTGAGTTTACTGACCAAACAAGATCCCGTGTGGCAGAATACGTTCTTTGGTCGCCACCAAAGTCAGGATCAATACTGATTCACTGGCTGAGAAGAAGGGGCTGCCGGTAGAAACAGACGTTCTAAATTTTTCGAGTGCCATGATAATCCAGCACGAACACATTGATCTGCCAACGCCGAACGGGCCGATGAGAACTTTTATTTTTCGTCCCACGGCAGCGGGGAAATATCCGGGATTGATTTTGTTCTCGGAAATTTTCCAAGCGACCGGCCCGATCCGGCGCACGGCGGCGTTGCTCGCGGGTCATGGCTTTGTGGTAGCGGTGCGGAGATTTATCACGAGTTTTTGCCGGCGGGCACGGTGCTGGCCTACGATCAAGCCGGCGCAGACAAGGGCAACGAGCTGAAGACTGCGAAGGAATTGGCGAGCTACGATCATGATGCGCGGGCGGCGCTGGATTATCCTGAAATCGCATCCGGCCTGCACGGGCAAGCTGGGTTCAATCGGAATTTGCATCGGCGGACATTTATCATATCGCGCGGCGTTGAATCCCGATGTGTTCGCAGCGGTTTGCTTTTACGCGACGGATCTCCACAAGCGCCGGCCTCGGCAAAGGCAAGAATGATGATTCGCTGGCGCGCGTCAAGGAACTGAAAGCGGAGATGCTGATGGTCTGGGGTCGCCAGGACCCGCATGTGCCGCGCGAGGGCAGGGCGATGGTTTACAATGTGTTTGACGGACGCGGGCGTGCATTTTACGTGGCACGAGTTCAACGGCCAGCACGCATTTCTACGCGATGAAGGCGCCCGCTACGATCCCGAACTTGCGTTTGAAGTCTTATGGCTTGGCGCTGGAATTGTTCAAACGCAAACTAGGCGAAGGAGATTTGACGGCGGTGGAATCTGGCCGAAAGAAACGAAGCATTGAATGGTGAGAATGTTGGCGAAAGTAAAGAGCTTGCCCGGTAAAGTTTTTCGGCGCACAGTTTAATCATGCTTGCAGACGAGCAAACCAGTCCTGAACAATTCGCCATTTTGCGCGCCATGACCGGTGAGCGGCGGTTAAAATTGGCGGAAATGCTCTATTGGTCGGCTCACAATCTGAAGACGGCGGGCATCCGCAGTCAGCATCCTGACTGGCCGGAAGAAAAAATAAATGCCGAGGTCAACCGGATTTTCCTTCATGCCCGAAGCTGAATTATTTCTCCTGTTTGTTCGTCCGTTTTAATCGAGCGGGCATCCGTTATGTGATTGGGCGGCAGCGTAGCGGCGATTTTCTACGGTGAACCCCGGCTTACGAATGACGCTTCGTCGCTTTTTTGAACGAAGCGGACATTCGGAAGTTACCGGACATTTTTCCGCCAGCAGATTTCTATCTGCCTCCCTTGGAAACCATTCTGGCTGAAGTTGCGCGCGAACAACACGGTCATTTCAATATCATCCACAAGCACACCAGCTTCAAAGCAGATGTCTATCCGACCGGAAGGGATGAATTGAACGCATGGGGTTTCCGAAACAGGCGCCAGGTTAAGTTTCAAGACGAAATGCTTGTGCTGGCTCCGCCTGAATACGTCATCGTCCGCAAGCTGGAGTATTTTCGCGAAGGCGGTTCGGAGAAACATCTGCGGGACATTCGGGCGATGCTCGAGGTTTCCGGCGAACAACTGGATCGCATCGCCCTGCAGGATGGATTGCGCGCTGCGGGGTCGAAGCAGAATGGGGAAAAATTGCCACTGACAACGTCTCCCCAAAAAATAAGGCCGGCAAGTGCCGGCCTTATTTTGTGGAAAGGTTTCCGATCATTTCGGCGTTCCCATGCCTCCTGCCATTTTTTTCATGATGACTGCTTGCATCAGGCTTTGCATGCTGTCGTAACGCGAATAATCGGCGGGTGGAACAAACGCGGATGCGGCCGGTTTTTTTATGGAAACGTCCTGAAACAACATGGTGATTTCGGCCTCCTGCTCGGCATGGACGACCTTGACGGGGAAATTTTTCAGGTCGGTCGCATTCCAGACAGTGAACTCACTGGTTTTGCCATTGGCATCGGTGACCACCACTTTGTTCTCCACGCAGGGATGGCCGTCCACGGTTTCCTTGCCCAGTTCGGTGGTCGCCACCTTGAAGTCTTGATTGGTTTCCGTGCTGTCCGGCAGCGGAGAGGCCATGTAACTTTCAGGCCGGGATAAATGAGGTAGAAAGTTTTCTTTTCCGGCAGCGCAATGGTCGTGATCTGGTCCAGCCCCATCGCCTTCATCTGCTCGGCGGCGCCCCCGGGCAGCCTGGCTCCGGTCAGATTCATTTCAAACCTCACCTTGCCGTCATCAAACCAAACCTTGCCTGGAAGAACCATCGGATCGCCGCCTTGGGTTTGACATTGGCCTGCAGCGTGGCGGTGAACGCGTTGTTATCGCCAAACACTTTTTTCAACGCGCCGTCGATGTTAAAGCCGCCAGCCCCCCCGCCGAATTGTGCCACAGCCTGGTTGATTTGAAGACCAAGGATCGCCGCCGCCACAAAGAATAAATATTTTTTCATAAAATTTGGATGATTCCGCCGGATTAAATGCATCAATGTGACGGACGAGTCGAGCAAAAATAATTTTTCAGCGCGCCGTTCACAGGCGCGACACGAGCAGTTCCCGCTGGAAGATGAGTTCCTTGGGCAGATGCGAATAAATTTTCATGAACAGTTCGTCCTGCTGCAGGAGTTCGCGCCGCCAGTCGTCATAGTTGATGGTCTGGACACGGTCGAATTTTTCCGGTGAATAATTGGCGAGGCCGTTCAAATCAAAATCCTTGGCATAAGGCAACCCAGCCCAGCGGCGTCTCGACGGCGTTGGCGCGACCGTTACAGCGGTCCACGATCCATTTCAACACGCGCATGTTTTCGCCGAATCCGGGCCAGAGAAATTGTCCATCGCCATCTTTACGAAACCAGTTCACATGAAAAATACGCGGCGGGAATTTGATGAGTTTGCGCATCACAATCCAATGCCGGAAATAATCGCCCATGTCATAACCGCAGAACGGGAGCATCGCCATCGGGTCGCGCCGCACCTGGCCGAGTCCGCCGACGGCGGCGGCGGTCATCTCTGAACCCATCGTCGCACCGATGTAAACGCCGTGGATCCAGTTGAATGCCTGATAGACCAGCGGCATCGGTCTGCGCGACGTCCGCCAAAAATGATCGCGCTGATGGGAACGCCGTTCGGATCGTTCGCCAGCGGATCAAGCATGGGATTGTTGATCATCGGCGCGGCGAAACGGGAATTGGGATGCGCGGCCTTTTCCTTGGAGTCGGGCGTCCATTTGTTTCCACGCCAGTCGAGACATTCTTTCGGTACGTCGCCGTCCTTGCCTTCCCACCAGACATCGCCGTCGGGCGTGAGTGCGACGTTCGTGAAAATCGTGTCGCGATGAATCGTCTGCACGGCGGTAGGATTGGATTTGGAATTCGTTCCCGGCACGACACCGAAATAACCCGCCTCCGGATTGATGGCATAAAGCCGACCATCCGGGCCGGGTTTCATCCACGCGATGTCGTCGCCAACCGTCCAGATTTTCCAGCCCTTGAAATGCGCGGGCGGAACCATCATGGCGAAATTTGTCTTGCCGCATGCACTGGGAAACGCCGCCGCCACATACGTTTTTGCCCCGTCGGGCGCTTCCACGCCGAGGATCAACATGTGCTCCGCCATCCAGCCTTCGTTGCGACCGAGATAGGAACCGATGCGCAACGCGAGGCATTTTTTGCCAGCAAAACATTGCCGCCATAATTCGAGCCGACGGAGATGACGGCGTTGTCTTGTGGAAAATGCGCGATGAACCGGCGGTCAGGATGCACATCTAACATGCAATGCAGTCCGCGATTGAAATCGTCGCTCTCGCCGAGCTGGTCATAGGCGACTTGGCCCATGCGCGTCATGATGCGCATGCTTAGCACGACGTAAATGGAGTCGGTCAGTTCGATGCCGACCTTGGTGAGTGGCGAACCTGCCGGCCCCATCAGGTAGGGGACGACATACATCGTGCGTCCCTTCATTCCGCCGTTGCACAGCTCGCGCAACTTGGCATACATCGCTTTCGGTGCCATCCAGTTGTTCGTCGGCCCGGCTTCCTCCTGCATCGGCGTGCAGATGAAAGTGCATTGCTCCACGCGGGCGACGTCGTTGGAATTCGAACGGTGATAATAACAGCCCGGCCATTTCTCCTGGTTCAATTTCACTAAAACACCTTGGCCACGGCCTCCGCGGTCAATGCCTCTTTCTCGGTTTCGGAACCGTCACACCAATGAATTTTATCCGGCTGGCAAAGCGCGGACATTTCGCCGACCCAGTTCAAAACGCTTTTTTTTTTGCGGGTGATTGCGTTGAAGAATTGCTCATAGAGTTGATGCCGTGCAGCACGCGGGAGAAACTGCCAGAATCCCAGCAGCGTGGCCACCAGATTTGCGGAACCCTGCTGTATTTTTCCCGTCGCGTCATTTTTGGATTATGATATTTTATCTGGCAAGATGAGTGTGCTGCCTATTTCTGAGACTGAACCCGGGAAGGATTCCGCCAAATGCTTTGCGCGCTCAGTCGTGGAGACGCTGGGCGAAGAGCCGGCGCTCGAAGCGGTAACAATTGACCCGGCCCACAAGAAAATTTCTGTCGCCACACTTGGTCGCACCGACGTGGAAAGACTGACCCGGCGCTTGACGGAGAAGTTTCAATCCGCCCAAGATGCCGGACCGGGTTCTGCCTGTTCCTTGCTGGATGGCAAGGGGGATTGCATTGTGTGCGATTCACCGCTGTCGGCGGGCGAGCGGAAAACTGTCACCATCCAGCATGACGGAGCCAGCACGACCATTGCGCGCGTCACGTGTCCGACCGCGCCCAAGTTTTGGCGCTGGCGCGACCTGCCGTTTCCGCGCCTCGAAGCGCGTTCGATGGAGATTCCCGATGACGATCATGACCATGATCATCATGCGGATGAATGGAAAATGCAGATTGTCGCCGCCATTCTTTGCGGCGTGTTTGGCCTGCTCGCGGCGTTTGTCATCCCCGTGCAATTTAAAGTCGCCGCCTTCATCGCCGCTTACATTGCCGGTGGATTTTATCCGGCGGAAGAAGTCTGGGAGCGGTTGCAGAAACGCATTCTGGACGTGCATTTTCTGATGATCGCCGTCGCCGTCGGCGCGGCTTGCATCGGAGCATGGGCGGAAGGTGCGACATTGTTATTCCTGTTTTCATTCTCCGGCGCGCTCGAACATTATGCGCTCGGCCGGACACAAAAAGAGATCCGCTCCCTGTTCCGCGATGCGCCGAAAACGGCCACTGCCATTGATGCGAATAGAAATGAAATGGAAGTCCCCGTTGAAAAAATTCTTAAGGGCGTGCGACTGCTCATCAAGCCGGGCGCGCAATTTCCCGTGGATGCGGAAATCGTCAAAGGCACCACTGCCGCCGATGAATCCAATCTCACCGGCGAAGCCGCGCCCGTGGGAAAAGCCATCGGCGATACGGCGCTCGCTGGAACGATCAATCTGTGGGGCGTCGTCGAAGTCATCGTCACCAAGCCCGCCGCCGAAAGCTCGCTGCAAAAAATCATCACCCTCATCAAGGAAGCCCAGCAGCAGAAAGCGCCGTCGCAGCAGTTCGCTGACAAGTTCAGTACTTACTACACTTACGGCGCCCTCGGCCTGTCGCTCACAATGTTTTTTGTCTGGCGGTTTGCATTGAATTATCCCGCCTTCACTTCCACGCCCGAAGTTCACAGCGCGTTTTACCGCACCATGACGCTGCTCGTTGTTTCGTCGCCGTGCGCGCTGGTGCTGTCCATTCCGTCGGCGGTGCTGGCGGCGATCGCGTGGAGCGCGCGGCATGGCATTCTGTTTCGCGGCGGCGCGGCGGTGGAAAAACTGGCGGAGGTCAACATCGTCTGCCTCGACAAGACCGGCACGCTCACGACCGGCGAACTCCGCGTTGAGAAAGTCGAAAGTTTTCCACCCGGTCGGGAAAGCGAAATCGCACAACTCGCTTACTCGCTGGAAAAATTATCCACGCACCCGCTCGCCCGCGCCATTACGCGCCATGGCAAGCAACAGGGATTTGAACCGTTCGCGCTGGATCTTTTTGAATCGGTCACCGGCCAGGGTCTGCGCGCGAGACGCGCCGGGGTGGAATGCCTGCTGGGCCGTCGCGAATGGATCATCGCGGAACGCCGCGAGCCGGTCCGACCGGAATTTGTTTTCTCAAGGGGCGGTGCCACCGTCGCGGGCTTTTCAGAGATCTGGCTCGCGGAGGGCAAACTGCTGGGGCGAATCATCCTGCGCGATGACATCCGCCCGCAAGCGGCGCAAGTCATCGAAGAACTGCGTCATGAAGGTTTGAGGTCCGTCGTCCTGACCGGCGATAACAAAGCCGCTGCTAAACATCTCCGGGTCGAATTGAAACTGGACGACGTGCGCGCCGGATTGAAGCCGGAGGACAAGGTTGCCGCAATCCGTGAATTGAGCGGGCACGGGAAGAAGGTCGCGATGATCGGTGACGGTGTGAACGACGCGCCCAGTCTCGCCACGGCGCACATCGGCGTGGCGATGGGTGCGCGCGGTTCTGACGCGGCCCTGGAGCAGGCCGATGTGGTCTTGATGCATGACCGGCTGGAGAATTTCCTGGCCGCCTTCCGCCTGAGCCAGCGCGCGCAACGGGTCATCAAACAAAACCTGTTCATCTCACTTGGCACCGTCGTGGTGCTCGTCAGTTTCGCGATGTTCGGAAAGATCCCGCTGACGCTCGGCGTAGTCGGTCACGAAGGCAGCACCGTGGTGGTCGTGATGAACAGCTTGCGCTTGTTATTTGGAAAAAGCTTTCGACAGAGTTGACAGAATTCTCTTTTTCTAATTCTGTGAATTCTGTTAATCCTGTCTTTATGAAGGAGCAATTCATGCGGGCGGCCATCCGGCTTTCGCTTGCCAAGATGAAAGCCAACTGCGGCGGACCGTTTGGCGCGGTCGTGGTGCGCAAAGGGAAAATTGTCGGGCGCGGCTGGAACCAGGTCACCTCCACCGATGATCCCACGGCCCACGCAGAAGTCACAGCCATCCGCGCCGCTTGCAAAAAACTGAAAACGTTTCAGCTCGATGACTGCGAGCTTTACACCAGTTGCGAACCGTGCCCGATGTGTCTTTCTGCGATTTACTGGGCGCGTTTCCAAAAAGTCTATTACGCCAACACGCGCAAGGATGCGGCGAAGATTGATTTTGATGATGACTTGATCTATCGCGAAGTGGCGCAGCCACTTTCCAAGCGCAGCATCCCCATGAAACAACTGCTTCATCTTGAGGCGTTGGAAGTTTTCAAAGCTTGGAAGAACAAACCGGATAAAATCCGTTACTGAAGTATGAAACCATGATGCTTGGCTCCGCTAATTTCCTTAAGAAAGCATTCAAGCGGCAAGTTAATTGCACATGAGCTTTTAATCGAATTCGGGACCATTGGCAATGGGTGAAGTGCGCAAATCAATTCAAGGTTGCATTTCACGGGAACTTTTCCTCATGCTGACGCTTCTCATCTGGATGAAGAAAATCTTAAAATGGATTTTATGCACGCTGCTGGTGGTATTCACATTGTTGCAGTTTACCAATCCGGCGCGCACTAATCCACCGGTCGTGCAGGATTTCGTGGCCACCAACGTGCCGCCGCATGTCGCCGCCTTGCTGCGCGCGGCGTGTTACGATTGTCATTCCAACGAAACGAAGTGGCCTTGGTATAGCCGCATCGCGCCGGCCTCATGGCTGGTCGTCAAGGACGTCATTGATGGCCGAGAACACCTGAATTTGTCGGACTGGCCGGCGGACAATCCCACGCGCGCGGCCAAACGGCTGGATCGCATGAGCGAGGAGATTGATTACCGCGAAATGCCGCCCAAGAAATACACGTTGCTTCACGCCGATGCGCGGCTCACGGACGCCGACTGCAAGGAGTTGACCGCGTGGCTGGACGCGGAGGCGGAACGGCTGCGGGCTTCAACGAAGTGAGGAATTGGATGTTTGCTTTCCCCTCACCCCGGCCCTCTCCCCAGCGGAGAGGGAGAAACGCTCCCAGCGCTGGATTGGAGCCAAGCGTGCTAGATTTACGAGAATCGGTCGTGGCTGTTCCCTCTCCTCGGGGGAGAGGGTCAGGGTGAGGGCGGACGTGACACATTATAAAACATTTTTATGCTGCACACAGAATTGATTCCCGCCGCTGACAAGGATTCCCGCCGTCTGATGGTGATGTTGCATGGCTTGGGCGACAGCATCGAAGGTTATCGCTGGTGGCCGGAGGCGTTGCGCCTGCCCTGGCTGAACTGCCTGCTCGTCAATGCGCCCGATGAATACTATGGCGGCTATTCCTGGTTTGATTATCCCGATGACATCGCGCCCGGCATAACGCGCAGCCGGCAAATGCTCTTTAAACTGCTCGACGATTTGCGCACAATGAATTTTCCACCGGAGCAAATCACGCTCGGCGGTTTCTCCCAGGGCTGTCTCATGTCCATTGATGTCGGCTTGCGTTATCCGCACCGGCTCGCGGGGATCGTCGGCATCAGCGGCTGGGTTTTTGAACTCGAGAAAACCATCCAGCAACTGTCGCTGGTCGCGCGGCAGCAGCGCCTGCTGATGACTCATGGCACCAGTGATCCGGTGATCCCCATCGAACGGACGCGTCCGCAGATCCTGCCGCTCAAAACCGCCGGCTTGAACGTCGAATGGCGCGAATTTGCTAAAGTCCACACCATCCATGGCGAGATCGAGATGGCCGTCATCCGTGAATTTGTGCGCGCCGGTTATCCTGTTGTGGGGAAATAACCGGCGCGCTGGTGAAACCGCGCAGGCACGCGGATTTGGGAAGCTCAAATCTTTACTTCGCGGTTCGCGCCGGGCATCCAGATCTGTTGCGGGCGCGGTTCATTGGCGGTCTGCCAGTCCATCGCACCTTCCACGGCCTCGCGCATCTTGGCGAACCACCAGTTGGTGCGGGCGATGCGGCCTTCGCGTTTGACCGAGGCGATTTTCAACGGCGGTCCGTTAAAACCGAGTTCGAGTTGTTCGTTGGTTGCGTTGTTCGTTGTCATAATTGAACCTTTCATGCGCAACATTCTGACAGGAGGGGTCGGACAAAGACTGTCCAAGTAGAAAATAAAAAATGGAGGGGAAAACATTCAACGCCTAACATCCAATATTACATTGAACGTTGAATGTTGGTTGTTTTCGGAATTTCAGTGCAACGTGATGGCATCGCCCGGTTCCAACGGAATGTCGTGGCCATTGAGCAAATCGCGCGGGGCAATCGTGGCGCTTTCTCCACGGCGCAATAGGATGATTTCCTCGGGCTGACCACGGCCGGTGTAATTCGCCGTGGCAATGGCCTGCGCGAGCGTCATTCCTTCCACCCATGGCACGTTCGGGTTTTGCACCGGGCCGTTGACCTTAATGTTGGTGTTCTGGGCGGCGGCGATGCTGGCGAACGCATCCCGCTGGCCGGCCACATAAGCGGCGCGCGCATCGGCTCTGGCCTTGGATTTGGTGATACAACCGCTGGCCACCGCCAGTAAAAGTAAAAGGGCGATCAAAGTTTTCATCTAAAATATCAACACGCACATTGCTGAAATGTTGTGCGGAGCAACAGAAAATTCAGGAACCATTTTCAAAGTATTTGACCAACACCACGGAAAAACCGTTATTTAGGCCGTGAATGAGCATGGAAAGACCGACGGATTCAGTCTTCCAACGACACCATCCGAGCAAGAGTCCAAAGCAAAAAAGTGGAATGAACCCGATTACTTGAAGATGAACCAGGGCAAATAATAATGAACTGGCCAGGATAGTTCCAGTTACCCGCAGGCGTCGTTGCAAGGCTCCATAAATCAGGCCACGAAATAAAATTTCCTCGACCATCGGGCCAACGATGACGATGGCCAAAATGGCCATTAACGGATTGGCGGCCAATGCCTCTTTGATCAGCGGCATCGTCTCCTGCATCACCGGCTTGCCGGTGATCCAAGTTAACAGTCCTACATATCCGGAATTGAACAAAGAGATCAAGATCCAGAAGCCCAACGAAAGCAAAATGACTTTTCCAGTCCCCAACCGCAACGGCCACGCAAATGACTTGCCCCAAGACTGGCGTGAAAATCCCACGACCGCTGCAACAATCACCGGAATGCCGGACAAGGTCATGGCCAAGAGTGTGTTTTGGGCCATGTTGATCATCGTAAACAACCCCAAGGGAACGATGAAGGCAAGCTGACCTTCAAAAAAAATCACCACCCACGCGAGAGAGAAGCCCAGTCCGGGAAACAAGTTAGGTCGGAGCATGAAACTAAATTTCAGAAGAACCGCCAATCCAATTCCGTAACTCAGCATGAGCAAGCCGCCACCGATGATAAAAAAGATCGGCACAAGTTTGGCGGCATTTTTATATTGTAATGTTATTAGATAACACGACAAAAGTTGCAATCGCGTGAGCGTGTCGCCTTTGTTGATTTCATACGCCTTTTCGGAATTGACTGTCGCTTCTGCAAATCGCCCAATTTCCATCAAGCTTTCGGCGCGTTTATAATTGACGTAAAAGTCATCGGGTTTGAGCTGGATTGCCTTCTGAAACGAATCCGCCGCCTCCTCAAAACGATGTAATTCAAACTGGCTGGCACCCAGCCGGCAATATCCATGAAAATTTGTCGTATCCAAGGAAACACATTGTTGCAGTGAATCAACCGCTTGTTGATACGCCCTTTTTTTATAATAACAATCGCCGAGCCCATAATGCGCCTCCACATATTTCGGCTCGATCAAGATGGCTTGTTGAAACATCTTGATGGCTTCGTCGTAACGCTGAAGTCCCTTAAAGCTTTTGCCCAGTTGGTTGTAGGCATAGGAATTTGTCGTGTTCAGCGAAACATATGATTGCAGGAAATCAACCGACCGTTGATAGGCGCCTCGATAATAATGACAGATACCCAGCCACAAATACGCGTCCCCATATTTCGGATCAAGGAAGACCGTTCGGTCAAAATTTGTGATGGCCTCCTTGTACTGATGAAGCTTTGCCAGGCAATAACCCAATTCAAAGCAGGCATATGAATTTGTCGGTCTTATAGCAGCGGCTGCGCGAAAATTTCCTGCGGCCGCATCCCAGTTGTTAGACTTTAACTCCGACTGTCCAAGGTGAATCAATTCCGTCCATGAAAGTGTGTTTGTTTCCCGGCCATGCACAGAAACACTCAAGAAGAGAATCAACAAGGCTGGAATCCAAAGCAAAGAAATGTTTCCAAGCCTGTGTCTCATATCACGGTTCTTTAAGAATTTTACCGAAATCACCTTCGCTCGGTTCAATTTCAATGCGTTGACTCACACTGGAAGCCGGTTGTGGATCTGGTGCTGCCTTGCCGGCAGCCGACGGAGTGAAGGGTGGGGCAACCATCGGCGAAAGAGGTGACGGATTTGTAGGTTCGCTTTCGGGCGGTTCGGTATTCTGGCTGGGAACGAACAAATTTGTGCGGCCTTCCAGCCATTTGGCATAGCGCGGAAACGACCACATGCCATGTTCAGCCCCAGTCTCGATGGCGGAAATAATTTTGAAGAAATCGCGGTTGCGGATGAAATTCCTCACCGCGTGCGTGGCCATGAGGATTTCACATTCTGGCACGCGGATGTTCAGGTCGCGGCGGAACCCCAGGCGTTGCGAAACCACCGCGACGAGGCAGTCGGCCAGTTGGGCGCAGACGCTGTTCTGGATCTCCGCCGGGAACGCCGACACGACGCGCTGCAACGCCTCGGCGCAGGTTGAAGAATGAACCGTGGCCAGCACCAGATGTCCGGTCTCTGAGGCGCTCAAGGTGAGGCGCATGGTTTCTGGATCGCGCATTTCGCCGACCATCAACACGTCCGGATCTTCGCGCAACGCATCGAGCAATGCCTGCTCAAAACTTGGCGTGTCGCGCCCGACTTCACGTTGGCGGATATAAGAACGGTTCGGGCGGAACGTATATTCGATGGGGCTTTCCACCGTGACGATATGCCGCGCCTCGGTGAGATTGATTTCCTGGATCAATGCCGCCAGTGTCGAGGATTTGCCGCTGCCGGTCGGGCCGCTCACCAGAATCAAGCCGTGCGTATTTTTGACAAGTTTCTTGAGATCGGGATGCAGGTTGAGTTTTTCCAAGGTCGCTTGGAACGAACCGAGCAGCCGGATGGCCATACCGACACCACGCGCGGTCTGCATGATATTGATCCGGCAACGCACGCCGCGAATCGTCCGCGACAGGTCATAGGAACGTCGTTCCAGAAAAACCGGCCATTGCGGCTCGCCCACCAGCCGGCGGGCCGTCGCCAAAAGTATCGGTGCAGGAACCGGTTCGCCTTCGATGTGCAAGGTGCCGCGCAGTCGCAGCGCCGCCGGCATGCCGGCTTCCAGATGGAGGTCACTCGCACCTTTGCCACCCGCCGATTCGATTAATAATTCCAGTTCCATTTCAAATTGAACTGATTGAACACCCGTACCTGTTAAAAGTTTTCGCCGAGAGTCAGATGGATTTTCTCCAAGCGGCCACGGCGGATTTAATTTCCCCCGCACAGTTCGCCAGCGGCTTCACAAAACGTGGCGTGAACCACGGAAAACTCCCGGTCAAGTCCGGCGTCACCAAAATCTGTCCGTCGCAATCCGGTCCGCTGCCGATGCCGATGGTGGGGATTGAAATACTCTGTGAAATTTCTTTTGCGACCGGCGGCGTCACCAGTTCCAGCACAATGGCAAATGCGCCGGCCTCCGCCAAAGCCTTGGCATCATTGAGCAGCTTCTGGTGCTCCACTTCCAGTTTGCCTTTGATGTGATAGCCGCCTTCTTCGAGGACATGCTGCGGCAGCATTCCTAAATGACCGCAGAATGGAATGCCGGCCGCGATGATGGCCTTGACCTGTGGCAGGATTTCCAAACCACCCTCGGCCTTTATAAATTCCGCCCCGGCGGCCACCAGGCGTTTTGCATCCGCCACGGCGGTTTCTACGGTCTCATAACTATGATAAGGCAGATCGCCGCCGAGCAGTGCATTTGGCTTCGCGCGGGCGGCGGCGCGGACGTGATGCTCCATCTCCGCCATCGTCACATGCGTCGTGTCGGGATAACCCAAAACCACCATGCCCAGCGAATCACCGACAAGGAGCAGGGGAACGCCCGTTTCGTCGAGCAGTTTTGTCATCGGATAATCATACGCAGTGAGCGAGGCGATCTTCTCGCCGCGCGTTTTCATGGCGCGGATCGTTTCGGGGGTGATTTTCATTTGTGAATTGTGAATCGTTGCATCGTTGCATCGTCTCGTCCGATTCAACGATTCAACCATGTAACGATTTAACGCGCTGTAAAACTTTTCACCAGTTCATCCGCCGTGGTGACGGCCGTGCCGCGTTTGCCGACCACGATTCCAGCCGCATGATTGGAAAGGATCGCGGCTTCAACCGGCGATGCGCCCGCCGCCACCGCGAGTGTGAACGTGGCGATGACGGTGTCGCCGGCGCCGGAAACGTCGAACACTTCCTGCGCCACTGTCGGAATGTGAAACGGCTTTTGCCCGCGCTGGCACAACAACATTCCCAGTTCGCCAAGCGTAATCAGAAGCAATGCCGGATTTAATTCCTTCAGCAACCGCTCCGTGACGAGCATCAGATTTTTATCCGCAAACGGATTGACATTCCTGGTCTCGTCCGGCAAATCCGCGAGTTCAAACGCCTCCTTGCGGTTGGGTGTGATGAGTGAAATGTTCGTCAAATTCAGGTGATGCACCGGCTTGGGATCGAGGCTCAACCATACGCCGCGCTCGCGGCAGAGGGACTTGATTTCGTTCAGCAACGGCTGCGTGACCACGCCCTTGCCGTAATCGCCGACAATGACCGCATCGGTCCTGGCGAGTTTGGCTTTGAATTCGGCGAGCAACTTCGCGGTTGTCCTGGCATCGAGCGGGCCGCGCGTTTCACGGTCAATGCGCACGACCTGTTGCTGGTGCGCCACGATGCGCGTCTTGATGCTCGTATGCCGCGCGGAACTTTTCACCAGGCCGGTGCAGCCGATGTGTTGTTCACTAAGAAGTTTTAACAGCTTGCCTGCCGCATCGTCATTGCCGATGGCGCCGAACAATTCTGTGGGCGTGGCGAGGGAAATGAGGTTGCGCGCGACGTTCGCCGCGCCGCCGGGCATGAAGCTCTCGCGCGAAAAATCCACCACCGGCACCGGCGCTTCCGGCGAGATGCGCGACACGCCGCCCCAGATGAATTGGTCAAGCATCACGTCGCCGACGACGAGCACGCGGGCCTTTTGCGCGGCGGTTAGAATCTGTCGAGCACGTGAGGCGGATAATTTTTTTGAGTTCATTTTTTTAGCCACAATATTTGCAAAAGCATTAGCAAAAAATAAACAACGACTGGCGTCAGTGTGAGAATCACCGAAAAAAAGATTCCCATGAAAAAGGCTATTTTACCAAGATGCTCTGCCTGTTCTTTCCAAACATACCTTGCAAATAATTCACAAATCCACCCACCAGTGTAACAAATATTTGCAGTTATTCCGTATGCCAAGACACCGAATATTGCCAATAGAGGTGAGCCACCACCGCCAATAACATCCCCAAACTGCTTTTCTGCAAATAGCTCTTCGCATAACAGAAGGGCGCAAGTTAAAATTCCTGTCGCACCCACAATAAGGTTGAAAGCAAATCGCCGCAATTCCCACCACAATATGATTTGCCACCAAGCGTTGACGCGGTCTTGCCGTTGGAACAAACGAAGACTTCGTAACTTTTGGGCAATGGCAATCATGCAAGTTCTTAATTTAAGAAAGCCGTCAACGGACTCGTCGCACTTGCGGTTTCGCTTTGTTCGCCCAGTCCGATTTCATAAGCACTACGCCCAGCTTCCACGGCCAGCTTGAACGCGATGCCCATGCGGTTCGGATCGTTCGCCACGGCGATGGCGGTGTTCACCAGCACGGCGTCCGCACCGAGTTCCATCGCCTCCGCCGCATGGCTCGGTGCACCGATGCCTGCGTCCACAACCACTGGCACAGTGGCCTGTTCGATGATGATGCGGATCTGGTCGCGCGTCTGGATGCCGCGATTCGAGCCGATGGGCGAGCCGAGCGGCATCACCGTGGCGCAGCCGACTTCCTGCAGGCGTTTCGCCAGCACCGGATCGGCGTTGATGTAGGGCAGCACTGTGAAACCATCCTTCACCAAAATTTCCGCCGCGCGAAAAGTTTCAATCGGGTCAGGCAGCAGATAACGCGGATCAGGATGGATTTCCAGCTTCACCCATTTCGGCAGCCCGGCGGCGACGGCGAGGCGCGCGAGGCGGACGGCTTCCTCGGCGTTCATCGCGCCGCTGGTATTGGGCAGGAGCAGATATTTTTTCGGGTCAATGAATTCAAGGATGTTCGCGAACGGATCTTTCTTCCCGCTCAAGTCCGCACGGCGCAGGGCGACGGTGACCATCTCCGTGCCGCTGGCGGCAAGGGCATCGCGCATGGCTTCTGGCGACGAAAATTTTCCCGTGCCGAGAATCAGCCGCGAACGGAACTCGCGTCCGGCAATGACCAAAGGTTTGAACGACATTCAGGACAATTTAGAAAATTCTGGCCGGTTGTCGAGGCGGGAACCCGACTGCGATTGGAATTAAGCAAATTGAATTAACCAATCATCGCGGTGCTATTTTGATCCTATTGACGCTCGCAAAATACACTGACTTAATTCTGGCGCGAGCGGAGCGCGGCGTTCACGCCGCTTCAGTGTGAAAACACCAGCAGGCCGGGAGTTTTATGAGCCTTTCAACTTGGGGCATTCAAGCGACGTGAACGCCGCGCTCCACGACTCAATTACGCGAACCTCAATAATCATTTTCATCCGGCTTTATAAAACGATAACCCACGCCGGATTCTGTAACTATGAACTCCGGGCGGCTGGCATCCTGCTCGAGTTTCTCGCGCAGGTGCGCGACATGAACGCGAAGATATTGCGTTTGCTCGATGGCATTCGGCCCCCAAACTTCAGTAAGCAGCTGGCGGTGGGTCAGAACTTTTCCGGCATGGGCGACCAACAGTCGTAGCAACGCGTATTCAGTCGGGGTCAGTTTTACTTCCGCACCCTTTTTTTTGACCAGGCGATTGGCCAGGTCAATTTCCAGATTGCCGGTGCGGAAGATTGCTTCCGCCGGTTGTGGCTGGCTACGGCGCAACGTGGTTCTCAATCGCGCCAGCAGTTCGCCGCTGCTGAACGGTTTCGTGACAAAGTCGTCCGCACCGGCGTCCAGCGCGGCGATTTTGTCGTTCTCCCGGTCGCGCACACTCAAGATGATCACTGGCACACGGCTCCATTCCCGGATGCGTTTTAAAACTTCCACACCTTCCAAATCCGGCAGGCCGAGGTCGAGCAAAATGATTTCGGGCCGGCACTGCGCGGCCTGTACAATTCCTTCCTGCCCGGTGGTGGCGTCAAACACTTCGTAGCCATTCGCCTCCAGTGTCACGCGCAGCAGGCGGCGGATCTGCGGCTCGTCATCAATGACGAGCACGACGGTCGAAGGTTTGGTGGCGGCTGGGTTCATGAAACATCTAGGACTGCGGTGGCAGAGTACAGCGGCGACACCGCTTTCGGACGCTGTTTGACGCACAAAATTTGAAAGCCTGTTGCCGCGCGAAAGCGGCGTGGCGCTTTGCTTCCCGCCGTACTACAAGATATTTTCAGGTTCATTTTACGATATCGTCGGCCGGAGGTTTTTCCGTCTGCGGAATCCGGATGGTGAAAACCGCGCCGCCGCCCGGGCGGTTCGCGGCGGTGATCTGCCCGCCGTGAGCTTCGACAAATCCTTTCACGATGGCCAGCCCCAAACCGCTGCCACCGGCGGGCGCATCCGGTGCGCGGAAAAATTTTTCAAAGATACGCGGCAGCAGTTCCGGCGGCAACCCCGGTCCGCTGTCCGATACATTCAACATGAGCGAGTTTTGTTCCTGCCGCGCCTGCAGCCAGATCGGCGCGCCCGGCGGCGTGTGGACGACGGCGTTCAACAGCAGATTCGAGAGCGCCTGTTGCATCAGCGTGAAATCCAGCCGCACCAGCGGAATGGCTTCCGCCACTTCAACGCGCACCTCGCGCCCGGCCATTTCACGCTCCAGCGAACGAACGGTGGTTTGCACCAGATCACCGACGTCGCACCAGTCCAGCTTCGGTCGGACGTGGCCGGAATCCAGCCGCGTCACATCGAGCAGATTGCCGACGAGCCGGTTCAATCGCGCCGACGCTTCCTGAATTTCCGCCGCCATCCGGCGGTCGAATTCCGCGTCCATGTTTTTCGCCTCCGACATGGCGCTGGCCGCGCTGGTGATCGCGGCGAGCGGCGTGCGCAGTTCATGGGAAATGGAGTTCAATAACGCGTTGCTCAAGCGTTCGGATTCGGCGACGAGCTTGCTTTGCTCGCCCGCCGCACGCAGGGCGACCCGGTCCAGAACGAGCCCCGCCTGTCGTGCGTAGGCTTCCAGCAAGTCGCGTCGCGCCATGGACAGGGATTTTTCCGGCAGCTTCACGGACAAGACACCGACCACGGCGCGTTCAGTCATCATCGGCAGATGCAACGACTCCGCGCCCGGCAGATTGTCCGTGAATTTTCCCGCCGCCTGCCGGTTCAGAAACGACCATTCGGCAACTTGCAATTCCTTGTCTGTCAGCGCGAGCGAACTGTCGGGATGCGTGGCAAGGGAATTTTTCCCCGGCAGCACGACGGCGTGCTGGCCTGAAAAACTCGGTCCACCTCGGCCACAAGCCGCCAGACAATTTCGTCGCGTGTGCCGACCTGTGCGAGTTCGCGGGTCAATTGATAGAGCGCCGTCGCGCGTTTCTCGCGCTGTCTTTCGGCAAGTTCCTGCGCGCGAATGCGGGCGACCAACTGGCCGAGGACAATGGCGACGACAAAATAAAGTCCGAACAAAACCCCGTCCTCGGTGCTGGTGATGATGAACGTGAATCTTGGTGGCAGAAAAAAATAATTCCATGCCAGCGCGCTTGCGCGCCCGCGAACAGCACCGGCCCGCGTCCGAGAAACAGCGCCAGCAGCACGACGGCGAGCAGAAAAATAAAGCCCGGCACACGCGGCCCGGTGAACTGCGCAAGCAGCACATTCAGCAGACCGACCATCGCCAGCGTGACGGCGGCAACGCCGTATTGTCTCCAGTTCGAGATGGGACGCCAGCGCCAGCGGGGCGGGAGCGGTTGGAGCGCCGCTTTTTTCCGCGCGCACGACCTGCAGATCAATGTCGCCGCTGTCGCGGGTGAGCTGGCGCAGTAATTTCCCGGCCCGAAACCATTCCAGCAGATTTGCCGCCGCAGGTTTGCGAGGATGATCTGCGAAACATTGCTTTGCTGTGCGATTCGCAACAGGCCGCGCGCAAGATTTTCATCCGCCGTGTCAATCACCTCCGCGCCGAGGGTACGGGCGAGGCGCGAGGTTTTTTTCCAGGCGCAACTGCGCGGCCTCGTCGAGCGCGCATGAATTTTCGACGTGAACCGCCAGCCATGGGCATTGCAAACTGTCGGCCATGCGCCGGGCCCAGCGGATGAGCGATTCGGAAAGCGGGCTGGCGCTGACGGCGACCATGAGGCGATGGCTCGTTTTCCCACGCACCCGCGCCGGCCTGGATGCGGTGAAATTCCTGCGTGCCCACGCCCACATGGTCGGCCACGAGCCGCAGCGAGAGTTCGCGCAACGCGGTGAGGTTGGCCTCACGGAAAAAATTCTGCGCGGCGCTGGCGGCGCGTTCAGGCAGATAAACTTTTCCCTGCTGCAGGCGCGTGACGAGTTTCGGCGGGCGGCAAATCCACCAGTTCCAGTTCGGCGGCGTCGAGCAGGCTGTCGGGAACAGTCTCGCGGATTTCCGTGCCGGTGATCTGGCGCACCGTGTCGGCGCGGCTTTCGAGATGCTGGACGTTCAACGTGGTGAACACATCAATGCCCGCGTCCAGCAGTTCGTTCACATCCTGCCAGCGTTTGGGGTGGCGCGCGCCGGGGGCGTTCGTATGCGCGAGTTCGTCCACGAGGGCGAGTTGCGGATGCCGCGCCAGCACGGCGTCCAGATCCATTTCCGTGAGCGTGAGGCCGCGATGTTCGGAAACGCTCCGGGGAATGAGCGGCAACCCGCTGGTCAGCGCATCCGTCTCCTTGCGGCCATGCGTTTCCACGTAACCAACGACGAGGTCACGCCCGTTCTTCAACTCGCGTTGCGCCGCCTCGAGCATGGCAAAAGTTTTACCAACCCCCGGACACATGCCGAGAAACACTTTCAGCCGGCCGCGCTTTTTGCGTGCGGCATCACTCTGGATGGCCGCGAGCAGCGCGTCAGGATTGGGTCGCTCGCCGTCGTTCACAAATGCAGTTAATGAATCGGATGCGAAATTCAGCTTAAAAACCATTTGGTTGCGCGCCATTATTTAGGTGGCCGGAATCGTTTCAGCGCCCAGCCGGCAAGCAGGACGATGCTGATGGTGCCCAAGATCAAATAGGCCACCACTTTCAGCAGATTGATAAATTCCGAGTCCATGAGGGTGGCTGGCTGGCGGCGCATCCGTGCGATTCGCCATGACCATTTTTATTTTGCGGTCAGGGCGTCCAATGCAAGATTGAGTTCGAGAACATTCACGCCCGGTTCGCCAAGAAATCCAAGGTCGCTGGCATCCGTATTGGCGCGGATGAGTTCACGAATTTGCTCTTCGCTCACCTGGCGCGCCTTGGCGACGCGCGCCACTTGGAGTGCGGCGTTGCGCAAGCTGATGTGCGGGTCGAGGCCGCTTGCCGAAGCGGTGACGGCATCGGCAGGCACGGCACTGCTTTCGTTCAAACCATTTTCCGCACGGTAAGCAGTGACACGATCTTTGATGGTGTCATTCAATTTCTGCGAGGTCGGGCCAAGATTGCTGCCGCTGGAACTGGCGGCATCGTAGCCGTTGCCGGCGGCCGAGGGGCGCGGGTGGAAATACTTGTCGGCGGTGAACTGCTGCCGAGCAATCGCGAACCGTGAATCGTCCCGTCCTTGTCCACAATCAGACTGCCGTTGGCCTTGTCGTGAAACAGGACTTGCGAGATGCCGAATACGACCAGCGGATAAAGTTCGCAACAGACGACCGCGAAAACCAGCGTGACCATCAATGCGGCGCGAAATTCAGAGAATAGATTTTTCATAAATTTTCAGATTAAAATTTTGCTTCGGGAGCGCAGCCGCCCCGGCTGCGGTTCGGCGCGCCCTCGCGCCGAACACTGCGCGCGACGCGGGTTGAAAAAAACTCTTGAGGCTGCCACGCGCCCATGCCAACGACGGGGCGTCCTTGGCTGCGCCCGGGGCGGGCGCGCTCCCGGAAATTGTTGACGCGTTGCTTTCATTGTTAAACAAGTTTGATGGGCGGTGATGAGCAGATCAATGGCCTTGATGCCGGCGAACGGGGATGATATACCGCCCAGTCCGTAGATGAGCAGGTTGCGCTGCAAGATGGCGAGCGCGCCAACCGGCTTGAACTTCACGCCGCGCAACGCGAGCGGAATCAAACGCGACGATGATGAGGGCGTTGAAAATGATCGCGCTCAAGATCGCACTGTTCGGACTATGCAGGTGCATGACATTGAGCGGCACGATGGCTGGGAACGTAACCATCAACATCGCGGGTATGATGGCAAAATATTTCGCCACGTCGTTCGCAATGCTAAACGTGGTCAGCGAGCCGCGTGTGATGAGCAGTTGTTTTCCGATCTCAATGATTTCAATGAGCTTGGTCGGATTCGAGTCGAGGTCCACCATGTTGCCCGCTTCCTTGGCGGCCTGCGTGCCGGTGTTCATCGCCACGCCGACATCGGCTTGAGCCAATGCAGGCGCGTCATTGGTGCCGTCGCCGATCATCGCCACCATGCGCCCGCCTGCTTGTTCCTTGCGGATGAGTGCGAGCTTGTCTTCGGGCGTGGCCTCGGCCAGAAAATCATCCACGCCCGCCTCGGCGGCGATGGCGGTGGCAGTGAGCCGGTTGTCGCCGGTGATCATCACGGTGCGGATGCCCATCTTGCGCAACTGCGCGAACCGTTCCTTGATGCCGCCCTTGACCACGTCTTTCAAATGGATGACACCGAGAATCTCACGCCCATCCGCGACGACGAGCGGCGTGCCGCCGGAACGCGCGACATTTTCCACGAGGCGGTTCACGGTTTCGGGAAATTGTCCGCCGAGCCGGTCAACGTGAATCTTGATGGACTCCGCCGCGCCTTTGCGGATGGAGCGGATGGGAGCACGCGCGCCCTCGCGCGTCGGGTTCGACGCCCTCGTCAAACCCGTTCCGCCGATGCCGACGACGAGGGCGTCGTCGGCTGCGCCCGGGGCGGGGCGCGCTCCCTTCATAAAAATCCACGCCGCTCATGCGCGTCTGCGCGGTGAACGGGACGAATTGCGCCTGGGCCGTGGCGACTTCGCGGCCGCGCAGATTAAATTTTTCTTTTGCAAGCACAGCGATGCTGCGGCCTTCGGGCGTTTCGTCGGCAAGCGATGCGAGCTGCGCGGCGTCGGCCAGTTTTTCAACGGCGATTCCCGAGCGGGGATAAATTCCGTCGCCATGCGGTTGCCGAGCGTGATGGTGCCGGTCTTGTCGAGCAGCAGCACGTCCACATCGCCGGAAGCTTCGACCGCACGACCGCTCATCGCGAGGACATTATGTTGCAGCAAACGATCCATGCCCGCGATGCCGATGGCGCTCAGCAAACCGCCAATCGTGGTCGGGATCAAGCAGACGAGCAGCGCGATCAACACCGGCACGGAGAACACAGTGGCGGAATAAATGCCGAACGGTTTCAACGTCACGCAGACGAGCAGGAAAATCAGTGTGAGTGCAGAGAGTAAATGGTGAGCGCGATTTCATTGGGTGTTTTCTGGCGCGACGCGCCTTCGACCAGGGAGATCATGCGGTCGAGGAAACCTTCGCCGGGATTGATTGAAATGCGGATTTTAATTTCGTCCGAGAGCACCCGCGTGCCGCCGGTGACGGCGCTGCGGTCGCCGCCGCTTTCGTGGATGACCGGTGCGGATTCGCCGGTGATGGCCGATTCGTCCACCGTCGCCGCGCCTTCAATCACATCGCCATCAGCCGCGATGACTTCATTAGCTCGCACGACGACGACATCCCCTTTGCGAAGATTAGTGGCGCTGACTTCTTCAACCTCGCCGTTTTTACCCACGCGACGGGCGACAGTATTCACGCGCGTGCCACGCAATGCCTGCGCCTGCGCTTTGCCGCGGCCTTCTGCGATCGCTTCTGCGAAGTTGGCGAACAAAACGGTGAACCAGAGCCAGACTGCGAGCTGCGCGATGAAACTACGATCCGCCGTCGCCGTAAAGATGCCAACCGTGGTCAGCACCGCGCCGACGAGCGTGACGAACATCACGGGGTTCTTGATCATCAGGCGCGGATCGAGCTTTTAAAGGCATCGCCCACCGCCGGGCCGGCGATTTTCCAATCGAAAAGTGAAGGTGCTTTGTGAGTCATAAAGTTTTTGGAGAATTGTTAGCCAGTCTTCCGGCGAAACGGAGCGCGGCAACATCCGGTGAATCCCAAAGGGATTCCGGCTCAAAGCCCAGGGTTGCGAGGGACGAGCTACCCTGGGTCAATGTCAGCACAGAGTTTTCAACCCCAACGGGGTTGTGGTTTCGTCTGTGGGAAACCGGCCGCAACCCCGTTGGGGTTGTTTTATCCCCACGTTTGATCCCAGGGTAGCTCGTGCCTCGCAACCCTGGGCTGGAGGGCTCAATCCCGATGGGATTGGGAAAAGTCGTCTTGAATTGGGAATGAAATTTCATAAGGCCAGTTCCTTTTGTTGACGATTAAATAATTTTCCCTGAAGCATCAGGAAGTGTTCGACAATCGGGCCGAGCGCCAGCACCGGCAGGAAGTTCAACGCGCCGACCAGCAGGATCGTGCCGATCAATAAAAGATGAAGGTGCCGCCGGACACCGGGAACGTGCCCGCGCTCGCTGGCACCAGCTTTTTCTGCGCGAGCGACCCGGCCAGCGCCATGATGGGAATGATCATCAGGAAACGGCCGAAGAGCATGGCGATGCCAAGCGTGGTGTTATACCAGGGCGTATTGGCGGTTAGGCCGGCGAAAGCGCTGCCGTTGTTGCCCGTGGCGGAACTGTAAGCATAGAGGATCTCGCTCAAGCCGTGCGGACCGGAATTGTTCAACCCCGCCAGACCCCACTGGCTCACCGCCGCCCAGGCCGAGAAGCCAAGGATGGTCAGGCATAAGATCAGGAGCGTGAGCATCGCCATCTTCACGTCGAAGGCGTTGATTTTTTTACCGAGATATTCCGGCGTGCGACCAACCATCAGCCCCGCGATGAATACGGCGAGGATGACGAACACCAGCATTCCGTAAAGCCCCGCGCCCACGCCGCCGAAAATGATTTCACCGAGCTGGATGTTGAACAGTGGCACCAGCCCGCCTAGCGCGGTGAAGGAATCGTGCATGGCATTGACCGCACCGCACGACGCGTCCGTGGTGATCGTGGCAAACAACGCGGAATTAAAAATGCCGAAGCGGACTTCCTTGCCTTCCATGTTGCCATCCGCCATGGCGATACCGAGTTGCTGGTGAATCGGATTGCCCGCCGCTTCATAGTGCCACACGACCAGCGTGCCGACCAGGAACAACACCATCATCGTGCTCCAGACGGCCCAGCCGTGTCCCTGATTTTTGGTCATGCGACCCAGGTAGTAGGTCAGGCCGCTGCCGATGGCGAAAATGGAAAGCATTTGCAGAAAGTTGGAGAGCGGCGTGGGATTTTCGAACGGATGCGCGGCATTGGCATTGGTGTAACCACCGCCGTTCGTGCCGAGCATCTTGATCGCGACCTGCGAGGCCATCGGCCCTTGCACGATGGTTTGCTCCTCGACGGTTTGTTCTTCCATCACTGGCTTGCTGTCCTTGTCGAGGACGGGCTGGCCTTTGTCGTCCATTTTGGCCACGGAAATTTTATACGACTCGACGAGTTGGGCCTTTGTTGTAGGGTTTGAAATTTTGAATCATCCCTTGCGACACGAGCACGACCGAGAAGATCACGCAGATCGGCAGCAGCAGGTAATACGTGGAACGCACCAGGTCCACCCAGAAATTGCCGAGCAGCTTGGTCGAATGCCGCGCGAGGCCGCGCACCAGCGCCGCTGCGATGCCTATGCCGGTGGCCGCGGAGGCGAAATTGTGGATCGTCAGCGCGATCATCTGGGAGAAATAGGACATCGTGGACTCGCCGCCGTAACTCTGCCAGTTGGTGTTCGTGGTGAAGCTGACGGCGGTGTTGAAGGCGAGATGGGGCGAAAGCGAGCCGAGTCCCTGCGGGTTGAGCGGCAGGAAATTTTGCAGTCGCAGGATCGCATAAGTGAACACGCAGCTCACCAGGCTGAACAACAGCATGGCCCAGGTGTATTGCAGCCAGGTCTGCTCCTGATCCGCGCGCACGCCCATGACGCGGTAGGTGACGCGTTCAAGTGGACGCAGCAACGGGTCAAGCCAGGTTTTGCCCTTGGGATCAAGCACCTGCACGAGATAAACCCCCATCGGTTTGGTGATCACCACGAGGGCGGCGACGAAAAGGGCGAGTTGCAGCCAGCCGGAAGTATTCATAGACAGTTGTTAAAATTTTCAGGATGAACCATCGCAATGAACAGATAGGCGAACAACGCAAGGGCAATGAGACTGACGATGATGGTTTCCATAAATCGTTAGAGTTTTTCGCACCAGCAGGCATAAAGTTCGCCCGCCACAAAAAACAGTGCGATGACAGCGATGTAAATAAGATCATTCATAGGTTTCGTTTTAAAGATGTCAAACGTACAAGTCATTGCCGAGCCCAGCTGTCTGTGATATTGCGCCGAAGCAGGCCGCGAGTTGCAAACATTGAATCCGTTCATGGGGACAGCATGGTCGCGTATCACCCGCCGCGCTAATTAAGACCCGTGACGTTTGTATAAGAAATCATTAAGATTTTCCGGTCAGCCGGCCTTGCCGGTGTTTGGGGTGAAAATTTCACGTGCCGAGAATCAATCGCGAGCCAGACTCGCGTCCGGCAATGACCAAAGGTTTGAACGACATTCAGGACAATTTAGAAAATTTCAGCCACTTATCGAGGTGAACAAAAAAATCTGGCCACAGATGGACACGGATTCTTCTCGACACGGTTTGGAAATGGGCGTGTTCAGGATTAATCCCTTTATGGATTAATTCCAGATTGCCAAAAACAAAGTAGCAAAGCCCCTCCTGCCTGTTATCATGCGAAGCTGGATTTTCTCCTATGAACCCTAAATTGGCCGCCTTGGCCGCCGGTGCTGCGCGAACAAAAAGATACCGTGGTGTCCCGCTGGAAAGCCGTGGTGGGCGAACTGGCGGGGGCGGCGGGTTTGGATGCCTCGACCTTGCGCGATCACATTCCTCAATTTCTGGACGAGATGATCACGGCCATCGCCAGCCACAACGAATCCGCCGTGGTCGGAACGTCCGGGCTGGGAAGTCCGCTCGAACACGGCGTCCAGCGGCTGGCCGCCGGTTTCAACATCAAGGAGGTGGTCGTGGAATACAACATTCTCCGGGGTGCGGTGCTGGAGGTGGCGGAACAGGCCGGCTTGCAACTGACGGCGGACGAATGTCGTGTGGTCAACCACATCATTGACGATGCCGTCGCGGGGGCGGTGGACATCTTTGCCCGCGAGCAGGCCGGTGAACTCCAGCGGCAGCGCGAAGAACATCTCGCCTTTGTCGCCCACGATGTGCGGACGCCCTTGAACGCCATCAGCCTCATCGCCACCGTGCTCTCCGAGGAGTTGGATCCGAACTCGCGTGAACTGGCGGAAATGCTCCCACGCCTTGCAACGAAACGTCCAGCGGATCGAAGAATTGGTCCAGCGCATTTTGCAGGAAGAACGAAACCAGAAAACCCCTGACGGGTTGAACCTGGTCCGCCGGGAAATTGACCTTTGGCCGCTCGTCCAGCAACTCGTCCAGGACTTGCAACCGGTCGCGGCGGCCGCGCAGATAAAAATCCGCAACCTGGTGCCGCGCCATCTGACGGTCAATGCCGACGCGGCTTTGATGGCCCGCGCCCTGCAGAATATCGTGGGCAATGCGATCAAGTTCGCGCCCGGCGGTGACATTGAAATCGGTGCTGAAGCAAATGCGGCGGGCATGGAATGTTGGGTTCAGGACAACGGCGCCGGCATCGCTCCGGAACGGTTGGAATCCATTTTTGACAAGCACGAGACCGATGCCGACCCGCTCCGTGCCGGTTTCGGCTTGGGACTGGCGATATTCAAACAGATCATCGAAGGCCATGGCGGCAGGATTTCCGTCCAAAGCCAGCCCGGCGAGGGCGCAACCTTCCGGTTCAGCATTCCTAAATCCGTGAATGGTTAAAGCGTTGCATTGTTGCATCGGCGGGATTCATGAACCGATTTCACGATTTAACAATTCAACGATTCACGATCCAACGAATCCCGCCCAAGGATTAAAAGTTTTCCGCGCGAAATGAAGGAAAATTAAACGGGGCTTTGACACGAATTTTCGCGAATTCAATTCATGTTAATTCGTGCAATCCGTGTCTGAAATTTATCGACTCGGCTTGGAATTGAATGTATTCAGCTAATCAGCATGAAAATCTGGGCTTCAAAATGCCATGTTGTTTCGGCTGTTTTTGATTCATTGGGTTCTCCGTTAAACAATAAACCAATACAAAAGCTAAACAATTATGAGCACTGAAGACTCAATTTCAAAAACAGTTGCAGTCGCAGTTCCAAAACTTGTCGGCATATTAACACCACTTGCTCCAGAAGGTCGTAAACGAGCAATTGCATCTGCGATGATGGTGTTTGGAGAAACCACACCTTTGCAAAAAACAAGAGACGACGATAATGAAGACCAAAAAAAACGGCTCGTTGACCGGCGATGGAATTTCTACCAAAGCTACGGCTTGGATGAAAAAGAACCAAATAATACGAGAAGAACTGGAGCACGTTTTCGCAATTGATAAAGACTCAATTGACATCATTGCTGCAAGGTTGCCCGAGAAGACTAAATCTAAACAAACAATACAAGCTTACGTGCTTTGTGGTGTTGCAGCTTTTTTACGAAAGGGCGAGATGGTGTTTTCTGATATAGATGCGCGAGCATTATGTGAAAAAGTAGGTTGTTATGACGCAAAAAACCACATGACAAACATAGGTGCAAAAAGACTTGGCAACCTCATAAGTGGAACAAAAGAGGGATGGAAAATTACAAATCCTGGCCTCACAGAGGGCGCAAAAATTATCAAACTCTTGGCACCCAAAACTCCAGAATGATTTTATAAATACGATGGCTTCTGAAAATTATTCAATTGGTGTTCGGTTGCAGAAAATGAGTTTTGCCGAGCAGATCTTGGTGCTTGCAAGAATCGCCCAAGCTCGTTCTAAAGAGAATCAATTTTCACCAAAACAGATTGAAGAATTATTTATTGATTTACCCAAACCAGCAAAGATTTCAAATGAGTTCGCCAAGTTAAAGAGGGATAAATTTCTAACGCACGGCAATCAAAAAGGCACATGGAGAATGACTCCATTGGGCAAACAAACTTCTTTCGATTATTTATCTGATTTAGATTTGGCAGCCTTTAATGCTGAATCGTCTGCCAGCAGTTCAATTCTTGGCGAAGTTTTGCATACTGTTGTATCGCCCGCATTAGCACCACCCGAACTGATAAGTGGATTGCGACAATTTTTAGAGAAGCATCCTTTTGAAACAAACGTATTTGGGATGACCCGTTTTCCAGAGGCTGATGAAAGTAAAAAAGGCCCAGACCCAGTCAAACCAGCTTTGATAATAGCAAAAGAGGTATGTCTGCTTCATGGCCTTCAATTTCATTTAGCATCAGATCGAAATATAGTTGATGATCTTTGGAAAAATGTGATGGCGCATATGTGGGGATGCCAATATGGAATCGCATTCTTTGAGGATTTGCGTGACCGTGGGCTTAATCATAATCTCACAATTGAGGTTGGCAGTATGCTCATGGCCGGACGGCGATGCGCCCTTTTGAAAGATGGTTCTATTGATAAAATGCCAACAGATTTGGTCGGGCATATTTATAAAAGCATTGATTTCAGCAAGCCGGAGACGATTCGTGCTGCATTGCATATATGGTTGCGCGATGATTTAAATTTAGGGCCATGCCCTTCATGTCCTAAAAAATAACAGGAGCAAAAACATATGAACGAAACCATACTCAAAGAGAGAACAAAAAGGTTGCTTGAAATAAATGGGATTATAAAAAAGCTCGACGAAACAATTCGGCCAGCGGCCTTTCTATTGTTGCAAGACTATGTTTTAAGTGTTGAAGCACCTGTTAAGAACAAGCAATCGCCTAGCACGCCAAATGATAATTTAGAAGAAGATCGTGAAGGTTTCTTCGCAAAACATGACCATGAAAAACCATCTGAAAATGGTCTGCTTTTGAGTGCATATCATTACAGTCAATTTGGCGCATCATCATTTACAATTGATGAAATGGAAGCATTAGCAAACGAGGTTGGTGTAACTATTCCCGAACGTCTTGACATGACTTTTCTGCAAGCAAAACGCAACGGCAAGAATCTTTTTCTTCGGGCAGGAAAAAAAGCGTTTCGGCCAACTGTTCATGGGGAAACATTTTTCAAGGCGACCTATCAAGTTTCTAAAGGCAAACAGCAGAAACAGCAACTAGCAGAATAAATTTTTAAGATGGTTGGGCTGGGCTGCATGAGGATCGGCTAAGTGCCCATGAAAATGATGATTCGCAACACGACATCCTATGACCTCCAATCACAACCTTCGTTTTGCGAAGATACCCCTTAGCTTCGGGACTGGCACCATCCCGGCACCGGGTTTCGGAACTTTGATCCCGGACTTGGCTGAAACCAAGAGTGCAACCACAAATGCATTAAGGGTTGGCTTTCGTCACTTGGATTGTGCGGAACGCTATCGGAATGAGCGGGAGGTGGGTGAGTCATTATCGGCAGAGTTCGCCATGGGAGCCATCGCGCGTGAGGATGTCTTCATCACGACGAAGCTGTGGAACACCAATCATCGGCCGGAACGGGTCGAACCGGCGTTCGACGCGAGTTGCGGGCGTTTGGGAATCAGTTACGTGGACCTTTACCTGATCCACACGCCCTTCGCGTTTCAACCGGGAGACAACATGGAGCCGCGCGATCAGGCCGGTGATATCATTTATGACCGTGGCGTCACGCTGCTGGAGACCTGGCGCGCGATGGAAAATCTCGTTGATGCGGGCAAGTGCCGGGCGATTGGATTGTCCGACGTCGTGCTGGAAAATCTGGTGCCGCTCTATGAGGCCGCGCGGATCAAACCGGCGGTGGTGCAGGTGGAATCGCATCCGTATCTGCCGCAGACGGAGTTGTTTGAATTCTGCAGGCAGAAGGGCATTGTTCTTCTGGCATTTGCGCCATTGGGTCATGGCATACGGCCCGGCCCGCTGGAAGATCCGATGGTTCTGGCCATCGCCAAGCAAACCTCTTTGACTCCAGCGCAGGTGCTGCTCGCGTGGGGCATCCAACGGGGAACGGCCGTCCTGACCACTGCGAAAACTCTGGAGCGGGCGCGCGAGAATTACAACCTCTCGGAGATTCCAGAAGCTGCCGTGGACGAGATCAACCGGATTCAAATCCGAAGCCGGATCAACTCGGTAGTGGAGACCGGGGTTCCGGGTTTCATTGCGAAAGGCGGCTGACAAAATATTGTAGCGGCGCTCTATGAGCGCCGTGACTGGCTGTCGGGAGCCAGCGGTCGCAGACCCGCCGCTACAAAAAAGAATTCATTCACGGCTGAGCGGTAATGCAGCCCTGCCAAACATGAAATCAATTCGCGGCAATTCGTGGAATTCGCGTAAAAAATTTTTCGCATTTAATTTTCGACACCTCACCCTAACCCTCTCCCCGGTCGAGGCGGAGAGGGAATAATTTTCGCTTGTTTGGCGTGGTTCGCGGTTCACTTCATCCGGCCTTCCGCCTTCATTTGATTTCGGCGAGACGAGTCAGCGTAATTGAATTCGCGTCAGAAAAATCGGTGTTCATCCGTGCCCATCCGTGGTTAAATTTGTTCCAGCATTTAGATGTGGATGAGGCCCCTTATGAAAAAGCGCGCATCGTTGATGATGTTTCAGGACACAGGGTTTTTGCTGTGGCTGATTTTGGTGGCGGGCTTGTGTTCGGCGTCGGCGGGCGATTACAAGTGGCTGCGCACGGCCGGCGGCACAGGAGCGGAGGTGAGCCGCCAGATCGTGGTGGATGATGCCGGCAGCAGCTACATCATCGGTGGATTTAATTCCAGCAACTGTCCCTTTGGCAGCATCGTGTTGACCAATTCGTTGCGGTCGGCCTCGCCCACGTATGATGTCTTCGTGGTGAAATATGACACCAAGGGCAGCGTGGTCTGGGCGCGTAAGTTCGGCGGTACGAATGATGACCGGGGCAGCGGCATCGCCGTGGATGCGTCGCATCAGTGTTACATCACGGGTTATTTTGTATCCACCAACTTCATCATCGGCGGTGTGACGTTGACGAATTATGCGCCCAATGGAAATTCGTCGCTGTTCGTCGCCAAGCTCGATGCGACCGGCAATGTGTTGTGGGCGTGGAGTCCGAGGTCGAATAATAGCGCCAGTGGTTCCCGCATCGTGATGGATAGTGCGGGGAACAGTTATGTGGCCGGCACTTTCAGCGGCACGAATTATTTTGGCGGCACGAACCTGGTCAGCCGTGGTAATACTGACGCGCTCCTGTTGAAATATGATTCGACCGGCGCTCTGCTCTGGGCGCAGCAGGCGGGCGGTAATTATGTGGATGGCGCAGCCGGGCTGGCGATGGATGGGGCGGACAATGTTTATCTGCTCGCGAACATCCGCAGTACGAACGCGGCGTTCGGGAGTTATGTCTTTTCCGTCATTGGCACAAACACCTGCCAAAATCTGGTGGTGGCGAAATATAATCCGTCGGGCAGCGTTTTGTGGGCGAAGCTCTATGGCGGCACGGACATTGATGCCGGGACGGGCATCACCATCGGTCCTAATACGAATTGCTATATCACAGGAATCATCCGCAGCACGAACATGGTCTTTGGCAGCACCACGCTGAGCGCTTCGGGCACGACTTTGTTCGGAGATATTTTTGTGGCGCACCTGAACAGCAGCGGCAATCCGGTGGCGGCCTGGACAGTGCAGGGAGAGGGCACGGATGGCAGTTCGGGCATCGCCGTGGATCAGTTTGGGGATTGTTACATCGCGGGTTTTTTCCAAAGTACGAATCTGGTGTTCAACTCCGGCTGGCTCGGTTCGGTGACGCTCACGAACAGTGAAGCAAATTTTCCTACGGATGCCGATGCGTTTATTGCCGAGTTCGATGGCTACGGAAACGTGATGCACACATTTCAACCGACCGGAGTGCGGGATCAACAGGTATTTTCCATCGCATTGGATGCGACGGCGATTCCGTATGTCACGGGCTGGACGATGGGCACAAATGTGGTGTTTGGTTCTTTCGCCACGACCAATGCCTACCTTGATATGTTCGTGACGAAGTTGGATCCAAACTATCCGCTGCTGCGGATGGACGATGGTGCCTCTTCTCCATTATCGGCACCCGGGAGAATGTTGTTGTCCTGGCCGCTCAATCAAACCGGTTCAGACGCCGCCTATGTCGAGGTATCCACCAATTTCATTACATGGAGTAATCCGCCTGGGTATGTTGGGTCCATCTATGGCGGAGGACGACGCTGGCTTGAATTCGATAAACTTTCCGACCGGGCGTTTTATCGGCTGCGCTTTGGCAATTAGGTATTTGCTTACGGCGCTCCAACCGTAGGCTAATTTCCGTTACGCCTTCCGCCTTCATCTGATTTCGGCGTGACGAGTCAGCGTATTTGAATTCGCTTCAGAAAAATCCGTGTCCATCGCGGAACCAGTATTTTGCCGCTTAATCCTCCCGCAACTTTCCGCCCTTCTACAGCTCGGCGCGAATCTCTGTCAGGATTTCGAAGTAACGCCACGCGGCAGGCGCATTGGTTTCCTGATGATGATCGGGTTTCAAGATGAGATCACCGGTGGCGAGCAGGACTTTTTGCACGTCGGGATTCTGCCGGACTTTCTTCCGCGTGGTGGCGACGATGAGCCGGTAAAATTCGCCTTGGCCAGGAAAACGATAATCCATTTGTTTTCCTTCAAACGTCACCCAACTAATGCCCATCATTTTCATGTTCCGTTCGGCGAGGTCGCCAGCGCGCTTCGCTTCAAAGGCGGTAAGCTGCGAAACCTGGTCGCGAGTGTATGCCCAAGTGAGTCCGGGAAATTTGGCGCGCAGGTCATTCGTGCCTTCGGGATATTTCATCATCTGCCAGAAACCTTCGAGGCTGGCATAACTCTTTCCGTGAAACGTGAACGGAGTCGGTGCGAAATTGGAAAGCAGGCCAAGCTCGTTGCGTTTGGAGAGGATAACTTCGCCCGGTCCGGCTGCCTGCGGCAAAATTTCCCACGCCGGCGCGCCATTGGTGGGAACCGGCGTCCACCAGTGAGCGGGATAATTGGTTCGCACCGCCAGCAGTTCGGCAATGGAATTGGTACCTGCCAGCAGCGAATCACAGGCCATGACGAACACGACCAGAGCGGGCAGCAGACATAAACGATGGAAGATGATTCTTCTCATCCTTGCGATTTAGAATATTGTTTCTGTTTGTCGAGACGAGTCAATCCTTCACGACCGGGCGCACAATCAGGTTGCGATATTCAATGCCGGTGTGGTCGCCTTGCAGATAAATGGGGCCGGGCTTGTCCACTTCCGGCCAGAGCGCGCCACCGGTCGGGCCGAGAACGGGCTGGTTGTCGATGATCTTCGTGCCATTCAAGGTGACCGTTGCATGCCGGTCCACAAATACGATGTCGAATGTCTGCCATTCGCCCGGAGGTTTTTCCGCCGCTACCGACGGCTTGATGCGGCTGTAGATCGCGCCCATGTTATGCGAATCCGTCGGTTTGCCGAAGGTGTCGCAAACTTGCACCTCAACAATACCGCGAAGATAAATTCCGCTGTTACCGTTTGTTACCAGTCGCGTTTCAGCATGCAGGGCAAAATCCTCAAACTCGGCCACGGTCCGCAGATTTGCGAAACGCCGGTGCGGCTGACCGGGAACCTCGGTAATGTCGTTCAATAAAATTCCCTCATTCACACGCCAGCCACTGGACGCGTCGGGCTCAACGAGCCGCCAGCCATCGAGATTGGTGCCGTTGAAAAGTTGCACCGGCGTTCCAAATTTAGTCTTGCTCAAATCCGGTGCAGGCGGCATCGGCGGCAATCGCTGGCCGGAAAATTCCGCACGCTTTTCACCGCCATCGGACTGCGGCGTGACCATGACGAGCTTAAGGTTATCGCCATCCAACGTGGCAGTGATGGTGTCGGTGACCATGACCGGTTTGCCATCGGGCAGCTTCTCGCCTGTTTCCCGTTGCCGGGTGACGATTAATTTTCCATCTTCGAGGTTGGCGCTGTTCAGCGGAAAGATGCTGCCACCTCCCCAAAGAATTTCGGCTTTGAGCGCGTCGCCACTGCCACTCACGCCGAGCCAGCCCGCACCGCCGCCGGGCAGATGCAATGACCAGTAGCCAAGAAAAGGATTTTCAGCCGCGCGAATTTGAAGGCCGACGCAGCAAAAGATGGAGAAAAGAATGACAATGATCAAAAGACGAATTAGTCGCATCCTCGCTTTATGCGCAAAAGCCGTCGCAACGACAAGGGGAAAATCGTTTTCAGATTGTATCCTGAAGGCAGAACCGTTAACCTCCGCGCAATTCAAGAAAGGAACCATGAAAAGCCGTTTGATTCTGTCTAGCGTCGCCTGCTGGCTGCTTTTTGTCTGCCGCGTATCCGCTTCAATTTTATACGTGGATGTGAACAGCATCAATCCCGTGCCGCCTTACACCAATTGGAGCACCGCCTCCACCGACATCCAAAGCGCGGTTGATGCCGCTTCCAATGGTGATCAAATTCTGGTGACCAATGGCGTTTACTCCACCGGTGGGGCGCGTGGTTTATGGTTCACTGACCAACCGGGTGGTCGTCAACAAAGCGGTCACGGTGCAAAGCGTCAACGGCCCGGCGATGACCGTGATCAAGGGCAATCGTTCTGTCGCCAACGATGCCATGCGCTGTGTTTACCTCACTAACAATTCCGCGCTCATCGGCTTCACTTTGTTCAATGGCGCGACGCGGGCATCAGGGGATTTACTCAATGAACAAAGTGGGGGGCGGTGCTTGGTGCGAATCCACCAATGTCGTCATCAGCAATTGTGTGTTCAGCAACAACGTTGCGAATTTAGCCGGCGGCGGAGTTAAAAAAGGTAAGCTGAATAATTGCGTGCTGACAAAAAATGCGGCGAGAACTGTCGGCGGAGGTGCGGATTCCAGCGTCTTGAGCAATTGCACGCTTTCAAATAATTTTACCGGTATCTACAGCCCCTACCTTCCGCAAGATGAGATAACCCCCTTGTTCATTACCGACAACTCTGGTGCCGGTGCCGCCAAAAGCTGGTTGGATAATTGTTTGCTGACAGGGAATCAGGCGATTGTTGGCGTTGGTGGTGCAGCGACATCCAGCCAACTGGTTAACTGCAAATTGATTGGGAACCTGGCGTATTATGGTGCCGGTGCCGATTCTAGCACTTTGAATAATTGCCTCATTGTCAGCAATTCAGCTTACACCAGTGGTGGCGGCACTTACGGTGGTGCCCTTACCAATTGCCTTATCAGCGGAAATTATGCGGGCGAAGTGGGCGGGGGAGGCTTTCTCGCCAATCTTGATAACTGCACAATCATTAAAAATTCATCGCCGAAAGGAGCCGGAGTCGCCGGCGGCATGGTGCATAATGCCGTCGTATATTTCAATTCTCCAGAAAATTTCGATAACATCACTTACATATCGCCAATGAGCTATTGTTGCACGACGCCGACTCACACTGGGATCGGAAATTTCACCAACAATCCCGCCTTTGTAGATGTCGCTATGGATAATTTCCGGCTGCAAACCAACTCTCCCTGCATCAACGTGGGCAATGGCAGTTCCAGCGCAACTGATTTAGATGGGCGGCCGCGCATTGTTGGCGGTCAGATTGACCTGGGTGCCTATGAATTCCAAGGAGTCGGGATCGGTGAATTCATTGCCTGGCTTCAGCAATATGGAATAAGCACGGGCGGCGCGGCGGATTATCTGAATGCCGATGGCGACGGCCTGAACAACTGGCAGGAATGGATCGCCGGAACAATTCCAACTAATGCATCTTCCGTCCTGCTGCTGGCACCACCCGCGAACACCCTTGCCGGCGTGACGGTGACATGGCAAAGCGTCAGCAACCGGACCTACTATTTGCAGGCCAGCACCAATCTCACGGCACAATTCATTTCCATCCAAAGCAATCTCGTCGGCCAGACTGGTTCGACCAGTTATGTGGATATGACAGCGACCAACGGGGCATCCTATTTCTATCGCGTCGGCGTGCAGTAGAGGCGCTCGGCGATGGTTTTGCCCGGTTCTTTCAAGGCTTCACGGCGACCCTATCAAACACCGTGGAATTTAGAACCGAATTGTTATGAGCGGTAACGGCGAGGCCGGCGGAAAGTTTTTTGTTCAGTGCATTAGTCATGCTGCCGACAGCAATCCAGTTGGTGCTGTCTGTAGAAATGTAGCCGGTGAAAATATTATTGCTGCGCGTGAGCTTCAACCAATGGGGCAGCTTCGCTGCCGGGCCATCGTTGCTGACGGTGGCTTCATCCGCTGTTGTGCGGAATTGCAAAACCGAGCCACCTTGGCCGGTAAAGGCCATGAAGACACATTTTGCTCCGGCAGAATTATTTTCACGCAACATCACACCGGCCTTGGCCCAAGGATCGGTGTATTGGATGGAAACCACACGGGCGACGATGCTGCCGTCGCCAACCTGCGGCCGGCTGGCGAAATGAAACGCATCGGCGTTTTCCCAAATGTCGCCGCCCGAGGACAGCAGGTTGAAATTGTCATTGAGAAAACTCGCATCACCTTCAACCCCCACATTGCCGACATCATCATGCGACCATCCTTTCGGCAATGTCGGTGTATCAACATGCAATGAAGTGATCCATTTGCCGATGATGGCGACGGCTTTTTCATCCACAAGGTTTCTGGCCAGCGGCGGCATCTGGTTTTCACCGGTGATCTTAATGCGCTGAAATAAAATAGATTTGTTGGTGTCACCGGGGACAATCACTTTTGCACCACGGATACCCATTTGGTTGGCCACCGGCCCGTTGATTAGATTTTGTTCTTTTAACGGCGTATCAAACCGTGCATCAAAAAAAAACGCTGGCACTGCCGGGACGATGACACATGGCGCAATTGGCATCGAGATAGGAGCGTGCGCGAATCTCCAGCGCGGCGGCGGTGTTGGTGATATTTACCATGCGCGGATATTGAAAAATTTTCCGGTCGTCGAACGTGTCATTGAAAATCCCAAGTTGGTCGAGCATATGAAGCTGATTGGCGGTGACACCGTTGGGATATTTGAAATTGCCGTTAAGCTGGCGCGTATTGAGGCCAAGCACGCCACCGGACGCAGGCGTGTGACAGGTAAGGCAATCCTGCCGGCCGGGATAAAACCAATTTTGAGTGCGGGTGCCGGTTCCAGTTTTGATTTCAACCGGCTCAGTGATGCCGGTGGTCACGATGTCGGCATCGGAATTATCCGGACGCCATTTATAGCTCGCGCCATAGGCATAGCCGTTCGTGTCGCGGACCAGGATTCGTGTTTCAAGGCGACGAACGCGTTGTGAACCGGTTTCATCCACCGGCAGGTCGAAATTTTTGACAAAGACGGAGCCGGCGGGGAACGTCCATTCGCCATTCGCGGCAAAGCCGACGACTGAATTGGTTGGGATGGTGAACCAGCGGGTTTTCGCCGCGCCATCGGACCAGAGCGGCGAATTGACAGAGTAGGGAATTAGAAAATTCGCGGGCTGCAATTTTTGCAAATCCGCAAAAAGGCCGGTTTCTGAAAGCAGTTTCGGCATGTTCTTTGTGGGCGGAGGCGGGCCACCACGTTGCAATTTGAAAACCTGGCCGCCAATGCTGCTCATCTGGCAGAAATACAGTTCGTCATTTGCATCGGTTCCAAAAGATGAAAGCCCGGTGTAGTCCGTTCCAGAATTGGGGCCGGTACCCTTGGGCATGACGCACAGCAACGTCTTCGTCACCGGCGTGGCAGTTTCGTCCAGCGCCCAGATCGTGCGCATGACATTGTCGCCAAAAATATATTTGCCACCGAGGTCATGCGCGAACTCCTTGCCGCGATAAACATAGCCGCCAATCACGGCACGACCTTCGGTGTGCGGATAATCCAGCAACGGCCCGCGACTGATGCCGATGAACGGCGCGGTCATCTTGCCAAGATTTCCCTCACGTAAATTCCACTGGAAATTTAAACCGGACTCGCCTGGCTGGATCACGTCAATCTCTTCGCGCGAGCTTTCGCCGACGTCGCCGATAAAAATCATTCCGCTGGGCGCGTCATAAGTCATGCGATGCGGACTGCGCAGGCCGAGGCAGAAGAATTCCTCCAGCACATTCGACTGGCCGACGAATGGATTATCGTTCGGGATGAAATAATTCGCTGTCAAACCGTTCATTGGCTGGCGCGGCGGCGCGTGACTGATGTCGCCGCCACGGCAATCCACGTCCACGCGAAAAACACCGGAATAAAGGCTCTTGCTGATGATCTGGTCATTGTCGCCCACGGAATTATCACCGTCTGTCCAGTAGAGAAAACCGTTCGTGGGATGAAAGAACATCCCGCCGCCGTGATGCCAGACGGTGTCGTTGGTAAGGTCCATGAAAATTTTCACCGAGTCGGGAATCGCCACGCCGTCGCCGTTGAGCGTGTAACGCTCGAGCCGGTCATGATAAGCGTTGGGCACAAATGGGTCGGGACGTGTGGTCGGCGAGCCGGTCACGGTGCCGGGCGCAACCCAGGTGTAATAGACGAACATGAAATGATTCGTCGCGAAGCCCGGATGAAACCCGATGCCCAGCAGACCGGAATCGTCCCAGCCCTGGCATTGGTTGCTGAGGTCGAGCACAAGTTTTTTTTCGGTGGTGCCGGGGGAATTTTGAAACGTCCACACACGTCCTTCGCGTTCCCAGACGCAAAGTTCATCCGTGCCGGGAACCGACGTCAGGCCGGTGCTGTTGGTGAAAAATAGATTGGGAAATGCGACAACGGCCGACCAGTTGCCGGAAATGCCGGGTGCGACTTCGGGCATTATGCCATTAAGAAAAGCGCCGATGGCCGGACGGCTGGTAAGCCCGTAAATTTTTTCGGAAACAACGGGTTTGGCTCCGGCAAACGAAATAAAACCGCCCAGCAAAGCGAGCGTGAACAGCCGAGGGCGATTTTTGAAAAACGTCGTGATCACAACCGGAACGCGCACAAGTTTCGCCGATGCCGCCACTCCGTCAAATTTTTTCAGGCGTGCCCTTTGAAATAATTATCATAAATCATCTTGAGCGTGATGAGGATGACCATCGTGAGAAAAACCGGCCGGATGAATTTGGTACCGCGCGTGATAACCATCCGGCTGCCCGCGCGCGCGCCGAGCCATTGACCTGCGCCCATTGTCAGTCCCGCGACGAACCAGACTTTTTGCGCGAGCAGAAACAGGAGGAGCGACGCGAGGTTGCTCGCCCAGTTGAGCGCCTTGGTGTTCGCGGTGGCCCTGGCAAGATTGAAACCCAGGCCGAGCATGAACGCCAGCGCGAGAAACGTTCCCGTGCCCGGCCCGAGGAAGCCGTCATAAACACCGATGCCAAAAGCAAAGATAAAATCAAACTTCACGCGTGAGATGCGCGGATGAATATCCTGCTCGCCCAGCTTGGGACACAGCCAGACGTAAATCGCCACGGTGAGCAGCACCCACGGAATGAGATGTTTTAAGAACGTGGGGTCAGTCTGCTGCACTAAAAACGTGCCGGTCAGAGAGCCGAGAAACGCCAGCAGCCAGGCGCGGCGCAATTCCTTGAAACTCAATTTGCCCGCGCGGGCGAAATGCAGCGTGGCGCTGGTGGAGCCGAAGCTGGCCTGCAACTTGTTTGTGCCGAGCGCGAGTTTGGGATCGGGGCAGATACTTAACAACACCGGCAGCGTGAGCAAACCGCCGCCGCCCGCGATCGTATCCACGAAGCCTGCGGTCAGCCCGGTCAGGAACAGCAATGCGATCTGCCACCATTCAATCATTCGGAAAGTCTAGCGGCAAGGCGGTTGGCTCTCGGCGACTGGTTAGGCAGTAAGTCTCTTGACATAAATACAAAGTTTCTCGTGGTTGATCTCGGTCGTGCAGTCCGGTGCGTGGCGAATAATTCCCTGCGCCATCCGCTCAAAAATCTCTCGCTTGCGCTCAATTGCCCAAGGGTATCTCAAGCAGAACTTGTCTGGCTCGTCAATCCTGACAATCCCAACCACATCACCGCCACCAATCTCCCAGCAAAATGGAAGCTGACGCGAATCCTCATGGTAAAAAAAGTAACCATCGCGCCCGAATGTCTCACACTCGACTCTCCAATCATTTGAGGATGATTTCATGGATGTGATGCGATTTTGCCTAACTATTAAACGGGTTAAACTTCACGCCCATCTAACCAGCATTGAAATTAAGTTCAAGTTGAAACACAGCAAAGGAGCCAACCGCAGGACAGCTCGGATGGCAAAGGCCGTTTGCAACCGAATTAATCAATTTTTTTGGACATCCGGATCAACTCTGCCTCGCGCTCTGCGGATAACGTTGGCGCCGGCTGCTGGTTTTTAATCCAAGTTTGAAAGTCTCTCAATGTCAGTTTCGGCTCTGTAATCTGCAGGCCGGCCACGTTTGCCCGGTCATGGCTGACGTTCATGAGATTGCATCTTGGGCTGTCTTGCGGCAGAAAGAGCGGAAGCTCGGCAAATGTGACGTTGGCAGATTTTAAGATGTCGGCGGATACCCAGACTGCATTTTGAACGCCCAACATTGAGAAGAAGTCCGACCAGGTCAATCTTGGGCCAGCGAGATTGAATGTTCCTTCCAGATTATTCTCAGCCACGCTTCTGACAAATCCCGCCAGGTCGCGCACGTCAATGACCTGCAAATGATCAGAACCGTCACCCGGTGCGAGCATTTCTCCACCTTTCGCGGCGCGCTGAACCCAATACGCATAACGACCGGTGTGGTCATAAGGCCCGACGACAATTTGTGGTCGCAAAATGGTACACCGGCTTCCGTAAATCTCGTTTACAATGTTTTCACAGGTCACCTTCAGCGGCCCATACGTCTCGCCATTCACGACTGTCACATCTTCACCGGCGGCCGGCATTCGTGGACGATTCTCGAGAACGGGAGCCTCAATAAAATCCTGATAGATGGAAACGGTGCTGATGAAAATGTACCGTTTGATGCGTGAGAGGAGCATTTCCGCGCTTGCCCGCACCTGGCGCGGTGTGTAACCGCTGACATCCACGCAGACATCCCAAGAACAATCCTTTAAAGCCACCAGCCCGGCAGAACCCAAGTCGCGATCACCGCGCAGCCGCTCGATTTCAGGCGGCAGTTCATCGGAGGAATTACCACGAGTCAAAATGCTGATGGTATGACCGGCTGCGAACAGCGTTTCAACAATGTGCCGGCCAATAAATTTTGTTCCGCCAAGAACCAGGATTTTCATGCGCGAGTTTTGCATCAAAAGCCAAGGCTGCTGGACAGTGTGAACGACGGCAAGCGCGAAATCCGTTTGAGTTTAAAACTTTTAACTTCGCAAGCCTGTCATCTCTTCAGCAAGTGATTAACAATGGCCTTCGTGTTGCGGCAGGTTGTCGGTGATCTCAAACCATGGCGCTTTGTCACCGACAAAGATATGCGCGGATGGCCGGATGCTCGGGGTCTCAACAAGTGTTCCCATGGTCACGTGTACGAAGGCACCCTCATTGACGACCGAATACAGGAGCGAGCCGCAGACTTTGCAATGCACGTCATGGTTGGCGGCTTCATCACCAAAAATCAAAATCTGTTCCTTGCCCTGGGTGATTCCCAGCTTGCTGCGCTCGATGCCAGCGAAAGGTTTAAACGCGGACCCCGTTGCCCGACGGCAGTCCGAGCAATGGCAATTCAAGGCATACTTGAATTCGTCCGCCACCGCATAATGGATTGCGCCACACAGGCACTTTCCGGTGAGTGTTTGACTTGTCATTTACCTGGCACTGTGTTGGTCAGTGTTGTTCCACGCGAGACGGCCAGCATCTCATCCAGAATCTTGCCGGACGACCGTGGCTCCCAGCCATGACCCTCCAGCGGACCATATTCGATCCGGGCGTTTGCGGGCGGGTTGGCGGTCTTGAGAAAGGATTCAAACCGATGCACGCCGCCGTTCAAGAAATATTCATCGTGTTCGCCGACCCAAAGATGAATCTTCCCGTTTAACTTCGGGCCAAGCGTCTTCCAGTTTTTCGAACAGAAGCGTGTGACATCGTAACCGGCAGCCGCAGCCTTGGCCTCGACATGATTGATCTGGCCGGTCAAGGGATCCCAGAGTGGGACCGCCCGCCCCTTTTCATCCGGACGCCCGAATACCGTGTTCCAAGCACCCCATTGTCCGCCGCTCGTAACGTATGAATTGCCGAAGCCGCTCACATTCTCCAAGGCGCATTCTTCCCGGACACTGAACAGCATCTCTCCGCTCACGCGGTCGCGCATGGAGATGCGCTCCTTGCCATCGGGAGCGACATAGGCGTTCGTGTCGTTGTAGAGGTCTATATTCTGGTAAGTATGGAAATCGAGCGAATCGGGATAGCCGGACCAGCAACCACCGAAGTAATCGGGATAGAAGATTTGCAGCGCGAGGGAAACCCATCCGCCGGTGCTTCCACCGGTGGTGAAGCGTTTATCAGCAGCACCGCCACAGCGATACTGCGCCTCGATGGCCGGAAGCAATTCCTTGATGACGGCATCGCCAAAGGGACCGGAGACAGAACTGTTCACTTGGTAGGGATCACCAAATGGTCCTTCGCCATCGAGCATCACCTGAACAATACCGGCGTGTGGGCGCAACCGGGCCGCACTGGTGTAGCGGGTATGAAATCCGCCAATGCGGACACAGAGAGCAAACCGTTTCTGCGGATCGTCCTTCCATTCTGGAGGCAACACGACACCGGCACGGAGATATTCCGGCCGTTTATAAAAGTGTGAAAGCAACGGTGAGGGAAGTTTGATCCATCGGTGGGTATAGGTCTCCTTGGGCGGTTTCTCTTCGCCACCCCGTTCGGAAAGTGTCAGTGAGATTGGAGCGTCGTCCGAAACCGGAAGAGTGATTTTCCGGATTTTAGAGTACAGGTTTCCGGGCGCATCGGGAGAACGTTGATCGGGATTCCAAGCGAAGGCCGCCTGCACCCAATAACTGCCAGGAGTAAGTTTATAAGCGATCTGCGAGGGAAACATGGCGATGTTGCCACTGCCCGTATCCAGCGTGAATGTCTTTCCCTTTGCGTCAACGCCATCCGCGTCCAAGCCAAACGTTGCGCCTTTTCGCGAGGACGGAACATCATCGAGCCTTTCCCGAAGATCGCCATCCGAGCCAATGGCATCGGGCGAAAGAATCAGAATCAATCGTCCGTTTACCTCATGCGGCACTGCACTCACCGGCACGATGATCGAAAAGCGCGGCGGAGGAATGGGTGCGACAGCAGACGGTGTTCCCGGTTCGGTAACAGGGGGCGTCGCGTTGGTCTCTGCGGCAGCAGCGGCAAACCCGTTATTGCCAGCTGCTACAACAAAAAAAACTACACAAGCCAATACTGCGATAAGGGAGCCAGCAGCACCCATGGTGAAAGGCGCGACCGCCGGAAACACCAGTTTCGCCCCGTCATCATTGGCTTTATACAGCTTTCTCATGAGCTTAACCACTCGAACCTTATTTAAAAGTCTTACCAATTTACTTCTTACTTCTCTCTGTAAGACGATGGAATATGTGCGGAAACATTCAGAAATCAGGACCAGTTTCGTGCCTCGATGCGCAGCTTGGCCTTGATCCCGGGACGTGTGTCCTTAATGATGTCGATGTCAAACGCGATGCCATTTTGATCTGGTAACACACGCGTATCCGCCACTTTAGGTGCTGAATTGGGTGTGTTATCCTGATAACCATAGTTAATGCGCCAACCACCAACGGATTCATCATCAGGAGTTGCTTCGACGATGATCTGTTCCCTGTAAATATAGCCGCCTTCATAATGACGTTTGAAGAAAAGCACGCCGTCAATTGTGTAATCCGGGACAAGCACCGAAAGGTTAAAAGCCAAGCTGACAGATTTGGTTCGCTTGACGCTTTTGTTTTGATCTAAAAATGCTGAAAATAGGTGCGGGCTTTGCTGGCGGTCAGGTTTCCGTTTTCCGTTTCCCACGGACGGAAATAGTTCCTCATACGTTCGAAAAATGGCAGAATTTTCACGGACATTGCGCCGGTGCATTTGCCATTGGCAGTTACGAACACTGACTGCCACTTCAAATTGGTACGACGCCTTAAACTTGTTTCTTTCATCTTGTGGCAATGCAACTAATTTGTCTTCTACCTCCTTGGGAAGGATCAAATCATCGACGTCCAAAACACCGTCTATACGAAGGTTGCCAAAAAGAAAACGTGTTAAATTTTGATAACCTTCCTCGGAATTGACAATGCCATAGTGACCTGAATGGCTCCGGTGAACAAACGCTCGCGGAGAGGCGATATCGGCTCCCGTCGCATCACGCCCGTGCGTGGTCGCGTTTTCAATACGGACCAAGCCATCACTGGCGTCACCAGCCGCCCAGGCGGAGATCCCCTTCATCACTGTGTAATCGTTCGGATTGGTGCCGACAAGATTAAATACTCGATCGGCCGGAAAGTTCCCGAGGTCTGAAACATCGTCGTTGCCACCGGGCAGGCCGAGGTAGTCAGCCATGCGGTCTCGGTTTAAAATTATTCACATCCCCGAAGCTGGCCCAGGCTGGAACATTGCGAACGATCCTCAGATCAATTCCATTGTGCGGAGTCGCGTAGGTAAAGAACTTGTCCACCAGCCTCCTGGCTTCGCCCAACTGTGCCACTTCCGCTGGACTCAATGCGAACTTGGGATCGGTACCGAGGTTTGGATTTTGCAAAAAGCAGCGGCAGACCAAGCCGCCCATTGAATGGGCTACTAGATAAACACGAAAATCATCCGGCGGGACATTGTTTTCTGGATTACTACAAATCTTATCGCGCAATTGCAGGATCAACTTTCCAAGGCCAATTCCGAAGTGTTGAATCGGCGGCGTGTTGCCGTCGCTGAAGGCTTCGGAAGCCTCGTCATAATATCGGTAGATCACGACCGACTTATAAGGAAGCGGGATGTCAGTGCGATCTGAAGCGACCAGGTCTTCGCCTTCAAAATAGACGTCATGGTAGTCGTGGTCCGTTTGCAGGCGAACAACGGGCGATTCGAAGAAGAATTTTTTCAAATCGCCGGTCCAAATTTGGCGGGCTTTGGTCGAGCCAAGGTTGAATCCCATATAGGGATCAGCGCAGGTTTCTTCGATTTCACCTTGTGTGGCGGCAAAGCCGCGAACGTAGATGATGGGATGATAGGGGGCATTTGGGTTCATAACGTTTTATGGTTTTGTTTGTTTTAGTAGTAAAAGATATTCGGTTGGTGAGTCACATTTAGCCGAACAGCGCTTGGAACAATACGGTGAGCACACCCATCAAACCGGTCGGAATCAGCAGGGCGAGCAGCGCCGGATCTTGAATCCACTTGGAATAGGCGCCACGATGTTCGCTCTCGATGGCAGATTTGATTTCCAGCAAACCGGTTTTCCTTGCTTGGGCGAGCGAACTGCCGATAGTTCCGTAATTGAGGCCATCGAAGACAATGTCCCGTTCGGCAGTCATAAGGTTTTTCGACAGTTTTTTCAACGCCTCTCCCTTTACTTTTGCAGCGGGCCCTGCGCAAGAGCGACCAGGCGATGGCCGCCAGTACCATGTTGCAAACCAAAACGATAACCAACCCAATCGGCCAACCCCAGTTGTCGAAGAAACTATTGCGTGACACCAGCATGAAAAACTGGATGACAAAGGGCAAAAAAATAATCTTGCCAGTTTCATTAGTCAATTTTGCCGCGAACAAGACGTCCAAATAGCCTTCAACGTCATCGGACACCACCCTGAAGTTCTCGAACTTCTCCTGAACCAGTGCGTCATTCCAAACCGTGAACGGCTCGGCCAGTTCTTCCAGCATGGTGGAGGACAACCAGACAGCATCCAGTACATAAAACAGCAAGAAGAGCGATGCAAAGACGGAGAAAATCATTATCCAAAAATCCAGGTCTTGAGCTAGTCCGCCACGAACCTGTGTATTAACAGGAAGGTGCGTGAATAAAATCAGGCTGAATGCCATTAGGAAGTAACCAAGGGTGCCTAACAACGTGCGGCCACATCGGCTTGGCAATGCAGCCTTGCGGCGGTACTTTTTCCAGACTTCCTTGGCAAAAACTTTTTCTGGCTCATCGCCATCGGTGGTAGGTCCTGCTTGAATCGTAGGCTCAAGATTGAATTTGAATTCCTCCTCTAACCATCGGCTGTGGCGCCGGTAGCGTTGCCATGCCAGCATCAGCATCCAAAAGACTAAGATAAATAGGATTAGTCGGAAAATTTCGGTGGGCCAGATGCTCACTCCGTTGGTCCACGACCAAGGTTCACCGCCGGGTATTCGTGCGGCTTCGTGAAAGAAAACATTTACCAAAGCAATCACGACACATAGTAAAAATAAGAACCAGCCAACCCAGCCGGTTCGTTTACGAAAAATATCTGTGAGCCGTACCTCCCGATTTTCAGAGGTTCCAAGCTTTAATCGCCGGCTGTATACCCAAAATGTAAGGATGGCGAATGCCATGCCGAACAATGCGCAGCGTGATGCTTTGATATGTGTGTCTAGAAACTCGCAGGCACGGCCCCTGCCATCCCCAAACCGGCTTATCGCCGTTTTAAATTGGTCACAGAACGAATTCGTAAGGCAGGCCGCATTGGCTGGTTTCAGACGGAAGGGACCATCCCGACCGACCTCGTAAATTTGTGGTGCGGGTATGTCGGGTAAGTTTGTTGCTGGCAAATTGGTCGCCAACATCAAGGCGGTAACGCTGGCCTGGAACATGGCCATTTGATAGCTATTCCTGAACGGTGCCATCTTGAATCCTATATAACTGCTGGATGCGCCGTTCGTTTCGGTTAACGGATATGCGGACGCCACAATCAGGTTGCGGGTAAAGTGCAGGTGGTCGGGATGCCACAAACGGGCGTCCAAATCTGTGGTGAAGAAAAGCGCTTCGGGGAACTGCCTGCGCAACGACCGAAGCAGGATCAGTTTGTCATATACATCACTGCCCAGCACCCCGACTGCCTTGACATTGTTTTTATCCTGAACTTCTTCGCTGAGGCGCTGGGCCAGGCGCTCGGAGTAATCAAGTTGCGAATCACCCACCGCCGTGGCAGCCTGTTTGTTCAGCACTTCTTCCAGTGCCTGGGCGGTAGTTTTGCCCGCCGTGCCTTTGGTACCATTTTTATTGTCCTCTTGGAATCCCTTTTGTGCATCAAGGCCCTGAAGGTATCGCGCAATGATCAGGTTCGTATTGGGATAAGCCGTCTGATTGGACACCACATTTGCCAAATTTGTGGCCGTGGGACTTGAGTTGCTTTCGAACCCCTCGCTCAGGCTTTGCAACGATGATTTAAAGGCGAGGGGTAGGGCGCGACCATAAGAGGTGTCGGCCTCGGTCAGAACTAGCACGCGATCAGTTTTGTCTTCCAGGATGTTGCGCAGCTTGAGTTCTCTCGCCAGCAAATCCGTCAATTGGTCGTCCGGGGCGATGAAGTTTTTGAAGTATGCCCAATTGGTTCCACCTAATTTTTTATGCAGCATGCCGTCCAGAGCCCAGCGCGCCTCGTTCCAATGATTGGTCGGGGGTAGCTCGATAAGCGCGTCAGGCGCCGTCGCCAATGGAGACAGAATGCACAGTTTGTCGCTGAGCAGATCAGTACAGATGTGCGCGTTGGTCTGTAGGTCATTCAAGTCCTTCACAATCCCGCTTAAACCAAGTGAGGTATAGGGACCAATAAAAAAGGTTCCAGCAAAGTTGGTCCCAGCGAGGTTCGCCGGCATCAATGTGTGCCGCAAGTATGCCAACCGGCAAAGTGGTTCGGTGTCCAAAAACTCAGTCTGCAGCCATACAAGCAAGACGGACGGGTTGTTTGTTTCTGGGGAAGCGAACCATTCGTAGGGAACAAGAAGAGGCTTCCCAGTAGGGTTCGTATTGAAAACTGAATAGTCAATGTTAGTGTCTGCGGGAGCGGTTGGCGTTGCGCAATCCGAAGTAAAAACAAAGGGGTGAATCCGCCCCTGTTCCAGCCAGTCTAATGTCACATAACCCAGATGCCGGCCATCTCCATCAGGCTGATAACCTGACTGGGCTAGCGCCATCTCCAGACTGTAGCGCTGTCGCAGGCGCCATTCACCGTCGTCGGGAAAAGAGGTGCCGGGAATCGGCACCACCAACATGCAAACGCGTTTTCCAGAATCAAGCCTGCGGATGACCGATCGTTTGAAGGCTTCGGGTTGATGACTAGCGGCGGCGTTTGTGTCTTTCGGCCGGAGCATCTCCGCTTTCCACTGCTATGAGTGGATCTTCCCAAAGCCGGGCCACCACATCCTGCTCGCTGACCAGATCTCCCCCGGAACCTTGCACGTTTTTGATATGAGGCAAGGCCAGCTGATCCCTCACTGTGAACCAGCCGAGTGAGGCAGTGGCCACTATCAGCATTAGAGAAACGACTGCAGAAAATTTTTGATCCATTTTGTAGTGATTTGATCGAAATCAAATAAACAGCACCAACACAACAGACTAGGCAGGTTTCATAATCTTTTTTGCCTAATGTTTGGTTGATATTCAGGCATTATTATTCCTTTCGGTAACAGGTTCCTCCCATTTTTAGTGATAAAACTAATTGCAACTCATTCTGTCATCATGATTACCCCCTGTTAGCTCTAACATTCAAACTCACCTTTGAGCCGCTTTTAAATTGTCGCCCCCGTCCACGAACATTCCCTTGCGAAACGTGAAACAGCAGTTGCTGTGACCCTCCAATTTTTGTCCGCGTCACCCATTTTGCTGAGTGGACTAAATAGCCAGCTATCTGAAACAAAATAGAAAAGCGACTGACTTAACTGTTCAAACTAATCATTTTGCCCGAAAACATTCCACTCGGTCTTAAGTGTCCATTTCGGTTCACTTTCCTCAACCCAGCTGCGAATGGCACCGGCTTTAATGCGAAGTTGTATCTCCGAATCAATACGTTTGCGCGGAATACTGGCGTCAAATTTTTCCGATGTGATGATGGTGGCTGGCATGGTTTTACCTTTCCTTTTGGTTTATTCGGCTGATTTTACAGCGGCTTCCCAAGCGGCTAAATCTTCCTCGTTTCGCCTGCCTAAAACTATCTGCATTTTTAGCATTTGACGGGCAACATCGCCGTTGGAAAATCGCAGCCTGCCGGGATCGCGAAGGTTTACAACATTATCAATTTCAGGGTTAATCTTTACCGGCAGATTTTGCTCAAGGTTGGTGGCAGCGGTGTTAGATAATTTACTAATTCCGTCCAATAATGCGTCGATTCGGTTTTGGGTTGCTTGAGCTACAAATTGTTTACTCCTAATTTCGGTAATTTGCTGTTCTGCCTTTGCCTCCTTGGCGCCGGATTCTGCCTGGATCGTCTGTAAGGCACCGACAAAGGTTCCAGCAAAATAATATGCGTCAATATCGCTCAAAGCACGTGACAACGAATAGGTAATGGCATCATTGGTCATTCCAATCAATAGCGGGGCCAGAGTAACCTTTCGTTGTGCGTTCATTGTGGTAATCAACACGGGAACGGTTTTCTCGAAGAAAAAGTTTTTATCAATGGCCAATTTTGTGCCTGTAACGCCGGATGCAATTGCAGCCAAAACGGTTTTGGCTTCCTCGCCGCCTGTCGCCGTTGTGGCCAGGTTCAAGCCTAATTGGGCAACTTCTGTCCCAAAGTCCAAGCTTTCCTTCTTGACCGCAAAACGGGCGACAAATTGATTGTAGTTAAGATTGATCAGGGCCAACCGGCTATCGATCAGTTTGTTTCTAACATTTTTTTTAACCGCTTCGTCAGCGTTGGTTGCATAGTATTCTTTTATCAGGTCGGTCTTGTTGAACACATCCTCCAATTGCTTGATTTGCTTGTCTGGGTCGTACGATTGCTTGGGAAAGCCGGGAGTGCCACAACCTGAAAGCCCCGCAACCAAAACAAAAAGCAAAAATAATGAAAACAACATTTTCATAAAATTAATTATTGGGGAATCGTTGTTTCAAAAGTAGCAGCCGAAACAACATGGCATTTTGAAGCCCTGATTTCTAACCGGGCTTTTTTACGCCCATTTCAATGTCATGTCGAGAATTTTTTCATAAGAAGAGCCGGGAGTATTTATTGTCTGAAATTACAAGCATAAACGGAACGCGCAGTCCTCACTCATTTGTACTCATTTGAAAATACAATTTAGATTTAACGAATAAAGGTGCAGCGCTTTCCAGAAAGATGTCAAATGGCTGTATAATGACAGGTTGGTTACGCTGGCGGCAATCATGAGATTTATCACATGAGGATTAGAACTGAAACCTGTGATACCGGTTATCGGTAAACTGCTGGTAGAACTCGGAATAGCTAAATCGGAATTTGTTTCACTGCAACCGATGATAGCAAGTGCGCCATGGTTGGTCGTGAAAAGAAACTGTGCCTTCACATCCATTGTCACGATCAAGAAAATCAAGACCGCCAGCCACCAACTCGTATAATGCTGCCGAGAAAATTGCCATCTGAATTTTTTTGGCAAGTCAACTCATTCATGAGTTTGAAACTGGTTCAACCGATGGCTGGTTTTGATTCCAAGATCAGTCTGCTCGGCGGCCAGAACGGCTTGCGGAAGGCCTCGGTGAAATCATAGCCGTTGTTGAAATCATCGCGGTTGTCGTTCTCCGTCTTGGCGAGCAGTTCGATCTCCACCATGTTGAAAACGATTTCGCCGAAGTCGCGCGAGTCGCGGACGCCCCATTCCTCCAGCACGGTGGCGGCCATCGGGCCAAACTGGTTCAACGCAAGCTGCCGGATCCCGTCGAGCAGTTCCTGGCCGGTGATGTGGCGCTGCATGCCGCGGTTCTCCTTGCTGACCAGCTTCTGCGTATGGTCGAGGGATTCGCGGACAAAGGAATAGACATCGCGCGCGTAGCGTGAATCTTTTGCGAGAATCATCTCCACCTTTTCGTCAAAATTGATCTCTTGCATCTTTAAGGCGTCTCCGGTCTGACTGCGGTCGCGGGCGGATGCGCGATACGATACGCCCTCACCGCCCAGCCCGTCAACAACAACCCCAGAACGAGGCAAAGAACCACTTGTTCCTGCTTCGTCAGGCGAGTCATGTCGGCAGTATAGCGAAAAATTATCCCACGGCAACCTTTGCGTTTGGTAATTTAACGGCTTTCGGCAGGAAGCTGGAAATTACAAATGCGGCGCTCTGCCGAGACGCCGCTACAATTGAATCTTGCGACGACCGCGCAAGCATTGTTAGCCTGACGACACTTTATGGCAGCCATCGGTCGTTTTCAGAAAGGCACGGAGATTTTTTACGCCAAGGTCGTGGAGGGCGAATTATTTCGTCTGCGCGGCGATGTCTTCGGCTCGCCTTCGTTTGACCGCAAGGCCACGCCGCGCAAAGGCATCCGCACCCTCGTTCCCGTGGTGCCGTCCAAAATCATCGCCGTCGGGGTCAACTATCTTGATCATGCGCGGGAAATGGGACGTGAACTGCCGAAGGAGCCGCTCATCTGGTTCAAGGCCACCACCTCGCTGCTGCCCGATGGCGGCAAGATTGAAATCCCCTTTGCGCAACATCGAACGGACTTTGAAGCAGAACTCGCCATTGTCATCGGACGCAAAATTCGCAGCGTGTCGCCGACGCAGGCGTCGCGTTACATCTTCGGCTACACCGCAGCGCAGGACATCAGCGACCGGAACATCCAGAAATCCGACGGCCAATGGGCGCGTGCCAAATCCTTCGACACGTTCACGCCGCTAGGGCCGTTTGTGGAGACGCAGCTTGACGCAAGCGAACTAAGCATCCAGCAATTTCAAAACGGTCAGCTTCGTCAAAACTCGAACACCAAGCAACTCATCTTCAAGCCCGCCGAACTGGTCAGTTTCATCTCGACGAACCTTACGTTGCTGCCTGGCGATGTCATTCTCACCGGCACGCCCAGCGGCGTCGGTCCCATCCAGAGTGGTGATAAACTGGAAGTGAGGATTCAAGGGCTTGCGCCGCTGACCAATACTGTCAGGTAAATCAGCGTAAAAAAAGCCTCATTAGCCCAAGAAAAATCTTCATATCATGGCCTTTGTATGATTAGAATACCGCAGGGGGAAAAGAAATTGTCCGCAATCAGAAGTAATCAAAATTAAAAATCCTATGCTCATTTTACGATCAATTTTTAGAAAATCTTTAACCGTTTCAATCTGGCTCACATCGATTTTTGCGCTTTGGTGCATTGCAGCCATGGGGCAGACGGTCAAACCGGCGCAGGAATGGACACATCTTGCTTCGGCACCACTGGACAAGGCGGGCGCGGCACGCTGGGTCGAGCCGCTGCACGGTGAATTGTTCCGGCTGGACGCAGCAACGCTCCAAACGAAACTGGCAAAAGTCGCCGGCAGCACGGCAACGGTGGTAACGGCGGCAAAAAAAACTGGCAGTGAGTTTGAATTGCCGATGCCCAACGGAACGATGGCGCGTTTCTTGATCGTGGAAGCGCCGGTCATGGCTCCTGAACTGGCCGCCAAATTTCCCGAGATAAAAACTTACGCCGGGCAGGGAATTGATGATCCGGCGGCGTCAGTGCGGCTGGATATTTCGCCATTGGGTTTTCACGCGCAGGTGTTGTCGCCGGCCGGCGCGGTGTATGTGGATCCGGCATATCGCGGGGACACCGCAATCTATGTGAGCTATTACAAGCGCGATTATCAAAAACAAATGGATGACTGGATCTGCCTCACTGAAGGAAGCGATGCGCCTGGAAAGCCCGCGTTGAACAATGATTCCTCCGGCATCGGGTTGAACAAGGTCCAATCCGGCGGAACGCTGCGAACCTACCGGCTGGCGGTGGCTTGCACCGGTGAATATGCAGCCTTCTTCGGCGGAACCGTTCCGCTGGCGATGGCCGCGATCGTCAGTGCGGTGAACCGCGTGGACGGCGTTTATGAAACCGAACTCGCCGTACGGATGATCCTGGTCGCGAATGACGACTTGGTGGTTTATACAAATGCCACCACCGATCCCTATTCCAATAACAACGGCAGCACCATGCTGGGCCAGAACCAAACGACCATGGACAGCGTGATCGGCTCGGCCAATTACGACATTGGCCATGTGTTCAGCACTGGCGGCGGCGGCGTGGCTTATCTGCGGGCCGTTTGCGCTTCTAACAAAGCGGGCGGAGTCACCGGCTCGTCCGCGCCCACCGGCGACGCCTTCTGGATTGATTATGTCGCGCATGAAATGGGTCATCAATTTGGGGCCAACCACACTTTCAACAGCACAGCCGGTTCCTGCAGCGGCAATCGCAACGCTTCGACCGCGTTTGAACCGGGCAGCGGCGTGACCATCATGGCTTACGCGGGCATCTGTTCCACGGACGATTTGCAACCCCATAGCGACCCGTATTTTCACGCCGGCAGTCTGGATGAGATTCAAACCTATCTATCCGGCAGCGGTGGTGGTTGCGCGGTGACCAACGCGACAGGCAACACTGCACCGACGGTCAGCGCCGGCGCAAGTTATACGATTCCGGCGGGAACCCCGTTCATGCTTATGGCGTCCGGCAGCGATCCGGACGGTGATGAACTGACCTACATCTGGGAGGAAATGGACGCCGGTGCCACGGCGGCGTTGACCTCCACGGACAATGGCACCATGGCGCTGTTCCGGAATTTTCCGCCGACGAACACCCCAGTCAGATTTTTCCCCAAGTTTTCCAGCGTGCTTGCCAATACAAACTGGAACCAGGAGAAGCTGCCAACCACCAGCCGGGCGATGAAATTCCGGGTAACGGCAAGAGACAATCGCGCGGGTGGTGGCGGAGTGGCGGACGCGCAGATCACAGTCACGTCTGTCAGCGGGACCGGGGCGTTTGCGGTGACCTCGCCAAACACAGCCGTCAACTGGTCCGGGTTTCGCACGGTGACCTGGAACGTGGCTGGCAGCGCCAGCGCGCCAATCAACACCACCGGCGTGAACATCTATCTCTCGACCAACGGCGGCCTGGCCTTTCCCTTTATGCTCGCGAGCAATGCGCCCAACACCGGTTCGGCCACCGTCGTGCTGCCTAACGTGACGTCCAGCCAGGCGCGCATCAAGATCGAGGGCACGGGCAATATTTTTTATGACGTGTCAGACGTGAACTTCTCGGTGGTCCCGGGCAGCGATGCGCCGTTGGTGTTGCTCGCAGGCACCTCGTTGGTTGCCGAATCATGCTTCCCCACCAATGGCGCGGTGGATCCGTATGAATCCGTCACGGTCAACTGGTCGCTGATCAATTATGGCAATTCGCCCACGACCAATCTGGTAGCGACGTTGCTCGCCACCAATGGCGTGATCAGCGCGAGTGCCACCCAAAACTACGGGGTAATTCCGCCTGGCGGCACCGTCACCCATCCATTCACCTTTACTCTGGCGGGTAATTGTGGTGGTTCTGCGACCGGCATGGTGCAGCTGGTGGACGGCACCAATGACATGGGTTTAATTTCCGCCGTGTTTACATTGGGAGCCGTTCAAACCACCGTCGTCACGCAGGTGTTCAACAATGCCAGCCTGATAACCATCCGCGATAACACCTATGCTTTGCCGTATCCCAGCACCATCGCCGTCTCCGGCATCAGCGCCCCCGTGACCAAAGTCACGGCAACCATCAGCGGCTGGTCGCATACTTATCCCAGCGATGTGGCAATGCTTCTCGTCGGTCCGGGCGGCCAAAGTGTAAAGCTGGTTGGCCGGGCGGGCAGCGGCACGGATGTGAATGGCGTGACATTGACTTTCGACGACGCTGCCAGCAGTTCGCTCTCGACGAGTGCCATTTTCAGCGGCACTTATCTGCCGACGGAGGTGTCTTCCAGCGGTGTTTTCAGTTCACCCGCTCCGGCAGCCCCTTACGGCAACACCCTCGCACCGTTGGCGGCGACGCCGAACGGCACTTGGTCGCTTTACGTCCAGGATTTCGCCGCCGTTGATCTAGGCGCCATTACGAACGGCTGGAGTCTGCGTTTCGTGACTGCCGTTTCCACGACTAATTGCTGCAACACGGTTGTGATACCGACCCTGACCAGCACCACTTATGAGCCTTCAAACAACGTTGTGAAGTTCAGTTGGAACGCCACACCGGGGGTGAATTATCAGGTTCAATATTCCACCAATCTGACGGACGGTTCATGGTTAAATCTTGGGGCGCCAATCCCGGGCACCAACACCATTCTCGGCATCACCGACGAAGTAGGCACCGCCCCGATCCGCTTTTACCGCTTGCTGATCGTGCCCTAATAAAATTTAAAAATTTGTAACTGCAAATAAAATAGAATTCTTGTGGGGGAGATGTGGGACAATGGCGAACAGGTTGTTTGGGAATTCCAGCTCGCATCCAATTGCGGTCAACAGACTTGTTTGCAAATCCTTATTGTTAATAACTTTTTCAACGGATTTTTTGACATGGTGTGAAATAAGCCGCATTTTCTGCCCCGTTAACTGGGATGTTTCCCTCAGTTAATGTCTTTCAATTACGTCTAAGTGTTTATCATGTTCACTTAGTCTCCCCCCAGATTGACCATCTGGGGGTTTTTATTTGTGGGTATTATCCGTAGCCTTTATTTTCTCGCCACACGACGTAAGAAAACCTAGATTGCTTTCTTTAACGACTTGGTAAAAAGCCCCTAAAAACAAGAGTTTTCCATGTTGTCTAATTATACAATTCATTCACATGAAATGGTCGCAAACTTTGATTCCCACTCTTCGCGAGGCTCCATCCGACGCAGAAATCGTTTCTCATAAACTGCTGCTGCGTGCCGGGCTCATCCGCAAGCTGGCGGGCGGCGTTTATACTTTTCTGCCGCTGGGTCTCCGGGTTTTACGAAAGGTCGAAAATATTATCCGCGAGGAAATGAATTGTGCGGGTGGCATCGAGGTTCTCATGCCCGCGCTTCAGCCGCCGGAAATCTGGGAGGCAAGCGGCCGTGCTGAAACCGCCAGCAATGTTTTGTTCAAGGTCAAGGACAGCTCCGGTCGCCAATGGTTTTTGAGCCCGACCGCCGAGGAAGTCATCACCACGCTTACGGCGAATGAGCTTAATTCCTACCGGCAGTTCCCAAAAAACTTTTACCAGATCAGCCTGAAATTCCGCGACGAAATCCGTCCTCGCTTCGGCCTGATGCGCGCCAAGGAATTCATCATGAAGGATGCCTATTCCTTCGACACTACGGACGAGGGCGCGATGGTGGCTTACAAAAAAATGTATGACGCCTACACGCGCATCTTCGCGCGCTGCGGGCTGAAGGCGTTTCCTGTCGAAGCCGATACCGGTGTGATCGGTGGAAATTATTCGCACGAATTCATGGTTCCCGCCGAGACGGGGGAGAACGAAGTCGCGTTTTGCGAAGGCTGCGGTTACGCGGCGAACATTGAGAAGGCAACCAGCGGCATTCCCAAAACGGCTGCGCGCGAAATCGGCGCGGCGATTGAGAAGTTCGCGACACCCGGCGTCGTGACAATTGAGGCGTTGAGCAAGGAACCTTACAAAGTTCCCGCCAACCGCCAGATCAAGACACTGGTTTACATTGCAGACTCAAAACCGGTTTTGATTTTGATCCGTGGCGACGACCAGTTGAATGAAACCAAGTTTGCCGCGAAGACCGGCGCGGTCGCGGTGCGCCCTGCGACGCCCGAAGAAATTTTGCCGTTGCTCGGCGCGAAGCCTGGATCGCTCGGCGCCGTTGTGAATGTTCCGGCAGACGTGAAAGTGTATGCCGACGAACGTTTGCAGGGCGCGAACGACATGACCACCGGCGCGAACGAGGACGGCTTTCATTTCAAAAGCGTTTCCATCGAGCGCGATATCAAAGTGACCGCGTGGTATGATCTGCGCACGGTTTCCGCTGGCGAACCCTGCGTGAAGTGTAGCAAACCGCTGAAGATTCGTCGTGCGATTGAGGTCGGCCATGTCTTCAAGCTCGGCACGAAATACAGCGAGAAGCTGAACGCCACGTTTCTCGACGCGGATGGTGCGCGCAAGCCGTCGGTCATGGGCTGCTACGGCATTGGCGTCACGCGCACGTTGCAGGCGATCATCGAGCAGGGCAACGACAAGGACGGCGTGATCTGGCCGTTGAGCGTCGCGCCGTATCAAGTGTGCATCACGCCGCTGGGCATCGCGCCGGAGAGCGAGCCGATGAAGCTCGCGGAAAAATTTTATGCCGAACTGACGGCAAAGGGCGTGGACGTGATTCTCGACGACCGCGACGAGCGTCCCGGCGTGAAGTTCAAGGATTCAGAACTGGTCGGCTTTCCCATCCGCATCGGCATCGGCGAAAAATCGCTGGCCAAAGGCGAAGTGGAATTGAAACCACGCAACGGCGCGCTGCAGGCCGTCAAAACTGAAGATGCTGTGGAAGCGGTGATGAAATTGGTGAATGCCGAGGCTGAAGACCCGCTTAAATAAAAAGGATATGGCCTTTGTCTATTACACGTTTAAGTTTGATCCGCCCACAGTAGATGAATCATTGCGGCAATGGCTATACAAGATTTCTGTCGAAGAACTCCGAAAACACCTACGAACTCAGAATCGGAAAGAATGGGCAAGCGCTTGGATTCGAGCACGTCCTTTGGTAGTTTTTAATAGCATCGCATTGGTGGTTGTGTGCGTATTCCTCGGGCTTACAAACCCCAAGGGCATTTGGGAGACGATACTTATCGCGATGGTATTAGGACTGTTCCTCTTCGTAGTTTCAGCCGTTATAAGTGCTGGTTGTTTATACGAGTTTCAATGGAGGCGATGGCGTTGGTATAAGAAACAGAAGTTGAAGTTGATGAAGAGTCTTCCTTAAAGCGATATGCAAAAAGTCAACTGTCGCAATGACTAACAAAGTCATCCGTTGGTAGTTCTTCTTCGTCCCATCCGCTATTTTCTCTGTCCGCAGCATTCTTCACCAGCGTCGTAGGCGCGGAATCTTTGTAGAATCGCACCAGCAAAAATCACCCAGCCCTGTTAGGGGCGGCATATTCCGTCATCGCCCTTCCAGCCGATGTCGCTCCTGACGGAGCTTTTGGAAAATGAATGGATACGGGTTCTACAAAGATTCCGCTCCTACGGAGCTAACTGTTTGGCAATCCTTCGCCGTCATTTCCGTCGCGGCAGCGGATGAAATTTGAATTGCGCCGGGCGTTTTGCCGACGGATCAATTTCCACCGTGAAATAGCCGCCATCGTTTAATAACTGAATGCCAGACAGTGCTGGGCAAAGTCTCACGCTAAATGGCCACCAATAATGCGCCTCGTGCAATGCCGAGGTGAATTTGCGAACTGAATTACCCAGAAAGCGGATACGTGGAATGCCAGAGAGTAGACGGCTTTTCCACAGAATCAATCGCGTGTGCAGATGACCGATGATGGTCTGCTCGATCTGTGGCAATCGGCGTCGCACGGATTCTTCGCGCCATAGAAAGGGCAGGGCGGTCGGGTCGTGACAGAACAATAGGACGCGCTGCTCTGGTTTTAGTGCATCGAACGTGGCGTGGATTTCAGCTAAGTGCGCTTCACGCAATTTCAACCACTCCGACCATTCTTCCGGCAAAGTGTCGGGCTGATTGGCCGGCAACGCGATCAGGGATGAAGTCACGCCCATCAACACATAATTTCCAATGGCAAATTGCCAGAATGGTTGCAGGCCGAGCGATTCCGTCGCGCTTTTCAAGCTTGCCAGCCTCATGCCGCCATTGCCGCCAAAGAGCGTAAGTTTGCCGAGTTCATGATCGCCTAGAGTGAATTGGATTCGCTCGCCGAACTTTGCGTGAAGTTTTCCGATGCATTCCTGCGCACTGTCAAACGCTGCTGGATCGCTGACGCCCACAAAGCCGCTGTCACAGGAATAATCTCCATTGGCCACGACGTAATCTACGGGACCGATTTCATCAAGAAAACGATCCAGTTGCGGCGCTTGATCCAATGGATTTCGCAACCAAATGAAATGCCGGTAAAGTCCGAGAAATGTGCGGAGCAGAGGATTGGCGATGGAACGGCATTCATAGTCATTGCCCCGGGCGCGCTCGGCGGTTCCTGCGTAATGGATGTCGCTGATAATGGCAATTTTAATCAGATGGGGGACGCTGGCTTCGATCATGCGACAACCGCAATGCTATCGGCGCAATCTCTTTTATCAAGGCAATCGCGGACGGTTTGGGTGAGTTCCGTGTGGACGTAAGGTTTTTGAAGAAAGTGCGCCCGGGTGCGGGCCAGCAATTCAGGGCTGAACTCATGGGAGGTGTAACCCGTGGTGAAAATAATCTTCAGCCCGGGATCGAGAATCAAAAGTTTTTCGGCAAGTTCCATCCCGGAAACTCCCTCGGGCATGACCATGTCGGTCAGCAGCAAATCAATCTTGGCATCGCGCCGTTTCCAGACATCGAGGGCGTCCCTGCCGGATGAAGCCTCCAAGATGCGGTAGCCAGAACCTTCAAGGATGAGGCGTGCCATTTCACGCAGTATGGGTTCATCTTCCACCAAGAGTATGGTTTCGTTGCCGCCGATGACTGATTGCGTTGTAGTGATTTCCGGGTCGGCGGGCGATGCCATGCCGTTTCCCGCCGGAAAAAACACATTGAACGTCGTGCCCTGGCCGAGATTGCTTGCCACTTCGAGCCAGCCGTCGTGCTGTTTCACGATTCCGTAAACGGTGGCAAGGCCAAGGCCGGTACCCTTGCCGATTTCCTTGGTCGTAAAGAATGGTTCAAAGAGGTGCGCAAGCGTGGCGGAATCCATGCCGGTTCCAGTATCGCTCACACATAGGCGGACAAAACTGCCAACGTGCCGCTCGGGATTCGTTCCGGGACAATTTTTATCAAGGTTGACGGTTTCCAAGCTGATCGTCAGAACTCCGCCGCGCGGCATGGCATCGCGGGCATTGACGGCAAGATTCATCACCACCTGCCCCATCATGCCGCTGTCGGCAAAAATAATGGGCAAGTCATCCGGGGAATTGAATTTCAGGGAAATATGTTCGCCAATGAGCCGTTGAAGCATTTTTGTCATGTTACTGACGATTCCACGCAGGTCGAGCGGCTTGGGACGCATGGTATTTTTACGGCTGAACATCAGCAACTGCCGTGTGAGACTGGCGGCGCGCTCGGCAGCCTCATAGGTGGATTGAATGGGATCGCGGATTTCCGGTGGCAGGTTCGACCGGGCGAGCAAGGCACTGGAATGGCCCTGAATGATCGTGAGCATGTTGTTAAAATCATGTGCGACCCCGGCTGCCAGCTGTCCGAGTGAATCCATTTTTTGCGCCTGTCGCAACTGCGCCTCCAAGTTCAAACGTTCGGTGATGTCCTCCATGTAACCATGCACAACGCGGGTCGCCAGCACCGGGTAAAACGACCAGGAAAATGTCCGTCCGTTCAGCTTCATTTCAACATGGGACTGGCAGCGGCCGGTTTCCAAACAATCGCCCACAATTTCGATGATGTTCGGCGGCAAAACTTCGCGGGGATCATCCTTGTGGACGGAGCGGACGAGCTTTAGCGTTGCTTCATTAAAATAATTCAACTGGCCGCCAGCCGCAAACTCCAGCGTCGGCTTCGGATTACACTCGGCAAACGCCGCCAGCTTTTGGGTGGAGGCTGCGAGCTTTTTTACTTCTTCATTCGCCTGTTCAAGTTCCCTGACCCGCTGCTGCAACCCCGCAGCCATGCCGTCAAATACTTCGGCCAGATGTCCCAGTTCACCCCGATGATTATTCAGACCTGTGCGGCTGCTCATGTCTCCTTTGCCAAGCCGTCTGGCGGCATTGGACAGGGCGCGCACCTGACGCAGGATGAAAAGTTCGCCACCGAGCCAGGCGGCCACCAGCGCGACCAAGCCAACGGTCAGGCTGACCCAAGGCATGTTCACAAAATAATCACGCACCCAATCCGGTGAATATTGCCAGAACCATTGCTGGTTCACGATGTACGTCAGCGCTAAAAACGGTGCAATGGCCACAAACACGCTGGCGACCAGTTGCAATCGCACGCTGGAGAACCTTTTTATAAATTGTTTTGTTTCTGATTTCGGCACGAAGCTATGAAAATGAGCATGAATCAGGCCGGTCTGGGTGAAAATTGATTCGGATGGTGAAATTTAATCTCCTTCGTCTGCCAAGGCTGCGGATCGCCCTTTTGGCAGCCGTCCAAGGTGAAAAATCAAATAATCGTGCAGAAAATGACGCAATTCGACAGCTTGTACACCGGTCAGTTTCAAACGCATACTACCCGTCCAGCCGTTCTGCCTCAAAATACCGGCGATTTTCTTTGTTCCGGCAGTAAGATTGGTTTCCGCCAAATTTGGCTCCAATCCCAGTTCATGTAGCAGTTTCAGTTCAAAGGCTAAAACGATTTGCGGTACATTCTTTTCCCGGCAGAGCAGGCCGAGAAATTCTCGCAGCAATTCATAAATCACCGGCAAGGGTGTTTCGGTTTCTGTCGCCTGTTCAATGAGTGCCGTGGCGTAAGCCGCCTGTCGTAACTTGAAAAGATCCTCCCGGATCGCACTGTGCGTTTCCCGTACGTCCACTTCGCGGAGATTGTGCAAGTCCGAACGGCGGCTGCGGTTGAAGGAAAAATCCGCCGCATAAAATAAATCCAGTTTTCCGGCGAAAGGCGATTTCGCCCGGCGCGCGCCTTTCGCCACCGTCGCGATGCGTCCCAATTCCGGCGTGAGCCAGTGGATGATCAAACTCGTTTCCGTAAGCGGACGCGTTCGCAAAATCAAACCGGTGGCGGATTCGATCATTTGATTTTCGGCGGCAGATGTTCCGGTGAAATCGAACCCAGGCTGACAATGTATTTGATGCCGTCGGCCACGGTCATGTCGAGCTTCATCACTTTTTCCTCCGGCACAAGAATCAGAAAGCCGGAAGTTGGATTCGGCGTCGTCGGCACAAAAACGCAGACCACCCGTTCCTTCGTCTTCTGCTGCACTTCGCCGTTTTGATCGTTCGTAATGAAACCGATTGAATACATTCCTGCGCTTGGAAATTCCACCATGACGACGGTCTTGAACGAATGTTTGTTTCCCGCGAACGCCTCATTGACCTGCTTGATCGCGCCGTAAAATTTATTCAACAACGGTATATGCATCATCAGGCCGTCCAGCCATTCGATCAGCCGCTTGCCGATGTAATAACGCGCCAGCAAGCCGACGGTGGAAATTAAAAGGACCGCCAATAACAGCGCGACCAGACTCCAATACCAATACACCGGCCCGGCGCCGTTAGCCTCATGCGTGATGCCCCTGGGCATGAAAAACAGCAGCAGATCAGTAAGGTTGGAAACGGTCTTGAAAATCCACAGGAAGGCCGCAATGGAGACGATTGTCGGCAAGGTGACCGCCAGGCCGGTAAAAAAATTGGCGCGCCAGCGCGAAAAAAAAGATCTGTTCACGTGCGGATTTTAGAGACACGACCGATTTGCGCGAGTGAAAACCGCCGCGAAAGCAGACGCAGCAACCGGTTTTCCTCACGTTTCATTTTACGTCTTAACGCCGGTTTCATATCGTCGTGACCGAGCAGATGTAAAACGCCGTGGACAATATAACGCACGATTTCTGACTGCCAGCTTGTCTTGAAATTCTTCGCCTGCAAAACCGTCTCATCCACGCAGACAAACAGCTCGCCGTGGATTTCCACTTCTGGCTTCTGACTTCTGGCTCCTGGCTCCTTGTAAGAAAACGTGATCACATCCGTTGAACCTTCATGCTGGAGAAACTGCCAGTTTACCTTTGCCATTTCTTTTGCTCCGATGAGATTGATTCCCAGTTCAGCCTCCGTGATTTTCAGCTCCGCAAACAAACCGTCCACGATCTGCCTGAGCAGCCGCGCATTGATTTTCTTTGTTCGCTGACGGTTGGCGATGAAGATTGCTGAACTGGCTGATTTCGCAGCCGGTGCAACAATGCGACGATTCCACGGTGTAACACTTCTGCTCATTCCGTTTTCGCCTTGCCGCGATGTTCCTCGTAGGCGGCGATGATTCGCTGCACCAATGGATGCCGGACCACATCGCGCCGGGAAAATTCCACGATAGCGATGCCCTCGGTGCCATGCAGGGCACGATGCGCCTCGGCCAGCCCGGAATGTTTGTGTGGCGGCAGATCCACCTGCGTTTCATCACCGGTGATAACCGCCTTCGAGCCATGACCGAGCCGCGTTAGAAACATCAGCATTTGTTCGGTCGTGGAATTTTGCGCCTCGTCTAGGATGATGAACGCGCCGTTCAATGTGCGTCCGCGCATATAGGCCAGCGGGGCGATCTCAATCGTGCCGCGCTCGGTGTGCTTCAGGATTTCCTCGGCGGGCAGCATGTCCTGCAACGCATCGTGCAGCGGACGCAGATACGGCGTGATTTTTTCGTAAAGATCACCCGGCAAAAATCCCAGCGCCTCGCCAGCCTCGACTGCTGGCCTCGTCAAAATGATCCGCGAAATTTTGCCTTCGCGCATCGCCGACAACGCCATTGCCACCGCGAGATACGTCTTGCCCGTGCCTGCCGGCCCGATGCCGAATGTGATGTCGTGCTTGCGGATGGCGTCGAGATATTTTTTTTGCCCGACTGTCTTGGCCGTGACGCCCGGCTTGCGTTCGTGCGTCTGCACGCGGTCGCTCACCATGTCTTTCAAGGTCGTCGCGCCTTCATGTTTTACGACATTCAATGCGTGGGTGAACTCGCGGTTCTTCACTGGCGATCCGGCTTGCAGTAAATTCTGTAGCGACGAGAAAAGTTGTTTCGCGCGTTCCACGGCCTCGGCGGTTCCGTCGAGCTTAATCCAGCCTTCGCGCGCCGTGGCCTTGACGCCCAGTTCGGTTTCGAGCGCCTGCAGGTTGCGCGGCTCGTGGTTGAACAGTTGTTGCGCGAAACGCGCGTTCTCGTAATGGAGGGTTTCAGTGGCCACAATTTATAATTATTTTGTGAGTTCTATCCGCAGTTTCGCTGCAATGTCTTTCAACGCTTCCGGCAGGACGCCCGTGTTGGCGATCACGGGCATGAAGTTCGTATCGCCATTCCAACGCGGCACGACATGGATGTGCAGATGTTCCGCCACGCCTGCGCCCGCCGCCTTGCCGATATTGGCCCCGATATTGAAACCGTCCGGCTTCATCAGATTTGTGAGCGCATTCATGCAGCGCCGCACAAGCTTCCATAAATCCGCCAATTCATCTTCAGTCAGGCCGTTGAAATCCGACACTTCTTTGTAAGGCAAAATCATCACATGGCCACCGACATAGGGGTACGAATTCAACACCGCAAAACAGCTCCGGTCTCGCGCGACGACGAGGTTCTCCACGTCATCGGACGATTGCGCGATGCGCGTGAACAGGCCGGTCTTCAGTTCAGGTTTGCGCGCGACGATGTATTCGATGCGCCACGGTGCGTACAGTGATTCCATACCGGAAAGTTAAAACGCGGGACGAATAAGGAAAGCAGGAAAACAGGAATCTTTCTTAATTTGGTGCATTCCTCATTGAAATTATTTCCAGGTTTGAAACAAATAACGCACAAATGAAATCATCCCGGAAAATTTGTAGCTTGAATCAACGTATTTCTCGATGACATAGAATGCGAAATAGTAAAACCGGCAGAAACTCCAAATCGCCAGCACGAGCAGAATCGCGGTCCGCAGCGTTGGGCTGTCGACGAACAGTAAGATGACGGCGACGATGCCGATGAACAGGAACAGCAATCCTTTCAGTTTGATCCAAAACGGATTCGACAAATCTTTCATGGTGAATTGCTCCTTATATCGTAGCGGCGTCTCGGCAGAGCGCCGCAAATCAAAATGCGGCTGTCTGCCGACAAGCCGCTACGTCATTGGGTGAAGTTTTGCTTGAATAAACTTAAAACCGCATTGGCCGCGCGTCCGGCCGCCCCGGGTTCGCCGAGCGAGGAAATGATTTTGCCGAGCTGCGCCTTGATTTTTGCCCGATGCGATTCATCCTGCAACAACTCCAGCGCGGCGCATGAAAGATTTTCCGGCGTGGCGTCGTGCTGCACAAATTCAGGATAAACCGTCTCGCCCGCCAGCAGGTTCGGCATCGTGAGCGATTTCACGGTGATGATACGTTTGGCGATCTGGTAGGTGAGCCACGAAGTTTTGTAAAGTGCCACCGTCGGCACGCCGAAGAACGCGCATTCCATTGTCACCGTGCCCGTCGAGGCGATAGCGACATCTGCCTCGCTCAAGGCCCACGGCAATTCGCCGATTTGGATTTCCACATTTGTGCCGAGAGATTTTGCGAGCGCCATCAATGCCGGATTTGGCAAAACCATTTTTGCTTTTAAAGCCGGTAGCTTTTCTTGAATCATTTTCAATGCACCGAGCATCGGCGGCAGATGTTTTTTCAGCTCGCTTCTGCGGCTCCCGGGTAGTAACAAGATTTGCGGCGTGGCGCTGATGTCTTTGGACTTGGGACCTTGGACGATTGACTGTTCAAATCTCCCAATCATGGGATGCCCGATAAACTCCACGCGCAACTGCGGCACGCGTTTGGCATACCAGTCTTTCTCAAACGGAAAAATACTTAGAAGCAGATCGTAGTCGCACGCCAGCTTGTCCGCGCGGCCGGGACGCGACGCCCAAACCTGCGGCGAGACGAACTGCACAATTTTCGGATTCCATTTCGAGAACGGATTGTCGCGGACGTAAGCTTTGACCGCCTGGCCAAAACGCAGGTTGAATCCGCCGTAATCCACACCAATGACCACATCCGGCTTGCGTTCAATCGCCAGCGCGAGTAACTGGTTGAACAGTCGTCGGAACGTGAAATACTTTTTCAGCACATCCGTGAGGCCAATGACCGAATGCTGCGTCAGGTCGAAGGCCAGTTCCACCCCGGCGGCGGACATTTTCGCGCCGCCCGCGCCGAAGAACTGGGCATCCGATAACTGGCCGCGCAACGCGGTCACCAGTTCCGAGGCGAGCAAATCTCCGCTCGCCTCACCGGCTATGAGCATGAAGGTTTTGGGTTTCACAGATTCATATTAGTGCGGAGACGTAATGACCGGAAAATTAGAAAATAATTGCAAATCTTACACGCGTTTGGGTTTGCTGACACCTGGTAACCAGTAGCCAGAAACGTTACCGTCCCTTCCTAATGTAATGCCACCATAGTATTTGTGATTAAACTGCATAAAGTTATGAGAGGGAGAAAGACGGTGATTTCCTGGGTCGTCAGCGTAAAGATAGCTAACTAAAACCAACAGACCCGCCAGAGCGTTCAAAGTGTTTTCAAGATTTGCTTCTGCGAAATTCTTATTTCGCTCGTGCTTAACTTTATTGTGGTTTTTCCACCAAGCAGGGTTTGTTCCATTGCGCCAATCTTGCCAAGGATTTAGTGAGATTTCGTAGCGTGGGACAACCACTAGAACTTCGGGCAGATCCATAAAAGCTGAAAGAATAACTGAGCGGTAGCTGTCAATGTCAGATAATTTCGCTGCGGGGTTGATTTTTTCACACAACAACTTTGCGACAACATCAACTTCAGAGCCAATGGCCAAATATAAACGAGCATATTCAATTGAATATGTTTTAAAATTATCAATTGTTGGCTCGACGAACCTTGCCGTCTTTTCAACATCGTTACACAACGCGACGAAATAATGCCAATATGGGTATTTCATTTTATCTGCTGAATCTGCCGCGTGATCTCAAACGCCAGGTCCAGCGCGAGCTTGGCAGATTCGCCGCTGACCATCGGGGTTTGCTTCTGGTGGACGCATTCGACGAAATGTTGCAGTTCGAGCTTGAGCGGTTCGTCTTTGGTGATCGGCACGGGTTCGCGCACGATTTTCTTTCCGGCAAACTGGCTGACGATGGCGGAGTCTTTGCCGATGCCGAGCTTGGCGGCCATAATTTTTTTCAGCAGCGAGCTTTCTTCCTCGCCGTCGCGGGCGACGCGATAGATGAATCCCTCCTGCACGCGATAATCGAGCGAGATGTAGCAGGGATTGGTCGGGCCGCTGAAGACGCGAATCTTGCGCATCCGCTCCGGGCTGATGCGGCTGGCGGTGAGGTTGGCCACGCAGCCGTTGGCGAAACGCAGCCGCACGTTGGCGATGTCCTCGCTCTTGCTCAAGACGGGAATGCCCACGGCATCTATGCTGGTCACCGGCGATTTCACGAATGCGAGAATCACGTCGAGGTCGTGAATCATCAAATCCAGCACGACGCCGATGTCGGTCGAGCGGGCAGGGAAGGGCGAGAGGCGATGGCACTCGATGAACTTTGGTTCCGTGGCAACGTCTTGGAGGAATTTGAAAACGGGATTGAAGCGTTCGACGTGGCCGACTTGGAGAACACAATTTTTTTTCTGCGCGAGTTCGCACAATTCAGCGGCTTGTTCGGAGTTGTCGGTCATTGGTTTCTCGACAAGGACATGTTTACCTTGCGCTAGCAATTGTTTTGCGATGCCAAAATGAGTTGTGGTCGGTGTGACGATGTTTAACGCGTCGCTGGCGGCGGCGGCCTCGGCGATGGAATTGAAGACGCGGATATTGTGTTTCGTCGCGATGTTGCGGGCGGTTTCGGCGTGCGCGTCGTAAATGCCGGTGAGTTCCACCTGTCCGGCGTCGTGGAGTTCGGTGTATATGCGGGCGTGATGTTGACCGAGCGAGCCGGTGCCGAGGACGGCGACTTTGACTTTTGCCATGCGCGCAGCTTAAAGTTCGGCGTTCGCGGTTCAAAGTTCAAACTTCGTGGCTCATTTGTGATATTCAACTTTCACTTGCGTTGCAGGAGTAGCTCCTTAATTATCTGGCTCGATTTATGGCTAAACGCGCGCTTATCACAGGGATCACCGGACAGGACGGTTCATATCTGACGGAACTGCTTTTGTCCAAAGGCTACGAAGTTCACGGTATCATCCGCCGCGCCAGCACGTTCAATACGTCGCGGCTTGAACACATTTATGCTGATCCGCATACCGCCAAGGCCACGTTGAAATTGCATTACGGCGACTTGAGCGACGCGAGCGCATTGTCGCGCTTGATCGGGAAAATTGCGCCCGATGAAATCTACAATCTCGCTGCGCAAAGCCATGTGCGCGTGAGCTTCGACAGCCCGGAATACACCACGGATATCACGGCCACGGGGGTGGTGCGCCTGCTCGAAGCGATTCGCGAAACGGGCATCAAGACCCGTTTTTACCAAGCCTCATCGAGCGAAATGTTCGGCATGGTGCAGCACATTCCGCAAAGCGAGACGACGCCGTTTTATCCGCGCAGCCCGTATGGTTGCGCGAAGGTTTACGGCCATTGGGTCACGGTGAACTATCGTGAATCCTACGGCCTGTATGCCTGCAGCGGCATTTTGTTCAACCACGAATCACCCCGTCGCGGCGAGACTTTTGTGACGCGCAAAATTACCCGCGCCGTGGCGCACATCAAGGCGGGTTTGCAGGAAAAACTTTATCTCGGCAACATTGATGCCAAGCGCGACTGGGGCTTTGCCAAGGAATATGTGGAGGCGATGTGGCTGATGTTGCAGCAGGACAAGCCGGACGATTACGTGATCGCGACGAATGAAACCCACACGGTGCGGGAGTTTTTGGAAGTCGCCTTCGAACACGCCGGGCTCGACTGGAAGAAACACGTCGAGATTGACTCAAACTATTTCCGTCCGGCTGAAGTGGACTTGCTGATTGGTGATTACTCCAAGGCGAAACAGAAACTCGGCTGGGAACCTAAAACCACCTTCAAGGCGCTCGCCAAACTAATGGTGGACTCCGACGTACAACTGGTGAAAGACCATCTGGCTGGTCGCGGTCGTGTGGCGAGCTGAATTTTTCAGCACAATTCAGCGCGGTTGTTTGGTGAGAAAATCCTGATAAGCGAGCCGCATTCCGGCTTCCAAATCCACCTGCGGCTTCCAGCCCAGCGCGAACAGCCGTGAACTGTCCATGAGTTTGCGCGGCGTGCCGTTGGGTTTGGTGTCGTCCCAGGCGATTTCTCCCGCAAAACCGACAATGCGTTTCACCAGTTCCGATAATTCACGGATGGTGATCTCACTGCCGCTGCCGACATTGATGAACTGTTCCTCGGAATAATTCTGCATCAGAAAAACACAGGCGCTGGCAAGATCGTCGGCATACAAAAATTCCCGCAACGGCGTGCCCGTTCCCCAGCAGGTGACGGTGGCGGCGGAATTTATTTTTGCATCGTGGAATTTTCGGATCAATGCCGGGAGCACATGCGACGTTTGCAAGTCATAGTTGTCGTTAGGCCCATACATGTTGGTCGGCATGGCGCTGATGAAATCGCTGCCATATTGCCGGCGATAGGCCTGGCACATCTTGATGCCCGCAATCTTGGCAACGGCGTACCATTCATTGGTTGGTTCCAGCGGGCCGGTGAGCAGATATTCCTCCTTCAACGGCTGCGGCGCGAGCTTGGGATAAATGCAGGAACTGCCCAGGAACAAAAGTTTTCTTGTTCCCGTTCGATACGCGGTATGAATCAGGTTGTTTTGGATCTGCAGATTCTCGAAGAGAAATGCCGCCGGCTGCGTGCTGTTCACGTGGATACCACCGACCTTGGCGGCCGCGACGAACACGAACTCTGGCTTGGCCTCGGTAAAAAATTTCTGCACCGCCGCAGTATCCAGCAAATTGACTTCGCGCTGCCGGCGCCCGATCAGATTTTTAAAACCCTGCCGCTCCAACTCGCGCCAGATGGCACTGCCCACCAAGCCATTGTGACCGGCAACGTAAATCCGTGAATCCTTGTTCATCAACATAAGATGATGCTACGCAACGCCGGTCATCGTGTGAATTAAAAATGGTCGTGTTTTTACCATGTATTTGGACTTTGAACTTTGGGCCTCAGAATCATAAAGTAATGTCGTGGCCGTTCCCTACATCATTATCGCAATCGCTGGGTATTTGATCGGTTCGATCCCTTTTGGCTTCCTGGTGGCGAAGGCGAAAGGCATTGATATCCGCAATGTCGGCAGCGGCAACATCGGCGCGACCAACGCCATGCGTGTGCTGGGCAAGCCGGCTGGGATTTTTGTGCTGCTGATGGATGCGCTGAAAGGCTATGCCGCCTGCACCTGGTTGGTTAGTTTGCTGCTGAAATTTTTCATGATTGCACCGGAACAAGTGGGAACTTTGCAGATTGTTGCGGGCATTGCGGCGGTGCTTGGCCACAACTACACCTGCTGGCTGAAGTTCAAAGGCGGCAAAGGCATCGCCACCAGCGCGGGAGTTTTTCTGGCGCTCGCGCCGTGGGCGTTGTTGATCGCGTTGGTGGTTTTCATTTTTGCGGTGCTGCTCACGCGTTACGTTTCGGTTGGTTCAATCGCAGCAGGCGCGGCATTGCCAGCGGCAGTTTGGATCATGACTCCGCACAATATATTTCTCGGGATTGTCACGACAGCGCTTGGCCTGCTCGCAATCTATAAGCACAAGGGCAACATCCAACGACTCATGGCTGGAACCGAAAACCGTCTGGGCGGAAAGGCGAAGCCATGAGAATCACCGTGCTCGGCGCGGGCGCCTGGGGAACGGCCCTCGCCAAAATCCTTCATGAAAATGGCAATGCCGTGACGCTTTGGGATCTCAAGCCGACGACCTTGGAAGAAATCCGGCGTGGGTATAATGAGTGCTATCTGCCTGGCGTGGAATTGCCGGTGGATTGGAAGACGGAGCCGGACTTCCAAAAGGCCATCGGCGGGGCCGAAGGTGTTTTGCTGGCGGTCCCATCACAGGCGTTCCGCGAAGTCGCGGCGAAGTTGAAGGGGCATCCGGGAATTTTCATCAGCGTTACCAAAGGCATTGAATTTAAGACCGGCGATACGATGAGCCGCATCTTGCGTGAACACGCCCCGGCGGATCGCGTGGCCGCACTGTCCGGTCCAAGCTTTGCACGCGAAGTCGCCCTGGGAATCCCGACCACCGTCGTCTGCGCATGTGAAAGTGATGCGACGGCGAAAACGGTGCAGGGACTGTTTCATCGCCCGGAATTTCGCATCTATCGCAGCACGGACATTCTTGGCGTGGAATACGGCGGCGCATTGAAAAATGTCATCGCCATCGCGGCGGGTGTGAGTGACGGCCTAGGTTATGGTGACAACACCAAAGCCGGCTTAGTCACGCGTGCGTTGTCCGAAATGCGCCGGCTCGGCGTGGCGTGCGGCGCGCAACCGGAAACATTCGCCGGCTTGAGCGGCCTCGGCGACTTGATGCTCACTTGTTTCTCAAAGCAAAGCCGCAATCGTGATCTGGGGGAGCGGCTTGGGCATGGCGAAAACATTGCAGCCATTCAAGCCTCGCATCCGAAACTGGCGGAAGGTTATCCCACGGCGCGGTCGGCATATCGTCTGGCGAAAGATAAAAATGTCGCGACGCCCATTATCGACGAGGTTTACGCAATGCTTTACGAGGGGAAAAATCCGAAGCAGGCCGTGCGCGACCTGATTTCGCGGGCATTCAAGGCGGAAGATTGAGCGTTCCGCGCTCGTGTGACGTTGCGTTGCGCAGTCCCTTCTGGTTTCATATCATGGAATGAGCGATACACATTCTCCTGGTGACGATGCCATCCAAGGCTTGCGCGAAGCGTTAAGGGCTTCACCAAACAACTCGGCAATACGGCTGCTGCTGGCGGATACTCTGCTCAACCACGGCCACGGTGAGGAAGCCGAAAAGGAATTTCGCGAAGGCCTCGCTCAGGCACCCAACAGCCTGACGATGAAGCTGGGTCTGGCCCGGTCTTTTTTCCAGCAGGGCAAGCACAGCCACGCGCTGGTCATCCTCGAAGATTTGGTAAAAGACGCGAAGGCTCCGCCGCGCGCTTTTTTATTGCATGCAAAAATTCTTGCGGGCATCGGCGAAATCCAGCAGGCCGTCACCGAATACAAGCGGGCGGTGGAATTGGATCGCTCACTTACGGATGATGAATTTGCGGTTCGCCTGGGCATCGGTGCGACCGGGACAGAAAGCGAAGTGGTGGACGGCAAGGTCCGCGCCGCCTGGGGTGAAGAGGAGGAGGCCGCGCCGAAAAACGAAATCGAACGCCCCAAAATCAATTTTAACGACGTGGGCGGCATGGAAAAGGTGAAGGAAGAAATCCGTTTGAAAATCATTCATCCGCTGACACACGCGGATTTGTATGCGGCCTACGGCAAACCCATCGGCGGCGGCATCTTGATGTATGGTCCGCCGGGCTGCGGCAAGACATATCTCGCCCGTGCAACCGCTGGCGAAATCAAGGCTGCGTTCATTTCTGTTGGAATCAACGATGTGCTCGACATGTGGATCGGCAACAGTGAACGCAATTTACATTCACTGTTCGAACAGGCGCGGCAGAACAAGCCCTGTGTGCTGTTCTTTGATGAAGTGGATGCACTTGGCGCCAGCCGTGCGGACATGCGGCAACACGCAGGGCGACAGCTCATTAACCAGTTTCTTTCTGAAATGGATGGGGTGAAATCGTCCAATGAAGGCGTGCTCATTCTCGCGGCAACGAATGCTCCGTGGCATCTCGATTCCGCGTTTCGTCGTCCGGGAAGATTTGACCGAGTTCTGTTTGTGCCGCCGCCGGACACGGCTGCGCGGGCATCGGTACTGCGGCTGCAATGCAAGGGCAAGCCGATGGAGGAAATTGATTTTGACCATCTTGGCAAAAAGACAGAGGGTTTTTCCGGTGCGGACTTGAAGGCGGTGGTGGATGTCGCCATCGAACGCAAGCTGTCGGAGGCGTTGAAGACCGGTGTGCCGAAACCACTCACGACGAAAGACCTCGGCGTCGCCGCCGGCACATTGAAGCCAACCACCAAGGAATGGTTTGCCACCGCCCGTAACTACGCGCTTTATTCCAATCAGGGCGGCATCTACGACGACATATTGCAGCACCTGAAACTTTAAGGGCATGAATCAAAACCTTGAACGTGCGTTATTGCTGTATCAGCAAAAACGCCACGACCTCGCGGAAAACGAGCTGCGCCAGGCGCTCGCCGCCGATCCGCATGACGCTTACGGACACGCGCTGCTTGGCCTTTGCCTTGCCAAGCGAGAATCGTTTCAAGATGCCGCGGAAGAAACGCGGCAGGCCATCCACCTCGCACCAGATTTCCCTTTTGCCCATTACGCGCACGCCAGCGTGATGGATGCCCGCAACCGTTTTCCAGAAGCGCTCGCCGCCATCAACGAGGCCATCCGTCTTGACCCGGAGAATGCGGACCAATATGCGTTGCTCGCCAGCATTCATTTTCAGGAAAGCCGCTGGCGGGACGCTTTGAATGCTGCGGAACAGGGATTGCAGTTTGATCCGGAACATGTCGGCTGCACCAATGTGCGGGCCATGGCGATGGTCAAGCTGGGTCGCAAAGCCGAGGCGGGCCGGACGATTGACGCCGCCCTTGCCAGGAATCCTGACAACGCCTTCACGCACGCGAACCAAGGCTGGACGCTGCTGCATCAGGGTGAAGCCAAGAAGGCGGCGGAGCATTTTCGTGAGGCGCTGCGGCTTGATCCGCAGAATGAATGGGCACGCCAGGGTATCATCGAAGCATTGAAGGCGAGAAACATCATCTACGCCTTGATGTTGAAATATTTCTTATGGATGTCCAAGTTCAGCACGCGGGGTCAATGGTTAATCTTGATTGGCGGCTACTTTGGCAATCAGATGCTCGGAAGCCTGTCTCGCAGCAATCCCGAACTGGCGCCGTGGGTTTTGCCACTGCGCATCCTTTATACGGTGTTCGCGCTGATGACATGGCTGGCTTATCCGTTCTTCAACCTGCTCTTACGCCTCAATAAATTCGGCCGGCTGGTACTATCGCGCGAGCAGACAATAGCAAGCAATGTGTTTGGCCTTTGTTTGTTAATTGCTCTGGCCGGGCTGGCCGGCTGTTTTGTAAAGGGATTTGATTCACCATGGATCGTGGTTGCCATGATTTTTGGCTTCCTGCTTATTCCGGTTTCGGCGGTGTTCAAATGCCAGGAAGGCTGGCCGCGGACGACCATGGCTGCGTTGACAATCGTTTTACTGCTCTTGGGAATTTTTTCGATTTGGGCAGATTTCTCGCCGCGACACGATGGCGGAGATGCTTATGTTCTGTTCCTGTTGGGAATTGTTGCCTCGATGTGGATTGCCAATTTTCTGATAAGCCGGCGCAAAAAATATTGAGCTGCTGCTTCCAACGGTGAAGGATTTAATCGGTCGGCAGCTTCCAGGCATCCAAAGGCGAGGCAGTTCCGCATTCAAGACATTGCGTGGCATTGAATTGTTTTCCGCAATGCGGGCAGGCGGCCTGGGTGATAAAGGTGTCGAAAGGCTTGCCGCAACTGCCGCAGCGCCATAATTCACCCAGTGACGGAGCGGCCTTGCAGGAAGGACAGGCGAACCCGTCGCGGCGAGGAAGTTTGGCTATGCGTGCCAATGCCCCCGCCTGTTTCAAACCATCCCAGCAATTCATGACAACGAACGCTGCCATGATACCATAATAAACCAGCCGCTCCCTGTTTGGGTTGGGCTGGAAATATGCCCGAACCAACCATGCTGCAAATCCAGCTGTGACGATTAATCCAATCGTGGCAGCAATAAATAAACTATTCGCGCGCCCGAAGATAAACCAGAGAAGTGATCGCAGGATTTGCCCCCCGTCGAGTGGATAGACCGGCATCAAGTTAAAAATCAGAATCAAAAAATTTATTGCCCAAATATTTCCCATTAATTGATACGCGTTGGGGTGGGACTGCGGCCAACCAAGATGAAAACTTGCAGACCACAGTGCGGCCAGTACGGGGATTAGTAACACATTGACCAGCGGGCCGGCGGCAATGCTCCAGAGTTGTGCGCCCGGGCGTTGTGGCGGCGTAACATAAGCCACGCCACCCAGCGGCCACAGGACGATGTCATGTGTCTTGCCACCCACCTGGCGGCAGGCCAGTTGATGGCCAAATTCATGGACCAGGACAATCAGAAACAACGACAGGATTTCCACCGCGTTCCAGCCATAGTTGGAATACTGGTTTGGCCGGCTGGCCAGATACCAGAACGCCAGAAACCAGGCCCAGTGGATATAGACATCAATCCCAAAAGCACGGAACAACTTAAATGAGCCTTTGTTCGTCGGCATTTTAAATAATTCCCTTGATGAGCTTCAGCAATTCCGCATGGCTTTCCACCGCCTTGAATTGCGGGAACTCTTGTTTCACTTTTTCCGGCGCGTGAATCAGAAAGCCGGTGTTAGCCTCGCCAAGCATCGCGGTGTCATTGTAGGAATCACCGGCGGCGATGACGTGATAGTTCAGCGACTTCAAGGCGGCGACGGATTTTTGCTTCTGGTTCAACTGGCGCAATTCGTAGCCGGTGATCCGGTCATTCGTTTCGAGCAGACGATGGCAAAAGAGCGTCGGCCAGTTTAGTTGTTTCATCAACGGCTGTGCGAACTGTTCAAATGTGTCCGACAAAATGATGACCTGCACCAGCGAGCGCAGTTCATCGAGAAATTCCTTTCCACCAGGCAGCGGCTGGAGTGTGCTGATGACTTCCTGAATCTGTGAAAGCTTGATGCCGTGCCGGTCAAGAATCTCGATGCGATAGCGCATGAGTTTGTCGTAATCCGGCTCATCGCGCGTGGTCCGGCGCAGCTCCGGGATTTGGGTTTTCTCGGCGACGGCGATCCAAATTTCCGGCGTGAGCACGCCTTCCATGTCCAGAGTGACGATTATTTGTTTCACGTGCGCGGGAGTTTTTCAAAAATGAACGCGCGTGTCGAGTTTCACCGGAAACTCAAACTGTCATCGGATTGCCGCAGGGAACACGGTCACGGTTTTGGCGCGTAACCCATCTGCACGAGAATTTCCTGGCCGCGCGGAGACAAAGTGAAATTGACGAAATCACTGACGCGTGCCGGTTCATTGTTGCCAGCGGTGTAAAAACGCAGGGTGCGTTCATAAGCATATTTTCCCGTATTCACCGTACCTGCGCCGGGCGCGACACCGTCAATGGAAAGAATCTTGGTTCCTGCCGGCGTCACTGCGTTAAGCCCCGAGTAGCCGATGCCATTGGGATCCTGGGCGACCGCTTCCGCGATCGCGGGATAGTTCGTAAAAAATTGGATGTTCGTGCCGTAATCGTGGTAAGCCATCGCCAGTTCCTTGAAGCCAAGGTGCGTGCCGGAAACCGGGTCGCGGCCGTACAAATGAACCGGCGCATCCGGTCCGCCGACATCTTTCCAATTTTGCACGTGACCGGTGAAAAGCGCCTGCACCTGGTTGCTGGTCAGGTTGCTCACCGGATTGGAGGTGTTCACGAGAATGCTCACGACGTAGGAGCCGAGGATGTATTCCTTGAATTTGAAATTGCGGATTTGCGCGATCTCCAACTGCTCGGTGCCAACCGGTTTGGAGGCTGCCGCAATGTCGCAGAATTTACCCATCAATGCGCCAAGGCCATAACCAGTTCCTTTGAACTCAAGGTCAAACACGGCGGTCTTGTGCTCCTTTTGATATTCGGCCACCAGGCGCGGCGCCAGTTCCTCGCCGATAGTATTCGAACCGCGAATGGTTGTTTTTTCCTGTGCGCTGGCGGCAATCACGCCGAGAAAAAGCGCGAGCGCGGGTGTCAAATATTTTACGTGATCGAAATTTTTTTTATGGAATGCAGGGTTCATGGTTATTCTCCTTTGGCTAAATCAAGTAAGGTCAGTTTTCTCATTAAGCAAACGTGCGGCAAGCCAAAAAATCATTCAAAATGCCGTTAATTCCCGCTGCCGCCGTTTGAAACGGCACGTTTGCGCATAGCCAGCTTCACGTGCAAGCTCAATGGCTTCTCTGAAATTCATTCCCACTTCACCCGGTGCATGGGCATCGGAACCAAAAGTGATGGGCACGCCCTTTTGAAAGGCGAGTTGGAGGAGTGCGCGGCTGGGATAAATCTCCCGGCAATCCTTCCGCAGGCCGGCGGTGTTGAGTTCAATGGCGCAACCGGCCTTGGCGGCGGCGTTCAGAAATTTTTCATAGAGCGGCGTGCAGTCCTGCGCCGGGCGGATGCCAAATTTTTTCGGCAGGTCAGTGTGACCGATGATGTCGAACAACTTTGATTCCGCCGCGAGCGCGAGCCGTTCAAAGTAAGTGGACCACACCTCGAAGGCGTCACGCTTTTTCCATTCGGAAAGCTTGGCCGGATTGTCAATGTCCCAAGATTCGGAGACGTAATGCACGGAGCCGATGAAATAATCCCACGGGTGCCGCGCGGCTAGCTGGCCGATCCAGTCTTCCTGGCCGGGCAGAAAATCCACTTCCAGCGCGAGCCGGATGGTGAGTTGGGGGAAAGTCTTTTGCGCCAGCCGTACCTTGGCGACGTATTCATCCAGTTGATCGGCGCGCATCCGCCAGTTGTCAAAATCATCGCGCGGCATGGGCGAGTGGTCGGAGAAGCCGATTTCCGTGAGGCCCATGGCGACCGCTTGCCGCGCGTAATCCACCGGCTCGCCGGTGGCGTGCTGGCAGAGCGGCGTGTGCATGTGATAATCGGCGGGCAACGACATGGGTAAAGTTTCAAGTTTCAGGTTGGAAGTTTCAAGTTTTGATTGGCGCGCGGAAGTGGTTGCAAATGAATTAAGCAATTCCCTGTAAAAGCGCTGAAGTGGCGGTCGTGACCGCCGCTATAAAAAAACTGCTTTTGCAGAGATTTTGTAAAGGGTTGATATTTCCGGCTGTCAGTGAAGCAGAGCCGCACTAATCGGCGGCTTAACTTTATCTGGCCATTCGCCGACTCGAAATAATGACCACCGAAAGGATCAACAATCCGAGGATGATAAGCGCGAGGCTGAGGTTTAAAAATTTGGCTGGCGACTGGAACTGAAATTCCACGGTGTGCGCGCCCGGCGTCAGATAAACGCCGCGCATGATGAAATTGCAGCGCAACAATGGCTTGAGCTGGCCGTCCACCAGAACCTTCCAGGCGGGGTCGAAGCGATCGTTGAGCATCAGCACGGTCGGCGTCGGGGCGTCGCTTTTGAGCAGGATATTTTTTGGTGCATAACTGATGAAATTGACCTGCCCCGCATTCTGGTTCTGATTGGTGGGCGTCGAGCTCGCTTGCAATTCACCGGAAACTAAAACATTTTGATTCAGGTCAAACGTCGGGCTGGACAACTGTTCTAGCACGGCTTGATTATTTGCGTTGCTCTGCCATTGCGAATAAAGTCTGGCGCGGGGCAGGGCGGCGGTGAATTCAAACAAGGCAAACAACCCTTGGTCGTCAGGAACCGCAGTCAATTGCTCGAGCGGGTCGGTAGCAGTTACCCCCGGTCTGGGCGCGAGATTAAAACACTGCACGATGCGAAAGGTTTGATTGGTTTGGCCGGCTTGATCAACTGCTTCATTCAAATTGGCAAGCGCGTCAGCGGGACCGAGGATGTATCGGGTGTTGGTGAGCCGCCAGAGCCGGAGGAGCGACTCAAACCCCGCAACGTTGAGGGTTTTGAGATAGGTGCCCAAGTCATCCGGCATACGGGACAGGCTCGCGATATCGAGCGCTTGAATGTTGTAATAGGGAAGCTGTTGTTGCAGCCACACCCGACGATAGATTTTGTTCAAGGCATCCAAATTTGGCGGCCATGAGCCGGGCAAAATGGCGATCCGATGTTCGTAAGGCCGGTCGCGCAAAAGATCAATCACCGGGTTGCTGGCATATTTCTGTGGATAATTCCAATACACGACCCATGGCAGATTTGCCCATCCCAGATCTACCACCAGCAACAGGCCCAGCACCATTGCGGCCCATCTGGCTCTAGTTCCGGTGAAAACTCCGCTGAATACGCTGACCATGAATCCAATTGAAAGCGTGAAGAAAAGCACAAACCATCCGACTTGACGAAAGCTGTAGCTGGCAATGGCTGCGGCTTGGGGCTGATCAAATTGAACCGTTTGTAAATAATCTATCAACTCTTGACGGTTGTCATCGTATTTAAACCAAGCCAGCAGAGTGATGCCCAGAACCAGACCACAGCCATACATCCAGCGTTTTTCGAATTTACCGGCTTTAGCCCACCAAACTTTAAGCCCCGGCCAGCGTGGCGTAATCGCCGGTCCGGTTGGCTGCAGATACCTGCGCCAAAAACCGTCCAAGCCATAGGCAAAGATCACCACCAGCGCAAAACTGGCCGGGCCAATGAATTTGACCGGATTGCGAATCGTGGAGAAGTAAGGCAGTGAATAGGGCAAACGGTAAAAAGGTGCGAAACGGCCGAAAGCGAAAAGGACTGACACCAACGCCACCACCGACCAGAACCAAAGCCATTTGCGTTCGGAGAGATTGAGGCTGGAGTTCTTCCAGCGCAACGACTGGATGAAGGCCCAAAATGCCAGCATCACCACCATCACGCCAGCGTAAAATCCGCCGCCGGAATAACGGATGAATCCTGTAGGCGGCGGACCTTGTTTGCCATTTTCGATGTATCGGTCAATCGCGGGATCGCGACCCACGTCGCCCCAGTAATTTCCGCCTCCCGGCGTATCCATGCGGTAGCCAAAGAGTCCGGGCACGGTTACCCCGATGGTTTCCCGGATAGGCAGGCTCCATTGCGTGGCCCAATCCCAGCGCGCCTCCTTCGTCTGGGCGGCTGGCCGGTTTTCAACCACGCCATCAACGTAATTATGCACCAAAGAAAATATGGACGGAGCCGCGATTAACGCGGCACAAAGTGCAACCAGGGCGACCCGGCCAAAGCCGGCAACCATTTTTTTAAACAACGTGTCGGTGCCAGTCCATGCCTGATAAATGATGAATGCGGCGACATACAAACTATAAATCGCGCCAACGTCGGCACCTTCAATCACGCCCATCCCGACCGCCAGTCCTGCCAGAATCACCCGCCACCAGCGCCAGCGCGAGGAATCGTCCGCCAAGGCGGCCAGCGCAAAAAAAATCATTCCGGCAGTGATTGTTTGAGCTGCCACGCCCCAGCATGCCACCGAAAAGAAAGATGAATTCAAGGCGGCCGCCAGACCACCCAGGATGCACGCGACGGGAGCCAGGCGTAAATTCACAAAAAAGCACCAGGCTCCCAGTCCGAGGATGATGAGCGACAGCAGCGCGTAAAATTTGGAGAACAAAATGGGTTTCAGCAGATATTGCAGGCCAAAAGTGATGCCCGGAGTGGCCGCACCGGTATTGAATCCGAGCAGGTTCAAGTCATCCCAGCAGCCGTTGAACCGGCTGGGCAGTTGATGACATTGCGCCACCAACCGACCCAGTGGCCCGTCATTCGAGGAGAGCGTCTGGTCCGGCAGAAAGACGCCGGCCAGCAGCAACGAAAATATCGCGAGCAGCATTAAAAATAAGGCTGCAAACTCAACACCCAGCTTTCTTTGGTTTTGGTTTGGTGCGGCAGGCCTCATGCTTTTTTTAAATCCGGCTTGTTAAGGCTTGGGTGCATGGAATTTATTTAAAAATTCGGGTCATCGGGGAGATCAAAAAATTACCGGGCTAAAAAATCCGAGGTTAGCTGGCACTTCGCGCGGCTTGGCCAGATGTTTCAAAGGCCGGTTCCGGGTTGACTTGATGGCATGAAACAACCTCAAATTTTAGTGACTGTGCAGTTGTCGGTGGTTTGATGCTATTCCAATGCATGAGATCGCGCCCCAGTAATTTACTCAACCGCCTCACTTCGGGTGTAAATTCCTGTTTGAGTCTTTGCCATAAATCGGAGTCCAGTTGTGGGCGTTTATGGCAGCGGCTATTTGATTTCATGACCCAGTTTTCAATTTTTTGGAGCGTGATAAAAATCGGTCCCGGCAGCCAGGAACGCATGGCAATCGCGGTTCCGCGAATCAAAGGGTCGCCCATGATGGTCTGCAATAATGGGATTTTTAACGAGTGGTTTCCGTTAATCACGGGGAATTTCTTTTCGGGCTGGATTAACTTCACTCCCAAAAAATCGAGCACGCCCGCAAAGACGGCATCCGTTTTAGCTGCAAAATCATCATAAGTCACGACATGCACCTGGTCGCGGCCAAAAATTTCAAAATAGCGCTGGATTTGTTCGGTGTAACGGGGGACATCATGGTAAATCAATCCTTGCCTGAAATAAGTGTTACGGCTCACCCGCCGCCCGGCCCGGCGTTCACCTTCGGCGGCCAAGGCCTCCCTGAACGTGGCCAGTGGTTCATTGCGGTCTGCGCGGAAAGTATAGTAGAGCGAATGAAGCATTTCCGCTGGATCGCGCACCATGATGATGATGCGCGCATCCGGGTTGAAGGCTTTGATCTCGGTGGCGGCCGTCTTCGAAAAAAGATACCAAACCGAGGATTCGCCAATTTGCTGCTGACCGCTCCAATTTTTGAAAGCCGCGAGATACTCCTGTTCGTCCCGGCGATAAAAATTGGCGGCAAAGTGCAAATCATGGCCAAAGAAATGCATTTCCTTTTGCGCCATGAAAATCTGCGGATGCGTGGCCAGATAGTCCGTCAGCGCGGAGGTTGCGCATTTGGGGGCGCCCACGATAAAGAAATCGGGACGAATGTTCGTCGTGGAGCTCTTCTTCGTTGCCCGCCGCGGAAAAGTTTTGCTACCGCTTGGTTCAGGAATTATGGTTTTAAATGCACCACTAGATTCTGGCGTTTGTTTTAGGTTCACGCATACACAAGATGGCAATCAGAACCGCAAATGTTTCACAAATGAGGCGAACCAGATAAAAACGGGGATGAACCGCCTCAAGTCAGGGATGAACTGAGTTTTGGCCGATGGCCATCCGGCGTTTTATGCCCGGATTATTCAAAGTTCCTGGCGAACGAAACTTCAGCGGTGGGAAAAACGTCTTTCCCACAACATGAATGACGTGTCCGAATCTAAAAAGCAGGCCGGTGCGCCCGCGCCGGCGGTCTGGAGGTTGTCGCGCTTCTGGTGGTTGGTGCTTTTTTTCTGGCTGGTGGTGTCGCTGGCTTCGGCGCTGGAAATGTCCCTGATGCACATGGCCAGCCGCAGTCAGGTCCTGCTGGAAACGTTTTTTCGGCTGCTGGCCTGGGTTTTCATGACCTTGCTGGTGATCCGGATTTCTGCAACCTATACTTTTGATCGCACCAATTGGCGGCGGACGATCTGGGTTTACCTGGCGGGTTGCGCCGTGAGCATGGGTGTGATCGCGCTGCTGGCCTATTTCGGACCGCCCCCCTGGATTGCCACCCCGGCCGGCGGTTCCCGTTCCATGGCGTTTGCGGTGTTGCTGCGGCTCACCTATCAATTGCCGGCGTTTTGGGGGCTCGTCGCGGTCGCCCATGCCGTCCGCCTTTATGAACTCGATCATCTACGCCAGTTGCGTGAATCGGAATTACAGGCGCGGCTGATGCAGACGCGGCTCCGGGCATTGCAACTCCAGCTGAATCCGCATTTTTTGTTCAACACCCTCAATTCGATCGCCTCGCTGGTGCATGAAAATCCGGCCACCGCCGAACGCATGATCGAAGCTTTAAGCAACCTGCTGCGCCTCGCGCTCACCAACACGGGCCGTCAGCAGGTCACCGTCCGCGAAGAACTTCATTTGCTCGATCAATATCTACTGATCGCGCGTATCCGGTTTGGGGAACGGCTGCATGTCAAAATGCAAATTAATGAGACGGTGCTGGAAGACGAGGTGCCGGTGCTCATCCTGCAGCCGCTGGTGGAAAACGCGGTGAAATATGGTGTCGAAACCCAGCTTGGCCCGAGCCAGGTGCAGATCAGCGCGCAACCGGCTGGCACCGGTGATTTTCTGTGCATGGAGGTAAGCAATGACGGACCGGTTTATGATTTGGGCGCGGGTAAAATTGAGGAGCGCATAGGCCTCACCAACACGCGCGCCCGGCTGCGGGAAATGTTCGGTGCGCAGGCGAGTTTGGAATTGCAGCCCCGGACGACAGGTGGCTTCGTGGCACAGATTTTGATTCCACGCCTGACGGCCGCACGCCACGAGACGAAACCCGAACTGTTACCGGCGATATGAACCTGCGTACTTTGGTCGTGGATGATGAAACGCTGGCCCGAAACCGCCTGCGAAAATTTCTGGAGCAGGAGCCGGGCGTGGAAGTCATCGGCGAATGTGAAAACGGTCCCGAAGCGATTGAATGTATCCGCCGAGACCGGCCGGGCCTGGTTTTTCTGGATGTGCAGATGCCGGAAATCAACGGGCTGGATGTGGTGCGGGCGCTGCCTGCCGAACATCTGCCCGCCATTATTTTTGTGACGGCACATGATCGTCATGCCGTGGAGGCGTTTGCCGTGGAGGCGCTGGATTATTTGTTGAAACCATTCAGCCGTGAGCGCTTGCAAGCGGCCCTCCGCCGTGCGCGAATCCGTTTGCAGGACGCCCCCCAGATGCAGGCTGGCCAGATGAAAACAGCTACCCGGCTGGTGGAAAATAATTCATCATGGCTCACCCGCTTCGTGGTCAAGGAAGGCAACCAGATGTTGTTCGTGAAAACACAGGAGGTGGATTACATCGAGGCGGCGGCCAATTACGCCGTCCTTTGCACACCCAAGGGAAATCACGTCCTGCGCGAAACCCTGCGCAACTTGGAAGCCTCGCTTTCGCCCGCACTGTTTGTCCGCATCAGTCGCTCCATCATCGTGAACGTGGAGCGCATCAAAGCCATCCGTTTGGTGCTGCCCGGTGAATGGCAGGTGATCCTGCACGGCGACCGCGAACTTCAGATGACGCGCGGGTTGAAGGAAGTTCAGGAGCGCTTGCAGTATTCGACCGGCCGGCCATCACCTGAAAACCATTGAAGCGCCAGCGTTCTGCGGCATGAAACGATCAAGCCCGCTTCTTATTCATGCGATGAAACCGCTGTCTGGCTTCCGGTGGGAAGTAATCCTTTGGAAATATTTGTCCGGTATGAAACTTACATGGTGAGTCCGGCGTCCTAATGATCGTATGCTTAAACCTCTGCCCGAGGATAAATGGAACTACGCGACGGCGGCGCACTTGTTGAACCGCGCGGGTTTCGGCGGCACCCCGGCGGAAATCCAAAGGCTCGCCGACCTCGGCCCGGACAAGACGGTCGCGTTCCTGCTCGATTACGAAAAGATTCCCGATCCGGCGGTGAACCCCGAATGGGCCAAGCCGAATCCGGAAGAGATAACCAAGTATCGTGAAGCCATCCGCAACGGCACACCGGAAGAAAAGAAGGCGGCGCAGCGCGAGCAGCAACAGCTATTTCAACGCCGGATGCTGGAATTACGCGGCTGGTGGCTGCAACGCATGGCGCGCGGACCACGGCCATTACAGGAAAAAATGGTCTTATTCTGGCACGGTCATTTTGCGACGAGCGTTGAGAAGGTGCGAAATCCCTATTACATGTGGCGGCAGAATGAATTGTTCCGCCGCCTCGCCACCGAGAACTGGCAGCACCTGCTGACCGAGGCGGGCAAAGACCCGGCCATGCTCATCTGGCTCGATCAGGCGCAGAGCCGTAAAGATCATCCCAACGAAAATTTTGCCCGCGAGGTCATGGAACTCTTTGCGCTCGGCGAGGGGCATTACACCGAGAAGGACATCACCGAAGGCGCGCGGGCGCTGACCGGTTGGTCACTGGAACCCGGGGAGCAAAAATTCATCTATCGTCCGCGCATCCATGATGACGGCGAAAAAACTTTCCTTGGCCGCACCGGAAATTTCAATGGCGACGACGTGATCGCCATCATCGTGGCGCAACCGCAGGCGGCCCGTTTCATCACGGCAAAGTTGTGGAATTACTTTGCGGGTGAGGTGCCATCGCCGGAATTGAATGGCGCGCTGGCCCAAGCGTTTCGGGCGGACGGAAACAACTTCAAGCCATTCTTGCGCACCATGCTCCGAAGCCAGGAATTTTACGGTAGCGGCATTATCCGTAACCAGGTCAAAAGCCCTGTGCAATGGCTGGTTGGGAGCGTGCGCGTGCTGGAATGTGACCTGCCGCCGGCCATCGCGAGCTACGGCATGTTGCGCCAGCTTGGCCAGGATCTGTTCGCACCGCCAAACGTCAAGGGCTGGGATGGCGGTGTGACGTGGATCACGACGAACACATTGCTCACACGCTACAACGACGCCCAATCGCTGGTCGAAGGATCGGTGCCGCCGCTGGCAGCGGGGGATTTTGCGAAGAAGGTGGGCGGTGGTGGTGGCGACCGGGCGATGAAAGCATTGCAGCGCGTCCGCATGGGTGGCGTGGACGTGGAAAAAATTTTGACGCCGGAGGAGCGGGACGACAACGATTCCATCATCGCCTCGCTCCAGCAACGCCTGTTTCAAACCACGCTCAAACCAGACCAGCAGGAGGCGTTGGCGGAATTTCTCGATGCCAAAACCAAAATGTCCAATGCCGACATCGCCACCGCCATCCGACTGATGATGTCTACCCCGGAATACCAAGTCACCTAAGGCTGTTATGAAAAATGAAATCACCCTCCAGACGCGGCGCGAATTTCTACGCCGCACTGTCCTTGGCAGCGCGCTGACGTGGACCGTCCCGGCATTTCTCGCCGATACTTTCACCGCGTTGCAGGCGCAGGCCGCCGATTCCGCCACGCAGATCGTCACCGGCAAGGACTCGACCATTCTCGTCGTCCTGCAAATGGCTGGTGGTAATGATGGCATCAACACCGTCGTTCCCTATTCCAACGATTTTTACCATAAGGCGCGCCCGCGCATCGGCTTGAAGGCCGAGGAGGTGTTGAAATTAAACGCCGATATCGGCTTCAACAGTGCGCTAAAAGGATTCAAGGAACTTTACGACGGCGGAGAACTGGCCGTGGTCCAAGGCGTCGGCTATCCGAATCCGAACCGCTCGCATTTTCGTTCGACGGAAATCTGGCAGACGGCCAGCAGTTCCGATCGCATCGAAAAGAATGGCTGGATTGGCCGTTACTTTGATTCAGCCTGTGCGGGTGCCGACCCGGCCGTGGGTGTGACCATCGGCAGCCAGTTGCCCCAGGCGTTTTTCGCGAAGAAACCAAAGGGCATCTGCTTCAACAATCCGCAGAACTACCGCTTTATGTCCAATGGCGGCGGGACGGAAGAGTCCTACAAGAAATTGAACGACCTCGAAATGTCCAGTCCGCTGCCCGATAGCAGGACGAACTCGATGGCCGACGATCATTCCAGCGACATGGTCAATTCCGGCGGCAGCATCGCATCGCTGCCGGCGGGAATGCCGATGACGGGCGGCAAGGCGATTGATTTTATTTCACGCACCGCTCTTGATGCGCAGCACAGTTCCGACGAGATTCGCGGCATTGCGGCACGTGTGCAGAACCAGGCGGTCTATCCCGGCTCGCAGCTCGGCGGCTCGCTTAAGATGGTCGCCAAGCTCATCGGCGGTGGGTTGCCCACGCGGATTTATTACGTCTCGCAGGGCGGCTACGACACGCACACGAACCAGGTCGCATCGCAGCAGCGCCTGCTAGGTGATCTTGGTGATTCCATGAAGGCCTTCGTCGAAGACATGAAAGCGCAGGGAAACATGCAGCGCGTCCTTGTGATGACCTTCAGTGAATTTGGCCGGCGCGTTTCAGAAAATGCCAATGGCGGGACGGATCACGGCGCGGCGGCTCCGATGTTCATTGTCGGGAACAAGGTCAAGGCCGGGCTGCTCGGCAGATATCCTAGTCTCGCGCCGCAGGATTTGTATGAGGGTGACATCAAGTACAATGTGGATTTCCGCAGCGTTTATGCCAGCGTGCTGGAAACGTGGCTGAAAACGAAGAGCGCGCCGATTCTGGGAAGACAATTCGAGCCGCTGCCAATTGTTTGAGGAAATAAACTCATCGTAGGACTCACCAACTTCCTCGCCACATGGCTGACTGGAAATCAGGCGTGAAAACTTCACGCAACTTGCGTGGATTTCACGCGCCGCGCGAAGAGTTGGCTGGGCGTCGCCCCTGGTTTGCCAGCAATTTCACGTTTAATCCGGTTGGCACCAGCG
>JBBCGE010000003.1:0-484950 GCA_037200545.1 Limisphaerales bacterium
ATGCGCCGTAATTTCTCCATCTTTCTACTCGCGAGTTTTCTGGCGGGCTGCGCCACCAAGGAACTTCCGCCGACGGTAAACCTGCCGCCATCGCCGAAGTTATTTCCCGCCGACGCGCTTATCACGCAACGTGGTGTGCTGACCGTGCGTGGACGACAATTCACACTGAACGGCTACATCGCCAAGAGCGCGACCGGCGGACTCCGGCTCATCATGACGGAAAATTTTGGCGGCGTGCTGGCTGATGTGCTCGTGAAACCGGACGGGAGGGTTTTTGTATTGCAGGCCAAGCCACCGTTTCGCGAGGCATGGGTGGAGCGCTTCATCGCGGCGGATCTGAAATGTGTTTTAGCCGCCGGTATGGAAACTGATTGTCCCGTGCGAATGCTGAGTCCGACACATTTCGTCATCACACGCCGCCAGTATGAACTGGATTTGCGAACTGTGGAAGTGAAGCCGGGCTTTCAGCCGACGGAGATGTTTGCGCCGGCGCGCGGAGGCAAACCGTGACAATGCACTCATCCATTATGGCTGCACGAGCTGGCGAACCGCGGCAAAACCCGGACGGCTCGACGATTTTTGAATTTCGTTTCGGCATGGATGAGCCGGTGTTCGCCGGACACTTTCCAGATCGCCCGATTTTGCCCGGAGTATTTCAACTGGAAATGGTTCGTGTGGCGGCGGAATTGGTCATGCAATGTGCGCTGGGCGTTCGTGAAATTCGCAAGGCGAAGTTTCAGCGCCCGATTTTGCCGGACGAGACGGTGAAGCTGGTGTTGAAATTATCCGAGAAACCCGACACGATTCAGGCACACGCCCATTTCTCCGTGATGGGTCAACCGGCGGGCGAGATGATTTTATTATTGTGGCGCAACCAGTAAAAAAATGGCTCAAGCGGATTTTGGGCGGCGCCGTCTTGATGACGCTGGCCGTCTGGCTTGGCGTTGCTTTAATTTTGCGCCACTCCATCGCAACGCCACCACCACTGCCGCCGGATGTTTCAATCATGTCGCTCAAACCCGAAACGCGCGACGGTAAAACTTGGCTGGGAAAATCGTGGGTTGGCCAGCGCGAAGGCTTGACGGTGATTTTCCTAAAAGGCTCGCCGTTTGAGATCGGTTATGCCGACGGCGTGCTGATGCAGGACAAGATGCACACGCTGGAAAACGAATTTCTCAAGATGATCCAGGGCTATGTGCCGCAACACTGGGTGATGGAACTGCTGAAAAATTATGTCATCTACCGCAACCGCCATTTAAGCGACTTTGTGCCGCTGGACTATCGCACGGAAATTTATGCCACGACGCTTGGCTGCCCGGACATCCATCCCGAGGAAGGGAATTTTTACAACCGCCTGCTGAACTATCACGCCGCGCACGATGTTTCTTACATGCTCATAGACAATCCGTTCGTCTCCGCGCGCGCGGGTTGCACGGCGTTTGGCGCGTGGGGCGGCGCGACGGCGGACGGACATCTCATCACTGGACGAAATTTTGACTGGGAAGCCGCCGAGGTTTTCAGCCGCGACCGGGTCGTCATGATGTGCGAGCCGAATAATAAAATTCCATTTATCTCATTATCGTGGGCAGGCATGGCGGGCGTCGTTTCGGGTATGAACCGCGCGGGCGTTTCCGTGACGGTCAACGGCGCGCCTTCTGAACTGCCCAATACCACTGCAACACCGGTGGCGATGGTCGCGCGTGAAATCATGGAAGAAGCGCATAACCTCAACGAGGCGCTGAAGATCTTGTCGGACACCAAAGTTTTTGTCTCGACGATCTGGCTGGTTGGCAGCCGTGCGGACGGAAAATTTATCGTGGTCGAAAAAACTCCAACCGCAACCAATGTGCGCGAGCCAGTGGGCGAATCAATCATTTGCCCCAATCACTTCGAGACGCCAATGCTCAAGGATGATCCGCACAACACGAATTACATGGCCGAGGCCACCTCGGTTTCGCGCGAAGCGCGGCTCAAGGAATTGATTTCGGCAGCACACGGAACGATCGGCGTGCTGGAGGCGGTGGAATTTTTGCGCGACCGAAAACTGCCCGGTGGAATTTTTGCTGGCAACGGCCACCGGGCGACCCTGAACGCCTTCATTGCCACGCACGCAACGGTGATGGATTTGAGCGACGGCATTTTCTGGGCGGCTTCACCACCCAACCAGCTCGGAAAATTCGTCGCGTTCGATGTGCAGGATTTTTCTCGTGAGCTTCCGAACAAAACAATTCCGGCGGATGCCGTGCTCGCCACCGATGAATTCGGCCGCGCAAGACAGGCAAAACAATTTCTCGCCGACGGCAATCAGGCTTTGCAGAATAACGACGCGCCACGGGCGTTGGAACTTTCCGGGCAAGCAGAATCGTCGAATCCCGGCTTTTACCAGAATGCCACGTTGCGCGGCCGGGCGTTGCTGGCGTTGGGTCGGAACAACGAAGCCGCGACGGCGTTTGAATTGGCGTTGGCCGAGCATCCGGCATTTTTGACAGAGCAGCAGCAAATTGAAGATCTGCTGAAGCTATTGCGAGGAGGAGAAGTAACGCGATGAACTCAAAGCCAGACCCGACTGCCGCCGCACAATGTCACGTCACTCGCGAGGTGGTGTTCATCCAGTTCCTGCTGGGCCTGGGCTTGCACCTTTTTCTGGCGCTGCCGTTTTTGCGGCGTGCGCACGGTTTGGAGCGATTACACCAAGGGCAACGCCACCTGTTTGTCGTCAATCATATCAGCCTGCTCGACACACTTTTGATCGCCACGCTTTGCTGGCGATCCCGTAACTATCCGATCCTCGTGCTGGGCGACAAAAAAATCTGGCATGCCTCGTGGATCAGAAAAATTTTGAGCCGACACACCGCCTTCCTGCTGGAACGCGGCAAGCTCAATCCCAATCGCATCAGCGAACTGGAGCAGTTCGGGCGCGCGGGCCGGGAATTTCAGCTCATTGTTTTTCCCGAAGGCACGCGCGGCGATGGCGTCAGCATGGCTGAATGCCAGCCGGGGGTTTATTTCATCGCGCAGGAAGCCCGGGTTCCCATCGTGCCGGTGTTCATTGAAAATATGCAACTGGTTTCCACCAAAACGGGCGGCTTCCATCCCATCGCCGGTTTCCGCAAAGTCGAGGTGCATTTTGGCGAACCCATTCCATCGGAAAAATATCTGGCCATGCCGCGTGAAGAATTTTTGGAATTTATCCGCGAGAAAATCACGGCGGCTAAACCGTTGCCACCAGCAGCAAGTTTGAATCCCGTCCTGCATCGCGCTTAATTTCCCAGTTCACAAAACCCGCGCGCTTCAAGGCGGTTTCCATTTCGGCCAGCGTCAGAAAGTGCAAGCCTTCCACAGTGCGGTTCATACCGAGGCGCGTGGCAAATTTCTCCCAGCGATGAATCCGGCGATGATCGTCCGATTCCGACCGCGCACCGTCTCGTAAAATCAATTTGCCCCCGGGACGCAATGCTTTACACGCCTTCTCCAAAATCAATTGTTGTTTCTCCGGCTGCCAGTAGTGCAGCACATCCAGCAACAGCACCACGTCGCACGCCGGATATTCGCAGGTCAGCACATCGCCCAGTGCGAACTGAATGCGCGCACTATCCGGTGCGGTGCGTTTGGCCACGCGGATTTTATTCTCGTCGTAGTCCACCCCGAAAAATGTCCGTGTATCCGTGAAGCTCGCCAGCCAGTGCGTGGCAATGCCGTAGCCGCAACCGAGGTCGAGAATGTGACCCGCTCGCGGCACAACGCCATCCAGCACCACGAACATCGGATCCATCTTCATTTTCCAAAAAACAAACTGCTCCACATATTTACCCTGATAACGGTAGAGCCGGCTGACCTTGCGGCGCACGACGCGCGGCGTGTTCACTGCGTCGAGTTGTTTTTGCAACGCGGCGCGCACAATGGCTTCGCAGTGTCGCATCAAGGCCGCGCTACCTTGCGCATAGTCAAAATTCTGCGGAGTGACGCGGGGCAGGCCGCGCACGGTGGCGTAGTAGGGTTCAAACCAATACGCGTCGCGTGGCATTGCGGTATTCGTGTCGCACAGCACGATGGGTAAAATTTCCTGCCGTAACTCCACCGCCAGTTCGAAGGCTCCGCGATGGAAGCGCTGCACATAACCATCGTGCGACCGCGTGCCCTCGGGATAAAAATGCACGCACGCGCCTTCGCTCAATTTTTCACGGCAACGTTGCAGAGTCGTCGCCGGGTCATTCGGTTCAACCATCACATGCCCGAGGATTTTGCAGCCGAAGCCGAGCATCGGTGCGTCAAACACACGTTTCTTCGCCGTTTGCCGGACATCGCCGGGCAGGCTGACGATGAGCATCACGTCCACCGCAGACTGATGATTACTGATGACAATGCAAGTTGGTTGAAAAGTTTCCGGCGTGATGTTCTGAAACTCCAGCTTGCCGAACGGCAGTCCGTGAACCACTCCGCGCGCCTGCCAACGCGTGGCACGGCGCAAACGGTCATCGGCCGTGTGCGGCGAAATGATTTTCAACACCGGACGCAAAATAACGTAGAGAAATACCTGACTGCCGCCAAGGTGGATCAAGACCCAGAGCGTGCCGAGTGGATGCCACCAGCGCGGCGCACCGCGCGGCGGATTTTTGAAGAGCAGCAGATCCATGCACAGCGGCGTGATGACGAGCGTGGCGGCAAACGCGCACATCATGCCAAGGAGAACGGTTGTACCCATGGAAAATAAAACCGGATGCTTGGCGAAAATTAATACGGCAAATCCAAAAATTGTCGTCAACGCCGAGATCATCACTGATGCGCTCGTGGCGGAGATACGCTGCGGATGGCCACGCCATTCGTCCAGTTTGCTGGTCGCCAGAAACACGCTGTAATCTTCGCCGATGCCAATGACGAAGATGACGAACACGCAGTTCATCATGTCAATCGGCAGGCCCAGTAATCCCATCAAACCCAGTGTCCAAAACAACCCGAAGCCCAGCGGCAACAACGTCGCCAGCACCAGCTCGATGGAAGCCAGCGTCAAATAAACAATCACGGCCACGGCCACGACCATCCACAAGACGAAATAGCCCATGCCGCTTTTCGCCAGCGCGGCGATGTGCTCGGCAAAGTTTTTCTGGTCGAGGACAATCATGCCCGGCAGCGCGGCGCGAAGTTGGCCGGCCTGCGAACGCTCTTTCAATTTGATGAGCGTGCTGATGGCCGTGTCATTCGTGGCTTGCGCGACGCGTTCGCTCAACGCCTGTTCCAGCGGCGTGCCGTGAAACATGTCCAGTGTCAGCGGCGCAGGGGGTTGTTCAACGCATTTCCAAAATTGTCCAAAAACGTCGGGACGAAATCCAAGCTCACCGCCAATCTGCGCCAGCGTCTGGTGCAAAGTTTCCTTGCGCGCCGGCGTCCAAAATTCCTGCCAGCGCTGGACGTTGGCGGCTTGCGTCGCGAGCGACGGGCAGATCGCGGCGAGCGAAAAAACCTCCGTCACATTTGTCTGCCGTGCGAGCAGTCCGGCGGCTTCATCGTTCAACACCAAGGCTTCATCTACCGTTTTTCCGCGCGCGACCACGAGCGTCATGCCCAGTGCGTCGCCCCAGGTCTGGCGAATCAATTCGTCATCGCGCCGCGTGGATTCGGTTATGCCATTGAGCCGCGCAATGTCACCTTCAAAGCGCAGGCGTTTCAGGCCGAAGGCAGTCACGATGGTCAATGCGACTACGCCCAGCAGCAACCACGGTCGCCAGCGCACCTGCCAGACATGGAATTTTTCCATCCACTGCGTGAAGCGTAACGGCGGCAGGTCATTTGTTTTCGGTAACGGAATGAGCAGCGGCAAAATCAAAAGCGCGAAGGCCGCCGAAACCAGCACGCCCACTGCGCCGAAAATTCCAAGCTGTTGGTAGCCGTGCATGGGCGAAGTTGCCAGCACGATGAATGCGGCGATGATGGTCAGCGTGCTGATGACCATCGGCAGCAACAGTCGCCCGACAATCTGCCCCACGGATTTGCGGTCGGTCGCGGCGTTGTCGAGGTGGTAGACGACGTAGATGCCGTAATCCACCGTGATGCCAATGGCAATCGTCGCAAAGCCCGTGGCGATGGCGGACAGATGATTGTCCCACAGCATCAGCACCGCGCCTGCAATGAGCGTGCCGAATAGCGATGGCAGAAAAGTGATGGTCGCCATCCATTTTCGGCGATAGGCCGTGACGCAAAGAACAAGCATCGCCGCCACGCCGAGAAAAATGCAACGCGTGGCGTCCGATTTGATCAATGTGGAATTATCCACCGACATCCGGTGTCCGCCGGTGATCGCCACATGGACGCCGGGGAATTGCGCTTCCACCTCGCGCGCCATCCGCAACATATCCGCCACCAGTGCGACACTGTTGCGCGAATCAGCCGAGATGAATTTAGGCTCGAGCATCAGCAGCACATGACGACCATCACCGCTGGTGATGCGGCCATCCACGATTTGTCCGTCGCCAAAACCAGTTTGCAGCGGCAGGACTTTGGCCACCATCAGGCTCGTCATACCGACCGGGTCGGCGGCAACGACATCTTTCAACACCACGCCTTCCGGCCCGGAAAGTTTCCGGCGCATCACTGTGAGATATTTGCGGACAGAATCGGGTTCAAGTTTCTCGGCAAGGATTTTCGCGTCAGCTTCCGTGAACAGATCCGGCAGCGCACCCGTGAGAAAATTAATGATCTTCTGCTGCCCGCCCATGTCAAAGCGATAGGTGATGCGCGCGGTGGCCTGATTGGTAGCGAGGTTCGCATAAACTTCATCGGCGGCGGCGGCCAACTGGTCGGGATTGCCGGACTTCACACCCACGTCAATGTAGACGCGGTCAATCTGCCGGAACTTGCGGATCGTGTAACGATACTCGTCCACGATCTGGTCGCGTTGCGGCAACGTCGCAAGAATGTCCTCCTCCAGATCCACCCGTGATGAAATCACCAGCGCGACCACGGCGATCAGCAGCGTCACCCCCAACGCCAGCCAACGGTGCGCCACCAGCCAGAGATGCAGTCGTGTGTATAAATCGGGCTTCATTTTTTATGCACGAGCCGCGCCACGAGGTAAGTCAAAATGGTTCCCGCCGCGCCCATAAAAGTTGCGAGTGCGAAGCTGCCGAAAAACCATTGCCAGAAATATTCACGGACATGCGCCCAAGTCGTCTGGCTGGGCGAAATCTCTAAAACCCGGCCAGTGAACAGCCAGTGTCCCAGCAGCAGCGCGCTAAACAGAATGAACGGCATCAGCGGTGGAATGGAAATGTTGCTCGCCAGCAGCGTGATGGTTTTGTTCAGCCGCAGACGATGCGCGACCGCCGCCGCCGCAATCATTTGAAAACCCCAGATCGGCGTGATGCCAAAAAACAATCCCAACCCCACCGCGCCCGCCAGTTGCGCCGGTTCATGCGCGTGGTCGGTGAAAAATTCGCTGATCGTCCTACGCCATGACTTTCGCTCACCAAACGACCACGCGGTGCGCAACGCGAGCGGCACGAACCATGATTGCAACACCAGCCCGATGTTCATGATGGTGATGTGCGCGAGGTCTTTGACGGGACGGAAATGCGAGTTCCGGATGCCGTCAGCATAGGTGCATTTCACCGGCACGGCGACGATCGGCGTCCCGACCCAGGACGCGCGCACCATGAATTCCAATTCAAACGCATAGCGGCCTGACCGCGCCTTCAGTCGTTGCGCCAGCGCGAGCGGGTAACAACGGAAGCCGCATTGCGTGTCGCCGAGCCGCACGCCCGTCTCCACACGAAACCAAAAAGTCGAAACCGCGTTGGAACGCCGGCGATGCGTCGGGCAACCGGCGGCAAAAAAATCGCGCACACCGACGACGAGCGCGTCCGGTCGCGCGGTGATGGCGGCGAAAAACCTTGGCAGATCTTCGGCGAAATGCTGACCGTCAGCGTCCATCGTAATGGCGTGCGTAAAGCCCAGTTCGGCGGCGCGTTGAAAACCGGCGCGTAATGCCGCGCCTTTGCCACCATTCGGTTTTAAGCGGAACACCGTGCAGCCCGGCAGCTCGGGCAGCGGCAAGGTCGAGCCGTCATCCACGACCAAAACCGGGAAGATTTCCTGCGCCGAACGCGCGACGGCGGCCACGGTTGAGGCGTGGTTGAAGCACGGGATGACAACGCAAACTTTCATCTCAAATCTACGAACATCCTTCGTTTCCGTGCCGACGGCGGCATTTGCAGGGCCTCAATTTCCTCACGAGTGGTGTGCCGGATTTGTGGTGCGATCTTCGCCCGCGCCTGCAAGGCTTCACGCAACGTCTCGGCCGGGGCATCGCCGTGAACCAATACTTCGATTGAATCCGAAAGCTCGCTTTCCTTCCGCGCGATGATGGCAAAGCTATTCACGCCCGCCGTCTCCTCCAGCACGGCTTGCAACATAACGGGAAACAACGAAGCGCCCTTATATTTTAATTTTTGATTTTTCCGTCCCAGGATCGGGCCCAGCCGCGGTGTGATGCGACCACACAGACACGGCTCGCGAAAAATCGCGGCGCAATCACCGGTGCGATAGCGGATCAGCGGCATCGCTTCGACGCCGAACGTCGTCGCCACTACTTCGCCGATTGCGCCATCGGGCACCGCATTGCCAGCGTCGTCGAGAATTTCGATGTGCAGTTGTTGGTCGTGTAGATGCCCGCCCATGCCCGCTTCACATTCGCATAGTGAATTCGTTAGTTCGGTCACGCCGTAAGTGGAAAACACTTTTGCGCCCCATGCGTTTTCAATGGCATGGCCAGAGGCATTCAACGCAAACGCGTTATCACGAATGGGTTCGCCGATACAGATCGCCTTTTCCACCGGAGAATTCTTCAGGTCGAAACCAGCTTCGCGCGCTTTGTCGGCAACGTGCCGGAGAAACGACGGCACGGCGATGATGGCCGTGGGCTGCACATGCTGGATGGTTTCGAGAATGAGCGTGGCCGACGATGGCCCAGTGCGAACACTGGCACAACCCAGTTCGCGCAGGCCGGTCATGTAAGCAAGCCCCGCGATGAAGCAACGATCCAGCGCTACCGCAACCAGTACTGTGTCGTGCGCCGTCAAACCGGCGCACTCGAAGGAAATTTTTTCATTCAACGCCAGCCGCCGCGCGTCCGCTTCGGTCAGCATCCACAATAACGGCTGGCCGGTCGTGCCGCTCGTGGTGGCAATTTCGATTATTCGTTCGCGCGGCACGCAAAGAAAATCCAGATTCCGCGCGGATAAAATATTTTTATCCACCGTCGGCATTTCATTCAATGGTGGTGCGGTATTCATGCCGCGAAACCATTCGCGGTAAAACGGCGAATATTCCTTCGCGTAACGAAAGGTCTCGGTCCAGAGTTGTTGAGCGTCGCGGGTCATTTTGCGTGGGCGGATTCTAGATGGCTCGCGGCCAGATTGCCAGCCGCCTCGCCCGTCGCCAGACAAATGCCCATCACGCGCGCACTGGCGATGGCATCCACGTCGGCGCTGATGGTTTTGCCGGCCATAAAGAGATTCTCCACATTCGCCGCGCGCAACGAGCGGGCGGGAATTTCGTAGTGCGTGCCGGGCGGCAAATACTTGTAACGCACTACTCCGTCCGCGTTCCACTGCTCAATCGGCCATGCACCACTCGCGATTTTATCGGGAAATTTTTTACCGGCCAGGATGTCGTCACCGGTCAAAAGATGCTGGCCGATGATCATGTGCCCTGCGCGCCGGGCTTCAGTGAATTCTTTGAGTGGAGTCGAACAATTTTCAAAGCCGGCGATGTTGGCGCGCAAGAATCGGATCACGTCCGATACTTGATCCGTGCGCCCGGTGAATTTTACCGTCAATGTGTTTGGTTCGAGGCTAGCTTGAAAATTCAGTGGCGGAAACCCTGCGCGGGCGAGCGGAAGCAAAACGTGGGCGGCATCGGCCGGTGAATAAAATTCACGCGCGACGTGCTGCAGCGGAAAAATCACAGCGGGCGCCTGGGTGGACGCGTCGGTCATCAGGCAATCCGCGCCGACCGACCGCGCAACTTCCGCCGTGCCAGTGCAATCAATTACGGCGCCAACCTGGATTCCATTGATGCAAACGATGTGGTTGTTTTCAAGAACGACAGCTTCTAGCAGCGTGTTCCAGCGTGTTTGAAGATTGGGCGTTGAAGTCAGAAACTTTTCAGCGGCGGCCCGGAATTTTTCCGGACGATAAGGCAGCACCCAGACTTTTCCCATTTGCACCGGAGCGGTTTCCGCGATGGCTTCGGCGAACTCACGTGCAAAACCGGCATTAAGAAAATTTCCTTTGTCGTCGAACAGGCCGCAGAGCGTGGTAAGTCCGCTGAATCCGCCCGTGCCGCCGCTGGAATTATTTTTATCGAGCAACAGCGTTGAGCAGCCAGCTCGCGCGGCACAAACCGCAGCGGCGATGCCCGCCGCGCCACTGCCGATGATGGCGATGTCCACGCGCTTGTTCATGGGGTGAGCAAGCGGGTGCGGAGGCTGGCAGAGAATTTGACCGCCTCGGCTTCATTGAGAACCTTGAGCGAATGCAGAATGGTCACGCGCAGTTCGCCCCTGAAAGAATAAAAAATGACGCCGATGCCGGGCGCGGGTGTGACGGGAGCCGCGTGGGTAAAATCCTCAACCACCACGGCCAAAAAACTGGTCAGATGCGGATTGACGGCGGCGATATCGCCGTAAAACAGGGAAGAAATTTCACCGCGTAATCCCTGCTTGAGGATACTCATGTAAACGGGCAGCGGTATGAAACGGGAAATTTTCCCAAGCTCAACACCGCTGTCCAGCAGGCCCGCGCGTAATGCCTGCGAGGTCTGTTTTTTCAAAGACTCGACGGCGGTGGCGACAGACTCAAGCTGGTCAGGTAGAAACTGGAGCATGAGCATGGAGATCTGGTTGCTGAACACCGGCTCGCTCGTTCCTTTCGGCCGCAACCCGACGGCGACCGGCAGCACATAGCTTGGCGTGGCCGCATCGAGGCGTTGATGCAAGTGGTGCAATTCCATCATCGCCGCCGCTGCGTGAAACTGCGCGTCGCCAAGGATGCCACCGAGGTGCTGGCCATGGGCGCGGATGCGCGCCGTTTCTTCGCCGGTAAATTTTACGACGTGATAACGGAGCTGTGCCGGTGCGGCAGGGTGACGGATACCGGGTGAACAGGGCGCGACTTTGCCAAATTGTTCAATCTGGTAGAGACATTTCCAGGCGAGCCGGAAACGTTCCTTCAACCGCAACGGCACGGGGCGCGATGACGGCAAAGCCAAGACTGGCAAGGGCAATTCTTCGTGGCCGAGAATCGCCAGAAATTGTTCCGCGCCCGGCGCGTCCATCAATGCATGCGCCCAGGTGAAAACCAGCGTCATGCGTCTGTCATCGTGTTCGATCAGATCAAAGCGCAAGAGCTCGCCGCGCCGGCTGGCGAGCGGCTCATTAAATAATTTCTGCTGAAGCCCGGGTTCGTGACGGTGAACGCGGACTTGCGGGTAAGCGGTTGCGCTGCGCACGGTTTTCCATTTTGGAAAAATGATTCCACCGGGACGGGTGCGAAGGACGGGATGGCGGTTGACCAAAACCGCGAGCCGTTGCCGGAGCAGGGCGGGTGAAATGGCCGCGCCCAGTTCAAGCGTGATCTGACAGGAGTTGCCCGCGAATCCGTGCCGCCGCAGTTCATGATCGAAGGCGAGCATGAGATAATCGTTGCCGTTGAGATGCAAGTTACCGCTCATTGAGGAGGCGGGCCACGGTAGCGGCCAATGTGCGAAGATTGCGCAGAGCGTCGCCTGTGATTTCGCCTTCGGGAATCCACAGGCCGTAGTTGGTCTCGATGAACACCAGTGTGCGCACGAGCGACATGGAATCGAAACCCGCCGCAACCAGGTCGGTTTCCGGCGTCAACGAAACTTCCGGCGCGAAGACTTCACGTTGCAGGAAAGATTGGAGTTGGGCTTCAATATCTTTAGTTGGAATCATGCTAGGCGGCCACGACCGCCCGGCGAATCTTACCCGTGGCGGTGGTGCGGGGCAAGGCGTTGACGCGGTGGAAGTTCACCGGAATTTTATAATCAGCGAGGTGGGTGCGGCAAAAAGTGCGAAGCGAATCCAAGTCGGCAGCCGGCTGATCCGGCACTATTTCCGCTTCAACAATTTCGCCCAACTGCGGATGGGCACGGGCATAAACGCGGGATTCGCGCACGGCGGGATGCCGGTTGAGCACGGCCTCGATCTCTTCCGGGAAAATTTTTCGCCCGGCCAGATTGATCACTGCGTTTTTTCTGGAAATCAAAAATAAAAAACCCTCGTCATCCAGCCGCGCAATGTCACCGGTGTGGAACCAGCCGTCCGGCGACACCGCTTCACGCGGCAGCCAGGGCGCGACATATGCGTCAAAAAAACCCGGACCTGCGACCGACAATTCGCCGCAGCCATTTTCGTCCGGCGCGTTTATGTTTATCTGATGACCGGACACCAGACGGCCGACCGAGTTCCAGCGCCCGCGCGGGTCGCCAGTATTTAAGCTGACCAAACCGAGTTCGATGATGCCCAGCGCCTGCACCAGCGGACGGTCAAACCGTTTGTAAAAATCTTCCGCCACGTCCTGCGAGAGCGCACAGGTGGTGGAAACAGCGAGCCGCACGGAATCTAGCCGCGCTGGGGAATTATCCCGCGCCAGCAGTGCATAATGAAACGGCGCGGCATAAAGGAACGTTCCTTGCCAGCGATTCACCGCTTTTAAAAACGGCTGCGCCAAAACGTGTCGCGCGAACACGACGGTCGCGCCTTCGCTCAAATACAAAATGATGGTGATGAGAAAATGGTGCGCCATTGGCAAACACCACATCACCGTGTCGGTAGAATTGATGCCGAGCGCCTGATTCGCCGTGGTGACGCGGTCGCGAACGGTTTCATGCGTCAGCGCCACGCCTTTGCGCGCGCTGGTCGTGCCGGAAGTGAAGCGAATGAACGCGAGATTCAGGCCGTGGTTATCTGGCGGCACCGTGGGTGCCAGCCGGGTCAGAAAACATTCCGGCGATAAAACTGCACTTTGCCCGATGGCTTTCTGGCTTAAAATTACTTCCAACTGCATTGCCGCCGCGATGTCAGAAATTTCCACCGCGGTGCATTCCATTGGAATCGGAACCACCACGGCATTCACCCGCCAGAGCGCAAAGGTGAGTGCGACATAATCAATACTGTTCGGATAGAACAGCCCCACGCGGCAACCTGGAGATAATTTGAACAACTGTAATTGTGAAGCAAATCGGGCGGCTTTCTCAACAAGCTGAACGTAAGAAACAATGATATCGCCTTCGACCAGCGCCGGTTTTTCCGGCCATCGGCAGGCAGCGCTGTCTAGTAATTCGGCAAGATTCATACTTCCTACAATCTGTCGGATCAAATCTAGGCTGACATCAATCAGCTTTTGGCTTTGCGCGCGGCGGCCAGCTCCGCCTTCGTCGCCGCCTGGAGCTGGTCAAGTTCGTCGCGGAATTCTTCCTTTATCTTCCGTTCCATGCGGTCAATGAACAAGATGCCGTTCAAGTGATCGGTCTCGTGCTGGATGGCGCGAGCAAGCAGGCCGCCGCAACGGAATGCAATCGGCTTGAAATTTTTGTCCAGCGCCTTCACGTCCACGGATTCCGGCCGCGAAATTTCCGCGTAAATTTCCGGGAAGCTCAAGCAACCTTCGCCGCCCGCCGCCGACTCATTCACGGGCGTGACTTCAGGATTGATGAGCACCAGCGGCATGATTTCGTCCACGTCGGCGGGTTTGCCCTTGAGTTCAAGCGTGGAGGGACGGTCTTTGGCGACTCCCCGCACGTCAATCACCGCGAGCTGCAACGCGCGCCCGATCTGTTGCGCCGCCAGCCCGACGCCGTGGCTTGCTTCCATCGTCTCGAACATGTCGGCGATAAGCTGCTTTATCTCCGGCGTGATGCTTTCGATGCGCGCGCCTTTTTGCCGCAATGCCGGATGACCAAATTTGACGATTGGTAAAATCATGTGGGAAAATCAAACTAATCCGCCTTCACGCCGAGAATCTGTAAAATCCTTTCGAGTTCCGCATCGCTGTAAAAGGTGATCTCCACTGCGCCTTTGCCTTGCGCGTAATGCAACTGCACTTTCGTCGCGAACACCTCGCGCAACTTTGATTCAACATCGGCGATGTGTGGATCGCCGCCGGGCGCGGACACGGTTTCCGGTTTGGCGGCAGCCACGCGTGAACCGCGCGTTTGCAGCTTGGCGACCAAACCTTCCGTCTGGCGCACGTTCAAGCCTTCCTTGATGACACGTTCGGCGGCAAGATTTTGATTTTTCTCATCGGTTAAACCGAGGATCACCTTGGCGTGGCCGACGGAAATACGGCCTTCGCGCACAAACTTCTGCACCGCCACGGGAAGTTTCAACAGGCGCGTTGCGTTCGCCACGGAGGCACGGCTCTTGCCGACCTTGAGTGCGATCTCTTCCTGCGTGAGTTGAAATTGTTCCGCCAACTGTGCGTAACCTTGCGCCTCTTCCAGCGCATTCAGATTCTCGCGCTGCAAATTTTCGATGAGCGCCAATTCCAGCAGTGAGCGGTCATCAGCTTCGCGCACGATCACCGGCACTTCCGGCAGCGAGATAAGCTGCGAAGCGCGCCAGCGGCGTTCGCCCGCGATGAGTTCATAGAAGCCGTCGCGTTCGCGCACGATGAGCGGCTGCACAATGCCTTGTTCGCGGATGGAATCGGCCAGTTCGCGCAAAGCTTCGTCAGAAAATTCCTTGCGCGGTTGCAGGGCCGAGGCGCGGATTTTGTTCAACGGCACGCGCAGGACGCGTTCGCGATCGTCTGGCGCGGGCGGCGGTGGAATAATTGCGACCTCCGGTTGAGGGAACGACGGAGCGGGGGCGGATTGCGTGACCGGCGGATTGCCGCCCAACAAAGCGCCCAGACCGCGTCCCAATGCAGGTTTTGCCATGCGAGCAGGGTGTCGCAGGGCAGGGAAGTTGTCAATTTGAAGCACGACTTCAAGTTGGCGACTCTTAGCGCACGAAAGCGGCGGTCAACCACACGCAGTCCAGACGCTCCGCGCGATTCGATAGCGTTGTTGAGCGCGAAGCGTCTGGACTGCGACTGCTTCAGCACCGCTTACGACTATCGCGACCGCCACTCTGGCCAAACCAGGACACTGCTCTTGGCCGTTGCGGCGGAAGAACGCATCCGCCTCCCGCATGGCATCGTCGGTATAATCGAACGACACGAAGAAACCTTTTTCGCAATCTTCGCGCGTGAAATTTGATAGCGTCAATACTGGTATGAAAATTGCCCTCAAGGGCGAATGTCGCGCCGCAAAAAATCAAAAGAAACCGCTATTTTCGAAGCCATCGCCGGTTTGGCTGGCCTGTCAATTTTCCTTTGGGTGTTTGTGCCTGCCTTCCGGGAATTGGTCCAAGTGATTCTGCTTTTGGGCGTCATCACGGTGCTGATTGGCGTTGCCATCCGCCTTTTGATCAAATTTATCGAAGCGAAACCTACGGCCGGTTATAAAACCATCTATGCGGAGACAAGTCCGACATCCAATCAGTTCCATGCTCGAGCACCCATCGTGGTAACGGAACCTTACCGGCCCAAACCTGAGCCTTCCATTTCAGAAAAGTTGCGGAAGATTGACTGGTTCCAATTTGAGAAACTGATGGGATTGATTTATCGGCATCGCGGTTATTCCGTCAAGCGATCAGGCGGTGCAAATCCTGATGGTGGCGTGGATTTGATTGTGAGCCGTGACAACGAAAAATTCCTAGTGCAATGCAAGCATTGGCGGAACTGGAACGTGGCCTTGAAGGACATGCGGGAATTTTTAGGCGCGTTGACTGACCAAAAAGTCGGCAAGGGAGTTTATGTCACATTGCACGGCTACACCCAGGAAGCGCGGCTATTCGCCGATAAACATGGTATCGATCTGCTTGATGAGACGGACTTGATTAAAATGCTGAACGATTCGGGACTGGCTTATTCGCGTGAGGTGTCGGAGTTGTTTGCCAGCAAGGAGAAGTGTTGTCCGAAGTGCGGCGAAAAAATGGTGGTCCGCACGGCGAGGTTGAACGGGAATAAATTCTGGGGCTGCTCCACTTTTCCACGTTGCCGTTACAAAATGGATTACGCAGCGGCGTAGCTGTCGTCTTGGGCTTTGTAGTATTCGGCCTTTAGCCAGATTTATTGAGCCATAGGCTCGACGCTACAAGTTTCGCAGCCGTGGGCTTGAAGACGGCAGCGCTTAAATTTCTACACCGTTTGACTCTTTAGACATTGCTGCGCCCGGGACGGACGCACTCCGTCGAACAGACTGCCCTCATTTTTCAAGGCGAGCGCAGGCGATAAAAACGTCCGGGATAACCGGATGGATCGCTGAAGGTGGACGTGCCGCTGGCGGAAAGAGTATTGGTGGCGACGGGCAGCCACACGGGATTGATCAGATTGGTGCAGGCTTGCACCACAACGACCGTGCTGGCGGAACCGGTGAGGTTGAATCCAAAATGTCCGCCGATTACGGCACTGCCTGTGATGGCCAGGGGAGCCGGCGGTGAAATCATCATCGTCGGGGCGCCGCCGAACGTCGCACCCCAGCCAGTGGTGCCGGCCAAGTAATAGACTGTGGCCGGACTGCCGGGAAAAATGCTTCCACCGCTCGACGGGGCGTTCTCTTGAAAATATACGCCCGTCAGGCTGCTGCAGCCGGCAAAGGTATTAAAGCCGACGGCGGTGACGCTGCCGGGAATGGTGATGTTCCCAAGACTGGAGCAAGCTGCAAAGGTGGAATCCGCGATGCTCGTGAGGCCGTTGGGAAGAGTCACGCTGGTCAAGCTGCCGCAGAGCGCAAACGCCGCCACACCGATGCTGGTGACACTGTTGGGAATGATCACGCTGGTGATCGTCGTGCAGTTGGCAAACGCCTGGTCGCCGATGGCGGTGACGGGCACGCCAAAGATCGTGGCGGGAATCACGACCGCACCACCGCTACCGTTGTAGCCGATGATGGTGATGCTGGTATCGTTGATCACCTGACAAAGCAAGTCGGGGTAGGCCACTGCCGTCGGAGCATAGCCATACGTTGAACCCCAGCCGGTGGTGCCGGCCAGATAATATACCGTGGCTGCCATGGCATTCCCGAAAACGCTGCTATCAGCGGACGGCGCATTCCCCAGAAAACAGGCGGCGGTCAGGCTGGAGCAGCCTTGAAAGGCATAAGATCCGATGCTGGTAACGCCGGAGCCAAAGGTCACGTTCGTCAAACTGGTGCAGTAAGCAAACGCGTCGCCTCGGATAGTGGTGATGTTGGCTGGAATGATCAGGCGCGTCAGATGGTAGCAGTAGTAAAACGCGGAATCCCCGATGTTGGTGACGCCGCTGCCAAAGATAACGTTTACCAAATGATAACAATCGGTAAACGTGCCGTCCCCGATGGTTCTGACGCTATTGGGAATGATCACATCCGTCAGGCTGATGCATAGTTTAAACGCAGAATTGCCAACATTGGTGACGCCGCTGCCGATGGTTGCGCTCTCCAGGCTGGTGCAGTTGTAAAACGCGCCATCCCCGATGCTGGTGACGCCATTTCCGATGATCACGTTCGTCAGGCTGCTGCAATTAAAAAAAGCATAATTCCCAAGATTGGTAACGCTGTCGGGAATGGTGATGCTCTTAAGATTAGAGCAGTCATGAAACGCACTCTCGATGATGGTGGTGACACTGCTGGGAATGGTCACATTGGTGACATTGGTGACTTCAAATGCAGAATTTCCGATGGTGTTGACCGGATAGCCAAACATTGTGCTAGGGATCACGACATTGCCGCCCGTACCGATATAGCCAGTGATGGTAATCTTGGCATTGTTAACGACTGTGTAAGTAAAATTAGGGTCGGCCCAAGTGGCCGTGGAAACACCGCCAAACGTCGAGCCCCACCCCGTGATGCCCGACACATAATACACAGTTGCGGGAGTGCCCGAAAAAATGTCCGCGCCAATGGCCGGCTGATTCCCTGAAAAATTGACGGACGTCAGGACCGGGCAGGAAGCAAATGCATTGTCTCCGATAGTGGTGACGCCATTCCCAATGGTGACACTCATCAATTGGGAACAGCCGGCGAACGCATAATTGTCGATATTGGTGACGGTGTTGGGAATGATGATGCTTGTCAGGCTCGCACTGTAAAATGCGTAATCCCCGATGCTGATAACCGTGTTGGGAACGGTGTAACTGCCGGTCACACCGGCCGGAAATTCGACCAGCTTGGTTTGCGCCTTGTTGAGCAGAATCCCGCCCACGCTGCTGTAAGCCGGATTGGAAATATTCACCGCGATATTCGTCAGGCCGGTGCAATAAGCAAATGCCATATATCCGATGTTGGTGACGCCGGCGGGGATGACCATGCTTCTTAAACTGGAGCAACCCTGAAACCCGCCAGTCCCGATGCTGGTGACGCTACTAGGCAGGGTCACGTTCGTCAGACTGACGCAGTTGGCAAATGACCCATTGCCGACGGTGCTGAGGCCATTGGGCAGGATCACATTTGTCAGGCTGAAGCAATTGGCCAGCGCGTTGTCCGCGATCTGGATGACACTGTTGAGCAAGGTGTAACTGCCGGTCCGGCCAGCGGGAAAGAAGAGCAAGGTGGTTTGTGCCTTGTTGTGCAAAACACCGTTAACGCTGCTATAGGTCGCGTTGGCCGCACTCACCGTCACGTTGGTCAGGCCGGAGCATTCGCTAAACGAACCGCGTTCCATGCTGGTGACGCCGCTGCCGATGGTCGCATTCTTCAGCCTCACACAGAATTGAAACGCATTGTCCTCGATGCTGAGGACGGTGTTGGGGATGATGACATTCGTCAGGCCGGAACAATAACCAAACGTATAACTCCTGATGATGGTCAGACCGCTGCCAAAGGTCACATTCGTCAACCCAAGGCAGCTATAAAAGGCATAATCCCCGAGGCTGGCAAGGCTGTTCGGCAGGGTCAATGTTTTCAGCCCGGAGCAGTTATAGAACGCTTGATTCCCGAGGCTGACAACCGTGTTGCCGAGGGTCACGTTCGTCAAGCCATGGCAATTTTGAAACGCGCCGGACCCGATGCTGGTTATGCTGTCAGGAATGGTCATGCTTGTCAGGTTTGTGCAGAGGGTAAACACATTGTTCCCGATACTGGTGACGCTATTGGGAATATTGATATTCGCCAGATTGTAGCAATTGTAAAATGCGGTGTCTCCCAGGTTGGTGACGCTATTGCCGATGATCACATTAGCCAAACTCCTGCATTCATAAAATGTTTGAGCGCCAAGGCTGCGAACGCCGTTACCGATGCTCACCGTCTTGAGGTAGGGGCTGCTGTAAAACACACTTTGTCCCATGCTGGTGACACTGTCCGGGATGGTCACATTGGTCAGGACAAAACTAGCGGCAAACGCCAGGTTTTCTATCCGGGTGACGTCTAGGCCAAACATCGTGCTGGGAACGACCAGGTCGTCACTGGAACCGTTATAGCCCGTGATGGTGATATTGGTGCCTCCGACGACTGAATAATTAAAACCAAGGTAAGCCCAGACAGCGGTCGGGCGTCCCGCAAATTGTGAACTCCAACCCGTCCTAAAAGATACGTAATAGATGGTTGCCGGAGTACTGGAAAAAGCACTTGCGCCAACAGATGGGGCGTTCCCTTCAAAATAGACTGCGGTCAAGCTGTTGCAGGAGGCAAACGCAGAATTCCCAATGCTGCTGACACTACCGGGAATGATCACGCTTGCCAGCGCATCGCAGTTGTTGAACGCATTATTCCCGATGCTGGTAACGCTGTTGGGGATAATCACATTCGTCAAACTGGAGCAGGAACTGAACACGGAAACTCCTATGCTGGTGACGCCATCGGGAATGATGAAGCTTTTCAACTGGGCGCAGGAGCTAAAGGCGCTATTACCAATGCTGGTGACGCCAGCAGGAATGGTTAAACCCGCCAGACTCGCACAGTTGTTAAACGCTTGTGCCCCGATATTAGTGACGTTGTTAGGGATGATCACATTCGTCAGGCTGGAGCAGGAATTAAATACACCATTGCCAATGCTGGCGACGCCACTGGGAATGATCACGCTTTGCAACTGGGTGCAGGAGTTAAATGCACTGTTACCGATGCTGGTGACGCCGGTGCCAATGCTCACGGTCTGCAGGGCGCTGCATGATGAAAAAGCACTGGTTCCGATGCTTGTAACGCCATTGGGAATGGTCACGTTGGTGATGCTGCTTTTGGATACGAATGCACTGTTTCCGATGCCGGTGACGTTCAGACCAAACATGGTGTCAGGAATGACCACGGTATTGCTGGAACCGGTATAGCCGGTGATGAAGATGCTAATTCCATTGGTGACCGTGTAGTTAAAGTTTGGGTCAGCCCAGACCGCCGTTGGACGACCGCTAAATGCCGGAGTCCAACCGGTGTTGCCCGCCAGGTAATATATGGTTGCCGGACTGTTTAAAAAAACGGTCGTCCCGATGGACGGTGCATTCCCGTAAAAATAGGCAGACTTCAAATTGGCACAACCAACAAACGCAGAATCCCCCAGGTTGGTGACACTGTTGGGAACAGTCACATTGGTAATGTCGCTGCCGCCGAAAGCAACAGCCCCGATCCGGGTGACCGGATAGCCGTTGGTGCTGGCGGGAATGACCACCGTCAGGTTGGTGCCGGTGTAGAACGTGATGGTGATGGCACCACTGTTGGTTGTGAAATTGAACTGCGCCTGTACAAGCTTGGGCAAAGCCAGACATGCCAGCGTTAAAAGCAGATGGTGAATTTTCATTACCTCCGGTTCATCATACATATGGTTTTAATCATGGGAAATTATTTGTTCCAAATTGTCGCCACACAAAGCGCCCAGACCGCGTCCCAATGCAGGTTTTGCCATGCGCGCAGGACAGGGAGTTGTCAATTTGAAGCGGAAAAGTGACTTGGCAAAATCAACAGCCGGTGGTTCAATTATTAAAGACGCCAAATGAAAATCCTGCTGTCAGCCCTGATAGTGTTCTGTGATCTGTTCACCACGGTGAATCCTGCGTTTGCTCAAACTTGGACGCAGACCAGCGCGCCCATTACCAATTTGCTTTGGCAATCGATTGTTTCATCTGCAGATGGAAGTCAAATTACGGCAGTAGCGCAAACTTCTGCCCAACCCCTAACCGGTCCAATTTATAGCTCGTTTGACTCTGGATTAACCTGGACTTCCAACACACTTTCCCCGAAAGCCTGGATTGCGATTGCCTCATCGGCAGACGGCACAAAATTGGTATCATTGGTTCGTAACGGGTTAGGATATGCCTCAACAAATTCAGGATTTTTTTGGAATAATTCATTGCCCAATGCGAATTGGTATTCAGTCGCTTCGTCGGCGGATGGCACCAAATTGGTAGCAGTGGCAGGAACAGGAAGCATTTACACCTCCACGAATTCGGGAAACAACTGGTTCCTTATCTCTGGCACGTCCGGCATGTTCTGGCGCTCGGTTGCTTCCTCAGCGGACGGCAAAAAACTGGTGGCGGTTAATCGCCGGTCGGGATCCCCTGGCGGTTCAATTTACACTTCTACTGATTCAGGAGATTCATGGATTTCGAATAATGCACCCAATTTAATTTGGGTTTCCGTGGCGTCTTCTGCTGACGGAAATATTCTGGCGGCGGCACCCGGTGGATTTAATCTAGGCAATGGTCCGATTTGTGTTTCGACAAATTCTGGTTCAACTTGGATGACCAACAGCTCCCCGATTCTGGCGTGGACGACCATCGCTGCTTCGGCAGATGGAAGAAAATTAATTGCAGCAGCGCTAAAGGCTGACGGAAACTCGGTTTTTTCAAATTCGATTTTTACTTCTACTGATTTTGGCGCAACTTGGGTTTCCAATAATGTTCCGGCGCTGAATTGGTCTTCAGTTGCCGTTTCTGCGGATGGTAACAAATTGGTGGCAGCAACGATTTATGGCGGCATTTGGACTTCGCAAACTACGTCCTCACCGCAATTAAACATTGAGACTTCATCCACCAACCTCATGTTCTCTTGGGTCGTTCCTTCAATGAATTTCGTATTGCAACAGAATGCAGACTTAATAATAACGAACTGGGTCACATTAACGAACGAACCCGTGTTGAATCTCACCAATCTGAACAACGAGCTGGTTCTTTCTCCATCCAACAGCAGTGGTTTGTTCAGGTTGATTTCGCAATAGAACTTTTGCCTTTGGGGGCTTTAGCTTCAACCGCCAGCTATATTCTTTAATCGAAAATGCTGCTTGGAAAAAATATTGAAAAATGGTTTAACTGGCCATAATCAGATGAAAAACCTGCTGATCGATGCCATTCTTTTCTGTGCAATAATCACAGTTGCAAGTTTTGCTTATGCTCAAACTTGGAGCCAGTCAGGCGCTCCTTTGGGTTTAATACTTTCTGGAGCCATGTCTGCCGATGGATCCAAAATAATCGCCGTAGGATCAGGTAACCCAGTTGTTTCATTAGATTCGGGAAAGACTTGGGCAACAATCGTTGACACTAATCCAGCAATAAATTTTGAATTTCAACATTTTACCCAAATTGCTTCGTCCTCACTTGGGAAAAAATTAATGACTGTTCAAGGTTATGCACCATATTCCAATTCAATCTATCTTTCAGAAGATTTTGGGCTAACGTGGACGCCACGCTCGCCGAAACAACTTTGGCGGTTCTGTGCAATTTCGGCTGATGGGAGCAAACTTTTCGCGGGTGTGAACGGCGGGTTGATTTATAAATCGACCGATTTTGGAACCAATTGGATTCCCACCGGTGCGCCTAGTGCTGGATGGTCGTGCATCACTCTTTCGGCTGACGGAACTAAGCTTGCAGCAGGCATAGGGCAAACTACAACAGGTAAAATTCACATATCAACCAATTCGGGAATCACATGGACAGCGACGAGTGCCCCCAGTAATTTTTGGTATAGCATCGCTTCATCGGCTGACGGAAGTCATCTCGTGGCGACGAGCAGCAGCGGCACTTATGTTTCGACGAATTCGGGAAGCAGTTGGATACAATTCAGCTTCCCGGGTTTATCGGCAGCAGTTTCAACCGATGGAAGCAAATTGATCATTGGCAACATAGTGAATAATGGGAAGATTTATACTTCGACTAATTTTGGGATGAATTGGGCAACAAATGTTGTTCAAAATATTTCAAATGTGAGTTGGAGAAGTGTGGCCTCTTCCGCAGATGGATCTTTATTGCTGGCTGGAACTGACGGTGGGCTTTGGATTTATCGAGCAATATCATCACCGCAATTAAATTTAAAAGCATCCCGCGCCAACCTTGCTTTTTCTTGGTTGATTCCTTCGACAAACTTCGTATTGCAGCAGAACGTAGATTTGGTTACGACAAATTGGGTGACGTTGACCAACGAACCCACGCTCAATCTCACCAACCTGAACAACGAGCTGGTTCTTTCTCCATCCAATAACAGTGGCTTTTTCAGGTTGATTTCGCAATAGAACTTTTACCTTTGGACTTCGAGCTTTGGACTTTAATCTTCATCCGTGAGTCATAAAAGCGCCCGCATCGCCGCAATGATCGGATCCTTCCAAGGACATAAACTCGACGCGCATTATCTTGGTTATTTCGATTGCTTCAACCGTCAGCTTTTTTACGAGGCGCACGATGTGTTGGAGGATTTATGGCTCATAGATAGACACGGCCCGGATGGGAATTTTTACAAGGGACTTATCCAGCTGGCCGGCGCGTTTGTGCACCTGCAAAAGAACCGGTTGCGCCCGGCGGCGGCGCTTTTCAAGCTGGCCCAGGCGAACTTTGAAAAATACCCGCCCGTCCATCATCATCTGGATTTAAGGGCGGTTTATGCCTTGGCCCGGAACTGGCTGCTGGAATTGGAGCGGGACGGCTTTGCTGGCAACCCGCTCACGACGGCGAATGTGCCGCAGTTGACATTGTTGACTCTGAAATAGACGGTCTCATATGAAAATGAAACGCATCCTGTTGGCGGGCGGCAGCGGCTTTATCGGCCGGGCGCTGGCCAAGGCGCTGATCGTGCGCGGTTACGAAGTGATCATATTGACGCGCACTCCACGTCGGGGTACAGGTTTCCGCGAGGTGGAGTGGAGCGGCGCGCATATCGGCGAATGGATTCAGCATTTGAATGGAGCGGAAGCGGTGGTGAATCTTACCGGTCGAAATATCAACTGCCCGCACACGAAGGAAAATCTTCAGGAAATTTTGGAATCTCGCGTGAATTCCGTCCGTGCCATCGCACAATCTTTTCCGCATGTCAAAAAAGCGCCACGCGTCTGGGTGCAGGCGGGAGCGGTGGGTTTTTATGGCGACACGGGCGACAGGCTATGCGAGGAGGTTTCGCCGGTCGGCGATGACACGCTGGCGGATATCTGCAAACAATGGGAGGATGCTTTTAATTCTGCCGACACTCCCAAGACGCGCCATGTTTTGTTGCGGATCGGTTTTGTGTTGGGTAACGACGGCGGGGCCTTGCCGGTTTTAACCAAGTTGACCAAATGGTTTCTCGGTGGTGCCGCCGGCAAGGGCAAACAATACATCAGTTGGATTCATATAGCAGATCTGGTGCAGATGTTCATCGCCGCCATCGAGCGTGATGATTTGACCGGAACATACAATGCGGTCGGCGCCAGCCCGGTGACCAATGCAGAATTCATGAGCGAATTGCGCCATGCCCTCCGTCGTCCCTGGAGTCCGCCGGTGCCGAAATTTGCCATCCGCATCGGTGCCAAGAAAATGAAAAGCGAACCTTCGCTCGTGCTGGCCAGCCAATGCTGCGCCCCCATCCGTTTTCTGGAAGCGGGGTTTGAATATGAATTTCCCAAGCTGCGCCCCGCTTTGGAAAATCTTCGTCGCGGATAAAGTTTTCACTTCCAACGCATGGGCACGCGCTGATCCGTTGCGAATTTTCAACACAATCCATCCTGCCGGTTCCATTAATTTGTCTGTCATCCGGATAATTTCAATTGTGAAGAAGTCACCATTGACAGAACGTAGCGTCGTCGGTTACAAACGGCGCAAGGTTGTATCTGGGATTTTTTGATTCACAAGTTGTACGTCGGTGGCCGCTGAAACTTATGAAAAAAATCGAGCCGGTGCATGTTCTCGGACGGATTTTCCTCTTCGCATTTGCCACTTCAAGTTTCCCACTCGAAACGGAAGTCGAGGCTGAAACCGAAACCGATCGCACCAATCTGGCCGTGATCGTCCGGCACGCTCCGAGCCTGAACGGCGGAACCATCCAAGGCTCGCTCCAGCAGCTTAACGGCGAGAATATGACGATCAACAGCGGCTTTACCATGACTGGCGATCTGCTTGTGCCCGGCGTGCCGACAGTTGTATCGAATGGAAGGCCCGTTTATTCAGGAACCATTTCCGGAACCGGTGCCGCGTCGCCCACGGGATACAGGGTTACTTTTAATGGCAATACTTCCCTGCGTTATTTGCGGACGCGGACCACCCCGGTTTCATTGCCCACTGTTTCAGTTCCACCTTCGCCCGCCGGCACCCGCACAGTGAACATCAACAGTGCCGGGCAATCTTATGGCGATGCCAGTACATTGCGCAATCTGACTCTTAACGGGAACGTCGGCATGATCGCGGTGCCGCCTGGCACTTATGGAAGTTTTACGGCAAATGGCGGTTCAGGATTTGTGCTGGGGGTCGTGGGCGGACTTCAGGCAATGAATTACAATTTACAAAATCTGAATTTGAACGGCGGTTCCACTTTAAAAATAACTGGTCCTGTGGTGTTGACCCTCGCCAATGGATTCAATGGCAATGGAGCGATGGGCGCGTCCAATAATCCGGCGTGGTTGCAGCTTCAACTGGCCAATGGAGGATTCACGCTCAATGGAGGCTGCGCGTTCTACGGGCAGGTGTTGGCGCCGAATGGAACGGTGATCATAAATGGCAACTCGACGTTGATTGGCACTTTAATCACTGACCAGTTTATATTAAATGGCGGCGGCATGGTGCAGCGGGGCGGGGCGGTCACACAAACGAATCAACCGCCGGTGGCCGCTCCGCAAAATATCACGCTGCCGGAAAATAGTTTGACCAACATCACCCTGACGGGGTCTGATCAACAAGGGAGAACGCAGGTGTTTACACTTCTGACACCGCCGGCACACGGAACGTTGAGCGGCGCACCGCCGAATGTAACCTACAAACCGGCGACAAATTATTTCGGCAGCGACACGTTCACTTTCAAAGTAAATAATGGCATCTTGGATTCGCCACCGGCGACCATTTCACTGAATGTCACAAGAGTCTATTATCCGCCTACGGCCTTCTCGCAGACTGTCACAAATTATCAAAATACGGCCCTGCCCGTGACATTGACCGGTTCTGATCCGCAGGGATATTCCTTGAATTACTTTGTGATGACACAGCCCGGTCATGGAACATTGAGCGGGCCGACGCCCAATCTAATTTACCGGCCCGCCACAAATTATTATGGCAACGATTCCTTTACCTTTCGGGTCAACAATGGAATAACCAATTCACCTGCCACCGTCATCAACATCACCAACCAGCCGGTGGACTACCCGCCAATTGTCGTGGCCGGGCCGGATCAATTGATCATTTTGCCAATCAGCAGTGTCACGCTTAATGGCTCAGTTTATTTTTCTCCTTATCCCAGAACAACAAACACAATTGTTTGGAGCAAGGTGAGTGGTCCTGGTGCCGTCATTTTCAGCAATCCTTCAAACAGCCTGACATCGGCGACTTTCAGCCAGTCCGGCGTGTACAAGCTTCGCCTGTTTGCCACGGATTCATTTTTAAGCAACAGCAACGATCTCACAGTTATTGTGGATGCACCGCCAGTAGTCAACGCAGGACAAGCCTTGACGAATAATTTTCCGGGCACGATCACCTTGACGGGATTCGCCAGTGACGACGGCTTGCTCACCAATGCACCATTGACCGCGATTTGGAATAAAATCAGCGGGCCGGGCACGGTCACGTTTGGAAACGCAGCAGCAACAAATAGCGCGGCTATTTTCAGCACTAACGGAATTTATATGCTGCGCCTCACAGTGGACGACGGCATTGCCACCAATCACTCTGATATAACTGTCATCGAAAACTTGCCGCCACTCGTCAACGCCGGTTCCACTCAAACAGTGAATTTTGGCGCAACAGTCACCTTGGCCGGGATGATCGCTGACGACGAATTGCCGGATAGCATTCTTACCAGCGTCTGGAATAAAATTAGCGGGCCGGGCAATGCTGCGTTTGCCAATGCGACTGCAACCAACACCACGGTTATCTTCGATCAATCCGGCATCTACGTTTTAAGTCTCACGGCCGATGATGGCTTCTCCACGAACAGCAGCAATGTGACTGTCATCATCAATCAGCCTCCAACCGTTTCTGTCATGGCAGATGAATTAATGGTGCAATTGCCATCCACTGCCACTTTGAGCGGTATTGTTTCAGATGACGGTATTCCAAATGGGATATTGAATAATACTTGGAGTCAAGTCAGCGGACCCGTCACGGCCCTTTTCAGTAATGTCAGCGGGACGAACACGACCGCCAGCTTTAGTCAGCCTGGCATTTATATCTTAAGACTAACGGCAGACGATACGATGGCAACTAGCAGCGGCGAAATCTCCGTGAATGTATTGCCAGTGTTAAACGCCAACCACGCGCCACAAGCCTTTGGGCAATCGTTGAACGTAAATGAAGGCGAACCCTTGGCGATCACGCTCAATGGAATGGATCCCGACGGCGATGCTTTGACTTTCAACGTGATAATTCCACCCACTCACGGAACGTTGAGCGGGTCGGCATCAGACCTGATATATCTTCCGGAGACCGGCTATACCGGTGATGATGCATTTGTGTTTGTGGCCAATGATGGGAAAGCTGACTCAGGGCCGGCAATTGTTTACATTTTGATTAATCCGTTAAACTATGCTCCCATAATTTCTGTTCCAGCAGATCAAACGGTCACTGAAAATCCGATTCTCCAATTTGACATTTATAAAGCCATCTCAGTTTTCGATGCGGACGCAGGCAGTGACTTGCTTCAACTTTCGCTTGCGGTTACGCATGGCACACTGATTTTAGGGACGACCAGCGGTTTGCTTTGGGTCACGGGAAGCAATGGTTCAAGCAACATTGTGGTGAAAGGTTCGTTGGACGATCTTAACAACTCGCTGGCTGGGCTTACCTACATCGGGGCTACAGGCTTCGTTGGTTCTGATAGCCTTGAAATAAGTGTTGATGATCTTGGCCATGCCGGGAGCGTTGGAAACCAGGTTGATTCAAAGTCCATAACCATCATCATAAACCCAGCCGTTCACTTTTCAAAGTCGGCCACCGCAGGCACTAATTTTTGGGTCGCCCGGCTGCCGGGCCTAGGAACTACCCGGATGCGCTGGATCATGCTGCTGGCTGAACAGGATACAAGCGTAACCGTGATCGTGCCTGACCGATATACTCAATTCCACGACGATGGAACTTTTTCGACCGCGCCGGGAGGAACTTCTACAATAGAACTACAGGCAGGGGTGCCCTTCATGGGGGCATTGGAGCAGTTGAACAGGTTTTCGCCAGTCCTCACTTCTGGCACGATTACAAATTCGGCTTTTAAAATATCTTCCACCGAACTCGTCTCCGTATTTGTCACCGACTTTTCGTTCAATGATTCCGACGCGTTTCGTGCTTTGCCGACAGAAGTGCTGGGCACCAATTACGTCATTACGGCATATGGCAACTTTCAATTGTTCCCCGGAAATGTGTTTGGCAGTCAGTTCTCGGTTACGGCTGCGGAGAACGAAACCGAGGTTGTGATTGTGCCCGCTGTTTCCACAGGCGATCATCCCGCAGGCCAGCCTTTTACCGTGACGTTGCAACAAGGGCAAACCTTCGGCCTTCGTCACACCGAGACGGCCACGGGCGACCTCACAGGATCTACGTTGACGGCCAGCAAGCCCGTTGCCGTGCTCGCAGGCAACGCCTTTGCGACCATACCGCCGGGCGAAGGTTCAGCTTCCGATATTTCCGAACAACTGATGCCGGTGGAGCATTGGGATTCCGAGTATGTGGTCACACACCTCGCTGGTCGCGCCAGTTATGCCATGCGTGTAGTGGCCGCTTATGATGGAACAGCCGTTCAGCTTTCCGGTCTTGGCGAAACCAATTTGAATCGCGGTCAATTTTGTGAATTGCTTCTGACGAACGATCTTCATGTGATTGTCAGCCAGCCGGTGGCCGTCTGCCAATATGCACTTGGTGATCCATCTGACAGTTTGCCGGGAACTCCCACCATGATCTGTGTGCCGGGCGTGCATCAAGGTTTGACCGACTCACAATGGATGACCTCGGAAGCAGTTCAGACCGTCAATTTTGGCGGCAGATTCTCTGCTGTTCCTCTTTATACGAACTTTGTCAATCTCGTGGTGCCCGGCGGCGCATTTGCCAGCCTGAGGATCAATGGCGACCCTTTGCCGTCCGATGCTTCTTGGAACATCGTCGGTAACGGCGAGTTCATTGATGTTTGTTTACCGGTCACCAATGGTGTTTACCACATTCATTGTTCGGAACCGGTTGTGACGATCAACTATGGTGTGTTCGAGAATGTGGCCGGTTATGGACTGGGTTCTTATGGACTGGCCGGACCATTTTCGCTTCCTGTGTTCCCATTGAATGTTCAAGTCGCAGTGGCATCACCTACCAATGGAAGCGTGGTCATCGCTGGTGTAGAAACATCCGTCGTAGCTAACATCTCCGATCCGCAAAATCTGGTGACCAATGTGGAATTTCGTGTCGACGGCAATAAAATTTCTGAAGGCGCAACCACTAACTTTACGTGGACTCCCGTGCAGGCCGGTAATTATGCGCTTCAATTCGTTGCGTCCGCCTTGACTGGCGATAGCGTCACTTCCTCACCGGTGAATGTGACTGTCAGTTATGATTTCACATCCCAGGGCGTGTTGATTGTCAGCCCGTATGATGGCGAATCCGCCTATGTCAACGGCCTGACGCTCATTGCCCTTGATTTTGATGATCCGCTCGGCCTGTTTGATTACGCGGAGTTCTTTGCCAATAATGTAAGTCTAGGGGAGACAACTAATACGGTCTTTAACTGGGTTCCATCGAGCACTAATGACTATGTGCTGTCAGCCATCATTTATGATTTTCTCGGCAATGCTTACCCTGCAACCAACACCGTCATGGTCCATGCGATCCTGCCGCCGCGTCCGCAGCTGGCTATCACCTCTCCCACCGATGGCAGCCGGGTGCGGGTCGGCGTTGAATCAGTTATCATCGCCAGCCTGTTTGACCCGGGAAATCTGACGACCAACGTGCAATTCTTTGCGGATAGTGTAAAAGTTTCTGATAACTCCACCTACTACTCGTGGACGCCGGCCCAAATTGGCGGTCATGCATTGCAGGCCATTGCTTTGACTTCCGATGGGGAAAACGTCTCTTCTGCAATCGTCAACGTCACCGTCGCCGAGATGTTTCCGCCGGTGGTCAATCTGCTGTCACCGACCAACAACCAATTGTTCGCCTCCGGCATTGCTCCATTGTTGAGTGCGCAGGCAGTTGATTCAGATGGCTTGATCACCAATCTGACACTGACGCTGGACAACACAACGGTGGCGGAAACGAATCTCGCCTTTTTGTCAGTGACCGCCACGAACGCCAGGCCAGGTTGGCATCAAGCAGTTGCGGAAGCCGCCGACAATGACGGTCTGACCGCCTCGTCGGAGATCGTTTCTTTCTTCGTTGAGCGGAGCGTGAACACCGCGTTACCGGTACCCGGCCAGTTTGCAGCCCGTGCACTTTCCGCCACGGAAATTGAATTGTCATGGTCACCAGTCGGCACCAACGGACTCCCCCAAAACATACTTGTCCAACGCTGGGATTTTACCGGTTTGCAATGGATTGAAATCACTCAAGTTCCAGTTGTCAGTACGAACTGCCTCGATTCGGCCCTCGATCCCGAAACGTATTATCGCTATCGCATTGCATGCATTGATGGCAATGGCAACCGGTCCGCCTTCACGGCGGAAACCAACGCCACGACACGCACGGTGGTCCCGAACTACGCGGTCATAGATTTGTCCACCGCCGTCGCCAGTTCACTCACCAACCTCGTTCCGGGCGGCAGCCTTCTCACCAACGCCGGCCTCACGCAATTTGACAGTCGTCGAACTGTGCCACTTGGAACGCTCCACGCGGAATCTATTCTCGGCAGCAAAGCAGCCGTTCTTCGCCAGGCAGTTGCCCGCTTCACAGAACAATGGCCGCAGATTCAACTGGATTACGATCCGATATTGCTGTCGCCTCATTCCATCATGCCGCGCGTCGGCTATCTCACCGGTCCGGGCGGAGCGGGCATGACCGTGTCCGCTGCCACGGCACAAATGTTTGATCCAGCGGATACAAGCCAGCCGGTTAAAGCATTTCTTAAGGAGCACCAAGATTTGTTTGGATTCGGCCCGGAAGAAATCACCAACGCCGTTGTGAACCGGGATTATATTTCGGCATTAAACGGAGCGCGGACAACCGTGTGGCAACAACAAGTCGGCGGTATTCCAGTATTTAACGCGCTTTTTATCGGCCACATGACCAGTGTCGGTGAACTGGCCGCAGTGGCCTGTGATTTCATCCCAGCCCCGGCGCAGTCAGCCAATTCCAATGTTCTGACAGCGGTGCAGAACAGTTACAGTTTGCCACTGACGGGCGCGCAGGCATTACAGGCTGCCGTGAATAACGTCGGCGACGTTTTTGCGCCGGCTGACATCATTAGTCAGAGTGTGATTCAGGGAATAGCACGCAGTCAAAGTTATGTCGCCGCAAAAGGAATCAAGGGTGCTGCCCATGCAGGCTTGACGTGGTTTCCCGCCAGCCGCAACGAATTAAAACTCGCCTGGCAGGTCACCTTCACCAGCCAGTGGCGGAATGAAATGTATCTCGCATTGGTTTCCGCCGAAGACGGCGAAATTCTTTATCGCCGGAATCTCACCGCTGACAGTTCAGATGCCAGCTATCGTGTTTATACTGATTCCAGTCCCGCACCGATGTCGCCGGGCTGGTCCATGCCGGGCAACGTCCAGCCACCCTTGGTTGATCGTTCCTTGGTGACAATCACTGCATTGGACACCAATGCCTCGCCTATTGGCTGGATCAATGACGACGACAACCAAACACTCGGCAACAACGTAGATGCGCGTCTGGATCGTAACGACGATAATTTGCCTGATCTGCCACGTCCCGTCGGCAATCCATCGCGCGTTTTTGACTTCGGATTGGATCTTGGATTAAATCCAGTCACCTATGGCGATGCGTCGGTCGTGCAATTATTTTATTGGGATAATTGGATGCACGACGTGTTATATGGGTTGGGTTTCACAGAAGCCGCCGGTAATTTTCAGTCGGATAATTTTGGCCGTGGCGGGCAGGGCGGGGACTCCTTGCAAGCTGATGCCCAAGACGGCTTGAGCCTTACCGACAGGCGTTACCGTAATAATGGCAACATGTCCACACCGCCCGATGGTCACACGCCGTTGATGCAGATATATGTGTTCGATGGCGCGAACCCCGCCCGCGACGGCAGTCTTGATGCGGAAATAATCCTTCACGAATATACGCATGGCTTGAGCGCACGTTTCATCGGCGGTGGTGCGGGCATTGACGCGCAGCAAACCATGGGCATGAGTGAAGGCTGGTCGGATTTTTTTGCACTGGCATTGTTAAACGATCCATCAGCGGATCCTGACGCCGCCTATCCAGTCGGCAGTTACGTTGCCTACCATGGCTTTGGCACCATGTTCGATGAGAATTATTATTATGGCATCCGGCATTATCCTTATTGCACGGACACGAACAAAAATCCCCTGACGTTCGCAGATATTGATCCCGGCCAAGCCAGCGCTCATGCCGGAGTGCCATGCAGTCCGTTGACCGGCCCCCTCAATCCCGCGTTGGCCGACGAACCGCATGTGGAAGGTGAGATATGGTGCATAATGCTCTGGGAGATGCGGGCCGCGTTGATCCACAAACTGGGAGCGGAAGCAGGCAACCGGCTGGCGCTGCAACTGGTGACAGATGGCATGCGTCTCTCGCCGCCTAATCCAAATTTTGTGCAGGCGCGCAATGCGATTTTACTGGCGGACCGGATATTGTCCAACGATGCAGAAGCGCCGGAGATTTGGGCAGCCTTCTCGAAACGCGGCTTGGGATACGATGCCAAGGCACCATACAGTTACACTACGGCCGGCGTGCAGGAATCGTTCTCGTCCGCGCCTGCGCTGGTTGTGGAGCAGATTGTCATTCAAAGCGACGACGGAAGTGCGAATATTGGCACGAATACGGATTTTAGCCTGTTCATGGCTGTTTATAACCAAGGTACAGCCACGGCCCAGCAAGTCGCCGCCCAAATTACGACCACAACACCGGGCGTTCAAATTCTGCAATCGCAATCTGCATACGGTGACATTCCACAAAATCAGTCGCGCGGCAATTCGGTTTTGCTACAAGTCCATACATTGCCCGGATTTGTGGCGGGCACACTGATCGATTTGAATTTTACAATTAATTCTGTTCCGCACTCGGTCACAAGCAGACATCGTCTTTACACAATTAATTTAGACCCGGTTCTGCCAAATAATGACAATTCTTCTGCGGAGCCAACTTCTGACTCCGCTGTCCCGAAGGATTTGACGCCATACGATCTCGGCAATCTGGAACCGTTGTGGATGGCAGATGATGCAAGCTGTTTACTGAAGGCGGGACTAGGCAAATATATATTGTGGCGGCCCGGCGTAGAATCAATACCGATGATTAACCCGAATTTTCTGGCGCATCGATTGACGCGGCATGGGATTGTCGTTGGTGAATTGGTAGTAAGCGTGGATCACGACATCTTCGGCGATATGTTCACCAACACAGTCGGTGCCAAGTGGATTCCCGGCCAAACGGTGCCAACGCCGCTAACCGCCGGTTTTTATGCATATCCCAAAGATTCGTTAGTTGGACAGAATGTGGGGCTGGCATACGATTTGATTAATCTTACGGCGGGCTTGCCAACTTATTTAGGCGGTGTGGCCAGATACCCTGAATTTCACTCGGTGTGGGATATGAATGACAATGGTCAATCGGCCGGAGCCGCCTCGGTGTATTTACGCCCGTCAGATCTGGATGAAGATGGGTTTATCGGCACCAATGACGTGCGCTTTGGTACATTGCAGCAGAGTGAATTCGATGCCCAAGGCCGGATAGATTGGATGCAATCAGATGAGCGCACGCTGTCTGCAGGCCATTCTGGGTCGGCGATCAGACGGGTCGATTACAATGCGCTATTGACTACGGCGACACGTTTCGAGACTGATGCGACTTGGAATTGGGTAGGCCCGATTAATTTCAGTGGTGGTTCGGTCTTTTCAGTAGGGCTGCTCATCAATGACCAAGGTGATGTTGCTGGCACGGGAGCGACCCGCACGGGCAATGCTCTTTTTGATGCCTCTAGTCCGACCCGCGTATTTAGATGGAATTCCAGTGACGGTGAATTTTCTTTAGGCGGACCTCATGTACATGAACTGGAACCTTTGCCCGGCGGACAACATGCATTTCCGCTGGCGATGAATCAGGCGGGTGATATCGTGGGCTATTCAGACCAGAATATCTATGATTTGAATCAAAACAAGATTCACGCCACCTATTGGAGCGCGGCGACCACCAGCATCCAAGACTTGGGAACTCTTGGAATGACACCAGGCAACAGTCAGGCTTTTGCCATTGATGACAGCCAGCAAATTGTGGGAGTTTCACAAAAAGCTGACGGCAACCCTGCAGCTGTACTTTGGCGATTCAATCACAACACCAACAGTCCTGCCGGAAATGGCTTTTGGGAGAGCACGGATCTTAATGGTCGTTCATCCGAGAATAGTTGGGATCTGCTTAATGCAGTGGGCATTAATACTGACGGCCTGATTTTGGCATACGCTAAAAATACAGCGGGCGAAAACCACGCGGTGCTGCTGGCAACTCCACAATTGGCAGTGGATAATGATCGTGATGGACGATTACATTTGACGATCCAGACAAAACGCCAGCCAACAAGCCTTATCGTTTTTGGCTAAACGACGATCAGGATGAATCCTACAGTGAATTGCAATGGACTGAAAATAGCCCTGAGATATACGAATATCCGCCCAGACATCATGATTTTGACGACCGGATTATCAACAGCCCCCGTGACTGCGAAGATTTAACCAGATTGTGGTTGGATGCAGGTAATATGTTGAATTCTCTTAAAAATCAAGATGGCGACATGTATATTGGACTTAAGTGGGAAAATACGGGCAATACCACTCCATCCATTCGATTGTTCCAATCCGCCGACACTAATGGCGGCCTTGGTCATATCAAGAATGCGATGATTGCTGCTAAACAAGCTGATTCAGCAAGCGAATTTAGTTACTGCTTGACGAGCATGGGTACTGGCGTTGATCAAGTTCGCCCCGGCGGTCGCACGGCAGATTTTATTTTTAGCAAAAGCATGTTTGCCGAATTGACCGGGTCTCAATCAAAGCTTCATCTCCTGTTTGAAGGTGTTAGTGAAGGCAAAGGAGAGCTTCGGCTTATTTTGCTGAAAAGAACCGGTGAGGATTCTTGGATAAGTTTAGGCGAATGTTCCAGCATTTGGCTGGATTTAAAAAATATCCGGCGCATGTATATGCGGCCTACAGCACTCCTTTGCCTGAAAACTTTCCGCTGCCCTGGCAGGTACAAGCTTGGGATTCTTCTCCTGCAAAATTCCCTTATCTAAAAACTGCGGATGGTTCGCTGGCCATCCCGCAGACCAATCTTGGATATGGCATTGGTGATAGCCGGGAAGTTGGCTCGCAATATCCGTTCGATCCCCCGCCCGATGAACAAAGGAAATGCGTGGTGTTTGTACATGGCATTGACTTGGATGTCCCCACTCAGCAAGGATATGCACAGTCATTCTTCAAAAGGCTGTGGTGGGAAGGTTATAAAGGAAGATTAGCGGCATTCCGTTGGGCTACAACACTGACAGATGGGGCCGACTTTTTAAAACTGGGCAGGGAAAACATTTCGATTTACAACTCGGGAGAATATCGTTCGTGGAAAGGCGGGACCTCTCTTAAAAATATGTTGATGCTCTAAGATCGGGATTGGGGAATGATGAAATCATCAGCATAGCGGGACACAGTTTGGGCAATGCTTGTGTGGGCGAGGCCTTCCGTCAAGGAATGAAGGTGAATAGTTACGTGGCCATGGAGGCCGCAGTTCCGCTCAGTTGTTATTATCCGGAAACAGAAAACCCACCGATAGAGTCAAGTCTGGTTTTGGCCGATGTTAATAGTCCTACACCAAAATATGCCCAAAGACTGGGTTATCACGGATATTTGAGCGATATTGGCGGCAACATGAATAATCGTGTCAGTTATTATAACCAATTAGACTTTTGGCTTATGACCGGAACATTGAATCCAAGCATAGAAATTGCGATGGGAACGGTGGTGGATCAGGCTTTGCATTGGCCTCTTGGTTCTAACATGGTGTCTTTAGCATTCAACATTGTGAAAAATGTCGACTGGATCACAAATCAAAAACGTAAGCCGGACAACAGAATCGGCAATGGCCGATATAAATTTGACACAATACCCCGCTTTTTCACTGGACCCTACACCCGCCCGGTTGCTGATCCACACGAGGGCATGTCCTTTGTTGCCAGATCACGAACCAGACCATTGGGAGGAGGCGAGCCGCCTCCTGATTTTCAAGATTTAAATCTAAAAGAGATTTATAGATTTGATGATCAGCGTTCTTGCCATAGCGGTCAGTTCCAACGCAATATCCAGTTGATGTATGGTAATAACGACGGCATTCAATGGAGTGAACCATTCTATCACCGAATGATGTCTGATCTCCGAGTCTCTCCTAATTAACTTATGAATAAACGAATAGTTAATTCGGTTTTTTGTGCCGTCATCGCATTATTGTTGGGATTTTGGTTCTTTCGAGGGGTCGCTCCGCGCGAAAATGCTCCCGTTCCGCTGGCCGCGACCAGTAATGATATGGTCAAGGCAATCAATATAACCAACCTCGCGAATCTGGCTGCAACACTATCCGCTGTCACCTCAAAGCTGGTCTATTACAAGGGCGGATTGAAAAGCGTTTATCTTTTTAAATCCACCAACTACCCGCCGCAAACCGCCGGAGAAAAGGCCATGTGGGAATGGTGGGATGCCATGGATAAGGCTGATCCCCAGTTCCAGTGGAAGATGCCGATTGAGTTTTACGGAAAAGTGGTGGATCAGTTTGGCGAACCCGTGCCGGAGGCGATGGCAGAGTTGGGTTTGGACAACGGTCATCGGCCTCGTTCCAGACCCAAAAATAAAAGTGGTTGCCGACGCGAACGGAAAGTTTGAATTGAAGAATGTACAAGGTAAAATTTTAGGCGTATTTCTTTCAAAAAGTGGATATATTTTTGGGCATAATTCGCAAGGAGATTTCGAATATGCTTCATTTTATCAAGATAACTTCCATGTTCCCGACCCGAATCATCCAGTCCTCTTTCACCTGCAAAAACTGACAGGGGCGGAACCGATGTATAAATATCTACCGTACGGTGAGATTCCACTGAGGGGATCACCGCTAGTTTTGGATGTGAAAAAAGGAAAGGTGTCAAGTACAGGCGACCTGGCTTTTCTGTAGTTTTGGGAAAAACCAACCGGTATGGTTCGGATTTCACAGTCATCATGCAGGGGCTGAACGGATCAGGTTTTGTTTTAAGCGATGATGAGTTTCTTTTCAAAGCGCCCGAATCGGGTTATCAAAATTCTTTTACTGTAATTCACAATGATCAAGTTCCTAATTACAGGCCACAGCAAATGCTACGATTTTATGTGAAGACTGGCACGGGCAAATATGCCGCTGCTGAAGTTACCATCAGCGTGTGGGGTGATTTGTCCCGGGCTGACTTTAGATCGATTCTCTATTACAATCCCAGTGGTTCGCGGAATTTGGAGTTCGATCAGGACAAATGGATAAATCGCTGAATTAAATTCAAATTTGGTTGCTAACCAAGAACACCAGTTCCCGATAACACATTGAAAAACACTTTGTCACAGCCAGCACCGCCAGAGAGCCAAGTTGATTCGCCACTTTGGCAACCAGCGATTGACGTTCACGAACGCGACTGGAACGTATGTGAATTTCCGTTATGATTCGATTGGCCAGTTGAAGGTGGCGGACAGCACGGTGAACACGGAAGACCGGGGTTATCAATATGACACGGCATGGAACCTGAACCGGCTTACAAACAACGGGTCGCCCGCAACTTTCAGCGTGGACGGAAAAAATCAATTAACCACGATTGGAAGCGGCCATTACTATTATGATGGCAATGGCAATCTCACGAACGATTCCAGCCTGCATGTCGCCACCAACTATTATGCCTATGACGACGAAAACCAACTGATTGCGGTGCAGCCTTTTGGGGGGGGCGACGATGCAGTTTGTTTATGACGGCTTAGGCCGGCTGCGCGCACAACTACAATGGCAGACAAATGCCATCGGTGGCGGTGGCGGCGGGGGCGGTGACACAGATGCCATGCGGGGCGGGGCCACGACCGACAGCGATGGGCCAATAGGCGACGTGTCCTTGATGAGCGGCATTTATTATATTTACGATGGGCATCGGGTGATTCAGGAGCGGGACACCAACAACACGCCGACGGTGAGCTATACGCGGGGAAAGACTTGTCAGGCAGCCTAGGAGGCGCGGGCGGGGTTGGTGGATTGCTGGCACGCTCGGATACTTTTTATTCCGGCAACTTCACGAGCCATGCTTTTTATCATGCAGATGGAAACGGGAACATCACTTACCTTGTTGATGGCAGTCAGGCTTTGGCTGCGAGCTATCGTTATGATGCGTTTGGCAATTTGCTCAATTCCAGTGGCCCGCTGGCCAGCGACAACACCTACCGCTTTTCCAGCAAGGAATGGGTTCCAAGCGTGAATGGGTATTATTATCTTTACCGCTTTTATCGGCCAGATTTGCAGCGATGGTTGAATCGCGATCCGATTGAGAATGGGGAGGCTTCAATCTCTATGGATTCATTGGAAACGATCCATTAAACTGGGTAGATAAATATGGTTTAATTATTACAATTTGCGGCAGTATGTCTTTTATGGAAAAAGTGAACGAGGCTCTTAAGGAACTTCAAAATTCGAAGCGTGGGAAGGAATTATACGACGAAGCACTAAATAGTACGAACACTTTGACAATTAGTGAAGGTGAAAATTCTCTCGGAGGGGGTGATATTCGTTTCTTTGATTCTTCTGTCTGGCTTAATCCTGAGTCGCCGAATTTCCTGTCGTCAGGCCAACAAAAAGCAAGTGAAAAAGACGGTGAACAAGTACCAAACACTTCTCACGGTGGTGTCGTTGTACTCGCACACGAAATGGGCCATGCGGCGGGGTATTCAGATGATCCTAACAATTCTAATGCAAGAGGTAATAACATCTTGGAAAATGAAAACCCAGTTAGGGATTATTATCATTTTGATAAAAGGACAACAACTAGCGGAGCTTCAGTTTATCCGAGGAACAAAAAGTAAAAATGTTAAAATGATGAAAACAAGACACTTTGTTTACTATATTTCCAGCTTGGCAATAATTTTTTCAGGGTGTGTGTGCCAGCATCCTATGGAAAAAGAGACTCCCATGGAGAAGGAGTTTCTAAGAAAAGAACTCTCAGGTGATTTACGGCAAATTCTAGTCAGTGAGGCCGAGATTCAAAAATTGTCGAATGAGGGGAATTGCCTGATGATCTACGGCCTTCACATAAACGAAAAAAAATATTGGCGCAATCTGTCAGTAGGAACTGGTAAACAATTAGAAGATGTTCTAAATTATTATGGAAATAGTGCTTTTGTTTGGGATTCTGCTTTAATCGTGGCGAAAAAAGATATGATTTTGCGGAGGCCAGATTGGCACGAACGCGTGAGTACAAACTTCAATAAAGTAATAATAACTCCGGCGATATACTTCGGTTTTTTCCACTCGAATAAATGACGCAGCCAATAATCGCTTTGCGTTTTTCTTTCCTTTCCGTGAATTCAATGTTCAAACAAACGTGACCGTTTGGCTTCACTAAGGGCACAATGAGTTTCGCTTGCCATTCCACGCAAGTTGAGAATGGAATGCCTTTTAGTGAGCGAATTTCTGAAATGAATTTTGAATGTCCGCAAAAAAGCGGCCTCCGTTTCCAGAGGCCGCTTGGCGTTTTTTAGAACTTTATTTTAATCCGGCGATGTTGCCGGAGCAGGGCCGGTGCCGGAGGCGTAGTCGTGGTCGGCGGCGTTGTGGCGGTCACCTTCTGACGTGCCGTGCGTTCGATGTGCGCGGCGGTCAACCAAGCCGCCATCTTCGCCGGCTGGCTGCCATATTTATTGTGCATGATGGCATCCAGCGTGGTCAGCGCTTTCATGCCCTGCGCAATCAACTGTCCAATGGTGGTGGTCGCGCCCACGCCGGTTTCGCGGGTGTTTTCTACTTGGGCCTGTGTGGTCATCACCGCGTTGCGATCATTTTGCAGCAGCGTCACAAAATTCGCGCCCATTTCGTGCGCGGTGAATTTCGCCACCAGTGTCGGTTGTCCTGTGAGTTGTTGCAGGAACTTGTCAGCGGTGGTCAGGATCACCGCTTCGTTGGTGTTCACCGGCGGCCGGAAGCTGTCGGCAAAGCCCGGCTGGGTCTGGGCAATGGCGGTCGCGGTGCGGGTGATGTTTTTGGATGTCCAAGCGCACGGCATCCAGCAGGACTTCCTTGCTGGTGTTCTTGCCGGGCTTTTGGATCGCCTTCGCCGCATCCAATCCCGTGAATCACGGAGCTGATGGTGGCGAAGTTGGTGGCGGCGATGCTGCCGGCGGTAAAGTCGGCAGCGTAGGTGGTCCCGAATGTTTTGACGCGTTGAAAAGCGTCGTATCTGCGTGTTTCCCTGTCGTCCATATCGAATCCTTTTGGTTCGTGGTTGATGGTTAACTGCATTTCATTCCCGCAAGTGGGCCTGAACCCTGAAAAACACGCATTTTCTCCAAAAATCATGAAAACTTGGGCTTTTCATTGATAATTTACGGGGTAACGGAAGGAATTAAGCAAGCAACACGCCAAATTTAAGGTTTTCAGGGCAAACGGGGCGGGTCGCACGTCAAATTAAACGGGTTGCACGTTCAACCGAGCGGCTCGCACATTAAATTCATGGGGCGGTCTGGGAAATTTAGAAATCTACAGGCCAAATTTGACGAGTTGCGCAAGCAATTTAACTGGTCACGCGGCTTTGTGAAAAGCCCGGTGACGGAAGCATGTGCTGGTAGGGATGCCGCGCTGCGGCGTCCCGAAGCGAAGGGCGGAACGAGCGTGGTAAAACACATGCGTTGGCTGATGTTCCGTCGCCTGACGCTGCGCTCGGCGACGGGACCAGCGCAGCGCGCTGTCCCTACCTTTCATTTCGTGAGTTTAAATCTTCACCTTGAACGCTTCGCCTTTTTTCACCGATTGCACGAAGGCGGGCCAGCAGTTGGGGGATCAGTTCCAGGTCTTTCAGGCTCACCACTTCCACAGGTGAATGCATGTAGCGGTTCGGCAGGCTGATGAGCGCGCTGGCGATGCCGCCACGCGTCCAGAAGATCGCGTCCGTGTCTGTGCCGCTGGTCGCGGACATCGCTTCGTGTTGCAGCGGGATTTTTTTCTTCGCCGCGACTGCCTCCAATCGCTTCACCACTTCGGGATGGTTGCAGCCGCCATGCGTGAGCGGACGGGCCTTTGCCAATCTTGATGTCGCCATGTTGCGCCTTGCTGACGGTGGGATAATCCGTGGCGTGCGTCACGTCCACGACCAGCGCAATGTCTGGCTTGAGCGAATACGCGATCTGCCGCGCGCCACGAGCAGGCCGACTTCCTCCTGCACGTTTGAGACGGCACAGACTTCGGCGTTTAATTTGACTTTGGATTCCTTCAACAGCCGCAATGTTTCTGCCACGGCAAAAGTTCCAATGCTATTGTCAAATGCCCGCGCCACGGCGAGGTCGCCGCGCAAAATATCAAATTCAGCGGCCAGCGTGATCGGGTCGCCGATGCGGACAAGTTTCTGCGCGTCCTTGCGGCTGCTGACGCCGATGTCGATGAACAGGTCGTGAATCTTCGGCGGCTTGGGTTCGCCATCGTGTTTCATCAGATGCGGTGCAACATTGCCGACCACGCCGTTGACTGCGCCATCGCGCGAATGGATGACAACGCGTTGCGCCTTGGTGATGGCTGCATTAACGCCGCCCATTTTGCGGACATAGATGAAACCATTGTCGTCAATGTAATTGACCGCCATTGCGATTTCGTCGGCGTGGGCGGCGAGCATGATGCGCGGTCCGCCGCCTTTGTTCAGAACGGCCACGCAATTGCCGTAGGTGTCGGAGAAAGTTTCGTCGGTGAACTTTTTGGCGTAGTTGAGCCAGACTCGTTGTCCGCGGGTTTCGTGGCCGACCGGGCTGGGCGTGTTGACTAGGGTGCGAAGAAAAGCAAGTGAAGCCTCATTCATGGCATCAGGCTAACCAATCGAAAAACAAAAGGCCAGTTTTCGCAAGCGCGACTGACTTCAAGGTTTGGCTTCCGGGGTTTCAAGATTTTCCGCCTTCCAGCGCATGGCAGTGTGGATGCGGGTGGCACCACTGGGATGATCGTAGAAAAACCATTCCTCAAAAGGAGTCGGTTCCATCTTCCGATATTCAGACAGCTTGAGCGCGGCCTGTGCGAAACCATCCGGCTGGCGTGCTGCATTCAAGCCAAACATATCAGCCTCCATTTCGAGGGTCCGGTTAAAGGTGTTCATCACCGGCGTGAGCAGGAAGAAATAGGTTGAAAGCATCAGCATCGCCAGCGGCAGAACCGCGACATCCCCGATGTCCGAAATTCCCCAACGCGGACCGCAGCGGGCGATGAACCACTCCGTCGTAAAGCGCAGGAAGGCGAAGCCGACCACGATGACCACGCCGAGGAATAAAACTATTTTATAAATATGGTTCATCACATAATGACCCATCTCGTGCGCCATGACCGCCTCGATTTCCGGCAGCGAGCATTTGTTGAGAAGGTTGTCATTGAGGTGATGCGCATCGTGCCGAGAATGCCGCTTACGTTGGCGCTGACCCTGGTGGTCTGGCGCGAGGCATCCATGACATACACCTTGTCGGTGGCAATCCCATTGGCATGTGCCAGCCTTAGGATGGGATTCGAAACCTTGGGATCGGACAGCAAGGTATATTTGTTGAACAACGGAGCGATGAACACGGGACTGATCACAATGCCAATAATGGTGAATGCCAGTGCGACGACCGCGCCCCAGATGTGCCAGGTGTTACGCAGCCGGCGGATGATTCCCATTAGCACGATAATCAGCAGCGTGCTAAAAAACAGACTAAGCGACAGTCCTATGATCTGCTCTAAAAACCATCCGCCAAATTTTTGGTTGGCCATTCCATATTGATGCTCACGGAAAAAATCAGTGTAAACCGCAAGGGGAAATGTCAAGACAGCCGTCAGCAGGATGTATAAGATAGCATAGATCGCAGTCTGGATTGGCTTGAAGCGAACCAGTCGAGTCCCTAGATCACGCATCCGTGCAGAAAGTCGGGTTTGTAACAGCAGCAGCGCAATGCCCGCGCCCCACAGATATTGCCAAAGCTGAATCCAATAACCGCCTTCAAAATACGCATCGCTCCGCGCCTTTTGTGCAGGTGTGAGTTGATCCAGATAAGCCCGCGTTGCTGTCTCAACATTGAAAGCAGCTTGTGAATTGGTCGTGGGAGGAACGATATCGGCTCCTCGCACTGTTTGGAATGCGAGCAGCCAGACCAATGCGATATATTGGAAAAGCCGGCAGAGTTTTTGCATGTTCAGTGGTGCCTTAATCAGCCATGTCAAATCAGGTTGACGGAATGGAATGCTAAGTTTTGGGCACCTTATCCGGTTCAGGAATCACGGGAGCGGCGTTGGTTTTAAAACTTCCCGCAGTGACAATGAACAGATGGTTCGGATCGATATATTTTTTAAGGGCGGCATTGACCTGATCGGGAGTCAGAGCCTGAATGTTCTTATCCATTTCTGCTTCGAAAGCCGCAGTGCGGTCCAGGCTTCGCAAACGCGACAGCATTCCAGCCAGAGATTGGTCATCGGCACGACCGATTTTCCGCGCCTGCAAATAGCCATCGCGGGCTTTGTCCAGTTCCTCCTGCGTCACGCCATCGCGAAGCAGCCGTTCGAGTTCTTCACGTGCCGCCACCTCGACACGGGGAACGTTTTTTGGATTGGAGATGGCCGAGATGTTAAGTATCGCCCGCTGATCCCACGAAGAGGCGCTCAAGCCGGAATTGACGCCGTAGGAAAGACCTTCTTTCTGCCGGATGCGGTCGCCGAGCCGTGATGATAGAGCGCCGCTGCCCAAGATATAATTGCCAATCACCAGCGAGGGATAGTCTGGCGAATCATCACGCAACGGGAAGACCAGTCCGGCAACATAAGTCGCATTCGCCTTGTCGGGCGTATTGATTTCATGTTGACCGCCTGCGAGTCCGGCAGGAACCGTATTGGTGATGCGGGCATAAGGTTCGGCGGCTTTCCAACCGGCGAAAGTGGCTTTGAGAATTGCCAGATTTGTCTGGCTGTCGAAATCGCCGATGATGGTCAGTTCACCGGATTGTGAGCCGAGATAATTTTTATAAAGATCAACAACCTGCTGGTAGGTGGCATCGTGCAGGCGTTCCAATGATTCATCGAGAGTAGGGATATAACGCACGTCGTCCTTGGGATGGGGGCTCAACTGGCGCTGAAGGAAGCGGGGTGCCAGGGCGTTCGGCTCGCTGCGCTGTTGTTCCAAGCCGGCGATCCTTTCGCGCTTGAGCAATTCAAACTGATCTTCCGGCAATGCGGGTTCCCGCAGCACCTGCTCGAATATTTCCAGCACCGCCGGCAGCGTCTCACGCTTGGCCTGGATGGAGAAAGTCATATCACCCAAGGATCCGCCGCCGCCTCTTCCACCACGACCACCACCGGCGCTAATAACGGCGTTAAGCTGGTCGAGTTCATCGCGTAATTGTTGGTAGGAAAGTTTTTTAGTGCCGCGCAACATGAGTTCGGGCAGCAGCCCGGTCGCCACGTCCATGCCCTTGAGGTTGTCTTCATTGCCGTAATGCAGGGTGAGCAACAGACGAACTTCCTCACCGCGCGATTTTTTGGGCAGCAATGTCACCTTGATGCCTTCGGGCAGCATCAAGCGTTTAACGCGCGCCTCGATATTTTCTGGCGTCGCATCGAAAGCTTCACCTTGCGCAATCAGCGCCCGGCCTTTGTAATCAGCGACCAGCTTTTCCAAATCGGGTGCAGCCGGAATGTCAACTTGTTCTGTTTTTTCAGAAGGAATGAAAAGTCCGACAGTGCGGTTCTCGCGATGAAGATAGCGGGCGGCCGCAGCCTGCACCGCCGCAGGCGTAACTTTCTCAATCCGATCACGATTTATAAAATAAAGCCGCCAGTCGCCTTGCGCGGTCCACTCGCTCAATGCAACCGCGATACGGCTGGTGTCGTTGGCGGCCAGCTCGCGTGCCTTGAGAATCTGCTGTTTGGCGCGGGCGACTTCCTCGGCAGAAACGCCGTTGGTACCGATGGATTCAACCGTGACAATGAGGGCGTCACGGACTTCCTCAAGTGAATTGTCGCTTGGCACTTCGGCGTCCACGGTGAATAGTCCCGGATCATGTTCCGAGTCGGCATCGGCACCGGCGCTCGTGGCCTTTTTGGTTTCAACCAATGAGCGATAAAGACGTCCCGAAGGCTGCGTGCTTAAAATGCGTGCCAGCACCTCGAGGGCGGCGTTGTCTTCGTGTGAGCCAGATGGAATATGATAACCGGCCATGACAATTCCAACATCGCCAATTCGCCGCAGCACCACAGAACGTTCGCCATCCTGCGGAGGCTCCTCGGTATAGGTGGTATTAAGCTGCCGGGCAGGGCGGGGGATGCTGCCAAAGTATTTTTGGATCAGGTCCAATGCCTTCGCTTCCTCGAACTTGCCGGCAACAATAAGGATGACATTGTCGGGCTGGTAATATTTCCGGTAGAACGCCTTGAGATTTTCCACCGGCACATGCTCGATGTCGCTGCGGTTGCCGATGGTGGGTTTGCCGTAATTATGCCAGTTGTAGGCGGCAGCAACGACGCGCTCTTGAAGAACTCTTTCGGGCGAATTTTCACCGCGTTCAAATTCATTGCGCACGACAGTCATTTCGGAATTCAGATCCTCGCCCTTGATGTAACTGTTGACGAGCCGGTCGCCTTCAAGATCAATGGCAAATTCGAGATTCTCGTCAGTCGCCGAAAGCGTCTCGAAATAATTAACCCGGTCGGTGGACGTGCTGCCGTTGAATTGAGCGCCATGTTCCTGCAATGCCTTGGGAATTTTCGGATGCCGGGGCGTGCCTTTAAAAACCATGTGTTCGAGCAGATGCGCCATGCCAGTTTCGCCATAGCCTTCCTGCCGCGAACCAACCAGCACCGTCAAGTTCACGGTCACTTTGGATTGCGATGCATCAGGAAAGAGCAGCACGCGCAGGCCGTTCTCAAATTGATATTCCGTGATGCCCTCCACCGAGGCGATTTTACGCGGGCCTGAATCTGGGGCGGGCACGTTGGATAAAACTGTTGCCCCGGCTGCCGCACCCGTCGAAGAGATTGTGGGACTGGCATTTTGTGCGGCAGCCCAAACTCCGCAAAGCATCAATGTTACCAGCGAAGAAATCCAAGGTGTGATGTTTAAAAGCGGACGTTTCAATTTCATTTGATTGATCAGGTTAAGTTGAGCGGCTGCCGCCAGTCTGCCAGTTTCAAATTTAAAAGCATTCAAGCATTAAAAAGGCGACCGGGTTCAACCCGGTCGCCTAGTCATCAGTTATTTCGTGGTGTCATGAATCAAGGACTATGGTCCGACACCGTAGAAGGTGTTCGTCGCACTCGGAGTCAGTTGATAGAACGGCGCGGTAGCCCCCGGCACCGGGGTCCACGGACCGGTGACGCTGCCCGATTGTTTGAGCGTGCCACTGTTAACCGGCCATGCGATGCCAACCTTGCCGCCTCCCACCGGGGTGATCACAACATTGACCGGACCAAACGTGTCAAACGACTTGCCATAGTTCTGGCCGGCGAAGAAAACGCTCTCCGCTTCGATGTCCGTCAATTCCCGGTTCCACATCCCGATATCATCGAGGATGAATCCGCCGGATTCCGCATACACACCGTCAGAACCCTGACCGATGTTGAATGGACCACCAGAATCAATGCTGCCGATGCCGCTGATGGGCGAGGCGCTCACAAACACGCCGTCAAGATACGTCTTGCCGGAACCGGTGCGATTGAAGGTCTCAACCACGTTATGCCAGTTGCCATCATTGATCGAATTGTCGGGGCCATACAGACCTGCGCCCGTACCAGCGGAATTGTCAAGCGACCAGGACCAGCCGCCGCGTTGATAAGACGGGGCGATCGTTATGCCAAACCCACCGTAGGAAGTGGCCGAACTTGAAAAGAAGGGCAGGTCGCCTTGCGCATAACCCACTGGCAGCTTCACCCAATAAGAGAAGGAAAAGTTGCCGCCCGATCCAAACTGGAAGTCAGCCGGATTTCCAAACGCCAGGTAGTTGTATATGCTGTTGGTCGTATCCGTGGAAACACTCACCGCTTGATTGCCGATTTTGCCAGTGACAAGGGAAGGTGATCCGACCGGCGTGCCGTTGTTACCGTGGCCGGACGTATCGTTGTAGTTGCCTTCAAATGTCAGGTGCAATATGAGGCCATTTGTCAGGTTGGCATAGGCCGGCGGCGGATAGACGCTGATCACTGCATTAGTGCTCAGAGCGAACCCATATGCGTTTGTGGCCGCAACGGAATAAGTATCATTGTAGGCCGCATATGAAACATTGCTTACCACCAAGGTGGAATTAGTCTGGCCAACCAGATTAACGCCGTTTTTCTTCCACTGGAGTGTGATGGTGGGAGCGCCTACTGAGGAAGCAGAAAAGACGACGGTCTGACCCGCAAACGCATTCTGCGAAAACGGTTGCGTGACAAGAGTGGGCGGTGAAGTGCCGAATGCAGCCGTGTAATGTGCCAGAATCTGGGCGGCCGTCAGGCTCTTGCTGCCGTAGAATGCCACTTCATCCACTGATCCGACAAAATAACGCGTCAAGACGCTGGCCACGCCGCTGCCAAGGCCGCCGATGATGAACGGCTTGCTGGCATTTAGCGACGTACCACCGTTACCCCAGATGAAACCATCGGTCAGTCCGTTGACATACATCTGATAAGGGTAAGTAGGGTTGCCGGTGTTACCATACAAAAGAACCAGATGCGCCCATTGGCCTCCTTGAATGGTTGGATTGTAGTTCGTATTGTTTGGTGCGGCACCGCCGCCGGGAGCCGATCCAAATGTGCCCCCGCCATTCTCGCCAATCCAGTAAGAACCGGTTCCTAGGCCAAAGCCAGCCGCGCCGCCCACTGTATCCCAAGAGGAGGCCATTGTTGTATTATTAACCACAGTGGTTTGCTTGGCCCATAATTCAAAGGTAAATGTTGAACTGCTCAAAGTGGAGAAATAAGGAATGTATCCATAGCTTCCATCGCCATTAAATGTTGCCGCCGTGCCGGCGATGCCGCCAATAATGGCTCCGGGAGTCAAAACAGTGAGACCGCCATTGTTGGTATAAACACCGTTATGATGATTCATGGCATCGCTTAAGAGCGCTCCATTGGTGGCCACCGTATCATCCAAACGCCACCATGCGTCCGGTGCATTGGAATCCACCAATTGGGCATAAGAGCCTGCCACGAGGAATGGCACCGTGATCACGGCCGGGCCCAAGTTGGTTGCACCCAAGGAATTGGTCACACTGACAGTGTAAGATCCGGAGTTATTAGTGGTGACGCTGGCAATGACATAAGAAGAACTGGTCGCACCGGGAATGGATACCCCGTTTGTTTTCCACTGATACTTAAGGCCGCCACCCGTGGCGACAACTTTCAAGTTCAAAGTCCCGCCAGGATAGATGGTGGCTCCAACCGGTCCGGAGATAATCACCGGAGCAGTAGCGAGCTGGCCGGTAACGACCGCCACGCCGCTCGTGGCCGAGCCGAAATTATTGGTGACGATCACAAAATAGTTTCCCGAATCACCAGCGATGCTGAAATTTGGCTTGGAATAAACACCGGCATTGGCCCCGGGAATGGCAACACTGTTCGAGAACCATTGATAGCTCAGGTCTGGTGTGCCGCCCGCATTCACGGTAAGTGTCAACGTATCGCCGACTACGATAGGCTGATCCGGGCTGGCGGGACCGGAGAAAACAATCGGCGCAAGACCGCCCACGGCCGAAGCGTATTGACTGTAAAGCTCGCCTGAACTCAGGGAACGGTTCCAAATCGCCACTTCGTCAATGGCGCCATTGAAACTGAAATCAGGATCACCCGCGTCAGTACCGACCAGGGTGGGGCCAGCAAATGCCTGGTTGACGTGAACCACAAAGTTGGTGGCGCTCTGGAAACTGGCACCGTTGTTGGTGGTGGCGATGTAAATATCCGCCTCATTAGGCTGAACTACCAATGCCACATAAGCCCAATCCGAATCTGGAAGCGTTGCCAGACCATAGAGCGTTGTCGGGCTCCAATTATATGTATTCGCCGTGTTGTTCCAATAATAACCAATTCCAAGACCGCCATGTGCACCGTCAATGATCAGGCCGGCACCGGTGGTGCCAGAATCACATACTACTAGTCCTGCACCGGGATTCTGCAGGTTGGTTGCGTTGACCCATCCGGAAATGGTGACGGTATTGGTGTTAAAGTTGAACGGAGGCAACCGTACTGCACCGCCTTGCGCGACGAAGGCGGCTGATTTGTTCACTGCGGAGAAACCCGGATAAGTGGGAGATTGCGGACCAGGCGAACCGGCGATGGCGGGCGCGAGGTAAATTCCGTCGCCTGCACTGCCCAACGTGCCCAAGTTCGGTGCTGGCGGAGTAGGCGGCGCTTGATAACGGTCATAAAGTACCGGAGAACTTGCCAACACGGTTGAAGCATAAGTGGCCGGTGCTGTGGTGGCTGCCGCATAGTGGGCAGCTATGGTGCCAGCGGAAAGAGCGGTGGGATACAAGGCAGGCTCGGCTACGTTGCCGGGCCAGGGGAAATTAAGCGAACTGCGGATGCCAACTGTGAACGGCGCATCCGTAGTCGGCACATAAGTGGATTCCAGATGCATCATTGGTGCTTTGGCAAAACACACCATTGGTATAAATCTTGAGGCTTGTGCCGTCAAAAGTTACGGCAAGATATGTCCAGCCGGGAGTGACCGGTGCCGCCACGGTGAACAAAGGGTTGGCCGCATTTTGATTGAACGTACGGAATACCCAGGCCGAGCCTAAAGCAAAGGTGCTTCCGTCGTCTTGAGCAAAATACCACCCGGAACGGGGGGAATTAAGCTGGGCGGAGGAAGACATGTAGGCAAACTTGGGAATTGTTGCCGGATTGACCCAGATTTCATAGGTGAACGTAGCTGTATTAAGCCCGGCTGTAACCGGGGTATTGATGTATTGCGACGTGCCATCCAGACCAATCGAGACACTGCCCGAAAACGGCCCCGGCGCATTGAGAGTGGGCAAAGCAACAAAGGTTCCATTGGCGGCGGCACCGAGCGAGCCGGAGTTGGTCGCCCCGCCATTGGGCTGCGGTGACAAGGTTCCATCCAACCGATAAAAACCGGACGGATTCTGCGACAGCACAGTGGACTGATAGTCTGCGCGTGCTGTCAATGTGGCGGACAGGGCCAGCAGCAAAGTGCTGCCGAGCCGGACGACGTTTTTATGGATTGGTTTCATATCGGGTCTGTTTCTTTGTTACTTTTCTTAGTTTTTAGGTTGCACTATATTGTCTGTAAATTAACCGGTTTGACCGGCCGACGGTTCAGAATGAAGATTTTGTATCGCGTTGATGGCATTAAAACATTAAGCGGTGTTATTATTTGGCGCGCGTTGAATGGTCTTGGATCCAATAAACGTCGTCGTTATTTTGCCCGTACGAACTAGTGTCGATGCCCTCAGAAGTAAAAGTTTTTCCGGGAGGTAAAAGATTCGGCGTGGTCTTACCATTCAACCATTTGTGAATCTCGGAATGGCCATCGGAAAATGAAAAACCAGCCGCCCGATTATGATACATGCCGGGCATGTCGCCCAAAGTCCATTGAGCCTTGCTATAAGGATCATAGCCGGTCATGTCCTGCATGAAATTGCTCCAGTTGACCGAGTCTTCACGCATGTCTAAAAACACAAACATGCTGGACGGGGAAACAACACTTGAAAGCTTTGAAAATATCCGGTATTTATCAGCAAAGGCCCAGCCACCGGCCCAGCCTAAAACAGTCCCACTGTTCGGTTGCGGAGCGAAACCACCCATATACAAGTTCATGGACATGGTTAAAATACGAGGGACGGGATTATTAGCTAAATTCGAAACCATGGAGGTGTCGGAAGGGCATTTGTAAAGTTTTTGAGACTTGGTATAAGCCCACAATGGTCTCTTTTGCATGTCATATGTCACATCGTAATTGGCTAGATTCCCGCTGCTATAATCCATGTGAGCACCAGACCAGGCAAAGTCGTCTGGTTTATTTCCTCCTACTGACACAGGAACACTTCCGCCCGAACGCCCGCCACCGCCAAGAGTGCTCGCATAAACCAAGGTGTCATTATTATCCTCCGCATACATGCGCCACGCCAAGGCGAGCTGTTTGTGCTGGTTCATGCACACTATGCCCTGTGCTTTTTGTTTGGCTTTAGTGAGGGCCGGGAGAAGCATTGCCGCCAAAATCGCAATGATGGCAATAACCACCAACAATTCAATCAGAGTAAAGCCTGACATTGTGGTTTTAGTCTGATAAATTATCCTTGATTCATTTCGCAACATGTTTTCACCCGCCTTGTTTTTTTTCATATGCATAATTTAAAATTAACAATCACACCTTGGTTCGGTGTAACACTGCTGTAACGCTCCTTTAACGAGATTGTTTTTAACACAGATGCGCATCGCTGTCCACAAATTTTTAAAAATGGACAAACCCAATACAGTCATTGATTGACCCCTTTGAGATGAAAATCAAGTTCGTTTTTATTACCGGGATCAGAATTGCTGGCGAGGGCTCTGTCAACTTCATAACAAATGGCTGATATAAAACAGGATGTAGTAGAGCTTTTCGTGGGTGAATTGCAAAAATTGTCGTTTTAAAATTCAGTTGCGGGCGATGCAACACCGGACGTTCTAAAGAAAAATTAGTTTATTTTTTGCCGACATATACCGACATACTTTGAATGCAGCGCGAAAATTCTTGTCGCGTTCAAAACTCTTTTGGGGAAGGAGCAATTTCAAATGACGATTGAACATTTATCTTGAAGAAAATTGGAAAGCCGAATTGACATGCCCGCTGCCATTCCGCTAGCTTCTTCCGGCAAAGAACCCGCGCTTTGCCCCGGATAAGCATCCGGGGATTTTTGTTGCCGCTGTGCGGCTTGGCGGGCGAAGACAAATCCGTGAATCACGAATCGTTGCACCGGTCAGAACCACGAAACGATGCAGCCATTCAACGATTCGACAAATAAAGATTTAATAAGAATAACCATGGCAAATACCATTCTCGTCGGCGCCCAATGGGGCGATGAAGGCAAGGGCAAAATCATTGACGTGCTCACCGAGTCGGCGGACATCGTCGTACGCTACGCCGGCGGCAACAACGCCGGACACACGGTCATCGTCAATGGCAGGAAAACCGTGCTGCATCTCATCCCCTCCGGCATCCTGCGCAAAAATAAATTGTGCGTCATCGGCAACGGCGTCGTTCTGGACCCCCTTGGCCTGGTCAGCGAGATGAAGGGTTTGAAGAAAAATGGCATCGAAGTCAGCCCGAAAAATTTTGTGCTGAGTGAGACAGCCCATGTCGTGTTCCCATATCATCGTGAACTTGATGCCCAGCGCGAAGTCATCAAGGGTGAAAACAAGATCGGCACGACCAAGCGCGGTATCGGTCCGGCTTACGGCGACAAGGCCGCACGCGTCGGTCTGCGGGTGAATGATCTGATTGACCCGGCTCGCTTGGAACAAAAACTTGCCGTTCGCATCCTGGAAAATAACGCCATCCTAAAATCGCTTGGTGCAAAACCATTGTCATTCAAAAAGGTTTTCGCAGATTACAACGCCGCTGGAAAAATTCTCAACCCGTTTGTCACAAACACCGTGGTTCTTTTACACACGGCTATCCGCAATAAAGCGGACATTCTATTTGAAGGCGCGCAGGGAACTTTTCTCGACATTGATCATGGTACTTATCCGTTCGTCACGTCATCGAACACCACGGCGGGCGGTGCTTGCACTGGTTCCGGCGTGCCGCCGCACCGCATGGATCGCGTGGTCGGCGTGATGAAGGCTTACACCACGCGCGTCGGCGAAGGGCCGTTACCGACGGAGAACCAGGAGATTTCCGACCTGCTGCACGGCATGGGTCGTGAGTTCGGTGCGACGACCGGGCGTGCCCGCCGTTGCGGCTGGTTTGATTCCGTCGCCACCCGCCACGCGACCATGGTGAACGGGATAGATGATCTCGCCATCACAAACCTCGACGGTCTCGACACGGTGGAAACGATCAAGGTTTGCATCGCGTATCGTCGCGGCAAGAAGCAATATGATTACATCCCGAACGATGCGGAAATTCTCGCGGAATGTGAGCCGGTTTACGTCGAGTTCGAAGGCTGGCGGACGCCGACCGATAAAGCGCGCAAGTTCAAGGATCTTCCGGTCAAGGCGCGCGAATACGTAAAAGCGATTGCTGGTTTGACTGATGCGAATTTGTTCATCACTTCCATCGGCCCTGGGCGTGACCAGACAATTTTTGTCTAGGCGTTACATCGTTGTAATTGTTAAATCATCGCATTGTGGCCATCGTGCTTTGGCCGATGCAACGATTCACGATTCATAGTTCAACAAATGAGTGTAGCCACAAACCAATTAAGTTCTGAAGCCGCTGCCAATCTTCCGCGCCACGTCGCGGTGATCATGGACGGCAACGGGCGCTGGGCGAAGTCACGGCACTTGCCGCGCATCGAGGGCCACCGGCGTGGTGCGGATTCGGCGCGGGAAATCATCCGCACGGCGGGCGAACTCGGCATCAAGTATCTTACGCTTTACGCCTTTTCCGCCGAGAATTGGAATCGTCCCAAGGATGAAGTGGACGCATTGATGAAGTATCTCGTCCATTATCTCAAAACCGAAACAAAGGATTTGAATAAAAACAATGTCCGGCTCGAAGTTATTGGCCAGATTCACCGCCTGCCCGACAACGTGCAGGAACATCTTGCAAAATCCATTGCCACGCTTTCTAAGAATAACGGCCTGACGCTCGTCATGGCGTTAAGCTATGGGAGCCGGATTGAGATTGTGGAAGCGGTGCGCGTGATTGCGGAGAAAGTGAAGCAGTGCCGACTTGATCCGGCTGACATCACGGAGAAGGTAATTTCCGATCATCTCTGGACGCGGAATGTGCCCGACCCTGATCTGCTCATCCGCACCAGCGGCGAGATGCGGGTGAGTAATTTCCTGTTGTGGCAAATTTCCTATGCGGAACTGGTCGTCACGTCCACGCTCTGGCCTGATTTCAAGCGGCCGCAATTCTGTGCTGCACTGGAGGAATATGCCAAGCGTCACCGGCGATTTGGTGGAGTTTGAAGTCCAGTTGAATAGTTTTGTATTCTCAATTGCCGGCTGGCTTTTCTATCCTTAGTGGTTTCCCGCTGTCTTTGTTCAATCGAATGCGTTCAATCAATTCTTGCATTCGTCTTGCTTGATCAGGTTCGTCATTTTGCGATGCAACATCCCGAGCGTTTTCGGCCAGGGCCAAGGCCTTCTCAGTTTGCCGGGCATTGGCAAAGGCCACGATCAAAGTGTCCACCATGTCGGCTTTTCCGTAGCCAGTCAGTTGACAGGCGCGCTCGGCGAGTTTTACCGCGTATTCGGCTTCGTCTTTGGGACCGACGGCAAAGATCTTGGCAAGGGTGAAAAGTGAGTCTGGTGAATCCGGGCAGATGGCCAAAGCTTCGAGGTATTGCTGAAGGGCTTCTGCTTGCTTGTCCTGCCCTTGGAACGCTTCGGCCATAATGCACCGGCTGACAAAATCATCGGGCTTGAGCCGCAATGCCTCGGTAATGTTTGTAATAGTTTCCGGGAAATCCTGTTGCTTGAGCTGGACAAAGGCCCGGGCCCGCCAGGTTTCAAAATTATTCGGGCGTATCCAGTAGGTTGTATAAGCCGTGAATGACCAAATGATGACAACCAGCCAGAGGAAGTTTCGCAAAAGCCGGTTTTTCTTCGCCAGCCAATTCCAGCCCGTTGCGACCATGGCACAGAATGGCACCAAAGCCGGGAAGGCATAGAAAGCCTTCACTTCAGCCGCCCACGGGGCCAGCAACGTCAGACACACAATCGCCATGAGATAACTGAATATGAGCGCCGGCATCACGAACCATTCTAATTTCAGCAGATGTCGGAATTTCTGAAGTGAAATCACCATGCCGCCAACGGCCAGGATTGTGATGGCCAGACTGAAAAAATAACAGGCGTTCATCAAGTCGTAGTTCCAAGGTGGACGGAAAGTGATTTTGGATGCGCCGCTGATCAAGCCATCACCCCAAAGCGTTGAATAAATGCCGTCAGCAAAGCTGTAAAGCCCGCTGAACAGGGGAGAGACCAGGACATGGCCAAAATTTAAATAATAACTTGCCGTTCGAAAACCCGGCTCCTGCCACCAACTGGTGCTTTGACTGTTTGGCACGGCAATCACTCCGGTTTGCTGCCAGACCCGCCCATAATGCCAGCCGCAAACGACTGCAAATATTAACGCCACCAATCCCACCCCTCGCAACCAGTAAAGCGCGGATTTTTTTTGAAGCAAAATCATGCGCCAGATCAAGGCGAGAAAAAAAACCGGCACGGCGGGCATGGCGGTCAGCTTCGTAAGCATGGCGGCACCGAGCGTCAGGCCGATGCCGGCATAGTACCAGATGTTTTCCGTTTCCGACTGGAGCACGCGCAAAAGAAAATAGAACGCCGTCGTCACCAGCAAACCTGTCAGCGGATCATTGGTTATACCCATGAACAGATACAAATGCGGCGGTAAAAAAGCGGCCAATAACAACCCGACGACTTGTGCGGACGGATTTTCCGGAAAGAGCCGGCGCAGGCAGACCAACGCCATCCAACAGTTGATAAATCCGAGAATGCCATTGATTGCGCGCAAAGGAATCACGGCATTTTCCTGACCAACAGAAAATCCGGTGAGATTCATGACCATTGCAGAACCGAAATAATAAAGCGGCGGTTGATGCGTCTCCCAACCGGAATCAGAAGGTGGCAGCGCTTGTTTCTCCTGGATGAATTTTATGTAGTCTTCATGACCTTTGGTATCGAAGCCTGTCCAATGTGAAAGGCCGCTCATATCGTTGATGAACAGCGCCGTCCGGGCAACAACGACCAAGATAAAAATAAAACAGACCGGTTTTATCTCGGGCCGGGCCGACAGCCAGCGGCCCCCCAGAAAAACCAATCCGAAAGCGGAGGCGAGGAAAAAAACCAGTTCTTGCCAGACATTTCGCAAGGAATCAAAGACGTTGTGATTGTCATACAACGGACTCCAACCCGGAAGCGTGAGCGGTTGCGAAGCGATGCGGGCATTTTGCCAGGCCGCACCCGCGAGCGATACTTGCCAAGTTGCATCACTGCCAATGGACAAGGTATCGGTCTGCAATCGCAACCAAAGTGTCGGCGGTCCGGTTTGGTTGGTCACGCAAACCGTGATGGTATTGGTTCCTGCTTGCAATTCTCCCGCGATGCTGGCTGTGGCGGGCGTCTTCCAGTTTTTGCCATCGCATTTCAGCCCGGCGATGTGTTGTCCATTGATGAAAACAGTTGCCGTTTTGAACGCACGGACAGCCAGTGTTGCGTTAGCAGGCAGTTTGTCCAATGTGAAGGAGTATACGAAGACAGCTTTGACGGGCCGGCTTAAGCGTACACCGTTTTCCGGTGGAACCGGATCCATAATCCATTCAGCCCCTGCCTTGGCCGGCAGGAATGCCAGTGAATCACTCCGCTCGCAAAGCCACCAACCTCCGCCAGCTGCCGTCAATAATACGGCCAGAAGGGCAGCTATGATGAGTCGAGACCGGAAACAAAAGGATTGCATTCTTTTCCTCGTGATAGTGCCTTGCGCCTTGGTTAAAGGAAAGATACGAATCAGCGGAAACGCTACACTGGCCGAAGTTAGATTTGTTCACGCTTCTTGCGACGAAAGATTTTGGCAAACAGCAAACCGGTCATAACCACTCCACATGCCCACCCAAACCAGTCGCCATGACGATTGTAAAATGTCGGAGCCGGTTTTTCATCGGGCATAGGCAGGTCAAACGCCAGCGCGCCGACGCCATAAATGCCGCCGGTTGCATCTTTAAAAACCTGCCGCACTGCACCATGTGCATCTATCCAGCAGGTCACACCATTGTTGCAGGCGCGGACAAGCGGGACGCCATTCTCCACCGCGCGAAAGACTCCGGAGGCGGCCTGCTGCCATTGTTCCGCGCCTTCGCCGAACCAGCCGTCGTTGGTCAGGTTCACCAGAAAATCCGTGTCGCTGTTGACGGACTCCCGCGCGGTTTGCGGAAACATGTCTTCAAAGCAGATCAACGGCGAAATGTTTATCATATTATGAAGCGAAGTTCTTTCCAGACCATTATTCAATTCAATGACCGGTTCAGGCGGACGGCGGTTCCAGTCGTGAATTGCAAAAGTCGCCGGCTTGTCACCCGCTTCAAAACCTCCCTGAATAGGGGTGAACCATTTTACGAAAGGCAACCAGCGCACGAGCGGAATATATTCGCCGAATATGACCAGGTTGCGCTTCCGATAAACGCCGGCAAAAGTCCCATCCGGTGCGAGCAAAAACGCGCTGTTAAAATAAATGCTTTTCTGCGAGTCGGGTTGCCACACGGCTTCATCGGCGTTGAAAATCATCCACAGATGGTGTGTGCAGACAAGGTTTGTGATGGCGGTATAGCTGGCTTCGTCAAATTCCGGCAGAGCGGCTTCGGGCCAGATGAGCAAATCTGTGCGGTTTGTCAGCGCTCTTTCTGTGAGCGCAATTAATTCTTGGAAACGATTCGAATTTGCGCCTGAATCCCAAATCATGTTTTGCGGCACGCTCGGCTGAATCAGCGTGATACGCAATGGGCGGCTGGGAAGTGTTCGTCTTGACTTCTAATCGCATTTGCACGCTGCCATAGGCGAACAGAAGCGCCACGACCAGCAGCGGTAGAAAAATCTCCGGCTGCCAGGCGAAGCGCGAACTGGGTTTTGAAAAAATGGCGCGCACTGCCGAGAACATCGCCAGCGAAACCCACACGACCAGGAATGAAACGCCATAGACATCCGTGACCGAGGCGATCTGGATTAGTGGCGTGAGCTGATATTGCGATGTGCCGAGCAGATTCCACGGAAAGCGCCGAGAAAATGGGAGCGAAAGATTTCCAGGCCCACCCAAACCGCTGCGCCGGCCAGCGACCAAAGGTTGCGTTGCGTCCAAGTCCCGACGCCAATTTTCCCGGAAAGCAGCCAGGTCCAGGCTCCAAAATAAATCGCCATGAACGCGCTCAATGCAATCCAGCCGAGAACCGGAAAGCCCGCCACCGGAATCAACAGCAGCCAGCAGAGCGATGCCAGCCAGAACGAAATTCCGGCAACGTAGCCGACGCGAAAAGCATCACCAGATTTTTTTGCCTGTGCCGCAAAAGAATCAAGGCTGGCGCGATCCAGGCGAAACCGGCGATGCCGATATTTGGAAACGCCGCCGCCAGCAATAGTCCGGCGACGATTGCCAGCAAATAGCCGCTGCGGATGAACAGTTCGTTCAGAACACTCTTGGGAATCGCGAAGGGCGAATAACCATCCATGAAGGTCGGGCCGAGCCGGGTGCATTGTGCGGCCTGCTTCAGGACCGCCGACTGGCATTGACCACGATGGCCTCGCGCGAGCCGCGCCAGACGGCGAAATCGGCGGTGGAATTTCCGGCATAATCAAAACCGCGCGCGCCGAATTTTTCCGTGAGCGCCCCCAGTTTGTTCTCACTGCGCAAATTCGTTTTGCCGTCGCTGCCGAGAACTTCATCGAAAAGTCCGATATGGCTGGCGACAGGCAATGCCATTTGGCGATCAGATGCAGTGGCAAGAATGAGTTTCCTCCCGGCAGATTTTTGCTCGCGAAGAAATATCAGGAATTTTTCATGATAGGGCAGGGTGGCGGGATCAACGGTGACACGCCGGGCCAGTTGCTTTTTCAGGAAGGCGCGTCCCCGTATCCACCAAAATAAAATTTGAAAAATCCAGAACGGATTTCGGCGGAGCAGTCGCGCCAGATGCTCCCACATCATGTCCGTTCTGATCAGCGTGCCGTCCAGGTCCACGGCGAGCGGGACTTGATTTGCGGGCAGCACTTCAGGGATTGGCGACATGGCTTTGATTAGCCGTTGAGGGCGCGTTGGAGCAAGTTTTTTTCATGTTCGTCGTAAGGCAGCTTCAATGCCTCGGTGCGCGCGGCTTCAGTCATCTTGTCCCAGCTTTTCTGAAGCGCATTGATGGTTTTATCCTCGGCAGTCTTGACGGCGAGATCGGCGAATTGAAACTGGAGAAATACCAAGCAGAGCGCGTCTTCGAGTGTCCGAGTATCAGCATCAGCGGGGAAATTTTTCTTTAGGTTCAAGTCCTGGACGCGGCGGATGGTTTCCTCGTCGTAGCCAACTTCCTGAAGAATCGCGCCGGATTTCCCGGCATGAAATTTTTTAAGATCAGCACGCCATTTTAAATATCCGGGCCGGGTCATGGGATAATTTTCGCGCGGGCTTTCCCAGCGGCAGATGTGCTGGCAGCGCGCAGCGAGGCGCCGTAAAACCCAGTCAGTCAGTCGTTGCGCATAAAGCAATTCTCGAGGATAGGAAATATCATCAACAGTTTCATGGTTTGGATCGCGGGAATTCTCCTCATCGAACCGGCGCAAGGCGGCCTCAAATTTCTTCGGGTCGTGTGGTTGGAAAGTCTCTGGCACGGCGGCAGTTTTGCGGAAGCGCGCCCAAGCGCAAGGCGGATTTACTTCACCGTAAAGCAAAAGGTGCGTCCAGCAACGGCCAGACGCACCTGAAGTTATTCAGAATTATCTTAATGATGACAGCCGCAGCCGCTGCCGCAGGAACCTTCTTCCAGATCTTCCGCGCTGGGAATGCGCCCGAGTTCAAGCGTCTTGGCTATGCGTTTTTGAACACCGCCTTGCAGTTCGTGGATTTCTTCCTGGGCGGTCAGGAAGCTGGAGGCAACGGGATTCTTGAGCAGTGTTTCCCGGTCTTTTTCAAACGCGGAGATTTCCGCCGGTTCAAGCGTCTGGCCGTGATGTTGTTTTTCCTGGAGCGCCTGGCCCTTGCTCATCAGTGCGTCATACTGGCCGCGCGTGCTGGTGTCGGCCAGAAAAGTGTCAATGCGTTGGCGAATGCCGCCGGTCTGGATTTGTTCAAGGATGGCTTCGCACAGTTCCTGTGTCTTTGCTTCAATTTTTGATGTCATAAAAATAATTTTGCCCGTGTAATAAACCACAAGTCATGCGCGAAAGCAATTGGATTGACACTCATCATCTGAATCGTTAAATCATCGTTCACGCTATGCAACCAATTCACCTCGCTTGGATAGATTACACCATTCTCCTGGCTTACGTCGCTTTCGTTATTGGCATCGGCTGGACGCTGGCACGCTACATGAAAACGTCATCGGACTTTCTCACGTCGGCGCGTTCGATTCCGACCTGGGTGACGGGACTTGCTTTCATCTCGGCAAATCTCGGAGCGTTGGAACTTGTCGGCATGGCCGCCAGCGGCGCGAAATACGGCATCAGCACGGCGCCACTTTTACTGGGTCGGCGCGATTCCGGCGATGATTTTTCTGGCCGTGTTCATGATGCCATTTTATTACGGCTCGAAAGCCCGCTCGGTTCCTGAATACTTGAAAATGCGTTTTGATGAACGTGTTCGTGCTTTGAACTCAGTCGCTTTCGCGGTCATGACGATTTTCGCCTCTGGCATTTCGATGAACGCGCTGGCGAAACTTCTGAATTCACTGCTCGGCTGGAATTATCACGTCGCACTCTGGATCTCTTCCGGCGTTGTGTTGCTTTACGTTTTGAAGGGTGGTTTGACCTCGGCGATCTACACTGAAGTGCTGCAATTCTTCATGATCGTTCTCGGTTTCGCGCCCGTCGTTTATCTCGGCTTGAAAGATGTCGGCGGCTGGGGTGCGATGAATCATTCGCTTCAAGGCGTGGCCGTTGATCCTTCAGCTTATTATCTCAAAGATCCGGGCATCACTTTTGCTCCCGATGCTTGGACAAGTGCATGGAAACCGGTGTTGGCCGGTGCAACGCATAATCCCATGGGCGTGGACTGGTTCGCGATGATCTTCGGTCTCGGGTTCGTTCTCTCGTTCGGTTACTGGTGCACCAACTTCCTCGTCGTGCAACGCGCCATGGCGGCAAAGAACATGACCGCCGCGCGCAACACACCGCTGGTTGCCGCCGTGCCGAAAATGTTCTTTCCATTCCTGGTCATCGTGCCCGGCATGATCGCCATCGCGTTGACCGCGATACCGAGCAAAGATTATCGCATTCCGCCGCCGATTGTTTCCGACGCAAACTATACCAAGGCGATTGATGCGGTAAAGGCCGCCAGTCCGGCGGATTCCGCCGCAGGTGTTAAAGCCGTGGGCGAAGCGCTGGGTAAAAAAATTGCCGATGATAAAATCGCTTCGCTCATTGCCGCCAATGCTGTGAGCAAGTTATCTGACGAACAGATCAAGCAGGGACTTTACAACAGCATTGCTGAAAACGATTACGACCAGGTCATTCTTTCGCTGGTTAAAAGATATTGCCCTGCCGGCCTGTTAGGCTTGGCGTTGACGGCTTTGCTGGCCTCGTTCATGTCCGGCATGGCGGGCAACGTCACGGCGTTCAACACCGTCTTCACCTACGATCTTTACCAGGCCTATTTTGCGAAGAACAAAAGTGACAATCACTATTCTGGATGGGTAAATTCATCACCGTCGTGGGCATTGTTTTGAGCATTGCCGCCGCGTATTTCGCTTCGATGTTTTATAACGCAATGGATGTCATCCAGCTTGTGTTCGGTTTCGTAAACGCGCCATTGTTCGCCACGTTCCTGCTCGGCATGTTCTGGAAGCGTACCACCGGCACTGGCGCATTTATCGGGTTGTTTGGAGGAATCGCCAGTTCGGCCCTGTTCCACGCATTGACCACCGTGCCTAGTAACTTGGATGCTAATGGCCACATCATCAGTGTTTTCAAAGGTGGTTACATCAAGGTTGTTGAGAAATTCCAAAGCGAAATGGCGCAAAATTTCTGGCTCGCCGCCTTTGCATTCATTACTTGCTTCACTTTGACTTTGGTGATTTCGCTGGCGACCGCCCGCACCAAGTCGGATGTGGAGTTGAAAGGCCTGGTGTATTCACTAACGCCGAAAATCAAGTCGGACAATCTGCCATTCTACATGCAGCCGGGCGTGGTGGGCGTGGCCTTGTTGATTGTCTGTGTCGTCCTTAACATCATTTTCTGGTAAACCCGGATTATTTCAACCAAACTAAATTTATGGGACTCGATATCCGCTGGCCGATTGGCCTCATGTTCACACTCATCGGCGTGTTGCTGGCCATCTATGGCGCAGTTGACCGTTCCGGCTCGCTCTCGCTCGGCATTAACATAAATCTCATTTGGGGCATCGTTCTGCTCGCGTTCGGCGTGTTGATGCTCGCAGGTGCGGTGCGTGGTGGTAAAAACCCGCCTTCAGCCTAACCATTCAACTTCAATGGCCGGGGAACCCTGGTTGCCCGTTTTTTATTCTCATGACCAGCCTGCAAAAACTCGCAGCAGAAACTGCCCAGCAATTTGCCAAAACCTACGGGCGCCCGCCGCGCTGGATCGTCGCCGCTCCCGGACGTGTCAATGTGATCGGCGAACACACCGATTACAATGACGGCTTCGTCCTGCCAATGGCCATCGAACATTACGCCGTCATGGCCGCCGACCGTTCGGCCGATGGTAAGAGTATTTTTCAAATTCGTGACGCTTCCGGTGCCGAACCATTGTCGGTTGATTTGTCCACGACCATCACGACGGGTCTGCCGAAGTGGGGCAATTATCCGCGCGGCGTCATCGCCGGCTTTCTGGCGCGCGGCATGAATCCCGGCGGCCTTGACGTGTTATTGCATTCCACCGTGCCATTGGGCGGCGGTTTGAGCAGCAGTGCCGCACTGGAAGTCGCCACGGCGACCCTGATTGAAACCGTGACCGGGAAAAAAAATTGATCCGGTTGAAAAGGCGCTGCTTTGCCAGAAGGCGGAAAATGATTTCGCCGGCGTGCCGTGCGGGATCATGGATCAATTCATCTCCGTGATGGGCCGGCAGAACCATCTGCTGCTGCTTGACTGCCGTTCGCGCAAGACCGAGCTGGTGCCGATGAGCGACGCCGCCGTTTCGTTGATGATCATCAACACGAACGTCAAACATGAACTGACCGGCGGCGGTTATGCCCAGCGCCGCATCCAATGTGAAATGGCCGCGAAGATTCTCGGCGTTCCGGCCTTGCGCGATGCGACGGCGGAAATGTTGGAATCTGCCAGGGATAAAATGGACGAAGCCGTTTTCCGCCGTGCACGCCATGTCATCGGCGAGATCGAGCGCACCGTCCATGCGGCCGAGGGCGTGCGCGCCTCGAATTGGCCTACGGTTGGCCAGCTCATGTATGCGAGCCATGCATCGTTACGCGATGATTATGAAGTGAGCTGTCAGGAACTTGACGTGGTGGTCGAGATCGCGGAGGACATCAGTTTCAAGGGCGGGGATTTATGGCTGCCGCATGACCGGCGGCGGCTTTGGCGGCTGCGCCGTGGCCTTGGTGAAAACCGAACTGGTTGAAGCCATTTCCGAACGGATCGCCGCCGACTACAAAAAGAAGACCAAGATTGAAGCGACCATCTTTGTTTCCCGCCCGGCGGCCGGCGCCACGGTCATCAAGGCTTGAATTTTTTTAGCCGAGTCCCCTGGGCCATCATCAAAGCCCGGGCAATGATGATGGCTAAAACGCCAGCCCAAAAAACTGTCCCGACCGCCGCGCAGACCACGCCCCAAATCCGGTAGGGCCGTGCCGCATTCCAAAATAATTTTTCTTTGGCACGAACCCGTCCTGATATCCACAGCGCCGAAAGCGCAAAGGGGAATCCAATAACCGGGATCAAACCCAGCAGTCCGAAAACAAGACAGCGGCTTGAGCCGGTGAGCATTTTGATTTTAGCGTTCGCGTCCTGATTCATGGGGAAAGTGATCCGAAAATGGTCACGCTGTTCGTTTGCGATGCGTTCAAACGTTTGATTTGCTGTTGCTCCAGAAACCTCACCTCGCGGCGCAGGTGAAGCAGCGCACGACTTTCCGCAGTGACGAGGATCATCATTATCGCCAGCAACGCCATGAAGACAACGGTTGCTGAACCGCTTTCATTTTGCGCCAGCATTTGGCGGTTGCCGCTGTCCTGCCGGATGTAATGCCTGAGTTGGATTTTCACGGTTTTGGTTGCACCGCCTCGAAGGTGAACAGCAGTGGTAAATGGGTTTCTGAGCGGCGTTGCGTCAATTCCAATTCCCAACGCCACGCGCTGACAGTGTCGCGTACTTCGGCTTTCATGTATGATGTTTTGACTTTTGGCAGCAGCAATTGTGAATTGTTCAAGCCGGAGATCTCACGCCGCACACCGCCGGATTCAAAGCGATAGAAAATGTCCTTCTCCTTGCCGGGAATCCGTACAATTTCCCCCTCCAGCGTTGACTCGACGGAAATGGTCCGCGTTGCGGCGCGCACGTCCGCCCGCCAGCGTTCGCCGGCGCGCAGGGCGGAGGCGATGTCATCCGTCGCCATGATCACCGCCTTCGAATGGTCCCAGCAGAAATAAAAAACCGCCGTGCCGATGCCGAGCAGGATGACGAACACGGCGACATAGACGAGGCATTCTGTGAGCAAAATGCCCGCCTGACGTTGCCGTCGTGAAATATTTTTTCGCACGTTCATTTGACGGTGGTTTCGCGAATGACGGCACCTATGCCGCGTTTCTCGTCCGAGTTCCATTCTAGCTGCACGCGGTTGCCGATTTTGGTCAGTTGAAAATGGCCTGCTGGCAGATGGGCGGCAGCCCGGCTTTGGACGGGATAAGTTTGCACTCCGTCGGGAAAAGTTTTCCAATATCCAGCGGCGAGGATTTCCATTTCGCCATCAACGATTTCGCTGACGACGCTGCGATAGTATTCGATCTTGAGAACCTGCCTTTCGTGGGCAAAGGAAAAATCCAAGCGGAATGATGGCCAGCGACAGGATTGCCAGGCCCACCAGTAAATCCACTTCCAAAATGCCGCGCTGGGAATGGCGGCTGCCGAGTAGTTGTGATGATTGTATTTTCATTCAGATGCCATTCCGTTTAAAACTGCCATCAGGATGCCGAACATGGCCGTAGCAATCAGCGCCACCAGCAGACCGTTCAAAATCACAAGTCCGCTCGTAATGGTATGCGCCGCCGCTTCCTCCTGTTGGAACGCCTTGGCATCCAGCGCCTGATGCCAGCCATGCAACGCATTTAAAAACCACCGCGTGCGTGGATCGCATTGGTCAAGCGCCAGCGGAATTCACCGTGGTCATCGAAGGCGTGAACGGCAACATCCAGTTTTGCACCTTGTTCCATCGCGGGCAATGACGTGCTGCGAACGCTGGCGGCAGATTTGATTAGCCGTGCAATCTCCCGCAAGCCTGACGGCCTCAGTTTCCGCCACGCCACTGTCAAGCAAAACGGCGAGCATGGCGGAAAATTGTCCTTTGCAGCCGCTTTTGCTTCCATGGCACGTGCCAGGCAATCCAATCGACGACGGGCAGTCCGCGAAATTGAAACCAACGGACAAACCCCGGTCCGCCGATATAGAGCAAAGTAGCCAGCAGCATCATTATGGTGATGATCAACTCGGAAGCGATCAGCCAGCTGGTATGGGTAAAGACAAATTGCGCCATGAGCGGGAGATGAATGCCCATTCCGGCAGCGACTTCTTTGAATTTGGGAATGACGAAGACCATGGTCATCGTCACCACAAAAATGAAGACCGGTGAGAAAAGTAAAACGACGAAGATCAGATAATGCATGGCGCTCCGAACAGCGGCTGGGCGGTCCAGTAATAGTTCGCGGCAGGCCGGCAGCACTTTTTTCGGGTCGCCAAGTTTTTCACCTGCCCGGAGGATGGCGCTGATTTGTGGAGGTAAAAAGCGCGGAACCTTTTCCAAGGCGTCGCCAAATCTTGACCCGCCTTCGACATAGGCTGCCAGCAGATGAAAACGCATACCGATGGTGCGGTCGCGGCTGCTGGCCAGGGAAAGGATCATCTCTTCAACCGCCTGGCCGCGATTGAGCGCGCTCACAACCAAGTCAAGAAACAACCGTGCGCGTTCCATGCGACGCATCGGCAGTGAGAAAAAAAAGTGAATCAGAAAAACAAATGCGGCGATGGCGGCCAGCCAAAGGCCGAAGATTAGGGAGCTTTCAAAGAATTTCAATATTGCGGGTAAAATCGATGATCGAAAGCCATTATCTACATCAAATAAATAGCCATCGTCAATCTGACCCAATCAGTGATGAAATTTTTGCACTCATCTGTTTATTCCATAGAGCCACCGATGGATTGAAGAAATCCGGTCAATGCCACGAACACAGGTGAAATTTGCGATGCTATCATGATTGCCAGCGTGAGGATTGAACAAGGCAACACCGAATACAGTAGCATTTCGATGCGGTAGAGAGCGCGTGCCTGATATAATTCCGCCGCCCGCTGAAAGCCAGCGGTCAAATCTTCACCCGCCTGCGCAACCGTCCAGATGAACAGCGGCGGAAACACGCTGCGACGTGATCCATCAGACGCAATCGTCAGGTCCGCAAATTTTCCTTGGCCGGAAGCCAGACGCTTCCGCCATTCGATGATTTCTTTTTCGGCAAGCGTTCCTTTTCAAGCTGCTCGGTGAGAGCCAGCGCATCATCAAGCGGAACATTATTCTTCAACATCAGCCACATGGCGGAAGCGACCTCTGCGAGACTGGCTTCACGAAAAGCGGGCAGTCGCCCATCTTAATTTCCGTCGTGCTGGGGAAACGCAGATGGCAACCAGTGCTGCGGCCAACGCCAGGCCGATAAAAACCGGTGACATCCACAGGCCTGCAGATACAACCGGAAGCATGTGATTGCCGACGAGCGATTGCAGATTGTTCCAAATAAACGTGCTTAGAATGAAAGCGAGAAAGCCTGAAATCAAAAATGCCAAAACCAAAACGATGACCGGATAAACCATCAATCCTTTTAAACGTGTCCAGATGTTATTCTGCCGGTGAAAATAATCCGCGAGCATTATCAGCGCACCTGGCAGGTCGCCGCTTTTGACGCCGACCAGAATCATGCGTTTATACAGTTCGGGAAGCTGACGCGGCTGTAACGCGTCAGTCATCGGGCGTGCCCTTAGCAAAATCGGCTTCTAGTGACTGCAATTCCGTGCGCAACGTGCTATCGCGCATCTCCTGGCAAAGCCTGCGTATAGCGCCTTCAAGCGGGATGCCATCACGCAACATTGCCGCCAATTGCTGGTTGAAAAAGGCAAATTCGTCGTCTTTCATAAGCCAAAACCCCGTTTATATTCCGCTTCATTGGTCACACCCTGGTTCACCAGCGAACGTGCGGACGTCTCAAGTGTCTGCAAGGGTGTTATCGCCGATAATTCGCGCCGCCGGATTTGTTCGCGCAAGGATTCGTTCACTTGCAGCCATTCGACCAGCGGCAGACGGCCTTGATAACCTGTATGCAGGCAAGTTTCGCAGCCAGCACCCTCGCACGGGCGACAAACCTTGCGTACGAGACGCTGGTTCAAAACGAGTTGAACTGCGCTGGCGACGGCTGAATGGTCGGTGCACATGGCAAGCAGGCGTTCGAAAACGCCCCGACACGAGCCGGCATGCAACGTGGAGATTACAAGATGGCCGGTCAGTCCGGCGCGGACCGCCAGCTGGGCGGTGGCTTCATCACGGATTTCGCCAAGAATGAGAATTTGCGGGTCTTGTCGTAGCAGATGCCGGGCGGCACGGGCAAAATCGAGTCCGATGGCTTCATTGATTTCGGTTTGCATGGTGCCGGGAACGATCTGTTCAACCGGGTCTTCGACAGTGATGATGTGGCGTCCACCAAGTTCAGCCAGATGACGCAAACAGGCATAAATCGTCGTGGTCTTGCCGCTGCCAGCCGGGCCGGTCAGTAAAAGCAGGCCGCTCGTCTGGCGTAAAAAAGTTTCGAGTTGCGCACGAGCGTTTTCGGGAAATTCAATTTCATCCAGCGTTTTGACCACGGTGGAGTTGAACAGCCGCAGGACGATTTTTTCGCCGGTCACAGTTGGGTAAGTCGAGACACGGATGTCGTTTCGCCCTTTGAGTTCTTCATGGTCAATACGGCCGTCCTGTGGCAATGATTCCTGATACGTTTTCAGGCGTGCCAGGAATTTGATACGGCCAAAAACGCGCTCGGCGATTTCAGCAGGCAGTTCGCGTCCTGGCGTGATGATGCCGTCCAGCCGAAAACCAATCTCGGCTGATTTTCCGCGCATCTGCAAATGGATGTCGCTGGCACCAGCGCGCTCGGCCATGTGGATGAGATTTTCCAGGACCTGCGGCGCCGAGGCTTCGGAATCATTTCTGTTTTCGACCGTTGTTATTTTTTCTTGCGGCATGGGTCTATTCCTTTTCGGCGATCAAGTGATGCATCCCGTGTTCGTCCTGCATGAAGACATGCAGCTTGGTTTCAAACTGTGCGAATTGGTTGCGGAAATGTTTTTCGTTTTTTGAGAGGGCAACGGCCGCGATTTTGAGCGGCTTGAACTGGGCGCACCAGATTCCCAAAATCAAGACCAACGCAAAACCGCCGGCCCAGGCAAGACGGGGCAGCCAGAAGCTATTGGGCGCTGGTCGCATGGCGGCGCGGTGCAGGTTCAAGCGCACCTGCGCTGGGAAATTCTCCCAATAATCCTCGGGACGTTCGGGCAGGGGAACGTCTTTTAGTTTTGATTCGAGATCAAAGTCATTCATGCGCACCTCCAATAGTGGTAAGCCAGCCTTTTAATTTCCTCCGCGCGGCGAATACGCGCCAGGAAACGGTGGTTTCCGAACAACCCAAAATCTTTGCGGCCTCGGCGTGATTCAGACCATCATAAATTGTCAGTACGATTGCAGCGCGTTGTTTGGCAGGCAATTTTAGCAATGCGGACTGGACCTGTTCACACGCCCCGTTTTTTGCGGCAGCGTTCGTCTCATTGTTTTGCCGGCTGCAAAATTCATCGGCACATTCGGTTTGAAAGTGATATCGACGGGCCTCGCTTTGCTTCCAGTTCAAGCAGGTATTGATGGCGATGCGATAGAGCCAGGTGGAAAATTTCGCCGTGCTTCGGAACGAGCCGATCTGGTCGTAGGCGCGGATGAACGTCTCTTGTGCGAGATCCTCGGCGTCCGCCAAAGAACCGGTCATCCGAAATGTCAGCGAGTGAATCATGCATTGATGGTTGCGAACCAGCGATTCAAAAGCCGTCGGGCTGCCATTTTGAGTTTGCAACACCAGTTCTGAGTCGGCGTCGGCCATGCGGCTTTCTTTTACTAACTTCGACAAACGCGGAGACGAAATCCTTTGAATTATTTTTAGAGCATCATCTGGCGGGCCAGCCATGACCCGGCCGAGCGCTGAAACGGATGACATCTGCGAAGTCATGGGGAGGGAAATTCACCGGGCAGATGGCTGTTGTGCCGGTTCGTGCGACCTGATTGAAGGATGTCGGGCATGTCGCGGTAAAGCGACTCTACTCCTGCGAAAACCGATTGCAAACCTTATCCGGCAGAAACCGGATAACAACGGATTCAGCCGCCGGCTTTTTTGGCGACGATCACGGCGGAGGGGCGCAGCAGGCGCTCGCGGAATTTGTAGCCTTTGCGGATTTGCTGGAGCACCTGGCCTTCGGGCACCGTGTCGCTTTCTTGTTGCGAGACGGCTTCGTGAAAAGTCGGGTCAAATGGCTTGCCGCTGGCGTCCAATTCTTCCAAGCCGCTTTCGGCCAGCGCGCTCTTAAGCTGCTGCTGGATCATGGCAATCCCGGTTTGCAGGGAGGCGAGCTTGTCGCCCTGTGCACCTTGAGCGGCGGTCTGGGCCATTTCAAAATTATCGAGGATGGGTAGTAGTTTTTGGAGCAGGGAGGCGTTGGCAAATTGCGCGGCCTCGGTCTTTTCACGCGCGGCGCGCTTCTTGAAATTTTCAAAATCGGCGGTGACGCGCAGCAGGCGTTCCCAGTTTTCATCAGCCTTGGCGGCGCGGGACTGAAGGTCGGTGAATTGCTCCGGCGTAAGGTCGGACGCGGAGGCTGCGGAGTCGGAATTCGTTTCTTTCGATGTCGTTTCGGTGTTCATGCAAGTTCGGTCGTAAAAATCTTATGGACGACAAGATTAAACCATCTGCCGGAATGCGCAACCGGCGAAACGCGGTGTCACGGGACAAGTTTTCGAAATTCCGGGAGGTTGCGAATGGTATTGAAGCGCAGGTCATTTCGCGCATCGCCGGTGAAATCGCGCGCGGAGGCGTTGGTCAGCCGCTGTTTCGCGCTGGAGGCAAGGCTGCGTTCGAGGTTCTGCAAAGCCTCGTTGGTTTTGCCGGTCATGGCATCCAGGGCGGCCAGCTCATAAAGAATTTCTGACCGTCCGGGTTGCAGGACGACGATTTTTTCCAAGGTGGATTTAAACTTGGAGGCATCGCCGAGTGCCGCGCAAATCTGCGCCATGGCGGTCAGGTTCTCGGGATCGGCATGAGGATTGGTCAGCTCCCTGTCAAAAAAACCCGAAGCCTGCCGGAACAATTCGACCGTGCGATTGGTTTCCTGCATCTGCATATAAAGGCCGCCCAAGGCCAGGGTGTTCTTAAAGTCGGTCGGACTGGCCACCGCCTCTGACTGCATCTGCTGGAGCTGCGTGCGCACGCCGGATTGTTTCTTGAATTCCTGCAACTGGCGGACTGTGCCTCTGACCTGTTCATTGAAAGGATCCAGCTTAAGGCAGGTTTCCGCGACGATCGCCGCGTCATCCAAGCGGTTGTAAATGAGCAGGAAGTTGACGTAACGGAAAACAGCTTCCGGGCTGTAAGGACAAAAGGCAAACGCTTGCTTCAAGGCGAAGTCGGTTTCACGCATCAGCAATTTCATGTCGGCTTCGGTCTGGGGCCGGTATTCGGGGGGACAGGATTGACTGAGCCGCCACGCATACATGCCACCAATGGAAGAGCGAAGTTTTGAGAAGGCCTTCTGCCCGCCATCGTCGCGGATGAACTTGCGGTCGCCCTTGAAACCGGCGTAATTGTTGCCGATGTAAAGTTTCTGGGCAAAGTCGGCGATGTCTTTGACGGTCGTGTCGTAGGTGATCCAGTTGCCGATCAGGCGCTCGGAGTATTTGCTCCAGAATTCGTGGTCGCGCTCGTAGACGTCGGGCGTCAACGCCAGCGGATTGCGGTTGATCTTCATGATGATGCCCGATGGCGTTTCATAGGGATACATCCAGTCCAGCGGGAAACTTTCTTCGACGTAGAATTCGTTGGTCGGATTATGGTCGAAGATGACCTTGCACAGCAGGCCGTTGATCATCATCACGGCGACCTGGCCGGAAACCTGCACGCGTCCGCCGGAATCAACGTGGACATATTCATTGGGCTTGAGCTGGCCAATCTGCTCGCGACGGGCGGCGTCCTCCGTGTATTCCCGGAAGGAATTCTGGGAATCCTCGGGCGAGGGGATGTAAATCTCGTTGGGCGGATAAACGCCCTCGGCCCGGCGGCGAGCTTCGATTTTTGCGCCCAGCCTGGTGAACGGCACGTCAAGCAGGGTGTAGGACGCGTCGGAAATGGCGCGGACGAATGCGCTGTTCGGACCCAAGGGTATGCCCAGGACGTATTTGAGGAATTCTCGGAAGAACGGCGGATCAATCTGCTGGCTGCGGTTGTATTGGGAACGCAGATAGTCCAGATACGTTCCGTCGGCCAACGCGTTTTGCGTTATAAGATAACAATCCCGCCGGTCGAATTTTTGATCCTGCTCCGGCTGGCAATCATGCGGAATGAAACTCTCGCAAAAAATCATGTAGGTGGGGCAGAAGCGTCCCGGATCGGTGCCGCCAAAGACAATCGCGTCGCGCGCCATTTCTGGATAAACGAGATGGCCGGTTTTGGGATCTTTCATCGCCTCGGCGCGGAGTTTGGCGTCGTAACTGAACTTGCCATCCGGCCCGGTGAACGGCGGCGTGAACATGTCATGGCCGAACCAGTAGCCGAACCAGTGGTTGCGCTGCTCGCTTTTGTACCAGTGTGAAAGGCCCGACCACACGGGGAAGGCCGTGATCAGGCAGAGCAGGATCAAAACCGGCCCGCGCTGACGATAGACAAAGAGTGAAACAAGGAAAATGATCGGAGCCGCCAGCAAAATCAGGTTCGCGAAAACGGGCAGGCCGTATTGATCCTTGGCAAATGCCTGTGCTATCCAATGTGGAATTTCAAAGAAACCAAACTGGCCGTTTGGTCCAAAGGGCAGCAAATCCCAAAGCGCCCAATCTGGAAATGGAAGCCAGGAAACCTGGACTTGTCCGGCGGGACCAAAAAAGAGTTTGGCGGTGGCGCCGACGAGGCAATATACCGCCAGCACCACGGCAATGGCACCGCCCAGCAATCCCCAACGCCGGAAATTTTCATAATGCGTCGCCACATAAGCCGCCAGCAATGACAGGCCGTAGCCGATCATGATGGCAATGATGCCATGCGAGGCGGTGAAGAATGCCCGGTTTTCGTCGCCGGCGCGGTCGGGCGGCGTGTTCATGATGATCGTCAGCAGCACGCCAACGCAGAAATAAATCGCCGCCAGCCCGATGATCCATGCGCGTTCCCGTTTTTTCATCTTGAAGATGAAGAGGAACGGCATCAGCGCGATGAAGATGGCGACCCAGCTGAACGACTCCGCCAGCCAGTTCATCTGCTGCCACAACTGGCCGACAAAACGCAGCGGGTCATGCATGATGTCCGTCGGGTTTGCCTTTTCATACTGGCCGCGTGAGAGCGCGTGGAAAAAACCTTCCACCGTGCGGGGATAACCCCACTGCATCGGGGGACAGGTCATGCCGGCTAGTGGTTCGTAAAGATAAAAGGCCGCGCCGCACAACCAAAGGAGGCCGCAGACCAGCACAACCAACGACCCAAGATCTAGTTTTCTCGTGTCCCAAGCCAGCTTGATAAAGCCAATGAGTGCCGCGAATGACAGGAAAACGAAGAAAGAACCCTGCGTGGGAACCAGCGCCAACATGACGCCGGAAATGGTTATGCAGCCATCCCGTAAAAATTCCGCAGCCGTTTCCTTTGTCTCCACGGCCAGCCATAGATAACCCGCAATCGAGCAGATGCCCACAACATAGAAGATGTTCACGAACATGGGACTTAACTCATTCAAGGCAGGCAGGACGGCCACCCCGGATTTTTTGCTGTACATCAAGATTAACACCATCAGGAAAATGATGCTGTTGCCCAGGCAGAAATTACGGCCATAGCGGCGATGAGCGAGAATGACGCACACCTCGATGCCCATCGCGGCCACAAGCATCGTTTGGTGGATTGTCGCGCAGAGGCCGAAGAAGAACATCCCGATGAACAGGTAACGTATCTGGTGCGGCGCGTAAATCCAGCGGAACAGGCACAGCCCGACCACCAGCAACCAAGGCGTGTCGAATGGCGAGATGCGGTTGATGACCACCGATTCCTTCCATAGAAATCCGTCAAAGCCCAGCATCAATCCCGCCACGATGCCGGTCACGATGCAAATGGCGTTCTCCCATTTGCGCTCCATCTTTTTCAACTCCTCGATCCCCTCGATCAACATGCTGCTGCCGCGCGAAACCATGAAGCCGACCAGGCCGCAGGCCATCGCGGCGGCAAAGGATTCGCCCAGTTCCACGCGCCAGGCCACGTTGCCGAAGGGCACCAGTGTCCACAGCCACGAATAGAGGGTCCAGAACGGATAGCCCGGCGGATGCGGGATGCCGGCATAGTACGACGCCGTGCACAGTTCGCCGGAATCTTCCAGCGTCACCTCAGGCGCAAGCGTCAGCAGATAGGCCGCCCAGACTATCCCGAAGGTCACTGCCAAAACCAGCCAGTCAATCCGTCGGAAAAGCGGCGGGACTTTGATGGGAGCGGGTTTGACGACCGGCGTCTTGGCCGGCGGGACTTTTATAGTTTGCGCTTTTTTTTTGTCTTTGCTCATGGGTCGGTTCAGCTTGTCTGGTCAAAAAGGAGACATACTAGAAGGGGAAACGCTGCGGTTTGTCCATTCAAAAGTGACGGTGGCCAGCCTGTTTTCCCCTTTCGGAAAACTGTCCGGGGCATAGGCGGCGAAACTTTGATTGCTTAAAATCATCGCGATCATCGGGTCGGAGCGCACCGCAACACCGCGGCCGGTGTGATCGAACGTTGACAGGGTGAGCAGCAGACACGCGGCCGCTGGTGCCAGCGAGCCGGCCAGCCACGCCATTTTTGACGTCCAGACGGCAGGCCCCGCAAAAAGCTGCCATTCAAGTTTCGCCGACGCCCGGCGCGGACGCCAGGAACGCAAGCGGGTCTCCAACGAATCCGTCTCTTTCATAAGCCTGTCCTTCCAGTTGGTTTTTAATTTTCTGCAAACCGTAGCGGTAACGGCCCGCCGCCGTGTTCGGGGAAATTTCCAGCAGCCCGCCAATCTCCACAAAGGTGTATTGGTTCCAGACCTTCAACACCACGGCTTCGCGCTGTTCCAGCGGCAATTCCGCCAGACAACGCATGGCCGCGCGTTCCGCCGGACTTTCCGAAGGTGAACGTTCAAACCAGCGATGCGCTTCGAGTTCGCGCGTCAACCGCCGCCACAGCGTACGTTTGTAGTTCAAAGCACGATTGCGAAAACTGCGCAGGCAGTAATGTTCCGGTTCGCGGGGTCGCTCCGGTTTCTGCATGAGCGCAATGAAGGTTTCCTGCAAAACATCCTCGGCTTCGCCATGGCTCAAGCCCAGCGCGCGGCCATACAGAATCAAGCCTGCGGCCTTCGCCTCATAAAGATTCCTGAACCAATCAATGTGTTCAACGTCGTTCACGCTTTCGTCATATGGACACCGTCACCGGCGGATTTGTATAAATTATTTTAGAAGACCATCAGTCCGGCTGCTTGCCGTAAATAGACGGGCGCAGCTTGGATTTGTTCAATTTAGAGGAAATGTAGTGATTTTCCAAAGAGCGGAGTGTGGCCGTCCCTGGCCACAGCGATTCCCTTCGTCCGTTTTGTCTGCAAGTCGCGAGAAGCTTTTCCGATGGTAAAAGTTGCTGCGCCCGAGGACGGGCGCACACTTTGGCTGATAATGTTTTTTATTTCCCAACCGCGTTGGTTTGTGCAGGATGCGGCGGATTTCAGCAGTCAATCATGTATAACCGGAAAAAAATCGTGGTCGTCATGCCCGCTTACAACGCGGCGCAAACCGTCACCCAGACCGTGGACGAAGTCCTCCAGCAGAACATCGTGGATGAGATCATTCTCGTGGACGACCGCAGCCGTGACGACACCGTGCAGGTGGCGTCGTCATTGCTGGGCGTGCGCGTCCATGTCCATGAGAAAAACACCGGCTATGGCGGCAACCAGAAGACTTGCTACAAGCTCGCGCTCGCCGCTGGTGCGGACATCGTCATCATGGTCCACCCAGATTATCAATACACGCCCAAGCTGATCCCCGCGATGGCCTCGATGATCGCGAACGACCTACATCCATGCGTGCTGGCCAGCCGCATCCTTGGCGGCTATTCGCTGCAAGGCGGAATGCCCTCGTGGAAATACGTGGCGAACCGTTTCCTGACGGCGGCGGAAAACCTTCTGCTCGGCGCGAAGCTTTCGGAATACCACACCGGCTACCGCGCATTCTCCAAAGAAGTTCTGCAAAAGCTCGATCTGTCGAAAAATTCCGACGACTTCGTGTTCGACAACCAGATGCTCGCGCAGATCTTCTGGCATGGCTTTACCATCGGCGAAGTAAGCTGCCCGACGAAATATTTCAAGGAAGCCTCCTCCATCAATTTCCAGCGCAGCGTGAAATACGGCTTCGGCTGCCTCGGCGTCGGCCTGAAATACCGGCTGGCAAAGATGGGACTGTTCAAGTCAGAACTGTTTCAATAACCGTTTGTTAAGACTCCGATATATCAACGGGGAAATGTAGTATTTGCCGGTTCCATATCTGCCTGACTTTCCTACCTAAATTCCACTGGACACGCCAGATAAATTGATTTAGAAAGGTTTTCATGAAACTAGATATGCTACATTCCCGACGCATACTTACTAGTTAGGTGACTTCACGCGTATGACGTTTCTCAAGCGCATACTGATTTACCTGGCATTGCTGCCAGTGTCGTTCGTCGGCTGTGCCGTCGTTTGGGCACTGCTCGCACCGAGTTGTCTTTATTACTGTTGGGATGACGCGTCGCCATTCCTGATTTCTTGGTGTCCGCCATTCATTCATCCGCGGGCTGATTCCCTCGATGGGAAGCTCCACGATTTTTACCGCGTTCCCGAGTGGTTGGTTTATTCCGTTTGGCTTCTATTCATCGCAGGCGTATTTCTTGTTCCGGCATTTCTGGTTTGGAGATTTGTGATGAGACGACAGCCGTCACCTAACCATGCGCCGGAGCCAACCGCCGTGGGCGCTGGCAGTTCCGCTTCGCGGTCCACGTCAACTGGCCCGGCGTGGTTGAGCTTGGGTCGTTAGGCGCTTTGACAATATGAACATCATCCGGACTAAAATCATTGCCTTCTGGCTGTTGTTTTTGCTGTTCTGTTTTTTGCTCTGGATTTCATGGCATCACAGACTTTTGTGGATAGCCATTTTTGTTCCTGCATGGGTGATTATCGGACTAATCAAGCCGCGCCCTCCAAGACCATCTCGACAGGTAGCGTTATTATTTCGGATCGGGCTGATTCTGATGCTGGTAGTGGTTTTCATGCATGCATTGCAGCCTTCTTCGGCTGGCCTTTTGCTCTTGGCGAAGATTGTTTGTGGTTTATTTATCGTTCCAAGACTTTGTTATCAGGCCTACAAAGATTATGACACATTCAGGTCAGCAGACTGTGGTCGCGCCTAACCATGCGCTACAGCGAACCCGGCCATCGCGTCCAGGTTGCAATCGAACGCCCTTGTGGGCCGGGTCGCTGAGCTTGGATCGTTAGGCCACTTGACATGCCATGAGTGCTTTAACATTTTTAATCGTTATTTTTGAAGGCATCGCACTCATGGTCATTGTTCATCTTTGGCTGCGTAGAAGGATGCGGTGGTGGGCAAAGCTTTGGTGGTCAGTTTTTCTTTGCGTTCCGTTTTTTCGGCTTATTGTTCTATGGATTTGGTTCCATTGATCCGGAACCCCATGGTGACGACCCGCCAGTAGGTCCATATTCTTCGGGTTGAGTTTATGATTGAGCTATGATCACAGACACGATGTCTAACCAGTCGCCGGAGCCAACCCCGATGGGCGCTTTCGGTCAATCGAGAACGCCCGTTGCGCATCTCGTCACCGGTTCGGGTTGGCTCAGCTTTCGACGTTAGGCGGCTCGTCACATCATGAAGTCATCATTCATTTTAGGTTTGTCAGTCATACTTTGTTCTGGATGTGTCTGGCATCGGAGCTGCCATGTTTAAGCCTTACAATCCCGAAGAAATGCCGGTGATCCTGAAGCCGGAAAATTATTTTAACTGGTTGGAGGATTATCGACCGCATGACATTCAAACGTTTCTGGCGCTTGACCAAAACGACAACGGAAATTTACAATGCTGTCAGGTGCAGCCGGAATTGAACGAGGTGACGAGCGAAGGCTCTCATCTTATCCGCCCTTACGCTTATGATTTGCCCTTGCAAATGACCAGATCAAGCTGATGTGCCGGGCTGCGTGCTCAGTCGGTACATCTCACATTTAATCCAAGGGTGGTCTGTCACGTCGTCTATAAGTTGCTTCTAGCCATCGCGGTTCTTATCCCGCGACTTTTCCACTTCAATCAAAACTATTACCAAGCTCAGGGCAATGGCTGATGTTCCTGGATGTTTGTAACACGTATTGTTCATCTGCTGGCACACAAAATGCGGCAATCACTTGGTAAAATTCCTATTCGGCAATAGATTTATGCAAAAATGGACGGAGAATCGAAAATTGACGGTTTTTACGCGAGTAGTAATTCTCATCGCGCTGTACTTCCTGGGGGGCTTGGTCGGCAAACAGACCACCTTTCTTTCCGGCAGCGTGGCGCTGGTCTGGCCGCCGGCGGGCATCGCGCTCGCCGCCATCCTGCTGTTCGGCTATCGTTTCTGGCCGGGCGTGGCCTTGGGCGCGATTCTGTTTTCGTTCATGAATGGAACGCCGTTCGGGTTCTTCACGCTCGGAACGGCCGTTGGCAATACGATGGGCGCGATTGTCTGCGCTTTCCTGCTCAAAAAAATCATTGCTTTCGACAATGCGATGGAGCGCACGCGCGATGTGACCGGTTATATCGGTCTGGCGTGTTTTCTGGGGACGACGGTTAATGCGGCATTCAATGTGGTGAGTCTTGCCTACAGCGGCAACGTGGACTGGGATAATTTATTCACCACCACCCTCGTCTGGTGGGTGCCGAACGCGCTGGCCGGACTGGTGGTCGCACCGTTCATCATCACCTGGGCGACGCCATCAACCACCCGCTGGAATGCCCGGTTGATCATCGAAGCCGTCATCTGCGGCGGCGGGCTGGTCGGCGGCACGCTGGTTTCATTCAATTCCTGGTTTGTGTACGGAATTCAAAACTACCCGCTGGCCTACCTGCCCTTTCCATTCCTCGTCTGGGGCGCGTTGCGATTTGGCCCGCGCGGCGCAACCACCGGAACGTTGCTGGTTTCGGCCCTGGCCATTTATTCATTGATCTGCGGCACCGGGCCGTTCGTGACGAATACCGAGAAGGACAGCCTGATGCTGATCGGCAGTTATATCGGAATCCTGGCGGTCACAAACATGCTGCTGGCCGCCGCTGCGGCCGAGCGCCGGGCCGCCGAACGCGCCGTGTCGGAAAGTGAAAAACGTTTCCGGGCGGTGGTGGAGGACCAGACGGATTTGATCTGCCGGCTCCAGCCCAACGGCCTGATCACTTTCGTCAATGAAGCGTTCTGCCGTTTCCATGGCAAAACCAGCAATGAACTGCTCGGCACTAATTTTTTTAACACCCTTTCTCAAGAAGACGCCGCCATTCCCCTGACTTACATCAATTCACTGCCCGCCGACAAACCGGTGGTTGCGTTCGACCACCGCCTGCGTTCGCCGTCCAACCAGATTGTATGGCATCAATACCAAGTCCGGCGCATTTTCCACGAAAAAGAAGATACGCGGGAATTTCAGGTGGTAATCCAAGACATCACCCAGCGCAAGCAGTCCGAACAGGCCTTGCGGGCCAGCGAGGAAAAATACCGCTCGCTGATTGATAACATCCCTGATGTCGTCTGGACGGCCGATGCAAGCCAGAACCTGATTTATGTCAGCGGCAATGCCATCAAGGTGCTTGGCTATAGTTCGGAAGAACTGCTTAATGGGCGGCTTTGGCTAAACCAAATTCACCCGGAGGACGCGCCGCGGGTCGAGGAGTCATATCAAAAACTCTTTTCCGGGGGCGAACAGTTCGACGTGGAATACCGCACCTGCCGGAAAGACGGCAAATGGATCTGGCTGCACAACCGCGCGCTCGTCACCCAGCCCCGCAACGGGATTGAGTGTGCCGACGGCATTTTTGTGGACATCACGCAACGCCGCCTGGCCGAGGACGCGATCCAATACACCAAGGATGCCGCCGAGGCGGCGAATCTCGCCAAGAGCCAGTTCCTCGCCAACATGAGCCACGAACTGCGCACGCCGCTCAATGCGATCATCGGATTCTCTGAAATCCTCGGCGACAAAACATTTGGCGAACTCAACGACCGGCAGCTCAAATACAACAACAACATCCTCAACAGCGGGCGTCATCTCCTCCAGCTCATCAACGACATTCTTGACCTTGCCAAGGTGGAAGCAGGCAAGGTTGAAGTGATACGCAATTTGTTCAACGTTGCCGAGGCATTATCGGAAGTGGAAACCATCGTCAAAACGCTCGCCAACAAAAAGCATATCGGTCTCAAATTCAATCTGCCTTCCGACCTGCCATTGCTGTCTGCTGATGAGGCAAAGTTCAAGCAGATCATGTACAACTTGTTGAGCAACGCGATCAAGTTCACCCCTGACCGGGGACAGGTTCTGGTGACTGCGGGCATTCGGAATTTTACCCGCTCAGACACAACTCCGGCGGGTGAATTCTTGTACGTCGCCGTGGCGGATACGGGCATTGGCATCAAGGCCAGCGATCAGGAACGTGTTTTCAAGGAGTTTGTGCAGGTCGATTCATCCTATGGCCGTCTGCAACAGGGCACCGGACTGGGTCTGTCCCTGACCAAGCGGCTCGTCGAAATACACGGGGGACGCATCATGGTGGAAAGCGAAGGCATCGAAGGTAAAGGCTCCACCTTCACTTTCTTGATCCCGATTCCAAGGTCTGAATCCAAGCTGACCCAGTCGATCGCAAAGCCAAACCCACACGATGATACCATCCGGCCGTTTGTTTTAGTCGTGACGAATGATGATTTCCACCAGCAACTGGTCAGTCGCTACCTTAGTGACGTAGGTTACGATACAGCTGTCGTCCCTAACACTGCGTCCTTAATCAAGGAGTTAAAAGGCCGGCGGCCTTATGCCGTGGTGATTGATCAGAAAATGGGAAGTACGGGCGATTGGACGGGCAGTACGGGCTGGCTGTCAGATCAACCGAAATCCGATTTTTCAGACACACTCATCAGGCACGGATGTCAATCACGCGTTCCCGACGGAATACCGCAAGTGATTTTTTCCAATTCCAAGGATAATAAATTGACGTTCCGTTTATTGAACAAGGAAGGAATTCCTGTCGAGCGGGTGAACTGCCGCCTGGCGGACGCCATCCGGCAGTCCGATAAAACCGTGGGCAAAGAGATCAAGACGATCCTGGTCATTGACGATGAGCCGGCTATTTTAGAGCTGCTGACCAAGACCTTGCTGCACAAAGGCTTCAGCGTGCTTCGGACACCTGATGGACGAACCGGCGTGGAATTTGCCAGCAATTATCTGCCGGAAGTCATCATTCTGGATTTCAACATGCCCAGGTTTAGCGGGATTCAAATCGTCGAACAGCTTCGCGCACATTCATACACGAAAAACATTCCCATCCTGATCAACACCGGCACCGTGCTCAATGAAGAAGAACGGCAACGGCTGGCCGGTCATGTGCAAGCGATCACCTCCAAAACCGAGCGGGATGACTTGCTCACTGAATTGGAAAAATTGAGCGTTTTAGGCTCTGAACCGGTTGGAATGCTGGCAAACTTATGACTGGCAATAAAATACTCATCATCGAGGACAACCTTTTAAACCTCGAGCTGGCCACTGACTTGTTGGAGGCGAACGGTTTTACCGTTTATTCAGCGCACACGGCTGAAGATGGATTGCGGATGGCGGCCGAGTTGTTGCCCGATCTGGTGCTGATGGATTTCAGCCTGCCCGGCATGGACGGACTCACCGCGACAAAGAAACTCAAAGCCGATCCGGCAACGTGCCATATAACCGTGGTCGGCCTGACGGCCAATGCCATGAAAGGCGATGAAGAGCTTGCGCTGAACGCCGGCTGCACTGGTTACCTGACCAAACCGATCAACACCCGGACATTTGTGGCAACCGTACAAAAATTGATCGCGTCAACAAATTTTATCCTCGACAAAAAATAACTCCCTAAAAATTATGCAAAATGAAACCCAAAAAACGAAACCCATCGCCGACCAGCCGGTTTCCGGCTGGGGATTTGTCCTCGTGGTGGACGACGAACCACAAAACCGCACCCTGCTGCGCGACCCGCTCGAAGCGTTCGGCTACCGGGTTGAGGAGGCCGAAAGTGGAATGCAGGCATTGGAAAAAATCGCCGCGCATCCACCAGACGTCGTCCTGCTCGACCTCATGATGCCCAACATGGATGGCTTTGAAGTGTGCCGCCGGCTGAAGGTGGATTTAAAGACGGCGCATATTCCCATCCTGATGGTAACCGCCCTCTCCGAACGCGGAGACCGGCTATTAGGCATTCGTGCCGGTGCCAATGACTTTTTAACCAAACCGATTGATATTCAAGACGTCATCTTGCGGGTAGGCAACGCCGTTCGCACCAAACATCTTTATGACCAGCTCAAGCTTGAACAGGATAAATCCGAACGCCTGTTGTTGAACATCCTGCCCAAACCCGTCGCTGAACGGATGAAAAAGGGGGAAATCAACATCGCGGACAGCTTCACGGATGCCACAGTATTGGTAGCGGATCTGGTCGGCTTCACGACTCTGTCAGCCCACATTGTTCCCGAGCAGATCGTCCAGTTGTTGAATGAGATATTCTCAGCCTTTGATTTTTTGACGGAAAGGCACGGCTTGGAAAAAATCAAGACCATCGGCGACGCTTACATGGCGGCTGGCGGCATTTCACTTCTTCGAGGAGATCATGCCGAAGCCAGTGCCGAACTCGCGCTGGCCATGCAGGAAGAGATCGGGCAGCTCAACCATTTGTACAACACCGCCGTTAATCTCCGGATCGGCATCTGTACGGGTCCGGTCGTCGCGGGTGTCATCGGACGTAAACGTTTTGCGTATGATCTTTGGGGTTGAAACGGTCAACCTCGCCTGCCGCTTGGAATCAACGGGCAAGCCCGGGAAAATTCAAATCTCCGAATCCACCCATGAACGGTTAAAAGACAAATATCAATTCGCGGCGAAACATAATATTGACGTCAAGGGATATGATGACCAATTGGTCGGATATTGGCTCGATAAACAACTGACGGCGAAACTTGAGACGTCACAGATTCACTCCTTAAAGACGGAAAACGATTTGGGGCATCTCATTGCTCAAACTTGATGTGAAGGTGCATAAATATTTGTCTTCATGATCCAATGAAACTGCTTAATGCTGATACCCAGTATTAAAGTGAAATGGTGCGAAACCGAGGGCATTACGATCCTACATTGCCGGGGCAATTCTGGGCGGTCTTGCCGATTTGATGGAAGATACGAATGCGCTGCTGCTTCCATGATTCTCCAGTCGTGGCTTCGGCTATTGCGTATTGGAAGTTGACAACGTGCTGATTGACTACGGCAACAAAGTGATCAGCAAGGACAAAAATATTTGGTCACTAATTCAGATTGAAAAAATCATCATCCGTAATCAGCCGGATGCTCTGGTGCTTAGGTATGTGAATGGCAAAAGTAGCCATCGGGCACCGAGGATCAGGGAATTGCACCGGAAGGTTGCGATACTGGTAAAGAAGCACAAACTCAAGGTAGTGAAAATTTCAGGAACGGAACTGCGGAGTGCATTGCTTGGTGATGAGAAGGGAACAAAACAGGAAATGGCTGAGTTGCTGGCACTGCAATTTCCTGATGAGCTTGGCTCACGCCTGCCGCCCAAGCGCAAGCCATGGAAGATTAGATGAGAAGGTAGAGGCTCAATTCACTGGTCCAGTATATTTATCCATGGGGGGTTTGCCCCTGCCAGCTGCCTTGTTCAAAATGAGGGGTCATTGTCGTTGTTCCAGCGCGCGCGCGCCACAAGGCGTCTGCGGGGGTTGCGCAAATCATTCCTTTTAGGAGATTCCACATGGCCATCACAAAACAAGACGTCCGTCCGATTAATTGTGGCGGTTAGACGGACCACGCGGAATGTCCCGTGGCGGCGTTGACATCCGCCGGATCACTGTCGGCATTGTAGTTAGGGGTCGTGTTTTGCGCCACCGAGGGCACATCGCATATTGCAATCATGTTGACCGGGCTTTTTTACCATGCTGTCTCTGACCGGACCCTGGCTCGAGCCTCCGTTTGACGTCCCCTCCCAAACCCAATTGGGGCTTGTAGCTCACCCCGATGCTGCCCATATAAAAAATGAATGCCCCAGTCATTATAGCCCAGTCCGAAGAACGAGGTCTGCGTGATTCCGAATGGGTCATACGTTCCATCCGGTGCTGTGGCCGCCGAGCGTTCCGTGGACCGGTGCTGTTCACGTTGAGATTGGTGTCCCATGCCGTCCAAGGCTGTGCTGCCGGGCATGAAAACGCCTTTCGATTGTTGCCCATCAGGCTTAATAACCGGGGTGCCCCAGACATAATAAGTGCTTGGTGACTGTGATATACATCCCGGGTATTGGTTGTAATCAGAGGCATACATGACCAGGGCGACGCCAAGCTGTCTGTTATTGCTGATGCACGAAATCTGTTTTGGCCCTGGATTTCGCCTTCGAGAGGGCAGGGCAGGAGCATGGCTGCAAGAATTGCGATAATGGCAATCACGACCAGCAATTTCGATGAGGGTGGAAACCGGCGATGATTTTTATATTTGGCCGCTGTCCGGCACCCCGCATTTGAAAGACAGGCAATGACATTTGCATTTAATTTTAAGGTGTTCGGCAACTTGCCATATTACAATAACGCATAGCACATAAAACGAATGCAGTGGCGTTCCACACTAATCAGGATAACGCGGTTAGGTTACATGCCTTTCTACTGGATTGTCATGGCGCATAAAATGGCCTCGGCTACATTTTAAGAAGCTCAGACACTTGCATTTTTCTTAACCGATTTTCACTGCTAAAAGCGGTTGGATCTGTCGGCCTTGGTGGAATGAGAAGCCAAAATGCAGTCGCATAAAACTCATCTTGGACTCGTAATCAAAGTCGTATTCGGATAGTTCCGCACGCCGGATGCTCAGTGAGGCCACTTCATGTGCCATGACACCAAACACCGGTTCACTTAACCTCGACCCTGTTAAACCCGTTCAACCCACTACTATCATCATCTTTATATGAAACAGGCCTCAATCAGGTTCTCGAAATTCATAAGCAAAAGCATTTTGTTGATTTCGTTGCTGATGGCAATGCGAGTCGCAAATGCGGCATTAACCCACCAATACAGCTTTAATGACTCCATCGCGAGCACCAATGCCATTGACTCGGCGGGAAGCGCCACTGGAAATTTATATCCCGGAGCCTCCTATCCCGGCGACGGAACTGTCTTGCTGGATGGCGCAAGCGGTTTCGTATATCTGCCTGATGACATCATCAGCAATTATACTTCAGTCACTTTTGAAATTTGGACCACACCCACATCAAATCCAACGTGGGCCCGCTTGTTTGATTTCGGCACCAACCAAGGTGGTCCGGGCACCGGCGGGGCGGGCGGCACCGGTGGAGTCGGTCTTACGTGGTTTTACATGTGTCTCAACGATGGCGTGAGCGGCAGTTACCGAGTTGATATAAATCCCGGTAATTTTATAACCGGGCCACAACCGGGAGCCGGTCAATATCACCATTTGGTTTTTAGCATTGATGCAGTGGCAAAAACCGGGTCGTTGTTTGACAATGGCCAACTGGTCAGTTTTTCCTCCAATTTCACAGCCACGCCACAAGCGGTGGGTCACACCTTTAATGATTACATTGGACGCTCCCAGTTCCCTGACTCCTATTACAATGGCTCCATTGATGAATTCCGCATTTACAATAATCCCGTTACGCCGGTTCAAGCCGAAGTAGATTACGAAGCTGGCCCGAATTCAACCAGCGGCTCGGCTGGCGCACTTTCTTCAATTCAATTCAATAATTCGACCAATACGCTGGCAGGCGGCAAATTTTCTCCAGTGATTCTCGCCACTTATGCCGCGCTAACGAACAAAGTGAACATCTCGACAATGTCCGGCATCACCTATAGTTCCGATGACACCAACATTGTCTCGTATGGGCCAGATGGAAATTTCCATGCGAATGCCGTGGGGAGCACTACGATTCACGCCTTGTTCCAGTCGCAACCAGCAACCCTAACCGTAACTGTCAGTGCGGAACCGGCGGTGATCGTGCACCGCTATAGTTTCAACGGCGCGCCCGGAACAACAACCATCACCGACTCGGCTGGCGGCGCAAGCGGAACACTGATGAACGGCAGCGCAACTGCCACTCTCACCGGAAGCGGACAATTAACCTTGGATGGCAACGCCAGTTCCGGGTTCGTTTCGCTCCCGTCTGGCATGATGGCCACTCTTACCAACGCGACTTTTGAAACTTGGGTGACCAATCTGGATGCCTTTTCTGACTGGGCAGAAATGTGGGCTTTTGGAAACAACAATGGAACCCAAGGACAGACCTACATGGCTTTAATTCCAAACAATCCAGTCACTCACACGGCGCGTCTGGATTATCATGGGCAGTGGGTTGATGCTCCAGGGGCACTGCCATTGAACAACGGCGTCTGTATCACCATAACCTACAACTACGCGGCACAGACGGCCTCCATTTTCATGAACGGACGTAAAGTGGCCACCGGCACGATGACCCAGCCGCTCTACACCATTCCGGACAGCAATAATTATATCGGCCAGTCTGAATGGTATGGCAGCGGCGATCCATACTTCACCGGGGTTCTGGACGAGTTCCGAATCTACTCTGGCGTTGAATCGGATTTGCAAATCGCAATTGACGCGGTCACCGGCCCGGACAATATCGTCACCGATCCGGGTGCCCTCTTGTCTATTTCAGTCTTGGCTTCCACTAATGCGGATGTTCATGGTCTGGGAATTCCTGTTCAGGTGCTGGCAAACTTTGCGAATGTATCAGGCGTGGATGTGACGACCCTGCCACAAACGACAGTCGCCAGCGGCAATACTTATGTGGGGACAATTGTGAACGGAAACTTTGTCCCGCAGAATGTCGGGGTTTCGACGGTGACCGCCACCTATGGCAACGTATCTAGTACACTGGCCATCAACGTGGTGGACACGGAGGCATGGCCTTCGCTCTTGCACCGCTATACCTTCAATGAAACTTCGGGAACAACCCTGCATGACTCCGTGGGCGCCATTGACGGCACCATCAACGGGCCGGTGACACTTACCGGCAGCCAGATGATAATGCCTGCTGGAAATCCACCGCCAGCCGGAAGCGGGTTGCCCACTGCATCCAGCGGATGGGTGTCTTTCCCTGCTGGCCAGGGTATGGTTAGCGGACTGCCGAACGAAGCCAGTATCGAGTGCTGGGTGATCTGGGCCGGTGGAGGAGTCTGGCAGGAGATGTTCGATTTCGGCCAGGCAGCCACACCGGGATTTTCCCTGGGAGGAGGAACCTATCTGATGGTCAGCCCGCATGATGGCGTCAACGGTTCGTTGCACATGGAATGGTTCCCAGGCGGTTTGGTCCTTACAGGGCCTTCGCTTCAAGAGGGCGTGTTGAGTCAAGTGGTAATCACCCATGACCAGGACCGCCAGTTGGACAAATTGTATCTCAATGGTCAATTGATCAGCAGTGGCAATAATCCGCTGCTTTGGTCGGGCCTTCCAGACACAGACAACTGGCTGGCCCGCGACCAGTGGCCTGATCCCATGTTTAATGGTTCCTATTCTGACATGCGCATTTGGAACGGCGCCCTGACTGCGGGCCAGGTCGCGAATCTATATGCGGCCGGGCCAAATGTGATCGCCGGCCCCACGTTGCAAATCTCCGCCGCCGGTTCGCAGGTGACGCTCAAGTGGCCAGCCAACGCCACGGAATTTAGTTTGCTGTCCACCACCAACCTGGCTGGCGGAACTTGGACTGCAGTTTCGGGAACGACAACCGTCACCAATGGCTTGAACAACCTGACACTGCCGGCATCCCCGGCTCAAACTTATTACCGGCTCAAACAATAATTCGGGTTGAAGACATTATTGGGAACAGGCTGGGCGTGACAACGCGTCCAGCCTGTTTTTTTCATACATGAATTGTTATTTTTCAAAACTCTGATTTTATGACTCAATGTCACAAATTCATTGCGAAGATTGCATGAGTTCGGAGACAAATTTTTTCTCAAGCTGCATTACGATGAACGAACCCTCCCGCTGTGGTAACATTTAATTTGATTCAAATCGGGGAGGTGATGTGCTTGCGAAATTCCACTCGCAACCGGCATCGAATCACGTTAAAACTTCGGGATATGATGCCCGCTGCGCGGCAATTATTCCGTGTATTGCGATTCTGTTGCTTTGCAGGTTTATTTTTTGCAGCAGTGCTATCCGGGCCTTCGCAAACCATGCCGCGCACGTCGGCGGATTATCTTATCCACGTTTGGACATCAGAAGACGGGTTGCCGCAAAATTCCGTCAATTGCCTTGCACAGACTCCGGACGGCTACCTGTGGATTGGCACACGCAGTGGCGGGCTGGCCCGGTTTGACGGGGCGAGTTTCGCAACTTTTAATCCCCAGTCCACTCCCGGGCTGAAGGACGTGGAAATTGAGACATTGAGCGTGGATTCACATGGTTCGATGTGGATCACTACAGGTAATGAATCCATTGCCAGTCTGACGTATGGAAAATTCCACCTTGTTCGCGAGCCCAATGCCGAGCCACGCTGGCATTCACTTCAAATTCCAATAATTGCCGAAGATGACAACGCCGTTTATCTCGCCGCATACGGAAATGCGTTGTTTCAGGTTCCGCGAAACGGCGGCGTCAATGAGGCGCAGCATATTGATCTTACGCCGCCCCCGCCCGACCCGCCGCCAGGTCGTTTCAGCCAGGCTCCCGATGGTGCCCTGTGGTATGTCACCGACCGCCATGACATCACACGGATGACATTCACCTCGCCGAGCAACACTCAATTCAATGTTTTCAATCTGGATGTTAAGGTGAATGATCTCACGAAGGATGCGGCTGGCCAAATTTGGGTTGCCGCAGGCAACCGGATCGGCGTCATGACTCAGGACGGTTTTACTGACCGCACGCCGACGAATGGTCCCTCACTGCATGGGATACACCAAATCATCCCCACGCGGAACGGCAGCCTGTGGATTTGGGACGGCAACCAATTGTGGAAAATGTCCGGCGGGCAATGGACCTTGACCGCGCCACATTTTCAGCCTCCACGCAACCGGGAGCCGCTGCGTTTTTTTGTGGACTCGCAGGGCGGACTGTGGGTCATCGAATATGGCACCGGCATTTGGCATATTGGTCCGGACGGCAAGGCAGACCTACTAACGCCGGCAAACGGTCTGCCTAGCAAGTTCATCACCTGCTGGCTGGAAGATAGCGAAGGCAACATCTGGATTGGCACGAAAGAAGCCGGGCTCGCACGGATTCGCCACAGACAATTCAAGGTATTCACTGCAGCCGAAGGAATTCCCGGTGATGTGGCGCAATCCGTTTGCGAAGACGAGCAGCATACGACTTGGGTTGGCATGGCGACTGGCGGGCTTGCGCGCAAAGAAGGTGAAAAGTTTGTTCCTGTTCCGCTGACACCGAATCCGGATCCCCTGATTGAAAGTGTCACAGTTTGTCCTGATGTAAAAAATGGCATTTGGGTTGGCACTCTCCAAGGCAGGATTTTTCGTGTCATGGACAACGAAGTCCGCTCCGTGAATAACAACGTCACCGCGTCGTTTCCACTGGAACGGTTGCGCGATCACGTAGCCAACGCGATGATGCAAGACAGCAAGGGGCGTGTCTGGTTCTGTAACGGTTCCGGCGCGTATTATTTTCAAGACGGCGTGGTTTCAGCCTTCGATCACACGCGTGGATTCGTGGAAAACATTGGAGTCCGCGCGATTGCGGAAGGTCCACGTGGAACCTTGTGGTTTGGCACGGAACCGGGCGACCTATGGCAATTCACCAACGACGTCCCTATGCGGCATCATCCGCCTACGGACTGGCCGAATGCGCGCGTTGCCGCGCTCATGCCGGATGCAGATGGCAGCATTTGGATTGGCACCCTGGGCGGCGGCCTGCTGCGATTCGCGGATGGCGCGTTCACACGCATCACCACGCAGCAGGGACTGCCCGACAACAGCATCACGCAACTGCTGGAAGACGAAGATGGCAATCTCTGGGGAGGCACCTATGCGGGAATTTTCCGCGCGGCAAAGAAGGATTTGATAAATCTGGCGGCAGGCAAAGTTGATGAAATTGCTTTCTCTGTGTATGGGCGTTTTGACGGGCTGCCGGCGCAATCGTATTCCGGCTGGTTTCAACCGTCATGCTGGCGTTCGCACGACGGCTGGCTGTGGTTCACGACTGTCAAAGGTCTCGTCACGGTCAATCCGCGTGATGTCACCGTAAATCATCGTCCACCGCCAGTGGTCATCGAAGAAATGCGCGTGGACAGCGTGCCGCGCGATGTCAGCGGCGATGAATTATTCTCCACAAACGCGTTGTTGCATATCGGGCCAGGCAGACACTACGTCGAATTTCGTTTCACGGGAATTGATTTCAATGAGCCGGACAAGGTGCGCTTCAAATGGCGGCTTGATGGTGTTGAAAAACAATGGCGCGAAAGTGTGAACCGGCGCGTGGTCGGTTACGGACCGCTACTACCGGGCAACTATCGTTTCCAGGTGCTCGCCGCAAACAGCGATGGTGTTTGGAATAAAACTGGTGCGAGCGTGGCGTTTGTCGTGCTGCCGTTTTTCTGGGAAACGTGGTGGTTCAAAACGTTTCTGATCGTGGCAATCTGCGGGGGACTGGCACTGGCTGTGGCGCTTGGATTACGCCGTCACCACCGGCTTGAGCTCGAACGGCTTGAACGCGGCCATGAAATGGAACGTGAACGCACGCGCATCGCGCAGGACATGCACGACGAAATTGGATCGAAACTGGCGCGGATTTCTTTTTTAAGTGAAGTCGTGAAAAGTGAGGCAAAAGTTTCCAATCAGTCGGACAGCATGGTTGATTCGCTTTCCAAGACTGCGCGCGATCTGTTGCAGTCGCTCGACCGGATGCTGTGGGCGGTCAATCCGCGTAACGATTCGCTGGAAAAGCTGTCCGCGTATTTGAATCGTTATGCCGCAGAATATTTTCAACACACGCCCATCCGGTGCCGGCTGGCTTTCCCGGGAAATTTGCCGGCCATCCAGATCTCAGCCGAGACCCGGCACAACATCTTTCTCGCCTTCGAGGAGGCGCTGGCGAATACACTTAAACACTCGGCTGCGACACAAGTCAGCGCGGAATTAGTCTATAACAACGGCACAATCGAGATTTTCATCAATGACAACGGTTGCGGTTTCAGCGTCGAAGCCAGGACTGCGGCAGTGTCGAAGCCCGAGGCGGGCGAACATCTCGGACTTTCCGGCATGTATCATCGCTTGCATTACGTTGGCGGTGAATGTCGAATCACCAGTTCGCCCGGCAGCGGGACGCTTGTAAAATTTGTGCTGCCACTGCTTAAAACCAATGCCAAATAAATCAACCACTTTCTCGATTGTGGACGACGACGCGGGATTGCGTGACAGCATCGTTCGATACCTGACTGTCAAAGGCGGCTTCGTCTGTGTCGGCCAGTATGGACGCGCGTTGGACGCATTGGCCAATCTGCCGGCGGAGCAACCTACCGTGGTTTTGATGGACATTAAGATGAAGGGCATGGACGGCATCGAGTGCGTGCGCCGTTTGAAGGAAAAGATGCCGGATGTCCTGGTGATCATGCTCACCGTGTTTGAAGAGGAAGATTTGATTTTTGACGCACTCATGGCTGGTGCCACGGGATATTTGCTTAAACGACAGCCGCCCGAACAACTGCTCGATGCCATCCATGAACTTCTTGCCGGAGGCTCGCCGATGTCGGCCACCATTGCGCGCAAGGTGGTAAAGCTATTGCAGCGTTCCGGCGAACAAGGTAGGGCGAGCAATGAAGTTCGCGAGTTGTTATCGGAGCGCCAGCGGGAAATGCTCGATCTGCTCGCCGCTGGCGAACCTTATAAAGCCATCGCGGACAAAATGGGGTTAAGCATACATACCGTCCGTGGTTACATTCGCCGTATCTACGAGAAACTGCATGTTCACAGCCGCACGGAAGCGGTGGCCAAATATCTTCAACGTTGAAATCGCCGCGCAGTGCCTTTTCAGTTTTACATGAAGAAATTATACACGCCAGCGGTTTTGCACGTGAGGCCATTCTATGTCCCATGACAATCTGCGGAAACAATGGATATTTTAAAAATCCGCCTCCCTGACTGTGAGATGCCATTTAAAATGTTTAACTTGCTGAAATCAGCACCTGCGATAGCTACAATGCAACTCAATCGAAATAAGGAGGTCAAAAAACGCGACCGGCAATTGCGCAACCACAGTTTCCGGTCATGGGCATGCTGCTTGGCCGCCAAGGTTGTGCTGGCCACCGGCAGTGTTTTGGCCGACTCCTACTGGCAGGGCGGCACCGGCGATTTTAATATTGCCGGTTCATGGAATCCCTCCGGCGTGCCGTCAGGAGTCAACGCCATCAACGACAGCGGCTCAAACAATGCCGTTCTTATCCGTCTGGGCGACCCGGTCTGGAGTCCATGGGACATTCGCGCTGGTGACGGCGCCAATGCATCCGGTTCGTATATGCAGACTGGCTCGACCAACATTGTCAACGGCTGGTTCCGTCTGGGCGTCAACGCCAATTCAACCGGCTATTACACGTTGAGCAACGGCGTGGTCAATGCATTATTACAGGCACACGTTGGCGAAGCTGGTGCCGGGGCTTTGACGATCAGCGGTGGCACGTTCAATGTTGGACAAACCCCGTTTTGTGTGGGTGATGGAGATTTTGGGGCGGGAGGCGTGGGAATATTGAATATGAAAGGGGGTATCCTTAACACTCCTCTTGGTGTGGATGTATGGGTCGGCGAAGGATACAACGGCGGCGCTGGTGGCACCGGTATAATTATGATGACCGGCGGCGCAGTGAAGATTGGCGGCTGGCTGGCCATTGGTCGCTTTGGTGGTATCGGCGATTTGGAACTTTCCGGCGGCAGCATCACGATGTCGCCCGGCAACACGGGCAACATCACGCTGGCAACCACGCCGGGCACAGGCGTGGTCAATCAAAACGGTGGCGCACTGACCAACACGGTTTCGCAAACGTGGATCGCGGAAAGCGGCATTGGAACCTGGAATTTGAATGGCGGCACGGATTACCTTGGCAATGTTTTGCTGACACGGCTTTCAGGTGCAACAGGCACGTTTAATTTGAACGGCGGCGATTTATTCGCCGCACAAATCTCGGACGACGGCGGCAACGGCACATTTAACTTTAATGGCGGGACTCTACACGCCCGGGCTAACTCCGGGAATTTTCTACAAGCCCGCAGCCTCACGGTGCAAGCAGGGGGAGCGGTTATTAATTCGGAAGGCTTTAACATTGCCATCAGCCGCGCGCTGGCAAACGGCGGCGGCGGTTTGACCAAATTGGGGACAGGCTCGCTGACACTTTCCGGCAACCTGTTTTATCCGGGCGCAACCATCGTGAGCAACGGCACGTTAGCGGTCTCCGCGCCCAACACATTTGCTTCGTCCAGTTGTATTGTCTCTGACGGAGCGGCGTTCGGTATAAATCTAACTTCGGCTAACGCGCAACTTTCAATTCCGGTGCTGAATCTGGCAGCAACGAGCAGTTTGAATTTCAACTTTGCCGGAGCAGGAAGCCAATCCATTGCACCTCTTCATGTGAATTCGTTGGCGGTCAACGGTCCTGTGATTGTTAACATCGCCGGCTATAATTTTTCGACCGGCCAGTCTCCCCTCGTGCAGTATGGCTCACGCACAGGCAACGAAAGTTTCACACTCGGTTCGCTGCCATCAGGAATGACCGCGCAACTCGTGACGAATACGCCGAATAAATCCATAGATCTCGTGGTCACAACTGCGGCGATGGGTGGTGTGCCGTGGCAACCCAAGCAAGCGCCGTTGATGACCGATTGGGCGCAGCAGGTGAATCCGACCAATGTGCTGCCCGAATATCCACGCCCGCAAATGGTGCGTTCCGACTGGATGAATTTAAACGGCGTCTGGCAGTTTCAACCCGGAGCGACAAATGACCCCGTGCCGACCGGCCTGAATCTGGTTGGCGTCATTCTCGTGCCGTTCCCGATGGAGTCGGCTCTTTCTGGCGTCATGCAATACAACGCCTTCTCTTGGTATCGGCGGCAATTCACCGTGCCGATGGATTGGTCCGGGCAGCGGACCATTTTGCATTTCGGCGCGGTCAACTGGCGGTCGCAAATTTATGTCAACGGCCAGAACGTCGGAATTCACACTGGCGGATATGACCCGTTTAGTTACGACATCACTCCGTATCTCAACAGTGGAACCAACGAATTGATCGTGCGCGTTTACAGTCCCGAAGACAACGGTGGCCAGCCGCGCGGCAAACAGACGCTTTATCCGCAAGGAATCATGTTCACTTCAGCTTCGGGCATCTGGCAGACGGTTTGGCTGGAGCCAGTGCCGGCGACGAGCATTGGCAGCATTCATCTGACGCCGGACATTGATAACAATCGTGTGCTTGTGAACGTCGCCATTAACGGTGCTACCAGTGGGATGCAGGTGAAGGGCGTTGCATTCGACGGCACTAATCAGGTTGCCTCGACCACGGTGTTGCCGGGCAATAACATGTATCTCAACATCCCATCACCAAAACTCTGGTCGCCAACCAACCCCTATCTTTACAACCTGCAAATTTCGCTAACGAGCAACTCCGTGCCGGTGGATGCCGTCGCCAGCTATTTCGGTATGCGGAAAATCAGCCTCGGCACCGACAACGGCTTTAAAAAAATATTTCTGAACAACCATTTTGTGTTCGAGTTCGGCCCGCTGGATCAGGGCTACTGGCCGGATGGAGTTTACACTGCGCCGACAGACGATGCGCTCAAATACGATTTGCAAATGGAAAAAGCGCTGGGCTTCAACATGGTTCGCAAACACATCAAAGTGGAGCCGCAGCGTTGGTATTATTGGGCGGACAAACTGGGGATTCTAGTATGGCAGGACATGCCCAGTTGCAATTCCTACACCACCAATCCATCGCCGCCGGTGGATTCGCAGAACTTCATCGCCGAATTGACGGCCATGGTGACGAATCATTGGAACAGCCCGGCGATTATCTCATGGGTTGTTTTTAATGAAGGTCAGGGCCAAAGCGGCACCGGAAATGGCGTTGGCCAGGCCAGCACCTCATCTCTGGTTTCATTGGTCAAAACCTTGGATCCTTCACGGCTGGTCAATCAGGCCAGCGGGTGGAATCATGTTGGCGTCGGCGACATGCTGGACGATCATAACTATCCTGATCCAGTTTGTCCCGTGAGCGCAAATCAGGCGGTTGCCTGCGGTGAGTTTGGTGGCATCTGGCTGGGCATCTTGAATCATACCTGGTCACCCGGTTCTGGCGAAGTAAGTCCTCCGCAAGCCACAAATTTGGTTGCGTCACAGTTTGAAGCACTCGCCAACGAATTGCCGGATTTGATTCAAAATCACGGATTGAGCGCGGCAGTTTATACGGAAATCAGCGATGTTGAAATTGAACTCGCAGGGCTGCTCACATTCGACCGTAAAATTCTCAAGCCCGACCCGCGCCGGATGCAAATGGCCATCACTGCTTTGACGGGCGGCCCGTTCCCAATCAACGCGCCGCCGGTTTTGACGCCAATTGCCGACGTCATGATTGTCGCCGGACAAACATTACTTGTGACGAACTCCGCGACCGATGCCGATGTCCCTCCACAAACTCTGACGTGGAGTCTTGCCGCGCAACCAGCGGGCGCAACCATCAATGCGACGAATGGTTTGATCAAGTGGCGGCCAGTAATTTCGCAATCGCCTTCGACAAATCTTTTTTCTGTGACTGTCACCGACAACGGCACGCCGGCGATGAGTGCGACGCAAAGTTTTTCGGTGGTCGTTCTGCATCCAATCACGCCGACTTTTTCATCGCCGGCTGTTGTCACCGGAAAATTTCAATTTGCCATCAACGGCAGCGCCGGACCGGACTATTCTATTTATGCCACTACAAACCTTTCGAGCGACTGGCAGTTGTTGCTGACGACCAATCCCGTTGCGCTGCCATTCCAATTTGCCGATCCGGCTTTGCTCGATTTTCAACAGCGTTACTACCGGGTATTGTTAGGACCATGAAAATTTACTTAAACACCGTTTGGTGCCTGGTGGCTAGCCTGATTCTGACCGGATCGGCCAAAGCCCAAATGCCCGATCCTCCCGGACAGGTTGGCCCCGGCGAGAAGCCGAAATATGAAGCCTACCTTTTCGCCCACATGATGCAAGGTGACTATGGCCGTCTTTATTACAGCGTCAGTCTGGACGGTTTGCATTGGGAAATGCTCAACGGTGGCAAGCGGGTTTTTGAGGAATACCACGGTCATGCCAGCATCTGCAAAGGGCATGACGGCCGTTATTATCTAGTCGGCAATCGTGGTGATGACGCACCGGCCATTAATTTCTGGGTGTCGGACGATTTGATCACATGGAAAAAATACGGCGACTTTGTTCCGGATTTGAAACACGTGCCGGATTATCCCAAAGCCCTGCCACGAATCGGCGCGCCCAAGCTGTTCTTTGACGAAGCCAGTTCACAATATCTCCTCACATGGCACACGGCGCACGATCTTGGCAAGACGGATTTGCCGGAACCTTATTGGGCCAGCCAGCGTACGCTATTTGTCACATCGAAGGATTTGGTGACTTTTTCTGAACCACCACGAAAACTCTTTTCTTGGGATATGGCCACGATTGACGTAATCGTTCAAAAAGAGGGTGATGCTTATTATGCCATCATTAAAGACGAGCGTTATCCAACGCTGGATTGGACCACCGGCAAAACGATTCGGATTTGCCAATCTACCAATCTGCTGGGGCCTTATTCTGAACCGGGGCCACCTGTGAGTCCGAATTTTCGCGAGGCACCCACGCTGATTCCATCGCCCAACGGAAAGGATTGGTATCTCTATTACGAACAATATCCGGGAGTTGCCTATGGCTTGTCCGTGACGGATAAACTCGACGGCCCGTGGTTTCAAGTGGCCGGAAATCAGCAACCTGCTTGGAACAAATTTGAGATGCCGCCCAAGGTCCGCCATGGTTCAATGTTTCCCATCACGCGCAAGCAATACGACGCTCTAGTTTCTGCATTCGGTAATGAATCCGCCAAGCAGGTGAAATAGGTGGTGAATGTGGCGTATTGAAAAAACCTGTATGAGGCCATTTTATGTCCCATGACGATTTGTCAGCAGACCAAGATAATCAGAAAAGCACATTCTGAATTCAGCAATAGGATAGTTTATGAGATACGCCTGCCCAAACCCATCGAACCTCAATCGAGGGGGCAACGAGGGATTGAAATTTCAAAATAGAATCGTTCATCAATCATCCATGAGAAGGAGTTGAAGCGGCGTCGAAATAAACCCCTTGCAAATTTTTTATGAAATATTTTCTTCAAATTCTTACAGCAAGCCTCCTGCTTTGCGGACACACGCTAGGGGCGGAGCCAGCCAAAAGCCCTGCGTCAGATCGTTGGACAGCCGAAAAGGCCAATGCTTGGTATGCCTCACAACTCTGGCTCGTTGGCGCGAACTTTGTTCCCAGCACGGCGATCAACCAGCTTGAAATGTGGCAGGCGGAGACGTTTGATCCAGCCACGATTGACCGGGAATTGGGCTACGCGCAGGGCATCGGAATGAACACAATGCGTGTGTTTCTGCACGACATTCCATGGCGCGAGGATGCCAATGGTTTTTATTCGCGCGTGGACAGTTACCTGGAGATAGCCGACAAGCATGGCATCAAGACATTGTTCGTCATCTTCGACGGCGTCTGGAACCCCAACCCAAAACCCGGCCCGCAGCCGGCCCCGGTTCCCGGTTTGCACAATTCCGGCTGGGTGCAATCGCCTGGTCGTGTGTATCTCGAATTGCCGGCACGACAGGAAGAGCTGAAGCCATATGTTATCGGGCTGCTAACTCGCTTCAAGTATGACCGGCGCGTTCTTGCCTGGGATTTGTTCAACGAACCAGACAATCCAAACCGGCAGGCTTACGGTCGCGATGGCACCAAGATTGAGCTCGACGAACAAGACAAGGTCAAATTCGCAACAGAGTTGCTCAGGAAAACATTTGCTTGGGCGCGCGAGGTTCAGCCATCTCAGCCCGTCACGGCCGGCGTATGGCTCGGTGATTATCTGGGCAAACCCACTGAAATACAACGGCTCTCACTCGGCCAGTCGGACATCATCACGTTTCACAATTACGACGGGCCGGATGAGTTGCGGAAGCGTATCGAAGGCTTGAAACAATTTGGCCGTCCCGTGCTCTGCACCGAATACATGGCGCGTGGCAATCATTCGACCTTCACAAACAATCTGCCAGTATTGAAGGAATTCAACGTTGCCGCGTGGAGTTGGGGATTGGTGAGCGGGAAGTCGAATACGATCTATCCATGGGACTCCTGGGTGAAGCCTTACACGAATGAACCGGTGGTCTGGTTCCATGACATCTTTCGCACTGATGGCACGCCATTCTCAGTTACGGAAATGCGCTTGATACGCAACCTGTCCGGGCGCGGGGCAGCGATGTAAAGGGCAAGGACGTTCCCGGTTGTGAGCAGATTGCAGCGGCATGCGCTAACCACGGGACCAATTCTGTGATGGCCCTTCGCTGAATTGATGATAGCGAGAACTGCTGCCTTGAATGGAGCCGAAAGTTTTGCACAATTCGTGTCAGGTCGTCGGGATAGGAAGAGATTGAATTTCGGGAGTCTATTCTGGAATCACCTTCAGTAATTCCCATTAAAAATGGCGGAGAGAGGAATTCGATCCCCATTTCATTTTTTGTGTAAAACCCGACACCTGACTCTGCTGTCGGAGTCTAGTTTTGAACAACACTTGAATTCAAGTTCAAGATATCCATCAAGAACTGCCATTGGGCTACGGTTGGAAGTAACTTATCGTGTTCCCATGCCCGCACCACCTTTTCTGAAACACTTGCCCTTAAAGCTACTTCCGGCTGTGAAAGGTTGGCAGCAATACGCTTCAATAACAGATGATCACCCGTTGTTTTGGGATTGACGGGAATAAGTTTTCGAGGGCTAAATCTGCCTCTAGAAAGGCTGTGAACGACCTGAATTGTCCGCCGTGTAATACTCAACAGCTGACCCAACCGCCGTTGGCGCTTGTTATTCCGCTGTCGCGGTTCACGTCGCGCGTCGGCAGTGGTTCAGCTTTGGTCGTTAGGCGGCGTTCGCACGTCCACATCATGTCATACGTCATTGAGCAAACAGAGTCGCTATTGCGAGTTCTTGAGCGCGCTGCACCATTCGCGGCGCACCGACTCGCTGGCTACGCGGCCAACGCGGAGTTTTGGGCATCAGAGGTTCGCCACTGTCGCGAGTTGCTCGACGGTTACTTCGGGCGTTACCAGCACATGAAACAGGGCACGGAGGACTATTTGCGCGAGCATCCTGATTCGCCGAAGTGGATGGATGCGGACACACGCACGACACGCAGCACGAAAGATTCAGAGACCCGCGAGATGCGGCGGCGTTTGGATGAGTCGGCAGGTCGCTTCTTCAGACGTCTACGTGACACTGAGTTGCTGACCGACGTGCGCATTACTGAGTTGGAGAGATTGCTAGGCCATGAGATTATTGAGGGATGAGAACCATGCCGCCTAACCATACGCTGCAGCGAACCCGGCCATTGCGTCCAGGTTGCAATCGAACGCCCCCGCGGGCCGGGTCGCTGAGCTTTGGTCGTTAGGCTGCTTGACACATCACCCTATGATTCGAACATCACAGATTGCATTGATTATTCTTACGGTTGGGCTCGCCCTTTTCGCCGCATGTTCCAAGCGAGATAAGGTTATCAATGTGGCAGACGACGACCCGGAAATGCTTGCCGCCATCGCAAAGGCACGCGACACGCTTCCACAGTTCTGGCAGGTATTAGACAAGCCAGAGCATGGCGAGAGCGAATTTGCACTGAAGGTCAAGATTACGGACAAGCGGGGCACGGAGCATTTTTGGGCCACAGACATTCGGCGGCAAGATGGCAAGATAATGGGCACGATTAACAACGACCCGGAGGTTGTGGCTAGCGTAAAGTTAGGAGATAAGATTCAGATTCCCGAAGCTGATATTTCTGACTGGCTTTATATGTGCAACGAGAAGATGGTGGGCAATGAGACTCTGAGGCCCCTACTCAAGAAGATGCCTTCTGATGAAGCGGAGAAGTTAAAAAAGATTATGGCAAATCCATGATTGAGCGGCCTAACAAGTCGCCGGAGCCAATCCCGATGGGCGCTGGCTGTTCCGCTGTCGCGGTTCATGCCGCCAGCCGGCGGTGGCTTAGCTTTCTACGTTAGGCCACAATTTGTGTCATGAGCCAACCAGCGTCTTTTCCACGTGAAAGCCAGATTTGGGAGGCCATTGACGGTTGCGACGCGTATATTCAGTATCTTTTTACCGCGCCCATCACCTTCAGCGGTTCTTGCAGACTCACCGCTGGCGAGCGAGTTTGTATTGTAACTGAAACCACCGACCCGCAGCCAATTGTCGTAAGATTCCTGCCGGTTCGATATAATGAGTTGCATGACAATCTCGTTCCGCTCGACATTCGCGACACACCACGCTACAAGGAATACATGCTCTCGGTGAAGACAGGATACTTTTATGAACATTTCAGACTTATCAAGGATGTGGCCTGACCAGTCGCCGGAGCCAACGCCGGTTAACTCTGTTCGTTCCGCCGTCACGGTTCACATCATGAGCTGGCGGTGGCTCAGCTTTTGTCATTCGGCGATTCACTTTTCTATCAGAGGAGAACTCATGAAACATATTATCGGTTTCGTCTTCGTCCTTGTCATGCCGGTCGTGCTCTTTGCGGACAACGCGAAGGATGTTAGCAAGGAACTTAAGGACTTGGAAGGGAAGTGGAAAGCCGTGGCCATGGAGGCCGGGGGGCAACCGTTCCCCAAGGAAAGCGTCCCGGACTTCACGTTTATCGTCGCTGCCAACGGCAAAGCGACCGGCAAGTCGCCTCAGGAAGAATATCAAGCGACGATTACCGTCGATTCCACAAAGAGCTTCTGGACAATCGACAACCTGCACGAGACCGGCGCGCAGAAGGGGAAAAAACAGTATGGCATCTATAAACTTGAGGGTGACAAGTGGACTGTTTGCATGACGCGCCCTGGGGTTGTGGAGAGTGATCGGCCGAAGGACTTTAACACCAAGGATACGGCCAACGTCGTGTTTGTCTTCGAACGGCTTAAGGGAGACAAAAAGCCATGACTCAGAGAGCGTTCGCGAATGGGTACCGGAAGAACCGCAGGGTGCCTAACCATGCTGAGCCTGGATAGTTAGGCATTGCTCGCATCTCGTGAAAATCCGAAGCATCCAACACATCTTGTGCATCGCCGCGCTTTCTCTGACGGCCTGTGCCCCACCGGCATCGAACGATGCTCCTCCAATCCTTCTATTCAAAGGAAGAGGAACGTCCCCCAATGATGTTAAGGCGGTCGAGGCAGTCCTGAAAGACAGCCGTCTCAAATATGTGACTGTGAATTCGCAGCAGTTGAACGACATGAGCGAGGCACAACTGATGGCTTATCGGCTGGTGATTGTTCCCGGCGGAAACTATATCACCATCGGCAACAGCCTGACGCCGGGCACAGCCACGAACATTCATAATGCCGTGCAGGGCGGATTGAACTACTTGGGAATCTGCGCGGGAGGGCTTCTGGCAGGAAATGCCACATCCAACAGTCCGAATCTGACGGCTGGCGTGCGGGTCGGCTTTTACGCGGAAGTTAATAGAGGCATCCACAAGGCCGCCGTGCCAATTACCAGTGTGGGCACACCAGCGGTTGAGCATTACTGGGAGGATGGGCCGCAGTTCACCGGCTGGGGTGCGGTGGTGGGCAAGTATCCCGACGGAACACCCGCGATCGTCGAAGGAACGTCCGGCAAGGGCTGGGTAATCCTCTGCGGTGTTCATCCTGAAGCTCCCGAAAATTGGCGACGCGGGATGACTTTCACCATGCCAGCAAGTGTCGCCAATGCCTACGCCGGAACGCTCATTGATGCGGCATTGCACGGAACGCGGCTTCCGCATTACTGATGGACGTTTAAGTTCAGCACATATCTCAATGAAAACATCCGCAACGCCTAACCATGCACTGAGCTTGGATCGCAGGAGCGCGGGCTGGGGCGAACTTCATCAGGCATAACATTGCAGCGATTTTATTAGGTTCATTCGTGACTTCTTTCGTGTCATTGCTGGCTCTTTCCTTTTCAGGCATTTTGCCTTGGTGTAGAAAGCCATCGTAATCACCACTATGAAATCGTTGTGGGCTAACCCAGTAGTCGGAGCCAAACGGCGCTGTGGTGCCTGCCACCGGGCTTATCCCTCGAAAGAGGGATGCGGGTTTTCCAGAAAACCTGTAAAAATTGGAATTAATTAATCCCTAATTGAAATTTGGCGAGCCAAAATTTCGGTCAAACATAATTCAGATTGCCCTATAAAATCATATGAAAATCCCCCAACTGGCAACCGTATTAGTGGGAGCAATCCTGCTCTCGATGCAAACAACGCAGGCGCAGACTCCGATTTACCGCGAGGTCTTTGGTAATAACACAGCCGGCAATGCCAATCTCAGCACGGTTGGGTGGCTTGGGAGCTGGGGGCCAACCGCCACAGACTCAGCCACTCCGAGCCCAAACAATTTCGGTGTCTCTGCCGCCGTCGGCGCCCCCAACAACCTCGACAATATCAATGCCGGCGGTCCCAGCCTCTCCCAAGCGAATGGCTTGGTGTTCACCAGCGGCACTGGGGCGTCCCTGAATAACTGGATCGCCTACACGACCGAGTTCACCGTGGACCCCACTTTGACGCCGATTCAGAACATCTCTTTCTACGCCGGAAGTTCCGCCAATGGTGCCTTTGGCATCCCCGGATTCCGCGTTGCCGTCCAGATTGGCGGTAGCTGGTATGCTTCCACCGCAGTGTTCGCCAACACTGTGGCTGTGGCGTCGGCCGCAAATTTCAACACCGGTGCACAAATGATGACTTTCAATTGGACCACCGACGCCAGTGCTTGGAGTTCGTTGGATTTCACCCCCGGCACCTCTCTGGTGCTTGGCAGCACTTTGGCCTCGCCTCTTCCCGGAGGCTCCATCACCGGCTTCGGGCTGTATTCTGACCAGGAGCCCGGTGCTGGCAATGCGACTCGTCGCTTTGATACCTTCCAAATAAACCCCGTCCCAGAACCCACCAGCGCCATGTTGGTGCTGGCCGGTGCCGGTGCGCTGATGGTCGTCCGCCGTTTTCGCAAAGCCTGAGGGTGGTTCTGGCAACAGGTGTAGCCGGAAATTCATGCTTCATGCCGCCGATATGCAAAGCGCGATGAAACTCAAGCCAGCGCCTTCCTACCGGGCTGTCAACCTGACTTACAGCGGGCTTTTCGCCGTTCTGAGTGGTTTTATCACGGCCATGGGCAGGGTTGCATGCGCTTGCACTGGCCGCGCTCATTTCGGACGTTTTACAGATGAATGATTCCACGTTGAATTGCTGTAGTGACTGCTTCTGTCCGGTCTGCAACTCTGAGTTTGGCAAGAATATTTTTCAGGTGATCCTTCACCGTGTGTTCGGTGATGTTGAGGCTGTCCGCGATTTCCTTATTCGCCAGCCCTCTGGCCAGTTCATTCAAGACCTGAACTTCACGCGGGGTTAATTCTTCAAATAATTTCCGGGACGCGAGACGGCTGGCAACCTCTTTTGGAATCCAACGCTGCCCGGCCAGTACGGCCCGCAACGCGGGGATGAGTTTTTCGCCGGAAGAATTTTTGAACACATATCCCTGCGCTCCGGCTTGAAGCGCCTTGTGAATCTGCTCATCGCCGTCAAAGGCTGTCAGGATCAAGACCCGGGCAGACGGGAATTGAGAGCGGATCTCCATGGTGGTCTGAATGCCGTTTTTGACCGGCATGTGCATGTCTAATAATACCAGGTCGGGACTGTGTTTGCCGAAGAGTTCAAGGGCTTGCGCACCGTCGGCCGCCTCCGCTACCACTTCCATGTCCGGTTCGGTATTCACCAATGCAACCAGCCCAATCCTGACAATATAATGATCGTCGGCAATCAGGATGCGGATTTTGTCTGGTTTCTTCATGCAAGCATTGGTCACAATCCAATGAGCGTCGGTGAAAGCGCCTCTTGATTTACATCCAATGAAATTCGAATTTCCAAGGTTGTTCCTTTGTCTGGAATACTGGCGAGATTAAACTGCCCGCCAAGCCGCTTGACTCTTTCGGAAATGCCCAGCAATCCAAAATGACCTTCGTTGGGGCCGGCGGCATCCTGCTGAACAAAGCCCCGGCCATTGTCATGGATTGTCAAAGTCACCTGCCGCGATTCAAACTCAAGCTGGATATTCACGGAAGTTGCGCCTGAATGCTTGATGACATTGGTGAGCGCTTCATGGCTGATGCGCAGGAAATTTTCTTCAATGATCTCCGGCAGGGCGCATACCTCTCCTTTGGTTTTAAGATCCACATGAATGCTGGTCGTGCTGGTGATCCGCCGTGCGTTCTCCAGCAACGCGCTGGCCAGATCAAACTGCTCCTGCACGAGCCGGCGCAAATCCCACACCGACTGACGCACCTCCGTCTGGCTTCGGAACATCAGCTTGCGGGCCAGTTCGAGATGGCCAAAGGCGTTCGTTGGATTTTGCGCATACAACTTGGATGCGGTGTCCAGTTGCAGGGCCAGACCCGTAAGCGTCTGTTCCACCGTGTCGTGAAGTTCCTGGGCCAGGCGGGTCCGTTCCGCCAAAACTGCCTTGAACTGAAGCTCCGATTCCTTGCGCGCCGTGATCTGGAATTTCAATTCATCCGTCCGTTCCTTGACGCGCTCCTCAAGCTGGTCGTGGGCCAGTTGCAATTCTTTCTGGGCGTTTTCCCGTTCGCGAATCAGAAAGTTCAAGACCAGATTTTTCCGCGACAACATCACGGTCCAGCTCCCGATCAGGATCAACACCAGGCAGGCGGTGGAAAAACCGATCAACAGACGTTTGGGCGTGAACCAGCTCGGCTTGCTGATGACCCGAACATCTTCCGGACTACGCATCAGAATCTGGAAGGCGCGCAGTTTGCCGTCGCTGTCGATCTCCGTCAGACAAATTCCGCTCACCTCAAGAATGCTGCCGATCGGGATTGCTCCCAAAGACGACTGGCCGCGCATATCGTCGGCTTCCGCCGTGAAGGTGAAATTCGTGCCTTGCAAAACCAGAACGGTGGTGGTGTCCGATTTGGCAGTTTTTGCGCGGCTGCCCTGTTTGACCGTTCGTTCGATCAACTTGCCGACAACTGAAACATACTCCGCATGGTGAAGCCCGTTTTGCAATTCCTCGATCGAAGCGGGCCTCGGTTTCACAGGAACCGGCGGCTCCTGGGTTTTTTGAAAAGCCGCATCCTGCAATACGGGAAGGTAATTTTCAAAGCTCGGAAAACCAACCGCCTCGATCACCTCACCCGGCGAGTAGATGCCGGGCTGCCGGTTTTGAATTTGAAGCCCGCCGCTCGCATCCTGGAGAAATACATATTCGCCGGGCTTTTGAACCGTGACAACGCCCCGGACATGAACCCGTTTGGCCAGTGAATTGTCCCGGCGAAATTGCGCCAGTTTGTTGAGAGGTATCAGAGGTTTATTGAAAGGATTGACCGACTCCGGGGTTTCAACCACCAAATCCGACATGCTTGGAATGTAAATCTCAACAATGATCAACTGGCGCAACGACCGGTTGTGGGCTTCGGCGGCGGTGCCGCGAATGACCAGTTGCGAGCCGATCAATTTTTGAGGTTGAAAGTCAGAAGGAACATTTACATAGGCACGGAAACGATAGCCGCCAGCCACAAGATCAATGGCCAGCCGTGAACCATCCACCCGCGCGTCGCGAACAATTCCCGTGATTTCAATCCGTTGGCTGTCCTCGGCACCCGACATCAACTGCTCGACGGAAACCGGTTTTGCCGCCGGTAACGGAGCGGTTCCGATTTTATGCACGTTGGGCGCGGTGATTGTCGGAGCATAAGCGCCAACGTAAGTAATTCCAGAAACTTCCACCAGATCACCCGGTTCGGGACGCCGGCCGTTCACGTTGTCCACAAACACCCCGCCCGTTGCGTCTTGGACGAAGAATCTTCCCTTTAATGCCGGGTCGGCGGCGGTGACAACGCCGGTCACCGATACCTTGATGGAGTCAGAAGCCTTTTCCGGTGGAAGTGAAATGACATCCACGGCGTTGGTCAAAAGCTCGCCAGACGGCTGCGCCAGAACAGCCGACGCGTGGATCATGAGAATGCACAAAATCAATAACTCAAGGACGGAAATAAATCGCGGCCCCAGAGGCATCCGGCCTGTTATTTTTTGTGTTCGGGCGATGGGTAGATTACGGGTTTCAGGCCGGATAAAGTCCAGAATATTTTCAGTAGAAATCTCACACTTGCGATTCATCTGTTAATCTGTGGCGTCCTGAACATTGTTCACCCGGGATGACTTCATCATTGCAGCTTGACCCGGTAAAATCGCTGCCATTCAGTGGGCATGAGACTTTGAGGTGGCGTGGCTGAACTAAGGTCGGTCCACGGCCCCATAATATTAGTTGCGGACTGAAGAATACCGCTCGGCCAGTTGATGATGAAATGGTCGCCCGCTGTCTGTATGGACACCAATACGGGCGCGACAGGCGTCACGCTGACTTCCGCTGGAGAATTGGCAGTTTCAGCCGCCGCGCTGATGGATGTCGCCGCCGAAACCACATAGTAGTAAGTAATGCCATTAATCGCTGTTGTATCAATGTAGTTTGTCCCCGTAACTGTTCCCGTTGTCGAAATGGTGTTATATGGGCCGCCGCTGGTGGTCGAACGTTTGACATTATAACCGGACGCTCCCAACAAGGCATTCCATGACAACGTAACTTGGTGGTTCCCGGGCGTGGCTGCCAAGCCTCCTGGGCCGGCTGCATCCTGGCGAACACTTTCAACAAAACTTAAGTCGCCTCCTTCACCGGTGTAAAACCGGAAGTCATCAATCCAACCGGCGAAATCACGGTCACGACCCAAACGGTTACAAAGAAATAAAGATGCGGCGCTCCCGAGTAGAATCATCTGACCGGCAGTCGCGGTTGTGCTGATCAACCTGGCTGGCGCCAAATCAGTGCCCTGATAAAGCATGACGTTGTTGCCATCATAAACCATGGCGATAAAAATCCAACTGTTGACGGGCAAGGGTGTGCTGAACGAAGCCGTGGCCTGGATGGTGTTGACGAAGAACCACAAGTTGCTCGCATCCTGAAACTTCATGCCGATGCTATTGGCCGTGCCACAATCTGTGTTCGTGCTGTTGCCTAAAATGAACATGCGCGGTCCAATGATTCCTGCCAGCAAGGCTGATTGTTTGAACCACATCGTCACGGCAAAATTGGTGACCGCTCCGAAACCAAGACTAGCATTGGTGGTAGCGACGAAATTTCCACTCACGCCTTGTGTCAGATTCGAGGAAAGATTCAAAGCCCGGCTGCCGGTGGTCAATCCTCCGACACCGGAATTTGCCGATCCATGAAGGTTGGTGGTGCCACCGGTTTTGCTGATCATTTGCAAAGGAACATTCACTCCACCCCCGCTGGTGTCGCTTGGCGTGGTCGTGCCGGTGCCCGAATCATTAAAGGTAAAGCGCAACTTCTGGGAAGGCCCATACGGCACACCGCCGACAACAACAATTAATCCGGCGGTGGTGATGGTTGCTCCTTTGATGGCTTGAAACGCCAGTTGGTAAACCCCATTAGCGCTGAAATTTGCGGCTGTGTTCAAGGCGTTGGTGTCGCCAAAAGTGACCGTGCCCGGCCCGCTGACCTGCCTCCAATTGAAGGTCAACAGTGGTGGAGAATTCGACTGATTGTCTATGGCAACGGCGGACAAGGGCAATGTGGCATTGGCGTCGTTCAAATAAATGGTGGGGGTTTGCGGGTTGATGATGGCCGCGCCCGGTGGCGGGATCGGAATCATCCAGATCAATGAATCGGTGACGTTTGTTCCATCTTTCGTGCCGGTGGCCTGGACAAAATTGGTGCCGGGCTGCAATGTCATCGGCCAGGTAAAAATACAATTCGTGCTGGCCAGACTGCCGAGCGATGTGCCGTTCAGTGAAATTTCGACCGAATCGCAATTGGCGTAAACCTTCGCCGTGATCGCATTCGTCAACCGGTTGGTAAATGTGTGCCCAGTGATATACACCATCGGTTCAGTCGTCCAGTTGGCCTTATACCAATAAAACGCATCCTTGCGAATCTGCCGATCATAAGTCACCAGCCCCTTGTCATTTCGTCCGACGATGCCGCCTTCGCTGCGTGCGTCCGCCGCGAAATCAAAAATATTCCAGATGAATTTGCACCACAAATATGGACGCACCTTCATCTGCATCCAATGGGACTCATGATAAAGATTTTGATATTCCTCGGGGTGATAGGGACCGGCATTGGCCGGTTCGGTCACCGGATTTTCCGAGTGATGGTAGATGTTTGCGCCGGCGCCAAATTCACTGATGCCCATGCAACGGTTCGGATGATTTGCATGGAAGTTATCCGCCCAAGGACCGAAATCAGCCAGCGCGGCATCATACCAGCCGAAGTATTTATTGAAGGCCAGCAGCTGGGAATACACGGTGGTCGGGTCGTTGTCGCTTGAATTTGCCGCCGCCACGGAAGGCCGCGTGGAATCTTCCTGCGCGGCCAGTTGCGCGAGCTGGTTGACCAGGTTGGTGGCAATCGGACCGGGTTTCAGGGTGATCTCATTGAACAAACCCCAGGTGACGATGGCCGGATGATTGTATTTCTGACGGATCATCTCGGTCATCTGTTGTTTGCAGTTGGCATAGAAAGCCGGGGCTTCGGTAATGTAATTGATGACCGGGATTTCGCTCCAAAGGACGATGCCATTCCGGTCGGCAAGCTGATAGTTTTCCTCATCATGCTGGTAATGCGACAGCCGCAACGCCGTGGCGCCCATCTCCTTGAGCACCGCAAAATTTGCGGCCCGTTCTGCGCTCCCGATCGCCCAGCCACGGTCCAGCCAGTCCTGATGCATGCTCACGCCGTGCAGATCATAGTGCCGGCCATTAAGGAAAAAGCCGTTGGTCGGGTCCACATTGAACCATCGGAATCCCAAGGGCTGTGAAACCATGTCGGCGAGATTTGTCCCGTTGTAAATTTCGGTGAATGTCTGATAAAGATATGGATCCGCCAGACCGTTCCACAAATGCGGGCTGGCAATCACCGTGGCCGCCACCACGTTTGAGCGGGTGGTTGCGGGTATTACCACGATGTTGGTCAAGGTGGTGACGATGTTCGTTGCCGCATCAGTGACAACGGTGCGAACAGTTACAGTCTGCGCCGATGCGGTCGAGTTTGAAACGACCGTGGTGACTTGAAGATTGGCGGAATTGGAACTGACGCTGGTGGTCTTAAGATAAATTCCGGGCGAACCATAATCCAAAGGTGAAATCTGCACCGGATCAGTGACCAGCAAATGAACATCACGGTATAAACCGCCGAAGAATGTGAAATCCGCCGTGAGCGGAGGAATATTCGTATTGAAAGCGTTGTTGACCTTCACTGCGATGAGATTGTCGCCACCTATATTAACATAAGGCGTCACATCGAAGACAAACGCGGCAAATCCGCCTTGATGCTGCCCTAGATAATTACCGTTCACATAAACATCTGCCACGGAAAACGCGCCATCGAATTTGAGAAAGAACTGGCGGTTGGTGAGACCCGCATCGGCAGAATAATGAAGCCGATACCAGCCAATACCGCGATAGTAATTATTCCCACCATCCTGTCCGTCAAGATTGTTCCAAATATGCGGCAAACTTAGATTGGTCCACGATGAATCGTCGAAAACGGTGTTTTGCGCGCCAGCCGTGTCCTGTCGAAGAAATTTCCAACCAGCATCCAACACAACATCTGTCCGGTGGCTCGCGGGCGGCATGTAGGTTTGGGCCAATGAAGAAAGCGCCAGGCTGAAAATTGACAGCAAGGCAAGCGAGGCGCACATGTAACGTCTATAAATTCGCATCGTAGTCATTATTGAAATTTAATCCGGTAGAATTGCTGCGGTCCGGCGGTGATAATATCGTAGGGTGAAACAACTCCACTAAGGTCGTTCCAAGGACCAAAAACATTGGTGGCTGACTGAAGGGTTCCTGTCGGCCAGACGAGTTGAAGGCTGCTGACGCCGGTCTGGATGTGTATGTTGGCGGGACTAAGGGCAAGCTGGCGGATGCTTTCCAAGAAATTCGCATCGCCGACACCGGTGTAGAATCGGAACCCGTCAATCCATCCGTTGAATGAACGCTGGCGGTCTTGACGATTGCCAATATAAAGAGCCGCGCTTGCACCGAAATTGATATTCGTGGTTACTGCGGTGTTGCTGATCAGGCTGGCCGGATTGGTGTCCGTCCCCTGGTAGATCCGCAAATTCTCGCCGTCATAAACGACCGCGATGAACAGCCATATATTCGTCGGCAGGCTGGCGGGAAATGAAGCGGTGGTAGTAACCCCGCCCATTTGAAAATAAAGCTGGCTTGAGCTCTGAAACTTTAACCCGATGCTGTTATTTGCACCAGCGTCAGCGGGATTGCCGGCACCCATGACGTAGATGCGCGGACCGATGTTTGCCCCATTCGCCATCTGGGCATTTTGCTTGATCCAGACCGTAGCCACAAAATTACTCACGACCCCAAAGCCAAGGCTTGAGTTGGTTGCCGCCGCGATCGGGCCGGGAGTGCCGGGCTGGCTTGTTCCGTTAAACGTAAAGTCCAAGGCGCGGCTGCCATTCAACATTCCCACGACGCCTGAATTGGTAGCACCATGATAATCCGAACCAACACCAGCTCCATTCGCCATCTGAAGCCGGACACCGGCGGCAGCATCATTGGTGTCGCTTGTCGTTGTCGTGGAACCGGGAGAATCGTCGAAGGCGAACTTCAATTTAAGTACGGGCGGTGGCGGCGGGACCGTGACCAGATTATAAACCCGCACGTAATCCACCTGCATTTCTTGTGGAAAAATTGTAGTCCCATCGGGGTTTCCATCGAAATTTCCACCGATTGCGAGGTTCATGATAATGTAGAACGCCTGATCGAATGGCGCCGGATACGAACCACCCGAACTCCACCAACTCGTCTGGGTCTGAAATAAATGGTCGTCGACATACCAACGGATTGCGTTGGTTGTCCATTCCACGGCGTATGTGTGAAAATTTGTAACTGAATCCCCAGCCGGAAAATTATAGGATGGTCCTGATGAATGAACATTGTTGGGCCAGGTCCCGCCAAAATGAATGGTGCCCAGCACATTGGCTGGAAGCCTGCCTTTGTTTTCCATCACGTCGATCTCCCCGGAGGAGGCCCAGCCGCCATAAGCCGAATTTTGTGGCATCATCCAAAGCGCCGGCCAATAACCCTGGCCTTGCGGCAACTTGGCCCGGAATTCAAAGCGGCCATATTTTTTGCTGAACAAGCCCGAAGTCTTTAACTTGGCAGACGTGTAATTCCTGCCGCCGTAAGATTCCTGCCTGGCGACTATGTGAAGAAGACCGTCGCTGACATAAACATTCTCCGGCCGGCTGGTATAATACTCCAGTTCGTTGTTGCCCCAGCCGCCCGAACCATTGCCGATGTCGAAGGTCCAATTGTTTGCGTTGATGGAATTACCGTCAAATTCGTCGCTCCAATAGAGTTGCCAGTCTGCCCGGACAAGGCAGGGGCACCAAATGACGGCAGTCAAGACCAGACGCTGTAAAACTGGAATCACCGACGGCCACCGAATCTGCTTCAGTAAAAATGAGGACATTATCTTTTTGATTTGTTCTCAAACAATTCAAGATGAATTCAGGAACGGAACCGTGGTTATGGCTTGGGAATCATGGCGCCTGAATCGATTTTCACAAGCAGCGCTCCGGTGAAGTCCCTTCTGTCCTGATAAAAGTAACAATTCCTTGTGTCCTTTAGACTCGTAAGGTAACGCATCTCTTCAATTTTATACCATTGTGCTGAGGCATCAGAAAAAACCTGGTTGCCACCAGCCGGAAAATTTTGCTGGCCTTTTTTGTGCGTTGGCAAGCCTACATAGAGGGGGGGTTCATCTGCGGGATTCGTAGGGACAGATCCCCATATTCCATCCGGGGCAACAACGGGATCTGCTGCAAGACACCAATACGGCTGGGCCTTGGAAAGCTTCACAGGACTAAAGCTTGGCCCGGTATAGACCGGATTGCGCCATGTGGTAATGCCGCCGAAGTATTGATAACCAATATCCCATTGATTATTTACATCACTAAACATTACGGCAAATTTCTCGCGACTGGGACAGGCCCATATACTTGGACCATTTGTTTGAACAGTCAAACCCACTGATTTTGCTGCGGCTGCATCCAATGGATTCAAGGCAAGTTGGTTAAAAGCAGGTCCACCAAAGGCATCCGGCCGGGCCACAACAACTTTGTCATCACTGTCACCAGCATAAATTGTCATGCCGATTCCAATCTGCCTCAAATTGTTAAGGCACTGGATACGCTTGGCCCGTTCCTTGGCCTTTGCCAGGGCGGGAAGCAGCATGGCCGCGAGAATGGCAATGATGGCTATGACCACGAGAAGTTCAATCAAGGTGAAACCGCTTTTGCGATTCCGTCCGGCTTGACGTGAAGATTGTTTACCATTTGCCATCTTTGGAAATTCTGGTGCTGCTGTATTCATAATTTTATGATCCGTTGTAACTGACAACCGCTTGCCGCCGCCAAAAATTGGCGGCGGCAATCAGGGTTCATGATTTACCCGTCATTGAATCATCAACCGGTAGAAACGTGTGCCGCCGCTGATCGCATCAGGCACGGTCATGATGGAACCATTGCCCGACACCGCGTTTCCCAACTGCGTCCAAGTTGGATCCGTCAGGTTGGTCTTGTAATATATCTTGTAAGTGCTGCCGCCTTGCGTCGGGAAAGACAGCACGATGTTCCCCCCGCTCAACGACGCGGCCAGGTTGACTGTCTGCACAATCGGCACGAGTTCGTAGAAGTTTGCATTCGCTTTGTAATCACCTGTTAGTTGAAGGGTGTTGGTTCCGCCTAATGAAACCACCACCGGCGTGCCGGTGTTGGTGTTCACCAGCGGTACATATTGCCAGTTGGCAAAGCTGGTGTTGGTTCCCCGGAACGTACCCAGATATTGCACCTGCTGGGAGATGGTGCCCCAGCCATTAGTGACAATGGCGCACTGCACATTGAAAGCCGTGGCGGCCGAGAGCCGTGCGTACAGGTAGAAGTTGCCGGCCGGGAAGGTTCGGGTGTAATTGATCCAGCCGTTCGTCGCCCAGAAATTGATGTCATAGTCCGCGATGGCCGGATTCATGTTTTGCATCTGGGCATTGATATATTTCTGCCGGGCCACATCGGAGGTGACCTCGGTGGAGATATAATCCAACGGCCGGTAAAGGTAAGTGCCCGGAGCGGTCAGGCTGAAAACCGAGGAGTAATCAATCCCTGTTCCCGATGAATCACCCGCTTGATTGAAATAACTGTTGCCCGCCGCAGCCGAAGTGGGCGCCGGATTGTCAATGTAACGAAGGCCGCTGCCGTTTGGAACCGGGCTGAGGTTCGGATCGAAATCATAATCTTCCGCCTCCCAGATGAAGTCATTCGGATTGAATCCCGTGCTGAAAGTCGCCGTGGTCGTTTTGATTTGATTATTGCCATCCGTGATCGTGATGACCGCCGTATAAAACGTACCGGGCAACAGGCCGGGATAGCTCACATTCCAGCTCGTTGATGATCCGGTAAACACCAAGCCCGCCGACACATCAACACCATTCAAGGTAAGGTGAATGTTGGTAGTGTTAATCCCATAGCCCGAACTGGCGATGAATGTCAACGTGTTGGTGGCCTGCAAAGGAACCAAGTTGTTCGGAAACACTCCATCAACCCGTGGCAGATCCGTCCGCGGAGCAACTAACATGTAGAAGTTGATGTTGAGTCCGAACTCGCCCGGATAGTTTGTTCCAAAACTCTTGGCAAACGTCGCCCGGAAGGTATTGGTGCCACCCACGGTGACATTGGCGTAATTGCCGAACTGGTCGATGAGCGGCACATACAAATAGGCGGAGTAGCCGCCACTCGTCGGAATGACGAAGGAGCCGACCGGCTTTGTGAATTGAGCCGTGGTTCCCCAGCCACCAATTACTTGATCAAGTGCCAGATGGATGTTGGCGGATTGACAGCACCCGAAGCCGCGCGGACATATACATTGTAAGTGCCGGCCGGCCAGGTCTTCGTATAATTTTGCCAGTAGAACGGCCCAAGGAATCCGACATTGTAATCAGAAGCATTGGCCGTGATGAATTGCTGGCGTGCAGCATCCGTGACCGGCGTGGTCGCGACCGGATCGGTGTTGCGATAGTTGGCCGGATTGGCACCGGCATAAGGTGGCACGGCATTGCCGATGAATTCATCAATTCCGGCCGTGCCTACCAGTCCAAAATAACTGTTCGCAGCCGGCCCGGTGGTCGGCACCGGATTGTCAATGTACTGGCCGCTGCTGAAATCAAAATCTTCTGCTTCGACTTGGAAGACGGGGTTCCACGTGTCAAACTTGAATGCGGCGTTAATGACATTGCCATTGACGTCCGTCACGCTGATATTCGCATTGTAAGTCTGGCTTGGGAGCAAGCCGGTGTAACTTACGTTCCAACTCGATGGTGAACCGTTGAATACAAGACTCGATGAGACATTGGTTCCGTTCAAGGTCACAATGATATTGGCCGTATTGATGGTGGTGACCGCCGAACTGGCCGTGAAAACCAGCTTGTTTGTTGACTGAAACAGCACCTGTCCGTTTGGATATGCATTGCTGATGGTCGGAAGATTGGCGTTGACCGGGACCAGCATGTAAAAGTTTGCGTTCGCCCCGCCGCCGGAGGTCAACCGCACTGTATTCAGTCCTGTCAAATTCACAACGGCCGGAACTCCCAGACTGTTTTTCAACGGCACCCATTGATAGCTCGTGAGACTGGTTCCGGTGACAGTAAATGTTCCCAGTTTTGTGGTTGTCTGGCTGGAAGTTCCCTGTCCGCTGGTCACTTGGGAAAGTGTAATTATGCCGCTGGATGCGCTTGATATCCGCGCATAAACATTATAGGTGCCGGCGGGAAAGGTTTTGGTGTAATTCTGCCATTCGGCGCTCGACCAGTTTCCAACAACATGATCAACCACCGCCGGATCCAAGGCAGCGAGGTCGAGGAATTTCTGACGGGGAAAATCAGAGCTTGCCGGCGTTTGAGTCCTTGAGCCATCCGTTGCACCTGCACGATAATCGCTGGCATTCGCACCCGCGCTGGCACCTTTGGAAGTGTCAACTCCGTTAACACTGTCCAGTCCGTAATAACTGGTTGGAGTTGCGGATGAAGTATAATCGGGATTATCAATGTACGTGCCGCTGTTAAAATCAAACTCTTCGGCCTCCCATATGAAATTTGCCGGGCTAAAGGTGTCAAAATTTCCGCTGTAGGTGTTTCCAGTCCCATTGGCATCCGCGACAGTAATCACAACAGTATTGGCAATGTTCTGCTGGAGGTTGCCATAGCTGACGCTCAAGTTCGTCGAAGTGCCAGGAGTGCCATTGGTCACATATTGCAATTGCGACGAGACATTGACGCCATTAAGAACAACGCCAACGTTCGTAAGATTGACTGCACTGGGTGAACTTACATTGAAAGAAAGAGTGTTCGTGGCTTGCAACAGTATCGTGCCACTGGGATAGACACTGGAAATGATTGGCAGGGGCGCTAATTCCGAACGGACGCCTTCGACGAAACTTGCCGAACCGGCCCCACTGTAAAAGCGGAAGTCATCAATCAGCCCATCAAAACAACGACCACGATCCTTGCGGTTTCCGAGAAAAAGGGCGCCGTTGCTGCCAAATCCAACGGTCAAACCGGGAGCGGAAGTGGTGCTGATCAAGTTCGCCGAAGCCGTGTCACTGCCCTGATAAAACATCACATTGGTGCCATTATAGACTATTCCAATGAACAGCCATTTATTGGTGGGCAAATTGGAGGAAAAAGTGGCCTGCCCGGTAAAGGTCGCTGTCGTGTTGATTCCCAGATACAATTGGTTGGCGGTCTGAAACTTCAGTGTAATGCTATTTGCGACACCAAAGTCAGTAAGGGTGGCACTGTCACCCAAGAGGAACATGCGCTGACCAATGTTTGCCGGCAACAGGGAATCCTGCTTAAACCACATGGTGGCAGTGAAGGCCGTGATGTTTCCAAAACCGAGGGAAGCATTGGTCGTACACGCCACCGGTCCCGCAACACCCTGGCCGGCCGGTTGTGAAAAATTCAACGCCCGGTTGCCGTTCGCAGCGCCCATGACTCCGGAACCAACCGCGCCATGGCCATCAAAGGGCGTGCCGTTGTTGGTCTGCATCAACAGGGAAACATTTACGCCGCCCAGCCCGGTGTCGCTCGCAGTGGTGGTGCCCGGGGCATCTTCAAATTCGAACTTCAGCAGGTTCACCTGTGCCTGCGCCAGACCGCCGGACAGCAGGCAACCGGCAGTAACAATAATACCGGCCAGCAGTGATAAAGAAAAATTTGTCCAGCTGGAGCGGGGATGAACCGCAGGATAAGCCAGCATCTGATGAACAGTTATATTTTTCATAGGGGTGGGACTTTGTCGGATTGGTGTTGGGATTTGGGGTGGAAATGGATTGCGTGGACAATTATTTCACAAACTTTTTTCGGGGTTGATTTAAGTAATGATACAATCATCCAAGTATTGTTCCATCCCTCTTTCGAGGGGTATTGTGCAAATGAATTTAACACCCGGTTCGACGGAGTTCAGGGATAAGAAAGAGATGATCACCCATTGTTTTTAGAATTGACGGGAATCGGCTTCGGAGGGTTAAATCTGCTGTAGAAAAGGAGCGACCTGAATTGTCAGGTTGGGCGGCGGTGGTTCAGCTTGTTTCCTTGGGCTGCTCAACCGCGTTTAAATTTATGACACTGCTAAAACGCATGGCTACTTCGATCGTATTGTTTGTCTTTTTCTTTGTCGTTATGTATTTCGGCATTTGTATCGTTGGCGGGGCGATATCTGGGGCAATGGCCGGTGCAGGCGCTCAAAACGCGCAAGAAGGATACGATGTGGGGAGACAGGCCGGAGAAGATTTCGTCAGACATCATATCGGGGCGATTCTGCTGGGTTCATTTGCAATTTCTTTTCTGTCGTCATTGGCGCTGTCTTTTTCAGGAATTTTACCTTGGTGCAGGAAACCCTCACAACCACCGCCATTATGAAATGGGGCACCATAAAATAAATTTTACTGCTACCGACAGGCTGCATCAAAAATGTTTGATTGCCTTGGAAATTGTCGTCTTGTCTCTCTTTCTGGTCGGCCAGTTTGTAGATTTGTCCTTTCTTGATCTTTGGCAGGCTTGGCTGGCCATGATGTTTTTCTGGTTGATCATCCTGCTGCTGGTTGCGTCATTGAAGATGTTCTCGAAACACCGGCGTCTGGCGATGGCCGGCCTGGGTTTGGTGGCGGTTATCCTTTTAACGATTTTATTTTCCACTTTTTCGCACAGCCATAAGTGATTGATGGCGATTCGTTTCCTGGCATCATGAAAATTCTGTTGCTTGTCCGAGTGGATACGGAAAGCATTGCTATCCGCTGCGGGGAGTGATAAATCAGCGTCATAATTGAGTGGATGCGAGGAGCCTCGGACTCCCAATCTGCGATTGTAAGGAACGCCAAGTTTGCCATTTAACTTACGCACCCATTGATCAAAATTTGTCTCCATATTCTGATAATTCAATTATAAAACATTAGGCGATTTATCATTACAAATGGCTGAAAATCCCACAACAAAGGCATCCAGCCACAAAGCCAAGCAGGGCAGAGGTGCAAGCAACCATGAGGATATCAAACCCAGAAAACTTATTGGTCCTTGGATTTTTACTGTGGCGGTCGCCGCAGCCACGGTCATTTCTGGATTGAAGGGAAATTGGCATGATTGGTGGCTTGAATTTTTACTTATTCCGATTGGAGTAATAGCGATATCGATTTTAGTTTATGAAGTTCTTAGGTATAATTTAAAAGTTCTTCCGTTCCATGCAATTGGTTGCGCCGCCGTTTCTTTTGTCCTAATTGGTTTCTCTATTTTCATTTTCTACAGATTAAATGATGGAACTTGGAAACCGCCGGAGCTGCCTGAAGATTGTCAAAATGTTCACATTATTTTGGGGATTGGAATTGAAGTTGATTATGCGGTTTCCAATTTGGTAATTAAGCCATTTTCGAATGTGAGTTTTATGACTCGAACCCCGGAAGGAGGCGTTGCCATGATTGACCTTTCTGGAAAAGGAAGGGAGGGTTTTAAAATAGATGCGGAGATCAGAAACAACCGGCTTTATATTCATGCTCCGATTCCGGTTGGGCTCGCCACAAATCAACAGCCAATTCTTATGAATGAGAACTTGGATGCATTCATTCCAGCAACTTGGGATAGGAACTATAACTTGAACGCCTTTGAGATTGTAGATGAAGATTTCCTCCCTGTTTTTCAGGTCATCTATAAACGACCAGATGTGGTTCAGGTAAATGGAGTTTTCATAGGGAAAAATGGTCTCGTTATAGGATTTGGCAGAGGGCAAATATTTATACCTGCTCCATCTGCTTTGCCGAAATCCCGGAAAGGAAAGCATTGTTTTTGTATCCGGCCAGCCTCCATCGCGGAGAACTTGCGCCAGTGACTACAAATTAGCTGACTTAGTTTTATACTTCCATACTTCAAACTTGCATAAACGAAGCCATTTGCTTTTGAAAATCCAAATTAGGACACCGCCCAGCAATGGCTCGACTTGACGTAATGGATTCAATTTGGATAAATGAATCATGCGCTTTTAAAATCATTTTACCCTTGTTTCTTACAGTGCTCACATCTTACGCAGATGAACATCTGCCGTTCCTCAAGGTCGGCAGCGTAACGTTCACGAATGTGACGGTGACCAAGGTCACGGCGGGGGACATCTATTTCATTTCGGAAGCGGGGGATGGGCAATGCCAAGTTAAGCAAGCTCGATCCAGCCCTTCAAAAGCATTTTCACTACGATGCCGCCGAGGCCGGTTGCATTGGAAAAGGCGCGCGCCCAGGCGAATGCACAGTATCAAGTGCAGCTCGCCTCCCAGCCCACGATTCATCCGCCGGACACGAGCCGGGAGACGACGCGGTTTGTTCGTGAGGGTCTGGCCGTCGGTGAAAAATTTCCAAGTTTCAATGAAACGGCAATGAATGGCGTGCCGCTGTCCGTGACCGCTTCGAGAGGCAAAGTGGTGTTGATAGATTTTTGGGCGACGTGGTGCGGTCCCTGCCGGGCGGAAATACCCAACGTGATTGCCGCGTATCAGAAATATAATTCGTCGGGCTTTGATGTCATTGGAATCAGTTTGGATGATGATCCGAGGGCGGGTGGCGACTTTCACAACGTCACAGGGAATGACGTGGCCACAGTATTTCGACGGCAAAAGGCTGGGATAACAAGCTTGCCAAGCAATACCGTGTGCACAGCATTCCCATGAGTTATCTTTGGATCGTGATGGGATCATCGTTGGCAAGGGGCTGCGCGGTGATGCATTAGACGTGGGCCGTGAAAAATGCCCTGGCTGCGAAGTGAAATGCACGGCCACTTCCATGTGGCCAGTGCGTCAACGGCGACAGTAATGAAAAAATCAACACCCTGCTCCAAATCCCGACGCATATGTCGCCGCGCTCTCCGGCTGGCAGCGCCTCATGGTCGGGAAATTACGCAGGGCCGTTCTCACCAGTGTAAACCTCGCCGAGGTCATCAAATGGGGGCACCTCGTTTACTTTTCAGATGGACCGGTGCTTCTCATCCGCGCCGAAGAACAGCGTGTCCTGTTCGGCTTTTGGCGAGGAAAGCGGCTTCGCGAGATTGACGCGCGTCTGAAGCCTGGCGGTAAATATGAGATGGCCACGATGGAATTGCACGAAGGCGACAAGGTCACCGCCCGCACAGTGCGTCGTCTCACCGAAGAAGCGGTTGAACTCAACAAAACTCTTGGCAATCCACGAACATTTAACGCTTCCAAGGTACAGCCTTGTCGCGGGAAAATTCATCGCGCCATTACATGAAGCTCTTGCTGCTGATGGCTTTGATTTTCACCAGTGGCGCGCTTGCCCGGGGCGAAATGGTTATTGCCGGGCAGGGGAAGCCCCGTTGTATCATTGTGCAACAAGCCGGGGCCACTGTCGCCGAACAATCTGCCGTTGCGGAACTCGCGTTGCATCTGAATCAGATGACCGGCGCGCAATTTGAGATTCAAACTAATCCCGCCTTCGCACCGAAGAATGCCATCATCATCGGCCAGGGTGTGCTCGCTTCAAAGCTGTTTCCGAAATTGATTTTTCCAGTCTTGGGCCGGAGGAATTTGTCATGCGGTCCAAGGGACAAACCCTGCTGCTGGCCGGCGGTCGCCCGCGCGGGACGCTGTATGCCGTGTATCGTTTTTTGCAGGAGCAATGCGGCGTGCGCTGGTGGACGCCATGGGCCACGAACATTCCACATCAGACCAGCTTGCGTGTGCCTAATTTGGACATGCGCCGTCAGCCGGCATTCGAATATCGCGAGCCGTATTGGTTTTGCCGGGTTCGATCCGTTGTGGAAGGCGCGTAATAGCGTGAATGGCGGGATGCCGCCGATTTCCAAAGGAACTGGGCGGCTGCATCACGTACCAGGGCTTCGCCCACACGTTTTACGCGTTGGTGCCGCCGGAAAAATATTTTGCCGCACACCCAGAATGGTTCAGTCTCATCAACGGCCGGCGCACGCACGAGAACGCGCAGCTTTGTTTGTCGAACCCGCAGTTGCGCGACTTCGTGGTCGAGCGGGTCAAGGAACTATTGCGCGCGGCACCTGATGCAAAGATCGTTTCCGTGACGCAAAACGATTGCCAGGGTGCCTGTCAATGCCCAGACTGCCAGGCGCTTGATGACGCCGAGGGCACTCCGGCCGGCAGCATGATTGCGTTTGTGAATTACATCGCTGGGAAGATTGAGCCGGAATTTCCCGATGTCGCGGTGGACACCTTCGCCTACCAATACACGCGCAAGCCGCCGAAGTCACTGAAGCCCCGGGCGAATGTGATCGTGCGGCTGTGTTCCATCGAATGTAATTTCCGCAAACCGTTTGACGATCCATCGAACGCGGCGTTTCTGGCGGACCTTGCCGGCTGGTCGAAAATCTGCGAGCGGCTCTATGTCTGGGATTACACGACGGATTTTGCGAACTATCTGTTACCGCACCCCAATTGGTTCACGCTCGGCGCGAATGCGCGGTTGTTCGAGAAATATCATGTGCGCGGTGTTTTTTCCGAAGGCGCGTATCAAGACTATGGCGGCGAAATGGGTGAATTGCGTGCTTGGCTGCTGGCGCAATTGTTCTGGAATCCGCAGCAGGATGATCGAGCGCTGATCCATGAATTCCTGGATGGTTATTATGGCAAGGCCGCCGCAAAACCGGTTCAGAAATATCTCGACCTGCAATATGGCGCGTCGAAGAATTTTTATCTGCGCTGTTACACGCGGACGAATGCGCCGCAACGAACATTCAAGGTGCTGGCTGAATCCGAACGTCTCTGGCAGCAGGCTGAGAAAGCGGCGGCGGACGATGAAGAATTGTCGGCGCGGGTGCGGCAAGGGCATCTGCCGGTGCGACTCGCATTTCTACGTGACTGGACGAAACTGCGCGCCGAATGTCAGGCGCAACGTGACGACTGGCCATTGCCAGAGTCGCGCAGGGAAGTCGCCGCGCAATTCGCCGCTGTCGCCGCCGGTATGCCAGGCAAAGAGTGGACGCGTGTCACGGTATTGAACGAGCAGGGACTGACCGTGGAAGAATTTATGGCTGGATTCAAAGTTGATCCGCCGCTAGAGCCATAGCTTTCAAAAAAGTAAGCCGGGATTTTTCAATCCCGGCTTACATGAAAGTTTGAGGTGAAATCAGTTCAGTGCCGCCGCGAGCCGTGATTTCTTGCGGTTGACCGTCGGGCGGGTGAGCACGCCGGATTTGACGGCCTTGTCGAGGACGGAATGAACGCCGGGCAGGGCTTTCTTGGCCTCGTCTTTTTTACCGGCGGTGATGAGCGCGCGATAGTCTTTTTCAATGCCGCGCAAGTTGGATTTGATGGCGCGGTTGTGCTGGTGCTTGCGTTCGTTGCCGCGCATGCGGCGTTCGGCTGATTTCGTATTCGGCATAAATTAAATTTAATTTGCGTTAAAGGGCGGCGAATCTAGCTGAATGCCAATAAATGTCAATGGCGAAAGCCGATTGTTTTAGGATTGTCCGTTGAGCAAATAATTAAGCAATGCTGGCAGGGGGCGGGGCAGTCCTCTGCCCGCCAAACGCGCCAGTTGTCAGCCGGCGGCGCGCAGAGAGTGACACGCCTTACCTGTTTTATTTATCCGGACTTTCAGTGAAATCATATCTTCCAACTTTTCTTTGCCGGTCCATTCCGCTTAAACTGCGCACATGATTATCGCGCCCTCGCTGCTCGCCGCCGACCATGCTGCTTTTGGTAAAGGTGCCATTCATGCCACCAAGGCCGGCGCCGACTGGCTGCATCTGGACATCATGGATGGCCTTTTCGTACCGAACATTTCTTTCGGTCCGCAGGTCGTCAAAGCCATCCGCCCGCTGACGAAAATATTTTTCGACGTTCATCTCATGTGTTCCAAGCCTGAGATTTTGCTGGAGCCATTCACCAAGGCCGGTGCTGACGAAATGATCATCCACGTCGAACTCGGCGATCACGTTCCGTCACTCATCTGGAAGATCAAATCGCTCGGCAAGAAAGTCGGCCTGGCCGTGAATCCGCCCACCGCAATTTCCGAGGTTGAACCATTCCTCGATAAAATTGACCTGCTGCTCGTGATGACCGTCAATCCCGGTTTCGGCGGACAGGAATTCATCCACGAAACCCTGCCAAAAATCCAACAGGCCGAGGCATGGCGTCGTGAAAAGAAGTTGCGTTATCGCATCAGCGTGGATGGCGGCATCAACAACCAGACCGCCGCCGAATGCGCCCGTGTTGGTGCGGATACATTCGTGGCTGGCACCAGTTTATTCGGCCAGCGCAGCCTGAAGGCAGCCATCACCAAAATGCGGAAGATTGTTGATGCAAACGATCCGGCCTTCGCCGATTTGAAAGTGTAAAATCGAATCGGACGCGTCCGACAAGCTCGTTCACCGCTTGAATTCACTTTACTAGCAAAGCGATTGACGTATCCTCGCCTCTCTATTTTTCAAATTAAAGACTGATTTATGGCTAAACTCACTGTTCGAGATCTGGATGTGCGCGGCAGGCGCGTCTTCATGCGCGTGGATTATAACGTGCCGATAGAAGAAAAAGACGGCCAGATGGTGATCAATGATGCCACCCGCATCCTGGAAACTTTGCCGACGCTCAAGTTGCTCATTGAAAAAGGTGCAAAAATCATTCTCGCCGCGCATCTCGGCCGTCCGAAAGGCAGGCGCGAAGCCACGATGTCGTTGCGTCCGGTCGCTTTCAAATTGCATGAATTGCTCGGTCAACCGGTTGAATTCGCGGATGATTGCATCGGCGAACATGCCGAGAAAATTGCCGCTTCGCTGAAAGATGGCCAAGTCGCACTGCTTGAAAATGTCCGTTATTACAACGAGGAAGAAGCCAACGATCCGGTGTTTGCGGAAAAGCTGGCAAAGCTCGCGGATATTTATGTGAACGACGCGTTTGGCGCGGCGCATCGCGCCCACGCCTCCACGGCCGGCGTTCCCCAGATCGTCGCCAAGCGCGGTGGCAAATGCGCGGCGGGTTTGTTGATGGAACGTGAGTTAAAATTTCTCGGCGATGAACTGGAAAGTCCGGCGCGTCCGTTCGTGGTCATTCTTGGCGGTGCAAAAGTTTCCGACAAGATCAAGGTCATTGATCGCCTCCTCGAAAAGGCGGACACGATTTTGATCGGCGGCGCGATGGCTTACACCTTCAAACTGGCGCACGGAGTGAAGACCGGTAAATCGCTCATCGAACCGGATCACAAAGGTACCGCGCTGGCCGCCGAAGAAAAGGCGAAGAAGCTCAAGGTAAATTTCCAATTGCCGACAGACACGATCATCGCGACACCGGTGGATACAGGCAAGCTGAACAAAAAAGGCAAGCCGGTTTACGATTTAACGAACATCCGAACGGTAAGCGGCGATATTCCCGATGACGCGGAAGGTTTCAGCATCGGCGATGAAACGGCCGCCAATTACGCCAAAATTATTCAGAGCGCAAAAACAATTCTCTGGAACGGCCCGATGGGAATGTTTGAAGACGCGCGTTTTGCCGCCGGCACGAATGCCGTGGCGCAAGCCGTTGTGGATGCCACGCAGAAAAACGGTGCCAAGAGCATCATCGGCGGCGGCGACAGCGTGAAGGCATTAAACAAAGCCGGCCTCGGCGACAAAGTCACCTTCATGAGCACCGGCGGCGGCGCGAGCTTGGAATTCCTTGAAGGTGCGGTGCTGCCGGGTGTGGCGGCGTTGTCGGAGAAATAATCACAGAAAAATCTCAGATGAATAAAGAACGTAAATTGATCATTGCCGGTAACTGGAAGATGAACAAGACCGTCGCCGAGGCGCTGGCCTTGGTGGAGGATCTCACCCGCTCGCTGGCGGCGGTGAAGGAAGTGGACATCGTGGTGTGCCCGCCGTTCACCGCGCTGGAATCGGTCTCCAAGGCGATCCTTGAATCCAAGAACATCAAGCTTGGTGCGCAGAACATGAGCGAAAATAATTTCGGCGCGTTCACCGGCGAAATCTGCGCGGGCATGTTGAAGGAATTTTCCGTGCGTTACGTCATTCTCGGCCACAGCGAACGCCGCCAGTTCCAGAAAGAATCGGACGCACTTATCGCCAAAAAGTCGGCGGCGGCTCATGCGGCGTCACTCAAGCCGATCATCTGTGTCGGCGAAACGCTGGCGGAACGTGAAGGCGGCCTGATGGAAAAGGTTCTGGAAACGCAGGTGCGCGGCAGCCTCGCCGGCCTGACGGGCGAACAAATGCTGGAAACGGTCATCGCTTACGAACCTGTCTGGGCGATTGGCACCGGTAAAACCGCGACGACCCAGCAGGCGCAGGACGCGCATGCATTCATCCGCGGACTGCTGGTAAAGATTTACGATGAAGCCGTTGCCCGGAAAGTACGCATCCAATACGGCGGCAGCGTCAAGCCGGCGAACGCCAAGGAATTGATGAGCCAGCCGGACGTGGACGGCGCGCTTGTCGGTGGAGCGGCGCTCGAGGCAAGAAGTTTTGCTGACATCGTCAAAAATTCAGTATAGGATTTGATATGAGTTTTTTCATTGGAGTATTGATATTTTTTCTGGTCATCAACTGCGCAGTGTTGATCCTGCTGGTGCTGGTTCAATTGCCGAAAAAAGATGCGGGTGCCGGGCTCGCGTTTGGCGGCGGTGCGGCCGATGCGCTGTTCGGCGCGGGTTCGGGCAATGCGCTGACCAAGATCACGAAATATTCGGCCATCATTTTCTTTGCGCTCTCCCTGCTTATCGGGATTTTACAAGACCGGTCGCATCGCGGGAATGCGGCGGCGTTTGAACAACAGGTGCAGCAGATCCAGCAGACGGCCCCGGCGGCCACCGCGCCGTCCGCCGCGCTGCCCAACAACAATCTGGCCACAACGCCGCTCACGGCGGCCACCAATGCCCCGGGTAGCAACGCGCCGGCAAAGTAACACATGCTCATTTCAAAACGTGCCCGGCAATTCATTTGTCAGGCACGTTTTCTCTTTTTAAGCTGCGGTGCATTGCTTCTTTGTCATCTGTTTTCAGGTTGCATCCGGCCCGAACCGCCGGCGGACATCACCATCATCAACAATATCGAGCCGGAATCACTTGACCCGGCGATCATCGTCGCGCAGGCCGACATGCGCGTGGTGGAGGGATTGTTCGATGGACTGACGCGGCTGGATCCGAAAGATGCCAGCGCGATTCCGGGGCTGGCCGAAAGGTGGGATATTTCTTCGGACGGAACAATCTACACGTTCCACCTGCGGACGAACCTGATGTGGTCCACCGGCGAACCATTGACGTCGGCGGATGTGGTTTACTCATGGATTCGTGCACTGGATCCGAAAACGGCTGCGCGCTATGCCGGACAGTTGTACTACCTCAAAAACGCGGAAGAATTTAACACCGGCAAGATCACCAATGCCGCGCTGGTCGGTGTGAGCGCGCCAGACCCCTTCACCGTGCGGGCGGAGTTGAAATCGCCGACGGCCTTTTTCCTGGACCTTTGCGCCTTTGCCACGCTGGCGGTCGTTCCCCGGCAGACGATTGAAAAATACGGTGATCATTGGTTGAGCGCAAGACCGTTGCCGGTGAGCGGAGCCTATGAACTGGCCGCATGGCGGCTCAACGACAAAGTCCGTCTGAAGAAAAATCCTTATTACTGGGATGCCACGAATACGCAATCGGAAATCATAGACCTGTTGCCGGTCAGCTCGCCGAACACGGCGTTGAATCTTTACGAGCGCGGTGAGGCGGACATCGTCTGGGACAAGGAACTCATCCCGTCGGAACTGGTGGACGTGCTGCTGCAACGGCCGGACTTTCACTCGTTCACCTATCTCGGCACTTATTTTTTCCGCTTCAACGTCACCCGCAAGCCATTCGATGACCCGCGTGTCCGTAAGGCGCTTGCCATGGCGGTGGACAAGCAGCGCATCGTGAAAAAAATCACCCGCGCCGGTGAAACCACCACCACGCATCTGGTGCCCGGAGGCACGCAGAATTACACTTCACCCGAAGGCGTGGGATACGATCCGGAAACTGCGCGCAAGCTTCTGGCCGAAGCCGGCTACCCCGACGGCAAGGGTTTTCCGCGTTTCGAATATCTGTTCAACGCGGCGAGCGGCGGCGGGAAAATCCACGAGAACATCGCCATCGAACTGCAGCAGATGTGGCGGGACGAACTCGGCATCACGATGGTCGTGCGCCAGGTGGAGACGCAGGTTTTCTGGGGCATGCAATCGCGCCTGGATTATTCGCTATCGAAATCCAGCTGGATCGGTGATTACAATGATGCGAACACCTTTCTCGGCATGTTCGTCACGGGCGAGGGCAACAACGAGACCGGCTGGGGCAAGCCGGAATATGACAGCCTCATCCGCGCCGCCAATGTGGAAACCGATTTGAAACGGCGCGAAAAACTTTTCCAGCAGGCGGAAACCATTTTGGTCCATGACGAGGTGCCCATTGTCCCGCTTTACTTTTATGTGGGCATCAATTATTTCGACACCAACAGGATTTCGGGCATCTGGGCAAACCTGCTTGATCATCATCCGTTGCGTAGCATCAAGAAAACGAAAGTCACGCCGTAAACTTATCAAATGTATTTTATCCGGCGCATTTTATTCGCGATTCCGCTATTGTTCGCCATCAGCTTGCTTGCCTTCGTCCTCATGCATCTCGCGCCCGGCAGCCCTTTCGACAGTGAGCGCAAGCCGGCCTCGCCGGAAATCGAGCGCAATCTCAAGGCCAAATATCATTACGACGAGCCGGTTTGGAAACAGTATATGCGCTACCTGAATGATTTGGCGCATGGCGATTTTGGAGTCTCGCTCAAATACCGGAACCATACAGTCACTGATATCATCGCACAGGGATTGCCCGTTTCCATGACGTTAGGCGGCCTGGCCTTCTGCTTTGCGATGGTTTTTGGTCTGCCGGCGGGATTTCTCACGGCGGCCCGACGTGGAGGCTGGGAAGATTATGCCGGAAGTTTATTAACCCTGCTTACTGTCTGCATTCCTAGCTTTGTGATCGCACCGGCCTTGGTTTTGATTTTCGCCATTAAATGCCATCTTTTGCCGGTCGCCCTCTGGAATTCGCCTTGGAGCATGATTTTGCCAACCGTCGCGCTCGGCCTGTATTTTGCGGGTAAAATTTCGCGGCTCATGCGCGAGGGAATGTTGGGCGCGATGCAATCCGAATTCATCACCGCTGCGCGCTCGAAGGGACTGGCTGAAAATTCGCTGCTGCTGAAACACGCCGTTCGTATCGCCATTTTGCCGGTGGTCACTTTTTCCGGCCCGATGATGGCGGATTTGCTGACAGGCTCCTTCATTGTTGAAAATATTTTTCAAATTCCAGGCATCGGTGTTTTTTTTGTCAACAGCATGTCAAACCGTGATCATACAATGACCATGGGGCTTGCGCTTCTTTACGCCATTCTGGTCATCGGCCTGAACCTGCTGGTGGACTTTGCCTATACCATGCTTGATCCGCGGGTGAAATATGAGTGAGCCGGCCCAACAACATCTTTCGCCGAACCAGCACGCTTGGCGACGATTCAAAAAAAACCGCCCGGCGGTCCTGAGCGCCTGGTTCCTGGTCTTGTTGCTGCTGGCAATCGCGGTGTGGCCGCTGGTTTTGAAATTCTCCGGCGGCGCCTTTGCGCAAACCCACAATCCTGACCAGCTTTCCGATGCGCAATTCATGCCACCCGGCGCGCAGCACTGGCTGGGCACGGACGTGCACGGGCGCGATCTTTTCTCCCGCATTTTATTCGGCGCGCAGATTTCCCTGCTGGTCGGTGTGGTCGGAACCGTAGTCAGCCTCGTCATCGGTGTTTTGTGGGGCGCGATCGCCGGTTACGTTGGCGGCCGAACGGACAGTTTCCTGATGCGCATCGTTGACGTGCTTTACTCGCTGCCTTCGATCATTTTTGTCATCGTGCTGCTGACGACGCTGGGCGACCTGTTGAAACAATCGCACTTCATCGAAAATTCTCCTGCGCTGGCCGGACGTTTACGGGTCATGCTTTTGTTCATCGGTCTTGGCGCGGTTTCCTGGCTGACCATGGCGCGAATCGTGCGCGGACAAGTTTTGTCGTTGCGAACACGGGCATTTGTCGAAGCCAGCCGCACGCTGGGCGCGGGTGCGCCGCGAATTTTGTTCCGGCACATCATCCCGAATATTTTTGGCATCGTGATCACCTACCTTGCGTTGACGATGCCGGCCATTATTCTTTACGAATCATTTTTAAGCTACCTTGGCCTTGGCGTGCAGCCGCCCATGGCCAGTTGGGGAACGCTGATTGCCGAGGGTGTTTCACAAATCAACCCCATCCGGATTTACTGGTGGCTGATTGTCTTTCCCGGCGGCGTGCTGGTGACGACGCTGCTGGCGCTTAATTTTCTCGGCGACGGGCTGCGTGATGCTTGGGATGTGAAGGCCAAATAGGCAGGGCGCGTGCCATATCAATCCCAGCGCGAACGTTTGTAATCTTCAATCCGCCACTGCAAGAACGGCGAGCAATGTTTCGTGGTCGCCTTGTTCCGCAGCGGCCAATACGTTTTAAAATCCTTTTCCAGTCTTCGCAGTTCACGGACACCGCGTAGCGCCATGGTTTTGGCCGTCAATTTTTTGCCCGCAACCACGGCCTGCTGCCACAACATAAAATGACATGATTCCGCCGCCATGCGCGCCGCCAGATCCAGTTCGTGCGCCAGGATTTTTCCTGAATCTGATTCAGGCTTGGCGCGTGACAGGACTTTCCGTTGCTGCTCGACCTCTTTCAATGTCGCTTTGATTTTTTGTGCGGGGATTTTTTTAAACCATTTCAATCCGTTCCGACAAAACAATTCCCGGTCTTCCGGTTTCGGCGCGGCAATGACCGTGCCGAGCGGTGTTTCATTCAATGCCTTCACGCCAAGTTTCTGATGCGTGAAGCCAAGTTTGAATCCAGCTTCAGCCACTTTTCCGCTCGCGTCTTCAAATATGTCACGGCTCAAGACAGCGAGAAGATTTTGTTCTTCAAGCTTGTTTAAGTTCCAGGCAAGCGCCGCTCCGGCGGCATATAACGGCCAGCTCACGGCCAGGGGTTGTGGATGGCCGCCATCGCCCCAATCAGTGTTGAGAAAACCAATTGCGCCAAATTTTTTACCAGCCTTGGCAGCGGCGTTCAGGTTGGCGAGGGCATTGTCGTGCTTGCCGACGATGGATTGCCAGGTGGCCGTGCCGGGGCAAACGTAGAAAGGAACCTTCGCCCTTGCGAATTGAGCGGCTTCCTTTACAAACGGGTGATCCGGCTCGTAACCCCAGTTCAACGCGATGACGTTTCCCGGCAATTCCCGGATCAGGTTTGGATATTTCAAGATGATGTCGCCCCAGAACATCATTTTTTTATTTCGGACCCGGACTTCGCGCTGGATTTTTTTAAGAAAATCAAAATAAACGCGGCCCTTGCCTTTGATGTCGCACTGTTTTTTGCTCTGGCCTTTGCCTAAATCCCAAGTCTCGTCGCCGCCAATGTTGAAGAACGGGCTGGAAAAATTCGGCAGCAGTTCGTCGTAAAGTCCGCGCAGAAAGGGCAGGGTGCCCGGATGGTTCGGAGCTAGCGTGGTCGGGCGGCGGAGAAAATCTTTGGTCTCAGCTTCGTAGGGTTCGGAAAGTTCGCCCAGCTTTTTAAGGCGTGGGTCTTCGAGAAAATAACGCAAGTGGCCGAAGGAATTTTGGTTCGGCACAAGGTCAATGCCGAGTTCACGGCAGCGTACATCAAGGATTTGGATTTCCTTGGCGGTAAGCGCGCCCCAGCTTTGCCAGACGGATTTGTATTTTTGATAGGCGAACGTGTGCTCGGTGTAAAGTTGCAGTTCGTTGATCTTGAAATCTGAAATTTTTTCGGCGAGATCGAGCAAGGTCTCCAGTTTCGGCACGCGACCGCGCGAGATGTCGAGTATCACGCCGCGACGGGGAAAATCCGGCCAGTCACGGATGCGCAGGCAGGGCAGGTGGCGGCCGTATTCGCGCAGCAATTGTCGCAACGTTGCCGAGGCCGCGCGCAGGCCGCCGGTTTCGCGGAATGAAATCCCAATTCCTTTTTTAGAAACCGTCAGCGCATAACCTTCGGGGTGGTTCGGCGCGGTATTGGTGCGGACAACCCTGATCGCGCCAAGCGGTTTCTGTTTCGGCAACGTAAATTTTCCGCCTGAAAGTTTAAGCGAACGGGGAACGGGCAGCAGATTTAGCGAAGTTTGTTTTGCCATCGGACTTTGCCTGAACGCAGGGATTTATTTGCTGCCGGCAGCATCCGATGTCTTCAAAAACGATTCCACCTGCGCATAGAAAAACTCCGGGGCGTCCAGTTGGATGAAGTGTTTGGACTTGGGGGCAAATACAACTTTGAGATTGGGTATGGTCGAAACTTCATCCTGATAAACAACCTCAAGCGCGGAGCTGGACTGGGTGGAGCCGAGCAACAAAACGGGCGATTGAATCAGTTTTACGCGGGGTCGCATATCGGTGATCATCACTTCATAAACGGCTTCGCCCACGGTTTTTGGGTCGGATTTTTTGCTGGTGGCGTCCACGACGTCCACGTTTTTAGGATCGGTGATCATGCCTTCGAGCGCCTTGCGATTGGCGGCGGCAAAGGCTTCCTGCGTTTGCGAATTATACATGGTGCGGTACTGCTCCGCGAAGGGACGAGAAGATTCCACCGTGGCGGCTGGATTGAAAATCGCCGAGATGAACGGCAACCCGTCCACCGCAATGATCGGCCCGACCTGCGTCGGTGTGCTTGCGGCGAGCGAATAGGCCAGCAATGCACCCAGGCTGTGGCCGATGATGATGGGGTGATCCAGTTTCTGGTCGCGAATATATTTTTGCAGGTCGGTGATCACATGGCCAAGGAACGGGCCATGGATGGGCGGCTGCCCGGCGAATCCGGCCAGCGTCAAAACGTGGCACTGATAATGATCTTTAAAGTGAGCAACGGTCCCGTCCCACACATCGCCACCACAGCTTAATCCGGGAATCAAAATCATCGGGCGGCCCGTGCCGGTGACTTTGACAGAGAAAGCCACAGGAGTTTTATCGGTTGTGGCATCGTCCGCTTTGACGGCGATCGAGTGGCAGAGACTCAAGCTCAAGGTCATGAGCAATGTGCGGCAAAATTTATTTGAGCTGATCATAATGTTTCAAGTTTTGTGGCCGGTGGCAACAAGCGCGAGGCGCTTCACAAGCCACCAACTTTTTCTTCTGCGGCAATCATGCCGGTCTTTCGGGCGTAATTGAAAATACCGCCGGCATCCACGACCGGGCGGACATCGCCGAGCGGCTTGAAGTGATATATTTTGCCGGTTTCTTTGACGGTCACGGTTGCGGCGTCGAGGTCAACCGTCACGACATCGCCAGTTTTCAGCACGTCGCAAAGGCGTTCGGTGATTTCGCAGGGATAGAGTTCGCCGGTGGCGACGCAGTTGCGGAAAAAAATGCGCGCAAAACTTTCGGCAAGCACGAGCTGGCAACCGGCCGAACCCATCGCAATGGGTGCGTGTTCGCGCGAACTGCCGCAGCCGAAATTTTTGCCGCCAACGACGATGGGGTAGTCGCTATCGAGCTGGCCTTCCTTGACGTAGCGGATGGGATAAAGTGATTCAGGCAGGCCGGCAAGGGCGTAGCAGCCGAGTTTCTCGTATTCCTCGGCGATGGTCGGTACGAGGTTCAAAAACTGTGCGGAGATAATCTGGTCAGTGTCAATGTTGTCGCGCACGACGTAAACAGGGCCGGTGAATACACTTTGCATGGAGGCAATGTGCCGCGCTTGCGGAAAATTTTCAATTCCAATTCTCCCGGCATTTCACTGGGCTGGCTGCCTTACGATTTCACTGGTTAAGCGACCGGCTTCCACCTATCATTCTGTCAATGAGGAAAATCAAGCTGAACAAGAAACCGGTTGCGGCAAAGGCCAAGGTCAAAGCGCCGGCCAAACCCAAAGCCGCCGGGTTGGTGCCACTGGCCACGGGCCAGATCTGGCGTGTCGGCGAACAAAACCTTCAGGTCGGTCTGATCGGCAAGCTGCTGGTGCATTATAAACTGGCGGCACCGAATGCCGTGCGCATCTCCAATTCCGTGGGCGGCCGGACGGCGGTGGAAAAATATCTCAAGACCAACAAGGCGGTGCTGCTGAAGACGGTGCGCGCTGACACAGTCAAATTCTAAAACCGCCTTTAGTTTTTTTGCTTTCTCCTTTTAGCAAATCGCCCTGATGAACAAGACGTTCATCAGGGCGATTGAGTTTGTACCGGTGCCACCCGATCCAATCAAGGCGTGACCAGCCCGCGGTAGAAGCGTTGCAGGTACAAGTCCTTGTTCGACTCGATGAACAGGAACGGCGCGGCGTTCGTCTGGATGGGAATCCAATAATTACCAGAAAGGTTGGTGGTTGCCTGGATGATATAGTTGCTGCCTGCGGTGCCGCTAATGAGGAAGCTGAACTGATTATTCGTCAACCTGGGTGACGAAAGTGTCGGATAACCGCCCGAGCAACAGGTCAGGGTGGAGAGGCTGATGGTGTCAATGCGCCAGCCGGTGGCCGTGGAACTGGAATCCGTGCCGCAGCGCCATTTCAACTGGATGTTCTGGCCGGCCGCCGATGCGGGCAGGTTGACGATGGTGTTGGTGTAACCGCCGGAACTGCTGCTCCAAGCCTGGCGGCCCGCGAGCGGATTGCTGAAGGAAGTGCTGATCGTCCGGTTATAACCCCCGCTGGCGAAGGAGCCGCCCGCAGTGATGATGTCCGTAAAGGCACCGGCACCAATCTTGATTTCGAGAACACCGCCGTCGTAGCCGGCACCGGTGGGCGACGAATTGGCTTCAAGGTTGTAATTATTCCTGAAACTCAATATGGCCGGGCCACTTGGCAGTGCGATCACAGGGGTCACGAGCTCGTTCACTCCTGCGGTGGTGGCCTCGGCTGAAAACGCCGCATTCGGCGCGGTGTCCGGCGTGATGGCCGAAATGACCCACAGCGATTGCGCGCCGCTGGTGGCGGTGGTCCAGCCTGCCGGCAGCGCGGGAGCCACAACGCCGTCAAAATTCTGCGTGAAGGACGGCGCAAACTGGCCGAGGGGCAGGGCGAATGAAACCGTGCCGAGATTCGCGGCCCCATCCTGAAGCTGCAAGGTGGCGATGTTTGTGCCGCCGCAGCTTCCCGAAAGAACGAAGGTGAACGGCCGGCTGGCGATCCCGCCGCCCGCCGCGACCATACCGTAGGTCTGCGGGCCGCTCGGATAGATCAGGCCACCGGAAGCCTGAAGCGCCGCGACCAGGTTTGACGAAGCGAGAGAGCCAACATTCCGCAAATTCAAATTAACCGTCACCAGTTCATCCGGATCCAACGCGCCGTTGGTGCAGCTTTCGGTCACCAACGTGTAACCGTTGGGAATGATATTGACCAGCGAGTTCGTGACAGTGATGTAGTTGGCCAAGGTCGTGGCATTTGTCCCCGCTGGCCCGCTAACAATCAGTTTGACCGTATAAGTGCCAGCGATGGCGTAAGTGGCCGATATGCTGGAATTGGTGGAATTAGTAGTCACGCCATTGCCAAAATCCCAGAAACGGTTGGTGACCAGACCAAACGAAGTGTCCGTGAACACCACCGCCAGCGGTGCGCCGCCGATGGTGGGCGTTCCGGTGAATGAAGCAATGGGCGGTACAACCTGTCCGCAGCACGAAGGCGCACTCAAGGAAATTGTGTCAACATACCAGCCAGCAGCACCCACACTGACATCGGAACCGAGCCGCCAGCGCATTTGAATGGACTGGCCGGCGGCGGAGGCGGGCAGGTTCACAATCGTCGTGATGAAGCCGCCGGAACTGCCGCTCCAGCCCTGCCGTCCGGCGAGAGGATTGACAGACGTGCCAGCGTTGATGGTGGCGTTATATCCGCCACTGACAAAAGAGCCGCCCGCCGTGAGAATGTCCGTGTAAGCGCCCGTGCCAATTTTGATTTCCAGCACGCCGCCGTCGTATCCCGACTCGGTGGTGTAATTATGACGGAACGAGAATTTCGAACTGGCTGAAGGCACGATGAACGGCGCGGAATCCAGTTCGTTGACTCCGGCAGTGGCGGCGTCCGCAGCGAACGCGGCATTGGGCACGGTGTCACGCTGGGTGGTGGAAGTGACCCAGTTGGCCTCCCCGCCGCTGGCAAACGTCGTCCATGATGCGGGCAAGGCCGGAGCGGTGACGGCATCAAAGTTTTCCGAATAGACGGTCGCCAAAACGCCGAGCGGCAGCGAAAGGCTGACCGTGCCAAGGTTGACTGCACCATCCTGAAGTTGCAGCGTTGGAGAAATTGATGTCCCGCAATCGCCTGCGGCTGTGAAAGTAAAGGACTGGGTTGCCGCCGAGCCGCCTGCGATCAACGCCCCGTAGTTTTGCGGCGCACTGGGAAGCGTGACGCCATTGGTCGCCAGCAATGTTGCCACGACACTGGTCGTATTGCTCGTGCCAACATTTCGCAGGGCGAAATTGACAGTGACGGTTTCGTCCGGATCCACCACGCCATTGGTCGGAGTGCAGCCTTCGGCGGCCACAACTGCCGAATCGGCGGAAATGACCGGCGTCGGCACGATGTCGGCATTGTAAATGACCAGTGCGAAATCCTGATCCGTCGTCGGAGCCTCGTTGGGCACGCCATCGGAGTTGATGTTGGCGGCGGTCACGGTGACGACGAAGCTGCCCGAAACCCCGGCGGGTACAAAGACGCTCTCGACATTGTCCTTGGCATCGGCGGTTCCGCCGGTGGTTGAATTCGCACCGCTGAAAACATTGCCCAAGTAAGTGTTGCCGCCGACGGTGACGGTCAAATCCAGGTTGTTGTTGTAGGCATTGCCGGTGGTGCTGCCCGGCGCGTCGGTCCAAGCGACGGTGACCCGGAATGGCTTGGAGGGATCGGCAACCACGCCGGCATAAGTACGGGTCTGGCCGGGGGCGGTGAATTTTTCAGGCGTCAATTCATCGCGCAAATAGCGTGCAGCACCGTCGAAGCTCGTATCAAGGTTCACTTCGCCGAATCCTTGGTTGTTTGATGGAAGAGTGTCATTGGCACCGACGCCGGTCATATAGCGCGCCGCATTCATCAGATAGGCTTTCGTCATCGCAGGGCTGGGAGCGGTAAGGCTGTTGTTAAGAAAGTACTGGCGCAGCAACGCGGCGGCACCGGCGATGGCGGGCGTCGAATGGCTGGTGCCTGAAGAAGTCGTGAAAAATTGCTGGCCGAGCGGAAAGAAATTATCCGGGCTGCCAGACGTGCCGCCGCCGGGAAGCGCGCAAACGCCGTCTCCCGCAAAGCACGCGATGGCGCTGCCGGTGCTGGTGACTAAAGGAGGCGGACTGTTCTGGGCGACACCGCCGGTGATGTGCGTCCCGGGGGCCATGATGTCAGGTTTTTTGCGCCCATCCGTGCAAGGCCCGCGACCGGAGAAGTCTATGATGTCATTGGCGCTGTTCGCCCCCGTGTCGTCAATGTCGCAGCCATCGTCGCCGGCGGCGTTCACTCCTCCGTTGGCGGTCGAATGAGAATTGACATTTTCAGCGGCCCCGACCGAGATGACATTTTTTGCTGTTCCTGGTGCCCCGACCGAGCTGGCACCGGAACCGCTATTGCCAGCGGCGAAGACAATCACCATTTCCTGGTTGCCGGCGGTCGCGAAAGTGGAACCGGCCGGCTGGGCGTCACGCACCAGGGCGTCATAGGCTTGCGCCGTCGTATTGTAAGCGCCCGCAGAAGATGATCCCCAGCTGTTGCCGCTGATGCGTGCGCCGTCGTTGTAGGCCATGGACTGCAAATTCGGAAAGTTTGGGCTGGTGAAGGTGTCGGGATCGAAAATGACTGATGACCCGACCTTTACAAACGGGCAGACACCCAGGCCATAATGAAAGCCTGCGGCGTCCGTATGGGGAAGACCGGTTGGCTGGTCATTATAACCCGCCATGATGTGGGAGTTAAGCGTGCCGTGGCCGTCGCAACCTTGCAGGGTGCTGCCGGAGTTGGCGGTGCCGAGCAAACGGTTGTAAGCGACGCGCGAGGCCTGGGTCGGATCGCCGAATTGATAAAGTCCAAAATGGCCGGGAGTCGCCGTGCCGTTGTCAATGCCGCTGTCGCTCAAATCAATTACGAAACCTGACGTCGTGAACTGGGACTGCGAAAAACCTTTGCTGGCAAGCCAGGCCAGATAACCCGGACCGGTGGGAACATTGCCGGTCAGGTTGCCAGCCATGATCTGATCCTGCCGCTCATCAAATTTCCGGGGTTCGGGGTAATCGGCAATTGAAACCACTTCCGGCCGGGCGGCGATGGCTGCGAGGCTGCCTTGGTCAAGGCGGACCACGATGTTAAAATAATTCAAGATTTCATATTCCTCGCGAATGGGTTCCAGCTTGAGGCTTTCAATTAATTGCAACGTGACGGCATTGTCGTCCGGGCTGGCAACCAGTTGGATGGCGAAGAGCCTCGAGGGAACCGGTTTGGTTTCAATGATGCCGTCCTTGGTTGTCGTCACCTCCGGCTTTAGAATCGCTCCGGGCTGAAGTTTGTAATCATCAAGATAGGTGCCGTCCCATTGAACATAACTGGACTTGCTGGCCCAAGATTGCATGCCGCCCAGTTTGTCTGCCGGACCATAAACCAGATAGGCATTGTTCGGGATGTAGGTGACAATTTGGACGCCGGTGGCCTCCAGCTCGGCCCGCCATTCCGGTTTGATCGGCCCCGCGAACTGAACCAGATGCAATTGTTTGCCTGTGAAGGCGGCCAGAGCTTTGCGTTGCGCCTGCACTGCTGCATCCCGCGTGTTCAAATGCACGGCGTTAAGTTCAATCACATCCGATTCATCTTCCACTTTTGCACCATCCGGCATGCTTAACAGTGCCGGCGTGTCGAGTTCGAGCAACTGAAAGCTGCCGTAATCGGCGATGACTTTTCCGCCGCGCGCCAGCAGTGAAGCGGCGGTGGCAGGATCGTTCACGCGGTATTTGTGTGGGGTTGCATTAGTGATGGCGATGGAAAAAGACAATGCAATTGCGATGGAAAAAGGCTGTAAAGTTTTCATGGCCTTTGCTTCTGATGATTACTCCTATGCTTCGGCACGGAGTAAATCAGCTTTCAAATCTGGATGCAAGAAAAATGGCAGTGAATATGATTTGGCGGCATCGAATACCATGCACGTCTTCAATTCCGTGAATGGTCGGTCGGTGATAGAAAAATATCTCAAGACTAACATGGTGGCGCTCCTGAAGACTGTCTGCGCTGATACGGTTGCAATTTGTATAAATGCAAAACGGGCGTTGTGATTTATCACAACGCCCGTTTGTTTTGCCAAATCTGTTCAGCTCTGTTTCGCAGAGGCGCGCCGACGATACAAAAGGCCGGCGACGGCAGCAATTCCGCCCACCGCCATTACGGAAGGTTCAGGAACACCCGTCACGGTGGTAATGGCTTGCCCCTTCGACATCATTGTAAGCCATGCTCAAAGCGTGATGCTGTAATCATCATTTACCTGGATTTCAGCATAACCATAAAAAATATCGCTCGCCGAGGCGCCAGCAGGATTACGAATGGTTAATCCCAGATAGCCATGTTCGCCGGCAGTCCAATTGCCAAAATTTGGTCCCAGATCAGTGTATCCAGCACCAGGATTCTGATAACCGGAGGATGGGCCAATGACCGCGCCATCACCGAAGTAGGCAGGGTTAAGATTGGAATCGCTCGCATAAATAACACCGTTGCCGCGATTGAAAAATCCCTGGGTATAAATTTCTGCTTCTGAAGGCGAGTAAGTCCCGTCCAGCAATAAAAAAAACTGACCATCGGTATACAAAGGCGTGGGAAACAAAAAGCCACGGCTTTCAGAATAACCGGTAAGCGGATTAAACCAGACGCCCGTGCCGTCACTAAAGCCGCCGCCAGGATTCGTAACAGTCGTCAAATTGATGCCGGTTGTATAATGGATGTTTGCACGGGTGATCGAGGGCACAAGCACCACGGTCGCAGCCAAGGCAAGGAAAGATGTTGAGTAACGCATGATAGGATTTCTTTCTGATGTTTTCTGATGTTTGTAACAAGCCAGTCATTGATAGTAGATGGCAAAATTGCACGCCTCAAAGAAGTGCCAAGCCTATGCTGATAAACAATGACCGACTTGCAGATAGTTTTTTCAAAAATCCGAACTTTTGTCAAAGTTTTTCAGGCAGGTCTAAAAGAAAAAACAAAGCCACGCAGGTTCACTGCTCATTATTAAGCGCAGTGGTAACAATGTTACAATCATGCACCGCCGAAGATATGCGAAGTTTTCTCCAGCCGATGTTGATTTCATCTTGACCGGGTTAAAGTCGGTTTCATGTTCCGCTGCGTCTTGAATCAAAATTTTAATTCCATGCACCGTTTTTTAGTCAGGCTGGGCCAGATCGTTCTTGCATGGATCTGGTCACAGTTTTGTCGGCGGCCAATATCAGTGAAAATTTAGTTCCACCGCCTATTCCTGCCGTTGCGCCGTTGATCGGCAAAACTTATCCCAGTGATCTCAACGGAGATCATGTTGAGGACCAGCTGCTGATGCGTTTTCAGGAAGTCATGGCCGCACGCAGCGCAGCCAAGACTGCTGCGCAAACAAATTCTGCCCAAGACCAGTTTCGCACGATGATTGATGTGGAATTGATTTTTGAAAAACAAATTACTCAAAAACAGATTGACGATTTTCAAGCATTAGGTGGCGAGATCACGCACATCTACAAGGCTATCTCCTATGGCTGGAATGGACGCATGCCTTTGAGCCAAGTGTCGCGGTTGCCGGCATTAATGGGCGGCTCGCTGGTCTTGGTGGAAGAATCCAAGGCCGCGCAATTGGCTTTGCGGGCAACGTGTCTGGTTTTGCCGGCAACACCAACATCACGATTGCCATCGTGGATTCGGGCATGGACGCAACACATACCGACCTCGCCGGGCGCGGTGTTTTTTTGGCAGGATTATTCGACCGATGCCGCCGCCAGTCCGCTTGATGTTTCCCCAGCACGGAACCTTCGTCGGCTCGGTCGCCCTTGGCACGGCGCAGCCAGTGGTAGTGAAACCGGGCACGCTTAACGGCTCGTTGTATGGAAGTCTAAGCGGAATTTTAAACGGCAATTTTCTGATCACGCCGATAAATCTTCCGACGAACACCATCACCTTTACCGCCCAGGTGCGCTGGAATGGCGGCGGGCAACGGCACGTTGGGGATTGTATTCACATAACAAGGCACCAAGACCGATTACCACCATTGAAAGGGCAGCGGCGTCACCGGCAACCTCGCCGCTCTCCTTGAATGTGACTGTGACGGGAAATCCGGCACGTGCCTATTCGCCAGCGCTGGTCTCAAACGGTTCGATGACCGACTACATCCTCACTTATCAAATGCCACAATATCCCGGCGCGGATGATTTCAACCGGATGCGTGGCGTCCGCGCCGAATTGCAACTGGGCGCGGCGGCCAAGGTGTTTGCGACCAACGGTAACAGCTTGCTCACCTGGACCGCCGCGGCCGTGGATGACCTCGTGGCCCCAATCGCATCGCGGACAACATCAAGGTTATCAATTTGAGCCTTGGCACCACGGGCAGTCCGGGCATTTCCACATCGAACCGCCAAAAGGTCAATTCCGCCGTCAACAATGGCATCATGGTCACGGGTTGTCCGCCGGCAATGACGGACTGTCGTCACCCGCCAGCGCCCGCGAAGTGGACGATCCCGGTCGCGCGGCGATGGCGCTGACTGTTGCCGCCGCCAATGACATCAACCAGCTCACGGATTATTCCAGCCAAAGGATTTGCATCGCCAAGCACGACACCGGGGGCAGGAGGAAGATTACAAGCCGGACCTCATGGCGCCGGGCGGTTCAAGTTATTATTCTTCCATCATGCCGCGGATAGTAATTCTGGCGATGGCAATGCTTTTCCAGATCAGCAGAGCAATGACTATTGGAGCATCCAAGGCACGTCAGTGGCCGCGCCGCTTCGCCGCCGGTGCCGCCGCGCTGGTGATTGACGCGTTACAGCAAAGCGGCATCACTTGGGATTTTACCTCTGCTCAAAACCCCCATGCTGGTGAAAATGCTTTTGTGTGCCACCGCATCCGAATCCAACACCAACCGCGAAGGTCTGGCGAACAATCCCACATTGCAACGCGCTGCCAACGGCACAAACGGATTTCCCGCCAGCAAAGACCAATATGAAGGTTACGGCATGATCAATCCTGATGCCGCCGTCGAAGCCGTGAGCCAGGCACTGGTTATGGGTGACACGAACAGCTTCACACTCGGTCCCACTGCCACCGATCCGCGTGCTTGGGCGCGCAAGGTGAACCTTCCAGCCAACGCGAACTTCGCCGTGAGCCTCACGGTTCCCGGTACAGGCGATTATGATCTGTATCTCTACAGCGCAACACCCGGACTGTTATGGCAAGCCGGTGATCCTCGCCTCCAGCACGACGCCAGGGCAAACGGACAAAATGAGAGTCTCGCCTGGCAATCGTCCACGAACACCACGGCCTATCTTGTGGTCAAGCGCCATCAGCGGTTCGGGCAGTTTCAATCTGGTCGGCAACCTGCCCGTCACAACTCGTCGTCCTGCCGGGCGGGCGTGGATTTTTGGATTGCTCGCCAGGCGGGCGTCAGCGCGCAGGAGATTCTCGTCGTCAGCAACGCAGGCCCCGGCATCCTCAACGGTTTGGCTGCGCTGCTGAATGCCGATGAGTTTTCGATCTTGTCTGGCACGCCGTTCACCATCGCGGCGCAAGACTCGACGAACCTGCTGGTTCAGTTTGCGCCTCTGACACCGGGCGGCTTCACCAACAACCTCGCGTTCATGAGCAATGGTGGCAGTTCAACTAATCAAGTCACTGGGCGCGCCCATCGCGCCGCCGTTGCTGCTGTCACCGGCGGTGGATCCCATCAACTTTCATTTCTCATTCAATACCGCCATCGGCTCCACCTATTTGATTCAATTCAAGAACGTCCTCACTGACCCGGCTTGGCCAGATCCTTGGATACACAGGCGGGCGATGGCACCCTGCACACTTACAGCGTCCCGGTCGCCGGCTTGCCGCAACGCTTCTACCGGATTCTGGTGCAATAGGTTTGGGGTTTGGAGTGCGGCACTCTTAAACCTTGGAGAATTTCCACAATAACCGGCTGATCACTCTTCTGGCCATTTACTCTCTAGCAGTTTTTTTTACATTTGACGAGTGAATTGGAGAATACAGTTGAATCGTGGCATTACTGGAGCCGAAATCAGCAACGGCGTCCAATACTGCAATTGGTGTCACAAATTTAGAGGGTACAATATTTGGTTGGGACTGTCGCCTAAGACCCCATGCTGGTAGTAAGGCGTAATTTTCGTTATGGTCAACTTCTTGGCATTTGCCAAGGTCTTGAGCTTCGCAAAATAATTTTCGCCATTGACAGGCACCACGATGGTTTTATGTGCTTTGATACACTGGATGAGTTCTTGAATACTTGCAGTTTGCTCCGATTTATAACGTTCCGAGTTCTGACCAGCAAAAATTGAAAGAGCGAACCTGACCACCGCTTCCAAACTCAATTGTGAAGCCTTCGCAATCACCAAGGCTAGCGTCATCATCAGAAAAGAAAGGAATACCATCAAGCTGACGAGATAGAAAAATTCCACGACCACAAATAAAGTTGGTTTTGCCATTTCGGTCTGTATGCGTAAAGAATGACTTTTGAATCATTTGCGTGGGATCAAGGCCCAGTTGAGGCACGTATAGCCAGGCACGCTTAGCAATGACTTCGTCACTCGGAATGCCATTAGGTGAAGCATTGTTGTAATAGGGCGGGAAAAAAGCGATGATCGCAACATTGGGATCTACGAGGAAATGGTGGGGAATTCCACGCATTAAATCAGGTGGATCAAGATTTATAAAGGTAAAGTTCGTTGAAGGCTGGGGAAATCCCCTGTCCTGGAGCGAGGCAAGAACGATGGCATTGGTGATTACGGTCGCGGGAAAAATACGCGGCAAATGTCTCTGATAAATCCAATAATGGCCTCCGCAGATGATTAGTGGGTGCCTGCCAGACGATGGGGTCCATTAGTAAATAGACGGGATGAAAGCTCCAGCCAGGTAGGATCAAGTCGAAGCTGAAAGTGACTGCACAATTAGCAGCGCGAAAATGGCAGTTGCTTTCATGTGGAAGACCGTGCCACCAAATAGATTCGCTGGCAAGTCCGGGCATGATAACGTTCTGCGCGATGAATCAATGGCGTTTCAAATTACTTTACGATGGTGCCTGTCCGCTCTGCCAGCGCGAGGCGCATTTCCTTCAGCGCCGCAATCGTCATGGCTGGCTCGCCTTTGAAGACATCACCGCACCGGGATTTGATGCGACGATTTATCACACGACCCAGGATGAACTCATGGGCGTCATCCACGGCGTGTTCCCAGACGGCCGCCATCGTAAAGAAGATGGGCCGTCTTCCGCGAAGCTTATCGCGCCATTGGGCTTGGCTGGCTGCTCGCGCCAACCGGCTGGCCGGGCTTGCGCTGGGTTGGTTGACAAGGGTTACGAATGGTTTGCCCGCAATCGCATGACCATCGGACGGCATCTTTCGGTCGCAAATGCGATTCCGGTGCGTGCGTCAAACCTCCGACTGTCTGACCTGTCTCGGCCCTGCATATTTAAAAGCATTTGTTTATGCAATTTCTGACCACCATTCAACAAATTCAGAAACAGCGGCCGGGTATTGGCTGGCTGCTTGCGATTCCCGGAAGTGGTTGCCAATCATCGCATCCGTGGGCGTTATACTTACTGTGGCTGTTAATATTTCATCCGGACGCGCTCCGAGTTATCAACTATTGCTTGTATAAATAATTTGCAGATTATTAAAATTGCCACCATAGGCGGCATAACTTTTATGCGTTGGCTTTATTTATTTGCAAGCTGCTGGCTGCTGGCCATTGCGGGCTGCGCGTCATCAAGCGTGGTCAAAAATGCCACTCCGGTTTCAACTGGCGCGCCGGTGTCGCTTGACTTTGTCCTGGTGGAAACGTCCAGTTCCCTGACCAATATGGAAAGTGGCGAACGATTGCTGAAGGACAAGCTCATCACCGGCCTGCGGGAAACCCAACTGTTCGGCACTGTGACCGGAAATAAAGAGGATGTTGGTTCTGGCAATGGGATAAAAATTGATGCCCGGATAAAGCAGATTAAGATGGTTTCTCCGAATGCGCGGGTATGGTTCGGGGCTTTGGCGGGACACGCGCGGATTTTGGTGCAAGTGACGGTATCAGATTTAAGTTCAGGCAATCAGATACAGACATTTTGAAATTGAAGGGGAGTCCGGCGCCTCGGCGATGGCTTGGCACGACAGATCAAATCGTTCAGCAGACTGCGCAGCGAATAGTGGCTGAAATTATACGGATCAGCCGTCAAACCAGCCAGTGATTTCATGCTGAAGAAGCCGGGCTTCCGATCATCGAGCAGTTTCAACCGGCAATAACATTCCGTGCATTTCACATTTACTTCGCATCGTCTTCGTTTTGGTTCATCATACGAATCAATTCCAGCAACATGGCCAATTATACCCGATTAGAACAATAAGCACTTTCGCCGTTGACATCGCAGTTGCGACGTGGCTCAGTTCTCACAGTGGCATCAGTTTCATCTGTTCAAATTTCAACCTGGAGGATGGCATGGAAATGACATATGACATTGAAGCAGACTGGCTGCTGCTGAAGACTTGCAACTTCCGTTGCAATTATTGCGGTTGGGGACCCTGTCGTCCTGGGTTCCAAACTCGTCACCCATGCGACGCATCAACAATGGGCCGACGCCTTTCGCGCCACCGGCAAAACCTGGCTCCTGCATATCACAGGCGGAGAACCCCAGGCCTTTACCCGGACTTCGTCGGTTTGTGCATCGAACTGGCCAAGGAACATTACCTTTCGATCAACTCGAATCTGTCGAATCCGAGCATCCTTGATTTTGCAGAAAGGGTGAATCCAGAGCGGGTGCATTACGTCAACGCGGCCTTGCATTCCGATGAAAGGCAGAAGAAATCGTTCGCACGACATCTTCATCAAGCATGTCCAGAAACTCCAGAAGCATCATTTCAACGTCCTCGTCTCGACGGTGATGAGTCCTCCGATGATCAAAGAATTTCCAGAACTGTCGGAGCGATTAGCGGCGGAGGGCGTGCATCTTCTTCCGAAAGCGATGCGCGGGAAATATCTGGGAAACAAATATCCTGAATCTTACACAGCGGAGGAACGGGCATTGATCCTCGAATTATCTGACGGCGGCAACGGCAAAGTATGTGCCGGTCGCTCGAAAGGATGGGCGAGGCGGCGACGATTGACATGTTCGCCGACCGCCGTTTTTTGGAAAAAATTCCCGACTATCGCGGCAAGCTGTGCGGCTCCGGCTATAATCTTGTCTCCATTGAACCGAATGGATTGGTTGCCCGATGCGGCTCGGGGCATGGTGCTTGGCAATCTTCTCTCAAAGACGCTCAAATTATTGCGCCGCCCGGCTGTGTTGTGACGCTTCGTATTGTCCTTATTTCTGCGAGAAATACACATCATCTGAATTCACACGATTGCGGAAAGAGGATGTTTCTTTTATCAGTTCACTATCTTCGTTTGCCAGGCAACTTATCAAGGCCTGATAAATTGTGGCGGGAATGCATTGGCGGATTCAGTTTCGTATTCTCGGTTGACATGGCTTGTTGGTCATGGCTGAGTCTGGTTCAGGCACACCATGAAAAACTGTTCATACTGTGGACGTGATAATGCAGACGATGCGTTGAATTGTCGCGAATGCGGCACCGGGTTTGAGCTTTCTGACGAGCTGCCGCTTCCTGACGAACCGAAGCAGCCTGAATCTTCACGGTCGGCACGCTTGCTACAAACATCGGGCATTCTGAAAAAATGTCGCTTCGCTTACATCCGTCATGGCGGAGGAATTGTTGCAGCGTCTTGAGAAGACAGGCATTCCTGTTGAGGTTCGAACCGCGACTCTGGAAGGCGGGTTGGAATACAGCGATATTTTGGTTGAGGATATCAATTATGAGCAAGCTTGTGACGTGGCTGAAGCGTGGCAGGCCGATCAGATTGCTGAAGCCGAAAGACGCTCCAACTGGCATTGTCCCAGATGCGGCTCTCAACGTTTGACACATGTGGCCGACGATAGGATCGGAAACATTTGGAAATGCAAGGACTGCGGCAATGATTTTGCGAAATAATCTTATGTTTTGTCGGGGATTTTTGCTTTATTAAACTTACAAATCAATACTCATGAAAACCATAACTTTCCTTCGCATCCTCGTCGTCGCGTTGTTTCTGCCCGTTTTTACAGCTCTCGCGCAGTCAACCAATGCGGCAGGCACACCTGAAATTCTGCCGGCTTCAAGCCCTTACGGCGAAGCGACCATCATCAGGAACATTCCCTATGTCGCCAACGCGACGCCACGGCAGAACTTCGACCTCATCCTTCCAGCACACAAGGGCAAAGAGCCGCTTCCGCTCATCATCTGGATTCACGGCGGCGCCTGGTTGAGCGGTATCAAGGAATGGAACAACGTCAAATATCTCGTCCGGGATGGTTATGCGATTGCGAGTGTGGATTATAGGTTCAGCACGGATGCTCCGTTTCCCGTCCAGATACAGGATTGCAATGCGGCGTTGGACTTTATTTTGGCTCATGCCACGAATTATGGAATCAGTCCGAAGCGCTTCGTCGTGGGCGGCGGTTCCGCCGGCGGACATCTGGCGTTGCTCTTGGGATTGGCGCGTCACGAAAAAAGTTTTGGAGCCGATCCGTCAATCAAGCCGCTGGCGATATTGGATTTCTTCGGTCCGACCGATTTCAATAAAATGAAGAGCGACCTCGAAGAAATCCATTCCGAAAAAGGCATTACGCTTTTCAATGATGCCGTGCCCAAGTTGATGGGAGCGCCCTTGGAACAATCTGCTGACAAGATGAAATCGGCCAGCCCCATGACATATGTAGCTACTGAAAACCCGCCGGTCCTGATCCTCCAAGGCGGCAAAGATGATCTTGTGCCCGCCATACAAAGTCAGCGCCTACATGAAGCTCTCGATAAAGCTGGAGTTAAAAACCAGATCATCTTGCTTGATGACGCCGGCCACGATGGCGGTGCTTTTTCGACGCCGGGAATTGCCGCCAAGGTGAACGGATTTTTGAATGACATATTCAAAAATTCTTCCGACCAGAGATAAAATTATCAGTTGTTACAAGCTTCGTGACGCCACCAAGTTTGACTGGCGAAATTGATTCTGTCTGAAGAAGCGTTCACAGAATGACTGGGCACGCTTGCCAAAGTTTCTAATCAAGGCAGATTCAATCCATGATCAAACCCAAGCCGTCCACGCGCCGGGGATTTTTCCACCGGCATTCGTTGACCATCGTGGCGGTGGGGCTGCTCGCCGTATGGATCATTTGTTATTGCTACTCCGATCCGGCCACGCACCTCGGTTCATTTTTCGGCAATGCCATTGCTGATTGGAGCGGTTCGGTGATCATCATTCTCGGCACGAAATATCTGCTGGAGTATCACTCGGCGGAAAGCCGCAACGTGAAGGGGAAGTTGCGCAATCCGGTGCTGGATTTTCTCTGGCGGCATTCGTTGCTGATCTTCATCGGGTTGACCGGCATGGGCTGGGCGGTTTTATTTTGGAAAATGGATGTGCAAAGCAAATGGGGCGAGGTTGTGGGCAACATCGTCTCGGAATGGGTGCAGATGGGCGGGCTGGTGTTCCTGACGAAGGGGTTGATCGAACGGGGCTCCAAGGAAAGTCGTTAAGCTCATCTACAAATTTTCTTCTTAAAGACGAGTAAAAACTACTTTTCATAAATCGCATCCCCGTTTTAAGGGATGGCGCGGGCGGGACGTGAATCCGATATAGTTCGCGCTCGCACCGGCAACCGGCATGAACCTAACATTTTTAATCACCTAATTGGTGAATGATGCGATCATGACGCCGGCAGAGGAAACGATACGAATGAGAAATAATTTGATGAACCAGTTCATGGGCAATTTTGCCCGACACATTGGAGGGCATTTTGAAAGGTTGACGCCTTCAATCCATCCCAACTTCGGAGGCGCGCAATTTCCAAGCCTACTAACAGCGTTGCTTGTCATGGGATTCGTTCTGCAGAGCAGGGGTGCCGATGAATCCGATGCCAAATCGGTGCCGAAATCAAAACCTACTCCTTATCTCACGGCGGAAGAAGAGTTAAAAACATTCGTCCTGCCGGAAGGTTACAGTTTGGAACTCATGGTGGGCGATCCGGTTATCAAGGAACCGGTCCTGGCGGTGTTTGATGGCAATGGCCGCATGTATGTGGCGGAAATGCGCACATACATGCAGGACATTGACGGCACGGGCGAACATGTTCCGTCGAGCCGGGTTTCGCTACATTGGTCCAGCATGGGTGATGGTGTTTTCGACAAGCACACGGTATTCGCTGACCATCTGCTTCTTCCCAGAATGATTCTCCCCTTGGGCACGAATGGCGTGTTGATCAATGAAACCGATACCAGCGACATCTGGCTCTATCGCGATACTGACGGTGATGGTGTGGCGGACAAAAAGGAGCTTTTTTTCGCCGGCGGCAAACGAGGTGAAAACCTTGAACATCAATCCAGCGGACTGATTTGGGCGCGCGATAACTGGCTTTATCAAACTGCAAATGCCTACCGGCTGCGGGTCAACGGCACCAATGTCATCAAGGAAAACACTCCGGCCAATGGCGGTCAATGGGGTGTTTCGCAGGACGATTATGGCAAGCCTTGGTTTGTGAATGCCGGCAGTGAACAAGGCCCGACCGATTATCAGGAACCGTTCATTTACGGTCGCATCAAGGCGCGCAATGAACCTTCCGAAGCATTCATGCAAGTGTGGCCGTTAGTCGGGCTTGGTGACGTGCAAGGCGGCGAACATCGCGTCCGTCCGAAGGACAAGACGCTCAATTATACTTCTTCTGCGGCGGGAGTGGATATTTATCGCGGTGATCGTTTGCCGGCCGAGCTGCGGGGCGACATGTTTTTTGGCGAACCGGTCGGTCGTTTGATCCGTCGCGGGAAGGTTGAAGTCAAGGACGGCATCACACATCTGACCAATCCGTATGGCGAATCAGAATTCATCCGCTCGACCGATCCAAACTTCCGTCCGGTCAACCTGATCACCGCACCCGATGGCACGCTTTACATCGTGGACATGTATCGCGGCATCATTCAAGAATCTGCCTGGGTCAATGAAGGTTCTTATCTGCGGCCAAAAGTGCAGGAAAACCAGCTCGAAAATAATTTCGGCCGTGGCCGCATCTGGCGATTGACGTATAAAGGCATGCCGCCCGGTCCGCAGCCGCACATGCTGGATCAGGCGCCGGTGGAACTGGTTCCCTATCTGGCGCACACCAACGGCTGGTGGCGTGACACCGCGCAAAAACTGCTCGTGCTGCACAACGACCAGTCGGTCGTGCCGGCATTGCAGGAGATGGTGAAGACCAATCCTGACCCGCTCGCGCGGATTGGGGCGCTTTGGACTTTGGAAGGTCTGAATGCCGTCCAGCCCGGTTTGATTCGCAGCACACTCAAGGACGAGGACGCACATGTGCGTGGCGCTGCCATCCGTGTCAGCGAATCGCTTTACAAGCAGGGAGATCATTCGCTCATTCCCGATGTGCTTTCACTGACCAATGATCCTGATCCGAACGTGGTCATTCAAGTGATGATGACCGCGAACCTGCTCGAATGGCCGAACTCGACCCGTCTGATCCAAGACACCGTCAGTGCAAATCCGGGAACCGGCATCAGCGAGATTGGTTCGCAACTGCACCTGCCGGGTTCGGTTTTCATTCAATACTCGGCGGCGGACCGAAAAATACTGGATCGCGGGGAATCCATTTACAAAGGGCTTTGTTATGCCTGCCACGGACAAAATGGCGAAGGCGCGCCGGTGCCGGGAGCCGCGCGCGGCACCACCATTGCGCCGCCATTCGCCCACACTAAAATGGCCGGTGACCTGAGCGACAGCATCATCAGCGTGATTCTCAAGGGCATGAAAGGCCCGGTGTCAGATAAAAAGTACGATGCGCAAATGCTCGCGATGGAAAGCAACGACGACGCCTGGATTGCCGCCGTTGCGTCCTACATCCGCAACAGTTTTGGCAACGCAGCACCGATTGTCAGCCAGGAGGATGTCGCCCGGGTGCGCGCCGCGATCAAAGATCACAATGCGCCGTGGACGCAGGAAGAATTGCAGATGGCCATGCCGCAAGTGCTCGCTGGAAAAATGAACTGGAAGCTAACTGCCAGTCACAATGGCAGGTCGGCGCGAATGGCCATTGATGGTGACATCAAAACCCGCTTCGACACCGCCACGCCGCAGGTCCCGGGGATGTGGTTTCAAATTGAACTGCCGGAGGAAACCACCATTGCCGGTTTGCGCTTGAATGCAGGAGATTCCGTCAATGATTATCCGCGTGGCTACAAGGTGCAATTATCTGATGATGGAAAGAATTGGTCACTACCCGTGGCACAGGGAAAAGGCACGCATCCCATCACGGAAATATTTTTCGCGCCCGCCCAAGGCAAAATTCATCCGCATCACGCAAACTGGTTCCGTTGACGGCCTTTACTGGTCCATTCATGAACTGGCGATTTACACGCCGGGGCTGGTCAACAAGATCGCACCGGCAAAATCAGAGTCTTCCAAATTTGAGTAACGCTTGCAGGCAGATCTATAAGTGAGCCTCCAAATGAATCCCTTAAACGAGGGGAGTGGTTACTTTTTATTTTTCTCGGCCAAGGCAGGCTCCAAGACTTTGGTCATCCGGCGACCTATGGCCTCCACGCCTACGGCTAGAATTATTCCGGTGTCGCCATCCACCAGAACCGGGCAGGGAATGGAGTGGACGCCGAATTGGACGGCAATGGGCGTTTTCCAATAGCCGCCGTCATAGATTTGCGGCCAGGTCATGTTGTTGTCGTTGACGAATTGCAGCAGCGCCGGACCCTGACGCGGTTGATCCAGGCTGACACTGACAATGTCGAAGCCGTTGGTGTGAAATTTCTGGTAGGTCGCGGATACATTCGGCAGTTCCGCCCGGCAAGGGCCGCACCATGTTGCCCAAAAGTCCAGCAACACGACTTTCCCTTTATAATCTTCGGGAAATTAATGATCTTACCTTCCAGCGATTTCGCGTGAAAGCTGGGCGCTTTTTGGCCCGCGCTGAAAGCGCACCGGGGCTTGGGTGCATCGGGCGGTGTTTGCTGCGCATGGATGAAGAGAATGCCCGACAGAAGAACGGCGACTGCGGCAAACAATGGATTTAAACGTGTTTTAAACCAGTGAATATTCATGTTTCCGACAGTAACAACTGTCCGGATAAACTCAATATCAAACGTGCGGTTCACGATGAAAGCCGCGACTTGTTAATTTACTTTTCTTAAAGCCTGTCACCGGCGCAGACTGCGGCATGAAAATCTCAACCAAGGATTTCCGTGTTCACGAGGGCGCAACGGTCCGGCTCAAGGAATGGCCGACCAAGGTGAAGCCGCTTTACAAATCAGATGACGATTGCAAAAAACAGCTCGCCGAGCACACCAAAGAATTGAGTGAACGCCAAAGCCTGCTCTACGCGGACAATCGTTACGCCGTGCTGCTGATTTTCCAGGCCATGGACGCCGCCGGCAAGGACGGCGCGATCAAGCACGTCATGTCCGGCGTCAATCCGCAGGGCTGTCAGGTCTTCAGTTTCAAGCATCCGAGCGCGGAGGAACTGGAGCACGACTTTCTCTGGCGCACCACACGCTGCCTGCCGGAACGCGGCCGCATCGGCATCTTCAACCGTTCCTATTACGAGGAGGTGCTGATCGTGCGCGTCCATCCGGAGATTTTACAAGCGCAGGCCATCCCGGATGAATTGCTGGGTGACAAAGAGTTTTGGAAGAAACGTTACGCGTCCATTACCGGTCTGGAAAAACATCTGCATCGCAACGGCACGCGCGTCATCAAGTTTTTCCTGCACCTGTCGAAAGAGGAACAGCGCCGCCGTTTCCTCAAACGCATCGAAGATCCTGAGAAGAATTGGAAGTTCGAGGCCGGCGACCTCCAGGAGCGGGCCCGCTGGAAAGATTACATGAAGGCTTACGAAGATTGTCTGAGTGCGACGAGCACCAAACACGCGCCCTGGTTCGTCATTCCTGCCGATGACAAACAGAATGCGCGGCTGATCATTTCCCGCATCGTCCTCGAAACGCTCAAAGACTTGAAGATGAGCTATCCCAAGCCGGACGCGAATCGGGTGAAGGAACTGCAATCGTTCCGCAAGCGGCTGGCGAAGCGGGCTTGAATTTGTGAAGGCGGAATGTCCTGCTCATCTGCGGCATGATTACATCGGTAAGCATTAGATCGTATCTTGTTCTTTTGATTAACCTCAATGCCTCGAACGCCCATCGGGCAATGGCCGTTTTAGGACTGTAAGAGTAGGGTAACACCCCATTGAGGGAGGCCGAATCCCAATGATACTTCAAGGCGAAACACGAAACAGTCAACCAAAATGCAATTCGTGGATTGCAATGAAAGTTCAAATCACGAGAAAGAACAAAATTATGAAACATACTATTGATGATGGTGGCGACACCGCAGTTCTCGACCGGCCACAGGAAAAATCCGGTTCCGGGAAATCGGACGCCGATAAAGCAGAAATGATGAAGAAAATGGAGGCCGCCGGCACGCCGGGACCGGCGCACAAAGCACTCGCGGCTTTCGTGGGCGATTGGAAGGCCGAGGTGAAGTGTTGGTGCGAGCCGGACGGCCCGCCGAACGTGAGCCAGGGAACGTCCAAAGCAGGCTGGATATTGAACGGACATTTCCTAAAAGCGGAGTTCAACGGCGAAATGATGGGCAAGCCGTTCACCGGGCAGACCCTGATGGGCTACGATAACATCAAGCAGACGTTCAACACGATTTGGATGAGTGACATGCAGACCTCGATATTGACATGCGAGGGCAAAGGCGAGAACGGCAACAAATTCATCACGCTCGAAGGTACGTCCAATTGCCCGGCGACCGGCCGGAAGGGCATTCCGATGAAAACGACCTACCGTGTGCTTACGCCGGACAGTTACGTTTTTGAAATGTTCAACGACGGCGCCAAGTCCATGGAGATCACGTATACCCGGAAGTGAGGAGCGCTTGAAAGTGCAAGCACAGCGGCCTGGGTGGTCGCTGTGTTTTTTTGTTTCGTTGCGACCCTTGGCATTGGGCAAATTCCGCGAACAGTTGGAACACACAAAACAAACAGGATAACGTCATGGCTAAAATAAAAACCGTCAGCGGCACGAAGGAGCACAAGGTCGTGTCAAGCAAAGCGTGTCAGGTTAACCGTTCACTCCGTTAAAGCCCCTCCTGGTTTCCTTGTAAAATTTTGGCAATAGCCTCGCGCAATTCCACCAGCAAAAATGGTTTGCTGATCACCAAATCAACGCCCGGAAGCGGATTACCATGCGATTTCGAAGTTGCACCATTGGCCGAGATCATCAGGATTCGTTGGTTGGGCAGGCGTTGTTTGATGGCAAGGGCCAGTGTGTCACCTTTCATTCCCGGCATGGAGTAATCCGTTGTGACCAGGTCAAACTTTTCCTGTTCCAGCAGGCGAAGGGCTTCGATGCCACTGCCGGCCGTTTGAACTTCGTGCCCTTCGTATTCCAGGAGCATTTTGATGACTTTGCAAACAGCGGGTTCGTCGTCCACCACTAAAATCTTCCAAATCTCCTTGTCTTTGGTTTCCAAGCAATTGAAGACTATGCCCATTTCCCTCAAAGGCCAGTTTTAGTTTTCAATATATTTGGGGGTGGCAAGCACATGCCTTGCGGCGGCTTTGCCAGACAGTCTGTTTTTCATGGCGCCTTTTTTACGCTCGCCGTCATCCACCATTTGCGGCTTGCGGCTTTGATGGCTTCTTCGCAGCAGTTGAATCCGCTTTCATCCGATTTCGGCGAGACAAGTTGTGCGAGCAACCCTGGGCTAATTTCCGTGGCGCCTTCAGCGCATCTAGTCAGGGCTGCGCGGCAACGCAGCCCTACCAAGCAGAAATCAATTCGCGGTAATTGGTGTAATTCGCGTCAAAGCCCTTGCCCCGGTTTTCTTGATGTTGCCCCGATGCCCCGTCAAATTTCCTTTTCTTCAAGCAGATTGCCGTTATCCTGCTGCGCTCGCTGGGTGACTGCGTTACATCGGGAAAACGATGCAGCGATGTAACGATGCAATCATCCAACGATTTTACGCATAAATGGACGCAGCACATATACGCAATTTCAGCATCATTGCCCACATTGACCACGGCAAGACGACGCTTTCCGACCGCCTCCTGCACATGACCGGCACCATCGCCACGCGCGATATGTCGGACCAGTTGCTCGACGCGATGGATCTGGAACGCGAGCGCGGCATCACCATCAAGGCGCATCCGGTCACCATGCTTTACAAGGCCAAGAACGGCGAGACCTACGAGCTGAACCTGATTGACACGCCCGGCCACGTGGATTTTTCCTACGAAGTTTCCCGCAGCCTGAGCGCGTGCGAAGGCGCGTTGCTGATCATTGATGCGGCGCAGGGGGTCGAGGCGCAGACCGTCGCCAACGTGCATCTGGCGATGAAACAAAACCTCACGATCATCCCCGTGATCAACAAGATTGACCTGCCGCACGCAAATGTGGAGCAGGCCAAGACGCAGCTTGAGGATATTCTGGCCATTCCCGCCGACACCGCCGTGCTGGCGAGTGCGAAGATGGGCATCGGCATCGAGGACATTCTCGAAGCGGTCGTGGCGCGCGTCCCGCCGCCGAAGCCGACGGGCGAAGTTTCGTTGCAGGCGCTGGGCTTTGATTCCTATTTCGACACTTACAAAGGCGTCGTCACGCACGTCCGCGTTTTCAACGGCGAATTGAAAGCCGGTCAGATGGTCAAGCTGCTGCACTCCGGCAAAACGGTTGAAGTGAAGGAAGTCGGCAGCTTCAATCCCAAACCTTACATCCGCGAGAAACTGGAAGTGGGCGAGACGGGTTATTTCACGGCCAACATCAAGACGCCCAAGGAAGTGAAGATGGGCGACACGATCACGGATTCGCGCAATCCATCGCCGGTGCTGCCGGGCTTTCAAGAAATTCATCCGATGGTGTTCAGCGGTATTTATCCGATCAACACGGCGGACTACGAGCAGCTCAAGGTGGCGATGGGCAAGTTGCAGTTGAACGATTCGGCGTTTGTCTATTCATCGGAAAGTTCCGTGGCACTCGGCTTCGGTTTCCGCTGTGGCTTCCTTGGTCTGTTGCATTTGGAAATCGTGCAGGAACGATTGCGCCGCGAATACAACATGGACATCATCGCGACGTATCCAAGCGTCATCTATCGCGTGACGATGAATGATGGCACGGAGAAGATGGTGGATAATCCGGTATTCATGCCAGATCCCAGCCACATTGCGAAGATTGAAGAGCCGATGGTCAAGGCGTTCGTGATCTGCCCGAATGAAAGCATCGGCGACCTGATGGCGTTGATTCCGAAAAGCGCGGCGCGCTCGACCACACGGAAACACTCGACGCACGACGCGTGATGCTCACGAGCCGCTTGCCGTTGAACGAAATCCTGATTGATTTTCATGACCGCATCAAAAGCATGACGCGCGGTTTCGGTTCGATGGATTATGAGTTCGACGGCGAAATGGAATCGGACATGGTCAAGCTCGACATGCTCGTGAACACCGAACCGATGGATGCATTTTCGTGCATCGTGCATCGCACCAAGGCCGAGGGCAGGGGACGCACGCTGGCGGAGAAGTTGAAAGAGGTGATTCCACGCCAGCAGTTCCAGGTGAAAATCCAGGCGGCCATCGGCGGCAAGATCGTTGCGTCCGAAGTCATCAGCGCGTTCCGCAAGGACGTGACGGCGAAATGCTACGGCGGCGACGTTGTCGCGCAAACGCAAACTTTTAGAGAAGCAGAAAGAAGGCAAGAAGCGCATGAAATCCATCGGCAACGTGGACATTCCGCAGGAAGCGTTCATCGCGGTGCTCAAGTCATGAAGCAATGATTGACTGCAAACTCAAACTACCAATGAACCGTTCTTGCTTCTTCTTGTCTTTAACTCAACGTTTTGAAGTCTGTAATTTGAAAATATGACCATGTTACGCTGGTTTATCTCCTCCACCGTCCGGCAGGCCGTGGCGCTGCGCAAGCATGTCCACCGTCTTCTATCTGCGCAACGCGACCTGCTCACGCCAGAAGCGATTGGTGCCATTACCGCAGCCATCGGCGCGTTGAATGTCGCTCTCAAGGAGGGCCATACAGGCAAAATCCGCATCAAGATGGAGGAACTGGAATTCGCCGCAAATAAATGGATCAAGCCATATCCGCATTCAGTCTGGCGGGAAAATGTAGAAGTGCTGCTCGTCGCCTTATCTGTGGCGATGGCCATCCGCACTTTCTTTTTACAACCCTTCAAAATTCCGACAGGTTCGATGCAACCGACATTATACGGGGTCAACAGTGAGCCGGATTTTTCCCGTCCAATAAGCGAAGTGGAATACATCAACAAATACGGACTGAAATTGAACGAGCAGGAAGAAAACCGCTTGCAAGCTGAGGTGGCCCATTTAAAGGCAGTTCAGAATGCCCTGGTTTTTCCGACCGGCTGGGAACGGGTCAAGGCCTGGTTCCACGGAGACTCGTATATTCAGTTTGTCGCGCCAAACCGATGGAAAAATTGACGCGATTTCTCCTGTAAAAAAATTTCTGATCTTCAACCGTTCCCAATCGTTCGTATTCGCCGGCGTGGAGCACACGTTCTGGCTTCCGCCGGATTTCGGTGAATCCGATTTATATCATCGCGCAGGACTCTTCCCGGGACGCGTCTATCATAAAGGTGAAGTTGTCTTTAAATTGCGGCTCAGCGCTGGCGACCACCTTTCGTGGACCGGTTGACCTATAATTTTCGCAAGCCGGAACGCGGCGAGATCATCGTGTTCGCCACGGCGGGAACCCAGATTACCCAGCAGGACCAGTTTTATATCAAGCGCATGGTGGTGCAGCCGCACGAACAGGTGTCCATCGGCGATGACCGTCATCTTGTCATTGACGGCAAACGGCTGGATGCCTCGACGCCGCACTTTGAAAACGTCTATGGCTTCAATCCGGATACGCCCCCGCGCGAGAGCCAGTACTCCGGCCACCTCAACGGCACCGTTGCGCAGCAGTTCGGCATGAGCGCAGGTCTGGCACCCTTGTTCCCCGACGCCCAGACGGTTTTCAACAATGACAGCGATTCCTACATGGTCATGGGCGACAATACCTGCAACAGTTCCGATTCGCGCAACTGGGGAACGTTGCCGGCGGGAAACATCATCGGAAAATCCTTCTTCGTCTATTGGCCGATCACCAGCCGCTTTGGTGTGGGAAACCAATAGTCCGCTGCGATGAGCGCCGTGAACAAGGAAACGGTTTTGATCACCGGTGCATCTTCAGGCATCGGCTTGGAACTGGCGAAATGTTTTGCGGCGGACGGCAACCGGCTGGTTCTGGTGGCGCGCAATACGGAAGCACTGGAAACACTCGCCAAAGAACTGCGCCAGTCGCACAAAATCGAAGTTCTCGTTCTAACCGCCGATCTTTCACTCTCTGAAACTCCGCAGCAAATCTTTGCAGAATTGTCCGCGCAGAAAATTTCCGTGGATGTGCTGGTCAACAATGCGGGTTTTGGAGCGCATGGTGCCTTCGCGGAGATGCCATTGTCGCGGCAATTGGAAATGCTCCAGGTCAACATCACATCGTTGACCGAACTGACAGGATTATTTTTGCCGGGCATAATCCAACGCAAGCGCGGCGGAATCCTCAATGTCGGTTCCGTCGCCGGATTTTTACCCGGCCCCGGCATGACGGTTTATTTTGCGACGAAGGCGTTTGTGCTTTCGTTCACTGAAGCATTGGCGGAAGAACTGGCCGGCACGGGTTTAAAAGTGTCGGTTTTGTGTCCCGGACCGACGGAAAGCAATTTTGGCAAAGTGGCACGTGGAACCAAGTCTCGTCAGCTTAATACTTCCAAAATGTCGGCGCAGGCCGTGGCGGTTTACGGGCATCGCGCGTTCCATAGCGGAAAAGTCACTGCTGTTCCCGGACTTCAAAACAAGGCGTTTGTTTTTATGAACCGGATTCTTCCGCGTCCAATTCCGCGCAAGATCGTCAAGCGGTATAACCGGACTGCTGATTGAGATTGATTTTCAATGAAGTGAGGACGGATTTTAAAGTGCCTTAGCATCTGCCAAGTGATAAACCAGCGCCATTTGGCGGTTGAATTTAACCTGCCTGACACGCAATTGACACATGGCTCGGGGACATTTAGTTTTATGAACGCAATGCTTGAATCAGTTCGATTGATTGTCAATGCCCCGAAGCACTACGCCGCGCGGCTGGCTTGCAGCGCGGCGGAAGTCCGGGCGGCGCAGGCTTTGCGTTTTGAAATCTTCAACCTGGAACTCAACGAAGGATTGGCCCAATCGTATGCCAGCGGTTTGGATGAAGACCCTTTCGATGCGGTCTGCGACCATCTTCTGGTCGAGCATGTGCCGTCGCGCCAGATCGTCGGGACATATCGCTTGCAGACCGGCGTGAACGCCGGCGCCAAACTGGGTTATTACAGCGCTCAGGAATTTGATTTTCTGCCTTACGAACCGTCCCGCGCACAGATCATCGAACTGGGCCGCGCCTGCGTCCATATCCAGCACCGCAATCTGGTCGTGCTGGGCATGTTGTGGAAGGGCATCGCCGATTATGCGCAACAGAGAAACGTACGCTATCTCCTGGGTTGCAGTTCGATCACCTCACAGGACCCGGCCGTGGGCGCTTCAGCCTATACGGAATTGTGCCGGAAAAACCTGGCGGCCCCCGCCTGGCGCACGCAGCCGCTGCCGGAATATGCTTGTCCGCTCAACCGCCTGGATGCGGAGCCGGTCAAAATTCCCAAGCTCCTGCGCGCTTATTTAAGTGTGGGCGCAAAAATCTGCGGACCGCCAGCCTTGGACCGCAGTTTCAAGACCATTGATTTCCTGACAATGCTGGATCTGGACATGATGCCGGCCTTGGCACGCCAGCGATTTATAAGTTGACCGCCGCCGCCGCCCCGTTTGAAACTTCGGGATGAAAGGATTCCGCCGCCGCCCGTTCCGCGTCATCGGCCGGTTGATTTGGTTTGGGTTGGAAGTTCTTCTGGCAATTTTTGTTTTCTTGTTTCGCTGCGTTCTTTGCTCCCGGAAGTCGCGCCGGATGCAACGCGCTTTGTGGCTGCAACGCATTTCGCGCCGCGTTGGACACATTTTTCAACTGGAGATAAAATCCACCGGGACGCTTCCTGTTCGTGGCCTGCTCATCTGCAATCACGTCAGCTACGTGGACATTCTCGTCCTGGCTTCATTGACGCCAACCATGTTCGTCGCCAAGCGCGAAGTCAAATCTTGGCCGGTGATGGGCTTGCTGGCGCAACTGGGCGGGACGCTGTTCATAGACCGGCAGCGGCGCACGCATGTGGGCGAGGTGAATGAAGAAATTTACACGGCGCTCAATGACGGCGCGCTTGTGATCATTTTTCCCGAAGGCACCAGTTCAGACGGACGGACGGTGCTGCCGTTCAAATCATCGCTGCTCGAACCGGCGGCGCAAACGAACCATCCGCTCACTGTCGCCCGCCTGGATTACCCGCAGGAGAATAGCGGCGACTATTCGAAGGTCAGCTATTGGGGCGACGACGTATTTTTCCCGCACCTGCTAAACCTGTTGAGCCAGGATCAAGTTCGCGCCACCGTCCGGTTCGCCCCGGTGGAACATCGCAGCCCGGACCGGAAAGGCCTTGCCCGGCAGTTACATGCGCAAGTGTTAGAGCTAAAAAGTTGATTTCAGGACGGCATCAATGATTGAACGCTTTCCGGTTGCTGCGTTCTAATAAGTATGATGAGATGCCAAAAATTATTGAAAGCGCCGGGCCGCCTTTTGCTGCTCACCTTTGTCATGTCTGCCGAGATGATGCTTGCCGCCAAGGCGTCAACGCCCCGGCTGACCATGTTGTCTTCTCATGTTAACAGCCAGGCTGCCGTTACCAAGTCTCCCCGGGCTCGACCCGAAACTGATTTCACCAGAATCGAAGGCATCCAACGCTGGGGACTTAATGAATGATCAAGTCGCTGGCATACATAAAAATGCCGGCCACCGCCAGAGGATGCGGAGCAATTAGGCTTCCGTTTTAGAAATCGCCCTGTCTGCACGCTCGACAAGGATGGTCACCGGATTGTAACTTTGCCGTCGGCAAGCGCAAACGTATCATCCCACGTCAAGTCCTTGCAAAATATTTTATGAGCGGTTTTAAGGCGGAGCATTTCATCAATCGCGAATTAAGCTGGCTTGAATTCAATCAGCGCGTGCTCGACGAGGCGCTCGACCAGGGCAACCCGCTGCTGGAACGGCTCAAGTTTTTCACCATTGCCAGTTCCAATCTGGACGAGTTTTTCGAGGTGCGTGTCGCCGGCCTGAAACAGGAGATGGAAGGCGGACAAGGTGAGCGCAGCGTGGACGGCCTGACGGCTCGCGAAACCTTCCAGGCCATTGTCAGCCGCGTGCGCCGGATGGTGGCCAGCCAGTATGACTGCTGGCGGGAGGATTTGAAACCCACGCTGGCGAAGCATAACATTCGGATTCTCGAAATGGACGACATGACCGCTGCCGACCTCGGCTGGCTGGAGGAATATTACCTGGCTAAAATCCGGCCCGTGCTCACGCCGCTGGCCATTGATCCGGCGCATCCGTTTCCGCAACTGCTGAACAAGTCGCTGAACCTGATGGTACGGCTCGAAATGCCGCCTCGAGACGGCCACGGCCCGCCGCTGAAACATATGGCCGTGGTGCAATGTCCCTCGATTCTGCCGCGACTCATCCAGTTACCGCGCGATGATGAGCGCCGCGACTATGTTTTCCTGAGCCACCTTATCGGCCGGTTCATCGCCGACCTTTTTCCCGGCACGACCATCCTCGGCTGCTGGCCTTTCCGCGTCACACGCAACAGCGAACTCTACATTGACGAGGAAGATTCCAGCAACCTGCTCAAGGCGGTGGAGATCGAACTGCACAACCGGCGCAAAGGCGACGCCGTGCGGCTGGAAATTGATGATCAATGTCCCGAACAGATCCGCGCCGCATTGCTGAAGACTTTCAACCTGACCGAGGACGACATGTATTTGATCAACGGCCCGTTGAATCCGACACGCTTGATGATGCTTTATCAGGGCGATCATTCGCCGGAATTGCGCGACCCGCCATTCATCGCGCCGGTTGCCCGCACTTTGCGCGGACGCGAAGATTTGTTTGCCGCGATCCGTGAACGCGATGTTTTGCTGCATCACCCGTATGAGAATTTCAACAGCATTGTGGAATTTCTGGAACATGCTGCGCAGGACGAAAAGGTGTTTACCATCAAAATCACTCTCTACCGCACCGGTGGCGATCCACGCATTGTCGGTGCGCTGATGGATGCGGTGAACAACGGCAAGCAGGTGACGGCGGTGGTGGAATTACGTGCGCGGTTCGATGAGGCCAACAACATCCAATGGACGCGGCAGCTTGAAGAGAACGGCGTCCATGTCGTTTATGGCCTGGTCGGCCTGAAGATTCACGCCAAGGTCGCGCTAATTGTCCGCTCGGAAGCCGGACAGATCCGCCGCTATGTCCATCTCGCCACCGGCAATTACAACCCGACCACGGCGCGGCTTTACACGGACATCAGCCTGCTGACCTGCAAGCCGGAATTCGGCGAGGACGCGACCAACCTGTTCAACCTGCTCACCGGCATCTGCCAGTTTCAGGGCATGAAAAAACTCATCGCCGCGCCCTTCGACTTGCACGCGCGACTGCTGCAATTGATCGAACGCGAGATCGGCCATGCAAAAAAGGACATTCCTGCGCGCATCATCGCGCGAATGAACTCGCTCGTGGAGCCGACATTGATCGAGGCGCTTTACCGGGCATCGCAGGCGGGCGTGAAGATTGACCTGATCGTGCGCGGCATCTGCTGTTTGCGGCCAGGCCTCAAGGGTGTGAGCGAGAACATCACCGTGCGCAGCATCGTGGATCGTTTTCTGGAACACAGCCGGATTTATTATTTCGAGAATGCCCGCCAGTCGGAGGTCTTCGCGGGCAGCGCGGACTGGATGCCTCGCAACTTGTTCCGCCGCATCGAGGTGGTTTTCCCCGTCGAGGACGGCAATTTGCGCGAACGCATCATCAGCGAGATGCTGGAAGCAACGCTGGCCGACAATGTGAAGGCGCGGTTATTGTGCGCGGATGGCACCTATCTGCGCGCTAAAAAACCGAGCGGCGAGAAAAAGCGCCGGAGCCAGACGGAATTCATGGCGCTGGCCACCGCCGCTGAACCCCACATTGTGTCCAAGACCGGCGCAAAATATCAGCGGGTCGCGCTGCTGCCGTCGCGGAAAGCCACTCCCGCGCCACCGCGCAAGTCCCGGTTGCAAAAGGCATGAACCTCTATTTGTTGCGTCATGGGATTGCCGTTAATCCCGAGACATGGGACCCCGCCAAGGATGCGGAACGTCCGTTGACACCGAAAGGCAGACGTCGCCTGCGCCAGATCGCGGAGGCGATGGGCGTGCTGAAAATTTCGTTTGATGTTATTCTGTCCAGTCCATATGTGCGCGCGAAGCAGACGGCGGAGATCGTCGCCAAGTCGCTCAAGTGCCAGAAGAAATTACAATTCATTGACGAACTCACGCCGGGAGGAAATCCCAAGCTGCTCATCCAGCAGTTGAATGATCTACGCCCAAAGCCAAAGAACATCTTGCTTGTCGGACACGAACCTTACTTGAGCAAGCTTATCGCGCTGTTGACGACAGGCAACACGAACATGGAGATTGATCTGAAGAAAGGCAGCCTGTGCAAACTGGAAGCCGAATCGCTGCGCTACGGACGTTGCGCGACGCTCGTGTGCCTGCTTGCACCCAGGCATCTTGTTTTGATGACGAGCAAAAAATTGATCGAGTGATTTCACAAACATTATGACGGACGAAGAAATTACTCGAAATAAAATCCTTGAGGGCATCTTCATTCCTCATGCTAGACAACGTCGGGATGAAATTTATGAGTTAGGAAAGACAACCCCTGCTAGATTTGTTCATTACACATCCGCCGAGGCAGCGTTAAAAATTATAACTCAAAAGCGGCTTTGGATGAGGAATGCGGCGTGCATGGCTGATTATCGGGAAGTTCAACACGGTTTCGAAATCTTACTAAATTTTTTACCAATCCGGATAAAGCTAAATCTTTTAAAGATTCCATTAATGTAATTGCTGATGGGGCAGCTGACGAAGCGCTTAACAAGTTTGACGAGTGGTGGAAACTAGGAACGTTTCAATTTAAGACTTTCATTGCTTCAACTTCGGAACACGCGACTGAAGAAGATCTTCACGGTCGTCTTTCTATGTGGCGTGCGTTTGGGGGAAATGCCGCACGGGTTGGTTTGGTCTTCAATGTTCCAGTACAATCAAAGGGGGCGGAAGCGATGAATCTAATCTTTAGCCCTGTGGCATATTTCAAAAATGAAGAAGCAGAACAATTAGTTTCAGAAGTGCCCAAGAATGTAATGGCTAATATTAATTTTTTGAAAACAGTCGAGAGACAGGAAATTGTAACCTGGATATTTTCGATGCTGCTTTTGGGTGTTACCTGTGCGAAGCATGAAGGCTTTCGCGAGGAAAAAGAGTGGAGAATTGTCCATTCTCCCTAATTATATCCATCTCCTTTCATAACGACTTCCACCGAAATTATCGCAGGTGTTCCGCAGACCATTTATAAACTGCCGCTTGATAAAACATTTGATCCAATTCTTGAGGACCTTGATTTCGCGAACCTTTTTTACCGCTTAATAATTGGCCCTTCGCCTTATCCAACAGCTATGTTTGATGCCTATGTTGAAGCCCTGTCAAATGCGGGAGTTATCGAAGCAAACAAGAAAATTTTATTTCAGGCATTCCTATTCGGTAATGAACTATGCCTGCGCCATTGCAGCTTCCTTCGTCTCCGGCTCCACCCACTTATTGTGTTCCTTGATGAGATCAACAAGGCGTTCCACGGCTTCGGCTTCGGGGGATGTTGAACTTGATCGGCGTCTTGCCGACGTAGAGGTTGATCTTGTTCGGCGCACCGCCCACGTAGCCAAAATCCGCATCGGCCATTTCGCCGGGACCGTTCACGATGCAGCCCATGATGGCGATCTTCACGCCTTTAAGATGTTCTGTGCGTGACTTGATGCGCGCGGTGACGGTTTGCAAATTGAACAATGTGCGTCCGCAGCTCGGACACGCGACGTAATCGGTTTTGAAACTGCGGCAACCGGCGGCCTGGAGAATATTGTAAGCGAGGCGCAGCGATTGGCCACCACCGGCTTCGCCACGCACGAGAATCGAATCGCCAATGCCATCCGCGAGCAGTGCGCCGATGACGACTGATGCGCGGAGCAGGGCGATCTTGGATTCTAGTGGCCAGACTGCCCCCTCACCCGTCCTTCGGACACCCCCTCCCCCAGTGGGGGAGAGGGACGGGGTGAGGGGGCGCGTCACTTCATTTCCAAAGTTAAGGCAATCCTTGAGCAGAATTGGATTGTTGCGTCCGAGTTTTTTTTAACTTTGACGCGAGCAGGCGGAACGCGGTGATGGCGGGAAGATTCACGCCGTCCTTCACAGTGACAAGCTGTGTATCGCAATTAATCTCGAAATCTTGCGTCGGATCAATCTCGACGATGTTCAGGTCTTCGTAAACCGCTTCAGGCTTGACGTCGTCTTTTGGACGAATCTTCGGTGCTACTTTATCGAACGTCGCGCGCGTGACGACGACGCGGATAAGTTGCTCGCCGCCACACTTCGTATTTTCATTCAGTTCGATTTCCGGCGTCTCGCGCTTCTCAAAATGAAAAGGATCAAAGGGAAATTCTGAATTCTCAATTTTATATTTTGAGTTGGAGAGAACCGGAATCTGCGCGAGCAGGTCGGTGCAGACCTCGATTTCACGCGGGCTGTCTTCGGTGAGCGAGACGCGGATGGTGTCGCCGAGGCCGTCGCAGAGCAAAGAGCCGATGCCGATGGCGGATTTAATGCGACCGTCCTCGCCTTCGCCGGCTTCGGTGACGCCGAGGTGGATCGGATAATTCCAATCGGCACCAAGGTCGTTCAAGCGCGCCACGAGCAGGCGGTAGCACTCGATCATCACCTTCGGGTTGCTCGACTTCATCGAGAACTTGAAGTTATGAAAATCATGCTGGCGGCAGATGTGCGCGAATTCGAGCGCACTCTCGACCATGCCGAGCGGCGTGTCACCGAAACGGTTCATGATGCGATCACTCAAGGAGCCGTGATTTGTGCCGATGCGCAGGCAGCGTTTCAGTTTTTTTGCTTCGATGACGAGCGGGGAAAACTTTTCCTCAATGCGCTTCAATTCGGCGGCGTATTGTTCGTCAGTATATTCCTTCGTGGCGAATTTTTTGGAGTCGGCGTAGTTGCCGGGATTCACGCGCACGACCTCGACCCATTTCACCGCTTCCATCGCGGCGTCGGGTTTGAAATGGATGTCGGCGACAATCGGCACGTTGCAGCCCTGCTTGCGCAGTTCGCGCGACGATGTTCTGCAAATTCGCCGCGTCCTTCACGGTCGGCGCGGTGATGCGCACAAGCTGGCAGCCGACGGCGACGAGTTCGAGCGTCTGCTTTACGGAGAGCGCGGTGTCCATCGTGTCGCACGTCAACATGGATTGCTTCACGACGGGGTGGTTGCCGCCCATCACAAAGCCGCCGTTCGCTGGATCACCAATGATAATCTCGCGAGTCTGACGACGTTGATAGAAGTAAGGAGATTCGCAGTAGCGCATGGGAAATTATTTTTGAGGGGCAAAAACAATCGGAACCTCACGATTGGCGCGGGCGCTGCGCAACCAGTCGCCAGTGTCGAAGAAGGCGATGTAAATCATGAAGCCGATGAGCAGCATGGCAAAGGCGCTCTGAATGGTGTTCAAAATCCGGGCACTTACCGGCCTGCGGCGGATGGCTTCAATCAGCGACAGTGTGATGTGTCCGCCGTCGAGCACGGGCAAGGGCAGCAGGTTGAGGAGCGCAAGGTTCACATTGAGAATGACGCTGAACCAGAGCACGCGCCGCCAGCCGTCATCGCTTTCAAACAGGTTGCTGTAAACGCGGATGATCATGACGGCACCGCCCAACTGTTGCACGCCGATGTCGCTCTTGTGCGCGAACAGCGCACCGATGGTGCCGGTGATCTGGCCGACGCTTTCGCGGATTTGATCGGCCGGATTGGGATGAGCGAGGGTGGTGTTGGTTTCACCCAGCCACGACAGGATGCCGAGCATCGGCATGGCGTTGGTCGGCGACAAAGGTTTTACGGCAAGAAGCGTGCGGTCAAATTGTTCGTTGCCACGGCGGATCGTAAGGGTCAGCGGTTTGACAATGTTGTTGCTCATCTCCAGCTGGGCAAAATTGACCGCCTCGGAACTGTAAATACGGCTGCCATTCAGGGCGATGACTTCATCGCCTGTTTTCAACCCGGCGGCGGCGGCGGGGCTGTTTGTCGCCACATCAAAAATCGTCGCCTTGTTGGCGGACTGGATGAGAATCTGACGCAGCGCCTTGCGTTCATACCATTTTGTTTCGCGATGGTAGGGCGTCACATAGGCGAGATCCTCCTTGCCATCCCGCAAGTATTTGACGGCGATATTTGTGCCGGTGCTGGTGATGAGACGCCACATGACGCTGTCCTGCGAAGGCGGGGCAAAATGTTTCACGGGCTGGGCGTCAATTTCCACGATCGTGTCGCCTGGACGCAAACCCGCCTTCCACGCGGGACCGGCCGGATCAACCCAGCCAATGGTCGTGGAATCATCGGTGCTGTTGACGGGCTTGCCGACGCCCCAGACGATGAACGCGAAAACGATCGCCAGTCCGAAGCTGAACAGCGGCCCGGCGAACGCCACGATGATTTTGTCCAGCGGGGTGACATTCGGGAGCGGTTCTTTGGCGCCATCTTCCGGCTTGCCTTCAATGGCCTCCATCGTCGCCATCTGCGGCAGCGCGACGTAGCCACCCCGCCGGAATCCAGCCGAGCGCGTATTCGACGCCGTTAATTTTCTTTTTCCAGATCGGCTTGCCGAACCAGATGGCGAAGCGGTCTACCTTCAGCCCGCGCCATTTGGCCGCGAGAAAATGCCCGAGCTCATGAACGCCGATGAGCAGGTTGAACAGCAGCACCACTTCCAGACCGATGAAAATGTAATGTAATATTGTCATGTAAAAATCAATTCCGTTGAAGATAACAATGAAGCTGCTCCTCCGCCATTTCAAATTACAGTTGTCTGTCGTGCCCACGAATCGGCTTCCAGAATCTGTTCGAGGGTCGGATGGGAGACGGTTTTATGCGCCGTCATTGTGCGGCGGACGGTTTCGGTGATCTGGGGAAAATTGATTTTGTGGTTCACAAACGCTTCGACCGCGACTTCATTGGCCGCGTTCAATACCGCCGGCAGCGTGCCGCCAGTTTCACCGGCCTGCCGCGCCAGCTCGATGGCGGGGAAAACGCTCCACATCCGGCTCCTCGAACGTAAGCGTTCCGATCTTCGGAAAATCCGTCTGCACACGGTCGCTGGCCGAGCGTTCGGGATAGGTCAGCGCATATTGAATGGGCAGGCACATGTCAGGCGTGGAGAGTTGCGCGATGAGCGAGCCATCCACAAACTCAACCATCGAATGCACGATGCTCTGCGGATGCACGACCACGCCGACGCGCGCCATCTCAATGTCGAACAGCCAGCGCGCCTCGATCATCTCAAGTCCTTTGTTGAAGAGTGTCGCTGAATCAATCGTGATCTTGCGGCCCATGACCCACGACGGATGCTTGAGCGCGCGTTCGACGGTGATCTCGGAAAATTTTTCTTTTGGCCAATCAGTTTTGCTGCGGAACGGCCCGCCGCTTGCAGTAAGCAAAAGTTTGCGGACGGAATTCGTGGGTTTGCCATCAAGACATTGGAAAATGGCGGAATGCTCGCTGTCCACGGCCAGCACGCGCACGCCGTGTTTGCGCGCCTCGTTCATGACAATCTCGCCAGCCATCACAAGGATTTCCTTCGAGGCGACGGCAATGTCCTTGCCCGCGCGGATTGCCGCGAGTGCTGGTTGCAAACCCGCCGTGCCGACGATGGCAATCAAAACAATGTCCGCTGCCTTCATTGTGGCCAGCTTGAGCAGTCCTTCGTTACCCGCATAAACCTGCGTGGACGTCCCGAGCAGGTTTTGCAGTTCTTTAGCTTTGGCCGGATCATTGATCGAAATGGCGGCGGGTTGATGTCGGCGGGTCTGTTCAAAAAGCAAATCTGAATTGCCACCCGCCGCGAGACCGAGCAGGCGGATTTGATCCGGCAAATCTTGCGCCACTTTGACTGTGCTGGTGCCGATGGAGCCGGTGCTGCCGAGAAGAACAACGTTTTTCATTTCAGGTCAAGACTGTGCGTCAAAATATGGCGCAGATACAAATACATGATGGGCGCGTTGAACAGCAGGCTGTCGAGCAGGTCGAGGATGCCGCCGATACCGGGGAAAAAACTGCCGGAATCTTTCACGCCGGCTTCGCGCTTGAAGAGCGATTCAATCAAATCGCCGATGACCGCCGTGGAACTTAACACGACACCAAGGATGATCGCGTGCAGCGAGTTCATGCCATACATGTGCGCGCCAAAAAAATGCACGAACGCGAGGCTCGCGCCGGTCGAGACGACAATCGCGCCGCCGAAACCTTCCCACGTTTTGCCGGGGCTGATGCGCGGTATCATCTTGTGTTTCCCGATGAGCGAGCCGACGACATATGCGCCCGTGTCGCTGAACTTGGTGATGAGGATGAAGTAGAGCAGGAAGTATTTTCCAGTATCCGCAGGATAACCAGCCGCTGCGAATGGAAAGAAATTAATTTTTTGGATGAAGTTCAGCAGCCACGGGACATACATGAGGCCGAAGAGCGTCACCGAAATGGAGAGAATGCCCGTGGTATTGGATTTTGAAAGAAACTGCCTTACGCACAAGCCGAGTACAAAGAGGATCAGAAAACTGGTTTCAAAGTCGTTGACCCGCGCCGGTGAATTGTACATTCCGAGATGCCCGGTCAGGTTCAAGAACGTGCCGATCATCAGCAGCACACCACCAAGCAATCCACACCATTTGAAGCAGACAAGTCCGCGTTTCTCCACCATGCCATAAAATTCGGCGAGGCCGGCGAACGCCAGCAGCCCCATGAGCAGGAGGAAAACGCCATTGGAAACCAGTTCGTTGCGGGAGAACATGGCCGCGAGGATGACCGACCAGAGAATCACCGTGGAGGTCAGGCGGCGCAGGAAAATTTTCGCCTTGGAAGGCGCTGGGGTTGCGGCGGGGGCATCGGACATTCGCGGGAAAATATCAGGCGGCGGCATGGTTGCCAATTCTCAATTGCCGGTGACTCATTTATAGCTGAGGGGAGCCGGTTTTTTCTTGTAAATCGCGAGGTGATTGTTATAACCACTTGGTCGTCTCCAAAAAATGGAAACCCACTAAGAATCGGTTCTAATTACCTCGCCGAAAATTTAATTTCAGATTGCCCATGAAAGCGTTCCTTAAATTGCGACCCAAATTTGTTACGCCTCATTTATTCATTCTGCTGGCCATGCTTGCACCGGCAACGCTTCGCGCTCAATGCACACCGGCTCCGGCCGGTTTGGTGAGCTGGTGGCAAGGCGAGGGTAATGCCAATGACATAATCGGCGGCAACAACGGTACGCTGATTGGCAATACTGGCTACGCCAGCGGCGAGGTAGGTCAGGCATTTGTATCGGATGGCAACGGGGATTGTGTGATGGTAGGTAATCCAACCAATCTTCAACTACAAAATTTCACCATCGAAGTTTGGATCAAGCGTTCCAGTTCCTCAATTGTCAGTTATGGTGGATTTGGGAATGGCATTATTTTTGGCTATGGTCAGGGTGGTTACGGCCTTTATCTCGATGCCAATGGCACGCCGGCGTTAAGTGCCATTGGCATTGGCGAAACCAAGCCAGGCATTTCAATTTCCGACACGAATTTCCATCATCTGGCGGTCACCAAGGCAGGCAGTACGGTGGTCTTTTATGTTGACGGGATTGCATACTCGGCTCCGGCGTATGACCCGGGATTTGTTTTCACAACTGTCGCGGCGATTGGAGCGCGTGGAGACATTTTGGACAACAGTTTCTTCGGCTGCATTGATGAAGTTTCTTTTTACAGCCGCGCGCTTTCTTCCAATGAAATCGCCGCCATCTACAACGCCAGCAGCGCGGGCAAATGTGTGTCGACGATGGATGGCTGTACGGCACCGCCTGCCGGATTGGTGTCCTGGTGGGCAGGGGAGAATAATCTTTTCGACAGGGTGGGAACAAACAATGGCTCAGTCATCGGCAATCTCGCCTATACCAATGCCGAAGTCGGCCAGGGATTTTATTTCGATGGGGGTGCAAACCGAATCATTGTGCCTGATGCGCCGGAATTGAATTTTGGATCGAACCAGGATTTCTCGATTGAAGCTTGGATTCGACCGGAAGTGGCCCCTACGGATTATGGAATCATGTCAATTGTGGACAAACGAATCGCTTCCAGCGTGGTGGATTCACCCAATGGTTATGAATTCAGCCTTTCCGATGGCAAGATTCATTGCCGGTTGATGAGCACGGGTTTCGGCCCGGCTGGCCCAGATATGAGAGATGGCTTGTTGCATCATATTGCCATGACTTTAAGCAGGAATTCCACAAATGGAGGCAACCTGTATGTTGACGGAGTCGCGGTGTTTACGTTTGATGCAACCGCTTTGAACGGCAGCTTGGTAAATGATCAACCGCTGCGAATCGGCAATCACGCCTCTGCCGAAGTTAACAGCTTTTTCAAAGGCATTATTGATGAAGTTTCCATTTACAATCGTGCGCTTGCTTCCAATGAAATCAGCGCCATCTACAATGCCGGCAGTGCGGGTAAATGCACTGCCATCACAACGGCATCACCGATCATTTATTCCCAGCCCACAGATCAAGCGGCGCTCACCAATAGCACGGCAACATTCACGGTGATTGCCGGCGGCACAATGCCTTTGTATTACCAATGGTATTTTAATTCGACCCCGTTGACGAACAGCGGGCATATCGGCGGTTCAACAACTGCCAGTTTGAATATTTCAAACACATTGCCTGCCGATGCGGGTGATTACACGGTGGTGATTACAAATTCATGGGGAGCCATCACCAGTTCAGTTGCCAAGCTCGCCATCGTGATCGTCCCGACCACCATCACGTTACAGCCGCAAAGCCAGACAGCGATTGTCGGCGATAATGTCATTTTCACCGGCGGCGCTATTGGTGATTCCCCGTTGAACTACCAGTGGTATTTTAATGGGAATCCGTTGACAGACAACGGACGGATCACCGGCTCGGGAAGCACCAATTTGAGCATATCCAATGTTCAGACTTCTGATGCTGGCAATTACAACCTTCACGGTCAGCAATCTGGTAAGCTCCATGGCCAGCACCACGGCGGTGTTGACAGTTCTGGTGCCGGCAACCATCACAACGCAACCAGTTGGACGTTCGGTGCCGCCGGGCTTGCCGACCACATTTACTGCCGCCGCCGCCGGCACGTCTGTAAATCTTCAATGGCAACTGAATGGCACCAACATTCCGGGCGCGACCGGCAGCAGTTACTCCATTGCCGCCGTGGGAACGAATGATCTTGGTTTTTATCACCTGGTAGCGAGCAACAACTTGAATGTAGCTGTCAGCACAAACGCGCAACTCACTTTTGGTTCAGTAGCCGCGTGGGGGCGGAACTTGTCCGGCGAATGTCTGCCGCCGCCGGGATTGACCAACGCCATCAGTGTCATAGGAACATATCAGGGCAGTTTTGCAGTGCGAACGGATGGAACAATCGCGGCATGGGGCAGTAGTTTTTTTCAGACAAATATTCCCGCAAACACCATTAATGTTGCTGCCCTTTTTACGGATGGCAATACCAGCTTCGCCGCGCTCCGCGCCAATGGCACAGTTGCAAGTTGGGGCGATGTGACGCCACCCGCCTTGAGCAATGTGGTTTCTGTTGCCTTGGGGTTTTACGCCAGGTTTGCATTGCGTGCGGAAGGAACGCTCGTCGGATGGGGCAGCTTGCCCTACAGCGTCGTTCCCGCCGGGTTGAATCATGTCACGGCCATCGCGGCTGGTTATTCACATGCTCTCGCTTTGCGAAACGATGGCACGGTGACCGCCTGGGGAAGCGGTCCTGCGACCAATGTTCCGGCGGGCCTTGCAAATGTTGCCGCCATAGCGGCAGGTGCCATGCATAGCCTCGCTTTGAAATCCAACGGCACGGTGGTTGCCTGGGGCAGCGGTACCGGAACAAATATGCCTGCCGGATTGACAAATATTGTGGCGATTTATGCGAGCAGCTATGTGCAAACTCCAAATTTATGTGTTGCCATCCGCTCCAATGGTAAGGTTGTGGCTTGGGGTGACAATGGTTTTGGTGAGACCAATCCGCCCGCTGCCTTGACTAATCTGATTTCCATTGCAGGAGCCGCTGCTCCTTATCACGGCCTGGCCCTGGTCAATGACGGCAGACCGGTCATATTGAACCAACCCATCGGTCTTACGGCTTTCGCCGGTCGCGATGTGGCCCTGCAAGGTTCCGCCGTTGGTGCCCAGTCTTTGAGTTATCAATGGCTGTTCAATGGCATGAATATTCCCGGAGCAACCAACTCCAGCCTGTTTCTTTCCAATGTTCAACCCGGCAATGCGGGCAATTATCAATTATTTGTCAGCAACAGCATCAACACAGCGTTGAGCCTGGCCGCACCATTGACGGTGGTCAGCAACAACGCACTGACGTTCTTGAGCGTGCCGGTCGCACAGACAAATTATCAGGGCGGCAAGGCGGTTTTGAGCGCGACCGTACTCGGTAATGGTCCGCTCCGTTATCAATGGTTTTTCTCGCCGACCAACCAAAACTACACCGCCGTTCCCGGTGCCACCAACGATGCACTGGTGCTGGAGCCGGCGCTGGCGATCAACACGGGAAATTATTATCTCGCCGTCAGCAATCAGTTTGCCGGCATCACGAACACACCAACGTTCCTGCGAGTGTTGTTTGCGCGGGCCTGGGGATATCTGGCGGTTTCCAATCCGCCGGTAAATGTGACCAATGCCATCGCATTGGCGATGAGTTATTCCCCGAATTTACTGAACAATTATTTTACACTCGGGTCGAACGGTAAATTGACCGCTTGGGCAGGCATCTTCTCACAATTTGGCGAGACCAATCTTGCAGCATTAAGCAATTCATTCGTTACGGCCATCGCCGCCGGTCAGCAGAGTGAACTTGCCCTCAAATCAGACGGGACGGTTTACGCATGGGGTTCTGGCCAATATGGTCAAACGAATCCGCCAACCGGTCTAAACAATGTCATCGGCATCGCCTGTGGTGCGTATCATGACTTGGCATTGAAATCAGACGGAACGGTCGTTGGCTGGGGGATAAATCCTCAATTCAATTATGGGCAGTCAACCAATTACACCGCCGCCACCAACGTAGTGGCGATCGCCGCTGCGCAATATCGCAGCATCGCATTACGCGCGGATGGTACGGTGGTAAGCTGGGGTTTCACAGGAGACGGAACTGCTGCAATCCCGTTCAACGCAACCAACATCGTCGCCATCACCGGCGGCACGGCTTTTAACGCAGCTTTGCGCGCGGATGGGAAAGTAGTGCAATGGGGCGCTGGGCTGGCCAGTTATCCAGTCCCGGCAAACTTAAGCAACGTCGTTGCCATTTCCGGTTCTTCCCAGCATTGCACGGCGCTGAAAAATGACGGCACGGTGGTTTCCTGGGGCTTGATCGCTCAGACTCCGGCATCAAACAATGTTCCGGCAGACTTGGCCAACGTCATTGCCATCACGAGCAATGGGGAACAAGACATGGCGCTGTTCGGCACCCGCGCGCCATCATTCACCGTCCAGCCGTGGAACCGCGCGATTCCCGGGAATGCTACGACAAACATCATCCTTGCCGCCAAGTGCGCCGGCGTTCAACCAGTGCGCTATCAATGGCAGTTGAACGGCACCAACGTGCCTAATGCGACCAATGATGTGTTGATCCTGACAAATCGAATATCATTTCCCGTTGCCCCAAATATTCTGATGCCGACCGGCGCCTACCAGTTGATCGCCAGCAATGCTTATGGGGTCGCCATCAGCAAATATGCTAAAGTCAGCACATACATTCCGTTGGATGAGGCCTTGGATACGGTGGATGGCAAGTCACGTGTTTCACTCTACAATTGGATCACCACCGGCAACGCGCAATGGTTTGGTGAAACGAACATCACCCACGACGGCGTGGACGCCGCGCAAAGCGGCGGCATCGGTGCGTTGCAGGAATCTATTTTACAAACCACGGTCGGCACCAACTGGTCCGGTCGTTACACATTTTGGTGGAAGGTTTCCTCTGAACTGGATTTTGATTTTCTTGAATTTCGTGTGAACGGGTTTATGCAAACGAGTATTTCCGGCGAAAGGAACTGGCAGATGGCCAGCATTCCAGTCACCACCGGCACGAATGTATTGCAATGGCGCTATTCCAAGGACGTCTCGTTTGACTTTGGCCAGGATGCCGGCTGGGTGGATCAATTTGCCTTCATCCCCGATCCGCCGCTGATCACCTTGCAACCCGCCAGCCAGACTGTGAACATGGGAAGCAATGTCACGCTTCAGGTTGCGGCGATCGGACCGCTATATTTTCCAGCGGGTGGCCCGCCCGGCTCACAGACACTGAGATACCAATGGCGGCAAAATGGAAATCCCGTTGGCGGAAACAACCCCATACTCACGCTGAACAACGTAGGGAGGGTGCAAAACGGATCGTATTCCGTAACCGTCACCAACTATTCTGTTACTAACAACTTTATTGTAAGCAGCAACGCAGTTTTAAAAGTTCTAGTGCCGCAACTTCTGGGCACACCAGTGATGTTGCCTGACGGCTCCTTTCAGTTGACCTCCAAGGATGCGAATGGCGGATTGCTCCAACCTTCCGACCTCACAAATTTTGAGGCGCAGGCCAGCACAAACCTCTTGGACTGGGTGACGCTGCCAAATGCATTGAGCCTTACGAATGGAGCATTGCTGCTTCAGGACAACGGGCAGACAAATTACGCGACACGTTTCTATCGCCTGCTGGAACATTAATAAAACAGGCGACCTCGCCGTCCGTTTGTAGGCTGACTTCACAGTTGCACGTTGGCGGGTTTTATGACAATCCTGTGTGCGTCCGCGAATGGCTGGGGTCTTAGCTCAGTTGGTAGAGCGTCTCGTTCGCAATGAGAAGGTCAGGAGTTCGAGCCTCCTAGGCTCCACCAGTCTTCGCCCGTTGAATCGTGAATTGACCTGTGCGCCGCATGGCGTTTAACTACCGTCATGAAACGGATTTTGTCTTTCAGCCTCGCGGTCGCCGGAGTTTTGCTGACAGGCTGCGCGCATTCCAAACCCAAACCCGTTCCCCATGTTGCCGCCCCCGCGACCACCATCGTTACGCCGGACAACTCGCTCGCTGGAAAGGTGGTTTCGTATAACTCCGTCGGCCGCTTCGTGGTGCTCAACTTTCCGTCCCGCCGGATGCCCAATATGAATCAACGGCTTTTCCTGTATCGCGCCGGCCTGAAGGTCGCGGAAGTCAGGGTGACCGGCCCGCAGAACGATGACAACACCGTGGCCGACCTTGTCAGTGGCGAGGTGAAGACTGGCGACGACGTGCGCGACCAATAAATTTTTCGCCGCAGATGAAAACCTAATCCTCTTTGCGTGGGCCGGTTTTCGTGCGCGGGGCCGAACAAAGCCGTGCCGATGCGCACCATCGTCGCGCCCTCCTCGATGGCCACTTCAAAATCACCGCTCATGCCCATGCTCAAATGGGGCAGGGGCGCGCCGAGTGTCTGTTCACATTCTGCCTTCAATTCCCGCAGTCGCCGGAAATGCGGGCGTGAAGCTTCTGCGTCTAGCGTCCACGGAGGCACGGTCATCAAGCCGTGGATTTCAAGGCGGGATAGGGCGTTTATTTCTTTCACTTCGGCAAGCAGTTGCTTCGGCCCGTAACCGAACTTGCTCGCCTCGCCGGCGAGATTGACTTCGAGCAAGACCGGCATCGTCTTCGCGGCTTCTGTGGCGCGCTTGTTGATTTCCTGCGCGAGTGACAAACTGTCCACGCTCTGGATCATCTGGAACAACTGCACGGCGTCGCGGCATTTGTTCGATTGCAGATGGCCGATGAAATGCCAGCGCAGCTTGCCGGGGCACAGCGGAATTTTCGCCTTCGCCTCCTGCACCTTGTTCTCGCCAAATGTCAGCAGACCAAGATTGGCGGCGGCGCTGACCACATCCGGTGATCGCGTTTTGGTCACGGCCAGCAACGTGAGGCAATTCGGTTCGCGGTCGCAGCGGTCACATGCCGCTTTGATGCGCAGACGAATTGATTCCAGATTGGCGGCCAGATCCATGTGCAGAATCTAACCACCAAGTCATCAAGACACAAAGTTTTCTTGGTGACTTCGTGTCTTGATGATTAAATTTTCCCCATGAATTACTGGCTCGTCAAATCTGAACCCGAAGCCTATGCGTGGGAAACCTTCGTGCAGGACGGCAAAACGGCGTGGACCGGCGTGCGGAATTTTGCCGCCCGTCTCAACCTGCGCGCCATGAAATCCGGGGATCGGGTTTTCTTTTATCACAGCGGTGAAGAAAAGTCCGTCGTCGGTCTGGCCTCCGTTAAAAAAGAATTTTATCCCGATCCCACGGCCAAAGAAGGTGATTGGTCATGTGTTGATCTCACGGCGGAAAAAGCCTTGGCCAAGCCCGTGACGCTGGCACAGATCAAGGCCGACAAAGTTCTCAAAGAAATGGTTATGGCCAGACAATCGCGCCTGTCCGTATCGCCGGTGACGAAGGAGCAGTCTGAGCGGCTTTTGAAACTGGCAGCGGGCTGAATCCAGTTCGGCGGGTGAAGTGTCAGATCGCCCCGGCCTGAATAACGACATTTTTTGCCAGCGTTTTGAAGCGCTCTCCGTCTGATTGGACCACCGTAATGGTCACATGGCCGGTTTTGCTGGTGTTGATGTCCCTCACGACGCCAGACTTGCCTGAATGCACACCTCCGATGACTTTGCATCGTGCGCCGTCGTTAAGCTTGGCTGGTGGTTTAGTTTTCATTTCCACTGCTCTATTGCATTCCTTTCCGAGACCGGGCGATCCAATCTCAACTACGGTGACCGCGAGCCGTGCCAATTGTAACCGCGATGATCCGCCGCCGTTCGCTGCAGCGCATGATCAGGCATTGTCGAAGTCTCCACAATAATTCCATCTACTGAAGTCGAAAGCGCCCCTCTGCGATGCGTATGGCCGGTGACAAAAAGAAAAAGACCTCCCAACCACATCAAAACAAAGAGCCAGCCGAAATACCACACCATCGCCAGTGCAAATGGCACGGGAATCTTCCGTCGGATAAGAAGAAGTATAACAAACGAAATCACCGTACCGGCGACAACGAACACCAGTGCCATCAAAGGTAAATGTCTGAATGTTGATTCTGACATAATCGCACGAGATACCTGACGACAAAAACTAAGCCACCGCCGACTTGCGGCGTGAACCGCGATAGCGGAACGGGCAGCGCCCACGGCGGTTGGTTCCGGCGGAGTAATCTTTATTTTGTGGATTCTTTGCCGCGCAACCCTTTCTCCCATTCGTAACGAATCGTCACCGCCTGTGCCCACCAGCCACTCAAGCCATGCTTGTCTCGAAGATGCTTTGCTGCCTGCGTGTGGCCTTTTGTCTTGAGGCCAAACTTGTCCAATATGCTGAACCAGTCCTTCCACACCTTGTCCGTCTTGGCGCGAACGGCGTCATCGCTGATTTTTTGAAAGATTGTTTTCTTCGCTGGCATAATTCCTTTCTGGTATTTGCGACGTATAAACCGCCTGACATTCCAAAGCTGAACCACTGCACGTAGAACGGCAAGGACCAAATCAGGTAAATACCTCAGCCAACGGCACTATTCGCCATTGGCTCCAGCGACTTGTTAGGTATCATAATAAATAACTAAGGATTGGATTATTTGGAGGCGCCAGCCTGCGCAACTCCTGATCAAAATCCGCGCGATGCACTAGGAATAATGTAATCCATGTCGTCGTTCCGTGAGTAGAATAAAGTCTCAGGTATCTAAGATTTAGTAATCGAAATGGTCGCACTGCGCCAATCTCCTGCCATTGGATAAACCGTTTGAAACCCCAAATGGAATACCCTTGGACACCGTCGGGAGTCAGCTTAACTGTAAATGAACTAGAACACTTTGTAATCAGAGCTGAAAATAGAAAGCCCACGAATGCTCCGGCTATGGCTCCGCCAACTAATGCCGATGGATGCGCAAAGTCATCTTGGATGATTTCGACGGCAAAAAAAATGGTCAGGCCTATAGTTGTAAATGCGAGAAATGGCGGAAAAACCGCTGCCCGGAAAACTTTGTAGTCCTTTTGCATATGCGTCTCGGTGACACCTAACGACAAAAGCTGAGCCACGCGGGAACCGTGACATGGTGAACCCGAACGCGCAATCGCAAAACGATCGGCGCAGACCGCGTTGGCTCCGGCGATTGGTTAGGCCACGGTATAATCATAACTCAAAAATCAACTGCGCTCCTGCCGAGTAAAATACCAAATGCAAAATGGGATCAGGAAAGCACCGATAAGCATACCCAATCCGCCTGCTCCGAGAACTGTATAAATGTCATCGTGTGAATTGCCCATACTTTGGAGCGATAAAATTCCAAGGCACGAATAATAGCCGGCTATGAAACCACAAAATCCGCCAACCGGAATGGCGACCGATACTGCGAGCCAGCGGATGATAGCTTTGCCATTCATGTGCGTAAGTGGCCTAACAGGTATTAGGCCGCAGTGCGTGCACAACGCTGTGCACGGCTGACTTTTCTAACTACAGCCTTTATCATGGGTTTATGAAAGCGGACTTGCGAATTTCTATCAAGGATTATTCACGCAATAAAAACCTCAAAGTGCTGCTTATCCGGACGCCGTTCTCTGACGGCCGGTTTTTGGTGCGGATGAATGGACGGCAGGTCTGGAGATAGTCGCCCGGTATCGTTCACGAAGTTGATGACGGCCTTACGGAAAGCGCTGGTGCGAGCGACCAGTTAAAGGTCATCATTCATCGTTGCCGGTTCGTGATTGCTTCCGCCCGGTCGCTGCGCTAAAACACGCGCGTCCCCATCGCACTTATGGCAACCGCAACTTCATCGCCAGCCAGTCGCGGCTGGCTGGTCACCTTCGCCGGACTCGGCATCAATCTTGCGCTTGGCGTGCTCTACACCTGGAGCCTGTTCAAGGGCGCGATTGAAAAACAATTCGGCTGGCAGGGCAGCCAGCTCAACGATCCCTACGCACTCTGCTGCCTCGTGTTCGCCTTCACGATGATCGTCGCCGGGCGTTGCCAGGATAAGTTCGGGCCACGCGTCACCGCCACCATCGGCGGCCTGCTCGTCGGCGCGGGAATGATTTTAATTTCCACGACCAATAGTTATGGCATGTGGCTGCTGGGCTTCGGCGTTCTGGTAGGCTTGGGCATCGGCTTTGCCTATTCATCGGCCACGCCGCCGGCTTTAAAATGGTTTCCCGCCGCGAAAACCGGATTGATCGCCGGACTGGTGGTGGCGGGTTTTGGCCTTGCGCCGGTTTACCTCGCGCCAACCTCGGATTATTTGCTGCGAAATTACGGATTGCTGAAATCCATGTTCATCTTCGGCGTCGCCTTCGCGGTCATCGTGTGCGGCCTGGCGCAACTGTTGAAGAACCCGCCGCCGGATTATGTGGCGGGCATAAAATCTTCCTCCGCCAACATGTCGGCCAAGCCTGCCGCCGTGAATTTCTCTCCCGGCGAAATTTTGCGCCAGCCGAAATTCTGGCTGTTGTGGGTGATTTATTTCATCGGTGCGGGTGCGGGTTTGATGGTCATCAGCAGCGTCAGCGGCATGGCAAAAAAAAACGATGGGCGAACAGGCATTTATCGCCGTGGCGGTCATGGCGCTCGGCAATGCGGGCGGGCGCATCATCGCCGGAATTTTATCGGATAAGATCGGCCGGCGCTGGACGTTGATGCTCGTACTGCTGATCCAGGCCGCACTGATGTTCATCGCCATTCCCGTGACCACCTCGGCGGACGGACCCAAATTCGTCATCGTGCTGGTCGCCACGCTCATTGGTTTTAATTACGGCGCGAACCTGTCGCTGTTCCCGTCGTTCACGAAAGACCTGTGGGGATTGAAAAACTTCGGCATGAACTACGGCGTGCTCTTCACTGCATGGGGCGTGGGCGGATTCGTGTTGAGCCGCTTGCAGCAAATGCTCAAGGCGGGCAGTGGTAATTTTAATTCCTCATTTCTCGCCGCCGGCGCATTGCTCGTCGTCGGAGCGGCGCTGACGCTGTTCCTCAAAACACCGCCAGCTCAATCGAAGACTTCCTGAACCGAATCGTACAGCGCTGAAACCATCTTCGCCAACTGTTTCGGCGTGGTGCAATATGGCGGCAGCAGCGCGATCACATTACCGATGGGCCGCGTCAGCACGCCGCGTTTGGCCATCGCATCGCACACACGGATGCCCGCGCGTTCACGCAGCGCAAACGGCTCGCGTGTCTGCCAGTTCTTGACGAGTTCAACGCCCGCAACCAAACCGACCTGCCGGATGTCACCGACATTCGACAACGACCAGAGCGATTGCAGTTCATTGTGAAGATTTTTCTGCAGTTGTGCGCGTTGGTGAACGGATTTTTCCGTGCTCAAAATTTCCAAGCTTGCCAACGAAGCCACTGCGCCAAGCTGGTTGCCCGTGAAGCTATGGCCGTGGAAGAAGGTTTTGAATTCATCGTATTCGCCGAGGAATGCATCGAATACTTTCTGAGTCGCCAGCGTCGCCGCCATCGGCAGATAACCACCGGTCAAGCCTTTGGCAACGCAGAGAAAATCTGGCTGAACATTTTCTTCCTGGCAGGCAAAAAGCGAAGACTCTGAATTGGTCCGGCCAAATCCCGTCATCACTTCGTCTGCAACCAGCAAGGCACTGTGGCTGTGGGCGATTTCGTTGACCTGACCCAGCCAGCTGCTTGGTTGCGGAATCATTCCCGCCGCCCCTTGCATCAATGGCTCAAAGACAAAAGCGGCATATGGGTTACCGCGTTTTTTCTGCGCGGAAAACTTCTGCTCAATTTTATCAATACATTCCCAATTGCATTTGCGATATTTCCGCGCGTCTTCGCGTGTCGGCTTGGCGCGGTTAAACGGGCAGCGGTAGCAATATGGCGACATGACCTTGTCCGTCTTGAATAGCATCCCGCCGTAAGCTTTGTGAAATAAATCAATATGGCCAAGTGAAACCCCGCCAATCGTGTCGCCATGATAAGCGCCATCAAGCGAGAGAAATTTCGGTGACGCTTTTTTGCCGCGTATGCGCCGCGTGAATTCATGGGCGAGCTTGAGCGCGACTTCCATCGCCGTCGAGCCGTCGTCGCTGAAAAAAACCTTTTCCAGTTTTGGGGTTTGAGTTTTTAGTTTTGTATTGGCGGCCTTCACCAATCGTTCTGCCAAAATCGAAGCGGGTTCATTCGCAAATCCAAGCGCGGAGCTGTGCGAAATTTTCTTCAGTTGCCGGGTGAGCGCCGCATTAATCTTTGGATGATTATGGCCATGCAGGTTGGTCCAGATGGATGAATTAGCATCAAGATATTCACGGCCTTTGACATCGCGTAGCACCGCGCCTTGACCAGATGCGATGACAATCGGCTCGCGCTTGAACCAATCGCGCATCTGTGTGAACGGATGCCAGACAAACTTGCGGTCGAGCTGGGCGAATTTGTTCATCAGCCTAAAATTTGATGTCTAAAGTTTTCAGCGCCGTGATCAGTTCGGCAACGTCTTCCGTCGTATGTGCCGCCGTGAGCGTTACGCGCAGACGGGCCGAGCCGCGCGCGACAGTCGGATAACGGATGGCGGGAATGAAAATATTTTGCTCGCGCAGTTTGGACGCCAGTTCAACGGCCTTGGATTCATCGCCAATGATGAGCGGGATGATTGCACTGGGAATCGCTGATGGCCGATAACCGATGGCCGATTGAAATTCCTTTACGCGCGCCCAAAGCCTTTCTTTGAGCGATTTGCCGGTTTCAGACTGCACGAGTTGAATTGCTGCGGTGGCGGCAGCAGCAGCGGCGGGAACGGGCGCGGTGCTGAAAATGAAACTCCGGGCGCGGTTCACGAGAAAATCAATCAGTGGGCGTGAGCCGCAAATATAACCACCGCTTGCGCCAATGGCTTTGCCCAGTGTGCCCATCTGGATTTCGATCTGGCTGCTGACGCCGAGATCCTCCGCAAGGCCACGTCTATTCTTCCCGTAAAGTCCGGTTGCATGCGCTTCGTCCACCATCAGCCAGGCGCCATATTTTTCCTTCAGCGCAACAATTTCACGGAGTGGGGCGGCATCGCCGTCCATCGAGAAAATGGATTCTGTGATAATTAAGGTTTTGACGTCCAGGTTCCGGGCTCTGGGATTTTCATTAACCCAACGCAACTTTTCTTCGAGATCGTTCAGGTCGTTGTGATCAAACACCCGCAATTTGGCACCGGAAAGTTTGACGGCGTCCACGATGCAGGCGTGAACCAGTTTATCAATGATTATGATGTCGTCCCTGCCGACCAGCGCGGTGATTGTGCCGAGCGCGGCGGCATAACCGGTGGAAAAAGTCAGGGCAGCTTCCGTTCCTTTGAATGCAGCAAGCGTTTCTTCCAGTTCATGAAACGGCGCGAGTGAACCGCAAATCAACCGCGACGCGCCCGCACCAGCGCCAAATTTTTCAATGGCTTTGATGGCTGCTTCCTTGAGCGCCGGATGGTTGGCGAGGCCGAGATAATCGTTGGAGGATAAGTTGAGAAAGGTCTTGCCGCCAGTTTCGATGCGCGGAGATTGCGGAGAATCCACGCGGCGCAGTTCGCGGCGCAAGCCCTGTTCGCTCAAGGCCGCAAGGCGTTGATTCAATTCCTCATCGAACGGATTCATTCGTCACAGATAAACACAGATGGACACGGATGGAAAGAAAGCGTGCTAGCCGATGGGCGGCATCACCCAGCGCCCGTCAATCATGCTGGCGCTTACATTGCCAGTGTGGGCAAGTGTTGCCTCATAAGCGTCATCAGGTTTGCCGTCGAAGGGGATTGCGATCAAATCGGCGCAGGTGTTTTTAGAAAGTTCACCGGCTTCACCGGCCAAACCCAGCGCGCGCGCGCCATTGATGGTGGCCATACGAAGAATTTCCGCAGGCGAAACGGTTTTATCATTGTCGGCAAGCTGGCGCATTTCATCGAACATGTTGAGTTCGGGTTTTTGTCTTCCGATTTTACGGGTCGTGGCAAGGCTGTCGGTGCCGAGACAGACATTGGCACCGGCGTTTACCAGGCGCTCCCGAAGGAACGGCGTATGGCGGAAATAAGCATGGCTACGCGGGCAATGCACAACATGGACGCGGTGTTTGCCCAGCAACGCGGCATCGCCGCGCGCCAAGTAGTTGACGTGGATGGCGAGCAGGTTTTCGCCGAGCATTTTATTGCGGGCGAAATGCTTCACGGGTGAGCCGCGACCACAATCGGAGTTGTCGCGTTCATTGCGTTTCAGCCAGTCAAACATCCGGCCGTGCGCGTGCCGGAACATTTCAAATTCTTCGGCAGACTCGGCTATGTGCGTGCAGATACGCCACTTTCTTTTGCGCGCAAATCCGGCACTCAAGCGCAGCAATTCCGGCAGGGTGGAGTACGGTGCGTGTGGTGAAAGTGAAGCCGAACAACGTGCGTGGGCGAGCGAATCTATCTTCTCAACGGCTTCGCGTAAAATCTGCTTCGGGTCGCGTTTGGCACGGATGCCGGTCATCTCAAGAAATGAAAAGACACGCAATGGCGTGGCGTCCCAGACATCCGGCAGCAGATCGGGCATGGCTTCTATGTCTGCGACGGTGGTTGTGCCGGTCCTTAGAAGCATGTGCGCACCATGCAGCCACGAGTGCGCGTATTCGGAATAGCTCCATGCTGATTTGGCGGCAGTGATAAGCGGAATCCAATCGGTGAACGTTTTCGGTGGTGGAAGTTCGCCAGCCATGTCCGTGTAATCCAGATGGCAATGGGCGTTGACGAGGCCGGGCAACAAGATGACATCACCGAGGTCGAGAATTTTTTCGTCCACTGATGATTTCAAATCCGCCCAGGAGCCGACGGCACGAATGCGATTTCCCGAGATGTTTATCGCGCCGTCTTCGATCGGCGGTTGTGAAACGGGCAGGATGGTGCGGGCGCGGAGAATCACTGCTAGACTCCGGCGGCGCGCTTGGCATTTTTGAGTTTGGCGGCGTCCTTGTGCTTGTGCGCCTTGAACTTGCTGTGTTGCTTGCGGATCTGTTGTTCGATTTTTTTGGTCACGCGGTCGATGGCGGCGTGAAGGTCGCTTTCAACATCCTTGGCAAAAAGGTCAGGACCGCGCACGGCAAGCCGCATCGAACAGCTGAATTGTCTTTCCGGCACACGGGTGTGGTCATGTTCAAGAGTGACGCGGGCATCAATCGCCTTGGGATCGAAGTGATCCAGTTTTTTTATGCACCTTACGACATGAGCCTCAAGGGTTTTCGTCAGGGTCAGATTATGGGTCGAAAGAATCAATTTCATAATTTAAGAATGCAGTGGTTGAGAGGCGAAATCCAGCGATTCCGTTCAATTTCAAAAGCGCATAGCGAGACTCATGCCAATTTTGACTTGTCTTTAAGTAAAATTCGTCTAATTTGGCCGAAATGGTTCAGGGTTTGCAACTTTCCACGCGCTTGACGCAGTCAATGGTGCTGGCACCGCAGCTCCAGCAATCACTGGCGTTGCTGCAAGCACCGATGCTGGAACTCAAGGCGCTCGTCGAGCAGGAACTTCAACAAAATCCCGTGCTCGAAGAAATCGAAGGCTCGGAAATTGAACTGCCCGACAAGCCTGTCGAAGATGTCGGCGAAACCAGTGACGCCGCCGCCGCACCTGATCCCGCAGAACGTGCAGAGTCCGCCGAGGATTCATCACCGGATGCCGATTTTGACAAGACCGAGGCTGCCCCGGCCGATGATTTTCAAGAAGAGTTCGACAAACTGGTGCAACTCGACCAGGAATGGCGTGATAATTTTTCACAAACGAGTTCCCCCCATCCGCCAGACCACCGAAGATGAGGAGCGGCGTCAGTTCATGTTCGATTCGCTCACGGCTGGAACCTCGTTCGCGCAAATGCTGATGGATCAGGCGCGGGAATCAGATTTGACCGAGGAACAGCGCGCCATTGCCGAGCTGATCATTGGAAATATTGATGATTACGGCTATCTCAAGGCCACAGTTGATGAGCTCGCCGCGTCCAACAATTTACCCGTTGAGAAAATCGGTGAAGTGCTGACCGTGATTCAAACCTTTGATCCACCCGGAGTCGGCTGCAACGACCTCCGCCAGTGCCTGATGCTCCAGCTTGAACGCAAAGGCCATCAGGAATCACTCGAATATCGCATCATCCGCGATTACATGGAAGCACTGGGCAAACGGCGTATTCCTGAAATCGCGCGCGGTACCGGCTGCGATGTTGACGAAGTCCAGGAGTCGCTCGCCCAAAATCGCCCGCCTTGAACCGCGACCCGGACGGGCCTTTTTGCCAGACACCGATCAATACGTTGCGCCCGAGGTGTTCGTCCAAAAAGTCGGCGAGGAATTTACCGTCTCGACTAACAACGACAATGTCCCGCACCTCCGCATCAGCAATGTCTATAAGGATCTGATGTCGCAGGGCGGGGACAATGCCGAGGTAAAGAACTACATCCGCGAAAAAATCCGCGCTGGAAAATTTCTCATCAAAAGCCTGCACCAGCGTCAGCAGACCATTTCCAACATCGGGAAGGAAATCGTCAAGCGCCAGCGCGAATTCATGGAAAAGGGTGTCGCCCATTTGCGGCCGATGACCATGGCGCAGGTGGCAGATGTCGTGGGCGTTCACGAAACCACCGTAAGCCGTGCCGTTTCCGGCAAATACATTGATACGCCGCAGGGCATCTTTGAGATGAAATTTTTCTTCACCGCCGGCCTGCAGACCGCCAGCGGCGCCGGGGTTTCCAACACCAGCGTCAAGGACATGGTGGCCGAACTGTTCAAAGCGGAAAATTCAAGCAAGCCCTTGTCCGATCAGGAAGTCGTCAAGATGCTTGGCGAGAAAGGCATCAACATCGCCCGCCGCACCGTGGCGAAATACCGCGACGAACTGAATATTCTCCCGTCGAATCTGCGGAAGGTTTATTAAGAGCGCCGCAAAATTTAATGATTAAGAAACTCTCGAGAGTGATTTAATCCCCCAGACTGGTTCCCACGTGCCGGGCGGTTTCAATCCACGAATGGTCGGGCGGCACGCAACGGCGTTTACCGGCGACTTTTTCCAGCGGCACCGGTTCCGTGCGATCACCTCGCGCGGCGACCATAACGCCAAAGATTCCTTCATTGATCAGGTCCGCGCATGCACCGCCAAGTCGTGTGGCGAGCAGACGGTCCATTGGTGAAGGTGTGCCGCCGCGCTGGACGTAACCGAGAATAGTCACGCGTGATTCAAGATGCGTGAGTTCTTCGAGTTGACGGGCAAGACGCAGCGTATTGCCGGTGTGCCGGGCCTCAAGCGCGGCAAGCTCGATCTTTGCCACTTTTTTGTCATGGACGGTTCGGGCGCGTTCGCGTTTGTTTTCAGCACCGGCAAAGGCGCGTGCGTCGTCCACGCTCATCGCACCTTCGGCCACTGCCACGATGCTGAAATTCGTTCCGAAGCGGCTCCGTCGCTTGATGGCTTCGGCAATTTTTTCAACTTGATACGGAATTTCCGGAATCAAAATCACGTCCGCGCCGCCCGCGATGCCCGCGCCCAACGTCAGCCAGCCCGCGTTATGGCCCATGATCTCGGCGATGATGATGCGATGATGGCTGTGCGCCGTGCTATGCAGGCGGTCAATTGCCTCGGTTGCGATGTCCAGCGCAGTGGCAAAGCCGAAAGTTGAATCCGTCATCGCCACGTCGTTGTCAATCGTCTTGGGCAGCGTGATGACGTTGAGGCCGGCTTGATGGAGGCGCAGCGCACTTTTTTGCGTTCCGCCGCCGCCAAGACACACCAGGCATTCGAGTTCATATTTGTGATAGTTTTTGACGATGACCTCGGTCATGTCGCGCGTGCGGCCATCAATGAGCATCCGGTGCGGCTTGTCACGGCTGGTGCCAAGGATGGTGCCGCCAACGGTGAGGATTCCTGCGAGCGCAGCCTTGTCCAGCTTGAGCTTACGGTCTTCCACGAGACCGCGAAAGCCGTCGCGAAAGCCGATGATCTCCATGCCGTAGCCGAGCGCGGTCTTGCCGACGCCGCGGATGGCCGCGTTGAGGCCGGGGCTGTCGCCGCCGGCAGTGAGAATCCCGATCCGTTTGATATTGGATTTGGCCATGACAATGTCTATTTGAATTGCGGAAATTATTTTGTCGAGAACAAGTTTTGAAAATCTTCAGATACGCCCCAGACTGGTGGCGCGTAATTGACGACTCCGCCGCCAAGTCTTACGCTGTCTTTAGATTTATGAGCCAATTGCAAGATTCGCTGGTCGAACTCATCCGCCGTACGTCTGCCGAGATTCCCGAAGACGTACACCAATCCATCCTGGATTCGCTCGAACAGGAAAAGCAGGGGACGTTGGCGGAGAGCGCAATGAAGATCATTGATAAGAACATTGCCATCGCCAAAAATAAATCGCAGCCCATCTGCCAGGACACCGGCAGCATTTTGTTTTACATAGATTGCCCGGTCGGCTTTGACCAGATCACCTTCACTGAGACAGCAAAGGATGCGGTAAAACTGGCGACAAAGAAGGGTTTTCTCCGCCAGAATTCCGTGGATTCGCTCACCGGCATCAACGACGGCACCAATGTCGGGCACGGCACGCCGTCGTTTCACTTTCATCAACACCGTTCGCCGGAAATCCGGGTGCGGCTCGTGCTCAAGGGTGGCGGTTGTGAAAATGTCGGCGCGCAGTATTCGTTGCCGAACGAGAAGCTAAATGCAAATCGCGACCTCGACGGCTGCCGCAAAGTGATTCTCGATGCAGTGTTGCAGGCGCAGGGCAAGGGTTGCGGACCGGGCATCCTCGGAGTGTGCATCGGCGGCGACCGCGCGACGGGCTATGAGTTGAGCAAGACGCAATTCCTGCGGTTAATTCCCGATCGTAATCCGATCCCCGAACTCGACGCGCTGGAGCAGGACATTTTGAAAACGGCTAACGAACTCGGCATCGGCCCGATGGGATTCGGCGGCAAGACGACGCTGCTCGGCGTGAAGATCTGCGCGGCAAACCGCCTGCCCGCATCCTTTTTCGTGAGCATCAGCTACATGTGCTGGGCGTATCGGCGTCAGGGTGTGACGCTGGATGCGGAAGGGAAAATTGGGAAATGGCTTTACTGAAATGTAATTCGAAAATGCAAAAATGAATGAAAACTTGCGACTTTTCAGATATTTGTCTGCTGAAGCGGCATTAAAATTCATTGAAACTCGTTCTTTACGCGTTGGCCGTCCAAACGAATTCAATGATCCATTTGAGTGGAGGCTTGGGATTGATAACATAGAAAGGCTTTCTCCGACAGAACTTGAAAATCAAAAACGGCGCAATGAGGAATTATTAAACTGGATGACCGAGACATTCGGCGTCTTCTGCTGCTCATCAGTTCTTGATGACCCAATTCTTTGGAGTCATTATAGCAGTTCACATCGTGGCCTAGCGATTGAATTAAAACCAGAAAATGAATTTATTGAGGTAACATACAATTCAACCGATCTCTTAAAAGTGCCAATGAATTATACCCGTGAGGAAGGTCTGGAGATTTTTAAGAATTTGATTAAACAAAAATCTCCAAGTTGGAGTTATGAAAAAGAATGGAGAGGCGTTGTAAAATTGAATGAGTGTGAAGTTGCTGGTGAAATGTATTTCAAAACCATTTCGGATGAAATTCTTTCTGTTGCTATTGGTTGTCGTTCTGCAATCGGTCCAAATTATATTCGCCGAGCGCTGGATATGAACGGTTGGACAAACGTTACAGTGGCCAAAGCGCACTTAAGTCAAAGCAAATATAAAATTGAATTTGAATAAATTTCGTGGCGAAATAAGTCAAGGTATGGATGCTAAATTATTATCTGGCGCAATAATTCCTGTTTATTACATAACTTGGTGGACAATAAAAGACTACGAGAGGGTAATTAAATGTTTGACGTTTCAAGAAAAAGATACAAGGAGGCATTCATACTTTTATGTTTTACCTCTTACGCCATTTACGCTTTGGTTTCTTATAATTATTTTTGTAATGAGCTTGTGGTTCGGTCTAATTGACAAGTAATTCTATGATTAAACTTTCATTCCCATTTACCGAAGAAAAAATCCGCGCGCTGAAAGTCGGCGACGAGGTTTTGATTTCCGGCATCGTGTTCACCGGGCGCGATGCGGTCCACAAATATTTGCACGAGGGCGGCAAGCTGCCGCCGGAAGTGAAGTTGCGCGATGGCATCATTTATCATTGCGGCCCGGTGATGATGAAGCAGGACGACGGCTCATGGAAATGCACTGCCGCCGGCCCGACCACGTCCATCCGCGAAGAACCGTATCAATGGCAGGTCATCCGCGATTTTGGAATTCGCGGCGTCATTGGCAAAGGCGGCATGGGTGACCGCACGCTCGCGGCGTGCAAGGAACATGGCTGCGTATATCTGCACGCGGTCGGCGGCGCGGCGCAGGTGCTGGCCGATTGCGTGAAGCAGGTGCGCAATGTTTATATGATGAAAGAATTCGGCGCGCCGGAAGCGATCTGGGAACTGGAGATCGAAGATTTTCCCGCCGTGGTCACGATTGATGCACACGGTAATTCACTGCATAAAGAAATTTTCGCCAAGAGCCAGGCGGCGCTGGCGGAGCGGCTTTAAGACAGGAAATCTTTGAAGCGGTGTTCACTGATATTTCGTCAAGAAATGGTCAAGCTTCTGCTCGTCCAGATATTGAGGCAGACCTTCGTAGCGGACAATGGCGTGAGGATCAACCAGGATGCAGTGCGGAACGGCGGTGATCTCCAGCGCCTGCGCCATGATGGCCTGCGTGTCAATCGCCGAGGCAAATTCGATCCGTGGATTGGTCATCTTTCGCACCTCCGCTTCCGGTTCCGCCGTGATGCCAATAATTACAAGCCGTTTATTGAATTTTTCATAAAAGGTGTTCAACAAGGGAATCGTCCGACGGCTGAAGTCAGAGGACGTTGACCAGAAAACAATCATGACGGATTTGCCAGTGGCGTCGGGCTTTGGCGTAAGCCATTTCTCGACGGCGAACACGGGCGGGGAATGGCCGAGAACAGAACGGGCGCTCAGTTTTGGAGCCACGAAGTCATCCTCGCTGGAACCCTGACTCGCGCCTGTTCCGCTGACCGGTTTATTGGTCAAAAGAAATTCATGATACAAAATGTTGTTCGTGATCTGTTGCTTCTCGAGTTGCTTGCCTACGGCGGCATCGTAATGAAAATGCGTTTGCAGCTTTGGGTCGAGATCTTTCAGCTTGGCGTTGCCCATGCCGCTGGCGTGCTTGAAAAAAATATCGGTGGCAGTCACGGTGGTGACTGTGACGTTGGAATAGGTCTGGCCTTTGATGGTGAGCAGCGGCAGTGCTTCGTCCCCGAACGCGGTAAAGGCGGTCAAGCACGCCAGCAGTACCAGTTTATGAATCATATTTCCCATTTGCCGCGCCAACATCCGGTGGTTTTGCCGGACAGTCAATTTTAATCCTAATCGCGCGCCGGTTTTTTCCGGGTTCTCAAATCAAAACTTGTTCACCTGCGAATTTTTCCGGCGGATAAAACTGTGAATAATTTGTAGTTGAAATTTTGATTCGGCTTCATTCCACGGTTTGATTTCAACCATGCCCGGCCTTTGTGCGCGTCAATTCCAGTGAACAAGGTGTGCATATCAAATCGTTGAAGGAAGCAGGAAATAAACTATGATGTCTCCAGTTCATTGAAAGAACCGAGACGGACGGCGGCGAATAAAATTGACGCCGGAAATCTTGAGATAATCCCAGGCGACTGGGGAAAGGCCGGGGCAGGCTGATTGACCCGGCTCCTCTGGAACCAGATCGAAAGGTTTGGCAGAGAGGCAGTATTCACAAGTTCCTCTGGCACGTTCGCGCGTGCCAGTAACGCGAAAAAGGGAACTAGGCGGCGAGGAATGATGAGAAACCGTTCCAGACCGAGTCAAGTAGTCCGGGCAGGTTTCGAGCCTGGATGAATCACAGTTACCCGGAGGGTAACAGGTTGCTACTGTGAATCAGCACGGACGGATGACTCTGGCGGTCACGCATCAAAGCGTAGATCAGCCAAACGAAAGACGCCGAAAGGCGGGACAAAAAAGAGCATTCGCACCGGGAAGAACACGACGGCTGGGCAGGCCGCGTGAAAAACTTCCAAGCGTCGGCGATGTTAAAAACGACACCGCCGGGCTGTGATGGAAACGCAACCCGAGAGTGAAGAGGCGAGACCCGTGGCACGGGGCGAACGCGCTGTCAAAAGCGGCGGCTGACCCGGTGCTAATGGTGGAGACGCGAGATAAAAATCATGGGCGTGTCTCAACCTGGTTCGCAGGCCGGTGGCGCAACCACCAGTTGAAGCGAGCTGAAAAGCCTCACTCAAAATCCGCGTGCCGCGAGGCATCGGACGGCCCTGCTACGAGGCCGGAAACTCCGCTTGCCGTGGAGAATGGCGTCGGGAAGCTGACAGCCCCTGAAAAGGGCGCGCCGAATGTCAGTACGGGAAAGAGAGATTGGCGAACTCCCATCCCCCATTTGTCCCTGTCCGACCGAAAGGTTGGGCAGGGACTTATTGTTTTCAAGACCGGGAAACATTCAACGTCCAACATCGAATAAAAAGCCGAACATCCGTTTCGTTGGATGTTCGGCGGTGAATGTTGAAGGCTCGATGTTTTTATTGTTGCTTCAGCCAATGTGCCACGGTGGGCGATATTCGCGGGTCAGCAATTTGCTGGCTTCGGCATCGTGAAGAATTTTTTCAGTCTTATTATCCCAATAGATCTTCCGACCCACCATCATGGAGATTAAGCCAAGGTGGCCGGGAATCGCCGAGTGGTGGGCGGTTTCCACTGGAGTAATCGTCGGTTGACCTGACTTGACGCAATCGAGAAAATTACGGTAGTGGCTTTTGGATTCGTAGAGTTTCACCTTGCGCAGTTCTTCTGGCAGGGTCTTGCCCTTTTTCCATTCGGGATTCGAAGTATCAAAGCCGCCGCGATCCACCCAAACCCAGCCTTCGGTGCCGATCCATTTTACGCCACTCTTGATGTCATCATATCCGCCAGCGATTGTCATGGTGATGTTCTTAGGATATTTCAATTCGACGCGGTATTTCGGGCTGGTGTTCCAAATGGCGTCCTTTGCCGGAAATTCTCCATGCCCTTCAATTTCCGATGGACCGGAATTGTCGAAGTCCAATCCCCAATGCGCGATGTCAACGTGGTGGCCAACCCAATCCATCAATTGTCCGCCGCCGGTGTTATAATTCCAGCGCCAGTTCTTGTGCGAACGGGCCGCGATATAAGGCTCCATTTTAGACGGCCCGATCCAGATGTTGTAATCCAGCGCCGCCGGCGGTTCAACGGCCAGCAGGTTCCATGCGGGCGTTCCAGGCGTGACTTTTGAAAGATCGGTGATTTTGTCCGGTAACGAAGAAATCTTTTCCAATGCCTCCTTGCCTGCGCCCGAAAAATCGGCAAAGCCGGCGGGGAGACCGACTTCGACATGCGTGACCGTTCCAATCATCCCGTTGCGGACGATTTCCGCCGCCTTGTGAAAAGTGGCAACGGAACGCTGCCAGGAACCCGTCTGCCAGATGATTTTATTTTTCTCAACCGCACGGACGATCGCCTGTTGCTCGGCAATTGTTTTCGCTAGCGGCTTTTCGCCATAGACATCCTTTTTGCGGCGGGCAGCTTCGGTCGCAACCAGTTCATGCCAGTGGTCCGGCACTGCGATCATCACTGCGTCAATGTCTTCACGCGCCAGCAATTCACGGTAATCATGATAACCCTTGCAGTCCTTGTTTTGATAATGATCGTTTACCATGTCGAGGGCGCTCTGCAAATGGCCCGAATCAATGTCGCACGCCGCGACCACCTGACAGTCTGCTTCCGCGAGAAAGTTCTGGGTATTGCCCGGCCCCTGCCAGCCCATGCCGATCACGCCTAGATTCACGCGGTTGGACGGACGCGGGCGCATGCTTCCGCCGCCGGTGGCGCATCCGGGAAGAATCAGCGGCAAAACCATGGCGGCACCGGCAGTTTTCAAAAATTGCCGGCGGTTGAAATTCATCGTTCTTTTATGTTTCATGGGCTTAAGGGGACAAGGCGGTTGACTTTTTAAAGGGACAAATCTAATTATCTCAAATCAATCAGGCTGAAAAGCTAATTCTTAACAAACATATGTGATTGTGACGTTAGCCGCACTCAAGATGATTGAAGAGCAACGATCGCCAAATACCATTAGCAGGCTCAGAATTGAATTTTATAAAGACCAAAATTATTTCCCTTATTGTTGAAATTTATCCCAGACCCAGGTCCGCCAACATCCCCTAAAACGGGGATGTTGCAGGCGGCGAATTAGAATTATCCAGCCAGCCGTGCAGAGCATGAAAACCATTTTGCCTTGTCCGCCATCCTTCCACCTTGCCGCCGTCATTTGAATTTCTATAATCCATCCGTGCTCGATATTAAATTGATTCGTGAAAAACCAGATTTTGTCCGCGCCCGCTCGCCACGCGCGGGGCAGGGGATGAAAAGCTCATTGATGGAATTCTTTTGTTAGATAGCCAACGGCGCAAGGCTTTGACGGAAGTCGAGATGTTAAAATCCCAGCGTAACCGCGTGTCAAAAGAAATTGGCGCGTTAATGGGGCAGAAAAAAACGGTCGAGGCAGATGCGAAGAAGACAGAGACGAAAAATCTTGGTGATAAGATTGCGGCTTTGGATAATGAAGCTGCTGGATTTGAAGCGACGTTGGAGGAGTTAATGTTGCGATTACCAAATCTGCCGCATGAATCAGTCGTGCTGGGCAAATCAGCGGAGGATAATCCGGAAGTGCGCGTTCATGGTGTAAAGGCGGAGTTTGCCTTCAAACCCAAGTCGCATGTTGAATTGTGCGATTCGCTCAAGCTGGTGGATTTTGCCCGCGCGGCAAAACTGTCCGGTAGCGGCTTTCTGCTCTATACAAACTGGGGGCGCGCGGCTGGAACGAGCATTGATCCAGTTTCTTCTTGATCTCCATATCACGGAACATGGCTATACAGAGATTGCGCCACCGTTGATGGTTGGTGAGCAATGTCTAGTAGGCGTGGGGCAATTTCCAAAGTTCAAGGATCAATACTACGGCGTGGCGGAAGGTGACGATGCGAAGAATCTCGGCAAACTCTATCTCATCCCTACCGCCGAAACGCCGGTGGCGAACATACATCGCGAGGAGATTTTGGCAGAGAAACAACTGCCGATCCACTATTGCGCCTATACACCGTGTTTTCGTGGCGAGGCGGGAGCAGCGGGCGTTGGCACGCGTGGCATGATCCGTGTCCACCAGTTCGACAAGGTTGAACTGATCAAAATCGTGAAGCCGGAGAACGGTTACGATGAGCTGGAAAAGATGGTCGTAAATGCGGAAAAGGTTTTACAATTGCTCGGGCTGCATTATCGCGTCATCCTGCTTTGCACTGGCGACATGGGTTTCGGTAGCGCGAAGACTTACGACATCGAAGTCTGGGCGCCAGGGCAGGGGAGTTATCTCGAAGTTTCGAGCTGCTCAAATTGCGAAGACTTTCAATCGCGCCGGATGCAGCTCCGCTTCAAGCCCGATGCGGGCGGCGAAAACAAATTTCCACACATCCTCAACGGCAGCGGCACGGCACTGGCCAGATTGTTTGTTGCACTGATCGAGACGCACCAACAGGCCGATGGCAGTGTGAACATTCCGGTGCCATTACAGCCGTATCTGAAAACGGAACGCATCACGGCGTAGTGTAAATAAAATTCTCCTTGCGATGAAAATTCTGCTCGCGAGTAGCGAAGTTCATCCGTTTTCCAAAACCGGCGGCCTGGCCGATATGGTCGGCGCGCTGGGCAAGGCGCTGGTGCGTGCCAGCCATGAAGTCTGCATTGTCACGCCGTTATATCGCGGCCTGCGCGAAAAATTTCCCAAGCTGAAACGCGAGGCATGGCAATTCAACCTGCCGCTAGGCACGAAATGGGAGCAGGGAGACTTGTGGTCCTTCGAAGTTGAAAAAGGGCTGACGATCTATTTTGTTGATCATCCGGGATTTTTTGACCGTGCGGGAATTTATTTCGAGAAGAACATCAGCTACGCTGACAACGCCGAGCGCTTCATTTTTTTCTCCAAATGCGTGGTGAATCTCGCACGCTACGAACCGTGGTCGCCGGACATCGTTCATCTGCATGACTGGCAGACGGCGCTGGTCCCGGCGTTAATACGCCAGCAAAAGCGGGAAGGGTGGGGGAATCCGCCCTCAACCTGTTTGACAATTCACAACCTCGCATATCAGGGGATTTTTCCACCCACCGCATTTGCTTTGACGAATCTGCCGCCGGATTTTTTCAGCATCAACGGGACGGAGTTTTACGGACAGTTAAATTGCTTAAAGGCTGGCATTGTTTTCGCAGATGTAATCACCACGGTAAGCCCGCGTTACGCACGTGAAATCACCACGGAAGCGTTGGGCTGTGTGCTTGATGATTGCTTGCGCATGCGTCGTAACGAATTATTTGGAATTCTGAATGGTGTTGATTATGACGAATGGAATACGGCAGAGAACCCGTTTCTGGCCAAGCCATATTCCGTGGCGCGACTGGCAGGCAAGCAAGCAAACAAGGCCGCTTTGCAAAAGGAAGCCGGCCTGCCGGTTGAATCAAAGATTCCACTGTTCGGCACAATTTCCAGACTTGCAGAACAAAAGGGTGTGGACATCGAGCTCGCGGCTTTGCAGGAAATGTTAAGTGCGGACATTCAATTTGTTTTGCTCGGCAGCGGTTCGCCGGCATTTGAACGCGGCTACCGGGAATTGGCGGCGCGTTTCCCAAAAAAAGTTTTTGTGCGGATCGGGTACGATGAAGGATTATCGCATCGCATCGAGGCTGCTTGTGATTTCTACCTGATGCCATCCCAGTTTGAGCCATGCGGACTGAATCAGATGTACAGTCTGCGTTATGGCACCATTCCGATTGTCCGAGCCACCGGCGGTCTGGACGATAGTGTGATTGATTTCACGCAGGACGCAACGCGTGCCAATGGAATTAAATTCCAAGAATACTCTGCACGCGCGTTGGCCAAGGCGATGCGCAAGGCAATGGCAATTTACGAACAGGCAGCATTGTTGCGTCGCTACCGGCAAAACGCCATGCGGGCAGATTTTTCGTGGGATAAAACCGTCGGCGAATACATCAAAGTCTACGAGGCGGCGAAACTGTTCAACGCGGGGCGAGTTCGACCAGATTCGCAAAACGTCGGGCACGTTCCGTGACAACGGCACTTGGATGATCGGTCTGCCGGGGAGCATTCCACAAAACATAAAACTCAAAATCTGTCGCCTCGCGCTTATGAATTTGTTGAAATTTGGCAGTGCGCGCCCGCATCAATTCTTGGGCGACGGACAGGGCTAATTCTCGATTTTGCGGATCGCCGCCCGGCCAGAGGTATTGTTGAATTTGAAAACATGAAATTTCACCCGCTGGCCCAACCGCAGAATTGTTATCACCGCTTTCAATCATGGAAAGCGCAGCCCAACGGTCCATTGCCGATGCAGCCGTTGCCAGTCCCATGCACGCAGAAAACAAAAATATAAGCCTGATTCTCATTGGAAAACCTATAATCGGCAATCCATTGTTCGTCAATTTCAGGACATATTTCTGGCAACAATTCAGAAATTGATACAACAATTTAATTGGAGTCTGCATAATAGTTAACCTTTCAACAAATGCCGCAATTACATTCGTTAAGCAAAATTCAAACCACTTCCGGTATGTTTGCTGCTCGGGCATGGAGGACAAATTTTATGGATACGATTGAATATCATCCTCCACTCAAACCGCCCTATAAACTGATTCCAATGTCAAAGGCGTCTTCAGATAAATTGTTGGAAGACGAAACTTCGGCGGTTGTCAAATCGGGATCACCGAACGAGAAGTCCAGCACGCCGGAGATAAAATGTTCCAGATGTCAAAGCCAGTGCATTGTGACTGGTTCTGTATCTGATTCGCGCCGAGGGCGCTGCTTTTTTGCCCCGTCAGCCTTGAAATGATGCTGGAAGACTTTGTCCGTAATTATTGTGAGCAAAAGATTTGAGCAGTTGAGCTTATTGAAAGCAATTGATAAGTTAAATATAACAGACAGGGTCTAAGCCGTTGTAAGTAAGTTTGTTATCAATGTGTGAACAAACTCGAAAAAAAGTGATTTTTGCTATTGACAGGTATGAGCATTAAAATTGGCAATTCCTGTTAATAACTTCGACCTCAGAACTTTCCCAACACGAAAAACATCTTTAATTAGTTCTCATTTAGCAATCGCCATGTGAGAAGCAAAGAACAGGAGAGCTTTTAGGGCGGCTTCGCCACGGTCTGATGACGTGATTTGTGCTCCGCTTCAATTTAACCACTAACGCGGAAATCCTAGTCGCTTGGAGGTTGGATGCCCTGGGTGTGAGACACAAATGGGGAGGAACGCACTGGCTGACGTGCACGCGGTGCACCAATGTAAGTGACTGAAACATTGCCTGCTGAATCACGTGATTCGTAAGACTCCATTCCGCCGACCGGCTGTGAGATGGAACGGACAACACCTGAATTGCTTTCCAGATATTCAGGCTCGCGACGGCGGACGGGATAATCACGACCCATCACCCGCACCAAACGCTTTGTCACCGCCTGCACTTCGCCGTCCGCGTAACTGTAAGTTTCCCCGTCGGACATGAAAACCAGCAAATCACGGGGCAGGGTCACGTAGCCAACACAATAAACTTCGTTTGTCGCTTGATTCTCATTGTGCGGCCGCACGTCTGCAATTTGCTTCTCACTTGCTGCAGGTGACGTTAACCGTTCCGGCGACGAGCTAGAGCTCACAGCATCGCCTACACTCGTTTTACCTCTTGCAGAATTGCTTGCGATCACACTGTGAGAAGGAACAGGCTTGCCGAAAGCCAATTTCTGATGGATCCACCCCATGCCAGCTTTGTAAACCAAAATTACCAAGCATATCGCCACCAGTCCGGCAGGGAATATTGTCCAAAACGGAATCCCACGTTTACGAGCTCCCCGATCTGCGTCGCCCCGTCCAGTGACACCCACGCCAGCAGACGTATCGTAGCACGCAGCCAGACCAGCACGGTCGAGCCGGAACGTCTTCGTGCTCATCGGCTCTTTACTCGGCTGCGGCCGGCCGGCGTATGTTGCAGCTGTAAACACATCTGGCCGGCGCAACCGTCCGAATGTCATCTTGCCGTGATGCGTGAGCACTACGGATTCTTGGCAGCGGTCAACGATGACCGAATCAATGTCGTTATGCCGGTGCGTTATAAAAAGGCAATCGTCCCCAACTTTGCCGTGCTGCGCGTTATAAAAAACATCCGTCTCACTGGTAGATTGCCACGAACGCGCTGGCCAAAATTTCCAACACTCGTCAGCAATGTTAAGGTGTCCGCCAGAATGTTCGAGCAAGATCGGATTAAAAGAGACCAGTTGCTTGCGACCGTTTTTATCCTCACGAATTTCGTGATCGCAAACGTAGAGCTGATAGTCTTTGTGAAAGTTAAATTCTTCCGGAGTCATCACGTTGTCCATCAACGTGACCTGTCGATAACCAACAAGATGACATCCTTTACTTTCGAGCCTTGCAACCATTTTCCGAGAGAGCGCCCGGTATAGATAGAAGTTTTTGACCGCATCATCACTAATCCGAAACACACGCTCCCGACAGTTAAAATCATCTCCGTGCTTCCCTTCGAGGTACGAAACCAGACCGCAACGAAGCTCCTGCTTTTTCGTCGCCCAGGGCATTTTCTCGAATGCGAAGTTGCCAATGATGCAACGTGATCCCTGGACAAGTTCGTCAATTCCAAGCTGGCAGGCGTAAAGTCCTTTTCCATTGCGAGGGAGTCCGAGAATTAAAGTGTTCAAAGACGGAATGTTTTTTCAAATATCCGGATGGCTTCACCAAAACCGACCCAAGGCCGGAGAGATGCCAAGGCTTCTGAGAAGGAGTCGAAACGGTAACGGCCACTACGGCGAACGACAGAAACCGAGTTGAGCGAAGGGCAGGGGACAGGCTTCAACCTGCGTCTACCGGCAGCGTTCCCGTTTTGCTTCTCAGAACCATGGCGCGAAGAATTGCTTTTAGGAAAAACGAAAAGCCTGATGGCTTCAATTTGTGCTCCGCTTTTTTTGAATCGCTGACGCGAAAATCCAAGCGTTTTGGAAACAGATGCTGTTGTGGACTCAGTCTGCATAAGCCCCCGTACGTTTGACGATCCGGAGAACCCAGCCGAAGCCGCAAACAGTGAGACCAATACCAAAGCCAGAAGCAGCCGCAGGCCAGACGTTCGGAGAATTGCTGTCGGTAATTGTGACCGGAACGGAAACCGGATAATCGACAGTCTCGTAAGGCCAGTTTACGACAAGGACCGGATTCGTCTGCGCCTGGCCTGGCGTAATGAGAAGGAAGAAAGCCAGCAGACAAATACAACCCATGGCCCGAAACATCATGTAAACGAGTGCGAAGCCGACGACAAAAGCGATCAGATTTTGAAAGGTGATCATAAAGTCAGGTTCCGACCATGAACCGAACCGCACGAGAAAAAACTATACCAGCCCCAATAACAGTAAAACGCCATTGAATATAAGCGATGCTTGAACCAACCATAAACTTGATCGGAAACGTGTGAGATACAAGATACGCAACTCCAGCAGGCATTCCTTGAAATGGATTCAAACTGATGATTTCACGGAAGGTCGTTCCAGTTACATAACTCCAGAAGACCAGCAAGAAAACTCCGTAAGCAACCATTAAAGCCACGACGACAGCAGCCCGAAAGATTGACTTGGCCGCTCCTTCGGCAAATTGCGACGTAAGCCAGACAAGAAGTGCATTTCTCTGAGCCCATGCCCACAGCCTGGTTCCCTGAGTAGCAAGAGCAGGGAAAACTGTCCGCAGCAAAGCCAATATTCTGACAATCAAAAGTGGCATATTATGTAAACATCTTTTTTAATTCAGCAGTAACAGCCGCATTGTTCACGCCATGAGCAGTATTCAAAATCATCACAAGCTTGAAACCGTCATTTGAAATCTTTGTGAGATAGAGCAGGGCAATCGCCCAAGTAAAAATCTTCCGCAAAATATCAATAATTTGCGCGATGCCCTCATTGTGAAGCGGATCGAAATCAATGACGTTTACGCCGGAACTCTTTCCAGCAAAAGCCATGTAAGGAGACATGTCGAATGTCATATCAACCTCTGGGTAAAAATCCTGCATTGAGCCCGAGAAATCCACGAAGCCGGCCACGTAGGACGACAATCCGCTTTCGACTATGCCTATATTCTCATTAAGACTCGCTGCCAAAGCACCGGCATAATTTGTCGCACCGGTCACAGTCCACTCGAACCCGTTGAGAACATTCGTTATGTCCCCGTCATTCAAATTCGTGTCCAGCGTCATCGAATCGCCATTCGTATCGTAATCAATCGCAAAAAGATTCGAGTTGATCGTCTGCAAAGTAGAATCGAGTGCGTAGTTTGTGAGGCTTAACGAATTCGTGGACGCAAGAAGAGGATTATTCAGATTCGTCAGCGCCGTCAGATTCGTGAGGTAACGACTGAACTGCCAAGCCGCATCATTGTTCGATCTGGTGTAGACAGCGATCTGTCCAAGCAGGTTCGTAGCAAAGGCCGTGTTCCGGTTGCCTTCCCTCAAGTCCTGGTCAATCGTCCCAAGGCCGGAAAGTAAATCACGGTTCTGTCCGGCCAGCCCATTAAAGCCAGCCGCAAGCGTTGACTCCGATGCAAGGCCATTCGGAGCAGGAAACTGAAAAGGATTATTCGTCAGAGGATTCGTTATCGGCGGCAAAACAGTCTGCGTGTTCGTTGCGCCGACCGGAGTAGGGGAACCACCGCCCCCGGTGCCACCACCTGTAGGCGTTCCCGTTCCTGCGCCCCCCGTGCCCGTGTAATCCTGCCCCGATGTCTGATTGCCAATTGTAGGCGTTAAACCGCCATCCGAGTTCGTTTGGTATTGGATCGTCGGAAACGGCGATTCAAGCGTAGCATTAGCCCGCCATGCTTCGGCAACTGGTGTCAATTGAATAGGGGGCGTTGTCCAAGAGCCAGTCTCGCCCGGATAAAGTGTCATCTGCTTGACGCGCGTCCCATTAAAATACCAGGTCGCAACCGCAAAGTTGCTCATCGAATTATGAACTTCAAAAGTGAAGTTCGTATAAGTCGGAATAACCGCGTCAGATACGTTTACGTCCTTAGTCGTGTTCACATCGTTAGGCCCGTACGAATCATAAGTGCCCGATGAATCACCGCCGACATTCGGCAACGGAGTGTAACCAGCGCTCGGAATTACGCCCCAAGTCACCGTATAATGAAGCGCATTACCATTGTTGAATGCGACCGCATTCAATGTGTATCCCGCACCGATAGCCACATCCGTGGATGTGAACGGGCCATTCACAGAGCCATCTATATCACGGACATATTGATACCAATAGTCAACGTGAACAGTGTTCGTTCCGACGTTGTGAATATTGACGTAGAAATTGTCAGATGAAGCCCAAAGGCTCGGAGTGAGAACCAGTAAAAATAATGCGAGAAATCTTTTCATTTGAAAATGCTCCATTGCTTCCAAAGATAATTTGTTTCAAATTCAATCTCATAGCTCATCTTACCGTCACTGGTGATTATCGGAATAGCCCTCTGCCTTACGACAACTGGATTCGTAACCCAATACGTATCGTAGACACGTCCGTTAACCTCTACCGTAACCAAATGAGGAGCGAACTGATTGCGGCGAGCTTCAAACAAATAAGCAACTAGAAGAACTAACAACACGACACAGAAGGCAACATCCCACCAACCAAATTTAATTCCCAATTTTTTCATGGTTTTAAAATCGGCCCGCCGCACAGTGGCCAGTTATGCGGCGAGCCGGTTTGAAACTTAAGAAACGACCCGCTTGGCAATTTTCAAAATCACGTAGAACCCGACAATCGTGATCGTGATGGGAGCCACAACACCGAACGCGGTTTGAGCATTCGTCGCGATAACCGTCGCATCGGTTTGAGCCTGGCACACCAAAGCGCCCCCGACCGTAATACCAACCACAACCAGCTTTTTGCCGTTGCGCTGAATCACATCGCCAACCTTGAGAACGCCTGAAGCACAGGCTTTAATGAACTTTTTCACTGTTTTCCTTTCGTTACACTGGCAGCGAAATTGCTCCCAGATGCAAAGATTTAAACAGAAAAACGAAATTTGAATAGTTGGCACATTGACAACCCCCGAACTCCATGAATGAATTCGAACAAATGATGAAAGAAATGACCAACGGACTTCCAACGTATGAAGAAGCACTAGCTCAATACAACAACGCTGTATGGACCGAAAGAATCTTCTCGTTCATTTTCATTGCACTCACCGTCTTAATTGTTTCGCAGATTTTAAAATGGATTCAGAATAGAGGCAAAGACTTGACAGAACTAAAAACCGCTGTCCAGCAACAGAACGAAATTCTAACCGCCCAACTGAAACCAAATAATCCACTCGCTGACGACTCACATCTAAAAGCCAAGCTGCAACAGAAAACGAAACCAAACCCGACCCTGACGCCGCCAGTTGCCAAAGCACAATCCGCTCACACCGATTCTTCTGCCGCTGTTCATCCCGATTCAAAATATATGCCTAAAAGTTAATGCCAGCTTACTGCAATTCTGGCCGGTATGTCGTTCCACGATGATCAACCGCTACACGACTGGCTGAGATTCAAGCATGAACTCAACTACAAGCCGGGAATCAACCCCGTGCAGACCGTTCCTTTCGGAAAATTCTTCATCAAAATTTCGGCGTCGCCATTTCCAACGGCGGCGGAACGTAATAGTCCGGCGCGTCCGGTTCCACATCACGCAACGCCTCGTTAATGTTCGTTTGCGCCGCCCGCACCGACACTCCAAGGTGCAACGCACGCGCTGCCTGGCACTGTAAGAATAAAGCCCCCAAGTCCGCAGACACCTTGTGCAACGCCGCCTTCATTTCGATTCGTTCGTTAAGACTCATAAATTTCATTTCTTACTCTTGGCCAAGTCAGAACAAAAAGCCGACATGGAGTAGCAATGTTTGTGGAAGTATTCAATTAACGCCGAAGTCTCCAAACCGTAGCGCGGTCTAATATCCGCAGCAATTTGCCACCAAATGTTTGACGCCCTTTCAAGCTCAACTTTTTTCAACAGGTTGACGGGCGACAAACCACGACCAACACCACGCGTAATTTTACTTTCTATCCGTTCGTTAACACTCATAGGTTTCGGAAAAAGGCATAGTTCATCTTCAAGTTGTCGGTCATGCCTACCGCCGCGCTTCGCGCGGCGTCCGGCCTGCCCGAATAACCTCGTTTTCACACGTGGGAGCATTCCCGCAGCCTTGGATTGTTTTGACCCGAGCCCATGGCGTTTAATCGTCCAGGCAGTGTGAGAACTATCACCGCTTCCCAATCCCTGCTATCAGGGGCAAAGGTAGAAGCCTGCCTGGGTGGTCAAACCGACGCCGGTTCCCGGAACAATCTTACTCCGCCTCGCTGTGTGTCACCGACCGCGTCTGTCCTCCTCGTCTCGCCTGATTGTCGCTTGAGGTTATGACTACTCGAAAGCTTTCCCTCAAACAGTCCGTCACGGCCCCGATGACCAAACCGACTACGGTTCTCCATATGACGGATCAGACTCATGGACAGCATCACGTCGCAGCGCAGACCAAATTTATTAAGCTCATACCAGTTCGCACCCGCGACGTTGTTATAAGCCTCGTCAACTCCCTTGAGCACGTATTCGACACCGGCAAGCGTCGGATCGTAGACACGCACCTGCGGATGTCCCCCACCGTGCCGACGCCAGATGGCATCAAACGCGAAGATAGTTGCATCCGTCACGGCGGAATTTGGCAGCCCTGCAATGAGAGCATGGAAATGCGGGCGCCCGGTCTGCTCTCCTAACTCGTATCGCAGCGCCCACAAAATTTTGGAAAAATGAACCCCGAAATTGTCCGCCTGTTCGCGAATCATCGCAAAATACATCTTGAGCCAGACACCCTCTTTCACCTTCAAACTTTTGAACGTTAAGGTGCCGAAGAATTGCCAGCCGACGTTTGCAAGCAGATGTTTTTCGGGGTTCATTTTTGTCGTTTACTTTTTCGGATCAAGCGGCGTGCTGTAAATGTGGCCGCGAGCACGCAAACGTCCGCCGAACGGCGCAGGTGCCAGTTCGTTGATGTCGAGCTCGATGACCTTGTCCAGCAACTTGCCAGCGAATTTCTCCTTCTCAGTCTCCGACAGGATGTAATCGAACGTGTTCTTCAACCGCGCACCGCTCGGACAAATGTCCTGACAGGCCAGCACCTGTGACTTCACAATGTCGCCTTTTTTGGATTTGTACTCGTCGGGCGAATCGCTAACAACGTTCACTCGCATTCTCATTTCGTTCCTTTGGTTTTGCCGTGCTTCGATTTTGCAGCCTTAACACCGGCACGGCGTCAATGGACTGTCGGTGCCTGCTTTGAACCCACCTTCGCGGCACACTTTGCGGAGGCGGAAATTTTTTTTGCAAGATTGCTCTGGGCTTTTGCATGGACAGCAACCCATGCTTCATTAATTCTCACAGTGGATCCTCTGTGAGCACTAAGGCCAGCGTGAGAGAGCAGGGGGATGTCCTGCTTGTCGAAGTCTGATTTCGGATTCAGCCGATCAGGAGAAATGTTGCGGACGTAATCCTTGTTCCAAAACGGCGAGCGACAGGAAGCGCAGCGTTTGGGAACGTGGTCTTTCTTCATGCCAACTCCGGAAATCCAAGGCACGCGAGGATACCAGTCGTAGCCACACCGTTTGCAATGCACTCTCCCGCTCATTGGCGTTCAATCCTCCATTGCGTCGGCGCCGAGCAACGAAGCTTCGCAAGCAATGCTGACAAGGCAATTTTCTTGTTTGGAAAATGTTCACTCGCTCCGCCAGGCGAAATGAGAAGGAAACCTGTTCGCGACTTTTTGCGGCGCGTAATCTTAACCTCCGTTTTTAAAGCCGCGATCTTCCGAATGCGTGTTTCGATTTTCATCGTTTTACCCCCATGCAAAGACCGCACCCGTTTGAACAAGTCGCGCTATATCGAATCCTAGAGCGTCGTTTTTGGAATTTATCCTGGCTAAATGAGATGTTCATGATTTTTGCTGTTTGAGAATTAACGCCATGCCTTGAGCCAACGTTTCCAGACAAGAACGAATCGCCGTCAGATCACTGACACAATCCGGACCCGTTGACGGATGGCAATCATTCTCGAGCTCGCGGAGCTGCCATTCAAGGTGCGGAATATCTACGCCCACAAACCCGGTGAAATCCGTCTTTCTGAGCGCATCAAGGATACATGCACCGCGCCAGTATCGGAGCCAGTCGCGAGCCTCGTCTTTCCGGCCTTGTCGAGCCATGGCCCGTGCTCGATCTACTTGAATCACTGTGAACCTGTATAACTGATGCATGCAGATGCTCATACGTTGACAATATCACCGCGTTTTAGCCCGATTGGGTTCGGAACCAAGTAGCCAAGCTTCAGCAAAGACGCCTCAGAAACCGTCGAATCCTTGACCAGCCCATCATGCGTGTCCTCAAGGCAATTCCATAAAGCCATGTAGAGACCGCCAGAAACGAACTGCAATCCGCAAAATGACAACGGAACTTTTTTCGGTATGTTTGCCTGATTACTGCTCACACCGCATTTTGTATCATGGGTTTTTGTAAGTAGGGTGTTTTACGAAGAAAATCAACTTTAATTAAATATAACAGACATTGTGCAGCCATAATAATTTATCTCTAGTTTTAGAAAAGTCGTTGACAGCCTTTGATTCAGATTATAATGGTTACGAACCAGTTCGGTTGATATTTGGAATAATTCGTCTCGGCGCATTAAATCTATCACCTCAAATAAATTTATGACTCTGACTAAACGCGACCTTGTCATACGCATCAGTGATGAGACCAACTTGGGACAACAACAGGTCTTTGATGTAGTTCAAAAAACGCTTAATTACATCACTGAGTCGCTTGCCAAGGGCGACAAGGTGGAACTTCGCAAGTTCGGTGTTTTTGAAGTCAAAGTCCGCAAAGCACGCGTCGGACGCAATCCCAACAAGCCGGAGACCGACGTGCCGATCCCTGCCCGCTCCATGGTGAAATTCAAGGCCGGCAAGGAAATGCGCGCCGAAGTTTTGAAGCTGCCGGCGAAATCTTGACCTCTGTAGTTGGCGAAAGGAAGTCGAAGAATATTTCTTTTCGTGCTTTCCTGTTTTCCTCATTAGAGTTTTTTCTTATCTTCTTTGAATGGAACGATTGCCCGGTTTTCGCGACTTTTATCCCGAACCTCTCCCGCACAACGATGTGTGGAGTGCCGACGCCCGCCAATACATTTTTGATGAATGGCGCGCAACCGCCCGCCGCTATGGTTTTCGTGAATACGACGGCCCGCCGCTCGAACCGCTCGAATTGTTCACGACCAAGAGCGGCGAGGAAATCGTCGGCCAGCTCTATAACTTCGTGGACAAAGGCGAACGCGCCATTTCGTTGCGTCCTGAGATGACCCCTACCCTTGCGCGCATGGTCGCCGCTCATGAACGTAATTACAAAAAACCCATCAAGTGGTTCGCGCTCCCGCAACTCTTCCGTTACGAACGCCAGCAGAAAGGCCGCCTGCGTGAACATTTCCAATTCAACGCCGACATTATTGGCGAAACTGATCCGGCGGCGGATGCAGAACTAATTGCGCTGCTTATTGACACGCTACGTGCGTTTGGTTTGACCGAGCAGGATTTCGTTATCCGCTTGAGCAGCCGCAATGCGTGGCACGATTTTTTTAAGTCTAGCGGTGGCGACATGGCCCATGAATATGCTTTCTACCAGATTGTGGACAAACTCGAACGCGAGGCTACCGAACAAAGCGACAAGAAACTCGTCGCCTTGGGGTTTTGTCTTGAAGCGGTCAACAATTTCATTGAAAAAGGCATTCCGACAATCGAGCTGCAAAACATTCTCGACAATCTAGCCGCGCGCGGACTTCGGGAATTTGTTAAAATCGATTATCAAGTCATTCGCGGCCTGGCCTATTACACCGGCGTTGTGTTTGAAGCCTTCGATCGTAAGGGCGAATTCCGCGCAATCGCGGGCGGCGGACGTTATGATAACCTCGTCAAACTCATCAGCGGCGGCAAAGTAAATCTACCCGCGCTCGGCTTTGGCATGGGTGACGTAGTGCTGTTGGAAATTCTCAAGGCACGCGGCTTGCTGCCGAAATTTGATGCGAACGTGGATGTTTTTGTTTTGATCGAAGACGAAACCCTTCGCGCGCCTTCGTTGAGACTTATCCAAGATTTGCGCACTGCTGGCTTTGCCATTGAGTATTCACTCACGCCCGCCAAATCAGACAAGCAATTCAAACGTGCGCAGGAATTGAACGCGTCTTTCACGGCCAAAGTCGAAAGCGAATCCTACGTGCGCATCCGCAACTTGAAATCACGCGATGAAATCACCGCTGGTTTTGCTGATGCGGCAAATCATTTGAAATAAAAAAGGCGAGGCGCAAGCCTCGCATTTGTGAAATTTGTTCGCGGAATTACTTTGCCGGAGCCGCCACAACTTTTTCCTGCTTCTCGTTCACCAGCGTCGCGCCCTTGCCAAGACGTTTGCGGAGGTAGGTGAGCTTTGCGCGGCGCACCTGGCCGTGGCGCTCGACTTCGATCTTGTCCACACGCGGCGAATGCAGCGGGAACACGCGCTCCACGCCTTCGCCGTAGCTGATGCGGCGCACGCTGAACGTCTCGTTCAAGCCATGTCCGCGTTTGCCGATGACGACGCCCGCGAAGACCTGGATGCGTTCCTTTTCGCCTTCGACAACCTTGGTGTGCACCTTCACCGAGTCGCCCACCGCGAACTTCGAGTCGTCTTTGCGATATTGTTCCGATTCAATTTTTTCTTGTAATGCCTGGTTCATAAAGTCATTTGCATGACGGCCACCATGACCGCCAAAATTATTTCAATAAATCTGGTCTCTGTTTTTCCGTCCGCAACTTTGCCTGCTCGCGCCGCCATTTTTCAATCTCGGCGTGGTTGCCGGACAGCAACACATCGGGAACTTTCATCCCGCGAAATTCCGCCGGCCGCGTGTATTGCGGATATTCCAGCAATCCGGCGCTGAACGATTCGTCATGCGAACTTTCGTCGTCACCCAAAACTCCGGGCAGCAACCGCGTCACCGCATCAATCACCACCATCGCGGGCAGCGCGCCGTTCGTCAGCACATAATCGCCGATGGACAATTCATCATCCGCAAGCGCCTCGCGCACTCGCTCATCAAAACCTTCATAACTGCCGCAGACCAAAAGCAAATCTTCCGACTGCGCCAATTCGCACGCGATGGACTGGTCAAACTTCCGTCCACTGGGCGAAAGCAAAATCACTTTCGTCTTTTCGCGCTGCAAACTTTCAATCGCTTCAAAGAGCGGTTCCACTTTCAGCAACATTCCCGCCCCGCCCCCGAATGGTTTGTCATCCACCGTCTTGTGCCGGTCACGCGTCCAGTCGCGCAGGTTGTGGATTTTCAGATCCAGCAAACCGGTGTCGCGCGCGCGTTTGACGATGCTTTCATCAAGCGGCCCGGCGAACATCGCCGGAAACAAAGTGAGCACGTCAATTTTCATCCGTGCCTTAAAATCTTCAACTCATCTCGCCGGTTTGTCCTCAACAATCTCAATCGCACAACGCAAACCTTTCTTAGCACTGCCCGCGAGCATCAGCGACCGGATTGCGTTGATCGTCATGCCCTGCCGTCCAATGATTTTGCCGATATCCTGCGGGTCGAGCCGCAGTTCATAAACCGTGGTGCCCGCGCGTTCCACCGGCGTGACCGTCACTGCGCCGGTATTTTGGACAAGGCCTTTGACGACATATTCCAAGAACGCCTGCATCGCACGGAAAAATTGAATCAAGCCGCTGCCGGAACCGCCTTGCCCAGCTTCTTGATGAAACTAGCCACGGTGTCGCTCGGTTGCGCGCCTTTGCTGATCCAGTATTGGGCACGGTCAAGCTTGAGGGTGAAATTATCGCCCGGCTTGAGCGGTTGATATACGCCGATCTCCTCGATGAACTTGCCATCGCGGGGGCTGCGGCTATTGGCTACGACAATGCGAAACACCGGGGCGTTTTTCGTCCCGACGCGCTTCATGCGAATTTTTACTGACATAAGTATTTCAAAAGGACGCGAAAGCTATCAGTTGCGCTATAAATGGCAAGCCTTGTTTTAATGAAAAACGCCGCTTGCCGGGCAAGTCAATCGCTGGTTTGCTAATCGCGTGAGCTTGCCGTATGAAGAAGTTTTGGAGGGCACAACCTTGCCGCGTTCAGCGCCGGGGATGCGGCATGAACAAATCTGCGCCCGGCTCCATGCCGCGATTACGGCGAGCGTGGCGAACATCGGCAGCACGCAATTGCTTGCGCCGCGCACAAAAATTCGCGTATCGCCTTCAACCGTTCTCTGTCCCGATCTTGCGATGATCACGACTGCTACCGGCAAACTTTGGCTGGCCGTGGAGATTGTCCAAACGGGCGATCATCACCCGGATACGGTGATGAAAAAGGAAATCTATGAGCACATCCGCGTGCCGCGCTTGTGGATGGTGGATCCGCGCTATGACAATGTGGAGATTTATCACAGCACGGAGTTCGGGTTGGCGTTGAAAGGAATTCTGGCCGGGAGCGAAGTGCTGGCGGAAAAACTGGTGCCAGAATTTCAATATATCATTGCCGAGTTGTTTGCCATGCCCAAGCCGGGGCAAAGTCAGGGATAATTCGCTTGAACACCTGATAAGTTAATCTGTCTGACTTTTTGAAAAAGAAAACCAAAACTATGAAAAACACCAAATTAATTCTCACGGCTATCGTCGGTCTGGTGCTGGTGTCCGGCACATCACGTCTGCTCGCCGATGACGTCGGCAAAGCCATCACCATCACGGGCAGCATGGTCTGCGGTAAATGCGAATTGCACGAAGCCAAGAGTTGCCAGAATGTCGTCCAAGTGACGAAAGACGGCAAAACGGTCAATTATTATCTGGTTCAAAATGACACCAGCAAAGCCGCGCATGAGTTGATTTGCGAAGGCACTCCGCAAAAGGTGATCGTCACCGGCTCGGTTGAAAAAAAGGACGGCAAACAAGTTCTAACGGCGACCAAGATTGAAGCGGTCAAGTCTTGAGGTTAAAGATCCAAACGCCAACCACTGTTGTGATTTATTTCTGGCGGCGGTTGAACTTTACACAGTCTTCATATTTCACGCCGCTGCCGCCAAAGATGTCCAAGGCCGAGCCAATGGTCAGGTCCACCTTCCCCTGCCCTAGTTGCGTGACGGTTTCCAAATCCATCAAAGAATTGGCGCCACCGGCGTAGGTTATTGGAATCGGCGTCCATTGGCCTAGTTTTTTTACCAAATCAATGTCAATGCCCCGGCACAACCCTTCCACGTCCACGGCGTGAACCAAAAATTCAGCGCAGAAATTTGAAAACCGTCGCAAGGTCACCTCATTCACGGCCAGTTCTGTGAACTTCTGCCAACGGTCGGTGACAACGACGTAGTCTTCCCCGCGTTTGCGACAGCTTAAATCGATGACAAGTCTTTCTTTCCCAATCATTCTAATAAGTTCTTCTAGCCGCGCCCAATCCACACGACCTTCACGGAAAACCCAGCTGGTGACGATAACATGCGACGCCCCTGCATCGAGCCAACTGCGCGCGTTTATACCGTTCATACCGCCGCCAATTTGAAGGCCGCCCGGGAAAGCCGCGAGCGCTGCGCGGGCTTCATTTTCATTGCCGTCGCCGAGCATGATAACGTGGCCACCGGGCAGCCCGTCACGTTTGTAAAGCTCCGCGAACCACGCGGCGGATTTCTCGGAGACAAAATTAGTGCGCAGTCGGGCATCGCCGAGCGTGCCGCCCACGATTTGTTTTACCTTGCCTTCATGCAGATCAATGCACGGACGAAACATGGTTGCAGGCTAGATTCACCCGGCGGAAGTGCAAAGGCGAAAGTTTGCCAAGGAAACTGATTTATCCTATAAGTCACAGATGGCGCTGGATTTCACCCACTTCGATTAAGCGTTCACCAGCCATGAAATTGTTGCAGTCAATTCGGGCGGAGGTTGCCAGACAGCGTCCAATTCCACTGTGGCGCCGGGCGGCATGGTTCAGCCTGGCATATTTCGCCAGTACGATGATGGGCTATTTCGTGTCGGTGCATAATTCGACTTTTGTGTGTTTCTGGATGGCGGATGGTTTATTCCTGGCCGGACTTCTTTTGAGCCGGATGCGTGACTGGTTCTGGCTGACGCTGGCGGTGTTGCCGGCAAATGTATTGTTTGAACTGTTTCATGGGACAAGGCCCGTGGACATCCCTTTCTTTTATTGCGCGAACGCGGTTCAGGCCGTGGTGGGTGCCTGGCTGATCCGCCGTTTCATTGTTTCAAAGCCCACGCTAACCACTCTGAGAGAATTTCTCGGCATCCTGATTTTTGGCGCAGGCTTAAGCCCGATGCTGGGTGCAACCATCGGCGCAGCGACGCTTACTCTTTCAGGATTAAGTTCTTCGTTTTGGGAGTCGTGGGAGCTTTGGTGGGGAACCAATGCGATGTCGGTCATGATCTTGACACCGCTGGTCGTGGCTTGGCTGACTAAACCAACTGAACGTCGAGACGGAATAAGTCCAAAAAAAAGAAGGGTGGAAGCAGTCTTATTGTCTTTAGTTTTCATCGGCTTTCTCTGGCATCTGTTGTTCATGGAACGCGGGATCATGTCGCCCAACAAGGGCCAGATCATCCTGCCGCTGCTCTGGGCGGGGCTGCGGTTCGGCCTGCGGGCGGTGACCGCCTTGAACCTTGCGCTGGCGCTGGTGATGGCTTTTTTCACCACCCAGTTTCACCAGGGTCTCACGGCGGAACAGGTTGCCTCGGGGGAATTTATTTTCGTTTTGCAGTTTTCATTGGTGATGGCTGCTTTGTTGGGGTTGATTCCGGCAATTATTCTTCGCGAACGGGAACATGCCATCGGAGAGCTGCGGGAAAGCGAGGAACGTTTCCGGTATCTCACGCAAGCCTCGTTTGAAGGTGTTTGCATCAGCGATGGCGGCCGGGTGTTGGATGCCAACGATCAGTGTATCAAGATGTTCGGCTATGAACGCGACGAAGTCATTGGCCGGAAAATCGCCGACTTTGTCCCGCCCGAATCACGCGCAACGGTGGAGGAACGGATTCGTTCGGGATCGGAATCAGTTTTTGAACACCGGCTATTGCGCAAAGATGGCAGCCCGATTTTTATTGAGGCACAGGCAAGGAACGTTCGCCTGAAGGAAAAGAACGTACGGATGACAGCCGTCCGGGACATTACCGAGCGGAAGCTCGCCGAAGTGGCAGTGCGCGAAAGCGAACATAAATACAAGATGCTCTTCGAGTCGGCCAACGACGCTATCTTTCTCATGAACCGCCAGGTGTTTATGGATTGCAATCACATGACCGTCATCATCTTCGGCTGTGATCGCGACAACATCATCGGGCATTCGCCGGCGGAATTTTCGCCTGAATTTCAACCGGACGGAAGGTCGTCCGCCGATCTGGCCCGGGAAAAAATTGGCGCGGCGTTTGACGGCGAACCGCAATTTTTCGAATGGCTGCACTGTCGCCTGGACCGGACATTGTTTCATGCCGAGGTAAGCCTCAATCGTGTTGAACTGGGCGGCGAGCATTACCTGCAAGCCATTGTCCGCGACATCACCGCGCGCAAGCTCGTGGAGGAAGCGTTGCGGGAAAGCGAAGCCAAGCGCGTAAAATCCATCCAACGTGAACAACGAGCGCGTGCCAAGTACACCCGCCAACTTATCGTCTCGCAGGAGGCGGAACGTTCCCGCATCGCCGCAGAATTGCATGACAGCCTGGGCCAGAATCTTTTGTTGATCAAAAACCGCGCCCAGCTTGCGCTGGCCCGGGCGGGCAAGCCGGCGGAATTAAAAGAGCAGATGGAGGCGATCAACGAGCTCGCCGGCGCGGCCATCACGGAAGTGCGACAGATTTCCCGGGACCTGCATCCGCCGCACATTGACCATCTCGGATTGACCCGTGCGCTCGAAGCGATGATTGACAGCGCCGCCAAGGCCAGCGGCATTCCTTTTGACCACAAGCTCGACCCGGTGGATGATATTTTTCTCAAGGAAGCCGCCATGAACCTTTATCGCATCGTACAGGAAAGCCTGAACAACATCCTTAAACATTCCCATGCCAAGCGGGCCAGCGTCAAGCTGGAGCGCGATGTTCATGATGTCCAGTTATGCATTGCCGACAATGGCTGCGGTTTTGACGCGGACGAAACCACCGAAAATCCGAAAGGCCTGGGATTAAAAAACATCGCCGAACGGGTAAAAATGCTGGGCGGCCGGCTTAAGATGGCCCGCCGACCGGGAAATGGCATGCGGCTGGACGTGACCATTCCATTTTTTGAAAAATAGTTTTTAAAAGGCAAATTCCGGCTCGCCACCGTAAAAAGTTTAGGCCAAGTTTTTCAGGAGGAATGTCAACCGCCAAGGTCAAAGTCTTGATTGTAGATGATCATCCCCTGTTTCGCAGCGGGCTGCGCCAGGTTGTGGAAAGCGATTCCACTCTTGAGATCGTCGGTGAGGCGGGCGATGGCGAACTGGCGGTGAAGTTAATCCAGGAAATCAAACCAGACATTGCCATACTGGATGTGAACCTGCCGGGCCTGAACGGCCTGGAAATTGCCAGAAAACTACAGGATAAACGCCTGGCCACGCGCATCATCATTCTCACGATGCACAAGGACGAGGAGACCTGCAACCGTGCGCTGGACATCGGTGCAAAAGGGTTTGTGCTCAAGGAGAATGCCGTCGAGGAAATCCTCAAAGCCATTGCTGCCGTGGCTGCCGGCGAACATTATTTAAGTTCCTCCATCTCGGGCTACCTTGTCCGCCGGCGCAACCGCGCCGAAATGTTGACGGCTCAAAAACCGGGGCTGGACGATCTCACCAAGGCCGAACGCCGCATCCTCAAGCTCATTGCCGAGAAAAAAACCAGCCGTGAAATCGCAGCGGAACTCTTCATCAGTCCGCGCACTGTTGAAGCCCACCGCGCCAACATCTGTGCCAAGCTTTCATTGAGCGGCAGCCACAGCCTGCTTCAGTTTGCCCTCGAAAACCGGTCGGCCCTTTGAGTCTTTCGCCTTTTGCATCTAGGTAGTTCTACTTAGAAAAATATGGGGGCTTACCTACTTCAAAATATGCGCTGATGCCAATTTCATTTGCGCGTTTTTTATGCAAGGGTAAATGCGTTCCCAATGCTCTCAGCGCACATGAAATTAATGATTGTGGATGATCATGCCGGTACCCGGGAGATGATACGCAAGTATTTGAGCTTGCCGGGCATCATCTTTCGCGAGTGCGCTTCCGGTGACGAGGCATTGAAATGCGCCGGCGAATTTCAGCCCGACTGGATCACGCTCGATGTGAACATGCCCGGGCTGAACGGCTTTCAATCGGCCGAAGCGTTGCGGGTGCAGAACCCTTTGGCGCGCATCGTCATTGTCACCGGTTATAACGAACCGCATTTCCGCAGTCTCTCCAGCAAGGTCGGTGCGATTGGGTTGGTTTGTAAAGAAAACCTGATGACGTTGCACACGATGTTAAGCGAAGAACTGTCCCGCACGGTTTCCCCCATGCCCGGCCAGCGGAAATAAACAAACCACCATTAACACAGAACCTATGATTGCAGGAAATGCTGAATGACTTTGCAGTCAACCAACCACCCATTATTAAAAATGAAATTAATGATTGTCGATAAACAACCCCAGAAACGGACAATGATCCGCAGTTTTCTGAACCTGCCCGGAATCACTTTTTGCGAGTGTGACTCCGGTGATGATGCCCTGGCGCGCGTGCGTAAATTCAAACCGGACTGGATCACGCTCGATATGAATCAGCTGGAAACCGACGGCTTTCAATCGGCGGCCGCCCTTCGCGAAGCCCACCCGCCGGCGCAGATGGTCATCGTCACGGGCTGCAATGAGACGGATTTTAACAAGCTGTATAATTCTGTCGGCCGCTCGGCGTTGTTTAAAAAGAAAACGAGCGACACGGGCACCAACCGGGCACCGCGACCAGAAGGCAAGACCAAGTTTAGAAAGCGGACAGCAGCCGACGGACTAACCGGCGGGGCTTTTACCGGCATGACCTTCGCCCCCAGCACCTAGAATCCAAGAACAGAAGATCGATCTTCTTGTAGAAAAAGCCGCGCCGAATTCAGCGCGGCTTTTTCACGTTTTAAACCTGTTTAATTCACGTCGAAGTCTTCATTCCTTGCGCCGCCATGATCTGGTTGAGCAGGCCGGAGTTCTTGGGAACGACCGTTATGGCAGCTTCACCGGCGATGATGTTTTGAGTTTCCAACGTCTCAAAAAGCGCCTTTGAAATCTCCGGGTCTTGCGAAATCTTTTTTAACGCCGCTCCGACAATCTGCGGCCGCATCGCCGCCGCCTTCGCGAACTCAATCGCGGCCTGTTGTTCCGCAGTGCTGGCGATGATGTTCACCTGGTTCGTACCGTCCTGCTTGATGGCCGAAGTCACCTGGCGAAGACGGTTCACGACCTTTTCCTCAATCTGCCGGATCATGCCGGTGTCGCGGAAATGAACCTTGCGGATATAAACCGAGCCCAGGCTGTAACCCCAGTCCTGTGATTGCGGCGAAACCTCCGCCCGCACGGTCTGGCTCATGGGATGCCGGTTCTGCAACATATCGGCAAGCTTCATGTTGCTCAGGCAGCGACGGTGGAGTTGCCGACGTTCGCGGCCAGCGACCCGCGCGGGTCGGCGTTTTTGAACAGATACGCGACCGGGTCACTGACGACCATTTCATACCAGATGCCGATGCCCATCGGCGCGCCTTCCTCCGAATTCACCGCCGTGCTGCGAATGTATTCCTGATCCAGCCGCAAATCAAGAACGTGACATTTGCCCAGAAAGGTCACCAACGGCGCCTTGATGCCAAGTTTGAAAATCAGGAAGTGCAGGCCGGGTTCATCAATCACCGCCACCACTTTGCCGAACAGCATGTAAACTTTGCACTGCCGCTCTTCGACAATGGTGTAAAGACCGAATAGCCTCACAATTCCCATCAAAAGGGGAACCAAGATGAACATCCCGAAGAACGTCCACAAGGCCGCAATGAACAGACTAATCATGGCTGGCCTCCACAATAACGGTTTTTGCCTCACTGAAAAGTTTCAGCCGCACATTTCGCACATAGGCATCGAGTGCGCCTTTCCCCGTTTTGTTTTAAGTCACTTAATTGATCCGCCAGCGCGACGATCGGCTGCACCTCGGCCTGCGCCTTCAATGTTTCGATTTCCACCCGCGCGCTTGGACTGGACGATTTTTTGATCAGCACTCGCCTGCGCCAGGCTGATGTCCGACGAAACCTGGTTGTAAGCCGTGTTGATCGCGGCCAGCGCCGACTCCACTTCCGCGGGTGGATCAATGCCCGTGATCAAAGACGCATCCAAGGTGATGCCGTAACGCGCCGCCGAGACCACACATTCCTTGTCCATATGATCATTGATGTCGCTCAAATTTTTGCGCAGGTCATTGATGGAAATGCCGATCACCCGCCGTCGCCGCGATATTGTGCAGCGCGGAGGCGTCACCAATCTTGGCATTGGCCGGCGCTTCAAAATTGGCGATGCGTTCGCGCAAATTCGAAACAAAATAGCCCATCACATGCGTGATCGGATGCTTTCACGCCGAAATAGATAGCCGTAGAGATTTTTTTCGGAGATATGCCAGCGGATCTGCCCCATCAAACCCGTATTCAAACTGATCTTTTGTGACGGCTTCGAGAATCGAACCGGCGGAATTTGCCGAGGGATTTTCTGGATCAAAAGCCATGTTGATGGTCTGCGTCGCGATGGAGACCTTGTACACCTTTTCCCACGGCCATTTGAAGTATGGTCCGCCCGGTGGAATCACCCGTACTTGTGGGTAGTTGTAACGTTCCTTTTCCTCGGCGTTGAGTTGCGCGGCAATCGGGTCCTGCGCCGTTGTGGCGTCTCCCACCCGTTCGGCACGACCAAAGCAGGTTTTGACCGCGCGTTCATTCTGGTTCACGGTGTAAAATCCGGCGACAAGATAGCGGACGAGAAACCAGGCAATGAATCCAATTACACAACCAAGAAAGATGGTGCTCATATAATGAAAGTCTGGCTGTTAAATACTCCCTGAAGGGAATTAAACAAGCTTAAAGGTTTTATTAAAAATCAATTCGAACCTGTGATTACTAGGCAATTCGTTCTCAAGCGGAGCACAAAATCCAGACGGATATATTTAGCCAATGACATAAAATTCCGGTGTGCGAGTTGATTTTATTCTTAAAAAGCGTAACCTCTTCCCATGTGCCGGTTTGTACGAACGGCTGTTTTATTGGGATTTTTTTTGTAAATTTCTCGTTTTTTCAGTCTTACGCTTTAATTGATGCTTCGTTGCAGATGCAACTCGGCAATCCTTCGGGTGCCATCGTGGATACCAACAACCACGATCATTATCTCATCCAACGCAGCGTTCAGGCTCTGGATTATAGTGACAACCTGGGCGAACCGGTTTGGGCGAGCTGGGATTTGACGGCAGCGGATGTCGGCCCGGCCGCACGTTCCACGACTTATTATACGGATACCAACCTGCCTCCCAATTTTTATCGCGTTACCACCGCCAATTACAACGGCGTCGGCAATATAGATTTTTAACCGCGGCCATTTGTGCCCGTCCGAAGACCGCACCGACACCACTGCTGATAACCGGCTTGTCTTCTTCATGTCTAATATCATGCCGCAGTCGGGACCGAACAATCAGGGCGTTTGGGCAAATTTTGAAGGTTACTGCCGATCGTTACTGGGTACCAATGAGTTACTTATCATCTGCGGACCAAGCGGATTCGGCACCAACGAAATTCCCAGCGGTAAGGCTTATATTGCCTCGAATGTCTGGAAGGTGGTTGTATGTGTGCCCTTGGGTAGCGGCACGGCGGCCAGCCGCGTGACCACCGCCAGCCGCGTCATCGCCATTTCCATTCCAAATGTGACGAATGGATTAAGCAGCGCGTGGCAGAATTTTCTGACTACTCCACGGCGAATTGAAACTGGATACCGGCTTCACGTTTTTTCACCCGCGTTGAACACCAACCTCGCAAAAGTGCTGCGCACGAAAATTGACGGGTTGCCCCAGCCGCCAATTCCAGTGCCGATGTTCCAATCTGTCAGCTATGCCTCGGGACAAATCAGCCTGGTCGTGACTGGTGCTGTTGCGACTTACACCATCAGTGCAACCACTAATCTTGTAAATCCACAATGGGATACATTGTTGACCACGAAATTATCCAGATTTGCCCTTCACGATTGTTGACACGAACACCGCCCTGCCCCAACGCTTTTATCGCGTGCAATCCAAGCCCTAAAGGCCCCCTCGTCTAACTTCGGAAAAAACGTGCCGCCAGCAAGTTCGCCGCCGCGCCAAAAGCGCACAACACCGCCAGTGGCGCCAGCACTTCCATGAATCCGCTGCCAAAGCTGATAAGCTGATGCAACGCTTGCAGCGCCCAGCCCGTCGGCGTGCAGAGAGCGATGGTTTTCATCAGCGGCGGCCCAATCTCCAGCGGCCACCAGCATCCGCCGAGCGCAGCCATTAGCAAACTCGCCAGGACGCACAGCCCGATCACCCCCCGATCTTCCGCCGCACTCAACGAGCCGACGAGCACAACCCAATGATGCGGCGACCCAGGCAAAGATCAGCAGCGTGAGAGGCAAAGATCAGCAGCGTGAGTGCGACGGCCGGCAGATTTGCCCCGAGACTGACGTGGAACAGGAATTTCCCGACGGCAAGAAAAAATAAAATTTGCACGCTGCCGAGCAGCATCAGGCCGTAGATCTTTCCCGTTACCAGTTGGAAATGTGTGACTGGATGCACCATGAACCGTTTGATCACGCCATTCCGTCGCTCCGCCGCGATGGTTGAGCCGCCAAAGATGAGCAGATTCATCATCAGATACATCACGAGATTTCCGGGCAGAGAGAAATTGAAACCAGACGGCACGGGTTTGCGGCCGGCAAAGCTGACTTTAAGGCTCACCTGATCGGGCTCGGCCAGGATGTCGCGCAACTGCGCTTCGGTGAAAGTGCCAGTGACATTCGTCTCCGCAGCGGTTTCCATCAAGTGCCCGTTCAACGCGATGAGGGCGCGGACGAGCCGGACTTCGATCAGCGCGGCATCGGCTTCACCGGAATCGTCGCGCTTCAAGAATTTCAGTTTGGTCTGCTGGAAGTTCAGCGCGTTGCTGGTGAAGCCGGCGGGAATCTGGATGAAGCGCGCGGCGGTTTCTTTGTTGGTCGGGTCCAGCAGCCACATTTTTTGCGTGCTCAATTCTTCAAGGAAAATCTTGCCGAGGAAATTGGTGTCGGCATTTTCAATCAGCACCGGCGGCGTGCGGTTGTAGGGATCGCCGGCACCGCGATTCGCAAAGCCCATGAAATAGACAAACGCCAGCGGAATCACGAAGAGCCAGACATACGCGCTGCGGTTCTTGAAAAACAATCGCAGATCCAGATGACCGATGTCCAAAATGCGTTTCATGCGCGCACCCCCTGCTTGAAGCGGCGGCGAAACAATATCGCGGCCAGACCAACGAAAATGCCGCCAACCACTATCAGTTTAAATGTGACGAACAGCCACGGTTCGGTCGCACTGCCGCATTCGAGATTGCGGGCGGCTTCGGCGAACCAATAACTCGGTAACAGCGGCGTGATGTGTTCACGCACGAATATCGGAAGTTGCTGCGGCGGAAACGCACATCCGCCGACTAGGCCCAGAAACATGCCGGTGATGTTGCTCAGAACAGCGGCGCGCCGTTCGTCCGGCATGATCGCAACCAAGGTCGCAAACAGCGCAGAAACAAAACAGGCGTAGCCGAAGGTCAGAACGCTCAACGGCAGCAGATGTTGCCAGTAAAATCCGAAGATCAGGCTGCCGCCGCCCAGCATCACCAAGCTGCAGATCAATAACATCACAACGGTGAAAATAATTTTGCTCGCGATGAACGGCCAGAGTTGATGCCGCAGCGTCTGGTAACGCTCAAACGTGCGCTTGCGCAATTCACGATGCAGATCGGTCATCGCATTGTTGGCAAGGAACAGCAGAAACATCGCAGACAGACCAATCAGCAGATAGGCGAAGATGTTGTCGCTGGAACTTTTGAAACCGCCAGCCTCCGTTGAAGTCACGGCTTTCGTTGTGTTGGTGCCGGTGGTTTCCTTCTCGTAAATGACCAGCGGCGGATCCACAAATTTTTTTGCACTCTTGAGTTTGTCGCCGGCGCTCTGGATCAACACGGAGATTTTCTGGTAATCGCCTTCGCCCTGGAAAACCTTGTGCCATTCCGGGAACTCGGAATTGAAGTTGCGGGAAATTTCATTGAGCGCGGTCACGAGGGTGCTGAACAATTCCTCCAGCACCGCCGGATGAATGGACTCGGCGGGATTTTTGATCAGCTCCAGGCTTACAGGCTCGCTGGCGGTGAGATAATGGCCCAGAAAATTCGTCGGAATGATGAGCACGGCGCTGATTTTATTGGCGTTGATTTGCTGCATCGCCGCCGCGCGATTCGTGAAAATCGGCTCGAACTGGATGCCGCTCTCGTTTTGACCGGCCATCGAATTCATGGCCCGGCGTAAAAATTCACTGGCTCGGCTGTTGTTTTTCATTCACGACCGCGAAATGAATTTTTCCCAGCCCGCCGCCACCCGAACTGCCGCCGAAAACCAGCCCGATCAACGCCGTCATCGCGAGCGGCACAATCAGATTGATCAGCCACGGCAGCGGATTGCGCCACGCACGGCGGAGGTCTTTGGCGAGCAGGACGCGCAACATCTTATTCCCTTAGTTCCCGACCCGTGAGCTGCAGGAAAACATCGTTCAAGCTGGGCCGCTTCAGCGTCACGTTCTCCACTTGCACCGGCAGGTTGAGCAGATCTTTCAGGCACTCCGACGGATCGCGCGCACCGATCGCGGCGACGATCAGTTGCTTCTCCGTTTTTTGGATCACCCGGAAGCGCTGGTTGAAACCATTCCATGAGTCGGGCGCAGCGTTTTTGAAATCCGCCTCCAGCACGAAAACGCGGTCGCCGCCCAGACGTTCTTGTAATTCACTGAACGTCCCTTCCGCCAATACTCGGCCATGATCAATGATGCCAATGCGCTGGCAAAGCGACTCCGCCTCTTCGAGATAATGCGTCGTGTAGAGAATCGCTGTGCCGGTCGCGCGCAGATTGCGGATGAACTCCAAAATGTTCAGTCGCGCTTGCGGATCAATGCCCACGGTCGGCTCGTCGAGCAGCAGCAGCTTTGGCTGGTGCAGCAGCGCGCAGCCCAGGTTGATGCGCCGCTTCATGCCGCCGGAATAATTTTTCACCGGGTCTTTCGCACGGTCAGAGAGCGTGAGTGCTTCGAGCAGTTCGGTCGCACGCGATTTGGCGTCAAACGAACTCAAGCCCGCCATGCGTCCCCAGAACTCCAGGTTCTCGCGTCCGGTCAACTCCTCGTAGATCGCCAGTTCCTGCGGCACCACGCCCATGATGCGCTTGGCCTTTTGCGGATCGGCCGAGAACGCCGTGCCTGCGACAAAGATTTCACCCGCATCCGGCTTGAGCAGGCCGGAGATCATTGAGATGCTTGTCGTCTTGCCGGCCCCATTCGGGCCAAGCAATCCGTAAATTTCCCCCGGTTGAACCTCGAAGCTGACGGAATCCACGGCACGGACCGTGCCAAACGATTTGGAAAGTTGCGCCACCTTGAGCAGACTCATGGCCGCGAGTGTAAAAAGAAACCATCGGCTGACAAGCTACATCTGCAAACGCAGACACGAATTTCACGAACTGACGCGAATTCAAATGCACTGCAAGTGCTACGGAAATCATCCCAGCGGTTGCGAGAAACGAGCTACCCTGGGAAAACGTCCCACAAAATAATCTTCTCCCTCTCCTCGCTTGTCGCGCTGAAATCAGACGCAAGCAGACCAAACGAGGAGAGGGCCGGGGTGAGGACCGAAACAACGCGCATTGACGCAAATAATTTTCCCGCGCACACTCGCGGTGTCAGAAAAATTAAAACGACGATTATTATTTAACTAAACAATTTAGCGTAGCTACGGCTACGGGCTGCCTCAAAAACTGCGAATTTTTGCAAGCCCACACAGAAGACCGACCAAGCACGCCCAAATGGGCGCGGCTTGGCGTATCTCTTCTGTGTAGGCGCTTCGCAGTGCCTTGAGGCAGGGTGCGTCAGGTTCGCGCCTTTTCGTTTGTAGAATTCCCCGTTTTCGCAGTTGCGCCAGTGCGCGATGTCAAACCTTGGTTCAATTCATACCTACCGCTCCGAAGTGGATCAAATTATTCGCTTCGGTGGCTCTCGAAACGAGACCACCATCCGCCGCGCTTTCTCCACGCTCATCAACGCCTACGCCCGTCCGCGCGATCTGCTGCTCGTTGAAGAGCTTGATTATTACAACCCTCAAAAAAGAAAAACCGTCCGTCCCGATGGCACGCTGAAAAACAGTCTCCGCCTAGATTATGGTTTTTGGGAAAGCAAAGATGCAGATGATGAACTGACCGAAGACATCAAACGGAAATTTGATAAGGGCTATCCCGACTCAAACATCCTTTTTGAAGATGCCCAGACTGCCATTCTTTATCAGGACGGTTCGCGCCGGTTCACCGCGCCCTTTGCCCAGACCGAAGCCCTCCATGAACTCCTAACCGCCTATGTCAGTTTCGAGCATCCTGAAGTGCGCGAGTTCAAGGTGGCCGTCGAGCGTTTCAAGCACGACATTCCCAGCATCGTCACCACTCTGCGCGGGATGATTCTCCAGCAGGGCAAAGCCAATGGCGACTTTCGTCAACGGCGCGAAATCTTCCTTAATCTTTGCCGCTCGGCCATCAATCCCGCTGTCACGCCCGACGACGTGGATGAAATGCTCATCCAGCACATCCTCACCGAGGAAATTTTTCTCTCCATTTTCAGCGACACGCAGATGCTGGAGGAAAACAGCATCGCCCGCGAACTGCGCGAGGTGGAAAAAGACCTTCTTCACGGGCCAGACCAAGCGCGATACCCTAGGCCAGATCAAACATTACTACGAGTGTATCAAGGCGCATGCCACCAGCATCGTCAGCCCGCGAGAGAAACAGACCTTTCTCAAAGTCATCTACGAAAATTTTTATAAGGCATATAATCCGAAAGGTGCAGACCGCTCGGCATTGTTTATACGCCCGGCGAAATAATAGATTTCATGATCCGTTCGACCGACACGTTGCTGCACCGGCACTTCGGGCGCGGTTTGGCGGACAAGGGCGTTGAAATCCTCGACCCCGCTACCGGCACCGGCAGCTACGTCTCCGACATTATCGAATTTCTCCCACGCGAAGTCCTCACCCGGAAATACAAAAAGGAATTGCACGCGAACGAAATTGCCATCCTGCCGTATACATAGCGAATCTGAACATCGAGACTGCCTACGCCGCCAAGATGGGAGTCTATGCTCCATTTGAAAAACATCTGCTTCGTGGATACTTTGGACAATATCGCGGGACTCAAAGTAGATGTGCAACCAGAACTTGGCGGCATCAGCGTAGAAAATACCCGCCGCATTAAGGTGCAGAACGCCTCCAAAATCAGCGTCGTCATCGGCAATCCACCCTACAACGCCAATCAGCAGAACGAAAATGACAATAACAAAAAATCGCACTTACGATCACATAGATAAGCGAATCAAGGCTACCTATCTCGCCGCCAGCACTGCGCAGAAAACAAAAAGCTACGATATGTATTTGCGCTTCATCCGCTGGGCGAGCGACCGGCTGGAGGAACAGGGCATTGTGGCGTTTATCTGCAACCGTTCCTTCATTGATTCGCGGCAAGCCGACGGCTTCCGTAAAACCATCGGTGGCGGCTGGCTTAACGACAAAGGCCAGCCCGTTCCCGCAGAATTCAGCCACGTCTATGTCGTGGATCTTGGCGGCGATTATCTTTTACCCGTGGCTGGCAAGGCAAATGTCTTCGGCATTGGCACCGGCGTTGCCATCGGTTTTCCTAATTAAGAAAGGCAAGCAGGCGGGAAGCGCTGAAATCAGCTATGTGGGCAACGCCAGAGAGTTCGACGCGCGAACAGAAACTTGAATTGTTGAGTGCGGCAAAACTTGAATCACTGGATTCAACGCGAATTGAACCAGATGCGGATGGCAACTGGCTGAATGTTCAAACCAATGATTTCAATCTCTGATTCCGCTCGGTAACAAAGACGTAAAATCCGGTAAGAACGACAAGGCTTTATTTCAACTTTCACCTTGGCGTTGTCACGGCTAGGGATGAATGGGTCTATGATTCAGATTCAAACAATTTGGCAAAAAAAGTCCGTTACTTAATCGCCGCATATAATTCGGACGTTAAAAAATTAAAGGGAATTGCAGACCCGAAGCGACTTGACTACGCAATCAAGTGGACTCGTTCTGCAAAACAGAATCTTGAAAAACAGATTCAATTCATATACGAGGCAAAAAGAATTACACGTTCCCAATACAGACCGTTCAAAAAAAACTACTGCTATTTTTCTCCTCAATTGAATGAGATGAGATACAAGATGGCGGATATTTTTGGTGACTTCGGCCAATTAGAAAATATCGCGATTGTGTTTACTGACCCAAGTTCGCAGAAGCCATTTATGGTTTTGGCTTCAGATTCTGTGTTTGATTATCATTTCGTCGGAGCAGCAGCAGCTGGCAACTGTCTTTCGCTTTATTGCTATGATGCCGACGGCAATCAGCAGGACAATATCACCGATTGGGGGCTGAAACAGTTCCTGCAGCACCACGGCAACAGCAAGATTACCAAACGCGACATTTTCCATTACACCTACGCCGTGCTACATCACCCAGCATACCGCTCCAAATACGAAATCAACCTCAAGCGCGAATTTCCCCGGCTGCCGTTTTACGAAGACTTCCGTCAATGGGCCAAGTGGGGCAAGGAACTCATGGGCTTGCATCTTGATTACGAAAAGGCCACGCCTTTCGCCCTCAAACGCCATGACCACAAGGAAACCGCCAACCAGCAAACCGATCTAATGCCCGATGAACGCATCAATCCCGCGCGTTTGCTCGACGAGAAACCCAAACTCAAGCCCAAGCTCAAGGCCGACAAAGCCGCCGGCAGCATCGAGGTGGACTCGATCACCACCTTGAGCGGCATCCCGCCCGAAGCATGGACTTACCAACTCGGCAATCGCAGCGCCCTCGAATGGGTGCTCGACCAATGGAAAGAACACAAAATTAGCGACCCCACCGTGGCGGAGAAATTCAACACCTACAACTTCGCCGACCACAAAGATAAGGTAATTGATTTGCTCCTGCGCGTCTGCACCGTCAGCGTCGAGACGATGAAAATCGTATCGGCAATGCCGTTGGCAAAAGAATGATGCTCCTCACCCCCGCCCTCTCCTCGTATGAGCGAGAAGAGGGAAAAGAATTTTATGAAACGATTACCCAGGGTAGCTCGTTCCTCGCAACCGCTGGGCTAATTTCCGTAGCGCATTCAGCGCATTTTGAATTCGCGGCAATTCGCGCAATTCGCGTCAAAGTTTTTTATTTTCAGTAGAGAACATCAGCGTCAATCCGTGTTAGGGCAAACAAAAAAGCCGCTCCGGTTTCCCGGGGGCGGCTTTCGTTGTAGCGTCGCTCTGTGAGCGACGAAATCGGCGAGCGGTCATAGACCCGCCGCTACATTTTACTTCTTCTTCGCCGGCTTCGCTGCCTTGCGCTTTTCTTCGATGGCAGCCTGTGCCGCAGCAAGACGGGCGACCGGCACGCGGAACGGCGAGCAACTCACGTAGGTCAGACCGAGCTTGTGACAGAATTTCACGGAGTCGGGGTCGCCGCCGTGTTCGCCGCAGATGCCGAGCTTGATGCCGGGACGCGTCTGGCGGCCTTTGACAATCGCGATCTCCATGAGCTGACCGACACCGGCCTGGTCAATCGAGGCGAACGGATTCTTCTTCATGATCTCGGATTCCTGATACGCACCAAGGAATGAACCGGAGTCGTCGCGGCTCATGCCGAGACAGGTTTGCGTGAGGTCGTTCGTGCCGAAGCTGAAGAACTCCGCCGTGTGCGCGATCTCATCGGCGGTGAGCGCACCGCGCGGAATTTCGATCATGGTGCCGACGGAGTATGCGATTTTCACTTTCTTTTCCTTCTGCACCTGCGCGGCCACTTCGTGAACGATGGCGACCTGCAAATCCAATTCCTTCTTGAAGCCGACGAGCGGGATCATGATTTCGGGCTTGGCCTTGAAACCCTGCTTGGTCGCATCGGCGGCGGCTTCGAGCACGGCACGGGCCTGCATGCGGGTGATTTCCGGATACTTGATGCCGAGACGGCAGCCCCGGAAACCAAGCATCGGATTGAACTCATGCAATTCGTGCACGCGGTTCATGATCTTCTCGACGGGGATGTTGAGCTTCCGCGCGAGATCCATCTGCGATTCCTTGGTGTTCGGAAGGAATTCGTGCAGCGGCGGATCAAGGAAACGGATCGTGGCCGGGAATCCTTTCAGCGCCTTGAAGATGCCGAAGAAATCTTCACGTTGATACGGGAGCAACTTCGCCAGCGCTTCTTCGCGCGTCGCGAGGTTGTCGGCGAGAATCATTTCGCGCATCGCGTCAATGCGATCGCCTTCAAAGAACATGTGTTCCGTGCGGGTCAAGCCGATGCCCGTCGCGCCGAACGCCATCGCGTTCTGCGTCTGCTCCGGCGTGTCGGCGTTCGTGCGCACCTGCAGGCGCGTGAACTGCGAGCACCATTTCATGAGCTGGGTGAAGCTCTTGTATTTTTCCGTGGCCTGCGCAGCCTTGTCACCACCGATGAGACCGGCGATGATTTCGGACGGCGCGGTTTTGATCTGGCCGGCATAGACGGTTCCGGCGGTGCCATCAATCGAGAGGAAGTCGCCTTCCTTGTAGGTGTGGCCATCCACGCTGACGGTCTTCTTGTCGTAATCCACGATCAAAGCCGCGGCGCCGCAGACGCAGACTTTGCCCATCTGACGGGCGACGAGCGCCGCGTGCGAGCTGACACCACCGCGCGCGGTGAGAATGCCTTCCGCCGCGATCATGCCGCGCAAATCTTCCGGAGAAGTTTCGACGCGAACGAGTAGAACTTTTTCGCCCTTGTCCGCAGCGGTCACTGCACGATCGGCATTGAAATAGATTTTACCAGTCGCTGCACCGGGTCCGGCGGGCAAACCCGTGGCAATGACTTTGGCTTTCTTCACTTCGGCCAGATCAAAGATCGGCGCGAGGAGTTGGTCGAGCTGGTCGGCCGGATTCCGCAACACGGCGGTTTCGGGCGTGATGAGTTTTTCCTTCACCATGTCCATCGCGAACTTGAGTCCGGCGGCGGCGGTGCGCTTGCCGTTACGCGTCTGGAGCATGAACAACTTGCCGCTCTGCACGGTGAACTCGATATCTTGCACGTCCTTGAAATGACTTTCCAGCGTCTTGCGGACGGCCATCAATTCCGCGTAAGACTTCGGCATCTGCGCCTTCAATTTCGACACGGGCTCGGGTGTGCGCACGCCGGCGACGACGTCTTCGCCCTGCGCGTTGATGAGAAATTCGCCGTAGAATTCATTCGCGCCGTTCGCGGGGTTGCGGGTGAACGCCACGCCGGAACCGGAATCTTCGCCGGTGTTGCCGAACACCATGGCCTGCACGTTGACGGCGGTGCCCCATTCGGTCGGGATATTATATTTGCGACGATAAACACTCGCACGATCGTTCATCCAGGAACCGAACACCGCGCCTGCCGCGCCGCGTAACTGATCCCACGGGCTGCTTGGGAATGATTTGCCGGTGCGATCTTTGACCAGCGCCTTGAAACGCTTGACGAGTTCCTTCTGGTCATCGGCGGTCAGTTCGCTGTCCACGATGTCCTTGTGATACTTTTCATGTTTGAAACCTTCGATGACGGTTTCAAACGGCTCGTGATCTTCGCCTTCCTTCTTCTGCACGCCGAGCACCACGTCGCCATACATCTGGATGAAGCGGCGGTAACAATCCCACGCGAAGCGCGGATTCTTGGTGGCGTTCTCGAGCGAGACGACGGTTTCGTCATTGAGGCCGAGGTTCAAAATTGTGTCCATCATGCCGGGCATGGAATCACGCGCACCGGAGCGCACGGCCACCAACAACGGGAAACCTTTCGCATCACCGAACTTGTAGCCCATGATCTTTTCCATGTTGGCCACGCCGGCTTCCATCTGCGCCTGAAGTTCCTTCGGATAAGTTTTCTTGTGCGCGTAATAATAGGTGCAGACTTCCGTGGTGATGGTGAAGCCGGGAGGCACCGGCAGACCGATGCGCGTCATCTCGGCGAGATTCGCGCCCTTGCCGCCGAGCAACGGTTTCATTGTGCCGTCGCCGTCAGCTTTTTTGTTGCCCCAGGTGTAAACGTATTTGTTGGATTTAGCTTTTGCCATAAATTCAGTTCGGTGCTGTCAGTTATTTTGTGAAACGGTGAAAACGAAGCGTGAATCTATCAGATGCGCTTTCAGAGTCAATTCGCGAACGGAGGAAAATTGGGTTGGCTTGCATACGAGAAGATAGCCAGCTGTTGAGGTTAATTACATATCATCAAATCAGGATGCGTTGATTTTTTAATTTGAAATGCCGCCGGTTTTGCCTATCTTGATGTCATGTCGAACAACGCCGAACTGCTGCAAAAGGCTCTGAAGGAACGCATCGTCATCATTGACGGCGCGATGGGCACGACCATCCGCACTTATGGCTTGGGCGAGGCGGAGATTCGCGGCGAGCGGTTCAAGGATTCCAAAAAGGATCTGAAGAACAACGGCGATCTGTATTCGCTCACGCAAGCTTCGACCATCTGCGACATCCATCGCCGCTTCCTCGAAGCTGGCGCGGACATTATCGAGACGAACACGTTCTCAGCTACGAGCATCGGCCAAAGCGAATTCTTCGTGGACGATCCGCGCGAACACGGCGGCCGCAAAGACCCGGCGTTTTATCAAGGCGTCATCGAAAATAAATTCCTTAACGACCTCGTCTGGGAGATCAACGAACAATCCGCCAAGCAATGTCGTGAATGGTGCGACCGCATCGCGAACAAAACCGGTCGTCCGCGCTTCGTCGCCGGTGCAGTCGGGCCGTTGACCGTTTCGCTTTCCAACTCGCCAGATGCGGACGACGCGGGTTTTCGCGTCTGCACGTTTGATCAGGTGAAGATTGCCTACACGCACCAGATTCGCGGACTCATCGCCGGCGGCTCGGATATTTTGCTCGTTGAAACAATCTTCGATTCGCTCAACGCCAAAGCTGCGCTCGTCGCGATTCAGGAAGTCTTTGAGCAGGACGGCAAGATTTTGCCGATCATGATTTCCGCCGCCGTCGGTCGTGGTGGTGAGACGATGATTTCCGCGCAGACCATCGAGGCGTATTGGAACGCGATGAAACATGTGAAGCCGATCGCCATCGGTCTCAACTGCTCGCTCGGTCCGGATTTAATGAGGCCGTTCCTTGCGGAGCTCGCAGAGAAATCTAATACGGCGATTTCGTGTTACCCGAACGCGGGCTTGCCGAATCCACTGTCGCCGACCGGTTTTGACTTAAAGCCGGAAGACATGGGCAATTTCCTCGGCGAGTTCGCACAAAGTAATTTGATCAACATCGCCGGTGGTTGCTGCGGCAACACACCCGAACACATCGCGGCGATTGCTAAAGCTTTGGAAGGACGGCATCCGCGCGAATTCCGGGGAGCACACGCGCCCTCGCGTGTGCCCGACCGCGCCCTCGCGGTCGGGAGCGATGCGCGCCACAGCGCATCGTCACCTCGCGCGGAGGCGCGCTCAAGTGCGGTTGACGAGGCGTCAACCACCGCACGCGAGGCGCGTGCGCTCCCCGCGAACGAGGTTTGCCCACTTCGCCTATCCGGCTCACAGCCGTTCACGCAGCAAATCGGCTCGTTCATCATGATCGGGGAGCGCACAAACGTCGCGGGTTCGCCAAAGTTCGCCAAACTCATCAAGGAAAACAAATATGAGGAAGCCGTCGCCATCGCGCGCCAGCAGGTTGAGAACGGCGCGAACATCATAGACATCTGCATGGACGAAGGGATGATTGATGGCGTCGCTGCCATGACACGCTTCCTCCAATTGCTCGGCAGCGAGCCGGAGGTCGCCAAGGTTCCGTTCATGGTGGACTCGTCGAAATGGGAAGTCATCGAAGCCGGTCTGAAATGCGTTCAGGGCAAAGGCATCGTCAACTCCATCTCGATGAAGGGTGGCGAAGCAACATTCCGCGAACACGCGCACAAAGTTTTGAAATATGGCGCGGCGGTCGTCGTGATGGCGTTCGATGAGCAAGGCCAGGCCGCGACGCTGGCGGACAAGATTCGCATCTGCGAACGCGCCTATCGCATTCTAGTGGACGAAGTCGGCTTCCCGCCCGAGGACATCATTTTCGATCCGAACATTCTCACCGTCGGCACCGGCATCGAGGAGCACAACAACTACGCCGTGGACTTCATCGAGGCCACGCGTTGGATCAAACAGAATCTCCCGCACGCGAAAGTCAGCGGGGGCGTGTCGAATGTGTCATTTGGTTTTCGCGGCAACAATCCGGTGCGCGAGGCGATGCACAGCGCGTTTCTTTATCACGCCATCAAAGCCGGCATGGACATGGGCATCGTCAACGCCGGGATGCTGGAAGTTTATGAGGAGATTGAGCCGGAACTGAAGGAACTCGTCGAAGACGTGTTGCTGAATCGCCGTCCTGACGCGACCGAACGCCTAGTCGTGCATGGCGAGAAACTCAAAGCCGCCAGCGCCGGCACAACTGCGACCGACAAAAAAGTCGAGGAAGAATGGCGCAAAGGCACGATTGAAGAGCGCCTCTCACACTCGTTGGTGAAGGGCATTGACGCCTACGTTGACGCTGACACCGCCGAAGCGCTTGCGAAATATGGCAAACCACTCACGGTCATCGAAGGCCCGTTGATGGCGGGCATGAGCGTCGTCGGTGATTTATTCGGCGCGGGAAAAATGTTTTTGCCGCAGGTCGTGAAGTCCGCGCGCGTGATGAAGAAATCCGTCGCGTATCTCACGCCGTTCATGGAGGCCGAGAAGGCGGCAATGGCCGCTCGCGGTGAAATCGTCAAGGCGCAGGGTAAAATTGTTTTGGCGACTGTCAAAGGCGATGTGCATGACATCGGTAAGAACATCGTCGGTGTCGTGCTCGCGTGCAATAACTACGAAGTCATTGACATGGGCGTGATGGTTCAATGCGAAAAAATTCTGGAGCGCGCCAAACAGGAGAACGCCGACATCATCGGCTTGAGCGGCCTCATTACGCCGTCGCTGGACGAGATGGTTCACGTCGCCCGCGAGATGGAGCGCACCGGCTTCAAGGTTCCACTGCTCATCGGCGGCGCGACGACCAGCCGCGCGCACACGGCGGTAAAGGTTGCCCAGCATTATAGCGAACCCGTCGTTCACGTGCTCGACGCTTCCCGCGCCGTGCCGGTGATGACAAGCCTCTTGAGCAAAGACGGCAAAGCGCCGTTCGTGAAACAGTTGCGCGAAGATTACGAGAAGCTCCGAGCACAACACGCTAGTTCTGTGACAAAACTTTTGTCACTCGAAGCCGCCCGCGCGAACGCGCCGAAGCTAAACTTTGACGATTTGCCAAAGCCGGAGTTTTCCGGCACTAAAACGATTGAGCCGGCACTTGAGGAACTGGCGAAATTCATTGACTGGACGCCGTTTTTCCACACCTGGGAATTGCGCGGCGTATATCCCAAGATCCTCCAGCATGAGAAACATGGTGAAGAAGCAACCAAACTGTTCGCCGATGCGCAGAAGCTGCTCGCTGAAATTGTCAGCCGGAAACTTCTAAAACCGCGTGGCATCTATGGCCTGTTCCCGGCGAATCGTACCAGCGATGATGTGGAACTTTACACTGACGAATCACGCACGAAGGTTCTGACGACGCTACATTTCCTGCGCCAGCAAATCGAAAAAGGTGACGGCACGCCCAACTGGTGTCTAGCGGATTTTATCGCGCCTCGCAGTGGGTCAGGCTTCCAGCCTGACCAGACAGGCAAGATGCCTTTCCCACCAGACTACATCGGGGCTTTTGCCGTGACGAGCGGTCACGGACTCGACGAATTAGTGAAGAAATACAAGGCTGAGCATGACGATTACAATGCGATCATGGCTGAAGCACTGGCGGACCGTCTGGCGGAAGCATTCGCGGAGTATTTGCATAAGCACGTCCGCGAAGAATGGGGCTTTGGAAAAACTGAGAAGCTTACCACCGAAGATCTGATTGAAGAAAAGTATCGCGGCATCCGCCCGGCGGCAGGTTATCCCGCTTCACCTGACCATACGGAAAAGGAAATTCTCTGGAATCTGCTTGGCGCGGAGGAAAAAACCGGCATCAAGCTGACCGAGAGTTTCGCCATGTGGCCGGGCAGTTCGGTGAGCGGACTTTATTTCGCGCATCCTGAATCAAAATATTTTGCGGTCGGGAAACTTGCGAAAGATCAGGTAGATGATTTGGCAAAGCGCAAAGGCAAATCCGTTTCCGAAATGGAACGTTGGCTCGGGCCGTGGCTTAACTATAACCCAAGCTGACCCACCAAATCAGGGGGATGGACTTTGCGTGTAATTGCCATAAAAATATGTGGCAATGTTCAAGAGGTTTAACATCGTTCTTTTACTGGCCGTCACGATTTTATCCGGCTGTAAAACTGTTCCAGTATCAACGAAAGACAATTTCAGTCATTTTGTCGGGATCAAAAAGTTTTCCAACTTCGCCCGTTCGCAAAGCACAAACGGTGAAACCATCCTGATGTCGTCGGAAATCAAACCGCCAATTTTATGGAACGAACTCATTGTTTCATGGAATGCGACTGCGCCGGCTGGAACTTTTTTGAAGATCGAAGCCTGCGCCATTTCGACAAATCACACCACAAAGTTTTACGCGCTCGGCAACTGGTCGCTGGACAATAAGGTTTTTCCACGCACAAGCATTCGCGGTCAGAAAGACGCTGATGGCCGCGTGGACACCGATACTTTGGATTTGTCGCAACCGGCGGACGCGGCGCAAATCCGCATAACGCTGAGCGGAACCAATGGCGCACAACCGTCGCTTAAATTCCTGGGCGTGTCTTTTTCCAACACTAAGGTTTCGCCGACAATGCGTCCGCCAAATCGTGCGGCATGGGGGAAAATCATTCCTACGCCGGAGCATTCGCAGCATGGCCATTCAAATGCCAAAGGCTGGTGTAGCCCGACTTCGCTTTCAATGGCATTATCGCGCTGGGCGGAAGTCTTGAATCGTCCGGAGATGGATCTTACCGTGCCACAAGTCGCGGCGGCGGTTTTTGATGACGACTATGCCGGAACGGGTAACTGGCCTTTTAACACCGCGTTTGCCGGGAGTTTTAAGGGGATGAAAAGTTATGTCACCCGTTTTGACGATCTTTCGGAAGTGGAAGACTGGATTGCCGCCGGGATTCCGGTGATTCTTTCCGCGCGTTGGGACTGGCTGCTGCCGGGCCGGCCGTTAGACAATGACGGGCATTTGATCGTCTGCATCGGCTTCACGGAAAACGGCGACGTGGTGATCAATGACCCGGCAACCCGCTTGGAAAAGGGCGAATCCGTCCGGCGCATTTACAAGCGAGCGGATGTCATCCATTCCTGGACAAAATCACACAACACGGTTTACCTGGTTTTTCCGGACAAGGTAAAAATTCCTGCAAATGTATACGGCCATTGGTGAACCGGCGCAGAAGCAAGGCTTGTTTTTCGGCAGTTTGCCCATAGATTAAACGCATGAAGAGCGAAGTTGTTCCGGTTCAGATACGCGGCATTCTTCCCGCCAACAGCGGTTGCGCGCTGTTTGTCGGCAATGACCAGAAAGTTTTTGTGATCAATGTCGAGCCACAGATGGGACGGGTCATCGGCGATTTTCTCCGCGACGAGCCGAAAGAACGTCCGCTGACCCACGATTTGATGCAGCGCATTTTCAAGGGCTTCAACATCACCGTCGAGCGCGTCATCATCACGGACCTGAAAAATTCCACCTATTTCGCCCGGTTGATTTTGCAGCAGCAGAATGAAATTGCCCGCAAGATCGTGGAGATTGATGCGCGCCCCAGCGATTGCCTCGCCATCGCCGCCGCGCAGAAGAAGCCAATTTTTGTCACCACCCCCCTGTTTGAACAGGTGGAGGACATGAGCGAAGTGCTCAACCGCATCAATGAATCCGGCAGCGAAGCCGCTGATTAAAAAATGCCGCCCGTCCAAGCTTCATCCCTGGCGCTCGTTTGCGGCGACGATGAGTTTGCCGTCAAGCAACGTGCCAAGCAGATCTACGCGCAGTGGTCCGAAGAACTGGGCGGCATGGATCACGAGATCATTGATGCCTCGGTTGCCAACAGCGGTGACGCGCTAAAAGCCATCGGCAAACTCCGCGAAGCCTTGAACACCCTGCCCTTCTTCGGCTCCGGCAAAGCCGTCTGGTTGCGCGATTGTAATTTTCTCGGCGATGAAAGGGCTGCTTCTTCGCAGGCTGTCACGGAAACCTTGGGCGAGCTGGCGGAAGAATTGAAAAAGTTCGCCTGGCAAAGCGTGCGGCTGCTGATCAGCGCAGGCAAGGTGGACAAGCGCAAAACGTTTTTCAAAGCGATTGATAAAATTGGCGAAGTGGAGAACTTTTCAGCATGGTCGGCGGATGACAAGGATTGGGCGGAACGCGCGGAAGCGGCCGCACAAACAGGCGTTCGCGCCCGCCAAAAGGAGATTGCCCAAGAGGCGCTGGCCGAACTCGTTAATCGCATCGGACCAAACGCGCGCCAGCTTGAAAGTGAAATTGAGAAGCTGTGCTTGTTTGTTGGCGAACACAAGAAGATTGAATTCAATGACGTGGCCGCTGTTTGCATTCGCAACAAAACAGCGCGTGCCTTTGCCTTGGGCGATGCCTTGGGCGATCGCGACCTGACACGCCTGCTAAAACGACTGGACGAAGAATTGTGGGAAATGAAGTCGGACCGCAGCAAATCAGGAATTGGACTGCTCTATGGTCTGGTCGGAAAAATTCGCACGCTGTTGTTATTGAAGGAAATGATGCGCGAGGGCTGGATCAAGCCGGAAATGGATTACACCCGTTTCAAGGCGCAACTGGAAAAGGTGCCGGCGGACAGGCTCCCGGCAGACCGGCGCTTCAATCCGCTGGCATTAAATCCCTATGTGCTTTACAAGGCCCTGCCACAGGTCAAAAAGTATGCCCCGGCCGAACTGGTCCGGGCAATGGATCTGTTGTTGCGCTGCAATCAACGCCTCGTTTCCAGCGGGCTGGATGACGTGCTGGAATTACAGCAAACCTTGGTGCAGATTGTAACCTTACCAGCCATCGCTGCGTAAGCGTAAAATGGGAAGCTTATTACAATGTCAATGCAACCGGTAAACCTGTCGGTGTTCGTCGGGAGAAATTTTGCCTGCGTGAAAATCACGGGGCGGGCGAATTTCAGTTCCAGCCCGGATTTCAAAACGCTGCTGACGGAACTGATGCAGAAGGGCTATGAACGCTTCATCATTGACCTGTCGGATTGCGTCCTGATGGACAGCACGTTCTTGGGGACGCTGGCGCAATTTGGCCTGAAATTGTCGCCTCCCGAAGACACGAGGCCACCGGGCATTGAATTGCTTAACTGCAACCCGCGCGTTGCCGAACTGCTGGAAAACCTCGGGGTGCTTCATCTTTTCAAGATTTTATCCGGAGCGCTGACCTTGCCCGATGACGTAAAGGCCTGCACGCCGGAGCCCGTCCATCCGACGCACGAACAGATCACGCGGACATGTCTCGAGGCGCATCAGACCCTCATGGCGGTGAATCCTGACAATGTCGCCCGGTTCAAGGACGTGACCCAGTTTCTGGCCGAGGATTTGAACAGCCTGCAAAAACGCTGATGACGTACCCGCACGTCGCGGCTTGACAATGCCCGCGCTTGGGGTTTGTTTGGTGGCATGAAAATTTACCAGCTTGCCCCCCTTTTCATTGCTACAACTTTATTTTTTCTCCCCGCACCGCCCGCCGCCGCCCAAGACACTGAGAGTCTCACCAACGACACACCTACGCTCAAACAGTTGATGACAACCAATTCCGTCGTCACCAACAGCGTCGGTCTGGTCTTCGTAAAGATTTCACAGGGCTTGTGGGCGGGGAAATTTGAGACGACCCAGGACGGCTACCAGAAAATCATGCATCGCAACCCGAGCGCATTTAGTGGGGACGCAAAAGCCGGTAGATTCGGTGAGTTGGAATGATGCAATGGCTTTTTGCCAGCAACTGACGACCAAGGAAAAGGCCGGATTACCCGAAGGTTTTAATTATACGCTGCCGACCCAGGATCAATGGCTCATGCTGATGAGCGACGCTTCATTGTCGGACGCAGTCATGAAACTGCAGGGAAATTATTCTTCCACCGCTAACGTGGGCAGCCTGGGAGCCAATAACCTTGGCCTTTACGATACTCGCGGCAACGTGATGGAATGGACGCTTGATCCGCAAGATAAACCCTATCGCGTGCTCAAGGGCGGCGCATGGGATACGTTTCTTCCGGTCAATGCCCGCCCCGAATTCCATTGGTATGCCAAGCCCGATGAAGCCAAAAATTCCTATGGCTTTCGTGTGATTCTCACCAGCTCTTCAAATCCAGCTCCAACAAGTTCGAATCCCGGATCTTATTAATCGATCAAGCGGCCGCCGGTGCGGGCGTGCCCAGTCCGGGCAATTTCGGGGGCGTCGGCTTGGGCGGCACTTCCGGAAGTGGCGTTGCCGCCTGTGCTCCAGTGGGTGGATCAATCTTGGCCGGTGGTGGTGGCGGAGTGAATTTACCCAGCTTGACGATGTCGTGAACCTGCACGCCATCCAGCGTCTCGTATTCCAGCAGTGCATTCGCGATCATCTCCAGCTTGTCGCGATTTGCGTAAATGATTTCACGCGCACGCTGATAACAACTGTTGATGATGCCGCTGACTTCCGCATCAATCTCTTGCGCGGTGGATTCACTATAGGTTTTACGGCGCATCATGTCGCGACCGAGAAAGAATTCATCGTCCTCAACGTATTGTACCATGCCAAGCTTTTCGCTCATGCCGTATTGACAGACCATCGCGCGCGCCATGTTGGTCGCCTGTTGAATATCACCGCCGGCACCGGTCGAAATGTCGCCGGAAGTAATCTCTTCGGCAATCCGACCGGGCCATCGTCATGGTGATGGAATCAAGCAGTTCCTTTTTGCGATAATTCAAAATGTCTTCCTTGGGCAGCGACATCGTTGAGCCAAGCGACGGCCCACGCGGAATGATCGTGACCTTGTGCAACGGGTTGCGTGTGTTCCAGCAACACATTGACCAGCGCATGGCCTGCTTCATGCCATGCAGTCAGTTTTTTATTTTCATCCGTCATCGCCAGGCTGCGACGTTCACGGCCCCAACGGACTTTGTCGCGGGCTTCTTCCAATTCAATCTGGCCGACAAACTTCTTGCCTGTCCGAGCCGCAAGCAACGCGGCCTCATTTAAAAGATTTGCCAATTCCGCGCCGGAATAGCCCGGAGTTCCGCGCGCCGTGACCGACAGGTCAACCGCCGGGTCAATTTTCACGTTGCGCGCATGAACTTTCAGAATCGCCTCGCGTCCGCGGACGTCGGGAAGATTCACGGTGATGCGACGATCAAAACGTCCCGGACGCAACAGCGCCGGATCCAGCACATCCGCACGGTTTGTGGCCGCAATGATGATGATGCCTTCCTGCGTATCAAAGCCGTCCATCTCGACGAGCAGCGCATTCAATGTCTGTTCGCGTTCGTCATTACCGCCGCCAAGACCGACGCCACGGCTGCGTCCGACCGCATCAATTTCATCAATGAAGATAAGGCATGGCACGTTTTTACGCGCCTGGTCAAACATGTCGCGAACACGGCTGGCACCGACGCCGACAAACATTTCCACAAAATCAGAACCGCTGATGCTGAAGAAACTCGCGTCAGCTTCACCAGCTATGGCTTTGGCCAAAAGCGTTTTTACCAGTGCCGGGAGAACCGACCATCAGCACACCTTTTGGAATACGACCGCCAAGACGCTGAAATTTTTTCGGATCTTTGAGGAATTCGACCAGCTCGTAAACTTCCTCAATAGCTTCGTCAATGCCCGCTACGTCTTTGAACGTGGTTTTATTGCGATCCTTGGCGAGCATCTTGGCCTTGCTCTTGCCGAAGCTCAGCGCGCCTTTGCCCGCCATCTTGATCTGGCGGATGAAGAAAAACCAGAACAGGATGCCGATCAGCAGGAACGGCGCGATGTTGATCAACACGTTCAATAAAAGCGTGTTCTGCTGGACGGCGGTAAACTTGTTGGAGGCCAGCAGCTTTTCAAGGGTGTTCGAAGTGATCAGCACCTGCGTCGCGGGTGAACGGCATCTCGTTTGTCTTGCTACCGTCCTTGAGGATGTTTCCGTCCTTGTCCGTCTTATAATAGGTTGCCGGCGATGTCGTTGAACGTCGCGTTTGGATAGGCCGATTGCGGCGTATATTCAATCGTCGCCGTGGGCGATCAGGCCCGCATCAAACTTCTTAAAAAATTCGTCGCCGGAAATCTGGTTGCTCGGCGTGTGAAGTTTTTGATTCACCGCCACCAGCGCAATGATGCTGCCGATGATGAGAATCCATACGAGCCAGGTGCTCACGGGAAATTGAAAATTGCCCGCCGGCTTTTTATCGCCGCCCTTTTTATTTTGTTCTTCGTCAGCCATGGTTTTTTATTTGGTTAGCCAGAATAACATGCCATTCCCGCTTTCGCAATCAGCTAATTCTGCCACCCTGCCTGCGATGCGTTTCGGTTCGCTGACCTTAAAATCAAACCTGTTTCTCTCGCCCGCTGGCGGGTTACACCAACCTGCCCTTCCGCCTCGTCGTGCGCGAAGTCGGCGGCGTGGACCTTTGCACCACCGATTTGGTCAATGCCCGTTCGCTGCTCGAAAAGAATCCCAAGGCGTTTAAGCTGATCGAAACTTCACCTGCCGATTCACCGCTCGCCGTGCAACTTTTTGGCAGCGTGCCGGAAGAAATGCGCGACGCCGCAATATACCTTGAATCACTCGGCGTTGCTTCCATTGACATCAATATGGGCTGCCCCGTCAAAAAAGTCGTCAAGGTCGGCGGCGGCTCTGCGATGATGACTGAACTCGACAAGACCGCCGCGCTCGTCAAAGGGATGGTTGATGCCGTAAAAATTCCCGTCACCGCCAAGATGCGTCTCGGCTGGGATGACGACAATCTCACTGCTCCCGACTTGGCGCGCACACTGGAAGACGTCGGCATCGCCGCCATTTTTGTGCATGGCCGTACGCGCGAACAAGGTTTTGGCGGCACGGTGAATCTCGCTGGAATTCGCAAAGTTGTTGAAGCTGTCAAAACCATTCCCGTCATCGGCAACGGCGACATCGTCACGCCGCAGGCCGCGAAGAAGATGTTCGATGAAACCGGTTGCGCCGGCGCGAGCATCGGGCGTGGCGCATTTTACGACCCGTGGATTTTTAAACGAACGCTGGCTTACTGTAGCGTTCGGCCTGTGGCCGAACCGGATCGAGCCACAGGCTCGACGCTACAACTCCCGGCAGAACCAACTTTTACCGAACGCATCCGCATCATGCGCCGGCATCTCGATTTGATGATTGAAGTTTTTGGCGAGGAACTCGGCTGCCGGATGTTCCGCAAAGTTGCGCCCTGGTATGCCAAGCGTTTCGGGCCATGCCACGAATTCAACAAGCAGGTCGTGCAAGTCGCGACCAAGGCGCAGTTCGATGAGATTTTGGAAAACTATATTCGCTGGCGTCAGCAATTCGTGGATGAACACGGCGAACTGCTGCCGCGCTTCCGCCAACCGCCAATGGTCGCGTCCTTCATGCGCGAAGCTGATCCCGCCTCAACCCGCGCGAACATATTCCCGTGCCGAAAGGGCCGGTGGAAGTCTGGTAGTTCAAACTGCCGCGATGATAAACGCAATGAACGAGGCGAACAGTCCCGTGATGAAAGAAAGATAACCCAGCGCAGGAAGCGGTATTTCTTCTTGGCCAGGGAATGTTCCCAGCAGGTAAATCTCGCGGACCTGGGCATTGTAGGTGCGGTTGTGGTCGCTCATGACATCTCCCATGGCGCTCTCAAACTGTTCCTGGCTCAAACGCGAAAAGTCGCCGAAAAAAAGGAGATTGAACTGCGGATTGTTGATGTCCGGTGCCGGCAGATTGGCCGGCGGCAGCTTGGGCATTACGGCGTAGGTTGCGAGGCAGATGGTAAGCAGGCAGAAACTGATGAGAATATAAAGCGGCCAGAGATGGTTGTTCTTCAGCACTTGCGGAAGACAAAGCGTGAGTATCACTGATGACATGGTGAGCAACATGTTCGCCTTCACGTCCCGCCATCGAGCTTAACTGGACGTGATGAAATTGCGTGGCCCGCATCAGGTGATCCGCATGGGATCCATGCTGCTTGATGGTAAACATATCAATAAAATTTCCGGCGAAAGTATGCGACCCCGCTTGCGAGTAAATAAAAAAACACAATCTCCGGAAAATTTCACCAGAACGTTACTTGATTGCCATAAATGCATCGCATCCTGGTCAAAAGAGGATTCTAGCATGAGCAAAAACCCTATTGCTTGAGCTTGCCATGAATTTCGCAGATTGATGACGTTGGAGGATTGGCACCCCAGCCGAACATATTCCCGTGCCGAAAGGTCCAGTGGAAGTTTGGTGAAATCTTAAAAAACTTGCACTGGACATCTTGTTAAGCCCGGCGCAAAGTGCAAAAGAATCAACTCATTTGACTGACTATTTACCTATGAATCCAGTCGAAATTATCGGAGAAATATGCACGGCGGATTCCGCTCTCACTCGAGTCTGGCGCTGGTTGTTCTCGGCTCATTTTCGGGCTTCAGTTCGTGCAACTAACGACGCGCGCCGTCCGCTTGGTGTATGGATAAGACTTGTAGAGACGGTACTCCTAATGGTGGCAGAAATCGTTGCCATTATTTTCCTTATCCGATGGTTGATTGGATTATGAGTTATGGAGCCGACAATTCATAACTATAAAGGCTGCTTGTTTTCAAGATGCCTATTTTCCAAGACAAAACTGGCTGAAGATCGAGTCGAGCAAATCGTCCGTGGTCGTCTTGCCGACAATTTCACCAACGGCATTGACGGCGATGCGCAGATCTAGCGCGACCAGTTCGAGCGAAATGTCGGAGCGCAGAGCTTCGATGGTCGTCAAGGTCGCCGTGCGTGCGCGACCCAAAGCTTCCTGATGCCGCGAATTGATCATCACCTGCAGCAATCCCGGTCTCGATCTTGCCCGCCCAGACCAGATTTTTGATCTTTTGAGTGTGCAATGTGGCCAAAGACCAAGTGGCCTGTGGCGGCGGCGGTGATGGCCAGTTCAATTTGTTTCCAGGTCGCGCATTTCACCGACGAGGATGATGTCCCGGGTCTTCACGCAAACGCCCCGCGCAACGCCGTCGCGAAAGACTTGGTGTGAACGCCGACTTCGCGATGGTTCACCAGGCAGCCCTTGCTTTCATGTGTGAACTCAATCGGGTCTTCGATTCGTGATGATGTGATCCTTGCGATTGCGGTTGGCATAGTCAATCACCGCCGCCAGCGTCGTGGACTTGCCGGAACCTGTCGGACCGGTGATGACCACCAGTCCGCGGTGCAGCATGGCGAACTTTTTTAAGACCGCCGGGAGGGGTGATTCAAAACTTCTCAAAATCTTCGAAGGTAAGCACGCGCGGCTGGGGATCTGACGGAAACACGGCGGGCTATGCCATTTTTTTTCGTTGAAGAAATTTGACACGGAAGCGGGAAATTTTTGGGAATCTCATAACCGAAGTCCACATCGCCCGTTTTCCTCAAACACTTTGATTTTGTAATCCGGCGCGATTTCATAGAGCATCGTCTTGAGTGAGGTCGCTTTCCAGGGGTGGATAATCCACGCGCTGCATCTCGCCGTTGATGCGTAATATTGGCGGGAACGCCCCGATGACATGTGCAGATCGGAGGCCTTCTGCTCAAACATCAAATTGAAAAAATGCATCTATTTTGGCCATAAGTTTCTTCCTGCGCCCCAAACACTAGCTAATGCCGCGCCAAACATCGCCCATGTCAACATTGACTCAAATCATCCGCGCTGAAATCGCCGCCACCGGCGTGCTGCCTTTTGCCCGTTTCATGGAACTCGCGCTTTACTGTCCCGAATGTGGATATTACGAACAGCAAAAAGACACAGTGGGGCCGTCACGGTGACTTCATCACCAGCGTCAGCACGGGGTGAACTGTTTGGGGCAGTTGCTGGCCTTTCAATTCGCTGAATGGCTGGAAGCGGCCGGGAAAAAAACAAAAATCAGAATGGAAGATTGTCGAGGCTGGCGCGCACGACGGCAGGCTCGCGAAAGACGTTTTGAGCTGGCTGGAATTGAACCGTCCGAATCTGTTTGAACAAACCGGTTATGTTATCATTGAACCCTCGGCCCGCCGCCAGGCCTGGCAAAAAGAAACACTGGAAGCGATGTCGCCGCGCGTCCGCTGGCTTTCGCAATTCAACGACCCCGCCATTCAGCGGTTCAACGGGATTATTTTCAGCAATGAACTGCTCGACGCCTTCCCCGTCCATCGTTTTGGCTGGAATAAAAAAAATCAGGCATGGTTCGAATGGGGCGTGGGCGTTGAAGATGAAAAATTTGTCCGGGAAAAAATTCCGCGCCTCGCAAACGAACTGCCGCACTCCGTCCGCCAGGTGCCACCGGCACTGCTGGCGGTACTGCCGGATGATTATACGGTGGAAGTTTCACCTGCCGCCGAGAAGTGGTGGCGACAGGCCGCCGGAAGTTTGGCGCGCGGCAAACTGGTGGCGATTGATTACGGATTCACTGAGGCCGAACGCTTTTCGCCCGCGCGCACGCAGGGCACGCTTCGCGCCTATTTCCGGCATCACGTGAGTGACGATCTGCTGGCGAATCCCGGCGGGCAGGATTTGACCGCGCACGTCAATTTTTCCACGATCCAGCAGGCTGGCGAAGCCGCCGGGCTGATCACGGAAAGTTTTCAGACGCAGCCGCAATTTCTCACAAGCATCTTGGAAAAGGCCATGGAGCAAAAAAACTTTGGCGAATGGAACGCCCGCCGCACGCGCCAGTTTCAGACCCTCACGCACCCCGAACATCTGGGGCGCGCCTTCAGTGTTCTAGTTCAGTCGCGTTGTAATTCGTAATTCAAAAACGACAGGCAATAGATCGCCGCAGTTTCGACACGCAACACCAGCTTGCCGAGCGAGACGGGTTGCGCGCCCAAATTCTGAATCATTGCCAGTTCGGCCAAGGTAAAAATCACCTTCCGGCCCGATCCACACGCCAACGCTTTGCGGCAAACGTCCATGCTTCGTTTCAAACTCCCGCAAGACTTCGCGTGGATGGCGGCGTTCCTTTTGCAACGAACCGACGAGCGAAAGATCGAATTTTTCCTGACGGGCGAGAAATTGTTCGATCGTCATCGGCGTTTCGACTTTGGGCAGCCACGCCGCGCCGCTTTGCTTGATGGCTTCAATGGCGACTTGCTGCCATTTGTCGCGCTTGTTTTCGGCGCCCTCGTCGTCGAGTTGCGTCACCACGCGCTCGGAAAGAACCGGCACGATGCGCCGCGCACCGAGTTCGACGGCTTTCTGGATGATGCCCTCGATGATTTTTCCCTTGGGCACGCCGACAAGCAACGTGATGGCGGAGGGCGGAGCGGGGACGAAATTTTTTAACGACACGGACAGGGTTATGACATTGCGAGAGGCGTCGTTGACCGTGCACATGAATTCATTACCGATGCCATCCAGCACGGTGACGAGGTCGCCGTGCTTCAATCGCAGCACGTGCAGCGCGTGGTGCGCTTCGCGTCCGTCAAGCCGGAGCGCGGCACCGGCGCAACGTTCGGGCGGCAGATGGAAACGGTGCATGATTCACTTGAAAAACTTTTTCGCCTTCTCAAAAAAACCCTGCGCCAGCGGGGCCTCCTGGCCATTGCACAGCGCGGCAAATTCCTGCAGCTTGGCCTTCTGTTCACTATTCAAACGCGTGGGCACTTCGACCTGCACGCGGACATGCAGATCGCCGTGGCCGTAGCCTTGCAGGTTTTTCACACCCTTGCCCTTGATGCGGAATATCGAATTCGGCTGCGTACCGGCGGGAATCTTCACCGTGGTTTTGCTTTCGAGCGTCGGCACTTCGACCTCTCCGCCGAGCGTGGCCTGGATGAAACTGACCGGCACTTCGCAAATCAAGTCATCGCCATCGCGCTTGAAAATCTCGTGCGCTTTGACGTGCAGCACAACATACAGATCGCCGCTCGGTCCGCCGCGAAAACCCGCTTCCCCATTGCCCGATGACCGCAGCCGTGAACCGGCATCCACACCGGGCGGGATGCGCAACGGGATCTTGGACGTGCGTTCTTTCTTGCCATTGCCGTGACAGGTTTTGCAGGGCTTCTCCAGAATTTTCCCCGCGCCTTTGCAGTGCGGGCAGGTTTGCGCGATGCTGAAAATGCCGCGCGACATCAGCACCTGTCCACGTCCGCCGCAGGTCGCGCAGGTTTTCAATTTCGAACCCTGCTCCGCACCCGAACCGCGACAGGTCTCGCACGCGTCGAGCTTTGTAACGGAAATCTCCTTTTGGCAGCCGAGCGCCGCTTCTTCCAGCGAGATTTCCAAGTCATAGCGCAAGTCGTCGCCACGTTGCGGTTCCGAGGGATCGGCCTGCCTGCCGCCGCCGAAGAGGTTTTCAAAAATGCTGCCGCCGCCGCCAAACACATCGCGAAAGATGTCCGCCGGATCGTGAAAGCCACCACCGCGTGCCCGCTGGCGCGAATCGAATGCCGCATGGCCATGCTGGTCATAGAGGGCGCGCTTGTCCGGGTCGCTTAAGACTTCGTAGGCCTCACCCAGCTCCTTGAATTTTTCCTCCGCCGCATGATCGCCCGGGTTTTTGTCCGGATGATGTTTCACCGCCAGCTTGCGGTAACTTTTTTTTGATCTCCTCAAAAGTGACTTCGCGGGTGACTTCGAGAACTTGATAATAATCGCGTTTGGCCATTGCATTTCCGCTTTAAAAGCGGGCGCAAACTTAAGGAAATCACGGCAAATGGCAAGTGCTAATGGCCCCCTTGGTTTGCGTGTGTCGCCACCCGTACCCGCCAATCAATTCAAAAAACTTGCCTTCGGGTTACACCCCATGGTGTCCGCAAGGTTGTCAGGTGAAGCTGTGGTGATGAAAAATAAAATATGGTTCATGACATTTTTTGTCCACAACCGCCTTACTCGTTGGATGCGAAAAGGAGCAAACCACGGCACAGCAGATTGACAAGGTTCAAACGGAAACCAAACAGGCCGCGCAAGACATGAAGGATTACACGTTCGCGCAGAAGGCGGAATTTGTCACGGCCATGCAAGCGCAATTGACCACTCTGGATCAGGATTTGGACAAGCTCTCCGCCAAAATCGACGCCTCCAGCGACGCCATCAAGGCCGAAGCCAAGCCCAAGCTGCAAGCGTTGCGCGACCAGGCGGCAGCCTTGAAGCAGCAGCTCGCCGACGCCTCGAATGCCACCGAGTCCACCTGGGACAGCGTGAAGGCCGGTTCCCAAAAGGCTTATGACTCGCTGGCGAACAGTTTTGCGGAAGCCCGTCAGTGGGTGAGCGACAAAATCGCCCCTTGATCCAATTTTCAATACTCAACCAACAAAAATTATGACAACACTTGAAATCAAAGGCGACTGGAACATCACCAAGGGCAAGCTGAAACAAAAATGGGCCGCGCTCACGGATGATGATCTCCAATACGCCGAAGGCCGGCAGGACGAATTGTTTGGCCGCATCCAGAAACGCACCGGCGAAACGCGGGAAGCGGTCCAGAAAGCGGTCAAAGAATTTGCCTCCAAAGTTTAAAACCAACACCACAATCAAAAAAACCAAAAAATAATGAAAATGAAACTTACCCACACGTTTGCCTACATGGCGACGATTAGCACGTTGTTGATCACCAGTTCGCCTCTGCGCGCCGCCGATACGGATGACCGGATCGAGTCGGCTGCGGCGAAGTCCCATGTGTTCAAGACCTACCTCAAGGACGATTCCATCAAGGTTGATTCCAAAGATGGCGTCGTTACTTTGACCGGCACAGTCGCCGATGCGTCGCACAAATCCATGGCTGAAAACACCGTGAGCAGCCTGCCCGGCGTCAAAAGCGTGGACGATCAGCTCAAGGTCAGCGGCGAACAGCCGGCGGAACATTCCGACGCCTGGATCACCACGAAAGTGAAAACAGCGCTTTTGTTTCATCGCAATGTAAGCGCCACCGGAACGAGCGTTTATACGAAAGATGGTGTTGTGACTTTGCAGGGTGAAGCGAGCAGTGCCGCGCAGAAAGAACTCACCACCGAATACGTCAAGGATGTCGACAATGTCAAAGAGGTTAAGAATAATATGACAATCGCCACGACCCCCGGGAACCATAAAAACCACGACCGGCGACAAGATTGATGACGCGTCAATCACCGCACAAGTCAAGTCGTCACTGCTCTGGCATCGCTCAACGAGCGCTTTAAAAACCACCGTTTCGACAACGGATGGGGTTGTGACCCTGACCGGTGTTGCCAAAAACGATGCGGAAAAAAGCCTGGTCACCAAGCTCGTGACGGACATCGATGGCGTCGTCAATGTCGTCAATAACATGACCATCATCGTGGCCGTGCCGGTGGCCGCACAGTAAACATTCATTCACGGCTGGCGGACGCGCAAGCGCCGCCAGCCGCCAGCCAAAATTTTTATGTTATACACCCTTGCCGTCATGCTCGTCATTTTATGGTTGCTCGGTCTGGTGAGCGGTACTGCGGGCGGTTTGATTCACATCCTGCTCGTCATCGCCATTGTGGCGGTTTTGCTCCAGGTCATCTCTGGCCGCAAAGCGGTTTTAAACAAGAATCTGAAAAATAAATTCACGAATTCAATATGAACACCAAAACTATCGTCTCCGTCCTGCTGATCACCTTGGGCATTGTCGTGCTGGCCTATTCCGGCTTGAGTTTCAAGACGCCGGGTCAGCCGATCAATTTTCTAGGGATGCACATTGCGACCACGGACAGCCATTTTATTCCGCCTGCCGTCGGCGCGCTCATGCTCGTTGGTGGAATTGTTCTGCTGGTGGTGAAACCCAAGAGCGCCTGATGTGTGAGTCTTCGGTCAGCCGCTTATGAAGAAATCGAGGCATATTGGCCAGACCATCTGCCAAATGTTCAAGCAAGTCTGGCTGCTTCCAAAAATCATCGCAAAGGCCGACAAGCAGCGGCGTCATAAAAATGTCCTGAATGAACGTGAGGCGGAACGGCTCGACCGGATTTGCAACCCATCCAAGTATCTGGGGAAATGATTCTATCGCACACGCCGGCGGAGCTGGGACAGATCTGAAAATTTGCACTGTCCGGACAATACCCCTGTCGTCCTGACGGGCATCGCCCGGTGAATACTTTCCTCCAGTGTTCGCCGGGTTTGATCTTTTCGCCGGACGGGACGGGGTAGGGTTTTACCCCATATACACTTCAAGATGATTCCACGATGGTTTTAGGTGTGTACCTGCTGAACGCCGAAAGCCAAAGCTTTCCGCAGCGCGCTGCTGAATCCGGCATGACAACATGAAGCAAAAGGTAATCAAGTTTTCACAACGCTATGTGACGGCATTGCGGGCGCATCTGAAGCAAGGACCGCAGGCAAGCTTGCAGCCCGCATTGGAATTGGGACGCCAGGCGGTCGCCCTGCGGCTGGAGACGCTGGATCTGGCGCGAATTCATGAGCAGGCGCTCGCCACGCTGGAATTGTCCGATGTCAGAAACGCCTTCACCAAACTGGCCGGGATTTTTTTTACCGAGGCCAACACGTTGATCGAGGAAACGCATCGCGCCGCACGGCAGACCAAGGCCCATCTGGGCAAGCTGATGACCGAGCTGGACCGGCGCACGGAGGAGCTGGCCGACTCGAACCGTAAATTGCAGCAGGGTGTGGTCCGGTGCAAGCTCATGGAAGATGATTTCGCCAAACGCAGAAAACATCACCAGAAAAACCTGGAGGAATCGCTCGAACTGCAAAAAACGCCTGCGGCACCTGACGCACCAGGTGATTGCGGCGCAGGAGGATGAACGCAAGAGCATCAGCCATGAACTTCAAGATGAAATCGCCCAGACACTGGTGGGCATCAATGTCCGGCTGCTCTCGTTGAAACAAAAGGCCCGGAACAACACCAAGGGTTTCCGGGACGAAATCTCAAGCACGCAGCGGCTGGTACTGGATTCGGCGAAGTCAGTGCGACGGTTCGCTCGTCAGCTTGATGTGCATCAGCCGGCGCAAAGTAATCCGTCCGCAAAGATCTCACGACATGCCGTGGCAACAAATTCACGGCTTCAGCCCGCATCAGTTCACCGGCTGAAAAAGCCCGCCAACGTCGCCCGCAAGGCAATCTCAATTTCACCCCGGAGCGGCTCGTTCCCTGTCATCGCCATGGCGGCCTCGGCCGGAGGTTTGAAAGCTTTGTCCGTCATCATGGGCGGCTTGCCGGTGGATTTTCCGGCTGCCATCGCCATCGTGATGCACATTTCTCCGGATCATAAAAGTTTACTGGCCGAGATTTTAAATCGCCGCTCGCATTTGTCGGTCAGGGAGGCTCGCAGTGGCGACATCCTTTGCCCCTCAAAAGTTTTTGTCGCCCCGCCCAACCATCACCTGTTGGTGGCCAAAGGCGGACGCCTTGAGCTTTCCTCTTCTGATGCGGAAAAAGTTCATTTTGCCCGCCCGTCCGCCGAGCCGCTGTTTGCTTCGGTGGCGAAGATATACAAAAAAAACGCCATTGCGGTGGTTCTCACGGGTGGCGATGGCGATGGTTCATTCGGCGTGCAGATCGTCAAGGACAAGGGCGGCAAGGTTATCGCGCAAGACCGGCCAACATCGGAAAATTTTAGCATGCCGGAAACTTCGATCCAGACTGGCGATGTTGATTTTATCCTGCCCTTGAATGAGATCGCTCCCAAGTTGATCGAACTGGTCAATGCCGGGAACGGGTTGGAGAATGGCCGGAAGACGGCCAATGTGGGAATGGATATGCCGGCCTTGGAAAAATTTGCGACGCCGCACTATGCAGCCGGGACCAAAAATGCCACAATCATGCGCCGATAATCGTCTAGCGCATGAAAAAGAAATCTTTACCTGCACGCCGACAGAAAAAAATCCACCAAAGCCGCCCGCACGAAAACCACCATCGTGGACGCGAGGGTTTACTTTCCCCATTGTCGGCATCGGAGCCTCCGCCGGGGGGCTCGAAGCTTTGGAGCATTTTCTGAAGAACGTACCGGCGGGTTCGGGGATGGCGTTTGTGATCGTCCCAGCACCTTGACCCGACAAGCAAAGGATTTATGTCCGAACTGCTTCAGCGCGTCAGCGGTTTTGCGCGTCATCCAGGTCAAGGATTGCACCACGGTCCAGCCCCGATTGTGTTTATGTGATCCCACCGAACAAGGACATGTCCATCCTGCATGGCGTTTTGCATTTGCTTGCGCCGACCGTGCCCCCGCGGACTGCGTTTTGCCGATTGATTTTTTCTTCCATTCGCTGGCGCAGGATCAACAGGAGCACAGTGTCGGGGTGATTCTTTCGGGCATGGGTTCTGATGGCACGCTGGGTTTGCGCGCCATCAAGGAAAAGGCCGGCATGGTCTTCGTGCAGGAAACCGGCAACGGCCAAATTCGACTCCATGCCGCGCAGCGCGATTGACGCCGGGGCTGGCGGACATCGTGGCGCCGGCGGACGAGCTGCCGGGAAAGATCATGGCCCTCCCTGCAATACACCCCGCTCATCGCGCGCATCGAAACCGCGCCGGAAGCCAAGACACAGAACGTGCTGGAAAAGGTGGTTGTCCTGCTGCGCGCCCCGCACCGGCAATGATTTCTCCTTCTACAAGCGGAACACGCTTTATCGCCGGATTGAGCGTCGCATGGGGATTCATCAAATCAGCAAGATGACTGGTTATGTCCGCTACTTGCAGGAGAACTCGCAGGAGCTGGATCTGCTCTTCAAGGAGCTGCTCATCGGTGTGACCAGCTTTTTCCGCGACCCGGCCGCCTGGGAACAGTTGCGTGACCAGGCCATTCCTGCGCTGCTCGCCAGCCAGTCGCCCCGCCAGGCCTTGCGCGCGTGGGTGCCCGGGTGTTCCACCGGCGAAGAAGCCTACACCTTGGCCATCGTGCTCAAGGAAGCGGTCGGGAAATTGAAGCTCAAGGAAAAAATTTGCGATTCAAATCTTTGCCACCGAATTCTGGACCGGGACGCCATTGACAAGGCGCGGCAGGGTGTCTTTCCGGCCAACATCACCGCCGACGTGACGGAAGCCCGGCTGAGGCAATTTTTTCACGAAGGAAGACCGTGGCTACCGGGTCCCGCAAAGAGATCCGCGAGATGGTCATCTTCGCGCCGCAGAATCTCATCATGGATCCGCCGTTCACCAAGCTGGACATTTTGAGCTGCCGCAATCTGCTTATTTACCTGACCAACGAGGTGCAGAAGAAATTGATCCCGCTGTTTTCACTACAGCCTGGCGCCCGGCGGCATTTTGTTTCAAGGCAGCGCGGAGACGATCGGCGATTACACGGATCTGTTTACGCCGTTGAGCGGCAAAATCACGCCTCTTCCGGCGGGTCGAATCCCTCGTGTGCCCGGAGCAGATTGCCTTTCCCTCGTCCTTCACCGCCGGCCCGGCCACGGGCACGGAAGAACGTCCGGCACCCAAACCGTCGGCCAGCCTGCAGGCGCTGGCTGATCAACTGGTGTTGCAAACTTACGCCCCGCCCGCCGTGCTCACCAATGAAGCCGGCGACATTTTTTACGTCAGCGGGCGCACCGGAAAATATCTGGAGCCGGCCGCCGGCAAGGCGAACTGGAACATCTTTGTCATGGCGCGCGAAGGGTTGCGTTATGAACTGGCGCGGGGCGTTCCAGGAAGGCACTACACAAGAAAAAAAAGCGTGGTGCTGCACGGAGTCAAGGTTGGCACCAATGGCGGTGCGCAGTTCGTGGACGTATGCGTGCAGCCGCTCGATGATGCCGGGCCTTTGCAGGGATTGGTGATGATTGTTTTCACCGACGTGCCGGCGCCATTGGCCGCCCCGGGCAGCGGGCCGGAAGGCGAAGCTGTCCCCCCCGCATTCCCCGGCTGGCGGAACTGGAGCAGGAGCTTCTGCGCGTGCGCGGCGAGGCCCCGCGCCACGCATGAAGAAATGCAGACTTCACAGGAAGAATTCCGTTCAACCAACGAAGAGTTGCAATCCACGAATGAAGAAACTGCAATCCACCAACGAGGAGCTCACCACGTCGAAGGAGGAAATGCAATCCATGAACGAGGAGTTGCAGACGGTCAACGCGGAGTTGCAGGCCAAGGTGGACGAACTTTCGCGCGCGAGCGACGACATGAAGAAATTTGCTCAACAGCACGGACATCGCGACATTGTTTTTGGACAAGGGACCCTCAACGTGCGCCGGTTCACGCCGCAGGCGACGAAAATCATTCAAACTGAATCCCTGCCGACATGGGCCGGCCCATCACCGACCTGGCCTCGGATCTGAGCTATCCAGACCTGGCCGACGATGCGCGGGAAGTGTTGCGGACCCTGGCCTCGGCGGAAAAAACCGGTCGGCGCGCGCGATGGCCGCTGGTTCACCGTGCGCATCATGCCGTATCGCACGCTGGACGACCGGATTGACGGCGTGGTGATCACCTTCGCGAACATCACCGTGTCCAAGACGCTGGAGACGAAGTTTGCGCGGGGCAGCATGCCAGCCTTGAAAAATACGTCGCCCAAACAATCCAGGAAAACTGGAACGGAAACAGAAAAGAACGAAGCAATGACCATGGCCCGCCATGAAAAAAAAAATCGGACACCTCGCCTCCCGCAGTCCAAGCTGCGCCGCCATGCTGAGGCGCAGTTGCGCGACCGCCGGGGCGGTCGTCAGCCGGGAGGCGCCGTTCCAAAGTCGGAAGACAATGCCCAGCGGTTGTTCCACGAATTGCAGGTCCATCAGATCGAACTGGAGATGCAGAACTCCGAGCTGCGGCAGGCCCGCGACAATCTGGAAGTGGCGTTGGAGGAATACACCGACCTCTACGATTTCGCGCCGGTCGGTTATTTTACTCTCACGGCCGACGGCCACCATCCAGTTTTTAAACCTCACCGGCGCCGCCTTGGTCGGGATTGAACGCTCCAAATTGGTGGGACAGTCTCTTGGTAAATTGTTTTCAGCGGAGCAATCGTCCCGGTTTCAATTCATTCCTCAAGCAGATCTTCGCAAGTCCGGCCAAACAATCCGCCAATTTCGATCTGTTATGCCCCGGTGAGCTGTCCAAGAGCGTGAACATCGAAGCCCAACGCCTGCTTAACGGGAAGGAATGTCGCGCGGTGATGATTGACCATCACGAATCGCAAACGGGGCCGAGGGCCGCGCAGCGTCGCCTGGATGTGATAACCGCCTCGAACCAAAAAACTGGAACTGGAGATCGTCCAGCGCCAGGCGGTGGAGACCGCCCTCAAACAAAGCGAGCAGCGCCAAAATCCGGCTGTTGGCGGAGTCGCGATACATGCAGGAACAGTTTGCGGCAGTTGTCGCGGCAAGTGCTGCACGCGCAGGAAGAGGAACGCAAACGCATCAGCCGTGAATTGCATGATGTCATCGCCCAGACGTTGACGGGCATCAACCTCCGGCTGGCGACCTTGAAGAAGGAGGCGGCGGTCAAACACGACAGGGCTTGACCGCAAACATCGCACGCACGCAGCGGCTCGTGGAAAAAATCCGTGAACATCGTGCATCAATTTGCCCGTGAACTGCGCCCCGGCGGTGCTGGACGATCTCGGCCTGATTCCGGCGCTGCAACTCGTTTGTGAAACTTTTTTCCCGGCGGACGCGCATCCATGTTCACCTGCGGGCCTTTGCGGGGGTGGAACAATTGAACGGCAACCAGCGCACGATTCTCTATCGCGTGGCGCAGGAGGCGCTCAATAATGTCGCCCGTCATGCCCATGCCAGCCAGGTGGAAGTCAGCATCCTCAAACACGCCGGTGGCATTTGCATGAAAGTAAGCGACGATGGCAAATCCTTTGACTTGGAATACGTCATGAAAACCAAGGGTAGAAAAACACCTGGGACTTCTCGGCATGCGGGAGCGGGGTGGAGATTGGTCCGGCGGCATCTTTTGCGTCGAATCCGCCCCCGGGCAAAGGGCACCACCATCGTGGTGGAGATTCCACTTGGCAAAATCCGGCTTGATGATGTGAAAATATCCGACAAAACCAACCTATTAAAATATCTATGAAACCAATCACTGTTTTTGCTCGCGGAAGACCACATGGTCGTGCGCGAAGGCGTCCGCAAGATGCTCGAATACGAGGACGACTTTCAAGTGGTCGGCGAAGCTTCAGACGGACGCAAGGCCGTTGCGCTGACGGTAAAACCTTTCATCCCGACGTGGTGTTGATGGACATTGCCATGCCTTTTGCTCAACGGGTTTGGAGGCCACGCGCCAGTTGCTCAAGGCCGTGCCCGCCCACCAAGGTGATCATTCTTTCCGCGCACAGCGATGACGCGTATGTCACCAACGCCACCGACTCTGGCGCGCGCGGTTTTTTTGCTCAAGCAAAACCTCCGCCCACGATGTGTGCCGGGCCATCCGCGAAGTCCACAAAGGCAAGACATTTTTTCAGCCCGTCGATTTCCCGACGGCAGGATCGTCTTAATCAACCAACGCCCGGTCGCGTCGAAATTCTGAACAAAAAAAGCCATTCAACTGACTTCGCGCGAGATGGAAGTGTTGCAAACTCATCGCCGAGGGCAAGGCCAACAAACAGGACCGGGCGGCGGAACTCGGCATCGGACTCAAGACCGTGGAGAAGCATCGTGAACATCTCATGGAGAAGCTCGACATCCACGACACCGCCGGCCTCACCCGCTACGCCATCAGCGCCGGCATCATCGAGAGCAGCGTGCAGTTGACCATTGTTTAGTGCGGGAATTTTGGAATTCTCTCAGTCGGCATAAATTCTGCAGCCCTTGCAGAACCGCAAAACCAGTTGTTTTCGTGGCTTGACTTTTCCCATTAGTCCAAATACTTCTTTGCATTAGGTATGTGGAATAAATTTTTCCAAGCTGGCTCCAAGCTTCCTCCTGCCGCTGTTTTTTTTTGTTTCTGTCGGTCGCCATCCTCCGCCCCCGGCGGATATTTTTGACATTCATCCCGCAAAACGGGAATTACGATTATTTCAGTTCGGACAACTGGTTCACCAACGACGCGGTCCACGCAAGCGCTAGGTCATGTCGGCCACATTCCCTCGCCTCCAGATACGGCGGTCATTGATTACCGGCGTCAACGCTGCCGCCAACACCATTCATCTTGACACATTGGTTATCAATCCAAATGCGACGGTGAGCGGAGGTGATTTTATTGTCTCCAAGCTAGTAATGCACGGAGGTTACGGCGGAGGGACCACGAGCTTCAAACGGTTCCTCCATTGATGTCCCTGTCGGAAATGGACGTGCAGGGTGGAAGGTTGTGGCCTTGAACTCGTCCATCCTGACCATTGATTTCGGGGCGATTTGTTTTATAGGGGCGGGCGGGACGGGACAGCTCGGCTTTTTCTGGTTCGACCATTTTACAACGCCGGGCAAATCGCGCTTTTTCCCCAATTCCAATTCAATCTTTGAGTGGTGGAAACCAATCTCGTCAATCTGCCCGGCGCCATCATCAGCGGCGGCAGCAACACGGTGTTGTCCGTGAGCGGCGGCAATTTTTGACAACAGCGGCACGGTCAGGAGCGACGGCGGCATGTTGCAGGTATCGGCCTTCACCTGGTCCAGCAGCGGTGGCCTGGGTAAATTCAAGGCGGCACTTACCAATTCAATCATGCGCTTTCCATCAGGCCTGAGCGTCCCGACCAATGCCACGTACATTTTTTTCGGGTCCGGGAACGACTCAGATTCAGGGTGCAGGAACGGTGCAGGGCACGGCCCAGATCGGCGTGTATGATACCAACCTGCTCGGATGGGATGAAGGAACATTGCAGTTAACCGCGACACTATCCGGCACGGGAGTTGTCCATGTGGGCGGCCGCCCCCGGTTTTTCCGAGCGGAACTGGATTGTGGTTCGTCCAGTATCTTGAACGGGGCCTGTGATCAATGTTGATTCCGGAGGTAATTTAATTTTCGACGCCCCCCGGCGGTTTCTGGCTGTCAAATCACCGGTGGTGCGGTCAATAATTCAGGCACCGCCGTTTGGAAGAGCAACACCCTGACCCTGGTTTTCGCCCGGCATTTTTAATAACCTGGCGGGCGGGCTTTTCGATTGTCAGATCATGAACAATTCGGTGGATGGAAATATTTTAGGAAATGGAACGGTCAATAATGCGGGCACCTTCCGAAAATCCAAAGGGACCAATGCCATCATCTTTGCCTCATACGGACCGGGCTTCAATAATTCCGGCCTGCTCGACGTCGCAAGCGGCAAAGTGCAATTATCCAGTGGCACCAACAGCGGCACGTTCAGCATGACGCCCGGTGCGGAAATCTGGTTCGCCCGGAAACACCAACACCTTCGTCGCCGGGGCGCAGATCGCCGGAAACCAATTTTGTCCGGGTGAATCAAAGCGCGGTGCTGTTGTTACGGACCAATCTGACCGTTGCCAATTTTCAATTGAACAGCGGGACGTTGGATGGCCCGGCAGATTTAATCGTGTCCAATACTTTCAACTGGACTGATGGCACGGTTCAAGGTGGCGGTGCGATCAATATTCCGGCGGGCGGAACTTTTAATCTGATCACTGGTTTCCATGATGCAGCGAACCATCAACAACGCCGGTACGACCCATATCGACGAATGGTTTCGTCGGGCGCTTATCTCGGGGCGACTTTCAATAATCTGGCCGGCCGCTTTTGTTGGAGATCCGTAATAATGGTGGATTTGGCTTTCCTAATCCACCAGCAACCCCAAGGCCGGTGCTTAATAATTTTGGGAACCATTCGCAAACCTCAGCCCCCACCACGGCTCCTTTGGCTTTTCAACATCACCAACCAGGGTTTGGTGCAAATCCAGTCGAACCGGCTGAATTGTTACCAATACCATCAGCTTTTCCGGAAACCACCACGGTGGCTTCCAAACGCCGTGCTGAATACCAGCGGCGACAGCCTTGCCCGTCCCTTTGGAATTGCGGGGCGGCATACTGAACGGGGCAGGAACCATTTTCAGGCAACCTGGTCAATTCCGGCGGCATCGTCAGTCCGGGAAATTCACCAGGCATCCTGGCAGGTCAACGGCAGTTCCGGCGCATATACTCAAACCGTGGCCGGTGTTTTGTCCATTGAGATTGGCGGAACAAATGCCGGCGCGCAATTTGACCAGTTGATCGTGAGCAGCGGTCTGCTGGGTGGAACCTTGAATGTTTCTTTCATCAACGGCTTCAATCCTGCGCGGGGAGATAATTATTACATTGTGACCACGCCTTTCTTCGGCGGAATCACCGGAACATTTTTCGAACTTGAACGGTTTTGCACGCCCCCGAATGGTCTGGTGCTCGTGCCGGTCTATGGCAATTTCGGCGTGACGCTGGTGGCCGCCGATGATCTAAATTTATCTTCTGTTGTTCATACCGGAAACCAGATTGCCTTCAGTTATCAGAGCACCGCGGGGTCTCGCCAATGTGATCGAATATACGGATTCACTCAATCCAGCGAGCTGGCACCTTTTGCGACCAATGCCGGCGATGGGAATATTAAATCGGTTACCAATTCCACCGCCGCGTCGCTGCGCGCCGGTTCTATCGCGTGCGGTTCCAGTAAACTTCGGAATCGGTTCAATAAATTCCAGATCTTCACCGGTCTTTCGCCTCTGCTCCGGTCGGGTTTCACCCCCATATCTATTTCCGGCCTTAAAACTTATCGTCCAGTTGTTGGAACCAGGGAAACAACCATCACTGCAAAACATAAAATGAACAATACTATGAAAGCTACCATGGCAATAATAATGATGCTCGGTGCATCAGCACTGGCCGCGAAGGGCCAGTTTCACAGGAAATACCGGTCACCGATCGAACATTGGCACAAACGGTCACGGACGGATTTACCACTGCGGATAATTCATATATGTCGGCTGACAACAACCTGCGCAGGATTTCAAGCTCATTTGATATCCATAGTGGGCGCTGACCCAAGGTCAGTAATAGGCGTCGTGCCGGAAACCACCACGCTTCTGGCCGGGGCGCTGCTGTTTGCTGCCGCTCGGCATGAGCGCCCTCCGGGTTTTGCGCCGTGACAAATCTGATCCGGCTGAAACCGCTCAACACCATTTGACGCGTAAGAAACACCTCCAGATGAATGCCTCATTAATGACCGCCGCCCTGTTGGTATCCGCTAAAGAGCCGGACGACGCGCCATTTGAACGCCCGCCGGGATCGGCCCCGGCGCATTCTGGTTGGTGGACGATGAGCCGCTGATTCCGCCGGCTCCATGTCGAAGTGCTTGTTGACCTCCGGTTATGAAGTGGATGTTGCCGATAATGGGACGGTCGCCTGGGCGTCTGATGCAAAGGAACCGTTATGATCTGTTATCTGTTGATCACCGACAACGAAATGCCGGATGCGACCGGCGTGGAGTTGCTCAAAATGCTTCATACCGCCCGCATGACCCTGCCCATCATCATGGCCACCGCCACCTTTCCCAAAGAGGAATTCACCCGCTCTCCCTGGCTTCAACCCGAGGTGACGTTGCTCAAGCCATATACTTTGGCGGAGTTTTTTGGAACGGTGGAAGAAGTCCTGAATACAAGTCAGGCCACCCATCTGGCGGCAAACCCGGCAGCCGTCTGGAACGTTCGGCGGTCGGCAAACCGCCTGCAGCGCTGCTGTCCGGTGCATTAGCCCGGTGTTTGCTTGTGCCACCGGCAAATTTTCCGGCTCCCGGAACCCGGGCTGGTGAAACCGGGGTTCACAAGGGTGCTTCACCCAAAGCGGTGAGGCGTTTGCCTTGGAAAGGAAAAGGTTGAAAACTCCGCTCCACATCCTGCATCTGGAGGATGATCCGATTGATGCTGCGCTTGTTCAATCCGTCCTTGAAGCCGGCGGTGTGACTTGTGCGATTACTTGCGTGCAGGGCCGCGACGAATTCATGGCGGTGCTCGAACGCGGCGAAATCAATCTGGTTCTTTCTGATTACTCACTGCCTGCGTTTGACGGCCTGTCCGCTTTGGAAATCGTGCGTGCCGGCTGGCCGGACGTGCCTTTGATTTTTGTTTCCGGCACGCTGGGCGAGGAGCGGGCCATTAATTCCCTTAAAGGCGGCGCGACGGATTATGTTCTGAAAGAACGTCTCGGACGACTGGTCCCGGCGGTGCGCCGCGCCCTGAAGGAAGTCGAAGAACGCGCCGAGCGCGTGTTTGCCGAGAGAAAGCGCGAGGAATACAGCCGCAAACTTCAGTGCTTTCCCGGCGGCTGGTGGAAGCCCAGGAAACGGAGCGCCGGAGCATTGCGCGCGAACTGCACGATGAAATCGGCCAGGCGCTTACCGTGATGCAGTTGAACTTGCAGGCAATGTTGCTGTCACCCGGCGCCCGCAAGCTGCCGCGCTTGAAGGAATCTCTTGATACGGTGGATCGCGTGCTGGAGCAGGTTCACAACCTCGCCCTGAACCTGCGCCCGTCCATGCTCGACGATCTGGGATTGGAACCGGCGCTGGTTTGGTTGACCAAACGGCAGGCGAACCTAGCCGGGCTGAAGGGTGTCGTCAAAGCCGATGCCTTTGAGCAGCGGCTCGACACGATGATTGAAACCGAGTGCTTCCGCATCACCCAGGAAGCGTTGACGAACGTGGTGCGCCACGCGAAGGCGAAAAAAGTGACCGTTGAATTGCGCATCGTGACCGGGCAGCTTCATCTGCGGGTACGGGATGATGGCGTCGGATTTAACATGGCGGCGATGCTGGAGAAGGCCGTGCAGGGCGCCAGTCTGGGTCTTTTAAGCATGGAAGAACGGGCGGCGCTGGCGGGCGGCGGGCTTGAATTCATCTCCAGTCCCATGCAGGGCACGGAAGTCCATGCATGGTTCCCTTTGAAATGGCAGAATCCGGCCGGCGTGAACCCATGCTGATGAAACAAATTCTTAAACCGGTGCGCGTCATACTGGCGGATGACCATATCCTCGTGCGGTCGGGGATTCGCGCCCTGCTCGAAATGTTGCCGGATGTGCAAGTGATCGGTGAAGCGGGTGATGGTCGTGAAGTTCTGAATCTGGTCAAACTGCACCTGCCCGATGTGGTCTTGATGGATATTTCCATGCGGGCTTGAATGGCCTGGAAGCGGCGGAGCGCATGGCCAGGGATTATCCGAAAGTGCGGATCATCATGTTGTCCATGCACCATAACGAGGAATATGTTTTGCGGGCGTTGAAGGCGGGCGTGGTTGGTTATCTGCTGAAAAAGTCCGCGACGGCTGAACTGGAGACCGCCCTGCACACCGTTTTGCGCGGTGAGGTTTATTTGAGCCGGGAAATCTCCGTGCAACTTAAGTTTCCCTTGCATGGAATCAGCGACCGGAAAAATCCACTGGAACAATTGACGGGCCGGCAGCGCGAAATTCTCCAGCTCATTGCCGAGGGTCAAAACACCAAGGGCATCGGCGAAATTTTAAAAGTCAGCCCCAAGACGGTCGAATATCATCGCATGAAATTGATGAACTGCCTGAACGTGCACGATGTTCCGGGACTGGTGCGTTTCGCCTTGCGGGTGGGATTGATTCCGCAGGAAAGCTGATTTTTCATCCATCGTCATTCGCCGCCGCGCACCGGTCTGTGTCGGGTAAAATGAAACTCCCGGCGGATGCCGGCCAGATGCCAGCGCCAATGACCGCCGCGCAATGCCGCCGCCAGATGCAGGCAGGAACGGCCCCAATATTTTCCGCAAAGATAAAGTTTCATGGCCCGGAGTTTCAAGGTTGTGTGTCGCGGGTGCGATAAAAACGCTGTGAAAAATTCATCGCGTTGGTATCCGTAAAATCCAGCGAACTGCTCGAATCAAGGAACACCGTGCCGATCACCGTCCAGGTTGATAAATCCTCGCTCGCTTCGATTTCATAAGCATGGCCGACCGGGCCGGCAACATTCAGCATGAACTGTCCATCGGACGCAACGTGGATTTGCATCTGGGCGCCGGGAAGTTCCTGCCGGTAACTGATCTCGTCTGAAAAAGCACTTTCCTCTTCGTTCGTACCAACGGTCGTGATGGCAAAATAATAAGTCACGCCCCAGGACAATCCTGGAACGGTGACGGTCGTGACATTGCCTGTAAGGATGCTGTTCGTCAAATTCCCGCTGACCGTGCCATAATAAAGATGGTAGCCGATGACATCGGGACTGGGATTGGGATCCCATGCTAAAGTTAAATCATACAGTTCGGGCAAAGGATCGCTGAACGCCTTGAGCGGATTGTGCAGCGTGACAAGCAGCGTGATTCCAATTAGAAATCTGGCCAGCCCGGCAAGTCGTGAAAATCTGCGCCTGGTTTTTCCATCGTATCGCGTTTTTTGATTCAGGTTGAATGACATGGTTAACCGTTACGTTTCAACCGGGCGGGGTGCGACTAGGGCGTTCCTTGCCGTCACTAGGAGAATCCTTGGTTTCAACTGGTGGATAATTCAGAAGAACCGATCGCAAGTTGACCACCAACGGTCAAAACTGGCTCGTAAAATTCAGGTAGGGTTTGACCCCATATCGTCCATGCACACTGGTGTCTAGCATGACATCATGTCGTGTGGCTGTTACTTGCGTTTTGTATGTTTAATCACCCGGGGTACATCCGTGTCCCGCAAGTCCGCTGAAGGTCGAATCCATTCACGCCTCTGCGCGCTTCATGCAGCCGCCTTCTGACATCCGCAAGGTCGCTTTCTTGGGCGATTATCTGCCGAGGAAATGCGGCATCGCCACGTTCACCACGGATTTGCGCTGTGCCGTGGCGAAAGAATTCCCCGCGCTGCAATGCCTCGTCGTGCCGGTGAATGACTTTGTGGACGGCTATGCGTATCCGGCGGAAGTGCGTTTTGAAATTGAGGAGCAGGACCTGACCTCCTATCTGCGCGCGGCGGATTTTCTGAACATCACGGACGTGGACGTGGTTTGCGTGCAGCATGAGTTCGGCATTTACGGCGGACCGGCCGGCAGCCATGTGCTGGCGTTGTTGCGCGAACTGCGGATGCCGATCGTCACCACGCTGCACACGGTTTTGCGCGAGCCGAACGAGGAGCAACGCCGCGTGATGCGCGACTTGATCCGCCTCTCGACCCGGCTGGTGGTGATGAGCGAACGGGGCCGCGAAATCCTGCTCGAAGTTTATCAGGCGCCGGCCGGCAAGATTGACCTTATCCGCACGGCATTCCCGACATGCCGTTTGCCGACCCGAATTATTTCAAGGATGAATTTGGCGTGGCCGGTAAGCAGGTGTTGCTCACGTTTGGGCTGCTCTCGCCGAACAAGGGGATTGAATTTGCCTTGCGCGCGCTGCCGGAAGTCATCCAGGAATTTCCCAATGTCATTTACATCGTCTTGGGCCAGACGCATCCCAATTTGTTGCGCAATGAAGGCGAGGAATATCGCCTTAGTTTGGAACGACTGGCGAAAGATCTTGGCGTACAAAAGAACGTGGTGTTCTTCAACCGCTTTGTTGAGTTGGAGGAATTGATGCGGTTCATCGGCGCGGCGGATATTTATCTCACGCCGTATCTGACCGAGGCGCAGATCACTTCCGGCACGCTGGCATATGCATTCGGCGCGGGCAACGCCGTGGTCTCCACGCCCTACTGGCACGCGGCGGAATTGCTGACGGCGGAGCGCGGCAAGCTGGTGCCCTTCCGCGACGCAAACGCCATCGCGGTCGCCGTGATGGCGTTGTTGCGGGACGAACCGTTGCGCCACTCGATGCGCAAGAACGCCTACAAGCTGGGGCGCGACATGATCTGGAGCCGCGTGGCGCAGATTTATGAGAAGTCTTTTGAACAGGCACGGCACGACCATAGTTTTGTGGGCCGAAAATCCTCGCCCATCAAGACGCTGGACGAATCGCCCGGGCAGTTGCCGGAGATGAAGCTGGATCATTTGTTTCGCATGAGCGATTCGACCGGCATCTTTCAACACGCCAGCTTCACCGTGCCGAATTTTGCCGAAGGTTATTGCACAGACGACAACGCCCGGGCCCTGGTGCTGGCGCTGATGTTGCAAAAGCTGGGTCACGAATCATCGCAGCTTGCCACGCAAGCCGCCACGTATGCGGCATTTCTCAATCACGCGTTTGACCGCAAGCTGGGGCGCTTCCGCAATTTCATGAGCTTTGACCGGCGCTGGCTGGAGCAGGTCGGCTCGGAAGATTGCCAGGGCCATGCGCTGTGGGCGCTGGGTTTGTGCGTGTCGCAGGCCGGGCAGGGGAGTTTCCAGATGCTGGCCGCGCAACTGTTTGAACTGGCGTTGCCGGTGGCCGCCGAATTTATCTCGCCGCGCGCATGGGCGTTTACGCTCATCGGCATTGACGAATACCTTAGACGGTTTGGCGGCGACCGGCGCGCCAGCCAGATCCGCGATTCACTCACCGCGAAACTCCTGCAGCGCCATGCGGACGCCGCCACCGACGACTGGCATTGGTTTGAGGAAATCATTTCCTATGCGAATGCGAAGCTGCCGCACGCGATGATTCTCAACGGACGCAGCTTGAAAAATCCGGCGATGCTGGAACTGGGCCTGAAAACATTGCGCTGGTTAATAAAGATCCAAACTTCGGATGCCGGCTCATTTCGTCCGATCGGTTCAAATGGATTTTTCCCGCGCGGAAAAGAACGTGCTATTTTCGACCAGCAGCCCATCGAAGCCCAAGCCACGATTTCCTCCTGCATTGAAGCGTATCATGCCACCAACGACATGTTCTGGGTGGCCGAAGCGCGCCGGGCGTTCGAATGGTTTCTCGGCCGCAATGATCTGGGCCTCGCACTCTACGATCCCACCACCGGCGGCTGCCGCGATGGTTTGCACATGGACCGGCTGAGCCAGAACCAGGGCGCGGAATCCACGCTGGCGTTTCTGCTGTCGCTTGCGGAAATGCAGGCGCTGCAAAATTCGCTCGCCAGTTTCAAGGAACCGTCGGGCAAGTAAATCCGAAGATTCAAGTCCGCCGGGGAAAAATTTATGAATCCAGCCGCACCATCACCGCCTCACGTCAACCGCATCGGTCCAACGCTGACGCCTGATTGTTCCCGCGTGCTGTTGCGCCCATTCCGACCCAGCACCGACGATATTTCGCGACGGGTCATCTTCCGGGTTTTGGGGCTGCCGGAGGAGGAGGTTGTTCGTTTGCTGGCCCAGGTGCTCGGCGGATTTGCCGACCGTCATGTACATATTGAAGATTTTTTCCGCAAGCGTTTTGAGCAGGTGAAGATCCATTTAATTTCAGATCCGCCGCTGCAGCTTTCGTTGGAACGTCAGTTGTTGATCGGTGCCCATTTTACGCATGAGTATTCAATTGAGTCGGCGGCATTGTTTAATCCGTCCATCGTGCTGCATCCCGACCAGTCCGGCATGGTGAAGGATGAACTGCGTTTCATCATGAGCCTCCGGGCCACGGGCGAGGGACATGTTTCCTCCATTACTTTCCGTGAAGGCCTGGTCAACGCGGAACATCACATCATCTTGACGCCGCCCTTGCCGTTTTTGATGGAGCCGGAGCGTGTGCAAACACCGGCTTACGTCAAAGGCTTGTTTGCTCATAAACTGGAGGAGGCCGGAGTGCAAAATGCCTTTTGCCGGCGCGTGCTGGATCAGTTGCACGATGATTTTTCGTTGAAAGAATTGCACGCGGTTCTTCTGGCATCAGGCTTGACGGAAGAAACTTCCGACTTCACGGCGACCCGGGCCGCGCGGGGCATTCTGTTGCTGGCGGAATCGAATTACGAAGTGAACTTTGCGCGCGACAGCTGCCTTTCGCAGCGCGTGCTTTTCCCATCCGCGCCCAGCCAGAGCAACGGCATCGAAGACGCGCGCTTCGTACGCTTTCAAAATGACGATGGCAGCTTCATCTACTACGCGACCTATACCGCCTACGACGGCAAGATCACCTCGCCACAATTGCTGGAGACGTCCGACTTCGTGCATTTCAAATTCAACACCTTGAACGGCCCCGGTGTGCAGAACAAGGGCATGGCGCTGTTTCCCCGCAAAATCAACGGGCGGTATGTCATGCTGTCGCGCCAGGATGATGAGAACATTTTGATCATGTTTTCCGGTAATGTTCATTTCTGGCAGTCGCCCGCCGTGCTGTTGTCGCCGGCGCAGCCGTGGGAATTCATCAAGCTGGGAAACTGCGGTTCGCCCATCGAGACCGAAGCCGGCTGGCTGGTGTTGAGCCACGGCGTCGGCGCGCTGCGGAAATATTGCCTGGGCGCGTTCCTGCTGGATTTGAAGGATCCCACGCGCGTTATCCGCCGTCTGCGGGAACCTTTGATGTGCCCAAACGAATCGGAACGCGAAGGTTATGTGCCGAACGTCGTTTATACCTGTGGCGCCCTGTTGCACGGACGCAAACTGATCATTCCATATGCGATGAGCGATTCAGCCACCAGCTTTGCCGCAGTTTCACTGGACGAACTGTTGATGGCGATGGAATGAATAAACGCCGGTAGGGTAACACCCCATGGCGTCAGTCCGTGCCGCGTTTATCTTCAAGACGTGGAAAACAGGAACAGTGCCCCAATCAAATAAACTTATGCCGCTTATAAATCTCGTCATCACGCTGATTATCGTCGGTGTCCTGCTCTGGCTCGTGAATGCCTACATCCCGATGGATGCCAAGATCAAAAAAATCCTGAACATCGTCGTGGTGATTTGCGTGGTCGTATGGCTGCTGTATGCCTTCGGCATCCTGAACCACAGCGGCGACATTAAAGTTCCGCAGGTACGATAACCGTCAGCAACAAAAACAGCCACTATCCCAGCTTATGATCGCACTGATAATCCACCCCATGCTTGCCGCCGCCGGCTATTCGCTGATTTATCTCCTCGGTGGCGGCGGTCTTTTCGGAGCCTTGGTTATTTTCATCATCGCCAAAATGCTCGGCAAATAATTCAAACCCGAAACCAAACGCACCACCATGAAACACAATCACAACCACGACAACGCTCCGAATGTGCAGGTGGTACCGGTTCGCTTTGAATTCACGCATCCGACGGCGAAGAGCGTTTGCCTCGCCGGGACATTCAACCATTGGAAGCCCGAAGCCAAGACGCTGCATTCCTCGGGCGCCGGCAACTGGTGGAAAGAAACTGAATTGACGCCCGGCACATATGAATACTGCCTGATCGTCGATGGCCATTGGATGCCCGATCCGCTGGCGATGGAATCCGTGGCCAACCCTTATGGCGGTCGGAACTCGGTTCTCCGGGTGGCCAGCTCGCCGGCGGCCGCTCATCTGGCTCATGCAGAAAATTTACCGTTAAACAATTCAAACAAACTAAAATCAAAAATATGAACAAAGAAACACACGCCGCCAGCCATGATGTCGGCCAGCTCGCCGAGGACGCCCGCGCCCTTCTCACCGCCACCGCCGACGTGGCCGGGGAAAAAGTTGGCGAAGCCCGCAAACGCCTTACCGCCGCCCTTGAACGCGGACGGGAAATCGCCGGCAATGTCCGTGACAAGGCGGTTGCCGGGGCGAAGGTTGCTGATGAAGCGGTGCATGAACATCCTTATCAAGCCATCGCCATCGGCGTCGGGGTGGGGGCGCTTCTCGGCTATCTGTTTGCCCGTCGTTGTTCCCGCAAATGTGATTGATCTGGTTATGGAAGAAAACACCGCCAGCCTCCGTCAGCTCGCCACGACCGCAAAACATTTCACGCATCGGCTGGCAATCATCGGGGAAAACCGGCTAGAGCTGCTGGCGGTGGAATTGCAGGAAGAGCGGGAGCGAATCCTGCACGTCTTTCTACTGGCCCTTGGCGTGGTGGCTATTGGCATGCTGGCCGGCATCACGCTCACGGCGCTCATCGTGGTTCTGTTTTGGGCATGGCCCCTGGCGGTTCTCCTTTCCTTGACCTTGCTCTATTCATTGGCAGGGATTTGCCTTTACCGGCGGCTCACCGGGCTGTTGCAAAACTGGCAGACGCTCTCCGCCTCGCTGGATCAGCTTCGCAAGGATCGTGTCTGCCTTGAAAAAATCCTTGCATGAGCCCGCTCACTTCGCGAAAACAACTGCTGGTCGCGGAAAGCGAACTCAACCGGTCGCAACTGATCCACAATTGGCACATGCTGGCGGGCGAAAGCCGCGCGCTTGCGGAACAGGCCCGGACCGTTGGCTCGCTCATATCGTCCGCCACGTCGTTGGTGAGCGGGCTGGCGTCATTGCGTCGAAAAAAATCCGCGCCCGTTGCCGAACAAACGTCGTGGTGGCAGACCGTCCTGAAAGGCGTGGAAATAGCCGGCTCGCTCTGGACGCAATTCCGTTCACCAGCCGGTGATCAAAGCGACAAACGGCAGCGGTAGCAGCCTACGCCCAATTATATTTCCTTGCAGACAGGGTTAATCCAGCGTCTCAAAAAATTCAAAAAAGGAGCATTTATGACACAAAGCACCAAGGAACTTTACGGGGAAAAACTCGGCGCGCTGGACGGCGAGATCGGCCACGTGAAGGATTTTTATTTCGACGACCAGAGCTGGGTGGTGCGTTATCTGGTTGCGGACACGGGTAACTGGCTGCCGGGGCGGGAAGTGTTGCTGTCACCTCATGCGTTGGGCGGAATTCTTCATGAAGGAAAGGCCCTGCTCGTGAACCTGATGCGTAAAACGATCAAGGAGAGTCCCTCGATTGAATCACACAAACCGGTTTCGCGGCAATATGAGGAGGAATATCATCGTTACTACGGCTGGCCATTCTACTGGCAGGGCGACGGCTTGTGGGGCATGAGTGGCTTTCCAATTTTGGAATCCGCCGGCAAACCATTTGCGGGTGAACGCGCCACGGCGGTGGATCGCAAGCACGAAAATCCTGATGCCCATCTGCGCAGCATGCAGGCCGTGACAGGTTACAATGTTCTGGCCGGAGACGGCATAGCCGGTCATGTGGTGGATTTTTTGATAGACGACAAAAATTGGGCGGTGCGAGAACTGGTCATCAAGACTGGTCACCGGTTTACTGGCAATAAAGTATTGTTGCCCGTCGGCAAAATCACCGGGATCAGCTACGAGGACTCGACGGTTTTTGTGAATCTAACCAAGGATGAGGTGGAGAAAAGTCCCGAACAACATCCGTCCGTGCCGCTCGTCATGGCTAGTCCCCGTCTCGATTAATTTTATGAAACACGACAAATATCCACCGGACACCAATCAAAAAACGGCCATTGACACACCTTCAAAGACGGTAGTAGATATGGATGAGAGAAATTTTGTCCCGTCACCGGACGAGGTGGCCCGAAGAGCCTATTTTAGTTATGTGAACCAGGGTTCATCGTCAGGGCACGAGGTGCAGCACTGGCTGGCGGCGGAGGCGGAATTGATCGCGGAACGTGACCGCACCCGTACCCATGGTTTTCACAATAAAACATAAAACAAATTGCCCCATGAAAGACCCCGTTTATAAACTCATTGAACTCACCGGCACTTCCTCCACGTCCATCGAGGACGCCGTGGAAAAGGCCATTAAACGCGCCAACAAAACCATCAAGAACCTGTGCTGGTTTCACGTGGTCGAAACACGCGGCAACATCGAGAAGGGAAAAGTTCATCACTGGCAGGTGACCATCAAGGTCGGTTTCACAGTGAACGGATAAAAACGCTTATGACCAAAAAACAAACGGTCGCCGGATTGGACATCAGCCGCCAGGAGATGATCCAGTTGTTGAACGAGGATCTGGCCGGGGAATATCAGGCGATCATCGCTTACACGGTGTACAGCCAGGTGCTCAAAGGCGCGGCCTACACGGACATCGCCCGGGAACTGGAAGTGCACGCCGTCGAGGAACTGCAGCACGCCATCAAGATCGCCAAACAGATTGATTATCTCGGCGGCATGCCGGGGGTGACACCCAAGCCAGTCAAAACTTCCAGTGATCCGGTCACCATGCTGCGCGCCGATCTCGAGAACGAACGCGAAACGGTCGGTCGTTATCGCGAACGCATCCAGCAGGCCGAGGCGATGGGTGAATTTGCATTGAGTGAAGTCTTGCGTGGAATCATCGTGCAGGAGCAGGAGCATGAAATTGATCTGGCGGCGGCGCTGGGCATTGACGTGCCACCGGCAAAAAGTCCCTCGAAAAAATGACCGAACACCGACAAGGAGCATCGCAGTCATGCCAGCTTTGACCACTAAACAAATTAACCTTCACTTGAAATCCATTCCGGCTTGGTTGAAACGCTCAAAAACCATCCATCGGACTTTCAAGTTTGAGGATTTTTTGCAAAGCATTGCTTTAGTCAACCGGGTCGCCCAAAAAGCTCAAAAGCTCAATCACCATCCGGATATTGATATTCGTTACAATAAGGTGACGTTGAAGCTCACCACGCACGACGAAGGCGGACTCACCGGAAAGGATTTCTTGCTAGCCAAACAATGTGACGCAGTTTTCGCCAAGGTTTTGAAGTCGTAATATATCGATTTCAAAGGCAAAACCACGTCTGTTCGCAGGCCCAACGCGGGGTCTTTGCCCATGCGACAGTCCTCAAGGTGTCGTTGGCGATGCGGAAAAGATGAGAAGAAAGAAGTCCGCAGCGACAAAAAAAGTCTGTTGATGAAGGTATCGCCAATCTTGGACTGGATTAAAATCTTCAAGTCATCCAGCAGTATTCAAACAAAGCAATTGTGACTTCTTGAAAAGCGCCGCCCTTTTTCTGCGGCTGAAAGAGTTTGTTTTTTGTGGCATGTGCCGTGCTTTCCAGCACGGTGCAAGTGAAAGTATACGCCAAAAACTTTTTTATGAGTGAAGTCCGCACTGAAAGTTTTGCCCGGATTGATAAATTCGGGATTTCTGGACACACATGTTCTCCTTTGGGACATTTAGCTCGCAGAATAGATTATGAAATTCTTCCGCCGACAGTTGACCAAAGTGAAAGCCAGCCCGTTGCAATTGGTTTCTCTCAAGTTCGGCCAAGCGGTAGCAAACTAAAATCAGTTGCTGCCTTTACATTGATTGAAGCCATTATTTCCCTGGGCGTCATGGTTTTATTTGTGTCTGCCTGCATGTCAGCCATCGTTATCAACCAAGTTTCAGTGAGAAAAGCGAAGGAGGAAGCGATAGCCATGGATTTCCTCACTAAATACGTTGAGACCATTAAAGCGCTGCCATTTACGTCGGTGGTGGCTGGAACTCCAATAAATTCACTTTGGAATGGAGCCGATGGCGCACCTCTGATAGCCATACCGGCTAACAGTTCTTGGGTTTCAATCAATACGGCCGCTTATCAAACTTTTTATCCAGACCTGTTTTGGTTTCAGAATCGCAGTCCGCAGCTTCAGGTGACCTTAACGCCTAATGTTATCGGTGGTGTAACCCATGATATTGAGATCAACGTAAAAATTTCCTGGGATCCTCCCGTATCCCGGGGTGACCGTCAGCAGGTTCAGGTTGATTTCTTCCGGACCAAGGATGTGCCGAATCTATGAAACCATCTGAAATGACTTTGAGCACTCAAGGCCGGCGAAGCGGTTTCACGTTGGTGGAATTAATGGTTGCCATGAGTGTGGGTCTGGTCGTAGCCGGCACGGTTGTTATGTTGCTGGTTCAGGCTTCCCGCGAACAACGGCGTGGATTTGCAGCCACGACAGTTGAGGAAAATGCCCATAACTTGCAGGCGCGCATCACCAGTGCTTTACGCAGCATGAGTGCAAATTTTGGAATCACTCCTGATATTAATACTCCAGTCACAAACAGCAGCGGAAACGTGGTCGGATACAGGGCAATCGTCGGTTTCAAGGCCAATGGCGGTGGAACCTATACCTCCCAAAGACTTGGCTTTGATGCTTCATCCGGCAACTTTTCGTTCACACCCAGTTATTCAACGGCTCCAGCAAACCAGATTGTGTGGATGACCAGCGGTCAGAAAGTGGTACTGCGCAAGCTGTTTTTTAGGAACTCCCTCAATCCTGACTTGTCACAAAACAATTCATTGATAAATGTCTCCTTTCAAATGGATGACAATGGCTTTTCCCAGCAGAACCTGACCAATAATCCAGCCAACATCATTCGCAGTTTTGCCGTTCAAATGCGTTGTGACTAAATTTAAGAAACACCAGATAACATCAAATATTTTAACAACAACTCTCATTCATATGAACATTATATCCATGAATCGCCGGCAGGAGCAGGGTTCTGCGCTTTTGGTCGTCATCGTCACTGGTGCCATCATGTGTGTCGTCATTGCTTCGGTTCTCAAGTTGAGCAGCAATTCCATTTATAACACCTACGGCCGTGTAGATTGGAACAAGGCTTATTATAATAGCGAAAATGCGATGGTCTGGGCGGCCCAAAAAATTCTTGATAACCCGCCTGGGGCCGGCACATCCAATTATTACTCGACCGCTAGTGGGAATCTTCCCACATCGGCCTTGGTCGGCCCCACCAACGGGGACGCCAATTTTAAGGGGGCTTGGGTTAGCATTCAACAATTTACAAATACTTCTGGTCAAAACTATCTCATCACTTCCTCGGCCAGGGTAAATGACAAAATTCGTACTGTGCAGGCGTCAATTACGACCTATCCGGCCAGCACGGTGTTCGACAATGAATATTTTCTGGATAATTGGGGTTGGTGGTGGGGGTCATCCATTACCGGCAATGGCGCTCAACGCTCCAACTGGGATTTTGACTTCCAAGGTCGCCCAGTGGCCAACGGCTATGTTTATGCCGCTGACCTGGTTCAGCAAAATGAAGTGAATTATAACGTTGGCCAGGGGACACCACCAGTAAGTGGTCTGGCCGGCAATGATCCGGTTACATACATCCATCCAGGCGCGCAACGCGTAGAAATGCCGCGCCTTTTGGACTTCAGCAATTACATCGCTTCAGCCTTGTCGAATACCAGTTCAAATGGAATTTGGATTGGCAGCACCCAAGTTGTCTTCGGCGTGCAAAACAACGGCACCAAAACGGGAATTTATCTTGTTGGCACGGCCGCCAATCCTATAATTGTCAAGGGCACGGCGGTGGTGCCGGGTGATGTAATCATCAAGGGAAAGGTTTCCGGCAAAGGTACACTTTACGTTGGAGGCCAGCTTTACATAGCCGGCGACCTTACTTACGCAAACCCACCGGACTTCAGTACGGCTCCTGAAACCATGAGCGCGACCAATCGTGATGCTTGGGTTCAAAATAATCAGAATGCAGATCTCGTGGCCTTTGCCGTTAAAGGATCCATTTTTGGGGGGGACGTAACAGCTTCCGACTGGATAAACTATGAATATAATTATCCAGGTTCTGGCCTGTCTCACGTGGGGGATGAATCGCATCTTGGACAGGACGGGATTCTGGGCACCGGAGATGACGATATCCCGTTTGTCCATCCAGACGGAACAACGAGCACTTGGTATGATGCGGATGGTAATGGTCAGGTTAATGGGAACTACAATTACAACAATGATATTAATATGACAACCGCCCGGGCGAATCAGATTTTGGGATATCCAACCACAGGGACTGGAAACAACGCCACCCCCGTCGCTTATAGTTCATTTGCCACGTCTAATATGGGTTCGTTGGATGGAATTTATTATACTGATCACGCTGCGGCAATCCGTATGCAACAAGGAGGTGCCGTCTATCACGGGTCAATTATTTCGCGCAACGAACAGATTGTTTTTACGAGTTCGCTGGTTTTTACCTATGATTCGCGGATCCATAGTCGTTATCGCAACAACCCAAATCAGTACGTCAATTTAGGATTGCCCTATGGCAAGATAATTCAAGTCAACAGCCTCGTGGAACTCACGCCTGATACAAGCAATCTATGATTCTTCCAGCATCTCATTCCATTGCCAGGCACAGTCTGTCTTGGATCGGAGCTGTTATTTTGCTGCTGGTTTCGCCAACATTTGCGATGGCAGGCATTTCTTTGGGACCCAATACAAATGACAACCCCGCCGAGGCGGAGCAGCGCCGCATTGCTCAATTTTATGAGGCACAAAAATCAAACCAGGAAAAATTAAAGGTCGGACAACAGCGATTTGAACAGAAGAAAGTAAACCGTGCCAAACTTCTGGCAGCGATGACGGCAGAATTGGCGGTCAGGCAAGAAACCGTCACTTTGCAGGCTGCTGTGGTTCCAAATGTGGAAAAAACTGAGTCCAGCAAATGGGCGGGTAATTTGTTAGGTGGAGGTGTGGTAGGGCTTGGCTTTCTGGGCTTTCGTTACTATTTAGGCCGTCAGGAAAAGAAAAACGTCATTGGCCGGAACGTTTAGACAGACCAGATTTGCCGAGATTAGGCCATTCCCTCGAAAGCCATTTTCAAAATTGTTTGCATAATTTGCTTGTTAGCAAAATGTTCCTCATTAAGATAAACGTGTCAGATTTTGTGACACGAGTTTTTTTAAGATGTCGATTTTGTCACAATCGGGAAAAATTTGGACTGGTTAAGCTATGCACCCTAAAATTCGACATTGTTTAAATACATGTAAATTAGCTTGTTATAAATGAAGGCGTAAAATCCTTTAAAAGAGGCGTTCAACTTGCTGAAACCTTAACTTGCAATTGATGTTCTAAACCGTAATTGTGGGGCAAGGAATGGCAATGTCTGAAATGATTAGTTTGATTTTTAAAAAGCTAGTTTTGGATCAGGCACACAATCAATTGCGTTAGATATTAACTAAGTTTAAATATCGCATTTTGAAACCAAATGATTGTTGAAGAACATTTTTGCTTGCGGCTGATGCGGATTAAGTCTGCTGAGCAGTGGAGTTATCAAAAGGAGGGTTTGGTTTTCCTGATTTTTAAGGCAGGGACCGGCAGGTACGTTGCCGATGATGTCACGATTCAAACAGCACCCGGGGATGTTTTGATATTGACGGAAGGGACCAAGGGAAAGCTTTCTGTGTTCCAGTCTGAAGAAGTTGTCTTTAACAATTTTTCACTGTGTCTGGAGCACCTTTTTCCGTTGTTTGCCAGCCACGAAATCGCATTGCTGGAAGATGTGATCAGCGGCTTGAAAAAATCGAAGTTTCTGCCGGCAGCAACACCGCTGGCGACCCAGGTTAAACGCTTGATCAACGATGTTTCGCCGGAATTTAATCTTGATCATCGCAGCCAGTTATTGCGCGTCGCGGCCGCCATATTGACGCAAGAATTCCAAAATGCTCATCAACGTCGCGCCGGGTTCGCCCGGACGGCTGATCGTATTGTTCAGGTATTTGAAAATCTGTCCACCGTTGAGTTGCTGAACCTTTCGATTGCGGAACTGGCGGTTAAATTCGGTTGTAGCCGCCGCCACCTTAGCCGGCTTTCACAACAATGCCTGGGACGTTCCATCGCCGCTTTGAAAATGGAGATGCGTTTGATGAAGGCGGCAGCCTGCCTGCGAAACCCCCAGGCCAAGATTATCAACGTTGCCGAACAATGTGGATTCAATCATCTGGGATTGTTCAATACGTGCTTCAAAAAACGTTTTGGGGCCAGTCCCGGCAAATGGCGGAACATGACCGCGGATAAATCGTCCAATTTGAATGGGGATGAAAATGTTCCAATTCCCTCCAACGAACCGGGTTCCGCGCGAATTTTGTTGGGCATTTCCAATGATGTTGGAAGGCAGACGCATGCTTTCCCGATCATTGCATCAACCCCGTCAACGGCTTCACGGGCCAAGAACGGGAAGTCTGTTGATAGAAATTTGGCCTTTGGAAAAAAACACCACAAAATACGGGAGAGCGGACACAATCGCGGGAGCCTTCATTTGCGTGCCGGCGGCAAAACCGCCAAATGAATCTTCATATTCATTAAATAAAATGTCCGTCAAGTTTTGTATAATTTTGCTGAAGCTTGTTCCAGATTTTAGAATTCTTGGAAGGTTTTTCGCCGTGGCTGCTGGCCGCTTGTTGCCCATGCTGATGGGCTGTCTGTTTTCACAGTCAATGCAGGCACAGGAGGCTGTCAGAAGTTCTTTGGCGGGAAATGCCGCTGCTACCGCCATCGCACAACAGCAGCAATCTGCCGACTACACTTATAAAAATGGAGATTTTCGTTTGTTCGTGACGCCTTCCGTTTCACTCCAATGGAACGATAACATCAATTTGACCAAGGTTGGCCCGCAGAGCGATTATATCCTGACGCCCATGGTCGGGATTGAAGCCAATTATCCCATCGGAAAACAAAATTTATTGAACCTCAGCATTAGTGTCGGCTACCAAAAATATTTTGATCATAATGAATACAGCCAATTCACGCTGAACGCGGGTTCGGGTTCCGGCTTGTCATTTGACTTGATGGTAGAGGACGTGCGGTTCAATTTTCACGACCGGTTTCAGTATGCCCAGCAAGGTGCCGCCCAGGCGATCGCTGCCGGACCAGGGACGGGGACTTATGGAACATTTGTGAATACGATTGGGGTGACTTCTTTTTGGGATCTGAGCCGGCTCACATTTGTCGTCGGGTATGATCATCAAAACACGCTTGCCACCTCCAGCCAGTTTGACCAGGTCAACCAATCATCCGAACTCTTCAACGTCCAGGCGGGATACATGGTGGACTCCGGCTTGACGGTCGGTTTGCAATCCACCGCGTCGTTGGTGACGTATCAGGAAAATGAGCTGAACAACAATAACGTCTATTCATTTGGGACTTATGCCGACTGGAATCCCGAAGATGCCATCACTGTTCATGCGGGTCTCGGTTATTCACTCTATGCGGCCAGCCAGACGAGCGTGCTCATTCAAAGTCAAAACGTGAATTCCTGGTACGCTAATTTGATCGTGACTCACAAGCCGCTCAGTTATTTTAGCTATTCTTTAAGTGGCGGCCATGAACTCACACCCGGTTTTCAGTCAGGCGCTCTTGAGGACTGGTATATCCGCCCCAGCGCAACCTGGGGCGTGATAAAAAATGTGACCCTGCAGACATCGTTATTTTATGAACATGGCGACACCGTGGGCGGCCAGCTTCCCGGCAACAGTGAAACCCGGTTTAGCTGGTATGGGGGGGAAATCAACCTCTCCTGTATGCCGCACAAAAAAATCACCACAAGCATTTTTTACCGTTTGACCTTCCGAACCTCCAATGTTTATGCGAATGAATACACGCAGAACTTGGTTGGTTTACAACTCACTTACGTGCCATAATACTAATCAAGGAAGAAAGAAATTATGCGCCGCATTCTAAATGATTCAAGGGAAGGGGATTTCACGGCCTGCCCATGGAAGTTTCTGTTTTTTGCCATGTTTGTTTCACTTGCTGTTTTTACCTCGCTTGCCGACGAGCCCTCGCCTTTCACTTCGCCGGCCTCGGCAGGAACAAATTCAGGGCCGAGCAGGCTTGATTCAATCATGGCCGGGCTCACAAATGACATTCCGCTTGAGATGAGCACCGAGATCAAGCCGCTGGATGACAAATACAAACTCGCTATTGGAGACCGCTTGAGTTTTAAGATTGTCGAGGACGGCGAAGATTCCAAGCAATATCAAATCACGGATTCCGGAGACATTGACTTTCCATATATCGGAAGGTTTCCGGCCGTGGACAAGACCTGCCGCGAACTGGCCGACCAATTGAAATCCGAGCTGGAGAAGGAGTATTACCGGCAGGCCACCGTGATTGTGGCGGTGGATTTCAAGGCCCGGAGCCAGGGCAAAATTTATCTGATTGGTGCCGTTGGGTCACCGGGGCCGCAGGACATTCCCAGCGACGAGGAATTCACCTTGAGCAAAGCAATTTTGCGTGGGGGTGGGTTCACGGATTTTGCCGACCAGCACCATGTAAAAATCACCCGTAAACAGTCGGGCCAAAGTGCAACGGCGAACCAGACCATCATCGTGGATGTTGCCAAAATTTTTAAGAACGGTAAAACCGATCTGGATGTGGTCGTGGAAGCGGGAGACATGATCCTCATACCTGAAAAGTGGATTCGCTTTTGAAGCCTTTCGTAAAATGAATTTTACCCGAAATATTTGCCTGAACCCGGCGAAGGACATGAAGGCTGGGCTGCTTGCCAGCCTGTCCTTGGGATTCCTCTTTGAGGCCAGGAGATGTCGGCACCGGCTCCCGGCAATTGACGGGATTTGTTTAAATATTTCCCGTCCGGTCATCGCGAGAAAGGTGGAAATCTTGTGACGCCGCCGGCCCTGCCAGACCCGTTTCAGCCCTTCACCCCGTCCGAAATGCCGGCCACGGCCAGGCCGAAATTCCGCTGGCATAAATTTCTCGGCTGCCTCCGAAAATTCTGGTGGCTGCCGTTGATAACACTCACGCTTTCCTGCATCGTGGCCGGCATCAACGCCTATCTCCTGCCGGCGTCTTACAGCTCCGGGGCCAGCATGGTGCAAAACGTGAAATTGCAGTTGCCGGAAAACTCCATGTTCCGGGACGATGATGACAACTTTCTGGGAACGCTGAATGAAGTCCTGCAAACTACCAAATTACACGATGAGGTGATTGCTCGTCTCACACAGCAAGGTGTTAAAATTCCGAGGGACAAGAATGGCCAGTTGCCTTACGTCGGCATTGGTTTGGGGCAAAGCGCCAGAAGTTCGGTCTTTAAACTGCAAGCCGTCGGACCCGATGCTGAATACACCCGCGCCTACCTGGCAGCCCTGATGGATGCTTATCTGGCTTACAGAAAAGAATCCCGCGCCTTGGTCACCGGAAGCGCCCTGGACTCGATCACCGAACAGGTTCAGAAAACGGATCACGACCTTAAAGAAGAGCAGGAAATCCTTACCAACTTCAGGCGGACGAATAATCTTGTCATTCTTCAACAGGAGGCTGCCTCTGCCGGACAGTATCTGATGGGTCTGAAAACCCAGTTGTCTGATTTTCAGTTTCAAGACCGGCTGTTGCTGGCCACCCTGTTGGGCGCCGAGATCAATGCCACGAATGGCAGTGCGGGAGATTCCTTGCCGGCCGGTTTGAATCCCAGCTCGGGTGTTTCTTCCAGTTATGCCGCCGCCCAGCAAACCCTTCAAACGCTGTTGGAGGAACGGGAAAAACTGAACCGTTATTTGCGTCCCAAACACCCCAAAATGGTCAAATTGAACGAACAGATCGAACGCACGAAAAAACTTCTGGGGATTTATGTGCAGGAAAGTCATGGACAACTGCTTGCCGAAAGGGAAATGCTTAAATTGAAGATGGCCAACATCGTTGATTCCATCAAGGAATGGGAAACCAAGGTGACACGGGTCAATGCGCTGATAGCCCAGGCGGATCAGCTTAAAATCAATGTCCAGCGTTTTCAGGAAGTTTACGACCGTTTGCAGTCCTTGGTGCAAAGCGTGCAGATCAACCGCAACATTGATCAGGAATCCTTGCGAATCCTCGACCCGCCTTCGATAGCCTATACCACTCATGACCGCCAATGGAGCATGATGAAAAAAGGTGTGATGGTCGGCCTGGCTTTGGGTGTCGGTTTGATTCTCCTGCTGACTCTCCGCGATGACCGTTTTAATTCCGTCGTGGAATTGAATGAAAGGCTTGGCGATGCGGTGATCGGACAGATTCCCGACACGCAGGTGATTGGCGAAAACGTGCCGTTATTGCTGGAAGACGGTGACAACCAGTACATGCTGGCCGAATCCTATCGTAATCTTCGTTCTGCTTTGCTCTTTATGAAGGTGGATGGGTCGCGGCCAAAGATTATCCTGATAACGAGCGCCCTGCCGGGTGAAGGAAAATCCACCGTTGCCGCCAATCTGGCCCGTACCCTGGCATTGTCCGGTTCGCGGGTCTTGCTGATGGACTGCGATCTTCGGAAAGGCGTCGTCCATGAACGGATGGGATTGTCGCGTGAGCCGGGACTCGTTGAAGTTTTGCGCGGCAAAGCTGTCCTTGAACAAGCCATCCAAACGGGTTCTGTTCCCAATCTTTCTTTCATCACTCGCGGCAAATCTTCTGCGGAAAGTGCCGATCTGTTCCTCGGGGTGGCCTTTGCCCAGATACTGGCCTGGCTGCGGGAGCAGTTTGATTATGTCTTGCTGGACAGCAGTCCGGTGCTGGCCACCGACGATGCCGCCACGCTGGCGCCCATGACTGACGGCGCTTTGATCGTGGTCCGGGGCAATTTCACCGGCGGCAAGCAGGTGAACGAGGCCTTGGATCAGCTATATCAGCGGCAGTCCAAAATATTGGGCATGGTCTTCAATCGCGCCAATACTTCAGCCAGCTCTTATCATTATTACAAGTACAAGGAATATCAGCCTTCAAACGAAGATTAACGGCGTCCGCCGCGCACGTTACGCTGTCACCAAAAACGGCCTTTAAAGCGTTGGGTTCAAGATTGAAGTGGGAATTTGGAATGGCTAGCATGATTGCGAAAGGTTTTTACCGCAGCCGGTGGTGAAACTGCTGAAGGTTTGGGGATGGACAATCAAAATGAACGATTCGTAGATCGCAGCCAGTCTTATAAAAAGCTGCGAATTGACCGGCACGAAGTGTCGCCGTAAGAAATGAATCCAACCCATGAAAGGCAAAATATCCATCCGCTGTCAGCGGTTGATTCTCAAATCACTTCCCTCATGAGGTCAAAAAAGTGGAAATCAAGGAAATATGAATAAATTATTGGTTACCGGCTCATCCGGCCTGATTGGTTCCGAGGTCGTGGATTATTTCTGCAAGGCCGGCTGGGAAGTGCATGGTATTGACAACAACACCCGGGCGGATTTCTTCGGTCCCGGTGGGGATACGCGCTGGAACCAGAGCCGGCTGCAGGCCAGCCATCCCGGATTCCATCATCACGAACTGGACATTCGCAATCGTGTGGGTGTGGACGAACTTATCGCCACGCTGAAGCCTGACTTGCTGGTTCACACCGCCGCGCAGCCCAGCCATGACTTGGCGGCCTCGCGGCCGTTCGATGACTTTGATGTCAATGCCGTCGGCACGTTGAATTTGCTCGAGGCCGCCCGCCGTCATGTGCCGGAGCTTGTGTTTGCGCACATGAGCACCAACAAGGTTTATGGCGACCGCCCCAATACCATCCACCTCAAGGAGCTGCCCACCCGCTGGGATTATGATGACGCCGCCTACACCAACGGCATCACCGAGGATTTTCCGATTGACCAGAGCAAGCACAGTTTGTTTGGTGCATCCAAAGTGGCCGGCGACGTGATGGTGCAGGAATACGGGCGTTACTTCGGGATGAAGACCTGCTGCCTGCGCGGCGGCTGTCTGACTGGCCCAAACCACAGCGGTGTGGAATTGCACGGCTTCCTGAGCTACCTCGTCAAATGCAACATCGAAGGCCGGCTCTACAAGGTTTTTGGCTACAAAGGCAAACAGGTGCGCGATAACATTCATTCGCTGGACGTGGCCCGCTTCATCCACGCGTTTTATGAAAAGCCCCGTTGCGGCGAGGTTTACAACATCGGCGGCGGACGGGTGAACAGCGTTTCCATCCTCGAAGCCTTTGAACGCGCCGCCGCGTGCAGCGGCAAAAAGATGAATTACGAATATGTGGATCAAAACCGCGCCGGCGACCACATCTGCTACATCAGCGACCTCGCCAAGATGAAGGCCCATTATCCCGGCTGGGACATCACCAAAGACTTGGATGACGTCTTCCGCGAGATTTATGAGGCGACGGTTAGTAAGGGGAAAAGCTGAAATACTAAAATACGTCTCCAACATCGGTCTTACCTTTCAGTTTTTAGCATTTCAGCATTTCAGCATTTGGCATTAAGCTTATGCGCATTTTGATCACCGGCGGCGCGGGTTTTGTGGGCTCCAATCTGGCCCTGCGCGCCAGGGCGGCTTTTCCGCAGGCGGAAATCGTCTGCTTGGACAACCTTTACCGGCGCGGTTCGGAATTGAACATCCCGCGTCTGGAGCAGGCTGGCATCACTTTTCATCGTGGTGATGTCCGTGAAATGAAAAGCTTCCCCGCCGGCCCGTTTGATTTTCTAATCGAATGTTCCGCCGAACCTTCCGTGCTCGCCGGTCAGGACGGCTCACCGGATTATCTGTTCTATACCAACTTGGTTGGCGCGTACAACTGCCTTGAAAAAGCACGCGCTTGGAACAGCCGCTTTTTATTCCTCTCAACCAGCCGGGTTTATCCCATCGCCCCGCTGGAAGCGCACCCTTGGCGCGAGAAAGCCACGCGCTTTGCCTGGGAAGATCACGGCACCGTCGGGCTGTCGTCACAAGGCGTGAATGAAAAACTGGACGTGACCGGCGCCCGTTCGCTCTACGGTTTCACCAAGCTTGCCGCCGAACAGCTCATCGAGGAATACCGTGTCACCTACGGATTGAAGGCCGTCACCAACCGCTGTGGCGTCATCGGTGGCAGTTCGGCAAGGTGGATCAAGGCGTCGCCTCGCTTTGGGTGCTTTCGCATCATTTTGGACGGCCCTTGAGTTACATCGGCTACGGCGGCACTGGCAAACAGGTCCGCGATTTCCTGCACGTGGCGGACTTGTGTGATCTGCTGCTGGAACAGATTCGTGATTTCGATCAATGGGACGGCTGGCTGGGCAACATCGCGGGCGGCCTGGCGAACTCCGCTTCGCTGTGCGAACTTACCGCCATCTGCGAGGAAGTCACCGGCAAAAAAATTCCCATCGCGAGCGTGACAGGAAACCGGCCTTCCGACCTGCGCCTCTTTCTGGGTGATTGCACCAGACTGTTCGCCCGCACCCAATGGCGTCCCAAGCGCGATGTCCGCCAGCTTGTTCGAGACATTAGTCAATGGGTCAATGAAAACTCCGCTGACTTGGAAAAAATTTAAAGCAAAAATCTAAAACGCTGAAATGCTAAAAAGCTATAAAAAGCATTCAAATCATTTGGCGTATTTTTAAATATTTCAGTGTTTCAGCATTTAAACATTTTAGTTTTCAGCTTTTAATCTATGTCTTCCCCCTCTAACGCGCCTGTCACTCCGCCCCCGACTGCCGATGACGGCTGGACTCTGGTTTTAAAACCCAAGACCGGCTGGTTCGACCTGCACCTGGGGGACTTGTGGCATTATCGCGATCTGCTCTGGATGTTCATCTGGCGCGACTTCGTATCCGTCTACAAGCAGACCATTCTTGGGCCGATCTGGTTTTTCATCCAGCCGTTGTTCACGACCATCATGTTCACGATCATCTTCAGCGGCGTGGCCAGGATTTCAACCGACGGCCTGCCGCCGATGCTGTTTTATCTGGCCGGCACCACGCCGTGGAATTATTTCGCCGGCTGCCTCAATAAAACTTCGGGCACCTTCGTCAACAACGCCGGCATCTTCGGCAAAGTTTACTTTCCCCGCCTCATCACCCCGATTTCCCTCGTTGTCTCCAACCTCATCCAGTTCACCGTCCAGTTTCTGCTCTTTTTCGGGTTTCTGGCTTACTATCTGTTCAAAGGCGCGGCCATCCACCCGGACTGGCTGATGATTGTGCTGCTCACCCCCGTTCTCTTGTTGCTGATGGCCTTGCTCGGGCTGGGCACCGGCATCCTGGTTTCTTCCCTCACCACCAAATATCGCGATCTTACGTTTCTCATCTCCTTTGGCGTGCAACTGGCCATGTATGCCACGCCGGTCATTTATCCCATGTCCAGCATTCCGGCGAAATACCGGCCGTTCATCGAGGCCAATCCCATGTCCGCCATCATCGAAAGTTTCCGGGCCATTTACCTCGGTGGAACCATCCCCTGGCCGCAACTCGGCATCTCTGCCGCCGTCACCGCCGTCCTGCTTTTCCTGGGGATAGCCATCTTCAACAAAGTGGAGAAGTCGTTTATGGATACGGTTTAAAAATCAAAAGCTGAAATGCTAAAAAGCTTAAAACTAAAATGCTAACAAGCTGAAAATCTAAAACGCTAAAAGAAAATCACTCATCACACTTTAATTTCAGTTTTCAGCATTTCAGCATTTTGTATTAAAGGGTTCACCATTTCATTTAAGCTTTTCGGTATTTTAGTTTTTCAGCTTTTAAATTTTATGAGCCGTCTGTCTGAGGAATTAAGGCAACGAACGAAAGGTTACGCGTCGGCCGTGATTGGATTGTATGTCAAGCTTCCCAAACAACGCGAAGAGGTCAAAGTTCTGGGCCATCAGTTGCTCCGTTCGGGAACTTCCGTGGCCGCCCACGCTCGTGAAGCTTCCCGCGCCCGTTCCGACAGCGAGTTTTGCTCCAAGCTCGACGGCTTGCTCCAGGAAGCGGACGAATCTCAGTTATGGATCGAATTGTTAAGTGAAGATTGCGCCATCAAAAGTGAGCCAATCGCTTGGTTGCATCGTGAAACCGGCGAACTGCTCGCGATCTTTACAACCATCGTCTCGAAACTCAGAAAACGTGGTAATTAATTTTAGCATTTCAGAATTTCAGTTTTTAGAGTTTCAGCATTTCAATATTTCAGCATTTTAAATAAATGACCGCCTTTGATAAAATCTACGCGAATGGTTACTGGGGCTTTGGCTCCGGCCATGGATCGTTGCCGTCCGTCACAAAAGGCTACCGCGCCTTTCTGGAAAATTTTCTGGCGGCCAATCATATCAAAAGTGTTTTGGATTTTGGCTGCGGCGACTGGCAATTCTCCCGGCTCATCAATTGGGGCGGCATCCAGTACACCGGCGTGGATGTCGCGGGAAAAGTGATCCGGCGGAACAAATTAAAATATGCCTCGGACAACATCAACTTTCATGCGCTCAATTCCCCGGCGATGGACTTTCCGGCCGCTGATCTTTTGATCTCCAAGGACGTGCTGCAGCACATGACCAGGAACGATATTTTTGCCTTTATAAAGAACATCCTGCCGCGCTACAAATTCGCTCTGATCACCAATTGCGTGACCCCTGCCGACCGGCTCAACCACGACATCGGGGCCGGCGAATTCCGGGCCCTCGATCTGCGGATGCCGCCCTATGATCTGGCAGCGGAGGTGGTGTTCAGCTTTTCCGTCCCGGACATTTTTTCCTGGAGACAATTCAAAAGCTTCAAAGGCTCCACGAAACGGGTTATGCTTGTTAAAAGCTGACCGATCAGTTGCGTCAGGAACCCTTTCAGCTTTCAAGCATTTTATATTTCAGAGTTTTAGCATTTCAGCTTTCAGCATTTGATTTAAGTATGTCCGACACCGTCATCAAAGTGGAAAATGTCTCCAAGCTATACCGCTTGGGAGAAGTCGGCACCGGCACGATCTCGCACGACTTCAACCGCTGGTGGCACAAGGTGCGCGGCAAGGAAGATCCATATGAAAAGATTGGGCAGACCAATGACCGCACCAAGAAAGGCGATTCCGATTACGCCTGGGCATTGCAAGACGTGAGCTTTGACGTGAAACAAGGCGAAGTGCTGGGGATCATCGGGCGGAACGGCGCGGGCAAAAGCACACTGCTGAAAATTCTTTCCCGGGTGACGACGCCGACGAGCGGCCAGATCAAGATCAAGGGCCGCATCGCCTCATTGTTGGAAGTAGGCACCGGCTTCAATCCTGAACTGACCGGACGTGATAACATTTATTTGAACGGTTCGATTCTGGGGATGCGTAAGCGCGAAATAGCCAAAAAGTTTGATGAGATCGTGGCCTTTTCGGAAGTGGAACGCTACATAGACACGCCGGTAAAACGCTACAGCAGCGGCATGTATGTGCGATTGGCCTTTGCCGTGGCCGCGCATCTTGAGCCGGAGATTTTGATTTGCGACGAAGTGCTGGCCGTGGGCGACGCGACTTTTCAACAGAAATGCATTGGCAAGATGAAAGATGTCAGTCGCGGCGGACGTGCTGTGCTGTTTGTCAGCCATAACATGGCTTCGATATCTGCCTTATGTTCCAGCGCGATAATTTTGGGAGACGGTAAATTGGTTGCCAAAGGTTCAGTTGATTCATGTATTGAACGCTACTTTGGGGCCCTGAAAACAACAAGTTTGACTTGGGAAAGAAATCCAGCCGAAGCAAGCAAATCTCCAATCCATTTCACTGCCGCTTCGATTGAGATTGAAGGGTCGCAGCCTTCGATTACATTGCATGTTGACTTGCAGGTAAAATCAGTCCGTGAGCACAAGCCCGCTTTTCTAGCGATAGACATAACGGATGCCACTGGGATTGGAATCATGCAGGCGATACCCACGCTTGAGTGTGTGATCAAAGACGAGCCAGCGGTCAAAAATTTTAAAATCAGCATCCAGCTTCCGCCAATGGTTCCGGGGAATTATTCCGTCACGCTATGGATGGGCCCCCATAATTCGGAGACTTATGACGAGAAAGCGTCGGTTGTGAGTTTTGAAATTGTTAACAGCCCAACCAAAGGGCGAAGTTATCCGCATTCACGGGATCATGGATTTGTTGTTCCAACATCCAAACTTGTTTTACAGCATTAAAATATGAACAGACTCCGATTTTACTACGAACACAGCCTCCTTGGCTATTTTTTGCGCCGGGCCAGGGAAAAATGGTTCACACCTACCCCGCCACCGCCATCTCCAGATTCGCATGAAGCCATTTATCGCAGGTTCCAAGAATTTACCATGGTTCCACGTGAATGGTTTATTGCCAATCTCACGTTAGCGCAGATGGCTTCCGGAATCGAAGGTTGCGTAGTTGAATGCGGTGTCTGGAAAGGCGGAATGATTGCTGGGATTGCATCTGTCCTCGGCACCAACAGGAAATACTATCTTTTTGATAGTTTTCAGGGATTGCCTCTCGCGCAAGAGGTGGATGGGAAAGATGCCATAGAATGGCAGCAAAACAAAGAATCGCCCATCTATTACGATAATTGCAGTGCTGGCAAAGAAGTCGCCACCAAGGCGATGAACCTGGCAAATATACCTAACTTCGAATTAGTCGCCGGTTGGTTCAACGACACAATACCAAACCATCGAAATGGCGAACCAATCGCTCTATTAAGGCTCGATGGCGATTGGTATGACTCCACAATGACATGCTTGGAAAACCTCTTTGAGCGGGTGGCCCCCGGCGGTCTTATTATAATCGATGATTATTATACATGGGACGGATGCAGTCGCGCGGTGCATGACTTTCTTAGTCTTCGTTCGGCAGCCGAGAGAATTGATAGCCTGAATGGTGTTTGTTTTATTTTAAAACGTAGTAATCAAATGCAAACCGAGGCGATAACTAAATAATTCCATGCCAGTTGATTACGACCATAAAGCAAATCGGCATACTGTGACAGGTCCCACTAGCAGCATTGCCCTTGATTCTTGGCGGCAAATTCCCGTCGTCAGTTTTGGACGTTGGTTGTGGTGTGGGAACCTGGCTTAAGGCTTTCAAAGAATTTGGCGTGCAGGATTACTTTGGGCTTGATGGAGTCAAAATCGCAGATGCAGATCTCCTGGTTGAGAAGGCAAAATTCAGGGTTTCCGATTTTTCAAAGCCTTGGACAATTGGCCGTAAATTTGACCTCGCCATTTGTCTCGAGGTTGCGGAACACCTACCGCCTGCATCATCTCAGGATTTTATTAAAGCCATTTGCGAGCACTCCGACCACGTTATTTTCTCAGCCGGTTGTCCCGAACAACCCGGGCAAAATCACATCAACTGCCAATGGCCGGAATTCCTGGCAGCAACTTTTTAATCAAAATGGTTTTGCCTGTAAGGATGACATCAGGCCGAAGATTTGGAATGCGCGGGAAATTGAAGTCTGGTATCGGCAAAATATTTTTTCCGCATACCGTTCTCCAGATGCCGGGCAGGAATCACGGATTCCTGGAATGGTTCACGCAGAGTTTCTTCCTATATTCATCAGCGCAGCCGCTGGTGCGGCAGCCAATAATGCCGCCACGACTGCGAGCGAAAGGACACGGCAAGAAATAATCAGTGGTAGCTTGAGCTTTATGGACTATCCAAAAATGACGGTTCGGGCGCTCCTGAATCGAATTAAGCATCGGCTCAATAAATGAGACGATTTTTGTTTTCAATTAAACTTTCTCATGTCAAGGCCGGACATTTCAGTCATCATCTGCACCCATAATCCACGCGCGGATTATCTGAGGCGGACATTGGACGCACTTAAGGCGCAAACCTTGCCCAAGGAGCAATGGGAATTACTGCTGATTGACAACGCGTCCAAAGTGCCGTTGGCAAATTCATGGGACTTGTCATGGCATCCGCACGCTCGCCACATTCGCGAAGAAGAACTCGGCCTAACGCCCGCACGTTTGCGTGGCATCAAAGAATCTGGCGGCGATCCGGTTGTGTATGTGGATGACGACAATATTCTGGCGCCTGATTTCCTGGCTCAAGTTCGGGTCATCAGCTTGGAATATCCCAATTTAGGTGCTTGGGGCTGCCATATATCAGCCGAGTTTGAATCAGCGCCGGACAAAGATTTGGAGGATTATCTTCCGTGTTTGGCTATTCGTGCTGTGCAAAGTGATATTTGGTCCAACTTTCCGGGACAAGCGGAACCTTGCGGTGCCGGAATGTCTGTCCGCCGAAAGGTGCTTCAACATTATTCGTCACAGATTGTCGGCAATCCCGGCCGCCGGAGCTTGGATCGGCGAGGCACAAACCTTGTAAGTGCTGGAGACACGGACATCGTTTTTACCGCCTATGAACTAGGAATGGGAGCGGGACTATTCGCCAGCATTAAATTGATTCATTTGATTCCAAGCAGGCGATTGGAGAAGAGTTATCTGACCAGTCTTGCAGAACAACAAGGTTATTCTTATACGCTGGTTCGTCTGTTTAGGGGCATGATTAAGCCCGCTTCGCCAACCGCAGGAATTCCATTTGCTGACAAGAAATCGTTCAAGCGGCGGCTTTGGGGAAAATTTGTTTCAACGATTGAGAATAAGTTCGGTCAACCTCAAAAGACCACAGGCCGAGAACCAGCATCGGAGGTTTGGGCTCGAGGTGCCGCAAAGGCGCTGGCCGACTATTCTAAAAATGGACACGCTGGTGTTTCCAAGTAAGTAGTTTTGACCACCAGGTCCTTCGCTTTGGACAAAGTTACAATGGTAAGTAGAACGCCCCCAAAAGTTTCCATCTGCGTTCCGAATCTTAATACTCGGCCTTATTTGCCGGAACGCTTTGAGACGATTTTTAATCAAACATTCCAAAACTGGGAATTGATTGTTTGCGATAGTCACTCAGATGATGGATCTTGGGAGTATATCCAAGAACTGGCGGCGCGCGAACCCCGCATGAAGATTTCTCAAACACCTCGGAATGGTGTTTATGCCGGTTTTAATGACTGTATTAGTCTTGCGCGTGGTGAATATGTGTATATTGCCACAAGTGATGATACGATGGCTCTTGATTTTCTGGAAAAAATGGTAATGGCACTTGAAAAAAATCCCGATTGCGGCATTGCGCATTGCTGCCTCTACTTTATTGATGAGCACAGTAATAAAATTTTCAGCGGGCATTGCTGGGATAATTGGTATACGACACGTTTTTTTGGGGATTGGAACAAGAAATATCACGTCCGTTCCAGGGGACATGACACAATTGTCGCTTTGGCTCTTAAAACGGTTTATTACTCGATTACTCAAATTCTCTTGCGTCGTCGTCTGTTTGATGCAGTGGGAATGTTTGAAGGTAAATGGGGGTCATTTGGTGATTTAGAATGGCAAATGCGGGCAACCTTGGCCACCAAGACCGTGCATGTGCCGGAATATCTGGCTACGTGGAGAATTCATCCCCAGCAGGCATCGCAAATCGAACACTATTTTAAAGCCATTCGAGACGGATGGTTTTGTGAAATTGCAGAAACTGTGATCACGTTTTCACGGAAACACAACCTCCCCATGCAAGGAGGGTTGCCAGGGCGATTAAAGCGGTTTTATTGGATGGAGAGCATTGATGCCCGAATGGCTGCTGAGAAGACCTTTTACCATAAGTTAATCGTTGTTCTAAAATCGTTATGGTCTAATCCCAAAATGATTAAGCTGTTTTTGAAAACTCGGCTACGCAGTCGTTTTTTGGGGAGAAGACCAGACATAGATGGCGAATTAAGAGGAGAATTGAGCCGGCTTAATGTTAATGATCTGGTTGCAGCGAAATGATTCAGGCCAACATAAACTAATAAACGCTTTTCGCCGTGCGTCATTTATTAAAAAAAGTCCGGCAACCGCTTTCCCGAATAGTTCACACCCTTCGCGCTCGAAAGGCAAAATCAGCACTTGATCGGGAAGTTCGCGTCCGGGCCCGACCCGCACTAAAGGAACTCAGAAAACTCAAAGCACAACATCCAGACAGAAAATTTTGCGGCATCCTGCTGGTGGAACACATTGGTGATATCGTTGCCTGCGAACCTGTGATCGGCTGGGTCCGCCGTGAAGTTCCAAATTCGTTTATCATCTGGATTCTGAAAGATTCCTACAAAGAATTACTTGCCAGTCACCCCGGATTGGATGCGGTCGTTACCGTCAGGTCTCTTGCAGAGGCCGACCCCATTATCCGTTCCAGGGTTTTCGATACGTGCGTTGACTTGCATGTGAACCATAAGCCCACGGGTGTGCCAGATTTGAATCATGTCAAGCAGTGGGGAGATCCATCCATCAATGCAGTCAATTATCTGAAGCACGGCAGCATTCTTTCGGCTTTTTCCAAAGGTTCGGGTCTGCCTCCGGTTTCCGGAGCGCCCAAGCTTTACATTCCAGAAACCGCCACAAAGCGGGTGGATTTGCTTGGTCTCCCTGATTCCTTTATCGCCGTCCACACCGCTTCCAACGAGAAAGCCAAGGACTGGCCTTGTAGTGAATGGATCAAGCTTGTGCAGTTTTTGGCCGGCGTCCAGGGAATGAACGTCATCGAATTGGGACTTAACCAGACTCTCAACATCGAGCATAGCCGGTTTCAAAGTTTATGCGGCAGGCTTTCTCTGATGGAAACAGCTGAAGTCATCAGGCGCGCCCGTTTTTTCATTGGCATAGATAGCGCACTGGCACACATGGCCAATGCGCTGGAACGACCGGGGTTGATCCTTTTCAGCCGTTATCGTGGTGAGGACAGCTTTCTACCATACGAAGGGCTTTTTGCCGGCCGGTCAGATGAGATGATCCTACGCCACCCAAGCTCACTGGACAGTCTTCCAGCATCGCTAGTTATTGAAAAGCTAAAGCAAAACAGTTTTTGGCCGTCAATTGCCAGGAATTAGAATCCAGCCTTAAAGACCAAGGCCAGTATGATAGCGAGAATTAAAAGCAGGATAAGCCGAACGTGGCATGAGTTGCGAAGAAAGGGTAACAACGGTTACTGCACGATTTGTGAGCGCCCGGTTTATTTTGAAATGGAGGGGCCTTGGTTGCGTGACCAATACAGATGTGTGAACTGCCAGAGCATTCCACGTTGGCGGGCGTTGATGTCGGTGGTTGCGGAACTTTATCCAAAATGGCGGGAGTTAAAGATTCATGAATCGTCTCCCGGTGGCTCGCTTTCCGACAAGCTGGCACGGGAATGTAAAGCGTATCTTCCTACTCATTTCTTTCCAGACATTCCAAGAGGCCAAATCCACAAAGGCTTTCGGTGTGAGGACTTGCTGGCACAAACGTTCGAAAATGAAAGTTTTGATTTAGTCATTACTTCTGACGTCTTCGAACATTTGCCAGATGTCGGAACGGCTGTTAACGAAATCATGCGGACTTTGAAACCGGGGGGAGCACATATCTTTACTGTTCCCTGGTTCCGTACAAAAAAAAACCGTGGTTCGAGCCATGATAAAAGACGGCAAACTTCAGCATTTAGAAAAACCAGATTATCATGGCAACCCGATTGATGGAAGTGGCTCCCTGGTGTTTACTGAATGGGGAATGGAACTGCCTTTTTTACTCCAGGAATGGGGCCAATGTCCGGTAATGATTCACTCTATCCGGGACCGATCGCTCGGCATTGATGGCGAGTTTCGAGAAGTTTTTGTTCATCAAAAAAAATCGAATAAATGATGGCGGAATCCATACGCGCGATTGCCTTTCATCTCCCGCAGTTTCATCCCATCCCGGAGAATGATGAATGGTGGGGAAAGGGATTTACCGAATGGACGAATGTCGCCAAGGCCAAGCCTTCATTCAAAGGGCACTATCAGCCGCAACTGCCAGCGGATCTTGGCTTTTATGACTTGCGCTTGCCAGAGACGCGTGCGGCTCAAGCCGCATTAGCGCGAGAATATGGCATCCACGGCTTCTGCTATTACCACTACTGGTTCAACGGACGGCAGTTGTTGGAGCGACCGGTCAACGATATTCTTTCCAGCGGCCAACCTGATTTTCCCTTTTGCCTTTGCTGGGCCAACGAAAACTGGAACCGACGTTGGGACGGGCAAGAGCAGGAGATATTAATAGCTCAAAACTACAGTCCTGAAGACGATTTAAATCATATCCGGTGGCTGGCGGAAATTTTTCGTGATTCACGCTATATTCGAGTAAAGGGGCGGCCGCTTTTTTTAGTATATCGTTTATCGCGACTTCCAGACCCTGCTCGTACGGTCAAACTGTGGCGAGATGAAGCCAAGCGCCTCGGAATAGGCGATATTTTTATATGCAGTGTCGATAGCTTTGCAACTGAAAATGGAATGTCGCAGAAATTTAATTTGGACGGGTCGGTTGAATTTGCGCCTGATCACAATGCCTATCCGGAACGGCAAAAGCCAAACTGGTTAACTTATAAACTTTCAAGACGTCCACGAATTCAACGATTAGCTGCAAAATTAGGGTTCTCACAGCCTTGGTTTTTAGAACACGGCATATACTCGTATTCAGATCTCATGCAGAACATGTTGGCCAAACCAAACGTACCCTACCTGCGTTTCCCTTGCGTAACCCCAGCCTGGGATAATACCGCTCGCAGACAATTAGGTGCGACGATGTTTCAAGGCAGCACGCCACAGTTATATGAACAATGGCTGGCGGCAAGCGTGCAAAAGGCGAAGAACATACATCCAGATGAACCGATTGTTTTTATCAATGCTTGGAACGAATGGGCTGAAGGAAATCATTTGGAACCATGCCAGAAATGGGGCCATGCTTACTTGGAATCAACTCGCAATGCTTTAAAATAACAATGCGAATTTATAAGCTAAGTCATGAATTTTGAAATGCCCATCAGGATTCCAACACTAACTGAAAATGAAAAATCACGTCCGTTTTGGTCAGTAATAGTGCCCACATATAATCCGATCAAAGATTATTTGGAACAAACCTTGCGCGGAGTGCTTGCTCAAGATCCCGGCCCCGACCAGATGCGGATTGAGGTTATAGACGATTGCTCGCCAAGCGTGGATGTGGCGGCGATGGTTCAGGAAATTGCCGGTGACCGGGTAAAAGTTTTTCGCAGTCCGGTCAATCGAGGATTGGCCGGATGCTGGAATACCTGCATTGAACGCGCCCACGGCGAATGGATTCATATTCTCCATCAAGATGATCTGGTTTTCCCCGGTTTTTATGAATCGTTGAGACGCGGCATTGAAGCCAATCCTCAAGTTGGGGCGGCTTGCTGCCGTCATTCCTATTGCGATGAAAATGGCCACTGGCACCGGCTGTCCATATTAGAAATGGCGTCGTCGGGGGTATTGCCACGCTTTGTGGAACCTTTAATCAGGGAGGAACGTTTCCAATGTGCAGCCATCACGGTGCGCCGCTCCACCTATGAGCAGATCGGCGGATTTAATCCCAATTTGAGCCATACCTTGGATTGGGAGATGTGGATTCGCATCGCAAATAAATTCCCCATTTTTTACGAACCCAAAATCCTGGCATCTTGGCGTAATCATTCAAACGCGACCACGTCACATCAAATACGCAGCGGCGAAAACATCCGTGATCATGCCAAGGCGATAAGCATCTGGAAAAACCACCTGCTAGAGGATGAAGGACAGCGGCTTTCAGCCATTGCGCTAAATCGCTCAGCGGAAGCGGGCCTTTGGATGGCCAGGCATCTGTTGGCGCAGAATGATTTTGAAGGCTGTGTGAATCAGGTAAATGCCGCATTAGTTTGTAAAAGTACATTTCGGTTCTGGATTGCTGCAACCAAAATTAGAGTAAAGGCTCACATCAAAAGGCTCACTACTGCAAAGCAAGTGGTAAAATGATTCTTTCCACCGCCGGGTTGATTTTTTTGCAATCATTTCCAAAATATATTTAAGACTGATGGATTCGCGACGAGTTTTGATAGACGGAATCGCCTTTGAAAACTCCGGACAGAAAGGGGTTCAGCGTTACTATCTGGAGATGCTCCGGCGGTTGCCGGAAGATTTGAGCTGCACGATTTTTTTCAACCAGCCGAGTAAGGCATCGCTGCCACAAAAGGCTGATTTAATATATCGAACGGAAAAATTTCCGGTGTCGCGGCAAAATATTTGGGGGCGTGCCCGGCGCAAATTCAAAACCCTTTTCCATTCCACTCGGTTACCCAAAGCAGCAGTGTTTCATTCAACCTTCTTCACGCGTTCGCCCGTTCCCGGTTTGCCGGAGGTGGTGACTGTCCATGACATGATCGCTGAGTGTCATCCAGACCTTTTTCCGGCGGATCTGGAACCGCATGTGATCCAAAAAAAAGAATGCATTTTAAATGCGACGGCCATCATCGCCATCTCAGAGGCAACCCGTAACGATCTGGTACGAACCTATCCTGAGGTTTCCAGTCGAGTGACCGTGATCCATCATGGAGCCGATCATTTGCAGGATTTCGGAGTGGCGGCGGAAAAGGCCGGAGATGAAAGTCCCTATGTCTTGTTTGTCGGTGACCGGGCGGGCTACAAGAATTTTGCCACGGTACTAGCTGCGGTGGCGGAACAGGACTGGCCACGGCGATTAAATTTAAAGGTGGTGGGAGCGCAATTTTCCGAATCTGAACATCAGGTACTACGTCAACTTCGAGTCGAATCCAAAGTCATTCATGCCGGTCGTGTGAGCGATGCAGAATTGAAAGGGCTTTATCAGTCGGCATTGGCATTCATTTTCCCATCGCTTTGCGAAGGGTTCGGCTTCCCACTTTTGGAGGCCCAGCACATGGGAGTTCCCGTGATCGCCAGTGACATTCCCGCGTTCCGCGAAATTGGCGGGGACAGCGTTGTTTTTTTCAAGCCACGCGATCCGGCATCACTTGTCAGCGCAATTACCAGATTTCTGGAAGCCGGCGAGCGTGAACATTTTACTGCGTTGGGCAGGCAAAACGTCAGGCGTTTTACATGGGAAAATTGCGCTCAACAAACGGCCGAAATTTTTCGCGCTGCTGCCATTGGCGGATCGTGATCAAACTTGATCAGCATGGAAAAACGCCGTGTTATTGCCTTGATTGATCCGGTCTGGGGCGGGCATTCACGAATTTATTTCGCCATCTTTTGGAAAACTCTGGCCCAGATGTCAGATGTCAAAGTGGCCGGCTTTTGTCCGCAGCCGGATGCCGCCCGCGAATTCTTGAAGGGTTATGCCATCATGAATCCGGAAATTCATCCGCTGCCAGTTTGCACCACGTCTGCAAAACCGGGAGGATTCGCGGCGGCGCGGCAAAAAATTTCTCAATGGAAACACCTCGCCAGGTCACTGAAACACGCGGAAACGGGAGGCTTGGTCAAGATTGACCTGGCGGTCATCATCTGGATGGAACCTTTGATGGAAAGATTTGTTCTGGGGCCAATCATCGACCATTTGTTTCCGTATTCCTGGGTGGGACTGTATTTGCATCCTTATGAGTTTAGAATGAAGCAATCGCGCCGTTATCTGTTGCGCGACACCTTGTTTCCGTCCTACACGCCCTTGCTGGCCCGCCGTTGCAAGGCGATTTTGACATTGGACGAGGGAATAGTGGAAGCAATGGAGCGGAAGACCGGCAAGCCGGTGTTGCGGCTGCCGGATTTTACAGACACGGCACTTCCTGATGCGGAATCGGAACTGGCAAAGCAGATTAAAACCAAGTCGGCGGGACGGATGGCTTGCGGCCTCTTTGGAGTGCTCCAAAAGCGCAAAGGCATTCTTCACCTGTTGCATGCGGTCGAAAAAAAACCGCAAGACTGGTTTTTCGTTTTTGGTGGAGAACTCCCGCGAAATGACTATTCCGAGTCCGAATGGAATTTTGTCCAGCAGTTCGTGAGCGAAAATCATGACAATTGCCTGTTGTGGCCCAAGCTGATTCCAGATGAAACCAGTTTCAACTCGGCGGTGGCGGCGTGCGATGTGATTTTTGCGGCCTATGATAATTTTGCCCACAGCAGCAATCTGATGACGAAGGCGGCATTGTTCAAAAAACCGGTCATTGTCAGCCCGGGATTTTTGATGGCCGAGCGGGTAAAAAAGTTTCGCCTGGGCTGGATATTGCCCCGGCTTTCCGCTGATTCCATTCTGGAACTTTTGAACGGGCTTGATCGAGAGAAGTTGCAACCAGCCAGCCAGAAGGCGTTGTTCAGTGAGTATTCAGCAGAACATGACGACAAGTGTCTGGCAAGAGTGCTCGCGCAAATCGTAAAAAGTGAATAGCCTGTTGACGCAGATATTTTTGTGAGTTTGGCCATGAATCAGGCGGTTGCGGAACACTGTTACATCTCCAGTTCACAAAACCGGCCATGGTGAGCAATCTTCCAAAAGGAGTGATCCGGCGTGTTCTTTACAGCGCCAGACCGGAAATCTGCATGGATGTAACCGCTTGGGCGGTGAGTCAAGGCTTGCCGGTAAGGGAATTATTTCCACCTGTGATTGAGGAAACGCAACCTCATCTTGGCGATGATGCGGCGGCCCAGAATGAATTTACCAGGCACCTTGAATTTTTAAAGCGGCCGCAAACGTTGATTGCCATCGAAGGAGCATTCATCCGCGATGCAACCGGCATTGTTGAGTTGCCTGACGGACGGGTTTGTTATGAAGGCAACTGGTGGCTGCCCTTGTTGCAGGAACATCCGGCTTATCGCCGCCGTTTTTTTTTGAAACAGCGGCGACTTGACGGAAACTGGTATTCGCTGCAGTGCCTGTGGTCGTCAGAATATTACCACTGGTTTCATGATGTTTTGCCGCGCCTGGAAAATGCGTTGCCATATCTGCCCGCCAATACAAGATTTTTGATCAACGAAACCCCGCGGGCTTTTCAATTGGAGTCATTGAAAGCATATGGCATCCCCGTCGGAAAACTGGAATTTCAACCGCCCGGAATTCGCACGCGGATCGAATGTCTCTGGTTCGCGACGCCGGTTGGCCATAGCACGCTGGGTTCGGGAAAAGTCATCCGCCAGGTTGCAGGTCGTTTAAAGAATTTTTTTTTGGACGACCAGCCGCATACACCTTTACGCCGGATTTATGTTTCACGCCAGAAAGCCTTGAGTCGGCGGATCGTCAACGAGGTTGAGTTGCAATCTGCATTGAAGGAACACGGTTTTGACCCGATGGTTCTGGAAGATTTGACCTGGCTCGAACAACTGCAGCTTTTTTCCAACACGGAAGCGATCATGGGACCGCATGGAGCCGGACTGATGAACATGATTTTCGCGAAGGAAAATGCCGTGATTTATGAAATCAGCGCCCTGGCCAAAACGGTGCCATGCTATCTGGTTCTGGCTGGTCAGTTGAATTATAAATTTCAGCGCCTTCAAGCCCGGGCGGCTGGTGATGAAACGACCGCCGACATGCGCGTGCTCCCGGAAGACATCAGCCGGTTATTCAAAATAAATTTGTGAGTGGACAAAAGAAAATCCGCGTTTTGCACATCACCCCCGGAACCACCGGAAAATTATTGCGGAGTCCGGCTGGTCATGCACCGTCATTTGATTGAGCGGAGTCCGTTTGAATTGCTGGTGGCGACCAATAATCATTACTTCGTCGCCCCGCTGCCACATGAAGGACTGCGCCTGCCTTACCCGATATACCGTTTGCGCAGATCGCGGTTCGGACCACTGTTTTCCAAGTGGGTGACCGACTTTGAAAACATGGTATGGCCTTTTACGGCACCGCGGCAACTGGATGAAATAGTGGAGCGATTCCGCCCGGACGTCATATTAGGGTTGGCTCATAATTGCCTGTGTGAGGTGTCGCGTCGCGTGGCGCAACGTCACAATTTACCATTGGCTGGATTATTTTTAGACTGGTTTCCCATCATGAACGGGCATTTTGGCCATCGCTGGACATGCAACGCCTTGAGCCGGCGTTACCGGCAATTTTACAAAGAATGCGATCTGGCCTTTTGCACCAGTGACGGTATGCAGGAAGTATTGGGGACTCATCCCAACAGTCATGTGATTTATCCGATGCCAGGCAAACATCGTGTTCCCGTAAAGTCTTCGCCACCATCGAACGGCAAGTTCAGGCTGGTTTATGTCGGCTCTGTGGAGCGGTTTTATGGACGGATGCTTTGCTCACTCATAGAAAAAATTGAAGCAGCCGGCGATCTGGAAATAATCGTAGTCGGTCCCAATGCCGACTGGCCGGCGGAAATCATTCAACGTGCCAAGGCGAAGGGGATCTATCTGGGTTTCAAACCACCGGAGGAAGCGGCAGCGGTGCTGGCGGGGGCCGATGCATTGTTGGTGGTGATGAGTTTCGAGAAGGAATATGAACTATTCATGCGCACGAGCTTCACCACCAAATTTTTGGACTATGTTGCCTTTGGCAAGCCGGTGATTCTTTGGGGACCGGAATACTGCACGCCATTCAAGGTTGCCAAGAAGCACGGCGGCGCGGTGATGGTGAACCGCGAAGATGCGGGGTGCGTGGTTGCCGCCGCCCGTGAACTGGCCGGAAATCAAAACCGTAGGGAACAGCTTTCCCAAGAGGCAACAAATCTGCATAAAATTTGTTCAACCCGGATCGTCTTCAGAGCGTGCTCGTCGGCGAAATAGAAAAGCTGACATCGTTGGCTGGCAACTAATGAAAACAGTCTGCCTGGCGATCTTGAATTTCAATGGCCGGAAGCACCTGGAACATCTGCTGCCCACGGCCTGCGTCGCCGCAAAAAATTATTCGGGGAGCTGTCGCGTGCTTGTACTTGATAATCGCAGCACCGATCCGGATGTGGTATGGATCAAACAGGAATTTCCGTCGGTGTTGGTGGAGGTCGCTCCGGAAAATGATTTTTTATTTTCCTACAACTGGCTGGCAAAAAAACGGGATGAGGACGTCATCGTTTTTTTAAACAACGATCTGCGGTTGGCATCCGGATTTTCTTGCGCCATTGATGCGGCACCTGCAATCGCCTGATGTTTTTTTCCGCCTCGGCCTGCAGCTATGATTGGGAAGGGAAGGAGTTCACCAGCGGGCCGTCGCGGATTGAATTTCGAAATGGATTTTATGACTGGTCGAGCGATTTAAAGCGGCAGGAGGTTAAGCCATACTTTCTTCACATCCGGCGGGTTTATGGCGGTGGACCGCTGTAAGTTTTTAAAGTTGGGTGGATTTAACCGGTTGTTTCATCCCGCCTATCACGAGGATGTCGAACTTTGTTTGCGGGCGTGGCGTTGTGACTGGCGATGCATTTACGAGCCTGCCAGCATTGTCTGGCACCGTGAAAATGTCAGTTGGAATGCCAATGGAAAGAACCGCTCCAATCGTTTGCATGTGAGAAACGCGTTGCTTTTTCAGTGGGCATGCCTGCCGGAGAACGGCCAAAACTGGAAACGCAGATGGAGTTTGTTTGAAATTGATATTAGGTGGTGCCGCCAAGTTTGATTTCACTTGGGCTTCGGAATATTGGCGGGCATTGACGCGTTGGCGGCAATCCAGGAAGCAGTCCGGTCGGATGAATATTTCCCTCGAAGAATTGGATATCGTTCGATCTAAAATCGCCCAACCACTGGCAGCTGGAAATTCATGATCACCCATTTTGCCTCACAACTTGCCGGTGGTGCAAACATTGCGGGACGCCGGCTGCATGATGCTCTGCGCCGCAATGGACAGGAAAGTTACTTCTATTACGGCATTGGAGATTCGAGTGATCCAAGCGTCATTCCCCTGTTTAAAAACCAGAGTTTCGTCCGGCGCAATCAAGCCGCCCTGGCCATCAGCTGGCGCAGCCGGCGGGAAGCACCCGGTGGCTTTGTAACCAGCCCCGGCTGGATCCGGAAAACACCTATTCAGGTCATTGGCAGGCTTCCATCCGTCGTGAATCTTCATTGGGTGGCGCGTTGGTTGGATCTTCCCAGTTTTTTGGATTCCTTGCCGCCGGGATTGCCCGTGATCTGGACCTTGCATGATTTGATCCCCATCACCGGCGGCTGTCATTATCCCGGAACATGCGACGGATTCACCAAAGAGTGCGGCAACTGTCCGCAACAAAAAAATCCCCGGCCTCATGATGCCACTCATGGCTTTTTCAAAACCAAGGCCCATTGGTATGAGCGGACCAATCTACATTTCGTGGGCAACAGCGAGTGGACGACCGCCCAAGCCAAACGATCGGCACTGGTAAAGTCGGGGCGTTCCGTGCGCACCATCCATTACGGAATGGATGTAAATCAATTTCAACCGGTGGACAAGCCGGCGGCGCGCAAAGCCCTGCGAATTCCTGAAGGGAAATTTGTCATCGGCTTCGCTTGTTCTGATTTCAACGAGAAGCGAAAGGGTGCCGAGCTGCTTTTGAAAGCATTGAACACTTTTCCGGCCGGCGAAATTGTTCTGGTGGTTTTGGGCGGCGGCCTCTGGCCTGTCAACGCCACCCAGGTTGAAACGATTCAGATGGGCAGCATCGGCTCGCCGCGTTTGCAATCAGCCTTTTATTCTGCTTTGGATGTTTTTGCCACGCCGAGCCTGGGGGAAACGTTCGGCAATACCGCGATGGAAGCGATGGCATGTGAAACGCCGGTGGTCGCCTATGCCGCCGGCGGATTGACCGATGTGGTGGCGGACGGCGAAACCGGCCTGCTGGAAAAGGAAATCGGCAGTGTGGCGGGTCTGGTGCGAATGTTGCAGTGGATGATGCAGCATCCCGGCGAACGCCAGAACATGGGCCGGGCCGGGCGGCAGAGGGTCATCCGGAATTTTTCAGACACCCTGATGGCCCAGCGTTACACGAAGCTTTACGAAGAACTGCTTGACCCTAAATTGAATGCCCTGACCGGCTGAACTTGAATGCTTGTTTTCCAGTGAAATCTTTTCTTTCAGAACAATACCGGTATCTGCTCCAGACATTTCCATCGCGGCGGAGCGTAAAGCACAAGCTCTTCATAGGGGTTGAGGCGGTTCAATTATTCGCACGGCACATCGCGTTACAGAGGGATCTGAAAAGCCATCATGCGCCGGAGTCTGTTGGTGATGGCAAGCAATGCACGGTCATCCTGTTGAGTCACAACCGCCCTCAAAATTTGCAAATGATTGTCCAGGGTGCATTAAATAATTCTTTTGTCAGAAAGGTTGTCGTTTCCAACAGCAACCGCAAGGTAGAGATTGTGGACTGGGTGAAAACAACGGATCACCGGCTTGTGTTGGTGGACGAGGTCAAGCCAACGCGTCCGGGTTACCGGTTTGTTTTGGCGGCGCAGGAGCCGGGTGATTATTTTCTTTCCGTGGATGATGATATTTTTCTTACGTCCCGGCAATGGGCCAAATTTTTTCAATGCCTGCTTGCCAACGAAGCCGTGCCGCATGGCCTGACCGGCAATATGTATCAGCCGGGAACGGCTTCTTCAAACGGAAGCCCGTTCCACCATGTCAGCGGCAAAGATGTTGAAGTGGATGTCCTCATCGGAGCCTATGCGTTTACCCGCCGGCATCTGGAAAGGCTTTTTGAACTCGCCCGACGGCTGGAGATGAACGACATGACCAATCTGGCCAACGGCGAAGACGTGCTGTTGTCCTTTGCCGGCGAAGGGCGTTCGCAAATTCATGATATCGGGCCGCTTTTTTGCTGTGCCTCAACTTCGCTTGAGGGGGTGGCCCTGTGGCGGACGCTCCATGACTTCTGGAATGAACGCACTGCCTTGTTTGAACGTGCCCGTACCAGCCGGTCCATGATGTGACATGCACTGTGTCGAATATTGATTCGAAGATGTGATCCAGAAAAAGCATGTCAATTCAGACCCGAATCAAAGCCTGATGGAACATTCCGCAATTGAACCAAGAGCGCATTCCAAGCGGCTGACAAACGTTGATGCCATGCGGGGATTGGCGGCAACCCTGGTCGTGTGGATCCATGTTTCCGAAATGTGGGTAAAATCTCACGCGCAAACTTCATCCGATTTATTGTATCAACTGCCCAGGAGTTGGGCTTTGGCAGGATAGGGTTCACGCTTTTTTTCTGTGCAAGCCGAGGAAATGAACACAATAAAATATAAATGCCGGATTGTGTCGGAACAATTTCATGCCCGGAATTGGGATGATTTTACAATTGATGACGTTTCCTATTCATCCCGGTTGCCCTTGGAAAACGCGGACGCCTTGATTGCGCTCTATGATCCAAGCGAGGAACTGTTAAAATTCAAAGGCCCCAAGATTTGGTTCACTTTTGAACCCTCCTGGCATCGTCATTTTAATCAACATCCCGTCGGCAGGAAGTTAATGCGGGTGCTGAATGATTCAGAACACATTTTTTATGGAAATCCGAATCCAAAGTACCAAGTTCCGCATCCCACCTATCGGGGGCCTTTAACCACGCCCCGATCGTCGACCCCTAAAGAGGCCGCAGTGACGTGTGTCAGCAATTTTGGAGGTCAAACGTGGTTTTTGAAACGTCATATCCGGTTGCGAAACCAGATGATCCTGCATCCGTCGGTTGAACTGTTTGGCCGGCCCGAATCATGGGCGGTTTTTCCGCATTTCCCAAAAGTATGGATCCGCCGGCCACCCTCAAATTTTCAAGCCGAACTTCTCCAGGTAAAGATCACATGGACGAAGAACATGTTCGCTTTCTATCAAATTATAAAGTGGCGGTATGTCTGGAAAATTGTGTGGAAGCAAATTATTTCACCGAAAAATTTGTGAACGCTACCCGGGCCGGCTGCATTCCGGTTTATCATGCCCATCCCACTGTAAAGGAGCGGTTTTTAGCCGATGCCAGATGGGTTGATCCCGTTGATTTTGATTTTTCACCCAGGCGGACCATTGAGCATGCATTGGCGCAAGACCAATCAGAATTTCGTCGCGTCAACGATGCATGGTTAATGTCAGGTGTCTTGGAAAAGACCGATGACCGAAGCTATTTTCAAAAGTTACATGACATCATGAAATGGAAGCTTGGAAAAAATTCCATTGCAACCGCGAACCTTTAAGAATTTGGATCATGACAAATATTGAAGAAAAACGAATTGAAATCGCCGCTGCCTGCCGCGATGCGGATTACATTCCGAAAGTGGCATCCGCCGGTTTGGTCGATAAGACGGCTGATGGATTGTTTCTACAGACCATGCATAATGGCATCAAGGTGCTGGCCGATGCCTATTACGACCAGTTTAACACGGAGATTGTCAGGCGTTTACATGGACATCACGAACCCCAAGAGGAAAAAGTATTTTACGAAGTGTTGACTAGAATTCAACCGGGCGGGGTCATGATTGAGCTGGGGGCGTATTGGGCTTATTATTCCCTCTGGTTTCATAAAGCCATTCCAAGATCTACCAATTACATGATTGAAGGTGTAGCGGAGAATTTGAAGGTCGGCCAGCGTAATTTTCAGTTTAACGGGTTTGATGGACATTTTAAACACGCGCTGGTGGGCAAGCAGGCCAGCCCCGGCCAAGTCCCCCCCATCATAACCATTGATGATTTTATTAAGCGAGAAGCGCTGCAACGCGTTGCCGTGTTGCATGCAGACATCCAGGGCCATGAATACAAAATGTTGCTGGGCGCAAGAAATTCACTCCAGAAAAGATTGTTCGACTTTATATTCATATCGTCACATGGTTATAAAGTTCATGCACAATGTTTGAAACTTCTGCGGCGATACGGCTATCGCATTATTTGTGAACACACATTGGGGAAAGTTATGCGGTGGATGGGTTGATAGTGGCTACAGTGGACAAAGGGATGGGCGTGGTAAAAATCAGCAAGCGACCGGCGGGCTTTAATGAAAAAATGAAGTCGTTTTTTTGCAGGATTATTTCCAGGTTTCCGATTTGAATGCAAGTTTGACTGGTTAAGAAATTACCATCTTTTGCCTATTCAAGTGACATCCCTCATAACCTTCTCAGTCATGATCACTACCCGGAATCGGGCGGCAGATTTGCGCCGGACCTGCCGGGGTGCTGCGAGAATTAAAACCGGCTCCAACCGAAATCCTTATCACCGCCGATGGCTGCACGGACGATACAGTTGAAATGCTGAAAGCTGAAATACTGAGGGCTGAAATAAAAAATTTGAAAGTGATTGTCAACGAAGCAGGACAGGGGTCGGTGGCCTCACGTGATCGGATGATGAGGGAGGCGCTGGGTGATTTGATGCTGGCGCTGGATGATGATAGCTATCCTGAGCAGCCGGACTGCCTGGCCCGTCTCGCCACACTTTTTGAACAAAATCCCAAGCTGGCCATCGCACATTTTCCACAGCGGACGGATGAATATCCTGAAACACTCAATCAAACTGATTTCGGTCCGGCGCGGCCAACCCGTTCTTTTGCCAATTCCGGTGCGGTGTTGCGGCGTTCGGCCTATTTGCAATTGCCGGGCTTTGAGCCAAAATTTTTCCACATGTATGAGGAGCCGGATTATGCGCTGCAATGTGCAGCCGCCGGCCAAGAGGTTTTGTTCACACCGTTGATTACGATTCGACATCATTATTCCGGGGTAACTCGCAACGAGATGAAGAATCATCATCGTCATTCGCGCAACGAGATGTGGAGCGTCTGGATGCGCTGTCCATTTCCCTATTGTCTGGGACTGATGATTTACCGTATTTTTTCACAGTTGAGATACGCCTGCAAGCGGGGGGCTGGCTGGGTGATTCACGAACCGGTTTGGTGGTTGCAAGCCATTGGTGGAATCTCATACTGCAGGCCATTCCCCTGGTCGCGATACAAAACCTGGTTGCAGCTTCCTTAATTCGAGCTTTAAGAAATTTGTATTCACCATTTTCCCGATATTTGGGAATTGATTTGAAAGGCAGAAAAATTGATGGTCGGGCATTGGCGTAAGGATTGCTAAAACACTGTTGACTGTTACGTTTGAAACATGCTAATGCAAAAACTTCTTAAGAACTCTAAGCATTTGATCAAGGAGTGGATGACAGGGCTGCGACTCATCCTGTTGCTCTGCTGGCCTTTGGTCGGATTGGAAATCTCAAGTCAGGCGCAACTCTCGCTGGACGTGGCGAATTTTGGCGCCAAGGGTGATTGCGCCCAAATTTGGGTCAGCACTGTCAGTAATTCAACCGTGGTGACCTGTTCCAGCAACATTTTCACAACGGCCGACATTGGCAAAACGATTGAATTGTTCGCGGTCGGAAAAATGAATACGGGACTTAACGTGAACAATGTTCGCGTTACTGCTCCACAGGATTTGATCGCCATCATCACCGACGTGGTGAATGAAAACACAATCAACATTGCCGGCGATATTCCCCAGGTCAGCGCCGACGGGGTTTACTGCATGTATGGCACCGACAACTCCTCTTCGTTCCAAGCGGCGGTAAATGCGGCCACGGGACCAGATACAATCATCAACATCCCCGCTGGAAATTTTCTTTTGATTCCCGCGATCCAATATACGAACTATAATTCAGATGCATTGAATTGGATTCCACTGAGTGCTGGAATACTTATTAATAAAGGTGGTCTGCATTTTATCGGTGCATCCAGGGATGCAACAATTCTTACGGCCGCCGGCGCCTTCAAATTCCAGGGTTCAAGGTATAATCGTGGCATGGTTTTTATAGCAAACGGGCCGATAACTAATAACTATCCGCTGATTTGGGACAAGCTGACATTTGATGGCGGAGTGCAGGTTGGCCTGGTTGGAAATCAAGGGGCTCAATGGAATAACACAGTTGACGGGTTGGGGTGGGACGGTACCTGTGCTGCGGGGGCTGATGTTGGCGCTGAACCGCTGCACACCTTTAAGGAATTTATCAATTGTAAATTTCAGCGCTTCCGTGGGGAGATGATTAAAGGCATCACGGGAAGCGCCCGCAATGAAACCATCTTGGTGACTAATTGCTTCTTTTTGGACGGCAATGCCACGGCTTTTAACTACAATTTTGCCCATACAATAATTGGGTGCACCTTCTCGAACATGTATCAGATTGAAGAGTTCTATCTGCAATATCCAACTAATGCGGGTTCCTATTTTGTCAACAATTATGCCACGAACATCTATCATAATTTCATCAGCTTGAACGGTGGAACACATAGCAATATGCCCTATGTCATTTCCAATAATGTTTTTTACCAAATGGGTGGTAATGGCATAGGAACTACGCCGGCCTGCAACTTAACCATTATCAGCAATCAGTTTAATTGTGTTCCGGGATTTTACAGCGTTAACATCGTTTTGGGCATGGCGGGTTATCAGGGTTGGTCCGATAACAGCAACATTGTCATTACGGCAAATAATTTCACAGGGCAGCCTGCCATGTTGCTTCAGATAGCAGGTGGGACAAGTTCGACCGACCCCAATCGCGTGGAATCAGTTCAGTTTTATGGCAACACGGTGACGCGAAATGATGGCGCGGTCATAATTTTGCAAGGCTATAACTGGATGAAAAACGTCCGCTTTTTTTCCAATGACTTTAGCGGCTGCGCAATAGGCGCAACATTTTATTCGGGCAATTATGGTTCGCAGTATGCGTGGGTGGATACCAACAATCTGTATTATTCATGGTTGTTCACTGACAGCGGCGGTTCTCACGGGATCAGTTATGGCTCGGGCTCGCGTTATTTGTTGACGTATCCTTACAGTAACGGAACCCAGTATTATCTCTCGGATACCGATGCGGGTCAGATACCAGCCGGCGCACAAATGGTTTTTTCCAACGGCACCTTCAATTCCCAGCCTGTACCCATTTACACGGGTAGTGCCAAAACACAATCGGTGACTGTCAAAAGCAGAGAGGTGGTTACTTTTTTCTGGAACGGCAGCCAGTGGACCACAAACGCGGCTGTGGCGAATTTCAATACACTGACCGTTAATTATGGTAGTGGTTCCGGCGCTTATGTAAGCGGCCAGGTGGTCGCTGTAACAGCAAGTAATTTCACTGGAAAAGTATTTACGAAATGGACCGGCGCGACAAATATCTTGGCAAATCCACTTGCGGCCAGCACGACCGCCATCATGCCGGCTTCCGGCGCACATATCACCGCTAATTTCATTCCAGCACCGCCCTTTAATCTGCGGCCTTTAAATTAAGCATTGTCGGGAAAACCCGACAAAAACCCGGAATTCTTTTTTTAGATTTCAGCCGTACAGTCAAGTTTTAATGTGCTTTACGCTGGCGGTTTCATTTCCTGATTTGTTGCGCTTAATCATCAACGGCTGATCAATGACCACCGTCTCCAAGAAATGGATTTGCAGTCAAATCGGCGCACGCGAACATTATGCGATTGCGCGAGCCTTGCACCAAAGTGGCCGACTAGAAACACTGTATACCGACTTTTGGGCCGGACCAATCATCAGGGCAACAGCGGACAAGTTGAAAACAACAGCGCTCCGCCCGCTCGCAAGCCGATACCATCCTGAACTGGTCGGGCCGCGAGGGAAACAATCTGAAAGCGGAGAAAATGAAACTGCGGGATCAAAAAATTGTTTCCTGGAATTTGCGAGCGCTGGGTTGGGAGCTGCTGTTGCGTAAACAACAATCGCAGGCTGGCAATGCCTACCATGGCTTTATCGAAGTTGGTCGGAAGTTCGCCATACGAGTGCGGGAAAATTTGAAGCGCTGCCCGGGGTTGAATTCAGATTTTATTTTTTTTTCCTATGACACGGGAGCCTTGGAGTCGCTGGAGTGGTGCCATGCTCAGGGTGTCAAAAGCATTTTAAAACCAGATGGATCCCAACCGGGTGGAGTCCGACCTTGTTCGGGCGGAGGAAAAAAAACTGGCCCGGGTGGACGTCCAAGGCCGTTGAAATTCCGGAGAAATATTTTGTCCGTCGCGAGAGGGAATGGGCGCTGGCGGACCGGATTTTGGTGAACTCCGAATTTTCCCGGCAGGCTCTTCTTCAACAGGGGGTGTCGGCAGAAAAGCTGGTGGTCGTGCCGTTGTGCTATGAAACAAAAACCGAACCCGGAAGACAAAGAGCAGACTCAGAAAAGGAGTTTCAGATTTCAGATTTCAGATTTTCAGCTCCATCTCCCCTGCGGGTTTTGTTCCTCGGCCAGGTGATTTTGCGGAAAGGCATCCAGTATCTGATGGCGGCGGCAAAAATGCTTGAACGGGAAAACATTCATTTTGACGTCGTGGGGCCGGTGGGCATATCGGATGAAGCGATGGCCGCTGCGCCGCGCAACCTCACATTTCATGGACGTGCCCGGTCGTGACGAAACCGCCGGCTGGTATCAGCGATCACAGGTGTTCGTGCTGCCGACCTTGTCAGATGGTTTTGCCCTGACGCAACTCGAGGCGATGGCTCAAGGGTTACCGGTGGTGACCACCCCATGTTGTGGAGAGGTGGTAACAGATGGTGTGGACGGCTTTGTCGTTCCGCCGCGCGATGTCATGGCGCTGGCATCAACTTTTCAGCGGTTTTTGATGGAGCCGGAGTTATTGCGCCGCCAGTCCGCCGCCGCACTGGTTAAGGCCAGGCAGTTCACGCTTGAACGGCTGTCGGAAAACCTGGTCAAATTGGAGAATATTTTAGGAATGGAAACTCAAAACAAGATGATGAGGGGCATCACCAGCACAAAATGATTCAAAGCCGAGAATTGGAAACGGGGGGGTATTTGTGCTTTTATGTTCAGTGATTATATTCCATGATTACTTTGATGTTAAATTTAATGGAAACTGCCCGGATATTTTTCTTAAAGCTTGTCCATGTTTGAAACTCTTTTCATATTTCCGATCAGCTTCTGGGTTGTTATCGCCTTACTCGCAGGAGGAGGATGGTGGGCCAGAGAGCATATCAAGAGCGGCATTGGACTGCCAATGCTGGCGGTTTTGGGAACGACCGCCGTCTGGTATGTCGGTGATGCATTTTATAACGACTACGCCAATAATCATGTCAACCTGTTCACCCCGGGCACGCTGGACATTGCCTGGTGGCAGGTGGCCTGGTTTCTAACGGTTTTTTTAGTGGCAACCCCCGATGATTCACCAACGGATCAATCATGCTTATCAACAACGGACCAGCGGGGTGATGCAGATGTTCCAGCACGGAGTCGGCTATCCGGAAATTCAACGACAATTAAATTTATTGTTTCGAGGAGCCGCCCTGCTTTGGATCGGCTTGTTCGTAATTGCATTGTTGGTGCTCAAGGATCAGGTCATTTATTACCTTTTTCCGTTTCTCGGCTACAAGGCCAGTCCTTGGTCGCACGGGCAAATCGGGGCGGGGTTCGATTGTTTTGCGATTCTGGCCGTCTATCTTCAACTTTTGTCGGTGACCATGTTCGGTGTGGTGGCGGCCCTGGCAACGGACCGCCGCATCCAAAGGCTGGCGATAATTTTCTGCCTCATCTCATGGCCGTATTTCATCCTGGACCGCACGCGCAATTCAATGCTCGCCATGATGATTCCCGCCATATTGTGCTGGGTGTTTCTACGGATGCGGGGGGGGCGTTTTTAGAAAAGGCTTTGTCCTGCTAGCATGCTTTTTGGCCATCAATGTCTGGATGAAATTCGTCATCGCCAACCGCTCCAACATGAGCATCACGGCCGCTTTCAAAGAGCAGGGTCTTAACTTGCGTGCGCAAAAAAAAGTGCATAACCAAGGGCTGAACATGTTTGAGGAATTGTGCTGGGGTCAGCACGTTCATTGATAACGGCAAATACCACGTTAATTGGGGGAGAACGTTATTTCGCGGAATTGGTAAATCCGATTCCGCGCGGATTGTGGCGGGGCAAACCCCTGATCGGTTTGGACTACGCCATCGCTCGCGGAAGCAAAGTCACCGGGCCGAATGGCAGTGTGGATACCACCATTTCCACCGGCTTTATTGGCCAAGGCGTGGTGAACTTTGGCCGCATTTTCGGACCGGCTGCCGCCGCGCTGTTGATGAGTCTGTGGGTGACATGGCTGGCCCGGCTGGATTTGACGATCCAAGGATTGGGCCGGCTGCCGCTTTAACAGTTTGGGGCTGATCCTGACATTCAATCTGGGCCGCGACATCACGTTGATCACATTATATCCATTTGTGTTTGGTGTGCTGGGCATCTGGTTCATAAATAAATACTGGCCGCATCTGGCAAATCCAGCCGCCAGTCCGCCGAACCGGCGGACGGCCGCAGCAGGAAGCCGGATACAATCCATGGCGCCAAATGTTTCGAATCGCCCCGGAATGAGACGGCCGGCTTCATTTCACAAAGTTAGACGGCCGGTGCATTAATTTCCCCAAGTAAATATAGCCCCCTTCACTGCGGCAAAAACGCAAAGACTCCTGACGGCCGGCCTGAAAAATATTTCCACAATTCAGAAAATATCGGCATGGACTTGAACGGTGAAAAAAACGGGCGGGTTGCCATCTTGTTTCACCGGATGGGGCCTTATCATTTTGCCCGCCTCCGGGCCGCAGGCAAAGTGCTGGCCATCACGTTGGTTGAAATTTTCAAGGAGGATAAAGTTTATGGCTGGAACCCCGTATTGGGGGCGGATTGCTTTGAACGGTTGACGTTGTTTGAAAAAGAGCCCCAACCTGTGCGTGAACTGGTGGCGGCCATCCATTCCCGCACTGAATCGTTGCCGGCCTGCGGTCGTGGTGATTCCTGGATGGTCAGGAACCGTTGCTTTTGGCGCTATCCAATGGTGTGTCATCCACCGGGTGCCGGCGATTTTGATGTCGGAAAGTACTGAGTGGGATGAGTCGCGCCATTGGTGGAAGGAATGGCTCAAGCGCCGGATCCTCAAACTGTGTGCGAGCGGGCTGGCCGGTGGCAAACCGCATGCTGAATATTTTGCACGGCTTGGGGTGCCCGGCCCAAAAATATTTCAGGGTTATGATGCCGTGGACAATGGATATTTTGCCGGACAAGCAGCAGAAAGCAGAAAGCACAAGGCAGAAGTCAGAGGTCAACATGGTTTGCCGGAAAAATATTTTCTGGCTTCCGGCGCGGTTCGTTGAGAAGAAAAATCTTTTCCGGTTGATTCAAGCTTATGGACGCTACCGGGAATTGGCAAAAAAACGCGCAGACCCGGCCAAGCGCGGCCGGAAACCTGGAAACTAGTGCTACTCGGGGATGGACCCCCTCCGCCCGGCTTTGAGTTCTGAAATCTCCACGCTCAATCTGGCCGAGGATGTCCTGCTGCCAGGATTTAAGCAGTATGAAGAACTCCCGGCATATTATGGGTTCGCGCAGGCATTCATCCATGCAAGCACCACCGAACAATGGGGATTGGTGGTGAACGAGGCCATGGCTTCCGGTCTACCTATCTTGGTTTCCAATCGCTGCGGCTGTGCGCAGGATCTGGTGCAGGAAGGGCTCAATGGATTTAGCTTTGATCCATGCAACGTGGAAGAGCTGTCGAATCTAATGCTGCGCCTTTCAGAAACTTCAGAAACGGCGGAAACCCGCCTGGAAGAAATGGGCAGAGCGAGCCAGAAGATTATTTCGCAGTGGGGACCAGAAACGTTTTGCCGACGGGCTGATGCAAGCGGTGCAGACGGCACTGGCCACTCTTCGCCCGAAGCCCACGTGGCGGGATCGCCTGCTCTTAAAATTATTATTGCTGAAGTAATGGAAACTCAACAGGCCCTGATGAACACGCGCGATCCAAGCGATCAAAAAATGACGGGTGCCGTTTCCAGTGTTGTTCATGTCACGTCCTGGCTTTCCCGTCAGGGTGGAGGAATTCCGCCCGTGGTGTGGGCTTTTGCCGGTGCCATGCGTCATCAGGGAGCCAACACTTCCGTGGTGGGCCTGCACGATGAATGGGTAACGGCCGATTGCGCGAATCAATCATTACCCTTAAAAACAGGAAATGTCATCGGGCCGGCTTCCTTCGGCTATTCTCCCGGATTAGTGGAACAGTTGTGCGGCTGTGCAAAGTTATCGGGGATAATTCACAGTCATGGATTATGGATGTATCCCGGTTTTGCGGCACGAAAATCCGCAGTTGAAACAAAGGGGTCGCTGGTGATTTCACCGCACGGGATGTTGGAGCCATGGGCTTTGAACCACGCGCGGTTGAAGAAACGACTGGCGGGGTGGCTGTTTGAAAGCAAAAATCTGCGGATGGCAAACTGTCTGCACGCGTTGTGCGCAGCGGAGGCGGACCATTTCAGACAAATCGGCCTGACCAATCCAATCGCCGTAATTCCAAACGGCGTGGAGTTGGATGGCTCGCGGCCGAAGCACGATCGCGAAGCATTAACTGAACAGCTTCCTGAATTAAAAGGCCGTCGCCGTGCTTTATTTCTTTCCCGGCTGCATCCCAAGAAAGGGCTCGATAATTTATTGCTCGCCTGGAAAAATTTGGGAGCCGGTTTTGCAGACTGGCACTTGATGATCGCTGGAAACGGCCAGCCGGCCTATGAAACGCAATTACGTTCATTGGTCCGGGAATCCGCCTTGGAAAAGAAGGTTTCATTTCTCGGTCCGGTTTATGGTGCTAACAAGGCACGGGTGCTGGCGGCAGCCGATGTCTTTGTGCTGCCTTCTTTCAGCGAAGGATTCAGCATGGCCATATTGGAAGCCGCCGCCGCCGGTTTGCCGGTCCTGCTTACGCCGGAATGCAATTTCCCGGAACTGGTGACGGCGCGGGCTGCTATCGAAATCACCACGACTGTGGAGGGCATTGCCACAGGGCTGAAGCAGATAATGACGCTTTCGGATGAACAAAGAATCGAAATGGGACTCCAAGGAAGCAAACTTGTTGCACAAGCTTATACCTGGCCCGCCATCGCCCGGCAAATGCTGGAAGTGTACCAGTGGCTGGCCGGGGGCGGGCCGGTTCCCAAATGCGTGCAAGTGACTTAATTAATTTTCATTCATGCCAGTGGATCTTTCAACCTTTTCGTCGGCCCGTTTTGATCGTGGTGCCGGCAGATCACGCGAGCTGCTGTGGTTGTTCGTCAGCCTGATTTTATTCCGGCTTTGTCCGTTGAGCTTGTCACGTGTCAAATGCGCCATCTTGCGCGCCTTCGGAGCAAAGATTGGAACCGGCGTCACGATCAAGCCGCAGGTCAAAATCACTTTTCCATGGAAATTGACGATCGGGGATCACGTATGGCTCGGTGAAGAATGCTGGCTGTTGAACCTCGACCAGATTGTCATCGGCAGCCATGTCTGCATTTCACAGCGTGCATTTCTTTGCACGGGCAACCATGATTACGGAAAGTCCACGTTTGATTTGATCATCAAGCCAATCTTCTTACAGGATGGCTGCTGGATCGGTGCCAGCGCCTGGGTGGGGCAGGGGGTCACAGCCGGCGTCGAGAGCGTCCTTGCCGCCGGTTCGGTCGCCACTAAAAATCTTGAACCTTCGGGAATTTACCAGGGAAACCCCGCCGTGTTGACGAAAAAACGAAATGTGGTCACAATCGGAAATCTGTCGGAAACAAAACAATAGCCGGAAAAATTATTTATGCCCGTAACAGATGCTTCCACCCCTGCCGTGCCGCCGGAAAAAAGCCGCTCCAGCGCCGGCCCTTCTGGCAATGCTTCCAAGCTCAAATGGATCATCGCCTTGTTGCCATTGGCGTATCTATGGTTCCAGCTGATTGATAATTTGCAGGTGGAGTGGACGACAAATCCTCAATACGGCTACGGCTGGGTGGTGCCGCTGCTTAGCGCGGGTTTGATTTTGCGTCAATGGCCTTTCCCGCCCAGGGTTCCGCCTGCCCGAGGATCAGCATTTTGGCTCGCGGTGATCGCGTTCATGGGTCTGGCCTTTCTTTATTTGCCGACCCGTCTGATTGAAGCAGCAACTCCCGAATGGCGTCCGTTGCAATGGCTCCTCGGGATTGAAACCATTGGCCTGACCTTGTGTGCCATTTACTTGGGCGGCGGAAAGATCTGGCTGCGCAAACTGGCTTTCCCAGCTCTTTTCTTTTTTGTGGCTATCCCCTGGCCCAGCCTGATTGAACAGCCAATCATCCAAACACTCACGCGGATGAGCGCCGCCATCGTGACTGAGGTGCTCACCTGGATGGACATTCCCACGATTGTTCATGGCAACGTCATTGAGGTCAGCACCGGCGTCGTAGGGATTGACGAGGCATGTAGCGGCATCCGATCGTTTCAAAGCAGCCTGATGATCTCCCTATTTCTTGGAGAGTTTTACAGCTTAAGCCGGTGGCGGCGCGGTTTGCTGATTCCTGCCGGCTTCATAGTGTCCATGATTTTTAATGTCGGTCGCATGGGCTTCTTGACATTCGTCGCGGCAAAAAAAGGCGTGGGGGCGATTGCTGAATATCATGACCCGGCGGGAGTGACGATTGCCATCGTCTGCACGCTGGTGCTCTGGGGGCTGGCCGCTTGGTTTAAAAAATTAGAATCAAAAAAAATGACCCAGGAATCGGCAACGCCGGCAACATCCGCGCCGCCGTCCGCCGGTTTGTGTCCGGCTTCCGAAGCCGGTGTCTTTGGATTACAAATACTCGCACCAGCTCTGATCTTATGGCTGGTGGCGGTCGAAGTGGGAGTCCAGTCTTGGTATCGCCATTTGGAGTCGAATTTCAAACCCAGCCCGACGTGGACCTTGAATTTCCCCACCAATAATCCCACGTTGCGGGATCTTCCCATACCTGAAGAATCGCGAAATCTATTGCGCTACGACGAAGGTCATCAGGCGATCTGGACCCAGCCGGATGGAACGGACTGGCAGGTTTTCTTTTGCGACTGGCTCCCTGGTCGCGTGGCGGGCTATCTGGCCAAGCGGCACACGCCGGAAATCTGCCTTCAGGCCACCGGCTTGGAAATGGTCGCCGGGCCGGAACTGACGATCATGAACATCAATGGCGTGGATCTGCCCATCCGCAGTTATGTATTTCAAACTGATAATGGCCCGATCCAGGTTTTTCATTGCCGGTGGGAAGCTGGCGTGGAAAGCAAAGATTATGTTGACCATGATTCGACCCGTTTCAATCTGGTGCGCGCCATCTGGGCCGGCCGGGGCAATAAAGGTCAAAAAGTTGTCGAGGTCATCATTTCCGGCATGAAAGATCCGGAGCAGGCCAAAGCCGCACTCAGGCTCGAGTTGGAAAAAATGGTGACGGTAAATCGGGCGGGCTGAAGAAAGCCGAGATTTTTCTTACGGAAGCCACCCCGGATATTTTCGTGCGCATTTTGCTCATCAACCAGTTTTATCCGCCGGACGTGGCACCGACCGGCAAATATCTGCATGATCTTGCACAAGTACTGGTCCAGCGTGGACATCAGGTTAAAGTCATTTGTTCACGCCGGTCCTATGACGGAGGAAGAACTTTTCCGGCCTGCGAAATCATGGATGGCGTGGAAATTTTGAGGCTGCCAGCGACCGGTTTCGGGCGGCGCGGATTCATCGGCAAACTGGCCGACTACGCAACGTTTTATTTTCCCCTGTTGGCGGTATTATTACACGAACGGCCGCGCCCTGATTTGATTTTATGCTTAACGACGCCGCCTTACGTCGGTGTGCTGGGCAAACTGGCCGCCAAATGGCATCATTGCCGCCATGCGCACTGGATCATGGATCTTTACCCTGACGTGATGTTTGCCCACGGCCTTTCGCAAGGCGGCTGGTCGTTGAAATTTTTGCAATGGCTCACCCGTTTCCAATTGCGTGGTGCAAATCCAGTTTTTGCCTTGGGGCCGGTGATGGCGGAAAATGTCGCCCGTTATTGTGCGAAGAGCGACGCCCGCATTGCAAAAGAAGAACCAGTCCATTCTGTTCCACTATGGAGTGACTCTGAACTTTCCGCTGCGCCGGAAACCGGGCCAAGTCCGTTGCGGATTGAGCGGGGATGGGCGGCTGAAGAGACAGTTTTTCTTTATTCTGGCAATATGGGTTTGGGACATCGCTTTCAGGAATTTCTTGGGGCGGCCAAAACATTGGGCTTGTCCGGTCCGCGCTGGGTTTTCAGCGGAGGCGGCAAGCGGCGGGCGGAAATCGAAGCGTTCGCAAAATCCAATCCCGAAAGCCGGATCAATTTTTTAGAGTATGTGCCGCGCGCCCAACTACGGGCGCATCTGGCCTCCGGCGACGTACATCTGGCCAGCCTTGATGCCGGCTGGCAGGGTCTCATGGTGCCCAGCAAATTGCAGGGTAGTTTTGCCGTTGGCCGGCCGGTGCTCTTTGTGGGCGGCGACCGTTGTGAAACCGCCCGTTGGATCCAAGAATCAGGCGGCGGCTGGGTGGTGGCGGAAAATGATGCGGACGGATTGCTGGCCGCCATCCGGCAAGGGCTCGATCCAGAGGAACGCAGCAAACGCGGACGGGCGGCGCTGGATTTTGCCCGTCAACACTTTCAGGCGACTTCGAATTGCATACGTCTGGCGGAGTTGCTTGAAATTCCTGAATGATTCCGCTTAACTGTTCTTTAGCTGGTAGGCTAGCCGCCGTTTTTTGAGGACAGCCATTGGGTTCAGAAAAATAAACCGCATGTTCGCAGATTTTTACAAATACATCGGCGTCTTTATGACGGCGTTCATTACGACGTATTTTCTGACACCGGTCGTTCGAAGCCTGGCCGTCCGGTTTGGCGTTGTTGACCTGCCCAACGAACGGCGGCCCCACAAACATCCCACCGCACGCGGAGGCGGCCTGGCGGTGGTCATCGGTTTTTATGCAGCCTGTATTTTTGCGCTGGTCCGGTGGACCGGCGAAGTTGATCTTCACTGGTGGAAGAAATTTATTCCCGGTTCGCTCATTCTGGTGGCCGTCGGATTGGTGGACGATGTGCGGGGAGTAAGCGCCTGGAAGAAACTGCTCGGGCAGATTGCCGCCGCCTTGTGCATTTCGCTTTCAGGAACCCATTTTGGAAATGTTTTCGGCTACAACCTGCCGCCGTTTCTGGATGGAGCGCTGGTCGTAATATGGATTGTGGCCGTGATCAACGCCTATAATCTGATTGACGGGCTGGATGGGCTGGCCTCCGGCCTTGCGGTCATTTCCGCCACGGGTTTGTGTGGCATCCTGCTGCTCGGTCATGTCCCCGGAGTCCTATTTATGCTCGTGGCACTGATCGGGGCCTGCCTCGCTTTCCTGCGTTACAATTTTCATCCAGCGACAATTTTTCTGGGTGACACGGGCAGCATGTTCATTGGATTTGTCTTGGGCGTGGTTTCATTGCAAACCTTCACTAAAGACACATTTTTCCTTTCGATGACGATTCCCCTTTTGATCCTCGGCGTACCCATTTATGACGCGTTGCTAGCTATCTGGCGACGTTCGGTGCGTCGTTTTTTGAAGAAGGGCGAGGCGGGTGCAAAGCATGTCGGCATCATGCAACCGGACGTGGAGCATTTGCACCACCGGTTGCTTAAATCCGGACTGAGCACACGCCGGGTGGCCACGACACTTTTCATCATCAATGCTGCTTTCGTCTTGTTCGGATTGCTGTTGACCACTTTTCAGTCTCGGGAGGCGGGGATTGTTCTGCTGGTTTTACTGGCATGTGTATATGTGTTGCTGCGTCACATGGCGGTAATCGAACTGCGGGAAACCGGTCGCGTTTTGCTGACCGGCCTGCGCCGGCCTGCGCATTCCCTGATCAAGGCGCTGGCTTACCCGTTCTGGGATATGTTTTGCCTGGCGGGGTCGCTGGCGATTGCCATGCGTTTGTTTGAAAGCCCCAAAGAATCTTTTTGGCATGCCTGGTTTCTCGACCTGCCCATCTGGGTCACGCCCACTTTTTCCTTGCTCGCCATTTCAAGGACATATGTAACTGTTTGGACGCGCGCGAGGATTCTCGATGTCTTGATGCTCCTGTTCACCTTGCAGGCCGGCTTGTTCCTAAGCGTGGCGATTGCATTGATCATTGAACCAGGCGGGGTTTTGAAATGGCTGGTCCGCGCCCTCGTGGTCAGTGCTATCGGTCACGCCGCCATATTGACATCGCGGGTGTTTTATCGTTGTGTTGAAGAGACCGTGCTCTATTTGAAATCGAATAACTCAACTCAGGCTGACTTGGAGCGTGTGGTGCTTTATGGAGCGGGGGGACGATGCCAGCTTTTTTTGAAAGAGCATGGCTTTAATGATTATGGAAGTTCCGACGGACAAGTGATTGTCGGATTGATTGACGATGAGCCGACGCTGCATTCAAAATGGGTTTACGGCCATATTGTGCTGGGCGGGTTGAAGGATTTATCCCAGGTCATTCCTCGCCATAAAATCAGCCGCATCATCATCACGGCCGGCTTGAATCCCGAATCGTTGGCGGCAGTGCGGGAACTGGCCGGACAACAGAATGTTCGCTTGAGCGAATGGAGTTTTCAAAATCGCACATTGGACAGCCAAACTCCATAACACAATCCCTGAGCGGATTTAACGCCCGACATTATGAATCATTGAAATATGCGTAAAAAAATCATCATCATCATCGGTTGCATTGCCATTTTACTGGGTGGATGGGCTGCTTATCATTACTACAAAGTCAGAAAAGAGGCGCACCTCATCAGCATGGCGCAGCAATTTCTGGCCAAGTCAGAAGAGCAGAATGCATTGTTCTGCTTGCGGACAGTTTTGCGTTCCAACCCTAACAATGTGGAGGCATGGCGCATGCAGGCAAATATCTTCACCGCCCAGCATTCCCCCTTCGCCCTGGCTTTTCGTAAACGCGTGGTGGAGTTGAATCCAGATTCGATGGAGGACAAGCTATCCATGGCACAAACAGCCCTCATCTTGGGCGAGTATCGCTCTGCCACCAATGTTCTTGCTTCCGTCAGCATGGAAGGGAAAAAAACAGCTGAATTTCATAACGTCGCCGGGGCTGCATCTGAAGTGGGCGGGCAACTCGCAGAGGCGGAAGCACATTATCTCGAGGCCATGCGGCTTCAACCCAAGGTGCCGGCCATCCAACTGAATCTGGCGAAGGTGCGTCTGCGCGGAAACAATGCAGCCAATAAGGCTGAAGCCAGAACGATTCTGAATCGCATCGCGGACGATCCCGCCAATGCCGCTCTTTGTTGTATTGCCTTGCGCGAATTGATAGCAGACGCAAACCGATCCCAGCAAACGCAAACCGCTGTTGCTCTCTCCAAAAAACTCGTGCTACAAACCAATTCCTCTTTCAGTGATCAGTTACTACGTCTTAACTTGCTGAAGCAAGCCGGAAGTGCCGAATTAAAGCCGGCATTGGCGGAAGCCCAGCATGTAGCGGCCAAGAATGTTATCAACATCAGTGCTTTGGCAACATGGATGGCGGCGAGTACTCCGTTGGAGGGAAATCTGGCATGGCTGCGCACCCTGCCGCCGGACATACAAACCAACTACCCGACATCGGTTTTGATCGCCCAATGCTTGGTGTTCAAGCCGGATTGGCCGGGTTTGCAAATCTGGCTCACCAACAGTGCGCCAAATTGGGGGGATCATGAATTTCTGCGTCATGCTTTTCTGGCCCGGGCATTGAAGGAATTAAACTTAAACGCGACCAGTGACACCGAATGGCAAAAAGCAGTGACATTATGCCAGAACCAAAAAACTAACCTGGTGGAGCTTCTTAAGCTGATCGCTCAATGGAATTGGGAGAGCAGAGGCGAAGACATCCTTTGGGATATCGTAGATAAATATCCTGGAGATCCAGGAGCTAACACGGCGCTGGTGGAGATATTGTTTAACAGCGGCCGGACACGCCCGCTGATGATGTTGTTCGGACAACAGCTCAAATGGGCTCCGACGGATTTTACAATAAAAAATAATCTGACGATGTGTGCCCTGCTGCTGGATGCACAAGAATTGAAACCTAATGAGATGGCGCAAGCTGCATATGAATTAGCTCCCGATAATCAATCATACATATCTACATATGCATTTTCACTTTATTTGCAAAAAAAATACGCCGAGGCACTTCAAATCATTGAAAAACTTAGCCCGCAACAACTTAAAAAACCTTCCATCGCCGGTTATTACGGCCTGATTTTAAAGGCGAACGGAAATCTGACAAAAGCGAAGCCATATTTTGACCTTGCCTTAAAATCGAATCTACTACCGGAGGAAAGAAAACTGTTCGAACGGGCGAGAATGGGAACCTGAAATACTTAATGCCTTGTCCCAAAAGCGAACATGAATGTCCTTTTATTGGATAGATGAATAATAACAAATAATTTACAAATATGCATTCTCTCAAGGAGAGATAACAATACAAACAAGCTAAACATGAAAACTATTTACAAAATTTGCACGATTTCTGGATTTGCGGCAATTTTGGCCACGACTAGCTTGCATGCAAGTTTTGACGAGTCGATGTACGGCGGTCAGGCCACCACAGGGCGAATACTCGCGGATGATAATACCAGCTCCGGGTATTATGAAACTGTTACATCTCGTCATGTTATCAGTCCGCCCAGCGGTTCTGGGTTCGCCACACCCAATGGAGGAATTTCAGCTTTGGTGCCGGAACCTACGACTATCATCGCCGGTGCTTTGTTGCTTTTGCCGGTTGGTGTAAGCACGATTCGAATCCTGCGTCAAAGGAGCATGAAGTAGGTCGCTTTAAAAAATAAATCTCTGCCGGGGCCAATCTTGAATGATTGGCCTTTTTTTTATCAACTTCAAATTTGGAATCATATCCACTCGAAAAACTTCAATGTTGTTTTCCTGTTTTCATATACCAAAGCTGCGGAAAAGTCCGGCTTCACATCGAGAGATATCAATTTCCACCTTTCCCCGGCTCGGACATGGTTTTCTACTTTCAAAATTTTCACTGGCTGATTTGTCTGCATCGACACAGTAATTTCTTTAAGCGGATACGATAAGCCTGTTCCAATCGCCTTGACAAAGGCTTCCTTACAAGTCCAGGCATCGAAGAAACATTTTGTCTTGGCATCTTCGGCAAACTTCGAGAATTCAATGATTTCATTTCGAGACAGGCAGATTTCGGCTAATTGATTCACATTGGTCAAAGTTCCGTGGCACTCAATGTCCACACCGAGTTCGCGGTTGCGGGCAACAGCAATCAGTCCCCAGTCGGCCGAGTGGCTGCAGGTGAAATGAATACTAGAAGGCCCATTCTGACCGTCTATGAAGGGTTTTTTATTTGTTGCAGAAAATAAGCGAACATTCCGGGCCGTCAGGTCCAAATATGAACCCAATAAATGCCTCAAAATTGCTCGCCGGATGACAAAGCGTTTTCGGTCTTGAATAAAGCGAAGGCTTGCCACCCGGTCATGTTCTTCAGCAGAAAGGCAATCTTTGAGCCGGACGGCATCAGCTTCCGACCGGTCAAGCTGGATGCGCCAGACATGAATTTCTCCCTGCCCAAGGTTGGGAGGTTCAGCGAGAAGACGCCATTCCGTCTTTGATGTTGGTAGCACAAAATGTTTCCAGGCTTTTTTTGAAAGAATCGGCCAGTTCCGACAAATGCCCTTCATCCAAGAGGGTGACATGATTGCCGGGAACATTGATCACCTTCACACCGTCAGCGAACATTTTGCCTGCTCCCAAGCTGTCATCCAATGAGCGATACGCATTTGAAAGCCAGTCATCTTGGGACAAGTATAGGATTCCGCGGCTTGCTAACGGCTTTGGCCGGTAGCCTTCAAGGGCATGCTTGTAAATTCTAACAATAATTTCCCATGGCACATGCACACTGAAATCATCGCGCACAGCCAGTTCAAGCCTTGAAGCCAGCTTCGCCTTTTCCAATTTAATCCTCCGCTGGCTCTTGTGCCACACATAAAGGGGGCCTTGGCTTAAAAGTTTTCCAAAATGCTCCTGAAGCCAGGCGCGTTTTCGCCACCAGAATTTTGGGTTCTCCATCCAAGTATCCAACAGCAGAACCGCTTGAACTTGAATGCCGGAAGCTTGCAACTGTTGGGCAACTTCAAATGCCAGCATCCCGCCAAAACAATGTCCAGCCAGCAGTATTGGACCTGTTGTTTGACGGCTCTTTATCAAGGCCACATGTCCGGCCGCCAAATCTTCCATCCTAGGCAGGGCTCTTAGCTGTCTTTTTCGTGAAGCCTGCAAGGCTTCTTCAGGCAACGGCATCACTGATGTGTATATCGGCAAGTCGCTATCTATGAGTCGGGCGAGCTTGAACAGGCCCAAGCTGCCTTCATCAATGATAAAAAACAGTTCAGGCCCGGCTTTACCCGGCTGCAACTGAATCAATTCAGATTTTCGTTCATTAATTTTATAGTTTTGAGCCGACAAAATACCTGATAATTCTTGAATGGTCGGATGTTGAAATAATGTCCGAACTGGCAAATCAAGATTCATCTGTCGTTTGATTTCGCTTACCACTCTGACGGCCAAGAGGGAGTGGCCGCCGAGGGCGAAGAAGTTGTCGTGGATGCCGGGTGAGGGGATGCCCAGGAGGTCGGCCCAGATTTTGGCCAGTGCGGTTTGGGTGGGGGTTTGGGGAGCGACGGATGGTGCGGCGGCGCCCAGGCGGTTTTGAGCGGGGGCGGGCAGGGCGTTGCGGTCGAGCTTGCCGTTGGGGGTCAATGGCAGTTTTTCGAGCGGCACAAAGGCGGCGGGGACCATGTAGTCGGGCAGCCTGGCCAGCAGGAAGTCCCGCAGTTCCGTGACCGTGGGCGCGGGTTCCTCCCGCACGACCAGGTAGGCCACCAGGGCCTTGTTGCCCGGAACATCCTCCCGGGCGATGACCGCCGCCTGCCGGACCTTGGGATGAATGGCGAGCACCGCCTCGATCTCGCCCGGTTCGATGCGGAACCCCCGGATTTTAACCTGCTGGTCCCGCCGGCCCAAAAACTCGAGGTTGCCATCAGGCAGGTACCGCACCAGGTCGCCCGTCTTGTAAAGGCGCGCCCCCGGCTCCGGGCTGAACGGGTCAGCGATGAACCTCTCGGCCGTCAGCTCCGGCCGGTTCAAATAACCCCGCGCCAGACCATCCCCGCCAATATGCAACTCCCCCACCACCCCCACCGGCACCACCGCCAAACCCTCATCCAAAACATAACACCGCGTGTTCGCTATCGGTCGACCAATGGGGATAATGGCTTGCACAACTTCGCGCCTACATTGATACCATGTCGAGTCTATAGTTGATTCAGTTGGCCCATATTGGCTTATTAAATCTGCCGTTGTGAGAGCGAAAAAATGTTTTTGCAATTCACCCAATAGCGGTTCACCGCCACAGAATACTTGGCGCAATGATTTGCAGTTTGAAAACTCCGGTTCATCCACAATTGCCTGTAATAAAGCCGGACCAAAATGTGCCATTGTGATCTTGTGAGCTGCCATGAGATGCACAAGATAAGCAGGATCTTTATGTCCGTCGGCTTTAGGAAGGATTAGTTGAGCACCAGAAATGAGCGGGGTAAATATCTCCCAAATTGAAATGTCAAAACTCAGGCTGGCCTTTTGTAAAAACCGATCTTGGCCGCCGGCTGGGAAAGTTCGTTGCCGCCAGTCGAGATGGTTCACCAAAGAATAATGCTCTATCATTACTCCTTTTGGCTTGCCGGTCGAACCCGAGGTAAAAATAACATACGCCAAATTCTTTGATGTTGGAGAAGACCTCAGAGATTTTTCACGTGGGCTAATGAACTCAGTTTTTCTGGTTTCGAGACAAAAAATGTGGAAGGATTTGAAAACTGTGTTCCGGGACTGCCCCAAATTCAAACCCAGACATAAATCAAGCAAACTACTTTGTGTTACCAGCATTGTTAAGCTGCTATCTTCTATCATGAACGCGAGCCGTTCATGTGGATAAGTTGGGTCTAATGGTACATATGCACCGCCTGCTTTTAGAATTCCGAGGAGGCCCACGATCATATTGATTGAGCGTTCGAGGCAGATACCCACGAGTGTATCTGGTTTGACGCCGAGGAGGAGGAGATGGTGGGCGAGCTGGTTGGCGTGTTCGTTGAGCTGGCGGTAGGTGAGTTGCTGGTCGCCAAAGAGCACGGCGGTGGCTTCGGGCGTGCGTTCGGCCTGTTCTTCAAAGAGTTCGTGGACGCAGCGGTCCCGGGGATAGTCGCTGGCCGTGTCATTCCACTCCACCACCAGCCGGTGGCGCTCGACCGGCGACAAGAGCGGCAGTCTCGACACAGGCTGCTCCGTGTCGGCCACGATGGCGGCAAGCAGGTTTTGATAACCGGCCAGCAACCGGCTGATGTCCGCCGGGTCGAAAATCTGGGTGGCATATTCAAAAATGCCGTGCAAGGAGCCGTTTTTTTCGCTGAGCGACAGGGTCAGGTCGAACTTGACGATGGGTGTCCGCAAATTCTCCCGTTCCAGTTTTACCGGCCCCATCTGGTTTAAGGGCAGCGGCTCGCTTTCAAAAATGAACACGATTTGGAAAATGGGGTTGCGACCCAGGCCGCGCTGCGGATGCAGATCTTGCACCAGTCTTTCAAAGGGCAGCTCTTGATGATCCTGGGCCTCCCAGACGGTCTGGTGCAGTTGCTGCACGAGTTCGGTAAACAGCGGATGATTTGAGAAGTCCGCCTTCAAGGGCAGCACATTGGCGAAAAAGCCGATCAATTCCTCGCATTCCGCCAGCGTCCGGCCCGACAGGGGCGAACCGACCAGGATTTGCTGCTGCCCGGAAAACCGGTGAAGCAATGTTTGAAACGCCGCCAGCAGCGTCACAAAGAGCGTGGTGCCCTGCGCCTGGGACAGCTGGCGCAGCGCCGTGGTCAGTTCGGGCGGCAATGTGAAAGGCTGGTGCGCCCCTTCATGGTCGGCCACCTGTGGTCGTGGTCTGGTGGCCGGCAGTTCGAAAATGGTGGGAACCCCGGCCAGTTGCCGGCGCCAGTAACCCAGATGCTGCTCCACTTTCTCCGTCGTCAGATAGTGGCGCTGCCACGCGGCAAAATCCACATACTGGACGGGCAGTCCGGGCAGTTCAGGAATGCGATCATCGCAAAACGCGGCATAACTGGCCGCCAGCTCCCGCAGCCACACCTCCACCGACCAGCCGTCGAAAATAATATGATGCACCGTCAGCAGCAGGACGTGCTCTGTCGGGGACAAGCCAAACAGTTCCGCCCGCAGCAACGGCCCCCGGCTCAAATCAAACGGCTGGCCGGCGGCCGCCAGCAACCGCCGTTGCAATTCCCTCTCGCGCTCTTCGGCCGGAATTTTTTCAAGATCTGCCGCGGCGAGCTTGACGTCCAGATGCGGCGCCACCACCTGCCGGGGCACGCCGTTCTCGGCCACGAAGGTCGTGCGTAACACTTCATGCCGTTGCACCAGGTGGTCAAGGCTCCGTTGCAACGCCGTCTGGTTCAAAGGACCCCGCAACCGGATGGCCAGCGGGACATTATACACCGAACTGCCCGGCTCCAGTTGATCCAGAAACCAAAGCTGCTCCTGGCCATAGGAAGCCGCAAATCTGCCGTCGGCCGCTGACCGGTCCCTGCGCACCAGCCGCAGCGGCGAATCACTTTCAAAAGTCTTCCCGTCCACCACCCGGGCCAGTTTGGCGAGGGTGGGGAATTCAAAGATCGCCCGCACCGGCAGACCGATTTTAAAGGTTTCGCGAATCCGGAAAATCATCCTGACGGCCAAGAGGGAGTGGCCGCCGAGGGCGAAGAAGTTGTCGTGGATGCCGGGTGAGGGGATGCCCAGGAGGTCGGCCCAGATTTTGGCCAGTGCGGTTTGGGTGGGGGTTTGGGGAGCGACGGATGGTGCGGCGGCGCCCAGGCGGTTTTGAGCGGGGGCGGGCAGGGCGTTGCGGTCGAGCTTGCCGTTGGGGGTCAATGGCAGTTTTTCGAGCGGCACAAAGGCGGCGGGGACCATGTAGTCGGGCAGCCTGGCCAGCAGGAAGTCCCGCAGTTCCGTGACCGTGGGCGCGGGTTCCTCCCGCACGACCAGGTAGGCCACCAGGGCCTTGTTGCCCGGAACATCCTCCCGGGCGATGACCGCCGCCTGCCGGACCTTGGGATGAATGGCGAGCACCGCCTCGATCTCGCCCGGTTCGATGCGGAACCCCCGGATTTTAACCTGCTGGTCCCGCCGGCCCAAAAACTCGAGGTTGCCATCAGGCAGGTACCGCACCAGGTCGCCCGTCTTGTAAAGGCGCGCCCCCGGCTCCGGGCTGAACGGGTCAGCGATGAACCTCTCGGCCGTCAGCTCCGGCCGGTTCAAATAACCCCGCGCCAGACCATCCCCGCCAATATGCAACTCCCCCACCACCCCCACCGGCACCACCGCCAAACCCTCATCCAAAACATAACACCGCGTGTTCGCTATCGGTCGACCAATGGGAACTGAGCCGGTGGCGAAGCCGGTCTTTGGTTCAATGGCATAACAACAGGCGAATGTCGTGGATTCGGTCGGGCCGTAGCCGTTGATGAGCTGAAGCCTCGGCAGGAGATGCATGGCCTTCTGAACGTGCGACACCGACAGGGCTTCGCCGCCGGTCAAAACTTGTTCAACAGTTTCTAAAACCGACGGGCGGGCGTCGATGATCTGGTTGAAAAGTCCGGCGGTCAGCCACAGGCAGGTGATCCTCTGTTGGCGGATGATGGTTTCCAATTGCTCAAAATCAAGCGGCTGTCTGGGAAAGACCACGCACACAGCGCCGTTGAGCAATGGTCCCCACGTCTCAAAAGTGGCGGCATCAAACGAAGTGGAGGCGAGCAGTAAAAATCGCTGGCGGGCATCAAATTTGGCGTAACTCTGGCCGCGCACCAGGCGCACCACTCCCCGATGCGGGATGGCCACCCCCTTGGGCTGGCCCGTGGAGCCGGAGGTATAAATGACATAGGCCAGTTGTTCGGGAGTGTTGTGGAGGCCGGGATTGTGTTTTGGACCTGCTCCAATCAACGCTGCATCCCGCTCCAGATCCATCACGGTAATTCCACGCCGGTCCAGATCCGCAGGCAGGGGCTGATGGGTGACGAGTACTTTTGCATCCGCATCAGCCAGCATGAACTGCAACCGGGCTGCAGGATAATCCCTGTCCAGCGGCAGATAGGCACCCCCCGCCTTGAGGATGCCCAAGACGCCGATCAGGTATTCCGCCGAGCGATCCACGAGGATACCCACGAGTGTATCTGGTTTGACGCCGAGGAGGAGGAGATGGTGGGCGAGCTGGTTGGCGTGTTCGTTGAGCTGGCGGTAGGTGAGTTGCTGGTCGCCAAAGAGCACGGCGGTGGCTTCGGGCGTGCGTTCGGCCTGTTCTTCAAAGAGTTCGTGGACGCAGCGGTCCCGGGGATAGTCGCTGGCCGTGTCATTCCACTCCACCACCAGCCGGTGGCGCTCGACCGGCGACAAGAGCGGCAGTCTCGACACAGGCTGCTCCGTGTCGGCCACGATGGCGGCAAGCAGGTTTTGATAACCGGCCAGCAACCGGCTGATGTCCGCCGGGTCGAAAATCTGGGTGGCATATTCAAAAATGCCGTGCAAGGAGCCGTTTTTTTCGCTGAGCGACAGGGTCAGGTCGAACTTGACGATGGGTGTCCGCAAATTCTCCCGTTCCAGTTTTACCGGCCCCATCTGGTTTAAGGGCAGCGGCTCGCTTTCAAAAATGAACACGATTTGGAAAATGGGGTTGCGACCCAGGCCGCGCTGCGGATGCAGATCTTGCACCAGTCTTTCAAAGGGCAGCTCTTGATGATCCTGGGCCTCCCAGACGGTCTGGTGCAGTTGCTGCACGAGTTCGGTAAACAGCGGATGATTTGAGAAGTCCGCCTTCAAGGGCAGCACATTGGCGAAAAAGCCGATCAATTCCTCGCATTCCGCCAGCGTCCGGCCCGACAGGGGCGAACCGACCAGGATTTGCTGCTGCCCGGAAAACCGGTGAAGCAATGTTTGAAACGCCGCCAGCAGCGTCACAAAGAGCGTGGTGCCCTGCGCCTGGGACAGCTGGCGCAGCGCCGTGGTCAGTTCGGGCGGCAATGTGAAAGGCTGGTGCGCCCCTTCATGGTCGGCCACCTGTGGTCGTGGTCTGGTGGCCGGCAGTTCGAAAATGGTGGGAACCCCGGCCAGTTGCCGGCGCCAGTAACCCAGATGCTGCTCCACTTTCTCCGTCGTCAGATAGTGGCGCTGCCACGCGGCAAAATCCACATACTGGACGGGCAGTCCGGGCAGTTCAGGAATGCGATCATCGCAAAACGCGGCATAACTGGCCGCCAGCTCCCGCAGCCACACCTCCACCGACCAGCCGTCGAAAATAATATGATGCACCGTCAGCAGCAGGACGTGCTCTGTCGGGGACAAGCCAAACAGTTCCGCCCGCAGCAACGGCCCCCGGCTCAAATCAAACGGCTGGCCGGCGGCCGCCAGCAACCGCCGTTGCAATTCCCTCTCGCGCTCTTCGGCCGGAATTTTTTCAAGATCTGCCGCGGCGAGCTTGACGTCCAGATGCGGCGCCACCACCTGCCGGGGCACGCCGTTCTCGGCCACGAAGGTCGTGCGTAACACTTCATGCCGTTGCACCAGGTGGTCAAGGCTCCGTTGCAACGCCGTCTGGTTCAAAGGACCCCGCAACCGGATGGCCAGCGGGACATTATACACCGAACTGCCCGGCTCCAGTTGATCCAGAAACCAAAGCTGCTCCTGGCCATAGGAAGCCGCAAATCTGCCGTCGGCCGCTGACCGGTCCCTGCGCACCAGCCGCAGCGGCGAATCACTTTCAAAAGTCTTCCCGTCCACCACCCGGGCCAGTTTGGCGAGGGTGGGGAATTCAAAGATCGCCCGCACCGGCAGACCGATTTTAAAGGTTTCGCGAATCCGGAAAATCATCCTGACGGCCAAGAGGGAGTGGCCGCCGAGGGCGAAGAAGTTGTCGTGGATGCCGGGTGAGGGGATGCCCAGGAGGTCGGCCCAGATTTTGGCCAGTGCGGTTTGGGTGGGGGTTTGGGGAGCGACGGATGGTGCGGCGGCGCCCAGGCGGTTTTGAGCGGGGGCGGGCAGGGCGTTGCGGTCGAGCTTGCCGTTGGGGGTCAATGGCAGTTTTTCGAGCGGCACAAAGGCGGCGGGGACCATGTAGTCGGGCAGCCTGGCCAGCAGGAAGTCCCGCAGTTCCGTGACCGTGGGCGCGGGTTCCTCCCGCACGACCAGGTAGGCCACCAGGGCCTTGTTGCCCGGAACATCCTCCCGGGCGATGACCGCCGCCTGCCGGACCTTGGGATGAATGGCGAGCACCGCCTCGATCTCGCCCGGTTCGATGCGGAACCCCCGGATTTTAACCTGCTGGTCCCGCCGGCCCAAAAACTCGAGGTTGCCATCAGGCAGGTACCGCACCAGGTCGCCCGTCTTGTAAAGGCGCGCCCCCGGCTCCGGGCTGAACGGGTCAGCGATGAACCTCTCGGCCGTCAGCTCCGGCCGGTTCAAATAACCCCGCGCCAGACCATCCCCGCCAATATGCAACTCCCCCACCACCCCCACCGGCACCACCGCCAAACCCTCATCCAAAACATAACACCGCGTGTTCGCTATCGGTCGACCAATGGTCGCCTTTGCGCCAGACTGTCTTATGGTAAAGGTAGAATAAGTTGTTGTTTCGGTCGGTCCGTAAAGATCATTGACTTTGCGGATGTGACCAAGCGCATAAATTTGATCCACGAGGGCAGTAGTCAAAGGCTCGCCAGCGAGGTTAATCACCTGCACATTGACCGGAATACTGTTGTTTTTTACGAGTTCGGCGATGGCTGAAGGAACTGTGTTGATTAAGGTGATTTGATCTTTGGCTATCAAATGGGGTAATTCAAGCGCGTTCTCCGCTAGAATTATTTTGCCGCCCCGGCTCAATGTCACAAACAACTCAAACACCGAGAGGTCAAAACAGATGGATGTGGCTGCCAGCACTCCGGCCATCTCCGCATCGCTGAAAACCTTCTTAGCCCAATAAATGAAATTTACCGCGCTCAGATGTTCGATCGCCACCCCCTTGGGCTGGCCCGTGGAACCCGAGGTATAAATGACATAGGCTAGATGGTTCGCTTGCGGGCGAATGCCATTAGTATGTTGGTTGCCGGAATGGTAAATTCTTTCATTGACCGCCTCCAAGCAGATTATCTTAACGTGATCGCACGGAAACCGGTTCCGTAATTTATTTTGGGTCAAGATCACCATAGGGCGTGCATCCTCAAAAATGAACGCGAGCCGTTCATGTGGATAAGTTGGGTCTAATGGTACATATGCACCGCCTGCTTTTAGAATTCCGAGGAGGCCCACGATCATATTGATTGAGCGTTCGAGGCAGATACCCACGAGTGTATCTGGTTTGACGCCGAGGAGGAGGAGATGGTGGGCGAGCTGGTTGGCGTGTTCGTTGAGCTGGCGGTAGGTGAGTTGCTGGTCGCCAAAGAGCACGGCGGTGGCTTCGGGCGTGCGTTCGGCCTGTTCTTCAAAGAGTTCGTGGACGCAGCGGTCCCGGGGATAGTCGCTGGCCGTGTCATTCCACTCCACCAGCAGTTGCTGGCGCTGGGCCTTTGTTGATAAATTAACAGTGCGTCCCGGCTCGGTAAAAAAGAAATTCTGAGCTTTTAATCTTTCTTGCATTTATTCGCCAGGTAGTTTCAAAATTTAAAATTGATATTTTTTAGTAAAGTTTCTCCTGCTTGCAACAGCATCTGCATCGTAGTTGGTGTTCAAATATTCTCAAAATAATTAAATAAAATAAGAAAGGGTGGATACAAATTATCAAGCTCTTGGTAGCCGCTAACATACCATTTTTATGAGATTTATCGCCTTTTAAACCAATGGCCAAAATTGTAGCATGGCCGGCGAATGTCCGTTCATAAAAATTTGCCGTTTTCTGAGAAACTTTTAGCGCGGCAAGAAAAGCACCCTATGTGTCCCAAAAGTGGATGCAAATGTCCCATAATTAGATAGATTGAAAAACTCTCATAAAGTAAAAGTGATGGTGTTCGGTTGTAGATTTTTCACAACCGCATACAACGACAAACAATAGGAAGAATAAACCAACCAATGTTTGAATGATTAATTGTGGCTTGGACGTCGAGCCAAAACTAATTTTCAACAAGGGTTTAAAACTAAAGGAAATGAAAAAAATGAAAAAAATGAAATTATGCTGCGCTCTTCTTGGAGCGAGCATTTTAAGTTCAACCAGTCTGTTCGCAGACATTACGATTAACAATCCGGTTATCGGTGGTGCGGATGGTGGTGGTGCGTTTACAGCTACCGACAACGGAGGACAATTCGGAACTTTTTTAACGTTCTGTCTTGAACTGAATGAGCATATAACATTGCCGGGGACGTATAATTACACCATTAATTCTGGGGCTGTTTTAGGCGGTGTGGGCACTGGCCCTGGTGGAACACCGGGAGCTTTCGATCCAATCTCCATTGGGACGGCTTATTTATATAGCCAATTTACACAAGGCGGATTGGGAGCGATTACTCCTGCATTGGGAAATGCCATGCAGAGTGCGATTTGGTGGCTCGAAAACGAATCTCCTAACCTGTCTGGTGATGGTGCATTGCTGATCGCTTATGCTCAAAGTCAACTGGGTGTTAGCACCGATCTTACGGCTGCTGCAAATGGTGCTTATGGAGTTGTGGCTTTGAACCTGTATAGCAGTGATGGCCTTCATCAGGACATGCTGGCCATTGTTCCTGAACCGAGCACGGTGATTGCTGGTGCTTTGTTGTTGCTGCCTTTGGGCATCAGTGCCCTTCGCATTGTTCGCAAGAATCGCGCTGCATAATTAGTTTGCAATCATTTCTACAGTCAGGCCGGTCTGAAAAGACCGGCCTGTTTTGTTTCCAATTGATCAAGTTGGTTCAAGCAGATTGGCTTCGATTTTGATAGCCGCTGCCTGGCCGATGAAGTCCAGACGCAACAAAACGAAGACTTGGCCTTGACGATGTTCCACCCGGCCTTCGACGCCTCGAAGAGGGCCTGATTTGATTCGAACACGCATTCCCTCGCCGATGGTCGGTGCGAGCCGCACTTCCAAATCGCTCTCCAAGGTTTTTAGAATCTGGGTCAGCTGATGAAAAAAAGTTGATTGATCAAAGACCTCAAGCAGATTGGCTACATATTCACTTTGGTGGATACAATCTTTTTGGCCGGATACCAGTTGAAGGAATACATAACCGGGAAACAACGGTTTGTGAAAAATAACGGTCTTGCCACGATATCTATGCGCTGAACGGTAAGTGGGAAGCGTTGCAGCAATTGCACGCCGCCGGCAATATTCCAGAAGTTTTTTCTCTCTACGAGGCTTGGTGTGGGCTACAAACCAGGATAGTCCTGTCACGCTGCGAAGAATTTACGACAAGGCCAAAAATGTCAACTTGAAGTTGCCGCAACATAAAATAATTATCGCAAGTTTATTTTCCTACCGTGCGATAGAAATGATGATTAAACTGTCCGGCATTATAATCTGTAAATATGAACGGGGTGAGATTCGTCTCCACAGAGATCCAGTCCACGAGATTGGTGGAAGTTTGCACAACACATGGGTAATTGCTAATGCCCGAAACGTTAAATGAAAATTGTCCATTGGCATACGAAGCCGGCGTTAATAAAACCGTGGCCGCAGGGGAGGGGGGCGGGGCGGGTTCAGCAACATCCGGGTTTGGCGTCACAATGAGATTGTTCACGGCAGATTTAACAGCGCCGCGGCCATTGAAAACGATTACCGAGTACTTGCCGGATTGGTTTGTGCTGACCTGGCTGATATTCAAAACTGAATTAGTTTCGGAAGTAAGATCGTTACCCTCTAATTTCCACTGATACTTCAAGGGGCCAGTGCCGGTTGCCGTGACAGAAAAAGTCAGATTCTGACCAGCGACAGCGCTGTTTGTCATTTGCAATTTTTTAATAGAGGGTTTCCCGGGAAATGTCAGGCCAAAGCCCACAACGTTGATGATGAATGTTTGCGTGACAATGCGATTAGGTGCGCCATCATCGCTGACGGTAACAGTGATGGCGGTGTTGCCGGTAAGATTGGGTATGGCAATAAATTTGAGAGTGCCGGTTGATTTTGGACTGGTGTAAGAAACAGATGGGTTTGGAACCAAGGTTCGATTGCCGGAGACGGCCTTAATTTTGAGTTTTTGATTTTGCGTTGGATCACCAGAGGAAATTCCCGAAAGTGATACTGCTTGTTGAATCAAGCTCGAAATAGTTGTCTTGTCCTTGACAAGATTCAGTGTCGGCGGGTGGTTTGTAATGCCGATATCTCCTGCGAATGGGTTGACAATGACAGTAAAGGATCTTGTGATGATGTTATTGCTGGTGCCCCCGTCATTGACGGAAACGGTTATGATGTTTGTGCCGGTGACGTTGCTGATTGGGGTAAAAGTGAGCGAGCCTGTACTATTGGGGCTGCTGTACGTGATAATTGGGTTGGGGATCAGCGCCGGGTTGGAGGAAACGGATGTCACCGTCAAAGTTTGGTTTTCATTCGGCGATCCTGATGAGATGCCAGTCAAGGCGACGGATTGTGTTCCGGTATTTTGGTTGACAACGAAATTGTTCAACGCATTCAGAGTGGGGATTTGATTAACGGGATTGACGGTAACGGTGAAGGATCTTGTGATGATGTTATTGCTGGTGCCCCCGTCATTGACGGTGACGGTTATGGTGCTTGTGCCGGTGACGTTGCTGATGGGGGTAAAGGTGAGAGAGCCGGTACTATTGGGACTGCTGTACGTGACAATTGGGTTGGGGATCAGCGCCGGGTTGGAGGACACAGATGTGACAGTCAGTTTTTGATTTTCATTTGGCGATCCTGACGTGATTCCCGTTAATGCGACGGATTGTGCGCCGGCATTTTGATTGACGATGAGATTGTTCAACGCATTCAGAGTGGGGATTTGATTAACGGGATTGACGGTAACGGTGAAGGATCTTGTGATGATGTTATTGCTGGTGCCCCCGTCATTGACGGTGACGGTTATGGTGCTTGTGCCGGTGACGTTGCTGATGGGGGTAAAGGTGAGAGAGCCGGTACTATTGGGACTGCTGTACGTGACAATTGGGTTGGGGATCAGCGCTGGGTTGCTGGAAACGGAAGTAACCGTGAGAGTTTGACTTTCATTCGGCGATCCCGAAGTGATGCCAGTCAAGGCGACGGATTGTGCTCCGGAATTCTGATTGAGGACGAGATTACCCAACACATTGAGCGTGGGAATCTGGTTCGTGGCAACAAGGGGGACAGCATACGAGGCTTCGTTCGAAAATCCGCTTTCCTGATTTGCCGCGTCATACGTGGTAGCGGCAAAAAAATAAGTTCTTCCATTGATAAGTCCGGTAAGTGTCGTGTTTGTGGTGTTCCCGACGTTGACTGTACTGGAATAATTGTGGCTGGTTGTGCCATAATAAATTTTATAACCCACGGCATTTGGATCCGGACTCGGTTCCCAGCCAAGCTTTACTGTTTGTGACAGGGCCGGCAGGGTTGCAACGAAGAATAACATGACCAAAGCAAGAGCCTGGCGCTTGACCCCAAATCCTTTTACCTGACACATCATCGCGCCCGCTAACGCATAAACGCTGCCAAGCTGAAATCATTCAGTATCTCAAGAACGAAAGCCAATATTCGGTCCTAACGATTCCTCATCTATTTGTCATGTAATTCTCTTTGGAAAAGGGGTTTAATTTTTCTTGAAGAAGGGAAAAAACACCAACCTCGGTATAAAAAAAGATAATTAAATAGGAGAGGCCGCTATTTGTGAACCTCCAACGCGAAAGTATTTGAAAGACTTCAAGACAGCCTCTGTCTTGAAAGAGAACATGCTCGTAGTTTTATCAGGTGGTCACTGATTATCAAAATATAAATGAAGCATGAAATTTTTAGATTTTGGCAGCGGTGCATATATACGACCTTTTAAAATTTATATTTCTAAAAAAGCCGCAACAAATCGTAAAGTCTGCAAAATCAGGCTTTGCTTTTCATGAAATGTTCTTGGTGAATATTTGAGTCTATTTCAGTAATTTGTATTTACGCCTGACCAATTCGTGTTGCCATAACTCGAGCCAAAGCCATTTGTGATTCCCATTATCCGGTTTTGTTTATTCCCTGGGTAAGCACCCATGTTCCCGAGAAGAATGGAAAAATATCAAACATGGTTTCCACAATATGATCTGGAGAACCTGCCTTCAATAAACAGGCCGGCAAAACTGTAAATTCATGGATTTTCATTTCGTCTTTTTCCGAGTCAACCATGTCCGGCTTGGTCGTAAATTTTTTCAAATATTGAAAGGCTAAAATGATTTCAGATGACGAGGCAAGTCAGTCAAAATTTTGTCTGAATATTTTCGACATCGGCCTGCCTGATGGTGACGGAAATAATTTAATGAAAGAACTGGATGAAAAATATCGCGTTGACCGGCTGCGGAATGAAGGAGACATGCCACGCAGTGAAGCCGCCGGTTTTGTGGCGCATTTGACCAAGCCCGTCAATGTCCATTCGCCCGAATTTTTTTTTGCCACCCTGGCGCTCGTCAACCAATGAACTGATCTGTTTTATTGATGGCAGGCAGGTTGGACCAAAATTCCTGTATTGCCTCCTTGATTTGAGCGGGATTTGCGACCTTCCTTATCTGCCAATGTTTCGGAAACAAATGTCGATAGCGCGCATCGGCAAACCGGCGGTCGATTAGCAGCACAATGCCCCGGTCTGTTTCGGAACGGATGACCCGACCCACCGCCTGCACGACCCGGTTCATGCCTGGAAAAGTATAGGCATAATCAAATCCTTTTCCGTTGCGGGATTGGAAATGGTCACGCATCAAGTCGCGTTCAACATTGAGCTGCGGCAAACCGACGCCCACCACCACTGCGGCGATCAGACGTTCCCCAACCAAGTCAATGCCTTCACCAAACATCCCGCCCAGCACGGCAAAACCAACCAGGGTTTTGGCGTGGTCGGAGGCGAAGGCGGCCAGAAATGCTTCACGTTCGGATTCCGTCATTTCGGGACGTTGTTCTAAAATCCGGATGCCGGGGTGCTTCGTTTGAAACAGTTCTTTTGTGGTTTTGAGATATTGATAGGAGGGAAAGTAAACGAGATAGTTGCCCCGCCGACCATGTACCAGGGTTCCAATTGCATCAACCACGTCATCCAAAGTTTCCCCGCGACATTTCAGGTCGGTGCGAATCCGATGGTTTATCAGGACGGCCAGATTTTCCGGCGGGAAAGGGGAGGCTAATTGCAACAACCGGTCGTCGCTCATCCCGCCGAGAAGGTTCCGGTAATAATCAATGGGTGTCAGGGTTCCAGAAAAGAACAGCACGGCCTGGGCACGGTCGCAGATTTCACGAAGCCGGGAAGATGGATCAAGGCAAAACAACCGCACGTTGATGGCTTCTTCCTGTTCAATGATGGTCACATAATTTTCATCGTAAAGTTCGCATGTCCGCAGGAAGGAATTGAATTGAAAATATAGCTGCAGCAAGGCTTCCCTGAAATCTGCGGCCTGATTAAGAACCAGCCAGCCTTCCATTACCTGAAGGGCATCTTCTATCAAGGGAGGTAAATTGGCGGGCAATTTACGGGATGTCAGAGATCCTCCACGCTGTTTGGTGAACGGATTTTCCTCCGCATTCTGCTGATCTTGTGATGTTGAATCGGAGATGAACAGATCGCGTTCTTCACCTACATTGCTGGATATGCCAGATGCCTGAGACGGATGCGGAAATTGCCGCAGTTCCGAACTCAATCGCACAAGGGTTTTGGCGCATTTAGGAATTGTTTTCCTGATCATGCGCTGAACCTCGTCAATGTCATGGCTGCTCAGCTCCGATGAAAACATTTCACGGGCGCGATCCACGAGGTTATGAGCTTCATCTACTAGAAAACCATAACGGCGATCCGGCTCGGCAAAATGGCGGCGCAGATAAACTTGTGGATCAAAAACGTAATTGTAATCACAGATGACAACGTCAACCCAGAGCGATGCGTCCAATGAAAGTTCAAAAGGACAGACTTGATGCCGCCCGCTCACCGCTTCGAGCACGGGCCGGGTGATAACTTCACAATTCAATGCATCGCGGATGGCGGGTTTACACCGGTCATAATAACCAATCGCCAAGGGACACGTATTGATGTCACAGGGATGACCTTCGCGCACGCAAAGCTTGCTTCGCGCGGTTACCGTCAACACGCGGATGCTGGCGCCGGCTTCCTTCAAATCGCCAAAAACTTTTTCGGCCACCATTCGTCCAACCGTGCGCGCTGTCAGATAAAATGTCTGGTCGAGTTTTCCGGCGGCCAGTGATTTGAGCGACGGGAAGATCGCGGAAATGGTTTTGCCAGTTCCCGTGGGAGCCTCGGCAAACAGCCGACCGCCGCCACATAATGTCTGGTAGGCCGCCACGGCGAGCTTTCTCTGGCCGGGACGATATTGGGCAAAAGGAAAGGCAAGGTTTTGAATTGAATCATCCCGCCGACGACACCAGCGCTGGCGTTCATCAATCCATTCCTGGTAGATCGCAGTGGTTTCATTGAAGAAAGCGGTTAGTTTGGCAAACGAAAACTTCTGGCAAAATTCGGTCGGTTCATCCGTTTCCAGATTCAAATATGTTAATTGAACAGTTACTTCTTCCAGTTTTTTTTCATGGGCATACATGAAGCCGTAAAATTTCGCCTGCGCCCAATGCAGCGGATCTGCCGTTCGCGACCAGAACTGGCCGACGGTTTTAATTTCTTCGATTAAGACCCCTTCGTAGTTCTCCAGAATGCCGTCAATACGACCATGAATTCTCAAGACGGACGCGGTGGAACTGATTTCATGCGAGACGACCAGCTCCTTTTGATAACCGGCCGGACGGCTGCGTTGAATCCTTTGATGCCCGCGAATTCCCTTCAACGCCCGGTTTGAACCGACGAAATCCCTTTCTCCGCCAAGGTCTCCGGTTTGTAATGCGAATTTGACCAGTTCGCGCACGGAAACGGAATAAATTGGTTGCGAAGCCGCTGGCACTTGGGAATTATAAATTAACTTTAAAGTCGGCGCAATTGAAGGCATGACTTTGAACTTGATTTTGCGACTTGCAAACTAACAGAGCTTTTTGCACGACGATAACGAAGCCGCGACGACTTATTATTGTAAAACCCTGCGGTATTTAAACGATTTATGATTTTGAGACATGGCAGAAGAAACGCTAAATGGAAAGCGGAAGGCGAAATGATGGTTTTGAAAGCTTGGCTGGTTGCGACGCATCATCAACTTCGAATCCTACATGCAGACTTAGCCAGACGATTTCGCCTTCCCGTTGACTTTTAAACATAAAATTGAAAAGCTCCCTTCAATTGTCAGGCACTTTACTTATGAATAAATCAAATAGATCCCATTGGGCAATCTGGCTGTTGTCAATCAATGCCGCCATTTTGATGTTATTTAACGGTTGTGCCACGCAAAAAGAACATTCCTTCAATGGCGACTTTGGGCAAAACATGACTTCAGATCCAAAATATTTTATTTATGACGAGGACAGCGAGCATTTTAGAATTGAAGTTCATCAAGGAACTCCTTCGACCGGGGCGGATCGGATCCTTGATCTGAAAAAAGCCGCCACAACCATTGCCGAGGCCGAATGCCAACGGCTTGAGTGGAAGAAATGGCAGTCGGACTTTATTCAAGAGCGCAATCAGGGCTGGATGCACATTGTCATCCTCGAGGTAAAAAAGAAGGAATATACAGAGCCGAATTTTCCCAAGACCGGCAGCAATCCTTAAGAGCTCAATAGTCTTTTTTCAAATCGATGCGAAGGTAATTGGCGACAGCTTGCAAGAGATTGCACATGTAGTTTTTATAAATGCCCCGGACATGGGTGCCAATGGCGTTGATGCTGATGTCGAATTGTTGAAGAAAATATTCTGGTCAGCCAGCACCTTTGTGCGATTCACGTCCCATGATCATAAGGCAAGATTTCAAAAATCCAAGCGCATAGGCCATGCCCGCATGCCATGGTGCGGCGCAACTCATCTGTGGGGCATGGTCGGGGATGATGACTCCAGTGAAATTATTTTTCTTCAGAATCCGCAGCACGCGCAGCACGTCCACTTCGCCGTCGTCAATGAACGTCTCCTTGTAATGAGGCACTTTGTCGCGGACGTTGCGCAGGTGGACATAGCCAAGTTTTTGCTGACGGCTGTATGTTTCCACGGCGTCGTAAACATCGCCATCCTTCATTTCCGCAATCGTGCCGACGCAGAATTCCAGGGTGTTGCGCGGACTCGGCTTCAGGTCTATGAGCTTCTGGTAAAGTTGCGGCTGCCAGACGAGGCGCGGTTGGGCACGGACAAAGGGCAGGGGCGGATCATCGGGATGCGCGGCGAGTGTGACACCAACTTCTTCGGCAACAGGAATGATTTCATCGAGAAAAAATTTCAGGCGCGTCCAAAGCTGTTCGGGCGTGGCGGAGGGAACAATTCCCGGCGCGGCGTTTTTGTCGTAAACCATGTTCCAGACCATGCCGTCCGGCAGAGGTTTGTCGAGCGGGCCGTCCATGCCGACGGCCTCCGCATCTCCCCGTGCAAATCTCCCCTTTACGCGACCAGCGACGCCAGCAATGGAAAAATTGTAGCCAAAAAACGGAATGCCCGCCTTGCCAACGTTGCGGATGATGGTTTTAAGATTTTCGATCTGTTGTAATTTCTTCGGGCCATCAAGCAAAACGTCGTGCCAGTGAGCCGGATCAAAGTTTTCAATCGCCTCCAGGATGAGGCCGTGGGCGTTGATCTCTTTTTTGATGGCGGCGAGTTCCCCGAACGTCCACAACTTGTCCGGGTCGCCGGCGAGGCCCCAGCCGGTGTCATCGCCGACGGGCTGGTCGCCGGGCTGGTTGCTGTGCGATGAACGGAAATAATCCACGAGATGAATGACGAGATGCGTGCAGCCGCATTGCCGGGCGAAGCGGTAATGCTCCGCGTTGAGTTGATGACGATAAAGTCCGAGTCCGAGTTTCATTTTAAAATTGAAGATATAAAATTGCCGCCGCCGCAGGAAAGCTTTGCCGGTCAATTGTGAAAACTTTCCGGCGGGCCGAGATAGCTGGGCTTCACGCCGCCGGCGTTGACGACGATTTTTTCTATCGCGACCGCCGGATCAACCATCCAAATTTTCAGGGTGTGATAGCCAATGGTCGTGAGCACGTGAGTAGAGGTGACGTTACGGCAGTTGTTTTTGACCGATTCCTCCCAATCGCGATTGCCGTTCTGCGCGTTAAAGTCGGCGGGAACAATTGTCACGACCTGCGGGGTTTCATCGTCAAATGAAACCGCGTAACGCAGCGCGCGCCCATGAATGAAATTCAAAGTCGCGCCGACAGTCGTTTTGACTTCCAATTTCCCCGGGCTGAACAGATACATTTTATATTCAAGACTTGGTGAATCTTTCCCCGGCGTCGCCAGCGCATCGGCAGGTGCGTCCGCGCGCATGGCGGAAAGGGTGTGGCCATAGTTCGGAATTTTTATCCAGCGGTTTGCGCCGGCATCCAGCTTCTTTGTGAAATGTTCCGCTTCGATGGAGACGCAGCCATCGCTTTCGACAAAACCTTCCAAAGCATCCCGCGCTGGCTCGGACGGATGAAACGCGCTGACTTTCACCCTTACTTCACCGCTGGCGCCGGAAAATTTTATTTCTCCATGGCTCGTGTCTTTCGGTGCCTTGCTCCAATCCACACTGATCCAGACGCGCTTGTCTTTTTCAACTTCGCCATGTGTTTCACTTAAAACAATCCACGGTGAATCTAAAACGGCCGAAAATTCAAACGGTGTTTTTCCCTGGTTGAAAATGTCAACGTAACGGCGCTGCTGATTGAACACGTCAAACTGCGGCAATGAAATTTCACCATTCGTTGCGGACGTTTCCAAACCTTCAACCGCCACGCCCATCGCGGCCGCGTCCGGGACTTGAATTTCCATCAGATGAATTGCGTCCAAATTATTCTGTTTCGGCTCATTCCAGCTAACATAGCCAATATATGGTTGGTCCATGAAATGATTCCATTTCCCATCGGCAAATTGGGTGTTGAAGTCATTCATCAGATTGGTTTGCGCCATGAACAGCGCACGGGTTTGCGCGGCAAAATCGTTCGCGCTGGCGCGGCCCTGTTTCGCATAAAGCGCATTTTTCGCGGCGGCCAGATACATCGCATTCAATCCGGCGCTGGCTTTTGTGGGAAACAAAACCAGTTCATAGAATGCATCGTGGCTTTCTGCTGGCAGTTGTGTGCTGATTTTTTCGGCCCTGGCCGCGAGCGATTCATAATCCGCGACGACCGTTTCAAACTCGCCGTAGTTCACCAGGCTGTAAGTATTCGCGTCGAGCAATTCGGGTTTGCGGCGGCCGTTAAATTTTGTGTAGGTGGAAACGATGCCCGCGATTTCACCGGCATGTGCCGGGCCGAATTCGCGTTCAACCCAAAGCCGCGTGTATTCATCGAGGCGTTCATTAGTCCATTTGCCCGTGTCCCAGGCGAGGTGCATGAAAAATTCCACCGGAAATTCGCTGCCCTTGAAATGGCCGACGTTGACGATCCAGATCCGGTCCGCGCCATATTGCTTGGCGAGCGACATTTGATCCCAGACTTTAGGAATCGGGCTGGTATTGAGCCATTGGTAATTGCGCGGGCCGCCGTGATAATCGAAGTGATAGTAAACACCCGCGCCGCCGGTTCGATGACGTTCTTCAGCGCTCGGCAGACGACGGACATTGCCCCAATTGTCCTCGGCCCAGAGCATTGTCACATCGTCCGGCACGCGCAGTCCCTCGTTGTAAAAATCCTGGACCTCCTTGTAGAGGCACCATAGCTGCGGAACTTTTGTGAGGTCGGCATTGATTTCTTCGGCGAGAATTTTTCGCTGAACGCCAACAATTTTTTCGGTCAAGTCTTTCCCGATTGGCGCGCCGCTGTCATTCTCCGCGCGCAAACCCAGCGTGATGATGCTTTCAAAATCCTTGTTGCGGCGGATGCCTTCGCGCCAGAACTGCTGAAGCACCGGCTGCTGGTTCGTGTTGTTGTAATTCCAGTTGCCATATTTTTTCCCCAGCCCGCGATCCCATTCCTTTTGCGCGCGCAACATTGGTTCCTGGTGCGAGGTGCCCATGACGATGCCGTATTCGTCGGCCAGTCGCGGATTTTCGGGGTCGTCTTCGTTAAAGGCGTTGTTCCACATCGCTGGCCACAGATAATTCGCGCGGATGCGAAGCATCAGTTCGAACAGGTTTGTGTAAAAGCCCGGGCCGTAGTTGGCAGCTTGCCGGTAGCCGGGTGCGCTGCCGTATTTCGCCTGAATCCATCCCGTCAAGTCCGGTGCCTCGTCATTAAGGAAGATGCCGCGATACTTTACCGACGGCGGGCCTTGCACAAACTTTCCGGCTTTCACAAAAAGCCGGTCGTGATGTTTCGCTGGCACGTCAGCCCAGTAATGCCAGGGCGAAACACCGATCTGTTCGGACAAATCATAGATGCCATAGATCGTGCCGCGCTTGTCGCTGCCGCAAATGACGAGCGCGCTGGCCACGCCGGGAAGCGGATCGGGCACGACTTGAATCAGAAATGATTCCCATTTGCCGGCGATTTCAGCAGTGTCAATTTTCTTTTCGCGAATCAGCCGATCAATCAGCGGACTCCTGCCGATGGTGCCGACGAGGATGAAGTTTTTTCCAAGTTTGCTTTCTGCGCTGGAAAGCGCCGGCAAAAAGCCGGTGACGCGCTTCACGTCGGTTTGCAAATCGCCTGCCGCCCGCACTACGCCCGCGTAATCCCCAGTATCCACAAAAATTGTCGCCGCAGTTTTTTCCTGGACGATGGGAAAACTGCCGGAGCTCCAAATGTCTTCGACGTATCTCTCCTCGCCGATGGCGAAGCCACTACCAGGCATCATCAGCAACCCGGAAACGAACAGCAACGCAATGGCTTCTCCCATCGCAACGATTGGCGATTTCATAAAATCATTTTGGCATCCAAATTTTGAACTCACCACCACAATGCAATTGCGCCAGCAGATACAACATGCCGCCATAATAGCGATACTGCCCGGTTGGAACCGGTGTGTCCCACAGGGCTTCGACAAATTTTTGCGAGTGCGGGTTGGTTGCCGCAAGGCTGGCGACGGCGTTCATGGCGACCAGTCCGATGGCATGGTCATCGTTCAACTGGTTTCCATCCAAAGTGAATCGGCTGCCATAATTCGACAGGCCTTTGGATTCAAAGAATAACTGGATGCGGTCGCTCAATTCCCTTTCCCGGGCGTCTCTGGCCCACCAAGCCCAATCCACCGACCAGTTCATGGCCGTCCGCCACGCGTCATATTGGAAATCCGCGCTGCGCGGGTTCCACGGCGCCGCCCAAGGCATGCCGTCGAAGTTGGCATAATCCGGGGTGAGAGCGGTGACCGAATTTGCGGTGCGCTGAAAAAAGTCGCGGCTCGCTTCCGCCGCCTGCGCCCAAAACTTGCGATCGGCTTTCGGCCCACATTGCGCCCATAATTCGTAAAAAGCCGGCAACTGATAAGAAGGATCGGTGTGATTCCAATTCGCCGTATCCGGTGTGAAGCGGACAAGCTTGTTATCCGGCGTAAAAATCGCACCCGCCGTCATTGCGCCTTTCACTGTCGTGCCGGTGATCAGCGCCCGGTTTTTCATGTCGGTCAGCAACCTGTCGGCCTCGGCGTGATAATTGTAAATTCCGCTGCCGTTGTCCCAGCGCGCGGCGGCGAAATAAAGCGCCGTTGCGAAATACTGTTCACCGTCCGGCGCGGGCATTTCGTCATTGGCCATACCGTTGGTTTTCATTGACCACGAGAAAAATCCGGAGGATGGATGTGTTGGGGAATCGTGATACATGAACGTCCTGGCCCAGTTCCATAATGCGTCGAACTCCGTTTTTTTGTCCAATTGCACGGCGATCATCATGCCATAGGACATGCCTTCGGAGCGCACATCTTGGTTGGCGAGGTCGTAGATGTAGGCAAACGATCCGTTGGCATTCGTCCCCGCCGGGAAATAAACTGATTGCCTGACGGGATCGCCATGAAACAACTGCTGGAAGGTGGCATTGATTTTAGCGGAGGTCTCCTGTGGCGAGTGTCCGGCTTCGACGAAAAGATTACGGTAATTTCCAGGGACGGAATTGGGTGCGGCGGGGGACGGGGCGTTTGTGGTCATATCCGCCGCCTTGGCGCAGAAAACTGAAATGGCAAGCAGGGACATTAGTACCAGCGAGTTGCGGGAAGAATTGCCTTTTATCCGGCGTTCATTGTTCGGCGATATGACCATGGAGCAGGACGAGTATAAACTTGGGCAGACTTCAAACCATACGACATTCATCGTATCGAGGGTAGGGATTTCCGCCGCCCAGACCGCGCAGCACCGAATACGACATTTGTCGTATAGAAGGACGTTGGCAGGTTGTGGCAGTATGTTTTGAATGTCCCCACAACACGTCTCGTCAACCCGTATTGATTCCATGGCTTCAAATGGCATGGTCGGGATGAATAACTTAGGCGTGCCAGTCATCGGCGGACATCTGGCAATTGCGGCCTGCAAAAAACAAAATTTGTTAAAACAGCATTCGCCATTTCCAACATTTACAAACCTATGTTAAAATTAATCCGACCCGTTAACCATCGTATTTCAATCGACCCTAAACTGCAGCGCGTTTCGTCGCGCGCTTTTACGCTGATTGAACTGCTGGTCGTCATCGCCATCATCGCGATTCTGGCAGCGATGCTGCTGCCGGCGCTCGCCAGGACCAAATTCAAGGCCAAGGTCATCAACTGCACATCGAACTTCAAGCAATGGGGCGTGGCGGTGAATATGTATACCCCGGATTTCAACGACCGGCTGCCCAGTTTTGATGCCACCGGTGGTGGCGGCTGGATGTGGGACATGGGCACCAATTTTATCCCCACCATGAAGCAGTATGGGATGACTTTCGACATGTATTTTTGTCCCGTGAGGCCGGATGACATCAAAAGATACATCAATGCCGGGGTGACGCCGAGAACGTTGGATGAACTATATGTGGCGATGTCAAAAAATTTTGGTGAAACGGTGATGATTCACAATTGGTGGGTGCCGCGCATGGGTCCGTCGGGGCTTTTCCCGACCCGGCAGGCGGGGCATCAATTTGATAATACCAGCGACTCCGGCTATGACTGGCCGGTCAAAACAAGCGATAAGACCTCCATTCTGGTGCCATTCATCAGCGACGCGTGCTACAGCGGTCCGGGCTATACGCCCACGCCTTTTGACACGGCGGCTACCACCAACCCCGACACCATTCGGAAAGACACGTCACATTTCAACAATTCAGCCTTTAGCTCCGTAAATCTGGGTTTTGCCGACGGTCATGTATCCACGGCCAACAAAACCAGCGTTCATGCCCGTCAGCCCAAACCGGGCGGCGACACTTCCAACATTTGGTTTTACTGAATCACGCCTTAACCACCGGCCGAAAATCCACGCATGATGATTAGACAAATTTCCTTACGCAATCATTCCGAACCCTAACATCCACAACACAACATGAAACCCATAATGAAAACAAAAAAAATAGTGATGCTGGGCGTGACCGCCTGGCTGGCACTGGCCGCGACCACCCAGTCGTTTGGCGCCTTGACCAACGGACTGGCGGCCTACTGGCCGTTTGACAATATCACCGGCTGCAACAATCAGACCCCCGATCTGGTTCACGGCTACACCATGAAAGTCATCTACGGCGGCGGCGATGCCTCTGGCCCGTTCCTGACCAATTTCAACAGCAACATTTACCTGACCAACGGCGTTCATGGCAATGCTGTCTATGTCAACAACACTGGCGTGGCAAATCAGATGGCGCTGGCCTTTATTTCAGTCAACACTAATGACGCCGCCCCGGTCAACCGCTCTTCGCCTTCGAGCAACACGGTTTCATTCTGGATGAAGACCGATGGCAACCATCCGTCGCCGAACGGAGATATGCGCATCTGGACGGAGTCGGACTATGTCAAAACCTTGGCTTCCGTGCAAAATTTTTCCGCTGTGGGTGCCGGATATGACATGTTCACCCGCCAGAACGGGACGGTTGGTGCGGATGCCCATACCTACGGTAATTTCAGCGGTGGTGTGCATAATAGCGGCGGCGGTGGCGTTGGTTCGACGGTTGCGGATGGCACCTGGCACAATGTGACCATTATCACCACACCCAACACCAATCTGACAAGTTTGGGCACCAACTTGGAAGCGAACTTCACCATTTATGTGGACGGCGTTTTGGACACCACTTTCGCTGGCTCTGGCGCCTTGGCCAAGAGCGGTGGACTTTGGAAATTGGACACGGTTGGCATCTTTGCACTGGTTCGCAACGGCAACGCCGGTTTCGTGACCAACTGCGTTGTTGACGACTTGGCCGAGTGGACGCGCGTTTTGGATCCAACTGAAATTGCAGATTTCATGGCCAATGGCATCACGAACGCAGGTTCAGCAGTGTCTCCTGTGAGCATCAGCCAGTTCGCTTCAGATCTGTATGCCGTGGTTCAGGGTTCACAAGTGCAGTTGAGCTGGCAGTGCAGTTCGGATGCCACCGGCATCTCGATTGACAACGGCGTGGGCAACGTGCTTCCCCTCACCACCTGCGGGGTTGGCTCGACCACCATCACGGTCAATGGCAATACAACTTATACGCTCACGGTCACCCGTGGGGCCAGCTCGGCAACGAAAACGGTATCCATCACCACCGTCACGGGCGTGGCACAAAACTGGAATTATGTGGGTGGCTTCAACGATCTGACGGCGGGCAACAACCTGGCGAACCAGGGCAACTGGCAGTCGCTTTTCTCCAGCCCGCAAACTCAAGTGTATACTCCGGCCGTCGTGCAGAACACGGTGACCGGCAACCATGTGCTTGCGATGGCCGGCACACCGATCTTGAGCGCGGGTTTCTTCGGCAGCCACAGCATTGCGGCGACGACGACCAACACGCTGTTCTTCCGTTTCGCCCTTGATTCAAAGATCAACGATCCGCTGAGCACGAATCCATCGGATCCAAACTTCGGTGTCATCCCGGATGTAGATGTCGGAGTCGGCGTCTCGGAACTTACATTGTTCGATGTGGTGTCGTTCAGCGGCACGGACAAAGGACCGTCCATTCGCATCTTCCGCAATGCCTTTGGCGCCGGCGGACCGATTGATTTGACCGCCAACATCGGTGCCTCAAGCACTTCGGGCTTTAGCTGGCTCACCAGCGTTGATGCGAACGGCCTGCAGACGGGCGTGGTCTATAATGTCTGGATTGACGTCAACAACGTGACAAATGACGCGAACGCGAACGTTTCGCAGTATTACAGCGTCAGGGTTCAGACCGGCGGCGACAGCGGCCCGGTCACGAACCTGTTTGTCAACCAGCCTTCGGATGAAACCTCGCAGCACAACGAGACACTTGACAAATGTTTCATTGCGGTGAACAAGGTCGTCACGCCGCAAGGCACGAACGTCGTGTTGCTTGACGACTTCTATGTCAGCTCCGGCGGTGCGACTCACACCCTCCCGGTGCCGGCTGGCAGCTTCGTTCTCGGGACACCTGCCGTCCCGACGAGCATCAGCCTTGTTAGCGTCAGCAAGAGCGGAAGCTCGGTGACGCTCAACTGGACGCCGGCACCGGCGGGTTCCTACCCGTTCACGGTGCAACGCCGCGCGTCGTTGACCAGCGGCAGTTGGTCCACCATCGCCACAGGCGTGACCGCCAACACCTTCACGGACACTGGCGCCACCGGTGATGTGAATTTTTACCGCGTCGTTTCGCCATAGTGAGTGATCACAGATAGGATTCATGGGCGGCAGATTTGCAAGCGCATCTCTGCCGCCCTTTTAATTTTCGGAAGCGGGGATTTGAACACTCAATGATGCCATCGGTTGTATGGCAAAACGTGTCGACCAATATCGCCAATGCCGGCGGCGTGTGGCAATTTACCGACAGCAATAATATCAAAACCCGTTTTTATCGCTCTTATGCACGTTAGAAATCGCCGTTCAAACATCGCACTTGTCTGGCTTCTGCTGATGCTGGCCGGCTCACCAGCGAATAACTTCGCCGCCGATGGGTATTGGGTTACGACCTGGGGCTGTGCGCCGCAACTGACTGAACCCGGCAATCTTCCCCCCGCGCCACTGGTCAACAGCACGCTGCGCCAGTTTGTTCGCACGACCGTCGGCGGGAATCTGATCCGCGTGCGCTTCTCGAATGTTTACGGGACAAACTCGGTGAGCATCAAAGCCGCTCACGTCGCATTATCTTCCAACACGGCCAGCGCCGGCAATGGCGAAATCAATATCGCTACGGACAAGCCGCTCACGTTTCGCGGCGCTCCTGCTGTCGTTATTCCGCAGGGCGAAGTGGTATTATCTGACCCGGTTGAATTCAACCTCCCGGCCATCACCAATGTCGCAGTGAGCATCTACTTTGGAGACATCTCGGCCACGACCATCAACGGACACCCTGGTTCGCGCAGCACGTCGTTCATTGTCGCTAGCAATGTTGTCACGGCGGCGAGTCTGCCGGCGGCGAGCAAGACCAGGCATTGGTATGTCATCACCGGCATCGAGGTGCTGGCCGACCGTTCCAGCAAGACCATCGCGGTGCTGGGCGATTCCATCACTGACGGTCGCGGTTCGACTGACGACGGTAACAATCGCTGGCCGGATATTCTCGCCCAGCGTCTGGCCACCAATGCGCCCACGGCCGGCGTCGGGGTGGCCAACATGGGCATCGGCGGCAATGCCATCTTCGGCGGGCTCGGACCGGCGGCGGTGAACCGCTTCGACCGTGACGTGCTGAATCAGAATGGTGCGCGTTACTTGATCGTGTTCGAGGGCGTCAACGACATCGGTGGCGTGAGCGACGCCAACGCGCCGATGCTGACCACGAATCTCATCAACGCCTACATGCAGTTCGCCAACAAGGCTCACGCGCGGAACATCTGGGTTTATGGCGCGACAATCACGCCGTTCGGTGGCAACGGCTATTACACGATTGCGCATGAAGCCACACGGCAGGCAGTCAACGCGTGGTTCCGCACCAATACGGTTTTCGACGGCGTGATTGATTTCGACGCTGCGGTGCGGGATCCGGTGACGCTGACAAATTTTCAAGCAGCGTTTTATTCCGGAGTGAACGCGAACGACTGGTTACACCTGAACCCGCTCGGTTACAAAGCCATGGCCGATGCAATTGATTTAAACTTGTTCACAGAATGAAAAAATCAATTCATTTTTCCACTGCCACGCCATCCGTCCAAAGGCTAGTACATTGCCGTTGGCTTGCTGTATTGCTGCTGACTCTGGCAGCTTTGGCGGGACACGCCCAGCCTGCAGCCATCACTTTCGACGACCATCAGAACATGATGGATCAGTTGGGGGTGAAAAAATTGCGGCCCGGCCCGAATCCAAACAAACAGGATACGTTCGACGAAGCCAAGGCGAACCCTTACACAAACAGCCTGCCGGATGTGTTGACGATGAAAGACGGCACGAAAGTCACGCGGCCGGAGCAATGGCCGGCGCGCCGCGCCGAAATTCAAGAAGACTTCGAACGTGAAATTTACGGCCGGATTCCGGCAAACGTGCCGTCGGTGACTTGGGAAGTGACCGCCACGACACTGGGAACTAACAGCGGCATTCCCACCGTGACCAAGACCTTGATCGGTCACATTGACAACAGCAATTATACCAATCTCGTCGTGAATATTCAGGCGAGCTTCACCGTGCCAGCCAAAGCGACTGCTCCCGTCCCGATCATGATTGAATTCGGCTTTGGCGCACCCCGCACGAATACCACGGCAACGCTGAATCTTTCCAGTACCAATGCGCTGGGCACCAACGCAGCCACCGCCGCATTGGGAACGCGTGGAGGTTTTGGCAGCAGGCCGTCGTGGCATGAACAAGCCATCACCAATGGTTGGGGTTATGGCACGATTGTTCCCACCAGCTTTCAGCCCGATAACAATCACCTGACTTCGGGCATCATCGGTCTGGTAAATAAAGGCCGGCCGCGCAAGCCGGACGATTGGGGCGCGTTGCGGGCGTGGCAATGGGGCGTCAGCCGGATGATTGATTATTTTGCAGCGAATCCAGATTCCATGGTTGATACGAATAAAATCGGCATCGAGGGACTCTCCCGTTACGGGAAGGCAGCCATCGTAACCGAAGCCTTTGAACCACGCATCGCCGTAGGCCTCATTGGTTCTTCCGGTGAAGGCGGGGTGAAACTGCACCGTCATATTTTTGGCGAGGGTGTCGAGAATCTGGCCGGCGGCGAGTATTATTGGATGGCGGGAAACTTCATCAAATACGGTGCGTCCGAACCATTGAAAACCGCCGCTGATCTGCCGGTGGATGCTCATGAATTGATTGCCATGTGCGCGCCGCGTCCGTGCTTTATCAGTTACGGAATTGTCGAACACGGCGACGCCAAGTGGGTGGACGCGCACGGCAGTTTCATGGCGGGCGTTTTGGCCGGACCGGTTTACCGGCTCCTCGGTAAAAAAGATTTTGGCACGCCGGGCGACTTTCTCACTGATCCCATGCCGCCGGTCAACCAACTTGTCGGCGGCGAGCTGGCCTGGCGACAACACGATGGCGGGCACGACGTGACGCCCAACTGGCCGGCATTTTTCAAATGGGTTTCCGCTTACATCAAAGCGCCGCCGCTTTCGGAAACTTCTGAAGGTGTTCGCAACTGATGACTTTGCCTGGGGATCGTTCGCGGGAAATCTGGACAACCTGGGAAAATCCATCTCACGGCCATAGCAGATAATTTGAGCGTTGGCACAACAGTCATCGGGAGCATTAAATAGTCGTCAAACTTAAGGTTAAGGACATGCGGCTGATCGAATACGATATACGTCGTATGGCGGCGATGTCGGGTTGCCAATAAATTTAAGCCATGCCCGTTTCCGTTTTCACCGCAATATTTCTATGTTAAGATGTGTCATAATTATCGTCTGGTTTTTCGTTTTTGCCGTGTTTCCTCTCAAAGCGGCCACCGCGACGATTGATTCCACCAAGACGTATCAGACCATCGAGGGCCTTGGCGGCGCAATCTGCTTCTATAACAATTGGGTGACCGCTCATCCTTACAAGCTGGAGATTTACACGAACGCATTTGCGGGCTTGAACCTTTCGATGCTGCGACTGGGCAACTGGTTTCGCTACCAAGGCACCGTTAATTTCGATCCCGACGCCCCCGGCTTTGTTTCCAATGCGAATAGAATCCTGGGTCATCCGGTTCCAGTCTACATGAGTTCGTGGTCGCCGCCGGCGTTTTTGAAAAGCAATGGCCAGGTGGGCAACGGCGGCACGCTCATAACCAACGCCGACGGCACCTTTGCTTACTCCCAATTTGCACAGTATTGGTATGATTCCATCCAGGCGTATCAGTCGAACGGTGTCAATCTCACCTGGGCCAGCATCCAAAATGAACCTGACTGGGCGGCCAGTTATGATTCATGCCTTTTCCATCCAACCGAGGACACGGTCAATGGGACGAACTACGCCAGCTATTCCAAGGCGTTGGACGCGGTCTATAACAAGCTGGCAAATCTGACGTCGCCACCGAAACTGCTCGCGCCGGAACCCGTCCATATTTCCTTCAATGACCTTAAGAACTACGGCGCGACGATGAACTCAAACAATTTTTATGGCGTGGCGCACCATCTTTATGGCGATGGTGGTTCGACGGGGGATTCTTTCTTGGGTGCGCTAATTTCTGCGACCAATGTTTTTCCCAGCAAGCCGCATTTCATGACTGAGTATGGTGATGTTACCAACATGATCGAATGTGCGAATCTGATCCACAACTTACTCGTCGTCGAACAGGTCAGCGGCTATAACCACTGGAGTCTGATCTGGCCGGGCACCACTGGCGGGTTGATTCAGATTGAGAATCCGTATGCCTCCCAGTCCACCTGGACCAATGCGCCGCCTGGCACACCCACGCAATCGCATGGCTGGTGGTTTTCACCGAGCTACTGGTCTATGAAACATTTTTCCTATTTCATCCAACCCGGCTACAAGCGCGTGGCCGCCTCGGACAATGACAACAATGTCCGTACCTCGGCATTCCTCTCACCGGACAACCTGCGGTTGGTGGTGGTTCTGATCAACACCAATGCCAGTGTGTCATCCGTGATGACTCTCAACGTCGGAACTTTCAGCGTTGGTAAATCCAGCGTCTATCAAACCGCCGGCGCCAATAAGTTCCAGTCGCTTGGTTCGCTGACCAACTCGCAGGTCCTGCCACCGCTTTCGCTTACCACTGTTGTGCTGGATCAATTTGTCAATGTTGGCAAAGCCATCAATCCGTCGCCAGCAAGTGATGCAGACAACATCGCGTTCAACTCCACATTGAGCTGGACGCCGGGTAGCAATGCGCTGACGCACGCAGTTTATCTCGGTATCACTTCCAACATTGTCGCCCAGGCCACGTCTGACACGCAGGAGTTTCAAGGCGTGTTTGCGGCGACGAATTTTAATCCGGCGCTTCTTTCGGGACTGACTTATTTTTGGCGCGTGGATGAAATTACCGGTGTTAACACCAACGTCGGCGCGGTTTGGTCGTTCAGCACCGTCACGTCTGCGGCAAATTTTTCGCTCAACGCGAGCGACAGTTTGAACAATTCTTCTTTCAACACCATCGGCAACTGGGTGACCAACGGCACGGCCAATCCCGCTACGACTTCGCCGTTTTCCGGCGGGGCTTACAACACCAGCGCGAATACATTGCGGACGCCGACTGGTGGCAACGCGATTTTCAGTGGTGCATCGCTGAAGTTGTCCGCCGGAGCACCTGTTGCCAGTGGCAGCTTGCTGTTGAAGGGTCCGAACGGAGCAACGGTCACGATCAATAATCTGATCATGTCGGGCGGCATTCTGGCGCAAGGAGTCAACAGCGGTGCGGGCGGCATCGAATGGGTCGCCGGAAACATCAACGTCATCAGCAATTCATCCGTTAGCGGTTTGGGTACCACCGCCCGTTATATCGGCATTTCCGCCAACATCAGCGGCGGGGCGGCGCTCTCCAACGATTGCAATGTGATTTATTCCGGCAATAACATCGGGTTCAGCGGGCAAATCATCGTCGGCGGCGGGGGGACCATTCAAATAGGCACCCCCAAGAGTCTGGGTGGTCCGGGCGCAAATCTGGTTTTGAACAACGCCACATTCCAGCCAATGGCGAGCTTTGCCATCAACAATCCCGGTGGCAACGTGACTGTGAATTCCGGTGGCGGCACTTTTCAAATCGGCACCGGCCTGACATTGACGATTTCAAACCCAATCGTTGGTGCGGGGAATCTTTTGAGCAGTGGCGGCGGTGTTTTGCAAATCGCCGGAACCAATGGTGCCACGGGAAATTTGATTGCAAGCAACAGCACGCTTGCGTTGCTTGGCAAGGCCACTTTTAAAAACTCACAGCTTGGCGTGAGCAACAACGCGACGCTGAACGTGACGGCACTGGCAGTTCCGCTGAACATCAGCAACCGCATCACGCTCGCCGGAAACTTGGTTGCCGCGATCAACAAAACCAATTTCACTTCGTTGCTCATCGCGAGCAACCTCGCCTACGGCGGCACGCTGACATTAAGCAATCTCGGCCCGGCGCTCGCTTACGGCGACATAATCAAACTGTTCAGCGCGTCGAATTATTCCGGCGCATTCAGCGGCATCGTTCCCGCGACACCCGGTCCGGGATTGTTTTGGAACACCAATATGCTTTTCGTGGATGGCACAATTTTTGTCACTTCAACTAATCCGGCACAAATGACTCCGCCACGCATCACGAGTTTTCAATTACTTGGCGGGAATTTTACCATCGCCGGCACGAACGGCAATGCGCCCGGAACTTTGTTTTATATGCTGGCTTCAACTAATCTCGCGCTGCCATTCGCAAACTGGACGATAATCGCGACGAACCAGTTCGGCGCGGGCGGCGGATTCAATTTCACCAATAACTATGACGCCAATAACCCATGGCAGTTTTTTATGCTCCGCCTCCCATAATCAAAACGCATGAAAAAATTCATTGCGTTCTCAATTTATGCAACGGCGGCTGTCTCGTGTCTCGCGACTGGCCCGGCTTTCACGGTTGATGCGAGTCATCCTGTTGGAAAAGTCAGCCCGAAACTCTACGGACTGATGACTGAGGAGATCAATCATAGCTATGACGGCGGACTTTATGCCGAGTTGATCCAGAACCGAATCTTTCTCGACAACACCAACTCGCCGGTTCATTGGTCTGTGGTGAATGACGAAAATTCTGCCGCGACCGTCGCGCTCGATTCCGCCAATTCATTCAACGACCAGCTAACAACCAGCCTGCGGCTGACGGTGACTAAGGCGGATAAAAAACATCCTGCCGGCGTGGCCAACGATGGCTATTGGGGAATTCCTGTGCAGCCCAGGACAACTTATCGCGTGACTATTCTGGCGAAGGCGGATACCGGTTTTTCCGGCCCGGTGATAATTTCAATCGTGAGTGACGACGGAAAAAAAGTTTATGCGACGGAAAAATTTTCCGGCGTTGCAACGAACTGGAAAAAATTTGAAGTGACGCTCAAAACCGGCCGGGTTACGCCGACGGACAAGGCACGTTTCGTCATCACGCTCGATCAGCCGGGAACGATCTGGCTTGGCATGGCTTCGCTCTTTCCACCGACATGGAACGATCGTCCAAACGGGCTGCGCAAAGATTTGATGCAGATGTTGGTGGAATTGAACCCGAAGTTTTTACGTTTCCCCGGCGGCAATTATGTGGAGGGCGATATGGTCGAGACACGTTTCGATTGGAAGAAAACGATTGGCCCGATTGAAGAGCGCCACGGCCATCCGTGTCCGTGGGGTTATCGCTCGACCGATGGAATGGGCCTTTTGGAATTTCTGGAATGGTGCGAAGACATGAAAGCGGAACCATTGCTGGCGGTCTATGCCGGTTATTCGCTCAAAGGAATGCACGTCAATCCTGGTGCGGATCTCGAACCGTTCGTGCAGGAAGCGCTGGAAGAAATCGAATACGTCATCGGCGACACAAACACGACGTGGGGTGCGCGGCGTGCGCAAGACGGCCATCCGGCGCCGTTCGAGCTGGCTTACGTTGAAATCGGCAACGAGGATTGGTTCGACAAATCCAAGAGTTACGACGAACGGTTCGCGCAATTTCATGACGCAATCAAGGCGAAGTATCCGCAGCTCAAAACGATTTCCACCATGGGCAATGACCAGCCGGAGACGTCCCATGTCAAAAGCCGCAAGCCTGACATGATTGACGAACATTACTACCGGTCCACGGAAGAATTCATTCGCATGTCGCCGGATTACGCAAAAAAATACGACCGCAGCGGGCCGGAGATTTTCGTCGGCGAATGGGCGGCGTATGAAACGTCATTCCCGCCGTGGGACAAACGTTCACAGAAAGAACCACCGACCCCGAACTTGAAAGCCGCGATTGGCGACGGCGTTTTCATGGCGGCGATGGAGCGAAATTCCGACCTCATAAAAATGCAATGTTACGCGCCGCTGCTTGTGAATGTGAACCCCGGTGCGCGCCAGTGGCGTCCCGATCTGATCGGCTACGATGCGATTTCGGCTTACGGTTCGCCGAGCTATTATGCATTCCAGATGTTCAGCCGGAATATTGGCGATGAAATCCTTTCCACCTCATCGGCGGAGACATCCGTCCAGGGCTGCGCCACGCGCGACAGCCAGACCGGCGAAATTTTGCTCAAGCTGGTGAATCCACAGACTAATGCTGTGTCGCTGAGTATCGAAATCACTGGCGCCACCTCGCTTGCTTCCACGGGAAGTGCCATTACGCTGGCTGGAAATGAGGACGAGACAAATTCGCTGGATCATTCTCGGAATGTTGTTCCTGTCACAACCACGATGCACAGTGTGAAACCGCAATTCACCTACCAGCTGCCGGCGAACAGCATCGTGGTGCTGAAGTTAAAGGCGCGCTGATTAAATCCAAACAATGCTGGTGCTTTCCATTTTTCAGGAGCCACATATACGACGTTTGTCGTATGGCTTGCCATGTTTTCTTTTTGTTACTTTCCAGAGCGAATCACGGAAATAATCAAACAAATCAACAGAAAAATCCGTAATACATAGCCACGCCAGTAATAACTGATGAAAACTCCAATACAGTCCGTCGTTCCGGTAAATAAAACCGCAACGGACGATTGATTTGTTGATTGCGGTTGAAAACTTTGAAAGATGCCGGTGCTTTTTGCACTGGCATCTTTTATGTTCACTGAAATGAAGATGTTGATGCAGGTGAAATCAAAACCCATTTTTTCAAGCCTGACCTTAGCGTTTGATCTCGCGGCGATTGCGGAAATGACGTTTACTTGCCATCGCTCACTCCTGAACCTGTAAAATGACAAACAAAAATAATTCCTTCAGTCTTGCCGGCCAGACCGCGCTCATTACCGGCGGCGGCACGGGCCTTGGTCTGGGCATCGCAAAATGTTTTATTGAGTCCGGCGCGAACGTCGTTCTTGTGGGCCGGCGCATGGACGAATTGCAAAAAGCCCTCACTGCGCTTGGCGCAAATGCCTTTGTGCTGGCTGGCGACGTCACGAAGCTGGAAACGATTCCCGCGCTCGTCCAGCAAGCCGAATCAACCGCCGGACCAATTTCCATTCTCGTCAACAATGCCGGCATACACCTCAAAAAATCCGCGCTGGAAACCTCCGACGCTGAATTTGCCGCCGTGATGCAGACACACGTGTTCGGTTCATTTGCATTGTCGCGCGAAATTGGACGCAGAATGGTTGAGCGCAAGTCAGGCAGCATTTTGTTCACCGCCTCGATGGCGTCACTGTTTGGGATTCCGCTGGTCGTCGCTTATTCCGCCGCCAAGTCCGCCCATTCCGGCATGGTGAGGACGCTGGCGGTCGAACTCGGCGCGCATGGAATTCGCGTGAACGCCATCGCGCCGGGCTGGATTGAATCCGATATGATGAACAAGGCCTTGAGCGGCGATCCGGCGCGCAAGGCAAAAATTCTTGGCCGCACGCCATTGAATCAATTCGGCCAGGCGGAAGACATCGGTTGGACGGCGGTTTACTTGTGCAGTCCGGCCGCGAAATTTGTCACCGGCGTCATATTGCCGGTGGACGGCGGTGTCTCCATTGGATTTTGATTCAAACAACGACAACATTAACAACCGCAATTTTATTTTACCATTAAACATGAAGCCTGCATTTCCGGAAATCTCGAAGATTGATTACGAAGGTCCGCGTTCGAAGAATGCGCTGGCGTTCAAGCATTACCATGCTGACGAGGTGGTTGCCGGCAGGACGATGCGGGAGCATCTGCGGTTTGCGGTGGTGTACTGGCACACGTTCCGAGGCACCGGCAGCGACCCGTTTGGTGCGGGCACGATGCAGCGACCGTGGGATGATGGCACCAACTCCGTCAGCAATGCGCAGAAACGCGTGCATGCCGCCTTCGAGTTCATCGAGAAGCTGGGCGCGCCCTACTATTGCTGGCATGACCGTGATGTGGCGCCGGAAGGCAAAACTCTTTCAGAATCAAACAAGAACTTTGATGCCGTCGCCAAGGTCTTGAAAGCCGAGCAGAAACGCACGGGCATCAAGCTGCTCTGGGGCACGGCCAACCTGTTTTCCAATCCGCGCTTCGTCCATGGTGCCGGCACGAGCTGCAATGCCGACGTGTTCGCCTATGCCGCCGCCCAGATCAAGAAGGCGATGGAAGTGACGCATGAACTCGGCGGCGAAGGTTATACGTTCTGGGGCGGGCGCGAAGGCTACATGACGCTGCTCAACACCGACATGAAGCGGGAGCTGGAACATCTCGCGAAACTGCTGCATATGGCCGTCGCCTACAAGAAACAGATCGGCTTCAAAGGCCAGTTCTACATCGAGCCCAAACCCAAGGAACCGACCAAGCATCAATATGACTCGGACGCCGCCGCGTGCCTGAACTTTTTGCGTGAATACGACCTGTTGCCGCACTTCAAACTGAACATCGAGACGAACCACGCCACGCTGGCGGGCCACACGATGCAGCATGAACTGGAAGTGGCCGGTGCGGCCGATGCGCTGGGCTCCATTGATGCGAACACGGGCGACGAACTGCTGGGCTGGGACACGGACCAGTTTCCGACGAACCTTTATCTGACGACCTACACGATGCTGGCCATTCTAAAATATGGCGGTTTGAAGACGGGCGGGGTGAATTTTGATGCGAAGGTGCGGCGGGAGAGCTTTGAGCCGGTGGACCTGTTCCATGCGCACATCGGAGGGATGGACGCGTTTGCGCGGGGATTGAAGATCGCGGCGGCGATCCGCCAGGACGGGCGGCTGGCGGAGTTCATCAAAGCGCGTTATGCGTCGTGGGACACGGGCATCGGGGCGAAGATCGAATCGGGCAAAGCCGGCTTGAAGGAACTCGAAACCTACAGCCTCAAGCAGGGCGAAGCCTCCCCCAACGCCAGCGGCCGCCAGGAATTCTTAGAAAACTTAATCAACGAGTTCATATGAAATTTAGATTGCTTGGTATTTTGGTTTTTGGCGTTTTGTTGTTGGGTGCAAATGCTGCTGATAACACTCCTTTGCCATTTGTCAGTCCCATGTTCGGCGACAATATGGTTTTGCAGCGGGGAAAGCCCATCCGCTTTTGGGGCTGGGCCAAACCAGGAGAAGATGTTCGCGTCGAGTTGGACGGTCAGACGGCCACGGCCACAACAGATACGACTGGTCGCTGGCAGGCAGAAATCGAAGCTCCGGCGCCGGGCGGGCCTTACACGGTGAAAATCAGCGGCGCGGATCGAATCGTCACGCTGCACGAGGTTCTTGTCGGCGATGTCTGGCTGTGCGGCGGGCAGTCCAACATGGAGATGGGCATTGGCCAGGTCCGAAACGCGGAACAAGAAATCAAATTAGCGGAGCATCCCGAAATCCGGTTATTCATTGTTCAACACCAAGTCGCATACTCTCCAGCGGCGGTTCTTCAAGGCTCTTGGAAAATCTGTTCGCCGCAAACCATCGGCGCGGACGGCTGGGGTGGCTTCTCGGCCGTGGCATATTTTTTTGCACGCAGATTGCAAGAAGACATCCATGTGCCGATCGGGCTGGTGCAGGATTGCTGGGGCGGCACGCCGGCGGAATCGTGGGCGGGCGCCGAAGCGCTCCATCCGCTCAAGGACTTCGATGCCACACTCGATGAGGTGGCCCGGCTTCAGGCCCGGGGCGGCCCGCAATACGGCAATTTCATCGCACACTGGTATGACGAGTTCGACGCCGGCCAGAAGGACAACGCCTGGTTCGCGCCCGTCCTCGATGAAAGCGATTGGAAACCGGTGACGATTCCCGGTGGCTTCCGCGAACTCGGCGTTCCCGAGACGCCCGCCGTTTGCTATTTCCGCAAAACTGTCGTCCTGCCCGATCCGCTTCCGGCGGGGGGCGCACAAATTCTTCTGGGCGTCATCGAACGGATGGACACCACGCAAATCAACGGTCGCTGGGTCGGTGCCAGCGCATGGGTGGAGAACCCGCGCGCCTACAACATTGGCGATGGCATCCTCAAGCCCGGCACCAACATCATCACCATCCGCGTGTTGAAGACCAAGCCCGACGGCGGTTTCAAATCAAAGCCTGAGCAATTCAAACTGGTGCTCGGCGACAAGACCGAAATCCCGCTCGCGGGCGAATGGAAAGGCAAGCTCAGCGTGGACGCGCGTCCGCCGCATTCGCTGCCGGCCGGGTTCGAGAACTGGCCGACCATGCCCGCCGTCCTTTACAACGGCATGATTGCACCCGTCGCGTCTTTGGCCATCAGCGGCGTCATCTGGTATCAGGGCGAATCCAACGCGGGCCGCGCTGCGCAGTATCGCACGCTGCTGCCGGCGATGATCGCTGATTGGCGGAAGACTTTCGGGCAGGGCGATTTCCCGTTTTACATTGTGAGCCTCGCCGCGTTCATGCCGCACAAGGATGCGCCCGGCGACGATGCGTGGGCGGAATTGCGCGAGGCGCAAGATTTCATCGCGCGTACTGTGCCGAACTCAGGGCTGGCTGTGACCATTGATGTCGGCGATGCCAATGACATCCATCCGAAGGACAAAAAAGAAGTCGGGGAGCGGCTCGCGCTGCTGGCGCTGGCAAAGGATTACGGCGAAAAGATTCCGTACTCCGGCCCGGAGTTTGTTTCGGCGGAGCAAATCCCCGGCGCGTTGAAGCTCCGCTTCGACCACACCGCCGGTGGTTTGGTGATCAAGGGCGGCAAGCTTGAGGAATTCGCCATCGCCGGACAAGACGGGAAATGGCATTGGGCGGAAGCCAGGATTGAAGGCGACACAATCGTGGTTTCGTCGCCGGAAGTGCCCAGGCCAATCACGGCGCGCTATGCCTGGCAGGCCAATCCGCGCGCGACGCTTTTCAACGGCGCTGGTCTGCCTGCGATACCGTTTCGCTCGGACGCCCCGCCGGAAATCATGGGAAAACGCACGCCGTGACGGGGTCTGTCTGATTCGTGATTGTCGGCAGGTGGTTCATTCAACTAAAATTGGTTTGTGCCCCACCATGGTAAAAACATCACGCCCGGACGAAAATTGTTTTTTCTGGCTGCCGTGATGTTCCTGTTGATGGCGGCGGCTTTTTCCGCCCGCGCGCAGCCGGTTACCAATCTTCTACAGTTGACCCAGGTGATGAATCTCCAGCCGCGGGTGAATCGCGATGTCCGGCTGGAAGTGACTGTTTGCGCCGCGAGCCGGCCCGAAATTGGGGTCTTGATTGTGCAGGACGATTCGGGAGTTGAATTGCTGGAAATGGGGAATTTGGGACAGGAGGTTCATCCGGGAGACATGATTCGCATCCAAGGCTTTTATTGTTTGTTACGCAAACGCGACATGGGGGTTGAGATTTTCGCAACACCGGTTGTGGACAATGACGGCATCCACCTCCGGCGAACATGGGGCGGCAGTCTTGTTACCCTGAAGGCTGGTCAGAACCCGGTGCGGCTGGATTGGTTTAACCATCTGCGCGAATTCAACCTGGAGGTGTTGTGTTCGGTTTCAAACGCGCCGTTGCCAAGTTTTGGACCGTCAAATTTTTCGCACGCAGTCGTGAATGAATCTGGCAGGACCAATTTTCTGCCCGGTCTGCTGGCAGAGGATTATGAAGGGTATTGGGAGACGATCCCGGACTTCAATTTGCTTCAGCCCGCAAAAATCGGAATTGTGACCAATTTTGATCTGGGATTTCGAACCCATGACGAAATGGTCGGCATCCGTTTCACCGGCTTCTTCAAGGCGCCTTATGACGGCCAATATCTGTTTCGAACACGATCAGATGACGGCAGCCTGCTTTTTTTTGGCAAGCCGGAATTGCCAGTCATCAGCACGGGCCTTACGAATGTTCCTGTCGCAACGCAGGGGTTTTACGGAGATGCCATGGGCAGTCTGTCGGAGCGGCGCTGGGTGACTATCGGGGGACGGGTGGGTTTCATCTCAAAGCAGGGACGGGGGCTCGAATTTGAACTGCGCTCGGATCAAGATGTGATTTTGGTTAAAGTGGCGGATGCGGCTGATTTGGATCCGTCGCGTTTGCGGAACTCCCAAATCAAAGTGACGGGTGTCGGGCGAGGGGTGCTGACGGCGGGCCAGCATGTTATTTTGGAAAAAGTGATGGTCGCCAGTTCAAGGGACATTGAATTGGTTGAAAAGGGATTTAGCAGCCAACCGCCGCTTGCTGTCGTTTCCATCAGACAAGTCCAAAGTCTGCCCCTTGAGGAGGCGCGTCGCGCTTTGCCGGTGCGTGTTCGAGGACTGGTCACCGACGCCAGAAATTCAGCCTTCGATCGCCGAATGTCCATTCAGGACGACACCCGGGGAATTTTTGTGAATCTGGATTCCATAACCAACACGCATTTGATGTTCGCAGAGTACGTGGAAGTCGAAGGGCATAGTAGCGCGGGCGATTTTGCGCCGGTCATCATTGCCGACAAGGTGACCATTCTTGGTGATGGGCGGTTGCCTGAACCAGCACGCCCGACGTGGACCGAATTGCTCAATGGCAGCATGGATGTTCAGTGGGCCGAACTGCAAGGTTTGGTCACCGACGTGCAAAGCAATAAAGTCTCATTGCTTTTGCCGGAAGGCCGGCTGGAAGTTCTGATGGACGGTTGTCACGAATCACAACTGAGACCGTTTGAGAAAAACGTTGCCCGCATCCGCGGCGTGCTTTATGCCATGTGGAACGCGGAAACCCGCGAAGTACGCGTGGGCAGCGTGATGATGCGCAACGCCACGATCAGCGTGGATGCTCCTGCTCCCAGCGATTCATTCAATGCCGTCGTCAAAACGCCGCGCGAACTGCGCCTGTTTGATGCCCAGGCCACCGCTTTCCGGCGCGTAAAGGTGCGCGGGCAGATTGTTTACGCTGATGCAATGCAGATTTTTCTGGAGGATAACGGCGCTGGACTCCGGTTGCTGCCTTCGGAAAAAACAGATTTACATCCCGGTGATCTGGTCGAGGCGGTCGGGTATCCGGACATCGGCAGGACGATGTTGCTGCTGCGCGAGGTCATTCTCCGAAAGACCGGCGAAGCCGCGTTGCCGGCGGCAAAGATGACCAAGGAATCTGAATTGACGGAAAAGAATCTGGATTCCACCCGCATCAGCGTCGAAGGGAAACTGCTCGGCTGGCACTTGGAACAGGGCGTACCGGTGTTGGAAATTCAATCAGGCCAGCATTTGTACCTTGCGCGGCTCGCGCCCGGATCCTCGGGACAAGTTTCTTTGCGCGTGGGCAGCCGCCTTGCGCTGAATGGTGTTTACGTCGAACGCGGGCGCAATCAAGGTCCGAACCCCGGCGCTGAATCCTTCGACCTGTTGGTGAATTCGCCTGCGGACATTGCCGTCCTCTCGCAGCCATCCAGATGGACCTTGCAGCGTTTGTTGATTGTCGTGGGAATATTGCTGGTGGTCCTGGCTTTCACGGCGATCTGGATCACGCAATTGAGGCGTTTGGTCGAACAGCGCACCATCCAGCTTCAGCGGGAAATCCACGAGCGCGAGCGCATCGAACGCCAGCATGCGCTTGAAGCGGAGCGCTCGCGCATCGCACGCGATTTGCATGACGACCTCGGTTCCAGTCTCACGGAAATCAGTGTGCTCGCCAGCACGGGCCAGCGTCCGGGGCCGGGCGAAACCAGCCACCCCAAACTGTTTCACTCGATTGCCGGCAAGGCGCGCAGTCTTATCGCCGCGCTGGATGTCATTGTCTGGGCCGTTGATCCGGAAGACAACTCGCTGCAATCGCTTGGTGATTATCTGACCGGCTATGCGGAGGAATTCTTTTCCCAGACGAACATCTCCTGCCGGTTCAAAGTTCCCGTTGCTTTTCCCAACATCAATCTGGACGGACGTGTGCGGCACGACCTGCTGATGGCTGTGAAAGAAACATTGAACAACGTTGTCCGTCATGCGGAAGCGACCGAGGTGGAGTTTTGCATGGCGGTCGCTGGTGGTGATTTGGAAATCGGAATTGCCGACAACGGAAAGGGCTTTAAAAGTGCAGGGAGCGGACATGGACTGAAAAATCTTTCAGCCCGTTTGCTGAAATTAGGCGGGGCTTGCGTGATAGAATCATCCCTTGGCGGAGGCACGAGGGTGAAAATCCGTTTGCCCCTGGCCGCATCCATTGTAACAACCATGACCACTCCCGGAAAAAGCTGATACGACATTTGACCGATTTCACCGGGCCGGACTTGAGCTAGAATAGTCATCAAACATTGATGACATGCCGGCACAATTGGCACATAGTATCGGCCTTGATTTGATAACGAAAGTCGCCATCGTTGAAGACAATGCCACGCTGCGGAAATACCTCGCGGAGGTGATCAGCGATACGCCAGGCCATCGCTGCGTCTGCGCGTGTGCTTCCGCCGAGGAGGCCCTGATTGAGATTCCCGTGCACAAACCAAACGTCGTGCTGATGGATATCCACCTGCCGGGCGAATCGGGCATTGCCTGCACAGCGCGGTTGCGCGAAAAATTACCAAACCTGCAGGTCATCATGTTGACGGTCTATAAGGACATCAAAATGATTTTTCAGGCGCTGAAGGCCGGCGCATGCGGTTACGTTTTGAAGCGGTCGGATGACCGGGAAATTCTGGAGGCCATCGCGGAAGTCCGTGCCGGCGGGGCGCCGATGACCAGTGAAATCGCCCGCATGGTGGTTCGTTCCTTCATGGAATCAGCCAAGATCTCCGATGCGAACGGCACGGATCAGTTGTCGTCGCGGGAACTGGAAATCCTCGCGCTCGTGGCCGAGGGCTGTCCAAACAAGGAGATTGCATCGCGCCTGTCCATCAGCAACGGCACGGTGCGCACCCACCTGATGCACATTTATGAAAAACTTCACGTCCGTTGCCGTACGGAAGCTGCCGCCAAATATCTTCGTTCCAAGCCTTCTGAAGCCGGCAGCATGTCAGCCATGCAGGCGTAGGACGCCTTGCGCATTCCGTTGCACCCGGAACAAAAACGCCGGGCGCCTTCAACATACGACATTTGACGGATGGCATCGTGTCTCATGTAAAAGCTAAGATTCTGCTGAAACCACAAATTTTTATGCCTATGAAATTCTGGCTGCAGCAGCCCTGCTTGTTTAGTCTTTTAATGCTCATGCTGCTTTTGCCGGCGGGCTGCGAGTCAAACCAAGTTTCACCGGCAGCACAGGCAGTGAAGACGACTTCTTCTTCCGCCGTAACCACCGCAGCACCGGTCACCACGACCAAAGTTGCGCCCAAGGCGGTGCGCATCAAAGCAGGGAGTTCCGCCCCGTTCACCGATTCGCAAGGCAATGTCTGGCTGGCGGATCAAGGTTTCAATGGCGGCGATGTCATCGAACGACCGGACTTGGTCATCACCAACACGGCGGAGCCTGAAATTGATCGTTCGGAACATTACTCCATGGATTCGTTTTCCTGGCCGTTGCCGAATGGAAATTATCTGACGAAGCTGCATTTTTGCGAAACCTTCGAGGGAATAACCGGACCGGGGCAGCGGATTTTTACTTTCAACGTGCAGGGTCATGACTTCAAGGATTTTGATGTTTGGACCAAAGCCGGTGGGCCGCTGACCGCATACGTCGAAACAGTTCCGGTGGAAATCAAGGACGGCAGGTTGCTGATCACCTTCACCGGGAACGTTGAAAATCCGCAGATCAATGGAATCGAAATCATTCCGCAACCCTGAACATGAGGCCGAACGCATGGTGAGCTGTGATGAATTCCGGCTCATGCAATTTTGAACAAAGTGATTTATGAAATCATCGAGATACTTGGTTCCTGAGGGCACTTACATGGCCGACCCGGCGGCGCACGTTTTTAATGGCAGGCTCTACATCTACCCCTCGCACGACATTGAATCGGGCATTCTCGAGAACGACAACGGTGACCATTTTGACATGCGGGATTACCACGTGCTTTCAATGGATTCGATTGACGGCGAAGTGACCGATCACGGCGTGATCTTGGATTTGAAGGATATTCCCTGGGCCGGCCGCCAGCTTTGGGATTCCGACTGTGCCTGCAAAAACGGGAGATACTTCATCTATTTTTCGCTTAAGGACAAAAATGACGTCTTCCACATCGGCGTGGCCATAAGCGACAGGCCGGAAGGTCCATTCATTCCGCAGGAGAATCCCATCAAAGGCAGCTATTCCATCGACCCCTGCGCCTTTCAGAATGACGACGGCTCTCATCATCTGATTTTTGGCGGGCTGTGGGGTGGACAATTACAACGCTATCGCAACAACAAGGCCATTGAGTGTGGAAAAGAACCAGCCGACCATGAGCCGGCACTGTGTCCCAAGATTGTCCGTTTGAACGACAACATGCTGGAGTTCACAGAAGCGCCGCGCGACCTCGTCATTCTCGATCAAAACGGCCAGCCTCTCACAGCCGGAGATCATGACCGCCGTTTTTTTGAGGCGTCATGGATGCACAAATACAACGGCAAATATTATTTCTCTTACTCAACCGGCGACACCCACTTCCTGTGCTACGCCACGAGTGACAATCTTTACGGGCCATTCACGTATCAAGGGGTCATCCTCACACCCGTGGTCGGCTGGACCACACATCACAGCATCTGTGAATTCAAGGGCAAGTGGTATCTGTTCCACCATGATTCCCGGCCATCCGGTGGAAAGACCTGGCTGCGCAGCCTGAAGGTGATTGAACTTGAATATCTCCCCGACGGACTGATCAAGACCGTCCAAGGCCAGCAATGAAGCAGACGGATTCCTCCCAAGACAAGACGTTGATTTGCACAAAACCATTTTGACCGCCACCAAATAAAATGAGCGCCAGCACCCAAAAACTTTCGTTCCTCGAAAAGTCCGGTTACAGCTGCGCCGACGCCGCAGCAAATTTCGTCTTCATGACGATGATCCTGTTTCAGGCGAATTTTTACACGGACGTTTTCGGGCTGACCGCGAGCGCCGCCGCCGCGATTCTTTTGTGGCCGCGATTGTGGGACGCGGTTGCCGATCCGATCGTGGGAATTCTCGCCGACCGTACCGACACACGCTGGGGGAAATTCCGCCCGTGGATTTTGTTCACGTCCATTCCTTGGTTTGTCGTCATGATCCTGGCCTACACGACGCCGCACGGTTGGAGCATGGGCGCAATGATTGCCTACGCGGCGATCACCAACACGATGTTGATGACGATTTATTCGATGAACAACATGCCTTACGCCGCGCTCGGCGGCGTGATGACCGGCGATGTCAATGAACGCGCCCGGCTGAATTCATTTCGCTTCATCGCGGTGAACGCGGCGCAGTTTATCGTGGGCGGATTCACGCTGACGCTGGTCGCCAAATTCGCCGCCAAACATGCGTCCGGCGCAACCGTCGGCGTCGCGGATAAACAATACGGCTGGCAGATGACCATGACCATCTGGGCGGTTTTGTGTCTCGTCCTTTTTCTTATCACGTTTGCCACCACCAGGGAACGCATCAAGCCCATCAACAAAATAAAATCTTCGCCAAAGCAGGATTTTGTGGACCTGTTGAAAAACAATCCGTGGAAGGTTATGTGGTGCTGGACGTTGGTGCATTTTGCGATTCTCTCTTTTCGCGGCGGCGCGCTTTACAATTATTATCATCACTACGCTAACAAGGCGGCGATGTTTGACTGGGTGCAAAAGCTTGGTCTTGTCGTTCCGGCCGGCACGCCCAGTTCCGGTGTTTTGGAAACCCTTGGTCTAATTGTACACGGCGACACAGCCAACCTGGCCAACTCAAATGTCGCCGATGTTTTTAACAGCATCATCAACATGCTGGGAACCGGCCTCACCATCGTCGTCATTCTGCTTTCGCCGCCACTCGCCAAAAAATTTGGCAAGAAAGCGGTGGCTGCTACCGGCTTTGCATTGGCGACCATTGGCTCACTGTCGTTTTATCTTTTGAGTCCGTCGAATGTCTGGGGAATGCTGGCAATCACCGCATTTGTCTCGATTGTTTACGCGCCGACGATTCCGTTGACTTGGGCAATTTTTGCGGATGTCGCCGATTACTCCGAATTGAAAACGGGGCGGCGCTTCACCGGCATGGTTTTTGCCAGCATCGGTTTTGCGTTGAAATCCGGCCTGGCTTTGGGTTCAGCCTCGTTCCTTTGGATCATGATGGGCTTTTTCCATTACGACACCAAGCTGCCGGACGCAGCGGATGCTGTTCAAGGCTATCGCGCGTGCAGCGGCATCGTGGTCGGAATTCTTTTCGGCATTTGCACGGTGCTATTGGCCGGTTATCAGCTCAACAAACGCACCACCATCCAGATGGCCGACGAACTGGCGGAGCGCCGGAGAAAATATGCAGCGGAAAACCCGGCCACAAGCTGAAGCATCATGAAAAAACATTTTGTTCGGACATCCCTTATCTGCATCATTTTGACGGCGGGCATGCTTGCAAGCTGTGCGACGGGCAATTCCACTGCCGAGCATCCGCCGACGCTCAAGGACGCTTTTAAAGATGATTTTTCGGTTGGCGTGGCGGTCAATCAGAAGCAGTTCACCGGTCAGGACACAAATGGCGTGGCGCTTATCACGTCGCAGTTCAATTCCATCTCCCCGGAAAATGTTTTGAAATGGGAAGTGGTGCATCCGCAACCGGGAACGAACGGTTACAATTTTGCGCCGGGAGATGACTATGTGGCGTTCGGTGAACAGCATCACATGCTGATTGTCGGCCATGCGCTCGTCTGGCATGAGCAGATCCCGCGCTGGGTTTTTCAGGATGAAAGTGGCCGGTCGTTGAGCGGAACCAATGCCGCGGACCGGGCTTTGTTATTGCAACGGATGCAAGACCATATCCAGTCGGTTGTTGGTCGTTATAAAGGCCGCATCAAAATCTGGGATGTCGTCAACGAGGCGTTGAATGACAGTCCCAGGCTCAATGACACCAACGTGCTGCGGCAATCGTCGCCCTGGGTGCGCGTCTTGGGCATGGATTTCATCGTCAAGGCTTTTGAATATGCCCACCAAGCCGACCCCGATGTCATCCTCCGTTACAACGATTATTCAGTTGAAAATCCCGCCAAACGTCAGCGCCTCATTATGCTCATAAAATATCTCCAATCGCAGAACGTGCCGGTCATGGCCATCGGGTCGCAGACGCACGCGAATCTCATCTGGCCTGAGCCTGGTTTGGAGGACAACTTTCTGACCGAAGTTGGCCGCCTGGGTTTGCCGGTTCACATCACCGAATTGGATGTCAACGGCTCGCAAGCCGGTCAACGAAGCCAGAGTGCTGATATCACGCAAAACGCGCAGGCCAGCGACGACGGACAACCAGTGGTGTCCGATCAGGAAAAACTGGCGCGACAATACGAAAATCTTTTTAAAATTTTTCTTAAGCATCGTGACACCGTGAAGCTGGTGACGTTTTGGGGCGTCACCGATGCTGATTCCTGGCGCAGGAATGGTCATCCACTTTTATTTGACGGCAACTGGCAGCCTAAGCCCGCATTTCACACAGTCATAAAAACGGCGGAATAGATTGTTTTGCCCCCAGTTTGGTGACAGGGGTATAATTTGGTTTAACTTCCGACGCGACTTTTGACGGGAATTTTCCTTTGGCAATAAATGGTGAACGTTTGCCAAAACCGGCAAAGTCATTCCGTCAATTCGGTGTCAAGTTTGTCTCAGAAACTAAAGACAAATATGACAACTCTCCTTGCTCCTTCTGAAAAGCTCGATTTAACTCATGACATCCTGCACCAGTCCCGTCGGCGTCCGCTGGATTCAATTCTGTCACCAAAGTCCATTGCCGTCATCGGCGCGACCGAACGCAAACGCAGCGTCGGGCGCACGGTGATGGTAAATCTGATGGAGGGCGGTTTTCCCGGAAAAATTTATCCGGTCAATCCGATTCAAGAAACGATTCTCGGCATGCATGCCTTTCCGAATGTCGCCGCCTTGCCGGAAAAGCCTGACCTTGCCGTCATCATCACGCCACCAAAAACGGTTCCGGGCATCATCCGGGAATGTGCCGCCGCCGGCATTCAAGGCGTGATCATCATTTCCGCCGGCTTCAAAGAGATTGGTGCGGAAGGTGCCGCGCTGGAACAGCAGGTTTTGACGGAGGCCAAACGTGGCAACATCCGTATCATCGGCCCGAATTGCCTGGGGGTGATGGTGCCAAGATTGAAATTCAACGCTACTTTCGCCGCCACCATGGCGCGTTCCGGCAGCGTCGCTTTTCTCAGCCAGAGCGGTGCGTTGTGTACGGCGATTCTTGATTGGAGTTTGAAGGAAAATGTCGGATTCAGCGCCTTCGTTTCGCTGGGCTCCATGCTTGATGTGGGCTGGGGTGATTTGATTTATCATCTTGGGGACGATCCGCAGACGAAGAGCATCGTGATTTATATGGAATCCATCGGCGATGCGGGCGCGTTTCTTTCCGCCGCTCGCGAAGTGGCTTTAGCCAAGCCGATCATCATCATCAAGCCCGGACGCACTGAGGCGGCGGCGAAGGCGGCGGCATCTCACACCGGTTCACTCACCGGCAGCGACGAAGTGTTGCAGGCGGCTTTCCTGCGGGCGGGCGTTCTGCGCGTGGACACCATTCCCGAATTGTTCGACATGGCGGAAGTGCTCGCCAAACAACCGCGCCCCAAGGGACCGCGTCTGACCATTGTCACCAATGCCGGCGGTCCCGGCGTGCTCGCCACGGATATTCTCATCGGCAGCGGCGCGCAACTCGCGAGTTTGACGCCGGAAACGATGGCTTCGCTGAACCAGATCCTGCCGCCGACATGGAGCCATAATAATCCGGTGGATGTGATCGGCGATGCCGGCCCGGAAATTTACGCCAAGGCCGTTGACATCATCGCCAAGGATGCCAATACCGACGGGCTGCTCGTAATTCTGACGCCGCAGGCGATGACCGATCCGACGGCGACCGCCGAAGAATTAAAGCCATTTGCCCACATTGAAGGCAAGCCGATTATCGCAAGTTGGATGGGTGCCGGCATGGTGGAAGGCGGCGAAGACATCCTCAACGCTGCGCACATACCGACTTTCAAATATCCAGATCGCGCAGCCAAGGCATTTTATTACATGTGGCGTTACAGCGAGAATTTGCGTTCGCTTTATGAAACGCCTTCCGTACCCATGCAGAACGGACGGGGCCACGTTGACCGCAGTCTGGCGGAGAAAATCATTTCCGATGTCCGCGCAACTGGGCGCACCATTCTCACCGAGTTTGAATCCAAAAATCTTCTCTCGGCTTACGGCATTCCCACGGTGGAAACCCATATTGCACTCACCGAGAACGATGCGGTGAAACAAGCCGCCCGCCTTGGTTTTCCGGTTGTGTTGAAATTGCATTCCGAGACCATCACCCACAAGACCGATGTCGGAGGCGTCCACTTGAATCTGCGCACGGCATCCGCCGTCCGTCAGGCTTGGAAGGCGATTGAAACTTCCTGCACGAAAAAACCCGGCAAAGAAAATTTCCTCGGCGTCACCGTCCAGCCGATGATCAAGCTCGAAGGCTATGAACTCATCATCGGCAGCAGCATAGACCCGCAGTTCGGTCCTGTCCTGCTCTTCGGCACGGGCGGCCAGCTTGTGGAAGTTTACAAAGATCGTGCACTCGGTCTGCCGCCGCTCAACGCCACGCTGGCCCGCCGCATGATGGAGCGGACCAAGATTTTCACCGCGCTCAAAGGTGTTCGCGGTCGCAAGGCGGCGGACATTGCCGCACTCGAACAATTGCTCGTGCGTTTCAGCCAGCTTGTCGTTGAACAGCCGTGGATCGCGGAGATTGACATCAATCCGCTGCTCGTCACGTTGGAACGGATTTTTGCGCTCGACGCCCGCGTCTTATTGCATGATCCGAAGACGCCGGAAGACAAACTGCCCAAACCGGTGATCCGTCCCTATCCGGTGCAATATGTCACGCCGTGGCGGTTGAAGAACAAGGCGCCGGTCAGCATCCGTCCCATCCGTCCCGAAGATGAACCGCTCATGGTGAAGTTTCATGAAACCTTGTCAGAAGAGAGCGTCTATCATCGGTATTTTGGCGCGCTGCATCTGGAAAAGCGCATCGAGCACGAACGGCTGACCCGGATTTGCTTCAATGATTACAACCGGGAGATTGCACTCGTCGCCGAGCTGAAATCCGAGAAGCAAGATGAAAGGCAGATTCTTGGCGTCGGACGTTTGAGCAAGCTGCACAGCATGAACGAAGCGGAATTTGCCATTGTCGTGAATGATGAATGGCAAAGCCTCGGACTCGGCCACGAACTGCTCAAACAACTCATTGCAGTCGGGCGCGCTGAAAAACTGGATCATCTCAGCGGCCAGATTCTTGCCGGCAACCATGCCATGCAACACATTTGTCAAAAGCTCGGATTCAAGATGACGTTGGATGACGACAAACGCACTTACGCGGCCCAGTTTACTTATTGAGAAGAGTATTTGCGCCGGCAAAAAATGATGGTCATCCGGCAAAAAACGTGGAGTGAGATTTCTGGTCCTCATCGATTATTACTTCGACCAGTTCGATGAGTGTTTCATCGGGTGGCGTTATAAAAATTATGACAAAATTAACCAAAATTCTCCTTGTCATTTCACTAACCGCGTCGGTCACAGGTGGCATTCTTGATTTCGGTAGATTCAAAATCAATCCGTCGCTGACGGTGATGCTGCCACTGGGTGCGGTATTTTTCGGGATGTTCCTGATCTCATTTATGATGCAAAAGGAAATGGCCAGGTTTGATGAGGAGAACGCCATAAAGCTTGAAGAGATTCGGCACAAGGATGCCGACGATTCCAATTGCAGAAGTTGTAGTAATTGCCAATGCCGGACACGGAAACATCCTAAAACCGGATTTGCCGAAGCATCGGGGCATGAAAAATTACGAGAGCTGCGCTTGCAAAGGTGATCGGGAATTTCCCACTGTCCATCATCCAACCGCTCAAGATTGCATCTGGACGCCATGACAACTGAAGCGGAATCCTTACCTGCGGGCCGCAAAACCATGCGTGATCCCGATTTGTCCGGGTCAGCGTCCGGATATTTGCGTGAATGGCTGGGCAACCGTTTTGTGTATGTCGTCGTCTCGCCACGGGCGCGCGGATTGTCCATCGGCATAAACATGAATCCGAACAAGCACTGTAAATTTGAATGTGAATATTGTGAAGTGGACCGGTTGGTGCCGCCGCTGGAAAGAGAACTGGACGTTGAGGTCATGACCGGAGAACTGCAACGGACGCTGGCCCTGGCGGATTCCGGAGAACTGCGCAAGATTCCCGTCTATCAAACCATGCCTTCCGAGTTGTTGAATCTTCGACATGTTGCGTTGAGCGGCGACGGGGAGCCGACCCTTTGCCCCAATTTTTTTGAGGCGGTGCGCGCGGTCATTCATGTCCGTGCCCGGAGACGATTTCCATTCTTCAAGATGGTTTTGATCACCAACGCCGCCGGTCTCGATCTGCGAAAAGTGCAGGACGGCTTGAAGCTGTTTACCCAACATGACGAAATCTGGGCCAAACTGGATGCGGGTACGCAGGCATACATGAACAAGGTAAACCGCCCGGCGTGTTCGCTTGAAAAAATCCTTTCGAACATCCTGGCCACGGCCCGTCAGCGGCCGGTGATCATCCAGAGCCTCTTTCCGTTGCTGAATGATGAAGAACCGCCGGCTGGTGAAATCGAGGAATACGCCCGGCGTTTGAACGAATTGAAAATAGCCGGCGCACAAATCCCGCTCGTCCAGATTTATTCCGCCACCCGGCCGACGGCACAATCAAAGTGCGGACATCTGCCGCTTAAAACTTTGTCTTTCATCGCGAAGCGCGTGGGTGAAATCAGCGGATTAAGGGCGGAAGTTTTTTAACCGGTCAAAATAGGGGCGGAGATTGGCAATGGAAGGTGAGCGGTTGCGGGCATCAGCCGACATGTTCTTTTCAAGAAATAATCATTTACCGCATTACGAAAGGCATTTTATAAAACCCGACATTTCCAATTTAGCAGCTCAGCCGTTCTTGAAGGGCATGACGCGCAAGGTCTCGAACTGCTGGCGAAAGATTCGATGTGGGCTGATTTCAAGGCCAATGAAAAAATTCTGAGCGAAGGCGGCATAGCCAACCGCTTTTACCTCATCTTGGAAGGGCAGGTCGAATTGGAATCATCCGTTACAAACAATGAGGCCGTCCACATTCAAACCTTGGATCCGGGCGATGTGCTCGGCTGGTCATGGCTCTTTCCGCCATACTATTGGAACTTTGACGCGCGGGCGCTGACGCCCGCCAAAGCGATATTTTTCTATGGAACGCATTTGCGTGAATTGTGCGAACAGAATCATGATCTCGGTTACGAATTGATGAAACGCGTCTCGGAAGTCGTCATCAAGCGGTTGCAAGCCGTGCGCCGTGAACTGGTGGAACAGGATAAAACCTGTTCCCTCTGACTTCATCCACGTAAGGGATTTCCCTAGTCAGCCTAGGTGTTTCACATCGTAAACAATCAGGCGCGCCCCCAATTGTCCGTTTTGCCGGCTTCTCTTATTTTGCTCTCACCAAGGCAAGTTTAAGTCGGTGTAAAAAGAAAGAAGACGATTATGACCAAACATTTGATTGAACCGCTGGTTGGCTCGAAAATTTACCAGGACTACAAACGTGCGTTCAGCGAAATGACCGGCCTGCCCATGATGTTGCGGCCGGTGGAATCGTGGCAGCTCCCCCATCATGACGAAAAGTTTGAAAATCCCTTCTGTGCCATGCTGGCGGGGAAAAGCCGCTCCTGTGCCGCATGCCTGCAAACCCAGCAGCAACTTTCCGAAACCGCCACTCATGTGGCAAAAACCGTCACCTGCCAGGCCGGGTTGTGCGACACCCGTCGTGCCGGTGCGGATGGGCGACCAGTTGATCGGCTTTCTCTCGACCGGCCAGGTGTTCTGCAAAAAGCCAACGGAAGGACAATTTAAGCGCACCGCCAGGCTGCTCGCCAAATGGGATGTGGCGCTGGACGCGAAGGAATTGCGCAAGACCTATTTCGCCACCCGCGTCATGTCGCCGCGTCAGCACGAATCCGCCGTCACGCTGCTGACCATTTTCGCCGAGCATCTTTCGATGGTGAACAATCAGATTGTCATGCGGGATCAAAACACCGAACCGCCGGTCATCACCCGCGCCAGGCAGTTTATCCTGGAACATCAAACCGAGGAGCTTTCGCTCGCCCAGGTCGCCAAGGCGGTGAACACGAGCAAATTTTACTTTTGCAAAATATTCAAAAAGGCGACCGGCATCAATTTCACCGACTATCTTTCACGCGTGCGCACGGAGCGTGCGAAAAATCTTTTGCTCAATCCCAATCTGCGCATCAGCGAGATCGCCTACGAAGTCGGCTTCCAATCGTTGACGCATTTTAACCGCGTGTTTAAACGCATCCTCGGCCGTTCGCCCACCGACTACCGCGCTCAACTGGCGCGGGCCTGAATCCGCGTTTTCTTTTCGCGTGCCTCATCATCGTGATTGATTATCATCCGACTGATGAAAGATTACGGCCAGATGACGCGTCCTGAGTTGATCCGGCTTGTCAAGGAACTGCGGCAAACGGCGGGTGCCAGCGAAGTGCAACAAGTAAAGAATACCGATGCGTTGGGTGACAGCGCCGAGCGGCTGCGCGCGATTTTGGAAACGGCGGTGGAGGGCATCATCACCATTGACGAGCGCGGCATCATTGAATCCTTCAATCCGTCGGCCGAGAAAATTTTTGGCCGCACCGCCGGCGAAGTCATCGGGCAGAACGTCAAGCTGCTCATGCCCGCTTCCTTCCGGCGTGAACACAACGGCTATCTCAAGAATTATCATGAGACCGGCCAGGCGAAGATCATCGGCATCGGGCGCGAAGTCATCGGGCAGCGCCGGGACGGCACGACGTTTCCGATGGACTTGTCCGTGAGCGAAGTGCGGCTGGTCAACCGCCGGATGTTCACCGGTTTCGTGCGCGACATCACGGAGCGCAAGCAGCTCGAAAAGGAAATCATTGAAATCAGCAACCGCGAGCAACAGCGCATCGGGCAGGATTTGCATGATGGCCTGTGCCAGGAACTTGTCGGCATCGAATTGATGTGCCAGGTGCTCGGACAAAAACTGGCGGCGAAACTGGAACCCGAGTCAAAACAGGTCGAAGAAATCGCGCAGCACATCCGCGACGCCATCTCCCACACGCGGAAGCTGGCGCGGGGGCTTTCGCCAGTGGAACTGGAGGTCAACGGTTTCATGTCGGCGTTGTACGAACTATCCGCCCACGTCCAAAAGTTGTTTCACGTGGAATGCCGCTTTGAATGCCCTGAACCGGTTTTGATCCGGAACAACGTTTTTGCAACGCACTTGTATCGCATCGTCCAGGAAGCCATCAACAATGCCGTCAAACACGGCCGGGCCGGACGCATCAGCATTTCCCTGAAACCGGCGGATGACCGGATCGCGCTGACGGTGACGGATGACGGCCTGGGCTTCTCTGAAGAAACAAAAAAAAGCGGCGGCATGGGTCTGCACATCATGAAATATCGTGCCAGCGTCCTGGAAGCGTCGCTCGAAGTGCGCTCCGGCGTTGACGGGGCCGGCACGACCGTCCGGTGCATTTTCAAAAAAAATTTATGAGCAAAAAAGCCGTGGCTCCGGGGAAAAAGCGCATTTTCATCGTGGACGACCATCCCATGATGCGCCAGGGTCTCGCCCAGCTCATCGGCGCGGAACCGGATCTGGAGGTGTGCGGTGAGGCGGAAAATGCCGAGTGCGCCCTCGACATCATTGGCGCTGGCAAGCCCGACCTTGTGCTCGCGGACATTTCATTGCCGGGCAAAAATGGTCTCGAACTTATCAAAGATTTTCAGGCGTTTCAGCCGGGCCTCGCGGTGCTGGTCATTTCCATGCATGACGAATCACTTTACGCCGAGCGTGTTTTGCGGGCGGGCGGGCGCGGCTACATCATGAAACAGGCGGGTGGCAAAAAATTGATGCAGGCCATCCGGCAGGTGCTGGACGGAAAAATTTACGTCAGCGAAAAAATGTCGGCGAACATACTGGAGACGTTCTCGGGCCGCCGCGCCGGAAGCAGCAGTTCGCCGGTGGAACAACTGACGGACCGGGAATTTGAAGTGTTTCAATTGATCGGCCAAGGCAGGGGCACGCGCGCCACCGCAGAAAAACTTCACTTGAGCGTCAAGACCGTTGAAGTCCATCGTGCGAACATCAAGGCAAAGTTAAAATTAAAGACTGCGCCAGAATTGATCCGCTTTGCGGTGCGCTGGGCGGAAGCGCAGGGTGTCGGAGCTTAAACAGCCTGCGCGCGAAAACTTCGCCAGGTCCGCGCCGGCAGAAATGCGAGGATGATGAACAGCAGCTGGCTCACTGCAAACAGCATCAGCCAGAAGAAGGCCGCCTGGGTGAAGCCGTAGCTGTGCAGGCCGATGCCCAGCATGTTCACGCCGAACCAGGACCACGCGGTGACGATGTTGCCGCCGATGGCGCAGGCCACCAGTCCGCGTTCACGGATGATGCCGCCCCAACGCAGATGCAGGATGAGTGCGTTCCACAACACTATGATGAGCGCACCATTTTCTTTTGGATCCCAGCCCCAGAAACGGCCCCACGATTGATCCGCCCAGATGCCGCCCAGCACCGTGCCGACAAAACTGAACAGCGTCGCGAAACAGACGATGCCATAAATCATGCGCCCGATAGATTTACCAAGTTCGCCTTTCTCTGCCGCTTCTGAGACTTCTTTGGCAGTCCTTAATCTGCTGCCGCCTGTTTTTACCATTAGCGCGGCGGCTGTTCCGACGACACTTGCTCCAGTTTTTGACATGGATCGTGTCAAGTTTGTCGTAAAAACGCCAAGCACAACGTAAAGGAGACCAAGAAATCCCGCCACGAACGTGCTGGCGTAGCCCACCGTCACGGCGACGACGTGCGTCGCGAGCCAGAAATTTGTGTCCAGCACCGCCCGCATCATCTCCATCGTGTCGCCTTCGAGCGCGAGGTGATGCGCGATGATGAGCGTGATAAAGCCAATGCCCGCCGCCACCACCGCCCCGATGCCGTTCTTGTAGAACTTTTCCAGAATAAGGCCAAGGATGACCGCGCCCCAGCCAATGAAAATGGCGGAGGAATAGAGGTTTGTCACCGGCGGTCGGCCTTCCAAAACCATGCGATAGATCAAGCCTGTGGTGTGGATGGCAAAGGCCAGGCCGATGAGCCAGACGGATGAACGTCTTAACGTTTCCGACAGGTTGAACCACGAGAAAATGGCCAGCAATCCGGCGAGCACATAGATGACCATCGCGGCGTAAAACGGCTGCATCTGGTTGAAGAACACTTCCGCGCGTGCTTTCGCCAGCGCCTTGCTTTGCAGGGGAACGAGCGTGGAAACGTAATCCTTCAATGCGGCGTTAAATTCCTCCGGTTTGTCCGTTGTCAGCGCGCCAGCCATCTTCGCATAGTCGCGCATTGCTCCGTCCACCGGCACGCCGCGCGGTGCGTCGAGCAGCGCGTCGCCCATGCGCCGCCAATGGATGGAACCGTTGGGCGGCAGGATCAGCGGCGGTTCCAGCTGGCTCATGAACTGGTAGCGTTCGATGAAGGCGGCGAAGGCGTTGAAGTTGGTCTTGTCATAGGCCTTGCCGGCCTGCTGCGCCTTGATGGCGGCGACGCCCTCGGGGATCAATTGTTCGTAGGCCGCGAGTTCCGCCGGCCATTCCGGCGCATCGGCGGGTTGGACGGTGTTCCGCAACCGGATGTAAAGGATGAGCCTTTGCTGCATCTTCATGATGGCATTCTCATAGGCGGAGCGGTCGGGGGGCTCGATTTTTTGAACACGCTGGTTTTCCTTGTCGAAGATCGCGAGCGAAGGCTGGATCTGGTTCCAGGAGAAATTGATGCCGTCGGATTTTTTTGATGCGTCTTTCTCCGGCAGTTTCAGCAGCGAGACCAAGTCGGGGTTGTCCACACGGAATGAAGGCCAATCGTCGGCGGCGGCAGGATTCATCATCATGTTTGCCAGCCATTCGTTTGCCGGAATGATGCGTTGTTTTTCTTTCCAGCTTTTCCACGACTCTATATTGAGCGTTTGTTTGTCGTGCAGAGATAAGAGCGAATTTCGCGCGAGCGAATCCATCGGTTGTATGCGGCCGTTGGCGGTGACGGGCAACTGGCCGAATTCGGTGAACGCGAAATCCCGGGTCTTTGGCGTTCTTAGATTGCCGAAGAACCACAGCGCCATCACCAGCATTAGGAACGGTGGGAACCATCTTTGAAAAATCTTTTTCATTTTATCTTGGATTCAAAAAATGGGGGGAGCGCAGCCGCCCCGGCTGCAGTTCGGTGCGCCCCGCGCCGAACTGTGCCTTTTGAAACGTTCGTGTCAACGACGAGGGCGTCGCTGGCTGCACCCGGGGCGGGCGCGCTCCCCGAAAAATAATATCTTTTTCATTTTGTCTTTCTTTTCGAGATGAAGCCAACCAGATGAAACATAAATTGAATCACAAGCCCGACACCAACCATCGCACAGCCAATGTAAGGAGTCAGCCAGCCGGGGTTCCGCACGACGGAAAGCACCGAGGACGGCGTCTCACCCGCGCGTTCCACTAGGTCGCCCGCGCTCATCTGGTATTGATAAAACGTCAGTCCGGCATAGCGCAACGGATGGTTCATGGATATTTCCACTTCACGGTTCTCGCCGGTCTTGGGATTTTTTCAATTGCGCGCGGCTGCGAAAATCCTTGGGAATATCCGTGCCCGGATAAACCGTGTGGGTCGCCTTGAGGAGCGTCAGCGAAAAGGGCTGATACTCGCGCGCCGGACGCAGGACGAAGGTGAACTGCTTGCCATCCACTTCGACGGATTGGGGTGTCACCAGCCGGCTCGCGATGCTGCGTGCCATGTCCGGTCCGAGTTGCTGGGCGTAGTTGTCTTGCACCGAACCGGCCAGGGCCGTGTCGCCCGTCCAGTCTGAAATCGCCCAAGTGCCGAGCGAACCTTTCGGCCCGGTCATTTCGATGAGCCCGCTGGGAATGTTTTTTTGCTCCATCGTCTTCACTTCCGGCGCCTGGCGAAAGTCGAAGTTTAAAGCAACGCCGTTGGTCGTGAGTGGCGCAATGTTCTGCATCATCGGTGCCCGAAAATTCACATCGGAATTTTTCCAGTAGTTCTGAACACGGATGACAAATGGAAGGCTGTCGATTTTCAGTTCATCACCTGGACGCAGCAACCTTGCCGGAATGGCGGTCACCTGGCTGCCGTTCATGAAGATCAATTCATAGTCCATCGCGCTTTCGGAATAGGCTTTGGTTTCGCCCTCAAAAAAATGCATCTGCATCTCCCGGGCCAGCATGTCGGTGATGAGCTGGCCGACGAGGAGCAGGATGACACCGGCGTGCGCGAGCTGGATGCCAATCTTTTTCACCGGACAGTTGAAAACGATAGATGTGCGCCGCGACCAGATTCACCAGCAACAGCGTCCCGATGAGGTAGCCGCCGGGCAGGATGAAAGGAATCTGCCGGCCGAAGAGATGCAATCCCAGGACAAACCATTGCCGGAAGTAATGCGACTGCGCCGCGTAAAGCCCTTCATCCACCTGGGCCAGCGTGCCGACGAACACCAGGATGATGGCGAACGCCAGCAGGGTGACGGTCAGCTTGAGCGACGTGAAAACCGAGACGATTTTTTTAATGAGCATCGGGGTATTTGGCCGATTGGATGAACTGGGTGAATGCCTCTTTTTGCTGCGCGACGACGGCTTCGTCGCCCATCAATTTGTAGAACCAGGATTGGCCCCCGATGGGTAGCATGACCCCAACGAGGCGCGTCGGCTTGCCGGTCTTCGGATTTGTGCCGGTAAAATCCACCAGCGATGCCTGGCTGCCGGTCGCTTCGAATGTTGAAACCTGTTTGTCCAGTTCGCCCTGATCAAGGGGATTCAAACCCAGTTGCCCGCGCCAGCGGTTCACATTGGCCAACATGCCGCCCGCCGTCTCCGGCCAGCGAACTGATGTTGATGTCCGCCTTCGTGTCGCCTGCGCCGGCTACTGTAAATTTCGCGAGCAGAAACTGTGTCAACGGCGCGTCCTGCCAGCCTGCGGGAATTGTCCACGTCGGTTTGCTGCCCGTCTCGGCAGTTGGAGTTTGAACTGCGGGCGTCATTGCGCCAATCGCCGGATGCGACGGTGGCAACTGGCTCATATCCATCCCGGCGGGTTCCGCAGCCGGGCCGAACTGGACTGATTTTAACAGCGCGACAAACGCGGGTTTTTGCTTTTCAACCAGCTCAGCGTTGCCGGTCATTTTGAAGAACCACGCCGTGTCTTCGCGATGCAGAACACTGGCGATGATGCGATCCGAACCGGTGCCGGCGATGTCGAACAGATCGGCATCCTGCCCGGCGATCACAACTTTCTCGATCATTTTTTGCACCGCCTCCTCATCAACGGGTGCGAGGCCGACCTGCCCGCGCCAGCGGTTCACGTTGGCCAGATTACCGCCTGCCAAGCCACCCATCGGAATCACGCTGATGTCAGCGCTTTTGCCATTTTCAGAAACACCAAAACTTGCCACGCGCATCTGCGAAGCGGGCTTCTCCTGCCAGCCGTCCGGCAAAGCATACTTCAACGGCGGCAGAACCGCTGTTATCCGGCGTCGGCAGCCCGGGAGGCATTGTCAATGGCATTGCGGCACTCGTGGACTGGGGAGCCGGCGCGGCGGCATCAGTGCCTTCGACATGATAGACTTTGACGCTGTCGCGTCCGCAGCCGGAGGACAAAACAGCCAGGGCTGCGGCCATGCCGATTAAAGATATCTTCATCATTTGAACTTGATTTTAGGGCTGCCGCGTCCCGTGTCGCCTGTCATTTTTTGGCTTTGACGCGCCATTTCTTGTCATCGGGCAAATCATAACAAGCAGGCTTAAAAAAACACTCAGATATTTTCAAGCGTTTGCCTTTGCCCTTGCATGGCCGAATTGTTTTGCGAAGATTAATGCACGGATGAGATCGCAACCAATATTATGCGCCAATATGCGTCAAAAATTTTCAGTCACTGATGTGACCGATTGTCCTCCTGTTGGAATTAGGGAACACTGGCTGTGGCTAATATAGATGTTAGCCCTCATTCACGCCTTTATGATTCACTGGAATACATGCCGACGAGAGTTCGAGCCAGATGGGGGTTTGCGCGACATCTACGTTCTCGACACCAGCATCGAGCATTGGCGCAGACTGTTTTGCTGTATTACGTAGCTCTCAGACTTTGGAGTATTCGGTTGATGGCGAGTCACGCCAAGTTCCTGCTACGGTTGATGAGGTTTTTACCACTCGCATTACGGCTAGTCCTTCACTGCATTTCCGCATTTCTGGGATTATTGTCGCGTGTCACTTTTTTGCACCGAGCAGATTGAGATGGATGTTCACCCCGCGCCAAGTCAATTCTGCGGCAGCTTTCGACGGATTGCTTAGCTTGCTGCGGTTTATTGGCGACACTGTCAGCAAGCGGGTAATTGTGACTTACGAGAGCGACCAGCAACATCCTTTCATCACCTGTGATTCAGAGAGCAGAAAGTTTGAGTATTACCAAGTTGTGGCCTAACATAGAGCTAGGTCATACAGTTCCCGCCAACCGCACCTTGCTGACATCGCACTTCTGAATTATGGCCCGCCATTGTGGCATTCGTTGCAGGTGGGATTCGCGTCGAGTTCTCCGCCGGGATGGATGAATTTCTGGCGGCCGTCGCGAGCGTTTCCAATTCTGATCCGGCACCTTGCGCGAGGATGGTGTGGCAGGTGTTGCAATCATTGGCCTTGATGGTCACCTTGCGATCTTCCGTCTTGTGCTGGTCATCGTGACAACGGAAGCAGCCGGGCCAGATCATGTGGCCGACATTGTCGGGATACGAACTCCAGTTGGCCTTCATCTCGGGGAAGAAATTTTCCGCATAGATCTCCTGGATGGCCGCGGTGGATTCTTTGATATGCGCTTCATTCGGATACTTGGCAAGGAGCTTGGCGGCGATGGCGTCTTTCGCCTCCTCTTCGGTCGGGTAAGGCAACGTCAGGACATACATGGCATTGGTCTTGATCCACGGGATGGCCGGGTCAATTTTTCCGAGCGCCATCGCCTGGTTCACCGCCTTTTCCGGCGAGAGATAACGATGGGACGGACGGTTGTGGCAATCCATGCAATCCATTTTGCGGATCTCCATTTTGCTGACGTCATTCGTAAAATTCTTGGTCTTAAAAACCGTGACCTTGCCTTGCGCATCGGTCACGCGCACCCAGGGAATTTTCTGGCGGGCATTGTCGGTGGCGATGTATTCAACATTGTTGCCGGGCAAGTTGTGCCAGTGGATGCCGCCGACTGGCCCGTGCGCCGGATCGCTCCCGCCGATCTTGAGGAGCAAGCGGATGGAGTAGGGCGAGTTCGACGCATCGCTTTGAAAATATTGAAGGTGCGGTCGAGGTTCCCGACAAACTGCTGCGGCCAGTGGCATTCCTCGCAGGTGTCACGTGAGGGACGTAAATTTTTAATGGGTGTGGCGATGGTGTGGGATATTTCTTGAAGGCAACCGAATAAAGCTGATACGAGCCGGAGATTTTCGACTTCACAAACCAGGAAACACCCTTGCCGACATGACATTCCACGCAGGCCACGCGCGCATGAGGTCCGTGATCATGAGTGACTTTCTCCGGTTTCATCACCGTGTGGCAGACTTCGCCACAAAAGACCGGCGACTCGGTGAAATTAAAGGCGTGGATAGGAGCCGGCGGCGGTCAGCAGCATGAAAACGATGCCTGCCGGCAATAAATACCACCAGCGTCCGCCGCTCGCGTGGGTTGTTCAGATCAATCTGCAAAGAAGTTGCCCCGCCACCTTTCGAACGGCGCCGGCGTTCCCGCCACGCGCCAAAAACAGTTAATAGAATTCCGCCGATCAAAAATGCCGGCACGCCCATGTAAGTGAGGATGCTGACGTAGGGATTGGAAAATTTTGCGAGGGCATCCAGAATGAAGAGCAGTAAAAAGGAAAAGAGCGCGCCACGCGCCACAACCATGCCGATGAAACTGATCCAGTTTCTAAAAGCGGAAGTGTGGTTGCCGGTCAACGGCTTGTTTTCTGGATTCATTGGCAGATCGGAGGTAAAGGAGATTGCTGGCCGGCAGTAAACGCCCGGCTCACTTATTCATGTTCTCAACCGGAACCAGCCCGGCCAGCAACCGAGTTTTTGGCAGCGACCTAATTTTGGAGCGCGGCATTTATGCCGCTTCAACCTTCAAAGTAATGGCGGCGTTGAAGCGGGCTAAAGCCCGCGCTCTTTCGCAAATTAGTTTGCTGCCGAGTTTTTTATTTTTTTCAAAGTGCGGACATAGGCCACCAGCGCCTTGATGTCATCGTCGGACAACTGTTCAAACGGTTTCATCAGGGTTTTTTCACCGGACTTGAGACCTTCCTTGATGGATTTAAAGGCGGCGTCATCCGTCAAGTCCGCCTGCACCTTGGCGTCGCTGAAATCTTTGCAGCCAATTTTTGCGCCAATCTTGGTGTCGCCCTTGCCCTCCGCGCCGTGGCACTTGGCGCAAAGCGTGGTCCAGTTTTCCTTGGCGTCGGCGCCCTTTACGGTGAATGCGGCGGCAAGGCCAAACATCGCCGCCAGCAGGATTATTTTTTTCATCTTCGATATCTCCGGTTGATTTGGTTATGGCGCAGTCGCGCCTGTTTCACCTTCAAGTTTGCCAGTCACCGGAAAGACGACCAACCATCGGTTGCTTAATGCTGGGCATTTTTTGATGAGTGCAGATCGGTATTCCGGCGGGCGCTTCATCTTTCAAGTTTTGAGAATCATGGAATCAGCCGGAAATCCGGGCGGCAATTATTGTTTGACCTTACGCAAGGGATGGTGAGCACGCCGGCCGTTGAAAATCTAATCTCAAGACATGAAAACCAGCAACTGGTTGAGAGTTGTCAGCATGGTGGCCAATGCAGGTGGCATCAATAAACAATCATGAAAATCTTCGTCGCCGGCCTCAGCTACAAAACAACACCTGTCGAAGTGCGTGAAAAACTCGCCGTGCATCGCTCCCGGCTGCAATGCAGCGGCTGCCGGCTGAAACTGCGCAGCAATCTTTCCGAACTGGTGCTGCTTTCAACATGCAATCGCGTCGAGATTTACGGCGTGTCGCCATGGATTCACGGAACAGTCCAGCAATTGTTCAAGGAATTGACGAATACGGATATTGATTTCACACACTATCTTTATGTCAAAGAAGGGGCGGCGGCGGCGCAGCATTTATTTTCCGTGGCGGGCGGGCTGGACTCGATGGTGATCGGCGAAACGGAAATCACCGGCCAGGTTAAAAGCGCTTATGAGACCGCCAGGGCGGCGGGATTGACCGGCAAAAAAATGAACCGGCTTTTTCAGACGGCCTGCAAGGTGGTGAAAAAAATCCGCACTGAAACGGGCATCGGGCGCGGCGCCACCTCGGTCGGCAGCGTGGCGGTGGAACTGGCGGAAAAGATTTTCGACCGCGACCTGTCGCAGAAGACCGTGATGATTCTGGGCGCGGGCAAGATGGGCGAGGCCTGTGTGAAACATCTCACCAAGCGGGGCGCAAAGACAGTGCTGGTTTCCAACCGTTCGTTCGAACGCGCCGAAAAACTTGCGACAGAATTCGGCGGACGCGCGGTGCGGTTTGAGAATTCCGCTGCGGCCATGATCGAAGCGGATATTTTGGTCAGTTCCACCGGGAGCCAGGGCATGGTTTTGAGCCGGGAGGATGTGGCGAAGATTCTGCCCGCGCGTCGGAACCGGCCGCTGGTGCTGGTGGACATCGCGGTGCCCCGGGACATTGATCCTTCGGTGGCGGAACTCCCCAACGTTTTTCTCTACGACATTGACGACCTGGAATCCGTCGTCCGCGAGAATACCCGAAACCGCACGTTGGAACTCGCCTTTTGCCATCGGATCATCGCGGAATACTCTGCGGAATTAATGGCCAGATTGAATCCGCCTTTGACGCATCCCGACCGTGAAACCGTGGAAGTTGTGTCGGGTTGGATGCTCGCTGGAGCAACCGCGTGATGAAGAATCTAAGACCGAAAATCAGCAACGATATAACAAATATGAAAGAACTAAATCCATGTTGGAAAACCACCGCCTGTCTCGTGGTGGCTGGTTTGACTCTGCTCGGCGGCATGTCCGCCGTCCAGGCCCAGGCCTTGAACGGTTTCCTGACGGTTCGGCCGTTGACGCCAACGGAGATAAAAACTTACTCTTTGACCGGAGTTCAAGGAGCAAGCGGCCTGAACACGGTCGGCGTCGGCCAGCCGGCTTATCTGGAGGCATTGGTCGGTGCGTCCGTCGCTCCTGCCAACATCGTCAGCGTTACTTGGACAATCACCAGCAAGCCCATCGGGTCGGCGGCGGTGCTGCTTCCCACTCCGCTGGGAACGAACATTCTAACTTACAAAACGGCCGACCGTATCTCCCAGACCGGCACCGCTTACGCCCGGGTGGCCTGGCCGGGCGGAGTGAACACGGGCAATGCCACGAACAATGGCCGGACGTTCCTGCGGCCGGATGTCACCGGACAATACATCGTCACGGCCACCATCGTCACCGTTGGCAGCGGCACGACCAATTTGACGCAGAGAATCACCGCCGGCACTTATGTGGGCGTCGCCACCTGCGCGCTTTGCCATAGCGGCAGCATTGGTGCCGAGGATATTTATCATCCGTGGTCGCAGACAGCGCACGCCACGCTCTTCACGCTGGGAATTGATGGATTAGGAAATCCCCACTACAGCAAGAACTTCCTCCCCTATACCACAGTTGGTTACGATACCAACCTCAGTTCATTCAACGGTGGATTCGACGACTTGGCCACTGACGCAGGCTGGGTTTTTCCGGCGGTTCTGACCAATGGCAACTGGGCGAGCATGTTGACGAATTATTCGCAGTTGGCCGGCTTGGCGAACGTCCAGTGCGAAAGCTGCCACGGTCCCGGCAGCGAACACGCTTATTCCCTCGGCAATACCAACGTTGCCAACTGGCCGCGGCTTGCCGTCACGTATGTCGCGGCCGATTGCGCCCAATGCCATGACAATTCACCCAATAATACCAAGAGCACCGAATGGAACGTTTCCCTCCATTCCCACCCGACCCGCACACCTTCCGGCGGAGCCAATCGTGCGCAATGCGTCCGCTGTCACACGGCGGCCGGCTTTAGCAGTTGGGCGGAAGCCGGCGGCATGGCGGCGGTGAATGCCAATCCTTATGCCATCATTCCTGCCAACCCCATCACCACTTACGAGGCGATCACCTGCCAGACCTGCCATGATCCGCATGACGCTACCAAACCGCACCAGTTGCGCCTGGGCAATACCATTACGCTCTCTGACGGCACGGCGGTCACGAATGCCGGCAGCGGCGCGTTCTGCATGCAATGCCACAATAGTCGCGGCGGTTCCGTCACCAATCTGATGGTAAAATATCCTTTGAACCAGCCCAACTGGGCCGGTGGTGTCGGCTTTGGCCCGCATGACAGTCCGCAGGCGGACATGCTCGAAGGCGTGAACGCCGTGACCTACGGCAAGGTGATTCCCAGCGCGGCCCACGCCAACGTCGTTTCCAACACGTGCGTCGGCTGTCACATGCAGACGGTAGCTTCCACCAGTCCGGCCTTCCTCAAGGCGGGCGGCCATACGTTCAACATGGAATATAATATCACCAACAACGGCGTGGTCACCGCCGTTCCGCTCACGGCGGTCTGTGCCCAGTGCCACGGTAACAAGGCCAACGCCACCTTCGACTTCCCCGTGCAGGATTACAACGGCGACGGCATGATCGAAGGCGTCCAGACCGAGGTCCATCATCTGCTCGACAAATTGTCCACCTTCCTGCCGCCTGCCAGTTACAAGGCGAATGCGAACAACTATGTCGCGGACGGCCTCATCAAGACCTCCATCACCACTTATACCAACATGCCGGCGAAGTTCCTGAATGCCGCCTACAACTGGCAGTTTGTCGAAACGGACGGGAGCTTTGGCATTCACAATGCACCTTACGCGGTCGGCCTGCTCAAATCATCCATCGCTGATTTGACCGGCGACGCCAACAACGACGGCATAGCCGATGCGTGGCAGAACAGTTACTTCGGTTCCTACACGAACGTGCTGGCCGCGCCCAACGCCAGCCCGGCGGGCGATGGCATCCCGAACTGGCTCAAATATTCCCTCGGACTCAACCCCATGGTGGCCGGAATCGTCCTGCCCAATGGCGTGGTCTGGGTGAACACCAGCAGCATCGGTGGCGAGACGAACACCGTTCACATCTACACGGCGGCAGAAATCGCGTTCGATACGCAGGTCGGCACCAGCTACCAGATCCAGTCCATCTCCAACCTGGGCGGTGGTTGGTCGAACGTGGGCCCTGCCATCGCCGGCACCGGAACGACCATCAGTTACCTGACCCCGACCCGCAGCGGTGCACAGCAGTTCTTCCGCGTGGTTCACACTCCGTAATCACGGGCGGATTGGAATCACCGGCCCCTTCCCGTGCGAGCGGGGGAGGGGTTTTTGGTTTTGGGTCAATGAACAAATTCCCCCTTGATCGAGGAGCGATTTCACGAGCCTGCCAAGGCTGGCGATTCTTCTCCCGAACCGGGAGCGGAGACCGGCATTCCGGTTCATGGGCTGGGGCAGAGCGGGGTGGCGAAGATTTCCTTTGCTGGTCTCTGCGCCATGTCAAAGCGTTACGGTGGCGGCTTTTACGGCTTGATAATTCTTGTCCAGTTCCGGCTGGAGCAGAATCAAGGCGGCGATGCGGCGGGCCATGTGCGTGACTTCACGCGCCTCGTCCGGCGTGAGCGCGCGACCGAGCAAATCAAATTCCCGGTAGCTCAACCACTTCTTGATGACCTGATAACCGCCGATGGTGTAGTCCCAGACCGGTGCGGGAATGTCTTTCCAGCAGGCGGACTCGTTCAGATAAACATCGTGAAACTCGAACCACGGCAGTTTGTAATCCGGCCCGACATCCAAAATTGCTGTGACGAGTTTGCCTTGGCCGGGCATTATCGCGCCTTTTCTGTTGGCGTAACCCCAGCCAGCGGTCAGGGAAAGATTCAAAGCATCCTTTGTCACCCGTGTAACTACTGCAATCTTCATCAAATCTGGACGAACCTTTCCGACAGTGACGCCATCAACACCATTTTCCGTATCGAGTAGAGCGGAAACTTGTTTACCCAATTCGGTGGATGCGAGCAAAGCGGCTTTGGAAGCGGGCAAGGGAATTCGCGGCCAATCTTGTCGGATGCCGTCGGCATGATCAGCGAGATAGGCTGGCGAATAGCCGATGGCAAGCGCGTGCATCCAAATCAGTCCTGCGGTGTCCGCGTCATCTGGATTCGTGATGCCAAGTTTAGCGAGATAGGCGCGGGTAGCAGGTGAAAGATTAGCGGTAGTTTTCTCCCCGCCTGCTGTGTAAGCGGGAGCAGCATTCTCGGAGAATGCTACCCAACTCGCCGTTGCCATCATCCTTCTTTGGTTTTTCCTTTGATGATTCCCGAAGGCGCAGAGGAATTGCAACGGCATGACCGCGCATAGAGTCACGTGCCAGTAAGTTTTTTGTAAAGATGAACGGCACTCCTTCGGGTTCGGCGACACCAGTCGTGCGACTTAACAAGAATGCGTTTCCTGGCCAGCTTTGCTTCCACAGATCGGGACGCGAGCGCTTCCATACATTTGGCACAGGCGTGTAGTAGCACCAACGAACATCACAGGGACGAAAAAGGTAGCGTCGAAGGTTTTTGGTTGTAAAAGCATCTTTGTCTTGTGCAATTTTCCTGATTTTTTCGGGCTTGAAAGCTGCGCTCTTTCGAGAGAGTCCGGTCTTTAGTGATGCAAACTCCTCCCACTCGACGAGTTCGTCGAAATACTTTTCCATGCGAGAAGCCAATGCACTTTTTCCGATCTCAATCAGGCTATTTGCCCGATCTTCATCCATGCCTTGCAACGGTTGGCTTTCACAAAGTTCATTGAGTTTCGGCCATGATAAATACGCTGTTGCTACATTCTGCGGACAGAATGTGAAACGGTTGATGTATTCTGGTGCAACTTGCTCATACTGCTTGGGGAAATTCTTTGTTTGGAGACTTGCAAGAATCTCCGCGCGCTTGTTTGCACCCCAGAATTGTCTGAAGAAAACATTTGGCTTCTTACTGCGCTTGGGCTGCCGAACCATCAACCCGATGGCCGTGCCCACCTTGATGCCTTCGCGATTGTAATCCGTAGAGAAAACTGACGGGTCGGGTTTTCCTTCCGGCGTAAGTTTTCCGGTTTCACGGCTATCACCGTTTAAGCAATCAAACCAAAGTGAATCGAACTCTTGCACGAATCGTTGGCGCATTTCGACAAATGATTGCTCGCTTAAATATGAAAAGTTTGAAATATAACAAACGATACCTTTGCCAGATTTTTCCGCAATGCGTCGCTCGGCAATCCGAAAGAAGCGAACATAAAGCTCATCCAAATTAAATTTTTTTATTCCCCAACCACCTTTATTAACAGGGTCGGCCAATTTGTAATGGCGTTTCATTACTGGCTGTCCGTCTTCGTCAAATAAATCTTCCCCATCTTTATTTTTCCTCTGTGTCCAATAAACACCTTTATAGGCTTCAACCAGACCTTGCTCTTCTTTTGGGCTGATACCTGCAAAAGCGTTATAAGGTGGGTTTCCAAGGATAACAAGAATGGGTTTCTCTTGTTTGACCTTGCCCGCACCCCTGCGTTCTATTTCCAATTCCGGCCAGTTTGCGAGATGTGGATTGGCTTTATCCTCATCCCAACCGGTTAGGGCGTTGGTCAGGAAAATTCCAGCGCGTTCACCTTTAGTATCATCTAACGGCACAGACAGGTTTTGTAGGAGCAGACCCATTTGCAGATGCGCCACAACAAATGGTGCGGGCAAGATTTCAAAGCCGAAGACACGTTTCTGCGCGGCCTCTTTAAGTTCGGCGTTGACCAAAGCATCTTCACCTTTTTCTTCTGTGAGTGTTTTAGAAACTTTTCGCAACACCTCGACGAGATACGCGCCCGTGCCGCAGCAGGGGTCGAGCACGAACACGCGCGGGTCGGCGAGGCCGTCGGGAATGTCCAGTTCCTCGCGCAAGGCGGCGTCCACGCGGGCGACCTGATATTGCACAATCTCCGGCGGCGTATACCACACGCCCAGTTGCTTGCGGAGTTCGGGATCGAAAGCTTCAAGGAACGGTTCGTAGAAATACTGGACGGCGTGGTCTTCCACAAACCGCTCAAAGAAGGCGGCGCGATCCACGCGGTTGAGCGCGGCGGCGGTCCAGTCGAGAACTTCCACCAATCCGAGCGGGCCAAGTTTCGTCGGCGTGGCGACCTGCTCGAACAAGGCTTTGATCATCGGAACGTGCAACGTCCACGCGGCGGACTTCCAATTGAAATCATTTTTGCGCTGCGGCTTTTCCTTGTGCCAGAGCACCCACGCGGAAAACACGCCGTAGAAAAGTGTCTGGACGAGCGTGGAACGGAAAAAGTGTTCGCCCTTCTCCGCCTCAAACTTCATGCCGAGTGCTTCTTCCAACGCACCCCGGACGGCGGCGAGTGCCGGAAGATTGCCCGCACCTTCCACCCGCGCCCGCGCATCGCGCGCATACGAGGCGAGAAAGAAAGCCACGTCTTTGGGATTGTTCAGTGGCGCGGCGTGGAGCATCACGCGCTTGAGGTATTCGATGAAACGTTCGCCGAGTTCGCTGGCGGCCTTGCGCGGCTGGGCGGCGACGATCCAGAAAGATTTTTCGTCGGGTGCGAGTTGAAACGATTCGAGCCGGATGGGTTTGCCGTTATCACCACGCTTCAGAAGCAGAAAGCTGCAGTAGTTCGTCAGCAAAACCAGGCCGTAATGTTTGAGGTAATCGTTGACCTGTTCCGTTTCGGAGATGTCATCAATGTCATCGCGGGTGGATTTGACTTCGATGACACCGCGCGCGGGCTTCTGGTCAATGAAGGATTCTTCCTCGTTCCGGTTTTTCAACTGGTCGGGCGTGAACAATCCGCCATCAGGAATGCCGGCGCCGCTGTTCTTGGGATGGATGATGCAGCGGACTTTGGGTTTGAGCGTGTGGCCGACGGCGTTCAGAAGATTGGCGAGCGCCGGATAACCGGAGGTTTCCTTGGTCGCCCCGCGCAACGTGGCGATTTCCGCGAGATAGGTTTCCAGTGGGTGCATTGCCAGTGACGTGCAGAGCTTAGGGCGGTTGCTGGCGATTGGAAAGCCGGAGTTTTAGACTGGCGGCCATTCCGCACCGGAAGATTATTTTATCTCGTTGGTGGCGCTGGCTTTTATCTGCTCCAGCGCGTTGATCTGGGAGCGGAGTTTGGCGGCGATCTCCTTGAGCTTTTCCGACTGCGCGGACTGCACCTGCTGGAAATGTTTCATGGCCGCCTGCTGGTCGGTCCAGGAGCCGCTGGCCTGCGCATTGGCCAGACGTTGCCGGGCTTCCTCGACCTGCGTCTCCATCTCCACCGCCGCCGTCTGGTAATCGCCCAACGCACCGACGCTGAGAAGCTGGCTGCCTTCAGCCACGGAAAGGGTCGCCAGATCGGGTAACGCTTTCTTGACCGCTTCGATGGTCACGGCATCAGGCGCAGGTGCGGCGGGAAACGCCCGAGGAACTTTGCGCCGGGCCGGCTGATTTCAGCCGGGCGATGGCGCGGCTCAGATCCGCTTCCAACGCCGGTTCCCATTCGGCGGAAAGTTGGGGGAATGATTCCTTCCGTCCGTTGGAGATTAAAGTGATGCCAAAATAACAGGCGTCGCCCTTGTCGAGATTGAAGGCCGGAGTCCGTCGGCGGAAGCGGCATTGGCATCGGCCGCAGTCTTGAATTGTGTCACGGAAATCTTCCCTTCGCCGTCACGTTGATATTCCGCTAGCAATTGGTTGATGCGGTCGGCAAAAGCAAACGTATCGGCGGGCACGCTGTTTTGATCGAGCACGGAGTAGAATGAATTTCCACCGGGGAGCTGAGATTTTTTTAGAATCGTCCGGTACCGCCGGATAATTCACGGTTGCCGTCGGTGCCTGGATTCTTCAACATGCCATGGCGGGCGTACCAAAAAAGTCCCGCCACCAGGCCGATGCACGTCAGGCACACGATTAAAATTTTAACTCCGGCACCGGCTTTTTCAGTGATCCGCGCAGGCGATGATTTGCTCATAGGAAAAACCGTGGATGGTTTGTTGGTCTGGATTTCCAGCGTCGCAGATCCCGGCATTACACGCGAGAAAAAAACCTGTTTTTAGTCCGCCGCCGGCCCGGAAAAGCAGGTGGTTCAAATTGACGGATGACAAAAAAAGGCTGGCGTTAGGCAAGATAAGGAAAGCCTCCATATGCCGCTCCTGTAAGATTTCGTTCACGCCTAAAGGCACCAATGTTCAGATGGCAAACCAATGGTTGGCCGTTGCAACTGCTGCACTCAGGAATGCCCGGTCGCCGTTGTTGTCCCAAATGAAGAGAAAAACTCAACTGGTAAACAAAACGCTCGTCGTGTTCTGGACGTTGTTGAGCATCGTTCTCTGCGACTTTTCCACTCAAGGGCAGGGGGTTCAACACCTGTTGGAACCTCAGCCCGGCGGCTGGCCCGGTTTGCCGGTCATGAACGGCATCCTGAAAGTCACCAACGGCGTGAGTTTGATGTGGACGGGCCCCTCGGGATATTATCAACTGCAAAAAAAATCTTCGCTGACCGGCTCCTCATGGCAGAACGTCGGCGCTCGGACGTTGAACTGGCAGGCCACCGTGGCGGTGGTTCCGGGCAATGCTTTTTTCCGAGTGTCCGGGCCGTCGCCGCACTTCATTGGTTCGCAAGCCTGCACCGAATGTCACGGCAACATTCAATCCACGGTGTTGAGGACGGTCCATGCTACCGCGTTCACGGACGCTGATTTTGTTTCCGCCGGCGGTCAAAACAATCCTTCCTGTCTTTCCTGTCACACGGTGGCTACAAGCTGCCGACCGGATTTGTCAGCAAGTCCCTGACGCCGAAACTGGCAAACGTGCAGTGCGAAAACTGCCACGGTCCGGCCGCCTATCATGCCCGCCAATCCGGATGATTTCACGGTCGTGCCGCGGTATTGAGATTGCCGCCACGCTTTGCGGCGGTTGTCACCCAAGGTCCCATGCAGCCCACTTTCGAAGAATGGAAATCGAGCGGACATTCTGCCATCCCGGCGGCCGTGCTGAATTCCATGGCTTTCCTCCCCCGCCAATTTAACCGGTTGCGGCCGGTGTCATTCGGGTTCGGTCCGGCTGGCGTTGCTTAACGGACAAAATCCCAGCACGGTTGCCAATGATTACAATGTCCCCATCACCTGCGTCGTCTGCCATGATCCGCACCAGACCACGGCGTATCCGGCGCAAGTGCGCAATCCGCTGTCCTCAACGAATTATTATTCGCTCACCACGTCCGCGAATTTTGCCACCGCGTACAACCCGAAAATTAACATCTGCGCCCAGTGCCATAACAGCCGCGGAGCCGCGTGGACGGACACCTCGCGGGGCGCCGCATCATTCGCAGCAGTATAATTTTCTGCTGGGTTCCATCGGCGAACTGCCGGAAGGCTCGGCCACGTTCAATCCCGGTTCGCACGCCGGGTTGCCGGCTTCCGCCCAGTATTCTCTTTCCGGCACGTTTTACCTGACCAATCAGTGTGTTTCCTGTCACATGCAAAAGGATGCCGCACCGGCCAACACTCAGAGCCATGCATTTGCATTCGGCAACTACGCCGCCTGTCTGAACTGTCATCCTACCAACCCGGAAAAGCTGGTGTCGATGTCATGGTGCCGGCGGTTTCCAACCGGGTTTACAACTTGAAATTTTGCGCTGATTATGGGCCGTCAACAACGCGAACCCCGCGTTGCGTACGAAACGGAGCGGTTGCCTGGGAATATACGACACCGGGCGGTTTGATCTGGCAGACCAACCAGCTGGAGGAATCACCGGCTGGACGCAGGTGGAATCGGTAAATTTTGGCGGGCCGAATACGGCGGCGCAGGTCTTGATTCCGAATGATATCAAACGGGCCCGCTTCAATTTATACTTGGTGCTCAACGACGGCGAGTTTCGGCACCCACAATCCATTTTTTGCGCTGGACCTTTTGGACACGGCTGAAGAGTGGGTGCTTGATGAAATTGACAATTAACAACATGACAAGGTTTTCATTCATCTGGAATTTTCTGCCATCCAGCAAAAAAGGGCGCGCCCTGATGGCTGTGGCCGGCCTGAATCATGCTGGTGCTGGCAGCCATCTCCTGCAGCACGGTCAACAATCAGGCAGTCGCGTTACCGGACGTTTCCCGGAGCGAAATACATCGGCTCCTCGGAATGCGAGCAATGTCCATGATGAAATTTACAAAGACTTCAAGGACTGCGGATCACGCGCGGCTCATGACCGAAGGTCCCAACGCCAAAGACGTGGGCTGTGAATCCTGCCATGGGCCCGCCAGTCTTCATGCGGACTCTGGTGGCGAAGTCAAAACGCCCTATGCTTTCACTCCGGACGTCCGTTGCCCGCCGGCCTGGCCGGAACCACGCCCGGCATGTCGCCGGCCCGTTCAAAAGAAACCGTTTGCTACCAATGTCATGCCGATGTGCGCGGGCAATTTGAACTTCCCAATCATCATCCTGTCCCGGAAGGCCGGATGGATTGCACTATTTGTCATTCGCCGCACAAGGGAAGCATCCACGCCGGTGGCGGCACGCCTTGATGTCGCAAAACGATAATTGCATCAAATGCCATCCGGCTCAACGCGGGGCCTTACGTGTTTTGAACACGAAGCGTTGCGCGAAGGTTGTACTTCCTGTCATACCGCCCACGGCAGTGTAAATGCAAAATTGCTCACCGTGCGGGATTCAAACTCTGCCTCAAGTGTCATTTTCACAGATAAGAAACGGCGCCATCCTCATAGGTGGTTCGGATCACACCATCCGTTTGCAGCAGGCACTTGCTGGACGGCTGGCTGCCATGAAGCGGTTCACGGTTCGCGCGTCAACCCGTCGCTTAGATTTTAGGTCGTCGAGGAAAACCATGAAAAGGAAACATCCGACAAAAAGGCGAAAGGACCTGGCCTCGCGGCGGGCATGGTATCGTCATTGCATACCTCGTCGTCGCGGCGTTTTTGTCCTGGAGCCACGCGGCGCACGCCGCCGGCACCAATGCTCCTGCACCGGTTCTGACGCCGGAGCAATGGTTCGAGGGTGGCACCAATACTTACAATAACTGGGTTGATCTTTCCGTGGGTGGCCTGATTTTGGATGGCAGCACCGCGCAAGGGCAACAGCAATATCAGTTGCAAAAAAAATCCCTTCGGTGGCGTCAGCGATCTGCACTTCCAGCAGGATGTCGCCAAGGAAAACCACGCTGACCCTGGACGGCCACGCGCTGTTCGATCAAAACGACTACAAGATGACGTTCCGTTTGCAACGCGAGGATTTCGGATACATCAAAGTCAACGTCACCGACTTTCGCACCTGGTATAACGGTGCGGGCGGTTTTTTCCCGCCCACCGGGATTCAATACCAGCTTCCCAATGATGATTTGTATCTGGATCGCGGCGAATTTTCCATTGAGGCGGGACTCACGCCCAAGGATCTGCCGCAAATGTTTTCAAATATGACCACAGCTACCGGGACGGGGCAAAAGAGTTCCACCATCTGGGGGCCGGTGCATCCTGATGCAACATCGGCAGTGCGGGGTGTATATCCATCCATTTATGACATCAACGAAAAGGTGGACAGCTACTCGTTGGATTTGACCCATAACATCAAGAGCACGGATTTGGGGTGTCGGCGTGCGTTACGAAACCGCCAGCCTGGCTGACAACCGGCAGGAGACATTCTGGCAGGGCGAACCGGGACAACGGAATGTTACGGACAATCAGGGGACTTCCTATGACATGTTTAACGCCCATGCCTTCACCGAGACCTGGTTTAAGAATGGCATTTTGTTTTCCACCGGCTACATGTTTGCCAATATAAATGAAACCTTCACCCGGCAGTCGCAATTACGGGGACGATTTCAATGTGGTGTACACCTCGAATCCGTTGAACGGTCTGGGCTATGCCAATCTCAATGGCGGTGCGCAGGAGCAGGAACACGTGGCGAACCTGAACTTGATGGCGACGCCCGTAAAATACCTGACCATCGTGCCGTCGCTGCGGGTGCAATCAGACACGTGGAATGCGAATTCCGCCGGCATCGGGACGCAGGGCACTTTCACCAGCCCCTACACCAGCACCAGTGACGGGGAGACGTTGGATGTGCGGGAGTGTCTGGATATCCGTTATACCGGCGTAACCAATTGGGTTTATTATGCCAGTGCCGAACTGACCGAAGGCACGGCAATCTCAATCAGTATGGCGGGCTGTCCTCAAGTCAACGGGATCGGTGTGCCGCCCGTTCTGGAACTCACCGATCAAACCCGCTGGTTGCAGAAATATTCTCTCGCGCGCGCTGGTATCCTGTCCGCCGCACCACGATTGACTTTGGGGGCTATTACAAGAACAACCAATACAACTACAACAATCCTACTGACAGCACTTACAATGGCGAGGACAGCCCCAATCGTTATCCTGCCTATCTGGTCATGGAGAGTTTTCAAACCTACGATGGCAATGTGCGCCTGACTTTCCGGCCCGTCGCAACGTCACTCTGGTCAGCCGTTATGAATATCAGCATTCAATCATCAACACGACTCCCGATGCGATTTCAGGGCTGGGCGATGCCCAGTCGTCCACCATGAACAGCAGATCATCGCCCAGAACGTGACGTGGACGCCCATTTCCCGGCTCTGTTTCCAAGGCGGTTTCAATTATGTCTTAAGCACGACGCAGACGCCCACGTCCGCCTACACCCAGGCCATCCTCAATTCCCAGAACAACTACTGGACCATCACCTTGAACTCGATGCTGGTGTTAGATGACAAGACCGATTTCAACGTGGATTTCTTTATTATCATGCGGGTGATTTCAACGACAATGCCGCTTACGGCGTGCCGCTCGGTGCCGGTGCGGAGGAATACACCGTGACTGCGGTCATCACCCGCGTATCACCCAAAATTTGCGGGTCAATCTCAAATACGCTTATACCCAATACAACGACTGGGCTTCGGCGGCAACAACAACTACGATGCCCAATTGGTTTATACCACGCTTCAATACCGGTTTTAGATGAATTCTCCCGAAGGCAGGGCGGCAGGTTGATTCAAAAAAAATTGGTCTGCGGGGGCCGTTTATCAACTACATTGGGTCCAGGTTATGACACCGTTCACACATCTCTCTCCAACCTGGAAAACAAACGCCACACGATTGCCCGGTTAAAAATTTCCAATGAAAAACGCTGAGTATAGATTTGGATCTGGTAAAAAAATATAACGTGGCCGGGCCGCGTTACACCAGCTATCCGCCGGCGACCAAGTTCAGCGAAGCTGTGACATGGGAGCAGCTTTCTGAGAAGATCGAAGATAATAATCTCAGTCCTCGCGATCTTTCGGTTTATTTTCACATTCCATTCTGCGAGTCGCTCTGCTGGTTCTGCGGCTGCACCACGGTCATCACCACCAACCACGATAAAGGCAATGATTACGTTGCCTATCTTGGCCGCGAGGTTGCCAAGCTCGCGCCGCGATTGAACAAAGATCGCAAAGCCGTCCAACTTCATTTTGGTGGCGGCTCGCCCACGTTTTTGCGCCCCGATGAAATCCGCCGACTCGGTGAAATCATCCACAAACACTTTACGTTTTCACCGGATATTGAAGCGAGTGTCGAGGTGGACCCGCGCCGGCTGACACGCGAACACCTGGTCGCCTTGCGGGAGATCGGCTTCAACCGCGCCTCGATGGGCGTGCAGGATTTTAATCCGCAAGTGCAGGAGGCGATCCATCGCATCCAGCCGCGCGCGATGACGCAGCAGGCGATTGACTGGATGCGCGAACTCGGCTTTGGCTCCATCAACCTTGATTTGATCTACGGTCTACCTTCAACGAAACCCTCGACACCGGTGCGAGATGAAGCCCGACCGGCTCGCCGTGTTCAGCTACGCGCATGTGCCCGTGGATCAAGCCCCGCGCAAAAAATCCTCGAGGAAAAATCCTGCCGACGCGGAAAGCAAACTCGAGGTGCTGAAGCTCGTCATCGAACGGCTCACGGCCGGATGACCAGTATGTTTACATCGGCATGGATCATTTTGCGAAACCGACGGACGAACTCACCATCGCGCAGCGCGGGAAAAAAATTGCAGCGGAATTTCCCAGGGCTACAGCACGCGCGCCGGCTCGGATATTTATTCGTTCGGCATGAGTGCGATTTCACAGACCCCCCGACGCCTACTGGCAGAACGAAAAGGAGCTGCCGAAATACCAGACGGCGGTGGACGCGGAAAAAGTGCCACTGCACAAGGCGTATTTCATGACCGGCGAAGACAAGATCCGCCGCGAAACCATCATGCGCGCGATGTGCGACCTCTCACTCGACTTCGCGGCGATGAGCGCAAAACTCGACATCAACTTTGAGGAACATTTTGAAACGGAACTTGCCGCGCTCGCGCCTTTCATCGCCGATGGACTGGTGAAAAAAACTCCTGCCGGACTCGAGATCACGAATTCCGGCCGCCTCTTCATCCGCAACATCGCCATGTGTTTTGACAACACGCTCGGCGCGGCTAATGAGCGCAGACACTCCAAGACGATTTAATTTTTCGCGGATTCAAAGAAGCGAACCCATCAAACTTCATCGAAAAGCGGCGACCACTTCTGCGATGTAAAATGATGTTCCACCTCCCGGCGAATCTGGGGTGATAATAATCGAATTAACCTAATTGTCTCCTGTTTCGCTGATCCAAAGCGTGCATCCAGGATTTTCACAGACATCTGCAAACCGGCCAAGCTTCTTTCTTAATCCGTTGAATTTCGGAAAGGATTCGTTTTTGTTTTGCTTCATGTAAGGCAGAAATTTCCGACATGATTTTTGATTCTTCTACGAGAGCGTTATCCTGTTTCTCTTCTTCTCAAATAGCGGTTTTGGTTTAGCTCCTTTGCAAGCTTTCAAATGACCGGAAAGATGCTGCTTTTCAACTGAACAATTACATTTGGGACAAGTCTCCATTGTTTTTGAACTTTGTGACGGACAACGGGATTTTTTGTGGTTCGATTGGTAGGACGAACACGTTGGAGCGTTCTAGGGCAGCGCTCCTTGTGTTCTTCACGCTCGTCTTCATAAAAAAGATCCGTTACAGCATGGACATTTGGTCTTCAGCTCCGTTTCTCTGCGAATACGATAAGTGGATGCCCATTCCTCAAATTCAACATCAGCAGGAGTGAGGATTGTTATTTGGAAATCGCCCATTTTGACGTGTTTAATCAAGCCATCCTCACTCGAAAGAACCACAAGTTCGCCAAGTAATTCGCTGAAATCTAGGTCGGGGGTGCCGCGAGCAAAAGCAATGTTCCATCGAGACATCCGATTTGTAGTTTCGGCCTTGCGGCGAACCGAGGCACGATATTTTATTTACCAAAGCAAGATTTGGAGACACGAAGCTACTCTGGCTATTTGTCAGTGAGGCGATGCACGCGTAGGAATCACGATGAGCAGCTCATCGAAGCAACCGTGTTTTGGCCACGGCCAACCAAGCGGCGGATTAAACCCACACAGAGCCGCCGTTTATGTCGGATAAAATAAACTTCCTTCCTACATTTAGGACAACATGTCGGATGACAAACATCTTTGAATCGTTCACTGAAAGAGTAGGTGCGTGAGCTAAATCCTGTCCCGCCATAATTTCCACCGCCCGATCCGATATGGCCGTCACCACCGAATCCGCATGTGCAACAGGGAGAATGATTATTTGCGTTACACATTGTAATTTCCGTGTTTCATCCGTGTTCAATCTGTGACTAAATAATTTCGTTCGCAAATAAATTATTATTCACGAAATCCATCGCAATCATCATTTGCTGGCGATTGCCGCAATTGCCAAACGCCCGGATTGGCGGTATAAACACAGCATGAGCGCGCACGACCCTCATCACGATTGACCCGGACATTCTCGGCGGCACGCCGGTGTTCAAAGGGGACGCGCGTGCCCATCAAGTCGCTGTTCGAGTATCTGGAGGACGACTATTCGTTGGAGGAATTTCTGGAATGTTTCCCGTCCGTGACACGCGCGCTGGCGTGCCGGGTGTTGGAACAGTCAGAAGCGGCGCTCCTTGAGCCGTCCGCATGAAAATCCTGCTGGACGAGTGTGTGCCATGGCCGATGCACCGGCTGCTCGCCGGCCATGAATTGTCGCACCGCTCAACAGTGTGGCTGGGGCGGGATCCAAAAAACGGTGATTTGCTGCGACTCGCGGAAAAGGAATTCACCCTGTTCATCACGTCCAGATCAAAACTTACGCTACCAGCAAAATCTAGGCAGGTAGGCAAATTGCCATCCTTGAGCTTTCCACGAATAAATTGCGCCGTATCGTGGCGGCGACGGATGCTTTGATGGCATCGGTGGAAGCGATCAAAAGCCCGGTGAGTTTCGGCATCTGGCAATTCCATGAATCCAAAATCCATCGCAATTATCGGCGCTGGTATCACGGGGTTGACCGCTGCGTTTTATCTCAAACGCAAGGGCGTGCCGGTCACGGTGTATGAAGCGGGCGGGCGTGTTGGTGGTGTCATCCAATCCATCCGCAAAGACGGTTTTCTCGCCGAGTTCGGGCCGAACACGATTCTTGAGACGTCGCCGAAGATCGCGCAACTCGTCGCGACGCAGACCTCGAATCGCACAAACTGAATCATGATCCGAAAGCCACGGCGCGTTATGTGGTGCGCGATGGTCGTCCGATCGAGATGCCCGGTTCAGTGCCGGGATTCTTCACGACCAGGTTATTTTCACTAAAAGCCAAGTTCGCCATGGTGCGCGAGCCGTTCATCAAGCCGCGCCGCGATGGCGTGGAGGAAAGCATCGCGCAATTCGTCCGTGCGCCGCTTCAACCAGGAATTTCTCGACCACGCGATTGATGCACTGGTGGCGGGCATCTACGCCGGCGATCCGTATAAGCTGTCGCTGCCGCACGCGTTCCCCAAGCTCAAGGCGCTGGAGGACAATTACGGTTCCATGATCAAAGGCCAGATTTTCGGCGCGCGCGACCGCAAGAAGTCCGGCGAAGTCGCCAAGGACCGCGCACCAAAATTTTCCTTTGACGAAGGATTGCAGGTGCTGCCGGATACGCTCGCGGTGCAGCTTGGTGATGCCGTAAAATTGAACACACCGGTCACGAAGCTCACGCAAACGCGTGACGGCTGGCGCGTGACGACGGCCAATGGTGAATTTGAGCACAGTGCGGTGGTTTATTGCGGCACGGCACATCGCTTGGCGGAACTGGAATCGTTGATGGTAGGGGCTGCGCTGCCCCGCAGCCTTGAAATTGTAGCGGCGCAGCAACGCCGCTCTACCGGGGCGTTCTCCGGGAATCAATCATCCGCCCGTTTCGGCGGTGGTGCTGGGTTTTCGCCGTGAGGATGTGGCGCATCCGTGCAGCGGTTTCGGGATGCTGATCCCAAAAATCGCCGGCTTTAAAATTCTTGGCACAATTTTCTCATCTGCTTTATTTCCAAACCGCGCCCCCGGCCGGTCATGTCACTCTGACGAGCTATGTCGGCGGCGCGCGTTATCCTGAACTCGCCTCCATGCCGCCGGAAAAGCTGGTGGAGGTGGTGCTGGCGGATTTGAAGATTCTGCTCGGCGTGAGTGGCCGGCCGGTATTCATGCACACGGCTTTTGGGCCCAAGGCAATTCCACAATATAACGTGGGCTATGGCAAATATCGTGATCTGCTGACCGATAATTGAAGCGAACAACCCACACCTGTTCTTCGCCGGCCATTATCGCGATGGAGTCTCGTTGGGCGATTCAATCGTTTCGGGCGTGAACATTGCCGAACGCGTTGGTAAGCTTTTTTAAGATGAGCAAAGCAATTCTCCTGGTCAATCTCGGGTCGCCGGACTCGCCGTCTGTGCCGGATGTGCGCCGTTATCTCAACGAGTTTTTAATGGATGGCCGGGTCATTGACGCACCATGGCTGGTGCGACGGTTTGTCGTCGGGATGATTTTGATCAACCGCCCCGAAAAGAGTCGGGCCATGCCTATGAAAAAGTCTGGGACCAAGGAAGGCTCCGCCACTTGGTCGTCACCAGCCGTCATGTGCAGGAGCTTTTGCAAAGGCGGGTTCGCGTGCCGGTGGAAACTGGCGATGCGTTATCAAAATCCGTCCATTAAATCCGCCGTAAAAAAACTGGCGGCGGGCGGCGCGACGGAGGTTTTGCTCATCCCGCTCTTTCCGCATTATGCGATGTCCAGCTACGAAACCGCCGTCGTGCGCGTGCAGGAAGTTGTCACCCAACTTGCGCCGCAGATGAAACTGGTCGTGCAGCCGCCTTATTACGACCAGCCGGACTATATCGCGGCGCTGGTGGCGAGCGCGCCGAATATTTTAAGGAGGACTACGATCATTTGCTGTTCAGCTTTCATGGCAATCCCGGAGCGGCACATCAAGAAATCGGACACGACGGGTTGTCATTGCCTGGCCACGCCCAATTGCTGCGAGACGCCCAGCCCGGCGCACGCGCAATGTTACCGGGCGCAGTGCTACCGGACGGCGGCGTATGTTCATTGAAAAGGCCGGCGTGCCGGCGGGGAAATGGTCGGTGTCATTTCAATCACGGCTGGGAAAAGATCCGTGGCTGAAACCCTACACAGATTTCGAACTGCCGCGCTTAGCGACGGAAGGCAAAAAACGAATGTTGGTGATTTGCCCGGCCTTTGTATCAGACTGTCTTGAGACGATGAAGAAATTGGGATGCGCGGCTGTGAAGAATTCATGTCCGGTAATGGCCAAGAGTTCACAACGGATTCCCTGTATGAACGAGCATCCGGCCTGGATTGGCGTCTTGGAAAAAAATGGCTGCACGATTCACGGAGCCCCACCCGGTTAGAAATGGAGCCAATGGCCGGGATGGCTGTTATTCTAGCGATTGCGAAGACAATATGCCTGATTTTATTAGTGAATCAACCCTAATCATTGTAACCGATTCATACTCTTTTCAACTCGTTTAGTGTCCATTTTGGTGTCCGTTTTTTTGCTGGCTAAATTATTATCATAAAAGACAAACACGTTTTCCGTTAGCAAATTTTAATGCCATTTAGGAATTTAGGCCGAGTATTACGCCGGTCGGGAGTGAGTAGCCTAACGTAAGGTTAAATTTATTCTAATGTCCCTTGTGGCTACTCACTCCGACCGGCGTAGTGCTTTGCCTTGATTCCAAAAACGGGTAGAGCAAACTAACCAAACACCATTTACACAGGTGTAACCAGCTTTGCCTTGATTCCAAAAACGGGTAGAGCAAACTGGTTCCCAAAACCAATCTTCTTAAATGAAAGCTTTGCCTTGATTCCAAAACGGGTAGAGCAAACTCGGTGGGTGCAAGTGGCTGAATTTACAGCCCTTGCACCGTTACCAGAGTTGGATCTGTTCGGGTAAGTCCTCCGCTTCCGTTTCGGAGCGGGGGAACCCTGAATAACATAAGACCGTTCCCATTGTGAACGTGTCACAAAAAATAGCCCGGATACTGCCTTCCGGAGGAGATGTTTCTTAACCCGGTCAATGTGGGTTTCCTGCCGGGCAAACGTAACGCACGCACGCGCATAGACGCTGAATTGCACCATTTGATAGCCGTCATCTAGCAGGAAATTGCGAAAGTCTGTTGCGGCCTTGCGCTGCTTCTTGGCTATGACCGGCAAATCAAATGTTACGACGAGCCAGCCCATTTTATATTTTTCGGTGTCCACGGTTTGTAATGGCGCGGCTGGTTTTCCACCACGGCGCGGCGAAAGCCCGCGCACCACGCCTTCAATTACGCCCTGAATTTCTAGCGTCAAATCCAGATAGTCCACCCGCTCTAATGGAAAGCCTGTTTACCCATTTGCGAAACTCCTTGCTGACTTCCCATTGGCTTTTGTCGGGATGTTCCTTCACCCATTGAATCACGCGCCAATCCACGCATGGACGAAACTGTTCCATCAAATCATAAGCCAGCGGGGTGCTGCGTTCGCGGGCGACGTGGCCAATGCCATAGGTAGGATCAAGGCCAACACCAAAAAGTTTTTGCAGAATGGTAGAGAGCAATACCGCGTACCGTAATTAAGAAAATTATTCAAACCGCCTTTGGCACGGTCGCGGGTGAAATTCTCATCATTCAAACTGCGGCCAAAAATCTGCCAGAAATTTTTCGCACAGAGGGCTTCCTTATGCGGCTTTTTGCCAAGCGCGGTTGCCCGCAAACTTTGCAAGGCTGCATTCTTCGGCGCGATGTATTCAGCAAGTGAAAGCTGGTTCTGACATTTTGCATCAATCGTTTTTTGCCATAAAATGCAGCCGTGCGCGTGGCGTGAGATTAAGCATGGCGCGGGAAAGAATCGTGTCCTGTGGAACGATTGGCCGGGATCACAAGGCTGACGGGTTTGAACGCTTCACAAATGATTAGCGCGACGCCATGCTTGGCGGCTTCAAGAAACAAATTGCTGTGAATGGACGCTGAAAAACTGGTGATGATAATGGACGCCACATCCTCCAGCGGAAGCTTGCGCTCGCCTTCGGAAGTCTTGCACGTCAACTGCCCATCCCGACAACTTAAAGAGCAATTCGCGCTATCTATGCTAACTATGTGATATGACATAGAGCTAATTCTGACCTGCCAGAAATAGCCAGTCCTATGCCACTAAAAGTTATTCGGAAGGCTTGATTTCAAAGGTCGGGATGCCTGCAAGCTGGCTTTTAAGTATTTTCAACCCGCCATTGTAGAGAGCTTGTAGGCGAACGCTCTGGTAACAGTCATTCCTGCCAGCAACACGGTATTCGATTACATCCGGCGCACTAAAATCTACTGTCAGTCCATCGCGTTGCTTAAATTGCACTCCTCGAATCATCCACAATCCTCGATAGTCGCTTCGCCCGGCTTTGTTAAGCACTCGAATTAACATTCCGTTTCGTAACAAGCGCGGTTGCTTGCCTGCGTTACGCGCCTTTAATTCTTTGATACGACGCCAGACTTTGTGCCAAGGGATGACAACAAACCTTTCCTCGCCTTCGGCTGCGTGGTCTAGGATTGCAACTCCAAAGTTATCGGTTATGACGCGCACGCCTTTTTGGGGTGAGAGTTTTCCGGGTTCAAGCCCAATGACTTTAGAAACATTTTCTTCAGTGTCTTTTATAGAGAGTTTTCCTGTCTTCGGATCGCGCGACTGTTGGTGTAAGGAAATTCGGCCATCTTTAATTCCAGTTATGCCGCGCGTATTTTCTTCAACGTGCATTCCGCTCATGTCCGCTGGAATATGTTGCACAACGCGTTTTTCGGCGAGGCGATGGCGGATTTGTTCCTTCAATGCGTCGGGCAGTTCGGTCAAACCAAAGCGGTTTTGGGTGTCAAAGTCGAAATATCCCGTCGAGCGTAAAAGAGCTTTCTCGGCATCGTTTGGGTTGCGCTTTAACATCAATTCCCACAAGCCGCCGTTATTTGGTAAATAATGAGAGGCTAATCCAAGCACACACGCATCAAGCGCGTGATGCAAATGTGTCAGATTGCGAATTTCGGTTTTTATTTTTGATGCTGCCGTCCGCATCTTTCACTTGTGGCGCGGCGGTTGCCAGACAGCCGAGCAAATTCCAACCTTTCCGCACCGTGCCGGTGACGGAACCGGGCAGGGAAACGACCGTTGGCGGTTTGTTATTTCCAGCGAAGGTTTTTTTGATGATTTGTGCGCCTAAACGGACAAGTTGTGACGTAACGGTGAGATCGCTCGGCACAAAACCTTTTTCTTCGTAGGATTGAAGTAGTAACAACTCTTTCCGTTTTTTCTTCCGCCGCTTGTCATCATCGTGGCCTTTGAAAGTTTCAAGGCTATCTGCCCATTGCTTGAAACGCGTGAGTGAGACGATGGAAAGCTGCGGTGATCCTTCTACGACTTTGCCTTGTTCATCACTGACAAATTGCATCGCCGTGCGCTGGCCTTTCATCCGATTCACTTCGGCAAAGGTGACAACCAGAGAATCTAACGAATCCGAAGGCCGGAGTGAACGCGGGATGACGTGATCTTTGTCCACCTGTCGCGAAACCAGATCAATCGCGTCATAAGTTTGCCCGGTGTAAGGACACGTCCAGCCGAGGTCTTCTGCGATACGCGCCTTACGGATAAGTCCGGCAGTGATTTGAATGGGTTTGCCGTTGAAAGTTCTTCCGTCCAAGTTTTCTTCCAGTTTGGCGGCAACGCCGTGATGATTTGATAATCGCCGACCTAAATCTTGTTGGATTTCCTTTGCTGATTTGCCGGACATTTCGCGCAAGTCGCGATTCACTTCAATAGTCGCAGTGGCGATGCGTGATTTATCGCCGTTGGCATAAGCAGGTTCGGCAATCAAATCTTTGACCAGCCGTTCAAGAATCAAAAGGCGATGGCGGACAAGGTGATTATTGGTTTGCTGGTCAATCCGCTTTTCTAATTGCGCCTGCCGCATTTCTTCCGTGATACACAAGCTATTGCCGTCTTCCTTGGGATGTTTTCCGGCCATCACCTCGGCATAGGCGCGGACGAGCAGGGGACGGGCATAAGCGGCACGGCCATCTGACTTTTTAATTGTTAGCGGATTTTTTAATAAATCGTCGCGATTGAAAGAACCGGCCTTTTTAGAACGCTTCGTGTTCGCTGCCTCGGCAAGCTTGTTTAACTCCGCCTCAAACTCCGCCAAAGATTCCCCGCGCTTTTGCACGATTTCACAAATGCGCTCCAACGTGACCGGCTTGCCACGCTGCCAGAGATCGCGCGCCCGCTTTTGCACTGGATAAGAAAAAGTCGGCCAGAGTGTTTTTAATTTATCACCCCTGACAAGTTTTTGAATGGGATCAAGCAGCAACGCATCTTTGGCGTCTGGGTGCATAAGCATCATTTCCAGATTATTTCGCTCGCATCCCGGCAGTTCACGGACGGCTTTTTTTAATTCCGTTGGCGTCAGCGCGCCTTCGCTTTCCATGAGCGCATTTATTTTCTTCCGTTCGTCAGCGGTCAATTGACGTAATTCTTTTTCCTTTGCCCCTGCTACGCGAATGTTTGCCAGCGTCATTGCCCAGCGAAACTTTAGAAACTCTGGACAATTCTTTGACGGAACCTTTTCGCCGGTAATCGGGCAGATGGAAATGATGCGGTTATCAAAACGGGGAACAAGCTGGCCGAACAGCAAGCCGCCTTGATAACGGGCGGGCAATTTCAAATCAGGAACGCCCGCTGTCTGCCAATCCTCAAAAAGACTTTTAAGAAACCCGTCGGTAATGGCAGGTAATTTCCTCCGATGATATTCCAACAAGTGACGCACTTCATTTTCTACGATGGATCGCGGAAATGCGGCATTAAGTCGTTTGAAATTTTCCTTTGAGGACTGCTTATCGCCTAGCGGTTCAAGACCGAGTGCCTTGCACAAAGTTTCCGCCATCGTATTCGCGCTATATTTTTCCATTAACGTGTGCGCCTGCTTTTCTTTTTCTGTGTCATCAGCCTGCGCTTCGGCTTCCTGCGCGCTCCAGCGGCGGTTGCCATCGTAACCGCGATTGTGGGCATACCAGCGCAACACGTCCCAAAGTTCCGTCCAGCCAAGCAAATGCTTCGCATCGCCATTGCTGGCAAGAACGCGCGCGGCCAAAAACCACGGCGCGGCATGACCACCGGCTTGCTGGTGTTTTTGCTTTAATTGCTCGACAGACAAAACTTTCAGGTGTGCCAGGAGTTTTTCTATCTGCTCGATGCGGTGGCGGGTAGAGCGGGCAGGGCAGGGGCAAGCGCGGTGAACCGACAGATAGAATGCTTTTGCGTTTTAACATCTGTAAAAGTCAACCTACGGGTTTGCGTAGCTACGAAGTCCCGTAGCTTACACAAAATTGCGAAACGTGAAATAATCATGCAACGTGAACATTGAACGAAAAGAATTTTTGAGCGTATTTCAAATGCCGCCCGCCCGTGTGGTTGCGGAAGAAGCGGCATGGTATCTGGGTTTTATGCCGCATGATATTCCTGTGCTGGTCAGTGCGGGGCTGCTTAAACCGCTAGGGCATCCGCCTGCCAGCGGCACGAAGTTTTTTGCCACGGCCACGCTTCAAAAACTGCGTGACGATCTCAAATGGCTGTCCCGCGCTTCCGATGCCATCGTAAGGCATTGGCAAACAAAGAACGCCCGCAAGAAGCCTAATGTGTTTAAGCCACACTTGTTGCCTGTTCTGGCTGAACAATGCTAATCACGTTCCCCGCCTTTGCCCGTTTTTCGTATTCTTCCAAGGACGGTAACAGAACTTGCGCTTTTCGCGCATACGCCCGATGCACTGCTTTTGAGCCATGTCCCAAGTTTTCCATCGCAAACCTTTCTGGATAGCCTGCGACTTTAGCCCGTTCTGCCCACGCGTAACGGTAGCAGTGCAACGAAACGCCGGAAACACCCGCTAAACGACAACGGCGAGAAAATGCGCTTGCGCGGTCTGATTCCTTTCTGCGCGCAACTTGCGGGAAAATAAAACCGGTTGCTGGACGTTCACGAAGAATTCTGGCGATTTCATCACCAAAGCGAATCATAGCTTGGCTGTCCGTCTTCATGCGGGCAAAGGAGATAGTTTTATCTTTCCAGTCAATATTTTCCGCGCGTAACGAGGCAACATCACTTTGTGAACCGCCCAAGTGCCAAAGCATTTCATAATAATTATTCAATTCAGGATTATATTCGCGCGCTAAAATCCTTTGATGTTCGTCCAAGGTAATCCCGCGTTTCTCTCTGAACTTTATTTTCGGCCATTGTCGTTTTGGAATGATGGACTTTAGGAGCCAATCCATATCCAGACAAAAATTGTGGATGCGGCGCAGATAAATGTTGGTTGAAACCGTTCCGTTTCGCAGCACTTTCAAAAGAGTTTCGCCCTGCGTTTCAATTATGATTTGATCCCGAATGAGATCAAAAGCCTTGTCTTTGGCCGCCGTCAGCCAGCGCGTTTTGTTTTCTTCCTGTTTTGAAGCAATCATCGCATCAAAAGCGTTTTGCCAAGTGCGAGTGCTAACGCCTGAATCCGTCCCGGCCAGATAAGCTTTGGCAATTTGCAAGTTCAACACTGGCTGGCGTTCGGATTGGTTTTTTGCGTCAATAATCTGGTGGGCTTCATCTTCATTGTGTTTGCCAAGGCTGGTGCGTTTGCCTGTTTTAGTATCCACGCAATAGAATGCTCCGCCGCGAATGCCGCGACGAATTAAACGGAAACGTTTCTTCATGTGATCTTTCACGCAATCACGAAGATAAAAGAAGCCAGTCCCGAAGTGTTAAGGGGTAACGGATGGTTTATCGTCCGTTACGCCTAATTCCTACCAGACACCGAAATTGGTGTCCGTTTTGGTGTCCGTTGCGGACGCCACGACTCCTAAACTACTACTGCACCCACAGTTAAGAGTGGAGCCAATGGCCGGGATTGAACCGGCGACCGACGGTTTACGAAACCGTTGCTCTACCACTGAGCTACATTGGCAACTGACTTCCAGTCCGCATCAAAGGGCATTTATTCTGGGAGAGTTAAGATTTCAGGCAAGTTAATTCGGCACCTTTGGACAAATGGCGTTCCATAAGCGGCTGATCTTCCGGGACCACGCGGGTCACTTTTGAGCCGGCGGTTTTTCCTCGGCAACAATATCCGCCGCCTTGACCACGACGTCGCCGGTTGCGGTGTGGATTGTGATCTGATCGCCAATGATGATCAATCTTCTTCCCACCAAGGTTCGTCCATCTTTCAATTTGAACTGGCTGGGGCGGGTTTTAACGGTCGGGTTGTCCAAGGCTGTCCACGATTCGGGAACAACTTTTTTGCCGCCGCAGACCGGGCAGACCACGTTGCCGGTTCCGTCGCACACCGGACATTTCACCCTGCCGGTGCCGCCGCAAATGCTGCATTTGCCGATGTTGACCGGAACCCCGTCCCGCATTTCAACAACGTCGCCGACATGGTTTTGGTTCCATGCCTGATAACCACCGCCGCTTTTATAAAATTTCCGCCAGACATCGGTGGCTGGATGCCCCGCGACATCCATATGTTCCCAGACGCCCTGCGAAAGCTTCAGGCAATTTCCCGGACAATCCTTCCATCCACTGGAGCCGTTGGGACAGGAGGTTTTTCCAACGCCCTGACAGGCGAAACAAGTCTTGGTCTTTTCACCACCGAGCCCGCCGGCCTTGTCGCAACCGGCAATCAAAGCCACCACCAGCCAGCCTAAGAAAACGAATTTGCCCTTCATAGAATATTAGCCGCCCCGAATCACAATCCCGCGAGTCTTGCGTATGGAAGAAGATGAAGCCACTATTTGCAACATGATTTTGCGGGAAACTAAGTCCCCGCTTCCCGATGCAGCCACGCCACTTTGAAGCCATCATCTTTTCTGTAAAGGCCGCCCTGGCGACGGTGGTGGCCGCATTGGTCTATCAGTTTGTGCAATTGCCCGGAGCCGCCTGGGTGGCGGCGGTTTCCGCCGTGCTGGTGACGCAGCCCAGCATTCACTCCTCGTTCAAGGCTTCGTGGATGCGTGTCGTCGCCAATCTGGCGGGTGCATTCGGCGGCGCAGCCCTGGGCATCGCGCTTGGACAACCGCTCATCGCCATGGCGGTCGGCGTGTTGATCACCGGATTGGTGTGTTATTTGTTGAAGCAGGACGATGCGTTGCGCCCGGCGTTTGTGGCCGTGATTCTGGTGACGCTGGCCGGACAGAACGATAAATGGCATAGTTCGCTGGAACGCGTCGCCGGCGTTATCATTGGCTGCCTGTGTGCGCTGGCCGTAGGATTTTTATTCGACAAACTCTCCGGCTTGTTCAAGCTTTGGAAAAAGGCGGAACAAAAAAGTCACGACACTTCAGAATAATTTTTTACATGAAACTCTCGCTAAAAAATCAATGGATCCTCATCACCGGCGCTTCAAGTGGTTTTGGCGCGGCGGCGGCGCGGGCGTTCGGTGCGGAAGGTGCCAAAGTTCTGCTGGGCGCGCGGCGGGTGGATCGTTTGAAACGGGCGGCGATGGAATCGCGCAAGGCCGGCGCGGCGGCGGCGCATTTTCATGAACTGGATGTTTCCAAAACTGAAAGTGTCGAACGTTTCATTGCCTGGGCGCGCCAAAAAATCGGCGGACAAAAGCTGCATGTGCTCATCAACAATGCCGGCGGCGCACACGGCGTGGACACCGTGGCCGAGGGCAAGGACGCGGACTGGGAGGCCATGTTTCAAACGAATGTGCTCGGCGTGTTGCGCATGACCCGGGCGGCGATACCGCTTCTGGCCCGCGATGCCGGCGCCAGCATCCTGAACATCGGCTCGGTTGCCGGTCATGCGGCTTATGAAGGTGGCGCGGCATATTGCGCGGCCAAGGCGGGCGAGCTCCAGATCACCCGTGCGGTGCGCCTGGAATTGCTCGGCACAGGCATCCGCGTCGGCACGGTGGATCCGGGGCTGGCGGAAACGGAATTTTCCATCGTGCGTTCGAAAGGCGACACCATCAAGGCTAAAAAAGTTTATGAAGGAATGAACCCGCTGATCGCCGCCGACATCGCAGAGATTCTTGTCTGGATCGCCAGCCGGCCGGCACATGTCAACATTGACGAACTCATCGTCAAGCCGGTGGACCAGGCAGCGATCGGCAAGGTGTTTCGACGAAACGTCAAATCTTGAATCGTTACATGGGAATTGTCACTGTTGTTAAATTTTCCGATTCAACCATTTAACAATTCACAAATTCACAAATTAAATTCCCCGGTTCGCGCGCCAGAGCAGCACGGCGCCGACGGCCTGAAAAATAAAATTCGGCAGCCACACGATCAAGTGTGGCGCGAATTCTGGTCGCGCGGACAGTGATTTGGCCGTCAAAACGAACGCGTAATAAATCAGCACCAGTCCAAGCGCGATGGCCACACCGATGTTTGTTTCGCGCCGATGCACGCGGATGCCGAGCGGAATCCCCACCAGTGTGAATCCGAAGCAGGCGAACGAAAAGGCGATCTGCCGGTTCATCTCCACGCGGATGGGTTCGGTCATATCTTTCCGCGCTTGTGCTGCCAATGCCAATTGAATGCGCTGTTCGGCGGAGTTGGTCGCGATCGTTGCAGGTAAGCCCAGTTTTGATTCCAGATCGGCCAGTTCCGCGCGCAACTGCCAAAAGGTCATGTCGCTGATGCCCGGCCGGAGATATTTTTCCGGAATGGTGAAAATTGGAAATGTGTAAAGCGTATCTGGCGAGGAGCTGATGGCCACTCGTTCGCCGGTGGTGATGCTGCGCGCATCATACAGATGCAGAACCAGCTGTTTATTCACTTTGTCCACGTCCATCCGGCCGCGCGGCGCACTGATGGTCGTGGTCGAGTTCGTTTCGTTTTCCAACACAAAGACCATCACGTCCTGTAGATCGCCATTGTGGTTTTTGCCAGTGTAAAAAATATACCGAGGATCAATGTCGCGGATAAACTGCCTTTCCGGCAGATGCGAATTTAACATCAAATCTGCGCTTAACCGGGCGAACAGTTTGACATAAGCGACACGGCATTGCGGGCCAAGCTCCATGTTAATCCACGCGCTCAAGCCGCAGCACAGCAGGCTCAAGAGCAGCACTGGCGTGATGAGTGAGAGCAAACTAATGCCGCTGGCGCGCGCGGCGGTCAACTCCTGATCCGCACTGAACCGTCCAAAGACCAGCAGCATCGCCGTGAGCAGGCCCATTGGCAGGGCAAAAACCCACACAAACGGCACCAGCAGACCGATCGCCGTGAGCATGGTGTCCGCCCGGGCCCGGCCGGTGACAATCATGGGCAGGACTTCCTTGAGGACATTGCCAATGAGCAGGACAAACGTGAACACCGTTACCGTTAGAATTAGCGAGGCGAGCACCTGGCGGGTCAGATAGTTGTGCAAAGTTTTCACGCAGTCATTAAGCGGATTTACGTCGGCCACACGTTTAAAGGAATCCGGCTGCAAAGTCCAACGGGGATTCCAACAGACTGACAAATGGAATGAATTATTTTTTGACCTGATTGCCAACAGTGCGGGGGTGGCAAGCCGGTTCGCCTCAAAAAAACTTGTTGCGTCCGCACGCATTTCCGCGTAGTTAAGAAGCCGTCGAAGGTTTTGAGAGCCTCGTTTGGTGAGGTTGCTTCCCAAGTTCAATCATTCAAAACAGCAGTTTAGGGATAAATTCCGGCCTTCGTACACACACAAAATATGAGCAGTCCAGAAACTAACGGGGACAAGGCACCCAATCACGGTTCCGGTCATTTGGAAATTTCCGAGAAGGGCTTCGGCTTTTTGCGCACGGCGGCCAATCATTTTCATCCCAAGCCCACCGACATTTTTGTCACGCCCGACACCATCCGCCGCAATTTTTTGCGCGAGGGCAGCCACGTCGTCGGCACCACGCAGCCGCCGCATCGCGGCACGAGCCCGCAGCTCAAGACCGTGGAGAAGGTTAACGACCTGTCGTTCGAGGATTACACCAAAGTCGTCCGCTTCGAGAACCTCACGAGCATTGATCCAATTGAAAAATTTCAGCTCGAAACCACGCCAGACTTGATCGAGACGCGCGTGATTGATCTTGTCACTCCCATCGGCAAAGGCACGCGCGGCATCATCGTCGCTCCGCCGCGCACGGGTAAAACGACCATTCTCAAACAGATCTGCAACGCCATCACCACGAATCATCCGGAAGTTCACGCGATGGTGCTGTTGATTGATGAGCGCCCCGAGGAAGTCACGGACTTCCAGCGTTCGGTGAAGGCCGAAGTCGTCGCATCGTCGAACGACATGGATCTGGAAACGCACGTCCGTCTTTCACGTTTCATGATCGAACGCTGCCGCCGCATCGTGGAAGCGGGCAAGGACGTTTTCGTGCTGCTCGATTCGCTCACCCGCGTCGCCCGCGCTTACAACAGCGTTCATGGCGGCAGCGGCCGCACGATGACCGGCGGCGTGGATGCGCGCGCCCTGGAAATTCCGCGCAAGATGTTCGCGTCCGCGCGAAAAATTGAGAACGGCGGATCGCTCACGATTCTTGCCACCGCGCTCGTGGACACCGGTTCAAGAATGGACGAGCTAATTTTCCAGGAATTCAAAGGCACCGGCAACATGGAATTGATTTTGGATCGCAAACTTTCCGACCGTCGTTTGTATCCCGCGATTGACATCCCGAAGAGCGGCACGCGCAAGGAAGAAAAACTCTTCGCGGCAAAAAATCTCGAGGCCATCCGCAAGCTGCGCCGCACGATGGTGGATTTGAATCCCATCGAAGCGATGGAAACGCTCACCGCCGCGCTCAAGAAGCACAAGACCAACGACGAATTGCTGGCGAAGATGTCGGCAGGTTCGTGATGGGTTGAACCATAAATCGTTAAATCGGATTCCCATGCAACGATGCAACGATGCAACGAAGCATGATTTGCATTCGCGTCCGCCGCTGGAGCGGATGTTGCGCATTCATCAGGCATTGCAGGCGGGCGGATTTCCCAACGCCACCAAGCTCGCGCGTCAGGTTGAAGTTTCCACCAAGACCATTCATCGCGACATCGAGTTCATGCGCGACCGGCTCAACTTGCCGATTGAATATGACGCCGCGAATTTCGGTTATTGCTATACTGGAGAAGTCAGCAGTTTTCCCACGATGCAGATCACCGAGGGCGAAATCTTCGCACTCGTTGTCGCGGAAAAGGCTTTGCAGCAATATCGCGGCACGAGCTTCGAAAAACCGCTGTTGAGCGCGATCAAGAAAATGGAGCAGTCATTGCCCGACACCATTTCGCTCAACCTTGCGGACATCGAACAGACCATTTCTTTCCGCACACGTGCCGAGCCGATTCTTAATCTGGAAATTTTTGATGCGCTTGCCAAAGCCGTCGCACAACGGCAGCAGTTGGAGTTGCACTACCGCAAGCCTGGTCAGTCGGCGGAGAAGCGCATCGTGGACGCGTATCACCTGGCGAACATCAACGGCGAATGGTATCTCTTCGCTTACGATTATGTGCGCAAAGATCTCCGAACATTCGTTCCGGCGCGTATTCAATCTGTAAAGCCAACGGGAAAAACATTTGAGCGCGCACAAAAGTTCTCGCTGGAGAAACGTTTGCGCGACAGTTTTGGCGTCCATTCGGGCGAAGGAGAGTTCGAGGTTGTCATCCGTTTCAACGCACGCGCCGCCGATTACATCCGGGAAAAGAAATGGCATCCGTCGCAGACTTTGCGCGATTTGAAAGGCGGCGGTGCGGAATTAAAAATGAAGCTTTCCAGCCTAGCCGAAGTGCAGCGCTGGGTCTTGAGTTGGGGCGGCGATGCCGCAGTCCTCAAACCTGGCGAACTTGCCGAATCCGTCCGTGCCGCCGCTCGCAAAATTCTTCAGTGACTGTCCTGATTTTCAAATTTCTGCCTAAAGCCTGTGAGTAGTGGGGCATAAAAGCTGCTCGGAACCGCCACGTGCCGTTCATTGAGGCCGAATCAGAATAAAATTGTATGAAATCAAGACATCATCTAACTGTAATTTGTATCTTGTCATCCTTGTTTTGTCTCAAGACGTATGCTCAAGGCACGGCTTTTACTTATCAAGGGCGGTTGAACAGCGGTGCCGGCCCTGCGACCGGTCTCTACGACCTGCGCTTTGGTTTGTATGACGCGGCCAGCGCGGGAACACAGCAGGGGATCCTGCTTACAAATTCCGCCACCGCAGTAAGCAACGGCCTGTTCGCGGTCACGCTGGATTTCGGCAATCAATTCCCTGGCGCCAATCGTTGGCTGGAGATAGGAGTCCGCACCAATGGCAGCGGTGCTTTCACCACGCTGGCGCCACGCGAAGCCGTGACGCCGACGCCTTATGCAATTTATGCAACGAGCGCCGGAAGTGCGGCAACGGCCAGCACGGCCACCAGCGCCACGTCTGCGGCAACAGCCACGACCGCCAGTAGTTTTAGCGGATCGCTGGCCGGCAACGTGACAGGCACGCAAGGGGCCACGGTGGTTACGACAGTTGGCGGGCAAACTGCCGCGAATGTGGCTGCTGGAGCCAGCGCGGCCAACGCCGCGACCAGTGCGAATACTCCCAATACGATTGTGAAGCGCGATGGTTCGGGCGGCTTTCTGGCCGGCGCAATCACGGCGGCCAGCTTCGCCGGCAGCGGCAGCGGGTTGACGAATCTGAATGCCACACAACTGACGGGCGGAACGCTGGCGGACGCACGCCTCTCGACAAATGTCGCATTGCTCAATGCAGTGCAAAACTTTACCGGTTCCAATAATTTCTTCGCCGCGCTGGTGGCGACCAATGGAAACAGCCGGTTTGCGGGCAACGGCGGCGGGTTGACGAATTTGAACACCACAAATCTCATCGGCACCATCCCGTCGGCGTCGCTGACGGGAACCATACCGGTCGCGCAGTTGCCGCCATCTGTGGTTACCAATGGCGCGAGCGGTGTGAGCATCACCGGCACATTTACCGGCAACGGGGCAGGGGTGACCAACGTGAATCTCGCGATCAATTCCGGCGGCGCGATCCAGCCGTTGGGCGGCTTTGGACTGGCATCTTCGCCTGGTGTTGGCGGCAATCCTCAAACAGTCATCGCTGTTGACGTTAATGGTGACGGAAACCCTGATTTGATCAGTGCGAACGCTGGCAGCGGCACCCTGACGGTTTTGACTAATAATGGCAGCGGCGTTTATGTGCTGGCTTCCGCTCCGGGTGTGGGCAGCGGGCCGGAATCAGTCGTGGCCGCCGATGTCAACGGTGATGGCAAACCCGATTTGATCAGTGCCAATAGCAGTGGTAATACGCTTTCGGTTCTCACCAACACTGGCGGTGGCAATTTCTTGCTCTCTTCTTCACCGACTGTTGGCAGCAAGCCTTATTCGGTGACGGCTGCGGATGTGAACGGCGATGGTAAATTGGACTTGATCAGCGCGAACTTTGGCATCGGCACCGGCAACACGCTGACCGTGTTGACCAATAATGGCATCGGCGGCTTCGTGTTATCATCCTCACCGGTCGTGGGCAGCGGGGCTGTTTCAGTTGCGGCGGCCGATGTCAACGGTGATGGCAAGGTGGATTTGATCAGTGCGAATTTTAATCCCGGCACGTTCTCAATTTTAACAAACAACGGCAGCGGCGGTTTCGTGCTATCGTCCTCGCCGTCTGCCGGAAGTCATCCTTATTTCGTCGCGGCGGCTGATGTCAATGGTGATGGCAAAGTGGACTTGATCAGCGCGAACAATAATTTTGTTGGGACGCTCACGGTGTTGACGAACATTGGCAGCGGTGGTTTCGTGCTGGCTTCTTCGCCAAGTGTGGGCAGTGGACCGGTGGCGGTGGCGGTGGCCGATGTGAATGGTGACGGTAAGCCGGATTTGATCAGCGCGAACGCCAATGACAACGCGCTCTCGGTTTTGCTCAACGTTGGTGGCGGCAGCTTTGCGCTGTCTTCTTCGCCCGGAGTTGGCTCCAGCCCTTCATCGGTCGCAGCAGCAGACGTCAACGGTGACGGTAAAATGGATCTGATCAGTGCAAACGCGTTTGATGACACCCTTTCAGTGCTGCTCAACAGTTCAATTTTCAACGGCACGTTCTTTGGAATTGGCACCGGGTTGACCTCGTTGAATGCGGCGGAATTGACCGGCATTGTGCCGTCCGCACAAATCAGTGGAAACTATTTCAACAATGTGAACTTCAGCAGCAGCGGCAACAGTTTCAGCGGCGATGGCTCCGGACTGACCGGGCTAAACGCCAGTGAGTTGACTTTCGGCACAGTGAATGATGTCCGGCTTTCGTCCAATGTGGCTTTGCGCAGCGGCGGAAATACTCTCTCCGGCAGTCAAGTCATCTCTGGCAATGTCAGCATCGGTTCAGGGACAGTGTTCACCCGCGTACAGGATGGCATCTTTACGGCTGGCACCAACGGCGTGGGCACCAAGGTTTTCACCAATACCTTTCCGGTGGCCTTCAGCAGTGTGCCTACGGTCACGGCCACGCCGGTGGCGCAATCAGGCACCGACCTTCCTGAGGTTTACAGCATCACCGTGCGACGGGTGACGACGACTAATTTTGTGGTGAACATTTTCCGGGTAGATACCAGTGGTGCCGCTTGGAGCCAAAGCTTGCGCGTCGCCTACCATGCTTGGGAGTAACTAATAACATTTCATGAAGATCAGATTCAAAGTAATTGCCAACGCTCTTTTATTGACCGCCTTCTGTCTTTCGGCTTACGCCCAGGGCACGGCGTTCATTTATCAAGGCCGCTTGAATAATGGTGCCAGTGCCGCCAACGGTATTTACGATTTGCGCTTCGGACTATATGACGCTGCCACCAGCGGAACGCAACAGGGGGCTTTGCTGACCAACTCCGCAGCGGCGTTGACCAACGGATTGTTCACGGTGACGCTCGATTTTGGCAGCCAATTTTCCGGCGGCAACCGGTGGCTCGAAATCGGCGTGCGCACCAATGGCAGTGGCACATTCACCACGCTCGCGCCGCGCCAGGCGCTGTCCCCGTCACCCTATTCGATTTATTCGGCTAATGCCGGTATCGCCGTCACGGCGGGAACAGCGACCAGCGCCACTTCCGCTGTGACAGCGACCACGGCCGGCGGTTTTTCCGGTTCACTTGCGGGCGATGTAACCGGCACGCAAGCGGCCACGGTCGTTGGCAATGTCGCCGGGCAAACCGCCGTGAATGTTGCCGCCGGTGCGTTCGCGGCCAACTCCGCCACGGGCCTGAACACGCCGAACACGATTGTAAGGCGGAATGCTTCTGGGGATTTTGCGGCTGGCACGGTCACAGCCGCAAACTTCGCCGGCAATGGCGATGAATTGACAAATCTCAACACCGCAAATCTCGTTGGCACCATTCCACTGGAGCAATTGCCCGCGTCAGTGCTGACCAACGGCGCAAATTTTGTGGGTACGTTCATTGGCGATGGTACCGGGGTGACCAACCTCAACATTGCCCTGAGTTCCGGTGGTGCGATTTCATTGCCGGGCAGTTTTCTGCTGGGCTCTTCGCCGGACGTAGGACTAAGTCCTTATTCTGTCGTGGCGGTGGACGTCAACGGGGATGGCAAACTTGATTTGATCAGCGCGAACAATGGTAACGCCACCCTTACGGTGTTGACGAACAACGGCAGCGGCGGTTTCGTCTTCAGTGCCACGCTCAATGTGGGCAACGGACCTTATGCTGTAGCCGCGACGGACGTCAACAATGATGGCGCAATGGATTTGGTCAGTGCGAACTACTATCCGAACACGCTCACGGTGTTGACGAATGACGGTACCGGGACGTTTGGCTTTCGTGCCACGCTCAATGTGGGCAGCCGGCCGCAATCCGTCACAACAGCGGACGTCAATGGTGACGGTTGGGTGGATTTGGTCAGCGCAAACTTTGTTGGTAACACGCTCACGGTGTTGACGAATAACGGCAGCGGCGGTTTCCTCCTGTCTTCCTCGCCCGGCGTGGGTTTTCATCCTAATTCAGTAGTGGCGGCGGATGTCAACGGGGACGGCAAGCCGGATTTGATCAGTGCCAATTTTGGTGCCAACACGCTTACGGTGCTCACCAACAATGGCAGCGGTGGTTTTGTGTTATCTTCCACGCCGGGCGTTGGCAGCGGACCTTATTGTGTCACGGCGGCAGATGTGAATGGCGATGGCGCGGTGGATCTGATCAGCGCCAATTCAGGTGTCAGCACCCTGACTATATTGACGAACAACGGCAGCGGCGGCTTTGCAGTGTCTGTTTCACCGGCCGTGGGGCTGTTTCCGTTTTCGGTTACAACGGCGGATGTCAACGGCGATGGCGCGGTGGATTTGATCAGCGCCAATAATTTTGGAAACTCGCTCTCCGTGTTGCTTAACAACGGCAGCGGCAGCTTCACGCTGGCTTCTTCTCCGGCGGTAGGCAACAACCCCTATTCTGTCGTGGCGGGGGACGTCAATGGCGACGGCAGGCCGGACTTGATCAGTGCCAACTCCTTCGATGGCACGCTGTCGGTATTGTTCAACACGGCCATCTTTCGCGGCACCTTCATAGGCGACGGTTCGAAACTGGTCAACGTTCCCGTCAGCGCCATCACCGGCGGGCTTACAACCAATGTTGCCATCGGTGGACAAACCTTTTATTTTACCAACGGCATTTTGATTAAAATCCAATGAAAACATTTTTATTTGTGTCACTGGTTTTGGCGGCTGTATTAGTTCAAGCCCAGCCCTACTCGATTGACTGGTATAAGGTCGCTGGCGGCGGTGGCACCAGTACGGGCGGCGTATATGCCGTGAGTGGAACCATTGGCCAGCACGATGCCAGCGCGCCCTTGAGCGGCGGCAATTATTCCGTGACCGGCGGCTTCTGGAGTTTGATCAACGTGGTGCAAACGCCCGGCGCACCGACGCTGAACATCACCTATGTCGGCAACCAGGCCATTGTCTCGTGGTCGCCCTCGGTGACGGGTTTTACCCTCCAAACCAATAGCACGCTCGCCAGCGGCACGTGGGGTAATTACCTCGGTCCGGTCGTCAACAACAGCGTCACCAACTCCCCGCCCAGGGGCAACCTCTTCTTCCGCCTCAAACAATAACGGGTCGCAGCGGCGGTCTGTGACTGCCGGCTAACCGCACTTTTCCAAGTTGGCTTGTTGATGGAACGTGATATAATCGTTCCGGTATGCGTTTAAAATTTATTGGTTGGATGGTTTGCATGACGGCTGTGTTTGGTGCGGTGGCTTCAGTGTCTGCCCAAGGCACCGCTTTCACTTATCAAGGCCAGCTCAACGACGCTGGCAGTCCGGCTGGCGGGAATTACGATTTGCGGTTTGCGATTTATAATGTGGCCGCGAATGGAAACCCGGTCGCCTTGCCGCTGACCAATTCCGCCGTCGCGGTGACGAATGGTCTCTTCACCACAACGTTGAATTTCGGGCCTGGCATTTTTACCGGCTCGAATTACTGGCTGGAGATCGCTGCGCGCACCAATGGCAATGGAGCTTTTACCACGCTTACCCCACGCCAGCCGCTGACGCCGGTGCCCTACGCGATTTTTGCGAACGGCGCGAGCAATCTGCTGGGAGTCCTGCCACCTGCGTTATTAAGCGGCACCTATCCGGGACCGGTGACATTCAACAACAATGCGAATAATTTTACCGGCACGTTCAGTGGCAATGGATCAAATTTAACCAGCTTGAACGCGTCGCAATTGATCTCGGGCACTGTGGCGGATGCCCGGCTGACCGCGAATGTGGCGTTGCTTGACGCGGACCAGGCTTTTAGCGGCGTGAATACGTTTACCAACACCGACAATAGTTTTAGAGGCAGTTTTTTTGGCAACGGCCTGGTGGGTTGGATCGCAACCAACGGAACGATAGTGCAGGCGGTCAGGGACACGGGTTACATGCTGACCAGTCGCTTTTTTACGACCGTGACCCTGCCGCCAGCGGGCGGGTTGACCGCAGGAGACATTGTGCGGATTTCTGGTGCGGGCGGCGGCGGATGGCAGGTGAAGGAAAACTCCAGTCAAATGATCTTTGGCAACCTTGCCAGCTACAAGTCCAGTTATCCGTTCGCGCCGCCTAGCGGTGGCGATTATCGGGACGTTGCCGCCTCGGTGGACGGCACACGGGTTTACGTCGTGGGTAATTTTCAAGGCGTTTACGCATCACAAAATTCGGGCATGAATTATTCCCCTTTGCCCGGTAATGTGATTTTTTGGCAATCCGTTGCCTGTTCAGCAAATGGGAAAATTATTTTTGTAGCATCCAGTGCGGTGCCCATCCAACAATCCACCAATGGTGGAGCGACATGGTTTTCCACAGGCATCAGCGGCAACACGGTTGCCTGCACGGCCAGCGGCAGCTTGATCAATATTGCAAACATTGCCTGTACCGGCAATGGAACCAACCTGGCTAAAGTGAGTGGTGGCGTCATCACCATTTCCACCAATGGAGGTTCAACCTTCAATGTCACAGTCACAGCGCCTGCCGCCAATGTCACGTGTGTGGGTGCTTCCAGCGACTGCACCCGGCTCTTGGCTGGCGTCACCAACGGCCTGCTCTACGCCTCTGCGAATCTGGGAGCTACTTGGACGCCCATCACGACCACCAACCAGGCATGGTCAGGCGCGTGGATGTCAGCGGACGGCAGCAAGTTCGCCGGGACGGTGAGCACCGTCGGTGGGATTCCCGGCGGCATCTATTATTATGGTGTCAACCCGGAAGCCGGCACGAGCAGCACCACTTCAACCGGCAGCATCGTTGGCAGCCAGGGTTCGGCGGTGGAACTGCAATACATCGGCAACAATCAATTTATGCCGGTCAGCTCAACGGGAATAATCTGGGCGAATTGATGATGGCGCGTCTCGGCAGAGCGCCGCATTGCTTCCACCGTTGTCAGGCTTTCTTTTAGAAGCGGTCATGTCAAACTTTGAAATTTTCCGACTGGCTGAGGAATTTTTTTGGATTTGAGAAAATGATCTTCTCAATCGCGCCGGCAAGGTGTCCGCGTTTTTTCATTTCCAACGCTGTCTTCGGTACCGCCAGCGGATCGCTGATTCCCCAATCGCACGCGCTGTTCATCCAGAGCCGTTCACGGCCGTAGGTTTCCAGAATATCAATCGCCCGCGCCGGCGTGCATTTGGTTTCCGGATACAGCGTCATGCCCGCCCACATGCCGCAATTCAAAACCATTTCCACCGTATGTTCCTCGACGTGGTCAATGATCACGCGCTCCGGCTTGATCCGCTTGTCATTTTTAAGCACATCAAGGATCAGCCGCGTGCCTTTCAGCTTGTCTTCGAGGTGCGGCGTGTGAACGAGGATCAACTGGTCATATTTTGCGGCCAGCCCGACTTGCATTTCCAGCACACGCAGTTCGTTCCGCGAATTTTTATTCAGCCCGATCTCGCCGATGCCGAGCACGTTCGGTCGGTTGATGAATTTTGGAATCAGCGCAATGACCTCCTCGGCCAGCTTCACCTCCTCGGCTTCCTTGGAATTGATGCACAGCCAGCAGAAATGTTTCAGGCCGAACTTTGCCGCGCGCCTGGGTTCGTGTTCCGTGAGCTGGCAGAAATAGTCATGGAAGCCGTTCACGGAACTGCGGTCGAAGCCCGCCCAGAATGCCGGTTCGCACACTGCTTCGCAGCCGGCGAGCGCCATGCGTTCGTAATCGTCCGTCGTGCGGCTGACCATGTGGGCGTGGGGTTCAATATATTTCATGGGAGTGAAAAGCGTGAAATTTAATTGGAATAAGCCCCGGTTGCGCCCTTGCTGGTGGCCTTTGCTATCGGCTTCTTCGTGGGATCACTGAAAGCAAGCAGGACATCCTTCGCCTTGTTTTTCTTTTTGCCGCCCAACTTAGCGAGTGCCGCGTTGAAATTTTTTAGCCGGAAATCATCTTTACCATCCGCACGCTCTACACGGTCGAGAAAGGCGGCCAGTTCGATGAGCTTGTGCCGCGCATCCAGAAAATAGAGGTCGAGGATTTGTTGCTTGGTCATATGAGTTTTGGGAAAAATTCACGGGCGGTGCGAGAGGTCGCCATGCTCAGTTCTTCCGGGGAACAGAGTTTGATCTGGGCGACGGCTTCGGAAATCTCCTTCACATAAGCCGGCTCGCAGCGCTTGCCGCGATACGGCACGGGCGCGAGATAAGGGCAATCGGTCTCCAGCATGAACTGGCCGAGTGCCGCAGCGGCGACGGCATCACGGACGTTTTGCGCGTTCTTGAAGGTGACGATGCCGGTAAAACTGACGAGCGAGCCGATTTCAAACACCTGCCGCATCCGTTCCACACTTTCGCCAAAGCAATGAAACACGCCGCGTGTCCGGCCGATGAACGATTTCATCTGTGCGATGGTATCGTCCCACGCCGTGCGCTGGTGGATGACGCAATTCAATCCCAATTCAGCGGCCACTTCCATTTGTTGCCGGAAAATGTCCGCCTGTTTTTGCTTGTAACGGGCATCTTCGTCTGCCGACGGCGCGCACGGAGTGACGCGCCCCACCTCGGTTGCGCCGGTAGGGCGCGTCACTCCGTGCGCCCCGCTCTGGCTCGGCAAATGATGATAGTCCAGTCCGGTTTCGCCAATAGCGACAACCTTGGGATGCCTGGCGAGTTCGCGCAAGACAGGGCGGAAATCTTCCGGTGCATCCAGCGCGTCCGTCGGATGCCAGCCGACAACGGCAAACACCGCCGGAAATTTTTCGGCAAGGGCGATCGCGCGTTCGCTGCTGACGAGATTGGTGCCGATGGAAATGATCCGGCTGATGCCGGCGGCTTCGGCACGCGCAACGACTTCAGCCAGATCTGGCGCATAATCGGGATAATCCAGATGCGCGTGGGTGTCGAAGAAAACAGCCATGAATTCTAGGGTTTGGCGGGTGCGTTGGTGCCGGCGATTTTTTGCTGGAGCGCGGTAATCGTATTCACGATGAATTCTTTACCCGGGTAATCTGGTGCTTCGACGAGCAGTTGCTGGTAATTCTCCACAGCGGCGTCGACGAGATTCTCTGCCTGAAGTTTTTCGCCCAAAGCCAGCCGCAGGCGGACGCGCTGCTCCGGCGACGTTTTTAATTTCAACGCGTAATGATAGGTGCGGATGGCCGAGGAAGGTTTGCCTTGAGCGGCGTAAATGTCCGCCAGTTTTTCAGAAAGGACAGCGCTGTTGGTGGTGGCTTGAAGATTGTCCAACAGGTCCGCGACTTCAGCCAGTCGCGACCCATGGACGAGCGCCAGGTTTGCGAAGCGCAAGTACGCCCATTCATCCAGCGAATTTTTGGTGCGATACAGGTCTGCATGAAGTTGTTGCGGTGACTTGGTGAAAGGACGGTAAAGCGGATCGCCGATGACCGTCGTTTGCCAGGAAAGGGCGGGTTGCGCGGCCCAGGCTGCTTCGCCAAAGCTGTAACCGCTGCCGAACACCTGCATGAAGACAGCGACATTCGGGGTGGCGGACAGGAATGGTTCATAAACACACCCCATCGTGCAGCTCGCCCCCTTGGCCAGCAGCGGTCCGCACCAGTTCTGGTTCGCGCTGCGCACGGTGCTGGCGCTGTAAGAATGCAAATGATAGGCAAACGCACCGGGCATGAATTCCACCGTGGGCAGCGTGAACGGCCCCGAGACGCTGCCGTCATACCACCCGCAGTAAATCGCGATATGGCTCATTGGAAAACTCGCCAAAAAAGTGGCGGGATTGTTGTCCACCGTGGTTTCAAATCCGATTTGCCGCGCAATCTGGGCGGCGGCGAGCATCCACTGGTCGCCCAGAAAATAATTTGTATCTGCCCGGGACAGCCCGCGCGCGTCAAAATAGGCGCGTCCCCACAGTCCAGTACGCTCGGCCTGGACAGCTTTGTCCACCAGCGCGTTGGCGATTTCCGCGCTCGGCCCGTCCAGCCGTGCGACCAGCAAGATTCCGTTGGTGGTATTGAGCGAGGCGATATTGGTCGTGCCGTAAAGCCAGTTGGGAAACATTCCGGTCAGGGGAAAGTTCATTCGCGAGAGCGGGAGCCAGGCCAGTTCGGAATCCACCGAGGCCTCGTTGCGGCGCAGTTCCGGCTGGATTTTTTCGCTGAGCGCCTCGTGGATACTGGGATCACTGCTGATCTTCAGCGGCACGCCGTAGCAGAGGACGGCATAGCGAATCTTGCTCTTCACGATTTCGGTGACGATCGATTCGGGTATGCCATTGGTGGCATGCAGCGTAACCGGGCCAAATTTCCACAGACCATCGGCCTCCAGTTTTTTGGCGAGCGGTTCCTGCAGTGTGTCGCGAAATTCCACGCGGGAGATTTCCTCGTTGGTGGACAGGGCCAGCCCGTAAACCTGACCAGACGGAATCTGCCGCACCTGGGCATAGTGTTCGGCGACTATCCGCGACTCCGGCATGTGTGAATTGTAAATGACAACAACTTCGTCGCCGCCGGCCCAGGCAAGCAGCGGCGCAAAAGCCAGCACGAAGAGCACCAATTGGAATCGTATGGTTTTCATGTGCGATTTAGACAGGGTATTTATATGCGGGTTCAATTCTATTTGCCGAAGAGTGCTTCATCCATCCCTGGCGTGGGGCGGTTTGATGGCGATATTTTTGCTTCATTCAGTTAGCGGTTACCTTGAGTCCATCCCATGCCAAAGTCACACCTTCCGGCAGTTCTGCCTGTGCCTTGTCATGGTCGTAATCATGCGTGAGATGCGTGAAAAAAGTCTGTTCCGCGCCGATGCGCCGCGCCGCCGTCAGCGCTTCATCAAGACACATGTGTGTCGGATGCGGCTTGTAGCGCAATGCATCCAGCACCACGATTTCCACGCCACGAATCTTTTCCATCACGATTTCGGGAATTTCCTTGCAGTCGCTCAAATACGCAAGCCGCTTGCGTCCGGCCTGTTCAAAAAGAAAACCTGTCGTCGTCATCCGGCCATGCGGCAGGTCCAGCGGGGTGATTGTCAGGTCGCCGATCTCGAACGAACCGGTGATGACATGTTCTTCGGGAATGAAATAACCCTTCGGCCATGGGCCTTTATGAAACGCATAGATAAAAACGCGGCGCAAATGGGCCATTGTCTCTTCGCTCGCATAAATCGGCAGCGCCGTCCCGCCGCGCAGATCGCAGAAGCGCCGGCAGTCGTCCATGCCCATGATGTGATCCGCGTGCGCGTGCGTGACCAGCACGGCGTCAAGCCAGCGGATCTTTTCGCGCAGGCATTGGATGCGGAATTCCGGCGTCGTGTCCACCGCGAGTTTGGCTTTGTCAGTCTCAACGTAAATGGATGGCCGCGTGCGCCAGTTCTTCGGGTTTGCCAGATATTCGGGCGGATATTCCACGCCGATGAGCGGCACGCCCTGCGAAGTGCCGCTGCCGAGAAAAATGAATTCAAACGCCATGCCCTGTCACGTTAGCAAACAGACGCCATACGGCGAATGAAAATGATTTGGAACCTAATGGCAAAAATTGAATGTTACCAAACTCACACCGCTATTCACATATCTGAAGTCGTAGCGAATCCGGCATTGTGTGCGATGATTTTATTGGGCTCTTTCATTCTCTTTCCGGTGCTTGTATTTACCACTGCCGTACCCGGTAAAACCTGCTCAAACTGGCAGCATTGGATTCGGTCAATGTTTGTATGTGGCCATTTCCCGCAACCAACGCTGCTGGGATCCAATCAGTGTCGCGCAACGAATTTTTGTATTCCAGCGAGTAAACCCGTCCGCTCTGCGTCGGTAGCGAAAAGCTGAAGCTGTTGGCATTCCAGACTGGAGCCGACAGTCGTGCGTAAAGGTTGAGTGGTCCTGTCCCAATCAACGCCAGGGAGTGAACCGATCCAACTGCGGCGACCATGACATTGGTCAGCCCGGTCGGAACATCCAGATGGGCATCACCGCCGCCCCACGCGACTAGCTTGCCATCGGCTTTCACCGCCAGCACTCGATTGGCCATTTCATTGCCGCCTAAGGCAATGGCGACGATATTTTTCAATCCGGCAGGCACATTGGTCTGACCATACGTGTTATTACCCCACACGACGACAGTGCCGTTGCTCTTAAGTGCCACACTATGAGAGCTCCCTGCGGCAATCGCCACCACATTGCTCAGGATTTGAGCACCCAGCGTTACGATGCCATTGGAATAGTAGCCATTGCCGGAAGGCACCCCGGTAGCTTCTCCATAGTAGCTATCCCCCCAGCCAAAAACGTTCCCGGCACTCGTCAATGCAAGAAGGTGGCGGTCCCCGGACGCTATGGCTACTACGTTACTTAATGGTTTGGTGCCGATGGCCAACAGTCCGTTCGTGAGGTAGGGATAGTTTGCGGTCACCGTGCCGTCTTTTTTGAGAACCATCCACCAATAGGCACCGGCCGCCACTGCCACGATGTTGCTTAATCCGGGTGGCAGGCTCACGGCGCCCCAACCCGTCACCTTGCCATCACTCTTGAGTGCGAGGCTGTAGCCGTAATTATTGCCATAAAATCCCGCCGCCGCGATCGCCACCACATTGCTCAATCCCGACGGCACATTCGTCTCGCCATTGCCACCCGAACCCCAGGCGACCACCGTGCCGTCATTCTTTAAAGCAACGCTATGCACCGATCCCGCTGCGATGGCGATAACATTGGTCAGACCGGCCGGAACATTGGTCTGGCTGTTATATCCCCAAGCAATCACCTTCCCGATCACCGGCTCATTAGTTTGTGCTTGAGCAAGGTTAAATCCAAAGGAACCTGACCAAGGCACCTGTAAACAGCAAACTATGACACGAATGGCCAGCCTTGATCGTATCACAAGGAGATGGGAAATATTCGACCAACGCAAGCCGTTCCACAACGTGGAAATAGACGTCCCTGATTGGCCAGCTAATGTGTGCGAGTTCATAATTATTGGTTCCAAAATAATGCTTGCACGGCTGATTTTTCTAAAAACAGCCTTTATGGTGTTTAGGAAAACAGGCTCGCGAATTTCTTGCAAGGATTATCGCCGGAACAATAACCGGCGCAGCTTAACACCGTCCCGGAGCGCGGCACTGTGTCCCGCAGCCCTTGCCAACTTCAAATAACGCGCCTATCAATTTGGATTCTCTAGGACGATTACAGTTGCTGCGGGTCGCAGAGACCTCATCCATATCTAATTAAGGGTGTTGTCGTTTTTTATCGCGCGGTGCGGCGGGTCTGTGTTTATCTGTGCCTCGAAATTTGGCCATGTTGACGACGCTGCGCATCAAAAACCTCGCCCTCGTAAGCGACCTGACGCTGGAACTAAAGCCCGGCTATAATGTCATCACCGGCGAGACGGGTGCGGGCAAATCCATCATCATCGGCGCGCTCAATCTCGTTCTTGGTGAACGCGCCGACCGCACGCTCATTCGTAGCGGCGAGGAAAGCTGCTCGGTAGAGGCGGTATTTGATGTTTCTCGGATGCAACCGCAGGACGGCAAGGTTCTTGGACTGCGGGGGCAAGTGAAGCGCGACCCCGCTTTCGCAGGCAGTGAATCACCCGCGCGTCCGAAAGCGCCGTCGCCGCTGCGCTCTGCCGACGCAGTCCAAAATGATCTCTCGACCAAGTTGTCAAATTTTCTCGATCAGAATGGCCTGGAACCCTGCGAAGATCATCAACTCGTCCTGAAGCGCACATTTACCAGCGCGGGGACGAACCGCCAGTTTGTCAATGGTTCGGCCACCACGCTGGCCACGCTCGCGACTATTGGCGAAGGGCTGGTGGACATGCACGGACCGCACGATCATCAATCACTGCTGCATACCGCGAAACAGCTCGCGATTCTGGATGCGTTCGGCGGACTGGAGAAAGAGCGCGATGCGTTTGGCAAACTTGTCCGTCGCCGCGCCGGTTTGGAAAATGAAAAGTCATTGCTGATCGTGGATGAAAAAACTTACGCGCAGCAACTTGATCTTTTGCGCTTTCAAGTCCACGAAATTTCCGCCGCGCGTTTGCAGCCGGACGAGGAAAAGTCCGTGGAGGAAGAATTCAACCGTTCGAGCAACGCCGCGAAGCTGCTGCAATTAAGTCAGGCCGCGCTCGACGCCTTGAGCGAAAGTGAGAATTCGTTGCTGACGCAATCCGGCGCGATTGGCCGTGTGCTGGCCGAACTTCAACGTGTGGATGCCGGTGCAGCGAACCTTGGCGAACTGCACGCGCAGGCCGGGGAGACGTTGCGCGACTTGCAGACCGAGCTTTCGCGTTATGCCGACAAAGTGGACGTTGATCCCGCGCGGCTCGCAGAACTGGAAGAACGCCTGAATCTGATCCACACACTGAAGCGCAAGTATGGCGCGACGCTTGCCGAAGTCATCGCCTTCGGTGAAGAGGCGAAAACAAAACTGCAGGCGCTCGAAAGCCGTGATGTCGAACTGGAGCGGCTGAATTCAGCTTTAAGAAAACTGGATGACGAAATCTTGAGCGCAGGAAAAAGGCTTTCCGCCTCACGCAAGAAAGTGATTCCCCAACTCGCCAAGGCCGTGAGTAAGCAGCTTGAAGAACTCGGTTTCAAGCAAAGCAAGTTTGATGTAGCCATGCGTGGCTGCGACGCCCCGTCGCGCGAAAGAACAAGCAACGACGAGGCGTCGCTTCCACCTTCTGCGACGAGGGCGTCGCAGCTACGCAGCGGCTTGGATGAGATTGAATTTCAATTCGCGCCGAATCTAGGAGAACCGGCCCGGCCGCTGCGCGCCATTGCTTCTTCTGGTGAAATGGCGCGCGTGATGTTGGCGTTAAAGACCGTGCTGGCGGCGGAAGACGAAATTCCCGTCCTCGTCTTCGATGAAGTGGACGCGAACGTTGGCGGCGAAACCGCGAACGCAGTCGGTGAAAAGATGAAGCAGATTGCCGCCAAGCGACAGGTATTATGCATCACGCATCTGCCGCAAGTCGCCGCGCCGGCGGATGCGCATTATGTCGTGACCAAACAGGTCAAGAATGGCCGGACCATTTCTGAAATCACGCCGCTCGACAAAAAGTCGCGCGTTACCGAACTGGCGCGGATGCTGGGCGGCCAGAGCGATGCCGCGCGCAAACATGCCGAGGCGTTGTTAAAAGGCTGACAATGCTAGCATGAATGGAAGTTTCATTAAAAAGTTGACGGCTTAGAAAAAAGATTTCAGCTTAAACAGAACTGCCATGATTTTATCCAGGTTAATTATCCGTATAATTTCAGTCGGTGCGTTGATTGGATTTTCGACGTTGGCGGTTCTTGCCCAGGATTCAGAAAAACTGACTTCAGCGAATAATGACTTCGCATTTAAATTACTGAAACAGATTGCGAGAGAGCAACCGCACGAAAATATTTTCATCTCTCCGTTCAGTGTTTCAACCGCGCTACAAATGGTTGCGAACGGCGCTGCGGGTGAAACGAAAACAGAGATACAGAACGTTTTAAAAACCGGCAGTTTGTCGCCCGATAAGTTAAACACCGCGGCCAAAAACTTGATCAATTCGTTGGATTCACAACCCAACGTGATTTTGAATCTGGCAAATGCAATTTGGTATCAAAATGAGTTTCAACTGAAGCCGGACTTTGTTGCTGCCAACAAAAATTTCTTTCATGCGAAATTGGCCGGAGTGGACTTTAACAAACCAAAATCAGCAGACATTATCAATGACTGGGCCGGCACGAAGACACATGGAAAAATCAAGGAGATCGTTAGTTTTCCTTTTTCTCCTGCTATTCGGGTAATTCTGGCCAATGCAATTTATTTCAAAGGCAGATGGGCGGAGCCGTTTGATAAAGGCCAGACCAAATCGCGTCCCTTTTATCTTTCCAACAATGAGTCAAAGCAAACATCAATGATGATGCAACACAGGCATTTTAGTTATCAAGAAACAAAAGGCTTTCAGGCTGTGCGGCTGGCCTATTCCGGCAAAAATTTGAGCATGATTCTTTTTTTGCCAAAAACAAATTCCAGCCCGCGACAACTGCTCGCGGACTTAAGTGCCGTATCTTGGCAGGACGACATATCATCGCAATTTGAAGGCCGTGAGGGAGCGCTGGTATTCCCTAAATTCAAACTCGAATATGGAGTGCGGCTCAACAACCCGCTCAAAGCATTAGGAATAAAAAAGGCTTTTTCAACAGAAGCGGATTTTTCAGCAATGTCCGACAAACCTTTACATGTCAGTGAAGCAAAACAAAAAAGTTATATCGAAGTTAATGAAGAGGGAACCGAGGCGGCGGCCGTGACTGGATTTGGTTTTACCCTGCTAGGTGCAATTCATGACCCGCCAAAACCATTTGAAATGATTGTGAATCATCCGTTCCTTTTTATAATTGCCGATGAGCATACTCAATCTATTTTATTCATGGGTATTGTTAATGATCCGATAAACTGAACTGATTTATCCAGCGGTGTTTTTCTTTCAACTTGTTCTACGGTCTGTTATTCAAATTGCAGTGAGTAATCTATTTCGATTAGGCATGCTTGGTTCCGGTAAAGGCTCGAACTTTGCCGCGATCGCCGATGCTTGCGCGGCGGGGAAAATTCCGGCAGGAATTGCCGTTGTGTTGAGCGACGTCGAGGCGGCGGGAATTCTAACGCTGGCGCGTGAACGGAAAATTTCTGCACAATTTATTCCGCCGGGGAAATTTCGCACCAAGCTCGAGGAAGAAGCGGAACATGCTTTTGTCGAAGCATTGCGTGCGGTTCAGGTGGATTTGATCGTGCTTGCCGGTTTTATGCGCGTGTTGAAGGGCGAGTTTTTGCGTGCGTTTGAAGGCCGCATCATGAACGTGCACCCGTCGTTGCTGCCATCGTTTCCCGGACTGGAAGCGTGGAAACAGGCGCTGGATCACGGCGTGAAGGTTACCGGCTGCACGGTGCATTTTGTGGATGCGGGCGTGGATTCTGGCGCAATCATCGGCCAGCAAACCGTGCCGGTGTTGGACAAGGACACGCCGGAGAGTTTGCACGCGCGAATCCATGCGGCGGAGCATGAACTGTATCCTAAATGTGTCGCAGCGGTTGCGCGCGGGGAAATTTCAGTGGCTGGACGACGTGTCATTTGGAAAAATATCTAAACACCGATGAATACAAACCAACGCAGATTTAAAACCATCACCAGCCTCGCTGCCTCAATGGCAATGCTCATCGTTCTTTCGGCCGGTTGCGGCACCGACAAGAATCCAATCCAGTTCAGCCCCGAGCATATGGCCACGCTGAACAGCCGGGCTGAAGCGCCGATGACCGCGCCAAAAAAGAATGAAAAGCCAAAGCTGCCTAAACAAGATTTGTTCGACGTGGAAGTGGCGGTTTATAGTTATCTGTTAAAAGGTCATTTCTGGGATGATGGCGGCTATTCGGCGGTATTTCTGCAAGGCGACGATGACGAGGTGGATGCGCTCATCAAGGCGTTCCCGAATCATGTTCCGCCGATCAAGCCAAGCTCCAGCGTCAATCTGCAACCAAACCGGACGCCGGTGGACAAGGAAACCGGCAAGCCGGCAATGATCTTGAGCGTGGATACATTGGAGCCGGAAGGCGACACGGTTCAAGCGATTGGCAAATGGTATGCCGGCGGCGCGGTGTCAGGGTATTATACTTTCATACTGAAAAAGAATGCCGGGAACTGGGTCATAGAAAGCGCCAAGTAAAAACCTGTAAGAAGAAAGTGGCGTTCCTGCATCAACCCAGGCATACTGATTCTTCGCGCGCGTCAACAAATTGCTAAAAAACGCATTTACGCCTGCTCGTCAGATTAGATTTAGACACGTTAGATGAGTAAGAAATTAAAATTTGGCCTGCCGAAAGGCAGCCTGCAGGACGCCACCATCGAGAAGATGGGCAAGGCGGGTTTTAATATCACTGTCAGCAGCCGTTCCTACATTCCGCATGTGGACGATGACGAGATGGAAATCCGCCTGATCCGCGCCCAGGAAATCAGCCGTTACGTCGAACATGGTTATCTGGATTGCGGCATCACCGGCCACGACTGGGTGATTGAGAACGGTTCCAAGGTTCACGAGGTGGGCGAATTTCTTTTCAGCAAGGCGACGCGGCAACCTGCGCGCTGGGTTTTGTGTGTGCCAGAAAATTCACCGGTCAAATTGGTGAAAGATTTGCAAGGCAAGCGCATCGCCACCGAAGTGGTGAATCTCACGAAGAAGTATCTGAAGAAAAACGGCGTGAAAGCCGAGGTGGAATTTTCCTGGGGCGCAACCGAGGTCAAAGCGCACGAACTCGTGGATGCGATCGTGGAAGTCACCGAAACGGGTTCATCGCTGCGGGCGAACAAGCTGCGCATCGTGGACACCTTGCTGGTTTCGACGCCGCGACTGATTGTGAATCTCACCGCCTGGAAGAATCCGTGGAAGCGCCAGAAGATCGAGACGCTGGCGTTGCTGCTCAAGGGCGCGCTGGAAGCCGAGGCGAAGGTCGGCTTGAAGATGAACATCGCCGAGAAAAATCTGGCGGCATTGCTCAAAAGCCTGCCAGCGCTGCGCAATCCGACCATCTCCAGCCTGAGCCTCAAAGGCTGGGTGGCCGTGGAAACGATCATTGACGAGCATGTCGTGCGGGAAATCATTCCGAAGTTAAAAGCCGCCGGGGCGGAAGGAATCATTGAATATCCGCTGAACAAAGTAGTATACTGACCGCGTAACAATTTATGGGTTCAATTAAAAAACGCCGCAAGGCCAAGATCAATAAACACAAACGGCGCAAGAAGCTGCGCTTGAATCGTCACAAGAAGCGCACCTGGCAGAAGTAAATTCCGCCTTGCGGTTTCATTCATCCGTTCGCGGGTGGTGGCATTCGTTGCCGCCGTCCGCGAACGGCCTTTTTGCGTCCGGGTCATTTGCCGATGAAACATCAGTTTGAAAAACATTACACCCGCGAGGAGGTAAACGCGTTGCTCCCGCAGATCCGCAAGTGGTTGGCGGAACTGAACCGGTTGCGCGAGGAGGTGCGGCGCTATGATAAACGTTTGAGCGGAATGACCGGGCAGGGGAATGACATCGGCGGCGAGACGGTGAACAACTGGATCCGTGCGCTCGCCGACATGCAGGCGATGCTGGCCGAATTTCAACGCCGCGAGATTTTCATCAAGGATCTGGAGCGCGGACTCCTGGATTTTCCGGCCATCATCGGGGGTAAGGAGGTTTTTCTCTGCTGGGAATCCGACGAGGATGCCGTGGAATTTTGGCACGATCTGGAAACCGGTTTTGGGGGGCGCGAACGACTGTAAGCCTCAGTTCCCGGTCACACGGCCGGTGTGACGTGGATTGGCGCGGAACATCGGCCAGGAACTTTTAGCCAGTGGCGCGCCATTCGTGGCGACGAACGAATATAAATTTCTGCCGTCGCCGAAATAAATTACGCCGCCCGCATCAATGACCGGTGAAGTATCGGGGATCACCCCGGTTCCGATCGGTGCCGACCAGGCCAGATGTCCTTGGCTGTCGAAAGCGCTTAAGTCACCCCAGGAGGCCGTAAAATAAACCAGCCCATCCGCTGCGGCGACCGGCGAAATGTTGATGAGGTTGGGCGAGCCATAATCCAAAATCTTTTTCCCATCCTGATCAATGCTGTACTTGGCATAGTTGACCCCCAGGTAAATATCGTCCTGCGCGTCAAGCACCGGTGAGGATTCCGTGAAACCGCCCGTGCGCAGCCGCCACCGTTCCGTGCCGTCTGGTTTTAGCGCGTAAAAGTTGCCATCGGTTGAAGTAAAATAGATTATGCCGTCGGCGGCGATGGCGGGAGACGAGATGATCGGTCCATCAGTCAAAAACGTCCAACTCAACGTTCCGTCGGGTTTCAACGCATAAAGCTTTTTATCGTGCGAACCAAAATAGATTGTCCCGTCAGCGCCAATGGAAGGTGAGGAAACGACGATGTTGCTCGTGGCAAAAGCCCATTTCAATGAACCGTTGGGCTTCAGCGCATAAAACTTTTTGTCCCACGAGCCGAAATAAACCGTTCCGTCCGCACCGATGGCGGGCGAGGTATCAATCCATGCGCCGGTTGGAAAAGTCCACTTGAGTTTCCCTTCGGGCGTGACAGCGTAAAATTTCCGGTCGCGTGCGCCGAAATAAATGGTGCCATCATCCGCGATGGCCGGCGACGATTTGATTTCATGTCCCATCTTGAACGTCCATTTGATTTCACCCTCCGGCGTGATGGCCAGCAGTTTACCATCAAAGGTCGCCTGATAAATCGTGCCGTCCGTGCCGATGGCGGGCGAAGATTCTCCGTCGAAGCGCGATACTTGAAGCCGCCAAAGATTCGTAGCCGCCGGTTGCGCCTGTGCGGTTAAAAGCGCGACCAGATTAAAGACACTGACGAGCAGTGCGGTTAATATGATGTTAAGCGACAGTTTCATTGCGCGACAGTTAAGCGGCAAATCCGCCCGACGGCAAATTCAAACGATGTGAGGTAAACACACTTGCGAGCCGTCCCCGATTAAGCACATTGATTCGGCGCGCGGCATTTATGCCGCTTCATTGCCCGAAACCAGCTAGACGTTGAAGCGGTCTAAAGCCCGCGCTCCGCCGGCAAAAAATCCGCTGCGCCGTCCGCCAAAACTTGCAACTCGTTTCACCACAAACTATCTTGCGCGTCCTTATGGAAAAATTGGAAAAAGTCGTAGTCATCGGTTCCGGTTGCGCGGGTTGGACGGCGGCGCTTTACACCGCCCGGGCGGATCTGAAACCGCTCGTGCTGACCGGCAAACAGCCCGGCGGCCTGCTCACCACGACGAGCATTGTCGAGAATTTCCCCGGTTTTCCGGAAGGCGTGGATGGCTATGAGTTGATGACGCGGATGCAGAAACAGGCCGAACGCTTCGGCGCGCGGGCCAGCTTCGGACTGGTTGAAGCGGTGGGTTTTTCCAAGCAGCCATTCGCGCTCACCGTGGATGGCGAGAAGGTCGAGGCCGAAACCGTCATCATTGCCACGGGTGCCAGCCATAAACATCTGGGCGTTCCTGGCGAAGATTTGCTAGAGACCAAGGGCGTGACGTATTGCGCCACCTGCGACGGCGCGCTGCCGGTTTTCCGGAATCAACCGCTGGTGGTCGTCGGAGGTGGTGATTCCGCGTGTGAAGAGGCGCTTTATTTGACGCGCTTCGGCTCGGTCGTTCATTTGGTTCATCGCCGCGATTCCTTGCGCGCTTCCAAAATCATGCAGGATCGGGTTCATGCTCACACGAAGATCAAACCCATTTGGGATTCGGCGGTGACGGAAATTTTTGATGTGACACAGGACAAGGTGACCGGCGTGCGCTTGAAGAATCTCAAGACCGGCGCAGAATCAGTTTTGCCCTGCGCAGGCGTCTTCATCGCCATCGGTCATGGACCGAACACTGAAATCTTCAAAGGCCAGATCGCGATGGACGCCAATGGGTTCATCATTCCGAAGGAGGGCACTATGACGAGTGTGCCCGGTGTGTTCGTGGCGGGTGATTGCGCGGATAATGTTTATCGTCAGGCCATCACGGCGGCGGGCGCGGGCTGCGCGGCGGCAATTGACGCGGAAAGATTTTTGTCGGCACGCAACGAGTGACGCATTGTCCATGTTCTTTGATCAATCCGGCTGATGAATTAATTCTTGCCGGATAAATGCTTTTCGACAGAATCCTTGAACAAAGCAAATCAACCTCAATTTAAATTTTTATGGGACATATCTATAACAACATCATCGAAACTGTTGGACGCACACCACTCGTCAAACTGAACAAAGTCACCGCCGGAGCCGCCGCAACCATTCTCCTCAAATGCGAGTTTTTTAATCCACTCGGCAGCGTCAAGGATCGTATCGGCGCGGCGATGATCGAGGATGCCGAGAAGCGCGGCATCTTAAAACAGAACACCGTCATTATCGAACCGACTTCCGGCAATACCGGCATCGCGCTCGCATTTGTTGCAGCGGCGAAAGGTTATCAATTGATTCTCACCATGCCTGAAACCATGTCCGTGGAACGCCGCACGTTGCTGGCGATGCTCGGCGCGAAGCTCGTGTTGACTCCCGGCGCGGAAGGCATGAAAGGCGCGATTGCCAAGGCCGAAGCACTGGCCAAGGAAACACCAAACTCGTGGATTCCACAGCAGTTCAACAATCCGGCAAACCCGGCCATTCATACGAAAACCACGGCGGTGGAACTTTGGGAAGACACCGATGGCAAGATTGACATTCTTGTCGCCGCCGTCGGCACGGGTGGAACGATTACGGGTTGCGTGGAATATCTCAAACCGAAGAAGCCGTCGTTTCAAGCGATTGCCGTTGAACCGAAAGATTCACCGGTCATTTCTCAGACACTCGCGGGTGAACCCATCAAGCCCGGGCCGCACAAGATTCAGGGCACGGGCGCGGGCTTTGTTCCGGGCAACCTGCATTTGAAGGACAGTGCAGGGAACCCGCAGATCGTCGAGTGCGTGCAGGTTTCCAACGACGACGCGTTTGCGATGGCGCGGCGGCTGGCGAAGGAAGAAGGTCTGCTGGTCGGCATTTCGACCGGCGCGAATGTCGTCGCCGCAATTGAAGTGGCAAACCGTCCGGAAAACAAAGGGAAGACCATCGTCACCGTGGCCTGCTCGACAGGTGAACGTTACTTGAGCACCCCGCTCGCCGCCGAAGCGCGTGCGGCAGTGGGCGGTTGAAGTAACGAGGCTTTCACGCCTCTCTTGGTTGCCCTGCACGCCGATGTTATCGCGCCGATTTGACGCCAATCTCCTCTGAACAGCGAATTCTCCGGCCATTTACGCTTGCCAAATTCTCGGGCTTTCTTACATTGTCCGGCCATTTTCAAATTATGCACTTGAACACCATGCTGGCGCAGGCCGCCACCACTCCGACGACATCTACTGCCACCCCCGGCACGCCAACCGGGCAAGCACCTTCGGGCATGGATGCTATTCTGCATTCGCCCATGCCGATGTTTGTTTTGATGGCGATAGTATTTTATTTTCTCTTAATCCGTCCGCAACAGAAGCGCGCCAAGGAGCTGGCCAAGCTGGTGAGCAGCATCAAGGCGGGTGACAAAGTGGTTACGGCCAGCGGCATCATCGGCGTGGTCACCTCGGTGAAAGACCGGACCGTGGCCCTCCGTTCCGGCGACGCCAAAATGGAAGTCACCAAGGCCTCCGTGACAGAAATCCTCGAAGCCAGCACCCCGACTGAAGCCTAAGCCATCATGAAGCAAAATAACCGCTGGAGATTCGCCATCGTCGTCCTGATCGTCGCATGGTCATTGTTTGAGATTTATCCGCCGACCTCACGTCATTTGTTCGGCGAATTCGCATCACGTGCGGAAAACACCGACGCCGCTTTCACGAACATCTTGCAACGGCTGGAACCATTGCAAAAGGCGCGGCCGGACCGCGAGTTCGCCAACTTGCAGGAAGCCATCGGCACGAACGACATTCAACGATATTTCACGTTTATCACGGCAACAAATCAATTGTATCCCACCACCTTCATCCTGAACCAGCTTCAGCGCGATGCCTCGGGCAAGATCAAGCTCGGTCTGGATTTGCAGGGTGGCACGTCGTTCCTCGTCGAAATGGACACGAATGCCCTGGCCAGTGCCGAGGACAACGGCACCAACCAGGTTTCCGCTCCCGATGTCACCGGCGCGTTATCGCAGGCGGTCGAGGTGTTGCGCAAGCGCGTGGACCAGTTCGGTGTGGCTGAGCCGGTCATCCAGCCGGCGGGCGGTAACCGGATTTTGATCCAGTTGCCCGGCTTGTCCCAGTCCGACAAGGAGCAGGCGAAGAAGCAGATTCAGAAAAAAGCGTATCTCGAATTCCGAATGGTAAAGGCAGACAGCGATCAGATTTTAAGAAATGGCGATCCAATCCCGCCCGGTTATGTGTTGCTCAAAAAAATTGATCCTCAGCCGACCGGTGCGCCCCAGATTACCGCAGTCATCGTCAAGAAAACGCCTGAGAACAAGCTCGCCGGCGACATCGTTCAAAGCGCGCATTTAGGACGTGATAATTTTGGCAATCCTCAAGTAGATTTCATGCTTACCAGTGATGGTGCAAGGCGATTCGGCGAAGTTACCCGTAACAACATTGGCCAGCGGCTGGCAGTTGTTCTCGATGGCGAATTGCAAACCGCGCCGGTTATACAAGGCGCAATCGAGACCGGTAATCCAACAATCACCGGCCACTATACTGATGATGAAGCAGTTGCGCTGGCGAACGTCCTGCGCAATCCGTTGCGTGCGCCCTTGAATATTGTTTCATCCGAGGATGTTGATCCGACGTTGGGCAAGGATTCCATTCGCAACGGCATCATGGCATCTATTTACGCCTTGGTTTTCGTCTCGCTATTCATGTTGATTTATTACCGCGTATCCGGCCTCGCGGCGAATGTCGCGCTCGTCATCAACGTCATCATTCTGCTGGGCGTCATGTGCTTTTTCGGCACCACTTTTACACTACCCGGTATCGCGGGCATCGTGTTAACGGTCGGCATGGCGGTGGACGCAAACGTGCTTATCTATGAACGTCTTCGCGAGGAATTAGCCAAGGGCAAGTCGCTCCGCGGCGCGATTGACGCCGGCTATGCCCGCGCATTCGGCACGATCTTTGACTCGCACGTCACCACATTGATCTCTTCCGTGATTTTATACTATCTCGGCACCGGCGCGATCAAGGGCTTCGGCGCCACCTTGACCATCGGTATCGCCGCCAGTTTGTTCACATCGCTGGTGGTGACGCGGCTAATCTTCAACTTCCTGCTGGACCGGAACATCATCAAAACACTAAGGATGTCTCAATTTATTAAAAATCCCCGGTTTAATTTCATAGCCATGGCAAAGCCATTGTCCATTGCCACGACAGTATTTGCCATCGCGGCCATTGCCTACGGCTGGGGATTCCGTGGTGAAAAACTATTTGGCGTTGATTTCCTCGGTGGCGACAGCACAACGTTCAGTTTCGCAAAGAAACTTGATGTGGATCAAATCCGTTCCGCCCTTACGGCAGATGGCGAGAAGGATGCGCAGATTCAGTATCAAAAGAATGTTTCCGCTGGCACGGATACCTTGCGGGTGACGACTGCCATCGGTTCGTCCAAGAAAGTTCAACACTTATTGGCTGAAAAATTTCCGGATGCCAAGCTTACGCCCATCAGCGAACAGAACGTTGGTGCCGTGGTCGGCAAGGAAATCCGGGCTTCAGCGATCATTGCCTCATTGCTTTCAATGTTCGGCATCCTGATTTATGTCGCGTTCCGCTATGAATTCTCGTTCGCCGTCGCCGCCGTGGTGGCGGTTTTTCACGATGTGCTGCTGGCCATCGGCTGCTATTGCATCGCGAACGCTATTTGGGGCCGTGAATTCAATGCGACCGTTGTCGCGGCGATCCTGACCATCATCGGTTTCTCCATCAACGACAAGATCGTCATCTTCGACCGTATCCGTGAAGACTTGAAGCTGGGCGCGCGTGGTTCATTCAAGGACGTCATTAACCAGGCGTTGAACCAGACGTTGAGTCGTACGGTCATCACGTCCGGTACGGTGTTCATCGCCACGCTCTGCCTGTACATTTTCGGCGGTGGCGTCATAAACGATTTCGCCTTCACCTTCCTTGTCGGCATCATCACCGGAACGTATTCCTCCATCTACGTCGCCAGCGCCATCGTGTTGTGGTGGCACAAGGGCGAGCGGCCTGACATCGGCGGATCGGCGGTCACGGTGCAAAACGCCGCGACTCCCAAGGTGTGACTTGAATCATGATGCTGGGCCTGATCCAAATCACACCATGGCATTGGGTGGGATTTGTCGCGTGCATCCTGGTTTTTCTCGCCCTTGATCTGGGCGTTTTCCATCGTAAATCGCACGTTGTCTCTTTCAAGGAAGCATTGACATGGACTGGCGTGTGGTTTGCGATGGCCATGCTGTTCGGGCTGGTCATCGCCCCGGTCGCGGTGCATGACTGGCAGTTGCAACAGACCGTTGAATTCATCACCGGCTATATCATCGAATTGTCGCTTTCCATGGACAATGTCTTTGTCATCGCCATCATCTTCGCGCATTTTGCCGTTCCCAACCAATACCAGCATCGCGTGCTTTTCTGGGGAATTCTCGGCGCGCTGGTCATGCGCGGGTTGATGATCTGGTTGGGCGTGGAACTGATCCATCGCTTCGAATGGCTGCTTATCGCGCTGGGCGCATTCCTGGTCTTCTCGGGGCTGAAAATGGTCTTCACAAAGGACAAGGAGCCGGAACCGGAAAAGAACCTCGCCATCCGGCTCACGCGGAAACTTTTTCCGGTCACCACGGAATTCGAAGGCCAGAAATTTCTCACCACGGTCAACGGCCGCAAGACGCTGACGCCGCTGGCGCTTGTCCTGGTGCTGGTCGAGACCACGGACCTGATCTTCGCGTTGGATTCCATCCCGGCGATTTTCGCCGTTACCCAGAATGCCTTCATCGTTTTCACCTCCAATGTTTTTGCGATCTTGGGTTTGCGGTCCTTGTATTTTGTGCTGGCCGGGGCGATCCAGTATTTCCGTTTTTTGAAGATCGGACTTTCCATCGTGCTGGTTTTCATCGGCTTGAAAATGGTGTTGATGAAATACATCCATATCCCGACGCCGCTGTCGCTGGGCGTGGTGGTTTCATCATCGCCGGCTCCATTCTTCTCTCGATCAAAGTCAACCGGCGCGAGCAGTCATAATGGCACAGGCGTCCCGCCCGTGTGTTTTCATCAGAGACAAAACTTCTATCTTGTTTGGAACGTACCGACGGGACGCCTGTGCCACTATTTTATCCGTGTTCATCCTTGTCCATCCGTGGTTAAATTATTTTCATGAAATTCCGCTGGTCATTGGCGCCGCCGCAACCACTCCTCGCGGAACAACTCGCCGCGCAGATTAAGATTTCCCCATTGCTCGCGCAGTGCCTGCTTAACCGTGGTCATTCCGACCCGGCCGCGATTGAACAATTTCTCACGCCCCGCCTTAAAAATCTCGCCGATCCATTCCTGCTGCCGAACATGGCCGCCGCCGTCGAACGGCTGCTGCGCGCCCATGCCGAACAAGAACCGCTGGTCATCTTTGGCGACTATGACGTGGATGGCGTGACTTCCACCGCTTTGCTTGTCGAAGTCTTGCGGACGCTCGGTTGGACGGTTGATTTTTACCTCCCGCGCCGCATGGATGAAGGTTACGGCTTGAGCCGCGATGGCGTGGAGAATTGCCTCAAGAAATTTCCCGTCAAACTGCTCCTCGCCGTGGATTGCGGTTCAACTGCCGTGGAAACTATTGCCTGGCTGCGCGAACTTGGCGTGGACGTCCTCGTGCTGGATCATCATCAAGTCTCCAATCCCGCACCCGCCGCCGTCGCGCTGGTGAACCCCCAGCTCGCAGTTCCCGAAATCGGCAATCGGCAATCGGCAATCGGCAATTTCCAAGAACTTTGCTCTGCCGGCCTGGCTTTCAAACTCGCCCACGCACTTGTGAAGCGCGGACGTGAGATCAATTTACTCGGCGCGACGGAATTCGATTTGAAGCCGCTGCTGGATTTGGTTGCGCTCGGCACGATTGCCGACCTCGTTCCGCTGGTTGGTGAGAATCGCATTTTGGTTTCCGCCGGTTTGGAAAAGTTAAGCACGACCGGGCGTCCCGGCCTGATCGCTTTGAAGGAAGTCGCGCAATGCCCGCCGCAACTGGGCGCTTACGAAGTCGGTTTTCAACTCGCGCCGCGCCTTAATGCAGCCGGGCGTTTGGAAACGGCGGAGGAAGCGTTGCGCCTCGTCCTCGCGCCGGATCTGAAAACTGCCATGCCGCTCGCGCAGGAACTGGATCTGCGGAATCGTGAGCGCCAGAAAATCGAGCGCAGCATCAGCGACGAAGCCATCGGCGTCGTACGCTCGAAGTTCGACGAGCAGAACGATTTTGTCATCGTCGAGGGACAATTGCTCTGGCATATCGGCGTCGTGGGTATTGTCGCTTCACGCGTGCTGTCGCAATTTTACCGGCCCACTTTTATCATCGGCGGCGAAGGTGAGGCCTGGCGCGGTTCGGGCAGAAGCATCATGGGTTTTGACCTGGCCGCCGCATTGCGTGAGTGCGATGACCTACTCATCAAGCATGGCGGCCACGCAATGGCGGCGGGCGTGACGATCCATCCGGGCAAAGTTGATGCATTTCGCGTGCGGCTTAATGAAATTGCCCGGCGCAGTTTGAAGCCCGAAGATTTGCAACCCCCGCTGCGCCTGGACGCTGAAGTCGCCTTGAAAGAGATTTCCCTAGATACGCTGGCCGAACTCGACCGTCTTAAACCGATGGGGCAGGGGAATCCGTCCGTGCAATTTTTCACGCGCGGCGTGACCCAGGGCCGGCCCGCTCAACGCATGGGTGCGGAAAAGCAGCACGTCAAATTGTGGGTCACCGACACGCCTTCGCCGGGCTCCGGCGCTGCGAGCGGTGGAGTGACACATGAATGTGTCTGGTGGGGCGCGGGGAAAGCGGCGTTGCCGGAAGGGAAATTCGACCTCGCCTTTGCGCCGCAGGTCAATGAATTCAATGGGCGGACGACGGTGCAACTAAAGGTTCTGGACTGGCAGCCGGGGTGACGCGATGGTTTTTGAAAAAGGGCTTGCAATTATTTTGACTCTGGCTAGAGTCGCAAAGTCTGTTGGATAAGCTGGCTTATTCAGGTCATGGAAAATCTTCAGGTGAACGTGGTTCGGTGATGATTTGAAACCCGGTAGTCGGGAACGGTCCGAGAAAAGCGGTTGGTCTTGAACAGCGAGACATAAAATGAGCACTAAACTGTTTGTTGGAAATCTTTCCTTCAACACCACGGAAAACGAGATTCACGAGGCCTTCTCCGCACACGGTACGGTCGTCGAAGCGAATCTGATGATGGACCGGATGAGCGGCCGTTCACGCGGTTTCGCCTTCGTGACCATGTCCACCCCGGAAGAAGCCCAGAAAGCAATCGAAGCCATGAACGGCTCAAGCCTCGGCGACCGCGCCTTGACGGTAAACATCGCCCGTCCGAAAGAAGAACGTCCCCGTGGTGCTGGCGGCGGTGGCGATCGCGGTCCGCGTCGTGAATACGGCGGCGGTGGCGGTGGCGGTGGTGGTTACGGCGGCGGTGGCAGCCGTGGCGGTGGTGGTGGTCGTGACCGTTACTAATTCCGAAATTTTACAATGACCGGGGCGGCGTTCCCAGAGGGCGTCGCCCCCTTCATTTATGCAGGGATTTTTGATTCGCTTTAATCATATGGTATTTGTTAAGGTTAATTTAATACATGGAAGAACACATAGAAGTGAGGGTCGTATCCAGACCGTGCTGGCCGGGACGATGTTTCGCGTCGAACTGGATAACAAGCACCAGGTGCTCGCGACCATTTCCGGCAAAATGCGCAAACGTTTCGTCCGGCTCACCGTCGGCGACCGCGTCAAGATGGAGATGTCGCAATACGATCTGAACAAGGCGCGCATTGTCTGGCGCATTGGCTGAAGTAGAATCTTCGCGGCAATTTCCTCCCAATGAACGCCGCCATCCTCGTTGCCGCCGGCAAGGGCGTCCGCATGGGCGCGGATAAGTTATGGCTCGAGATCGCCGGCCGGCCGGTCATCGCCCACACCTGGCAAAGATTCAATGACGCGAAGTGCATCGGCGAAATCATCCTCGTGGTTCGCGACGGGATGCAAAATCACTTTTCAGAACTCGCGGCAAAATTTCATTTCAGAAACCCTTTCGCATCGTTGTCGGTGGAGCGGAACGACAGGATTCCGTTTGCAACGGGCTGAAGCACTTTTGGCCAAGACTGAAATCGTGGCGGTCCAGGATGCAGCGAGGCCCTGCACGAGCGAGGCTTTGATTGAGGCAACCATTGCCGCTGCGGTCGAAACCGGCGCTGCGGTCGCCGCGCAAGCCGTGACGGACACGATCAAGGAATCCGCTGACGGCCAGACCATCCTGCGAACGGTGGACCGCTCAAAGCTTTGGTCGGTGCAGACGCCGCAGACTTTTCGCGTCGAAGTCATCCGCCGCGCGCTGGCGGAAGTCCGTAAGCGCGGATTAATTTTTACCGACGACACGGCGGCGTGTGAATTGATCGGCCAGCCGGTGAGGCTCGTCGCTGGTTCCATGCCCAACCCTAAAATCACCCTGCCGGCGGATTTACCGCTTATCGAATCCCTGTTACGTGCCGGCTGACCGCCAAGGAATTCAAGCGTCCAAAAACTTTGAATCTTGATGAGGTCGTGGTAACGTTTTAGTGTTTATGAAGAAAAGTTTTATTTTCGTCGTGGTCGTCGTGGCGCTGACGGTGAACCTCGTGGCCGGCGCTCGGATTTATCTGGCGTCGGCGCAGGCCGGACAGCAAAAGGATTCGGCGGACGCGAACCCTGGAGATGTTCGTCAACGTGCTGGACAAGGTGCGCTCCAGTTATGTGGACGGCACAAACCTGACCTATAATGCGCTGGTGCGTTCGGCGCTCAAGGGCATGGTCGGCTCGCTCGATCCGCACAGCGAATTCATGGACGCGGACAGTTACCAGCAGTTGCAGGATGACACGGAAGGCCAGTTCGGCGGCCTTGGCCTGGTGGTCGCGTTAAAAAATAAATTCATTACCGTTGTGGCGCCCATGGATGAGTCGCCCGGCTTCCGCGCCGGCATTCTGTCCGGCGACCGCATCGTGAAAATTAACGGCAAGGATTTGGGTCAAACCGCACTGCCCGATGCCGTGAAACAATTACGCGGCAAACCCGGCACGCAGGTCAGCATCACCATTCAACGCCCGGCGTCCGGCTTGACCAAGGAATACAAGCTGACACGTGCCATCATCAACATGGACATGGTCAAGGACATCAATGGCAAAAAGGTGTTTCCGCTGGGCGCGGACAAGATCGGTTATGTCCGCATCACCCAGTTCGGCGACCAGACCGGCGATGAACTGGAGGCAGCGCTTAACAAGCTGAAAAGCCAGGGCATGAAGGCGTTGATCATTGACCTGCGCTGGAATCCGGGCGGGCTGCTGGACGAGGCGGTGAACGTCTGCGAAAAATTTCTGCCGCGCGGACAACTCGTCGTCACGACCGAAGGCCGTAATCCTTCGGAAAATTCCGTGCGCCGGGCTGATGGCCATGGCGATGAACTGGGTGGCATGCCCATTGTCATTTTGGCGAACCTGGGTAGTGCGAGCGCGGCGGAAATTGTCACCGGCTGTCTCCAGGATTTGCATCGCGCGTTTGTCGTCGGCGAGAGGACTTTTGGCAAGGGTTCCGTGCAGAATATTTTTCCGCTCGACGACGGCACGGCGCTCAAGCTCACCGTTGCAAAATATTACACGCCCAGCCACAAGGTCATCCATGAGCATGGCATCACACCTGACATCCTTGTACCGATGACTGACATGGAGCAGGCCAGCCTGCTGGTCAAACGTGCGCCCGGCGGCTTCGAATCACTCGATGACAAGGATCGCGCCCGCATCCAGGATTCAAGCGATGTCCAACTCGATCGCGCGGAAGATCTGCTCAAGGGCATTTTGCTTTATGAATCGCTCATTGCTCCGGAAAAAGTCGCGGCCAAGTAACGTGAACTGTTGAATCGTTGCTTTGTTACATCGTCTTGCGATTCGCGATTCAACAGTTTAACGATTCAACGTATGACGCTGCTTGCCATCGAAACTTCCTGCGACGAGACAAGCGTCGCCGTGGTACGCGACGGAATAGTCTTGGCCAATACCGTCTCTTCGCAGATCGAATTACACGCGGAATATGGTGGCGTGATTCCTGAACTTGCCGCGCGCGAACATCTGAAAAACCTCATGCCCGTCGCCCGGGCTGCATTGCATGAGGCCGGAATCACCCCGGCCCAACTCGATGCCGTCGCCGCCACGCAAGGACCGGGCTTGCCGAACGCATTACTGGTCGGTTTTAAAACCGCGCAAGCCGCCGCCTTTGCATTGGGCAAGCCTTTTATCGGCATCAATCATCACGAAGCGCATCTGTATTCACCGTGGATTTCTGGCAAGCCGCCCGTTGCCGATTTTTCAAAATTTCAACCCAACGTTTCGGTCATTGTCAGCGGCGGGCACACGCTCTTGGTGCTTGTGGAAACGGAATTGAAGCACCGTGTGCTGGGTGGAACCATCGACGATGCCGCCGGCGAATGTTTTGACAAGGCCGGCAAGCTCATGAGTCTGGATTATCCCGCTGGCCCGTTGATTGACCGGCTGGCAGAGCAGGGGAATCCCGCCGCTTATGACTTTCCACGACCCTTGTTGCATGACACGAGCGACGACTTCAGTTTCAGCGGACTCAAGACTTCGGTGCGCTATTTCATCCGCGACCACCCGGAGTTGCTTGGCGACACGCAAAAAGTCCGCGACCTCTGCGCCAGCGTGCAGGCCGCCATCGTGGAAGTGCTCGTGAAGAAAACCATGCGGGCCGCCCAGCGCAACAACGTCCGCTGCGTGACTGCGTCCGGCGGTGTGACTTGCAATCGTGCCTTGCGCCAGGAACTCACGCACGCCTGCGAACGTGAAGGTTTCAATTTGCATCTCGCCGAAAAATCACTTTGCACGGACAACGCCGCGATGATCGGAATTCTGGCCGAAAGAAAACTGCTGGCAAACACACCATTGCCGCTGCTTGATGACGACATCAAGCCCGGCTGGGCCTTGGCGTAGTTTCAAATCCATCGACTGTAGCGGCGCTCTGTGAGCGCTGTGCATCATCTTCCGCGGTTCACAGACCGCCGCCACCAGCCGTTATTGTTTGAGCCGGAAGAAGAGGTTGCCCCTGGGCGGGGAGTTGGTGACGGAGTTGTTGACGACCTGGCCGAGGTAATTGCCCCACGTGCCGCTGGCGAGCGTGGTATTGGTTTGGAGGGTGAAACCCGTCACTGATGCTGGCCACGAAACAATGGCCTGGTTGCCGACATAAGTGATGGTCAATGTCGGAGCGCCGGGCGTTTGCACCACGTTGATCAAACTCCAAAAGCCGCCGGTCACGGAATAATTGCCGCCGCTCATGCCCGGACTGGCATCATGTTGACCGATGGTGCCGCTGACGGCATAGACGCCTCCCGTGCTGGTGCCGCCGCCGCCGGCGACTTTATGCCAGTCAATCGAGTAGGACTGGGCAAAGCCAATCGCAGTAGAAATTAATAGTCCAAGGGCAAGGATTGTTTTTTTCATAATGCGGTTAAATGATGGATAGAATTTGAATTCAGATTGAAAGGCTTTGTGACCTTTTTTGATCAGTCTTATTGATTCATTGTGGAGGTCAAAGTGCCGGTCATGTTCACAAAGTTGTTGCCAGTGGTGTCAACGACGCGCGTTATCTCCACTGTCGTTGAGTCGCCCGCATTCAACGTATCGCCAAAGGTCAGCCGAAAATACCCGATCTGTTGTGCATCGGTAAAAATTTGGTAGGTTCCCACGCCGCCGCCGTAGTAAACGCTGTAAACATTAACCGTGTTGCCGGAAGCGTTGATGCCAAAACCTGCGATCATCGGCCCTCCTGAATTTGCCAGAATTTTCAAGATGAGGCCGCCGGGTGTCCCGTCGCGTTGCAATTGGATGTTCGTTCCGCCATAGGCGATGATCTGGCCGGCTGCGGCCGAGGTGCTGTTGATTCGGCGCACGACCAGGCCGGAACGGTTGGGTGCCTCGGAGGTTTGTTCTGATCCCAAGCGAATCGGCCCGGTGACTTGTAATTGAGCCTGCGGGTTGCTGGTGCCAATGCCCACGTTGCCACTGTCAATGGTCAGGCCCGCCCCGCTAGTGACAAACGCCACGCCGCCGGTGGCCCGGACATTGAAAGAATTGTTGGCGGTGGAGGCGAAAGGCGTGGCGGAATCGCCGGCCCACACGAAACTTCCTGTGTTGGTGGCCTTGGCGTTCTGGCCGCCGGCGAAAGTGAAGTTTGCCGTGGCCGCATTCGACCAGCCCGCCGGGCACGGTGGCGCCGTAGCCTTGGGCAACGTTGAAACCGCCCCCACCAATGGCGCTCGCCCAGGAGAGCGACTGAATGGTGTTATTCATGCCACCGGCAATGACCTGATGGGAGGAGTTTGGTTGGATGACGTTATTGTTGCCGCCACCGACGAAACTGAAGTAGGACTGGCTTTGAACGTTGTTGCCACTACCACCTGCGACAACCGAGGCAATGGCATTGGTGCCAACGAGGTTTCCCTGCCCGCCGCCAATGAACGAAATGCCGGCACTGCTTTGGATAGTGTTGCCGTTACCACCGACAACGGCGGAAAAATCTGAATTGGTCTGGATGCTGTTAAAATTACCGGCACCGATGAAGGCTGCCGTCGAGGACTGGTTGTTTCCATAGCCGGCACCGATGAAAGAATTGCCGATGTTGGAATTGATTGTATTGGCGTTGCCAGCACCGATGAAGGAACTTTCGCCATAGATCGAATTCGGAAATCCAGGGACGCCGCCGCCAGCGATGGTCGAAGCGATCAGGTTGGAGGCGACGAGGTTGGCCGGACCGCCGCCAATTATTGAGCCAACGACTTGCAGTGGTGACACCGGATTGGCCGTGCCGATGCCGACCTTGCGATTGGGAGTCAAAGTCATCACGTTCCCGGAGACAACCCCGGGAGAGGGTCCGGTATCAAACAAAAGTTTTCCCGCCCCCCTCCCCATTGGCTGAACCAGTGGAAATGATCTGCCAGTTGGTGCCCGCCGCCGTGTTTCGCAGATTCAGCCAGGTGCCAATGGTCGAGGAACCGTCGGCCAACATGACCACGGGGCTGGAACTGGAAACATGCAGCCTCGCCGTCGGGTTGTTGGTGCCGATGCCCGCATTACCATTAGTGTAAAAAATATTGGCTCCTGACCGCGTCCAGATGCCGATGTTCGTGGCCAGTTGCGTGGCGCCCACGCTGCCGACGGACAGCAGGTTGGAGGTGATCGTCCCATCGGCGATATTGGCAGCCGAAATGTTGCCGACGAGCTGACCCGCAGCCACGGAACCAGACACCGATGTCGCCATGACCGCATTGCTTGCCGTGTTCGCAAACATTGCATACGGCACAGGCGTAAGCTGCTGGCGCGGTGCGAGTGTGGTGAAATTATTCGCGCCATTGGTGCTGACGGCGATCTCCAGCCAGTTGCTGCTGCCGGTGAACGCATTCCCGAAATCAACCAGCGTGGTGAACAAACCGTTCGTCGCACTGACGGCGTTGTTCGTTACTGGGCCGGCGATGGCACTGCCCGCGACGTTCGTGGCGTAGAGGGTGAAGGTAAGGTCGTAGCTGCCGTTGGCCGGGATGCCGCCGTTGTTCAAGCGGCCTTGATAAGTGAAGGCGGTGCCTTGGGCGTAGCCAGAGAGGCAGAGGGCAGATAGCAGCTGGCAGATGGCAATGACAGTGAGTTTGATTTTCATATCAGTGGTTGGGTGTTTTTGGGTTTCCGCCTCAGCAGAAGGTTCTGCCTTAAGTTTTTTATACGCCAAAACTTTTAAAAACAACAGAAAAAGGGGTGAACTCACCGCCATCTTATGTCATTAACCGGACGTGAAGCATCCGGGCCGGTTTTGTTTTTCCAACCTGCGGCAAGCTGCTAATATGCGCGCCCAATGTCTGACCGTTTGCCCATTTACGACATCGAGCGCGACATCATCGAGCGGCTGAAAACCGATCGGCGATTGATCCTGTCCGCGCCCACCGGTTCCGGTAAATCCACACAGGTGCCGCAGATGTTACTCAAGCATGGCCTGCTCGGTGATGGACAAGTCGTCGTCCTGCAACCGCGCCGGCTTGCGACGCGTTTGCTCGCGACGCGCGTTGCGCAAGAACTGGGCATACAACTCGGCCAGGAAGTTGGTTATCAAATCCGGTTCGACAATGTTACATCGGCTAAAACAAAAATCCGTTTCGTGACGGAAGGCTTGTTGTTACGGCAGATGATTGACGACCCGAATCTGCGCGGCGTCTCTGCATTGATCTTCGACGAATTTCACGAGCGACATCTTTACGGCGACATCACACTGGCACGCGCGCTGGATTTGCAGGAGCAGCATCGTCCCGACCTGAACCTCGTCGTCATGTCCGCCACGCTGAATGCGGGTGAGTTGGAGAAATATCTAAAGCCATGCGCCACGTTAAGTTCCGAGGGCCGCATGTTCCCAGTGCAGATTGACTACGCCGACACGCCGGGCTACGTGGACAAACGTCCGGTGTGGGAGCAGGCGGCGGATGCGTTCAGCGCTTATGTGCACCGTGGCGGAGAAGGGGATGTGCTGGTGTTCATGCCCGGCGGTTTTGAGATTTCTCAAACTATTGAAGCATCCGCCACACATCGGAAGCGAAAAGATTCATCTTGCTACCGTTGCATGGCGAGCTACCGCCGCGCGATCAGGACGCCGCCGTGGCGCGTTACGATAAGCGCAAAGTGGTTGTCGCTACGAACGTCGCCGAAACCTCGCTGACAATTGATGGTGTGCGGCTGGTCATTGATAGCGGCCTCGCCCGCAAAGCGCTTTACGATTCCAATCGCGGCATTAATACGCTGCTCATTGAAAAAATTTCCCAGTCAAGCAGCGATCAACGCGCCGGGCGCGCCGGGCGCACCGCGCCGGGCGTTTGCATGAGACTTTGGTCACGCGAAGAACACGGCCATCGTTTGCTTCAAGAACTGCCGGAAGTCAAACGCCTCGACCTGTCCGAAGTCGTGCTCACGCTCAAGGCGGCAGGTGTGCAGGACTTGCGAAAATTCCGCTGGCTCGAAGCGCCGGATGAAGTTTCACTCAAGCACGCGGAGGAGTTGCTGGCGGATTTGGGTGCGTTGAAAGTGGGGAGCGCAGCCGCCCCGGCTGCATTGGTCAGCGCCCCGCTGACCGTAACAAATGATGCGCACCACCACTGTCCGAATGTTTCCGACGAGGCGTCGGAAACGACACGCGAGGTCGCGTGTGCTCCCCAACTCAAAATCACGCCCATTGGCCGCAAGATGCTAGCCTTTCCACTGCACCCGCGTTACGCACGAATGCTGCTCGCAGCGCAGGAATACGGATGCGTGTATCAGGCCTGCCTCATTGCCGCGCTCACGCAAGGCCGGGATCTGCTGCTTCGCAATCAGGGCAAGGACGTTGACTCAGCGCGAGAAGATTTATTGGGTGAAAAATCCACGTCGGATTTCTGGATTCTAATGCGCGCGTGGACGTTTGCCATGAACAATCAGTTCCGTGTGGACGCCTGCCGTAAACTTGGCATCCATGCCATCACTGCGAAACAAGTCGGGCCGTTGTTCGATCAATTTCTGCGCATCGCAGAAAAGGAAGGTCTTGATGTGAAGCCGCGCGAGGTCAAGGACGAGGTGTTGCAGAAATGCGTGCTGATCGGATTCTCCGACCGCGTGGCGCGGCGGATGGACCAGGGAACGTTGCGTTGCGATCTGGTCCATAACCGGCGCGGTGTGCTGGCGCGTGAAAGCGTGGTGCAGAAAAGCCCGTTGCTCGTCGTCGCGGAAGTTCGCGAGATTGAAACGCGCGATAAGGAAATGAACACAATTTTGTCTCTAGCGACAGCAATTGAACCGGACTGGTTAAGCGAGTTATTTCCTGAAGACATCGAATCCGATCTGCACGTCCAGTTTGATTCGACCACCAAACGCGTGCAGGCGGCGGAGTTGTTAAAATTTCGCGGACTCGCATTGTCCGCCCGACGCGTGGAACCGCCACCAACGGATGCGGCGGCGCGCATTCTGGCGGACGAAATTATCGCGGGACGGTTACTGCTGCCGAACTGGGATCACGGCGTGGAGCAATGGCTGGCGCGCTTGCATCTGCTCTGCCAGCACTGCGCGGATTTGCAGTTGCCCGCCATCTCTGACGACGACAAGAAATCCGTGATCGAGCAGCTTTGCCATGGCGCGGTGAGTTATAAGGACATCAAGGAGCGTGAAGTGAAACTGGTCGTGATGTCGTGGCTTTCCCACGCGCAACGCGAGCTGCTGGACAAACACGCACCGGAACGCTTGACGCTGCCGAACGGCCGCACGCCCAAAGTCAGTTATGAAAACGGCAAGACCCCGTTCATTTCACTGCGCATCCAGGAGCTTTACGACGTGAACCAGACGCCTAAAATCGCGCTGGGCCGCGTGCCGGTGGTCGTCCACATCCTGACGCCGGGCATGAAGCCGATCCAGGTGACGCAGGACTTGGCGAGTTTCTGGCGCGAGCAGTATCCGAAAATTAAACCGGAACTGTCGCGAAAATATCCCAAGCATTTGTGGCGGTGAATTGAATTGGTAGGGCGGTGTTGCTGCGCCGCCTTTTTGTTTTGGCTGCGCGGCAGCGCAGCCCTACCATGATGAAGATGAATTAATCGGTTGACCAACTTTACCCAAGCTACGGGCTACGCGCGGTTAAGCTTTCTGGACTGGTTCGGCACGGAATCTAATTGCTGCCACAATGCCCAGCATGATGAAGATCGCCAGGACGGCAAGCTGCGTGATTGCGAAAGGCGGTTCAGTTTGTGTCGGGGCCAGCTCCTTGAATGCCGGCACTTTTTGAAATAACTGCACGATTAGGACGAAGACATTCAAATATAGGGCGATCACGGCATTGATGACATAGGCTTTGCGCCAGCCGCCAGCCAGATGGCGGACGTAGAGCGCGAAGATCGCCACCGCCAGCGGCACGAGGGAGATGATGCCGGTTCCGAGGGCGGGCGTGAAACCGTGGAACGGGAAGAAAAATCCCGTCACGCTGGTCAGCCCAGTGGTGATGAGGAAAAAAGCCGTCCAACGGTCAAACCGTTTTGAAGCCAACAACCCAGCCAGAACGCCGAAGCCCGAGAATATTCCGGCCAGACTGATCAGCACATGCACCAAGGTGAAAATCGCGAGAGTATTGGCGGTCATAATTTTTCAGATGGTTTTGCAATTATCATTCACCAGGCATTACAAGATTTATGATTTAAGGAATGCCAGCAGGTCTTGGTTCAGTTGCTCCTTGCTCGTGTCGCCCAGGCTGTGCGTGCCGCCGGGATAAATTTTCAGGATGGAATTTTTCACGAGCTTGGAAGAAAGCATCGCCGCCGAGCCAATCGGCACAATTTGGTCGTCGTCGCCGTGGATGATCAACGTCGGGACGTCGAACTTTTTCAGGTCTTCAGTGAAATCCGTTTCCGAAAACGCTTTGATGCAATCGTAGGCGTTCTTGTGCCCGGTCATCATGCCTTGCAACCACCACGATTGAATCAAGCCTTGGGAAACTTTTGCGCCCGGCCGGTTGAAGCCGAAGAACGGGCCACTGGCAACGTTCAGGAAAAATTGCGAGCGGTCGGCCAGATACGCAGCGCGAAAGCCATCAAACACTTCGATGAGCAGCCCGCCTGGATTGGCCGCCGTCTTGAGCATGATCGGCGGCACCGCGCCCATCAACACCGCCTTGGCCACGCGCTTCGTGCCATGCCGGCCAATGTAACGCGCCACTTCGCCGCCGCCGGTGGAATGGCCGATCATCGTGACTCCTTTCAGGTCGAGCGCGGTGAAAAGCTCCTGCAGGTCGTCGGCGTAAGTATCCATGTCGTTGCCATTCCAAGGCTGGCTCGAGCGGCCATGGCCGCGACGATCATGCGCGATGCAGCGGTAGCCATTTGAAGCGAGGAAAAACATCTGCGCCTCCCAGGCGTCCGCGCTCAACGGCCAGCCGTGGCTGAAAGTGACGACTGGTCCTGTGCCCCAGTCTTTGTAGTAGATTTGCGTCCCGTCTTTCGTAGTGATGTAGCTCATGTGATTGCCCTTCCTTAATTATCCTGCGATACGTTTATGTTCCGGCTAAGTTTGTGATTTGATGTGCTCCTTGCACAGCGGCCAAAAGTTGAACCACGTTGGAATAAAAGGCAAGCCCATCTACGGCAATGAAGTTGCAATTCTGTAAAATGTTTTTGCTGGCCGGTATTTGCCTTATACTTTGTCGTGATGAACGCGAGCAAACTTGCCGACGCCATTTCCGATCTCTGCCCGAACTGCGGGCTGTGCTGCAACGGCGTGTTGTTTGCCGACGTGGAATTGCGCGCGGGCGATGACGCTGGACGGCTTGCGGAACTCGGTTTGTCACTGGGCATGAAGGGAAGCAAGCTAGCGTTCGCCCAGCCATGCACGTGCTTTGATGGCAAACTCTGCACTATTTACGCCGACCGACCGAAGCGTTGCCGGACGTTTGAATGTGGTTTGTTGAAGGGTGTTAAAGACGGTAATTTAGAAACGGATGTGGCGCTGAAGACTATCGTCAAAACCAAACGTCAGGCGGAGAAGGTGCGAGTTCTGCTCCGTCAACTGGGACAAAATGATGAGCGGCTGGCCATGACGAAGCGTTACTCTGAGGCAATGAGTGCGCCGATTGATCTGGCCGATCACGAAACGGATTCGGAACGTCGCGGCGAACTGATGCTGGCGGTGGATGATTTGATGCGGCAGCTTCAGCGGGATTTCTTGAAGTAGAATTCGTAGCGACTGCTCGTAAATAGCCGCACTTTTATTTTCCAGGAATAAATACGGCGGTCTGCCGACGCGCCGCTACATTCATCAAGCCGTCGCATGAATGCCGATGTCGGCGCTCATTTTCTTTTCCGCCTCGGCGTCCACCCATTTGAGCAGGTTGAGAAAGTTGACCAGCGTCGGACTGTCGGGCTTGACCTTGAACATGTTGGTCAGGCTTTTGACAACCTTGGTGTAGATGTCCGCATATTTTTCATGCATAAGCCGGGACACGTAGGATTCCATCACTGCGCGCGCAACCGGATCGGTGGTTCCATCAGCCAAATAAGGGAGCTGGCAGAAAGTGCGGACCAGCGACATGGGATCGGTCGCGGTCAAAGTGATCCAGCTTAGTTTGACTTCGTCGGCATTATAGTTGGCATGCAGCCGGGTCCGCACGGCGGCGGTGACGACAGCGGGATCGGCACGGCTGGCGATGAGTTCCTGGATATTTTCCCAGGCCGTCTTGCTTGCAGATTCGGCGGTGACGGTGGTCTCGGCCTTGATCACTTCTTCGAGTTCTTTTAATCCGAGTTCCTTGGCGACCGCGCGGCTCAAGCTCTCGGCTTCGTTCCGGTTCAGCCGGTCGCTGGAGATGATCGCCCGGACGATAAGCGCTTGCATGTCGGGAAGAATCAGACGCAGAATCGCAGCCAGTGCTTCAGGGCGGGGCGCCTGCGGAGTCGGGACCAGGTGCTTGACGAAATCAATGACGTTCCGGCTCATTTCGGAAATCTTTTCCATCCGGAACAACAGAACATATCTCAAGGTCCGCCATACGCCGCCGGCCTTGCCCATGTTGTTCACGACCATCAAGCGGTGATCATTGTTGATGATGTGATTCAACAGGGTTTCCGCCGGTTGAATCACCTTTTCATCAAGCTGGTCGCGTTCGGTGACGATGACCAGTTGTTCGATCAAGCTGGGCAAACGCTGTGCAAAAATGACATCGGGCGATTCAGTGCCTTGATTTTCATAATAGTTCAGCAATTCGAGCAGGCACGAAAGTTTCAGGAACGCATTCTTCTGGACCTGCCCGCCAACCTCCTTGCTTTTTTGAACTTTCTGATGCAAGACCAGCAATGCCTGGCGTTTTTCCGGTGTCAACGCGGTGTCCTGTTGGATCAAGACCGCGGCATCCGGCTTGAAACTTAAAACTATCTCATCCGGCTTGGGACGCGGATTCAATTTCGGATCCGTGGTCAGGTCGGTGAAATAGACCAGGGCTTCTTCGCCAAATTCCTGAAGAATGCGGGCGCGCGGCAACTGCTTTTTCAGAAAGCAACGCGTGGCGCGGACGGACGCCGGGGAGAAAAACGATTTCGGCTGGGTGATCCATGACCGTAACATGTCTTCCGGCAATGGCGCATCGGACTTGATCAATTCCTCCACCGCCGGTTTTATGGCTGCCGTGAGATCACGTTTATTCTGTTCGTAAATCTTCATGACGGCGGGCAGGGGAAGCTCCCCTCCTCCCTTGTTGCTGCTCAACGTATTGCAAATCTCACTGACTTGATTGTTATGCTCGACCAGCTTTGAAACCATGAATCCGACGTCGCCAATGGGCAATTTGCTGACCAGATTGGTGAGCAACAGCACCAGTTCGCCGTGGGATTTCTGCCGGTGTTCGATGACTCTTTCCAGCAGGGAACGAAGGGATTTATTTTCCTGCTCGAGAATATTGCGGTCTGATTCCAGCTGGCCGATGCGAGTCGTGAGTTCCGGCCACGCTTTTTGCATTTGCTCCAGAGAAGCAACAGTTCCGGGCGCATTTTCGGTTGGCGTCATGATTCTAGTATTCTTGATCGTCCGGCTGCTTTCCAACTATTATTGGCGTCAATGGACTTCGACTGGCTCAACCAGTTCCTTCACTTCTTCCTCGGTCTTGCGGGATTTCTGCTCGTTGCGCATTTCTTCCAGCGGGCGGAAACGGTCGGCGCGAAAACCGCGCTCCAGATTGGCCTTGGAATCGGCCTTCGGATTGACGAGGCCGACGAGCAATACTGACACGTCGCCTTCGAGCGTCAGGTTGATGCCCAACCGGACGTCGCGCACGACATAGGTGGAATCCTTCACCGGCAAGGCGTCATAAAGCTTGCTGATGTCCGGCGGGAACTTGTCGTCCACGCAAACCACCTTGTCACCGATGCCGAAATTAGTCATGTCATCACCGATTACTTGACCAGCGTTTTACAAAACTTTTCAAGTCGCGCCAAACCTTTTTCGATGTTCGCCATGCTGGTCGCGTAGCTCAAACGGATGTAATCATCCGCGCCGAACGCGATGCCGGGCACGGTGGCGACTTTTTCCTGTTCCAACAATTTCGCGCAGAACTCGGAGGATTTGAGGCCAGTTTTTGAGATGTTCGGGAACAGATAAAAGGCGCCTTTGGCATCCACGCAACTGATGCCGGGAATGCTGTTCAATTTCGCATGTGCATAGCGGCGGCGCTTGTCGTATTCCGCAAGCCAGATAGGCAAATGATCCTGCGGGCCGTTGAGCGCCTCGACGCCGCCTTTTTGGGCGAACGAAGTGGGATTGCTGGTGCTGTGGCTTTGCACGGCGTCAATCGCCTTGGCGATCGGTTCGGGTGCCGCAAGGAAACCCAGCCGCCAGCCGGTCATCGAATAGGCCTTTGCCAGACCGTGAACGATGATGGTGTGGTCGTAATGCGCCTGCGAAAAACTCGCAACGCTCTTCACCGTCGCGCCGTCGTAAAGCAGGTGCTCGTAAATCTCGTCGCTCATGATGAGGACGTTTTTCTCCACGCAGATGTCACCGAGCGCCTTGGTTTCTTCCGGCGTGTAAACGGAGCCGGTCGGGTTGCTGGGCGAATTGAGAATGAACAACCGCGTGTTCGGCGTGATGGCGGCGCGCAATTGCCCCGGCGTGACTTTGAATTCCGTCTTGTCGGTCGTTTGCAGTATGACCGGCTTCGCGCCCGCGAGCTTGACCATTTCAGGATAGCTCAACCAATACGGCGAGGGGATGATAACCTCGTCGCCTTCCTCGCACGTCGCGAGGATGACGTTGTAGCAGGAATGTTTGCCTCCGCACGAGACAATGATTTGCGACGGTTTGTAAGTCAGCCCGTTCTCGCGCTTGAATTTGGCGGCGATAGCCTCACGTAATTCAGGAATACCGGCGCTGGGCGTGTATTTGGTGAATCCGTCGGCGAGCGCCTTGGCGGCGGCATCTTTGATGTGCTGCGGCGTGTCGAAATCCGGTTCGCCGGCGCCAAAACGGACGACATCCTCGCCAGCGGCTTTCATCGCCTTGGCCTTGGAATCAATGGCCAGGGTGAGTGACGGTGCAAGTGACGCGGCGCGATGCGAGATCTTGTAATTCATAATAAAGAAACGGCGGAGAATCTACGAATCGCACGGCGAATCGCAAGAACGGAAATCAACGCCGGCAGGGGGAGTATTGATTAAAGCGTCTACTGCCGAAACAAGTGTGTCCATATGCTAAACAGGTTGGACGGCCAGATGTTTCGTTTATCTTAAGAATTTAAGGCTTGGGGCTTGGCTTAAGTGTTGCTCTAAAGCCGGGGATGAAAATGTTTCTAGTTTGCGCTGCCCTGATAATTCCTTGGTTTTCCCGGGCTGAAATTCCCAAATTGTTGACCGAGCGGGCTTTCAATTCGGCCTCGTTGGCGGAAGCCGCCAATCATTTCATAGCCATTGGCGAACCCGCCACCTTCAAAGAAATCGAGGCTTTTATCATACAAGATTCAACCAATACCAACTTTCGGTTCAACCGGGGCTACAGCGTGGACGAGCGGGTTGCATGGGTCTTTCGGATCATTTACCAGCCCAAGGAACCCATTCCCATGCGGGTGGCAAAGACTGGCGCTTGGATTCCTGGAAATATCGTTCCTTTGCGGGCACCGGACTTTGGCTGGCTTTAAATTCCGGAAACCTCCATGCCTGCGGAAAAATGGCCGCTCTACCCGCTCGCCCTTTCCGGCTCGACCTATGTCGTATTAAATGAAAGATATACCCGGAAGAGCACGCCCGAGACTCTCAAACATTACATGGAGTATTGCAAGGCCAACGGGGCTTTTCGCAAAGCGCCGGTACCTGTGCCAACCCGCGAACAGGCCCTTGCCGACACGGAGCAGCTTCGGCAATCAGCCCTTTGGAAAAACATCAAGTGGGTGGACAATGGCGGGATCGGTTTTCCTTGGGGCGAGCAACGGACGTGGGTTTTCATTCAGAGCCAGGCTCGCAACATTCCTGAACCCATTTCGGCCAAAGACCAGTCGAACACAATGAACACAATGGTGACGCAGCTTTCAACACGCTGAATATTCAAAGATTTTTTCTGGTTTTGAAGGCGATTCCTTACGAACTGGCGCTCGTGTAACGGCGCACCGAAATCTGCCAGAATTTTTGCGAGACCAAGGCCCAGAAGGCGCATAGACCAAGCAATGCCAGCCACGACGACGGTGCCGTTATCTTGTCGGCCAGCACACGTACCGGCACATTGGTCACCAACAGCACTGGCAGCGCAAAGGTGAACGCCGCCTTGAATGCGCCGCGAAACGCATCATCCGGCATCCGCGCGATGTTGAACAGATTGTAGTAGCCATAAACGATTCCCTGCGCACGCACCGTCCAGAAGCTGATGGCCGCCAGCATGAACATCAGCGAGTAATGGATCAAAATTCCGACGAGACACAATATGCCGAACCCAGCGAGTTGCGCGAAGGTTGGATGCAAGTGCAGTTTTGATGAAGCATAAAGCATGACGGCGATGGCGAAGAGCGCATTGACAAATCCTCCCAAATCCACCTGTCGCAGCGAGACGATGAAGCGTGTGTTGATCGGCAGCAGCAACAGGAAATCCATCTTGCCCGTGCGGACGAGTTCAGAAAGGTTCGTGCAGTTCACGAGGAAGAATGCCTGAAACACCTGCTGGATGAAATTGCTCGCGCCGACGAGCAGGACCATCTGCCATTGTGTCCAGGAACCGACGGAATTGGTCTGCGAGAAAATGACGCTGACGAAACACAATTGAAGTGCGAACCAGAGCAGTTCCACCACGATCCACAAGATGAAGTTGCCCTTGAACGACATCTCGCGCGTGACGGAATTTCTCCACAATGCGGCATAAATGGTGAGGTAACGTTTCAAGTTCATCGCGTGCGCAAGCTACTGCATCTGCCAATGTCCGTCCATAAAAGCTGTCGTCTTCAATTTTGGGCGGGCATCCGGCGCGAACACCTGGCTTTATTCTTTGGATTTGCGGGCATAAATGAAAAGCACCGCCAGGAAATAGATCAATCCAACAAAATTGACCGGGAGGAGAAAGGTCCAGCCATAGTAATAATCCGCGTGACCGGAACGCCAGGCCACATAAACGAAAGCCGCGACCGCCAGCGTATAAAAGACCTGAAGACCGACTCCAATCAACATGGCACGCTTGGCGGCACCCTGCCAGCGGGTGACCAGCAAATACACCGCCGGAATCAGCAGAGCTCCGAAATAAATGAACGTGCCAATCAGGATCATGGGTGTGTGTCTAATCAAAACATGGATTGCCACCGTGGAATAGAAGCAAGAATGGCGTGGGCAACTGGTTAGGCGGCATATTGATGTATCCTCAAGACTATTTAAGAATTGTAACCTTCCCGTCACTGTCTCTTACCATCGCAACTGCTACATCATGGCCAACAGTGTTTGTCGGCCCCAAATTTTTAATTCTAGATATGGTCCAAGTGCCATCACTGAAACGTGTAAAAATTGCGTCTCCATTTGTAAGCGGTGGCAGTTCTTTCATGACGACCGCCATGACTTGAGCGTCAGTCATCGCAGATTTCTGTTTCCCACACCCGCAGCCGACTAAAAGAAAAACACAAATAATAAGGAATGGAATTTTCATAAATATGCGGCCTAACAGGTGTTATGTTGAACTGTTGCTGCTATCTAAACAGCCTCAAGTTTAAATGCAATGGGAAAGGTTATCGCGAGCCGGGAATCACTTGGTCACGGCGGCGGCTTTGAGGATTTCTTCCACAATGCCGTCGGAGAGATCGCCGCTGGTCGGGAAGACCATTTGCAGATGGCTGTTGGCATCAATGATGAGCGTCCGGAAATTATGATTGATGGTGTACCCGTCGGATTCCGTCTCCACACCGGATTGCCGGGAAAGTTCCTGGATTTCATTTGTCGGGCCGGTCAAGAAACTCCAATGTGCGGGGTCGTATTGATAAGTCTCACCGTAGGCTTTGAGCCGGTCGGGTGAATCAAATTCCGGGTCGAAGGTTATGGAAAGAAAATGCCAGTTGGCGGGGGCATTCGTCATCGCTGCCAGTTTTTGCGCCGCCTCTTGAAAATTTTTCGACAGTCGCGGGCAATACTCCGGCAGCGGACAGCGCGTATAGATAAAGGTCACGGCCAGCGCCTGACCTTTAAAACTGTTCAAGCTAACGGCGTGGCCCAGTTCATTGGTGAATTCGTAATCGCGCAATGAATTTTTGGCGGCAACGGGCGGAATCTTTGCCGGCTTTATCGTCTTTTCAGGCAATATAACGGAACCGGTTTTACGGATCTGGTCCACCCAGCTTTCGGTTTCAGTCACATGAAGTTGAAACGAAACCTCATCGCCACTGTGCAAGCCGAGCAAATCTTTTGGCGTTTTGACATTGAACGGCATCGTCATTACGGCCATGAAATCGGGAATCACTTCATGCCGGATTACAACTGATTTGTCATCTGGCTTGAGTTCCAAGATCACTCCTTTGACGGCAAACAGGCGTTCGCCCGGTTCATTTGTTGGTGATTCCGCCGCTTTTACCTTGTTTAAAACCAACAGGCAGCATAGCGCACTAACAGTCATCAACCATGACGGCATAAAATTCTTTACGGATTAGGCAAAAGTCTGACCCGGTAAAATCCAGGATTGTTCGTCGCGTTCGCGTCCACAAAAGTCTGCGGATCACTTGCCGCCGTGTTGGTGCTGATGGCAATCCAACTGGCCAAGGCCAGATCAGCCGAACGTTCAACGACGTAATGCAATCCAACATTGGCCGAATAACTGAATTGAAAATTGGCCGGCGGCGATTGTTGTAATCCGCTGATGGTCGGTGCCACTGCGGTGACGACACTAATCGCAACGGTATTCGTCGCTTTTGCGCCTTTATTATCTGAAGCGACGGCGGAAAGCGTGTAGGCTCCTGCGGCAAGATTGTTCGTAACGGTGGAATATGGAGCAGCGGTGCTGTTAGCCACAACTGTTGATCCAATGAGGAATTGGACATTGGTCACCGATCCGTCGCTATCGGTGGCCGACGCTTGAATAGTGACGTTCGCAGGTGCGGCGAATACGGCGTTGGCTGCTGGATTGGTGATTGAAACAGTTGGTGGCGAATTTGGAGCAGCAACGACAATCGCCCCTTTCATGCCAGAGGTGGGAGTTCCATGAATGGTGCAATAATAGCCAAATGTGCCGCTGCTTGAAAACGTATGACTAAACATAAATCCAGAATTTTGCACGCTGGAATCCGGCCATGTTGAATTTGTGCTGGTTGTGGAATGAAAACTGCCAATCCATTTCCAAGTGACTTGGTCGCCGGCATTGATATTGGTCAATGCTGGCACGAAGACATTTCCTCCGGATCCAACTAAAACCGTGGCGGTGGCCCCGAAACTCGAAGATTTGGATCCCAAGCAGAGTAAAATGGCCAATGCAGTAGCAGATAGATAGTTTTTCATCATATGTTGTAGATGTTTGATGGCATCAACTGTCATTAAGAGTCGCGCACATGAATTTTGTTCCATTGCCGCGTAAAAAATTACTCGGCAATGGAACATTTAGAAGAGGCGGCGGTTATAATGATTGAAATCAATCAGGGCAACGCCAGCCGGTAGAACGTGCTACCGGTGGACTGGTCGAGCGGAACAACGATATAATTAGTTGCCGCCGAGCCCGGCACTGTGACCCAGTTTGTGTCAATCCCAGCACCCGGGCCATGTGCTTGGGTTTCCAAATGCCCGCCGGTCGGAGGCCAGGAAATATCCAACTGGTTACCGTTCCGCTGAAATGCCAGACGCAGGGCGACGAGCTTGTAAACGATTCCGCCCGTGCCATTCGCCGACGTGTTGGTCACCAACGCGTAAATCTCACCGTCCGCATCCTGCCCGAAGCCATGAACCGTAAGACCGTTTGGTAAAACGGCACTGCCGCCAAACTGGAACAACGGAAAAACCTTAATCAATCCAGTCTGAAGATCGGCGTAGAAGATCCGCCCATCAGCCCGCACGGGGGTTGTTTTCAGAGCCAGATCTCCAAAAATATACTTTCCATATAATTCCGGTATCGCCGTGCCGCGATAAACGAAACCGCCGGTAATGGAAATGCCGTCGTTGTGGTCGTATTCCAAAGTTCCTTGAGTGCCGGAAATCGGATCAATGAGGCCTGCCGGAATTCCCGGGCTATGATTTCCTGGAGGCGCTCCGATGGTTCCGGCGGCCCCAGCCGGACCGTTGGTGCGGTTGAAAAGGAAATCACCTTCTTTGATTGCCCAGCCGTAGTTGCCACCCATAATGACGCGGTCAATTTCCTCAACGTTATTCTGGCCGACGTCCGAGTGAATCAACTCGCCGTTTAAACGGTCGAAGGAAAAGCGGTATGGATTGCGGAATCCATAGGCATAAATTTCCGGCACCTGGCCAGGACTTTGAAAGGGATTGCTAGTCGGGATGCGGTATTGGCCATTCGCACTGACCGGGTCCGGACTGGTCGGAGTCAGTGCTGGATTGAGCGGGTCAAACCGTAAGAATTTACCCAGCGGTGTGCTCAAGTTCTGGGCGTTGCCACCCGGCTCGATGTGACTGGCTCCAACATCATTGGCATCGCCGCCATCGCCTAAAGCGAGATACAGGTAGCCGTCCGGTCCGAAGGTGCAGGTGCCGCCGTTATGATTGCTTGCGTTCTTGCCGAACGAGATGACTTCCCGGCGCGAGGTGGGATCAATGACGTTGGTGTTCGCATTTGAAATCTTCCACTCGTTGACGACGTTCTTGTAATTGTTGGTGGCGGTGGTCGGCACAGGGTAGGTAGGCGAAGTCGCTGCCGGTATCATTTCACTGTTGTAGGTGTAGAGCGTGCGATAACCGGGGCTGGCCGGGTTGTTAAAGCCGGGATGGAAAGCCAGTCCCAGAAAACCACGCTCATCATTGGGATTGGTGGGAACCAACGGCGGCGCGACGCGGCTTTGGATGTCCAAGGCCGGTGTAGGAAGCAGGACTCCGCTTTGAATGATGCGTAGCAATCCGTTTTGCTCCACGACAAACAAGCGGTTATCGCCAGGAGGGCTGATGGCGTAATCAGGCGCAGCCAAATTGGTGGCAATGGGCTGCAGCAGAATGACAATATTGCCATTCGTGATCGCGGGCAAATATCTCGCCATGGTCACTTGAACGATTGCAGAGGTCGTCGTGGCCCCGAGATTGTCTGAGGCTACGGCGGTCAGCGAATGCGAGCCAATCGCGAGAGTGGCCGTGATGCTGAACGGACTGGTGGGATCATTGCCGAGGGACAAAGCGCCGTCGAAGAATTGAACGTTGGTCACACTGCCGTCCGCATCTGTAGCGGAAGCTCGGATGGTCACCGCGGTGGAACTGCTCAAGACGGAGCCACCCACAGGATTTGTGATTGACACGCTGGGCGGCATGTTTCCGACACCGCCCGTCACATTCACCACAGCGGACGTGGCAGAAATCCCGAGGCCATTAACGGCCACGGCGGTGAGTGCGTGATCACCGGTAGCGAGGCTGGCCAGTATTGTATAAGGCGTGTTGTTGGTTCCGCCAAGAAATGTGCCGCCGTCGAAAAACGACACATTTGTGACGCCGCCGTTTGAGTCCTGTGCGGTGGCGGTGATGGGAACAATGGCCGGTGCACTGAATGCCGTCCCATTGGTCGGCGAGGTAATCGCCACCGTTGGGGCTGTGGCACCACCTTGGACGTTGACAGAACCGGTGAAGCCATGGACGATGCAAAAATAGGGGAAATTGCCGGCGCTCGGGAAAGTATTTGTGAAAATGTGGCCGGTGTTAAAGATTCCCGAATCCCATAGTCCGTCATTGCTTTGTGTGTTGTGAAAATTCGACACCCACGTCCACACTACCTCGTCGTTGACGTTGATGGTCACAATCTCCGGATTAAAAGCATCTGGCTCGATGTCCACGTTCGCAGTGGCGGCTAACGTGTCTCGGGCGCCAATCACGGTTAGACCGGTGAAAAGAAAAAAGGCAAGACGTGCGGCAGCGCGCGCGCGGCGGCCAGTTTGAAATGGCGGGACGGTGATGAATGGTTTTTCATCCGTAAGGATCTTTGATTTCATAGGCGCAAATAAGTTGATGGTTTGATTCGTGCGGATCGCAGCTTTGCCGGCACGCTTTTCTACAATAAACAACAGAAATGATTGTTCCTTTAATGGGAGCAATGAAGCCGGAGAATGTTCCCGACAAATTCAAGCTCGTCTTTTCCGGGAACAAATGTTGTCTTGTCGCCTCTTATTGTTGTGATTCGATATGGCTGAGGGAACGGATTTTGAAAGCCTTGTGGCCCGTTATTACGAGCCACTGTATCAATTCGCCTTCAGTCTGACGCGGGACGAGGCGGATTCCTGCGACTTGGTGCAACAGTCTTTTTGCATCTGGGCAAAGAAAGGCCATCAATTGCGCGACGCGACGAAAGTGAAAAGCTGGCTGTTCACGACGTTGCATCGCGAATTTCTCGGCAGTTGCCGCAAGCAAACGCGCTTTCCGGAGATTGATCTGGAATATGCGGAAGATGAGTTGCCGGTGTTGCCGCCGCCGACGGGCAGCCGCCTCGACACCGCACAGGTGCTGGCCATGCTGGGGCATTTGGATGAAATTTATCAGGCCCCGGTGGCGCTGTTTTATTTGCAGGACTGCTCCTACAACGAAATCGCCGCCATCCTCGAAGTGCCGATCGGCACGGTGAAATCCCGGCTGGCCCGCGGACTCGGGCGACTTCATCAAATGTTGACCGGCGAAAAAATCGAAATACTAAAGCGAAAAAATCTGTGAACCGAGACGAAGCCAAAGCAGTGTTGTTACTCTACCGGCATGGTACGGCGGACAAGGAAGATCCACAGATCGCCGAGGCGCTGGCCCTGGCCCAAAGTGATCAGGAATTGAAGGACTGGCTCGTGATCCATTGTGCCCGGCAGTTTGTCCTGCGCGAACAATTCCAGCGGATCGCCGTGCCCGTCGGATTGAAGGAACAGATCATTTCCGAACAGGCAGCAGGTGAAAGGGACGTTCCCTCCGGCTTGCCGAAGCTCAGGTTGGTTCCGGTGCTGGCATTGATTCTATTGTCCGGCGTGCTGGCGGTATTCTGGCTGGCCGACCAGCGCGAACGTGACGATACACTGGTTGTTTTCCAAACCCAGATGGCCGGGATTGCCTTGCGTGGCTATGGAATGGATCTCACCACCAATGATCCGGTGCAGATTCGCGCCTACCTGGCAAAGAACGGTGCGCCCTCTGATTTTATTTTGCCCGGGACGCTCAAGCAAATACAACTGGCGGGTTGCGCATTGGAGGGATGGCAGGGCGTGAAAGTCTCAATGGTGTGTTTCCGCAGCAGCCGGTCGGCTCCCGACGTTTCCAGCGATGTCTGGTTATTCGTCGTTGACAAGGCATCCGTTAAGAAATTATCCGCCGGACCCATTCCCCAGATTGCTCCGGTCAACCGGCTGATCACGGCCACCTGGGTTCAGGGTGACAAGCTGTACTTTTTAGGAACCACGGGAGACGCCCAAACGCTTCAGGAATATCTCTGATGCACATTCCCATCACCATTTACATCAGCATCAGTTTTGAATGCTCATGTGCTGGATCACCCAGTCGAAATCCGAGTGCGCCTCGGAACTTATCTGGCGGGGCAGGGCGGCGGCGGCCGGTTCCGGCCGGGCGATTGTGCTTTTGTCGGCCCAACGATGCAATGTGGCATGGCCGTCAGCAAAGACCATGGAAGCGGAACCGTTGTGATAGGAGGCTGGCAGGTCAGTCCATTCATAATGGCTGTAACCGCCACTGCTGGCTCCGTTTCTGCTGCTGACGCGGTTGACAAAATAACCGTCGCCAATGCTGTCGGGGTGCTCGTCCAGAAAGCTGAAGATTTCCGATGGCAGCGGGATTTGCGTGATTTTGAAAAACTGCTTGTAACCGGGGTTGTTGGAGTTCACCCCATTTGTTGAAAACTCTCCTGCGTTTCCCACCATGGCATTCATCGAGTAACTGCGGATGCGCCGTTCCCAACCTAGCTCGATTTGAGAGGAGCTTAATGCATGGTCGGCGGGGCATTTGTAAACTGCTGTGTTCCCACCGACATAGGCGCCCAAGCCCGCCTCGGTGATAGTCGTTGTGTCTATATTGTCCGTGTTCGTATCCCAGGTCATGACGTTATTGACCCAGTTGATATTAGTACGCAACGAAAATTCGGTCATGACAAGGTTGTAAGGAAAAAAACTTTCATGATCATCGGTGTATAGCAGGCACGCCAGCTCAAGCTGGCGGGTGTTATTCAAACAGGATATGGCCTGCGCCCGCATCCGGCCTTTGGCTAACGCCGGCAAAACGAGCGCCGAAAGAATGGCGATGATCGCAATCACCACCAGCAGTTCAACCAGCGTGAACCCGTCCGACTTCTTTTTTTTGATGGATGCGGACATTTTAAAAACGAACAACTTGCCTTTGAAGTAATACAATGGTTCAGCGGTTCCGTCAAAATGGAAAACAACCGGAAATCTTCAGCCGCCAAATGCAGCGTATTTTTTGATGCCGCGCCGCCACATGAAGCGGGCGAGCGCATACATCAGAAACACCCAGCAAAGTTGCGTGAGCAGATTCAGCGCAATGCCGCTGCCCGTGATCTTGCCCATGTAAATGCTGATCGGAATGTAGAGCATTGACGGAAACGGCGTAAACGCCAGCGCGTGCTGAAGCGCCGGCGGCAGCATGTCCAACGGAAACAGATGGCCGCTGGCGAGATATTCAAAGGCGAACAGGATGAAGATGAATGTGGATATTTCCAGCACCCAGAACGCCAGCATCGCCATCGAATAGGAAAGGAAAAATTGCAACAGTGCCGTTAGCACGATGGAAACTGGAAAGGCGGCCAGCGCCATGCCGCTGGCCGGCGCCACAAAATAATCGCGGAAACAAAAAATAAAAAATGCCAGTGGCAGGCAGGCCATTGAGAAATAGGCAATCCGCCCGGAAAAAAACAGGCAGAGCCGGTACCATAGATAATCCACGGGCTTGAGCAGGAACTGGCTGATGTTGCCCTCGCGAATATCGGCGGCGATCTGCCAGTCGTCCTCGCTGACCGCCGTAAAAATGTCCACGATGGCCACCATCATGTAATAAAAAATCAACTGCGCCTGCGTGTAGCCGGAGAGCAGGTGGCCTTCACTTTGTTCCGAATAAATCGTGCGCCAGAGCGAAAGCATGGCAAACAACGGAATGAAACTGAGCAGCGTCCGCGTCAGGTAATTGAAGCGGTACGCCAGGTTGCTTTGGATTCCGATGCCGATGACGTGCCAGTATTTTTTCATCCGCGCGGAAATCTAGCGGCAAAAAAATGAAATGCGAATGGAAATTTTGCGCATCGGGCACCATATGCTGGCGGAAACAAAACCCCCTGCGAAAAAAAAGCGGGAAAGTTTTTTACGGGACCAGTTATAATTTGCTTGAGTGATGGACGCGGGCGGGTTTCACTGTGGGCAGGCTGGAGAGATGGCCGAGTGGCTGAAGGCGATGGTTTGCTAAACCGTTATACGGCCAAAAGCCGTATCGGGGGTTCGAATCCCCCTCTCTCCGCCATTTGATTTTGTATAGACCGACGGTGGCAGCGAGTGATTCTTCGGGATTTTCCTGCCATAACTCCATAAATTTCCCCGCCATGCCTTTATGTGCACCGACCCGTTGTTTTAATCCGAATGACCCGGAATTAATCGACCGGCCCGGCCTCGACCGCGCGTTGTTGCATGAAGAATTGCGGTTGCTGGAGGATTTGAACCGTCGCTTGAGCGGTCACAAACTGGTGCTGGAATCCATCGAACGCCTGATTGGTTTGGCCACGCCAAAATCCTTGAGCATTCTTGACCTCGGCACCGGCAGCGCGGACATCCCGCGCGCAATTGTTAACTGGGCCAGGAAAAAGAAAATCGCCGTGACCATCACCGCCGTGGACGGCAATTCTGAAATTCTTCAGTTTGCCAGGGAATCCTGCCACGACTGGCCGGAAATCCAATTCGCGCAGCACGACTTGCGGTCGCTGCCCTACGCAAAAAACAGTTTTGACGTCGTGCTATGTTCGCTTGCGCTGCATCATTTCAATTCAATGGATGCCGTGGCGGTTTTGCGCCGCATCAACGGAATTGCGCGCACCGGCTACACCGTGAATGATCTGCGTCGCAACTGGCTTTCCATCTGGTTCACGGAATTGCTGGTGCGCACCGTGATCCACAGCAAGATTTTCCGCCACGATGCGCCGAAATCGTGCCGCGCGGCGTTCAGCATCGGTGAATTACGGACGCTGGGCGAATCGGCCGGACTGAAAAACTTTCGGGTCACCCGTCATCACTGGATTTTTCGCATGATTTTGCAAGGGAAGAAATGATTAAAAATAAAATCAATTCCGTCGCCATCCTCGGGGCTGGTCCCGCCGCCAGCGCGCTCGCTACTTTGCTGGCCCGCGCCGGCATCCGCGTCGCGCTGCTGCATCGCCCGCGTGCCGCCGCGTTGCTCGTCGGCGAATCGCTCGTGCCCGCCATCATCTTGATTTTGCGGCGGCTCGGCGTGGAAGACGAAGTCCGCAGCTACGGTAAATACAAGCCCGGCGCGATCTTTAATATGAACGAGTTCGGCGATTTTCCGTTCACGTTCGCCGATTTTTGCGGCTCAATGCCGGACTACGCCTACAACGTCCCGCGCATTAAATTTGAAGCGACGTTGCTGGACTGCGCGAAACGCGCCGGTGCCAAGGTCATTGAGACCGAGGCGAAAGTAGAACGCGTCGCGGGCGAAGATAAAGTTCGCCTGAGTGCTGAAACGCTCGCGGCCTGCGGTGATTTTTTTACTGGTGGCAGATCAGGCTCTAACCAGCCGGATTTGATCGTGGACGCGACCGGCCGCGCGCGCGTGCTGCCCAAGTTGCTGGACATTTCCAGCCGCGAAGGCGGACGCAAGGACACCGCGCTCTTCGCGCATCTGGACACGGCGGAACTTTACAAAAGCGGCTACGTCCATTCTTCGCGGCTCGACCACGGCTGGAGCTGGCGCATTCCGCTGCAAGACCGCGTGTCACTTGGCATCGTCATTCCTTCCGAACACGCCACCGCAGCGGGCGCGACGCCGGAAGAGCGTTACGACAATCTGCTGAAAAAAGATTCTTACTTGCGCACCGTGACCGTTGGTTCAAAGCGTCTGACGCCCGTGATGGAATACACCAATTACCAGCTCGTCTCCTCGCGGCTCGTTGGCGATGGCTGGGCGCTCGTCGGCGACACGGCGGGATTCATTGACCCGGTGTTTTCCAGCGGACTGCTCATCGGCCTTACCAGCTCGATGGAACTCGCCGACGCCATCCGCGACGGCAGCGCGACGGCGTTCCAACAATACGAACGCGGCGTCATCCATCATCTCAAGACGTGGCACGAGATCGTAAACTACTTCTATGACGGACGGATGTTCACGTCGTTCCGCGTCGGCGAGATGATGCGGAAAAATCCGTTGATCCGATTGACCTTTCCTCACATCAACAAGCACATGGGCCGCATCTTCACTGGCGCGGCAGGCAAAGCCGCTTACAGCATGGCGATGATGCGCTTCCTGATGAAATACGGAATCAAAGACGAAGACCCGAAGGCGATGGCGATAAGATGAAAAACGAGCCCGGCTAGTTTATTGACCATATTTACAGGCCGGAATCTACGTCCTTGATTGGTCCAAACCAAAAATTACGAAAACTCCCCCCGGTGCCAACCGTCTTGATTTTGCGTTTGGATGAAATTATTTCACGAGTCGCGACGTCAAAAAAGACAACATTGATGCCTTCAGCCCATTTAATAGTATTCGAAACATTGCCAGTTTTGTCGTTCCGAACTGAATCATTATGATAAAATATACCGTCCACGATAAACACCAAGCCTAGTCCATTTGTATTTTCCATCTTGTAAGAAGAGACTGCGGCGGCGATGTCTTTTTGAGTGATGTAATCTTTTTTAAGTGCACCTGCCGTGTCAGGTTCAAAGATATTTCTACTGGTTGATAGAGCCGTGTTGCGCTCCGTGACGCCGCCAATGTCAATGAATACACGCTTGTTCAATGAGCTCGCGACTCCTTCGATACGCTCATCCAAAAATAAATCGTTCCATTTTCGCGGCATATCTTGGAAAATCAAATCAGGAACTTTGATCTCATTCGTATTCCCAATGATATGCAGCATAGAATAATCTATGCCAGCCCACACGACCGTGCTGGAAGCCATCAACGGATTTATATTTCCCCCGGCTTCTACCGAGCCGCAGAAGACACCAAGTAGAAGAAAGGTCGCAAGTAATTTTTTCATATAAGCTGATTTTTCTTAAAACAATTTTACACCTTCCGGCATTTCAACAGCGTGTGATAAAGCCCCACCTGGTCGCGGTCTTCAACCACCTTGAGGCCGCTCTCCGCGAGGCAGCGCAGCAGGTCGGATGAGTGATACATCTGGCTGTTGCCATTGGCGATGCAGGTAAAGTAGAGCGAGGTCTGTTGCAGGCAGAACGCGGCGGCCGCGTTCGGCTGGCGATCCCAAAATAATTCAAGAATGTAGAGCGTGCTGTCTGCGCTCATCGCCTGCGCCGCGCGTTTCAAGATGGAAACGATTTCCTTTTCCGAAAAACAATCAAGGAACTGGCTCATCCAGATTGCGTCGTGATTTTCCGGCAACGGTTTGGATTCGTCCAGCAGGTTGGTCGCAAACAGATCCACACGCGCTTCCAGACTATTTTTTCGGATATTTTCTCTCGCGAGTTCCAATTGCTGCGGCAGGTCGGCGATGGTGATTTTCACATCGGCATCAAACTTCGCACACGCGACGGCCCATTTGCCGGTGTTGCCGCCGACATCGAGCAGGCGTCTGGGTTTGTCGGCAAAAACCAGTTTTAGCGCGGCTGGAAACGCGGCGTCGGAATAATAGTGGTCGAACGCCAGCCAGCTATCGCGCGCATGCGGTGGCAATGAGGAAAGCCCTTCGTAAAATGTTTTCCAGTCGCCGAGCGTCTTCAGACCGACGGGCTTGCCTTGCTCGATGGATTTGTCGAGGTCGAACATACCGCGATAACAAATGTCATGCACCACATCCATGTTCACGCGCGTCATTTCGTCGCGGAACATGAAATATCCGAGCTTGGTGAGCGTGAAACGTCCGTCGTTCAGGCAGAACAACCCGATGCCAAGGCCAGATTCCATCAACACTTTGATGCCGTAGCGCGGCAATTTAATTTTGGCGGCGACTTCCTCCAGCGTCATTCCCGTCGCGCCGCTTTTCTGCACCAGTTCCAGAATGCCACAGTCGCGTAAAATGCGGCACGCCTGGAACATCACCGGCGCGAACGCGATGCGCTGCGCCTCGGCTTTCGCGTCGAAGGCGGACTGGTTGTCTTCTTTGTAGAAATTCATCACGCGGCAATTCTTTGTTTCATTTTTACAATTTGCGCGAGCAAGGGAAGGGCGCGTTCCGGTTGGGCGACGTAGGGATTCGCCTTGTCCCAGACGTAACCCGCCAGCACAGAACAGATCTGCCGCATGACATCCGGGTTGGATTTGGCGGCGAAGAAAATATCGTGCAACGTGCCGTCATACCACGCGGAAACATAGGCGCGAAACGTGTTGATCCCCTGCATGACATGGTCGGCGTAATCCGCCTGCCAGTCAACGGTCTCGCCGCGCAACTGGCGCGTGATGGTTTTGGCCGCGCGATTCGCGGACGCGAGCGCGAGCGTGATGCCGGAACTGAAAATTGGATCAAGAAATTCCGTGGCGTTCCCGGCGAGCGCGAAATGCGGACCATAAAGCTGCTTGATGGCGCACGCATAACCGCTGATGCGCTGCGACGGCATGACGAATTGCATTTTTCCGAGCCGCGTGGCGACGTTCGGGTCGGCCATCAGGATGTTGCGGAGCTGCTCGTCCGGTTCACCAGGATGGCGCGCGAAAAATTCTGGCGTGGCCACGACACCCGTGCTGGTCTTGCCGTTGGAAAACGGAATGATCCAGACCCACACGCCCTCCGGATGGATGCATGCCCAGATTTTCCCGCCCTCGCGCCCCGCCGGACGCTGGTCGCCGGTAACGTGGGTGAACAACGCTTCGCGCGTCGGAAAACTTGTCGGCCTTTCCAAATCCAACAGGCGCGGCAGCACACGACCATAGCCGCTGCAATCCAAAACAAAGCGCGCGGAAATGTTACGCGTGATTTTGTCCGGCGGTTCGATGGTCACGGTTGCGCCGTCATCGTTGAATGAAATCGCTGTCACGCCGGTGCCGTAAAGAATTTCCACGCCGCGCGTCGCTACAGTGTCGGCGAGCGTTTTGTCGAAGTCGGCGCGCGGGACTTGAAAGGTATGCTTCCAACCGGCGGTGAACTGATCGGAGAAATCAAAGTTGCAGATTTCACCGCCGCGCAGAAAAACCGCGCCGCACTTATGGATGAATCCTTGCGCTTCGACGGCGTCAAGCAGGTCGGCTTCCTTGAGCAGGTCCATGCAATGTGGCAGCAGGCTTTCGCCGATGACGAAGCGAGGGAAAATCTGCTTCTCCACGACGAGCAGTTTGAAACCTTGTTTATACAACAATGCGGCGGCGGACGAACCCGCCGGGCCGGCACCAATGATTAAAACGTCAACGTCAGTTTGCATACAAAAAGTGTTCGGGGAGCGCGCCCGCCTCGGGCGCAGTTTTTCGCGCCCTCGCGAAAAAAATCGGGTGACACGGGTTGAACATCCGATTGCGCAACCACGTTCGCGATCGGCGCGAAGGCGCGCCGAACCGCAGCCAAGGCGGCTGCGCTCCCCCCAAAAATATTAAACGAGACTTCAGTTTGCATGGGATTCAGTTTGCGGGCGTAGGCAGTGCTCCTGCGCAGCTTCGGATTGCAACAATGCCGTCACGCGTGCGATGTCCTCGTTGAGCGGTCGGTCGTTTTCCAGTTTTGGCGAAACGCCGCGCACGAGTTCATAAAGCTTTTTGAAATCTTTGCCGAGAACCTTTTCGCAGCCGCGCAAATCCGCCGCCTGCACGACGGTGATCGCCTCGATGGCGAGAATTTTCCAAAGCAACGGCAGCATCGTGCGCGTCATCTTCGCGGCGATGCAGCCCATGCTGACGACGTCCTGATTGTTTGCGTTGGTGGAAATGGTCTGGATGGACGCGGCGGTGCCGAGCAAACGCGCTTCGGCGGCGAGCGACGTGGCGAGCAATTGCGCGCCAGACAAACCGGAATTCAACCCGGGCGCGCCACCCGCAAGCATCGGCGGCAGGCCGCGGCTGTAACGCCAGTTCACGAGCCGCTCGATCTGCCGCTCGGCGAGCAACGCCATCTTGATGAGACCAATACGTTCGTAATCGCTGACCATCGCGATCTGCTGGCCGTAAAAATTTCCGCCGTGAATCACCATGCCGCTGTCGGGAAAAATCAGCGGATTATCCGTGCTGGCATTAAGTTCGCGCGTGACGACTTCCTCGACGTGCCAATGCGCTTCCTGAAATGCGCCGAGAATCTGCGGGGCGCAACGCAACGAATACGGGTCTTGGATTTCCGCGCCGGGATCAACGGCCTTGGCCGCCGTGCCCCATTGATGCTCGTCAATGCGCTTCGCAAAATCAGGGTGCGTGCGGAGCGAATCGCTGATGCGCTGCGCTACGAGCGACTGGCCGCGAAAGCCGCGCGCCTTGTGGATTTGCTGGCAGAGAACTTCCGGCTCGCCGTTGAGAACTTGAAACAAACACGCCGTCAAAAGTTCCATCCAGCGCAATTGTTTTTCGGATTCATGCGACGACAGCGCGGCGAAACCGGTCATCACCGAAGTGCCGTTGACGAGAGCCAGGCCTTCTTTGCATTGCAGCACGGCAGGCGTGAGGCCAACTTTCTTTAGCGCTTCAATCGCAAGCAAGCGTTCGCCATTGACGCGTGCGTAACCGATGCCAACGAGCAATCCGGCCATGTGTGCGAGCGGAACGAGATCGCCGCTTGCGCCGACGGAACCTTCACTGGGAATTTCAGGCAGAACATTTTTGTTCAGTGCGACGAGCAATAAATCCAAAAGCTCTTCGCGGATGCCGGAAAATCCGCGCGCCAGGGTGTTCGCACGCGCAAGCATGATGGCGCGAGTTTCGGTTTCCGAAAACAATGCGCCCTGGCCGACAAACAAATGATGCAGCAGATTCAGTTGATGCTGTTGCTGGTCTTCGCTCGAAACGCGGAAGCCGCTCAACGGGCCGAAGCCGGTGTTGATGCCGTAGATCGCGCGCGGCTGCGTGGCAAGGGATTCGACGAGTTCACGGCTGCGGCGGATGAGCGGGCGCGCTTCATCGGCGAGCGAACATGGCGATTTCAGCGAGGCGATGCGCCAGAGTTCTGCGATGGAGAGTTTGTGGCCGTTGAGATTGATCATGCAATTGCGTTGCGAGATTGTAAAAAAATCGCGGCGACATTTCCATCACGGAAACGCGCCGCGCTGAGTTTCGATCAGCCCTGAAAGATTTCAGGATTTTGCCTTGAGCGCGAAAATGGCGTCCTGCGCATCCTTTTGCACTTTCGGATTAGGATCTTTCAAAAGCGGTTCGATGGTTGGAATGAGGCTTTTGTCGCCCAGCACAGCCAAAGTGCGGCAGGCATCGCGCACGAGGTTGGGCGTAGGGCTTTTCAGCACCGGCAAAATTTGCGGCACCGCCGACGGCGCATTGAGGCCGCGCAACGCTTTCAATCCATCAGTCACTTCATCCACGTTGGAGGACTTCAACAACGCACAAATATTATCAATGTCCTTTTGATCCACAGGGGCATGTACTGCGCCGAGCACGCGGGCGGCCTTGCGGGCAACTTTTGGGCGCGGATCAGCCAGGAGTTTTTTTATGGCGTCATGCGCGTTCGTGCTGGTGGGATATTCCTTTTCCAGTTTTTGCAGCGCGTCGGTGACCGTTCCTTGTTTAGATGACGACAAATCCGCAATCAAGCTCGCTTCCGTCGCCGGGCCGGCTGATGAAATCATCTGTGATAAGGCCAGAGTGGTGAGCACCAGCATTCCGATAAAACTGCGTTTAGATAAATAATTCATATTTTTTCCTTTGGTAGTGTTTTTTGATAAACTGAACCAAATAAAATTGAATGACCTTGCTCCGCACGTCAAACTTTAATAACAGTTGGCGGCGGAATCCGCCGTCGTGATTTGTTGAATTAAAAATACACCATTGCCCAAACCATGTTCTCAACTTCGTTAAATCTGTTCATCCTCAAAAACATAAAAGCCCTGGAAATGACCGGCGTGCTGATGCGGATCGCCAGTTTCAGCCTGGTGGCATGGCTCGGCGCGCAAAGCCCGTTCATGCTTGTCTGGATCGTCAACACCACTGATGCCATTTTGCTGACGTGGTGCGCCGTGTTGAAACGTGATTCCGCATACACGGTGCTGAATGCGTTCTGGATTCTCATCGGTGTCATCGGCATCGCACGCGCCGCCGGCTGGCTTCATTGAAAATAATTCATGCCTCAATCCGGTCATTGGTCGGGCACGGGTCGACTGCGCGGGGGACGCTGGGGCGTCTGGTTTTTCATTACCGCCCTGCGCGTGGTGGGTTTGCGGATTACTTATGTGCTGACCGTGCCGGTGGCGGTTTATTTTTCTTTCGCCTCGCCCGATGTCGCGGCCACGATGGATTTTCACCGCCGCATTTTTGGCCGCGTGCCATGGTGGCAGCGCCGCTGGCTCGTGTTCCGGCATTTCCTTTCATTTGGCCGCGCCATCATTGACCGCACGGCGATTCTCGCGGGACAGACCAAGAAATTTTCCTTCTCATTCGATGGCGAACATCACGTTCACACGGCACTCGCCGAAGGACACGGCGTTTTATTGCTGACAGCGCACATTGGTAATTGGGAGGCCGCCGGGCAATTGCTCACGCGCCTCGACGTGCCGATCAACGTCACCGGCTTCGACAAGGAATCCGCCGAAATCCGCGCGATGCTGGCGCAATCATCCAAGGCGAAATTCCGGCTCCTGCCACTGACCGGTGCGCCGACCGATGCCATTCCGCTGATCGCCGCGTTGCGGCGCGGCGAAATCGTGGCGATGCTCGGCGACCGCAATTACGGCAGCCCGGCGGCCAGCATTCCTTTTCTCGGCGGCACGGCACGATTCCCCATCGGCGCGTATGTGCTGGCGGCGATGGCGAATGCACCGCTGGTCACGGTTTTTAACCTGCGTGAACCCGGCGGTCATTATCGCTTCTTTGGATTTCCCGCGCAGCATCCTAAAATGCCGCCGCACAATGAGCGCGATGCCTACTTGAGGAGTTGTGCAACCGAGTTCGCCCGGAATCTGGAAACAATTCTCAAACGCGATCCGTTGCAGTGGTATAATTTTTACCCGTTCTGGGAACTGCCGGAATCGTCCGCGCAAATCAAACCGCAATTGAAAACAGAATCATGCCCGTCGCCATCGAAAATCTGATTCCGCACCGTGCGCCGATGCGCTGGATTGACGCGCTCATTGAATGCACGGACACGACTGCGGTTGCCACCGCGACATTTGGCGCGGAACATTTCGCGGTTGAGCAGGGCACTGTTCTGGAAACTGCACTCGTCGAATGCGTAGCGCAAACCGCCGCCGCCGCCCTGGGCCAGCGTGCGCAGGCCAGTGGCAAAACCGCCGCCGGTAATCATGGAATGCTCATTGCCGTCACGAATTTCCGCATTGAATCGCGCCCGCCGGCAGAAAGAAGTCTCCGCATTGAAATCTCTGAACGCAAACGCCTCGGTCCGATGCTGATGACATCAAGCGTGATCACCTGCGAAGGAAAACCCGTCGCGTCCGGCGATTTGACCTTGTATGCGTGAGCCAGCCACCACCGCTCTGCCAAAGGTCGCGATTGCTGGTTGCGGCGCGATCAGTGCTGTGGGTTGCGGCGTGGAAGCCTTGCGATCCGCGTTGCACGCCAATGCCAGCGGCCTGCGCACCAGCGAACGCTTCAATTTCCCGCGTTTTCAATCCTGCATCGTTGGCGCGGTCGCAGAAGATTTTTTCAAACCGCACGAAGACGACCCGGCGTATCGCCTCGCGGCAGAAGCCCTGCGACAGGCGTGCGACGAGGCGCAGTTGGCTTTGCGTCCCATTGCTGCTGCTCGCATCGGTCTTGTGCTGGCCACCACGAAAGCCAATATCGAAGCGCTGGAACGGCTGACGGATGGTCGTGCTTGTTCGGATTCTGCTCGCCAACATTTGCAGGGCGATCTGCTCGCCGCTGATCTCGCAAGGGAGTTCGGCGCGTGCGGTCCGATGCAATGCGTGTCCGCCGCGTGCGTCTCCGGCTTGTCGGCCATCCAGCAGGGTTCGAAAATGATCCAGCGCGGCAGGGCGGACGCCGTGTTCATCGTCGGCGTTGATCATCTCTCGGCCTTTGTGATGGCGGGTTTCACCGCGTTCAAGGCGATTGCCCCCGATGGCTGCCGCCCGTTCGACCAGAATCGTTGTGGCCTGAGTCCGGCTGAAGCGGGCGCGGCCATTATTCTGGTTCGCGAAAATTTTACGCCAGGTTCCGCAATTAAAATTCGCGGCTGGGGCACAAGCAATGACGCCAATCATCTGACCGGCCCGTCGCGTGATGGTTCGGGCCTGACGCTGGCCATCCGCGCCGCGCTGGCTTCAGCCAAATTGTCGCCGCCGGAAATTGACTACATTAACGCGCACGGAACCGGCACGCCTTACAATGACGCGATGGAGTCGCAAGCCATCCGTGCCGTGTTTGGCGGAACGTGCCCGCCGTTCAGCGGCGCGAAGGGAATGCTGGGCCATGCGGTTGGTGCGGCGGGTGTGCTTGAAACCATCGTGTGCATGCTGGCGATGCGCGAAAACTTTCTGCCGGGCACACCCCGGCTGAATTCACCGGCGGACGGCGTGCCGGCAAGTCTTGTGCGCGAACCGCGGCCGGTTGCAAGACTAAATCACGTTTTGAAATTGAACACCGGTTTTGGTGGTCTTAATGGCGCGCTTATTTTGAGCCATGAATAAATTGGTCGTTACTGCTGCCGGCCAAGTGACCGAAGCGGATCTGTCAACCACACGGTTGGGATCACGTTTTGGCCGGCTCGATTTGATGAGCCAGCTGGCATTGCTCGCGGTGGAAAAGCTCGGTGTGAATTTTGATTCACTCCCGCGCGAACGGATTGCCATCTGCCTGGCTGCCAAGGCGGGCTCGCTATCCACCGATGTCGAATTTTGGAAAGGCCGGAATGCGTTGGGCGGCCCCAGTCCGACGCTGTTCGCCTACACCTTGCCCAGCGCGGCCATCGGTGAAATTGCCATCCGGCACCGGCTTACCGGACCCAATTTATGTTTCGTTGGCAATAGCCAGGACGTTCTGCCGGAAGCGGCGGACTTGCTTTGGCGGGGCGAGGCGGACGCCTGTGTGTGTCTTTATTGCCAGGTCATTTCAGCCGATGGCGGCAAGCTAATTCAATCATTACCCGTATCGAACGTCTGTGCGCTTTTTCTCCAGCGTGATGGTGTCGGACAGGTTTTGCCGGAGGAGTTTGATAGTGACATGGAGTCGCTATGTGCTAAATTTCGCGCCTAATTTCATGATTTAATCGCAATGGAAATCTCTACGAAGGAAATCAAAGAAAAAATCATCACGTCGCTCAATATCCAGGACATTACCGTTGACCAGATTGCAGACGACGCGCCCCTGTTTGGCGCGGGCGGACTGGAACTGGACTCGATTGACGCGTTGGAACTGGTCGTGATGCTGGAGAAAAATTTCGGCATCGTGATCAAGGACATGGAGGAAGGTCGTCCGGCGTTCCAGTCCGTCAACACGCTCGCCGCTTTCGTCAACGCCAAACGTTCCACCTAGTGTCCGCCCGTTTTCCAGTCATCACCGGTCTCGGCATCGTGACGGCGGCTGGCTGCGGCGTGGACGAAGTTTGGGCGGCCATCACCAGCGGCACCAGCGGGCTCAGGCCGTTGAGCCTGTTTCAGTCTCCGCGCTACGGACAGATGCCGGTTGGCGAAATCAAGCGCGACCTTGCTGAACTCGGCGCCCCGTTGCGTGGTTCACGCAGCGACAAACTCGGCTGGCTCGCCGCGTGCGAAGCCGTGGCTTTGGCTAAAATCAATCTCCCCGCCGTCGCTGACCGCGCTGGCATCGTCCTCGGTTGTTCCGTCGGCGGCTCGTTCGACAGCGAACATTTTCTTACTGCACTTATCAAACGAGGTAAAATGCGCGCGCGACCGACGCGCTTCCATGAGTGCAATTCCACCCTTGATCTGATCGCCAACGACTTTGGTTTATTCGGTCCCGGACTGACCATCGCCACCGCCTGTTCGTCCAGTGCGCTGGCCATCGCCACGGCGGCGGAACTCATCATGGCGGGCGAAGCTGACGTGATGCTCGCCGGCGGCGCGGATTCGCTGTCGCTGATGACTTGGGGTGGATTCAATGCGCTGCTGCTCACCGATGCGGCGGGTTGTCGCCCGTTTGATGCGGCGCGCAGCGGCATGACTCTGGGCGAAGGTGCCGCCATACTCGTCATCGAATCCGAGGAATCTGCGCAAAAACGCGGCGCAAAAATTCTCGCCCGCCTCACGGGTTGGGGCGCAAGCTGCGACGCGCATCATGCAAACCGCGCCGCATCCCGAAGGCGCGGCGCGCTGGCCGCGATGCAATCCGCACTCCGCCGTGCCAATCTGGACGCGGCCGACATTGGTTACATCAACGCCCATGGCACCGGCACGCGGGATAACGATCTGGCAGAAGGCAAAGCGTTAAAAAAACTTTTTGGTGCGGCCGTGCCGCCATTTTCCAGCACTAAAAGATTTTTTGGCCACGCGCTGGCCGCGAGCGGCGCGATTGAAGCCGTCGTCTGCGTCGAAGCTTTGCGACGACAGGCATTGCCGCCTAATCCCGGTTTCACAATGCCCGATGCGGCCATCGGACTGGAACCAGTCACCACGTTGCGCCCGGCGGCATTGACGCATGTGATGAGCAACTCACTTGGCTTCGGCGGCAACAATGCCACGTTGATTTTTTCAAAACCAGAAACCACACCGCACACACTCGCACCGAAGCCAGTTCAGGTGGTCGCTGCCAGTCTTGGAATCATCGGGCCAGGCGCAGTCGGTTGGCGCGAACTTGATCCGCCGTTGCCGCCGGGAAAAGTTTCCGTTCACAACTGCGGCCCGCTCGCCGATGCCGCCACGCTCACACCGAACCAACGCCGCCGGTTCAGCCGCCTGATCCAGATGGCGCTGCTGACCGCGCGTCGCAGTCATACGCCCGATCCGACGCAACGTGTGGCGGTGGCCATCGGCACGGGGATGGGCTGCCTCGACACGGCGGCGATGTTCATTGAGAACATGATCGCCAAGGACGAACGCGAGCCGATGCCCGCGCAGTTTCCCAACTCGGTTCACAACGCCGTCGCCGCGCAGGTGGCCATTGACCAGAAAGCGTTCGGCCTGAATTCCGCGCCCACCTGCGGCGACATTTCTTTTGAATGCGCGCTGTGGCAGGGAATTTCCCAACTGGCCAACGGTGAGGCGGACTGCGCCTTGACGGGTGCAGTGGATGAACTGAACAAATATATTCTAGGCATCGGCCAGCGCTGGGGAACGTGGAACGAACAAATCCGTCCCGGCGAAGGCGCGATGATCGCCAGCATCGTGCGTGCGGAAGCCGCATCCGCGCCTCTTGCACGCGTAACGGCGGTGCGACTCGGTCGCTGGCGAAAACCATTTGATGCGGAATGCGAGGCGGACTGGGTTGCGTCGTCGGTTGATCTCAAAGCGGTGGATGTGATTTTGTCTGGTGCCGGCGGCTGGCCGGAACTTGAAGAAAAGTATGCTGCAGTCGCAGCGGCGTTGGCGATGCATGCCAGTCATCCGCTCGAACATCAAACTTACAAGCAGCACTGTGGCGAATTTTATTCGGCTTCCGGGTTCGGATTTTCCGTCGCCGTGGAACTGGCGCGAACGCAGCGAAAAAGTGTGCTGCTCTACACACTGTCGCCGCATGGCGGCAAGGCATTATGCTGGGTGCAACCATGAGCCGGTTTCACATCACTTTAGTCATTGCATTGTTGCTCGCAGCGGTTGCCCTGGCCTTGGGCAGTGTTTTCCTGTTCGTCACGGCGGTCGTCGCGTTGCTTTTTCGCGTCAGCCTTGGGGTTGCCATTCCGCAAATGAGTTTTTTCGGCCCGTTCCTCTGCAGTGGCGACAATTCACAACGCCGAGTAGCGCTTACGTTCGACGACGGGCCGGACGCGCGTTCTACCCCGGCATTGCTGGACCTGCTGCGCGATGAAAAAATCGAAGCGACATTTTTTTGCATCGGAAAAAATGTCACGGCAAACCGGGAACTGACGGCGCGGATTTGCGCGCAGGCCATTTGCTCGGCAACCACACCTTCAATCACAGCAACGCCACAAATTTTTTTACCGCCGCCCGTCTTCGCGACGAGCTGGCGCAAACGCAGGTGGCCATCCAAACCGCCACGGGCATTGCGCCGACATGGTTTCGCCCGCCGATGGGCTTATCTAATCCGCGCACGTTTCGTGTGGCGCAGGCGCTGGGATTGAAAGTCATCGGCTGGTCGGTCCGCGGTTTAGATACGCTCGGTGGCGATCCGCAAAAGATTGTCGCGCGTATCGTCCGGCGACTGGAACCGGGCGGGATCATTTTGCTACACGATGGCAACATTCCCGCCGAGCGTTTGGTGCTGACTGTGAAGTTGTTGTTGGCTAACTTGCGGAGCACGGCTACGAAGTTGTGCGGCTGGATAAAATTCTCAAATGAAAAAACTGGTTGCCGTTCTCTGGTTGATGTTCGCGGTCGCCGTGCTTGCGGCGGACGACGACGCGTTGCAGCCGGTCGCCAATCCCCAGTTCATTCTGCAAGACTTGCAGCATAAAATGTCTTCGCTGAAATCGGTGTATCTCGATTTCACCCAGGAACGGCAGCTCAAGCTGTTCGCCGCTCCGTTGAAAAGCGAGGGCGTGATGTTGATTAACGAGCCTGACCAGATTCGCTGGGAAACGACCGCGCCGTTCCAGTCCATACTGCTGGCGAGCCATAAGTCTGTCGCGCAATTCGAGCAGAACGACGGCAAATGGGAAAAGCTGAAGCTGGGGTTTCCGCAAATGCTGAAGCGGGTGATGGACCAGATGGTTCTGATGAATCAAGGCAAGCTTGATGCACTGACGGGTGACTTCACCATCACTGTGGCGACGAACCGCAGCCTGGCGGTGTTGACGCTGGTGCCGAAGGACGAAAATATCCGCGCGATGCTGGCGTCATTGGAAGTGCGGATGCCGCCGGATTTTTCGGCCACGCGCGAAGTTGTGATGCACGAGCCGGGCGGCGATTTTACGCGGATCGTTTTCACGCGTGAGCGCCGCAACGTGACTTTTCCGGCGAACACATTTGACCAAACCAAACCGCTGGAGATTGCCGCCGTTCGCGTGGCTGTGGGTG